>CBDCUW010000005.1:0-1367500 GCA_965222745.1 Rubripirellula sp.
CGCCTGGGCCAGCAGTACGGGATCGACGAATTGGTCTCGCTTTCGACGTACGGTGGTTGGAAAAAGAAGCTGCCGCAAATCACCTGCGGACTCAAGCGGGGCTTCAGCTACTACGTTCAACCGGCCGAAAAAGAGTTCTTCGACACTCCCGATCACCAGCGCAGCTTGTTGGTCGCCGCGAGCGACCACGATGACGTCGGCGATACACAGTGGTATCGCGCCGAGGTCGATGAGTTTCTTTTCGGGCAGGCGATCGCTGCTGGTGCGGATGATTGGACGCGGCACCGCGTCGAATCTCGCGATCGGCGCTCCGATTTCTGTTTGACCGTCGCTGGCAAGGACGATACCAGCCGGCTGATTGAAAGCGATTGGATCGTGGATGCATCGGGGCATGCCGCGGTGTTGGCACAGCTTTATGGCGTTCGGCCGGATAGATTGAAAACCAACACTCGTTCGGTGTTTGCTCACTTCGAGGGTGTGCGGCGGTGGAGCGATCTATTGGCCGCGGCGGGGCATGACGTCAGTAGCGATCCTTTTTGCTGCGACGATGCCGCTCAACATCACCTTTTGGACGACGGTTGGTTGTGGATGTTGCGATTTGACAACGGGATCACAAGCGTCGGGCTGACTTCATCGGGCGACGGCGTTCCACTGCGGTTCAATGGGCTGCTGGATTGGGATCGTTATCCGTCGGTCATGGCGATGTTAGAAGGTGCTTCGATGGTTGCACCCGACGACGGTCCGAGAACGGGCCGCGGAATTCGGCCCATCTACGATCCGGTGATCCAGCCGCAATGCATCATGTTGCCGACGGCAGCGGCAACGATCGATCCGCTGCACAGCACAGGAATCGCTCGCGCCCTGGCCGGTGTCGACCGTGTCGCTCGAATCATTCTGGAAGGCGATGCGGTGAAGCGGCAGGAAGCGACTCAAACGTATCGTCAAGTGGTGTTGCACGAGGCCCGATTCGTCGACCGCCTGGTAAATACCGCGTACCAGACGATGAACGATTTTCCTCGTTTCGCCGCCGCATGCATGCTCTATTTCGCGGGGGCAATCCGTTGCGAGGAGCGTTACGGCGAAGGTGAAACTCCGGTGATGCTGTGGAACGCAGACGACCAGCCTTTTGTTGACACGGTTCAGGCGGCCTGTGATTGGCTGACCAGCGACCGGCCGACACCACAAGTGGCCGAAAGAGTACGTCAAGCTATCGGGCCATGGAATTCAGCCGGGTTGATGGATCCGGCCGCCAAAAACCGCTACGCCTACACCGCCACCAAGTGAACGGAAAAACGGAGAATCTAGTTCTTCAGGAAATCGAATGGCATCCAATGATCTGTCGATCAAGTCAAATGCCTCTTACTCTTACTCGTGCTCTTACTCGTGCTCGTGCTCGTGCTCAGCGCAGCGGTGCTCGTAATCGACTTGCACAGCAGCGAGTTCGGCTCCCGTCAGCACATCCAACGATGATCAAACGCCAATCGGATTCGATTACGAGCACGAGCACCGCTTCGCTGAGCACGAGCACGAGTAGAAGTACGAGAGGAGCAAGAATCCATGTACGAAGGGCGCCACCAAGTGAAGGGCGGAACCAGTCAAAAAGAAAAACCTCCCTCGCGGTGCGAAGGAGGTTTTTCCGAGAAGAGACAAGGGTGGGGGACGATTGAAAGTCGTTGGATCAGACGAAGACGATTTGGTCGTCGTCGTCCGCTTCGATATTGTCAAACTGGTCAGCCAGGATCCGATCGACTTCTCCATCAAGAGCCTTGATCTCGTCTGCGCCGCGGCCGCCGATGAAGGAATCGTTACCCGGACCGCCGACCAACGTGTCGTCGCCGTCGCGACCGAACATCACATCGTTGCCCAGTCCGCCGACAAGGATGTCGTTTCCGCGACCGCCGTCGATGCGATCGTTACCGGCTCCGCCACCGATTCGATCGTTGCCCATACCGCCGGCCATTCGGTCGTTACCCAGACCGCCATGCATCGTGTCGTTGCCACGTCCGCCGCGGATCACGTCATTGCCGCGTCCGCCGAACAGCGCGTCGTCACCGCCGCCGCCGGCGATGCGGTCGCGTCCTTGCATGCCAAAGATCAAGTCATTGCCCTGGCCTCCGGCAATCCGGTCGTTGAATGAACGGCGAATGTCGGGACCTTCCTCTTCAGCGTCGACCGGGCGTGCGCTGGCAAGGTCACGGATGAGAGAATCGGCCGCGGCAACCGCTTCGGCTTGATCTGTATCATCGTCATTCGGTTCGAATCGCCAGTCACCCAGCACGACGTCGGCGTCGGCGCCGGCCGAGATCAAATCGCCACCTTCGCCGCCGACGATGATGTCATTTCCGGCGCCGCCACGAATTCGGTCGGTCGCATTACCGCCCAGCAGAATATCGTTGCCGCCGTCACCCAAAATCACGTCGCGTCCACGGTTTCGATTGACAAAATCGATCGTGTACTGGACCGGGTCGGTGTAGCCTTCGGGATAGGCATTGGTCGCATCGCCCCATGCCCAATCGCTGCCGGTACCACCAAGGATCCCGTCGTTGCCGGCGCCGCCGATCAAGTAATCGCCGCCTCGACCGCCGCCGATTCGGTCGTTGCCCGCGCCGCCAAAGATGACGTCGGCGCCGCCGTCACCACCCAGGCGGTCGTTGCCATCACCACCTTCGATCCAGTCCGATCCGGCGCCGCCGCTGACCGAATCGCGTCCGGGGCCGGCAAAGACACGGTCGTTGCCGATACCGGCGCGAATGAAATCGTTTCCTTCGCCACCGGCGATCAAGTCGTTGAACGTGGGTGCGGGAGGTTCGACATCGGGTTGTTCAGCAACCAGCGAGACACCAGGTTCGACGTCGTCAATCGTGACGCCACCGCCGGCGTCGCTACTGCGATTCAATGCGTCGTCGAGAGTTCGTTCGGCGTCGGCTTCGTCGTCATTGGCACCATCGCCAGGAGCCGGATCGCCCAAGATACGGTCGTTGCCCGCGCCGCCGCGAATGTGGTCGCTTCCTACACCGCCTTGAATGGCATCGGAACCGGGGCCGCCGGAGATCCCGTCGTTGCCCGCGCCGCCATCGATTCGGTCATTCCCGCCTCGTCCCAAAATCCTGTCGCTGCCTCGGCCGCCCGAAATTCGGTCATGCTGCTGGCTGCCGACGATCGTGTCGTCACCGGTGCCGCCATCGAGCACGGTTGGTTGAGTGACGCTGTCGCGAATTCCGATCGTGTCACCGCCGCCATTTCCGAAAATGTCAATCCGCCTCACCAAGTCGTCTCGGAACTCGAATTCGGTTCCGTCCACGCTGATCACCAGGGTATTCGTTTCCTTGTTGGCCCAGGCCACGATTTCGTTGGGTTCGTCGTTGGCGTCGACCGTGACAACGCCGCCGTCAAGTGCAGCGGCCAACACTCGCCGCTCCTCCAGCCCCTGAAAGCGAAGATATCGCTTCGTCTGGCGACGTCGGATCGAGTTCTTGGTGGATTTGTTTCTGCGACGCGACATACCGATAGCCCTTTGTGGATGATGAGAGATCTGCTGAGACCCGCCGGGGCGTTCCTCAGCACGGTGAAAAGTCTGGTTTCTGGAGCGTTAGTGCCAAGCAACCCACACGTTCTTACACCCCGCCACAGAATTTTTTTCCACAGTAGGCCGACTTGTCCCCAAGTCGGCGAATACTAGCCCGATATTCGCTCCTACTTCCAAAAGCCCGAAGGGCTGACACAACTTCTGCCGGGGTCGACAGGCCCCGGTGTGCAAGTACAGTGAATCAGTAGCCACGAAGTGGCGACACAAAGAATTCGCTGAGTTGCCATCTGCACCCGCCCATTTTTGTATCGCCACTTCGTGGCTTCGATCACAAATTGGCTAGAAAAAGCTGCTTTTTGATTTTGATCGCGATCGCGGGGTCCAGCATGGCGGCGGTCGCGATGTGCACACATTCGGCTCCGGCTGCCAGGTACTGCTTGATCTGCAGGGCCGTTGCGGCTCCGCCCACGCCGATGATTCGGGTCGGATAGCCTTTGGTCTGGATCAACTCGGCAAACCAGCCTGCCTGTTTTCGCGATTCATCGAACGTCGCCAGGCCACAGATGCCTCGCTGATTTCCGTCAAACAAAAGCGACTGCTGCGCCGCCGATCGCACTCGGCTGGCAATGCTGTTGGTCATGGCGATCGCGGTCACACAATCCGAAACGGCATCCAGCAGCGACTGGGCCAGTGCAGCGTCGACCACGTGGCCGATCTTCAAAATCAACGGCACCGATCCGATTTGATCGCGGATGGCCTGGGCGACGATCTTCGCGTCGGCGGGACGTTGATACAGTTGGCCGTCGCAGGTATCGACATTGGGGCAAGAAAGATTGGCTTCGACCGTATCGGCACCCGACTCCGCGGCTTGGCGAGCACACCAGGCATAGTCGGCGGCCAGATCGTCAATGGTCCAGCCGGGTTGCACCGTTCCGACGACCGAAACGTTCAGCAACTTCTCGGCCGGTAGCGCGCTGCGAGTCGATTCGATATCGGCTTTCCAAATATCGGGTGACGTCGAAGGCATGCCGAAACTGACGGCCCAGGTGGAGGTGGGGTCAGCGGTCGCATTGACCTCATCCTGCGATCGACTTGGCGGCAGCGTATCGGGCACGTGAACCAAATTCGGCAGCGGATAACACTCGCGCGATCCGCTTCGGACCGTCTTGTAGGTCAGCACGTCAAAACCAAGCGACGCGTAGTACAGAATCCAGCGACCGTTCAGTAGCGGGCCGGCGGGGATTCCCAACGGAGAGGCAGCCGGCAGCCCAGCAAAAGTCCAGCTACCCCGTACTTCCGGAACTTCCACGTCCACCGGGTCGGGAGCGTGATCGTAGTTCCAACGGTAACTTTGTTGGAGGTCGTATCGAGGCAATGGGGTCTTGTCGGACATAGCGGTCAGTATTCCCGTAAACCGCCGGCTGCTCAACCGTCGACCCGCTCTCCGAACAGGCTGCGAGCGCGCGATGCGATTTCGGAGAAATCGCCGACAGTCGGCCTGTTCTCCGAACTGGCACGCATTCCCGTAGCGATTTCGGAGAAATCTCCGACAGTCGGCCGCGAAGCGCCCTCCCCTTCGCGGGCTCTATCAAACCAGCCGCAAATCGAGGGAGATTTTTAAGTGTCACAACGAATTTCACATAGCGTGCTGGACCCATGGATCGGGCCTCGGCTGAAATCGCTTTACCCGCATCTGCACATTCCGAAATGGTTTCCGCCGGAGGGAATCGTGCTGACCGGGCACGCATTTGCTGTCGTCGGCGCGGTCGGTTTCGCCCTGTCAACAAACCACTGGTGGGGCGGGTTGCTGGCGGCGTTTGGCGTCATCGCCAATCACACCGCCGACTGCGTCGACGGCACACATGCTCGGTCGACGGGCCAATGTCGCAACGGTGGCGAACTGCTGGACCATTTCACTGATCCCCTTTCGTTCGCCTATTGGCTGGTCGGTATCGGTGTTGCCTGCGGCCGGCTGGACCTCGCCCTGGTCGCCGTGATTTGTTTGTTTGCCATCGCCGTGTTGACCAACATCAAGGCAAAGCTGATCGGACAATTCACCTTGTCGCGATTCGGCCCGACGGAGTTCAAGACGGTGTTGGCAATCTTCGGGTTGACGCTTGCCGCGACGATCCTCTGGACAACCATCTCGCCGGTGCAAGTTGCGTTGGTGTTTTATCTCGGACTGATCGCGATCGGGCTGATCCAGTTGCCGATCAACCTGGTTCGTGCCGTTGCCGAAGTGAACCGATCGGGAAACCAACCCGATACCAGTGAATGGATCACCACGCGAGAGTGAAGAAAAGGTCGATCGCGGCGAGTGGCTTGACTGGTTCAATGTTCGGGCCAGAGCGATTTCGTAGCACGACCGTCTCGGTCGTGACTGGCGGCGGGGACAGCCATGCTACGATAGAGATATCGGAGCGGACCACCTGGGTGATCGGTTTGAGGTAGAATCGGCGGTCTCCAGTCCATCGATCACTGCCTCGAATCAGCTTGGAAGATCGCCGTGAGTTCGTATTTTTTTTCCGTTGGCGTCGTACCACTGCGGCGGTTGATTGCGGCGGTGGTGTTGATCGCTGCTGCTGTGTCGACTTCATTTGCCGAAGCGGCCGACACCCGATTCGCTCGTAGCGACAGCGATGCCCGTTTCCTGCACTGGATCGATTTGTACGATCACGGCGGACGAAAAATCACGCCCGAATCGGATCGCCCCTACTCCTCGCAACAGACTTGTGGGCGTTGTCACGACTACGAAACGATTTCGCACGGCTGGCACTTCAACGCGTTTGCCGCCGATTCTGTCGACGGTCGTCGAGGCGAACCGTGGATTTGGACCGACACGCGAACGGGTACCCAATTGCCTCTTTCGTATCGAGACTGGTCGCCCACTTTCGACCCGAAATCGTTAGGCATCTCCAGCTGGGACATGGTCAAGCAGTTCGGCGGCCGCTTGCCGGGCGGCTTTTCCGAGCCGGAGGCGGCCGAAGAGCCATCGGCGGATGCCACGCCTGAATCGGAAGGCGGCGATACAGATGAATCCGATGATGGCGACAGCGAAGGTGAAGAGGCCGAGCCGGTTGTCAATCGTTGGCCACTAACCGGATCGTTTGACATCGATTGCATGGTTTGCCACGCAGTTCCCGGAGCCTACGACTTCAACGTGCGGCGAGAACAGATGGAGCAGGAGAATTTTTCCTGGGCCGCCACCGCCGCTTTGCGATTGGGCAGCATCGATGGAAACGTGTCAAGAATCAAAGACGATGCCGATCCGAACGACGAAGCCACTCAGGAAAAGCTTCCCAAAGTCACCTACGATGCCTCCCGTTTTTCCGCCGACGGTACCGTCTTCATGGATTTGATTCGCAAGCCCGACAGCAACGCTTGCTACCAATGTCACAGCAATCGAACGGTAGGGGAATCGTCGATCGATCCGCGTTGGATTCACGATGAAGATGTTCATTTGCGTGCAGGAATGGATTGTGCCGATTGTCATCGCAACGGAATCGACCATCACATCGTTCGAGGGTTTGACGGAGAACAAAATTCCAGCGAGCAATCGGTGGCGACACTCTCCTGTACCGGCTGTCATCTGGGAGCGGAACAGGAAGTTGGCGCCGCGGTCTCTGACGACATTCACTCACGGGCCGGCAGGCTTGGTTCTCCCAAACCGATGCACGCCGGGTTGCCACCGCTACATTTCGAAAAGTTGTCGTGTACCGCTTGTCACGGAGGTCCGGCTCCGCGCCAACAGGCGCTTCGAGTGATGACGTCGCTGGCCCATTCGCTGGGATCCAAAGATCATCGCACGGGCCAGGAACTTCCGGCGATCGTCGGCCCCGTTTTTTCCAAACGAGATGACGGACGGGTCTACCCACAACGAGCCATCTGGCCGGCGTTTTGGGGTGTGATCGAAAAGGGAAAAGTTCGTCCGATTCCGCCCAATGACGTCTACGATATCACTCGACGATCACTACGAGTGCGTAAGGATTTTGTCGCCGAATTGGTCAAGCCGAAAGTCAGCAGCAAAGATCTGACCGAACTCCTGGGCGAAGAACGAGCCAAGTTGGACCGAGAGGAGTGGAACGAGGAGGAGACAAGGAAGGTGGACGCCCTGCAAGCCGAGCAGGGGCGAGAACTGTTTGAAGAAAAGGTTTCGGCGGCGCTGGAAGCGATCGAGGAAGAGTTAGAAGCCGAACAGGCCGTCTACGTTTCGGGCGGCGTCGTTTATGGCCGGCACGATGATCCCGACAAGTTGCAAGCGTTGGAACTGGATGATTCTGCCGCCACCGACATGATCACCTGGCCGATGGCCCACAACGTTCGACCAGCCGGATGGTCGCTGGGGGCCGGCGGCTGCGTCGAATGCCACAGCGATTCGGGAAAGATCTTTTCGTCCACCGTGGCGGCCATTGGTCCCGGACCCGACGTGGGGCGTCCCGTTTCGATGGCTTCGCTACAGGGAATTCATGCCGATCAACGGTTGGCTTGGAATGAACTTTTCCGCGGCCGAAAAGAGTTCAAATACATCGTGGCCGGTTCAGTCGCCATCCTGGTGATGGCGTTGATGGTCGGAATCGGTGCGGTCGCGTCACGATTCTCCGGGCGAAAACACCCCGCTGCCTGAGATTGGAGTCAACCATGAAAATCTGGATCGATCGATTGCTGATCCTGGCAGTACTCGTGTTGGTGCTGGTGCTTTTGGGCAGCACTGTGCCTTGGATGATCAGCGGCCACTTGCAAGGATCGACGTTGCTGCTGCACATGTTTGCCAGCGGTGCGCTGGTGATCGTCTTGCCGCTGCTGACGATTTCTTACATGTGGCAAAACATCAGCCGATTCAAATCAGGCGGTTTGCAACGGCTTGGGTTTTGGTTGTTGGTGATGACCGGATTGACGACCATCGCGACCGTTTTCATCTGCATGTTTCCGATCGCGTCGACGCCGCAGATGCACCAATTGATGCGTATCCATGGTTACGCGGGGTTCGCGATGGTGCCCGCACTGGCGCTGCTGGTGGTCGGTGCGCTGCGGTGGCGCCGAATCGAGGCGACGCGGTCGGCGACGCCGGGATGAAGCCAGGTCGCTTTTTGTGCGGCGGGATGTTCTCCCGTGACACGAAGCAAGGCATCAGCTAGTACATCGGCAGCTTGATCGTACGTTGCGGGCACCGCTTGGATATGACCGCCGATTTTCTCCGCCATTCGGCAAGCAACCACATCGGCGTCGAACTCGGTGCGGTAAGCAACGATTCGCAAGATCAACATCGTCAGCAGGATGCCGATCAGGCTGCCCACTGCCACCGCCCACGGTGCTTCGTTTCCGATTCGTGTCACTGCCGCTGCCGCTGCCCACGCCGGCAAGATCGACAGCATTCTGATCGGAACGTGGCGGCGACGCAGATGCGCCACTTCGTGCAGTACCACCATCGCCATTTGCTCCCGCGGCAGTTCGTCCGCCAGTCGGTCGCTTACCAGTAGCGTGCGGGCTGGCGGCGTGAAGCCGGCCACCATCGCATTGAAGCTGCGATTTCCAGTTTCCCAGCGCACCACTTTGGTGCGTCCCAGTCCGGCGGCCGACATCAAATCGCAAACCCAGTTTTCGGTTTCCGTATCGAACCGGCTTGTCTTGAACAGGTGTCGAACCAGCCACGGCAGACCCAGCGGCACAAAGAGTGCGATCATCAACGCAGTGATCACGCTGGCGGTTTTGGCGTCCAACGCGATCATCGAAAGCAGGTCGCCGCCAGCCAGCAGAATCAGAATCGGCACGACTAACCATGCCATGCCGCCGCGAAAGGCGAGCCAAACGTTGCGAACATGATTGCCGATTCCGCGGTCGACATACCCGCATACCATGCCATAGAGATGTTCGGCCGACCACGTGCCGGCCGTCATCGCGACCGCCGGCGCCAGCAACACCAACGCTTGCAGGAACATCGAATGTTCCAGGATGGGCAGCGTGTCCAGGACACGGGCGAGTCCAAATCCGCCCAAACAGAGAACGGCTACCGCAATTCCAAGGTAGCGAAAAGCATCCAGTTGTTTGTCCAGCCAATGGGCGCCGGTGGCGGGATCCAGGTCGTCGGCCACCACTTGGATCGCGATCACTCGAGCACCAACGTGGCAGAGCACGATCCAGGCGATGACCATGCCGATCGTTGCCAGGATGGCGCGGCTGGGATCGATGTCCAGCGGCGGTAGCGATCCGCAGCTGAGCGAAACAACGACGGCCAAAAAATAGTACAGTTGCATAAGCGGAAACGGGCAAGAAGATCGCCGGATTGAAAAGTCCGCATTCTAGCTCGGCCTTTTCGCCCAGCACGGCAATCCGACCGATTCGTTCGCCAGGAGAAGCCGAAGGAGTGCTGTTTGTACGGGTCGTTGGGACTGTGGGGAATCCGCCAGCAATTTCTCCGATGACAGTCGGCGATTTCTCCGAAATCGCTTCGCGCGTGCCAGTTCGGAGAACTGGCCGACGGTGGCCTACTCGTTCATGCCGTGGCTCAGCATGCAGTCTTCGACCATAACGCTGGTATCTTCCTCCATCCAAATCGAAATCCCCTCGGCCTCCTCGCGGTCGTCGCGAATCAGGCAGTCGGATATGCGACTGTTGGCGACCTGGTCCAGCATCAACCCGCAACGGCCGTAGTCCAAGATCGTACAACCGGTGATGTTGAACCGATTACAACGCCGCACCACCATCGCCGCATCCCCGTGAACGACTCCCGACAGGTGATTCCCGGTGATGGTGCAATCGGTCGAATCGACAAAGTACAGTCCCAGCTTTGCGCTGGCGCCGTCGCCGTAGTGGTATCTCGGATTGCGGTCAAAAACGTTTCCGGTCACAACCACGTTTTGGCAACCATCGACGATCAGGTTGCTGGTGTAACCTTTCCACATCGTGTTGCCCGAAATGGTGACTCCGCGAGCATTCTGAATGACGACGTTCACTTCGACGTCCGAAAGGACGTTGTCGGCGATGGTGATATTGCCGTGGCGCTGTTCTTCGGTGAACGGTCTTTTGGTCGAAAGTCCGTTGAATCGGATATTGGCCGATTCGGGAGCATCGTGAGAATGCTGAATGGTGCAGCCGACGATGGCAACCTCGCCGATCGAACTGTCGGTTGAATCGAGCAACACGTTGGCGGTTGGCTGCGATCCGGCGCCGCCCATGTTGCCTTCGATATCGCAGGTGCCGATTTGCAGGTTGCGAATCTCGCTCTTTCGAGACACCACACCGCCGCCATCGTTGTAGCTGATGTGGCAGTTTGCAATGTTGATTTGATGCAGATTCAATTCGTCCAAAAAAACACCGATGCCGTGATTGTCGTACAAGTGACACTCGGAAAGGGTCACGTTGCGGTTTCGCCCGCTCAAGTGGATCCCGTGCAAACATTCGCGAACCACGACGCGCGAAACCGTCAGCTGCATCGTGCCTGATGCGGAGATCCCCGATGCGTCGGGATGATGTCCGACGATATCGATGCCGTCGACCATCGGCGAATGTTCACGATTCCAAACCTCACGAGAGAACGTGCTTGGGTTGGCCGTTCCATCATGCGTTCCCACGAACCGAAAGGCGGGCCCCGGTCCGTCCATCACGATCCTGGCAACACCGCCGCCGCTGATCGAAGTATGGGAGACCTTTTTCAGGTCGATCAAAATCGGTCGGGTGATTCGATAGATCCCTTTGGGAAAATGGATCTGACCCGCCGAAGAATCGACCAGCTGCTGAATCGTCCGCGTCTCGTCAGTCATTCCATCACCCACCAACCGAAATCCAGTCGCTTGGGGTTGTTGTTGGCCGCTGGCGGTCAGCAGGGCGGCGGCGGCAAGAAGGAACGTGGCAAGCAGAATGTTCGTGTAGCGCATGACGTGACCTCGTAGCCTTTTCAATCGTGTTTTACATCGGTGCAATCCGGCGTGATCCCATGTCGGTGGTCAACACCACGTGTGCGTCGAACGCCTGACGAATCAGTTCATGTTTGACGTCCTGATACTGCGGATCGTCCCAGCGATCATCGAATTCCCAAGGATCGGCTTCCAGGTCATACAGCTCGCCGATCTGCTTGTCATGGTACATGCAAAGCTTGTGAGTACGATTTCGATACATCGTTCCGAATGTTCCGCTGCCGCCGGTGAAGTGCGGATCGAGCGCATCAAAATACTCGCTGCGTACGAACGGGCGTAGTGTCGATGGATCGGCGTCGCCGCGCAAAATCGGCGTCAAACTTTTTCCCTGCATGTAGTCGGGACACTCCAGTCCTGCCAGATCCATCAGCGTGGACGACAAATCGATCAATTCGACCAATGCTTCGGCGATCAGTCCGCCTTTGAATTCGCGCGGCCAAGAAAAAATCAACGGTACCCGCACCAATCCCTCGTAGAATCGACAGCCCTTGTACATCAGCCCGTGATCCCCCAACGCTTCGCCATGGTCGCTGGTGAAAATGATCACGGTATCGTCGCGTTGTCCGGTCCGCTCCAGTTCTGCCATGATCCGCGCAAACTGGTCATCGATCTGGGCGATCATGGCGTAGTAAAGCGCCTGTACCCGCTTGGCGTCATGCTCTTCCGGTGTTCGTACTTCGTCTTGAAAATCAAGCGACGCCAGTTTTGCCTGCTGCTGCAAATCAGAAGTCCGAAAATGGGGGCCCGGCATCGCCGACGGGTCGAAACGATCGGCATAAACTTTCGGTGGAATGAACGGCGGATGTGGATCGTAGACGTTGACGTTCAACAACCAGGGAACATCATTGGACCTCTGTCGAGAGATGAAATCGAGCGAGCATTCGGTGGCCCAGGTGGTCTGGTGCATTTCGGGCTCAACCCGGCGCTGGCTGGCTCGCATCGCGTCCAAGTCGCCACCCTGGTCGCGGACCCACTGAGCGTAGTCGTGTCCCTCCGACCAATCGTCGCGCGGCGCGTGACTGAATTTCCAATATGAAAAACCGTCGTCGATCCGCGGTTCCGTTCGATGGCCGGCGCTCTGGAGATGAAATTTTCCGATCAAGCCGCAGTCGTATCCCGAATCGGCAATCAGCTTGGTGATCACCGGCGGGTAACTCGGAAAGCTTTCGTTGCCGTTGCGAGTGTTGTGCAGCCGCGACGGGTACATTCCCGTCATGAAGCTCGATCGGCTGGGCGTACAAATCGGGCTCTGGCAATAAGCATGTGTCAGCGCCACGCCGTCGGCGACCAACGCGTCGATCGTTGGCGTCACGACGTGCGGATTGCCCAAAGCGCCGATCGTGTCAAATCGCTGCTGGTCGGTACAGTACCAAAGAATGTTGGGTCGCCTGTTCATGGCGGTAGTCTAACATTCTGGCTGCCCGATCGGGATGAGAGAGTTTCGCTACCGCAAGACCCTGCGGCGAATCAAAGCGAAAAAATCAACTGAGTGCTGAGGATGTGGCGATCGTAGTCGAACAAACGGACACCAACCGCGTCCTGCGTGTTGGAATCGTTGTTGATGAAGGTGTAGTCCAACCGCAGGCTCACCGGTCGTGAAAAGTTCTTCTGAAGGCCGGCTCGCACCTCGATCCGTCTGTCCCTGCGCGGCCGGCCCAGGAGATCCAGGCTGTTGGGATGGTCGTAGTCGTCCCATGCGTAGCGAACATCCAAATCGGCGGAACAACCCCAGCTGAATCCTTGCTCGCAGCGAATCCCCGGACGATGGGCGGTGCGGTCAAAGTCCGATCCGTCGGCCGCGGTGTCGGCAAACTGGTAATCGAAGTAAACGCTTCCACTGCCGCCAAAGGTGTAAATTGCCTGAGAGAATCCGACGCGATGCGTTTGCCCCGTTTGGTTTTGGGCAGCAAGCAACGCGATCGCTCGGCTATCCAACGGGTTGTATTGGTAATACACCGTCGTGTGACCGCCGCTGCTCAGCCGTGACAACGAGGGCTGCAATCGATGGTCGCTGGCCAACCGACGTTGATCCAAGAGCGTGTGATGGAATTCGTAGCGCACCGCTCCGATCCAATCGGAGTGCAGTCGGCGGTTGACGTAACCGCCTCCCATGTAGTTTTGCAAATCGAAATCGCTGGCGTCGAACTGGAAGGTGTTGTAGGTACTGCCCAGAAAACCGACGTTCCAGGCGTCGGTGGCGATGACTTGATAATCAAGAAACGATGCGAGCAGTATCCGGTAATCCTGCCGGTCGACCGTCGGTCCCAGTCCGGAAAGTTCGGGCCGCAAGCGAACGTTGCTGTCGTATTCGCCAGCGACCAGCAGCGTGAAGTCGTACGGCTTGATCGGAGTTTCCGCCAAAGCAATCGCAGCTTCGTCATCACCGCCAAGCGCGCGTAGAGTCTGGCCGATCGTCGTGCGGCGCTGGGCGACATCGTCGGGAAACTGAAACGCAACCAACTGGATCGGCTGGAGTTTGCTGCCCGAAGAACCGGCGTTTTGGATGATCGGACCAGCCACCTGCGGTTGTTGCAACAACAACGGTTCGGAGGTTGCCACTTTCAGTTTGTCGTCGATCGCCGGGGAATCGTTCGACGCCGAATCCTCCTTCGATTCGATCAGCAACGGATCAAAGACGAGATCTTCCGCAGCCATGTTGCCGGCAAACATTGCCAGAACGAAACCGGCAATCGCACGCGCCGAAGAGAGTTTCACCTGCAGTTTCATCGTCAACCGGAATCGTTTCAGCCGAGGGGTAGCACCCAGTGGCACCCTACGCTGATGGCGACGTTGACCGCAACTTCAAAGATCCCAGCGAAAAGCTAGCAACTTTCAATGTCACTGCGTGGAAAATTCGATATCGCGGCGAACCGGTGTTCGAATATCGGGCAGCGGGTTGGTTGACCCAGAGGCGACCGCCGTCATCCCGGAAATCGCACCTGCGGTGTCGGTCGTGACGCTTCCGGAAACTCCCGGTTGTCCGATCGAAGGTCGCGACCCGGCCGAACCGGGCACCCGTGGCGGGTTCGCCGATTGGACCAAGCCAAAGAGACCTCTCTTGGCCGATTCGGAACCTGCGACTTTATCGGGCGTAGCAGCATTGGGGCTGGAAACGCAGCCACCGCTGAGGATCGCGCCCGCGAAAATCGCCAAAAAGAGTGATGTGGATCGCATAGAAGAATGTATCGGTTGTAGTGGAAGGAGGAATTGAACAAAACAGCCGGTAGCTTTCTACGATCGACCGTGTCAAGAGATGGAGGTCCTCTCCCAAAGAGACGGGAGGTGAGCGGAAACCGCTACGCCACGACCTCTTTTCCACCTTGCCGCCGCAGTGATATCCACAGAATCACTGCTGCTAGCAGACAAAAGGTTGCTGCGATGGGGCTGGTGATCAGCGGCAGCAGGTTTCCTCCCGATTGCATCAGGCCCGCGCTAAGGTGTTCTTCAGCGATCGGTGCTAACACAAATCCGATCACAAACGGTGCCAGCGGGACTCGAAGTTTCTCCAGCGTGAAACCGACCATTCCGAATGCCAGCATTACCCAAACATCAAACATTCGGTTGGCCAGCGCGTACGATCCGATCACGCAGAAGGTCAACACGATCGGGATCAGCAACCAGCGAGGTGTGCCGGCGAGCCTGGCGATCCATTTTGACGAGACAGTCATTAGTGCGAACACGAACAGGTTCGCTAGCAGCAGGGTGGCCATGATCGTGTGGACGGCCAGCGGATTTTGTTCCATCAACAACGGGCCCGGCTGGAGCCCATGAATCACCAGCGCTCCCAACAGAATCGCGTCAATGACGCTGCCGGGAATTCCCATCGCAATCAGCGGAATCAGCGCTCCGCCCACGGTGGCATTGTTCGCCGATTCGGCCGCAACGATTCCCTCTTCGCAACCGGTACCGAATCGTTCCGGGTCTTTGGAGGCGCTTTTGGCTGCGGAGTAGGCCATCACTGATCCAATGTTGGCGCCGATCCCTGGCAGGATTCCGACACCGGTTCCGATCAACGCAGAGCGAAACAGATTCGCTAGATGCTTTTTCCAATCTGATAGCGGCAACATCGTCCCGCCGCTTTCGGGCATCGAAGTTTGCTCTTGGTCCACTGCGCCGGCGACCTGCTTCAAACGCAAACAGTCGCGGATGACTTGATTGACGGCGAACAGGCCGATCAACACCGGCAGCAGTTTGAATCCGTCATCCAGCTCATGAAACCCCAGCGTCAAACGGGGTGCCCCACCGGCGGGCGACGTACCCGGCATCGCTGCCAACAGGCCAAGGAATCCTGAAAACATGCCGACGATCGGCGTCGAATCACCCACCGAAGCAATCAGTACCAGCGCCACCAAAACGAGGGCAAAGAAATCAAACGGTCCAAACATCAATGACCACTGGGCCATCGGCGCGGCGAGCGTGACTAAAAACACCCAAGCGATCATGCCGCCGACCAGCGACGCGCCGATGCCCAAACCGAGTGCACGACCGGCCTGGCCGCGGGCCGCCATCGGATATCCGTCCAGCGTGGTCATCATCGACGCGGGAGTGCCGGGGATGCGGAGCAGCGTTGCCGTGATCAGCCCTCCGCTCACACTGCCGACGTACATCGAGATTAACAGGACCAACGCATGTTCGCTGCTCATGGAAAAGGTCAACGGCAGCGACAATGCGATCAGCATCGCTCCGGTCAATCCCGGTATCGCACCAACGGTCACACCAAGCAGCGAACCGAGCGCCATCAGCGCAAGCGACGTCGGCGTCAACATCACTTGAATGGTGGAACTCAGGTCAGGCATCAGACTAGGCAATGGAAATTCAGGGAAGGTCGACCACTAACACTTGCGTGAACAAAAAATGCACACCCAAACTCAAAAACAGGGCAAGCAGCCCAAGCAGCGAAACGAATCGGGCGACCGGCAATGAACCTCGGGCGCCATCTGCCGAAAAATGGAATACCGACGCACTGACAGACAACACATAGACCAATGTCGCGAGACGAAAACCGACTGGCGTCATTTGCAAAGTTGCCACGTACAGCAGGGTCATGCCGAGCACTGCGGCAGCCGGCACAACCGCAAGCCGCCCACTGGGGACATCGGCTGCGACTGGCTTTCCCGCCGCACGAGACTGATACCAGGCCGCCGCGGCCAACAGGAGCACCACTGCAAAAACGATCCGTGGAAAATCGGGCAACTCGCCGAGCGTGCGTGATGCGACTGCCGAAAGTCGATCTGCGCGTTTTTGGATCTCTCGATCGAGCTGCGGACCCTTCAGGAAGCGCGGATCGATTTGCATCTGCGCCAGCTTTTCTTGGACCTCGTCGCTCTTCATGGCTTCTTCAATCGCGCCAGCGATCACTTCGATCCGCTCCGGCGACGTGCCTGCGGGAGCCCACCAGAACTGCATGTTCTGGCTGACCACGTCGAAACCTTGTTGGCCGGCGGTGGGAAGATCGGGCAGTTCCGGATGTTGATCCGGTCCCAAAAGCGCAAGCGCTCTCAAGCCGGCCGAGCGAAATTGAATGTATTCCGCGATCGAAAAAGAGGTCACGTCAACATGGCCTCCCTGAAGCGCCGCGAATCGTTTTGCACCGCCGCCCGTTTGTGTGTACCGAAATTGGGCGCCCTCTTTTTGCTGTTCAAGCATCAGCCCGGCAAAATGGCTGGGCGCGCCGATGTTGGCTGAAAATACGATTTCATCGGGCCGCCCGGCGGCGCGATCCATCAACTCACTTAGCGATGAATAAGGCGAATCGGCGGCCACTGCGACTACCTGCGTTGCATCACCCGAACCGGCGATCGGATCGAAAACTTCCGGTCCGTAGCTTGCCTGTCCGGAATACTTGGCCGTCAGGATCGCTTCGTGAAGCAGCAGAATGGTGTAGCCATCCGGCCGGGCGTTTTTGACGCGGCGGCTGCCGATCGTGCCGCCGGCACCGGGGACGTTGATGATGACCAGCTTTTCAGGCAGCAAGTCTTGTTCTTCGACCGACGATTGAATGATGCGGCCGAACGTGTCGCTTCCGCCGCCGGCCGCGAAGGGAACGATCACTTTGATCGGGCGGCGCGGAAAAGAGTTGCCGTGGTCACGGTCATCGACGAAGTGGCAGCCCACCGCTGCGGTGACCAGCCATTGCAACACGATGATGGTCCAGACTCGTTTGCTCATCAGACGCAAGATCGTAGCGAATCGATTGCCTCGATGCGAACGCTTGCTTTCTTCTTCGTGCGGAGCCGCGGGCCAAGCAGCCTGATGAGATGGCCACCAAAAACGCAAAAAGACACAAAAACCTCTTCGTGACTTTTCGCGTTTTTTGTGGCTAAGAAGTCGGCGCACATTTAGAAAACAGATTTTGGCCTGCGGCAGCGCGTTTCACGAAAAGGAAGCGAAAGATTTGGACAAGATGGTGCACGCTTCCCGTTCGTCTTGTTGATTCTGTCAAAATCTCCCCGCTGGCCAGATGATCAACCAAACTGCCAGGTGTACTCTTCCCCACGCGGTGTGCTGGCCGAGGTAGATTGTGACCAGAGGGTGTCTTCAAATTCCACCGTCACCAGCAACTTGGGAGAAATACGATGCACCGAATGTTGACCTTCTTGATGATCATTTCTGTGGGTGGGTGCCTGACGGATGCACCACAAGGCTGCTGTCAGGAGGCGGATGACGGAAAACTTCGGATCATCTGTTTCGGTGCGCACCCTGATGACGCGGAATACAAAAGTGGCGGAACGGCTGCTCTTTGGGCTCAGCATGGCCACCACGTCAAACTCGTTTCGGTCACCAACGGCGACATTGGTCATTGGGGCATGGCGGGTGGACCGCTGGCCAGAAGACGGACCGCGGAATCTGCCGAGGTGGCCAAGCGATTGGGCGTTGCTTCGGAAGTTCTTGATATCCACGACGGCGAACTGATGCCCACACTGGAAAACCGCCGAACCATCACGCGTTTGATTCGTGAGTGGAAAGCCGACATCGTGATCGCCCACCGGCCCTGGGACTATCATCCCGATCATCGCTATGTCGGTGTCCTGGTACAGGATGCTGCCTTCATGGTCACCGTGCCGTTCTTTCTGCCAAACACACCCGCGCTGAAAAAGAATCCGCTGTTCCTTTATTCCAGTGACCGATTTCAAAAACCGTACCCGTTCGAGGCGGACATCGCTGTGGCAATCGACTCGGTGTTCGACAAAAAAGTCAACGCCCTCACCGCGCTCGTTTCGCAGACCTACGAAGGGGGCGCGCTAAGCAGTGCCGAAGCGACTGCCCAAGCACCGCCGGAGTCTCAACCGGAACTGCGCGAGCAGTGGCTCAAAGAACGCTGGGAGCGACGGCAGGGTGGGGAGGCCAGGCGGTTTCGCAACGCGCTCGTTCGCTGGTACGGTGAAGAGAATGCCGACTCGGTGAAGTACGCCGAAGCGTTCGAGATTTGCGAATATGGAAGACAACCTACCGACCAGGAAATTCGTCAGCTGTTTCCTTTCCTGCCCGCCAAACCGTGAGGTGACTTGTTGAGCGCTACCGACCCGTTTCGGCCGCCGGCGACTTCATCCGATGCGGAGCTGCCCAGCCGAAGATCGGCCGACTCGCTGGTTGCCGCTGCCACGTTGTGGTTCGGGCTCGCCGCGGCGCTACTGGTGGTCTACCTCCTGGTCCGGCCGGTCTTCGTCAATCTTGACGTGGATGTGCCGGTGCTGACACGCCTGTTATTGCATCCGATGGCGCCGGCGATGTGCTTCACGATTGCGGTGGTGGTGTTGCTGCACACGGTGATGACAGAAAACCAGGATCAGCGCCTTGTTTTGGGACGGATCGCGCTGGCGCTGGGCTTGGTCACACTGCTGCTGCTCTTGATCGGGATCATCGGCCCGCTTTGGTCGCTGTACAGTGCGCTGACGTAACGGAGTAATCGGGCGGGCTCAAATTGACGGGCCTTTGGACCCAAAAAAGACGCTGCGATTTTGGAAAAATCGCGGACGATCATTGCGACATTCCGCCGCGTGGCGATTCGTGTGGTAGCGGCCTGTGAAGGTGTCTACCCTGGGCCGCCAGGGCGTTTATAATGACGTTCCTTCCCTCGACCATTGTCCCGCCGTCCCAATCGGCGGAACGATCCCGCCTTCCACCAATAAAAAGAGATTTTGCTAGTGTGCCCAAAGGGGTGCGTCGGCCAGTGATGATCTTTTTACGACTCAGCCGCTTTGCCACCTCTTGTTGGATCGTGTTGGCAACCACCCTGGTCGCCGCCGCCGCCGAAGATGACATCCTGCTGCGGGGTGAAAAAATCTATCGGCAAGCCTGTGCTTCCTGCCACGGAGCCCAGGGCGAAGGGGTCGAAGGTTCCTACGACGACCCGCTGGTGGGTGACGCCACCATTGGCGAGCTGACCGAATTGATCACCGAGACGATGCCGGAAGAGGATCCCGACACCTGCGTTGGCGAAGACGCCGCCTCGGTCGCCGCCTACATTCACCACGCGTTTTACAGCGAGGCGGCGCGGATTCGGAATCGGCCGCCGCGAGTCGGATTGGCTCGATTGACGGGCCTGCAATTGCGCCAAAGTCTGGCCGACCTTTATGGGCACTTTGACCGCGAGCCGTGGTCGGAAAATCGTCGCGGGTTGGAGGGAACCTATTTCGATGGGGCGCGGTGGAAGAAAGACAAGATCCGGATCGAACGAATCGACCCCGTTTTGGAGTTTGACTTTGGCGACGACGGACCGGGCGAAAAAATCAATCCGCAAGATTTTTACATTCATTGGGGTGGGTCGCTGAAGGTCGATCATACCGGGCGTTACGAGATCGTTTTACGCAGTAGCTGCTCAACCATGTTCTATTTCGGAAACACTCGCCGAGTGTTGGTCAACAATCACGTTCAATCGGAAGGGAAGACCGAGTTTCGCAGAACGCTGCAGTTGACGGCCGGACGCAGTTACCCGATCAAGATCGAGTTCTTTCAGCGGAAGCGAAAAACCGAGCAGCCGCCCGCGAAGGTGTCGTTGTCGTGGGTCCCGCCTGGCGGTGTGGAGGAAATCATTCCGTCGCGAAATTTGATTCCCACCTGGATGCCGCCTCAATTTTCTGTGCAGGCGAAGTTGCCTCCGGATGACCGCAGCTACGGTTACCAGCGAGGAATCGCGGTCAACCGACAATGGGACGATTCAACGACCGCCGCGGCAATCGAGTTCGCGCAGGTGGCGGTCGACGAATTGTGGCCGCAGTATCGGCGCCGACATGCCAAGGATTCGGATAAGGATCGCGGGCGTCTACGAGGCTTCTTGGGCGAATTGTTGGAAGTCGCCTTTCGCGGTCCGCTCGATCCCAAGACAAAACAGATCTACATCGACAATCAGCTCGACCAGGCCGAAGACGACGGCGAAGCGATCAAGCGGGTCGTCCTGATCTCCTTGAAGTCGCCTCGTTTTCTCTATCCAACGATTGATGACGATCGTTCGGATTCGCAGCGCGTGGCCAACCGGTTGGCGCTGGTCCTGCACGACTCACTGCCGTCGGATGATTGGTTGATCAAAAAAGTTGACGCCAATCAACTTCAAACGGAAAAGCAGATCGACGAAGTTGCCAGAAGAATGGCTGGCGATCAGCGAACGCAAAGTAAGATTCGTACTTTTCTTTACCATTGGCTTCACATCGGTGACTTGCAGGAAATCAGCAAGGACGCCGATCTGTTTCCCGGATTCGATCAACACGTCGTCAGTGACCTGAGAAAATCGCTGGACGCCTTTTTGGATGACGTGATGGCCAGCGAGTCGAGCGATTATCGTCAATTGCTGCAAGCCGATTGGACCTACACCAGCGACCGGTTGGCGGCCTACTATGGCGACGCATGGAAACCGGCCGAGGACGAGGGCCCGCAGCTACGGCGCAGTGTGGGTGATTCAAAAGTTCGATCGGGAGCGATCACTCACCCGTTGTTGATGGCCAGTTTTGCGCATCACAACGCCACCTCGCCGATTCATCGCGGTGTGCTGCTGTACCGTCACGTGCTGGGGCGAACGATCCGGCCGCCCCAAGCCGCCTTCGCGCCGCTCAACCCCGACCTGCATCCCCGTTTGACCACTCGCGAGAGGGTGGAAATGCAGACCGGCGACGTCGATTGCCAGGTATGCCACCAGAAGATCAATTCGCTCGGTTTTACACTGGAAAACTACGATCCAACCGGCCGATATCGATCCCAGGACAACGAAAAACCGGTCAACGCACTGGGGGCTTATGTCGATCGCGCTGGCAAAGAGGTAAGCTTGAACGGGGCGCGAGAATTAGCCGATTACCTGGCCAGCAGCGAAGATTGCCATCGAGCGTTTGTCGAAGCGGCCTTTGAGCACTTCGTCAAACAACCGATCGCCGCTTACGGCAGTGACGCTCACGAGCGTTTGACCAAACAGTTTATCGACAGCGGGTTCAGCATTCGTGAACTGGTTGTCAACATTGCGGTTCTGGCTGCCCGTCAGCCGGCTAGTAAGAGTGAGACCTGAGGAAGTGAAAACGATGCATCGATCGCGACGTGATTTTGTCAAGCAGCTGGGTGTCAGTGCCGCTGTTGGTAACTTCCTGTTTGCTTTGCCCAGCCTCGGTTGGGCCGCGGACGCCCGCCGCAAACAACGGTTGGTCTTTTTGTTCAGTCCCAATGGCGTTATCCCCAAGCACTTTTGGCCCGATGCCGAAGGCAGCGATTTTGAACTGAAGCGGATTCTAGAGCCGCTGGCGCCGTACCGAGATCAATTGCTGACGCTACAAGGTCTCGACAATAAAATTCGCGGTGACGGTGACGGCCACATGCGGGGCATCGGATGCCTGTTGACCGGCGTGGAACTCTTTCCCGGAGACGTGCAAGGCGGCTCGGATACTCCGGCCGGTTGGTCGCAAGGCATTTCGATTGATCAGCATCTGAAGAACAAACTGCAAGCCGATCCGGCGACGCAGACTCGATTTGGTTCTTTGGAATTTGGCGTGATGGTTCCCGATCGCGCCGACACCTGGACGCGAATGAGTTATGCGGGGCCCAATCAGCCGGTGGCGCCGATCAGCGATCCTTACCAGATGTTCGACAAGCTGTATGGCCAAACGGCAAACCGCGAAATGCTCTCCAGCGTTTTGGATGATCTGGGCGAAGAGTTTCAACGAGTGCAGCGGATGGTCAGCGCCGAAGACCGGCGAATTTTGGACGAGCACATCGAAATGGTGCGGGCGGTCGAAAAAGAACTGCAAGCCGAACTGGCGGGGGCAAAGCAGGGGAATGATACGGGACACGCGGTTCCCAAGTTGCCGCCCAACGTCGAAGAAGAAAACGACAACATGCCCCAGATCGCTCGCATGCAGACCGATCTGCTGGTCAACAGCTTTGCAGCCGATTTCGCTCGCATCGGCTCCATTCAAATCACCAACAGCGTCGGCAACGCGAAGATGCGATGGCTGGACATTGACGAAGGCCACCATTCGCTGTCGCACGAACCGGACAGCAACGAAAAGGCATACGAAAAGCTGATCAAAATCAACACCTGGTACTGCGAGCAACTCGCCTACTTGGCCAAACGCCTGGCGGAAACTCCCGAACCGGGCGGCGACGGTTCGCTGTTGGATAACACCACGATCGTCTGGACGAACGAACTGGGCAAAGGCAATTCGCATACCCGCAACGACATCCCCTTTGTGATGGTCGGCGGCGGGCTCGGATTCAAAACCGGCCAAGCCAAGAAGTTCAAACACGTCGCCCACAACCGGTTGTTGTTGGCGATCGCCGAAGCGATGGGGCATCCCGAAAAGACGTTCGGCAATCCTGATCACTGCGCCGACGGCCCGCTGACTGGCTTGGTTTAAAGCTAACTGGCCTGGTCTAAAAAACGACGCGGCTCGGCGAAGCATGCCTGCTACTTTTTTCACAGTTTGGTAGACTTTCTGCCGAACCTGAAAATCAACGCGTCGTTAGGCAAAAACTGTGAGCGAATTGGCTGGAAAAATAGTCGCCATCACTGGCGGCGGAACGGGGATTGGATCGGGCATCGCCAGAGGGCTGGCTCAGGCTGGTTGCAAAGTCACCATCGGGGGACGGCGCGCCGAGCCGTTACAGGAAGTCGCCGCGTCGATCTCAGCCGAACATCCCGTTCGCACCCACGTGATCGACGTTGCCGCGCCCGAAAGCGTGGACGCCTTTTTCGGCGACATCCGCAAGCAAGTCGGCGAGGTCGATATCTTGGTCAATAGCGCCGGGATCAATATCCAAAAACGGACCATGGCAGAAATGTCGCCGGAGGATTGGGATCGCGTGCTGCAGATCAATGCTTCGGGTGCCTATCGTTGCATGCACCAAGTGTTGCCGGCGATGCGACAGCGGCGCGATGGCTTGGTCGTGAATATTTCGTCGGTCGCCGGAAAGCGGGCGATCACGCTGGGCGGCATCGTTTATTGCGCCAGCAAGTTTGCCATGACGGCGCTGGGGACGGCGGTTTCTAACGAAGTGCGCAACGAAGGTGTGCGGATCACCAACGTTTATCCCGGCGAAGTGAACACGCCCATTCTTGAAAATCGTCCCACGCCGGTTTCTCAGGAACATAAAGATGCCATTCTGCAGCCCGAAGACATTGCCGCAGTAGTCGTGACGATCTGCAAGTTGCCGCCTCGAGCCAACGTGCCAGAGGTGGTGATCAAGCCAACCATTCAAGAATGGGTGTGAACCGGTCGAACCAGCGTGCAAGACCTCCAGGAGACCGACCATGGCCGAGGAAGAATTGCCGGAAGATGAATCGCCCGAAGAGCTTGGTGAGCTTTCGTTAGATGATTTGGGGGCCGCCTACGCGCGGGCCGCCGCCCAGCACGATCCCGAAGCCTTCGCCGCCACAGAAGGCGAAGACGATTCGGAACGGGCCGTTGGGCAAGGTGAAGCTGCCGAATCCTCCTCCGGGCAATCACCCGATGAGGATGCCGGCCAGGATGATGACGAGGTCGTCACGCCCGAAGCGATCATCGAAGGAGCACTCTTTGTTGGCCATCCCGAAAACCAATCTTTGACCGAGCAGCGCCTGGCCTCCCTGATTCGCGATTTCACTCCCGAAGAAGCAGTCCAATGCATCGACCAGCTGAATCAGTCGTATCGCGAAGCGGATCAGGGATTGCGTATCGTTCATGACCAGCAGGGGTATCGCATGACGATCGCTCCGGAGGTGGAAAACGTCCGCCGCTCTTTTCTTGGCAAAGTGCGGGAGGCGAGATTGAGCCAGGCAGCGATCGAGGTGCTGGCCCTGGTCGCCTATCAACCCGGTGTCGTCGCGCAAAAGATCCAGGACCAACGGGGACGCGAGAGCGGAGCGCTGTTGAATCAATTGGTACGCCGACAACTGTTAAGGATCGAGCGGATTCGGCCCGAAGAGGGAGGCCGAGCTGTGCCGCACTACTATCCGACCGAACGTTTTTTGGTGCTGTTCGGAATCGAATCGCTCGACGACCTGCCACAAGTCGAAGAGGGACTCCGCGAAGGGTAGGCAGGCGGTTAGAAGTTTCACCCTCCTTCCGGGAGGGTCGGACGCGGTAGCGGCCGGGGAGGGCCAACGTGCACAACCCTCTCCGGGCCTGAGAGCCCGACTCTGGGATGGTGAAAACTCGCTACGCGGCTGAAAAAAGTGTTTCGTTGGTCTTTGCCTGGGCGTATGCTCGGGTGCGACGGGATTGCGTCGAATTGGTTAGCCCCGAAGATCTTAACCAGGCTTTGACGTCTTTGTTTAAGACCTTCGTGAATCGCCCTCGGATCTTTGCCGCAGTGCACTCGTCAAACTGAGTCGCGAAGACCGCAAGCAAGCTCGTAAATGTTCCTCGACCGTGATTTCCTTGTAACGCCTTGAATCCCCCAAATCCGGATTCGAGCACTTCGGTGCTGCTGGGCAAGATGATGTCGGTGCAATCGAGCTTCTCAAGTTGAGCTTCGTTGTGCTGATAGAATGAGACAATTTGATCGCTAAATTGAAACGCCAACTCGTCCCGGACTTCACAATTCGATAGACGTTCTCGCAGGCTTTCACTGGCTCCGGCGAATACGCCTCGTTCGCTTGCCATCGTTAATGTTTCGCCAATCAAGCGACGGTACTGACACCACAGTTGCAAGTCGGCCTCGAACTGACTGATCCAGCCCAACTTCTCGACGATGCGTTCATGATTCGAGCAGGTCGTCTGGGTCAATTGGTTCTCAATCATCTTCGCCCAGTCGATCAATCGTCCAAAATCCATAAAACGGCCTTTCTCCTTCTTTCGAGGTGGCAAGAGATGCTCCAGTTCGGTCTGCTGAATCGCCGCAGTGGTCGTGCCCAGTTTGGCCGAAAACGCTTTCCATCGCTCGTCGCCACGAAGCAGTTTCTTCAGCAAATTGGCAACCTTGTGCTTGATGTCGTCGAGGTGGACTCCCGAAAAATCCTTGCTCTTTAGGCGGCGAACGCCTTCGTGCAACTCACACGCTCCGTCGCTGAGAACCGCCAGCGGTGTACCAAACTGCTCAGCGGTATCACTCAATTGTTTGGCCACTTCTTCTTTGTCGCGTGAGGACGTTGGTAAAACCGCAAGTGGCGTCATGTCTTGACGTCGCAGAGCGCGATCGTTTGGCAACTGGCTCCGGCGAATCCCCAGCACAACGAGCACAAACATTTTTCCTAACTGAACGCTGTGGTCGATCATCCACACCCAGTCGTCTGCTCGGGACGCTTCTTTGAGGATCGCAACGCCATTGCGACAGATCCAGTTTCGCACCGCATCTCTTGAGGGCACTTCGATTTGCAGGTGAAAGGTTTCGGCAAAGCACTCGATGACTTTGGGAACTGCTCGGACTCCAATCAGTAGGCTCAGTTGGCAGCAAAGACAGATCATTTCGGCACTGAATTGATGACCGGGCAAGTTTTTCCAATTTGGCAGGGAGTTGGCCGAGTGTGTGACCTGTCGGTCGAGACGCTGTTGAAGATTCTCAGTCAGATTTCGCAGCCGCGTCTGTTCCCGCTGAGCCTGCTTGAGTTGAAGGCGCGTCTCTTGAATCTCCTGTCGCAAACGCAATGCACGCGTTTTCCAGCGATTTCGAGAGAAGAACAACGACCGTGAGAGACATCGCCAAGGCGACTTGAAATGCTCGAGTGTTTTAGCGGATGATACGTGCACTGTTGCGCTCCTTCGCTTCGTGGGTTTAGACACAAAACGAATACGCTGGGGCGTAACAGTTTTAAAACATCAATTCTCCGTAAATCCCCTAAACCCCGGCGGTTTCACCATCCCAGCCCGACTCTCCCGGAGGGCCCGGAGGGAGAGTGAAGTCAGATTGGAGGGAGAGTGAAGTCAGATGACGAAGTTATTTCCAGACGACTCCTAAAGCATGCGAATATCCATCAGGAACCGTTTTGATGACCAGAGGCAGCGCGTCAACAAACTCCTTCAAGTATCACGCCTTCATCAGTTACAGCCATGACGATGAAAAGTGGGCGAATTGGCTGCACAACCGTCTTGAGAAATACAGCCCGCCGCCTGGTTTGAAACTCTCGTCCCGCGAATGGGAAAGTTGTGGTTCGTCGATCGATCAGCCGCTCTACCCGATGTTCTTGGACGATGCCGAACTGGCCGCGACGTCCGACCTGTCCGAATCACTGACCACGGCATTGGAGCAGTCGCGTTATCTCATCGTGATCTGTTCGCCGTCCGCGGCAAAATCAGAATGGGTGAACAAAGAGGTTGACTTCTTTGCTGGCCTCGGGCGACAGCACCGCATGTTTGCGGTTCTTGTTGACGGTGTCCCCAAGCATCCGGCCAGTGATGACTTGCAGCCGGGTGACGAACCGGCGTTCCCCACCGGGCTGGTGGTTCACCATGAAAACGGCACTGGTTCGGAACGCGAGCTGCTCCATCAGCGTCTGCCGCCGGGCCGATTGTCGTCGCGCCATCGGTCGGAAAGACGCGACTCTCTGCTTCGTATTGCCGCCCGCATTCTTAACGTTGGCTACGACGACCTTGCGCGACGAGACGAGAAACGTCGCTACAAAACGCAGCGGGGATGGGCAGCCATCGCATTGGCCGCGGTGATTCTCGTAGCAGCGTCCGCCGTGTATCACTACTCCACTGTCGCGGCAGGAGAACGCAGGATTGCGGAAGAGCAACGGCAGAGAACTCACGATGCAACGGTTGATTTGGCCGAGCGGAGTGCTGCTCGTGGCAACTGGCGAGCTGCCCTGGCTGCATTCGATACCGCGATTGCGGACGATTTGGGCGATGCGACTCGGCTGCGGGTCGAGCGGGTTCGAGCCTGGTTTCCCCTGGGTGATCGCATTCGGCTTGACCGTGAACTGAAAGAACTGGAAGCAATCGCCGATCAGCTTGGGGAGGATTTTGCGACGGTTCAACTTTTGCGCGGCGACTACCTGATGGCCGAACCGGGTTCGCAACAGCCGGCCATCGACTTGGTCACGGCGTCTCTTTCCGGAAAGCTGTCCCCAGCGGACGAAGCTTACGCACGGGGGCTGATTGCTGAGAACGTCGAAGCCAGCGAGAAATTCCTGCGAGAAGCGATCGGCCACGAAGATTTTCATCACCGAGCGAATTCGATGCTTGCCGTTCTGCTTGTGCAGCGGGGGCGATACGACGCAGCCGCCGGACAGATTGAATTCCTGCGACGCGCCTTCCCGGACGATCCGGCCGTCGTGTTCCTGAAGGCGTGGTTTCGCACGATGACAGATCAGAATTCGGAAGTCGCACCGGCGCAGACCTTGGAGGCGGAATTCAGCCAATTGGCGGCTGCGCAAAACATCCAGGCCGAACCCCTGATCCGCTATCTCCAAACGCAGAAGTCCATCATGGCGTCCTTGAGAAAGGTGGATACATTTGGCGGTGGCCTCCCGATTGCCGGACAGCTTCGACTGCTAGGCGACGTGAATCGTTTGGTCGGAGAATTCGGCGTCAATCCGGCATTCGGACGCTTCGGGCTCAGCCTTTCCAATCTGCCGTGGTTTGTAAACGGAATGGACCAGTTCATCCATGGAATCCAGGCCGCCCTTGGTCCGGATGGGTTTGGATTGTTCGGAGATCTGGAATCGAGCATCGAGCTGGTTCAAAGCGCCATCGAAGCGAACCCCGACGGGTTGTTCGTGTACGCGCTGGCGCAGCTGAAGGCAAAACACTCCAAACGGCATCTGGGACTGTTCCAGCAGGATACACAGTCGTTGGCTCGTGAGTTGCGAGTCTGTGGCGATATCTTCCACCAGGCCGCCAACTCTGATTCGTTTTACCCCATCGATCACTCGGCGCGACTCATGGGCATCGCGGTGGATTCCTTCATTTACAACGCCATGGAAGAGCCTCGCATCCCGGAGCTGATCGAACGCATCCGGGAGCAAACGGCGATCCTTCTGAAGGACGAACGTTTGACCGACAACGAACTTCGACAGACGGCGCAACTTCTAAAAGTTCTTACGATGTTCGATCCTGATGTCACACGATCGATCTTGGAAGAATGGCATTCCCGCGGCGCACTCGACGCAACGTCGCAGCTAGCCCAATTCGAGTTGTCCACCGGAAGACCTGGCAGGGCGCTGGATTATGCCAACGAAGTCCTGGTCACCATGCCGGATCATCAGCCCATGCTTGAAGTCAAAGCGAAAGCGGAAGCTGCCCTGCGGAAATCGTTCAAAAACAGCCCGCCGGAGACGCGGCAACCATGATGAGCCAGTTAGTTCGTTGCACGACCGTCCCGGTCGTGACCGGCGGCGGGGACCGCTGCGCTACGCCCCCATCCTCCTGGCTGCTTGGTTGCTGTTTCGGTCACTTCCGTGTACCAGGACTTGAGTTGCCCAGCCAGCTCGGCCGCTCGGCGGGGATGTCGGCTGGCGACGTCTGACTTTTCGGACGGATCATTGCTCAAGTCGAACAGTTCGATCCGTTCATTATCAAAACTTCCCGGAGCTGCTTTGGGATGATGAACGACCAATTTCCAGTGACCATCGCGAATCGCTTCCGATCTGGCACCGCCATTGGATAGTGAAGCCCAATACAACGGACGCTCCGCTAGCTTCTGTTGCTGAAGGACGACGGGTGAAAAATCGACTCCGTCCAACTGCCGCGGCGGCGCGACACCTGCCAGGGCAAGCAGCGTGGGCATCACGTCGATACTGATCAGCGGTTGGTCGCTTTCGCTGCCTGCCTGGATCTTGCCCGGCCACCAGGCGATCGCCGGCACTTTGTGTCCACCTTCGTAGACGCTTCCCTTGTTGCCGCGAAGCGCGGGACTGCCGCTGGGGAAATCGCCCGAAGCACCGTTGTCGGAAAAGAACAACACAAACGTATTCTTGTCGATCCCCAATTCCACCAACGTCTCGCGGACTGCACCGACCCCTTCATCCATCGCCAGCGTCATCCCTTGGTACTTTTCAATCCGCTGCGACTTGGAAACTTCCCGCCACTTCCACCGATCCCAGCCGTCAACCGTGCGCCGAACCGGATCCCCCGGCACCTGCACCGGATTATGAATCGCCTCGTGCGCGACGTACAGGCAAAACGGCTTGTCGGAATGCGCATGCTGCTTGACGAACTCGACCGCGTAACGGTTGATCAAGTGAGTCGAATAACCCTGCTGGTTCGTTTCGGTTTTGCCGTGCCACCAATCGTGTTGATAGTGGTCGCCGACGTGGCTGACAAAATCGATGTTGCCACTGTGGTAGCCGACGAAACGATCAAAGCCATGATTCTGTGGATGAAAGTCGGCGTTGTGATAGGGATATCCCTGGTGCCACTTGCCGATCAGCCCGGTCGTGTATCCCGCCTGTTTCAGCGACTCGGCAAAAGTGATCTCGGCGGGCTGCAGTCCTTTGCGGTGTTCGGGATGATCCGACGCCGGGTGAATCACAGCCTCGATTCCGGATCGCTGTTGATAACGACCGGTCAACAATCCGGCACGCGTTGGCGAACAAACGGTGCCGGAGGAATGGAAATCGGTCAGCCGCATTCCTTCGCGAGCCAGGCGGTCCAGTTGTGGCGTCTGGAAGTAGGGATTGCCGAAACAACTGAGTCCTTCATAACCCATGTCATCTGCCATGATCACGATCAGATTGGGCCGCCCATCGTCCGCTGCGCCGGTGCTGGAGATCGTCGCGACAACCAGGGCCAAAAACATCGGCTTCCAACAGCGCAGTGAGTTACCAGGGATCATCGTTGGCTCGGGAAAAACGGAGGTTTGCAGTGGAAATCGTATCCATGGTAACACGGCTCAAGATCGCTGCCTGCACCCGTATAAAACAGATTCTTTATGGAATTTTCCTATGCTCCTGGTATTCGTACTCCTCCTACTCCTACTCCTACTCCTACTCGTACTCGTACTCGCGGCAGCTTGTTGCAAGTACGAGCACGAGCACGATTAGGAGCACGAGCACGAGCACGAACGGGGCCGAGGGGCGCTCGGTCTGCGCGATTTCAATTGGATTCTCATCAAGCGAACAAACCGGATCGTTTTTTTCTATTCGCGCGCTACAACGATCTCGCTTTACATCCGTCTAGAGCTGTACGGAGAACCATCTGCTTGTTATCTCAATTTGGTTTGTTCATCCCGATGTTCACTTCGAATCGTCTCTGTTGTGCTCTCACATTGAGAGCGGAGCGATCGTTTTAAGACAAGCCAACTGTCGCATTTCGTTCAGTGGTTCCAAGTTGTTTAGCACGCGCAAATTAAATTTTCGTTTGCAGTTCGTTTTCTCGTTGCAATGCGCAGAAAGATGATAGACTCCCACGCGATGAAGGAATCATCGATGATGGAAACCATGTTTCGTTGGCATCATGGATGACCGTCAACTGGAAAACCCTCCAGGATCGTACGGCCGAGTGTTGCTCCGGCCCAACCACGATTACCGATCCTAATAAGACCATTTTTGACACCGTCTATTCGGGTTTGCGAGTCAACTTGCCAGACCTGGTTCAGGAGTTTCCACCGGGCGGCGGTTCCACGCTGACCGTTTACGCCGACACCGTGGTCGTTGACTACCCGACCTTTGACGCATCCGGAGTGGTCGTCGTTGCCCGCTGCCTGGACCTTTCGCAGCTTGCCGGCGCGGCTCTACCAATCCGAGTTCCTCAAGACAATCCGCAGCGTATGCTGCAGTTTCTTGTCAAGGAAACGATCGGCGGTCCGCTGAAGCTGACGACCGACGCGGCCCAGCCCGGTGCTCCGACCGAAATTCCAACGGGCGACAGTCCGCTGACTGCGGCTTTGTTTGCGGTCATGCAGGACGGCGCGGTTTCAGAAGCAGGTCAACGCGGCGGTCAGTTCGTTTCAAAAGACGTTCGGCACGTTGAGCGACCAGACCAATGCCGCCAACGCGGCGGTCAGCGAGCTGATGGGCGTGGTGGTGAATTTACCTCCCAGTGTCAGGGCGCCGCCAAAGATGTGCAGGCCGCACAGGGTGCAGATTTTGGCAACCTGATGAAGAAACTGAAGCTGATCGTGGCAGAAAACAAATGGAAAGCGCTTGCCACCTACGCGTCGCAGCAGTTCGCCAATCCCGCGCTGGCCGGTGTGTGGAAGTCGATTTCCCCGACTCCCGCGTACCGTTGAACAAGTTTTTGATCGGCGCCGGCAGGAATTTGGACACCTTTTTGGGCGACTACAAACCGGTGGACGAAATGGTGCGCTTGACGATCCCGTCAGTGCGTGACCAGTTTGAGGGGGCGCCGCCACCGAAGGCTGGAAGGGGCTTGCCAGTCACGCCGAAGATCAAGTCAACGGCAACACATGACTTTTCATTGGTAGCTTCCGCACCTTCAAAGCAAGGCTTTTTTATGTTGTCTCGGACCCCCGCCAAGATTCTGGCTGCCAGCCTACTGCTGCTAGGTACCGTCACACCTGCCCTCGCCCAGACGACGCTCCGCTGGCGGCTGACTGCCGGACAAAGTATCAACCAAGTGCTTCGGCAGGAAACCAAGACAACGATGGTCTTGGCGGGCCAGAATGTCGAAACCAAAACAACGTTGATCATCAACGCGGTCTTGCGGGTCAAGAATGTCGACGAAAAGGGCGTAGCTAACATTGTGCAGCGATACAATCGCGTTCGCATGAAATTGGATGCCGCGTCGGGGTTGGGGTCCGAGTTTGATTCGGACCAGGATCAAGAACTGACCGGCGTGGGCGCCACCCTTGCGCCGCTGCTGCAAACGATGGCCAAGGCCAGGCTGACGATGAAGATGACGCCGCGGGGTAGTGTGAAGGATCTGCAGCACTTTGGCCGCATCGGGCGAACTGGGCGGGATTTTCTCCAAGGACGGGCTGTTCAACATGGCAAAGCATGGTGTCAATGCGTTGCCGGAGGAGCCGGTTGCCGAGGGCGACAGTTGGAAAACCAGCGAACAGTCGACGGTTCCGCGGCTAGGAAGTTTGATCACCAAGTCACAGCTGACCTACGTCGGTCCCGTGGAAGTGGAGGGGCGAGGTTTGCATCGCATCGATGTCGTGGTCACCGGTACGATCCAAAAAATCAAAGAGACCGAAGGTGCCGCGCAAATCGAGTTGACGGACCAATCGGCGGGTGGTTCCATCTTTTTCGACAACGACGCCGGACGATTGAGCCATTCGGAGTTCACTCAGAGCATGACGATGAATGTTCAGATTGTTGGAACGAACGTCCAGCAACAATTGGAGCAGACGGTGAACGTTCAGCTCGAGCCGGCCCTGCAACCGGCCGCGGGCTTGTAGCTTGTAGGCCGGAGCGAGGTCGCAAAACTATGCCGTAACTGCGCGGGGCCGGTTTGTACTTGCGCGCAGCGCGGGAGGCGAAAAAACTTCCCACAGGCGACCGAAGTTCCGGCACTGTAAGGGTTTGCTTGTTACGGCCTACGATGGTCGCGAACAATCGCCGACTAGCGGTACGAGGGACGAATCGCTAGCGTCATCGCCGCAAACGCCGCCATGTAGAGCCACATCGATCCCAGCAGCGCGACCACCAAACACCAGGCCAGCACGATCGCCTGGCCGACGTGATTGGTCTTGGAAAGATCTCGCGCCGATGTTCGGTTTGGCGAGGTTCGCCAGGCAAGTACGAGTCCAAGCGGCAGGGCGATCACCAGCAAGTGGGTGAGCGATTCGTGGATCATGGGACTCTGCAACCACGAATCGGCTGCCATCCAGTTGATCGTACGATCTTCCGCCGGAGCCGCCAGCGCGTAAGCCCCGACACCGCTGAACCAAATACGATCACCCAGCATCGTGACGAAGGTCAGCGCTCCGATCAATGTGACCTGGACAGCGATCAGTCGAGTGGCTAGCTGCGCGGTCCAATGTCGCTGTTCTTGATCCTTGCACCACAAAGGCGCCGGCGGCGCGATCGCTGCTGCAAATAGTCCGAGGCTGATCATCGTTTCTGCCAGTCCGGATAAGATCATCGCGCGATTGGCCCAACCGACAAACAGTAGCCATAGAAACCACGCTGCTGCTCTGCCGCCGCGGCCCGACAGTACGGTCAAGGCGACAACGATTCCGACGACCAGGTAGGCGTGGTAAATCCACACGCGATCGGTCAGGAATAGCGGCGACACACTCCAGCTGGCTTCCGCTTCCAAACCGGCAATCTGCCAGAAACGAGCAGTGTTGTCGGGTGAAAAAGTGCGATCCTTTGCGTACCAAAATTCCGCGTCGGCGGCGGCGCTGACAAAATAGGCTGCCGCCAGCAAGCACAGGACACCTCGGACTCGCGCAATCGGTCGGATCGGCGCGGGCTGAAACCAAAACCTGTCCCAGCAGTGAATTGCTCCCAGCTTTCCTTCACTCACTTTGCTGCACTCCGTTTTGACCTTGGCCCGAAAGGTTCGTTTCGGCTGGTTGTGCCGTGGCGCTCAGTCGTCCTGATTGAAGCTGAACCAATGACAATTCATCGCCACGTCGAATCACGCGTGCCACGTAGGGCGGCGGCAGGTCCTCGTGCAACTCCGTTGGCAACCGAACGATTCGGATCGCACGAATCGATTCATCCGATTTCACAAAGGGCCACAATAGTTCGGCGACCAAACTGGCCTGTTCATTTTCTGCCAGTGTCGCGGCGGTCGAAAGCAGTCGGCCACGACGATCCCCGCGGGCCAGTCCTGGTAGCCCCTCAAAGTCGAATGCCGTCCAAGCCTGCTGCGAATCTGCCGCTTCGTTGTTGTTGATGTCGGAGCGAGAAAACTCAAGCCGGTGTGCCTGTTCGTCCGACTGGCCGTGAGCGAGGTAAACTGGGGCACCGCCCGCGTCAAAGTGGGTGATTTCCAAATAGGGTCTCAGCAAACTTTGGAAACGGACTTGCAACGACGACGGTTCGACCACCGCAGTAAAAGAGACCGCGAGGGCAAACAGATGAAACGGCAACCAAATGGTGATCAATGCCCGCATCGCGCTGCCCGGATATCCCGATTTGCCAGGAGCACTTTCGGTTTGCTGTTCCCGATCGATCGAGACGGAGCTTTGAGGATCGGCCTGCCTGCTGGCCGGGAGGCTGTCGTGGCGAGTTTCGGTGGAGGGATCGCGTTTCGTTTTTTTGCGTCGATTCATCGTGATTTCAAGCGATCTGGAAGCTTGGGTCCGGCGCCGAACTGCGGGAAGCCGCGCCACCGCCGCATGCAGAATAATTCGCCGCCATCCAGCCGAAATCGAAAATGCGAAATCGCCGGCCAATTTCACCGTTTCCGGCCCTCGCGTCTGTGAACCGCGTTGCAAGGAGGTGTGTCACAGAGAGGCGCAGGGCGTCCTTCCGGCGGGAAAATGGAGGCAGAAATCGCGAACGATCCTTTAGCCGCGTTGACCAAAAACAGGCGCCCCGATAAATTTTCTGCTTCGACAAAGTGCCGGATTCAGCGCGTCGATATTCCTTCTTCCTACGGTGGCTGTAGCTCAGTTGGTTAGAGCGTCGGATTGTGGTTCCGAAAGTCGGGGGTTCGAATCCCCTCAGCCACCCTTTGGTGAGGAAAAAGGGGTCAGGAGCCAATTTGGCAAACTAGGGGATTTGCAAGTCGCGTTTTTGGCTTCGAAGGAAACGGGACGGTAGACCAAAAAAATCGAAATCGGTGACGGGTTTGTCGCTCGGATTTCGGGAAAGGGAAGGTGAACAACACTTCTCTTCCTTCGGGTGACCGTCATGACAGCCTACAATCGACACCGCTTCCGTCCCAGTTTCCAGCCTTTGGAAGACCGCGTCTGTCCAGCCGGATCCGTGCTGGGTTCCGAGCCACCGACCGCGGAGGCCGACACACATCTGTACACCACGGGCGGAATTTACGAAATCATCGTGACCGTTCGCGATGATGTCGACGGGTCAACCGAAGACCGCGACACATTCTTTCGTGACGCAGGCCAAGATGACAACGGTAAGAATGATCACGACAGTTGGATCCACCTGCAAGCGTTTCGCACGGGTTAGCCGGAGGTTGACCGCTGCCCTTCACCACTGCCATCGTTGGTATGGGAATTGGAAAAACCTCTGTTGTTGCTGACCGATCCATCTCGCTAGTATCCGCACGAATCTTTTTGTCACGATCGGTCTTCCAGCGGATGTTCCAACGATGCTCTATCAAACGCTCCTGAGCGAACTGGCTGTCCAAGCTTCCTCTTCGCATGAAGCCGAAGACAACCAATCGCCGATTCGATCGGCGGGGATCAACCTGGTCGACATCGGGGCTAGCGGCAATCTTGATCCCAAGTGGAAACCGATCCAATCACTGATCAACCTCGTCGCTTTCGACCCCAACGAACAGGAGTGCGAGCGACTGGCGGCTCAGCCGACCAAGTTGCGGTCGGCAACTTATCTTCCCTACGCTGTCGGAGGCGAAGATTCCGACGCCACGCTCTACAAAACCGCAAGCATCTACTGTTACACCCTTCTACAACCCAACTCGCCCTGGTTGAGTCGCTTCACGTTCGGTGATCTCTTTGATGTTACCGGCACCGAACCGATTTCTGTGCGACGCTTCGGCGACATTGAAGAGTTAGCCGATTTTGACGTCGACGTGATCAAGACCGATTCGCAGGGCCTTGATTTGCAGATCCTTTCCAATGCGGAACAACTGTTGGACCGCGCGGTCTATGTCGAAACCGAAACGGGCTTTGTGGAAAACTGTCTTGGCGAGACAACGTATGCGCAGATCGACGAATTCATGCGATCCCAGAACTTTCTGTTATTCGACCTGGGAACGCATCACCGTGTTCCGCGGCGAAACCGATTGGCCAACCAACGATCGGGGCGTGAACAGATCTTGTGGTGCGAATCGGTGTGGCTGAAAGACTACGTGTCGTTGGCAAGTCAGGGCAAGGAGCTTCATCTGAATCGAACCAAAGCCATCAAGGCGTTGGCGTTGTGCGCGTTGCAGGAGTGCTATGACTTTGGCTTTGAGCTGGCTGAATTGTTCCGCGAGATGGAACTGATCAGCTCCGACGAACTCCAATCGTTAGGCCGCCCATCCAGTTGGCGGCTTGGTGCTCCGTCGGTAAGTTCGATCCCGGTGACTGCCTACGGCTACGTCTTGCGGTTGTTGCCCACCAAGATGCGCCTGGCTTTGGCCACCGAGAGCGATCGCATTCTCAATCAGCCGGACTTGGGCAAGGCCCTCGTGGCAAAGCTGCAGCGCCGCGCCGCCTGCTAAAAAGTAGCTCGAACCTGCCCCGTTGTCGAAACGGTGAAAAAGAAGGCTCCGGCAAGTCGGAGTACTCCATGGGCATTCGGCTGTGCGTCGTGCTAACATTGACGGCTGTTCAGTTCAGTTTTTCCTTCTCCCAGAAGAAGAGAAGTCAATGCCACTCTCGCGAACCGTTTCTTGTCTCTGGATCGTGCCGGCGCTCCTGGCATCCTTCGCGGCTTACGGTGAATCGCCGCGCGAAAAGAAGCCAAACTTCATTTTTGTGCTCAGCGATGACATCGCCCAGGGCGACCTTGGATGTTACGGGCAAAAGCTGATCAAGACGCCGCGATTGGATCAAATGGCTGCCGAGGGAACGCGGTATCTGCAAGCTTATTGTGGTACCAGCGTTTGTGCTCCCAGCCGTTCGTCCTTTTTCACTGGTCTGCACACCGGTCATTGTCCCGTCCGCGGCAACTATGAAGTCCCGCCGGAAGGCCAACTGCCGTTGCCCGACGAGGTGGTCACGATCGCGGAAGTTGCCAAGTCAGCGGACTACGCGACTGGCACTTTTGGAAAGTGGGGCATGGGATTTTTCGATTCCGCCGGCAGCCCATTCAACCAGGGCGTGGATCACTTCTTTGGTTACAACTGCCAGCGTCATGCCCATTCTTATTTTCCGACCTATTTGTACAACGATGACCGGCCGTTTGTTTTGTCGGGAAATGATGGCCAGGGCGTCGGCGAAACCTACGCCCAGGAGCTCATTCAGAACGACATGATCCGATGGCTTCGCAAGGTTGCCGACCAACCTTTTTTGTTGTTTTATGCCATCACGCTGCCCCACGGCCGGCACGAAATCGATGACTACGGAATCTATCGCGACCGACCGTGGACTGACCAGCAGAAAGCTTACGCGGCGCAGGTCACGCGAGTCGATTCGGACATGGGTGAATTGGTCGACACACTTCGCGAGCTTGGCATTGCCGAGAATACCTTGATCGTTTTTTCCGGTGACAACGGTTCGTCATTCAGCCCGGAGTCTGAAATCGGAAGGCTGTTCAACCAGGCGAGCAACGGATTGCGGGGCTACAAACGAGGCATGTACGAGGGGGCTCTTCGGCAAGCCGCGTTGGCATGGTGGCCCGGCACTGTTCCGGCGGGCCGAGTGGACGATCAGCCCTGGGCGTTTTGGGACTTGATGCCGACGTTTGCCGAACTGGCCGGCGCGACGCCGCCGGAAGGTTACGAAACGGACGGCAAATCGCTGGTGGAATATCTAAAAGGCGGGGACGCTCCGCGGCGAGAATATTTCTATTGGGAACTGCATCTGGGCAACAAACCAGTGCAGGCGGCCAGATTCGGCAAATGGAAGGCAGTGCGCAACGGCATCGACAAGCCGATCGAAATTTACGACCTGTCCGCCGATTCGGCTGAAGCAAAAGACTTGGCATCCACCCGCAACGACCTCGTCAACAGAGCACAGCAGATCTTCCGAGCGGCCCACCGCCCCGATCCCAACTGGCCACTCGATCGAAGAAGCGAAGCGCACACCAAGAGCGCCAAAAAAGCCTGGGAGATCAAACGCTGGCGAGACAAGTCAAAGTGGATTCCCGAAGGCGCCAAGTGATCGACCCATCACAATCACTCGCCCGTTTTCAAGTGAAATGCCGGTGGGTCGAATCGCTTTGACGGTTTGAATCGGATGATGTCCGGTAGCGTTTCCATCGATCCGGTGTGCGCGAATTCGACGAGCGCGGCAAAGACATCGGGATGTTCTTTCATCATGGGTGGAATGGGGTCGTGGCCTCCCTGGCGAACTTCCACGACGTGACTGTTGAGGAAGTACGGCGCGATTTCTCGAGTGTTTTCGATCGGCGTGTTCATGTCCCAATCGCCGTGAACAAACACGACCGGAATCTCACATGGGACCGGCATGCGAAAGTTGTCGCCAACGTCGGGGCTTGGCCAGATGTCCGCGGTAGCAAGGAAACCGGCAAAGCCCTTGCGTGAAACGTATCGCACGGCAGAATCGTTCCAGAGTTGTTTCCGTCGATCGGCAGTCACTCCCGTACTGGAATCGATCAGGTGATAAATCAATGGGCCGTACCCGTACTTGCCCTTTCGCTTTTCTGACCATCGCTGCGTGCGGCCATGGTAGAGTTCCAAAATCGCAACAGGGTCATTCCACGGAAAATCGTCCCGACCCAGGATGCGTACGACTTGGGGTTTTCCGAAGCCGAGCGTACTATTTGCGGTCACCTCGATCGGTTTCTCTTCCAGTTGCGAAATGACCGTTTCCGCCGCCTCTGCGATTCCTCCGGGTGGTAGGTACGGTGCGAAGCGCGGATCTTCGTCGACGGAGGTCCAGATTCGCTTTGCTGCAGCCAACAGGTGCGACGGCATATCGAAGGAGTGATTCAGAGGCTCGACGCCGGAGAGAATGGCACGTTCTACGATCGCTGGGTGGCGCCGCATGACGGCAAAACACCACTGGGAACCGAAACTTTGGCCCATCAACATGATTTTTTCGTAGCCCAGGGCGGCGCGAAGTTCATTGACGTCGTCAGCGCACTCCAAAATCGTGTAGCCACGAAGGTCGACACCAGCCTTCCGTTGGCGGTCGCGAATGCTCTGGGCAGATTTTTTGGCCATTTCGACAAAGTCTTCGACCGTTGCGTCAGGTTCCGGCGCGGGTTCATCGAACCAACCCCAAAGCACATGGTGCCGATGGTTGTAACCACGTTGATTGACCAGAACGACGTCACAACCCTCCAGCAGCGCACCCAGATAACGAGGGGCCTTGCTCAACCACAGATCATCGTCTCGACCAATGAAGCTGTTTCCCGGCCCACCCGGTAGAACAAAGACGGGAGGACCTTTGCGGCTGGCTGCCGAAAACCGAGCAAAGTCGATCGGGATGATTCGGCTGGCAGGGTCACTGCGATTTTCAGGGACAAAGAAAGTGCCGAGTTCGTACTGGCCGTTTTCGATTCCGTGAATGCGGAATCTCCGTTTCTCAATGCGTATCTCACCCGCCTCGCCCGCGGGCATAGAAGGCCGAATTATTGTGTAGATAAACGCGACAGCGATGAGGCAGCCGGCCAGCCCGATCAAGAACTTGGGACTCTGCCACGGTTTTCGAGTCACGGAGGTCATGTGCGGTATCCACCTGGTTCGAATTCGACAACTGGCCATCTTTATATGAAGCAAAGCGGGCCGAAGGTTACCGAGTATTTCGAAAGAATCCTGGCAGAGGTGTACTGTTTGCCGCTTGTTGATCATGATGAAAAAGAGGTTCTTCCAATAATTTAGTGGCAGTAGTCATTCTTACTCGTACTCCTCGTACTCCTACTCGTACTCGTACTCGTACTCGTACTCCTACTCCTACTCCTACTCCTACTCCTGGTACTCGTACTCGTGCTCGGGGCGTTTTGTGGCGAGCACGAGTACGAGTAGGAGCACGAGTACGAGCAGGAACAGCAGCTAAAGGGTTGGCTGCCTTTGAGCTGCCGCCCTATTTCATGAAGAACTGAAAAGGAAACGTTTGCAAAACCAGTATGTCATCCTCCACTTCATTTTGCCCGCAGTGCGGAACAAGAATCCCGTTGCACGACACCAGCGGGCTGTGTCCGAAGTGCCTGCTTGCAGAAGGAATGTCCGGCTCAACGAACGCCGACGTTGCAACACTGGCCCTGGATCGTTCCGGATCGTCGATCGCAAATGAATCGTCCGTCGCAAATGGGTCGGGGTTGAAAATCGGTGACTACGAAGTCCTTGAAGAGATCGCCCGCGGCGGCATGGGCGTTGTCTATCGGGCTCGCCAATTGAGCTTGAACCGCGTCGTCGCACTGAAGATGATTTTGAGCGGTCGGTTTGCATCCGAAAGCGACGTTCGTCGCTTTCGCCATGAAGCGGAGTCCGCTGCCAAGCTTGACCATGTTGGTATCGTGCCAATCTATGAGGTTGGCGAGCATGAGGGGCACCACTATTTTTCGATGAAACTCGTCGAAGGTGGGACGCTTGTTGAAATGCTTCCATCGCTACGTGGCAAGCCGCAGGAAGCGGCCGCGTTGATCATCAAGGTGGCCCGCGCAGTCCATCATGCTCATCAACGCGGAGTTTTGCATCGCGATCTGAAGCCTGCCAACATTTTGCTGGACCAGCAGGGACATCCACTCGTTTCCGATCTGGGGCTAGCCAAGAACATTCAAGCGGACAGCGACATCACACGTACCGGCGCGATCGTCGGAACCCCCGCCTACATGGCACCAGAACAGGCGTCGCCGAAAAAGGAAATCACGACCGCCGCCGACATCTATTCCCTCGGCGCCATCCTGTATGAGGCATTGGCTGGCAGGCCTCCCCATCAAAGTTCTTCGCCGATCGAAATGCTTCGTCAATTGAGGGAAGAGAAAGTGACACCGCTACGAGCGCTCGATCGAAGCATTCCTCGTACTCTGGAACTGATTTGCCAACATTGCCTTGAACGTGAACCCAACCAGCGCTACTCGTCCGCCGCTGCTTTGTCTGATGATTTGCAACATTGGTTAGACGGCGAACCGGTGTCGGTTCGGCCTCCCTCCTTCGGCTCGGCGGTTGGCGCGGCGATCAGAGCGAATCTCAAGTCGGCGATGGGGTCAGCGTTGATCGGAGTCATCGTTGGCGTGATTTTATCGTTGATTTTCATCATGTCGTTCTGTCGAGGAGGACTTCCACGCCTGTCGGAATCCTCCTTTTGGTTTCCTTCCGAGCCGCATCCCGCCGCCGTGCAGCAATTTCATCGACTCTCCCTGGCGTTGCCAGACTGGTTTGAACTTGCTGCCATGATGTTCGCCATCGTCGCCTTGATCTATGTTGGCATGTTGAATGTGTGGCTCGTACGACCGAACCGCGGAAGTGCGTCTTTTGCAATGGGGATGGTCTGCGGACTGGTCATGAACACGGTTGTCTTTACGCTTTTCTTTGGCCTGTTGAGCGGGGTTATTTTTTCGCTCAACAAGATCCATCCAGACGTATTTCAACTGGGAAATGCGGCGTTGGGAACTCCGGAACAACAGCAAGCCGCGCGAGAATGGATTTCGCAGCAGCATCCCGATGTGGATGAGCTCCCGCCGGCGCGGCGTAGTTTGTTGTTCACTCAAAAGATCTATGACGATGGCGTTGTTGGAATGCCGCTTGGAATTCTGGCCGGTGTGTTGATCTCCTCAGTTCTCACGATGGTTCCATCCGTTATAGGAACAGTCTTTGGAAGTCGTGTGATCAGTGAGGAACAACCGAGACACGCGCTTCTCTTGTATAGCGAGATGATGTTCACGCTGACGCTGGCCACCGTATTCATCTACCTGGCAATGGTATGGTTGATTGGTGGTATCGACTGGATCGAATTCCACTGGCAACAACTACCGTGCATTTTTGCAATTTGCGTCGCGGCATGGGCAGCATTTCAACGTTGGAACTGGCGTCTTCGTTTGCTGCTGTCGATCTTTTGGTTGACGGCATTGTTCGTCCCCGTTTTCCTTTGACGGTCCACGAATCCTCATTGCGAAAACGTCTCGAAGAGTTGGTGGATTTCGTCGTCTACCTCCTGTGGGTCAGCGACGGTCTTAGAAACCTCGTCACGAAGAATTTCTCGAAAACGCTTTTTAAGCCGATGCACCGCGGCTTTGACCGCACCCTCGGTCATCCCCAAACGCTGTCCGATCGCGGTGTAGTTGTCGGCTGCCGAGCGTGTCAGGCACGGCTGCAATTCATCGAATTCGGCCTGCTTGTTCGCGGCGCGATAGGTATCCGACAGCCGATCGAGCACCTGTTTCAGCAACGCCCGCGCCCACAGCAATTCAAACTGTTTTTCCGCAGTCATTTCGTCGGCGGGCTCGGCCTGGTAGCGTTGTTCTCCCTCGATCAAATCGAATGAGACATGACGGTTGTCTCCGCCTCGCTTGCGTGTCTGCACTCGATCACGTTCGTTGGCGACATAGTTGCCAAAAGACGCCAGTAGAAAAGTGCGAAAGCGACCTCGCCTGGGATCGGCGTCGGTCAAGTAGTTCTTTTCCATTACCTTGGCAAAGAACCCCTGGATCAAGTCACTGGCACGATGCGCGTCGCGTTCCCTGAGACGAGCATGCGCGTAAAGCGGATACCAATACGCTTCGCAAAGTTCAGCGAAAGCGCGTTGTCCCGACGACGACGACCGCTGCTGGGCCGTCATGACAAGGTCCCACTGAGTTGACTGAAACCGTGCTTTCGATGGATGGTTGGGCGAGCTCATTCGTCCTGGCCTGTTTCTCAGAAGACAGCTTCCAAGCTAAGCCAGCGGCCATACTTCCGTCCAGGGCTAGATTTCGACTTGGGTGATTCCGCCCACCTGGCCAAAGTGTCCGATCCTAAGTTCGAGTTTTGCACTTTTGGAGTGCTCCGATTTGTCGGAGCTTTTCCTTATTTACGCCTTCATCAACAATTCGGGCAAATTGTTTGACAGGTAAATCCCGGAAGGGAACGAAAAAATGTCGCCCCGCATGTAAGAGAAAGCGGTGACAAGTCACCGCACTCCAAAAAAAGTGCAAAAGCCGAACTAACAGCCTGTTGATTTTCGTCGATCCACCGCACGGGTGTGGCTTTGAAGAGGACGGGCGCCACAAAAATGCGCAAAGAGCCGCAAAAAGTTGTCGGCTTGGTTCTTCTCTTGTGTATTTTCGTGCCTTTTTGTGGATTCCAAACGGTTGCCGATCGTCCGATACGCCCGCCCAACCACACATCACCAATTCGTATAGACTGAAACGGTGCTGGTCCCTTGAAGAAATGAATGATGAAGAGCAACAAGTGACACTCGAACGTGGTAACCAGGTGCGCAAGTCCATCTTGCGTTTTGCGTTTGTCGCTTTTCGTTTGGTTGCATCCATCGTTTTGTTGCTGACGCTGTCTTCTCACCAACTCACTCGCGGGCAAACCTTCGAGTCATCGGCGATCGAACCGTTTCTTTCGGAACATTGCTTCGACTGTCATGCGGGTGACGATCCGGAGGCGGGCTTGGACCTCCGAACATTTTCTGTTGACCTGGCGGAGGTGGATGTTCGCAAGCAGTGGGTTTATCTTTACGATCGAGTCAACTCCGGTGAAATGCCGCCGGCGTCGCAGGAGAAACCCGATGCCGCATCGAAAGCGGCATTTTTGAAGAGGATCGGCGCCGCGCTGACGCGTTACGATCTTGCCGATCGCGAAGTGGTCTTACGGCGACTCAATCGAAACGAATACACGCACACGGTTGGTGATCTGTTCGGGATCCACGTCGACGTATCACGGGTGCTCATTGACGATTCGACCGAGGCTGGCTTCGACAACACCGGCTCGAAGTTGGCCGTTTCGTCTCAGCAGATGGAAACCTACGTCGAAGCGGCCGACCTGGTGCTTGATTCGATCTTCGGTCCAGAGAAAGATCCGCCGTCGATCAACAAGACCGTCAACTTCGCAACATTGAAACGGGGTGCCGGCAGTTCCGAACGCAAGCTGGATGGCGGCGTTGTATTGTTCAGCGGTGCCAAACGCCTGCCGTTGTATGATGCCAGTGTGCCGGCGCCGGGACTGTATCGAATCCGTGTGAACATCCGGGCGGAGCAAAGCGACCAGCCGGTTGTGATGCACGTTCATGGCGGCAACACCGGAACCATCGCTCCGCATTCGGTCGGTTTCTTTGAAGCACGGCCTGACAAAGTGACGACGGTCGAGTTCACCGACCGCGCACGCGAACGATCGGACAACCTCAGTTTTGGATTGGTCGGCGGTTATCCGTTTTGGAAGGTGAATCCGGACGAGTACAAAGGCCCCGGATTGTTCATCGGCGATATCTCGTTGGAAGGACCGATCGACGAATGGTCGGCAAGCCGGAAACGTTTGCTGGGCGATATCGATCCCAGCAGCGGAACGATCGAAGATGTTCGCGCGATCCTTGCCAGAGTGATGATTCGGGCGTTCCGTCGACCTGTCAGCAACGACGACATCAAGCTCTACATGAGGTTGCCGGAGCAGGCGTGGGAGCAAGGCGAGCCGTTCGAGCGGGCACTACGGCTGGGACTCAAAAGTATGCTGTGTGCTCCGGAGTTTTTGTTCTTGGAGGAACGTTCCGCCGCAGGCAGTTCCAGCCGCATCGACGACCACTCGCTCGCTTGCCGACTGTCGTATTTTCTCTGGAGTTCGCTCCCCGATGAACCTCTGCGAGCGGCGGCGGATCGTGGTGAATTGAAGCGGCCGGAAGTTTTGCGGTCCCAAGTCGAACGAATGCTTGCCGATCCGAAGTCGCAACGGTTTGTTGAAGACTTCACCGGCCAATGGCTTCGTTTGCGAGACATCGATTTCACCGTCCCCGATCGCAGGCTCTATCCGGAGTACAACGAGTTACTTCGCGAAGCGATGCTTCAAGAATCGCACAGTTTCTTTCGTGAAATCCTTGATCACGATCTCAGCGTCCAAAATTTCATCGACTCCGACTTCGTGATGATCAATCAACCGCTCGCCGAGTTCTACGGGATCGATGGCGTCCAAGGTCTTGATATCCGCCGCGTGCAGCTGCCAGAAGACTCGGTTCGCGGCGGCGTGTTGACTCAGGCGAGTGTCTTGAAGGTGTCGGCCGACGGCACGCGAACATCTCCCGTTCTTCGAGGAGTCTGGATTCTGAATCATTTGTTTGGTACCCCGCCACCACCTCCGCCACCAACCGTTTCGACCGTCCAGCCCGATGTTCGCGGAGCGAGTACGATTCGCGAAGAGCTAGCGAAACATCGCGCCGACCATAGCTGCAATCGTTGCCATCGCAAGATCGATCCACCAGGCTTCGCGCTGGAAAGCTTTGATGTTTTGGGAGCGTATCGTGACTGGTACCGAACGCGACAGGACGGGAAATACATCAGCCGAAAGAAACATCCGTTCTCCGACGCCAACGTACAATATCGGCAAGGGCCGGCTGTCGATCCCTCCGGCGAATTGCCGGACGGTCGCGAGTTCGCCGACATCAAAGAATACAAGCGGCTACTGCTGAAAGAGGAAACGGCGATGGCCCGGTCTTTGACGCGACTGCTGCTCAGCTATGCAACCGGCCGTGAAACCGGGTTCTCCGATCGACCGGAAGCCGAACGAATCGTCGCCCGCGTGAAAGCAAACGACTACGGCCTTCGGTCCATCATTCATGAAGTTGTGCAAAGCCAAGCATTCAAAAACCACTAGACATGTCTGCATGCTCTCCAAGCTCGCAACGAACTGTCGGCGTGCTCTCCGAGCCCGCAACGAATGGCCCCGCATTACCCATCCCGGCAGCACGCCGACATGAAACATTCACTCTCGGGAATTCCAAAATGAATCGCATTTCTCGCCGAACGATGCTCCGCGGTACCGGGGTCGCTGTCGCGCTTCCCGCTCTTGAGTGCATGGTCCCCTCGGCCTTCGCGGCAGCAAAGCGAACCGACCCGATGCGGATGGTTGCGATCAACTTCGAACTCTCCTTTCATCCCCCGAACCTGATCCCAGTAACGTCGGGTCGCGATTACCAGCTGTCTGCCTACCTGAAACAGCTTGCAGACATTCGCGATGAATTCACAGTGATCTCAGGCACATCCCATCCGGAAGTCGACGGCGGCCATTCGGCTTCGGTGTCGTGGCTGACCGGGGCGCCACATCCTGGCGCGGCGAGTTTCAAGAATTCGATCTCCATCGACCAGTTAGCCGCCAAGCATATCGGTCTGAAAACACGTTTCGCTTCGCGCCAGATGGGTACGGGTATCGCCATTTCGCCAAACGGCGTCAAAGTTCCGGGCAGTCCGTATCCGGCGAAGCATTTTGAAGAAATGTTTCTCGAAGGCAGGCCGAGCGAAAAAGCGCAACAGATCGAGCGGTTGCGCGAGGGGCAAAGTGTGCTGGACGTCGTGCAAGAAGCGTCGAAGCGGATGCACTGGCGTATCAGCAACCACGACAAGCAGAAGCTCGACGAGTACTTCACGGCCGTGCGCGACGCGGAGCAATCGTTTCACAAGGCGGAGCAGTGGCAAAACAAACCGAAACCAAGGGTCGATGCCGAACCTCCGGATCCTATTCGCGATCGTGCTCGGATCATGGAACGCTGCAAGCAGTTTTACGACGTGATGTACCTTGCCTTGCAAACCGATTCAACGCGGCTGATGACTTACGTCGTCAACGACGGCGTCCACGTGCCCGTGCTTCCGGGTGTTTCGCAAAACTACCACAACCTGTCGCACCACGGGCAGGACCCCGAAAAACTCAAGCAACTGGCGATTGTTGAAAGCGAATACGTCAAACGATTCGGCAATTTCCTGCGGCGTCTGCGAAAGACCCCCGAAGGCGAATCGAACCTGCTTGATCGCACGATGGTTTTGTTCGGTTCCCACATGCACAGCGGCAACCACAACAATCAGAACCTACCCGTCATCGTCGCCGGCGGCGGTTTCCATCACGGCCAACATCTCGCGTTTGACAAAGACAACAACACTCCGCTGGCAAACCTCTACGTCACTCTGCTCCAGCGGCTGGGGCTCGACATCGATCGCTTCGCCTCCAGCACGGGGACGATGGTGGGCCTTGAGGTGTAGAGCGTTGGGAAAGACGCCGCCAACCGTGGAAGTCGATGTCGTCGCCACGGTTGAGCACGTTTCCTTTGCCGCCGGTTGCGAAGTTATTTCCCTGGTTGGTTGTCTTCGCCGCCACGAGCGATCAGGGCAAACACACCGTCGGTCGCGTTGAGGAAGTCGTCATCGGTATCGACTTCACCTTCGTCGTCGTTGTTCACGATCAGGTCGTTTCCGGTGCTTCCCGACAGATAGTCTCTTCCAGCGCCACCGATCAGCAAATCGTTACCGGAACCGCCAAGCAGAAAAGCGCGTGGCAGAGCACCGTTGAATTCATTGAGCGCGATCTGGTCATTGCCGCCCAGACCGAGCGCGAGGATGGTGTTGGTGTTGCTGACCGAGGGCGTGCCGCCTTGCACGGCCACTTGGCCGTTGTTGATCAGGATGTCTCCGTTATCGGCGCCAAAGATCACTGGTTTTTATCGCGATCGAAGAAGTAGGGCCGGTTCCACCGGCCGGGAACACTGTGGCCGGTGGAACCGGCCCTACCAATACTACCAATACGGATTGCTGTTCCGCTGATGTTCCCCCATCGAGTAGTTTGTCTCGCTCCTGTAGAACGACATGGAGCGATCATGAAAAGACCTCAGTTCAGTTTGCGGGCAGTCTTGCTTGCAACAACGTTGATCACGATCCCGATGGGTTGGTTTGCGAGTAAGCTGCGTGAATCGATCCGCCAAAACGCTGTCGCCGGCCGGCTCGAAGAAATGGGAGCTTCCGTTCTGTATGAAGGCGAATTCCTGCCTCGAGTGACAACAGTCTATTTATCTGGTCCGAAGAACGTTGATGAGGCAATCCCTTTCATTGCAGAGCTTCCAGACCTCGTTGAATTGACGCTGCAGTCGGTTGATTTTTCAAACGTTCAGCTACGTCACCTGATCGGTTTGCGCAAGCTCGAATCCGTCGACCTGAAATGGACGACAATCTCAGACGAAGGTTGGCCACTATCCATTCGGGCTCGGTGGCGCCTCGGCAACCTCAAATCCTTCTGGCGGTGCGAAACTGAACAAATCCGGCTGCAGGGGCGCATCGAAAACGATGTCGCTTTCAACACGCCCTGCTGGTCGCCTGCGCCCTCTTTGATTTCGCCCTGGCGCTTGACTACGTTCGACCACCGTGGTGGGGTCCAGCTTGTCGGCACCCGGATTGCTAATCCCGACCAGTTGCTGTGTCGTCGCGTCAAGCCAGATATCGATACTTGGTTTGGGCGGCTCATTGACGCAGCGGTAGATCGCCACGCTGTGCCCATCCAACTTTTGCTGCTCGACGAAAGTGGGTGGTTTGCGCTGAAGCATCTTGGAAAGCCAGCCCAGGGGATGGCCCGGCTGGTACACGTTGATCGGCTGGTCCATGCGCATCGCCTTCTTTGACCTCATGTCAAGGTGTAGCGTCTGGTTTTTGTCAGTATCCACGATCTGCACGAAAATCACGTTTCCCTTGGCGTCATAACGTGTGTCGCGAAAGAGATTGGGAGCCTGGAACGCCATTTCAGATCGACCGCCAACCTCCAACCAAGTTCGTTCACCGTCCTTGCTGGTCCATCGTACGTAGTGGGTGACCGTCCAGCTGAGATTCTTCGACTGATCAATGGCCGTGACGAGTTGAGCGGCCCAGTCGACCTCCTTGGTTTCCGATTCCTCGGCAGTCTCTGTGGTTGCCTGAACGGCAGGCGCCACAACGGGAGTACCCGGAGCACACGTTGTAGACGTCCGGTAGAATGACTGCGAATGACGGACACAGCATTTGCATCGGGAGTGAAAACGAAAGAGCCGGCAGCGCAGGAAATCACCTCCTTGAGTTTCATTTTTCGCGCCGAAATCGATTCCGGAAATGACCAACAAGATCAGTAGCACAAATCGCATTGCGGAAACCTTCGATGTTTTTGCATATGGGTCGAATCTACACTTGCGGCGAATACAAGCTCGTGTTCCCAGCGCACGTGCCGTTTCGATTGGCTATGTCGCCGGACGCCAAGTCCTTTTTCACAAGCGAAGCGCTGATGGTTCGGCAAAAGCGGATGCCTTCCGTATCGACAACTCCGATCACCGAGTCTGGGGCGTTGTCTATCGCATGAAGTCTGCCGAAAAGCAGATTCTAGATGACTACGAACAGGGCTATGACCGGGAACAGGTCCACGTTGTTTCACGCAGTACCGCTCCCATTGTAGCTTGGATCTATTCTGCTCGTCGTGATGCGATTGACGCATCGCTTCGGCCCTACTCTTGGTACATGAATTTCGTGCTTTCAGGGGCACTCCAGCATCGTCTGCCGCTCTGCCACATCTCTCGGCTGGGCGGTGTGCCGTCACGGCGCGACCCCGATCTACGGAGACACCAGGAAAATTCCGTGCTCATGGTCGGTGGTACCAAACTGAAGCAGTACGCGGGGCAACTTGATCCCCGTTCGCCGCGATCATGACGGCAAAGCCCGAAGCTTGACGACGGAACCTCAACGGAGATCCGTCGTGATGAGTTGGGTCTTCCTTGCCCAGGTGAACCAGTCGGCAGACATCTCTTTCACGCGTTTTGGGTGTTTGGCGGCAAGGTCGTTGGTTTCGCAGCGATCGGCTTTCAAGTTATACAGCTCCCACACTTTGATGCGTTTGTCCCAAACCAGTTTCCAATCGCCTTGCCGAATCGCTCGGTTGCCGGACCATTCCCACGCGAGGCTGTCGTGTGGCTGGCGCGTTTCGCCTCGCAGGATCGGGGCGATGCTCTTGCCTTCCAGTGGGATGATCTCCTGGCCGTTGAACTTCGTTGGATACTCTGTTTCCGCCAGTTCAACGAACGTGGCCATGAAGTCGATGATGTGGGCCGGCTGTCTGCTGATGGTGTTTGGCTTGATCACTTTCGGCCAACGCGCGATCATCGGCGTGCAAATACCACCTTCGTGGACCCACTGTTTGTAACGCTTGAAAGGAGTGTTTTGCGCCCAGCCCCAAGCGGGGCCGACTGCAACGTAATCGTCTTTGGGACCGGGGTTCCGTTTCTGGGGATCGCGGCCGCCCGGCTCTTCGGCGCATCCGCCGTTATCGCTCAGAAAAAAGACCACGGTGTTGTCGTCAACGCCCGAGTCTATGAGCGTTTTCAGTAACCGGCCGATGTTTTGGTCCATCGAGTCGATCATCGCGGCGTAAACGGCCATGCGTTGATCTTCGAATTCCTGGTCTGCACTTTCCCAGTCGTATGACCGAGAATCGTGACCAGACAACTTCCAAATGTCCGGGTCGATCAGTCCCATTTTGATTTGGCGCTCGTATCGATTCTCGCGCATCTTATCCCAACCCTCTTGGAAGTGGCCGAGGTATTTTTTGATGTCTTCGGGCTTGGCGTGCAGCGGATAGTGTGGTGCGGTGTAGCAGACGTGAACGAAAAACGGCTTGTTGGCCTGGACCGCAGACTCGATCTGCTCGATCGCGTGATCGGTAAAAGCGTCGGTCGTGTAGAAGTTGTCGGGAAACTCGGTGATCCTGCGATCGTTGCGTCCAAAGTATCGGACGCGACTACCTTTGTAGGGAGGATCTGCAATCGAAGGGTCGAAGAAGTTGCAGCAGCCGTCTAGCAGCCCATAGTACTGCTGGAAACCGCGATGGTAAGGATGTGAATCCTCATCGCGGCCAAGGTGCCACTTTCCAGAAAGGGACGTCTGATAGCCAGCCATCGACAGCACCTCGCCGGTTGTGACCATCTTTCGATTCAGCAATCCGCCTTTTCGACGAGGATGCAGGCCAGTGACGATCGACGCCCGCGTCGTCGTGCATTTCGCACAGTTGTAGAACTGTGTGAAACGCATGCCTTCGGTCGCCATACGATCGAGGTTCGGTGTTTCGACTTCCCCGCCGTAGCAGCCGATGTCTGACCAACCCATGTCATCGCACATGATCAGCACAATGTTTGGCTTTTCTTCGGACCACACGGCCGGTGCTGGCGCCAGTGCGACAAAGAGAAGCGTCAGCAGTTGTGTTTTTCTCATGCGATCTTCATTCCATCGGGGCTTGTTCACAAAGCAACTTTCCGGCCAGGTATTATAGAGCGCAGCAAGACGCTTTACCTTCTCCGGATGGGGAGAGCCAGAATAATGGTAGCTGACGCAACAGCCAATCGTACCCGCCGAAATCGATACAACCGCGTCACGAAGCCAACGCTATAGCTGCCGGCGACTGCACGTGTTGGTTTTCGCGAGGTATCATGTCTGCCACTCGCTACGATCGAGTCTTCGACGAGATATGGCCGACAAGACTGTCATTCCACAGAACATGGAATGGTCCGACCTCGATTCCGCTTGCAAAGGCAAACGCAAGATGAAAAAAATCCTCGCAAATGCATCCTTCCTCGCACTCGTCTCGCTGACACTGCTGGTTCCTTCCTCCGCTTTCGCCGAGGACTCGACGCAACCGCCCGATCCAGATGGAAAGCCGGCAGATATGAGCAAGCCCGTGCAGGTGTACATCCTGTTAGGTCAGTCCAACATGCTGGGCTTTGGCAAGATCAATCCAGGAAAGGGGGATGGTGAGGGCTCGTTGGTGCATGCGGTGAAGGAAAAAAAGTTGTATCCCTATCTCATCGACGACGAGGGGAATTGGACCGAGCGCAAGGACGTTCGCAATGTACGCGTCATGGGAAGTGGTCTCGGAGGTATGCGAGTCTTCAACAACGAGTGGATGACGATCAAGGGCAGGGCCATCGGTCCCGAAATCGGTATCGGTCATCACGTAGGACATGCCACCGATGCGCCAGTCATGATTCTCAAGAGTTGTATCGGCAATCGCGCTCTAGGGTGGGATTTGCTGCCGCCAGGCAGCGAGGGCTTTGAGTTTACAGACGCCAAGGGGGTCACCTGGATTCATCCCGGGTACAAGGGGACGCCTGAGCGCTGGGAGAAAGGCACGGAGCCGAAGAAGATCAAATGGTACGCTGGAATGCAGTACGACGGTGATATTGCTAGAGCGAAGAAGGTATTGGCCGAAATCGACAAGTATTACCCCGGTGCGAAGGAATACGAGGTCGCAGGCTTCTTCTGGTGGCAGGGCGATCGGGACAGCCGCAGCGCTGCGCTTTCCAGCCGATATGAGAAGAACCTCGTTCATCTCATCCAGCAGCTTCGCGATGACTTCAATGCACCCAACGCGAAGTTCGTTTGTGCCACACTCGGCCAGACCAAGAAGGGAGCCACCGACAACGGCGGAAAGCTCCTTGACGCCATGTTTGCGGTCGACGGTAAATCGGGCAAGTACCCCGAGTTCAAGGGTAACGTCGCCACCGTTTACAGCCACCCGCTATCGAAAGGGGGCAGTTCCGGCAGCCACTACGGCGGAAATGCAGAGACTTACATGAACGTCGGCGAAGCAATGGGTAGGGGCATGGTCGAACTATTGAAAACGCGTCGTGAGTGAGAAGATTGTTTGAAAAACTCGAAAACCCTCGGCGTTTTGCGGGTGTATTGGAGGCGCGTAACCGGGTAATCCGCATGGAGTTTGCTACCTACCTGAACTCGTTGACGTCCTTTCGGTGACGGAACTTCGGTCGCCTGTGAGAAGCTTTTTGTCGCCCGCGCTGCGCGCAAGTACAAGCCGGCTCCGCGCAGCTTACGGCATGGTTTTCGAACTCAGCCCGGCCTACGTGCTGCGTGCCAGTTCGTCCTCGAATTGATGCCGTAGCTTTTCAAAACGCCGTTTCTTGGCCGATGATGTGGGGTTCCCGTCGTAACGGGCGAGCTGATTTAGGCAGCGCCATTTGCAGATCATTTGCCAGTGGATTTCAAATTCCTTTCGCGAACACCCGATCGTGTCCTTCACACGTTGAAAATAGGTCGATTTCATTTCCTCCAAACATGCATTTCCAATATCCGCGAAGTACCAGCTGCTCAGGTCGTACAGGAAGTGCCGAAATCCCGAATGCTCGAAGTCGACCAGATACAGCCGATCGCCGTGCAGCAAGTTGTTGTGGGGCGAGAGGTCGCCATGTGTGAACGAAAAACATTCGTCCGAATTACAAATCATCTGGTCAAGTTGTTCCATTTCTGATTCGAATTCAGCGGGAATTCGAACCGCCGCCGCATGCAAAATTTGTGCGACCGGAGAAATGTTTTCTCGGAAGCGGTGCGATTCGTCATCTCGGCAGCAGCCCGTATTCGGAGTCATTCGATCGTGAATCTTTCGATACTCGTCTTCCTGGCGATAGGTCTTCGCTGTCAATTCGCCAATCGTCGCGGCAAGTTGCACCAGCCGCTGTTCCCGTATCGGCGTCTCTGAAATCGAGCGGATATTCCCGTCTGCATGAATGTAGTCGATCAGCAAGAACTCTTCGGCGGCGCTACCAAATTGGAGCGTTGGAATGAAATCGACCCGAAGGTCCGTGGCGAATCGATACCCAGCCCATTCGTTCACACCGAGTTGACTGCCGCCAAAACTCTTCAAGAAGAAGTCTTTTTCCTGACCGTCCAAACGGAGATTCAACGCCCACAGTTGGCGACCGCGGGAAGACGGTAGATCACGAACCTGAACGACCTCGATCCCCGCTCCAAGGTATTGGCTGAACTCCTGGATCAGTGACGGCAAGTGAATCGCAGACTGCATGAAGGCTCGAAGTGGTTACGTCGGTGGTGTGTCGCCATCGTCTTTTGCCTTGTTCGACGGTTTCTGTGCCGGGCAATAGCTGATGCCGGTCGGCACGCAAACGGGTGGCGTTGGGTACATTTGGTGGTAGCGCATCCAGACGTCAAACGGTAGTTGCTGATTTGTGTTTTGAACTTTGGTCAGGTTGTTGGGCATCACCGTGGAGTCATCCATCGAGTCGGCGGCGATGTCGGTGATATCGCAGTCGAAATCCTGAATCACCTCGGTTTCATCGTTGCCCATTCCCGACATCCGCATGGTGTAACCGTAGATATCCAGCTCAGTGACGTCGGTGGCCGAATCGCCGACGATTTTGAAGCGGATGTAGCCTGTTCCCAGGTAGAACGGGTCTTCCGTTCCCATGTCGACGGTCCAAGTGGTTGTGTTTCCCGTCGTATCGGTTTCTTTGGTGATGAAGGTCTGTTGCCGGAGGCCGATCTGGAACTTGTTGAACAGCGAGATCAAGTTGGGAATGGAACTCCGTACATACGTGACGTTGCTGGGCGCATTGCCCACCAGTTGCGAACCCCACCAAAGCGTGTAGCTATTGCCATCGGTAGGATCCGAGATCATCCAGACAACCGGTCGCAGGTAAGTGGAAAGAACCGCGGAGGCACTCAAGTCGATCTGACCGTCGGAGTTGGTCTCGAGCGTCTGAATTAGACTTTCCGGAACGGTTCCGGCTTGAAGCGACGTGGTGTAGCTGAGATTACAAACAGGCGTTGCCGCACCTTCGAGGTAGACGCCATAGGCAACGTACGCATTGGAATCGAATTCAGGAATCAGCAGATAGACGTTCGTTCCATCGGTGATTTTCCACGTTTGCTGGTTGGCAGCGACTGACACGGTGGATGTTGCGCTGACCGTGATTCCAACGCCGGATAGAACTCCAATGAGGTTTGTCTGAATGGTCCCCGGAATGAGAAACTTGGTGGACAAGATGCTGGGCGGAGGGTTGGTGATCGCTTGGGCCGCCTCCGCATTCAATTCCGAGAGATAGGCGGGCAGGGAGGCATTCCCGATCGGGACTTCGTAGAGCCAGACTCCATTGGTGGAGTTGGGGTCTGTAGGGGTTGCCAGGCAAACGGCGGCATTGAGCAGGTTGGCTCCGCGGAAGGTGGCCGTGGAGAACGATGTTCCCTGCAAGTTGGCGTCTTCGAAGGTAACATCGTGCCCACTTTCGGCAGGTCCCAGCAAAACGCCCTTGAAATTTGCGCCCATCAGATTGGCACTGGTAAAGTTCGCTCCCAAAAGCGTAGCGTCACTGAAGTCGGTTTTGTAAAGATTGGAGTTGGTAAACCGGACCTCCAGCAGGGTCGTTTTGTTAAGTACGGCGCTGGAGCTGGTTTGGTTGTCGTTGTAGAGATGGCAGTTTTGCGCGGAGCATCCCGTCAGGTTCGCTTCACTCAGCGTGATGCCCGGCATGTAGCTGTAATCCAGAATCGTGGGCAGCGCCTCATTGAAGTACACATCCAATTCGTACTTCGTTGGCGACGTATTCTTGATTGGGACTTGCGAAACCGTAAACGTTCTTTCCGGCGTCAAGCCCTTGTCTTTCACCAGCCAGGCCGCGACGGCGCCCGATGGCGGGGTCGTCGGTGCACAACTGATGCTGGCGATTGTGTAACCGTTGTGCTGAAAGACCTTGATGATGTTCGCCAGATAGGGTGTCTGCAGATCGGTCAGAAAGCTGGTGTAGTCGTACGGTGGCTGTAGACTCGTGTTCGTTTCCGCGATACTGAAGACCGCCGCGTTCTTTCCCAGTTGTGCGCCTGTCAAATTCACATTCGTCAAGTTGCCATAGGTCAAGGTGGCTCCGTACAGTTGCACCTGCAACATCTGCGAATCGGATAAATTGGCTCCTTGCAGATAGCTACCAATCAGATGCGCGTAACTGAACCGGCAGGGTGAGTTGTCGAAGGCAAGCAAAGTATGTTCATTGGACTCTCCCGCCTGCACCACCATGTAGGTCTTTGCTGGATTGGTAAGGTTGTCGAGCACCAGCCAGGCGGGATCGTGACTGACCGGATCGGTGGTCGTCGTGACCGTCAGGTTGCCGATCGTGTAGCCGTAGTGGGCAAAGACGTCGGTGATCTTGTCGGTATTCTTCGTCTGCAGGTCCGATAGGAAACTGTCGTAGTCATACGGCGGCTCAAGAGACGAATCGGATTGGGCCACGGCAAAAATAGCCCCATCAGGCCCCATCTCGTTGCCGGCCAGCGTTTGTGCATCGACAAAACGGGCGTTATTCATCTGGGCGTATTGAAAGTTGACACCGTTGAATGAAGCGCCAGAGAAGTCGGCTCCGTTCAATTCGGCCGACTGAAAACTGAGTGTGTTGTTGAACAGACTGTTTTTCGCGTTCAGGTTAACGAGCTGATCGACAATGCCGCTGAAGCCGGAGACCTGCACGTTCCTCAAATCCATGCACTGCCAATCCTTCTGGAGGTTCGTGATCAGAAAAGTCGTTGTGATGGTGGCAAACTGAAAGGACGTGATGTAGTTGGGGTCGCTCGACAGCAGCGCGGGAGTGCTGAACTTGCTGTTGGACAAATCGTTTCCGTCAAACTTCGTCCCTTTCAGTAGCGTATTGAGAAAGCTGCAGTTGGAAAGGGTCGTCGCGTAGGACAAATCGGTATTCGTCATCGTGCTTCCGTCGAACACGGTGTAATACAACGACGCCCCCTTCATTTTGACACCCGTCAGGTCGCACACCTGAACGAAGCTGACGTAGTCCAGATTCACGCCCGTCATCACGCAATCGGTCAGATCGCAGTTGATGAAATGGGTGTTTTCGAGACTTCTGCCTCCGAAATCGAAACCGTTCCACTTGACCGACATCAGCATGTTTTGGGAAAGATCCGAAGGCATGCCGGTGAACGTGGCGTCGGTAAGGTCAACGTATTGAATCTGGCTGCCGAGCAACGTCCAGGGGATCGTGGCCTTGGTCAAGTCGGTCCAATATCCATGCTGGCCAACACCGCCAAAACGGGCTGGCTGACTGAAATTTGCCAGTGTCAGATCGCATTCGGAAAAGTTGGTCGTCTTGAATGAACTCGATAGACCAAAGATCGCCCCGGCAAAATCGGTACTCGCATTGAACGTGCACTCACTGAAGTTCGTTCCAGTCAGTGTGCAGCCCGCAAATGTGTAGCCCGATAGATCTTTGCCAGAAAAATCGCAATTGCTGAAGTCTTTGCCGGTGTTGTCTTTTTCGGTCAACGAGCAATCGACCGTCGTGTTCGTTCTCCCAAGCGATGACAACGAATCCTCGAGCCCCTTGCGGGCCGCTTCCAAGGCATTGAGCGTATCGGAAATACGAGTATTGAATCCGATGTTCGGGTTGTAGGGGTCCTGCATCGGATAAGCAGCGTCGACAACAAGAATCTTCAGGTGTTTGGCCATGCTGGTCTTGAGCGCCTGCGCCCCTGCGCTCGAACTCTTGATGGCGTTTTCTGTGTCGGACAGAAAACGCTGAAGCTGGCCGTTGTTCCAGGCAAAATCACCCAGCGGGTTGGCCAGGTACATTAGCGCCAAGTAGATCAGTTGATTTCCAACCGAGTCATTCGGGTATTCCATCGATGAAGCGACGGCGCTGACGACCTTGTCGACCGAAGACTGATCTTGCTGAGTGCCTGTACTGACGGCGATCAGCAGATGAAGCAGGAAGAAGTAATCGGCGGATGTTAACGGGTCGGAGCTACCGATCAGGTTAGCTAGCGCGGTGGCTTGCGCCTGCCACACCGGTGAAGTGGTCGCGATTACCTTGGGAAAATCAGTCCAGCCGTCGAGAACCCCTTGTTCGAACTTAGCGCACTCGCCGTACGAGCCGATCGTCTTGCCCACGTTGACCAGATGGGCCGGTGGAGTATCGCCCCAGCTTGACGCGATCGATTGGACTTTGGAGTGCCAGACAGTGGGAGCGCCGGGAATCGACATCGCAGGACGGCTGACGATGTAGGAGCCGTTGTCTGTCGGCCACGGAACGTACCATCCGAAATAGTACCCACGGAAAACATGCCAATAGCTAACCCAGGGAGCGTTGGTCCAATCGCTTGGCGGAAGCTTGGTGCCTGGAGGGAAATAGGCGTTGTCGGCGTTGTAGCCGTGCAAGCCATTTTGATACTGCCAAACGAGATACATTTCCGCGAGCGTGTCACTGGTGGCGGTCAATCGCGTGAAGTATTGACGGACCCACGCGGAAAACATCTGGTTAGCGATGGAGCGATAGACCCCGGAAAGCGCATTCAGATTCTCGAAGTAGCCGGACATTTCACCCATCGAAAGGGTCTTGGTCGGGCCATACGATTCCTCGATGCCAAGCACCGTTCGAATGGCACTCAGCTCACGCGCGGTCAACGTATAGTCGGTATTTGTGTCAGTCTCAAACACGGCAAGCTTCGACAAGTGGATGGGGGAGACAAGGAAATGATCGTGGTACCATCAGCTGCCGATGCTTGCGCGTGCCACCTCCAGTGCGTTCAACGTATCGGACATCCGGCTGTTGAATCCGATGTTCGGGTTGTAAGGATCTTGCATCGGGTATGAAGAGTCGGAGACCAGAATCTTCAAGTGATTCGCCAAACTGGTTTTCAAAGCCTGAGAACCAGTGTCGGTGCTCTTGATGACTTTTTCGGTCGATGTCACGAAGCTCTGGAGCTGGCCGTTGGACCAACCGAAATCACCCAATGGATCCGCCAGATACATCAGTACCAGGTAGACCAACTGATTGCCAAATGAATCGTTGGGGTATTCGATGGAGCTTGCGGTGGTGCTGACGATTTTCTCGACGGTTGCCTGATCACTTGTTGTCCCCGTTCCGACCAACAGCAGCAGATGCAACATGAAGAAATAGTCGCTGGAAGTCAGCGCTGACGAATCGCCGATCATATTGTCCAGCGCGGTGTGTTGTGTTTGCCAGACGGGCGCCGTGTTGTCGATCACGTTGGGGAAATTGGTCCAGCCGTTGAGAACGCCCTGTTCGAACGTTCGCGCATCGGACCATTGATTGATCACCGGCGCGACATTGATGTACTTGGTATCAGGATTCGATGCCCAAGGCGTTGCAAGAGACTTGACCGCGTTGTTCCAAACGGACGGCGAGCCTGGAACGTGTAGGTAAGGTTTTCCGCTGATTCCGTCCCCGAAGTCGTTCGGCCAAGGGGCGTACCAGCCGTAGTAGTTGCTTGCACTCTGAAAGACATGCCAATAGCTTTGCCACGGAGTACCGTACCAGTTGACGTAGAGGTTTGGTGATGGCGGCGAATACGGATAGCCGGCCTGGTTGTTCAAACAGGCTAGGTACTGCCAAACGATGTACATCTTCGCGACATCCGAGTCCGCATCCGTGAGCAAGGTGAAGTACTGCGAAATCCATGACTTGAACATGTTGTTGCTCAAGCCGGAATAATAGCTGGAATAAGAGTTGAGCGCGTTGAAGTAGGCGCCCATCGACCCCATCGAGAGTGTTGTTTGCGGCCCGTAAGATCCGCCCAGAGAAATGACGCCTCGCACATCTTTCAACTCCGCGGAAGTCAAGGAATAGTCTGTGTTGTCGTCGGTGACCCAGGCCATTCTGCCCCGGTAAGGGCGAGTCGGAGCGGAGACGGAATCGTCGATAGCGCTGACGCCGGAACTGGGTGGACTGGGAGTCGACGGCATCCAGCCGCTCACGCTTGGTTCGGTGCGGTTGTTGGGGCCCAAGAAGATTTCATAGTTGAGTGTCCACAGGGTGCGCCACTGATCGACTGTCATCTTCGCGGCCGCCAGACCGGTGAGCGGATTGGCAAACAATGCGGTACCATTGGGTTGGTAGATATCGAGCATGTATTGGTTGGCGTTGACACCCTGGTCTTCAAAATACAGTACGTAGATGTAACCCTTGTTCTCCACCGCGATGTCGAGATACTCGACGGAATTGGCCTGCGTCCGAAGCGGCGCCGTCGAGACGAGTTGCTGCATGTTGAGCGGATCGGAGCCGCTGGCTCCCGGCGTGAGTTTGAACGTCAGCGAGTTGGCGCGGTCGGTCAGTTTCCATTCTTGATTGGACGCGACCACTTCGATCTGCAAGCTTGCCGCCCTGAATACGGACAGCGAGTACATCGTGTCGTCCCAGCGGACATCGTAAGTCGTATTTTGAGTCAGGTCGGTGATGAACCAGGAAGTACCCGCGACGTTGACCACGACCTGAATGTCACTGGCGTCGTCGGGCAGCGCGGCGACAGCATCTGTAAACCAGCCGGCCAGAGTTGAATCGACGATTCCGTTGTTCAGATCGGAAACCGGAGTGTTGTCATACTTCAGAATCATCGGCTGTCGCAGCAAATTGGCTGGAACAGCCGACTGATATGCGTTGTTCAGATCCTGGTTGACGGTGGCGTTGTTCAACGTCGTCACCAGGCTGTTGGGAAACGTCGTTGCCAATTCTCCATTGAAACTTGCCACCGGGTTTCCGTTGACGTCGAACGACTGAATGCGCTGGTTGCCCTGTTCCAGAATCAGGATTCGGCCGTCCGAGGCAACCGTCAGGGCCTTCGGTTGATTGAGCAGGCCGGATAGGTCGCCCGTACCCGATAGCGGCATCGCCAGGGGCGCGTCCGCCATCGTGCACGCCTGGCCCGGCAAGCGGAGTGTCCAGATCTTGTCCAGGCTGAAATCGATCGCCACGACCAGACCGGCCGGATGTACCGCCATCTGATACAAAGTGCTGCCGGACGGAATCGGGAACGCGCCCCAACTGTTGGCTTGCGACGGATCGAACTCCACATCGAACTGGTAAGAGCCGGGAATGCCGTCGTGAAAACTGACCGCGCGCAAGTGATAGTTGCCGTTGGGGCCCGGCCGAGAATCCATGTAGAAGTTCGTGTTTTCCGGCACAACGTAGTTAAATACGTTGATGATCTTGGTGATACTTCCGTCGATCACCGTGGTGGCGTAGATCAAATCGAACAGAACTTCGTTGGACGTGTCGACAAAACGCCATTCCAGTCCAGCCTTGGTGACCTGCACGGTGGTTCCGGTCGGCAGCGTGTATCCTTTGCTGCTGAACACGCTGACCAGATTGGACGGCACCGGCTGGCCGTTGGCGGCGTCCAATTCGGGTTGATAGGTCGCATAGTCGAGCGCAAACAGCGGTGTGAGCCCGAATTGGTTGTACGCGATGAACGGCATTTGCGAAAAACCGATGGGCGACTGAACAATCAGGTCGGACGGTTGGCTGAGCGTGGAAACACTTTGCATCGTGTACATCTGCGAGTTGCTGGTTGGATTCGATGGTGAATCCAACGGCATGCTCATGCCCGACGCCCGCCATGCATAACCGAGTTGGTATGCTTTGTTGTCGATGGTCATGTCGACCAGTTCGCAAAGATTGTGATTGTCGCCGCCGGTGCCGCAGTCGGTCTTGGGATTGGGCAAGGGAGGTGCCGGGCGGGTTACATTCTGAACCTGGATCTCATACAGCGTGGTGTCGTCCGAACTGTAAATCTGCGTATAGACACAGCGGTATTCGATCGAGGACGACATGTCCAACAGAGTCCAGATTTGCCCCGAGGAGACGGTCGTCACTTTGATCTGATTGTTGGCGGGCAGTTGGACGCCGTTGTTGGCGAACGCGGTGTGAAAACCGCTGCTTAAGTTGCCGGAGTCAAGATCGGACTTGTATTGCGAGGCGATCGAGAACTGGGTGGTGATCCAGCAATGTTTCTGAGTGGAAGTATCAAAACCCACTCGCTGTTTTTCGCTGTAGGTCGTATTGGGTGTCAGCGGGACGAGGTTTTCTGTGATCGCCCCGGAGTAGGCCAACGCGCCGTCGGTGGGTGTTGCCGGTTTGGGGCCGCTGTGCCAGGCTCCCGCGATCCAATCGGTATCGGAATAACAGTTGAACACCAGTTCGATCTGGCCGCCGGCTGGCACGTTCTTGTACGTCACCACGATTGCCGCGTCTTTTTGACCCGGCATTGGACCTGCTTGAACGTACGTCGTCCCGCCTTTGAACTTGCCGTCCTTGGGATAGACAAGAGTCAGCACCCAGTGATCGGCAACCACGGGCCAGATCGGCGCCTGGTGTTCGGTTCCGTGACTTGGGTCCGGTGTCACGGTGACCGTCAAGTCCATCGTCTCCTGCACCTGCAGCGAGTAAGTGGCGGGAGAGGCGACGCATTCGATCGTCGTCGCTGCCAAAGCCGCGATGTCGCCTGCAATGCTTACCGTTTTGAGCGCCCATCCGGCGTAGGGAATCTGTTCGAGCGCTTCTTGTGCCGTCATGTTTTCGACCGCGGCATCCATCAGCTCCTGAATCTCTTGCTCGTAGTACTTTTCCAACGCAAACTCGCTCGCCTTTCCAAACAGGAAGCCGGCGACGAAGCCGGAGATCTTGGAAAGAACAGATTTCGCCGTACCGCTTTTCCAGAAAGCGATCGAGACGACAGTCGCGGTGACACCCAAGTTGATCGCGAACGCCAGCAGCGGTATGAACAACTCCGAACTGGTGATCTTCTTTTTCAAAGGACCCGCTACCGAGACGTCGAATCCCAGCATCGCGAAGGTAACCCCGTAGTTCAGAATGCCCGTTCCCACCAGGCCGCCAAGGTCGGTATCGGTTTCCCAGTCAGAAAAGCCATTGGCCGCACCCAACCCGCCACAGTAGACTTCGGCTCGCGAAGCGATCGCGTCTCCCGTTGTCGCATTGTGCGGCCACTGAAAGTTGATGTCGGTGGGGTTGGTGGGAAATGGGATTCCGTAGACGCTGTTGCCGGAACCGAGCATTCCCCAAAACAACTTGGTGGTACTGTCGTCTTGCGGCGCGAACACCAACGCGAAACTGTCGCTGATAGGACCATCGGGCACGACCAGATTTTTGCCTTCCTTGGTGTTTTTCAACGTGCCCCAGGGAATCGGAGTACCGTCTTCTTTCTGGTACTCGACGTAAACACTCAGCATCCGGCTCGGCCAGTTCTTCACTGGAAAGGAAACGGTGTTGTTGGTGAAACTGATCTGATCGCGATACAGGTCCAAACCGTATTGCTTGTCGGAATCGAACTTCACGGAAAAGTTCCCTTCTCCGTTGGCGGCCACCGAGGCGACGCGGGACGATTGCGTTCCGCTCGTTGGATCCACGTTCGTTTGCGTGGTCGAAACCGAAGCATCAGATCGCGTCCAGATCGAACCAGCGTAGGAGTCGTCGTTTTTCGTTTGCTTCAGTACGCTTTGTACGACATCGGTCGCCGCGGCCATGACGCCACCATCGGCGGCACCCGTCTGCTCGTCGGTCAGTTCGTACAGCGGTATCACCGGTTTGCCCGAATCGGGATCGATTGGCCAGTCCATGGGCTGACCGTCCTGGAAATCCTGGTCCGTTGGCGGCATCGGCGATTCTTCCAACGTGTCGGGATCGACAACAATCGAATAGCTCTTCTGATACCAGGGGTCGCTCGAGCCGCCCGGATTGCTGCTGATGAAGTTGACAAGTTGCGTGAAATCGTTCTTGTTCTGCATGTACTTCGCGTAGATCGACGAAGTGGTATCGGTATCGAACGAACCGAGTTCCGGGTGATGGAATACGATCGTTTGCGCAGCGGCAAGCGGCGGCAGGACGGTCAGCGCCGCGCCTGCCTTGATGTCGACATGATTCGACCGGTTCATCCGCCTGGAATCGGCACCCAGATAGTCAAGCACCAACGGGAAGGGAGTGTTTCCGAAACCCTCGCGCTGAACAACGCGGCGATACGCGCACTGTGGAACGTGGAAGTGCACGGAAATCAGATCGGGAAGGATATCGGTTGGGTTTTCCGCGGGTGAGATGACGCTCAATCGGCAAATGCGATTGGTCGGCAATTCAATCCCCTCAATGAAGTGCGTCAGCCGCTGTTGATGGGCCTCGGGAATCAATGCCAGAGCGGCGTTCTGCTGCCTGTGTTCGGATACCTTGTGCGGATGATCCGCGTATCTGCAAAGCTTTTGTTTCTTGCCGTGTCCCTGAATGAAGTACTCTTTGGTCGAATCGAACTGGCTGAGATCGAAATGGAGAATTGGCTTTTCCATGATGAAGACCTGATAGAAGTGTGCCCGGGTGGTCATTCGCGGTGCGATGTGGATACACAGTTGCACCAGATCGCGCGAAAACACGTGGATGCCTGTTGGTTCTTCGCGCAGGACAACAATCTATCGCCCTGACAGCGGCCAGGGTGAAATTATTTGGCCGCTTTCATCTTTTTCTCGGTGGCCAGTTGGGTGAACACGCCTTCACCGTCCGACTTTGGCCATCAAACGCAGGAGTTTTCTGTTTCGTTTGACCCGCCAATCTTCGTTCATGGCAGCGTCAAATCCCGCGTTTGGACGGCCGCTCCCAATCAGCGCGCCAGCTCTTTTCCCGCCACAATACAGACAAAGCGTCTCTAGGCCAGACCGGCGCGCTCTAGGGCGGGATTTGCTGCCGCCAGGCAGCGAGGGCTTTGAGTTTACAGACGCCAAGGGGGTGGAAAACGCGTCGTGAGTGAGAGACGCAGAATCAGTTCGACAGTGCACTCGATACCGCGTCGATCGCGTTGCCACGCGACACAATACGGCCATCGGGGCCGATAAGTATGTACGTGGGAACGGAGGAGATCGCTAGCTGTCGTGCGACTTCGCTTTCTTGCGAGTCACCCAACAATGCGTGAATCCATGGTAGTGGTTTGTTTTTCAAAAAGGCACGGCCGTCGTTTTGATCCAAATCGACATTCATCCCTATGACGACGAGGTTGCTCGCCGAAGAGCGAAGTCGCTCGACGTCATCCAGCTTTGCGATACAGGGCTGGCACCAGGTCGCCCAGAAATCCAGCAAGACGTATTTGCCACGAAAATGGTCGAGCTTGAACTCTTTGCCGCTAATGTCTTGAAAAGTCAGGTCTGACGCCGTCGCACCGATGCCGGCGAGCGGTTTGAGGGGAACGTTCACCGTCCCCAGGTTCACCACTTGCTGATCTTCTTGCACGGTGACGGGCAACACTTTGGTCGCCACCGGAATCAACAGGCAGCCTGCCGTGGTTTCGCCATAGAGGTTGAATACTAGTTCGTACTCCCCGGGCGGTACGCCATCGACTTGAAACTTTCCGCTGGGTTCGGGTTTCACGAAGTAGTGGGAAAGCGAATCCAAGTAGTCTCGACCAATGGGTCGGAGGTACTCGTCGTTCCAGCCCTTTTCCCAATCAAAACCTTTCGCAACGACCGATTGCGGTGCGCCCACGGCTGGACGTTTGGCGATCAGGTAGTTCAAGGAGTGTTGGTAGTTGAAGTCGTCGAGACCAGACGCTTCCGAGACCTTGATCTTGCCAACGATCGTGTTCTTTCCGCCACCAAGCACAATTTCGCGCAGTTCGCCCGGCTTCAGATCGAGCGGAAGCGATTCACTGGAACGGAGCGGTGACTCGCGTGCGAAATGCAATTTTGCTTGGACGCGAAACGGAATGGGCGGCACCTGTGTGAAGCTAAACGTACCGTCTGCATTCGTTCGGCCTCCAGCAGAAGAAAAGCTATAAATGATCGACGGTTTGTCCGAATCCCGAATTGCACCAAAGCTAATCTCGGCATTCGTCACTGGTAAACCATCTTGTAAGATCGTTCCGCGAACTCCCGCCCACTTCTTGATACTCAAATCTCCCGGCGCCTCGTCCACGTCACAATGGACCTCGGCATAGCCTTCTTCGCAGACGACGACAACGACGTAATCTTCGAGTTGCGAACAGATTTCAAACTTGCCATCCTCTGCGGAATGAACGCGGTAATTGTCACTTAGGACGAGTTCGTCGTCCATCATCCCACGGTGCTGCCATTTCCCCAGTTCCAGTTGCTGAAACCGGTTGGCAACGTAGACTCGGGCTCCGGCAACGGGCGTTCCGCGTTCGTCGAGCACACGACCAACGCATCGGGAAGATGGTTGAAGGGCGAAGTGGAGTGACTGATTTTCTCGACCTGTTCGATATCGTTTTGTGGTACGGACCGTCTGGTAACCGATCGCTTCAATTTGAAGGTCGTAGACGTATTCGGAATCATTCAGTGTCACCGCGAACTCACCGTCGCCTGTCTTTTCGGCTTTTGCCTCGCCACGGTGTTTGCCGCGGATGACCTGCGCCCAATTCGGCCGGAAGTACTTGATGATCGCCACCTCAAAGTCATCGATTGAATTTCCAGTGCGCGCATCGGTGACCTGCCCTTCGATCACCAGCGGGGTCGCCTCCACCGATCGATTGTCCGGCAGGATGGAACCTTCGCCGAGGTCAACCCGATTAGGCTGTGCCGCGTCATTCGCTTGCCGTTTGGGGCCTTTGCCAGACGAGTCGACCTTCAACTGCGCTTGTCTGTTTGACTCGTTTTCGTTTCCGTTGTTGGTACCAGCGGAAAAAAGGCCGGCGGCCCAAGCAACAAGCATGAAAATCCCAAATAAGGCCAACGAGACAGCGACGGTGGGACGGACTGTCTTGGCTTGTCGTGGCAGCCATTCCCTTTTCGGCTCCGGGATTTCATTTGGATTCTGAAGATGAGCCAGCTCCCGTCTCAGCAACTCGGACACATGTTCCGCCGGCGCGATGCGGTCTTTTGGTTGTTTTGCCAAGAGTCGTGTGACCATGTGCTGCAACCAATCGGGCACTGTTGCGTGAAGAGCTTGAGGGTCGTCGTGCACGACACGCTGCATGGTGCCGTAGACATTTTCGGCCCGAAAGGGAGCATCTCCGGTAAGCATGGCGTACATCAGACTTCCCAAACTGAAGAGGTCCGAACGGCTGTCCACGACGGCCCCGCGAACCTGCTCCGGCGACATGAACTGAGGCGTTCCGGCGACCATTCCGGTCCGAGTAACGTTGGCGTCGGATGCCACGCGTGCCAGACCAAAATCGGCGACGCGGACTCGGTCTGTACCTTGGTCAAGCAATGCATTCGCCGGCTTGATGTCTCGGTGAACAAGGCCGTGGGCGTGTGCAGCCGTCAAGGCATCGGCAACCTGCGCCGAGATTCGTACAACGGCGTCAATTCCCAGCGGGCCATCTCTTCGAATTCGATCTGCCAAGGTCTCGCCAACAACATACTCCATCGCGAAATAGGGAATGTCACGGTGCTGGGCGACGGAGAAAATTGGCACGACGTTGGGATGGGAAATCGATGCCATGGCATTCGCTTCACGCGCGAAACGCTCGCGAGCAGGCGGCGAACTGGCCAAGGCAGGATCGAGCACTTTCAGGGCTACGTTGCGGTCGAGTGATCGCTCGAATGCCTTCAACACGATGCCCATGCCGCCGCGGCCAACGACTCCGATGACTTCATACGGACCGAGCCGTCCGAGCATCGAAGGATCGTCCGAGGGCGACAGATGCGCCTTGATTTGCTCGGCCACCTGCGAAAGGCTTTGCTTGGGATCGGACAGGCCCCCACAATCGGCGGAATCGTCAGGCCAGTCCGTGGTCGGAGAATTGGAGAGTTCTTCGACGAGTTGCCACATCCTGTCGTCACCAGCGTCTTCTTCCAGCCACAGCCGACAACACTCACACGATTCAATGTGTTCGGTGAATTCGTTTTCGTGTTGGCGGCCAAGCTCGCCGCGCAGAAAGAGACGACCGGTTTCGCGCTGACAGACTGTCATACGTCACTCCTGGATAGTTCTTGAACTCGGTCACGAATCTTGGCAAGAACGCGACATTTGCTGGCGTAAACGGCGCCGATCCGCATCGACAAACGTGTCGCCACTTCCTTGGCAGGAACACCTTCCACGGCTGACAACCAGAATGCCTGCCAGGTTGCCGGATTCACTTCTTCTTGAATCTGCCGAGCTGCCCACTGAAACGCCCACCGTTGCCAATCAAGCTGGTGTTCATCCGCTTCCGGGACAAGCTGCGGTTGCGCCTGGATTGCCTGATGCATGCTCGTTCCTCCGGCGGCACGATCCGGCCGGTTTCGTTCCCGGATCGTCTGCAGGCACAATCGGTGAGCCGTGCGAAGCAACCAGAACCGAAAACTGCCGGGTCGATTCGAGGGTTTCCATTCGGGAATTCGTTGGTGAACCAACAGCAAGACGTTTTGAACGATTTCGTGGACATCGGCCTCCTGCAAGCCTCGGCTGCGGCAATAACCCGAAACCGCCGGCATATAGATGCGCACAAAATCCTCCCACGCAGCCACGTCATCCGGCGACGCGAGTCGGCCTAGCAGGGTTTCACTGGTTTCGGGCAAATGCGGCATAACGAAGCGATTCGGCAATCAAACGACTGAGAGTGACAATCCCATGCCACTCATGTAGCTAATGCACCGATCGCCAAATTCTTACACGATCCAGCAAGAATTTGTCGCTACGGCCTCACTCCGACAGCCATTTCTGTAACCTCAGCGGTGCAAATGACCGACGCAACAATGCGAATCGCATTGGTGCAGTCGGCTTGTCCAGCCGACGCGAGTTTGTGTCTTTTACGATAAGCAGTTGCGAAGCAACGATATGCTATAGCATGGGACGCAAGTCCCATGTGGGGATTTCGTTGATTGCGGAAGTCGCGGAGCGACGACAGGGGCAGTTCGATGAGCGATACGTCTTTGCAGAAGAGATCGTCGCGACAGTTCCTGCCGTCGCTGCGCGACTCAATGTGTTTTGGCTATTTTGACCTCGGACTCGCGTCCGAGGCTAACGCCTACCATCGCTTCGCGATTCTGGAACTCGCCGAAGATGCATCGTCCGCCAGCTCGAAGCGGAATCGGAGATTGCGGGCGGGGAAACCACCGATGCAGGATAGGTGAGAAGGGCCACAAAAAACGCAAGAAGACACGAGAAGATGAGTGCGATCAGTGTGAGTCGGATGTCTCATTTCCGCTGAAACAAATCACCTTCCCACGCCGGCAAACTCCCTCAAGTTCGGATCGTCAAGACGATCAAGGGAAACAAGAGCACGATCCGCCGTTACGATAGGGATACCGGTGAACTCGTTCGTGAACACACGTCGACATTCGATCTCCTGATTGAGGGCGGAGTTCGGATCAACCGATTTCGCATTGGTGCCGGGCGAGGTCGCGGTTTCTCCTACATCTACAAGGTCGACCATCAGTACTACTACGAAGCAACAGGCCTTCTTCAATCGGACGAGTATCGTAGCTACGCGCAAGAACCAAAGCTCTTTCGTTGGAAGCGAGTTGCTGATGAGCAAACCCCGGAGAAAACTCAGACTTCCAGCGACAAAAGTGAGCCTTCATCGGACTTCCTTGATTCCTCAGGACGCTAGTACTGGAACTTGGAAATGACCTTATACTTCATAACCCGAAGCGTCAGCGAGCAAACGTCGCGTTTTGCGGCCTCGCTCACGCTTTTTGAAGTTGCGCTTTTTGAGCGTCGAAGTGTGATTGTTATTGCAAATTGCGGCACAAATGCAAGTCAGACAACTTCATTCTCCCTCCGGGAGAGTCGGGCTCTAAGGCCCGGAGAGGGCCCTCCCCGGCCGCTACCGCGTCCGACCCTCCCGCTGCGCGGGAGAGTGACGTGAATAGCGCAACTTCAAAACTCACGCTTCGGGTTATGATTTTGCCCGCGTCATGATCAAGGTTATTTCCGAAGTCCAGCGCTGCCTGGATTATCCATGACCATCGTAGACGTAACAAGCAAACCCCTACGGTGCCGGAACTTCGGTCGCCTGTGGGAAGTTTTTTCGCCTCCCGCGCTTCACACAAGTACCAACCGGCCCCGCGCAGTTACGGCACGGTTTTGCGACCTCGGCCCGGCCTACCCGTCTTCCCATCAAGGTTTTTTCCACGTTCAATCACTAATTCCAGTTCGCATCGATAATTTCACGCAGTTCGGAATAGGCTGCGTCGGTCTCGTTGAGGTCGTCACGCTGCTTCCGCAACTCGGTCTTCAACTTCGCGACAACCCCGGCATACTTCGGATTGGCGTATTCGTTTTGCATCTCCAGCGGGTCGTTTTTCAGATCGTACAATTCCCAGGCGACCGGCGTTTTATCATCGCCGGCTGGCGTGGCCCCATAGAAGAAGATCAGCTTGTATCGCTGCGTGCGGATTCCAAAGTGGGCGGGAACTCGAAGATTGTGGGCCATGTGCATCCAATAGCGATAGTAGGTGGCCCTGCGCCAGTCGGCTGGCCGTGTTTCGCCCCGCAAGGCTGACGCGAAACTGCGGCCCTGCATGTAAGTGGGCGTTTCCACGTCAGCCAGATCCAGGATGGTGGGCGCGAAGTCGGTGTTGTTGATCAGCCAGTCGTTCGTGGAACCTTGCTTCACGACTTTGGGGTAGTGCACGATGAATGGCATGCGCATGGCCTCTTCGTACATCCATCGTTTGTCCATCAAGTCGTGTTCGCCGAGAAAAAAGCCTTGATCGCCGGTGTAGATGATGACGGTGTTATTGAGCTCTCCTTCGTCTCGCAAAAAGTCGATGAGGCGTTTGACGTTGTCGTCGACGCCTTTGACGCAGCGCAGGTACCGTCTGAGATATTCCTGGTAATTGGTGCGAGTGTATTCTGGGTCTTTCAGGCTCTGGTCGATACCGATTCTGCGGCCAAGTTGCCAGCTTTCGTGACCCTTTGCCAGCCCCGAACCGTAACCTCGGCTCGCGACGGAACCAAAACCGTCGGCCGGTTGATCGTGCAGGTTCTCCGGTTCAGCAATGGTCACGTCTTCCAGATAATCCTCATAGCGCGGCGCGTATCGAAACAGGTCGTGCGGTGCCTTGAAGTGGTGCATCAGAAAGAACGGCTTGTTGCGGTCCCATTGATGCTCGAGCCACTCCAGGCTGATGTCGGTGATCGCATCGCTGGAATGCTGACCTTCCTTGCGAATCGTATTGCGTGGCCAAGGTTGATCGCCTTGAACACGGAATGTTGGGTCAAAGTATCGCCCCTGTCCTGGCAACACACAGTAGTAGTGAAAGGCGGCTGGCTCTTGTTTTAAATGCCACTTGCCGATCATCGCCGTGTGATAGCCAGCAGTTCCCATCTCGATGGCCAGATACTGTCGCTCGGGCGGAATCTGCCCCGTCAGATCAAGGACACCGTTGGTCTGCGGATACTGGCCGGTGATGATGCTTGCTCGACTGGGCGTGCAGATCGAGTTGTTGCAGAAAACATGGTCAAACCGCATGCCATCCTTCGCCAGCGCATCAATATTCGGTGACGGATTTAGTCTTGCCAGTCGACTGCCATACGCGCCAACCGCCTGAGTCGTGTGGTCGTCTGCCATGATGAACAGGATGTTGGGACGACCATCCGCACCATCCACGGGCGCCGCAAATCGCAACATCAGGAACGACACAACCAGTAAACAGCGGATGCGACGATCGAAGGTGCCTTCGCGCCTGTCTATTCGAACCGTCTGATGAACCACGCAAGTCGACGTCATCGCCTCGGTTCCTCATCCATGTTCTTGGAGGAACTGTCGATGGGAGCTAGCCAAAACAGCTCTTCCTTCTTGGCGTGTTCGTCGAGATGGTCATGGACAATCGGAATTTGATGCGGTCGTATGGCGGCCCTTTTCTTGTCGACCTGCGCGGCGGTTAACGAGACGCGGTACAGTGGCAGCTTTGGCCGCTGCTGACCGTGAACGACATACGTCAATAGTTTACCGCGAAACCGCGCAGCACGAGCCGCGTCGCGGACGAACCAAAAGGCTGCCTTGTGATCGGAATGCCGGTCCACTTCGTGAGTGACGTAGATTTCTTTCGGCCTACTGGTTTTGATGATGCCCACCATGTCAGCCAACAATGCAGCTCGCGTGTACGGCGCCGGTCGCCCGTGTTTCCGCGAGTGATAATCCGGTACGACGATGCCGTAGGTCTGGTCCTTGCCGGTGAACTTCTGGCGGTAGGGTATCCCGTTTTCACTTCGATACATTGCCGCCAAACCGGAGTCGGGATAGCCCAAAAACATCAAGTTGGCTCCGGATACACCGAGAATGGTCAATCCAGCCAATGACTGACGCTGACGTTCCGCAGCGAGCCGGTGGTAATCCAACTGGGAGAGTTGGTCTTGCGGTTTTCCCGTGATGATCGATGTGGCTTTCGGAAAACCGCCACCATTGGTCACGACAACGACGCCCACTCGCTTATTCTCTTCCAGTGCTCGCAGCATCACACCGGCACAACCAAGTACTTCGTCGTCAGGATGCGGTGCGAAGACCAGCACATCGAACTCGGAGGCGATGCCCATCTTGGTTGAAAGGATGCACACGGCAACCAGTCCAAGCAGCAACCACGAACGACCGATCATTGTTGTATGCCATCGCGAACTTGACATCGCTCTTCCGGTATCTCAAGCGGCGTGACTCGTTGTCTGCCGGGTCAGGTTAAGAAGCAAGATCCAATCCGGGCAATGTTCCACTGTGACCTGCAAACGAATCAACCTCCAGTCCCATTCTCTGCAGCATGGTGACGAATAACTGCGGCAGCGGGTGATTGTTGTCGCGGTCGAACGCGAGATGTTGGCCGTGATCGTAACCGCCGCCCGCCAGGAGGATTGGCATGTTGCGGTTGTTGTGACTACTGGCGTTTCCAAGGTTGGATCCAAGCAACACTTGGGTTCGATCGAGAAGACTCGTTCCGTCTTCGTCAGTGTCTCGCAATTTGCGCAGAAAATCGCGGAACGCACGCATCTGCTCTGTTTCGATCACGGTCAATTCGTCGATCTTTTCGGGGTCTTTGCCGTGATGAGAAAGGTTGTGGTAGTCCTGCGACACACCAGCGATCTGGGGAACTGCGTTGATCCCATTTTTGAAGAACGTTATCAACCGGGTACTGTCGGTTTGGAGTGCCAGGTGCATCATGTCGTACATCAGATCCGCTTTGGCAATGATGTCGGTTCGGTCGGCGATGTCGGTGGGAACCTTTCGATCGATCTTTGGTTTCGGTTGATGCTCCCACTCCTCAGCCCGCTTCAGGCGTTTTTCGGTATCGCGGACAACCGAATAATACTGTTCGAGCTTTTGTCGATCGCGATTGCTGACGCGACGCGACATCTTGGTGGCGTTCTCCCGAACGGCATCCATGATCGACTGCCCATCGCGCAGCCTCTGAATCTGTCTTTTTTTCTCGTCGGGTTTCCCTTCGAGAAATAGCCTGGTGAACACTTGCGAAGGACGCGTCTCGCTCGGTAATTCGACGCCGCTTCGCGACCACGACAGGCTACGTCCCGAGAGACTCAAGGGGAGATAAGCAAACCGCGTCTGACCGCCGAGTTTTTCGGCCAACAGTTGGTCGAGAGAAATCGTATTTTTGAAGCTGGCACTGCCGGGATGTGGCGCCGCGGTGAGAAACGACTTCTCCGCAGAATGACCGCCATCGACACCGGGATGCGACGTGCCCGACAAGATCGTGAGGTCGCCGCGAAATTCCTCCAGCACGCGAAGATAAGGCGTCATCTCGTAGCTGCGCCCGGCGGTTTCGGGAAACAGATTTGGTCCATGCAGTCCCAGTCCGATGTTGATGGCAACCATGCGGGAACGGTCATCTCGCGTCGCTGGCGGCGCACCGAACGACTCCAGGCAGGGGAGTGTCAGCATCACTCCGGAGGCTCGCAAAAACTGGCGGCGACTTCGCATGAGATGGTCCTTCGGCGCTACTATGGTGCTCGAAACGCTTCACTTTGCACGACTTCGTGGATCAGCGTGCGGAAGCCAAATCCTTGTTTTGAGGATTTTTCGACGATCTGTTTTAGGTCGGCGCGGTCTGAAAAACCAGTTCCGCGTCCGAGCCCGAACGCCAACAGTTTTTCGGCCAGGTTGTGCGCCATTTGTTCCGGGTTGGAGGCAAGCAAATTCTTGAATGCCTGGAAGTCCGTGAACGGCTGACCCGCCGGTGTCACGCCGCTGGCATCGACCGGAGGACCTTTGCGGTAACGGACGCGAACCTTATTGGTGGGCGGATCGATGAAGCGATCGGGAATCCGCTCTCCCTCGCCCGTACTGCGGTACCAGTCGCGCCAGCCGCCGATCGGATCAAACCGCTCGAGAGCAAATCCTGGCGGATCAATCTTGTTGTGACAACCGGCACAGGACGCGACATTGCGATGCCTGTCGAGCTGTTCTCGCAGGGTCGTTGCGCCACTGATATCGGGCTCGACGGCGGGCACGCCGGCCGGCGGCGGGGGAACGGGTTTACCGAAGACGTTTTCGATCATCCAGACACCGCGCATGACCGGCGAGGTGTTTGTCCCGTTGGCCGTCACTTTCAACACGGCCGCTTGAGTGATCACGCCACCACGCGGACTGTCGGCCGGAAGTTGAACTCGCCGGTACTCTAAACCTTCCACCCCCGGCACTCCGTAGTGCTCGGCCAGTCGACTGTTCAAAATCGTCCAGTCGGCATCGATGAACTCCTCTGTGCTGAGATTCTCACGCAGCAGTTCGGCAAAAAAACCGCGGGATTCGGCGAGCATGGCCGACCGCAGCAGATCGTCATATTCCGGAAACAGATTCTTGTCAGGTTCGGTGAAGTCAATCTCATACAGGTCAAGCCACTGGCCCGTGAAGTCATCAATGAATCGCAGGGCTTTGGGATCGTTGAGCAGTCGTTCGACTTCGCTGCGAAGCGTCTCTTGTCGGCTCAATTCTCCCCGAGACGCCAAATCGAGCAGTCGGCGATCCGGCATCGACCTCCAAAGAAAATAGGACAATCGCGACGCGAGCGCGAAGTCGTCGACGTGTTCGTGTCCCGGTTCTTCAAGAAACAGGAACTGAGGTGAAACGAGGATCGCTTTGACTCCGTAGCGCAACGCTTCCATCCAAGTCCGCCCCTCTTGTAGGGCATGGCGAGTCAAATCGGCAAACGGCTTCAGTTCCTCAGTGGTTGTTTGGCGACGCAGTGCAAGCGTATGAAAACGAGACAGAATCGCAACAGCATCCTCCTCGGTTGCGTTTTCCGGATCGACCTCTCCCAACAACTTCACCCGGCTTGACGGAGGCCACGATTCGATGATCGGACCTTCGCACTCAGCCTCACCGATCAGAATTCCGGGACGCTCGGTCGTTTGGGCGTTCTTTTCGTGTCCGCCGTTGCAGTAGGTGACAACTTTGATGCTGTCGTATCGCTCCAGACGCTCTTCAAACTCGATTTCCGTCCAGTCATCACCGGGGGCAATGTCATAGTACCCGGACAACCAGCGGTCGCGACGGCTGGCAATCACGTCCCCCGCATAGACTCGCAAGACCATCGGTTTGTCTGATTGAAACGTGCGGGCGCGCAGCTTGAAGCGATACACGCCGGGCTCGCGAATGTCGAACTTTCGGAACGCGGACGGTGAGTAACCCGAACTGAACATCACGACACCGTCGGGCTCTTCGCGGAACAATTTTCCCAAAACGCGTTGAGAAGATTCCTTCAAATTCGAGTAGCGCACGCGCGACTCTGGTTTCTCCGGCGGTCCCAACGCCTGATCCAGCGCATAATCGATCGCACGCAGATAAACCATCATTTGTTCGGTCGACAACGCCAAGGCTTCACCGATGTTGTCAAAGCCGTGGGCTCGCGCGTCCTCGGGCAACATGTCCTTGACTTCCAGGTGCGGAAGGTCAAACAGGTCGCGCAGCGTGTTTTCGTATTCCAGCCGGTTCAATCGGCGAAGCACCACTTCGCGCTGTGAAACGTCCGCCTGGTGCAATGATCGACCAAGACGGGCAAGAACGTTCTGCCTTTCGGCGTCGCCTAGATCTCCACCCTCAGGCGGCATCTCAGCGGCCGCAATGCGATCATAGAGCACTACCCAACGACGCATTACTTCGGCATCGGTCAATTCCGTGCTGAGTTGGGAAAGGTCGAGCCCACCCTCGCTTTCACCGTTGGCATGGCATTGAAAACAATGCTGTTGAAAAAAGGCATTCAATCCAGCGGTAAAAGCAGCATCTTCGGCTCCCCACAGCGTGCCGGCCAAAAAGAATGTTAGGGTGATCGATAGTGCGGCTGATTTCATGAGCGTCCGGCAGCTGGGAGTTGACTTGCATTATAGCCGCTTTTCGGGACGGTTTTCATCGTATCGATTTCAAGGTTGGCGATAGGGCCAGCAGTATGCGGTCAGGCAGGTGTGTCGTGGTAGAATAGGCGGCTTGCTTCCGGAGCCACGACTCGCTGGAGCTTCACCTTGGCAACACCAATGTTCATCGATCAACCGCCAGCCGCTTTCAATTTTTAGATGCAAAAGAAAGTGATCAAACCACAGGATCACAGACGACACCGAGCAAGTAGGCGCATGCCGTCCGTGTTCTCTGTGCCTCTGGGGTTAGCCCTCGCCCTCCTTCCAATCACCGGCAAGTTGCTGCTTTCATTCGCTTGGATGCTTGCAGCATCAAGCACGTTAGCGGCGGAGCGACCCAACATTCTTTTCATTGTCTCGGATGATTTGGCGACCCGCGTCGGCTGCTACGGCGACAAGGTTGCAATCACTCCGAATATCGACCAACTTGCGGCAGAAGGCATCTGTTTTGATCGAGCATACGTACAGGGAGCGCTTTGTACGCCAAGTCGCACGGCTTTTATGTTGGGTCTCAACAATCGGCACGCGCGACGCAATCATTTTATCAGAAACCCGGAAACCATGACGATGGGCCGGTGGTTTCGAGAACACGGCTACCAAACGTTTTCGGTCGGAAAGATAGACCACGGAAAACCGTTTATCGACCCAAAAGCGTGGGATATCCGAGGCGAATTTGTCGACACACCGTTCTCTGACCTGAAGGTAGTTTTCGAGGACGGGAAACTTCACCGACGTGTCAGCCGGTACAAGGTGACCGATTCCGCCGAAACGACTCGGGACTGGAAGACGGTGGAGCGCACGATTCAGTTTCTTCGGCAAGAGCGCGACCCGAATAAACGCTTCTTTGCCGCGGTCGGCCTGTTTAAACCCCATCAACCCTGTTTCTCGACGGCCAGGCACTTTGAACAGCACGTCCCGGCGCGGTTCACACTTCAACCGACTCCGGTGGATGCAACGCCGGTTGGTCACGCGGCTTATACGCCGGGCATCGAGCTGAGTGATGCGAACCAGCGACTGGTGCAACGTGCCTACTATGCATCGGTCTCACACATGGATGAACAGCTTGGTCGGCTTCTCAAGGCGGTCCGTGATGCAAACCTTCACGAGAACACGTTGGTCCTGTTCACCAGCGACCACGGCTTTCATCTCGGTTGGCGAGGTCAGTGGGGAAAAGGCGATTTGTCCGAAGAAGTCATGCGAGTGCCGTTGATCGTTCGCTATCCGAAAATGGTGAAAGCGGGCACTCGGACTGCTGGCATTGTTGAATTGATCGATTTGTTTCCGACGTTTGCCGATGTTGCGGGACTGCCAATTCCAAAGACTCTCGATGGCAGAAGTTTTGTTCCACAATTAGCGGACCCGACTGCGCCAGGTAAGAAGGCAGCCTACTGCATTCACGTTGGTCGCACGGTACGAACGTCGGATTGGCGGCTGATTCAATATCCAAACGGCAAGGACGAACTCTACCATCTGCCCACCGATCCGCACGAATACTACAACGTTATCGACGAACCGAGGAACACCGCAACTGTCAAACGGCTTGAGAAGCTGCTCGTTGATGAACTGGGCGAGTTGCCAATACCAAGAAAGTGATTGGCGTCAAATTGGAAGTCACCATCGAAGCAGGGACGTCGCGCAGATGACTTGGGCATTGTCCTTAAGTTCATCGACACCGTGTTGGTGAAAGAGCACAAGATCGACGCAGACCGAGGCTATTGTCTGGGCCATTCGATGGGCGGCTTCGGCACATTCACTGCGATCTACCAGCACCCCAAACGTTTCGCAGCAGCAATTCCGAGTGCTGTCTGAAGAAGCAGGCCAAGCAACTACTTCGGCAGCCTCAAAACGACGATCCGAATGCCCAAGATACCAACGGTCGAACCGCCCTGCATCTCGTTGCAGAGAAACGAACAGCCGACGCGAAAACAATCCAACTCCTCATCGACGCCGGCGCACGACTGGACGCCACCGACAGCAATGGAAAGACGCCGCTGGACTACGCAAGGCTCGCCAACTGTGACGGCTGAATCATCGATCGGGCTCGCAATACAAGCATGTTTCGGAGCTCGATTTGCTTTCGGGAATACGGACCATTACAATCCGTTCGACGAAAAAATTTGACGCGCAGCTAGATGAATGAAACAATTCAACCTGTTCGTTTGAGAACAGCGGGTTTCCAGTCGGCACCTCCTGTTCCTAATCGTCGCCTGATGGAGGGCACTCAATGCATGCGACTTGGCCCGAACGACTCTTCGCATTTCTATCGATCTTTGCATTGAGTACGTTTGCTTTTGCATCGGAAACGGACGATCGGAAAGTGATCGTTGTCGAGTTTCGGAGCTTGGAAGCCGCGACAGAGACCATTGATCTGGGGGCCATACCGGCCGGGCAAGCGACCGATTGGAATTTGCGGATAAAGAATCAATCGAACAGTGCACTGACAATCGAACGCGTAGATGTTTCCTGCGGTTGTGTACGGGTCAAAGGAGGTGGAGATATCCTTGATGCGAAGGGCGAACTGGAATTCGGTCTCTCGGTTGCTCCAACCAGTGTCACTGATAGCTTTCGGCAAGAGGTCAGGTTGGTTGTTGCGGAAGGAGAGAAATACATACGTTTGTTCATCAAGGCGAAGACGTACGGCAAGGCAAAGGTGAGTCCGACGCGGTTGAGCTTTAGCGATCCTAACGAGGTGGGCAAGCTCAACGTTGAGATCCAGGAGCAGGGCCTTGAATTTGAAAAGGTCCAGTTTGGGCGAGGTATTCTTGAACTCGTCAGCACAACGGCTCAGGACGACAAGAATATCGAAGTCGTGTGTAGGCCGACGAGCAACGCGCTACACGCTGTCGAGCATCTGCGGGTTTTGCTGAGGCGAACGGAAACGGGTGAAGAGATCGCGACGGATTTCATGATTCACTCTTCTTTGGCAATGCAGTGGCAGTGCATTCCTTCTCAACTCTATTGGAGCAATGACAACTCACGGTCCGTTGTTAGAGCAACCATTGTCTTCTCGCGACAGTACGTTCCGAAAGAAAACGTGATCCCCGAGATCAAGCTGGTTTTCGGTGACGAAGAGAAGCAGTATGACGTTGAAGATTGTCCGCTACAGATTTCTCGTTCGAACGAACGTGTCTATCTTCTCCAGGGGAAAGAAGATCAGGATTTAGGCCAGGCGCCATCCAAGATCATTGTTGAGTTCCCTGGAAGTGTCGTTTCCATTCCGGTCATGGGAGAATACTGATGGTCAAGATGATTGCCGCTACCGCAGCCCTCGTTTGGTGCCTGGTTGGCCAGACTTGTCAGGCTCAGTGCAAGATTCCAGGAAACGAGAATGACCGATGCTTGGAACACGTCCAATTGATGGAGTTATTCCCGACTGCATGTAGCCACTGCAATCCCGTCACCCCGCCCTTCATTGAATGTGTGAATAACGTGTTTGCACAACCGGAGATGCTGACTTTCAGTGAAATGTATATCTATCGGCCCACGTCTGTGTCAGCCGATTACTCGGGATACCATAAGGCTGAACCCAAGAGTCTGCTGTGTGGAGTATGGGGTACCTGTGACCAGTGGTGTGACTCGCAGCTCCAGGGAAATGTGATCGTCGATAAGTGCATTCTCAATGGCGGGTACAACGACGAGATTTTCTATTTTGAGTTTAGCGATCCAACGTGTGTATATAATCCCGGCTACTGAGCAGTCGGCTGATTCGATCGAAAGTTTTTGTTTCGGGAATTGGTTCAGACGAGGCTCCCATGTTCGATGGCTTCCGTTTCGTGGTTGGAAAGTCGCCTCTGCTGTGGACGGCTTGCGTGGTGATTGTGCTGCAAAGCGTTGCCACACCTAACGCCAGGGGCCAAGACAACGATAGGCTCAAGCGAATCAAAGTTCCGCTGCCTTCGGCGGTGATCGAGGGTGGGCGCGACAAGGTGCCGGAAGTGACGCGTTGGATGTCGGATATTGTTACGGCAACAACTGCACATAGCTTTGAATGCACCGTGCAATACTCCATGAGTAGGACAGGCCTGACCAAGAAACATCTGAATGATGATTCCAGGTTTGGATCGGCGATTGCAAATGTAGGCAATTTCCGATTGGGGAGAGAAATCGGTTCGGGGACCAGACGCATCGTTTCGTCTTACCAGCCGATGTCGGGCCATAGCTATGACCAGGAGGAACTGCTGCGACGAACGCGGATGGTTGATATCTACGAGCGAGACGGCAAGACGGTGATTGCGTTGGCCAATGGACATGCGGCGAACGACTATTTGCTTCGGGGAGATGTCGGCGAATTCACCTATTTTCTTGAATCCTCCGGCGCATTTCACCCGGTTCGCGCTGCGGTTGTTCCGGTGGTTCAAACTCTCACCGGTGGCGCCATGGAAGAACATGCCCATTCGATTTTGCCCAACCGGATGAAGGGCGTCCTGACCATCGGTCAATACACGCATGTTCTGATTGACTTCACCAGGCTGCGGATGATTGTTACGTTTCAAGAGAAATGCCCCGTGCAGCTTGAGATCTGGTGGCCTCGTGGGGAGCGGGAGGAGGATCGAGAAATCACCGACGTGGTTCGCTCGGTTTGGCGCAACGCTTCGAAGGACACGAGACTTCCGGTACGGATTCAAGCAATGCACCTTAGCCAGGTACGTACCGCAGAATATACAGCCGATATTCAATGGCGCATTGGCGATGCCGTCGAAAAGCGATTCTTTGACAGATCGACGCTCGGTTTGCTCATGCCGTCATTTGATGACAAGCAAGTTAGCAAACAGGAAGCTCACGGAGGACGATGAACGCTCCGGTGGTCGCGACACCACATGATCCCTGGTGCTTGGTTGTCTTCCAATCTCTTCAAAATTTCTGCGGCTATGCCGTCAATGTTCTACAAACGATCTTTACGGATGAGAAACTCAAGATCTGTCATCCACACATCACCCTCAGCAACAAACGAAGCGGGAAGCCCTTCGGCGAGGTGCAATATAAAACCAAAATAACACCTAAATTGGTTGATACTAAAAATAGGGAGCGTTAGGCTTTTAGACATGCTGCTAACGAGTTGCGGGGCCAATCGTGCAAAATTCTCTTTCAGCACTTCTCTCAATTTTTCTTCTCTTCTCATCGTCGCTGGGTGACGAAACGAGAAGAGCAGTCAATTTCACCGGCAAGCAAGTGGGCGAGATTGAGTTTTCGGGAGCACCGGTTGCAAAGACATTTGATGTTGGAAGTGTCGAGTTAAACCGTCAAACAAACTTCAAAATCAAGATCCACAACAGCTCTAGCAAGGATCTTGAATTCCGTGGCGTGAAGTCGTCTTGTGGATGCTTGACTGCGATTCCGGTAACGAAGCAAATTCCATCGACTGAAACGGAATATGTGTTTGCCTCTCTTAGCCTGCCGGAAACCGGCGATTTTGAAAAGAAGTTCACGATCGGATACGGCGAGTTCAGTTCTGATTCAATCGCCGTCGTACTGAGAGGTAAGTCATGTCGGCGATTCGAGATCGAACCGGCAAGAGTTGATGTGGGTGTTTCGGGCGAATCTGGGCAACTGACTGTTACCTCTCGTTTTTGCAAACTTTCAAGCGTTTCAAAAGTGCTTGCAGGTTCAAGCTTACTGAAACGCCTAGAGATTGCCTCTAGAGATGACAACAGGATGCTTTTGTCCTATGACGTTGACACCAAGAAGCTTGATGAACCAAGCGGAATGCTTCCGGTCAATGTTTTCTTTGACACGAGAGAAGAACAGATTGCAGTCCCGGTAAAGTTTCTTGATTCTTTGCGTGTTCGTGTTTTTCCCCGATCCCTCATCTGCAAGTCAGCCGGAGCGAAGCTTGAGTTTCGGGGTGCACTGTATGCTAACTCAAAGGTGCTTCAAGAGATGTCAGAACACGGCAAACTCTACCTCGCATTTGCTGGGACGAGCGTCAGTGCCCCAATTGCACATGAGTTTCGACGTTCCGGTGGTAAATCCATGCTTTTCCGGATGGAGATCAACAAGGCTGATGTCCAATCTCTTAGCCGTGAGCGTCTGCGCAGCACAGAAGCTCTGGTCGAAAACGATGCTGGCGTTGAACTGTTCAGTTTGAAGCTAATTTTTCCGTCCACACCACAGAATGCCCTTGAGGAGAATTGAAATGAGACTTGCTCTACTTGCACTGGCTGCGTTTTTCACATGCCAAGTGGTGAATGCCCAAACGTGCTACATGTTCACGCAAGAGGAATCGTGCGATCAAGTGGACGAGCAGTTTTGCACGGGAGACTGCCAGACCGATCCGCAAACAGGTATCGAATTTTGTGTCGACAACAATGACATGCTTCAAGTGGAAGATGAAAACGGTGGCGTGACTTGGGACGGTGTAGAGCCCGGTCCGTCAGGATATGTCGAACAGAGTCGTTACACGATCACTTGCAGCTGGGTCGCACGCTGCCAGTGCGTAAACATCGCAGGCAGCAACAAGTGCGTTGTTGAACTAGCGACAAGGGCTCCCATTTCAGAGGAAGTCATTGTTCTCAACACCGATGTCACGTGTGACATCTACGAGTAGTCTGCCCCGGCGTCGATCGGTTTTCAAGGAGTTCTTTGATGTGGCGAATTCACCTGCGTATTGATGAAGGCGTACGAGCTTTGCTTTTACGAGGGCTCAAGTCGGTACTTTGGATCGCGTTGATTTCGCTATCAGTTGTGGAAGTGGCAGCACAGTCGGCGCGAGAGCGTTGTGAACAGAGCATCGTTGAGTTCGTTGGAGCCAGATCGGAGATGCCAGAGGACTTTGCCTGTTTGATGCATGGGAGCCGAGTCGAAGGTGAACTCGGAAAGGAACCCACAGAAATGGAGATCAAGCACATATATGTGGAGTGCGATAACAAGAAAAAAGGCAAGTACTCCTATTTCGCAAGCGGAATTCGGTTCCCAGACGCTACCAAGTACGTCTGGGAACACTCGGTGAAGAACCGCAAGTTCGATATGAGACGTTTTGGCTACGGCAACCAGGCAGACAGGCTGCGATTTTTCAGTGCACCCTCCGGTTTCAAAATAGAAGACGTTCGTCCTTTGCGATTTCCAAAGTTTGATCCCTTCAATCTGCCCTACGCCAACGATGGAGCATATTTGGCCCACTCGATCCCCAAGGCGTTTGCCGAAGAGATCTTCGTATTGAATGGCAGTCTTTCCGATGCCGTGGATTTGGGCAGTGGTAAGACACAGGGAACCTGGGACATTCAGGGCAGACCGGGTGCAGTTGTCGACGTCGTGCTTGATGAAGCAAATAGTGGCTTCCCTGTCCGCGTTGAATGGCGAACAAAGCGATCAAGGGATGCTTCGGTCTCTGAAACCAAACGCAACGCTCATGTTGAGACTCTAGTTACGACTGAGTACAGACGCGTGCGGCTTGGAGGCAAGGTGATCAGGCTGCCGTTCAAAATTGAATTGGAATCTGTCCGCGGCAGGCAACAAGAAAAATTTGCGAGCACCTCGCTTGAGTTTGTCTGGATAGGTCAAATTGGGAATCTACAGTTTCCTCCTGATTCCCATTCGGATTGGATCAACCCCGTGCTCCGTCTGTTTGATAGTCATCTGGTTGATGACTAGGCACAGGCAGACGGAACACGCCAGTGATTCATCATGTCGCCTAAAACACGGTTTTCAACGGTCCCACTGATTGATTTCAGTGGCGGCGTGGATTTTGGCCGACTTGGTCAAAACCCTGCAAAAACAAGTGCGGCCGAGAGGACTCGAACCTCCACGGGATTTTCTCCCACTAGGCCCTCAACCTAGCGCGTCTGCCAGTTCCGCCACGGCCGCTTGGGGTAGCTGCTGGTGGCATGAGTGTCTCAGATCGTGTCTTTGCGTCAACGCCCCTGACCTCTCATGCCTCCGTTTGGGGCCGCTAACCAGACGGTTGTTCCGGTTTTTCGGTTCGCGCCTGCTGCTGGAGTGACCGGTGCGCTCGGTGGACTCGGGCGAGCGTTTCGGTGCGGTCGTTGCCGGTGGCGGTGGCGTGCCCCATTTTGCGGCCAACTTTGGCCGCTTGCTTGCCGTACAGGTGGAGCGAGACGCCAGCCTCGGCCAATGCCGCCGGCCAATCGGGCGGGGCTCCTTGCCAGAGGCCTCCCAGCAGGTTGATCATCGCCGCGGCTGGGCAGCGCAGTTGAGTGCTGCCCAGCGGTAGATTGCAGATTGCCCGGACGTGCTGCTCGAATTGGCTGGTGTGGCACGCTTCGATCGTGAGGTGGCCGGAGTTGTGCGGTCGGGGGGCGACCTCATTGATCAACAATTCCTCTCCCCGCGCAAAGAATTCGACACAGAGCAGGCCAACCACTCGCAGCGACTCGGTCGCGGCAGCGGCGATCTGGTGGGCGCGATCGCGGAGGCGGGCCGAGATGGCTGCCGGGACAACGGTCGTTTCCAGAATATGGTTGCGATGCGTGTTCTGGAACACCGGAAAGCACTCCACCGAGCCGCCGGCCGAGCGGGCGACGATGACCGACGCTTCGAAATCAAAATCGATGCACTGTTCAGCAATCCACGGTTGAGACGAATCCCAGCCGGTGGCGGTTGCTTGGTCTGCCGATTCGATTCGATGTTGGCCCTTGCCGTCGTAACCGCTGCGCGCCGTTTTTACGACCAGCGGCCAGCCGAGTTGTTCCGCGGCGGCGATGATCGACGGCGCATCGCGAACTTCCGCAAAAGGGGTTACCGGAAGTCCGTGATCGCGCAGGGTCTGTTTTTCAAGCAACCGGTTTTGTGCCGTTGCCAAAACTGAGGCGTCGGGGAAGGTGGGGGCGTGTTGACTGCAGAGCTTGATCGTTTCGGCTGGAATGTTTTCGAATTCCAGGGTGATCACATCGCATTGCGAAGCAAACTCGGTGGCAACTTCATGATCGGTCAGGTGGCCCACAAAAGTTCGCCTGGCGACTTGGGCGGCGGGATCATCGGCGTGTTCGCAAAAGACAAAAACCTTGTAGCCCATCGACGCGGCGGCCATCGCGAACATGCGGCCCAGTTGACCGCCGCCGACCATACCGATGGTGGCTCCGGGCAGGATCGTTGTCCCTTGGGAATGGGGAACCGCGGACGTTTGCACTGGCATTCCTTACAACTCGGCCGATTCCAATACAGCGTCAGTCTGTTGCTGCACAAACACGCCAAGACGTTGGCGGATCGCATCGTCGGAGAGCGCCAAGATCCTGGCGGCGAAAATACCGGCATTCTTGGCTCCTGAGTTTCCGATCGACATCGTCGCGACCGGAATTCCGCCCGGCATCTGCGCGATCGACAGCAGCGAATCGAGCCCCTGGAGAGCTCGGCTTTGCACCGGCACCCCGATCACTGGCAAGTTGGTTTCAGAAGCGACCATACCGGGAAGATGCGCCGCACCGCCCGCGCCGGCGATGATCACTTTCAAGCCTCGGCTAGCGGCCGATTCGGCGTAGGCGGCCATTCGCTTGGGAGTACGGTGAGCGGAGACGACCAGGTCTTCGTGAGGGATCGACAATTCATCCAGCACTTCGGACGCATGCCGCATCGTTTCCCAATCGTTTCGGCTGCCCATGATGATCCCCACCAGAGCGTCGGTGTCGCCAAAGTCAGTTCCGGCCATGGTTCACTCGTGGGGGTGGAATGATGATCAGTGGAAAGTATCGGAGTTTTACGTTCTGGCCGACTTTTTGAGAAGGCGACGGTGTCGGAACTTCACATCGAAGAATCGATTGCCCCCATCCCACTGCTCTGGCGGCGACCTGCCCCGTTTGTGCGGTTGAGGCGACCGTGGGGACTACGAAATCAGTTCCAATTCTGCGAAGGCCACTCGGAAGCGGTGTTCGCCGTCGGGGAACTGAACTCGGACCATGCGTTTGGGGCCTCGGCCGCTGACCGCGATGATGGTTCCGTCACCATATTCGTGGTGTCGCACCTGGCATCCTTCGCGGAAGGCGGACAGCGGCGTATTGCCTCCGGCCATCAGGTCGGCAGCCGTTTTCAGCGCGGTGGCGGCGACCGGTTTGGCATCAACCGTGGCCGATTCACCTTCGTACTGAGGCGATCCCACTTGATAAGCATCCTGGTCGATCGACGCGGCGTCTTCTCGCACTTGCGAGGCTCCTTCGTCGGGCAGATCCCACGATTCGGGATACTCCGGGTCGACCAGGTCGTCCTCCTCGTCGAACCAATCTCGCCGAATCGTACTTTCGACTTTGCGCATTTCATGGAGCGGAAGTTCGCTGAGGAAGGGGCTGGCGATCACCGGTCGGTTGTCGCCACGAATCGCGCGGCGCTTGCAGCAGCTCAATTGCAGCCACTGCTCGGCGCGGGTGATACCGACAAACAGCAGCCGCCGCTCTTCCTCGATTTGCGATTCGTCTTCTTTCGAGCGTGCGTGGGGAATCAAATCATCCTCCACTCCCATCACAAACACATGAGGAAACTCTAGGCCCTTTGCCGCGTGCAAGGTCATCAGAGTGACGCGATCGTTGGAATCTTCGAACGCGTCGGTGTCGGAAACCAGGGCGACTTGTTCCAGGAATGCTTCCAGCGAACCATCTTCGGGATGTTGGCGATCGAACTCGACCGCCGCCGTGATCAATTCATCGACGTTGGCCATCCGATCGTTGTCACTTTGGTCGTCGGCCATCCCTTCCAAGTAGGACTCGAAGCGGATCTCTTCGACCAGGTAACGAAGCAGATCTTCCAGCGGCGCGGTTGCTTTGATGCACAACCGATCGTAAATGGCGACGAACTTGGCGACCATCGACGCGGATCGTTTGGGCATGGCGTCAATCAATCCGGCCTCACGCGCCGCGGCGAGCATCGGGATGCTTTTCGCGTCGGCGTGGGCGCGGAGGCGCTGGAGAGTTTTGGCGCCGATACCGCGGGCGGGAACATTGATCACGCGGGTCAGGGCGACGTCGTGGTGGGGGTTGTTGATCAAGTGCAGGTAGGCCAGCAGGTCTTTGATTTCCTTGCGCTGATAGAATTCCAATCCGTTGACGATCTGGTAGGGCAGGCCGCGGCTTCGCAGCGCGTGTTCCAGTGTCCGAGTCAGCGCGTTCATGCGGCAGAAAATGGCAAAATCACGAGGGCTTGCACCGGCGGTCGCGATCCGATTGCCGATTTCGTCGGCGATCCCGTCGGCTTCCTGGTAACCGTTTTCGAAGATCCGCAAGACGACTGGATCCCCTTCGTCGTTTTCGGTGAACAGTCCTTTCTGTTTGCGGCGCCGATTGTGGCGAATCAGTTGATCGGCAACTCGCAAGATATTGGGTGTGCTGCGATAGTTTTGTTCCAAGCGAACGGTCTTGACCGACGGATAATCTTTTTCAAAGTCCAGGATGTTGTTCAGGTCCGCGCCGCGCCATCCGTAGATCGATTGATCGGGATCCCCGGTCACGGCAAGATTGGGTTGATCGATCGACAGGGCGCGAACGATGGCGTACTGGGCCAGGTTCGTGTCCTGGTACTCGTCGACCATGATGTATCGAAAGCGGTCGTCCAATTCAGCGCGGAGTTCAGGATTTTCTCTCAGCAGCCTCGCCATGTGCAGCAGCAGGTCGTCAAAGTCGACCGCGTTGGCGGTCAGCAACTGTTGCTGGTACACCGGATAGACCTTCGCCGCCACCGCCTCTCGTGGCCGCAGCGCGTGGCCTTGCATCATGTCTGGGGTCACCAAGCGGTTTTTTGCGCGGCTGATCGAAGCGGCGATCTGATCGGGGGTGGCATGGGTCAGCGAGACGCCGGCGGTGTCGACGGCGCGTTTCATCGCCAACTTGGCGTCGGACGTGTCATAGATGGAATAGTTTTCGGACAATCCGACCATCGAAGCGTAACGCCGCAATTGCTGGGCACAAAACCGATGAAACGTGCCCATCCAAACGGCTTGACCCGGTGCGAGCGATTCGACTCGCGCCCGCATTTCGTCGGCTGCTTTGTTGGTGAAGGTCAGCGCGGCGATCTGCCAGGGCTGGACGCCGCAGGACAGCATGTGGGCGATTCGGTGAGTCACGACCCGGGTTTTTCCGGAACCGGGGCCGGCCAAAATCAACAGCGGGCCGTCAATGTGACCGACCGCGTCACGTTGAGCTTCAGTGAGGTCTTGAAAAATCGCGTCCATGTCTGACGACCAAGGTTGGTTTCCGATCCGGCGAGGTGTGCTATTACTATACCGATAAACACGCCGAATTTTGTCAAGGCTGGGGAAGAGAGATGGCTGGAAAAAACGTGCTTGGCGGCGAACTTGTCACTTGCGGAACCGATCCGATGACAGGCTTTTATCGGGACGGTTGTTGCAATACCGGGGCCGAGGATGCCGGGTTGCACGTGGTCTGCACCGAGGTGACGGCGGAGTTTTTGGAGTTCAGCAAGGAGCGGGGCAACGATTTGACGACGCCGAATCCGATGTTCGATTTTCCTGGCCTGCATCCAGGAGACCGATGGTGCCTGTGTGCGGCGCGTTGGAAGGAGGCTTACGACGCCGGAATGGCACCCCCGGTGGTCCTGGAGGCCTGCCACATGTCGGCACTCGAATTCGCCTCGTTGGAAGAGCTGCAAGAGCACGCTGTCTAGCGGCTTGGTTTCTGGTAGGCCGACTTGTCCCAAGTCGGCGATCGTCGGCCAGTTCTCCGAACTGGCCCCGAAGGCGCATTTCGGAGGAACCTCGTGTGGCGAAGCGATTTCGGAGAAATCGCCGACAGCACAGAATCGCCGACTTGGGACAAGTCGGCCTACGGGCGTGAATGCACGCTATTGACGCTAAATTCAAGCGATTTCTATACTTCCGGGCTTCTGGTACAACAGAGATGGAGCCTTTTGGGATTCTCCAGGACCTCTTTCTGCCCTTTTGAGGGCGTTCACCCTACAGGCAAATCATGAAAGCCGATCGACGTCACGAATTGCAGCAAAACGAGTTGGCCGCCTACCTGGGCCGCATCAACCGTTCGATCGAACCCTACTCGCGAATCATTGCCGTGGTTTTGGGAGTGGTGATTTTTGGCTCGATCGCCCTGGCGCTCTATCGAAGCAAGGTCACCGAGGAAAAGAGCGATGCGACGCTGCAGCTGATCCAAGCCGCTGCCACCCAAGACACGGCGGTGTTGGCCAAGGTCGCCGATGATTTTCCCGATACCGCTGCCGGAGCGTGGTCGAAGTTGTACGAGGGCAACGAATACCTGGCCGAGGGAATTCGCAAGTTGTTCACCAATCGAGTCGACGCGGAGGACTCGCTGGATCAAGCCATCTCGGCTTACCAGCAGGCGATCGATGCAAGCGAGGATCGGTTGCTTCAGTCGCGAGCCAACTTTGGGATCGCCCGCGCCGCCGAGTCACTGGGTAACTTGGACGAAGCGGTCGCCGCTTACGAGGCTTGCATCGCGGCGAACGAATCCGAAGCGATGACCAAGAAGGCGCAAGAGCGAATCGCTAGCCTGTCGTCCGCCGAAACCAAAGATTTTTTGGCTTGGTTTTCTGAGCAAGATTTCACACCCGCCGATCCCTCCCTGCCGCCGGCGCTGCCAAGCGGAACGAGTTTGCCCACGATTCCCGATTTGAAACTTCCTGAGATTGGCGATTTGGGGAGTGGTGGTAGCAGTGAGGAGACGGGAGATGGGGAGAAGGAAGAAGAAGGGGAGACGGGAGATGGGGAGAAGAAAGAAGAGAAGACAGGAGAGGGGGAGACAGGAGAGGGCGCGGCTGATGTTGGTGATTCGGTGGAGGGAGAGTCAGCAGAGGAAAAGTCGGCGGAGGGAGATGCTGGTGAGGCTGCTGAAGATGTTGAGGCGGCGGCGGAGGATTCGTCCGCGACTGAAACGACGGATGATGCGGCGAGCGATCAAGAGTAGTTTCCCATTTCCGATTCAACCGGCAAACCTGACGCACTCGACGAACCTCTGGAGGCTTCACCGATCTTCGAACCGACACCGGGCGGTGGAGTGTCCGGTGACCGCGAATCGGAGCCGGTCTTTCGGGAGTTCGTTGTTCCCGAGTCGGCTGCTGGCCAACGAATCGATCTTTTTTTGTCGCAATGTTGTGACGGATACAGTCGCACTCAGATTCGCCAGGCCGTTCAACAAGGGGGCGCCGAAGTCGACGGCCGATTGGTGCGTCCAAGCGTCAAGCTGCAGGCTAGCCAGAAGATCCGTTTTCTGATGCCGCCGCCGGCGGTGGACGAGACGATTCCGGAAAACATTCCACTGGACGTGATTTATGAGGACGACGGATTGATTGTCGTCAACAAACCGGCCGGAATGGTTGTCCATCCGGCTCGCGGCAATTGGTCCGGCACGCTCACCAGCGCACTGGCGTATCGATTTCAATCTCTGTCCGACGTTGGTGGTCCGACTCGTCCAGGGATTGTACATCGCTTGGACCGCGAAACGAGCGGCGTGATTGTGGTGGCGAAAACCAACGCGGTGCACTTGCATCTTGCCGAGCAGTTTCATGATCGACATGTTCGCAAAGAGTACTTTGCGATCACGGCAGGCAGCATTGACCGCGATCGTGACGAGATTGACGCGCCGATCGGGCGGCACCCTTATCAGCGCGACAAGATGGCGATCCGAGAAAATCATGTGACCAGCAAACCGGCGTCGACGTTCTATGAAGTGATTTCACGTCACGGACGTTTCACGCAAGTGCGGGTCAAACCCAAGACAGGACGTACGCATCAGATTCGCGTTCATCTTGCCCATCTCGGTTGCCCAATCTTGTGTGATCGGCTGTATGCCGGACACGCCGAAATCACCGCATCGACATTGCGATCGGTCGCGGAGACCAAGGGCGAAACACCGATTCTGACGCGGCAGGCACTGCACGCGCGGATCTTGCAATTCGATCATCCGCAAACCGGAAAAGCGATGACCTTCGAAGCGCCTTTGCCGGAGGACCTGCGACGAGTGGTCGAGGTGCTTTCGTCCTAGGAATTCGTTTTGGGTAGCGGAACTCGCCAAGGTAGGCCGCAACAAGCAAGCCCTTACGGTGCCGGAACCCCGGTCGCCTCTGGGAAGTTTTCTCGTCGCGAACGCTGCGCGCAAGTACGAATCGGCCCCGCGCAGTTACGGCATGGTTTTGCGACCTCGGTCCGGCCTACACGAATTCGTACCCAATTCGTACTCGTGCTCGTACTCAGCGCTAGCGGTACTCGTACTCGAAACAACCGGCACAGAGGTTATTCCGAGCACGAGCGCGAGCACGAGGATTATGAGCCGGAAAGAAAAAGCAAAGCAACCGCCGGCTTAGGCCTTGATCTACGATTCACCACGAAAGTTAGATCTGGCCTGCGGTGGTGAACGAACCGTGGTTGGCGTATTCGTGCATCACTTCGGGGCACGACAACAGAACGTCCACCACATCGGCTGCCCACTGCGAACCGCGGCCTTTCTGGAAAATCGAGATCACTTTGTCCAGAGGCATTCCGGCGCGGTAAGGACGATCGCTGGTCATTGCGTCAAAGGCATCGGCAACCGCCAGCACTTGGGCATCGCGTGGAATCGATTCGCCACACAGCCCATCGGGATATCCGGTGCCGTCCCAAGATTCGTGATGATGCCGAACGGCGGGCAAGATCTTTCGAAATTGCCGGATGCCCTGCAAGATCTCGTAGCCAAGCACCGGATGCTGCTTGATCTTTTCGAACTCTTCGTCGGTCAGTTTACCGGGCTTTTGCAGTACTGAGTCCTCCACACCGATCTTGCCGATGTCGTGCAGAATCCCAGCCATCCGGATGGTGGCGACGCGATCCTCATCAAAGCCCAGCCGCTGAGCAAGTTCTACCGCCAGATCGGCCACCCGAGAACTGTGCCCGCAAGTGTAAGTATCTTTTGCGTCCAGCGCCGAAACCAACGATTGGATCGTTCCTTCGAACATGTGCTGCATTTCGCGATACTGACGCTGGTTGATCAAGTGCGCCCCCAGCATCATCGAAGTCGACTTCATCAGATCGGCTTCGACCGTGCCAAACTCTGGCTGCTGCATCGATCGCACCGCCACCATTCGGCCCAGAAAGGAACCCTGACGTTCGATCGGAACGACCACGGCGCGTACCTGAATACCCGTTTCGACGGGCTCATTGGCAATGGCGATTCGCCGAGCGATCGCTTTATCGGTCGCCTGAAACGCACGATCGATCGTCTGCTGGGCGACGGTCTGCAACCAGCTTCCTTCACGGTTTTGCCCTGCTTGGAAGGTTGCCGCATCGAACTGCGATTCCTCGTCCGCAACCAGGTCGATCGCCAATGTTTCCGCACCGATACAAGGGCCAAGTTCCGCCAGCAGGGATTCGCAGATGGCGTCGGAGTCCTCGCCCAAGGTAAGCCGTTCACTGAGCTGATGAATCAGGGTCAACTCTTCAAACTTGACGGTAAGCGCCTCCGCAAGCCGCTCCACCTCACCCTGAAGATTCACCGAGGGCGCATCGCGAAAGACCCACGCGGCTGCGGCAGTTGCAGTGGAATTGTCGTTGACCATGATCGTATTGGTAGACAGTTAACGCCCCAAACCCAAGCGAACCGTGGTGCAAAACCAGCAAACCTCCTGACGCTTCCTGCATATCGACACGGAACAGCAGAACTCTAGGTCGCCCCGGACGATCCAGCGCCCCATTGTCGCAGAAGAAAGTTTTTGGCCTCGCAGGCGGAGAATCCCCAATCTGGTTGGCCGGGTTGTAACGATCGTTACGATGTCGAATCGCTCGCCGAGTCGTCCTCTTCAGCTCGCCGCTTTTGCAACGTCTGACTGACGCGATCCAGGATGACCCGATCTTCCTTGGACAGCGAATCGGGGCCTTCGGCATGAAGTCGGTTGAGAATCTCATCCAATCTTGCCACGTCGTCCGCCTCGCGACGTTCTTGGGCCAGCGCCTGCATCGCTCGGCGCTGCCCCTTCCTGGCTTGAACTGCTTGCCGCGCCCGAGCGACCAGACCAACCGGCTCCTGCTGGCGATCCATCATGACACTTTCCAAACGATCTTCCTCGTCAACCTCCGACAGATCGCGGACCTGCCCAGCTAACCGATACCCCGTGATGAATTGAACCAGGTCGTTGGAATTCGACGAGATCCACAGCAGCACACCAAGGACCAACACGAGCGGCCAACGCGGCAAAGAGACTTGCTGGTCCAGGCCGATCAACGAGATTGCCAGCATCAGCGTGATCACCGCAATCGCGACCAGGCACTTGCGAACGATCGCGACTTGGTGAACCACATCAAGACCTGTCGAGCAAAGGTTCACCAGCGCGGCAAGAATCTGGCGGCCAATGGTCTTGGGCAGCGGAAACATCTGACACAGAGCCTGGACCCAGCAAAGCCACGCTGCAACCCGCAAGATGGAATCCGACGCCGACAACCCGATGCTTGGCGGTGACCAGATGGGCGGATTCGATGGTGTGAACACAGGCCGGCGAAAATCACCATCGGCCCACCAGTAGAAGACCCCGCACAGCACCAGAGCGACCAGTGACGCCAAAGAAACCGATAACGATTTCAATGCCGGCATCCGACGCGGAATCGACTCGATGCCAATCAAGTTGATCGTGACATCGGGTAGCCACCATCCGCACACACCGCAAGCAAGCTGACACGCCGCCAGTTGCACCAGCCAGGCGATGATCCAAAATCCTACCGCGATCATCGCGACCAACGGCAAATCCGAATTCCCCAGACGCCCGGTGAGCATTCCGACGACGATCACCACGACCGCCATCGCAGGAAGCACTGCGGGGGAGAGCATCAGGCGAGTCCGCCCCACTGAGCCCAGCGAAATCGTCCAGGGAGACACATCCTCCGCTTCCACCACCGCCGCCGCACACTGTTTTTCGCGGCTGTTTTGGGAGGCATTACCAGCAGGCATGAAGCGAATGGCCCGTCAGAGGATCGAACACAAAGTGACCGTACGGGGACTAGTACGTCTGTTCATCGTAACGAGTTCTGTTGTTTCGAGACACTTCCAGCCCCCGCATTAGTCGCTCCAGTATGACGACGCGCTCGGAGCCGTGTATTTGATACCGAGATGCGGAGTGGCCAACGGCTTTTCTCCCGCAAAGAGGCTGTCAACACCGGCGATCACCATTCCTGAGGTTAGCAGTGTTCGTTCCACCGGATAGGGTGCTTTGCGGTCGATGATTGTCGTTTCGATATGACGCGTCAGCGGGTTGAAGAAGTCCGCAGTGGTCGAGCCGCGATTGGGCATCGGCAAATACATTTGACACGATACGATCGAACCATCACGGAGCATTCCGGCGTAGTTGAAATCTCGGATGCCCGTCAGCAGCATCGTCGTCCTCAAACCATCGTTGTGCTCGATCAGATATCCCGTCGTGTCGGGCATCGTCTGCTGGAGCCACTCCATCGATGTCGGATCGGTGGGGAACCCCGTCATCACCGGAAGGTTGTGACTGCGGTTGAGCGCGGAGACAATCAGTCTTCGCGTCACTTCGCAGTCATTCTTCCAGAGACGGTTCCAAAGATTATCGCCCCGCAGCGCGAGGACCTGCTTGACTCCCTTTTCACCACCGCCTCGTCGTTCGGACATGCACTGCGCCGTTTCCAGTGCATGGATGTCGTAGCTGTCAACTCCGCCGTATGCCACGCAAACGCTTTCGGTGAGCGGAGCGCCGTAGGGCATGTCGATCGCCGGCATTCGACGCGTCACCGGAAGTGAAGAGCCCGCCAGGAACGCAAAGTCAAGACGCTTTGAGTCGGCCACCATTTCGACGCACTGCTGCCAATCGGTCGATAGATGCTTGTCATTGAACACTGGCACGCTGCGACCGCTTTGCTCAAAGACGTTGACGACTTTCTTGAACCACTCGTAACGGGGATACAGACGCTGGCCTTTTTCGTTGGCGGGATAATCGCCATGTTCCGCGATGATGATCACTCCATCAACAGCAAGCTTTTGCCCACCACATGTCAGCGCTTCTTCGATCGTGGGGTACAATCGCAATCCGTGGCGTTTGACTCTGCCCCGCGCAAGATCATCATCGGGAAACTGGTCGATGAAAACCGATTCGACTTTGACGCGAGGCTTTTGCCAACCGCCCTTCCATGTGTAGCCCAGCGTATGCCGATCCAGAAAGTGTTGCGCATGGGAGTGCGTCTTGACCACCGTTCCCAAGAAGGCAACCTTGGGACGCCGCGTTGCCAATGGTTCCGCGGCACGCGCACAGCGAACTGCTGGCCCGAGTCCCGAATGGCTACCGGCGCCAATCAGTGTTGCGGCGCCAATGTTGGCCAGAAAACGACGGCGATCATGTTGATGATGGTTGCGGTTCATCTGAATCCTCTCCCCAAAACGCCCAAAGAATGAGTGCGGAAACTGCCGGCAGGCAGGCTGCTGCTGCCAGTCCTGCGTCGTAGGAACCGGTGACGTCCACCAACCGCCCAAACATTTTTTGAGTAGGGGGAACGAGGAACCATGCCACGACTCCTGCGATTCCCGTCACCTTCCCTTGGTGCCTGCCAGAGATATCTTGTGTGAAAGCGTGGTACAACGGAAACACGCCCAGTGCCCCGGCACCACTGATCAGCAGGATCATCAATAACAACCAACCTTTGGGCAGCAGCGGCAGGGCAATCAATGTCAGGCATAGCATCGCGCACACCGAAAACATAATTTTCCGCGCGCCGGTCACGGTGATTCCCCTCGCGCAAAGCCAGAGCACGACAACGCCGACTCCCAAGCATCCAACATCGGTGGCAACAAACCAGGCAGAGTTGAACAACAACGTATGCTGTTCGCTATAACCGCGGCCTTCCTGGAGAAACAGGTGAAGCCAGGCCCGAAACAGCTGCCAAGCAGTGTTGATCAAGCACACAACGACCAGCACAATGATCATCTTGCGCTGAAGCAAAACTCGCCATGAGACCGAAGAACGCTTGCCCTCGGGTCGCGGAAGATCGGACCCACGAACGGTTGAGAACCAGGCGACGACCCACAACACTCCGATGCTGCCGACGATCGCAAAAGCGGGGCGCCAACTACCCACGTCATCGGTCAGTAGCGCCAGCATGATCAGCGGTGCAAGAACCGCGCCGATGGACGTGCCGCTTTGCAACAAACCATTGCCCATCGTTCTGCCGCGAGCCCTGGTCAGCGCACGGACCACACGCACACCACAAGGCCAATGCCCCGCTTCGAAAACCCCCAGACCCAAACGCAGCCACAGCAGATCCTGATAGCCGGTGGCCAGTGCGGTTGCAGCCGTGACAGCTGACCAGGAAATCAGTACGACCGGATAGAGCCAGCGAACACTGATGACATCGGCGAGCACCCCGAAGACGACCGATCCAATCACAAACCCATAACCGAAGGCCGCTTCAATATCACCGTACTGTTCGTTAAGCAGCCCAAACTCCGCCTTGATCCTTGCCGACGCACTGGCCAGCGTCTGTCGGTCAAGGTAGTTGATCGCCGAAGCCAGCAGCAACAAGCCGCAGATCAAAGCCACTCGTGTCGAAGTTGCACCAGCCGATTCCTTTCCAGAGTCCTCTGGAGCAATCGGCTGATTCTGTTGCGGCAAACCGCTGGGTTGATCGACCATGCATCACCCTTCCCAGGACTTCCCGTCCCAGTGAATGACTCGCTGCACGAAGTCGACGACACCGTCGGAGAAAACTCGCAGCAGTTGTTCGCCCTTTTCCGCTGTCGCGACCGCAGGATCACCGACGTGGCCCGGCTCCGAACGATCCGTCATGGTCCAGGCTCGCCGAGCCGGCAGGAAGGGGTTGCCGAATTCGACCTCGACGACTTCCTGGTGATGCTTCACCAATTCGGGCTTCAGCCGAAGAATCATTGACGTTTCCCATTCGCAAGCATGTCCCATCTGCGTTTGTCGCAAACCGGGAATGCTGGCCACCGGGTCTGCTAGATCCCAGTAAGTGGCAAACAACAACAACAGGTCTTTGCGTTCCCGGTAACGTTGACGGAGTTCAAATGTGGCCTGACAACCGGGAACATCGTTGCCTCCATGACCGTTGATGACAACGATGCGCCGGAAACCGTGCGCAATGAAGTTGTCAACCAGTCCGTCGAGGAGATCAAGCCAGACGCGCGGTTGGGCCGAAACCGTTCCTGGGAAGTCCATGTGATGGTGTGAGTTGCCCAGCCACAATAGAGGCACTAGCAAGACTTGTTCCTGCAACCGCTCATGCGCGCGGCGAACAATTTCTCCCAACAGAAGACTATCGGTGAAAACGGGCATGTGGTGACCGTGCTGTTCCAGCGCTGCGACCGGAATGACGACCGGCGTATTGCGGTCTAGCGCGTCAACGTCTGGCCAAGTGAGATTGGCAAGTTCCATGGTGGCTGGTTTCCGAAGCTTGACAAACGCCCAGATCCCAAACGGGATCGCCAGTAAGTATGCAGGAGTCAGGATCGGAATCATAGACAACACCACCCAAGAATGCTGGTTCTTGAATGCGGGAAACTTCGATTTCGGGTAGCCTTTTCGACAAGGTTCGCCGAATCGTTTCAAGAAGAGCAATGGCCGAAACGCATGAAATACAAATTGGCGCGCCCTGATTCTGAATGACTCTGGCCTTTGACCATTCCTGCCCCAGAAACGGCAATCTTTCCAACGAATCCTATTGCGGAGAATCTATCTGTCATGGTCGTCGAAGTCACTGAAGAATCCTGGTTCAGCCGGCTGGGTGGGGCAATCAAGGGGATATTCATTGGCGGCCTACTTTTTTTGGTTTCTTTTCCGCTGCTGTTTTGGAACGAAGGCCGCGCCGTCCGTACCGCCAAAGGGCTGAAAGAAGGTGCCGGCGCGGTCGTTCAAGTGGACACGACGCCCAGTAAAGATCACGAGGGTGACTTTGTTCACGTTTCCGGACCGCTCAGCACTTCGGAAGTCCTCGAGGACGAACTGTTCAACGTTCGCGGCGAAGGAATCCGGCTGCGGCGGCAAGTGGACATGTATCAGTGGGTTGAGAAATCCGAACAGGAAAAAAAGAAAAAGATCGGCGGTGGAACGAAGACCACCACCACCTACTCCTACACCCAGAAATGGCTGGGCCACATCGAGAACTCCGATAACTTCAAAGAAAAGAGCGGACACGAGAACCCGAAGCAGATGCCGTTTTCGTCCTTTCAAGCCCAAGCTCGCGACGTCTCGCTGGGAGGATTCCGGTTGCCGGAGTCGTTGATCAACCGCGTTGACGGTGACCAGCCGATCGCGGTCGACAAGGAGACTCTTCCCGCCGAAATCGCTGAGAAGGTAGTGATCCGCGAAGAGGGCAACCAGGGTTCAACGATCTACTGGTCCCAGCAGCCGGGTGGGCCGAGTGAGACGCCCGCCATCGGCGATGTGAGAATTCGGTTCACCCTTGCGCCAGCCGAAACGGTCAGCATCATGTCTCAACAACGTGGCGATTCCTTCGAACCCTTTCAAACCAGCACCGGGACAGAACTGCACATGCTGCAGATGGGCAGTGTCAGTCCCGAACAAATGATCGCTAAAGCCGAAGCCGACAATCGTATGTTCACCTGGCTATTGCGCGGCGCCGGATTGCTGGTGATGTTCATCGGCTTGGCAATGATCATGCGTCCGTTATCCGTTCTCGGTGACGTGATCCCGTTTTTCGGCAGCATCTTGGAGATGGGAACGATGATCGTCGCTGGCCTGGTATCGCTCAGCCTGTCACTGTGCACGATCAGCTTCGCCTGGATTTTCTACCGCCCCCTGTTGGGAGTTCCACTGCTTGCAGCCGGCATTGCGATCATCGTTTTTGTCGTTTCCCGAGCCAGGAAGCGAAAGCAAACAGCCGGCAGAGTGGAGTCGGCAACAGTCTGACTGATTGGAAGCGACGACACGAAAGGGCCGAGTAGTCTGATGAGATGGCCAGTCGAGTAGAGGAGGGACGCTATTGGCGTCCCTCCCCCCTCCTCAAACCGGACGTGCGGATTTCCCGCATCCGGCTTACCGAAGGCATTTCGCCAAGAGGCACACGCAGGCTCAGTTCCGTCCCCGAAGCATCTTTAAACCCAGATGATGATAAAGATGTTCGTAGAGGCTGCGACCGCCGGGTGGATGACAACCACGTTGACTACGACGACGTAGGTGAGAGCTCAGTCGCCGGAGCGTCTGATAGTTCACCGCCGAAAACGCTCGTCGAGGGTGACCGTAGCCAAAATACTGACTCCAGCCCGACAACATACGATTGACCTCGCTGATGATCAGAGGCGATGGCTTGAAACACATCCGAGGCGAGGTGAGTTCGCGAAGCTTCATGCGAACTCGCTCCATCGCCGTGCGGCTCGGACCCACGTGAAGGTAGCGATCCGTATGCGGCAAGATGCTGCGTTCGTATCGCATCGTGAAACCGAGAAAGTCCAACCCTTCGCCGCCGATCCCTCCAAGGCAAACCACCTTGGTCTTCTCGCGGTTGATCGTTAGGCCAAAGCGGCCTTCCAGTGTCGTCTCGATCCACGATCTCAGACGCTCACCCTGATAGCGGGCGAGCACGACAAGATCGTCCGCGTAGCGGACCAACTCAGCATTGGCCCAGTTTGCTGGACCATCATGGCGGTAAAATAGCACCTCAAACCAGTGGAGATAGATATTCGCCAGTAGCGGCGAGATCACTCCACCTTGAGGGGTACCCGCTGTCGGCTTGAGCCGGGTCTTGCGACCCGTTTCGTCGGTTTCTTCGATCGGGCATTGCAGCCACATGCGGATAAGTTTTAGCACACTGCGGTCACTGATTCGGACCTCCAACGCAGCCAGCAACTTTTCATGTGGGATCGTGTCAAAGTAGCCCTTCAGATCCGCATCGTACACTTCCCGTTTCCCACTTCGCAGATGCGAACGAATCGCATCGAGAGCATCATGGGCACTGCGACCGGGTCGAAACCCGAACGAACTGTCCCGGAAGTCTGCTTCAAAGATCGGCTCCAGAATCAGCAATGTTGCCATCTGGACGACTCTGTCGCGGACGGTCGGGATTCCGAGCGGACGCATGCGACCGTCCGGTTTGGGAATTTGGACTCGGCGAACCGCATCGGGCTTGTAGCTCTTGCTGCGTAAGTCTTCTTGAAGCTGCTGCAAAAATCCGTCGACGCCTCCAGACGATTCTTCGACGTCAACGAATGTGACATCGTCCACGCCGGGGGCAGTCTTGGTCTTTCGCACCAAGCGCCAAGCCGATTGCAGCACATCCATCCGATAGATTCGATCGTACAAGGCGTAAAATCGAAACTTGGGTTCCTGCTTCGCTTTCTGGCTCAGCTTCATTCGCAAACGCGAGACTTTCAGAGGGAGACCGGTTCGACCACAGGGGTCAACCGGCTCGGCTTCGTCTTCCGTAGTGGACATTTTTGTCAAGCGGATCTCAAAACGTAATGGAACGAAACACATCCTTCGTCAGGCCCCTTCGCTCGTCGGGCATTACCCCAAGTCATCACTACTATGAGCCTGTCCGACTCCCGGACCGGCCGCAACGTGGTTATGGATTCCCACGAAGTGTTGAGCTGGGACTCACCGGCACGGGTCTCCCAGGTTCCTAGCTGATCTTTCGGTGCCCGCTGTCCCCTTTCACCCCGCCAAGTCGGATCGCTGCACATGTTCGTTGCTTGGCGACCCGTGATGGCTTCACTTCATTCGGCAAGTTGGCCACTTGGAAGTACGTGTAACGAGGCCGAACCGGGTTCACGCTGACGCATTACGGCTGACACCTTCGCTGGATCGAGGGCTTCGGTGACCAGGTTGCCCCGAGAACACCGCCTCGCCAGCTACACGGCTAACGAACAATTACCATGCTCAACTCCTTTCATTTGAGTAGATCAGCCAGACTTCGCCTGGCGCACCAAAAACACCAGAAGACACAAAAAACTTTTCGGTTTTTTTGTGGCTAAGAAATCCGCGCCCATTCCATATTTACGATTCCGTTTTTGCCTGATCGATTTGTCGTTGACGTTCGGCGAATCGCGCCCGTTGATCTTCGGTGATCTGGTCGACGCATCGTGGGCAATGGATACCGGGACAAAAATCGGGATGCTTCTGGTCCTGGGCAGAAACCGGCCAGCCGCAGGCGAAACACATCACGTGATCCCCTTCGGCCAATCCGTGACCGACAGAAACACGCTGGTCGAAGACGAAGCAATCGCCTTCGAATTGTGATTCCTCCGAGGGGATCTTTTCGAGGTACTTCAGGATTCCTCCCCGCAGGTGATAGACTTCGTCGAAGCCTTGCTGCTTCAGCAGCGCGGTCGATTTTTCGCAACGGATTCCGCCCGTGCAATACATCGCTACCTTCTTGTGCCGCTGCGGCTCCAGGTTCTCGCTGACAAACTCCGGGAATTCGCGAAAGGTGTGGGTATGGGGATTGATCGCGCCGCGAAAACTTCCAATGGCGACTTCGTAGTCGTTGCGGGTGTCAATCAGGACAACGTCGGGATCGTTGATCAAGTCGTTCCAATCTTCTGGATCGACATAGGTTCCGACCACCTGGTTGGGATCGATTCCGTCGACCCCCATCGTTACGATTTCTTTCTTCAGCCGAACGCGTGACCTTTTGAAGGGAACGTGATCGCAAGTCGACTCCTTCACTTCCAGCGCGGCCAGCCGTGAATCGGACTTCAAGTAGGCGATCAGATCATCGATCCCATCGCGCGAGCCGGCCACCGTGCCATTGATCCCTTCGGGAGCCAGCAACAGCGTGCCGCGAACCGCAGCCGCCTGCATCCGATCGAGCATCGGTTGACGTAACTGCGAATAATCCTCCAGCGGCACAAAACGATACAGCGCCGCGACAACGATCTGGTTCATGGGGCAATCGAACCTTGATGCAAGACCTCCCGCGGGACGGGTCAAACCAACATCCGCAGCGCCGCCATCGCGGCGTCATAATCGGGTTCTTCGGTCACCTCGGCCACAATCTCCTTGTAGGCCACGTTCCCGTCGGAATCGAGAATGATCACGGCGCGGGTCAACAGTTTCAACTCTTCGATCGTCACACCGTAGTCCGTTCCAAACGTGTGGGTCTGGTAGTCGCTGGCGGTGCGCATTTTGATATCCTCGACACCACAGAACCTGGCTTGTGCAAAAGGAAGATCACGGCTGACCGTTACCGCATGGATCTTATCGCCAAGGCTAGCCAGTTCCTGGTTGAATCGCTTGGTTTGAACCGCACAGGTCGAGGTATCCAGGCTGGGAACCACGCTGATGATGGCCGGCTTGCCCTTCAGTTGGTCCAGAGTGAGCTCCTGCAGTCCGCCGTCGGCATAGTGCAAGCTGAACGCCGGCGCCGGCGATCCGACCGGCAAATCTTCACCTGCCAACGTCATCGGATTGCCCTTGAAAGTAATGACTCCCGATCGTCCCATGATTGCCTACTCCAAAAAAACAGTGGTCGTGGAAAATGTGTAAAAGCTGGCTCGCCCTACCGATTGGTCATCGCCCTGGTGTGAAAGTATGGTTTCCCGGACCGAGTTGGTGAATGGGGCCGTTTCCCGGCTTTGGACTTTAAACTGCGCGATGGGAGAGCCATTTTGAGAAGAGGTTACTTCGGCTGCTGAAACATCCCGGCTAGACTGAAGCCGGTCCCCAGCAAGCTTCTCCCGAAACAGCGCCGCAGAACTGAAGGAAAGAAACCACCATGCATCCTTGGATCGCCGCACGCACCGGAACCTTTGACAGCAGCGGCATTCGCAAAATATTCGACCTGGCGGCACAGATGAAAGACCCGGTCGATCTATCGATTGGCCAACCCGATTTTGATGTCCCCGCCGAAGTTCAGGATGCGGCGGTCGAAGCGATACAAAGCGGCAAGAACGCCTATTCGCCGACTCAGGGGATCACGCCGTTGCGGGAGGCCCTGCGAACGGAAATTCGCTCTCGGTACGACCACGAGGATCGAGACGTTTTCGTTTGCAGCGGCACCAGCGGCGGATTGGTGTTGGCGATGATGGCGATGGTCGAACCGGGCGATGAAGTCATCTTTCTGGACCCCTACTTTGTGATGTACCCGGCGCTGTTGAAGCTGTTTGGCGGCGAGCCCGTTGCGATCGATTCTTATCCTGACTTTCGACTCGATCCGCAGCAGGTTGCCGATGCAATCACCCCGCGAACCAAAATGATCTTGCTGAATAGTCCCGCCAATCCCACCGGCGTTGCGGCCACCAAGGCTGACCTGAAAGCGGTTGCGGAACTGGCCGCGGAAAAGAACGTGGCACTGGTCTCGGACGAAATCTACAGCCAGTTTTTCTACGACGACCATTTCGTATCGCCGGCAGCCTTCAACGATCAAACCATCGTGATCGACGGTTTTAGCAAGAGCCACGCGATGACAGGCTGGCGAGTTGGATACGTGCACGGCCCCAGTGAAATCATCAACACGATGCTGAAACTGCAACAGTATTCCTTTGTCTGCGCGCCACAACCGGCGCAGTGGGGCGCACTGCGAGCGATGAACGTCGATCTCGGTGAACACATCGACAGTTATCGCCGCAAGCGAGATCTGATCTGCGACGGCCTGTCGGGATACTACGAATTTGTCAAACCCCGCGGCGCGTTCTATCTCTTTCCCAAAGCTCCGATCGAAAGTGGCGAAGCGTTTGTGGAGGAAGCGATTCGCCGCGGCTTGCTGATCATCCCCGGAAACATCTTCAGCAGCAAAGACACACACTTCCGAATCAGCTTTGCCGCTTCTGACGAGACGCTGAAACGGGGCATCGACCTGTTGAGAGAAATGGCCGGGTGATTTTTTGGGCGAAGATTTCAAGATCGCCGACTTGGGACAAGTCGGCCTACTTGGTGGTTCGCAAAGACGAAAAACGCGGGCAATCAGACGATCGTCCGCATCTTCGAGTCGAATTGGGTGGGTAGGTAGTGCCGAGCGGCAACGATTCACTCGCCGTCGTGCGACGTATCGCTCCGAAGCACGTACTTCATCGAATCGTACGACGCATCCAGACAGATCGCCTGAACAATCGACGCCAAGGTTGGTGCAGTCGACGTTTCGGCTGGATCGCCGGAAAGAGTGCGAGCGGCAGAAGGCTGGTTGGTGACGGTTGAACGTTCTTTGGTCGATTTCATATCGCTACCTAATCAATCCGGTGTGATCGGAAACTGGAGGCCCTCAGGAATATTAAACCCCGAAGTCAAGGCGAATACCCGGTACCAATCTTGCAGGCAACCCCCGCATCATCACAGTACAGTTACCGCCCAATATTGGGAAACGCGACAAGTCACCAAACATCCCGCACCCCAATTTCAGAAAAAACTACAAATTGTCCGATTCCTTGCCGTTTTTGAGCAATTTCACCGCGTTCCACCACACTTATTTCCACCGGTAACCCTGGAGTCCAACACCTTTCTTTCGCTTTCGGACGATCAATACCGTAATTTTCTTTGCCGCGTTGGACATCCTGTCGGCGGCGCCGACATTCGTAGACGGCAGGACACATTCGTTCACCTCGGCAGCCGGTCGATTTCGCAGCCTGGCCTGATCGACTGGTAGGCAACCAACAGCATCCAAGGGACGTGTTGGACAAAGACGACAACAAAATCGAACGTTGCCACTCCCGGATAAGGCGCATTGCCCAGGAGCGGATCATCGGCATGGTACAGGAACCAAAAACGCAGGTAGTAGATCGCCAGCATCCCGCTCACCAGCAACCAACCGCGAGCTTTCGCGAACGCGATCAGCGGTAACGCCCAGGTCCAATACCACGGATTCAGCGTGGGGGACAGCATCCAAAACCAGGCCAAAACCGAAAAGGATACGCCGCAAAAACTGGTCGCCTGCGTCGAGTCCATCGTGGCAATCCATCGGCACACGACGATCGCCAACACCAGCAGCGTGATACACCGGGCGGCTCCAAAAGCAGCGACATCGGGCGTAATATCCAGGTGGTCTGCGAGAGTTTGCCCGAACCGGTTTCGCCAATCGGAAGAAGTCAGGCTAAACCAAGCACCGCGATCGCCTGGCCGAAGATTTTCGACAATGACAAGAAACAAAACGTCATTGATTTCCCAACGTGTCAAGAATGCTTCGATGCCGTCGGTGGGCTGGTTCGCAGTGATGGGGACAACAAGATCGACCTTCATTTCGACTGGTTCAGAATCAGGAATCGGTGGCATCAATTCGTCAACGATTTCAGTCGGATCAGTCGGCTGGGGCGACGGAGGTGAGACGCCGGAGATTTTTCCTTCTGCTCGCGGCGAACCGTCACTTCTGCCCGTCGCCAAAATCGGCAACAAGGTGACGCCGGAAACGGTGATCAATACCGCCGCGACCATCGTCGCCATACGAAAACCGGATGACCGCAGGCAGGCAACGCACAATACCGGCGCCAGCAAGATCGGATAGAGCTTTGCCCCAAATCCCAAGGCAAGAAACATCGCTGCATACAGCCACGTGCGAGTTTCCGCTGGTTCGCGTATCGCTTTTGCGGCGCAGGTGACTGAAAGCATGGTGAAAAAGACAGCGATCGAATCGAGATGCCCGCTGCCGGCAAACTCTTTCAGCACCAGCGGGTTCCACGCGTAAGTGATCGCCCAGGCATAAGACTTCCCGGTGATGCGCAGCAGCCAAAACAGCGTCGCCAACGTTGCCAAATCAAAACAGACGACCGCCGCTTTCATCGCCACCAAGTGAACAGCCAACGACGCGCCGCGCGGAACAGCGATCGCCACCGCCGCAAATACCGCTTGGCTGATAGCGGGATAGACCGTTGGCAGCTGCGAAAAATGAACTCGGCGCAGGATCGTTTCGATGGTTGGATCCGACGCGGCGTGATCAGCGAGTCGCTGCAGTTGCGGATCACCAGATTGTCCTTCGATCGCGGCCACCACCGATGCCGGCGAGAAGCGGAACGGTGAAACTCCGACCGAGGTCACTTGGCCGTCCCACATGTAACGGTAGATATCGACTTCCTGTATCGGGTGACTCGGCAAGACCACCAACCGCGAGAGGAGCGCGACGAGCCAGATGAAGGCCGCCAGCCTGCTCTGCTGCTGCCGGCCGGCCGCTAAGGCAAAACGAAACGCCAGCCAACCCACCACAAACATGCCGCCCCAACCGACCACAAACCACCACAACGGTCGGTGCAGCGGATCGGAATCGAACCGAAACCAGCGGCTGATCCAAGTCATCCCTCCGCTGGCCAGGACGATCAGTAGTCCACCAATCGAGATTGCAGTCCAGCGGAACTGTCTTTCACCCAGTCGCCCTTCAGGATTCGGTCCACTCACGTCGGATCCGTTGAACGGTCGGATTCCGATGCAGGCGTCCAAACCGCGTAACGAAAAATGGTGGCCAAGATTTTGTAGCCGGCGCGAATGGTTCCAGACACCGTTCCCGAAATCTTACTGACCCCCAATCGTTTTCGGTAAGGAACGGCAACCTCCGTCAACGGAACGCCCAATCGGGCCGCCTTGATTTGCATTTCCACGGTCCAGCCGTAGTTGCGATCCCGCATTTGCAACTGCTTCAAAGTCGACCAACGGATCGCCCGCATCGGGCCCAGATCGGAATACCGCGTCTTCCAAATCAATCGCATCAGAAAGCAAGCCAAGCGGTTGCCCCAAACGGCTTGGGGCGGCATCGCACCGCGATCGCGACGCCCGGCTAAACGCGAGCCGAGAACAAAATCGTAACGGCCGCTCAGGATGGGCGAAACAATGTTCGGAAGCAAATCGGGATGGTCTCCGTAGTCGGCATCGACGAACGCGACCACTTGCGGAGGCGGGTGTCCCGATTCGATCAGCGCCTCGATCGTCGCAATCCCCCGCAGGCAAGCAGCCCCGTAACCTCTCGCCGGTTCGGCGACCACGTTTGCACCATGCCGCAACGCGACCGAGGCGGTTTGATCGGTCGAACCGTTGTCGACAACGATCACCCGCTCGACCTCTGGCAGATCAGCCAGCACTTTAGGAAGAGCCTCTTCCTCATTCAACGCAGGAATGATCACCACCACCCCGGCGAGAGGGCCGTGGTCAACCTGCGCTGCAGAGAGTTCGTCGGCGACGTCGCCGCTCGCTTTAGCTTGGGATGTGGTTTGCAAAACGATCGTGTTTTGACATTTCCATGGAGTCCAGGATTTGCCCTGGCGCAAGACCAATGCCAGGACGGGGCCTGGCCTACAAACATTCGCCGGCTTCATCCACCCGTGACGGCGAGCGCAGACGGCACGATTGGAAATGACCAGTCGCAGCGAGAACCCGCCAACGCGCCAGAAAAATCAAAGTTGAAGGTTTCACCTGTTTTTGGTGGCAGGTTCCCGTCACAGACGGCCATTCCCGGTTAGCAAACGTCCTTCGTTCTTCTTCATCCATTGCCGAGCCCCACATCATGCCATCCCTTTCCGACATCGCGCCGGCCTCGTTGGGCTGCCTGCTTGCATTCGCCATCTGCAGCTCCGCTACCGCCCAAAGCGGCACCCGGATCCAGTACCCGCAGTCAGGTCGCGTCATCCAGTCAGCGCCAATCACGCAAGGCAGCGGTCGAGTGGTTTATCCGCAGGGTACGGTGATTCAACAGGGCAGCGCGATGAGAGGTTCGACCACTCAAGGCAGCACGACTCAGGGCAGCACCATGCAGGGCTCGGGCGCACGAATGGTCGCCCCGAAAGAGACTTTCGAATCAAAGTTCTGGCGCTACCTGAACGACGCGCGCTATCGTGAATGGGCGCCCGTTTCGGGAACCAGCGGCGATGCTTACGAGGGGCAAAGCCCCCACGGTGCGATGCTGAAAATGTACCTCAACCGCAAAGCCGCGGGCCTGCCGGACCAACTGCCAACCGGTTCAGTGATCGTCAAGGAAAACTACGGTCCTGACGGAAAGACCCTGATGGCGATCACCACGATGTACAAAGCGCGCAACTACGACCAGGCGGGCAGCGGTTGGTACTGGACCAAGTACAATCCCGACGGCAGCGTCGCTACCAAAGACGGCCGGCGGTTGGCAGGCCGAGTCCAAGGATGCATCGAATGCCACTCCGGGGCCGGAGGCGGCGACCACGCGTTTTTCAACGACTAACGTAGGCCGGCTTGTCCCAAGTCGGTGAGTACAGGATCGCCGACTTGGGGACAAGTCGGCCTACGAAAATAACAACCCTATAAAAAACGGCCAGCGGTTTTGCCGCTGGCCGTTTCTTTTGCTGATTGGATCGTGGGGATCAATACATGTCGTGGTCGCCGCCGTGGCCACCCTTCTTGTCGGTCGGTTTTTCGGCAACCAACGCGTCGCTGGTCAGCAACAGGATCGCGACGCTGGCGGCGTTCCCCAACGCGGTACGAGTCACCTTCGTGGGATCAATGACACCCGCTTTGACCAGGTCTTCGTAAGTATCGGTCAGAGCGTTGTAGCCACCGTTGCCCTTCATATCGAGCACCTTCTCGCAAACGATTCCACCGTCCTGGCCGGCGTTTTCGGCGATCATGGTCAGCGGGGCACGGCACGAGCGAAGGACGATGTTGTAACCAACTTGCTCATCATCGGTACAATCCTCACCCACTTTGACCGAACCGGCCGCACGAAGCAGCGCCACACCGCCGCCGGGAAGAATGCCTTCTTCGACCGCGGCACGAGTGGCGTGAAGGGCGTCTTCGACACGAGCCTTCTTTTCCTTCATTTCGCTTTCGGTCGCGGCACCCACGTTCACTTTGGCGACCCCACCAGCCAATTTGGCAAGGCGTTCTTCCAGCTTTTCGCGATCGTAATCGCTGGTGCTGTTGTCGATTTCGCGGCGGATTTGATCGATACGAGCCTTGATATCGCTGCTCTTTCCACCGCCCTCGATGATCGTCGTGTTGTCTTTGTCAATGATGACCTTCTTGGCTCGGCCCAGCTGCGGCAGGTCGACGCTTTCCAGCTTGACACCCAATGCTTCAAAGATCGCTTGCCCGCCGGTCAAGATGGCGATGTCTTCCATCATCGCTTTGCGGCGGTCACCGTAGCCGGGCGCCTTCACCGCACAAACAGTGAAAGTGCCTCGCAGGCGGTTGATCACCAACGTCGCCAGCGCTTCCCCGTCGACATCTTCGGCGATGATCAACAGCGGCTTGCCTTGTTGGACCACCTTTTCCAACATCGGCACCATGTCCTTGATGTTGCTGATCTTCTTTTCAAAAACCAACACATAAGCGTCTTCCAGCACCGCTTCCATGCTGGCGGAATCGGTCACGAAGTAGGGCGACAGGTAACCGCGGTCGAACTGCATGCCTTCGACCCATTCCTGTTCGGTCTGCAGGCTCTTGCCTTCGTCGACGGTGATCACACCGTCCTTGCCAACCTTGCTCATTGCACTGGCCAGCAATTCACCAATTTCGCCATCGTTGTTGCTGGCGATGGTCGCCACGTTGGCCATCGCTTGCTCATCTTTGACCTTGGTGGCCATTTTGTGGAGCTTCTCGGTGATGTCGGCCACCGCTTTTTCGATTCCCGATTTCATCTGAATCGGATTGACGCCGGCGACGACCGCTTTAAGGCCTTCGTTGAAAATCGCTTCGGCCATGACGGTCGCGGTGGTAGTGCCGTCACCTGCCACATCGCTGGTCTTGCTGGCGACCTCGCGAACCATGCGAGCGCCCATGTTTTCATAAACGTCTTCCAAGTCGATTTCCTTGGCAACGGTGACGCCGTCCTTGGTGACGGTCGGGCTGCCAAAACTCTTTTGAAGAATCACGTTGCGGCCCTTCGGACCGAGAGTGACCTTGACCGTTCGGGCCAACTTCGAGACACCGCGGCGAATCGCTTCGCGGGCTTCTTGCTCAAATGCAATGATCTTTGCCATTGGGATCTTTATCCGGTAATCAGTGTTCTAATGATCAGTAATGTTTCGGTAGGAATCGCGACGACTACTCGATGACTGCCAGCACGTCGTCTTCGCGCATCAACAGGTATTCGACGTCGTCGACTTCGACGGTTTCACCCGCGTAGCTACTGAACAGGACGTTGTCGCCCTCTTTCAGCTGGCTTGGGGCGCGCGAGCCATCGTCAAGCAACTTGCCGCTCCCGATGGCAACAACGGTGCCGCGAGCAGGTTTTTCCTTGGCCGAGTCAGGCAGCACGATCCCGCCTGCGGTGGTCGATTCGCTCTCTTCTCGTTCCACAACGATGCGTTCGCCCATCGGCTGCAAACGAATTTTTGCCTTCTTCTTGGTGGCAGTCGCCATCTCCGTGACACCTTTCTTGTGCGGGAAAGAATTTGTAAGGGGGCTATACGGTTCACCATGCCGCCGCGGACCGTTTCGATCCGCCACCGCAAGGGATGATTCCGGTGGGTTGGTTGGCTTGCCGCAATTGGTGACAGCGCACCTTTGGCAGCAAGATGACTTGGGCGTCCTCTATGAGCAACCCCTGTGCCATTGTTGTCGTTTTCACCGCAAGTCATTGCCAGCAATTGACTTGTGTCGCGGAGCATGCCGAGATCACGCTGCTGTGTGACCAAATTGGCAGGCCGCGGTCTTCAAAACCGGCGTTCGGTGACCTCTTCGTTTTCCAAGTGGGCTTTCCCACCGACGTAGGCCACCAACGCCCCGGCAACAAAGCCGCCGATGTGGGCCCACCAGGCGACGCCCCCTGCAGCACCTCCGGAAATCGCCGACAGTCCTTGCAGGGTTTGAAGCGTGAACCAGATGCCCAGAAACAGGGGCGCCGGCAGGATGAACACCGGCATCACAATCAACAGCGGCAAAACCGCCTGGACCCGGGCCTGCGGATACAACACGGCATACGCGCCCATCACCCCCGCCACCGCTCCGCTGGCTCCGATGGTCGGAACCACACTGGAGGTGTCGGTGAAATAGTGAGCCATCGAAGCGGCAGTGCCCGTTCCCAGATAGACCAACGCAAAGCCGAAATGCCCAAATCGATCCTCGACGTTGTCACCAAAGACATACAAAAACCACATGTTGCCCAAGAAGTGCATCCATCCGGCGTGAAGAAATGTACAGGTCACGATTGTAGCCCAAGTGGGAATTGCGGCCGGCGCAACCTTCCGCTCTACCCTATCGATCCTGGGACCCCTGTCGGTGGGAACCACCACCGGTTGTTGAACAACAACCACAAGGTCGGGATCACTGATTCGAGCGGGAATCATGCCAAAGCGGTCCACGATGCCAGTTCCGCCATCGGACGAAAACTGCTGGGCAAGAAAGACGGCCAAACAGACTGCGAGGATCAGGTAGTTGACGACCGGCCTGTGTCGGCTGGGGATGTTGTCGCGCAGTGGAATCATCGATCCGGAACCGCCAAACTCGTGGTCGCGTTTAGAAAGTAAAGTATGCAGCCTGCTGGCTGGTCCAAGCTTCCAGCTGGCAGCTTACGCCACGTTCGTTGAATCCCCAAAGATCGATCCGCCCGATGACTCGCTTTCCGATTGCCCCCGCCGCGACGGCGACAGCCCTGCTGATTTTCTTTTCTTTGCACTGCGCCGGCCAGGAAAATTATCCGCTCCACGGCGACTCGCAGCGTCAAGAAGGGGTGCCCCGCGGTGAAGTCACCAGCTATCGGTTTGCCGACAGCAAAATCTATCCCGGCACCGAGCGAGATTACTTCGTTTATATACCAGCCCAGTACGACGAGCAGAAACCGGCGGCGCTGATGGTATTTCAAGACGGCAAAAACTACGTCAACGAAAAGGGAACGTGGCGAGTTCCCACCGTGTTTGACAACCTGATCCACCGCGGTGACATGCCGGTGACGATCGCCGTGTGCGTCAATCCGGGCGTGGTGCCCGGCGGCGACGGTGCACAAAACCGATTCAACCGCAGCTACGAATACGACACCGTCAGCGATCGGTACGCATCGTTCATCGTCGATGAAATCTTGCCGGAGGTGGGCAAGCGTTATCGCATTACCGATGACCCGAACTTGCGCGCCATCGGTGGCAGCAGCAGCGGAGCCATTGCCGCGTTCGGAGTTGCCTGGCATCGGCCCGATCAGTTCCGACGCGTTTTCAGCACGGTGGGAACTTTCGTCGGATTGCGCGGCGGTAACGAATATCCGACGATGATTCGGCATACGGAACCGAAACCGATTCGGGTCTTTCTTCAAGACGGCAGCAATGATTTGAATATCTACGGCGGCAGCTGGTGGAACGCCAACCTGACCATGCTGTCCGCTCTGCAGTGGGCCGGCTACAGCGTCAAGAACGAATGGGGCACCGGCGGCCACAACGGAAAACATGGCGGCGCCATGTTTCCCGACGCGATGCGATGGCTGTGGGCCGATTTTGACCAACCAATCCAAACACCGATCGCGGACCATCCCGAACTCAAAAGCCGGCTGATTCCCGGCGAGACATGGGAACTTGTCAGCAACGGCCATCAATACACCGAAGGCCCGGCAGTGGCTCCCGATGGAAGGGTTTACTTCGTGGACGCACCGCGCGGCGAAATCTGGAAAGTCAACAAAGACGGAAAAGGGGCAAGCCGGTTTGTCAGTGATATCGCCGGCGTCAGCGCGTTGATGTTCGATTCGGCCGGCACGATGTATTGCGCAAGAAACCGAGCGAGGCTGCTGACCAAGATCGAAGCCGATGGGAAACGAACTGACATTGCCAAAGGAATGTCCTGCAACGACCTGGTGGTTCTGGATCACGGCGTTTACTTCACCGGGCCGCAGGAGAAAGCGATTTGGTACCTGCCTCACGGGGGCAAGCGGGTCCAAGCAGCCGTCGGACCAGAGTTACCCAACGGATTGATCACCACGCCCGACAAACGTTTTCTGTTGGTCGTCGATGCGGCAGGCCGCTACGTCTGGTCTTACCGAATCGCCGAAGATGGAAGACTCCAACACGGACAACCCTACTGCTATCTGTTGAACCCGCGGGACGAACTGAAGACGGGCGCCGATGGTGCGACGATGACCCGCGACGGTTCGCTGTTGGTCGCCACCACGCTGGGAATCCAAATCTTTGACCAGCCGGGTCGAGCGCATGTGGTGTTGCAGCGCCCCGATCAACTGGCCTCCGGAAAAAAACCGCGATTGTCCAACTGTGTGTTCGCGGGCGACCAAATGGATACGCTGTACGTGACTTGTGGAGGCGCCGTTTATCGACGGAAAACCAAGATGCGGGGGATCGCGCCTTGGCAACCGCCGGTCACACCCGACAAACCGCGGCTCTGATCCCGCCTGGCCAAAATGCGCCTGCGACAACGTCGCAAACGTGATGGTCAAACGCAAGCAGTTGGAAGAGTACACGATCGATGTTGATGTCCGATGTAGCTCTGAACCTGGTCGACTTCTTTTTCGCCCCCGCGTTGATGGGCGGCGTTGCAATCGGACTGGCAATCTATTTTCTTGCGTTGCCACTGATCACCAAGAAAACTTTTCGATTGGAAGTCAGCACCACATTGGTCCCGGTCGACGATCCCGGCGCAGTCTTGGACCCAGAAGGCGATGGTTACCAGCGTGATGCTACCTCGCAACTGGTCAGCCTTGGATTTGAACAGGTCTGCTTCGCTTCCATGCCCCGGTCCAACCCCAATACCAGGGCGTGGATCAAGCTGCTTGTTCATCATCAAACCCAGGACACTGCATGCGTCGAAGTGTTCGACGTTGACCCTGGCGACGGCAAGTGGAAACTGCATTCCTGTTGCGTGGAATTCGGTACATCCTACGCAAATGGGACCGAGGTGATCACGGGCAACCAGCAGGTGATCAGCGTCTGGCCCAGCCGGGCCAGCGTGTTGCTGTCGATCTTTCCTGGTCAAAACAACCTGGCCTGGCTTTACCGTGCCCACAATGCAATTTGCAGGTGGCACGCCCCCGGTCGAACGAAGCGGATGGACCTCTACTCCAAACACGACGGCGACGCGATCGAATATCTGAAAGACGACATGAACCGAGAACATTTGCCGGCATTGGAAGCGGGATATCTGTATCAGCGCGACAGCGATCAGCAGCAAGAAGCCAGCAGCGCCGTCAACCCGTACGCACCCACTACTCCCGAAGTTGTTCCGCCACAATTTGGCGCCACATGGAAGGGTGCCTACTTGATGACCTGGCGGCTGCTATGGCCGATAGGACGAATCATCAAACGCCGCTTCGTGCGCGCCTGCCAGCGGCGGTTGAAAGAGGCTGGCTTTGTCGAACCGGGCGATGGATAAAAAAGCGAGCCGGTCCAGGCATCCTGCCAAACCGGCGTCGCGATCACTGCTTTTCAGCTGATTCAATCGTTCCTTCGCATTGAGTTTCAGCCGAATGTTTGTGCGAAATGAACTTCGCAAACCACTGCAGTAAATAAAAAGGGGAGTGACGTCCGTGTTCGCGAATCAAATCGACCCGCCGGCTCGGTCCGTCAGTGCCAACTCCCAAAACTCTGTTCGCCGCGTTCCTTGCGACGTACCGTCGAACATCGAATCATTCGATTGTCCTGTGGTCCGATACCTACATCACTACGACGCGATCGTAGTGGTTGAACTTGTGTGAAGACGTCCAAGATGCCGGGCGTCTTGTGTCAATCCGAGAAGTCGCTTGTTACCGACAACAACACTGAAGCTGAAGAGTGGGTGGCAATCCGAGGGAAACAAGCAAGCTTGCGTCATTCGGGATTCGCATCACACATTCTCCAGAAAAAGAAAAAGAGTTGTCCCGCGAACAAAATTCGTTTTTGGGAACTTTGAAGATGGCAAGAATGTGGCGTTGTTTGCGGACGTTGTCAACAACAAACTGGCGCGACTTTTTTTTTTCGCGCGGCGCGCGTTGTGAAAGCCAAGGAAATACAGGATGACTTTGTCGAAAGTTTTTTTGGACGCCACTCTCTCCACGTTAAACTAGTCTTGATCAAAACGTCTTTTCTGTGTTCGGTAATCACGATGTTTCGATCAGCCGCCATGTGCTGGCAAGATTGTTTTCGTCGGCGCCGCTAGCTGAAACAGACCGTCGTGACTTGCGCCGCGCTGTTGGCCCAGCGCCAGTCGGCCTGACGATCACCGGTTTGCTATCTCGTCGCATCAAAATCGGATTCACACTCTGCCCATCGTTGGTTCCCCCCCATGCATACGCAACGAAGTCTCCCCCATGTCTACGCAAACCAATCGTGACGACGACGCGCTGTCGATGACCGATGGCGATCCCCGGCAGTTGTGGACGGATGATTACGTTGCTCGCATGCGGTCCATGTTAGGGGAGGCCGTCTGCCGCCGTCTCGGTATCTATCCGTTACCAGAGGGGTTTTGTTTGTCGGTGATTGTGCCTGTTTTTAACGAGAGCGGCACGATCGCCGACGTCGTTTCTCGGCTCCGGCAAACCGGGTTGCCAATGCAGATCATTCTGGTCGATGACGGCAGTGACGACGGAACCGCCAGCGCCATGGAGGTGTATCGTGGACAAGACAACATGGTCGTGTTGCTTCACGAAAAAAACCGCGGCAAAGGTGCGGCAATCCGCACCGGTATCGGCGCCGCAACCGGTGACGTGATCGTCATTCAAGATGCCGACCGTGAATACGACCCTTCCGACTTCCGATACCTGCTTCAACCGCTGTTGGCCAAAGAGGCGGATGTGGCTTACGGAACTCGCTACGGCCATTGCGACCGCCAGCTATCGCCGTGGTGGCACCAGGCGGTCAACAACCTGATCACGCTGCTGGCAAGCCTGGCCATCGGAATCCGGCTGAGCGACATTGAAACGTGCTACAAGATGGCGTGGCGGTCGCATTTCGACGCGATCGCCGACGACTTGAAGGAATCACGGTTCGGTGTGGAAATTGAACTGACGGCGCGCTGGGCACGACGTGGACTTCGGTTCACCGAACGCCCCATTCGCTATCAACATCGCTGGTACGACGAGGGCAAAAAGATCGGTTGGCGCGACGGTGTGCGAGCCCTTTGGTGCATCGTCAAGTACGGCCTCTTTCGCCGCTAAATGCAGTCGCTGGCAACATCCACCTGGACGCCCCCACGATCGGGCCATCGCGGCGTCGCACTGTGTGCGGACAAAAAACTTGACCGCCTCAACGGTGGGGCATTAGCCTGATGGTTATCTCTTGCTGAGACTTTTCAGACTTTTTGCATTCACGGAGGCACGCGTCGATGGTTGAGTCACTTGCGCTTGCCAAGACTCTGACGATCAACCCAGCATTTTTGCAGGAGATCAAGGACAGCAATCCCGATTTGTGGAGCACGGTTCAAAACCTTCGACAGGTTTGTCAGTGCCGCGAGCAGCCAGCCCAAACCGCGCGACATCTGGCCCGGCTTTTGGATAACCTTCGGGACCAGCTGGCACTGCAGTTTTCGCTGGAGGAATCTTACGGCTACCTGGAAGTCTCGGAGGGTTCCGACGGCAACGTCGGACAACTAGCCAATCGCACTCACGCACAACATTGCACGCTGTACCTGCGGCTAAGTGAGCTGGCGGAACAGGCCGAGGAGCTACAGTACCGCGGCGTGGAACCGCTACAATTGCGAAAACTGGTGCAATCTGCACAGCAGTTCGATGCCGAACTTCGGGAACACGAACAATCCGAAAACGAGTTGATCGAACGCTCTTTCCATTTTGTTTAGTATAGAACGGGGACTTCACTGTTGACGCTAAGCGGAATCGAGATGATTGGTGATTCGAAAACCAGGCCGATGGAGATCCTGTTGGTCGAAGATGGCTTGACCGATGCCCGGGTCACCATCTTTGCACTGCGGCGATCTCAGGTTTATCACCGTTTGACTCTGGTTCGATCGGTCAGTGAGGCGATTCAGTTTTTGAAACGCGAAGGAATCTTTGCCCGCGCGCCGCAGCCTGATCTGTTGTTGCTGGACATGATGTTGCCGGACGGATGCGGCGTCGACGTCCTGGAAGCGATGCAGGACATCCAGGACGACATGAGCCGCACAACAACGGTGGTACTCACCGCATCGAATGACGACAAGTTTCGCAAACGATGCAACGAGCTTCACGTGCACGATTACATCATCAAACCGGTGCATGAAGACAAGTTCATGCGAGTGGTCCGCGACAACAAAAAGCTGATGATCCATAGCACTCCCATGCTGGCCAGCGTCTAAGCTAAGACCAATTAGGCCGACTTGTCCCCAGATCGGTCCGTCGGCCAGTTCTCCGCTCCTGGTTGCGATTACAACTTCGGAGAAGTTGCCTACCGACGGTTCCGAACTGGCTGCGGTTGCGATTTCGGAGAAGTCACCGGCGGTTCAGAGCCGCCCCGTTTTGTTCATCAATCCGATCACACCGCTGTGCTCGTTGAATCGGTTGTAGTGCCTGTGCGGCCTGAAGTCGCACATCCAGAAAAGATTCACAGTTCGATTTTCCACATGTTCGTGAATCGTGACGGATGTTTCGCTAGGCGAATGAACCCACCCTCATCTTGTGGGCGCCAGCTCTAGACATCAAAGGCTTTACATCATGACAAGAATCAACACGAACGTTTCCTCGCTAGTTGCTCAGAACCGACTTCAGACCAGCAACAACGACTTGCAATCTGCTTTGACCCGGTTGAGCACCGGTCTGCGAATCAACAGCGGAGCCGATGATCCGGCCGGGTTGATCGCCAGCGAAGCACTGCGAAGCGAAATCACCGGTTTGAACAAGGCTATCAGCAATACTCAGCGAGCAAGCCAGATCATCAGTACCGCCGACAGCGCTCTGGGACAAGTCAGCACGCTGCTGAACGACGTTCGCGGACTGGTCGTCGAAGCAGCCAACAAGGGAGCGCTCAGCGACGAAGAAATCGCCGCTAACCAGTTGCAGATCGATAGCTCTCTGGAAGCGATCAACCGAATCGCTCAAACCACCACCTTCCAAGGCCGAAAACTGCTGGACGGTTCCCAAGACTTCGTCAGCACCGTCGGCAGCGTCGCCTCGGTCCGCGACTCCAGCATCGAACAGGCCAAACTGGGCAGCGGCAACCTGAATGTCGAAGTCGTCGTCAACTCCGCCGCTTCGCAAGCCGAAGCGACCGCCAGCGCGTCGGCCTTCTCCGCCGCAGCGGCCGCCAATGCCGCTGCGCCCGACGCACGAGTCGGAACGGCCGCGATCGGTGGTGAAACGATCACCATCACCGGTTCGGACAGCTTTGCCAACGTCACGCTGGCTGACAATGCCGCCGACGGCACCGGCGTGGTCTCCTACAACTCGACCACCGGCGAATTGACCATCAGCGCCGACTTCACCGGCACTGCCGCCGACGCCCAGGTGATCCAAGACGCCATTGACGACTTGGACGGATTCGTCGCCACCGGAGCCACCGGGGCAGGTACCGGAGGTGGAACTGCCGGAACGACCGCCACGGCTGCTGCCGGAGCGCTGTTGGATATCACCGCGGCCAACACTGGTGCGGATTACAACAACGTCACGATCGAATTCGTTTCGGGTGCCGCCAACTCGGCCGACTACGACAGCGAACAGAAGATTCTGACCGTCACGGTCGACTCCTCGGCACCCCAAACGGCTGCCGACATCGCCACCGCGATCGACGGCCACACCGTCGACGGTGCTGCGGCAACGGCACTGTTCAGCGCCGCCGGTTTGGCCAACGCCTCGATCGACATCGGCGACGGTGTCGACAGCCTCAGCACCGGCAACACCGGTGGTGAAGTGCTGGCCGATGACCTGGTCTTCCAACTGAATGGTTCGGCCGGTGCGGAAACGTTCAACTTCGGTGCGGGAACGAGCAAGGATCAGATCGCCGAAGCGGTCAACCTGGTCTCCGACAGCACCGGGGTGTCAGCCTTGGTCGATGCGGGCGCTTTGACGCTGACATCGACCGACTACGGCACCGACGCGTTGGTGAACATCGACGTGATCAGCGAAGGAGCCAGTGGCACGTTCGCGGCCAACCTGGATGTCACTCGCGACACCGGCAGCGACATCGAAGCAACGGTCAACGGAGTGGAAGCGACCGGCAGTGCGAACACGCTTTCGATCAACACCAGCTCGCTGGACTTGAGCCTGACGGTGGAAGACGGCAGCAGCACGAACTTCTCGTTCTCGATTTCGGGCGGCGGATCAACGTTCCAGTTGGGCCCCGAAGTCAGCAGCACTCAGCAAGCCTCTTTGGGTATCGGCAGCGTCAGCACCGGCCAGCTTGGCGGAGCGACCGGACGTCTTTATGAACTGGGCAGCGGCCAATCGCGCAGCCTGATCAACGACGTCACCGGCGCGGCCAAGATCATTGACGAAGTGATCGCCAAGGTGACGGGTCTTCGCGGCCGCTTGGGAGCCTTCCAATCGACGACGCTGGAAAGCAACCTGGTCAGCTTGAATGTGACCAAGGCGAACCTGCAAGAAGCTGAAAGTTCGATTCGGGACGCCGATTTCGCTCAGGAGTCGGCAAAGCTGACACGAGCTCAGATCTTGGTTCAATCGGGCACGAACGTGCTTTCGCTTGCCAACCAGAATCCACAAAACGTCCTTGCCCTGCTGCGATAAAGGGGGCCCTGCTGCGATAAAGGGGGCCCTGCTGCGACAAAGCAGCAGCTGGTTGATAGCCGGCAAACGGGACGATCATGATAGCGCACCGGCCGACGGAGGCACCCTCCGCCGGCCGGTGTCGTTTTAGCCTGCTTAGGAAACCATTCTCTCGACGGTTTCCCGATTAGCAAAAATGTGACGATTGCTCGCATTGTTTGGAATCTTCGGCCGTCGGCAAAGGCATTTGCCACTGTTTTGCTTGTTCCCCCGAATGTCATCAAGACTGTTCGTTCGATGAACTAGGTGATGAACTTGGCTAATCAATCGCGATGTTGTGATCGTGGATCGATCCTACGTTGCTGGGCAACTGTCGGTCAGGCAACTCACCGGTACCCAATCTCAGCCGAATCGCCGCACATAGGGGCAATGTAAAACCATGACCAGAATCAATACAAACGTCTCTTCGCTAGTCGCGCAAAACAGGCTGCACGCAAGCAACACGGACTTGCAAACCGCACTGACTCGTTTGAGCACCGGTTTGCGAATCAACAGTGGTGCCGATGACCCGGCGGGTTTGATTGCCAGCGAGGCGCTGCGAGCCGAAATCACCAGCCTTGGCAAAGCCGTCTCGAACACTCGACGCGCCAGCCAGATCATCAGCACGGCCGATAGCGCGCTGGGCCAGGTCAGCAATCTCCTCAATGACGTTCGCGGATTGATCGTGGAAGCGGCCAACAGGGGAGCACTCAGCGATGAGGAGATCGCGGCGAACCAGTTGCAGATCGACAGCTCACTGGAAGCGATCAACCGAATCGCTCAAACCACCACCTTCCAAGGCCGAAAACTGCTGGACGGTTCGCTGGACTTCGTCAGCACGGCAAGTAACGTCGGTTCGATTCGGGACGTGAACATCGACCAGGCCAACCTGGGCGCTACTGGGCAAATCGACGTGGAAGTGGTGATTGCTGCTGCCGCAAGCCAGGCAGAAGTAACCGCGGCGCCGTCAGCCTTCACCGCCGCTGCCACGGCCAACGCCGCCACGCCCGACGCCCGAGTCGGAACGGCCGCGATCGGCGGTGAAACGATCACCATCACCGGTTCGGACAGCTTTGCCAACGTCACGCTGGCCGACAATGCTGCCGACGGCACCGGCGTGGTCTCCTACAACTCGACCACCGGCGAATTGACCATCAGTGCCGACTTCACCGGCACCGCCGCCGACGCCCAGGTGATCCAAGACGCCATCGACGGCCTGGACGGATTCGTCGCCACCGGAGCCACCGGGGCCGGTACCGGGGGTGGAACTGCCGGAACGACCGCCACGGCTGCTGCCGGAGCGCTGCTGGATATCACCGCGGCCAACGCTGGTTCGGATTACAACAACGTCACGATCGAATTCGTTTCGGGTGCCGCCAACTCGGCCGACTACGACAGCGAACAGAAGATCTTGACCGTCACGGTCAACTCCGCAGCACCCCAAACGGCCGCCGACATCGCCACCGCGATCGACGGCCACACCGTTGACGGTGCTGCGGCCACGGCATTGTTCAGCGCCGCCGGTTTGGCCAACGCCTCGATCGACATCGGCGACGGAGTCGATAGCTTCACCACCGGGACAACGGGCGGTGAAGTGCTGGCCGATGATCTGGTCTTCCAGCTCAACGGAGTAGACGGTGCGGAAACGTTCAACTTTGGTGCCGGCACGTCAGCGACGCAAATTGCTGACGCCGTGAACCTTGTTTCGGACAGCACGGGAGTCAGCGCGGCAGCCAGCACGGCAACGGGCTTGATCTTCACCTCAACCGCCTACGGCAGCGACGCGTTGATCAACATTGACGTGATCAACGAAGGACCGTTGGGAACCTTCGGGGCTAGCTTGAGTGCGAATCGCGAAACCGGCACCGATATCGTCGCAACGGTCAACGGTGTGGAAGCAAGCGGTGACGCGAATACGTTGAACATCAACACCAGCACACTGGACTTGAATCTGACGGTTGACGACGGCAGCAGCACGAACTTCTCTTTCTCCATCACCGATGGCGGGGCGTTGTTCCAACTTGGTCCCGACGTTACCAGTAACCAGCAAGCTCGCCTGGGTATCGGCAGCGTCAGTACTGGTCAGATCGGCGGCGCTTCGGGACGGCTTTATGAACTCGGCAGCGGCCAAGCCAAATCGCTGACCAACGATATCACCGGCGCGTCGCAGATCATCAATCAGGTGATCAACAAGGTCACCAGCCTGCGTGGGCGACTGGGTGCATTCCAGGCTACGACTTTAGAAAGCAACCTGGTCAGCTTGAACGACACACTGGCGAACCTTCAAGAAGCCGAAAGTTCGATCCGCGACGCCGACTTCGCCAAGGAATCGGCACAACTGACGCGAGCTCAGATTTTGGTCCAATCGGGCACGAACGTGCTATCGCTGGCGAACCAGAACCCGCAAAACGTTCTGGCCCTGCTGCGATAGTCGGCTAGGGCGTGATCACGTCGCCCTTTTTGGTCGTAGCGCGGCGGTCCCCGCCGCGAGTCACGATTGGGAGAGCCCTCTCCGGGGCCGAGAGCCCGACTCGCCCGCAAGCGGGAGAATGAGGAAATCGTGAAACTCATTTTCAGTCGCCGCCCGGCACTTCTCTGTGCGTGAGCTATCGTTTTAGTGGACCTAACCGCGCAGGTTTGACGATCTTGACTTCGGCAGTCTGTTTTGGCCGAAAAGCAGCCGTCCGAACCTGCCGCCGGCACGAGGAATTCCGCTAAAACAGCGGTATCGTCCACCCGCCGGGCCGTTTTCGCTTCGATTCAGAGTTATGGGGCGCATTCAATCTTCTATCGGCTTGATCACGGGAACTGACATAGTCGGTACAGTCGATCAATTGATTGCGATCAGCGGTCGCCCGCGTGATCGTCTGGTCGCGCGCACCAACACGCTGGCCCAGGAACAGCAGGCGATCACGGAACTGACCGCCTCCATCATCGGTCTGCAACTGGCCGGCAACCAACTAGCCGGCATGTCGATCTTTCGATCCCGATCAGCAGACTCCAGCAATTCGGACGCGCTATCGGCGGCGGCCGGAAACAACACCGCTGCTGCCACCCACCTGGTCCGAACTCTGCGCACCGCGGCCACTCACGATGTCGCCTCGTTGCAAAGGTTTCAGGAAACCGACGCGGCGCTGGGATATGCGGGGACTCTTTCGATCCACCCGTCGGGCGGATTCGTCGATGGCTCCGCCGATCTAACGCAGCTCAACGATGGTCGCGGCGTTGAACTCGGCACCATTCGAATCACCGATCGGTCCGGCAACTCGTCTGAAATCGACCTCCGCAGTGCTCGAACCGTCGAAGACGTGCTCAGCGCCATCAATGACGCTTCGATCGACGTCAAAGCCACAACGTCTGGAAACTCGTTTGTGCTGACCGACCTGACCGGCAGCACCGCGTCCAACTTGATTGTCGAACAGATCGGATCGGCGGAGACCACCGCCGACTTAGGGCTGTGGGGAATCAACGTGGCCGCCGACACCGCGACCGGCAACGCGATCGACTTGGCGGCCGGCACGACCGCCCTGCAAGGCACGCCACTGAGCGAACTTTCGGGTGGATCGGGAATCGGCCCGCTGACCAATCTTGATATCACGCTCTCCGATGGCAGTTCAGCCAGCATCGATCTTTCCTCAGCAACGACCACCAGCGAGGTGATCGATTTGATCGAGGGATCGGGGCTGTCGTTGATCGCCCGGCTCAACGATGCCCGCAACGGATTCCAAATCCGCGACGTCTCCGGAGGCAGCGGCACCTTTTCCATCTCGTCGACCGACGATACCGCGGCGGACCTTGGCATCGCTGCTTCAACAACCGATGACATCGTCGTCGGTGCGAACTTGCATCGCCAAACCGTTACTTCCGAAACGCTGCTTGCCGATTTGAATCAAGGCGCCGGGATCACCGGTGGCAGTTTCACCATCACCGACAGCGCCGGAGCGGTTGGGGCGGTCAATCTTGTTGCGGAGGACATCACCACCGTCGGTGAACTTGTCGACGCGATCAACGACTTGGGCATCAGCGTGACCGCCGCGATCAACGAAGCGGGTGACGGCATTCATGTGATCGACAACGCCGCCGGGGCGTCGACATTGACGATCACCGACAGCGGCTCCGGGACGGCAGCTCAGGACCTGGGCATCGCCGGCGAAGCGACTAGCCAAACGATCGGCGGCACGACCGAATCGGCCATCGTGGGAACCCAAGCGGTCAACGTTGACATTGTCGCCGACGATACGCTGGACGATATCGTGGCGAAAATCAACAAGGCCGATCGATACGCCGACGCATCGATCGCCTTGAACGACGACGGCACCTACTCGTTGAACCTTCGCAGCCGTCGCGGCGGCGAATCGGGACGGATCGCGATCAACACGACGGGATTCGACCTTGACCTGCGCACCACCAGCCGGGGCGAAGATGCGTTGATCGCGGTTTCCACCAATAACGCCTTGGAACGATTTCTCACTTCTTCCGACGGTGTGTTTGAAATCGACTCGGCCGATTCGATTGCGCAGACAATCACCACTGAAACCTTGCTGGAGGACTTGAATCGCGGCAAGGGAATCGACGAAGGTAGCTTTACGATCACCGACAGTTCTGGAGCGATCGCCGCGATCAATTTGAAAGCCGAAGGGATCGAAACGGTCGGCCAACTGATCGACGCGTTGAACGATCGCAACATCGGAATCACCGCTTCACTGAACGATTCGGGCACCGGAATCGCCATCGTCGACACCGCGGGCGGATCGAATACACTCGCCATCACCGATACCGGCGACGGCACGGCAGCGGCCGATCTGGGAATTGCCGGCACCGCGACCGACCAACAGGTCGGCGGTTCGACCGTGTCGGCCCTGGTCGGCCCAGCCGAAGATGAACTGACCGATTCAACCGGGCTCGTGCTGACCTTGAAGGAATTGTCCGATTCGCCGATCACGGTGACCGTGGACGAAAACCCCAGCGCGGTCGTTTCGGCGGTCGAGTCATTCGCGACCCAATACAACAACCTGGTTGACAAGCTTGATTCGCTGACCTTCTATGACGCCGCAACTGAGGAAGTGGGGTTGCTGTTCGGTTCCAGCGAAGCGCTGCGAATCGAAAACGGATACACCCGCCTGTTGTCAGGCCGAATTGCCGGAGCAGGAAATTTTCAATCGATCGGACAAGTCGGATTGCGGTTCAACGACGAGGGAAAAATCGATTTTGATTCGAGCAAGCTGTCGGAGGCTTTGGAGGAAAACCCAGGCGCCGTGGAAGCCTTCTTCACCACCACCGGCACCGGTTTGGCAGATCGATTGGATTCCCTTGCCGAACGCATCGCGGGCGAATCGGGCAGCCTGTTGATCAATCGCAGCGAAACCTTGTCGACCCAGATCGATCGCAACAACCAACGGGTCGAAGCGCTGAACTTGCGACTGGAAAACGAACGCGAACGATTGCTTCGCCAGTTCTACGCGACCGAAGAGGCGATCGCCAAGATCCAGGCGGATCAATCTTTCATCAATTCCATTCAACCGATCTCCATCCCGACCAATTCCAATTAGTCGTCTTTCCAACTCGCTAGGATGCACTTTCCATGTCGACGAACCCCGATCATTTTCGTCCCCGATCATCGGCTGGAAGCCAACAGTATTTGGATGCCGCCATCCGCACCGCATCTCCAGCACGGCTGCGGTTGATGTTGATTCAACGAGCGATCGAGGTGGCCGAAAAACTTGCCGATACCTGGCGAAACCAACCGGTAGCCGGCGCGAATGAACACTCACTGAAACTGCTGGAGCTATTGAACGAATTGCTCGGCGGCGTGACTGCCGGGTCGACCGAAAACGAAACCCAGCTGTGTGGCAAAGTGGCCGACCTGTACGTCTTTTTGGTCAAACACCTGATCGCGGCCGAAGAAAAGGCCGACGCCGGCAGCGTGGACGAAATCCGAATGGTCCTGGAAACCGAATCGATGACCTGGCAGACTGTCTGCACCGCCGAAGCTCCCGCCGCGGAACTGATTCCTCCGCCGGCCGACCCACAGCAAAAATCGGCGCCCTCAGGACTCAATTTCACAGCCTAGTGGTTTGACCGATTTCGTAGCACAACCGTCCCGGTCGTGACCGACGGCGGGGACCGCCGCGCTACGATGGAAGTTGCCGGAGTTTGCCTCAGGCGCTATCCTTAGCGGTAGCTCGCCAACATTCCTCCCCGATAGGCTCTGTCCGATGCGTTTTACCATCACCGTCCTTTTGGCCCTGGTTGCGCTGATGTTCAGCGCGGTTCGCAGCATGGCTCAAACCGCCGTCGCTGATCCTCCGGCTGCCAAACAAGCCGACCAAGATAAGAACGCGGCTCAAGATAAGAACGCGGCTGGCACCGAAGCGAAAGAGAAGAAGGCGAAAGAAAAGAAGGATCTGTACCTTCGCGTCAAAGAATCGGACGAGGGAAAACCGCTTGCCCTGCAGACGGCGATCATCCGCTACAAGGGAAAAGCCGACAGCAAGTACGAAGGAAAGACGGTGGACCTGGTCGGCGTGGTGCACATCGGCCAGCGCGAGTACTACGAAGATCTGAACAAGCGGTTGGCCAAATACGATACGGTGTTGTACGAACTGGTCGCGCCCGATGGAACGCGAATTCGCCCCGAAGACCTGGAGAAACGGCGTTCGATTCTGGCTTCCATGCAAAGCGGCATGAAAGACATGCTGAATCTCGAATACCAGTTGGAACTGATCGACTACCTGGCCGAAAATTTTCGCCACGCCGACATGAGTCCCAAGGAGTTTGTCGAGGATTTGGAGCGTCGCGGCGACAGCGTCTGGAAATTGGTCGCTCGGATGATGGGCGCCGGATTGGCCTCTTCCGCCTCCACTGGCGGTGATGCCGGAATGCTGCTGGCGATGTTCAGCAGCGATCGGTCAAAAAAGATGAAACAGACGATGGCACGACAGTTGGTGGACGTCGAAGTGGTGACCGCCGGAATGGATGACGCCAATGGCGAAAACACTTTGATCAAGGGCCGTAACGCCAAAGCGTTTCGGATCTTGAAGGAGGAACTGGAAGCCGGCAAAAAGAAAGTCGCCGTGTTCTATGGCGCCGGCCACCTACCCGACATGGCCAAACGGCTGGAACAGGAATTCGAGATGCAGTCCCGGAAAACGACCTGGTTGGACGCCTGGGATCTGACCCGCAACTAGAATCAGTTCGCTGCTAACTTCGGCGGCTCGGACTTGGCGGCCTCCCTGGCCGCCCGGTTTTCCTCTTGCACCCGGATGGTCAACTCGCGCGCCCGGTCAGCCGAAGCCGGGCTGACTTTTCGCAACACTCGTTGGGCCCGCACCAACGTACGGATGTTGGGCGGGTGAGCTTCCAAAGCGTCAATCCAACCTTCGGCCAGCGCAGCTGACAGTTGTTGGTAATTCCAACCGGCAACCGAACTGATCTGTTTGCAGTCGCTGCGGGCAACAACGAACAACGGCCGCGCCGATCCACTCGCCTCAAACGGCGGTTGCTTGGTCAGCTGGCTGAGCGCCGGCCCTTCACGCAGCGGCATCACGATCACCACGTACTCGCCCATGATCTGACTCAGCAACGGATTGAGATTCGGGCTGGACCAGCCTCCCTTGTCGTGCATCACAAACAAGATGGGACGACCTGACCTTTTTGCATACTTCAATCTTGCCTCGGCCTGCACCAAACGAGGACCAGCCTCGCTGACCCGCTGCCCAAGAATCTTCTCGAAGATCTCTTCATAGACCTCCGTCAAATGCGGCAGCGGTCGATTCATCAACAGCTCGTGGACTTTCCGGTCCTGATTGCTCACCGGCGACCAACTGGCTTGCTGGTGTGACCAGGCGACATGATGGCCCAGCTCCGAAGGAGTCTTCGCCCGTGCTGCGGCGTACATCTCAATCGCCCACTTCGCTTCGTCAAGCAACACCTTTGCTGATACCGGACCAGTGACCGAATGAATCACTCGTCCATCGGCAGTAAGAAAATGGCTGGCAACGTTTCCACCGTTCTTGTTGACTCGGCCGCCCACCGAAACGGCTCGAAAATCGCCCACTTGCTGGTGAGCAGAAACAAAGTGCTCGGCAAACAATTCGCCAACCTGGGTGTCCGACAGAGCGCCCGCCCTGTATTTCGAAGCGTTGTTTCACGTAAAGCCGGGAATCTCAAAGTTCCCCGACACATGAATCAAAAACACAAGCTTGTCTTTTTCGCCGGCGATCCGGTACGCGTCAGCTGGTGTATCCGCCCACTTCAACGCCGTCCCATGATCCTCCATTTCGGCACAAGTCGCCTGGTCGTTCTTGGGATGCATGATCGACGACGAAGGACTGGCGAGTGCCAGGAGCGACTCTAGAGACGGTTTGGCGGAAGATGCGGCAACCTTTTCTTCGGAAGATTCTTGGGTGACTTCGGTTTTCGGTGGTTCGGCCGCCGGCAACGCAACGGGTTCCACATCGTCGGTCGCAAGCAAGGGCTTGGCGCTTTCGGGCTCCGGCGCCGATTCCGGCTCCGGATCCGAAAAACTTGGTTCGTCGCTTTCTTCCACACCTTCGTGCTGGGCAACCTCCATCTGTTCCTCAGCCGGTTCCGCCGGCATCGCTGGCGGGCTCACCGCGGCGTCGATCGTCTCCTCTTGTTCCCAAACATTCAGTACCGAACTGGCGACCGCCTCATTGACCTCCCAATCACTCTGCGTGGTCGGCGGGTTCGCAGGCGGGCTGACACCGGCAGTCACCTTGGCACGATCAAGCAATCCGCTCTTGCCCATCAACAACCCGGCAGCAAGACAGATACCGCCAATCTTGAAATCGCGGACGGCTCGCCGCAGCCACGACATCCCGACCGCGGGTGAAACGTCATGCGGCTGCCCCTCCGCACCACAAGCATCAAGCTCATCGGGCAGCGGAGGTGGAACGATTGGAGGAGCAACCACCGGAGGAGGAGAAGTGGAGCGGTGCATGATCTTGTCCGATTCGAGGAGGAGGCATCGCGCGGCACCGCCCAGATTCTATCACTTTCCGCCCGCCACACCAAATTTCCCAAAAACGCCGTCTCCGACAAGAAAACCGGCGGCGAACCAGACGGTGCATAACAACAGACACCGCTGGACCGCACTGGATCGAATCAGCCGCCCGCCATTTGCAATCCGCCCAACAGCTCTTCCGCCGCTTCGCTCTTGTTCAACACGTAGTAGTGAATGCCGGGAACGCCATGGTCGATCAGATCCACCGTCTGTCGACGCGCATGTTCCACGCCCGTATGGAACTGGTGCTTTGCATCATCGCTTTGGTTCATCGCATCGGCAAGCGCCTTCGGGATGTTTGCCTTGCACATCGACGCAATTCGCTGGGCCTGTTTGAAATTGGTGACCGGAAGGATACCGGGCACGATCGGAACGGTGATTCCGATGTCGACACATCGGTCCCGAAAACGATAAAAGTCGGCGTTGTCATAAAACAACTGGGTGATCACCACATCGGCTCCCGCATCGACTTTTCGCTTGAGGTTTTCAAGGTCGGTTTTGGCATCGACCGCTTCCTGATGCACCTCCGGATAGCCGGCGACAGCGATTCCAAAGCCACCAAACTTGTCGCGGATCAATTCCACCAACTCGTTGGCATACCGCAAGCCGCCATCGACCGCCACGAACTGCTGTGTACCCTTGGGTGGATCACCGCGCAGGGCAACGATGTATTCGGTGCCGTTGCTCTTTGCCTGGCCCAGATATTCTTCCAACTGGGGAACCGTTCGGCCGACGCAGGTCAGGTGCGATGCGACCGGCAAGCCGGTGATTTCCTTGACCTTGGTCAGCACTTCCAACGTCGTTCCCTGGCTTGACCCGCCGGCGCCGTAGGTGCAGGTGAAGTAGGCGGGTTGAAACTTCATCAATCGGCGCACGTTGCCGTACAACGATTCCAGCCCCGCCTCGGTCTTGGGCGGGAATAGTTCAAACGAAATGGCGCAACCAGGTTCTGCGTAGTGAGACGCAAGACTCATCAAGGGTCCTATCAAGATCGGGAGGACGTGCGGGCGACAGCCGGACGCACATTGTAGTCATTCAACCCAACTTCAGCGCCGGCATCCCACCGGCGCCGCTTGGAACGTTACATCATGGCGTGTCGGGCCTGGAAGCTCCGGGCCAAAGCTTGGGGTCGGCCGATCCACTTAACAAGACTCCTTTCTGATTCCAACCAAGATAGGCGTACACATCGGCCGGACAGTAACGAAGAGTCAACCCGCAACGACGGCGGTTGCTGTTGTTTGGCGCCGACCCGTGCAATAACAGATCACTGTGAATCGAGATCTGGCCGGCTCGCAGCGGCGTCGTTTGAAGCCGACCGTACTGCTCCGGGTTCGATACGCTTTGGTCAAGCACGTTTGCCGAGCTGGTGTCGCTGATGTCAAAGTCGATCAAACCGTAGGTGTGCGATCCGGCGTAGATCTCCATGCAGCCGTTTTCTTGATCAGCATCATCGACCGCCAACCAAACCGTAACCGCCTTGGTCGGAGTGAGCGGCCAATAACTACAATCTTGATGCCAATCGACGCTCTTTCCGTCGCCCGGCATCTTGCAAAAGAAATGAGAGCCCCAGCCGATCAGGTCTTCACCCAACAAATCACTGACGTAGCCAACGATTCGCTCATTGGTCAACATGTCCCAAACACGAGCATGTTTCAAATGGGCGCTGCTGATCGAATAACTGTCTTGTCCCGCGGCCAACGCATCGGCCAAAAGCTTGTCAAAGTATTCGCGGATTTCACCGATCGCATCATCGTCATACACATCCAGCGGCCCCAAGTAGCCATCCTGGTTCCATCGCTGGATATCCTCGGCGGCAAGGGAACGGGGGGAATCGTTGGACGTTGGAAAGAATTGGATGTCGCGATCGACCGTTGCAATCGACTGTCGATCGGGAATGATGGCGAAATCGGTTTGCTGCGGCACGAAATCGGTCAGGGGATAGAGGGGACAATCAAATGTTCACCGCTGGATAATAGCATGCCAGGCCGATTTGAATCCAGCCAAGTCTACTTTTCACGTCGCCGATAACGGAGATCAGATTCGGGGTGAAAGGAGTTGTAGATTTTGTGGAAGTGTTCTTTATCGCCAAGTCGGTTCATCATCATCCCCGAATCGTACTCGACTTTCCAAACGGAGTTGCCGTCGAGCGTCGCTTCGATCTGGTTGTTGTTGAATCGGGCAAAAGCGTATTGCCACTTTTTAGCATTGGGTTCTCCAGAGACTCGAACCAACAAGAACGCTTCGGGGTCGGTGGCGACGGCGAACGAGAACAGCGCGCCGTCCCAAACGTTTTGGTCGGGCGCTGCAAATCGCAACAACGGTCTGGGCAGAAGTCTCAAATCAGAAACTTCGTCTTCGGGATCGGTCATCCGCACAGAAAACCTGCGAGCCAGCGACCGCATTTGAGTCAAGTTGGCGGCTCGTGAATCGGCAGGCGGCCGGCCGACGTCAATGTCCTTCCACTGCACGCCCGCTTTGCTGGGTGTCCAGGCCACTTTTCCGTCAAACGTCGCTTGCAGCGGCGAATCGGCAACCGACTGCAGTTCATGTTTGGCGCGCACTTCGCCCTCATAAACATAAGTGAAGAAGGTGCCGATCACGGCTGGCAATGGGCCGTCAAACCAGACGAACAACGCACCCTGTTCGGAAAGACGCTGGGGATTGGTCCAATTCAACAACGGCCGGTCGTTCAGCCGCAAACTCTTCTTGCCGGAACGGATGCGATACAGTTTCGCACTTTCAACAAACGAATCCTGCAGCTCCTCGGCCGTCGGCCGATCCTGGCTGACGGCGGCAGTAGCCGGCAACATCACCGCCATCAAACCGCAGGCGATCATCCGGTTAAAGTTGTTCACGACGGTCTCCGGTCGGGTGATGCGGTCGTTGATTTGGATGTTTTTGGAAAGCGTTTGCGTTGAATCGGATTTTACACCGTCCGCCCGTACTCTGAACTGGATAGCAGGCGATGCGATTTTGGAAAAACCGCCGACTGTCGGCCAGTTTTCCAAACTGGCTACGGAATTGAGCTTGAGAGCCTGGCAGACGATGCGATTTTGGAAAAATCGCCGACGGTGCTATTCCGATTCGGCGCGTGGATAGGAACCAAGGATCGTCAGCCGCTGAGTCGTTGACTGGAGCGCGGTGACTGCCTGGCGGACCGCCTCCTCGTCGCGGTGGCCGGTCAGTTCGACGAAGAACAGGTACTCGTTGTTGGTTTCGGGCGCCGGAAAGGATTCGATCCAGGTCAGATTCAGCGAGTTCTGTTTGAAGATATCCATCGCGTCGGCCAGCGCGCCCGGTTCGTGGCTGACTTGAAACAACATCGCTGTCTTGTCGTCGCCAGTCCGCGGTGGCGCCTCTTTACCAAGCACGGCAAACCGAGTGACGTTGTTGGGGTTGTCTTCGATGTTGGCATCGATCACATCCAAACCGTACTTTCGGCCCGCTTGAATACTGGCCACCGCGGCGACGCCGTGCTGGGAAGCGGCCTGCTGTGCCGCAACCGTGGTGCTACTGACCTCCACCAACTTCGCTTGCGGCAATTGGCTGGAAAGCCAGCGGCGACATTGAGAAAGTGCTTGCGGCTTGCTTTGCACTTCGGTGATTTCATTGCGAGGTGTTCGCGACAGCAGATTGTGATGAATCGGCAACACCACTTCCCCACAAATCTCCATTTCCCGATTCTGAACAAACATCCCCAACGTGTCGACAATGCGCCCGTCGGTGCTGTTTTCGATCGGCACGATCCCTGTCGAAGCATCACCACGCGAAACCGCCTCGAACACGGCGGGAATCGAGGCGACCGGCACAAGGTTCGTCGCATCGCCAAAATACTTCAGTGCCGCCAAGTGACTGTAGCTGTGCATCGGTCCCAGGTACGCCACTTGGATCGAATGGACCGACTGCAGGCAGACGCTGGAGATGTGTCGCAGCGCATCGGCCCGCGCTTCGCCGACGATCCACGGCGAATCGGGCATCTCGGCGACCAATTGGCCAATCCGCTGCGATGCGGCGGCAACACGACCAACCAGCACACCGCGGTCCAGCTGACAAAGCTGGCGAACAAGCTCTGCCCGCTGATCGATCAGCCGCAGAATCTCGCGATCGACCGAGTCGATCGCCTGCTGGGTGCCAGCTGCGGAGGGTGCGTCGGAATCGGCCATGGTGTCGTTTCAGGAGGAGGCGGCAAGGGAATCGCAGTGCCGGTTAAGGTCTCATACGAGACACGGTCTCGCAATCGCCAGCCTTTTCGTAGGCCGACTTGTCCCAAGTCGGCGATTCTGAGACTCGTCGGCTAGTTCTCTGAACCTAGGTAGCGAAAGTCGCCAAGACTTTCGGCAGGGCGTCACCGAAACTTTTGGCGACTTTCGCTACTTGGAGGTCGAAGAGCCCCGCGATTTCGGAGAATTCGCCGATGGCTTGGCCCTGACGATTTGTCTGTCATTTTGACACCCGGGTGGTGGGTTCGGATCGGGCCGATTTTGCGGGCTGCCAAAAAAGTCGATCCCCCAAGACGTGTGGAGCGGGCGAAGCCAGAAAAAGACGTGTTTTCCTGACCCTTGCCTCATTCTTCCAGAATTCTCTCCGCTGTTTTGAGCACTCTGGCACGGCCTTTGCCAAACGTAAAAATGCTCACCGAGCACTGACCAAACAGACAGTCGCCGAAGAGCCACCGAAACAAACCATCAAGCGAGTTTGCGACCAGGCAGACTCGGCCCAACCATACGAAGAACGAATCTAGCGAAGGAGAATCAAGACATGGCTCAAGGCGAGAAGATCATCGGCATTGACCTGGGAACCACCAACAGCGTCGTCGCCGTGATGGAAGGAAGCGAACCCAAAGTCATCCCCAATCCCGAAGGGAACCGATTGACGCCCAGCGTTGTCGCGTTCACCGACAAGGAAGACACCATCGTGGGCGAACCGGCCCGGCGGCAAGCGGTGACCAACCCCAAGCGGACCGTCTACTCCGCCAAACGATTCATGGGGCGGCGGCATCACGAAGTCGAATCGGAAGAAAAAATGGTTCCCTACGGGGTGACCGGAGCGGCGGATGAATATGTGAAGATCCAGATCGGCGACAACCAGTACACTCCGCAAGAAATTTCGGCCAAGGTGCTTCGCAAATTGAAGGAATCGGCCGAGTCCTACTTGGGACACAAGGTCAACAAGGCGGTGATCACCGTTCCCGCTTACTTCAACGACGCTCAGCGACAAGCCACCAAGGATGCCGGCCAGATCGCCGGATTGGAGGTCGCCCGGATCATCAACGAACCGACCGCCGCCGCGCTCGCTTACGGCCTGGACAAAAAGAAAAACGAGAAGATCATCGTCTTTGACCTCGGCGGAGGAACGTTTGACGTCTCGGTCTTGGAAGTCGATCCGGGCGATGAGGACCAGGAGAGCCGCGTCTTTCAGGTGATCAGCACTTCGGGCGACACGCATCTTGGTGGTGACGACTTCGACGAAGCACTGATCCACTACGTGGCCGAAGAGTTCAAAAAAGACAACGGCATCGACCTGCGAAACGATCCGATGGCGCTGCAACGTTTGCAGGAAGCTTGCGAAAAGGCGAAAAAAGAGCTGAGCACGCTGCCGGAAACCGATATCAACTTGCCGTTCATCACGATGGACCAGTCAGGCCCCAAACACCTGACCATGAAGATCACTCGCAGCAAGTTTGAAGAGCTGATCGACGACTTGGTGGAACGATGCCGCAGGCCGGTTTTGCAGGCGCTCGAAGATGCCGGCATCGGCCCCAAGGAAATCGACGAAATCGTTTTGGTCGGCGGCAGCACCCGCGTGCCGAAAGTCCGTGAAGTGGTCAAGGCAATCTTTGGCAAAGAGCCTCATCAAGGCGTCAATCCGGACGAAGTGGTCGCGGTCGGCGCCGCCATCCAAGGCAGCGTGTTGGCCGGTGATCGTACTGACGTGCTGTTGCTGGACGTGACGCCGCTGACCCTGGGGATCGAAACCGAAGGGGGCGTGATGACGGCGCTGGTCGAACGAAATACGACGATCCCGGCGGAAAAGAAAAACGTGTTCAGCACCGCCGCCGACAGCCAAACCGCCGTTACCGTTCGAGTGTTCCAGGGTGAACGCAAAATGGCCAGCAGCAACCGGTTGCTGGGCGAATTCAATCTGGAAGGAATCCCGCCGCAACCCCGTGGTGTGCCGCAAATCGAAGTCAAGTTCGATATCGACCAAAACGGCATCCTCAGCGTCTCCGCGAAAGAACTGAAAACGGGCAAGGAGGCGTCGGTCGAAATCAAGGAAGCGGGCGGTTTGGGCGAGGACGAAATCGAACAGATGCGCAAAGATGCCGAATCGAACGCCGATGAGGATCGACGCCAGTTCGAGCTGGCCGAAGCTCGCAATAAAGCAAACCAGCAAGTTCACGAACTGGAAAAGCTGATGGCCGAGCATAGCGACAAGCTGACCGACGACGACAAGGAACCGATGGCCAAGGCGATCGAGAAGGTCAAGTCGGCCGCCGAAGGGGACGACGCAGAGGCGATCAAACAGGCAACCGCCGAATTGGAAACAGCCTCGCAAGCCTTCAGCAAGGTGCTGTACGAAAAGACCGATGCTGCCGGCGGAGGAGGTGCCGCACCCGGCGCCGAGGCAGCCGGCACGGCTGCGGCCGGCGATTCCGAGGACGATGACGCGATCGACGCCGATTTTGAAGTGAAGGACTGATCGTCGGCCAGTTTTCCAAACTGGCATGCGCGTACTCTCGTAGCGACCATCGGAGAAATCGCCGACGGGCGGGTGAATTCACCCGCCTTTTTTTGCGCACCAGGAACCGATTGCGGCGCGCCAGTTGCAACAGTATCGATGCAAGGAGAAACACTGCCATGGCATTTCGATTTGACAAACTGACCACCAAAGCGCAAGGACTGGTTGCCCAGGCCCAAGCCAACGCCGCTTCGGCTGGCAATCCAGAAATCACTCCGCTGCATCTGCTCGGGGCGATGTTGGAAGAAAGCGACGGGATCACCCGCCCGCTGCTGGAGAAGATGAAGGTCGATGCCAAGCAGCTAGAGGAATTGGTGACCAGCGAATCGTCGCGGCTTCCGAGTGTTTCCGGAGGCCGACAACCAAGCATCGCGCCGACACTGCAAAAAACCTTTGACGATGCCGCCGATGCCGCTGAGTCGCTGAGTGATGAATACGTCAGTACCGAGCACCTGCTGTTGGGACTTGCGCGAACCCAAAGCAAAGCCAACAGCCTGCTGAAGATGCTTGGCGTGAGCGACGACGATGTTTTGAAGGCGATGAGCGAAGTTCGCGGGTCGGCTCGCGTGACCGATCAGAATGCCGAAGATACGTATCAAGCACTGCAAAAATATGGCGTCGACCTGACCGAACTCGCCTCGCAGGGAAAACTCGACCCGGTCATCGGGCGCGATAGCGAAATTCGCCGAGTCGTGCAGGTGCTGTCGCGCCGCACCAAAAACAATCCTGTTTTGATCGGCCAGCCAGGGGTCGGCAAAACGGCGATCGCCGAAGGATTGGCGCTAAGGATTTTTGAAGGCGACATCCCACAAAGCCTAAGGGACAAACGAGTGATCGCGTTGGACATGGGGGCGCTGGTCGCCGGCGCCAAGTTCCGAGGCGATTTTGAAGAACGGCTCAAGGCGGTGCTGCGCGAAGTGAAGGATTCTAGCGGCCAAGTGATTCTGTTCATCGACGAACTGCACTTGGTTGTCGGAGCCGGAAAAGCGGAAGGATCGGCCGACGCGGCCAATTTGCTCAAGCCCGAACTGGCTCGCGGTACGTTGAGGTGCATCGGCGCAACCACGCTCGATGAGTATCGGCAGCACATCGAAAAGGACGCCGCGTTGGAACGCCGATTCCAACCGGTCTATGTCGGTGAACCGACCGTCGAGGATACGATCGCCATTCTGCGGGGGCTAAAAACCCGTTACGAGTCTCATCACGGAGTGCGAATCACCGACAGCGCGTTGGTGGCTGCCGCGACACTTTCGAATCGGTACATCACCGATCGCTTCCTGCCTGACAAGGCGATCGATTTGGTCGACGAAGCGGCAAGCCGGCTGGCGATGGAAAAAGAAAGCGTCCCCGAACCGATCGACCAGATTCAACGGCGATTGCGGCAGTTGGAATTGGCTCACCGGCAATTGGCTGATGAGCAGGAACCGTCGGCGGTGGCGCGGCGAACCGAAGTGGAAGAGGAAATGGAGTCGCTGGGCCGCGAACTGGCCAGCCTTCGCGAGCAGTGGGAAGCGGAGAAAATGGGGCTGGACGACGTGCAAACCATCCGCCAGGAAGCCGATCAACTGGAACACCGATTCGCCACGCTGGACGCCGAGGCCAAGCAGAAACAGTTGCGGGGCGAAAGCCCGGAGGAGCTGTACCAGGAGATGCTGGATGTTCGCGCCCGCCAGAGCGAACTGCAGAAACGACTGGAAGAATTTGAACAGCGAGATACCCGCGGCAGTGCCGACGATGCGTCCGAATCGGATGACAAACGAAGGCTGCTCCGCCGTGATGTCACCGACGAAGAGATCGCCGAAGTGGTCAGCCTATGGACGGGAGTGCCAGTGACACGAATGCTGGAAACCGAACGAGCCAAGTTGTTGGTGATGGAGGAACGTTTGCACAGGCGAGTCGTCGGCCAAGACGAAGCGGTCGCCGCTGTCTCCGATGCCGTACGCCGCAGCCGTAGCGGTCTGCAAGACCCGCAGCGGCCGATTGGTTCGTTCTTGTTCTTGGGACCGACCGGCGTCGGCAAAACCGAACTCTGCAAAGCCCTTGCCGAAGTGATGTTTGATGACGATTCGGCGATGGTGCGGATCGACATGAGTGAATTCATGGAACGCCACAGCGTGTCGCGCTTGATCGGCGCCCCTCCCGGTTACGTCGGTTACGAAGAGGGTGGCAAGTTGACCGAAGCGGTTCGCCGCCGACCCTACGCGGTGTTGTTGCTGGACGAAATGGAAAAAGCTCATCCGGACGTTTTCAATATCCTGCTGCAAGTTCTGGATGACGGGCGGTTGACCGATGGTCATGGCCGCACGGTCGACTTCACCAACACCGTGATCGTGATGACCAGCAATGCCGGAAGCCAGGTGATTCAGAAGGTAACCGAACAGGGAGGCGACGAAGAGGAAATCCGAGAAGCGGTCCAGGAGTCGCTCAAGGCAAGGTTCCTGCCCGAATTCCTGAACCGAATCGACGACATCGTGATTTTCCATCCGCTCGATCGAGACGAGATCCGGCAGATCGTGTCGCTTCAATTGAAGGACCTCGCCCGGCGTCTGGAAGACAACGGCTTGGTGTTGTCGGTCGCCGATGCAGCGGTCGATGCCATCGCCGAGGTCGGTTACGATCCGACTTACGGGGCAAGGCCTCTGAAGCGAGTGATCCAGCGGGAGATTCAGAACCAGTTGGCGACCGCCATTTTGAGAGGCTCCTACGAAGACGGAACCACCATCTACGTCGACTACGCCGACGGCCGCTTCACCTTTGCCGACCGGCCCTCGCAATTGGTAGAAAGCTGACCGCAACGTAGGCCGACTTGTCCCCAAGTCGGCGAGCGCACCTGGCTGCCCAACCGTTGTACAAGGCGGCCACCAGGTCGACGAGGAGGGAAAAGTTCGCGGCAAAAAAGAATGCGCGCCGACTTGAGGACAAGTCGGCCTACGTTCGCTAAAATTTTGCCGCTTCCTTTCCTTTGCTCACGGAACGTTTCTCATGCCTTCGGTCCTTGCGATCTGCGCTCACCCGGATGATATCGAATTCTTGATGGCTGGAGCGATGCTACAGCTGGGCAAGCGAGGTTGGGATTTACATTACGCGAATCTTTGCGACGGCTCTCGCGGCTCAACGACGATGAACCGCCAGGAGTGCGCGGCGACGCGATTGGAAGAGTCCAAGCGGTCTTGCCAGGTACTCGGTGCGACTTTCTATCCGCCGATCTATCCCGACATGGAAGCCTCCTACACGGCCGAGAATCTGAAAAAGGTCGCCGCGATCGTCCGCAAGGCCAAGCCGACCATTTTGCTGACTCATTCTCCGATCGACTACATGGAAGACCACGAGATCAGCGGACGATTGGCAGTCAGCGCCGCCTTTGCCCACGGCATGCCCAATCTGGAAAGCGATCCGCCGGTGGAAGTTTTCATGGAACCGGTCACGGTCTACCACGCTCAACCGGTCGGCAACGTGACGCCCGTTGGCCAGCCGGTGACTCCTCATTTTTACATCGATGAAACGGATGTGATCGACAAAAAGGTGGAAGCGCTGGCCTGTCACGTCAGCCAAAAACGATGGTTGGACGAAAGCCAAGGGCAGGACAGCTACCTGGAAACGCTCCGCGAGCTAAGCCGGCAGGTCGGCAAGATGAGCGGCAAGTTTGAATACGCCGAAGGTTGGCGACGTCACTCGCACTGGGGATTCTGCGGGCCCGATGATGATCCACTTGCCGAGGCGCTCGCCGACATCATCGTCGACTCCCGCTGACCGTCGGCCGAACCGACTTGCCTGCGCGATGCGATTTCGGAGAAATCGCCGACCGTCGGCCAGTTCTCCGAACTGGCTACGCATACTCCCGATGCGATTTCGGAGAAATCGCCGACTTGGACCTAACGCCAGGAAAGGGAATCGGGCAATCGATTCAAATTCCTTGCCTCTCCTTCGGTCACCAACACCATGTCTTCCACTCGGACTCCGCCGTCACGGCGTCCGTACAGGCCCGGTTCGACCGTAAAGACTTCTCCGGCCAACACCTCTTCTCCCTCGTGGTCCAACAAAATCGGCTCGTGCAAGTCCAGCCCGATGCCGTGCCCGGTACCATGCTGGATGCTGGGATGATCGGTCAGGCTGCCGCGTGAGACCGGGTATCCATGTCGCAGCAAGACCTCATCGGCCGCTTTATGGACCGCATCGGCCGTGTTGCCGGCCGTCAACACGGCGGTCGCCGCCGCCTTGGCTTCGACCACCGCAGCGTGCATCGCTTTGACGGTATCCGACGGTTCGCCGTGAACGACGGTCCGAGTACAGTCGCCCCAGTAACGCGTCTGTTCGTCTCGCGGAAAGAGATCCACCACCACGGGAATCTCCGTAAAAAGTTTTCCTTCGCCCGAATGATGACAATCGGCCACGTGAGGCGCGGTCGCCACAATCGCTCCGTGAGACATGCTGCAGTCGCGGCGCATGAACTCGATCGCGGCCATCGATCGTACCCGCTGGCTGGTCAAATCTTCACCTTCCCACTGCAAAGAACCGTCTGCGGCGACATCACACCGGGCAATCGTCTCGCAGGTAATCCGCATCACCTCCTCGGTGATCCCCTGCACTTTTTCCAACGCCTCAATTTCTTGATGCGTTTTGACTCGCCGGTCGGTCACGCCAAGTTCGTCGTCGTAGCGGACTTCGATTTCGGCTTGTTGCAGATGCCAGGCGTAGATGTACGGCAACGAACGATCCGCGTCGACCTTTTCGACGTGATGAGAACGCAACAGCTGAACTGCCGCCTCGGCGGTCGCCGTTTCGCGATCCGGGCTCAAACCGGTTGGCGGAGCATGTTCGGACGGACAGGTCACATCGTCGGCATGGCTTCTTTGCCGAACCCGATCCATTTCCAGATCGCGAACCAGAGCAATTCGCATCGAATCGAGTTCGATCCAGGCGGCAGGATCCCCTAGCGGAACCTGAATCCGTCGATACAGCGATGCATTTTTGTCGGCAATCCCGGCCAGTATTTTTGCGGTCATCGAACACTCACGTTGGTGAAATCACTTTCACCGATTGTTTCAGATTGTCGAACCGGCTTCCAGGCTGCCGAAGATTTCAATCGTCGGCGATTTCTCCGAAATCGTATCGAGAACACGTAGCCAGTTCGACGGTCGGCGATTTCTCCGAAATCGTATCGAGAACACGTAGCCAGTTCGACGGTCGGCGATTTCTCCGAAATCGTATCGAGAACACGTAGCCAGTTCGGAGAACTGGCCGACAGTCGGCGATTTCTCCGAAATCGCACCGAGAGCACGCGTAGCCAGGAGCGGAGAACTGGCCGACGGTCAGCTATATTTCCTATCAGAAACACCAGCCGACGCTGGGTCGCCCCTTCCTTTCCCAGTTCCGATTTCACCGTGGCAGATACAAGATTGGTCGAACCGGTGATTCGAATTTGCGGCGTGATCACGCGTCACGAGCAGGCGCGGCAGTGGGCCATCGGCCGGCTGGCCGACAACTGGGGAGGCATTTCGATCCAATCCGATCCGATCCCTTTCGAGGCGGGCGGCTACTACACATCGTCGATGGGAGACGACCTGCAAAAGGTGCTCGTTGCGATGGCGCCGGTGGCCGATCCGAGCGACCTGGCCGATTGGAAGCATCAGACCAATCGATGGGAAGCCGAGTACGCCGAAAGCTCCCAACATGCTGAACAACGTCCCATCAACCTCGACCCTGGATACGCGACGCAAGCAAAGTTGGTGTTGGCCACGACCAAGGATCGCGACCACCGTATCTACCTGCGTGACGGCATGTTCGCTGAGGTGACGTTGACCTACGTCGGCAAACAGTGGCATCACCATCGCTGGACCTACCCCAGTTATCGGACGCCCGCCGTCGCCCAGTTCGCCGCCGATTGCCGCGATCAGTTGCGGCGACACCTTCAGCAAACTCGGCAATTTCGTGGCGGAACCACCGTCAGCGACGGATCACCGTAGGCCAACCATCGGCCAGTTCTCCGCTCCAGGCTACGCGCACTCTCGATGCGATTTCGGAGAAATCGCCTTCGGGTTCAGTTTCGCCGACTTGGGACAAGCCGGCCTACGGTCGATTCGACTAAGATTGCGGGTGTTGAATTGACCATTTCGGGCACAAGTGGGCGACAATGACGGACACGCCAAAGCAGCTGACGGTCTTCATCAGCTACGCTCACACCGACAACGAAAACGCCGATCGGTCGCAACGTTGGCTCGATCGCGTCTTGGAACATCTTCAATCGGTGCAATTGAATTCCACACTGTCGGTGTGGTCCGATACCGACCTTCGATCGGGAGATGATTGGCACGACAAGATCCAGCAGTCATTGGCCGATACCAAGGTTGCCCTGCTGCTGGTCAGTGCCGCGTTTCTGAAGTCGGAGTACATTCGCGACCACGAGATGCCTTTGCTGCTTCAGAGGCATCGCCGCGATGAACTGGTGATCATCTCGTTGGTGATCCGGCCGTGCGCCTTTGACCAAGCCGTTTTTCGCTTTCCGTCTCCGGAAGAAGGGCCGCACGAGACGGACCTTTCTCGGCTGCAAAGCCCCGCGCCGCCCGCCAAACCGCTCAGCAGTCTGCCCAGTCATCAGCAGGACGAAGTGCTGGCGACTGTGGCCAGAGACATCAAAAAAATCTTGGCAGGCGACCGTTCCGTTTCGGCACAACCTCCGAACCAACCAGGAAACGCGGCAAGTCGAAGACCACGATTGACAAACGGACATCGGTACACGCTCGCCGTCGCTTTGCTGCTCGCGCTGCTGCTGCTTTGCCTTCCCCTGCTGTTTCCCCGCACAAAAGAAACTGGCGAACCGAACGGACCAGATACTCCGTCCGTCTTGTTTTTTAGCTTTTCAGCATCAGACATCCAGCGGCTTCAAGGAGCAAGCGAAAACGACGTCGTGCGGCTGGCGGCGGAGTGTGAAAGCGAAAAACTGCGGCAATTTGCCGAGCACTTTTCCGAGCGTCCGGCGTTATTGTTTTCCATCGTCCGTATAATCATTGGGGCCTCGTCGCCGTCCGACACAACCATCGATTTTTCCGACTCCGACCGCCGCAGGCTTTTGGGGGCAAGCGAAACAGACGTGGTGCGTTTGGCGCGAGAATGTGACGGTCGGTGGATCCGAGATTTGGCAGAATCGTTTGAAAATCAACCAGCCGTGTTGCTGGAAATCGTGGGGGTACTGACGAAATGATCCGAGTTCCGATCGCAATCATTTCTGCTCTTGTGCTGTTGAAGGCGGCAGCCGCCCAGTCGCAAGAGGAATACAGTGTTTGCCGAATCGCTTCGGTCCTTCAGGCGGGCGAAAGAATCGAGTTCACCGGGTTCAAAGTCAAAGGGGTCGCTGGCATCTACACCGCGCTGCACGGCGTTCACGGTGCCAAGCAGGTCGATGCGATCTTTCACGATCCCAAAACTCGACGAGTACCGATGAAGATCTCGGAAGTCGATGTTTCGCGCGACGTGGCGCTGCTGGTGCCGGCCAATGCAAAAGACCCGTTGCCCAAAGGGGGATTGGGGCTCGGTGTTTGGCCGCCTCGCGATCGGATTGAATCGCGATTGACCGGGAAACCGGCCAACGTCATCGGTTATCCGCTGGGAATCGATCTCGCACCGGCGACGACCGACCTGACTATCAGAAAACCGGCGGTGGTGGAGCTTACAGTGCTGCTGAACCCGTCGGCGCGAAGGGAACTCGCCCCACGCGGTAGCCCCAGTACAGCAGCTCGAATGCTTAGCCTGCAGGGCCCCTTTTTGCCTGGACATTCCGGCGCCCCCATTTTGGACGCCGATCGAGCGGTCATTGGAATTGGGATTGGCGGCCTGGGAGAAGGGCGAGTCGGCCACGGATGGGCAGCGCCGTTTCACGAACTGCAGCTGAAACCGGTTTCCGATTCCGACGTCATCAAACAACTTGGCAAGGTACCGGTGCATCGCCGCGGCTACTCCTTTTTCCTGGTGGTCGATGACGCGGTTCGCAGCGAACCCGAACGCATGGCACTGGTCACCACGACGGTCGAAAGTGACGACGGATCCCCAATCCTGGCACTGCGCAAGAAGCCGGGGGACGAGATCAAAAACGAAGTGGACCGGCTCAGAGAAATTCTGCAAGCGATGCGAAACGGCGAAAACGACAAGTTCACCGCCGCTGGTGAATTCGAGCGGATCATGAAAAACCGACTTTACTTGCCCAGCGGAACGCCGGTGGAAGTGCTGAGCGAACCGGAGCAATTCAAGATGCCGGCCGGTATCCCCGCCGATGAACGCAACATGCGCGCTGCCATGAATCAGCTTTACACCAGAGTGCAAGTCGTCGGCAACAAGGCGAATGTCGATCCGGTTTGGGTACCAACCATCGCCATCCGCCGCCGTGCCGGTGCCGTGAACAACGTCAACATCAATAACAACAACATCATCAATAGCGGTAACAGCAACATCATCGGTAGCGGCAACAGCAACAACAACAATTTCAACATCCAGCAGAACAGTGGCGCTGTTGTCGGTCCGAACAATCGCGGACCGGTGATCGTCAATCCACCGCCCAAGATGAGAAAAAAGCAGATCCTCAACAACGCTGGCGGGCCCACCTTGGTGCTCAAGCAACTGGGCAACAACCCTTTGTCAGAAGCGGTGGATCTGGACAATCATCTGGCGATCTTGCCGGTCGGTACCGAAGTTCGTTTGCTGAACGAGCAGAAAGCAGTCAATCCATTCCTGGTCTTTCGCAAAATCGAGATCTTGTCGGGAGAGTACCGAGGAAAGACAGGTTGGGTATCGCGCAATTCGATACGCGAGGTAGAAGCAAGAGAGTAACGTCGGCGATTTCTCCGAAATCGCTACGTATGCGCAGCCAGTTCGGAGAACTGGCCGACTATCGAAATCGCAACGTATGCGCAGCCAGGAGCGGAGAACTGGCCGACAAACCTTCAATCGACTTCGCATGAAACGGTGGTGACACCGGCGACGGCTCGGGCCACTGCCATCACGATCGCCCGGTCGGCGGCGGTGGGCACGGTCCCGGTCAGCCGGGTGTGACCGTTGCCCAGATGGGCGACATGGACGTTGTCATATCCCAGACGTTGCAACGAATGACTGACGCGCACTTCCAGCGCGGCTCGTTCTTGTCGCACTGTGGAGTGCTTTGAACTGGAGTGATGCATTGCACTGTCTCGGGTTTGGGTTGCCTGTAACGTAGAGGCACAATGATCTGCAAACCCCGCCACAAAAAGAACGCGAATTGTTCGCCGAAGGCTCCAAAAATCGCTGCCCTCCCCACGACGGTTGGACCTGGCTATCCAGAATCACCAGATCCGCTAGAATGCCGGTCGTTTGGGTAAGATTGACCCGGAAACGGGGCTGTGGCGGAACTGGCAGACGCGCTGGATTTAGGATCCAGTTCCTTCGGGAGTGCAGGTTCGATTCCTGTCAGCCCCACTTCTTTGTAGCACGACCGTCCCGGTCGTGAACAACGGCGGGGGCCGATTTAAATTCTAGAGTAGGCTGGCTTGTCCCAAGTCGGCGATCCTGTACCTGCCGACTGGGGCAATCCTGTCGATCCCGTTCATCCTGCCAAAAACTTTCGCTTCCTTTTTGCAAGAAGCGTTGCTGCGGGCCAAGATCTGTTTTCAAACGCGGCACCTTCGTGTTACTAGCAGCTTTTCAACGTGCGCAGACTTCTTGGCCACAAAAAACGCGAAAAGTCGCAAAGAGGTTGTTGTGTCTTTTGGCGCTTTTTGTGGCTATCTCATCGTGCTGCTTTGGCCCAGGGCTCCACCGCGTGCCACACCTGTTTTTTACCGACAGCGAGTAGCACAGCGCACAAGCAGTGATAGAAACCACGAAGGACGCGAAGAGCACGAAGAAGAACGCAAGCTTTAGGCTTGGGGGACGAAGGTCGCAGCAGACTTACTCCTCTTCGAACTCGCCATCGAAGATGTCTTCGCCCATCAGCGTTTGCAGGATCACTGGGCAGCCCTCTTCCAGCATGTCCAGCACTTTGTCGAAGCCGTCGGCCTCCCCGTAATAGGGATCGGGTACATCGGCGGGCCAATTGTCGTCCAGGTAGTCACTGAAGACCCGAATGTGCGAGTTGGGGCTGCCGGCAAGCTCCTGTAGCGCCTGGTAGTTTTCGGAGTCCATCGCCAGGACGAGATCAAAATGACTGGGGTCTAAATCGTCGGCGGTCACCTTCCGGCCTCGGCTGGTCAGTTCGTAACCGCGAGCCTCGGCCGCCACCTGCATTCGCTTGTCGGCCGGCTCGCCGACGTGGTAACCGTGCGTTCCGGCCGAATCGACGTCGACATCGACGCGAAACTCCTCGGCAAATCGTCTCATCACCGCTTCACCGGCAGGCGATCGACAGATGTTGCCCATGCAGACAAACAGCACTCGTTTGGTCATCGGTCCGTCTTCAATGATCTCGTGGTGGTGCGCCCCGATTCTCCAGATCGCTCCGGTCTCGCGGCAGAGACTGGGCCCAGACATTTGAACATTCCTGCGACCAACCGTCATGTTCAGTTCGGCCCCGGCGGCTCGGCGACGGGAAACTTTTTTCGCTCCTTTCGGAGCAGAGCCAAACACCTCCACAAGGGGGCATCCATGGTGATTTTTCCAACGAATTTGCGTTCGGCGGCCTGCCAATCGGGCTCGATGGCTTTTGCTACTGGGCCAACATTGCGGCGCAGGAGCTTGCCTTATTCGTCCGCAAGGGATAATATCTTCCCTTCTCGAAGGATTCTTACTTGTCAGACTGCCTAATGGAGCTTGGTATGATCGTGCGATTCACTCAATCTTGCCCGACATGTGGTCGTCGCGTCGAGATTCGTGCAGCCCTGCTGGGACGCACGGTGGCGTGTCAACACTGTCATGCAGAGTTCGTTGCCGAACCGGGATTTGAAGGTGGTGATCAAGGGGACATCGCGAACATGGACTCGTCCGATGACTTGATGGCCCGAGTCGATCAGTTGCTGCAACAGACCGACCAGCAGCATTCGGCGATTTCCTGAATAGTCGGCCAGTTCTCCGCTCCTGGCTACGTGAACGCTCGATGCGATTTCGGAGAAATCACCGACGTTTCACGGCAGGTTGCCATGCACGCCGGTTTCGCCCCAGGTCGTTGTCATCATCACGCTGTTGATTCCCGATCCGATCCCCAGTAGCACCACTCGGTTTCCGCGAACCAGCTGTCCGCGGTGACAGGCGGTGGCCAGGGTCAACGGCAGGGCCACCGAACCGGTGTTTCCCAGTTCGGCAAAGGTCGCGATGTCTCGATCGATCGGCAGGTCGAGTGCTTGTAGCATGGCCGCTTGGTGCCTGGCACCGACTTGGTGGCAGATGGTGTGGTCGATCTGGCCGCGGCTCCACTGGGACTGCTCCAGAAGCTGCTCCAGGGCGCTGGCACCGGTGGCGATTCCCTCGGCCATCAACTTTTCCGCATCGGTATCCATCAGCGGCTGCATCCCCGCCCCGGCATCATCGTCGCTGCGGCACAGGTTATGGAACTCGGTTCGAGCCTCGGCGACGGCAACTTCGATTGGGCTGCCCTGGCGAGAAAGCCTTTCGTGAACCAGCAGCAAGGCACAGCTGCCCGAACCGATGGTCAACGAGGCAAAGGCCGGCTTGACGCTTTGACGACTCAGCGAGTGGTCGGTGTTGAGCGAATCGATCGTCTGCTGAAGCAGCGGGCGGCTATTCTCCGTTCCGACCACGATTCCCGCTTCGATGGCCCCCGATTGAATCATCATGGCAATCTGCACCACACCGTTGATCAAACCAAGGCAGGCGTTGGAGACGTCATAGACCCAGCAGGTGCGGGGCAGGGAAAGGCCGTGATGCACCCGCGACGCCGTTGCCGGTTCTAGAAAATCGCGGCAGACACTGGCGTGAATCAGACAGCCGATTTTGTCGGGGTCGATTTCGGCTGCCTCGATGGCCCGGATGCCGCTACGAACGCTGGGACCGCTGGGCAGCGTACCGACGGGCCAAACGCGGCGCTGCCGAATCCCGCTCATCAATTCCAAACGGCCCTCAGGCAACTTCAGACGCTGGTAAAGCGGGCCCAAACGCGATTCGATCTCCTCGCTGGTCCAGATTTCTTCCGGCAAATCGGCACCGATGCTCTCCAGAAACACATTTTCAAATCGCACAAGTAGATCTCAGATCGGGCTGATGGGGAGACGGCTTGCCGCGGTTTTCTCGGTAAACCTTGTGGCCAGCCCACGAACATCGCAGACAAGTCGTCACAGCAAAAGAGGCGGAACACCTCGCGTTGCTAGCATTTTCCTGAATTGCTAGCACTCCCGGTAGTGCTAGCGGGCGCCGTCGGCCCCAATATGCAGAAGGCCTTTGGCGGTCATGAAGTTTCCAAGTAATTTCTCGCCCCATCACGGATGGCATAGCGTTGTGCCAACCAGATCAACCTCGGCACCATTTCCATCGACCATAACCTATCGGGGAGACACATTTGGCAAGGGATTGCAAGGACTGGGTGAGTCGATTGTATCGAGTGGGAAAGGTCGAATCGATGGAAAGGTGCCCGTCGGGCCCCATCGGTGTCGTCAATCCCGGTCTCGGCCTTCGCCCCACCGGCCCCTCTTCGCTTGCCCCCGATCCGACTGATGGACAACACGTACGTTGCGGTTGATCGGCGCGGGACGAATCTGCGTCAAACTTGTATTCGCGAATTCGAAGAGGACCTTTCGGATGACGTGTAAACCACTGATCGGAATGAACGCCGATTATCGTGCGGCGGCTCGTAACATGCCGGCATACAGCTACATTGCGGCAGGTTACTTTCAATCAGTCATTGCGGCGGGCGGTATTCCGGTGGTGCTTCCACCGCTCGAGGACATTGAGTCGATCGGCAGCGCTTTGGACGCGGTGAACGGTTTCATCATGATTGGGGGTGCAGACCTCGATCCACGAAACGACGGCTTCATGCTTCATCCCAGCGTTCGGCCGCTCGATCCGATTCGCGAAACGAGTGATCGCATGCTGATGGCGGAGATCGCCGAGCGACGCATGCCGATTTTGGGAATCGGTACCGGCATGCAGCTGTTGAACGTCCAGCAGGGTGGAAACCTGTTTTTGCATCTGAAAGAAGATCTGCCTTCGGCGGTTCCCCACCACGATCCCCAAGACCCCAACCACCGCCATACTTTGGACGTGGTCAGCGATTCGTTGATCGGACGCGTCTATGGCGATGGTGAGATCCGCGTCAGCAGCCGTCATCACATGGCGATCGATGAAGTGGCACCTGGATTCCGAGTGACCGCGAAGTGTCCCGACGGAGTCATCGAGGCGATCGAAAGTGAAATGATGGATTGGTTTGCCCTGGGGACCCAATTCCATCCCGAATGTGGCGCCGCCTCCGCTTTGGACATCCGCATCTTTGAAGAGTTCGTCGACGGCGTGCGGGAACGAATCGAGCAAGAATACCGACTGGTCGCCTAACTTCCCACCAACGATTTCCTCCGCTCGCGAACCGTCGAGGGCTAGGTGTTACGGACAAACTTATTCATGTGGCCTCATTTTGCCGGCTGGTCGCTGACTTCGGCATGTGACGCGATTCAAACTCACAGCATGAAGTTTGCCGGACAACCGACACCCTCGGCGTTTTCGCTTGCCGGATGCTGGGAACGACACTCCGCTTCCCGCTGGCGGGAAGCCAATGGAATCAGTTCACAGGGATGTGGGATTAGACGAATCTGAAGCCGCAGGCCAACGCGATAGGTCGTACCGCTGCGCACGGACTGGCGCAGACCGAAGGCATGAAGCCAACGGGCGACCGATCACACCAGGCCGCTCGGTCAGGATGACCAGCATGTTCGATGGGACAACCGAACAAAGCGTCGGAAGAATCGGCTAGCTGAAAAGTCAGGAATGACTTTGAGGCCGGACGTGCAACGAGTCGAAGCACGTCCGGCCTTTTTTATGCGCAGCAAACATCAACCCGCTACCACACTGGCGATCTTGCCGGCGATGCCGTTGACGCTGCCCTTGCCATCGGGGTGCAGTCGATTGCTCAAGAAGACGAAAACGATTTGCTTGTCCGGATCGATCCACATCACCGTTCCCGTGAAGCCGCCATGTCCGAACGCGGCGCCGGAGAAACGGTCGCCTCGATTGCGTGAATAGGGCGAGCGGTGATCCCAACCATAAGTTCGCGTGCCGCGCGGAACCTGCTGCGGTTGGATCATCGTCGCAACCGTTTGCGACGAAAGAACGGTGACCGATTCCCTGGTTCCCTCTCCCAACATCATCTGGCCAAAGCGAACCAAATCGGCGGCGCTGGCAAACAACCCGGCGTGCCCGGCAACGCCGTTCAGCCGATAAGCGCGCGGGTCGTGAACCTGACCCTTGATCCACTGCTGGTCACGTTTTTCTGTCGGCGCGGCGCGGCGGCAAAGTTCTAGCGATGGATTGAATCCCGTTTCGGTCATCCCCAGCGGTTGAAACAGGTTTTCAGCGGCGAATTGATCCAGAGGACGGCCGCCGACGCGACGAACCAACTCGCCCAACACAATGAACCCGACGTCGGTGTAGGCAAACTTTTCTCCGCGTGCCGCGATCGGTTTCAGTTCACAAATTCGTTGCCACGATTTTTCCACACCGTCGTCGTAGTCTCGCAGGGCGTTGTCGGGGATCAGGCCGCCGACATGCAGCAACAGATCCGCAACGGTGATCGGCTCCTTTCCATGCTGGCCAAATTCCGGCAGGTACTTGGCAACGGGCACATCCAGTTCCACCTTCCCCTGCTCGACCAGCTTCATCACCGACGTGGCGGTCGCGATCGGCTTGGTCAACGAAGCGAGATCAAAAATGGTATCCAACGTCATCGGTTGTTTCGTCGGCTGAAGCTGGCGGTGGCCGAACGCTCGGGCGTAGTGCACGCTGTCGGGGCCGGCGATCACCACCACCGCGCCCGGCATCTCACCACCACCAATCCCCGCCTCCACCATCGAAGCGACTTCACCGGCGTACTTCTGCGTTTGGCCGGTCTCCTGAAGGTCTTGCACGTTCGTTCGACCGGTCTCCACCAAACCTTCCGCTGGACAGCGTCCCGGCATCGAAGTAGCAAGCAAAACGAGAACCATTCGAATCGTGAAGCAAGTGAATCTTGTTGGCATGGGTCGGCTGTCATAGGCGGGGTCAAATGGGGAAAGGAGACATTGTAATGCTGTCATTGATGGAAGGTCGTGAAATGTGCGGTAGCGAAAGTCGCCAAGACTTTCGGTGAATCTCGATCCCGCCGGAACTCTTGGCGAGTTTCGCTACGGTGTCTCGGTCTGCGCCCTCAGTTTCGCCCTTTTTCAATCAGGTCTTGCCCGACATTCGAGTGGGCGATACCCTTCAACTTGACTCAGGAATTGTTTGACGCGACTGGCCAGGGAGGGCAAGGACGTGTTAAGACGGCGGTCGATTCGCACCAAACTCATCGTCGCTTTGACTCTTCTGTCGGCGATCGTCCTGCTACTGGCCGGAAGCGGCTTTTGGGGACTGTACGGAAACCAGAAGACCGCCGGCGACATCATTCGCCGCTCTGCGGAATTGCGCCGCGCCAGCGTCTTGAACACCAGGGCGATCGAGCTGCAAAAAAGCAACGATCGGATGATCAGCCTGCTCAACGAAGAGCGGATGATCGAGACCTCGGGTGAAAGCAAAATCCACGTCGCCAACACCGAGTTCGGCGTACTCCTGGATGCTTTTGGGTTTGATTTGGACAAACACGAACTCGGCGAAGATCGCGGTTCGGGAGAACGCGATCTTGTCGGAGCGGCGAATCTGCGACAGAGCCTGGTGGACGTGCGAGAGGCGTTTAGCAAGACGGTCCGATTCCACAACACTCAATCACTGGTATCGACCAACCGTTTTCACTTGCGAAGCTACATCGAAACACTTGTCCAAGCAACGGACGTTCATGTGGGAGAAGTCGACAGTGATGTGCAAGAACTAGAAAACACGCTGCAAGCAAACTATCGCACCTGGACCACCGTCGCTTGGGTATGTGCCGCCCTTGCTTTGATGATGGTCGGAATTCTGTTGTGGTCGCTCAATTCACTGGTCGTCAAACCGTTTCGCACCCTGCTGGACGGATCTCGCCTGGTCGCCGGCGGTCAATTTGACCATCGCATCGACTTGGGAACCGGCGACGAATTGAGTGAGTTGGCGGTGGCGATGAACGAGATGACCGACCGATTTCAAGGAGCATTGAATAAAGTCAACTCGTGGTGCACCGACTTGGACCAGCAAGTTCGTGACCGCACTCGCGAAGTGATTCAGAACGAACATCTTGCCAGCGTCGGATTTCTTGCCGCCGGGGTCGCCCACGAAATCAACAACCCGCTGGCGTCGATCGCCTGGAGCGCCGAGTCGCTGGAATCGCGGGTCGGCGAGATCGCTCAGTTGCCGCCCGACAAACGCGCGATCGACGATGAATTGTCCCGCTGCCTCACCGAGAACCTGCGTCGTATTGAAGAGGAAGCGTTTCGCTGCAAAGGGATCACCGAACAACTGCTCGATTTTAGCCGGCTGGGCGAGGTCCGGCGGGTGCCGACCAATCTGTGTGACCTGGTAGGCGACGTGGTTGGGATGGTCGGAAAAGTTGGCAAGTATCGTTGCAAGACGATGCGAGTGCATTGTGACGGCGACGTGGTCGCTCACGTCAATTCCCAAGAGATTCGCCAGGTCGTTCTGAACCTAGTGACCAATGCCCTAGAAAGTGTCGGTACCGATGGATCGGTGGACATTGATGTCACGGGGGATGAATCAACCGCCGTCGTTTCTATCCGCGACGATGGTTGTGGAATGAGCGACGAAGTTTTGAAACATCTCTTCGAACCCTTCTTCACTCGCCGCCGCGACGGAACCGGCACCGGCTTGGGGCTGAGCATCACCTATCGAATTGTTTCTCAGCACGGCGGATCGTTGACCGCTCAAAGCGAAGGCGAAGGGCGCGGTTCGACCATGGAAATTCGCTTGCCGATCGAGCCAGACGATGATGGCGCCTCACCCCACTTCGCCACCACGCGCGGTTGGAAGCTGGAAACATCAAGGTACGGCTGAACCGCCGCCGAAACACGCCGCAAGAATTCACCGAGCCATCAACCAACCGGAATGACCGATGAGTCGCACCAAGCAAAGCCAATCGCCGTCGATGCACATCCTGTTTGCGGATGATGAGAAAAACCTGCAAGAACTGATGCGCACCGAACTTCCGCGGATGGGTTATTCGGTGACGGTCTGCCCCGACGGATTGACCGCGGTCGCGGCGCTCGAAAAAGAACCGTTCGATTGCTTGTTGGTCGATCTGGATATGCCCGGCATGAACGGCATCGAAGTGATCGAGAAAGCGTCACAGTTGCGACCGGAATTGGAAGCGGTCGTGATGACCGGCAAACCGAGTCAAGAAACGGCGATCGCGGCGCTTCGCAATCAAGTCTTTGACTACCTGACCAAACCCTGTCGCCTTGCAGAAATCGCCGGACTCCTGGGACGAGTGAACGAACGCCGGCAAATGAAACGTCAACTCGCGGCGCTCAACCACCGCCTGCGACGCGCCGAAGGTGACTCGAAACTGGTCGGCAGTGGCAACGCGATGGAGGCGGTCCGAAAGCTTGTCTCCAAAGTCGCTCCCACCGAAAGCACCGTCTTGATTCGTGGCGAAACGGGCTGCGGAAAAGAGCTGGTCGCCCGAGCCGTTCACAACGAAAGCCTCCGCGCTGAACAACCGCTGGTCGCCGTCAACTGTGGCGCGCTTCCCGAAAACCTGATCGAAAGCGAACTGTTCGGCCATTGCCGCGGCGCCTTCACCGGGGCCGAGGCGGCTAGGACCGGATTGTTCGAGGTGGCCGACGGAGGCACCATTTTCTTAGACGAAATCGGTGAATTGCCGCTGTCGATGCAAGCCAAATTGCTGCGGGTGCTGGAAACCGGTGACATTCGCCGCTTGGGTGACAACCAGACCGTCCACGTCAACGTACGAGTCATCTGTGCCACCCATCGCGATCTGGAAAAGATGGTCCAAGAGGGCCAGTTCCGAGAAGACCTGATGTTCCGGATCAATACCTTCGAGATCCACGTGCCGCCGCTGCGAGAACGATCGGAAGACATCGCCACGTTGGCCATCCATCTGCTGCGAAGGCACCGTGGGGATGCGACAGAAAGGCTGTCGTTCACCGACGATGCGATGAATGAGCTGAAGCTGCATCGCTGGCCTGGAAACGTTCGCGAATTGGCCAACGTGATCGAGCACGCGGCGATCCTGTGCGATTCGTTACCGATTGATACAGAACACTTGCCGCGGCACTTCGGACGAAGGCAACTGCGAAAGGAACTTCGCGAATCCGAACCGATGAGTCTGCGTGAGATAGAACTTCTGGCCATCGAAAGGGCGATCAACCGCCACGATGGCAACAAGCCGGCTGCGGCTGCCGAGCTAGGTGTTAGCCTGAAAACGCTGTACAACAAATTGAACGCTGCGGAAGAGCGAAAGGCAGCGGGATAAAACTGCGGCTGCCCGCAACTGGCAGTCGATTCGTTTTACGCTCCTGGCTACGTGCGACTTTGGAAAAGTCGCCGACGAAAAACAGCGGCTGGTGAAACCAGCCGCTGTGTTGGGAAGTGAGAATTATTCGCATGCCGAAATGGCATGTTCGTTACATTCCGGTGCGCACGACGCCGACGGCGATGCCGACGACTTGTGCCTCTTTGACGTAGATCGGGTCCATCGACGAATTGGCCGGCTGCAATCGAATGCAATCGTGTTCGGGGTGCCAATATTTCAAAGTCGCTTCACCATCGGGTGTCTGCGCGACCACCATCTGCCCCGGTTCGGCGGTAGATTGCTTCTGTATCACAACGTAATCGCCATCGGTGATGTGCGCGTCGATCATCGAATCGCCCGACACTCGTAAGATAAAGCGGTCGTCCTTGAAAAAGATCTCGCTGAAATCAACGCGATCGTTTTGTTGGAAAGCAAGTGTGGTTGGACCGGCCGAAACCATACCGGCCATAGGTAACGAATGACCATTGCGATCAGCGGAATGGGTTAGCTCGATCGCACGAGACTTGTTTGGACTACGTCGAATCAAGCCCTTCCGTTCCAGCGCGCGCAGGTGACACATCACGCCGTTTGGACTTTTAATCCCAAAGTGTTCACCTATTTCACGGACGGTAGGACCATAGCCGCGCTTGACGATCAACGAGCGGATCATGTCGTACACATTCTGTTGACGATCAGTAAGTTGGCTTGGCATCTGCGAGGACCCTTTTTCAAGGCGTGTGGCGGGGGGGTACGTCTAGGCAGTGCCGTCGATTGTACCACATGCTAAACACGTGTCCACACAATTTCTGGGGCGCTAGATTACCCCACTGCCGAAGATCGCAATCACGGTGATTCCCGCCGGAATGCACCACCAGGCGAACCAATGAAGCCGATCGAGCCGGCTCCACCTGCGCAGCCAGACCAAGGCAAAAATACCGACCGCGAAAGCGACCGCGGCACCGGCAAGCAGATGTGAAATGGGATGATCCAGGCCCACACCGGCGCTATGTTGGTCCATCAAGTCCTTGATCGCCAGCACGGTGGCGCCAAGGATGGCCGGAATAGCAAGCAAGAACGAAAAGGTGACGGAGTCTTCGTTCTTTAGCCCCAACATCCTTCCGCCTAGAATCGTCGAACCGCTGCGGCTGATGCCGGGCAAAACCGCGAACGCCTGAAAACAACCGATCGCAAACGCGCTGCCCAGGCTCAGCGATTGATAATCTCCTTTGCGAGGCCGAATCATGCCCAGCAGAATCAGCATCAGACCGGTGGTCACCAACATCGCACCCGCTAAGATCGGCTCGCGCATGATCCACTCAAACTGCGACTTGATCGTCAACCCGACGACCACTGCTGGAATCGTTCCCACGACCAACGCGGGAATGACCCGCCGATCGCTCAACAACAAATCGATGATCTGCTTCCAGTAAATCACCAAGATCGAACCGAGCGTTCCGGCATGCAAAATGATCTCCAACGTGGGCGATTCACTCAGCTGACCCATCATCGCGCCCAAGATCACCAAGTGTCCGGACGAACTGATCGGCAGGAATTCAGCGATGCCCTGGACAATCGCGAGAATCACAATTTCGAACACGCCGTTGTGGATCCGATCTTGAGGTCGAACGATGGGAAGGCAACATTGTTGCAAGCCGCCTGTTGTCTGACAGCCCGCCGAAGGAAGAATTCCGGTGTTCCAAAGCGAACCAGGCAGCTGCTATCACGAACAATCTAGCTTTGGCAAACAACAAGGGGACGCTTGATGCATCGGTCAGACGACGAGTCCAAGATCATTTCGTCGGAAGAGAGTGTCAGCACGAATGCGCCGGTCGTAGGGGACGACCAACATTCCGAAACAACATGCCGGGCCGGCGCCGACGGCCGGGGCGATTCGTTTGCAGGCGACCTGTTCAATGTCGTGCGAGGGTTTTGCATGGGAGCGGCCGATACCGTTCCCGGTGTCAGCGGCGGAACGATCGCCCTGATCCTGGGCCACTACCAGCGGCTGATCACCGCCATCAGCAACATCGACCGGGCGCTGGTCGCCCTGGTGATGCAGCGGCGGTTCGCAGAAGCAGCCAGGCATGTCGACCTGAGGTTCATCGCCGCCCTGGGTGCCGGCATCGCCATCGGTATTGTCACGCTTGCCGGAGTGATGCATTGGCTGCTGGATCATCATACGTCCAAAACATTTGCCGTCTTCTTCGGTTTGATTTTGGCCAGCGTATGGATTGTCAAAGGCTATATCGATCGTTGGAGCCCTTCCGGAGTGATCGCTTGCTTGGGCGGTGTGGTGGCGGCGGTCACGATTTCGATGTTGCCGGTCGCTTCCGAATCAACCAGCCTGCCCTACCTGTTCGTCGCCGCATCGGTCGCCATCTGCGCGATGATCTTGCCCGGTATCAGCGGTGCGTTCGTGCTGCTGCTGTTTGGTGTCTACCATCCGGTCACCGGACTGATCAAAGAGGCAGCCAAGGGCCAGGTCAGCATCGAGGGACTCACTCAGATGGGCGCCGTCGCCGCCGGTTGCGCATTCGGGTTGTTGGCCTTTTCACGGTTGCTGCGCTGGTTGCTGGAACATCGCCGCGACGCCACGATGGCGGCGCTGATGGGCCTGATGATCGGCAGCATCGCCAAACTGTGGCCGCTGCAAATGGCCACTCCGGAAACGGCTGACCTGGAAATGAAGCTGCGGGTGATGCAGTACGTGGCGCCCTCGGCCTGGCCGGGAAGCCTACTGGGACTCGCGGCGCTGGTTGCTGCCGCAGCCACCATCGTCCTGACCATCGAACGACTAGCCGGCGGCCGAACGGCGCCACTGGATCACTAACAGTCGGCGAGCTCTCCGAGCTCGCAACGCGGGGTGATTTCAAATGTCGGCGTGCTCTCCGAGCTCGCAACGCGGAAACATTCGTAGCGAGCTCGGAGAGCTCGCCGACTACCTTACTCCGTGCTGAACGTCAGGATCGTGCTGGAGGTGTACTCTTCGCCCGGCTTTAAAATCGTCGTCGGGAAGTGGTCGTGGTGGACGCTGTCGGGAAAGTGCTGTGTCTCCAGGCAAAGGGCGCTGCGATGCGGATAAACTTTGCCGCCTTTGCCTTTTTGTCCTTCCAAAAAATTACCCGAATAGAACTGTATTCCGATTTCGGTGGTGCTGATCCGCAGCATGCGGCCCGATGTCGGATCTTTCAGCATCGCGGCAAAGCGGTGCGGCTGGTCTTCTTTCGGTTCGTTCAACACAAAGTTGTGGTCGTAACCGATCGCCGCCGTGTCGGTCAGCGGATCGATCCGCTTGCCAATCCGAGTCGCCTTGCGGAAGTCAAGTTCTGTTCCTTCCACGGCCTTCAATTCGCCGGTCGGAATCAACGTATCGTCAACAGGCGTGTATCGATCAGCGTTCAACCGCAAAACATGATCCAGAACGGTATCACTTCCCTCGCCGGCTAAGTTGAAGTAGGCGTGGTTGGTCAGGTTCACCGGAGTGGCCTTGTCGGTCGTCGCGGAATAGCTGATTGCCAACCGGTTGGTTTCGTGGGGCACAAAGTAGCGAACCGTGATGTTCAAGTTACCCGGATATCCCTCTTCGCCATCGGGACTGGTGTACTTCATCGTCACGCCACTACCGCGTTGGCCCGAAAACGGCGCTGCCGTCCACACGACCTTGTCCAAACTTCGTTTTTCGCCGCCGTGCAGATGATTCGGTTCGTTGTTGATCGCCAAGGAGTACTCTTTCCCATCGAGCGTGAATTTGCCCTTGGCGATGCGATTGCAAACCCGTCCGGTGGTGCAACCGAAGTATTGATTGGCTGAACTTTCATAACCGGCGACGTCGTCAAAACCAAGAATCACGTCGGCCATCTTTCCCTTCGCATCGGGCACGTGCAGTTGAACCAACGTCGCGCCGCGGGTCATGACTTTGGCGACCAGTCCTTTGCCGCTCTTGATCGTATAAAGCTCGACATCCTTCCCGTCGGCCGTTTTGCCAAATGGCTCGGACGTCGGTTTCTCCGCCAACGCAACTGAGAAACCAAGGAACACCGACAAGACCAATGAAAATGTGACTGAAAGATGCTTCGCCATCACCAACTACTTTCGAACGCGGAACAGGGGAACGCTGACTTCAATGCCCAGAGTGTAAATGCTCCGCCGCCCGACAACAAATTGGCCGAAATTCGGCGATTCGACACCCCAGGGCGAAAGCCGTATAACGAACGGGTGCGAAACATCGCTCCCTGTTTTGCCTGTCGACCAATTTCTTCGGAGGAAGTCGGATGTTGCGTTTTTCCCTCTTTGCATCGGCGGCTCTGTTGGCGGTCATGTTTCTTGGCGCTCGCACTTCCCCGGCGGATGTGATTGAACTGAGTAACGGCGATACGATTCACGCCCGGGTGCTGCAGATTACCGAACAATCCTTGAAAATCCGCCACGAGATCTTTGGGGAAGTCGATATTCCTCGGGATCGTGTACGAGGAATCGTGTTGGGGAAAGTGAAAAACAGCGACGCAGCGAGACCAGGCACTCCCACCGGCAAGGAACAGAAAGAAGAGAAACAGGAAACGCCCAAAGAGATCATTGACCGGTTGGTCAACAAAGACTTTGGACCTCAGGCGGTCGCCAAGCTGGCCGAAGGGGCACCGCGCCAATCGACTCCCGAAGATGTCGTCGAACAACTTCGCGTGGAGGGTGTGGATCCAAAATTAAGAAGCAGCCTGCACTTGATGCTGCCCGGATTTGGCACGCCCGAAGTGCAAAACTATTTCAACGGCCGAGTCGAAGGGTTGATGGACGGTTCGATCACGATTCAAGACATCCGCAACGACGCGATCGACGCGCGTGATCAGCTGAAGGAAATCATGGACGATCTGGGTGCCGACGGCTCGGCGCTGCAGGGATACTACAGCATCCTGGACAACTTCATTCAAAAAACGACGCCCAGGAAACAAACACTCAAGAACGCACCGAAGCGGCAAAACAATTCCAGGTAGAAGGTGCTTGTTATCGTAGGCCGACTTGTCCCAAGTCGGCGAGCCTGGAATTCGCCGACTTGGGACAAGCCGGCCTACTCTTTTGATGCGGAATTGACGGCGCAAGAGGTTCGATCATCGGGCAATTCTGCCCATTCAACGTGGCTCTTAGATATACTACAGCAGAGCATTTTTATTGGCCGATTGGCCACTTCATTCGCCTGCTGCTGAGCCCCCCATGAAACCGCATCGAGAGAACGTTCGCCTTCGCAGGCGTTCTTGTTCCGATCGTTCTTTGGAAAATACCGGACGTTTGCCGCGGTCCAAACGCCGGCTCCTTTTCGAGTCGTTGGAGATTCGGCTGCCCCTTGCCGCCGATGGATTGGCCGGCGATGCGGACTCCGTTTTCTGGCAGGGACGCGAAGTGTCGGCCAATCGGGGCGAGTGGATCGTGCACTTCGACGAAGCCTCCGGTCAAACAGACGTACATGGCCTCCAACAAATACGACTGGGCCCGCTTCCGCACGGTACCGACTCGCGTCTTCACGCGGCAGCGTTGGAGGTGGGACATCGGGTCGGCGGATCGGACAACTACCTGTTTCGATTCCGACATGATTTGCCGAGCGAAGTTTTGCAGGACGCGTTTTCGATGACGCCCGGCTTTGGGTACGCCGAACCGAACTTTGTACTTTCGACCGATGTTGTTCCCAACGATCCCGAATACTCCCGGCTGTGGGGGCTTCACGATTCCACCGACAACGACATCGATGCGCCCGAAGCCTGGGACCTGACGACTGGATCGCCAAGCCTGGTGGTGGGAGTGATCGATACCGGCGTCGATTACCAACACGAAGATCTTGCTGGCAACATGTGGACCAACCCGGTGGAATGCCCCGCCGGCATGGGAACTTGCGTCGCCGATGGTATCGATGACGACGGCAACGGATACATCGACGATTTTTATGGCTGGGACTTTATCAACAACGACAACGATCCCTTTGACGATCACAGCCACGGCACTCACGTTGCCGGAACGGTCGCCGCAGTCGGCAACAACAACACCGGAACGGTAGGCGTCAATTGGAACGCGCAAATCATGGCGTTGAAGTTCATCGGGTCCAACGGCAACGGCAGCACGTCGGACGCGATCGAAGCGATTGAATATGCGACGAAGATGAAGCGCGATCACGGCGTGAACATTCCGATCACCAACAACAGCTGGGGTGGCGGCGATTTTTCGCAGGCGCTGAAGGACGCGATTGACGAAAGCCGGCAACAGGGCATGCTGTTTGTCGCGGCCGCCGGCAATGACGCTCAGAACACCGAGATCACGCCGCACTATCCGTCCTCGTACGATCTGGACAACATCATTTCGGTTGCCTCCACCACCTCCAACGACGGGCGATCGTCCTTTTCTAACTATGGGGCGATCAGCGTCGACCTGGGCGCGCCGGGTTCGTCCATCTACAGCACCACGCCGCTGGACAGTTACGGATACAAGAGCGGCACGTCGATGGCGTCGCCGCACGTTGCCGGCGTTGCCGCGTTGGCTTGGGCTACCGATCCCAATGCGACTTACACGGACGTTCGCAGCGCGATTTTGTCCAGCGTCGATCCGATTCCGTCGATGGCGGGCGTCACGGTGACCGGCGGACGACTGAACGCGTTTGCCACTCTTCAACAGATGGGGCTGTTCGCCACCGCGGTTTCACCGGCGGAGGCAGAGGTCGTCTCGGCCGCTCCCACTTCGTTTACCGTCGACTTTTCGGATCCCGTCGATGCGACAACGGTCGACGCGGCCGATTTCGCGGTCGGCGCGATTGCAGCCGACTCATTCAACGTCGTCGATGCCGACACGGTCGAATTCACTTTTGTCACTTCGCCGGTCACGATAGAAGGGCTTCAAACGATGACCCTGGCGGCAGGCAGCATCACCAGGCTGGCCGATGCCGATGGAGTGTCGCAGCTGACCGCCGACTTTTATTACGATCCGACGCCGCTGCAAGTCGTCGCGGTGACTCCGACCGATGGCTCGGTGCTCTCCCTGCCCGACCCGATTCTTCGGCTTGATTTCAGCGAACCGTTTGCTCCCGGTTCGATCGGCACTGGCGATCTGACGCTGAGCGCCGGCCGAGTGACTTCGTTTTCGATCATCGATTCGGACACGGTCGAATACCAGCTCACCAATCTGACCTTGGAGACGCCGCTGTCGGTTGATTTGCCGCCGGGCGCGGTCACCGACGTGTTCGGCATTCCCAATCAACCGCTGCACGCCGATTTTGAACTGGACTTTGGCACCACGAACTTCCCCGGCACCTTTGCGCCGCTGGCGCCTGCCGGGTCTTTGATCTATCAGGCAGGTATTCCCGGAACGTTACCCGTTTCAACCGACACCGACACGTATACCGTCGATCTGGATGCAGGGCAATCTTGGAGCGCCGCACTACAGACCAGCGGCACGCTTGCTGGGACGCTGCGAATTTTGGATCCCGGTGATGTCGAACTTGCCGCCTCTTCCGGCGGCGTCGGTGATTCGATCGTGTTGCAATCACAAGCGGTGACGGTCGCGGGCACCTATTCCATCGTCGTGGAAACCGACGGAGCGACCAGCGGCGACTACACCCTGGAACTTTCGTTGAACGCCGCGGTCGAAGAAGAACATTTTGGCGGCAGTTCCAACGACACGTTGGGCAGTGCGCAAGATGTTGGTTCAGCTTGGACGATCATCGGCTCCGGTGCGTCACGCGTCGGAATCGTCGGCAACCTCTCCAGCGGTAGCGATGACGATTGGTTCGAGCTGACGTTGGACTCTTCCCAACCGACCACGATTGTGCTGGAAACCGTTTCGTCGGGAGTCGCCGTGACGCTTCACGAACCGGGCGGCAACCAAATCGTCGCCGGTGTCACCGACGGCGACCAACTTCGAATCGACGATTTTCAAACCTCGTCAAGCGGTTCGTACTTTGTGAAAATCTCCGGTGCCGCAGCCGACTATTCATTGGTAGCGACGCGTGGTTCGTCGTTTGACCACGAGTCGAACGATTCGTTGGCGGAGGCACAAGGAATCGACTCGACGCTAACGTCACTGGGGCATCTTGGTACCCGCGACGTGGTCGCCGCAGGTGTCGGCCAATCCGGCAGTGGCGTGGAAGAAGAAGTCACCGACCTGGGTGGCGGGCTGACGATCCACAACGACTTGCTGGAAGACGCGATCGTTCAACAACAGCAAGATGTCACTCGCGTCATTTGGGGCGAGGCCCAGAATCCACGGCTGTTGATGGCCGCGACGAATGTCACCGAACACTTCGTTTCGATCGATTCCGCCCCGGAAGGCGACATCACGCGTGACGTGGTCTACACGCCTGACGGTACCAAGTTTCTGATCGCACACCGCGACAGCGAAAACGTGTTGGTCTACAACGCGACAACCCACGCGGTCGAAGCCGATATTCCGGTCGCGGGCCAGCCGGTGAGCGTGGCGGTCACTCCGAACGGCCAGTACGCGGTGTCGGCCAACACGGCGGGAGACACAGTCACGGTGATCGATCTGGCGACCTTGACCAAGGTAGCCGACGTGCCGGTTTCGAGTTCTTGGCCTTATCGAGTGAAGGTGACGCCTGATAGCCAACATGCGGTGGTGGCGACGGCCGGCGACGCCTACTCGGTGATTTCGCTGAACACACTTCAAGAGGTGCGAAGTATCGCATCGCCGGGCCTTGGTTCGACCACATTCTCGTTCAACACCGGCAGGGCGGGAATCATCATCCTGGGCTACACCGATTTTGCGATCACCCCCGACGGCAACAAGTTGATCGGATCGGTAACCGAAGGCAACAACGACACGATTCGCATTTACGATTTGAACTCCGGCAACGAACTTGCCGCGCTGCAAGCAACCCGGTACTCGCGCAACGTCACGATTTCTTCCGACGGCACCAAGGCCTATTTCGGAACATCGGTAGGCAATTCGGGAACGATCACCGAAGTCGACCTGACCACCAATACGATCGCACGAACGCTGGCAACCGCTCAGCTCAGCGGCAATAAGATCGCGCTGACGCCGGACGAGCAATTCATGATTGCCGGTGGATTCAACAAGTTGATTTTTATCGACCTGGCGGACGGGTCGACCGATGCAACGGCGGGCGTCGGGTCGGTCGATGATTTCGCAATCAGTCACGATGGCAAGTATGTGTTGAGCCGCTGGGTAGTTGATATTCAAACTCGCGCGGTGGTTGGAAACTTACCCACCTTCCTGTTCCTGGAACTGATCGCCACCAGTCCAACGGAATTGAAAGGAATTCAGGCGACCAAAACGGCAAGCCACCGATTCTCGGTCGTCAACATCGACGGCGCAAACGCGGCCTTGGAAGCGAACTTGCCGGGCGGTTCGCTCCCCGAAGGTGACGCACCCACCGCCCTTGCCGTCTCGCCCGACGGATTGACGGCGGTCACCGCGAATTGGGAATCGAACAACGTTTCGATTGTCGATCTGCAAAACCGCACCGTGCTGGCCTGGGTCGATGTTGGCACCAGGCCCGATGGCGTGGCGATCACTCCCGACGGCAACCATGCCGTGGTCACCAACGCCAGCGACGATTCTTTGTCGGTCATCGATCTGACCACGCATACAGTTGTGGCGACACTCACCGGGCTCGCCTCCGATCCGCGGCATGTGGTGGTTTCCGGTGACAGCAGCCAGGCGTTCGTCAGCACGACGGGCGACAGCAACCAACAGGACAAGGTCTACTTTATCGATCTGGCCGGCGCCGCCAGCAGCGTGTCGGGATCTCTGACGATCGGTGACATGGCTACCGAAGTTGCCCAGTACACCGAACTGACGTTGTCGCCCGACAGCAGTTTGCTTGCCGCTCCGGCAACGCGTGACGACGAGATCGTGCTGGTCGATACCGCCACCAAAGCCGAAATCGCTCGACTGCCCACGGGGGATTATCCATCGAAAGCAGTCTTTTCGCAGGATGGAAGCCGGCTGTACGTGTTGAACGAAACCAGCAATTCGGTCACCGTGATCGCGGTCGACGGTGCCAACTCCTCCGTCGAAGCAAACATTCTGGGGCTGACCGGCGCCTCGGACATGGTCCTGGGCGAAGCGGAACAGTTCCTTTACGTCGCTTCCAATTTTCCAAGTGCCGTGGAGGTGATCGACGCGACGACGTTGTCAGTCGTTCAAACAGTCGATATCGACTCGGACGCGCGGCCTTGGCGGATGACCCGCAACGACAATGTGTTGTACATCGTTGGATCGGAAGGCATTCCGGTCGGCACACCGCTTCTGGATGATGCGGGGCGCCTGATGCGTGTGGTCGCCGACGGACCCTCGTCATTCTTTGTCGACGACACTTTGCTGAGCGGCCGCACACGAGTGGTTTCGTACAGCAGTGCTCTGAAGTCGGCGGTAACGACCACCTACAACAACGATGGACTTGACGTCGTTTCCTACGAATTCGAAGCGAGCGGTGATGAGGACTTTTACCACTTCTTGCCCCAGGTTGGCGACGAGGTGACTGTCTCGACCACCACGCCCGGTTCTTCACCAGGTCAATTTGAAAACGAACTTGATCTTGCCGTCGAACTGTTTGACTCCAATGGCAATCTGGTCGCGCAAGGTGCCGCCGGCACGGTGAACCACACGATCACTTCGCTTGGCCCATATTCGGTTCGCCTTTACGCACAGGCGTTCAGTCAGGGCGAGTACCAGATGTCGGTCTCGGGCGTGACACAACTGGCCGGTCCGTCGATCACCGCTCTTTCGCCACTTGACGGAGCGACCGACGTTTCACTCGATTCGCAGTTGGTGATGACGTTTGACAAGCCGGTGTTGAAAGGAACCGGAAACATTTCGATTCGACGTACCGACGACGACACGGTGTTGGTCGATGTCGACGTGACCAGCGGACTGGTGACCGTCGTGGGAGATACCGTGACGGTCGATCCGGGAGTACCGTGGGAACTTGATACCAGCTACTACGTGCTGGTTGATTCCGGCGCGTTGAATGACATCAACTCCAATCCGTTTGCGGGAATCAACGACAAAACACTGTGGGATTTCTCCATCGGTTTCGGACACGACTTTGGTGACGCACCGGTACCTTTTCCCGTCACCACGGCAGAATCGGGAGCCAGGCATGCCGCGATTGCCGGACCTCAGCTTGGTCCCCAACGTGATTCGGAATTCGACGGAGTCCATTCAGCAGCCGCCGACGCCGATGACCTGGCCGGCAGCGATGACGAAGACGGCGTGACCTTCGGTTCGATTCATGTCGGACAGGTTGATGCAACCGTGACCGTCAATGTGCAAGGCGCTGCGGGCGGTGCCCAGCTGGATGCCTGGATCGATTTCGATGGTGATGGATTCTGGGGCGGAGCGCTCGAACAGATCGCCGATTCGGTGCCCGTGGCCGATGGCGATAACGTGATCGAATTCGACGTCCCCAGCTGGGCGCTCGACGGCACCACCTACGCTCGTTTTCGGCTGAGTACGGCGGGCGATGCTGGGATCATCGGCAACGCCAGCGATGGTGAAGTCGAAGACCACGTTGTGACGATCGCTCCGCCGGTCGCCTCGTCTGGATTCATCGGTGGAAAAATCCCGGTCGCCGAAAACTCTGACGGCGGCACATCGATCTTTCCTGTCGACATGGATGCCGATGGTGACGTCGATATCGTCACCGCCCGCGGTACCACACAGTACCTGGTTTGGTTTGAAAATGACGGCAACGGCGGCTTCACCGAACGCCAGATCTCCAACGACCGTTTTTCGGCGCAGGTGTTCGCGATCGACGTCGATGGCGACGGAGACATGGATGTCGTGACCACCACCTTCTCTTTCAGCGACACGGTTCGGTGGTACGAAAACGACGGCAACCAGAGCTTTACCAAGCACGAAATCGACGCCAGCCTGAACAATCCCGATTCGGTCTTTGCGGGCGACGTGAATCAAGACGGCCACATCGACGTCGTCGTCATGGAATACCTCGGCAGCTCCCTTGTCTGGTTCCAGAATGACGGCAACCAGAACTTCACCAAGCATCAAATCGCAACTGGCGTTGCGGCCGAATCGATGGGAGTGATCGATTTGGACCGCGATGGTGACTTGGACGTGCTTTCCAACGCCGGCGGAACGACCTGGTATGAAAACAACGCCGGCGTCTTCACGGCGCACGACATCAGCACCGGATCGGCCTATCGCATTCATCCCACCGATGTCGACGGTGACGGAGACATCGACGTGTTGCAGGCCGTCTTCAACAAGGTCGCCTGGTTGGAAAACGACGGCAATCAGAACTTTACGGTGCGTACCATCGCACCGGCGAACCAATCTCGCGCCATCTACGGTACCGACTTGGACGGCGATGGAGACATGGATGTGATCTCACGGTCCGTGCTGGGAAACGGCAGCGTCGACTGGCTGGAAAACGATGGCAACCAGAATTTCACGCCTCACCCACTGGCAACCTCCTTGGGCGTCCACAAGTTAAGGGCGGGCGATCTGGATGGCGACGGAGACATGGACGTGATTTCCGCGTCGCAGTCGGGCGACTCGGTCTACTGGTACGAAAATCAGAACGGTATCCCGCCGCAATTGGTGTCGCTGACGCCGGCTCATCAATCGACCGTGATCGCGACCGATACGAACTTGGTGATGCAGTTTGACGAACCGGTTCAAGAAGGAATTGGCGAGATATCGATCCACAAAGTTTCCGACAATTCGGTGGTCGAAACTTTCGACGTCGGTTCGGCTTTGGTAACCGTCGCCGGCAGTAGCGTCACCGTCGATCCGACCAGCAACCTGGACGCGGATACTGAGTACTACGTCCTGGTCGGCTCTCAAGTGATTGAAGATACCGACGGAAACAGTTTCTTTGGCATCGATCATTCGTCATTGTGGAGTTTTACCACGCAGCAAATCGGTGTTGACTATGGTGACGCTCCCGACGGGTCGGCCGGTACGGGCACAGGCAACTACAACACGATCATCACCGACAACGGCCCCAGTCACACGATCCTTGCCGGGTTGTACATGGGGCACACCGTCGATGCCGATGACGGAACACTGCAAAACGTTTCGGCCGTCGCGGACGACGCCGATCAACTCTTTCCCGATGACGAAGACGGATTGAACTCACCGCAACACGATTTGTTGTTGACGATCGGCGCGCAACCTACCGTCAGCGTGCTGGTGACCAACACGACCGGCGCCGCCGCTACCCTTTCGGGTTGGATCGACTACGACAACAACGGTCTGTTCGATCTTTCCGAACGAGCTCAGATCGCCGTGGCCGGCGGCACTTTCTCGGCCCCGGTCACGCTGACTTTCCCTGTCGTGCCGGGCGGATATTACGGCCAAACTTACGCCAGATTCCGGCTGGGCAGTGACGCGGCCGCTGCCGATCCGACCGGCGCTTCGGCCGGTGGAGAGGTGGAGGACTATGTCGTCACGATTCTTGCCCCCAGCGTTCCGACTCCCGAAAGCGTCACCAAGATCTCTCACCAACAATCGGGCGGACCGACACTGGCCGACTCGGATGAATTCGGATCGGCGCTGGCACCCCTGGGAGACTTGGACGGTGACGGCGTGGTCGACATGGCGATCGGTTCGCCGCGCGATGACGATGGCGGAACCGACAGCGGAGCCGTCTATATCGCCTTGATGAACTCCGACGGGTCCATCAAATCGCAACAGGCGATCACGATGACGTCCGATAACTTGCCGCTGGGATCGTTCAACAATTTTGGATTTGCGCTCGCACCGGTTGGTGACTTGGATCTTGATGGAGTCAACGACTTGGCAGTGCTGACCCGAAGGACGGGCGGATCGTCGCAAGATTCAATCCATTTTCTGTTCCTGAATTCCGACGGCACACTGAAGAGCCACCAGAACACGCGAGTTGTCATCGACGGTAGGTCGCCCTCCCTTGCTTCGGTGACCGCCGTGGGTGACTTGAACAAAGATGGCATCGTCGACTTGGCGCTGGGTGCCCCCAATGAAGTGGTCAATGGGATCGATTCGGGGGCTGTTTACATCATGTTCTTGGACAACGACGGGACGGCCAAAGGTTGGCAGAAGATTGGCCATCAATTTGGCGGCGGCCCCACGCTAGGTCCCGTCGATTTCTTCGGCGAGGCGGTGACGTCGATCGGCGATCTCAATGGCGACGCGGTTCCCGATCTGGCTGTCGGTGCCTACTTCGATGATACCGGCGTTAGTTCTTCCGGCGCGGTTTACATTCTGTTCATGAATCCCAATGGGACAGTAAGCGGTTTTCAGAAGATTGCTCATCAGACTGGCGGCGGTCCGACGCTGAATCAGAACGACGGCTTCGGGCGCAGTCTGATTTCGCTTGGCGATCTGAACGCGGACGGCGTCACCGACCTGTTCGTCGGTGCGCCCGGCCGTGATGTGTCGACCGGAGCCGCCTACATCTTGATGCTAAACGCCGACGGCACGGTGCAAAGTCACAGTGAGCTTGTGAGCAACACCGGTGGCATCCCGGCACTCGATCCCGTCGATTCGTTCGGTCATTCCGGTGCGGGCATCGGCGACCTCAACGGCGACGGCCAAATGGAAGTCGCGATCGGGGCCCGCAAAGATGATGACGGCGGTACCGATCGCGGCGCCGTCTACGTCCTCTTCTTGGACAACGGCCCCCTGGCAGTGACCGACGTGATTCTCGAAGACGGGTCCGATCAACGTTCGATCATTCGCGAGATCACGGTCAAATTCAACGAGATCGCGACGATCGATGCCGGCGCGTTCGACCTGGAGACCGCTGACGGCATCGATGTGATCGTTTCACCAACGATCTCCACCGTTGACGGAAAGACGGAAGTGCTGCTCACTTTCAGCGGACCGGAGGTCGACGCGACCGGATCGTTGAACGACAACAACTACCAGATCACCATCCTGGATACCCACATCCGCGACGCCCACGGCCAGGCACTCGACGGAGATTCCGATGGCCAGGCAGGCGGGCCGTGGGTGGACGAGTTCTTCAAGATCTTTGGTGACGAAGACGGCAACCGGCACGTGAACCTGTTCGACTTTGCCGGACTGCGCGATACCTACGGATTGGATTCGACCCACGAACTGTTCGACGCGGCGTTCGATCACAACGACAACGACCTGATCGACCTGTTCGATTTCGCGCAGTTCCGCGACAAGTACGGAACAAGCATGCCGGAATAGTCGGCGACTTCTCCGAAGTCGCTTCGCGGGAGCGCGCGTGCCAGTTCGGAGAACGGGCCGACGATCTACTCCTCGCTACCCGACCACCAACCTCGAAAACCTTCCCAGGCCTTTCCGAACAGACGTCCGGTCACCAGGTCTTCGGTCCAAGTCTCACGGTCGTCATCAAAATTGTCCCAAACCGCTTCCAGGTAAGGACTCGATGCATCCGCCAACGTCGCGTAAAAACCGCGCTCGCCGATTTCTTGCAACGCTTCGCTGTAATGCTGGATGATGTGCTGGTCAAACAGGCCGCCGGCCACACTGACGGTCGACAGCGCTCCGCGCGAAGTGAGTGAAATGCGGTTCATGGCAAACATCGTCATCGTCGCACTGACGTCCCACAATCCGACGTCGGCCGCGGTCGCCGCATCTTCCATCTCCGACCAAATCCGCTCGACCTCGGCTTGAGGAATCAATTTTCGCGGATCGACTTTAGTGATTTCGTCGCGAAGCTGCGAAACGGTGTTGGCCAGTCCGTCGATATTGATCGGCGGTTTGTCGATCGTTTCGGCCGCTTTGCCACTGGTGTCGCGCAAAGCGTCGACCAGGTCGGCCACATGATCGATGCTAGAATCGGCGTCGATGATCCCTTCTTTTTTGAGTTCTTCACTGAGCTTGCCCAGGTAGTAGCCCGACCCGTAAGCGAGGTCATTGAAAACGGCAAGCACCGTCATTGGCGACAGGTGCAAGGTCGCCGTGCCGGCCACATCCAAAAGCCCGCCGACCGCCTTTTGCGCCAATTGCGTCTCCTGGACCTCGGCAGCGTCAGCATTAGGGTTTTTCACGCCGCCGACATCGTGAATCATCATGTCGAGCGCTTGTTGGACAAAAACGGTGTAGCTTCGCGACGACCGAAACGCCGCCGGAATCAACCGCGCGGCCGACTCGTTGATAAAACCTCCGACAACCGCCGAGGCGCTGCGAGCCGTCCGCTCAGGGAGTGAAAGGCCGTAAGTGAGAGTCTCAATCAATGACGCCGAATCCGATTCCGGTTCAGACGCCTGCACGCCCAAGTTTTGTGAGGCGTTTTCAGCATCGGACATGGTGATGGCTCCGCCAGGTTTCGACTGGAAGGGTAGAGGTGACCGGCAAGCGTACCGCAATCGACGGCAACTTGCAGGACACTGCCAAACAAAACGGCATCATCATGCCATTTTTGGGGCGCAAAAACCGTCGGCGACTTGTCATAAACGGTAGCGAAAGTCGCCAAGATTTTCGGTGAATTTGGCTCCCGCCGAAACTCTTGTGGCAGTTCATTGTAGGCCGACTTGTCCCCAAGTCGGCAAGTACAGAATCGCCGACTTGGGACAAGCCGGCCTACCTAAGAACCGACGTTAACGAAGTTGCTGCACGGCGATCAGTTCTACCGATTGACCGGCCGGTGTTGGGACGATTCGGCCCAACCCAACGACGGTCTTGCCATCGGGCAGCCGCGGCGAGTCTGCCGAAACAGGAAGAGCGACCTTGCCGGCTAGTTCGATCATTTGCCCGTTGGCATCCAATCCGGGACGGCCAATGACCAAAATCCCCTCGGTCGGACGACTTTTATACTTCAGCCACTGCGGCGCAGCCGCTTCCAGATGCGGAACCAACGGCGAGGCGGCGACCTTCGACAACAACGAACGAACCGACTTGCTGTCTGTGTTGGCGACCTCCGCGGCCCCCGCGATCGCCAAATAGATCTTGGCGAGTTTGGCTTGTTGGGCCTTGTCCTCGCTATCGTAAGTCTTCAAGGCGGCAAGCTTATCGGCCGCTTCCCGGACCGCCGCAACCAGCTCCGCCGGTTCTTTTTCGCTGGCTGGTGGATCGCTTCGCAGCACGTTTTCCACCTCTTCCGGCTTCGGCTTCTCGTTGCCCGGATTGGGGAGCACCGGTTCCGCATCGGCCTCTTCATCCCTGTCGTTGTTTGTCTCGACCGCAACATCGTCGGTTCGCGGTCGATTCGGATTCGGGCGTGCGACATCGTCGGTATCGGTCTGCTGCTGAGGGCGACCGGTCCTCCCTCCGAGGTCTTGCACATTCGTTCGACCGGGCCCCTGGAGGTCTTGCACATTCGTTCGACCGGGCCCCTGGAGGTCTTGCACATTCGTTCGACCGGGCCCCTGGAGGTCTTGCACATTCGTTCGACCGGGCCCTACATCCTGAACGTCCCGCATTGCCGAAGCGGGCAGAACCAGTTTTTCCGCATCCGCGTCCTCATCCTGCGACTGCGTTTCCTGGGAACGGTCGTCGGCATCCTGAACATCATTGTCGATCGATGTGATTTTCAGCGGCTCACCTTGCTCAGGCAAAGTGATTGCCGTCTCCTCGGAATCCTCATCGGGCAGAACATTTGCACCGGCATCTCCACCATCAATCCTGCCAGGGCCCGGCATCGACAATTTGACGTCATCCGAATCATCACCCTGGCCTGGCTCGTCATCGACCGCAGTATCGTCCGCCTGAGCATCGCCTTCCGTCGTTTTCGCGGTGTTCACCGGTCCCAAGATATTTTCCAGCGCCGTGTCGGCAGGATCCACTTCATCCTCCGCATCGCCGTTTTCTTGGTCCGCAAAAGGAGTGTCGTCGATCAGCGACCGCTTGGGATCCATGATCGTGGGCGGCCGCGACGTTCGCTCGGCAAGCTGGCCTGGCGGCGCCGAGACGATGTTCGGTTCACCCGACGAACTGCTACCATCCAGCGGCCAGAAACCCAAATTCACATTCACACCAAACAACGTCAGTATCCAAAGGATCGCGATCGCCAATGGCCCAGCCGCCAATCCGCCCAACACAATGCTCAGCAGAGTTCGAAAGTTGGAGCCGTTTGATTTGCGACGATTGGGCGAAGGCGCCGGCGAAACCTTCATCGGCGCGATCACATCTTCACCGACTTCACCAACGTCGCCGGTGTCGACGATCGGTTGCTGGCCGCTTTCGTCCCCTTCCCAAGTATCGTTGGGATCTTCGATCTCAAAGTCGACCTTGTCCTCTTCGGTACTGGTGGTCGATTCGTCGGTCCAGGTTTCGGCGACCGTTTCGTCGGTAACCGTTTTCATCGCAGAGGGCTCGACGAGATCCTCTTCGGCCAGCGACCCCAGATCGGCATCGATCAGATCTGTGTCCTCTTCCGCCGACGACGTCACACTATCAAGAGGCATTGCCACCGCAGCAGACGAAGGATAGTCAGACGATTCGGAAAATTCCGGCAAGGTTGATTCGTCAACCGCCCCCTCCGGAGCGGCTGCCATGGCCGGTTCCTGGTGCGGAGCAAAATGGAGCGGCCGACCGTCCGCCGACAGCACTTGAAGCACCGGCGGAAGACGATGAATCACTTCGGCAATGGGAAATGTCTCGCGGCACCACGGGCACTGCGCATAAGCGTCATCCGGCAGTTTCGCGTTAGGAATTCGAAACGCTTCATCACAGCGGGGGCAGTTGGAAACGATCATGGCAATCCTTCGGAGACGAGATGAGATGATTGTAACCCGAAACCGGCCGGGAAGAGAACAAGTAGCTTAGGCCGACTGTCGGCGACTTCTCCGACAGTCGCTACGAGCAAGCGCACTTGCCAGTTCGGAGAACGGGCCGACGGCCAGTCAAAGTCGATAGAGCGGTTCCAGTTTGGATTTCAGATAACCCACCAGGCTGTCGGCCGACAACTCTTTCCCGGTCGCCTGACGAATCAAATCCCCGCTTCCCAAGCACCGTCCGTGAAAGTGCACATTCCCGCGCAGCCAATCAAGAAGCGGTCGGAATTCACCCTGGCCAAACATCTCACCCAAACCGCCGATTCTCTCTTGCGCCGCGTCAAACAACTGGGCGCTGGCCAGGTTACCCAACGTATAGGTCGGAAAATAACCAAACAGCCCCGCACTCCAATGAACATCCTGCAAAACACCATCCGAATCGGAAGTCGGCGTGACGCCAAGATCACTTTCGTAACGCTCGTTCCAGGCAGTGGGTAAATCGGCGGGCCGAAGCGAACCTTCGATCAACTGCCGTTCCAAATCGAAACGAATGATGATGTGCAGGTTGTACGTCGCCTCGTCCGCCTCGACACGAATCAGGCTGGAGGTGACCGCATTGACCGCGAAATGAAAGGACTCCAGCGACACCGAATCCAATTGCGGCGAAAAAGTTTGCTGAGTTTCGGGATACAACCATTTCCAGAAATCCAGACTCCGTCCGACCTGGTTTTCCCACAGCCGCGATTGTGATTCGTGAATCCCCAGCGACGCATAACTTCCCGGCGGCAAACCGAACCACTCGGTGCGCAACCCCTGTTCGTACAACCCATGTCCCGCCTCGTGAAGCGTTCCAAACAAACCGGCCGGCAGCCAATGCGGATCGAAGCGAGTAAGAATGCGGCAGTCATGCGGTCCAAGCGTGGTACAAAACGGGTGCGATGTTTCGTCCAATCGGCCGCGGTCAAAGTCAAAACCGACGCTATCGGCGACGCGATGGCTGAAATCTCGCTGATCCTGCATGGAAAAAACTTTGGTCAGCGCCCCGGTATCGGGAGCGGTCGATGATTCGCCGATGCGGGCGATCAAATCCACCAACGGCGCGCGAAGTGAATCGAAGATCGCTTGCAGTTGGTCGGCGCGGGCATCGGGTTCGTATTCATCCAGCAACGCGTCGTAGACCGTGCGGTCGGTCCCTTCGGCCAACCGCTGGCCCGCCTCCTGTTTCAACGAAACGATCTCCGCCAGGCAATCGCGAAACATCCCGAAATCATTCGCCTTGCGGGCCGCATCCCAAGTCTGCTGGCCCAGTACGGTGGCTTTCGAAATCCGCTCGACCAATTCAGTCGGCAGCTTCCGATCTCGTTGCCAATCACGAAGCAGCCCGTGAATCGTTGCCCCGACGTCGCTGCTGGGATCTTCTTCCCCGTACTGCTGGGCCAGACGTTGCAAGTTGTCGCCGAAACCGGTATCCGTTCGCATCTGGTGCACCCGGCCCCGGAGCAGCGCAACCTGCGAGGCTCGATACTCGCCTGCGGCAATCGGCATTCCCGTGCGTTCGTCCCATTCCAGCGCATCGGCGGCCGAATGCATCAACATCGCCTGGCGCGTGTGATCGCAAACGGAATCGAAAAGTGTTTGGTCCACGGACATATCGTCTCGCTGGGTTAAAGAGGTCAGGGAACGGCGCCTTCCAATTCACTCGCTTCGACCGCCGCCTTGGCGTCCTGGTACTTGTCGGTATCGGTGGAAACGAGTTCGTGGTTAAGAATCTCCAACAGGGTTTGCAGAAACACAACCACCATCGGGCCGATCAACACACCGATTGGCCCAAAAACCTTCACTCCGCCGAACACGCTGAGCAGCGCGAACAGCGGATGCAACGTCGATCGTCCATGCAACACGTACATTTTGATGACGTTGTCGATCGACGAAACAATGGTGGCGCCATAGATTGCCAAAATGATTGCCGCCGTCCACCGTTGTTCCACCGCCCCCAACCACAGCGCGCAGGGCACCCACACCGAGGCGGCGCCAAGGAACGGCACTAGCGCCATGATCGCGGTGAGCAGGAACAGCAAAATGACCGAATGAAATCCCAAAAACCAGAATGCGATCGCCGCCAACAATCCTTGCACCAACGCGCTCAACACACTCGCCAACACCACCGCCCGGCTGGTCCGATCGAATTCCATCAACAACCTTCGTTCGTAGTTGTCGTCCATCGGACTCAACCGCATCAGCGTGCGAATCATTTTCGGACCGTCAAGCAAAAAGAAGTAGACGGCAATGACCAGGATCAACATTCCGGCCACCCCACCCAACAAGTACATTCCGGTGGCACTGGTCAGCGCGACAAACCGCGGCTGCAGCGCTTCGCGGCCCGTCTTTAACAGCGCCGCAAAATCGGCCTCGCTGGGGTTGGCCAACAACTTCGCCTGGCTTCGCAGCGTGCCGCCCAGCAGCGTCCGCATCCAACGGCGAATCGCCGCCGCGGCCACCACGCTTTGGCTATGGAACCTTTCCTGCGCGTTCAGCTCTTCGATCATGTTGTCGGATCGTTTGTGAGCAATCCGTTCTTGCACCGCGGCGGCGAACTCGGCAAGTTTTTTCTCGGCGTTTTCTGCATCCAGATCAGCGGCGGGTGGGCCGGGCACTTCCGCTTGCAGAAACCGCACCAGTGTCCTGGCCTCTTCGATGTTGGCCAGCACTTGTTCGGGCTGTTCCGGCGTGTCGATGGAATTGGCCAGCAGATCCAGCCGGCGAAAGAGCGCTGCGTGCGGCAAAGAAATGGAAAACTGTTCGCGAGCCCGTTCCAGCGCAGCGTTCAAGTCGCTGAAATTCGCGTGGCTAACCATCCCGGTAAACTGGCTGGTCGCGACCGAAAGGACGGTGACCACCGGAAACAGCACGATCATCAAAATCAACGACGTGGTTGCTAAAGCGGCCAGCCGCGGACGCCCTCCCACCCGATCGAGGATCCACAGGTGTACCGGGCGAAAGATCACCACCAACAGCGTCGCCAGGAAAAGCGGGACAAAGAAACTTGCCATCACTTTGTAAAACAACGCGCCGATCGCCAGGATGCCAATCATCAGCATCACCACCGACATCACCCGCGACAGCGACGGCAGCCGTGGGAAGAGTGGCTCTTTTTTCGTATCATTGGCCTTGTCGCCAGCTCGTTTCTCCTTGCGAGATGCCTTCTTGGCGGGCTCCGACGATTTTTGCGACGATGATGGGCGTTCCTCTTGCAACTTGTCGGAATCGTTTTTTTTGGTTTCGTCCGATTTGCGTTTGCGTCGACGATTCGCCATGAGCTTCTCTCGGATGAGAACGGGAATGTACAGGTTTTGCGACGGGGCGTGCCGGAGAATTGTGGACCATCCCACAACCGTTGACCAGCCTCGCCGCTGTGGTCGGGTATCCCACCATCGGATGCTGCAGTGACCGGCGAAAACGAAGTTGATTCGGGGCGCCAAAACAGGGGCAGTCTATGAAATCGGTCCGTCGGCAATCTCTGATTCGCCTGGCGAAGTGGATGATCATGATCGCCGTCGCGGTCGGACTTTCGCTGGCCATCCGATCGGCCATCCAAGGTTGGCGAGAGGAAACAGAGAAACTGCAGGTGAAGATCGGCCAGCTGGACCGTTCGATCGCCGCCACCGACGACGCGCGGCGACGCGAAGAGTTGATCTCCCAAAAAGAAGGCCTGCAGGCCAGCGTGCCGCGTTGGAGCAATCTGCGTTGGCAATGGATCGGGCTGGCCGGCCTGCTGTACGGCGCGGCGCTTTTTCCACCCGGAATGCTGCTGCATCGTGCACTGCGTTCCATGGGCGAAACGCCGCGGACCGGTACGACAATCGCGGCGCAGCTGCTGGGGCACTTGGGAAAGTATGTTCCCGGCAAGGCGATGGTGGTGGTGCTTCGATCCGGGGCCTTGTCACGCGACGGTGTGCGGGTGCTGCCGGCGACGGTCAGCGTCTTCATGGAAACGTTTTTGATGATGGCGGTGGGAGCCGCGGTTGCCGGCGTGGTCGTCTGCTGGTTGCCTGTGCCAGGTTGGATCATCACGCTGGCGATCCTGGTTGCGGTCGCCGCCAGCCTGCCGACGTCGCCACCCGTTTTGAAGTTGGTGGCTGCCCGGGTTTCCCAATCGGAAAAGAGTGTCGGCACCAAGGAATCGGTGGGGCTGTTTGTTGCCGGCTGGTTCTGCTCGCTGGTGTCGTGGCTGTTGATCGGCGGTTCGTTCACCGCGCTGATCGTTGCCATTCCTTCGCCAACGGAATTGCCCGAGGCAGCGCAGCTGTATGCGATCGGGACAGCGGCGATCAGCATGGCGGTCGTGGCCGGTTTCGCCTCGCTGTTGCCAGGCGGCGCCGGTGTTCGAGAACTGGTTTTGACAACCATCTTGGGCGTGTCGGTGGGAACGGCCCACGCCCTACTGGCGGCAATCGCCGCGCGACTGCTGTTTATCCTTGTCGAAGCGATCCTGGGAGCATCGGCCTGGTGGTGGCTACGCCGGCTTCAATAGGGATGGTGTATCTCCTTCACGCAATCATAATGGGCCCTGCCCGCCTCCCCACCTCGCCCACCGCATGCCCCAACGGTCGTCGATCCCTTGTCACCGCAGAACCCTTCCCACCAATCGGTCTCGTTTGTCATCCCGATGATGGACGAAGAGGAATCGCTGGAAAAACTTCATTCCGAAATCTGTCGGCAATGTGATTCCCTGTCGCTCGATTACCAGATCGTGTTTGTCGATGACGGTTCCACCGATCGTTCTTGGGAGGTAGCTCAAGCATTGGTTGCCGAAAATGGGCAAACCGAGGCGATTCGCTTTCGCCGCAACTTCGGCAAAGCAGCCGCTCTTTCAGCAGGTTTCTCCGCATGCCACGGTGAAATCGTGATCACGATGGACGCCGACCTGCAGGACGATCCCGAAGAGATCCCGCGATTCCTGGAAAAACTGGATGAAGGTTACGACGTCGTCAGCGGTTGGAAACGGGTCCGCCACGATCCCTGGCACAAGGTTTTGCCCAGCCGCGTCTTCAACGCCTTGGTCAGCAACCTGACGAAGGTCAAATTGCACGATCACAACTGCGGCTTCAAAGCGTACCGCCGCCAGATCTTTGATGAAGTGACGCTGTACGGGGAATTGCATCGGTTCGTGCCGGTGCTGGCTTCGGCGCGCGGCTGGAAGGTGGCCGAGATCGAAGTGGAACATCATGCTCGCGAATTCGGCCGATCCAAGTATGGTGTCTCGCGGTTGATCAAAGGTTTTCTCGATCTGCTGACCATCTATTTCTTGACCGGGTTTGCCGGCAGACCGCTGCACTTGATCGGATCGCTGGGACTGTTCTGCTTTGCCGGCGGCGGTGCCTGCATGGTCTACTTGTCAGCCACCTGGGTGCTGTCTCGATTGAACGATGCGAAGATCGATGACGTTCACCTTCATCAATCGGCACTTTTTTACTACTGCATCCTGGCGGTTTTGTTGGGCGGACAGATGGTCGTTGCCGGATTGCTGGCGGAGCTGATCGTGGCGCGCACCAGCGCATCGCATAAGCCTTACAGCGTCGCCGAGCGAATTGGAAAAAGTGGTCCACCAGGCGACTTGCCGCGAGGGCATGATGCAACCGAATGAATCAGCCCATCGGCAACGACAATCGACAAGGCGCGTCTTGATTCTGGTCGCGCTGGCGATCGCCGCTGGGCGAATCGCCGTCGTGACGCGAGACGGCGTGACGGCGTTTCTGAGCGCCAACGACCGCAGCCGATGGTGCACTGTCGCGGCGCTGGTCGAACATGGTACCTACGCGATCGATGCCCAAGAAGCGATCACCGTTCCCAATCCGATTTCCAAGAAAGCGTATCAACCTTGGAAAACGATCGATAAAGTTCGCCACAGCGGTGCTGACGGCAAACTGCATTACTACAGCAGCAAGCCGCCGCTGCTGCCGACGTTGGTCGCAGGAGTCTACGCGATCCTCCGGCCGATCACGGGGATGACGTTGTCCGAGCAGCCGATGTACATGACTCGCATCGTGCTGGCCGTCGTCAACCTGCCGCTATTGGCGTTGTTTTACTTTGCAACCGCCGCTTCGATCGATCGGATTTGCCGCAGCCAATGGGCGTCGCGGATGGGGGTCATCGCGGTCTGCTTCGGCACCATGATATTGCCCTTCGCGATCTCGTTGAACAACCACTTGCCGGCCGCGGCGGCAACCGCGGCGGCGATGTGGATCTACCTCATGGCCGCCCATCGCCTTGATCGTTCTGACGACCAGGAAGCGAGCGAACCGACATCCGTTTCGCCTTGGTGGTGGTTTGCCGCGGGAACGGCCGCCGCCTTCGCCGCCGCCAACGAATTACCGGCGCTGTCGATGATGGTTTTCTGGGGACTGCTTTTTGCCATGCTCTGCCGCTTGTCGATCTTGCCGTTTGCCGCGGGAGTCACAGTGGTTGCGATCGGCTTTTTCGGAACCAACTGGATCGCTCACCAAAGTCTCCGGCCACCCTACGCCCACCGAGGCAACGGCGCCCTGATCGCCGAATTCGATGGCGGCGAAGAACTCTCCGGCCAAACCCAATCGCAAGTCAAATCCGTGCTGGTCGGCGAAGGACTCATCGACGATTCGACCGAGCTTTCGATTCGACCCTCCGACGAAGCGGGCCGCTGGATCGTCGATACCGGCGGCCAGCTGTTCGCACTGCTGAAATCGACCGATCGCCACCAGGTTGCCCACTGGGATGACTGGTACGAATACCCTCGGACGCATTGGAAACCAGAAAACCTGAAAGGCGTTGACGCCGGCGAAGCTTCCCGGTTTGTCTATTTTGCGCACATGACCGTCGGTCACCATGGACTCTTTTCGCTCACGCCGATCTGGTTGTTGGTACCGATCGGACTGATCGCCGGGCTTGGGTTCGGGCCGATCGATTTTCGGCGGCTGGTGTTGGCGGTATTGATCGCTTCGGTGGTCTGCGTCGCTTTTTACGTCGCCCGCCCCGAAATCGATCGTAATTACGGGGGTGTGAGCGTCTGTTTTCGCTGGCTGTTGTGGTTTGCGCCTCTCTGGATGCTGGTGATCGCGCCGGTGATGGACCGGTTTGCCGAGAAGCGGATGTATCGAAATGCCTTGAAGGTAATGCTTGCAATCAGCGTCTTCTCGATGTCAACGGCATTGTCATCACCTTGGCAACATCCTTGGCTCTACCAGTACTGGCAATTCCTGAACCTTTTTGGGCTGGATTGACCCCACGGGGCCGGTCTACGATCGCGCCCGTCAGCGACTTCTCCGAAGTCGCAACGCATAGCCGGTTCGGGGAACCGGCCGACAGTCGAACTGGCCGACAATCACCCCATTTTGCACGGGAAAAGGGTCACCATTTGGCCGGCACGGATGCCGCGACGAAACCTCGGCGATCGGGACGATTGTCTCGGTTGTTTGTTGCTGCGCTGCTGTTGCTTGCCGCCTGCGTGGTGATCCGATCTCTGGCTCCTCAGACACTCGGCGAAACGGCTCGTCGCCAGTTTCTTGCCCAGCTGAGTGAACACTACGCCGACTTGTCGGTATCGATCGGACGCGGTCGCTATGAACCCGACGTCGGCTTGATCTTTGAAGACATACGCATCGACCAGCCCGCTTCGGCAACCTTTCAATTTCGTTCTCAGCAAATGGTCCGCATCGCGCGGATGACGGTCGTTGCCGATCTGCATCCCAAAAAGCTGTTGGACAAAAAGATCCCGATGGTAACCCAGCGTGTCGTGCTGGAAGGCGTTCACGCCAACGCCTGGTTGGACGACGCCGGAAACGTCTCGTTGAACAAACTGTATCCGTTTCCCACGCTCGGCCCGGCAGCGCCGAAGCTTCAGCTGCGAGATGCGAAGATTCGATTGATCGGCGGAAAATCGCACAGCCGGCCGGTCGATTTTGAAATCACCGACGGTCTGCTGGAAAACCGATCGACTCCGACTGGTCCCCAGAAGGTCTTGCAGACCGGTTCGGTGGACAAGTCGATCTCGATTCGCGGCCGAGCCGATTTTGCCAACGACATCGTGGCTCGGTGCGACATGACCGGCGGCGAGGTCGATCTGCGCCTGGCGATCAAGGACGTTCACTTCGACCGCGACCTGTTTGAAAGACTGCCGGCGCAGTGGAGCGAAAAAATCCGCCAGGCTCGCGATTTAGATTGTGTCGGCAACGCATCGATCTCGGCATTCCGTTCGGTTGGCGGCCAATGGAACTTCAAGATGCGCACCACGGTGCACGACGGCCGGTTCAATCATCCGGCTTTGCCCAAACCGCTATCAGAACTGCGCGGCGTCGTCGCGGCCGATCCAAGCGGCCTGACCATCGAAGCGTCGCAGGCGATGTTGGGCGACGCGTTGGTTCGGGCGACCGGCAAGATCGGCGGCCTCGGTTGGCCAGCACCGGCGAATCTGAATTTGATCGCCCGCGGCCTGCTGCTGGACGATCAGCTTGCCTCATCCATTCCGCCCAGCATGCGCGCCGGCTGGGATCGGCTGCAACCCTACGGTCGAATCGACGTGGACGCCAACCTTGTCCACGATCGATCGTCCTGGCAGTCGACCGCGACCGTGATCTGCAAAGGGGTGGATGTACGGTACGACAAATTTCCTTACCCCGTGCAGCAATTGGTCGGGCGAGTCGAAATTCGCGACTGGATCGCCAGTAGCCAGTCGCTCGATGGCCGTATCGGCGGAAACCGAATGCAATGCGCTTTTCGGCTGCCGATCCGGCCGGGAATCACCAACGAAAAATCGTTTGTCGTGGCCACCGACGGACCGGTACCGATCGACAACACGCTGCTGGGCGCACTGTCGCCTCGCGGCAGCCCGATGACCCGGCTTGAATCATTCGTCCGTTCGTTGCGACCGCGTGGTTCGGTTCACCTGACCAGCGCGATGCTGGCCACTGACGCCGGCGGCAGGCAAAACCGCAAGATCGATCTGCGAATTGTCGACGGCCACATGCGTTACGAAAAGTTTGCCTACCCGCTGTACAACGTCGAAGGAAACATTCGAGTCGAAAACGACTTGGTCAAACTGGTGGGCTTCCGGGCGACCAATGCCAACGCCGGACTGATCTTGTGCGACGGCGGGTACCAAATGCCTAGCAAAGCTGCCTCTGCAACCACCTTGGCTTCGGCAACAAAACCGGCCGGCGGCGATTCCCATCTGGCGCTCAGCTTTCGAGCCTCCAATGTTCCGATGGACGAATCGCTGCGATCGTCGATCCCCGCCGAAACTCAACACACCTGGGACGCGATTTCACCCAGCGGTGTCCTGGACGAACTCAATGTGATCGTCGGCCAACATGGTTCGGCGCAACCCCTTTCGCTAGACATCACCGCCATTCAACATCCAACTCACCAAGTCACTAGCCGATCGCTGAGCATTCGCCCGCCGTCGCTGCCGTATCGTCTGGACATCATCGGCGGCAGCGTTCGTTTTGATGGCTCGCAAGTCATCATCGATTCGATCAACGCCAAACATGATGCGTCGACCATTTCTGCCGACGGCGGATGTGTGCGCTCGGCCGGCGGACGCTGGGAACTGCTACTGAACCTGCACAGCGGCAGCCGGCTTCATCCCGATGTCGAACTGATCGCGGCGCTGCCCAACCAGATGCGCGAAGCGATGAGGCGTTTGCAGCTTCGCGGACCTTTGAACCTGCGCGGCAAGACGCGGCTGCTGCTGTCGGACGACGCTCACCCCGAGCCCAACATCGATTGGAACCTGGTCTTGCAATTGGAAGGCAATCGAATCGCCGACGTCGGTCCGGTGCACTCACTGCGCGGCGAAGTGTCGGTGGAAGGTTCACGAGACGAACTGGGACTGCGTGCTAGCGGCGAAGTGCGAATTGATTCGATGCACGTCGCCGACCAGCAGTTGACCGGAATTCGCGGACCGTTTGCCATCGACGGCGACCGATTGCGGCTGGGGGGCGGTCTGCTGGATCGTTCGCAGCGTCCGACGGTGGCCAATTTGGATCAGATCGAATCGGAAAACCCGATTCGTGGGCGAGTCTTCGACGGCGCACTGCAATTGAATGGCGAAGTGGTTCTGTCCAGAGCCAGTTTTGATGTCGATTTGGCCGTTCGCGGCGCACAGGTCACCACGCTGCTTGCCGATTTCGGACACAGCGACAGCGATCTGACGGGAACCTTCAGCGGCAAGACCCAGCTGCAAGGAAACCTTGGATCGGCCGATCTGCTGAAAGGAAGCGGAGCTGCCCGCGTCGAAGGAGCCAATCTGTACCAACTTCCGTTGATTGTGCAATTGCTGAATCAGCTGCGGATCACTCCCACCGAGGACGTGGCGTTTACCGACGGCGAGGTCGAATTCACCATCTTCGGTGACACGGTAACCTTCAGCGACATGCAAATCTGGGGTGACCTTGTCGCGCTGCACGGCGGCGGCACACTCAACCGGCGCCGCGAGCTTGACTTGACGTTCAACACTCGCGTCAGCCCACAAAACTCGTTCACTCAAATCCTTCGTCCGCTGCGCAGCAAACGTTACACGCTGTGGACCATCGACGTGAAAGGCCCGCTCGGTTCACCCGAAATCGAACGCCGCGCGCTCGAAGGAGTCGGAGAAACTCTGGAACGACTGTTCCCAGCCATGGGAACCAACCAGGAAGAAGAAGGACCGGAACACGGAACTGCGGGATTGGGAAGTTGGTTTCGATAGGAGGAATCGTGACATGAACATCAACCCCAGCGCGGCTGCCTCGGTAGCCGGCACAGCACGAGCGGCGGCGCGTGGTGGCGAAGCCGACAACCAAGCCTCCGAAGCGACTCGGCAGCAATCGACCGCCGAGAAACCTGGCGGAAAGGCGGTCGATTCGAGCGCCGTTGATGCCGGCGACCATGCCGACGATCGATATGGCGACGGACGCCAGACGCTGGACACGTTTGAAAAATCGGACTCCGACCAGGAGCAAGCTGAATCTCAGGAGACGGCGGCCCCGCCATCACCACCAAGCGAAAACGGCAGCGGAGAACACCTCGACCTGCAAGCGTAGGCCGGACCAAGGTCGCAAAACCATGCCGTAACTGCGCGGGCCGGTTCGTACTTGCGCGCAGCGCGGGAGACGAAAAAACTTCTCGCAGGCGACCGAAGTTCCGGCACCGTAATGGCTTGCTTGTTACAGCCTACGCGAACGACTGCGCTTTGACCACGCCCTAAGTGCCCATCGCAATCAGTACATCCAATAGCGCGACCGTTCCCACGCCTCCGAACGGGATGACGATGGCGCGAACGATCGGGTGCTGAAAAAAGGGAGCAAACGCACCTCGTTTGAGCTCTCGGATCTCGGTGATCATCAACTGAATCTGGTCGACCTTGCCCTGATCCTTCTTGGCCCGACTGATGTACGCTGCCGACAGGTCATGTTCCAATCGGGCGATCGCTTTTCCACGAGCCCTTTCGGCGGCTCGGCGTAACACCACGGCACAAAAAATCGCGTAAGCAAGGATGAACCCGAAAAACAGCATCGCCGCCGGTGACCACTGCCAATTGTCGAAGTATCCGTTCAACGAAACCATCCCCACCAGCAGCACAATGAATGGATAAACGATCAGCTTGCCGATCACTTCGGTACGCCGGCAGATCACTTGAATGTCGATGAAATCACCAAGATCGGCAGGCTTCACTCCCCGCTCCTTCGCCGTTTGTTGAATCAGGTCGGTTGGCGGCCAGGCTGTCGGCCGGTCCGACAGCGCGCAAACGAATGCTTCGCACAATCGAGTCGCATCGACCACAAAAAATGTCAACAACAGCAGCGAAAACTCGCTCGCAAAAATCACGACCCAATCCACGTACATCGCGATGTCACCCCGGTAAGGGACAAACCTGCCGCCGATGCAATAGGTGATCATCCAACGCAGACAGAAGTAAAGAACCACCAAGGGAAGAACTCGCAGAAACCGGTGACGGATCCGACCGAGATTGGTGTAGCGCAACCAAAGTTTCCCAACGTCCAGGCGCTGCCGCTCCTGCTGCTGCTTTCGGATCAGTTGCAGCCAGCCGCTGATCGTCACGCGCGAAACCGCGATCCGGAAACAAGTCCACTCCAAAAGCACGCGGCGAAACCACCTGGACCAAAACCAACGGCGACGTCTTCGGCTGCCGAAGCCAACCCAGTTCCTGGTTCGTTTGCGAGTGTCGCCCCAATGCTTGAAAAATGCCGGAGGCCGGCGAGCGTGATGCCTCGACGTCATGAAATCTTCCCGCTCCAGCATGCGATCGCTCGCTTTGATCGTGCTGACCGCCACGGCGATGAACGCTCCACAAAGCACCACGACCACGCAACGAAGTATTTCTGTCGGCCAAATACTGATCCCCTCGAAAAACTCCAGCGGTTCTCCCCCGCCACCTTGCGCCGATTGATAGATGCAAACTGCCAGAGACACCACCAAAACCAGCCCCAGCAGACAGACGTTTCGAGACGACTCGCGGTCTCGGCTACTCAATCGGTACCGCTGAAGTGTCAACTTCCGATAGGTGTCACTCAGCAGATACAACTGAAGATGCAGAATGATCAGCAGCACCACCACCAAGACCGCCGTTCGGCTCCGTTCCTCCGGCGATTGGTTGCGCCGCGAATCGTTGGGATCCGGATGAATGTCGGACCGCTGGTTGTCAGGTGTGATGTCGTAAGCGCCGGACCGAGCGACTTCGAAAATCAACGGTTTCAAATAGGCACCGATTTCTCCCCTGTTTTCTGACACCTTCCATTTCGCCACAAAATCCTTCTCTTCGATTTCGGATCGGCCCAAAGCAAGCTGCGCGGCCAGGAAGGTTGACGTTTGATAGTTGTCGCGAAACGGTGGAATGCCATGCTGAAGGACTCGTTCCAATTCCAAGCCAAAGCCGGAAGCGACCACCAGATTGCGGCACCAGTTGTATTGAGTGGGATGCAGCATTCGAGCGTCGAGGTCGATCGTGAAGAAAATCACACTCGGAAAACGCCGCCGGAGCGCCTGCAACACCAGCAGTTTGTCGTAAACGTCACTCCCCACCACGCCGATGGCCCCAATGCTTTTCTCCTCCTTGGCCAGGTAGTTTTCCAGCTGCGATAACTCGTCGGCAAGCCGTCGCATGTAGTCCAGGCCGCTGGGACCGAACGGGCGTTCCCAATCTTCGTAGTTGAATTCCCACGGCTTCTGCGATTCCTTGTCACTCGAATCCCTGGTGTTGCTGCGCGGCTGGTTTTGAGGCGTCGCGCCGTCCAGGCCACGAAGGTAACTGAACCGAATCACCTGGCGACGATGCCACGGCAATCCGCCGGCGTCGTCCGGTGGCTGGTCGACATCTTCCGGGCTGTGCCGCATGATCGCGTCCCGGAAAGCGAGGTCCATCGAACGTCCGTAAAAAGTGTCCCATTCGCCGATCAAAACTAGCCGCTGTCCCTTCAACACATCGACGCCGCGCCGCTTCAATTCCTCCACCACCACGCGAGCGACCTGATCGTCACGGGGAGTCGTGGAAACGAACTTGACGCCGAATCTCTGAAAAATGATGCTCTCGACCGAATCGTCGTGGTTGAGCATTTTCATGTTCCAATCCGCATCTTCCAGGCGAAGGGCGAACTGCGAAGCGGTCGAGCGGCTGGAAAAAATTTGCAGATGTGGCAACACGTTTGGAATCGGCTTGAGTGGTGATTTGCCTTTCCCTGGCAACCGCGAACCGATCTCACGTGCCCAATCCGCCGCAACTTGATCGGCCCAAGCCCCACTGCGATGCGAACGACCGGCCAAACCTGCTTTGACCGCGGCGCGCAGATCGTCGGCCAATCTCCGAAACCAGATCTTGAATCCCCCTTCCTTGTCCAACAGATCGGATGCTCCGGCCAGATGATCGCGCAGTAGCGCCGGGTCGACCAGCAAATCAACGACATCCTGAAACCCCGAATCGGGATGAGATGGATCCTCTGGAAATCGATCTTTCAAATGCTGGATGAAATGGTTCGGAAAGGGTTCGAACAAAACCGACGGCAACTGATCCAAACGAGGAACTCGTGTAGGAATCGGCGGCGTGTTGAATAGCTGCGCAAGAGTTTGAAGTGATTCATCTACCTGTTTGGTCAGTGGCAGGCTTGGCCGATAGCTAAGAATCGGAATTTGCCCTTTGTCCATGATGCTAGGCATCGTTGTCGAACTGGCCGGACCGATCATCCGCAATTGAATTCGGCTCAAGATGTCGCTTCCCGCCGAATCCTTTTCGTTGCCTTGATTCTCCACAACATTTTCGACTCGGTGATCACCGACCAGGTGCCCCAGCAAATCGTTCAGCATCACCAGCGTATGACGATCAAAGGCGCCTTCGTCCAGCCACATCAGCAGGACCCACTCGGGATCGATGTTCGACGCCGATTCGGATGTCGCTGGCTTCAGCGATTTTTTTCGGAACCATTCGAAGGGAATGGGAATGGAAAGATGATAGGGAACGTTCGAGCCAACGATGATTCGGCGGCTAGGACTTTGCCATTTCGTTTCGAAGTACCCGATTCGTTCACCCGATTGGGCCGCGTAACCTCGTACCGCCAGCGCGGCAATGGTCGCCTGGCGCATCCGGCGTCTACTTTCACCGTCTTCGGCAAAACCGCTACCCGGCACCATCACCGGCAAGATCACCAGCTGCTCGATCGGCTGCGGAGTCGTGTGAGCCCGAAACTGTATCTCGCGCGCGACGCTCAACAATTCATGTCGTTCTGCCAGCAGATCTTGCTCGTCGTCGGCGCTAGCGCGAGCCAGAAACACCGGTTCAAACGGGTCCTGCCAAAGACGAGCGGGCACGTCCTCGTTGTCAAACGAATCCTGCACAAACGTCTGGCGTTCCTGAGGACGATTGCTTTGCAGCGGCTGATCCACCCAGATCAGCCCAATCGCCAAAGCCGCCATCAGCAACAAGCCCGAAAACGGCAAAAAGAAGTTGTCTCGTTGGTTGGATTCCATGGCTGTGCCCAGGCCAAACGGTTCGATGCAAAGGAAGTGTGTGTCGCGCTGATCGGCACCCAAGATGTTCTGTTGCTCCACAGCAACAACATCTGACTATCACCACATCCTGCCGGCGAATCAAGCAAAACATCGTTCCGAAAGCTCAACGACCGCCCCAATACTGAATAAAGATTCATCACTTCGGCAAAAAACCGACAACGCAAACCCCGCGCATCTGGAAAACGAACGCCTGCTTGAACTTGTCGTCCGCCACCGTTTTTCACCACGAAGGGCGCGAAGAGCACGAAGGATAGAAGAGGAACAAAAAAGAGAATGACAGCGAACATTCTACTTCTAGCTACTTCTAGTCCATTCCCCTTTTGTTTTTCGTGTTGCGTGCACAGATTCCTTAGCCACGCGAAAAGTCGCGAAGAGATTTCTGTGTCTTTTTGCGCTTTTTGTGGCTATCTCATCAGGCTGCGTTGGCCCGCTAGGTCTAACGCGCCGGGTTGACTCGGTTGAGGAAGCCGGTGGTGGTGAAGCGGATGAACCAGGCTGGATCCGACGGATCGTCTTCAAAGCGGCGAAACAGCTCGGCCATTTCTCCATGGATCGCAGCCGCGTCAGCGCCCATCAACTCCACGGCCCGCGCGGCGTGCAAGAGGACGGTTGTGTCGTCCCCCTGAATCAAATCAGCAAGTATTGGCAAAGCGAGCTCCGCCTGTCCGTGACGCGCCAGCGCACTGGCCGCTTCGATACGTATTGCGGAGGATGGATCTTGGAGCGCTTGCTCTAAACGGTCCGCACACGATGGATTCCATTTCGTTGCGGCGCTCAGTCCCACTGCGTTCCAATAGCGAACCGCAGGGTTTTTGCTATCCAATCCGCGCCTGAATTCTTCCAGTTCGTTGCTTCCCACTCGCGAAGCGGCGTCAAAGATCGCCTCCAATTCATAATCTTCCGTCTTGGCCCATTGCATCGGGATCTTTTCAGCCGCAATCTTCCACTGCTCGATTTCGGGCAAAAAACCAAGGTCGCGGGAGTCGAAAACATATTGGCGATGTTGTTGTCGCATCCTCGCCAATACCTGTTGATGTTGCGGTGAATCGGCCAGGTTGTTCAGGTTCGCCGGATCGGTGCGGCAATCATAAAGCTCTTCTACCGGTCGCGTCGGTCCGGCGAAGTGATACTGCGGCGGCGTCATCGATTGCGGATCGGCCAAACGATAAAACTCATGGCTCATTTCTCCCTGGTCGACCCACGCGCTCGGTTGGTTGTAGCCAAGGTGCGGCATGTAGTTGCGAATGTAAAGAAAACGATGGTCTCGCACACTGCGGGCCATGTCGACGACTTCGTCAACTCGATCACGATGCCCGTAAACATATTGTCGCGGCTCGGCCGACTGCGGTCCTAAAAATGGACGACCTGTCATCGATGGAGGTCGTGAACCGAGCCCGGCCAAACTCAATACCGTCGGTCCAAAATCCTCAAAGCAAACCAATCGATCAGTCGTTGTTCCCGCCGGGGCCAAGTGCTTGTACTTTTCAGGAAAGCGAATCAGCAACGGAACGTGCATTCCGGAATCGAGCAACGCGCGTTTATGCCGCGGCATCCCGGAGCCGTGATCGGAATAGAAGAAGACGATCGTATCGTCGGCAAGCCCATCCTGATCCAATTCAGCCAGGATGCGTCCCACCTGGGCGTCCATCACCGTCACACAATCGTAGTACCGCGCCAACGTCTTTCGAATCAGCGGCGTGTCTGGGTAGTAAGGCGGAAGTGGTACCTTCGACGGATCGTGAATCTCATCGGCCGACAAGCGACTCTGCACGTCGGTCTTGAACTGCTCGTAGCTCCACACCATCGATCGCGATTGATGCGAAGTCATCAGGTTGAAAACCGCGAAAAAGGGAGCCCCCTCTTTTCGCCGCCGCCAATGAGCCGTTTCGCTGCTGTCATCCCACGAAGCGGCAATGATTTCGTCTGCCAAGCCGGAGTTGTAATCGGTTTTGACGTTGTTGGTCGCGTAGTAACCCGCCTTGCGAAGCAGCGCGGCAAACCCCAACATTCGGGGCGGAATTGGAAACTGCGACCGCATGTGGTGCGTCCCTTGCGCGGAAGCTGGACATCCGTTGATCAAACAGCTCCGCGATGGCGAGCAGACCGGAGCGGTGGCAAAGGCATGAGTGTACCGGACGCTTTCGGCCGCCAATGCATCGATATGGGGAGTCGTCGCAAAGGTGTCACCGTAGCAGCCCAACGTCGGACTCATGTCCTCCGCCGTGATCCAGAGAATATTGGGGCGGTCGCCCGAAGTCCCAAGGCCGGAATCCTGCCGCTGAGCAGCGTTGGCGGTGACAACACCAACGACAATCCAGAAAGTCGATAGAAGAAGGATCCGCCGATCAACCGGTGGAGATGTTGCCCGATGAACCTTTGGGGTATTGTATGAATCCGTCATCGGTCGATCGATCGGAACGATTCGGCTTTGTAATGTTTTGATGCTTCGATGCATGAGTAGCGAGTCCGGTGGAGTTGGGATCGTTATTCTTTTCCGTATCGATTGGCAAGGGAGCCTTGTCGCGTCTCTATCGTTTCATTGTGATATTCCTACCCATCGAGTCAGGCATGCGAGCGACCGCAATTGTAGTTCCCATTTTGGGCGTCGTCCTTGGTGGCTGCCAGCCAACGCAGAACAAGTATGAGCCACCGCCGCCGCCGAAAGTGACGGCCGCAAAGCCACTGCAGCAGACAGTGACACTTTTTCTAGAAAAGACGGGGCAGACCGAAGCGGTAGAAAACGCCGAGGTCCGCTGCCGGGTACGCGGTTTCATCGAGGACATCAAGTTTCAGCCCGGACAAACCGTGGAAGCGGGCAAAACGCTGTACGTGATCGAAAAGGATCTTTATCGCGCCGAAAAGGATTCGGCTGAAGCCGCGGTTTTGGCCGCCAAAGCAGCAGTCGCCGTTGCCGAGGGTACGGTCGAGGTGCAGCAGGCCGAGGTCAAACGGGCTGATCAGGAACTCAAACGCCAGGAATCGCTCAAAGCACAAAACGCCACTTCAATCGCCGAATATGACACCGCGGTCGCGGCCAAAAATTCGGCCGATGCAAACCTGGTATCCGCCGAAGCTTCGGTGGAGGCCGCCACAGCCGATGTGGCGCAGGCCGAGGCAAAGTTGGATCAAGCTGAATTGGATTTTGGCTATACCGACGTCCTGGCGCCGATTTCGGGACGTATTTCCAAAACCGATACCAAACTCGGCAATCTGGTCCAAAACGGCGACAGCCTGGCGTCCATTGTCAACGTCGACCAGATTTTTGTGAATTTCACCGTCAGCGATCGTGAAGTCCTGCGGATGCAAAAGGTCCGATTGAAGAAGGAGCCCAAACGCGGAGACGAAATCGAACCGGAGGATTGGTACAAGATTCCGCTTTTTGTCCGCCGAGAAACGGACGAATCGTTTCCGTTTGTCGGTCACCTGGAGTATTTCGATACCGAGGGTGTGGATGCCGAAACCGGTACGCTGGCGATGCGAGGAGTTTTTGAAAACCCCGAAGAACTTATCTTTCCGGGATTGTTTGTTCACATCCGCATCCCGATTGCCCAAAGCGAAGGAGCATTGCTGGTTCCCGAAAAGGCAGTGGGCCGCAACGATTTGGGCGTCTTTGTTTTGGTGGTCGATGACCAGCAAAAGGTGCAGCAAAAATTGATCACCACCGGCCAGCAACTGGATGGCTGGGTGGTGGTCGAGAAAGGGATCACGGCCGATGACATGGTCATCATCGATGGCCTGCAACGGGCCCGGCCTGGTACGGAGGTCACGCCCATCGAAACAGAGTTAAACGCCGACGATTCGCCATTCATTCAGTTCGAGATGCCGGAGATTTCTCCAACCGCTCCCAAAGATTCACAGGACGGCGACCAACCGGAACCGCAAAAGACGGAGGAGCCAGCCGAAGAACCGGAGCCGAAAACGACCGACGAGGACCAGCCGTCGTCCGACCAAGACGATGCTGCTGGTCAAGGTGATGCTGACGATCAAGACGATGCCGATAACAGCCGAGAAGCGGACGAGAACTGATGTCAAAGTTTTTCATCTATCGTCCGATTTTTGCGACCGTTATCTCGATCGTCATCGTGATCGCCGGCTTGGTCTCCTTTGGAGCGTTGCCGGTTGCGAAGTTCCCGCAGATTTCTCCTCCGACGGTACAGGTCACCGCCGTTTATCCCGGTGCGGACGCCCGTACCATCGCCGAAACCGTTGCCACGCCGATCGAACAGGAGGTCAATGGCGTGGAAGGCATGTTGTACATGTCGTCGACCTGCGCCAGCGATGGTTCCTACAACCTAACGGTGACATTCGATCTCGGTACCGACATGGACATGGCCACGGTGTTGGTGCAAAACCGAGTCGCCGTTGCCGAACCAAAATTGCCCAGCGAGGTGCGTGCCCAAGGGATCACGACCAAGAAGCGGTCGACTCAGATCTTGCAGTTCATCGCACTGGTCTCGCCCGACGGAAAGTACGATGCGCTTTACCTGAGCAACTACTCGTTGAAAATCAAAGACGAACTCAGCCGCCTGGAAGGTGTCGGCGAGGTGATGGTTTTCGGCGCAGGCGATTACAGCATGCGGGTCTGGCTGGACCCCCAAAAGCTGAAACAACGCAGCTTGACGACCGAAGACGTGTTGGCCGCGATCGGCGAACAAAACGTCCAGGTCGCCGCGGGGCAGGTCGGGGCGGCCCCCGCACCGCCGGGAACTCCCTTTCAGCTCTCGGTCAACACCCAGGGACGATTGGTCGAAAAGGAAGAGTTCGAAAACATTATCATTCGAGCCGAAACGGGCGGCCGAGTGCTACGGGTCAAAGATGTGGCCACCGTCCAGCTGGGCGCCAAAGACTACACGTTCGATTCCAAGTTCAACGCCCAAGCCTCTTCGTCGATCGGCATCTATCAGCTTCCCGGCGCCAACGCGCTGAACACCGCTTCGTTGATTCGAGAGCGGATGAAGGAACTGAAAGCGGCCAGCAATTGGCCGGAAGGACTGGAGTACGATATCGCCTTTGACACCACGCTCTTTGTCGAAGCGTCGATTTCCGAAGTCTACGAGACGCTGTTTGTCGCCGCCGCGCTGGTGATCATCGTGATCTTCATCTTTCTGCAAGATTGGCGAGCGACGGTGGTTCCGGTGGTTGCCATTCCCGTGTCGTTGATCGGCACGTTTGCGATCATGAACGGCCTTGGTTTTTCCATCAATATGCTGTCGCTGTTCGGTGTCGTGTTGGCCATCGGGATTGTGGTCGATGACGCGATCGTGGTGGTCGAAAACACGACTCGCCATCTGGCCGACGGACTGCAACCGAAAGACGCGGCGGTCAAAGCGATGTCCGAAATCACCGGACCGGTGGTCGCCACCACGCTGGTGCTGCTGGCCGTCTTCGTTCCCAGCGCCTTCATGGCGGGAATCACAGGTCAACTCTTTCGGCAGTTCGCGCTGACGATTTCCGCGGCGGTGATGATCAGTACCGTCAACGCGTTGACACTGAGTCCAGCGCTGTGCGGCTTGATCTTGCGACCACCCAAGGAGTCCAGTTTCGTTGGCTTTCGCGCCTTCAACTGGCTGTTCGATCGGGCAACGGGCGGGTATGGATTTGTGATCGGTCGGTTTGTCCGAATCACCAGTGTGATTTTGCTGATCTATGTCGGCCTGGTGGGATTGACCGGGGTCTCCTTCAACTCCTTGCCAACCGGCTTTGTGCCGTCGGAAGACCAGGGTTACCTGTTTGTCAACGTGCAGTTGCCCGATGCCGCTTCCAGCGCTCGCACTCAGAACGTGATGGACGAGTTGGACCAGATTTATGCCGACATTCCTGGTGTCGACGGCGTGCTGTCGATTTCGGGTTATTCGCTACTTGGCGGACACGCCGGGTCCAACATCGGTTTTTCGGTCATCATTCTGAAACCTTGGGAACAACGTCAGACTCCCGAAACGCAGATTTCTTCCATCGTCGGTTTTTTGCAACAACGCTTCAGCCACATTCAAAGCGCGATCGTCTTTCCGTTCACTCCGCCGCCGATTGACGGACTGGGCAGTGCCGGCGGTTTTCAGATGGAAGTTCAAGATCGCGGCGGTGTTGGTTACGCGGAATTGCAAGCCACCGCTGAAGACCTGGTGGGCGCCGGCGGCGGGCAGAGCGGCCTGGCCGCGCTGAACACCACGTTTCGGGCGAACGTTCCGCAGCTGTTTGCCGACGTCGACCGCACCAAAGCAAAGTCGATGAGCGTTCCGCTCGGTTCCGTTTTTGGCACTCTGCAGGCTTACCTGGGTTCTGCTTACGTGAACGACTTCACTTACAACAATCGCTCTTACCAGGTAAGAGTGCAAGCCGATTCTCAGTTCCGCAGTTCTGCCGACGATATCATCGACTTGGATGTCAGGGACACCGCCGGTGCGATGATTCCGCTGGGGGCGATCGTCGATGTTAGCGAAAGCTTTGGGCCCAGCGTTGTGAAACGTTACAACTTGTACCCCAGCGCTTCGATCAACGGTTCCGCCGCGCCCGGCTTCAGTTCCGGTGAAGCATTGGAGCTGATGGAGCAGATGGCCCAATCGCGAATGTCGCCGGCGTTCGGATACGAATGGACCGGCATGTCGTACCAGGAAAAGTTGGCTGCCGGCGGACAGGCGACGGTATTTGTGCTGGCGGTCGTGTTTGTATTCTTGGTGCTGGCGGCCCAGTATGAAAGTTGGACCAGTCCCGCGGCAGTCATCGCAGTCGTGCCACTTGCGGCTCTGGGTGTAGTGCTGGCGCTGTTGATGAGGGGAGCGGAAAACAACACCTACACTCAAATCGGTATCGTGTTGCTGGTGGCACTGGCCAGCAAGAACGCCATCTTGATTGTCGAATTCGCCAGTGAGAAGCGACGCGAAGGGCTCGATATCCTGCAGTCCGCCGTGGAAGCGGCCAGGCTCCGCTTTCGAGCGATCTTGATGACCGCGTTTTCGTCGATCCTGGGTTTCCTGCCCTTGCTGATTGCCTCGGGCGCCGGTGCAGCCAGCCGCCAGGCGGTCGGCAACGCCGTGGTCGGCGGGATGGTCGCGGCAACCTTCTTTTCGCTACTGTTCGTGCCAACCTTCTTTGTCGTTTTTCAGCGGCTGGCTGAAGTCGGCAAAAAGACGCAGTAGTCGCTTCTCAGCCTTCGTTCATTGTCCAGCGCGACACCCGGTGGTGGGCAGCGACAAAGATGTTCTGAAAGTTTTTGTCGTAGCAAATCGCATGGATGTGCTCTTTGTCTTCGCTTTGATGCTGCAACTTTCCGGTGGCCGTTTCATAGATCGTCATAAATCCTTTGTTGTCGCCGCCGCAGGTCAGGATCCATTGATCATCGGGCGCAAAAACGATCTGTTCGATCAACCCTTTCTTCTTTTCGTCTTCCAGTTCGTGCAGACGATCGCCGCTGGCAACGTCAAAAATCTCCAGGCGAGCGGGACCACCCAGGTGATCGATGTTGCCGATCGTTCCGATCCCGCCGACGGCCAGCTTGCTGCCGTCGTTCGAAAAAGCGAGGCTGCGAATTCCGCCGATCGAATGCCGGCGCTGTTTGGGATCCCAGGTGTACATCACCGGCGTTTCCAGCTCGCCCACTTTCTGGAAAGTCGTCGTGTCCCAGATCGCCACGTGACCGATTCGATCGCCCGTTGCCAGGCGGGAGCCGTCAGCCGAAACAGCGACGGCATACAACATCGACGGATAATGATGCGGCGTCTGTGGCGCGTGGTCACTGAAATCGGCGATGCGGTTTCCTGTCTCCAAATCCCACACGCGAATTCGCATGTCGTCCGCAACCGAAAACAGACGGCTTGAATCGGGTGTGATACAAAGCTTGCGGATCCACTTGTCGTGACCGATCACCGATCGAAGCTGCTGCCGTGAGGAGAGATCCCACCAAATCAATCGGCGGTCGTAGCCGCAAGTCACCAACGTGTTTTCGGCACGCACCATCGCGGTGACGTAACTGGTATGTCCCTCGCCCTGCAAAGGCGTGCGTGATTCATGCGGTTTTTCGGCGGTCAGATCCATCTCGTAAACGTTCGCATCGGACGAACCAAGCCAGACACGGCTGGCATCGTCCGACGCCGCGATGCTCAGCAGGATATCGGGCAGCGACCACTCGGCGGTACGTTTCAAGTGACTTGGCTGAATCATTATTTTTCTAGGGCACAACTTTTTAGGTCAATACCTCGCGGCATGGCTGGCTATCAAAATCGGCGATCGGAACCGGGCGGCTTCCGACCATGTATTCCTTGTGGTGATCGATGCCAAGAGCGGCAAAGATCGTGGCGTACAAATCACCGGCGTTCATTTCGCCGTCGACGACCGTTTGTCCATCTTCGTCACTTTTGCCGAACACTGTTCCGCCGCGGACACCACAACCGCTCAGCGTGCAACTCCACGCGCTGGCAAAGTGATCGCGTCCCAAGCTGCCGTTGATTTTGGGAGTCCGGCCGAATTCGCCCAACGTGATCACCAGCGTGTTGTCCAGCAACCCGCGCGACTTCAGATCATCCAGCAGGGCCGCCATGCAGTGATCCAGATCGGCACAAAGCTCCCGATGCGTCTCGAAATTCTGGCCGTGACTGTCCCACCAAGCGCGGCCAACTTTGACAAAGGGTACGCCCGCTTCGATCAACCGCCGAGCGATCAGACATTGTTGGCCAAACTGTGTCGGTCCATAGTGATCTCGCGCCGACTGCGATTCGCGGTCGATGTCAAACAGATAGTCACTTGCCATCAGACCGCGAACGCGAGCGAACGCGCTGTTGTGGCTGTCCAGCATCGGGTCGCGATGTTGTCGCATGAACCCGGCCGACAGCGCTTCGCGCAGCTGGGCACGGTCACGGTGATCGGTATCGCTGACCGATTCATGCCGTTGGATATCGGCCGGCATCATCTTGTCGGTCAAAAACATCGGGTTATACCGGCCTCCCAGAAACCCGGCCGATCCCTGCCGGCGCCCTTCGGTCGACGTGTACATGGCGACGTAATCAGGCACCTTGCTGTCGATACGACCCAGCTCGCGGGCAATCAGCGCACCCAGGTGAGGGAACTCGATGCTCGGTTCACTCACTCGCCCGGTATCCATCAATTGGTAAGCCGTACCGTGATCGGCGATCTTGGTATTGAGCGAACGGATGATGGCGGTTTCGCCCAGACGGCTGGCCATCTTCGGCATCAGTTCGGAGATTTCGATACCTGGAATGCTGGTTTGAATCTTTGCAAACGGGCCGCCAGTCAATCGTCCCGGCTTGGGATCCCAAGTTTCCAACTGGCTCGCACCGCCGGCAAGCCACAGTAGGATGACCCGCTTGTCGGTCTGCGCCAGCTTGCGTGCAAACACCGGTTCGGCCAGCACATCGACCGCCGACATGTTGGCGGCAAAGGCGGCAGCAGGAGCGGTGCCGGCAAGCCGCAGCGCCATCCGCCGGCTCAATCCCACGCGACGGTCGCCGCGCTCACTGGAATGTCGAACAGGGTCGTTCATGATCGCTACTTCAATGGTTGAAACGAAATTCGGCAGAAACCATCAGCGCCCAAACCACTTGGCGAATCGCTTGTTCACGGCGATCGGCCCGCGCGGCAAGGTAACCGGTGATAGTTTGGTGCTGATCGCCGCTTGGCGGACGGCTCAGGATCGACTTGCAGGCGCGAAACGAAACTTCATCGTCCGAATCAAACCCGCCCAAATAACCGACAAGCTTCTGGCGGCTATTGCCCAGGATGTCATTTTGTATCGAAGCATTGTTGCTGAACCAAAGTGCCTCGGAGATCGGAACTTGAAATCCGTCATCGGGAATTTCAAACTGCCTCGCCTGTCCCTCGCTTTGCTTTTCCAATTCGGCGCGTTTGGCAGGCCAATTTTCGGCATCCAGGTACCCGACCATTTGATCGGGGTTGGAAGTCGCGACGCGATAGGAAAGCGACAACTGATGAGGCGACAGCGGCCGATGAGACGCCACCGCAAATAAGTCGGCGGCAAGCGGATCGTCGGAATGATTCTGGGAACGCCGAGCGTAGGTGTCTGACAACACGATCGCCTGCACCAAACGCTTCAAATCGTATCCGTGGCTGGCCATGTCGCCGGCCAACTCAGCAAGCAACTGCGGATGGCTGGGCAGGTTCTCCGAATGCATTTGGTCCAACGGATGAACTAGCCCGCGTCCCATCAGTCGAGCCCAAATTCGATTGACGATGTTCTTTGCGAAGAACATCGATTGACGATCGCCGAGGGCCAGTTCGACCAGTTGAGACCGTGGTCGAAAATCTGGTTTCGGCGGCGGGTCGGCCTTGTCGTCCTTTTCCGCTTTCTTGATCGCTTCGCGATACTCCTTCAGCTGCGCCTCTTCCAAATGCGACTCCGGCTCAGTGACCTTGGCCCCGGTCAAAAACATGAAGTCGGCTTGCAGATCGTCACCGTCGATCGTCGTGTACTTCAAGTTTCCATCAAACCGCTCACCCAGTAGACCTTTCCTGGTTCGAAACGTCCGTTTGAAGAACGAAGCCATTCCGTAGTAATGTGCCTGGGTCCAATCGAGCACCAGTGGATGATCGTGACACTTCGCACAACCGACGTTCACGCCAAACCAGACGATGCTGGAATCGTTCGTGACCGCATCGATGTTGTTGATCCGCTGGCTTAAGAAAGCGACCGGCCGATTGTCTTCCGACAGCGTGTCCTCGGGCGAGATGATTTCACGAAACAGTTGTTCCCACGACCGATTTTCGGTGGTCGCTTCCAACAGGTATTCACGCCAGGGATCATTGTGTTGCAAGCGACGAAGCAGCAGCGTGTCCAATTCATTGCGTTGGTGAAAAGCAAAATCGGGCGAATCGATCAGGCGGGCGACCAGCCGAGTGCGTTTATCGTTTTCTCGCGAGCCAATGAACGCGTCCAGTTCGGCGATCGTCGGTATGCGGCCAGCAAGATCCAGCGTCAGGCGACGAATGAACTGATGATCCGAGATCGTTTCGCCCGGCTGGATGTTTTCACCAGCCAGCCGCTGATCGATTCGCTGGTCGATCAACCTGGCCAAACCGTGCACGTCGGCCGGCAAAGTGGGAACGCCGACAAACAAGCAAATCGAAGCGAACCCGATCGTTCGTAAAAACTGTCGCATGGGGACAGAAGAACCTAGGCGGGAGGTTGGGGCGGGAAGGCCACCATGATAATCGAGTCGGCACCCCGTGATCAATTCGGATCGGTCCCAACCATCACGGTTGGGTGTGGGCACGCCAATCGGATGGTTTGAGACAGCGATTCCGCGGCACGACTTTAGGGCGGGTCCATCGCCTGTTCAAAACACTTGCGTAGCAGGTGACCACGAATCACTCGAATAGCACGAATGAAGAAAAAATGGGTTTGCATGGAAGAGAGTCTTGCACACACTTCCTTTTCCTATTCGTGTGATTCGAGCTATTCGTGGTCACCTCTCTTCTCCGAACGATGAGCCACTTTGGCTAGACGATCAGCATCGCGTCACCGTAGCTGTAGAATCGATACTCGTTGTCGATCGCTACCTGGTAGGCTTTCAAGGCGAGTTGGCGTGATGCGAAGGCGCTGACCAATACCAGCAGCGAACTGCGGGGCAGATGAAAGTTCGTCATCAATGCGTCGACGACTTTGAAATCGTAGGGCGGTTTGATGAACAGGTCGGTCGACGCGGTCCAACTCTCCAGCCGATCTTCGCCGCCGTTCCAAGCGCTTTCAAGCACTCGAACGCTGGTCGTGCCGACGGCGACACAGCGGCCACCGGCTTGTCTTCGCTGCTGAATGGTCTGAGCGGTCGCGTCATCGATCTGCCCCCATTCGCTGTGCATCTGATGTTCGGCCAGAGTATCGGACTGGATCGGACGAAAAGTTCCAATCCCCACGTGCAACGTGACCTCGCAAATCGCCACACCTGTGCAGGCAATGTTTTCCAGCAGCGTGTCGGTGAAATGCAAACCGGCGGTCGGTGCCGCGACGCTGCCGCGGTCCTTGGCGAAAACGGTTTGATAGTTGGCGATGTCGGCATCCACCATCTGGCCGTCGCGAATGTAGGGCGGTAGCGGAATCCGACCGTAATGCTGCAACCAATCGGCCGCCTCACGCAGCTGGGAATCGCTTTCGCCCGCCAGCGGAACATATTCATCAGGAAGTTCGGGCTTGACCAGCAAATTGCCGTCATCCGTCCGAGCAACCACGATCAACCTCATGCAATCGCGGGCGTTGCGATCCTGGATAGTGATCGATTCCCCTTGGCGAAGCTTTCCGCGAGTTTTGGTCAGCACCTCCCAAATCCCCGACTCCTTATCCTCTCGCAAAAACAGCCCCTGCCACCGTCCTTTGGTGTCGGTGCGATAGCCGACCAGCCGCGCCGGAACCACCTTGGAGTTATTCATCACCAGAGCGTCATCACACCGCAGCAATTCGGGCAAATCACGGACGTGGTAATGATCGATTTCGCCACTGGCACGATCGACAAGCATCAATCGCGAATCGCTGCGGGTCCCCAGAGGTTCTTGCGCGATCAGGTTGCGCGGTAAATGGTAGTCGTAAGAATCTAACTCGCTCATTGAAGTGAGTGTAGCAATCACCGGGCCATCCGATCAGCCCAGTGGGTGCACTCATCTAGTTTCAATCATTGTAGGCCGATTTGTCCCCAAGTCGGCGAGTACAGGATCGCCGACTTGGGACAAGCCGGCCTACCAAGCAGGACGCTCTCAAACGAACCGGCTACTTGCGAGGCCGGCGATCTTCCAGCCAACTTTGGGTGGGCATCGAATCTGGTTGGGATTTCACCCAATCGGGCTGGGGAAACCATCGCAACGAACTGACGCGCGGGTAGGTTTCCCAGACGTGTGCCGCGGCGGGATCGGTTTGCCGAAGATCACCGGTCCGCGTCAGGTACTTCGTCAGACGCTGTGAAAGATCCGCTTTCACGGCCGCGTGCTCTTCGGAAGCTGCCAAATTGTTCAAGCACCCCGGATCCGCTTGGATGTTATAAAGCTCTTCTCGTGGCCGAAGGTCGACCGCCGCGCCCAGAAGTTTCGCCGTCGATTCTTGCTGGCGATTGGCGATCATCCATTGCAGCGTGGGACCGTTGTCGATGTCGTGATAACCACCGTGCGGATTGCCGAGTTTGCTGGAAACAATCTTGCCGGCGCCATCGTAAATCGCTTTGTCAAACTTCTGAGGTGTTCCGGCTGGCCAGCGATCCGGCGTGAAGTTACGAATGTAAAGATGTTTTTTCGTTCGGATGCATCGGCAAGGATAACCGAGGCTGTTGTATCGGGACGACGAATGCCGCTCCCGTCCGCTAAAGACTTCCTGGCGAGGCGGATGGCTCTTGTCCGAATCGGACGAGTATCGGCCAAGCAGGCTTTGCCCCGGCATCATTTCGGGCTGCTTCGGAGCAACCTCGGCCGCTTCGAAGATGGTCTTGGTCACGTCGATCAGGCTGACCAAATCGTCCGTTGTTTGCCCGTCGTCGATTTTGGCCGGCCAGGAAATCGCCAGCGGCATGTGGATGCCAAACTCATAGAGATTCGCCTTGGCACGGGGAAAGGGCATGCCGTTGTCACTGGTGACGATGACCAGCGTGTTCTCCAACTCGCCGGTTTGCTGAAGATGATCCAGCATCCGCATCAGGTGAGAATCGAACCACTCGATTTCGTACAAGTAGTCAGCGATATCGCTGCGAATTTCTTCACTATCGGGTAAGAACGCCGGCACCGCGACCTTCGCCGGATCGATGCCGTTGCGGCTACCGATCCCTTTGTCGTAACTGCGATGGGGCTCGCTGGCGCCAAACCAAAAGCAGAACGGCTGTGTTTCTTCGCGTGCTTTTAAAAACTCGCGAAAATTCGCGGAGTAGTCGTTGCTGGAAATTCCCTTGGGCGAATCGTTCTTTTTCGATGAATACGATTTACCGGCCGGGTTTTGGGGCCAGTCGGTTGCCCGTCCCGGCCCCCATCCTTTTCCAGTCATGCCAACGTGGTAACCCGAATCGGCCAACTGCCCCGTGAACACCGGCAGGTCGCGGGGAAAAAAGCTGGCGTGAGTTCCAGCGTGCCGGTTTTGCCAGATTTCTCGGCCCGTCAGAAAGGCGGCGCGCATCGGACTGCAACCGGGCGCGGGAGTGAACGCGTTGTGGAACAGAACGCCGGTTCGCGCCACTCGATCAAACGCAGGTGTTCGGACTGCCGGGTCACCGTAGGCGGAGGTGTGCGGATAAGACTGATCGTCGGCGATCGCGATCAAGATGTTCGGTCGATCGCCGTAAGCCCACGAAACAGCAACCATGCCGATCAACGCAGAGAACAGATAGCGAATCAAAGTGAATCTCCCCAATCGTGCTTCGACAGCGGACGAAATCATTGCCGGCGGCGGCGGCCAGCGCGGTAAGCGAAAAAGATTCCTACAACCGCCGCCAACAGCGCAGGATTTGGTTCGGGCACGCTGGAAACCGCAACCGTTGTGATGACAAAACCGTCCGCGGTCGTGATCGCGTTGATCTGGTCCAGGTAAGGAATGACCAGCGAGCTGAAACTATCATACCGATCGCCATCGGCAGGGTTGCTTCCGGCAGGCACGTCGATTCCGTAATGAGTACCGATCACAGCCAACTGGCCGTCGATTTGAATCAACGCCGATAAGCCGGAATCTCCGCTGATCAACCCGGTCTCATCGTCCCCCAATCCTCCGGCGCCTCCGTTGGTTGCCGTATCAAACGAAAAGCCGATGGTAGCCGTTGGGCTGACCCCGCCGGCAAACGCCACGATGCCGGTGGTGTCGACGACGTTGCGGCCCGCCTGATTGCCTTGGCCGAACACCAAAATTTCTCGGCCGTGAAGTCCCGTGGGATCTCCGGCGACCAAGGCAAGCGGCTGCACACCATGGGCGACGGGAATCGGAGCGTCCAAGGTGAACAACATCAGGTCGCTTGACTGCGAAGTTCCGCCAGGAAGCGTCGTCGATAAAACGACGGAACTTGACGTCGAATACGTTCGCACCACCCCATCGCTGCCGCGAAAAATGGGCGCCGAGGTGTTGGCGTGTCTGGCAGTGATGTAGTGCCGCGGTGTGATCAAGGTGGCTGGATTGAATCCGACGCCGGAGATATCGGATTCAGAAAGACCGCTTTCGGAAATAAAAAACGCGGGATTCGGATCGGTGGTGCCGGTGAGAAACCGGCTGTGCCTGGCAGGATCGAACCCGGCGATCACCGCACCGCGGGCGGCGGACGGGGCAAGGGAAACGATCCCCAACAGGAGAATCATCCAAGGTTGCGTCGAAATCGAAAGCTGCCGCGCGGTGCTCGAAAGAAGCGAAGGTTGCATGAGGCCCAGCCGTGGCTGACGAAACGAGAGCGGGGGAAACGCATCCAGTGTAACCAGACCGGAAACAGGTGTGCGCTTGATGTATGATCTTTACCCTCCCGCCGAAACCATTCCCCTTCCTTTCCACGAGCCGCTACACCGATGAACCTTCGACTGTTTTCCCTGTTGGTCGCCCTCTGCTCACTTTGCCACTTCGGCACGCCTCAGGCAGCCCACGCCGAATTGAAAATGTCCTCCGTTTTCGGTGATTCGATGGTGCTGCAACGAAATCGCCCGATCCACGTTTGGGGCTGGACGACTCCCGGCACGAAAGTCACCATCAACGTCGCCGACAAATCGGGCTCGGCCGACGCGGATGCGAAGGGTCGTTTCGACGTTCAGCTACCGGCGCTGCCAGCCGGTGGTCCTCACCAAATGGTGGTCAAGGCGGATGAGACAAAGACGTTCAGCGACGTGTTGGTCGGCGAGGTTTGGATCTGTTCCGGACAATCCAACATGGCATGGCCCGTTTCCAGTGCCAACGATCCTGACTTGGAATCGATGTCGGCCAAGTTCCCCAACATCCGTTTGATTTCCGTTCCCCAAGTGGGCACGCAAGAGGTTCAAAATGATTTCAACGGACAATGGCAAGCATGCACTCCGGAAACAGTGAAGAGTTTTTCGGCGGTCGGTTATTTCTTTGGCCGACAACTTCATCAAACCATCGACGTTCCGATCGGACTGATCGACAACGCTTGGGGCGGCAGCGCTGCCGAAGCATGGGTTCGTCGAGACCTGCTGCAGCAGGACAAGAAGTACGCGGACCTGCTGAAGAAGTGGGATGACCTGGCCAAAACTTACGATCACGACGCCGAAATGGCGAAATGGAAAGAGCGTATTGCCAAATGGCGAGAACAGAAGAAGGGTCCTCAACCACGACAACCTCGAAATCAACTCGCCGGCCAGCATCGCCCCGCAAATTTGTACAACGGCGTATTGAAACCGGTGCTCGGATACACCATCGCCGGAGTGATCTGGTACCAGGGAGAATCGAATGCCGGTCGCGCTTACCAGTATCGCGATCTCTTTCCGTTGATGATTCAAAGTTGGCGCGACGAATGGGGTCAGGGCGATTTTCCCTTCTACTGGGTCCAACTGGCCGACTTCCGAGCGGAAGTCGACGCACCAAATGAAAGCGATTGGGCCGAACTGCGGGAAGCTCAAACGATGACCATGTCGCGTCTGAAAAATACTGGCGAAGCGGTCATCCTGGATCTTGGCGAAGCAGCCGATATCCATCCCAAAAACAAGCAAGACGTCGCCAAACGCTTGGCTCGCTGGGCGCTGGCGAATCAATACAAAGTACCGATCGCTTACCGGAGTCCGATTTACGTTTCGATGGGCAAATCAGGCAGCAACCGAATGATGTTGTCGTTTGACCATCGCGGCGGCGGACTGGACACGTTTGATGTCCGCGAGCCAATCGGGTTCGCGATCGCCGGCGAGGACAAAAAATTTGTGCATGCCAGCGCCCGTTTGGTCGATTCGGATGGCGACAGAAAAATGGACAAGATCGAAGTTTGGAGCGACGAGGTGAAAGAACCGGTCGCGGTCCGCTACGGTTGGGCAGACAACCCGATCTGCAACGTTCAGAGCGTCGAAGGGTTGCCGATGACACCGTTTCGCAGCGACGATTGGCCTGGAGTGACGGTCGCTAACACGAAGTGACCGGCTTGTCGATTCCGGCGTCATTTTCAACCACCGATCCGGTGACCTCGAAACCGAGGTCACGGATCATGTCGTAATCGGCCTGAGGTGCTTGTCCCTCGGTGGTCAGGTAGTCGCCGACAAACAGGCTGTTGGCGACGTACAACCCCAACGGCTGCAGCGAACGAAGGTGGATCTCGCGGCCGCCGGAAATCCTCAGTTCGCGGTCCGGATTGACGAACCGAAACATCGCCAACGCTTTCAGGCAATCGTTGGCGGTCAATTGGCTGGTGCCCTCCAACGGCGTCCCTTCGATCGCATTGAGAAAATTCAGCGGGATCGACTGCACTCCCAGTTCGCGAAGGTCGAATGCCATCGAGACGATGTCTTCGTGCTTTTCGCCCATCCCGATGATCCCACCGCTGCACATTTCCATTCCCGCATCGCGAACGTTGCGAAGCGTTTCGACTCGGTCGGCGTAAGTGTGAGTCGTGCAGATGTCTTCGTAGTATTCGCTGCTGGTGTTCAAATTGTGATTGACGCGATCGACACCGCAGACCTTCAAACGATCGGCCTGATCGCGCGACAAAAGGCCAAGGCAAGCGCAGATGTCCAATCCATATTTCGCCTTGATCTCCGGGACCACTTTTTCCACCGCCGCAATCTCGCGATCATTGGGACCGCGGGCCGAGATGACCAGACAGTAGGTCTTTGCGCCGCGCTCGGCCGCCAGTTTCGCCGCGTCCATCAGACGATCGCGGTTGAGGATGTTGTACTTGGGAACATCCGCCTGGGAGATCTTCGATTGGCTGCAGTAGTGACAATCCTCCGGGCACAAGCCGCTTTTGGCGTTCATCAAAAAATAAAGCTGAACTGTGCGGCCAAAGTACTGGTGACGGATCCGAAAACCGGCCGACAAAATCGCCAGCACGTCCATGTCGGGAGCCGCCAGAATCGACTCCGCATCGTCTCGTGAGATCTCGCCGCCCGACAGAACAGCCTCCGCCATCTGCTGATAACGTTCGTGGGAAGCGGCCGAGGTGAGGGGGGAAGGCTGGAATTGCGTCGTCATTCTCTTTTGTCCCGTCTTTGCATTGCACTAACAAATCGTTCACCATGGTGCACGTGGGCAGTCCATTCGGCAAGTCGTCTCCTCCCTTCAATTCCGCAGATGCCGCGTTATCACGTTCAAATTGGATCGCTCGACGAAATTCACGTCGGCCTCGCCCCGATCGATCTGGACCGGGGTCGCCGAGTGATCGTGCGCAGCCGCCGGGGGGTCGAACTGGGAAGAATCGTCAGCCCGGTCACCGACCCCAACCGTTTGCCATCCAGCTCGCATGTCCAGATTTTGCGGCCGACAACCGAGCAAGACGAACTGCTGATCGGTCGACTGCAGCGCCACAAGCGCGAGGCGGTCGAGGCGTGTCGGGAGGAGCTGTCGCGAAACGGATCGTCGTCACTGCTGCTGGATGTCGACCAGATTTTTGACGGCGGCACGCTGATCATGCACTTCCTGGGCCCGGTAGACGAGGTCGCCCAGTCGATCACCCAATCGATCACACAGCGATACGAATCGATTGTGCGCAGCAGGCATTTTGCCAAGCTGCTTCGTGAGGGCTGCGGCCCCGATTGCGGCACCGGCGAATCGGATGGTTGTAGCGGAACATGCACTGGATGCGCCGTCTCGGGCGCGTGCGCGGGATAGGCGCTGCGAAATGAATGATGCACTGAAATCTTTGTTTGAATATCTGCGTTCCAATTGGCCCGAACTGATTTGGATCGTGGTCGCCGCCGGCGTCGCGTCTTACATGGCGGGACGGCGGTCAAGGTTGCGGTGGCGCAATCGAGATTTCTTGAATCGGTTGAACGTTTCGTTGACCACCATCGAAGCGGGCAAGTTGAGAATTCGCACCATTTTGGAAATGAATTGCGAGGATATCTTCCTGAACGCGTCCGCGGCCAACACGGTCATCAAGCTGGCGAAGAAAACGACTGCCGAAAATCCAATTCTGCCCATTGCTGACAAAGATTGCTGGTACTACCTCAATACCATCTTGAACGAGATCAGCGAACGATTTGCCGTTGGCCAGATCAAGCGTGACCTGGGGATGGAGGTGCAGCGAGCCGAGTATCTGCTGTGCCTAACCTGCGAACGCGCCGGTCCCGTTCGAACGCAAAAGATCCGCGGCATGCTGATTCGTAAATCTTTTCTGACCAGCTTGCCGGAAGAAGAACCCAGCTACGAAAGCCCGACCCACGTCACACGCTGGCTCACACTTGGGCAGTTGGCTCAGCAGTATGAAGAAAACCCGCAACGTTTCATCGAGATCGAGCTTTGTCTGTAAGACAGTCGGCCGGTTCTCCGAACCGGCTACGCGAAGCGATTTCGGAGAAGTCGCCGACGAACTGGCTACGCGATGCGATTTCGGAGAAGTCGCCGACGAACCGGCTACGCGATGCGATTTCGGAGAAATCGCCGACGAACTGGCTACGCGATGCGACTTCGGAGAAGTCGCCGACGGGTTACAAAACGAACCCCAAACAACTGAACCACCATGCAAGCTCCACCCACCATCGCCTATCGCGACCGATCGCTGGTCCTGATCGACCAGACGCGTCTTCCCGGCAAGCTGGTGACGTTGGAGTGCACCACGGTCGAGCAAACTCATGATGCGATTGCCCGGTTGGTCGTGCGCGGCGCCCCGGCGATCGGGATTGCCGCGGCTTACGGTGTCTGCCTGGCTCGTCAGGAATCACAGCACAGCGACCGCCAAGCCTACCTGCAAGCGATCGAATACCTTGCCACCAGCCGGCCCACGGCGGTCAATTTGTTCTGGGCGCTCGATCGGATGAAAAGGGTGATCGAATCGACCCCGAGCGACGCCGATCTAGCGGCCGCGTTAGAAAACGAAGCGAAGACGATTCACGAAGAGGATCGTCAGATGTGTCGCGATATCGGACGCCACGGCGCGATGGTGCTGGAGGGTTGTCGCCGCGTCTTGACTCACTGCAACGCCGGAGGCTTGGCAACGTCGGTGTGGGGCACGGCGCTGGCGCCGATCTATCACTTGCACGAATCGGGACAAGCAATCGAAGTGTTCGCCGATGAAACTCGGCCGCTGCTGCAAGGCGCGAGGTTAACCGCTTGGGAGCTTTGCCAGGCGGGTGTGCCAGTCACCGTGCTGACCGATTCGATGGCCGGCAGCTTGATGCAGAGCGGAAGCGTGGACGCGGTGATCGTTGGTGCCGATCGGATCGCCGCCAACGGAGATGTCGCCAACAAGATCGGCACCTATCCGCTGGCCGTGCTGGCACACTATCACGACGTCCCCTTTTATGTGGCAGCACCCACCAGCACGTTCGACCTCTCCACGCGAACCGGCGATGCCATTGTGATCGAACAGCGCAGCCGCGACGAAGTCGCTCGGCCCGGCGGTGTCTGCACGGTGCCCGACGATGCAAAGGTCATCAACCCCGCCTTCGATTGGACGCCCGCCAAGTTGGTTCGGGCGGTCATCAGCGAACGAGGGGTGCTGAAAAATCCTGATCAGCAAAAGCTTGCCGACCACCTAAAGTGATTCGTCGGCCAGTTTTTCAAACTGGCAACGCGATAGCGACTCCGGAGAAGTCGCCGACAAACCCTTTGCTTGCAATTTCACCAAAAACTCATCGGATGACCAAACGTGTCACATCACCATTCGATAGTCATGGTGCGACACGACCAAAGCGATTCTCAAAGCGAGACACTTTGATCAAAAAACGCACAGATTCGAGAGTTCTCAGTGGCACTTTGCTATCACTTGGCCTAAGCCGAAAAAGAAAAACAAGGGTGTAAAAAAGGGCGTGATTCCCTGATTTTCACTCAAGTTATTCCTTCGGGTGGCCGGATGATCGCTGCGGCTTACCACAATTGGCACGTCATTTGTTCTCTCGATCCAACAACACCAGTTCTATCTCCATTCAAATCAGGGAAGTCAAAATGTTGGTTTTGAGCCGAAAAGAAGGCGAGCAATTGTTGATCGGGGACAACATCGTGCTGACGATCAACCGCATTTCGGGCAATCGAGTCGCGATCGGGATCGACGCCCCTCGCGATGTCCGGATCGTTCGCGGTGAACTTCAGCGCCACGACACTGTCGCCGGTGGTTCTGCCGCGATGTCGATGGAAGAGACCAACGTTGCCATCGCCAGCAAGCCTCACGAGTGATTGGTTGCCTGCCAGGTTGATTCAAAAGTTTCGCACCAGGAAGGCCTTAGCAAATCCTTGCCGAGACTTCGCTGATCGTGATCGAACCCGAAAAACAGCGTTCCACATCGGACCCGTTTTCTCGTGGACGGGCGTGAAAATCGGACGTGAAGGACACTTTCGATTCATCGGTGTCTACGCGGTGGTTGTGCGGTTTTGTATCGACTGCGCAGCGAACCGTCGGCGGTGCGGGCGACTGCGGATCAATCGCCGGAAGATTGACATTCCAAAGGGGTGAAATGTCGCCGAAATCTTCTTTGCAAGCTGTCGAAACATGGTCGCGAAATTCGACCAACGTGGGCATGAGCCATCTGGGCACGTGCTCCCATGACTTGGGTACATTGGGACGGCGGTAGTGGGAAACCGCCATCGCGGGGACTCGTTCCACCGCGGCTTCTCTGGCTGCGGCAAAAGTGCCGCTGACAAGCAAATCGACTCCCAGATTCGCCCCCGCATTGACTCCAGAGAACACCATGTCGGCACCCGGTGCGAAGGTTGACAGACCGACGCGAACACAATCGACAGGCGTCCCATCGATGCTGTACCAACCGGGGCGAACTTCTCGAATTTGAAAAGGCCGACCGCTGGTGATGCTGTGCCCACACTCGCTGCGACAGCGATCCGGTGCCACGACAACCACCTCCGTCGATTCCGAAAGCGCCTGTCGAACCGCATGCCAAAGCGCATTCAATCCGGGGGCGTCAATCCCATCGTCGTTCGTCAACAAAACCTTCAACATCGACAGCCTATCGGGTGCGATCGTGCAACTCAGTCAGATACTGGGCCAGTTCAGAATGTTGGCTGGATTCGATCAACAGGGCGCTGTGATCCAGGACAAACACCGTTTCGCCCAACTCGGTCGAACGTGGCAGCGACACCGGTTTTCGGCATCGTCGCTGGCTGCACCTGGAATGATCGCGGAAACCTTCGCCAATGGGCAGCCCCAGACGGCTGGCCTGTTCGACGATTCGGCGGCGATGGGGTGCCGATTTTGCCTGCCAGGCGATTTTGTAGTGAGAAGGTGCAACGCCTGAGCTGAGTGGGCTGAGCCAACGCCAATCTTGCAGCCGATCCGATACTTCTGTTTCCAAAAAAGAAACCGTTTCGGTTCTTTGCTGGCAGAGCTCTTGTAAGCGTTCCATTTGCGGAAGCAGGACCGCCGCCTGAAGCGAACTGAGCGGAATCACGTCACTGGGACGGTCCAGCAGCGGTCCCAACCGAGCGGAAAGCCGCAGGTCGCTGGTCAACAGTGCCCCGCCGCTTCCGGCCGAAAGAGGTTTGCTGCCTCCGAAGCTCAGGGCGGCGAAATGCCCAAAACTTCCCGCCGGTTTTTCACCGATCCTCATCCCTGGCACTTGGCAGGCATCTTCGATCAAGACCCAGCCGCGATCATCGCACCCTTGTCGAAGGGCGGCCATTTCGGTGGCGACCCCGAACAGATGGGACGAAATGACCGCGCGAACCTTTTCCCCCGCGGCTCGGGCCAGATCGTGGGGATCGATCCCGAAAGAGTCACGGGCGACATCGACCAGCACCGGCCGCGCCCCCACCAGTTCCACCCCCCGAAGATTGCCCGGATAGTCGTAAGCCGACACGATCACCTCGTCTCCCGAGCCGACACCGGCAGCCCGCAGCGCCGTCTCGATCGCCGCCGACCCGCTGCAGCAGAGTCGAACGTGGCGAGATTGAAACCGCTGGGCCAATTGCGTCTGCAGGTTTTCGGCCATTTCGGACCGATACCTGCCCCACTGCCCCGACCGAACGGCGGCAAGCACCGATTCCTCGATTTCCGGCCAGCTGGGCGGCCAATCAGGACAACGAAACGGCATGGCTCGGCTTCTCCGGCGAAAGCACCGTGATGGCTGCAAGGGGGGAAATCTGCTGGGCTTGTGACGTTTTTTTCGCTTCCATATCATGCCGCATTCGAGAAATCCGCCCTAGAAGGGCGCCGCTTTAGGTTTATCCCCTTGTTGATCGCCGATATTTTCGTTTCAGCCGAGGCCTTTGCTGCCGGTATGTTGGCGTGGACCGAGGTGGTCGATGCGCTGTCGGGAAACCTGGTCGGTCTGCTGGCCGAAGAGGAAGCCGCGCCAGAGCTGACCGGATTCCAGAAGTTCCTGTCCAATCCGCTGATCTTGCCCGTCGGCTTGTTCTTCCTGTTCTACCTTACCTTCATCTTGCCCGAACGGCGACGGAAGGCGGAAGAATCGCGGATGATGTCGTCGCTGCAAAAGAACGATCGCGTGGTCACCGTGGGTGGCATTCACGGTACGGTCGTCTCGGTGGGCACCGACAGCAACGTGGTGACGATTCGTATCGACGAAAACAGCAACACCCGCATCAAGGTGAATCGAACCGCGATCGCCACGATCCTGGGCGATCGAAAAGAAAACAAAGATTCAAGCGACAAGGAATCCGCGTCCAGCACGAAGGACAAATAACAACTCATTTTCAAGCGGTTTGATAGGACCGCTTTTTGTATCTGCACCCTTACAACCATTCAATTTTGTTGGCCTTGCCGATCCATGACGGTGGCGCAAGAGCCGGCGAATTCCCCGATTCAGAAACACAACGATGGACTGCTCTTTTTTAAGCGACCTGCTGCTCCAAACGATGCCGCTAGCCCAACAGGTGACTGACGGCGCCGGGCAAGCTGTTGAAGATCAAGGCATTTCATGGCGGCAGATCCAGGCGCTGGCGATCGCGCTAGCCGTCATGGTTTTGCCGTTCGTCGTCGGCAACTTTCTGGCCAAGTCGCTGAAGATGCCCAATCACGGCATTCGATTCGGATGCATCCTGCTGGCTCTCGTGGCCAGTGTGGTGGTGCTGCTGACCGGAAAGATCGGACTGGGAGTTGACCTTCGCGGCGGAACGATCTTGGTTTACGAAATCGATCCCGGCAAACTTTCCGGCGGCCAAAACGACGATCCCGTTCAATCAAAACACCTGGTCAAACCACTGACCGACCGCATCAACCCCAGCGGTACTCAGGAAATCGTGATTCGGCCTTATGGTGAATCGCAAATCGAAATCATTGTGCCGGCGGTCGACGAACGCGAGGTCAACCGAATCAAACGCAAAGTGGAAGAAGCGGGGATCCTTCGCTTTGCCATCCTTGCCAACCAGGCCGACCATCAGCGCCACATCGACCTGGCGCGCACCCAATCGGAATCGAAACTCAAAGGCATACGAACCAGCGAATCGGTTCAAGATGTCGATGGAGCGATCATCGGCGTGTGGGCGAATGTCGGTAGAGAATCGGGTGGTGATCCGGGTGAAGTGATGCCGCTACGAGTGAATGTCAGCGACGCCATCGTTCGCAATCCGGAAACGGGCCAGTTCATCAACCTGCCCGGCCACGTTCGCGGCGAAGGGGGCGAGCTAAAAATTTCCCGTTGGCTTGCCCAGGAAGGCATGAAGGGAATCGAAACCCTGATGATCATCGACCCGCTGCTGGATATCAAAGGGGAGGACCTTGCGTTTGCCGCCAGCACGTTCGACCAAAACGGTGCTCCGGCGGTGGCATTCAATTTGACCGACGCCGGGTCGGGCCGTTTCTTTGCCTTGACCACCAACAACGCGCCGACTGGAACTCGGCAACGCCAGCTGGGAATCGTGTTGGACGACAATTTGCTATCCGCCCCCAACATCCTTCAACCGATTCGCAAAGAGGGACGAATCACGGGCCGATTCACCCGCGCGGAAGTGGAGGACCTGGTGGCGATTTTGAAAGCGGGCCAGTTGCCCGCGGCGCTGACCAAAAAACCGATCGCCGAAAACCAGATCGACGCCACACTGGGTGCCGATACGATCAGCAAAGGGCAAAAGGCGATCGCCACTTCGCTGGCATTGGTGCTGGTGTTCATTTTGATTTACTACCGTTTCGCCGGAGTCGTCGCCTGCCTGGCGCTTGTTTTGAACCTGGCGATGATCCTGGCCACGATGGTGCTGATCAACCAGCCGTTGACTCTGCCGGGGCTAGCGGGCCTGGTGCTGACCGTCGGTATGTCGGTCGACGCCAACGTGCTGATCTTTGAACGCATTCGCGAAGAATTGAAGAAGGGAGCGGCCGCTCGCATGGCGATCCGAAACGGATTTGCCAAAGCGACGGTGACCATTGTCGACGCCAACTTGACGACGCTGATCACGGCGATCGTTTTGTACGCGATCGGTACGGACCAGATCCGCGGCTTTGCGGTCACGTTGATTTTGGGCATCCTGTTTTCGATGTTCACCGCGATCTACATGTCGCGTGCCTTCTTTGACGTTGCCGAACGACACGGATTTTTGTCGCTCAGCATGTCCGACGGCGTGAACGCGATTCGACACATGCTTTCGGGCGAGGGCAATTTGGACTTCATCGGCAAAGGCAAATTCACCCTGTTGATGTCGGCGGTGCTTGTCTGCGTCGGATGCGCCGCGTTGTACGCCCGCGGCCGAGGAATTTTTGACATCGACTTTGCGGGTGGTTCTTCCGTGCAGTTCCAATTGGATTCGGCGCTGGAATCCGACGAGGTGCGCGAAATCGTCAAAACAGTGATGAAGACAGACGAAGGGGATGACATCCAGTTCACCGTGAACGGAGTCGATATCGAAGGGATGCTCGAAAACACGGTCTACAAGGTCGATTCGGGCATGGATAGCGTTGATCAGCTGAAGGCAACAATCACCAAAGCGTTTGATCAATCCAGTACTGGACTGGTGACCTACGAGGTGGCGATTGCGCCCGTGGGAGAGGCTCGAGCAGCACCGGCAGGCGGAGTGATGTTGACCGCGCTGCGCGCTCAAGATACCGACGAGGCTGCGGGGGATTCTCCAGCCGAAACAGAAACACCTGGTGATCAGCCAGCAGCCGGCTCCGACGACCAAGACGAAACCGCCGCCACCGCCGATTCGGACTCGCCGGCGGAAGCCGATTCGCCCGCTGTCGTCGATGTGTCGGGCGACGTTTCGACGATCCGTCAAATCGACCTGGGCATCGAAGGCAAGGAGGGCGGCGCGGCAATCAACGCAGCAACCCTCCGCGAACTGCTGGTCAACGCGTCGACCGAAGTGGGCGTGCCCCTTTCGGAACGATTGATCACCCTGACCCCGGTTGGTGACGGCGCCGATGAATGGCGAGATGAATCATCGCTGACCTTTGCAACCTGGAAGATCGAGTTGCCGTTGGAGGCGGCCGCGACCGACCAGCTGATGAATCAAGTCAAAACGCAAATGGACAGCGATCCCGTCTGGATCAGCAGCAGCAGTGTTGGCTCCCGCGTCGCCGGCGACATGATCGGCCGAGCGTTCGGTGCGTTGTTTGCCAGCCTTCTGTGCATCATCGGCTATATCTGGTTCCGATTCCAACGAGTGATCTACGGGCTCGCCGCGGTTGCTGCTCTGTTGCATGACGTGTTGATCACGCTGGGCGCGATCGCCGTCAGCGCGTGGCTTGCCGATGCCCTTGGATTCCTGATGATCGATCCGTTCAAAATCAGCCTGACCGTGGTTGCGGCACTGTTGACCATCATCGGTTACTCGCTGAACGATACGATCGTCGTCTTTGACCGCATTCGCGAAACCAAAGGAAAGGCGCCGCGGCTGACCGGCGAGATGATCAACACCAGCATCAATCAAACACTCAGCCGAACGCTGCTCACCTCCGTGACAACGTTGCTCGTGGTGTTGCTGTTGTATCTGTTTGGCGGTGAAGGGATTCATGCCTTCGCCTTCGCATTGGTGATCGGCGTGATGGTCGGAACCTACAGTTCGATCTTCGTCGCCAGCCCCATCCTGCTGTGGCTGCTGGAGCGAAAAGAACAACCGAAAACGACGTGATGGATGTCGCCAAGACTTGTAACGGAAGTCGTCAAGACTTGTAACGGAAGTCGCCAAGACTTGTACACGTGATCGACATCATGGCGACCTGTGTGGAGGCGGGCGGCGCAACCTACCCCAACTCGTTCGCTGGCCACGGGATCAAACCGAGCCCAGGGCAGAGTCTGATGCCCCTTCTTCGCGATCCCACCCGTCGTCGCGAGCGAAACTTGTTCTGCGAACACGAGACACACGCCGCTATCCGCCAAGGCAACTGGAAGCTCGTCACGCTGGCCCCAGAAGTAGAACAGTCAGCCTGGCTGTCACATCGCCCCAACAAACAAAACCTAGGCAAAGCAGGAAGGCTAGAAAAAGCTGGACTCACGAGGACCTACCAAGGTGCGTGGTGCCCCTTCACGCACTGCCCTCGCGAGTCCAAACAGTAGAGGCGATTGGAGGGGCGCGATCCGCCATCCCTTTTCGCCCCATTCGCCGACAAAACTCGTTCCCTGGCGACAACGCCAAGAGTTTGGTAGTTTTTCGCAAAATTCGAGATACCCAGTGGTGGGACGTTCGTGTCCTCCCCTGCAACGAAACGACGTAAACGCCAAGCATCAAGGCATTTACAGCACGGCGGCATAGCTCAGCTGGTTAGAGCAGCGGAATCATAATCCGCGTGTCGGGGGTTCGAGTCCCTCTGCCGCTACTCGCAATTTGTGGGCGTCTGACATCCTGTGGCCAATGGGTGCAGACACACCTATCGGATTGGCAGGGTGTCGTTCTTACGCACCGAAGGTGCAGCCGTTTAATTAGCCCAGGGCGAGGTTTTGCGAGTCTTGCGAGCAATACCGCTGCCCTGGGACTACATGCGCGGGGCAACTCAGTCCCCGCTCCCTGCGAGCATGGCGGCTTCGCCGCCATGCTCGCAGGGAGCGGGGAGATGAGAGACGGCTGACCCAGGGCAGCGTCAACGTTCGTAAAACTCCCGTTGCCTCGCCCTGGGCTAAGCAAAGTGCTGGGCCTTTGGCCCGAAAGAACAAGTTTGACGTTTCACCGATTAGCGTGCTCCTGGCCCTGACATCTACGGTGAACGTTGAGGTTGATCGGCTTGATTTGTTCGCGCCGGTTGCCGGGCTTGGGCTAGATTTTCCGGAACGAATGCGGTGGGAAGGAAAACAGTTTTCTGCTGAACAAACCGCCGATCGAACTACAGGCGTGCTGCCTGTCTTTTCAGCCTAAAACGGTGTCGGCACACCTCACATAGGGGCTTCTTCGTTTTTTCCAAGGAAATTGGAGCGACGTTCGCGACATGATCAAGTTGCGCCATTTTCCTGGTCTGCTGACATTCTCGTTTTTATTGCTGTGTGGGCTAACTCAGTCAGCAGCCGGCCAACAGCCTTCAGACGGTGGTCGTTCCCAAGGTGTAGGGCTTTCCTTGGACGGGCTTGGCGATTCTCTCGGTGAAGATACCCGACAGTCACAACCAAGTTGGAAAAACAATCTTCGCTGCACACTCGATTTATCGGATCGCCTGCTTTACACCGATCCGACGGGATACTTTTCCAACGTCGCGTTCATCGGAATCGATTTGCACAAAGTGTTTTCCGGCCCTGAAGGGGATTGGGGGACACTGATTCTGCAACCCTTCCTGACACGAACGGACAACTTGCAGCGGCGGCCGGGATTCTTTGACGATGCCCACGATTGGGAATTCGTCTACCGGATCTGCAACTTCAATTTCACCAAGTACGGACGCGGGAAGTTCAACATTCGATTGGGACACATGGAGGTCCCCTACGGTCTTGAGCAGGTGATCAATACCAACGGCACGCTGCGAGATTACATCCACGGTCGCAACATTGGCGTCAAAGGGGATTGGGGCGTCAGCATCAATGGCGAAACAAAGGCGGTGGAATACGAATTCGCTCTACTGCGTGGAAGCGGAAACGAGTGGCGGCAAACGGGCGACCCGTATCTGGTGGCTGGCCGAATCGGAACTTCCCGCGGGGAACCGGTCGCCGTCGGTGTGTCGGCGCTTTACGGCGACGTGTACCGATTTGGCGCGCCCACCATCCATCGCGGGCGATTTGGATTGGATGTCATCACCGGCACCGGCCCTTTCACCTTGATGGCAGAACTTTCGCTGGGGAGCGATCCCAACGGTGACGTCGTCAACTCGGTCACGGAACTTGATTGGAACAGCAACGACGACACGTGGCTGGTCTACAACCAGGTTCTGGGATTCAACATCGACCTACCGACTGGCACAGAAACGCAAATCGTCAATGTGCTTGGGGTCCGTTGGGCAGCGGATTCCCATTGGGCTATCAGTGGTCAGTGGAGCCAAGATGTTGCCGCATTCAGTGGCAGGCCCAAGGTAGGCGTCTTCGCGTTTCAAACGCGGTATCGCTTTTGAAACATTTATCGAACATTCAAAAAGGGACAGCAAATGTTACGGTTCACGCCACTGCTGGTTGTGTTGTGTTGGTCGATGGTGGGTTCATCACCGGCCTACAGTCAGGCCTATTGTGCGCTTCGCGATCCGACCAAGCAGATCTACGAAGCCTACCCAATGGCAACTTCGTTTCGATCGATCGTGCGAACGGTGGATGAAAGTGTGCGACAGAAAGTGGCTGGGGAGCTGCCGTTCACCATTCATTTCAACGAGCTGGGGAAGCACACGTTGTACGTCGCCGTTCGAGACGATCGCCCGCTCGGCCTGATCCATGCCAGATCGGAAAAAGGGAAATGGGGGCTGGTTGAGGTCGCCTGGTCGCTTGATCCGTCGCTGCGCGTGCGCGATTTCTCTTTTCAGCGCTGCCGAGCCAGGCAGCGGACAGCGGTAGAGACGAATGCATTCAAGGAACAGATCGTTGGCAAGGGGAAAAATGAGCTCCGGGCGATGCTATCGAGCAATGGCAACTCGCTTGCACCCGGCGGTATAAAGATCTCCTCCGGTGCGGAGGATTTGGCTGTCACCATCCTGAGGTCGGCACTGAAGACGATCGCTGTCACGCAGTTGGTGTGGGCGAAAGATCTTCAACTCATCCGACCACTTTACTACACCTATCACGATTTCCCCCGAGCCGCGCGGGTGGAGCGATTTGACGATGTCTACTCGCCCCGCGTGCAGCAGCAGATCGATCAAGAATTCGCGCCTGCGGACGAAAGCACGATTGATCGCGATGCGGTGACCATGCTGGTTGTTTACGGAAGGAGCGGACAAGTGATCGGCCGGTTGATCCGCACACCGTGGCATAGTTTGGGACGAGAGACCGTCGTGTGGTGGGCGGTGAGTGAGGATCTTGTCATTCAAAACGTATTTGCCGAGGAAGATTGGCCCGATGCGGAAGTTAAAGGTGCCTTTGTGAACCTGAAAGGGATGTCGATGGATCGTGTCCACGATTGTTCGACCGCCACCGAGGTCGTCGGTGCGGAAGTGCTTGTCTTATGTCTTCACAACTGAAAACGTTGAGATGAGAGAATGAACGTTCGGATCTATGTCGTCATCTTGATCGCCGGCTGTTGCCTGGGAGGTCTGACGTTGGTTGCAAGCCTGTTCAGCTTGCAGCGGCGGCTTGATTCTGCAGCCAGCTCGGTGACCAACGGCGCCTTGGCAATGCGCGACGTTCAGCGGTGCGAAGACACCATGGGTCAGTGGTTGGTGCTATCCGACTTGGTCCTTGGATCGGACGAATCCTATCTCATCGACGGTGCGCTGACGTTGGCCGACGACCTCGATCGAATCCTGACGCAAATCGACGAGTCAACGTTGGGACATGCGGAGTCACCAAGTATCGAGCAGCTTAGCGGTTTCGCTGATCGCCAGCGCAAGCGGCTGATCCAGGCCCGTGATTTAGCCGGCGCGGATCGGTTCGAACAGCTCAATCGTCTTGTGCTTGAAATGGACGAAGACTCGACGCCAGCCATTGATGCCCTGACACAGCTTCGGTCGGCGATGGCCCAAAGGCATGCCGACGACGTGGAGGTATGGCACGAGCATGATCGCGATCGCAATCTTGCCGGTATGGTCGCGGTAGCGCTATTCGTCGTGTGGCTGGGGGTGCTGTGGTTTTGGTTCAGTCGGGCACTGAGCAGGCCCTTGCATTTGCTTGCCGAGGAAGCCCGTTTGGCGCTCAAGGAACAGCGAAAGCTGAACTTGATTTCAAAAGGCCCCCTGGAGGTCGTTCAGCTGACGCAGGCTTTTGCAAACCTGGTGGGCAAGCTGGATGATCAGGTACAGCGGCGAACGCAGCACCTTCATGAAGCCAATTGCCAGCTCAACGAGGCGCTGGAGCAGGCGAAGGCAGCCGACCGCGCCAAGAGCGAGTTCCTGGCCAACATGAGCCACGAGATCCGGACACCGCTGAATGCCATCATCGGCTTTGCAGAGTTGCTGCTGCAGGGAGACGACCAGATGGATGACGATAGCCGTGAGTGGGCGCAGACGATTTGCGACAGCGGAAAACATCTGCTGCATTTGGTCAACGATATTTTGGATCTGTCAAAAATCGAAGCCAAAAACTTGCAAGTGGAACGCGTACCCTGTTCGCCCCAGGAGACGATTGATGAGGTCGTTTCGATATTGCGTAGCCGAGCGATGGAGAAAGGACTGGCTTTCGATGTCTGCTACGCCGGTGCGATGCCCCAGGTGATCGAAAGTGATCCGATGCGTCTGAAACAACTGTTGATGAATCTAGTGGGCAACGCCATCAAATTCACCTCGCAGGGTTATGTCAAAATCGATGTCACGATGGTCAAGGCTGCCGATATGCCCCGCCTTCGAATCTGCGTTAGTGACACAGGTGTCGGCATTGCCAGCGACAAGCTAGACACGATCTTTGAACCGTTCGTCCAAGCCGACAATTCCGTCACTCGAGAATTCGGTGGAACGGGACTGGGGCTGGCGATCAGCAATCAGATTGCCAAAGCCCTCGGCGGCACACTGAATGTGATGAGCAAGCCTGGGGTGGGAAGCGTGTTCGCCATCGAGATCGAAACGGGGCCGCTTGATGGCGTTGAAATGGTTTCCCACGCTTCGGCGGAGCCGGCTGCAAGGAAGAAAGTGCAGGTGCCATCCCCTTCCGACTCACACCGAGTGTTGGTGGTTGACGACGCTCCCATCAATCGAAAACTTGTGAAAGTCGTTCTGGAAAAGGCAGGTTTCCAAGTGGAAACCGCGGAGAACGGACAAGAGGCTGTCGATGCGGCTTTGGCGGAGCGTTTTGATCTGATTTTGATGGACATGCAAATGCCGGTGCTGGATGGCTATGCGGCTACCGAAAAATTGCGGGAATCAGGAATCACCATCCCCATCATCGCTTTGACAGCTCACGCGATGAAAGGGGATCGAGAGAAATGCCTCGATGCCGGTTGTAGCGACTTCCTGACCAAACCGATTGACCAGAAGCTCTTGGTACAACGGCTCACCGAAACCCTGGGCTCCGAGTCGGAACCGCACGAGACTCCAAGAGAGGCCGATGGCGAGGTCGAACGTGCCGTCGATCGGGAGCCCGGCAGCGAGCGAATCGTGTCGACATTGCCAACCGATCAACCAGTATTTCAGGAGATCGTGGACGAGTTCTTCGACTACCTGACCGTGCGACTTGACGAGTTGTATCAAGCACACGGAGAGAAAGATTTTGAAGAACTGGCGCGGATCGCTCACACCCTGAAGGGCTCCGGTGGCACGGCTGGATTTGATGCGCTGACCGAACCAGCGGGCAACCTTTGCGAATCGGCCAGGAACTGCGCCGAGGAACAGATTGAAGCTGCCCTGGGTGAACTGTCCGAGATTGTGGCTCGGATTCTGCCGGCCGAAAAACCCGTGCCTTGTTTAACGGCCAAGCAATTGTCGTGATTCCGAAGCTTGAAAAGCGAATCATCCGGTTGTTCGTTCTGCGGTTTTGGTCAGCTTGGTGTAAAATCGGGCAGTGACCCGTTTTCCCTTTCAAGCGGCCAGGCAAAATGTCGTCGATTGCTCCCTTCTTCTCGCGGTACAGGTCTCAGCGTGATGTTTGTGCCGTTGCTTTTCTGTTGCTGAGCTGTGTGGTTGTTTTTTCGGGGTGCAGTCGTCCGGAGCCGGAAGAAAAGGACCCCATCAAGCGACGAGAGGCTCAGCTGTTGGCCGATCGAAAGGCGGCGGCATCCTACCTGAAGGAAAACGGAGAGGTTGATTGGCAGAAACGGATCGACGCTGCCAAGAAAGAGCTGGATGAAGCGAAATCCGACCGCCGCTGGGGACGCAGCGAAAAGGCTTTGGAACACGCGCTGGAAGCGGCGCGGTTGCTCCCGCCCAATAGCAAGGATTTTGATCCGCCGTCGGATTCCGGCGAACAAGAAGGTGGTGAAAATGGAAGCGGAAGCGGTGGTGCAGAAGAAGGCGGTAGCGCAAGCGGAGGTGGAGGCGACGCCGGCGGCGGAGGAAATCGGGGTGGCGAAGGAAGCCAAGGGGGAGGTGGAAATGCCGGCGGACAAAACCGAGGTGGCGGCAGAGGAAGCGCTGGTGCGAACGGTGGCGGTGACTCCGGTGGCGGTGACTCCGGTGGCGGTGGCGCATCGGGAAGTGGCGCATCAGGAGGTGGAGGCGCGGATTCTGCCGATGGCGGTCCGGATTCCGGCGGCATCTCCAACGACGAAGTTCAGCAACTCAGAGCGGCGCTGGACGCGTTGCTGGAGTCCTTGGAAGGAAAAGCCGGTGGTGGCGGCAGGGGCCTGAGTTTCCAGCAAGATGCGATCGAGATCCGATAGATGATGGAACAGACGTCGAATCCGATTCTTCATCGACTTCAGCAAACTCTTGAAACCGGTGCGCCGCGCGAAGAGGTTGCCGAAGCGCTGGAGGCCGCCGAGGAGTTGGGGGAAGCTTTGCCGCCACTGCTTCGCTTTCGTGCCCGCGAAAGAATCGATGCCGATCGTTTTTTGGATCGTCGGCGAATTTGTTTTGGCATCGGTGTTTCCGTTTTGCTGTTTCTTGGTGCGATTGTGGCAGTCGGACTGACCACGCTCGATCGATTGCGCGCTGCCAATCGAGACGAAGCGACGCTCCAACAGTTGATCGATGGTGGCCAGTGGGAAGAGGCGCAGGCGTTCCTTGATTCGCTGGACGAGGAGACTCGGTCTCGCGAAAGTTTTGCGAAGGGACAGCAGCAAGTCCAAGAAGAGCTTGAGCGTCAGCAGAAACAGACCGAGGAGTTTGAGCAACTGGTCGAGCAGATTCGATCGGATCCGACGCAGGCGATTGATGAGGTGATCGTCAAACGCCTTGGTGAGCTGGCCACAACGGACGAGCAGAAGGAGATTGCCGCCGAAATGTCGGCTCTGGCGGACGAACAAAGGTTGTTGCGAGAAGCGGAGCGGGTTCAGGATCAGACGCAGCAGTTCGAGAGTTTGCAAGAATCGGTCGACCGTTTTTTTGAAAGCCAGGCTGAACCGGGAAGCGAAGCCAGATCGAATGAGCTTCGCGCCTTGCAGCAACAACTGCAGCAGTTTGCGTCGAAAGCCCGCCTTTCTAATCCCGAATTGGCCGAAGCTGCCAAGCAGATTTCCGCATTGCTGGTTCGTGAAGAGCAGCGTGCACAACAACTCGCCGGTAGATCAAACCTCATCGATGCGATCACGGCTTCGGTCGGAAAAGCCGATCGGTATTTGCGAAGTATTCGGCAGTTCACCGATTCGTTCCCCAACGATCCGATGGCCCAAGAGCTGAAGAAGTCGGTCGCTGACGGGAAACAGGTTCAAGCGACCGAGGTTTGGATCGATCTCCTTGGTGATTCCACCTTCAGTCAACCCGATATGGCCGACGCCGATCGAAGCCGCCAATGGCTCGAAAAACTTGCTCGTGCCGAATCGTTGGCCGCCGAACATCCATTTGCAAAGAACATCTTGCCTTGGCGGCCTCACTATCAGGCGATCGCCAATCGGGACGAATCGATCAAGAAGCTTCGCGAGCTGTTGCAGTCGAAACTGATGGGACGAATGTACGTTTATCCTGATGTCCAACAGGGCTGGTACTATTCGGATGTCTCGCCCAATCGTGAATCAGCCACCGCGCACGTGGTCGAGTACTTCGCCGATCTGTCGTTGAACCGAAAGACCAAAAACTTCGGCAGCCGGTTCAAACAACAGATTTTGCCGCAGGTGCGGCTGGCCGGCCATTCAGCCTATGCAGAAAACGCGATGGAGTTGGTGTCGTCGATGAACGAAAGTGACTTCACGCAAGCGGTCTATCGATTGCTTGTTGAACTTCGCGCTTTGAAGGTGGACACGGAAATTGACCCCATTTTCAAACTCGAACTGACGCGGCAACTGCTGGCAATTGGTGTGCAGGGCAGTCGCCCGCTGGCGGCGGGATTCGGGGATTGGAAGGAGACGTTGGATGCCAGTGATTTTCCGTGGGATACAAACTGGATGACGCCGGGTGATTCCGATCCAAAGGTTGCCCAGGCGCGTGACGAAGCCAAGTCGCTTTTGCAGGGAATCCGAGATTGGGAGGGACGGGTTCGGCGGATGAGCGATAGTTTTCGCGAGTTTCGCCAACCGCGACCGCAACCGCCGGCTTGGATCGGATGGGTGACGCGCAGCGACAATCGTTTCACCGCGGTATTGCGATCACCAGCGGGCGACGGCCAACTTCTCGCTGTCAGCCCCGATCAGAAATCGGGGAAAATACGGCAAGTCGAAATCTCGCCGCCTGCGGAGGGTTTGATCGGCGACATCGATGATTCGGCGGCATTGGTGGTGGGGGCGCCGATCTGCCTGTTGCCGCCCGAGGAGCCGGCGGAGCAAAAAACGGCCGACAAAACTACTGGAATTCCTGATTCATCGTTGTTGACCGAGTAGGTTGAGTTTTGGGGCTGTGACGACGACTGCTGATTCCTGTTTTTTACGATTCCTGATGCTTGGCGAGACATGGCCGATTCGACACCGGTAAGCAGCGATCGATTGGTATGGATGCGACGTGACATCGAGCGTCGATTTGGGTTTCGCGGCTCGCGTTACACTCGAGTGGGCAGCGTGTTGCCGGCGATCCTGGCCGCGATGATGACGGTCGCGTTTTTCTTCGCGATGATTGCCATCGGTAGGAATCCGTGGACCGATATGTTTACCCAGCGAGGCTGGACGCCCTACGTGATCGTCTTCTTCGCGCTTTGGTCGATCGTGATTCTGTTGCTCAAACGCAGCAAGCTGAAGCTGCAACGACGGACGTTGCGGTTGGTGGTCATTCCCGATGAAATCGATTTCGTTCTTTCCATGGAAACGGTCAACCGGGTGATGCAGTGTTTGTACGAGGTATGTGATGATCCGAAATCGTTTGTCCTGCTGAACCGTATCTATGTCGGGCTGTCCAACGTCCGCAACCTGGGCCGAGTCGTTGATTTGGGTGAGATCTTGCGGATGCAAGCCGATCATGACGAATCGGTGATGGAAACAAGTTACAACTCCATTCGCGGATTGGTGTGGGCCATTCCGATTCTGGGATTCATCGGTACCGTTTCGGGGTTGTCCTACGCGATCGGAGGATTTGGACGGGTGCTGAGCCGAACGGATGATCCGTCACAATTGATCGAGGCACTGAAAGGAGTGACTGGAGGCCTGGCCACCGCTTTCGAAACGACGTTGCTGGCACTGATCGCCGCGTTGCTGGTTCAAATGGCAATGACGTTTCAGAAAAAGCGTGAAGAGGAATTCCTGGACGAGTGTACGGAATACTGTCAGCGTGAGGTGCTGAGCCGATTGCGATTGTCGGAGGAGCCGGAAATGATCGACGAAGTTGTCATGGTGGACGAGACAGAAATGGTGACGGAGTAGCGATCGAATGCGAAGACGCCGCCGCGAAAACACCCTCAGCCTGTTCTCGTTTCAGGACATCATCACCGGTGTCGCAGGGGTGATGTTGTTTATCCTCTTGCTGCTGGTGGTCCAGATGACGTTGCGCGCCGCGACCACCCCGAACGACCAGTTCGGCGACATCATCCAAGAGGTCGCTTCAGAACCTCCTCCGTCGCAACAGCCGGTCGACTTGACCGAACTTCGGCAGATGCAACGAGAGCTGGAGGAAATGCGGCGCCGCAGCGCCGAATTGATGGACATGACCGAGGCCGAATTGGACGCCCTGGTCAAAGCGGCTCGTGAGGAGTTGGATGCACTGATGGAGGATGCCGCCGAAAAGAAGTCGCAGGCGGAAACCCTCGATTCGCAGTTGGCTTCCTCCGAAACAAGCGACCAAGAAAAGGCAACGCTCGATCAGCGGAACAAACTGAGGCAGCAGGTTCAACAGTTGGAGCAGCAGCGCAGCAAGCACGTACAAGGAAAACTGGTTGCCTTCAAGGCGGCCTCCTCCGGAGTCCGTGAGTTGTGGATCATCGACATGCGCGGTACCGAAACATCCGTCTTTAACGTCAACTCGCCCGAGGAGGCGATGACCATCGAATACGAAAGGTATGCACCGGCGATGGAAGTGGTCGGGTCGATTCGCGATCAATTGCAACAGCGCACCAAAGTGCGCGACGTTGTTCTGCTGCTGCGTCCTTCGATTGCCGGCGTCGGTTCGGAAATCATGGCCGCATTTCAGCTTTCCGGGTATCGCGTCGCGCTGGAGTTGCTTGACGAGGACACCCAGGTGGCGCGGCCAGTTGGGGCCAAGCCATGAACATGAAAATCATCACGATCGAAACGGGGAGGTCTCGATGAGCCGCCGCCGGGCTTCTTCGGACCACGATGATTCGCTGGACCTGCTGTTGGACACGGTATCCAACGTGTTCGGGGGAGTGATGTTTTTGACGCTGCTTGCCGCGCTGCTGATTCTTTCCCGTGGCAGTGCGCCGATAGAGAAACCGGAAGAGGCGCCTCCGCCGCAGGTCCATGAAGAAATCGATGCCCGGTTGGTTCAAAGCCAGACGCTGCAAACTGCCAGCGAGCTAGAAGCCCAACGGAAGATGCTTGCTCGGATGGATCCCGACGGGACGATGGCGGCAAAGGCGGAGCAATTGCAGTCGATTCGTCAAACCGTTTCGCTTGCCCGGCGGCAGGTGCAACGGGCAGGTTCCGCGGTCACCGACCGTCGGGGCGAGTTGGAAGATCAACAAGCCCAACAATCCGACTTGCAAGAACAGATCGAGCAATTGAAGAAGGAGATCGCCGAAAAGTCGGAGGAGATGAATGAGCTTCAGGCCGGTTCGGAACGGACGGTTTTGTTTCGGCCGCTGACAATGAGCCGGACGATGGAAGCGGTGATGATTCTGAGATACGGACGTTGGTACTTGCTGTACAACGGTCCGCACGGCGAACTGAATCGCCGGGACTTTTTTGTCCTGCCCTCGGAAGAATCGGTGACAACGATTACCCCCAAGCCTCACCGCGGCAACCCGGTGTCAGCAGCCTCGTTGAACCAATTGACGAAGAAGCTGAAGCAACTTTTTCCGTCGCGACAATTTCACGTCACCATCGCCGTGTGGGATGATTCCTTTGCGGAGTTCAATCCGCTGAAAGATGCGCTGACCGCTTCCGGGTATCGCTACCGAACCATCCCCTGCGACAGCAGTTCGCGGCTGACCAACCAGGCAGCCGTTGACCCGTTTGTGCAGTAGGAAGTGGTGGGGATGAAAAAGGGGGCGAGCTCTTTCGTGTTTACAAAGCCCTCTCCGGCCCCGAGAGGCCGACTCTCCCGGAGGGAGAGTGACTTTTCTTTACTGGTTGGTTTCGCCTGATTCTGCGGCGACGGTGGGCACCACCCAGACTTTCAGGTTCGCATCGACTTCACTGTGCAGGTGCACTTTGACCGTGTACAGACCAAGCTCTTTCAGCGGTCCTTCCAGTCGGATTTGGTCGAGAGCCAACGTGAAGCCGGCACCTTTCAAGGCATCGACAATCTCGTGGGGACCGACGCTGCCGTACAAGTGCCCCTCGTCGTTGGCGTTGGCTTCGATCGTGATCGACTGCTTGGCCAATTCGTCCGCCTGCTCGCGGTAGCTCTTCAGTTTTTCCAGCTCCAGGGCACGAAGCTTCTCGCGATGCTTTTCGACCATCCGTTTGTGGTGGTCGGTGGCAACGGTGGCCAAGCCTTGTGGCAGAAGATAATTCAACGCGTATCCGGGCTTCACTTCAACGATGTCACCTTGTTTGCCAAGATGTTCAACGTTGTGAATCAACAGCAACTGAATGCCGCCGCTTTCGCCTTTGGGCAACCGCTTGTAGGGTCGTTTGAATTTGCGGCCGGTTCTCGTTTTTGCGGGCATCGATCGAGCTCGTGTGATGTTGGTCGGTGGTTTGCTGGAGTGGTTGAATTAGAAGGGAATGTCAGGATCGTCATAGCCAGGGCCGTGACCGGTCGGTTGTGCTTCGCGTTGTCCCGGCGTGGCCGATGGTGCTGGGGACGAGTATTCGTTTGCCTCGGCAGCCGATTGTCGGGGTCGGCCACCGCCGCCGCCGCCAGGACCACCGCCGCTGAGCATCTGCATCCGATCGCACACCACTCGCAGCTTGCTTCGCTTTTGGCCGTCGGTTTCCCAGGTATCAAGCTTCAATCGGCCTTCGACCAGGATTGGCGAACCCTTTCCCAGGTACTCGCTGGCAACTTCCGCCGTGCGTCCCCACAGCGTCACATCAACAAAAGTCGTTTCTTCGACCCATTCGCCGCTGGCGGACTTGCGGCGGTCATTCATTGCCATGCCGATGTCAGTCACGGCGGTACCACCGGGCGTGTACTTCAGCTCGATGTCGCGTGTGATGTTGCCCACCAAAATCACGCGGTTGTAGCTAGCCATATCGCACCTGAACAAAATCGGAAAAAGTAGTCGAGCATCGAATCAGCGCCTCGAAAACCGGATACCGGTCGTCGGGCACTTGTTCTTACGCCTCGGCGACGGCAACTGCGGGTTCTTCGGCTTTGCCCGGCGAGTCGCCTTCGGGTTCCGCCGCAGAACTGACTTTCAACGTCTCGCCACGCGCGTTGGCAAGGATCGGTTCGACCAATCGCGGTTCCAACTTCAGCGTCAACTCCCGTACGATCGGTTCGGCGAGCTGAAAGGCCCTGGCGATCTTGGGCAGACTGGTCGCTTCGATCTCGAAGTAGGTCAACCAGTAGGAGCCCTTTTGGTGATTGCCGATGGGATAGGCCAACTTGGCTTCCATCCAGAATCGACTGACCAACACGTTGCCGCCGGCGCCAGTGATGATTTCGTTGATTTGCTTGGCAATGCCGCCGGGGTCGCGCGCGTAATGGTTGCTGTCAAGAATGAACAGCGTTTCGTAGGTATTCTTGGCCACGGTTTGTCAGTGTCTCCGTCAGTTTTTTGAATGCGTCCCTAAACAGGTCTTTGGTTTGTTTTGTGGCCAGCTTTTTCAGCCGGCGCTGTTGGATGATCTGGATGAGTCGTTTTGTTTTTCTTGGTCGTCTTGTTTTGCCTTGGCGGCACTTGGATCGGCGTTGTATTTGTTCATGGCAAACATCGTTCCTTCGGTAGCCCAGTCGATCGCCGCGTGAGCTGCCCGCGTGGTTGCCGATTCAATCTGCTGCTGTTCGTCTTTGCTGAACTTCCCCAGTACGTAATCGGCGGCGTCCCATTGAGGCGGCGGCCGGCCGATACCAATTCGCAACCGGGCAACGGCGTCGGTCCCCAATTGTCGAATGATATCACTGAGTCCTTTTTGGCCACCGGCCGATCCGGATGGTCGAATCCTTAGCCGTCCACTTGCCAGGTTCAAATCATCGCAGATCACCAACAGGTTTTCCGGCGACATTTTATAGAAATCGTACGCTTTTCGCACGCTTTTTCCACTGACATTCATGAACGTGTGAGGACACAACACGATCAGCCTGTCGTTACCAAGGCGGCCTTCGGCGACTTCGCCCTCGAATTGAGTTTTCGAGGGACTTGCCGAAACGAGCGCCGCTACTTTGACTGCCGCCATGAAACCGACATTGTGCCGGGTCTGTTCGTACTTTCGACCTGGATTGCCCAAGCCCACGATCAGCTTCATCGGTTCATGGCCGTCACACGATGGTGAGTTTTCCCTACCGTCAGACCTGTCAGGCAGGCCCAAAAGCCGTCGCAGAAAATCACGCAAGCCGTTTTTACTCCTCTTCTGTTTTCTCTCCACCTTTCGAGATGACTTCGGGTTCCGCACCCACGCTTTCGGCCTCCGGAGTCTCTTCCGGTGCTTCGCGCGGTTCTTCGACATGAGCGACAACAGTGTCGGGCGAGGTCACCAACTCGACACCTGCAGGAAGTTCCAGGTCGGCGGCGGTGAGGTTCTGGCCGATGTGCAGATCGTTGACTCCCAGCCCGAGATTATCGGGGATTTCACCAGCAGGGCAGCGGATTTGGACATCGTGAGCGTTTTCGATGAAAACACCCCCTTCGCGCACGCCGATCGGGTCGCCGTGAACGTGAATGGCCACGGTCACTTCCACCTTTTCCTTCAAATTGACTCGGATCAGGTCGAGGTGCAGCACCTCGATTCCCAGCGGATCCCACTGCATTTCACTCACCAACGCCGTATCTTTGACCGCGCCGGAAAGCTGAACCATCTTGGTGTGATTGCGAGCGACCGTTTTCACTTGGGCCGACGGGATCGCCAAATGCTGATTCTTCTGACCTTTTCCGTACAAAACGGCGGGAACATTCCCGCTGCGACGCAAACGCCGAGTCGCTGCGGAGCCAGTTTGCTCTCGCGCCTCGACCTGCAATACGTCCGCCATGGCTGGATCACCTTCCAGTCAAATGTGTGTTTCTAGTTAAATTCGGTGCGATTCCATCCGGGCATCGTGAATCCCGCCGAAATTCGCCAAGCGGCTAAGTATGGCGGAAGAATGTGGTCACGCAAGCCCAAACGGAGACGTGGGTTACAGCCGGTGGGCTTTGCCCAGACGGAGCAGGCTGCCGGCACGATATGAGGACGGTGCCTAGCGTGCATGGGTGATGGACACACGTTCCCGTTTCGGGGAGCTGGGTTAGCTAATTTGCGGGGTGCCTTCCGGTTCAATAGAATTGCAGAACCCTTTTTTTGAGTCTGCGCTGGTCACCAAGGTGTGGTGCTCAGCCCAGCTCACCGAAATTATCGAGGCCCCTACGATGAACTACCCGAACCAATCAGCTTCGAACTCACGGCGTCTGTTTCTTCGAGACGCATCCATGCTTGCTGCTGCTGCCGTGGCGACCTGCCCCTCTGTTTCCCAGGGCGCGCCGAAGCGGACCAAGCGAGAAGCAGGTGGTATCAACGAGGTCTCGCCGATCGATTTGGGGGTCAAGCCGTTAGCGACCGACTTTGGCGGCGTGATCGTTCGGCGTTCCAAGCTTGTCTTTTTTACCTTCCATGCAACCAGCACCCAATCGTTCGGCGAAGGAATGGCGTTGGTCGAGCTGTCAGGGTGCAAAGCTTCCCGGCAACGGTGTTCCGGCGATGAAGAGACAGCTGGACATCCCATCGACCTGGATGGTCTTTCGATGTGCGAAACATACGAGGTTCACAATTCGTCGTGGATTCGCAGCTGGGTCGAAGAAACCGCAGCAGACCCGAGCATGAAGCAAGCGACAAAAAAACAGTCAACCGACAGCTTGAGGCATTTCATTTTCACGTTCTGTGGATTTGAGCCGGGTGTCTGCGAGGGCGGAAAACATTTCGAATGCCTGGCTGAGAATATCAATGTCGAATTCATCTCCGGTGGTACGTACAAAGAGATTTTCGACTACATGAAGCTCTTGGACGCCCACGCCTAGCCCGGTTTATTTGCGTAGGCCGGACCGGAGGTCGCAAAACTATGCCGTAACTGCGCAAACCGGTTCGTGCTTGCGCGCAGAGTGCGCGACGAAAAAAGCTCCCGCAGGCGACCGAAGTTCCGGCACTGTAAGGGTTTGCTTGTTGCGGCCTACAATCGTCATGAATAATCCGGGCTAGCATTTGACCGCCGCGCTACGATGTTTTAGGACGCGGATATTTTTCCGCGTTGCGAATCATCTTCGACCGGAGTGCCTGGCTGAGGTCGATGTCCATCGTATTGGCGATGGCCAGAATGTAAGCAAGACAATCGGCCAATTCCTCTTCGACCGCGTGCTTCTTGTCGGGATCATCCGCCACGCGGTCACACTCTTCCAGCGTCAGCCACTGAAAGTGCTCCATCAGCTCGCCCGTCTCGATCGCCAGCGACATGGCTAGATTTTTGGGGTTATGGAACGATTGCCAATGACGCTGGTCGACAAACTGCCGAACCACTTCACGAAGTTGTGCCACGGAGGTTCGTTGGTCGTCGTCGTTCATGGTGGTTTTGGGCTCCAGTAGATTGTCGGCGACTTCTCCGAAGTCGCACGTCGTTCGCAGCCAGTTCCGAGAACTGGCTGACGGTCAACATTACAATGCAACCATGTCCGGACTGGAAGAGACGACCGATCGCCGCGGTTTGCTGCAACCGCGGATCAGTTTGCGAGAATTCCTCGGCTTGGCAACCATTTGCGGTTTGGTAATCGCGTTGGTCGTCAGCGGGCGGCGGCTGGCGACCGTGGAAGCTGAATTGTCCCAGCTTCGCCTCCAGGTGGGACATCTGGCTCCCTCCGGGCCAAGACAGATCGCCGCAGTTCGTGTTCCGACCGATCAGCCGCTGACCTACCGGGTCCGGTTGCGCGTTCCCGATCTGGCCGATTACCGAGTTGCCTACAGCTCGCTGCTCCAGCAGCATTCCGGGAAACCCGATTGGTACGGAGCACTCAAAGTTCCTCCCGGCGAATCGATCGTGACGGTTCGGATTGCCAAGGACCCACGTGATGAACGCTGGAAAATCACTACACTTGTCGCATCGGATCGAGGCACCCAGCGAATGGCAACCGTTTTGCCGCCCGGCCATGTCGAAGCGTTTCGGTCTTCGCACGACGTGGTCAGCACCGGCGTTGATCGAGAAACCCGGTTCGCGGCCGCTGGAGATTCGCTGAGGTTTCTGGACGAACGATGGCTGGTCGGCGAAGGGAGCCTGCTGTTGTACGGTGATAGGCCGCCGCCGTCCGACCAATTGGGTGTCTATGCCGAACTGCAACCGGACAACACGCCGCTTTGAAACGCTTCCATCGCAACGAACCAGCAGGAATCCATGCCACGCGATTTTTTAAAAGGTGCCGACGACGACTACGACGTGATCGTGATCGGCAGCGGGTTGGCGGGCATGACGGCGGCCAACATCCTGGGTCGCGCCGGCCACCGCGTGCTGTTGCTGGAACAGCATTACAAGCTGGGAGGATTGGCGACGTGGTTTTTGCGGCCGGGCGGCCATATCTTCGATATCTCGCTGCACGGGTTTCCTCACGGGATGATCAAGTCGTGCCGCCGGTATTGGAACCGAGACATTGCCGATCGAATCGTTCAACTGAAGAACATCCGTTTTGACAATCCGCAGTTTTCGCTGACCACCACTTTCAACCGCGAAGATTTTACTCGGCTGCTGACCACCGATTTTGGTATCGATCCCGCCACTGTGACCGAGTTTTTTGACACGGCGCGGGGAATGAATTTCTACGACGATCAAACCACGACGACTCGACAGTTGTTCGATCGTTTTTTTCCCGGCCGCGACGACGTGGTTCGGTTGTTGATGGAACCGATCACCTACGCCAACGGTTCGACTCTGGAAGATCCGGCAATCACCTACGGTATCGTCTTCAGTAATTTCATGAGTAAAGGTGTGTTCATTTACGAAGGCGGTACCGAAGACCTGGTCGCCCGGATGACGAAAGAACTCAAGTCCAACGGCGTCGATATCTGCATTCGATGCCCGGTCGATCGCATCGAGGTTGCCGACGGAAAGGTTTCGGCCGTGCAGGTGCACGGCCGAAAAATTGGCTGCCGGGCCGTGGTCAGCAACGCAAATTTGCGCACCACCGTGCTGAAGATGCTGGGCCCCGAAGTCTTGGACAACGACTTTGTTGAGCGTACCGAGGCGGTGCGGCTGAACAATAGCAGCACACAGGTCTACATGGCTTTGAAACCGGGCGAGCAGATCGATGAATCGTCGGGCGATCTTTTCTTTACCAGCACGTCCAAAGAATTTCGTACCGACCTGCTGCTGAGCCGCAATATTACCAGTCGAACTTTTAGCTTTTACTATCCGAGAACACGGCCGACCAAAAAGGAGCGGTACGCAATCGTCAGCAGCACCAACGCCAACTGGTCCGATTGGGCTGACTTGAGTGAAGAAGATTACCAAGCCAGCAAACAAGATCTTGTCGAAACGACCATCGACGCGTTGGAAAAGTACATTCCTGGAGTGCGACAGAAAATCGATCGCGCCGAAGCGGCGACGCCGCGCACTTTCAACCACTACACGCGGCACGAACTAGGTGCCAGCTTCGGTACCAAGTTTGAGGGCCTGGGGGTCAGCCGAGATCTGCCTCAGCAGGTCGGCGGGATGTACCATGCCGGAAGCGTGGGAATCATCATGAGCGGCTGGTTGGGGGCGATCAACTACGGCGTCATCGTCAGCAACGAAGTCGACGGCCAATTGACCAGCGAAAGTTCGCACATTTCTTAGCCAGTGCGTAGGCCGGCTTGTCCCCAAGTCGGCGATCCTGGCTTCGCTGGCCAAGACCCCCTCCGTCCACTATCCACTCTTCTTTCTTGGTGTCCTGGTGCCTTTGTGCGAGCTTCTTCGAGCGCACCGACGCCAGCGGAGAAAAACAGTCAGATCAAGCGATGATGTCGTCAATGACGCGGCCGTGGACGTCGGTCAGCCGGAAGTCTCGGCCGGAATAACGATAGGTGAGCTGGCGGTGATCGAAGCCCATTTGGTGCAGGATCGTGGCGTGAAAATCGTGCAACGTGACTTTGTTTTCTGTCACCGCCATCGCCAAATCATCCGTGCTGCCGTAGGTCATGCCACCACGAAATCCGCCGCCGGCCATCCAGACGGTGTATCCATCGATGTGATGGTCTCGGCCAACCTTGGTCGGGTCTTTGACCTGTTGCACCGTCGGCGTGCGCCCCATCTCGCCGCCCCAAATCACCAGCGTTTCTTCCAACATGCCGCGTTGTTTCAAATCGGTCAGCAGTGCGCCGATCGGGCGGTCCGATTCGCCGCACAACCGGGTGATATTGCGAACGATCGAACCGTGGCTGTCCCACGGCTGTCCTCCGCCGTGATAACACTGAATGTAACGGACGCCCCGTTCGGCCAATCGGCGGGCGACCAACATGTTTCGGCCTTGCGTGGTGTCGCCATACAACTGGCGAATGTACTGCGGTTCCTGCGACAGATCGAACACATCCGCCGCCGCGCTCTGCATGCGAAAGGCAAGTTCCATCGAATGGATGCGGCTTTCCAAGCGATCGTCACCGGGCCGAAGAGTACGGTGACGCCGGTTCAGGAATTGAGTCAGCGCCACTTGGGCACGCTGCGATCCGGGGCGCACGTCACCGCGAGAAAGATTAGGAACAATCTGATCGCCGGCGCTTTCCATGTCGATGTGTGTGCCCTGATAGACCCCCGGCATGAACGCGCTGGTCCAGTTGCGTGATTGGGCGGTGGGAAGCCCGCGCGGACAAAGGACCACAAATCCGGGCAGTTCGTCACTTTCGCTGCCCAACCCATAAAGCAGCCACGATCCGACGCTGGGACGAGCGATGGTGGAATTGCCGCAGTTGGTCAGCAGCAACCCCGGCGTGTGATTGGCCACCTCGCCCTGCATCGAGCGGATCACGCACAGATCGTCGGCGTGTTGGGCAACGGCCGGAAAGAGCTCGCTGACGTCCAGTCCGCTCTGGCCATGTTTTTGGAACTTGAAGGGCGAACCAAAGATCGAACCGGCGCGGTTTCGCTGCGTCGGTTGAAGCTGCTGTTTGATCGAATCGGGCAGCGGTTGGCCATCCAGTCGATTCAATTCGGGTTTGGGGTCGAAGGTATCGACTTGAGACGGACCGCCGTTCATGAACAGGTGAATGATCCGTTTGGCTCGACCCGGAAAATGAGGCGTCTTGGTCGACAATGGAGAATCATCGCCCGCGCCGCCAGCAGCTTCGGCAGGAGGCGTGCCGGCAAGCAAGGTCGACAGCGCGATGCTGCCCAAGCTGGTGGAACGCAACAACTGGCGTCGGTTGAGAGAATGCGTCATTTCAATCCACGTACTGGAATTCGTTACTCATCAACAGCGACTGGGCGATCAGCGGCCACGGCGAATCGATGAACTTTGTCGAAGGCTTGAAACGTTTTTGTAACTCGATGAACTTCAACACACGCTCGACTTCGTTTTCCGCCGGCTCTCGTTGGAAGACGAGTTGGAACATGGCAACGATCCGCTGCCGATCGGTCTCGCAGGCGGCCAGTGTCGCGGAAGCGGCGATCGCGGCTGCCTGATCGATCACTAGCGGCGAGTTCATGGTGAACAAGGCCTGAGGAGCAACAATACTTTCGCCACGGCCAGGTTGTGTCTGCATCGGATTGGGAAAATCAAACGCTCGCAGCGTCGGATCGAGATTGAATCGATTGATGTAACCGTAGACTGCCCGGCGATGGGTGTAGTCCTGTTGCCACAAGGAACCGGCCCGGCCACCAAGCTGCCGATCAAGTTGTCCGGAGATGACCAACATGCTGTCGCGGATCGCTTCGATCGAAAGATGGCGACGGCCCGCCCGCCACAGCAGCCGATTTTCCGGATCGATCGCCGCCATGTCGTCACGATGCCTGGATGCCTGTTGATAAGTTTGCGTCTGCAGGATCGTACGCACCAACCGCTTGACCGACCAACCGTGCGAAACGAAATCGTCGGCCAGCCAATCGAGCAATTTTGGATGCGTCGGAGGCGTTCCCTGCAAACCAAAGTCGGACGGCGTTGCCACCAAATGCGAACCGGTCAAGTGTCCCCAAACCCGATTGACGAACACGCGTGCGGTGAGCGGATTGCGAGGATCGGTGATCTTTTCGGCCAATTGCAATCGACCGCTGCCCGAATCGGAGAATGGGGTCTGGCCGTCGTCCAGGATTTTCAGAAAGCGTCTCGGCACCTCCACGCCTCGCACCGAAGCATCGCCGCGAAGATGAATATAGGAGGCCGGCACGTTCGCTTTTTCCAACACGATCATCGCCCGCGCCGGGGCGCCGGGATGCCGCAGCAACAATTCCGCCAACTCGGTTTCGCGAATTTTTTGCGAGATCGAGCGGTTGTTGTTCTTTGCTTTTTTCCCTGCCGAAGCATCGATCTTTGCCTCGATCTTCGCGCGTTGCTTTTCATAGTCCAAAGCGTCGGTCCGATCGACGTGATAATTACTCAACAACGGCTGGCGTTTTTCATCCAGCGGATTGAGGCGGGTGATCCCGGCAAACACACCACGTAGCGAATAATAATCGGCCGTCGGAACCGGTTCGAACTTGTGGTCGTGACAACGCGCGCAGGCCGCCGTGACCCCCATCAATCCTCGCGTCGTCAAGTCAATCCAATCGTCAAGGGCTTCGGCTTGAGAACGATTGGCGTAGGGACCAACGGCGAAGAAACCGAGCGCAGCCATTTCGGGGGCGTCCGCATCGAACCCCATCAAGTCCGCAGCAAGTTGCTCCTTCAAAAACGCGTCCAATGGTTTGTCTGAATTGAACGCGTCGACGACGTAGTCTCGATAGGTAAACGCAAACGGAAAGTAGTGTGGTGTTTTGGTATCCGGGCGGTAGGCACTATCGGTATCGGCATAGCGAGCCACGTCCAACCACATTCGCCCGATATGTTGTCCGTAGTGAGGCGACATCAACAGTCGGTCGACCTCGTCGCGAACCGCACTGTCACGATCCTTCGCCGCCGCGGCAACAAAACGCTGCACGTCGTCGATCGTTGGTGGAAGCCCAAGCAGGTCGTAGTACAACCGTCGCACCAACGTCCGCGAATCGGCGGGCTGTGACGGCTGCATGTCGTGCTGCGAAAGTTGCTCGAATACAAAACGGTCGATTGGGTTTCGATTCCATCGGGAGTCGGACGAGGCCGGCGGATCGGTCACCTGAACTTCACGAAACGCCCAATGGTCGGCGGCTGCGGCAAACAAGTACTGCTGGTCACCGAGTCGAGAAAACTCGGATTGTTCCCGGTCGTCATCGGGTGCGGGGGCTCCGCGACGCACCCAGTTTTCCAGCAGTTGCACCTCGTCGGCCGACAAGGGTTCGTCGGGCGGCATTTGCAAGTCATCGTGATCCGGACGAACCGCGGCGATCAACAAAGACGATTCAGCATCTCCCGGCACGACAGCTTTTCCGGTCTCGCCACCTTCCAACCATGCGGATTTTCGGTCCAGCAGCAATCCGCCCTGTCGTTCCTGTGCTTCTTCGCTGTGACACTCGTAACAATGTTCCACCAAGATCGGTCGAATTCGGCGTTCAAAGAACTCCGTTCCGCCAGTCGAATTATCGCCTGCCGAAAGCTGTGTCCGCCCGAAGGTGAAAACACACAGAATCACAAGGATCAAGAAACGGTGTGACATCAAGGTAAAACGTTGCGTCGTGATGAAGGAAACAGTAGCTGCCATTCTAATGCAAAGTCGCTGGCAGTACGATTCCGAGACTTTCCAGAGGCGCGAACCCTCCCGCGTGGCGAAACGTCACAGCTTCGCAGTAGACGGCTCATCCCACCGACACCAGCAGGCCCGCATGCTTCGCGACTACATCCAGCTGCCGTTGCCGGTCCGTATTCTGTGTCTTGGATCGTTGATCAACCGAGCTGGGTCGTTCGTGCTGGTTTTCTTGACCATCTACGCCAGTGAGCAAATGGGATTTGGCGTCACCTTTGCCACCGCCTGCATGGGTGTGCTGGGCCTGGGTTCGACGGTAGGCGCCATGTTGGGCGGGCACCTGGCTGACCAGATCGGGCGGCGGCGCGTGATGCTGACGGCACTGTTCGGAGGCGCGGGGTTGTTGGTGGTCATCGGCTCGCTTGACAACCGTTGGCTGTTCATGGTGACGGTCGGTCTGTTCGCGATGGTCAGTGACATGTATCGCCCCGCCGCATCCGCAATGATCGCCGACCTGGTGACGATCGATCGGCGGCCTCACGCATTCGCCCTGATGTACATCTCGATCAACCTTGGGTTCGCCGTCGCGCCACCGATCGGGGGACTGTTGGCCGAACATTCGTTCAAGTGGCTTTTCTGGGGCGATGCGCTGACGATGTCGCTGTACGGGTTGATCATTTTGACGAAGATTCGCGAGACGTTGCCTGCGCCGGACGATCAGAGTGAGGGCGAAGAATCCTCGCCCGCCACTGCCTCCCTTTCCGAAGCCAGCCGGCGCGTCGCGGGCGATGTTCCGTTCCTGCTGTTCTGCCTGTCCAGTTTGTTGATGGCGATCGTTTTCATGCAGGGCATGTCGACGCTGCCGATCTACATTCGCCAAAGCGGGTTCAGTAATTTCCAGTTTGGTTTGTTGATGTCGATCAATGGTGGGCTGATCTTTTTGCTGCAACTGCCGATGACTCACTGGCTAAGCCGATTCAATCCGATGGCGATCGTGCTGCTGGGAGGCATTCTGATCTCGATCGGATTTGGTTTGAACGCATTCAGCAGCGGCTTGTTGTTTCTGGCGCTGACGATCTGCATCTGGACGCTCGGTGAAATCCTGCAGGCGCCGTTCAAACAAGCCATTGTCACCAACATGGCGCCGGCCGATTTGCGAGCCCGTTACTTGGGGTTGTTCAGCATGTGCTACGCGTCGGCACTGACGATCGGTGCGCCGATTGGCGGCGAGGTATTGAATCGATTTGGGGCTCGACCGCTCTGGATCTGCACCTTCGCGGTCGCCATGGTCGCAGTGATCGTGTACATCTCAATCTATCGCTCCATCACCGACCGAAGCACTGTGGACGCAAGCATCTGAAAGGGTCGCATTCAGCCTTCTCCTTTTCTATCCGTTCTTCTTCTGCTTCTTCTTGGTGGCTTTGTGCCTTGGTGTGAGCTTCCTCGAGCGCACCGACCGCCGGTCGTTTGAACCGAATCGATGGCGAGGTCGTATCAACTCTCACACTGCCGTTGGATGCTTCCGTTCAAGGAGACCATCATGGGTGGTTTCTCGCAACTTCGTTCGCTGGGACGATTTCTCTACACTCAAAATCCGTTTTATCTGATCAGCTGTGGATTGATCATCTATGGCCTTCAGGTTGCAACGGCGGGCGGCGACCTGCACACACAATCGGCTGTGTTGGCGCTGTGCATGATCGGCTATTCGGCGCTGATGTCGTTGACGGTCGTGGCCGTTGTGCGATGGGGAAAGGTCTGGGAGGACGCGCGATCGATCTTCCTGGTGGTGGTGATCAGCCATCTTGCTCTTTCCACCGGGTTGGATCTGCTGTGCCTTGACCACTGGCAGACCGCGGTGAGGTTGTTGTTGGGTGGATTTGCGTTTTCGATCGTTTCCACTGAATTCGTTCTTCGCAGTTGTCGGCTTCGGTTTCCGTTTTGGTATCGTGCGACTTACTATTCATTGCTACTGACGTTCTTCGCAACTCCGGTCGTCGGCGGACACGCGGTCGCCGAAAGCCAACTGGTGTTGGCAAGATGGTTGGGGCCGATTTTTTCAGCTTCCATCGCTTGCTGTCTGCTGTTGTTGATTCCCGCGATCCGAAAAGGTGCCGGCTATGTGCGGGCAAACGGCACACCGTGGAAATGGCCGTGGTACCCTCTCTGCGTGTTCGTCGTTGCGGTTGTCGGTGCCGGGATTCGAACCCACGCGATCTGGATGGCCTTCGGTTCGCTCAGTGGATGGGTGGTGTTTGAGCCGTTTTTGTTGTTGCCGATCGCGATGGCAATCTTGGTGTTGGTGATCGAGTTCGCTCGCGCGACCGGCCGCCAATCGTTGCTCTACACGTCATTGTGTGTGGCGCCAGCCATGTTGATGTTTGGACTGAGTCAAGGAGGGATGACAAATTTGGCGATCCAAACGGAACTGCGAGACTACTTTGGGTCGGCGGCCACTTTGGCAATGCTGGCGACGCTGGGGTTTTATCTTTATGCGTGGATGCTGCGAGTTCGCTGGTCCGATATCGCGGTGGTCGTTTCCTTGATTTGCATCAGTCTGTTTGGATCAATGCCCACGCTGATGGAACTGCTCGGATTGAGCCGTTGGACGATCACCTTGGTCGCCGCCGTTTTCTACTTTGGCATCTGCCTTCGCCATTCCGATTCAGACAAACATTGGCTGGCGTTTCCGGCGATCTTGTCGTTGGCAATTTTGCAGGCTGGAGTTACCTTTGAGCGCTACACTGTGGCGCTGCTGCTGGTCGGCGGCTTGAATTTGTTTTCGATGATGGCAATCGGGGCGATCTTTCCGACCAAACTTGCCGCCTGCCTTCGTCAAGTCGCTGCGACCGCCATGCTGGTCGCTGGAATCTTGATGATCCTCTGGCATTTTTTCCAAGGGCCATTGGAGGGCGCGATCATCGCCTTGGTGGCGATGACGGTCGCCACAGCCGCGTACACGATGATCGTGAAACGCTATGGATGGCTGTATCTTGCCGGTGTACAGATGCTTGGCCTGTTGACGTTGGCCGCCGACACCAGCGGTTGGGCAGCAGCTTCAGTCGAGCATTCGCATTGGCCCATTCAATCGGGATTGCTCTGTTTTGTGATCGGTCTGACCATCACCTCGCTAAAAACCGGCGTCCACCGACGACTGGTCGATCAATTCCCGGCGGGCCAGACAATCACCAAATATCGTCACGGGTTCTGACGACTTCGTGCGAGAAAAAAATGGCTGGCTCTGTTCTCTCCGCTCCCTCCTGTTAAAACATTCCACAAACCGCTCGCCTCGCAAAAGCTTCTTTTATAAGACGAAACGACCCTAGCAGCAGGAGCGATTTGTTGACGATTGCAGCATCGACCGAAGTCGGTTCACTTGGCGTCCCTCACCTGAAGCGGTTGTGGTCTGCCGCGATCGCCGCCAGAAGTGGTGAAGTCGTTGACCGGCAAGACGAAGTCGATTTGGACCGAACGGTGCTCAACGCGTTGGGGATCGGCTTGCACCAGACGGTGCAGTACCTGTTCATGTCCGCTCCAACGTTCGCCGAGTTCGAGACTTGGATCGTCGCGACAGCGGGAAGCCCCGACCCGTTCCGCGTTAACCGACTTCACGCGGCGATCATAGGACAGTCTCCGTCCGAAGAGGTCCGGCAATGGTTGCGAGACATCGAGGATCAACCGCCGGTACTTACCGAACAGGATCTCGCTTGCTGGGAACAAAACGGCTACGTCATCTTGAAACATGCCGTTTCCGAACAAGAGAGGCAAAGTGCGGAGAAAGCGATCTGGGAATATGTCGACGCAGACTCGGAAGTCACCGACTCGTGGTATCGAGGCGGCACCGACCACGGAATCATGGTCGAATTGATTCAGCACCCAGCCTTGGAAACCAATCGTCGCTGCCAGCGTATCCACAAAGCGTTTGCCCAGCTGTGGGGGACCGCGGATCTTTGGGTGACCGCCGACCGCTGCGGCTTTCATCCGCCGCAGCGCGACGACTATCCGTTTCCTGGCCCAGACCTGCACTGGGACATGGGTTTCGAGATGCCCATCAAGTTTGGCACACAAGGGATTCTTTATCTTACTGACACACCGCCCGAACAGGGCGCGCTAACGGTTGTCCCTGGATTTCACAAACGATTGCCTGACTGGCTAACCACACTTGAGCCGGGCGCTGACCCACAGCAAGAGGACCTGCATGCGTTGGGCTCCAAGCCCATCGGTGGGCATGCCGGCGACATGGTGATCTGGCATCACGCACTGCCACATGGGAGTCGCCCAAATCTCGGCAAACGCCCGCGCATCGTCCAATACATCAACATGCTTCCATGTCCCACTGCAAAAGCCAGCGCAGGGAAAATGGCGAACGGTGATTGACCCCGAAACGATTGCAGGACCATGAGCTTGGCCCGGTAAAAATGTCCCTGAAGAGGCCAGGAAGATTATTTTCGCACTTGACGAACCCGGTCACTTGAGTGAACGTATGGGATGGAAATCCTTGGTCGGACCACCACATCATTTTTCTCTACCTCCCGTGGAAGTCGTCAATGACTTCATTCGTCCGGCCATTTCTCGCTAGTCTGTTGTGCGTCATGATCGCGATCGGTCATGCGCCTGCTTGGCTGCATGTCGCCGGCTGCGACCATGAAGCACACCTGATCCTTCCCCAATCTGGCGAGGCATCGGAGAATTCCGGGAAATGTGGCTGTCATCACCATCACGATGAATCACCACCTTCCTCGGACCGAGCGAGCACGAAGTCCAAAGCCAACGAACACCGTTTGCCGCCAGAAGATGGGCATGACTCGGATACCTGCGTCATTTGTCAATCGCTTGTTGCTCCGACGGGCGTCCATTGGCAGCTAGAATCATTCGTATTTGGCGAGGTTTGCGTCCGCAATGATCGCGACGCCGACTGGGTTTTCATTGCACCAGCCCTTCTTTCCATTCCTCAGCCCCGAGGCCCGCCTGCGCCCAGCGCGTAGCCCCTCTTTGCCCTCGATGGTTTGACGCATCATTCGTTTGAATGTGCGCGCTCATTCCTGACCGGACTCCTGATCCAACACGTCCCGCCGCGTGCGGTCCAGTTGGTCATCGGTCCGACCAAACCCGATCGGCTGTGCCGGCGCGGTGGGGCTCCATTCGATATTGAATGCAGTGTTGTTGAGTTGGTGCATGTGAGTCGTCGCATTCACGTGCCAACTTTCGTTGCAGCACGTCCATCAAGAAACAACTCGAAAGCGAGACGCTGAGATGCGAAGGGCCGCGCTGCGGTCCAATTGCCTCCCAGGCGTTCCTGACGGCTTTCGACTTCGCAAGGTCTCGCATGCCGCTGCCGCGCGAAGAACTGGTCAGGCGGCTAAACCATTTTTTGAGTTCGTTTTTCAAGAGAGAGAAACAATCATGCGTAAACTGTTTCGCAACAAAAAGGGTCAAGGTCTGGTCGAGTACGGCCTTATCATCGCAGGCGTGGCGCTCATCTGTGCCGCCGCCGTTTCGGTGTTTGGGCACAAGACCAGCGACCTGATCGCGGCGACGGCATCCATCCTGCCAGGTGCTCACGCTGACGACAACGGTCCGATCACCAGCGGCAAGCTGATCGAGACGACCGGCGCCGATACCGGCCAGATCGCCCTGGACGCCGCAACCATCGTTGCTGGCACCGACACCGGGCGTTTGGACAACAACGTCTTTGGCGCGGCGACGGCAGCCGGTGGAGACGGATTTGGCGGGCTGGTTCTCGAACCCTAAGCTGAAATCGAAAGAATCCGATTTTTCGCGACCGCGCATGGCGAGCAAGCTCGCCATGCGTGGCTTTTTCGTGTTGGAAGGCAGCGTGCCATGTTCTACGCCATCGCTGCCGTCGTTGTCATCCTCCTAGTGATCGCCACTTCATGTGATCTTCGCACCCGCGAGATCCCCGATTGGATTTCGATCGCCATCGGTTTGGTAGCGGTGACGAGCTCGTTCGGTGGATGGCTGGGATTGCCAATGCACTGGGTAATTGCCGGTGGTGGCGCCGGATTGTTCATCGGCTATGCGTTGTTTCGATTTGCGCATCTCGGGGGCGGTGATGCCAAGTTGATTGCGGCGCTTGGCTTGTTGGTCGGGCCGGTTGGGTTATTGATTGTTCTGTTTGGCATGTCCGTCGCAGGTGGCGTGCTTTCGCTGATCGCGATGCTTCGCGGTCAACGAGACTATGCCTACGTTCCTGCCATCACCGCAGGTTTCCTCGGATACGTCGGCTTGGTTTCACAGTTTTGAATTTAGATCAGTTTCCTCTCTACAAAACGGATGGTTTCCATGTCTCGATTCCTGATCGCATTTTTCACCTTTTGCTTGATGATTCCAGCAACGTTGCATGCCGATGACCACGCGGGAATGAAAAAGGACCACCAGGCCGCGCATCGCCAGCACGACAAGTGGGCGGCAGAACACGCCAAATGGCGGGCCGAACACATGCGGGCACTCGCGGTGATCGCCAAGTTACAAGCTCGCATCTACGAACACGAAGCGGAGCTCATTGAGCATGACGAGGAGATTCGCGCTCATGAAGATCACGCGATGCACCACGCGGAAGAAATCGAGGCTCACGAGGAGGAGGGAGATTCCAAGGACCACGAGAAACTCGAAAAAGAACATGCTGAATTCAAGGCGAAACACGCAGCGATGGCCAAGAAGCACGATGCCGTAAAAGACGATCACGAAGAGCTTCACGAGTTGCTTACTAAGTTGATGAATTTTTTGAAGGCGAAACAATGATCGCAGGCTTGGGTCGTGTCCGTCGCGGTCAATCGTTGGTTGAGTTCGCTGTCGTTGCATTGATTCTGTACATGCTGATGGCAGCGATCTTGACTTTTGGTCACGCGATCTACGTCGCTCAAGGACTGCAAACCGCGGCGGATTTAGGGGCCAGAGAGATCTCGCGAACACCGCTACCAGCGCTCATCGACGACAATGGCGAAACGCGCGCTTTCCATTTCGAGGACGCGCTGCAAGCCGAAGACGTTCGGGCTTCCATCTACGACCCTCAGTTTCTGGTCTACGACTTGGAAGAGCTGGGCGCTCAAAACTTCTTTTTGGATGTCGTGCCGACCTGGCCAGTCCTGAATCAGCAGTTGGCAACCTTGATGATCGTTGACCGTCCTGATTTTGACGGCGACGGCCAAGCCGACGCAAATTTGATTCGATACCCAGGGGCGTTGCTCTCCGATCCAAGCACACCGACCGGGTACACGGTGGGAGTCCCTTTGATTGTCGATCGTGATGGAGATGGGGCGGAGACGGTTCGCTGGGTTGGGGTGGTCGAGGAGATCGAAAGCGAAGCGAATCCCGATCCGTTCAGCATTGATTCGACTGCTCGGGGCTTGGTTGCCTTACGGATCAACTACCCCTTTCAGTCGGCGTCGATGTCGAGTTTCCAATCAGACCCGGCCCTCCCGTTTGAATCCTCCGTTGGCACGCCCAACCTTGCCACGGGGGCCGTGACCGAAGTGAACCAATCGGAACGCCCCGGCGATCTGATTGGCCAACCTCTGGACGGGGACGGAATGTATGCGGGTACCTACGGCGGGAGCTACGGACTGGGAGCGCAGGGCGCCCTCGGTCAAACCGTGCGCCCGTACCGACGCGTCATCTCCGCGCAAGCCATTTATCGTCGCGAGGTATTCGCCGCGAACTGACCCTATCACACGACCCCTACCGATTTTCATGTCGCATGGACGCGTTCGACAAAACGCACGGAGGATTGAAGAACGCAGGTAACGAGAAACCATGCCACCACGAAACTACCGAACCACTTCCCGACGCTCTCGAACGCCAAGCCTGTTGCTGGGCGGGTTCGGGTTGTTTGCCCTGGTGGCGATCGGCGTCGTAGGAACTTTGTGGATCGTCGGCGTCCCACTCAATCCCTTCGCATCATCGGAGCCAGAAGAGGATCCGTTCGTCGTGCGGATTCCCGTCAACTCGCAGCCGATCCCCGCGTACAGTCGTGTCGAGCGATCGCACTTGCTTCATCCGGCAGATGGAAGCTTGATGTACCAACGCGTTCCGCCACAAGCGGCTGTCGGCATGTCCATCGTCGGCGTCGATCAAAGCGGTTCGCATGTGGAAAGCCACGTCGAATCGGTAAAAAACGTCGACGATCAGGTCGTCTTCGTCGTGACGGGCGGTTCGGAAGTGCGACAAGCCAACACCTTCGCGTTAGGCGGCGCGATCATGAACATCAACGGGATCATCGGCCGGGTGGTCAAAGCGGACAAGCGCGCCGGTTTGGGTTTTCAAGAAAAGACGTTTTTCCCGCAGGGAACACCCGAAGGTCTTGCCGGTGCGACCCCTCAAGGAATGCGGGCGATCACGCTGGACGCGACTCTCCTGACCGGCGTGCATTCTCTCAACGCGGGCGATCAAATCGATTTGCTGGCTAGCGTTCCCGCGGGCAACGGTGATCACGATTCGGCAACACGCGAAGTGGAATTGCTGGCCCAAAACGCGCAGGTGCTTCGTCCCGTTTACGTCCGCAACGAAGTCACTTCCTCCGCGTCGTTGATCAGTGGCAAGACGATGCAGAACGTGCCGAAGTACGAGGTCGCGATCGCGGTGGCTGCCGACGACGTGATTCCGCTCCAAAACGCGCTCAATCAAGAGTTGCCGATCACCTGTGTGGCGCACTCCATGAAACCAGCCGACGCCGATGACACCCAGCCGGCGGCCATTCGCGCCGACATCGTCCGTGTTCCGGTGACGGTACGTCCGATCCTGGCCTATCAGGTTGTCTCGCGGGATGCGTTTGTGAGTCCGGCGACCCGGACACTGAAAACCGAAATGATCTCGCGGCAGTTGGCCGACCGCCTGGGCGCGATCACGTCGCTTGATGACGCACTCGGCGCGATCACTCGACAAGACATCCCCGCCGGTCACTACCTCCGCCACATGGATCTCCTCAAAGGCCCGCCAGCGGATTCTCCGGAATCGGCCGATTCATGGGAGGCGAGCGAAGGACGGAATTTACGGTCGTCCGGCGGCAGGCAATTCGTCTCCATGCTGCAAGAGCCTGATCCTCAAGCTGCTGCTGCCGCCACCGCCGTCGGCGATCGGCCCGCGATCACCAGTTTCATTCCGGCTGGGCGAATTGCGTTTGCGATCCCGCTGAATCGTATCTATGGCGCGGAACATCTGCAGATTGGCGACTCGATCGATCTATTGGCCAGCTATTCGCTGGAACGGCTGCGGGACGAGGAGGAGACGGAGACACGGCCAGATGGCACGGTCATTGTCCGCAAATCCGAATCGCTGACGCCGCGAACAACGCAGCGCAGTTGGGAAGAGTCCTATGGGAATCGAGCCGAGCCTTGGTTCGTTGCGTCGGATGCGATTGTCGTTGCCCCGGTCGGTTTTCCGGCTCCCGCCGCGGCACTGCGCGAGATCGCGTCATCGGCGGATTCAACCGGCAAACCGGACAACGCCAAAGGATTCGATGGTCCGCCCGTGATCATCGCTGTCGAGAACCAAGACGTGGAATCGGTCGCGACGGCGCTGGCGACGCGAGATGCCTTGTTCACCGTGGCTTTTCATGCGGCTGTATCCAGTCTTGCTGCCCCGCAACGAAAGACCATTGCGATTTCCCCAGAATCGATCGACGCTTACTCTGAATTGAGCGAGACCTCCTGGCAGGGAAACCGTCGTCGCGTTGCAACTCGCAGCGTTCTTGCATCCGATCCTCGCTTCGCCGACGCTCTCACTCCGCAACAGTTGTCGGCGTTCTTCGGTCGCGTTTTGAATGTCGACAAAACGCGCGGTGAATTTTTTACGCCGGACGATTTTCTACCGATTGGAACTGGAAAAGGAGTCGCGGCAACGGCACGCCCTGGATTCACTCTGCTGCCCATCGCGGATCGCGAGATCGAAGGGATCGATGCTTTCGTCAAGGACGATCGAGTGACCGTTCTGCTGCGAGGCGTCTTCAAATCCGTGTTGACGAAGAGGGTTGCGCCGGAGGCTGGAGTAGCCTCCTCGATCGTGATTGCCGAATCGGTGCGGATTGCCCGCGGTTCGATGGCCGGCCAGTCCCTGCTTGAAGTTCGCAACGAGGATTTGACTCGCTTGCAAGCCGCGATTGCCCGTTCGTTGACCGACCGCGATGAGTTGGACGACCGTTCTCATCTGGTCGCGGTGGGGATCACGCGTCCTGCCGACGACCACGGGGCCGAGGTTGTTGCGGAGATTTCGTCCTTCGATCCGCTGCAGAATGTCAAGACGACCCAGCTGATTATCGGCGGCAAACGCACGGTCGAAGTTTACGGGGGAAGCCGCCAATGAAACGTTGCATGACAAACCGTCGAACCGGCTACGTGATCGTGTTGCTTGCCATGATGCTGTTTGGCCTGATGGCGATGGCGGCGCTGGTCATCGATCTTGGCTTTGCCCGTCTTGCCCAGCGGCAGATGCAAACCGCGGCAAGTGCGGCCGCGTTGGAAGGATTGCGTGGCGAGGGGGATTCGTCGTTGACCTACGGCGATCGGCAAACGGCGGCCGAGCAACTGATTGCTTGGACATTTGACGACGACTTGGACACAAGCAACGGGGATGACGGGATTGCAGGCGGCGGCGGAACGTTTGGCGCCGGACCGCTGGTTGGTTTATCGGGTGGCGCGGGCGCCCCAAACCTTCACGCCAGCCAGTGGATGACCGTTGATCCGGAGAACTTGACCCACAAACCAACGATCAGTCGCGGGGTGGAAACGACGGGTCGATTTCGTGTCGCTCTGCAACGCGGCGGGGCTCTCGATGATTCGGCCAATCTCTATTCGCAGGGGCCATCGGTACCCTATTTGTTCGCCCGGGGTTCATTGATTGATCGGGAGCTTGTCGGCAGTGGAATCGCCGTTGCAGCCGAGTCGGTGGCCGAGGGCGTTCCCGCTTTGGCAGTTGGTTTGCCAGTCGTCGATTCTTCTGGATTCGAGGTGTATCCCGGTGCGATTGTCGTCGGATACCGGCTTTCGGATTGGAACGGTTCACGCAGCGATCCTCGACAAGTGGACTCTGCAAAAACAACGGTGGGTCAGTTGGTCGTTGAAGGTGGCGCCGCAACGCTCACGGGCGGCTATTGCAGCATCTACACCGACATCGCGGGGTCGGACCGTGTCGTCGGCTTTGGCATGATCGATGGTGGTGCCGCCGTGCCGCAGTTTATTGCGATTGCCAATGCAAACAGAAGGCTTGGCGATGTCTGGGCGGAGATCGATCCGGCGATCCGCGATGCGGTCCGATCGGCCAACAGCTCCATCGTCGGCGGCCTGTTGGTCGCCGTTACTCTCGCGGGAAGTTAGTCGATGCCCATCACTCCCAACGTCCTGGTTTTCAGTTCCGACGAGAAGGTTGGCGAGGAAGCGCACTTGGCGTTTGGCGCCTTGTCCGACGACTCCCCGCGGTTCCGTTTTGTCACCAGTACGAGCGAACTGTTCGAGGCGATTCGCAATCAACCCGTCTCGCTTGTGTTGGCGGAATACTCCGACGACCCCAAGGAATTGCTCGACTGTGTTCGCCAGATTCAGATGGCGTCACCGGAGACTCACATTGCCGCGATCTTGCGTCCGGAGGGTTTCGCAGAGAACGTCAATGAATCGGCCGTGTTGATTGACGCGATGCGATCAGGGATCTGCGACTTCCTGCGGCGTCCACTTTCGACCGCTGACCTGCAGCGATTGGTGCAGCTCAGTTCGGCCGCGACTCAAGCGTCCCATTCGGCTGCCCGTTCCAAGCGGTTAGGCCGTGTGGTTTCTTTCATTAGCAACAAGGGCGGCGTCGGAAAATCAACGCTGGCCGCGAACGCGGGCGTCGCGATCGCCAGAGGTGGCCAGCAGAGTGTGTTGCTGATTGATGGTTCGATTCAGATGGGCGTGGCCGCGGCACTGTTGGATCTGCAGCCCGAAGCGACGCTGACCGACATCGCCCGCGAAGTGGATCGCCTGGACCCAACAATGATCCGTCAAACTGCTGCGGTTCATTCCAGCGGCCTGCATCTGCTTGCCGCGCCGGCAGACGCTGTGGAAGCGATGGAGATCGACGATTTATTGATCGCCCGGATCTTGACGTTGGCTCGGCAAACGTACGACGTGGTGATTGTCGATACCTTTCCAATGTTTGATCGCGTTGTCATCGCAGCACTCGACCTAAGCGACCGCGTTTACGTCGTGCTCGAAAACGTCGTCCCAACCTTGCTTGGCGGGGTCAAGCTGTTGAGCGTGCTTGAGCGGATCGGTTATCCCGCGGCGCGTCAGTCGATCATCCTGAATCGCCAACAACGAATCGCCGGCAGCTTGTCGATCGCGGATGTTGCAGAGCGAATGGGACGGGAAATCGATCACGTGTTGCCGTTCGACAAGAAAGTCGTTTCCGCCGCCAACTGCGGCGTCCCCATCGCGACGGCACCCATCCGGTTGAGTGGTTTCAATCGCGCCCTGGCAAATTTAGCCGATGACGTCGCGGGTCATGTCGATCCGACGGCTTCTCGCGCGGAGATGAACGAGACGCGTTTGTTGCCAGAATTCGAAACCGAAGGCGCATCCGCAGCGGAGAACGACCGATGAGTGATCCAAAGTCCGGATCCGGAGCGAGTCGAGAAACCTCAGTCCGGCAACTTTTCGCCCAAGCCAGTTTGCGTTTACCAGGCGATCGCGTGCGACGGGATGCGGGGCATTCGGTGAACAAGAGTTTTTCGGCCACATCTACGGCAACGCCGGCTTCGGGAACCGCTTCCTTCGCGTCGGTCAAAGCTGCCATGCACACGCAGCTTCTTGAAGATCTCGATCGACGAGACCGAATTACGGCCAGCGAAGATGAGTTGACCGATCTGGTTCAAGAGTTTGTAGCCGATGCATTGGAGACCCAAGACTGGCCACTCAATGAAGTCGAACGACGACAACTTGTCGACGACTTGATCGAAGAAACAATTGGCGTCGGACCGCTGGCGCCGCTGCTGGCCGATCCGGCGGTCACCGACATCCTGGTCAATGGACCGTACACGGTGTTCGTTGAGAAATTCGGGCAGTTGGAGATGACGGACGTTCGATTTCGCGATGACGAACATCTGGTCCGAATCATCAGTCGCATCGCCGCTCGTGTGGGACGCCGTGTCGATGAGAGTTCGCCGATGGTCGATGCTCGACTGCCCGACGGCAGCCGCGTCAATGCAACGCTTCCGCCGGTAACGATCGACGGGCCGACGTTGTCCATTCGACGCTTCGGGCGGCGACGTTTGCGCAATGAGGATCTGATGCGACTGAGCATGTTTTCACACGAAATGTACGAATTTTTGCGTTTGGCGATCCGCGGTCGCGTGAACATGATCGTCTCCGGTGGAACCGGTTCGGGAAAGTCGACGTTCCTGGGGGCGATGGCCGAATCGATCTCTGACAACGAGCGGATCATCACGATTGAGGATGCGGCGGAATTACAACTCGATCAACAACATGTTGTTCGCATGGAGACTCGACCACCAAACATCGAGGGCCAGGGGCGTATCGTTGCTCGCGATCTAGTGGTCAACGCGTTGCGAATGAGGCCTGACCGGATCATTGTCGGCGAAGTACGCTCGGGCGAGGCGCTGGACATGATGCAGGCGATGAACACGGGCCATGACGGATCGCTCACGACGATTCACGCCAACAGCCCCCGCGACGCTATTTCGCGATTGGAAACCATGGTCCTGATGGCCGGGCTGGAATTGCCAAGCCGCGCGATTCGCGAACAAGCGGTTTCGGCGATCGACATCATCATCCAGGTCCGACGGTACGAAGACGGAGTAAGGCGGGTGCAGTCGATTTCCGAATTGGTCTCAATGGAAGGCGATACGCCTCAACTGCAGGAGATCTTTCGTTTTGTTTCCACCGGCAAAGCGAACCGTCGCATCACCGGCGAATTTGCCGCAACCGGAGTGGTTCCGCGAGTAGTCGAGCGGTTACGCGAAAATCATATCGATGTGCCGATGCAGTTGTTCCAGTCCAGTGGCAAGATCTCGACTGCCGATCATCGCGGTGCAGAACATCGTGACCGGGACGATCGCCGAGGGAACGAGACGGAGCGGGACGTGAGATGGTGATCATTGGTGTTGTCGCGCTATGGTCGGTGATAGCCGTGGTAGCCATAGGAACCTACCGCCTACACGCTCGCCGATTGCAAACGTTGGATCGTTTCAGCGAGGCAACCGAAGTACGATCGCTGTCGGGCGATCCGGCCGCCCTGCGCGAGACATCCGCAATCACGACGCCGTCTGCTCGGCGACTCGCCCGACGCTGGATTTTGTTCCCCTGGGTGTTTGGAGTGGGCGTCGCGTTGACCGCCTGGTGGATCAGTGGTTGGCAGGTGCAATATGTACTGGCAATCGGAGCTGTGTTTTCGTTGCTGCTGAGCCAGGTGGAGAGCTTTGTTCATACTCGGCACATTGCCAGGCTCGAACGTCAGTTGGCCGATGCGATCGACATCATGGTCGGAGCGGTCAGTGCGGGGGCGGCAGTGGGCCCGGCAATCGAATCGGCAACCGTGGAGACCGACTGGCCGCTTCTGCCTTACCTGCAAGAGCTTTCGGGGAGAATTCGCTTGGGTGACGAGCCGGCGTCCGTGTTTCGATCCCTGGCCGATCGTGTGCCTCTGGAAACCTTTCTACTGTTTTCATCGTCGATGGCCGTTCATTACGAAGTCGGCGGGCGATTGGCTCCTACTTTGGCGACCGTCGGCCGTACGATTCGCGATCGGATCGAAGTCACCCGACGTATCCAATCGAATATCGCGCAATCGCAATTCAGCACGTTTGCGATCATCGGCTTGATCTACTTGATCGCTGTCATCGTCTGGCGGAACGGGCCGGAGCCGATGCGCGATTTTGTGACGTCAGCGATCGGCAGTTGGGCGGTTTCCGGATCGATCATCTTGCAGGCTGCCGGGATCGTTTGGATGAACTTGATCTCCAGGCCCAAGTTTTGAGGAACGGCGAGGCATGATGAATCCGCTGCTGCTTGCCGCATTGTTTCTTGCCGCCGTTGTCGGCGCCACATTGTGGGGCCTGGCGTATCTGGTCAGCCGACGACGTACGCTTGATCGTTGGTTTCGAGATGATGGCCTTGGGCAGTTACCCGACCCGGCGGACTCACCCCGCAGTTGGCTCGGCGTTTGGCTGTTCTTGGCAGGATTTCGTAGTCAAGTCGCTCCAGCGGTGTTTGTCCTTTCGACGCTGTTTTGCATCGCGGTCGGTTTGGGAGCGGCAAGTCTGTTCGTTGTATCCGGTGTGCAGTCTTTGATGGAACAATCCGTCGTTTTGGTTCCCGGCGGAGTGGGCGAGACCTTCTTGCCGATTGTTTGGGTCGCTCCTTGGATCGTGGCAATCCTGCTGATATGCCTGCCGCTATCGATCGTCCGTTCGGCTCGTCGAAAACGCGTGGCTATGATCGAACAAGATCTTCCGCTGGCAATGGAGTTGATGGCCACACTTAGCGAGGCGGGCCTGAGTTTTGACTCGGCACTGCTGCGCGTCCTCAAGACCCGGCTTGCCGGCCGACCGTTGGCGGTTGAGTTGCAGATCTATCAGGCTGATCTGTTGTCGGGGCGTCCGCGCATCGAGTCGCTGCGAAGATTGAGTGGCCGCATTCGGATCGGCTCGATTTCGATCCTCGTCTCGGCGCTGGTGCAAGCCGAACAGATGGGGATGGGAATCTCCCGAGTGCTGCGAAATCAGGCCGATGATATCCGATCGCGACGTCGCGAGAAGGCGATCGCGTTTGCCAACTCGCTGCCGGTCAAACGATTGTTCCCGTTGGTGATCTGCTTTTTGCCCGGATTGTTTGTGTGGACGCTCGGCCCGGCATTCGTGCAACTTTTCAAGTTGACCGAAACCTTTACACGCGGTGGGTTTTGATGGCAATGCTGCTGGATGCCGAAACGGGGCAGGTGCTGTTTCAGCGGGTCATGATGGCGGAAACATTTTGGCGCCGCGCCGTTGGTTTGCTGGGAAGGTCGTCGCTTTCCGACGACGAAGCGATGTTCATCCGCCCGTGTGGGTCCATTCATACCTGCTGCATGCGAATGGAACTCAACGTAGCGTTCTGTGACGCCGATGGATTGGTGCTCCAAGTTGCCACCGGTATCCGGCCATGGCGTTTTCGCTTCGGACCGCGCGGATCGAAATCTGCATTGGAGTGGTCCGCCGGCGCAGGGCCGATCGTTCGCGCCGGTCAGCGGATTCGGATCGCATAAGGACTCATTTCGCTAGCCTGCTAAAGTCCGCTTCCGGTTATGCCGAATGTAATGATTGTGTCGAGGTCGGACCCTTTCCGGCTGATGCTGCGCCGATCGCGTATGGCTTGGCGGGAATTTTCGTTATCCGCTCACAGACCTATCGGATGAATTCATCTGTGTATTGCCGAGTCGTACGCTTTGTCTGTGCCGCCGTGACGGTGGCTGCATTCCTAGCAAGTTTTCCCGTTGTCATCCGTGCGCAGGAAGTCAATTCGACGCGATTGCCACCGACAAGCGGCATCTCCGCCGCGGTTGAACCAGCAATCGAAATGCCCCAGCATCCTGGGGACGACTCCGTGTCGCGGCTACAGTCATACTTTCCTCCAGAACTCGTTTTGCCGCCTCCAAGCCAGCAGGCCAAGGAACGTGAGCGACGATTCATTCCAGACACCATCGATCCCGAACTGCCGTTACGATTGGTGGTTGGACGGCCAAAAGTTCTCCAGTTGGCCGAAACGCCGAAACGCATTTACACCCCGACCGATTCCATCATTCGCACGGAGATCATCGACGAAGAAAGCGGAAAAGAGGTGGCGGTCACCGGGCTGAAACCGGGAACGACGACCTTGATTTTGTGGTTTGACGATCCGAGTGCCGTCAGCGGCCAGGCGTCGATCGCCTACGAAGTGCGGGTTTTTGCCGACCCACTGTTCGCAAGGCCCGTGGAAGACCTGCAGGGTGAACTGAACGAAAAGTTTCCCAACAGTTACATCGAGCTGGATGAAATTGCGGACCGCTTGATTGTTCGGGGGCAGGTGCCCGATGTGATCGAGATGTCACAGATATTGAACGTGCTGTTGGGCACCCGCGGTAGGCCGGCAGCGACGACGGCCGAAAAAGAAGCCCAGGCGGTGGCGAGGGCGTTCAATTTCACAAATACCGCTACCCGTTTGGAAAGCACGGCTGAACGTATGGAAGCCGAACGATCAAACGAATTTTCCAATCGTCTGATCGACGCGTCGGCACTCGCTTCCACCGGGATCATCAACCAATTGAAAGTTGTCGGTGAGCAACAAGTGATGCTCAAAGTCACCGTTGCCGAAGTCAATCGCAACGCCGCACGCAGTATCGGGCTCAACTTTCTGGTCGAGAACAATGCGGGAGATACGGTGTTTCGCACGTTGACTGGGAACTTGCTGCAAAACAATCTGGGGACCGGCAACACCAACCAATCCAGTGCGAATATTCTGGCGTCGTTCGATATGGGGCAAGTACGATCGGCGATCGAGGCTTTGCGTCGGCTTAACCTGTCACGGACTCTTGCAGAGCCGAACCTGGTCACGATGAATGGAGAACCTGCTGACTTTCAAGCGGGTGGGCAATTTCCCATTCCGGTCATCAGCAGTGGTGGAGTGGGCAACAACCTGCAGGGCGTCACGTTCGTTCCTTTTGGTGTTCAGCTGCAGTTCACGCCCTTCATTCAAGAACGCGACGTCATACGTCTGCAAATGAACGCCGAGGTTAGCACACGGGACGAATCGCTCGGTACCAGCATCGGCGGTGGCGGGGGTGGTACGCAGGTATCGGGATTGAACAGTCGCAATTTTTCAACGACCGTTCAACTGCGCAGCGGGCAAACCGTCGCGGTCGCTGGTTTGCTGCAAACCAACTACGGCGCCAGCACCGAACGCGTGCCATTTTGGGGAGATCTTCCCATCATTGGCTCCACCGGTGGCGTCAATCGAAGCAGCGGCGGCGAACAAGAGTTGGTGATCCTTGTGACTCCGCACCTCGTCGCTCCTGTCGATGCATGCGAGGGCGCCCCGTTGCCTGGAAGCGACATCTACGAACCGACCGATATTGAATTCTACATCGCCAATCGCCTGGAAAGCCGACGGTCAAAAGACTACCGGGCCTCCGTTCGAACCGACTACACCAGACAGAAACGTGCCGAACACTGCTGCCCGGAACGATTTCTGATTGGCGACATCGGACCAACAGACCGTTGTTGTCCCAGCCCCGTTTCTGTGCGACATCAGGCAGTTCCGGTCACAAGTCCGTCCAACGTGACGGAAGCTCCGCGGCGGGAGACTTTGCGCGATTACCTGGGAGGGCCGAATCAGTGAACAAACCAAGGATGCCGAGGCGTTTCAGTCTCGTCATGATCGTCGCTTTCACCCTCTCCGGATGCGCACATCACGAGGGAGTGCTTGGCGTCGACCGCTGCGCGGATATCCCGGCAGGAGCCGTCCCTGAAACGGCTGGTGCCAAGATCTGCAACTGGGAAACGATGCAGGTTAGCAGCGCACTGGCGGATCAATCAGTGATGTACCGTAGCGATTTTGTTGGCGCCACCGCTGATTTGTCACCCGCCGCACTCGAAAGAATCGGCCGCCTTGCCCATTCAGGATCGAGCCATGGCATTCAGTGGTTCGTTGAACCATCCGATGAGGAGGAGTTGGACATCGCCCGCGTGGAATCGGTGACACACGAACTGTCCAAACGAGGTGTTTCCTCAATCGACGTCTCCATCGCCACTCCCGCGGCAGTTGGGCTTTCGGGTCCGCAGGCGGAGAGAATCGCTAGCGGCTTGGGGCAGAATCGCAATGCACAATCAAACTCACGTGCCAGAACCTCCAGCAACTTTGGGGCACGCGGCTTCCGGGGATCCGGCGGATTGGGGAGAGCATTTTAGTGAAACGATCAAGATGCTCACTTCGCGTGATAGGGATGGTATCGATGGCCGTCGTGGTCTCTGGATGCCAGGCCATGAAAAACAAGAGCCCAAGTGACCTGGTCAGACCGCTATCGGAGGACCTGCCAATCCAAGCAAAGTCCTACCAGAACGGTGAAAGTGAAAGACGAATTTGCATTGAAACAGCGAAGACCGTCGCAGAAAAAGGATACGTGACCGAAGCGATCCAGCTTTATGAGAAAGCAGAGGGCTTGGAACCGGAAGGCCCTTCGCTGGACCTTCCATTGGCGCCACTGTATGCGCAAGCTGGCAATACGCAAAAATCGATCGAACGCTATCGAAACATCATCGCCCAGGGAAAGGCAACTGCGGAAGTCTACAATAATTTTGCTTGGACGCTGACCGAATCGGGGCAAAACGCGAAAGCGATCGAGGTAATCCGACAAGGTCTGGCCGCAGCGCCCCACAGCAAGCGTCTTCGGGCGACCCACGCGCTCATTCTTTACAGGCATGGAGAATCGGATCGGGCTTTCGCGCTGTTCCGAGAACTCTACGGACCCTCGGCGGCTCATCACAACCTGGCTGTGCTCGACGTCGGTTCAGGCAAGTTTGACTCGGCTTTCGAACACGCCAAACTGGCCACCAATTTCTCAGACTGTTCCGCTGAATCGATCGCTCTGCGAGACGCAATTCAATCACGCGTCGCAGTGAATCCATCGGCTGATGTGCAACACTGATTTTTGAACAGGTGTGACAAGCCGCCACCAGAGTGATTCGAAATGCTGGATGTAGGTCAGTCACATGACTTGTAACGTTGATCGAAGAACGTTTTTCCCGTACTTCTCACAAGGGTTTTCCCGACAGACGAACGGTTCGATAAACTGATCGAGCGGCTGAGCCAGTCACCACGCACGACAACTGACCAACTCCACCCCCTGGTTGGTCACGTTTCAACTCCAGTACGTCACCGGGATTTCGTCTGCGTTCAGGACGGCTCGGCTTTGCCAAGTTCGGCGAAGAATTCGTCGTGTGAACTGGTGCCACGGAACGAGCCCCCGCTGTTTTCCGCGACCATGACTGTGCTGGATGTGCCATCAGCCACACTTGTCTGTGCTGGTTCTACCGGTGTCGCGCTGAAGACTTTTACGTGAGGTCCACCGCCAGCATCCGGAGCGGTGACGATGTTCGATGTCGCATCGCCGCTGATATCTGCCGCCCCCACATAGACACCCCCTCGGAATCCGCCGGCGTTCCACAATCCGCCACCACCCACGTCGGCGCTATAACCATCCACCGAGCCGGCGTCCACGTTCACCGTGCCGCGGGTACCACCCCCGTCCATATTGGCCGTGTTTCCGCTGATCGTGATATCGGTGATGGTTGCCACGCGTGCCGGCTCTTCTGCTGTCGCACTGACATCGGCCAAACCCACGTCGGCCGCCATCAACTGTCGATTTTCGAGGGATTGGACAGACGGCCGGAAATGCAGCTTTTGGGTGGACATGGTTTGCTCCTGACGTTGGGATGTTACGGTGATCCCGAAATCGAGCCGAGCGACCCGCCACAAAATCCGATTTTTCTTGCCCGTCAGCTAAACCTTTGAGGTACTCCAGCGCTGGGATGGTGAAAACTCGCTACGCGGCTGAAAAAAGTGTTTCGTTGGTCTTTGCCTGGGCGTATGCTCGGGTGCGACGGGATTGCGTCGAATTGGTTAGCCCCGAAGATCTTAACCAGGCTTTGACGTCTTTGTTTAAGACCTTCGTGAATCGCCCTCGGATCTTTGCCGCAGTGCACTCGTCAAACTGAGTCGCGAAGACCGCAAGCAAGCTCGTAAATGTTCCTCGACCGTGATTTCCTTGTAACGCCTTGAATCCCCCAAATCCGGATTCGAGCACTTCGGTGCTGCTGGGCAAGATGATGTCGGTGCAATCGAGCTTCTCAAGTTGAGCTTCGTTGTGCTGATAGAATGAGACAATTTGATCGCTAAATTGAAACGCCAACTCGTCCCGGACTTCACAATTCGATAGACGTTCTCGCAGGCTTTCACTGGCTCCGGCGAATACGCCTCGTTCGCTTGCCATCGTTAATGTTTCGCCAATCAAGCGACGGTACTGACACCACAGTTGCAAGTCGGCCTCGAACTGACTGATCCAGCCCAACTTCTCGACGATGCGTTCATGATTCGAGCAGGTCGTCTGGGTCAATTGGTTCTCAATCATCTTCGCCCAGTCGATCAATCGTCCAAAATCCATAAAACGGCCTTTCTCCTTCTTTCGAGGTGGCAAGAGATGCTCCAGTTCGGTCTGCTGAATCGCCGCAGTGGTCGTGCCCAGTTTGGCCGAAAACGCTTTCCATCGCTCGTCGCCACGAAGCAGTTTCTTCAGCAAATTGGCAACCTTGTGCTTGATGTCGTCGAGGTGGACTCCCGAAAAATCCTTGCTCTTTAGGCGGCGAACGCCTTCGTGCAACTCACACGCTCCGTCGCTGAGAACCGCCAGCGGTGTACCAAACTGCTCAGCGGTATCACTCAATTGTTTGGCCACTTCTTCTTTGTCGCGTGAGGACGTTGGTAAAACCGCAAGTGGCGTCATGTCTTGACGTCGCAGAGCGCGATCGTTTGGCAACTGGCTCCGGCGAATCCCCAGCACAACGAGCACAAACATTTTTCCTAACTGAACGCTGTGGTCGATCATCCACACCCAGTCGTCTGCTCGGGACGCTTCTTTGAGGATCGCAACGCCATTGCGACAGATCCAGTTTCGCACCGCATCTCTTGAGGGCACTTCGATTTGCAGGTGAAAGGTTTCGGCAAAGCACTCGATGACTTTGGGAACTGCTCGGACTCCAATCAGTAGGCTCAGTTGGCAGCAAAGACAGATCATTTCGGCACTGAATTGATGACCGGGCAAGTTTTTCCAATTTGGCAGGGAGTTGGCCGAGTGTGTGACCTGTCGGTCGAGACGCTGTTGAAGATTCTCAGTCAGATTTCGCAGCCGCGTCTGTTCCCGCTGAGCCTGCTTGAGTTGAAGGCGCGTCTCTTGAATCTCCTGTCGCAAACGCAATGCACGCGTTTTCCAGCGATTTCGAGAGAAGAACAACGACCGTGAGAGACATCGCCAAGGCGACTTGAAATGCTCGAGTGTTTTAGCGGATGATACGTGCACTGTTGCGCTCCTTCGCTTCGTGGGTTTAGACACAAAACGAATACGCTGGGGCGTAACAGTTTTAAAACATCAATTCTCCGTAAATCCCCTAAACCCCGGCGGTTTCACCATCCCACTCCAGCGCTCCCAGGTCAAATCGACGACACCTTTGTCAACGCCACTGTAGAGGTCCTCGACATCCAGCGAATCGATCTTCTTGGAGATCTGATCGATCGGCGGGCCCGCCATTTTTAGCACCATCGCCGTGTCGGGGGATACCGAACGAGCCCACTTGTCCTCCAACCGCCTGATGGTCGATTGGTCTTCGTCGGCGACGGCGCGGAGGTATTCTCTTGAGTAGAGCAGGGCCACGTCGGAGGCCATTTGTTTGACGATCGGTCCGTACTTCCCAGCGAACCCGACCGCTTTGTCGATCGCCTGCACCGGTGCGGCGTAGGCGTCGAAGGCTTGCTGGTAACCGCCTAAGAAGAAGGAGCGATAGTTGTTGAAGAGGATGCCAACGATATCGGTCTTGGCCCGCCAGGCTAGAATCGAGCCGGCAAATTCGATGTTCCCTTTCCGGCCGTCGCCGAAGAAGCCTTTGGCGAAACCTTCAATTCCCCCCACCGCTCCATCGAGGATGTCCAGCACGGTGATCGAACTGCTTCGATCGAAGACGGTGGAGAAGCTCGATGTTTTCAACTGACTCGCAATTCGTTTGGCCGCGGCCAGTGATAAATTGTCGTCGCTGACGGCGCTGCGATGCGTTTGGCCCGCCGACGGATTGAGCTGGTCGCGCTGTTTCAGCAGCTCGGCCAGCCTCTGTGAGTTAGCTCGCTCGCTTTCGGCGACGTGATCGATGGCGGCGAGTTCCGCGGGCGATGTGTAGACGCCCGCGTAAACGTCCAAGCTGAATTCAGGACGATCGGAGATTTCTGAACGGACGGCATGACACTGGCGCGTGTTGCAGGCTGAAGTTTCGCCTAGATGACTGGCTGAGAGAATTTGACTGATTTCCTCTTGCCGGTACTCGGTGCCGTCAGTGACACCGGTGGAGAGGAGGTCAGATTGACCGCTTCCGGTCGCCCGCGTGTTGAAGGCTGCGGCGTCGAAGGGGTTGGTGCTGGCCGAATCGTCGTAACTGGCGGTGAGGGCGCCATCGGGGGTTGATTCGGTGACCGACTCGGTTTCGAAGAGCCAGTCGTAGCGGTATTCGAGCGACAGATCATAGATCCTCGCTTCTTCTTCCTGGCGATCGATGCCCCAGGAGGTTTCGTCGATCGATGATGGCGGTGTCCAACTTTCCTGCTGAGGATCGAAGCTGAGGGTGCTGAGCCAACCGTACGACGTGAAACCAAATTCCGGAGGTACGGTTTGGTGGAACCCGTCGAGTTGATCGGTCCAGTAGCCGGTGAAGGGAGCAACACTTTCTTGCAGCGTGTATTCTTCTTGCAGGTCGGGCGGAGTAGCGAGCTGCGGCAGCGGGTTGCCCGTTCCGCCGCTGGCCGCGTAGTCGGTCGACAGTTGGCCAGCCAGGGTTTGATCGGCTGTCGGAAGGGCGGAAGCGCGGGCGCCGCTGCCGTTGATGCTGGCCAGGTGCCAGGTGGTTTCGGCGCCGGTGTGGCCGATTTCAACGTCTTTTTGGGCGCCCGCCTTGGCGATCATTTGGGTTTGATGGGCGCTACTGACGGAGGCGACGCGGGCTGCCTGGGCGGTGTAAAAATCTCCATCGAAACCGGCCCAGGGGCTGCCGTTGGTGCTGGCCAGTCCCGTGGCCGCGGCGGCGAAGGTGTTGGCTTCGTATTGACGGTAGACTGCGTCGATACCGGCCCAACTGGTGGTTGCTTGCAGGTAGGCGTCGGACTCTTCGTTGACGTAGGTCGCTTCGGAATTCGTGCGAGTGGTTTCAAACTGCACGTCGGCGGCGATCAAGTCGAGCGATTGGTCGAAGTTGGAGACAGCCAGGTCGGTGTACTTGTCGGCTTGCTGGTTTGCTTCGGCGGCCAGCCAATCGGAATCGAGCGTTTGCTGGTCGGCGGCGAAGTCGTCCGCGACGGTTTGCAAGTCAGCGGCACGCTGGATGCCGTCGCCGCTGAAGAAATAGTCTCGTTCGGCCTGGGCGTTCCCAACGTCGCGATCGCGAATCGCTTGTGCGGCGGTGCCGTCGGCGTACGTTTCGGCCGGTAGTTCCAAAGCAACGTAAAAATCGCGGACCGAGTCAGCCCTGGCCACCGCCCGTTCATGCAGGGTGTCGGCCACAGCGAGCGCTTGAGTTTCGACCGCCAGCACATAGGCTTGGCTGCGGTCGACTTGGGCCGTTTGCATTCGCAACGCGTAGACCGAGTCGGCCGAGTTACGATCGGTCGCCAGGTTGGCGTACTGGGCCGAGGCGGTCGTCCACCAGGAGGATCGCGCGGTGGCGGCATCGACCAGGTACTGCGACCAATCGGTTTGCAAGTCGGTGTCGATGGAGGTGTGGGCGGTGACGCGGGCGGTCTCTTGCGTGTTCCAGAGGGCGATGTCGGCTGCGGCAAGGGAAGCTCGAAGTGAGTTTTCAGCGGTGGTCTCGGCGATGCGGAAGGTGCCTTCGGCAACGGCGTGAAGGTCGCCCCTGATTTTGTCGGCGGCGGCCAAGAACTCGACGGTCGAATCGAGCTGACTGTAGTTGCCGTCGGGGTTCGGCGCCGTTTCGTTGACCAGCTTGATGCGGTAGCTCTTGCTGTCGTAGTCGTAGCTGGTGCGAGTTTGCGAATTCAGCACGCCCGATCCATCGTAGCCTTCGTTGATCACGCTCGACATTCGACCTTGCAGGTTGTAACCGAAGATCTGCTTGGAGATCGAGTTGCTGCTGGAGCTGTCGGTGACCGTTTTGGAGGTCTGCTGGGTGTGGTTTGAGCGTTTGGTTTCATGCCGCGCCGCTTCATTGTGTCTTGCAGCCAACACTTCCTTAAACGAAACGATGAGTTTGTTGGCGCGATGTTCGTAACCGGTTCACCACGAAGCTACTCATCAGTAGGTTCTTGCAGAAGATTCAGAAACTCAGCAAACGTTCTGCTGACAGCAACGACCTCATCGTTGAGACCGTATCGACCATGATGCCAATAAGATATTGATGGCGTCAATCCCTCTCGATAGTCCAGACAAACGAAGTCACCACCGCCACTTTCCGCAACGGGAACCAGTCCACTCACCCTTCGAGATTCAAGGTTCTTCAGTGTTGGTGCGATTCCATATTCACCACTTCCTGCGTGTAAGAAAATTCCAACGCTCGCATCAAATGGACCACGCGGTTCGTCGATAACAAAATCCGTTTCTACTGGCGACCCACCGCCATTTACCATAAGAAACTGACGATAATCATCGGGAAAGTTGACACCAAGCTGCGTTTCAATCTTGCTCACTTCCTCTTCGCTGGAAGTCACCGGTGTTTCAAACCACTCAAGCTCACGAATGATGCTCATTTTTTTCCTTAACGTCCGTACCACATTTCAAAGCCGCCGATATGACCAACACTTGCATGAACGTCACGCGGAACCAACTGCATTCGCCCAGCTGCCTGATGATGGTGCCAAGTGAATCCTGGAATCTGAGCTCGACCTCCACGAATTGCTCGTAGCTGACTAGCCGTGAACTGACTGCTGGGTACGTGTCCCGAAGTAATCAGAGCTCGAAGCTTTCGTGTAGCCGCTCGCATCTGGCCGCTGTAATTGCGCCCAGCAACCTGGGCGTTATCTATGAATAGATCGATTTTAGCGATGTCATCAAAGATCGGGAATCCTCGAGAATCAAATACAATTCCTGTAGCTTCGTGCCTCGTTCCGGCAAGGTGGGCATTCTTGGAGCTACGTGCGGGAACGGTGGTTGACTTGACTCGCTCGGGATATCGTGTCACCAAAGCTTCGCGGGTCGAATGAGGATCATAGGGAGGATCTCCACTTCTTGTGGGGGCAACCTTTGCATACTTCAGCGATCTGGTGATACCAAAGACCTGGAGTACTGCCATACCGGCGACGATTTGATGCTCCTCCAGGCCGCTGGCTCGCATGGCCGGAGGCAGGACTACGAACGCGGTTCCGACTGCTGCACCAGCAACCACAACTTGCGTACCCGCCGCTGCAATGCCCGCTTTCCACGCAGCCCGTCTTCCCCCCTGTTTGCCCGCCTCAATCGCCGCCGTTTTGACCGCGCCGTAGCCGGGGATCGCTACACTACGGGGTGCCTACTCACTCGTGTCTCCCCATCCAATCAACTCAAGTTTCCCTACTTCGCTATGTCGCAACCAAGACATACACGATGCGGCATCTACTTCGATGCCAAAGTTCACTCTGGCAGATAGATGTTCAGGCACCCAACAAACCAAACACTTTTCACCATGTGATGAGTCGGCTTCTGCCAGTCCCAACCAGGAATCCCATCCGGGCATGCAGTAGTCGTCAATGAATCCATCTGTTTCTGGGGTAACGGCGCCATCGAACAGCGAACTTTCCCAGTCCACCACAAGCAATGAATTGGATCGATGCAGCTCTTTGTCAACCTCGTCACTAGTTACCAGTTTTCCCTCGACCCGTCCGCGCCGAGCATCAAGAAGCCCTTGGACTCCTTGTTGAACCAATTCTGAATAAGTGGTGTGGCATGACTTGGGAAAGGCCTTGTTTGCTTGCGTTTTGAGGTAATCACTTCGGAAATTCGAGTTTTTGACCTGGTCATCGAAATCATACCAAGCCATCGCATTCCTGAGTTCATGGCTGATATCGTGTAAGAACTGAATTGGCATCGTAGTCGTGTCTTTCATATCAACCTCCGAAGTCGTCAATGATCTCTTGAATGATCTTTTTCGCTTCTGGTGCTTGGTCCAAGAATCGCCACCTTGGTCGATCGAGCTGGTTCTGAACGCTCTTCGCCGTTCTGGCTGTGCCTCTCAACTGCCAATACTTCTTGGCAACCAGCCGGGCATTCTCAGTCAGTCCCGCTATGTCGTCAGCGGATAGCTTCGTCGTTGCGTCGGCACCGTCGAGCTTTCTGACGGCATCCAGCATCTGCTGCTTTGTGCCACGAGCAATAGTGAGATCGAACGCTGAACCCTTTGGGGCACTACCAGCGTACTTCAGCGATCGAGTTCTGCCAAAAACTTGCAGCACAGCCAGCCCGGCGACGACCTGATGCTCCTGTAGGCCGCTGGCCCGCATGACCGGAGGCAGGATCACTAAAGTCGCACCAGCGGCGCCAACGGTGATCGCGCTCTGAGTGCCGATGACCTTTACAGCTGCAAGAAGACCTGCTCGCCTGCCTCCGCTCTTTGCCGCCTCCGTGAAGGCGACTTTTGCCGCGCCACCGATCGGGATCACTAGGGAAACAGCTGTGGTCGTGTAGTCGATCACGTACAATGACGTGATGGTTGTCCCGGTGCGACCGTCGAGTCTACTAAATGCTCGGATGTTTGCCGCCATCGCCCGGTTGTACTCGTCCATGTTGGCCGGCGTTAGACCAACATTGTTCAGTTCAACAACTGGCCTGAGGCTCTGTAGTTTATCGATGACTACCGTAACGTGGGTTCCTGCGAGAAAAGTCGTTGCCTCGTAGTACCGATTGACCATGTACTGGATGTTGATCAATTCCTGGACGTACTGCTCGTGACGCATCTGAACGATTTCGATTTGCTCGCTGATCGCAACAATGTCATCACCTGTCGGATTCTCCGTGGCCATTGTGCCGAGCTTTTCGAGCTCAGCGTACACGTCGAGAAGTTTCTGCTTGGCACGCCTGCCGATCTTTTCCATCTCTTGTAGGTAGGCACTGTCACCTGGAAGCACGCCTAGCTGGATTGGCCACCATGAAGGCAAGGCTCCACCGGCCGCATTCCTTTCCGCGGCCGAGAGTCTCGGCCAGGCGTCGGGGTTGGCCAGGGAGTCTCGGTATTCCTGGAATTGGAGTGTTTCGGAGGCGGGTTGTTGGCGGGGGCGTTCTTGAAGCGTGGCGTCGGCGGAACGCTCTCGGTAGAGTCGGCGAAGTGTGGCGTGGAGTTCGTCCGTTCCCGCTTCGTCGGCCGTTTCGATTCCGCCGGCAAGCGAGAGCGCTGCGGAGATGTATTCGGAAGCGAGTTGCGAGTCGACTTCGCCTGGGAGTTGGACGAAGAATTGGTCTTCGTGGGCAGGGCGCAGCGTGTCTTCGTCGATGACGCTTCGCATCGCCGCTTCGCGCTGCTCGGAAGCGTCGGGGGCTCGGAGTTCGGGTCGGGCTGGGACGAAGGATTGGACGAGGTTGCCGACTGTGCTCCAGATCTCCGAGGCGAAGCCGTCGATTTGGGTGCGGACTGTGTCGGCTGACCAGGTGGCCCAGTTGCTCAGAGTGTTGGTGACGGTCACGGCGGCTTGGGAGAGTACTGACGCTGTCCAGTTAGCTTGTGCCGAGCACACTACCGTCATCGCCTATATGTTTAATTTTTCTACCGGTCCAGGCGGCTAGTATGGCATTGTTGAAGTTTAATGTTTTTAAATCGAATGTGATTTTTGAAATCCTAACTTCATCACCGCAATCGTAGCGGATATAGAACTCACCGTCGCCATCACGGATCCTAGGTTCTTTGAGAAGCGAAATATCCACGCCAGATTCTTGGAGCATTGGATCTCGTGCGATATCAACCCGAATTATTCACCAAACAGTGAACAGGAAAAGAGAACCATCGCGTGATCTCCCGCGTTTAACGGGTAACCAACACAAGCCCACAAGCACGGAGAGGATCACGCAATGGGTGAAGGTCAAGGTAACGTTTTTGAGCCGGAATTCAATCGCGCTTTCAAAGTTCAAACCACCGATCATCGGCTGACTTCCAACTCGGGTGTCATTCTCCTACGCGAAGCCGACCATCGCTTAGGGTTGCTCGCCTCGATCGCTCAGCAAGTGGATGATCCCCGGCGACAGGATCGAATCCGATACACGATGACCGAACTGCTGCGAGAACGCGTTTACGCAATGGCCATTGGTTACAACGCCCAGGACGATCTCGATCGACTTGCACACGATCCTGCTTTTCGGGCAGCGGTCTGGGATCGACCTGGCCAAGATGTGGTCTGTGAGCGTTTGGCGAGCCAACCAACTCACTCACGGTTGATCGATATCTTGGCCAGCAGCAGTGGCAATCTCAACGCCATTCGCAATGGGCTCAGTGAGTCCGTCGAGCGGCACCTCAAAGCATCCTCTGGCAGCAGCAGAGTGCGGCATGGCACGATTGACATCGACAGCTTTCCGATCGAGGTTCATGGTTCACAAAAAGGCAGCAGTTACAACGGCTATTATCGGACAACGGTTTATCATCCGTTGGTCGCGTCGTTCTCAGTTGCCGGTGATTACGACAGCACGCGTGAAGGCAAACGACTTGGCAACGGATATCTTCACGCGACGCTTCGCCAGGGCCAGGTTCACACCGCCAATGGAGTCAATCGCTTCATCAGCAATGTGGTGGACAAGGCACGCCGAATCGCTCAGCACCTCGACTTTCGCATCGACGCGGGCTACACGATCGCTCCGGTGCTGGACTACCTGACCAACGAAAACCTGCGTTTTGTCGGGCGATTGAAAACAAATCCCCGGCTCGAAGCACTGGCAGCCGAGCACGTCACTCGCCCCGTCGGTCGTCCCCCCGCCGGAGGCTATGAGTACACTGTGGAGCTTGGACAGTACCAAGCTGACTCGTGGGAGCATAGCCAGCGATTGGTCCTCGTCGTTGTTGACAGCCCTGATCCTGTGACGGGCCAACTGCACTTGGCACCGCGCTACTTTTTCTTGGTAACCAACTGGCGCGAAGGGCAACGCAGTGGTGACGAGCTTCTGGCTCACTACCGTCCTCGAGGAACGTTCGAGGATCGATTTGGCGAATTCAACGCTGCAATTGGGCCGCACTTGTCATCGCAGTCGTTTGAAGAAAACGAAGCAACCATGCTGTTGGCATTGTTGTCTTTCAACCTCAGTTCCCTTTGCCGCATCGAACTGGAGGATGCAGTCGGCGGCTGCTGGGACTTAACTCGATTTCAGCTTTTTATCTTGAAGGTTGGCGGTGAGATCATCAAACACAGTCGTCGTGCGATGTTGCGGATCGCTGAATCTGCTCAGCCGCTTTGGTCAGGTTTGATTGAACGTCTTGAATCTTGGCAGTTACCGGAGTGCTTCTCGCAGCCGACGGCGCGACGGCGTGCTTGGATGCCGCCGCCATCTCATTCGCATCTAAATGAAGTGCTACGACTCTGAGCTGTTCAACCGCCGAAAACACCGTTGGGGGAAAGGGGGCTTTGTGCGCCGATCAGTGGCCAACACCTTCACCGCCGCCGCAAATGCCTTCAATCGAGACAACTCACAGCTAAGCTAAGAACCTACACTGCTTGGTGAATAATTCGGGATCAAGGCGAAAATCACCCACGATAATCTCCGATGTCCAGCTTACAAACCCGGTGGCTAGCACCTGGCAAAACGCGTTGAGTGAATCACCAACAGCTTGCAAAACATCTATGCCGAGAAACTCGACAATGTTAACAATCTCCTCAGGTTCAAATAGTTCTAAATAGATAGACTCCGAGCGGTAAGCTACTTGCGTTGATCCATCGCAATTGAATATTCGGCCAGCCTTCGTTAGTCCAACAGTTCTGGCCAACGAAACCAATTCGCCTTCACCAAACATGCAACGTGCTCGTACCAAAAATGAATTCATTTCTTTCGGTCTCTATCTAAACTGCACTTTAGGCGAGAACATACAGAATGAGCATTCTGGAATTGGAATCTTAGGTGTGATCGTTGCGTGAGGGTACGATAGCGGTCAGCCCGCGAGGTTCATGATTGTGTCGAACATCGCTTTCCTTTTTCGCTTCTCGGATCGGTTGGGTATGTCCACGAAAAATCGTTGGGTCAGCATTTCACCGGCAATCCACCGTCGACGGTCCGCGTGAGAGGGCCGTCGATCAGGATTGTCCCAGGGACGCTGGCTTCGGTCCACCAACACATCGGCTGATCTGTCCCAACACTCCAGTTCGACAAGCGTGTAGAGCCACCCGCAGACGTTCCAGCAAGCGATGTTCGACCAAACGTTGCGAACTTGCTGCTGCCCAGCGCCCCATACTTCTTTCACATCGTGGAAGTGCTCTTCGATCGCCCAGCGATCCGCGACTGTTTCCAGAATCATTTGCGCGTCCATCTCAGTATCGGTGCTGAAGTATGCTGCCCAACCACCGTCGTTGTGGGTCACCAATACCACCCGAATCTCGCCACCGACCATTTCGCTGGTGGCAACAAAGCTCTTGTAGCGGCAGGTCACTTCCTGGCCGCGATGCTCATAGACCAGGGCTTGCCAACCCTTGCGGTGTCCAGCACGCTTGGAAAGACTGATCCGGTTCTTGCCGTACTTTCGAGGACGCCCACGCTGACCCGGCTTCCGCGCCTGCGGAACGTCAAACAACTTGGCATCTTTGCGCAGTCGGCTGACCACGGTCACTCCCAATTCCTGCATCGGCAGCAGGAATGGCCGAGCCGCGTACGCACCATCAGCGACGACCAAGATCTTTGCAAGAGAGCCCAACCATCGGATGTGGCCTACCAGCTTCTTGACCAACTCGACGGCTAGTTCATGTTTCGTGCGAAATTCCCAACCGTACTTCTCGCTCAACTGATCGACATCACACATTCGGACGTAGAGAGATGAGAGAATCGGCAGCGCGATGGTGCCCCAAGATAGATGCCGAATCAAGATCGCCAGACAGACCCAGTTGTGTCCATAAAGCCACTGTCCATCGGCTGGCCCGGGTGTGGGATTGTGATGAACGTTGGCTCCTTCAACACAGCGTCCGTAACGTTTGGTAGGGCTGTCATCGAGGCCCAGTTTCCAGTAGCCATCAGGCCCCGGATCGAATCGGGCAACGATGCTCGATAGGATCGGTATCATCAGCGATGCAACTTTTGGGCCAATCGCGGCAAGTTGATCATAGAAGAAATCCCAATCATCACGGACGCCGGCAGAGCGAAACCAGCTACTGACGGTCCGTCGCGACTTCGCCAGCATGGCGCCCGCCATGATGATTGGCAGTCGGAACGCACTCCGCGAATCGAGTAGGCGTTGCATCTCCGCGACCAACTTCGCGATGCCTCCAACTAACGGTACCTGGGCTTGGCGAGTCGATCGCCGATTTTGATTGCGCTGATTGAGCCGTTTCCGTTTGTCGTGTTGGGAACGCTTCGCTTTCTTGCCATGTCGAGCTTGTGTTGGTTTTCGAGAACGTTTACGCTTGGCCATCCTTGGCTCTCCGGGAACTGGTGTTGTGTAGTTACCACCTAAATCCCTGAGGGCCGTTTTCGTTGCAAGACCACTTCACGATCTTCTAAGATTTCCCCTAAACCCGAATTATTCACCAAGCAGTGTAGGTTCTTAGCTTAGCTGTGAGTTGTCTCGATTGAAGGCATTTGCGGCGGCGGTGAAGGTGTTGGCCACTGATCGGCGCACAAAGCCCCCTTTCCCCCAACGGTGTTTTCGGCGGTTGAACAGCTCAGAGTCGTAGCACTTCATTTAGATGCGAATGAGATGGCGGCGGCATCCAAGCACGCCGTCGCGCCGTCGGCTGCGAGAAGCACTCCGGTAACTGCCAAGATTCAAGACGTTCAATCAAACCTGACCAAAGCGGCTGAGCAGATTCAGCGATCCGCAACATCGCACGACGACTGTGTTTGATGATCTCACCGCCAACCTTCAAGATAAAAAGCTGAAATCGAGTTAAGTCCCAGCAGCCGCCGACTGCATCCTCCAGTTCGATGCGGCAAAGGGAACTGAGGTTGAAAGACAACAATGCCAACAGCATGGTTGCTTCGTTTTCTTCAAACGACTGCGATGACAAGTGCGGCCCAATTGCAGCGTTGAATTCGCCAAATCGATCCTCGAACGTTCCTCGAGGACGATAGTGAGCCAGAAGCTCGTCACCACTGCGTTGCCCTTCGCGCCAGTTGGTTACCAAGAAAAAGTAGCGCGGTGCCAAGTGCAGTTGGCCCGTCACAGGATCAGGGCTGTCAACAACGACGAGGACCAATCGCTGGCTATGCTCCCACGAGTCAGCTTGGTACTGTCCAAGCTCCACAGTGTACTCATAGCCTCCGGCGGGGGGACGACCGACGGGGCGAGTGACGTGCTCGGCTGCCAGTGCTTCGAGCCGGGGATTTGTTTTCAATCGCCCGACAAAACGCAGGTTTTCGTTGGTCAGGTAGTCCAGCACCGGAGCGATCGTGTAGCCCGCGTCGATGCGAAAGTCGAGGTGCTGAGCGATTCGGCGTGCCTTGTCCACCACATTGCTGATGAAGCGATTGACTCCATTGGCGGTGTGAACCTGGCCCTGGCGAAGCGTCGCGTGAAGATATCCGTTGCCAAGTCGTTTGCCTTCACGCGTGCTGTCGTAATCACCGGCAACTGAGAACGACGCGACCAACGGATGATAAACCGTTGTCCGATAATAGCCGTTGTAACTGCTGCCTTTTTGTGAACCATGAACCTCGATCGGAAAGCTGTCGATGTCAATCGTGCCATGCCGCACTCTGCTGCTGCCAGAGGATGCTTTGAGGTGCCGCTCGACGGACTCACTGAGCCCATTGCGAATGGCGTTGAGATTGCCACTGCTGCTGGCCAAGATATCGATCAACCGTGAGTGAGTTGGTTGGCTCGCCAAACGCTCACAGACCACATCTTGGCCAGGTCGATCCCAGACCGCTGCCCGAAAAGCAGGATCGTGTGCAAGTCGATCGAGATCGTCCTGGGCGTTGTAACCAATGGCCATTGCGTAAACGCGTTCTCGCAGCAGTTCGGTCATCGTGTATCGGATTCGATCCTGTCGCCGGGGATCATCCACTTGCTGAGCGATCGAGGCGAGCAACCCTAAGCGATGGTCGGCTTCGCGTAGGAGAATGACACCCGAGTTGGAAGTCAGCCGATGATCGGTGGTTTGAACTTTGAAAGCGCGATTGAATTCCGGCTCAAAAACGTTACCTTGACCTTCACCCATTGCGTGATCCTCTCCGTGCTTGTGGGCTTGTGTTGGTTACCCGTTAAACGCGGGAGATCACGCGATGGTTCTCTTTTCCTGTTCACTGTTTGGTGAATAATTCGGGCTAAAATCGAATTGCTACTTCATGCGAGAAGGACAGCAAAAGCAATCTTCCCGGAAATCGGAAATGTGCTTCCACGTTCCATCGTTTTCCTGAAAGATCACAGGCCATTCGGCAACATCGATCGACCACTCAGGTCGCCAATCACAAACCGGACGCATTCTCTGATCAATTGGCCTTCCTTGAATCTTATTGCGGCATCTGGGTTCCGTGCCTTTATCAAAGACACCATCGCCAGCGTGGATCTGATCGCCACACACCACATGGAATCCCAGCCACCGACTCATTGAGTCTTCCACTTTTGCATCGATTGGCGGCTTAGGAACGAGCAATCAATTAGTGGCGCATGATGGTTTGAGCATGTAGTTCCAACGCGGAACGATTCGATCATAACTGATCCGCAGAGACGACTTCATCCAATCAGTCGCCTCACGTCCTGTTTGATAGACCTTCTTCATCACGTGGACCGTTGTTCGCAAACCGCCTCGGGTTGTTGCTCTTCGCATCAGTTCGACTACGCGGGCAAGCGAATCAAAGAGCATCCCTTCGCAGACGCGGCTGACGTGAGGGAAGAATCGACGCTCAATTGGGTTGTACTTGCTGCAGTAACTGGGAAAGTGCGCGATGCGAATCGGAAGACCGATGCGATCGGCCAATCGTTGAAGATCCCACTTGAAAAGATACTTCCCAGCTGGATTGCTGCCGCCACAGTCGCAGGTCAACAGGATCGATGTTGCGTGCGGGTATCGCTTCTTTCCCAAACGCTGCCAGAAGTTGCCAAAACTCTCGCAAGCGAACTCGCTTGTGTCGCGGGACAAACCCAGATTGAGGTGACCCAGATTCAAACGCTGGTCGTAGATCCCGTGAGGAATCAAAACGCCATCGGCCCAACTGGGGAAATCGTGATCAAACGCTTGAAAGGATGCGCTGCTGTAGGCACGCCCTTTGCGGTACAGCATTCCCAGGTGCTCCTTGGCCTTGGTGTCGATCGAAAACCAAGGATTCCCTTCCGCTTCGTACCGATGAATCAAGTCAGTGATGTGATCAAATTGTTCTTCACGATCGACGCTCTCCCCTCCAGCTACCGACTTGGCAATCTTTCGCAAGCGAACCCCTGCCTCGGCGAGCCAACTGGCGACCGTCTTTGCACAGACAGGTGTTCCCATTCGGGTCATTGCGTCGGCAAGTGCTGGCGGCTTGAGGTCGGTGAAGATGAGATCTTCTTCATCAGGGCTGCCGCCAACTCGGACAGTTAATTGGCTGATCAAGTTTTGTTCGGCTTGAGACTCCGATTCGATCTTTTTTTTCGACCGGCCCCCGGCCGGCGAATCCTGCCAGCGGCCGGGTCCTTGTCAAGCGAATCAAGTTCAGCTCGTCCTCGCTCAACTGTGTGTGCCGAGCAGCCAACAACACGACAAATCCAGGCAACTCCACCACGACCATGACGTTCTGCTTCGATTGCCACAAAACGCCTGCGGTCCTTCTCACTGAGCGAGTCGGCAAAATCCCGAACGCGAATTTCGATTTCGTCAGTCAGGGCTTCTCGATTGGTTTTGCTGGCCATCCGTGGCGTCCTTGGTGTGTAGACGGGTGTTTTGGTCCAAACAGTTTACCGGAACCGTCAAAACAAGGCGCCACTAAGGACTTGCAAGACAATTGATTACCGAATCTTAGTAGGTTTATTGGGGAGGATCGTGTAGTTCCATTCCCCATGAAAATTGTCGCGTTTGATGATTACTTCCGAAAGCTGTTCGTCACTGACTCTCTTCCGCTTTTCATATTCGGACTCATCAAGCCACGCGTGAACTTCCAGACCTTCTTCTGTTCTGGTCGCGCCAATCAAGTTGACAACCACCTCATGGCTTTCCAACGGAACGCCTTGCCAGTTGCGGGTGATGTGACAGAACAATCGATGTTCAATCTTGTTCCATTTGCTGGTCCCAGGCGGATAGTGGCACAGTTCAATCTTCATGCCAGTTTCGTTGGCAAACTTTTGCAGTACCCAACGCCACAATCTGGTTCTCGGACTGTTGCTCCCACCACAGTCCGCCGTGATCAACAATCGCTTCGCCTTGGCGTGACGCTTTCGCCCCATCTTCTTCCACCAACGGCGGATCGCCGCGATGGCAAACTCAGCCGTGTCGTGGCTGATCCCCACCGACACTCCAGCCTCATTGTGCGTTACATCGTAGACGCCATAGGGAACCGCTTTCCCAAGTTCTTTGTCCGGGAAGTCGTGGGTCTTTACGCGCACCGGGTCACCCGACTTGCGGTACGTCTGGCCCGCGTTTTTCATCATTCCCAGCGGTTCTTTCTTTTTCGTATCGACCGAAATGACCGGCTGGCCGGTCCGCTGGTAAGCTTTGACTCGATCGGAGATATGTTGAAATTGACTGTCGCGGTCAGGATGCTGTTTGCCCTCGATCGTCTTCCGATTGCCCTGCAAGCTGTAGCCCGCAGACCGCAGAAGCTCACCGACCTTCGTGCTGCTGATCTCATAGCCCTGACGGTTCAACTCCTTGGCAAGTGTTCGCGTACTCTTGCAGGTCCAACGTAGTGGAGACATCGGATCGCCGCGAGTAGTTCCGTCAACCAGTTGCTCCAAGGCGTCAATCAAGTCAGGTTGTTCGGCCTCCCTCGATTTGCGACCTCCGCCTGGACGTCGCTGTCGGTTGCTCGCTGCGGCTTCGGGGTCATCCAGTTCGGCAATTCCGTTGCGAATCGTTCGATCCGACATCCCAGTCGCCGCGGCGACCGCGGCGATTCCTCCGCGTCCGAGCGAACGCGCTTCGGCAGCCGCCCATCTTCGACGTCCCCTTTCATCGAGGTCACCGATCAATGCGGTATACTTTTCGCGAATCCATTCAACAACATTTGCATCCGGCATCCCGCAAGTATCGGAAATCCTCCTGCCCAACGGCAAGATCAATACGGTAGCTTATTGTCTTGCAAGCCCTAAGTGGTCAATTTCTAATTTCAAGTACGAATCCGGTCGAATTTTACCTTTTGGGATAGAGAGATACACTTGGTCTCCACTATCCGCGACTATGTCAAGAAAGTGCTGGTTTGCCGCCCAGCGTTCGTTGGCGTTTAGTTTGTTCCACGCTTTGCCGATATCAAAGTAGCTTGCGTTTTTTACGTCAGCTTTATTGATGTAGTTTACTTCTAGTGGACTGAAAGGTCCTAAAACTGATTTTCCGCTATTGCGGATGTTTTGCTCCGCGAGTTTTCTGATAGCGCCCGATAGCAGTTTTTTGGGTGCGAGTTTCGAAAACTCGACAACTTCATTCGCGGTTAGCTTTGGTGTTGCGGGTGGTTTAGGGTTGGCGAGTTCTCGAAGGGCATCGTTAAAGTGTTGGGAAACGCTGCCCGGTTGGATGTCACCCGATTTTTCCATCGAGCGCAATAGCTCGAACATTTCCTCCGCTGCTTTCGTTTTGTCGGCTGATTCCCCAAGTTCATCGAGAACGTCGGTGAACCTCTTCATCGCAACTTTGCACGGGGTGGACGTGTTGTGCACCCAGGCGCGCTGGCGGCCAACGAAGTAGGTGTGTGAACCGGCGACCTCGATGTTGTAGGTGGTGAAGGTCTCTCCTTCGGACGCCGCGCGTCGTGAAATCGCGGTGACCGTCAAAGGTTGGCCGTCGGCTGAGGCAACACGGCTTGACTCTTCTAGCTGGTCGGCATGGATGAAGCTCTTGGTGTCGAGTGAGTAGAAGGGATTGTCGCCGAGCGCCCAAAACCAGCCACCAATGAGCGCTTGAAAACCAGCCACTTTTGAGTCGTCCGTGTACGTTTCCCTGCTCACTCCGGAGCAAGGAAACGAACTGCATGGCGAATCAACTACAGGTGGCTAAGGTGTTGTCAATTAAGACTTTGCACGAACAGGGGTGGTCCCAACGACGGATCGCCAGGGAACTTGGCATCAACCGAGAGTCGGTGGCCAAGTACCTGCAAGAGCAGGCAAAACCGGCCAAAGCGCCCATCGGCTCGGATGATTCAAAACCAGCCAAAGCGCCCATCGGGTCTGAGCATCCTGGCGACGATTCAAAACCAGCCAAAGCGCCCATCGGGTCGCGAAGCCAATGTGCTCAGTTCCATGAGCTGATTCTGGCCAAGCTCGAACAGGGTCTTTCGGCGCAGAGGATCTTTCAAGATCTGGTTGGCGATCACGGATTCACCGCCCAGTATCACAGCGTTCGCCGATACGTCGCCAAACTCAAGCGGGCTCAGCCGCTCCCGTTTCGGCGTATCGAAGTGGCACCAGGCGAAGAGGCGCAAATCGACTTTGGCACTGGTGCAAGGATCGTTGACAGCGAGGGGCGACGTCGCAAGACGCACGTGATTCGCGTTGTCCTGAGTTACTCACGCAAGGCTTACAGCGAGGTCGTTTATCGGCAAACCACCGACAACTTCATTCAGTGTCTTGAGAATGCCTTCATGCACTTCGGCGGCGTTCCCAAGACGCTGGTTCCGGACAACCTGAAAGCAGCCGTTCTCAAAGCCGACTGGTACGATCCCGAACTCAATCCCAAGCTGCAGTCGTTCTGCGAGCATTACGGCACGGTTCTGTTGCCGACCAGGCCACGCATGCCGCGGCATAAAGGCAAAGTGGAACGGGGCGTCGACTATGTCCAAGAGAACGCGCTCAAGGGCCGCTCCTTCGAGAGCTTAGAAAAGCAGAACGATCATCTGCAACACTGGGAACGGACGGTCGCCGACACTCGACTTCACGGCACGACCAAGCGTCAAGTGCTAAAGATGTTTCAGGAGGAAGAACGCAGTGCGTTAGGGGAACTGCCGGCCGAACGTTTCCCAAGTTTCAAAGAAGGCCAACGGATCGTCAGTCGCGATGGACATGTCGCCGTCGACAAGTCCTACTACAGTGTTCCACCTGAGTACCTGGGTCGCGAAGTGTGGGTTCGCTGGAACTCGCATCTGGTGCGTATCTACAGCGATTCGATGAAACCGATCTGCACGCACGCCAGAGCAGCCCAGGGGAAGTTCAGTACGCTCAGCCAGCACATCGCCTCGGAAAAGATCAGTGTGGTGGAGCGTGGCACCGAGTGGTTGCTTCAAAAAGTCGGCATCATTGGGCCCCAAACGCGTGCCTGGTCGCGCGCCCTGGTGGCCGCTCGCGGTGTGCAATCAGTGCGTGTTCTGCAAGGGCTGCTGAATCTCTCGGGCAAACATTCCAGTGAGTCGATTGAACAAGCTTGCCGGACGGCGCACTCCTACGGCGAATACCGATTGGCAACGATTCGCAAACTGATCAAGCATGCCGGCCCCGACCAAGAACAGTTCGAGTTTCTTGAAGACCATCCAATCATCCGTAACCTATCGGACTACGGAGATGTTGTCCGCGTTCACTTTGGCAAGGAGGCCAAGCTATGAATGAATCGTTACTATCAACTCTCAAGAAGCTGCGTCTTTCGGGATTGGCTCAGACGCTGGAGGTTCGCTTGCATGAAGCGCAGAGCAATCATCTCACTCATTCAGAGTTTCTGGAACTGGTGTTGCAAGACGAGATGCTTGTGCGCGGGGAACGTCAGTTGGCTCGGCGCATCAAGGCAGCCGGGTTTCGGGACTTGAAAACATTGGAGGATTTTGACTGGTCTTTCAACCCATCGATTAAGCAGAAGGATGTGTTTGAACTGGCAAGAGGACACTTCATTCGCGAAGCCCGCGACGTGTTGCTGTGCGGCGCGCCCGGAACTGGAAAAAGTCATATCGTCCAAGCGCTGGGCTATCAGTTGATCAAGCTTGGCAACTTGGTTCTGTACCGAAGCATCTTCGACGTCGTGCGAGACTTCTTACACGATGAAGCGATGGAGGGACATGAGCGAGTGATGAACCGATACTTGAAGCCGGACCTGTTGATCATCGATGACTTCGGGATGAAGCAGTTGCCCAAACGCAGTGGCGAATTTCTGTTCGAGATCGTGATGCGTCGCTACGAAACGCGCAGCACGATGATGACGTCGAATAGACCGCTAGAAGATTGGGGCAAATTGCTGGGGGACGTTCCGACCGCAACCGCCATCCTGGATCGGTTCCTGCATCACTCGCAAATCTTCACGATCACGGGCAAGAGCTACCGACTGCGAGATCGCGGGAGCGATTCAAAACCAGCCAAAGCGCCCACCGGGTCGAGGAAAAATGGAAAAGGTTCAAAACCAGCCAAAGCGCCCATCGGCTCGAAAGCCGAAGAACAAGATCAGAAGTCTTCAAACAAGTAATCCAGACTCAAAATGGCCGGTTTTGAAGCGCCCATAAGTGGCTGGTTTTAAAGCGCCTGATGACAGGATGGTTTGCAGTGGTGGTGAGCGTTTCCTCAGATTCACCATCGCTGAGCGTGAGTTCCAGAAGTTCACTTGGATGGGTGGTGATTAGTTCGGTGACCGGTTGGTAGTCGTTGTCGGTTTCTTCTCCGTCGGCGAATTCGTTGCGGGTTAGGACGAGATCGCCCACTTTCAATTCTTCGATCGGTGTGAATCCTTGTTCGGTTGCCACCAGTGTTCCCGCGACAAAACAGACTCGTGTATTGAGGACAATCGCTAGTCTATCAGCGAACTTCTGTAGCGTCGCGGTGATCTTGCCAGTGCTGTCATATTTCGTGACGAACTTGAACTTGGACATGTCGTACAGGAATTCGCTCACCTTGCCCGCTTTGACGGCGGTACCAGCACCGCTGGTGGCCACCGAAAGTAGCACCTCGAAGGTGACCAGACCATTGACGCGACCGATCAAGTGTGCCTTTTCTTTGATCGTCAGCGAGTCGAGCTCCTCGACGATCGTCTTGACCACCGGATCGACCATGTCGAGCACTAGCAGAGTCTCAGGTGATGCTGTTCGGTACCAGTTGGCGGTCAGACCAGCGACTTTTGAGTGGTTCCCGTCAGCGAGTGCATTGAGATAGTCCGACGAGAAGAGTCGGGCCATATCGGAGGCCGTTCGTATGGCGATGGGACCGTACTGGCGAGCGGCGCCAATCGTCTTCTTGATCGCCTTGACCGGTGCAGCATAGCCATCGAAGGCTTGTTGGTAGCCGTGGGGGCCACCGGCAAAGAGGGCGTAGTAATTGTTCGGAATGATTCCAACCAGGTTCGTCGTGTAGATCCAGTTCAGAAGCGAACCGGCGAATTCAATGTTGCCTTTGAGGCCGTCACCGAAGAAGCCTTCAAGGAACCCTTGCGCTGCACCTACTCCACCGTCAACGATGTCAAGTACGATGTGCCGACTGCTTCCATCGGTGATCGATGGGCTGGACGCGTTCGATGAGCCGGCGATTTGATTGGTTGCTACAAGTGACGATGTGTCGTCGCCAACGGTGTGCCGCTGGGCTTGGTGGGAGGATGGATTGAGTTTCTCGTGTTGTTCTTTCAGCAGATCGGCGAGCCTTAACTTGTTTTCCCGCTCGCTTTCGGAGAGGTGATCGAGGGCGGCGATTTCGGCGAGCTGTGGGGTGTAGACGTCGGCGTAGACGCTCAGGCTGAACTCAGGACGATCGGAGATGGTTGAACGGACGGTGAGACACTCGCGCAGGTTGCAGGAGGCTGCTTCTCCGGGGCGTCCGGCAGCGAGAATTTGGTTGATTTCGTCTTGCCGGTATTCGGTTCCGTCGGTGACTTCCGCTGAGCCGTCGGAGATTGTGTTTGCCTGTCCGCTGCCGGTGGCTCGTGTGTCGATTCGCTGACGAGCCCAGCCTTTGTAAGTTTGCTCGCTTTCACCCGATACCTAAAGCTCGGCAAATTGCCGCGGAGGCCGTTTGCAAACTGACGTCTGCATGACCTCGAATTCGACTTTCGAGTTCCGCTGCCGAGATTTCTCGCGCTTCACCCAGCCAGAGAGCATCGTCGACTACAGGCGTGTTAAATCGAATTGCTAGTGCGCCAGCAATCACACACATCAAGGCGTAGGTGGTTTGGCTGCGATCCAAGTTGGCTGACAAAGTACACCAAGTTCCGCTCTCTGCCGACTCAGCGTCGTCAAATTCAAAAAAACCTATCGAAACGGAGGCGACGTTCGCTAGCCGAACCACCATATCAGACAAATTCTCGATTGATTCTGCCTGTACGTCGAAAGACAACAATCGACTTTCGTCATCTCCGAATAGACGACCTACGCCCCCCCGGACACAATTTTCAATATCGAGAGTTGTCGTTTGTTTCGGAATCTTGATTTCTAGCTCAACTGACATGCTTTTTACCTATGGAATTATCTGTGCCCAGCCATTTTGGGTAAGAACCCAAATCTTGGATTTCATAATCCCTACCCTTCGCTATTCTTGCTTTTTGGCTAAATGCTGGGGATGCTACGAATCTGATATGGCCGGGGAATAACGCTTAGCATTTCTGGAGTCCAAAGACCTTCGATTTGGTTTAACGTCAGATGGGCTCCAAGACGGGAAAAGATCACAGTCTCGCCGTTGAACAGAAGAACTACGTCGCCATTTGTGCGTCGAAGCAGTTTTGACGATGCCCATACCACTCGGTACCGTGCTGCAGATCGATCATAGGATTTGTCCAATCTAAACGTAACCTCAACAGAAGGATCGAAGCCGAATGATTCTTCAATCACGTCAGATGTCAAGTAGCTTGGCTCCTTGACAAACGCTTGCAATTCAGGAGTGCGAATTTCACCACCACCATGATGTTCGAAATCAGGCAGTGAACCTAGATAAGTCAATATTTCGGAAACTGAAACTTTTTCGGCGATTTCCAATGAATACTCTAACGACATTTTTGAACTCTTTCACGGCCACAAGTGAATGATTTCACCATTCTTGATAACAATTACTTCTTTTAGGCCAGAGATAGGCCAGTCGCTAAGTTGCTGTTTCATGTCTGCGGGAGACAGTGGACTATCTTCAAGATTAAGTACGATACGATCAGCCTGCCTATTGTTTACTGACTTTTGGATTTCGCTTGCAGCATTGCGAGCGCGCGAAGTCACTGGGGCTTTATTGTCAAACACTCTGCCTTCGATTAGGTAGTCTGCCCGCGAACTTGGAAGTTTCGGGTTCTGCTCAACTTTGTATCCTGCTTCCGCGAGGATATCGGCAGAATCATTTTCCCGCATTAACGACCGTTTGGTTGCTGCATCGTCATCTGGATGAATCTTTGTTCTTTTGCCCGTCGGTTTGCTACCAATAGTGCCATTGGGCGTTGTTCTCTGAAGCCCACCTTTCTGGATAGGCGTACGCCGAAGTTTCCGTGCGATTTCCTGTCCGATTTTACCGTCGTAAAGCAAACCATCTATATGAGTATCGGATATCTCTCCGATGCGGCGCAGGTGAACGTAGGCTTCCGACTTGGACGAAAAGACCAGGTCAGTTAGGTTGCCGTCAATGTCTTCTAGTTTCCAAACCCAGGTGTCGTTGATCAGCTTCTTGACCACAGTGTAGGTGTTGTGGACCCAGAGGGAGAAGCCCCAACTTTCGCTGCCGACGAAATAGGTGTGGTCCTCCGACACTCGCATGTTGTAGACCGTTTTGATTTGATCGGTCGAAGCCACCGATTCAACGGCCGCCAACGTTCCATCGTGACCAACCAGCTGATCTCCTTCGACCAGTTCTTCCGCTGCTGTCCAGCCTTTCTCGTGGATGTAGAAGGGGTGTTCTCGAGTCGTTTCAATCATCTGTTCACCAACTCGCAACTCCAGCACCGGCGCGGTCAGTTCAAAGACGGCTTCTACGGTCTGTGCTCTTGCAGGAACGCTTGGCTCCTCTTCTGGGCGGGCCAAGACCTTGTCTCCTACCGAAAACGACTCGATCGTTTTCTCACCTTCTGGGGTGAGGATCGGTGTCCCAGCCACAAAGCAGGTTTGTTGTAGCACAAGGTGGTTGATATTCCTGGCGTCCTTCGCTGTGCCCGGTGGCACGTCGTCGACAACAGTCCGAGCGACTTTGGCTGTTTCATCGGGTGTTTTGCGAAGCTGCGTGATTCCGTCGAAGAACTTCTTGAATGCGGGCTGTAGTTTGGATGCGGTGGCGGCTTTGAATGAACCGGTCGCTGTCTTGATCTTTGCCAGCAGTCGAGCAGACGTGGATGCTGCGTTGCCATACCCGCCTGTGGCAATCAGCAGGGCCGATTCGACGAACACGATTCCCGCTGCGTGCCCTAAGATCTCACCTCGCAGCTCTACGTTGTCCTCTTCTCCAACATGCTCTGCCAGATCTGCTAGCAGTTCGGCGGTGACGGTGACGAGCTTCAACCGTCGATGACTGGAACGCCGGAATGCTTCTTGGTCTCCCAGCAAGATGCCGGCCACGTCGTCGGCGATGAGATCTCCTGCGATCGATCCAACGGTATTGGTGACATGTTGGATGACTTCAAACCGTCGCAGGTCTTCCTTGGCGAGCCGATTCTGCTCGGCGCTAAGGTATTGGCCTCGGGGCGTGTACCAGGAATCAGGTGTGACCCAGTCCAACGCCCAATCGCCTACCCGAACGCTGTTCACAAAATACCGCTCGCCGTACCACGACATGATCCCGGCAACCAAATCCTTGAGGTCCTCCAGCGCTCCCCAGGTCGAATCGACAAAACCCTTCCCGACGCCGCTGTAGAAGTCGGGTAAGTCTGAGAAAGTGAACTGGGTACTCGCGGTAAGTCCGGCTCCGATTCGGTCAGCGGCGACATCCAGTCTCTCGGTCAGCTCCTTCAATTCTTCCGGCGTGACTTTGTAGGGATCTTTGACCTTGTCAATCAAATTCGACTTGCCGCGTTTGGACGAGTCATTTTCGGCATGCTCGCCCGCCACGACGAACGACGAGGTGCCGTCGCCGACCGAGTTTCGATGGGCTTGGTGGGAAGATGGGTTGAGTTTGTCGTGTTGTTCTTTCAGTAGATCGGCAAGCCTCAGCAAATTTTCTTGCTCTCCTTCGGAGAGGTGATCGAGGGCGGCGATCTCGGAGGGTTGTGGGGTGTAGACGTCGGCGTAGACGCTCAGGCTGAATTCAGGACGATCGGAGATGGTTGAACGGACGGTGAGACACTCACGCTGGTTGCAGGAGGTCGCTTCTCCGGGGCGTCCGGCGGCGAGGATTTGGTTGATTTCGTCTTGCCGGTATTCGGTTCCGTCAGTGACTTCGGTGGAATCGTCGGAGACTGTGTTTGCTTGTCCGCTACCGGTGGCTCGTGTGTCGAAGGCAGCGGCGCCAAAGGTGTTCGGGTCGGGCGTGCTGCCTTGGCCGGATGAGTCTTCGTACTCGGCGGTGATTGCGTCTGCTGGTGTTGATTCGCTGACCAGCTCGTTGTCGAAGAACCAGTGGTAACGGTATTCCAGCGAGAGGTCGTAGAGTTGATCTTCCACGATACTGGCATCGCCAGTCCAGAAGGTCTCGTCGAGTTGCACCACGGTCCAGGCGGTCAGGGATGGATCGTAGGGGAGGTTGTCAAAGAGGCCGGTTTCGGAGAAGTCGGTGAAGGGAACGGCAAGAAATCCGAATGAAGCGGGACCTTGTGCAGCATCGAAGTACAGGCGGGGGGAGTCCTGCAAGGTGTATTCGTCTTGCAGTTGAGGCGCAGCGGTGAATTCAGGGAGCGGGTTGCCGACGCCGCCAGTGGCCGCGTAGTCGGTCGACAGTTGACTGGCGAGCGTTTGATCGGCTGCCGGAAGGGCAGTAGCGCGGGCGCCGCTGCCGTTGACGTTGGCTAAGTGCCAAGTGGTTTCGGCGCCAGTGTGGGCGATTTCAACGTCCTTTTGCGCGCCCGCTTTGGCGATCATCTGGGTTTGATGTGAACCGCTGACCGAAGTGACGCGGGTTGCCAGGGTGGCGTAGTAGTCGGCGTCGAAGGCGGCCCAGGGGCTACCGTTGGTTCCCGACAGGGCGGTGGCGGCGGTAGAAAAACTGTTGGCTTCGTATTGACGATAGGTTGCGTCAACGGCAGCCCAGCTGGTGGTCGCTTGCAGGTAGGCGTCCGATTCTTCGTTGACGTAGGACGCTTCGGAATTCGTGCGAGACGTTTCGTATTGGATGTCGGCGGCGATTAGGTCGAGCGATTGGTCGAAGTTGGAGGTGGCAAGGTCGAGATACTTGTCGGCTTGCTGGTTTGCTTCGGCGGCCAGCCAATCCGATTCGAGCGTTTGCTGATCGGCGGCGAAGTCGTCGGCGACGGTTTGCAAGTCGGCGGCGTGCTGGGTGGCGTCGCCGCTGAAGACAAAGTCTCGTTCGGCCTGCGCATTGCCAACGTCGCGATCGCGAATCGCTTGTGCGGTGCCGTCGGCGTACGTTTCGGCCGGTAGTGCCAAGGCGACGTGGAAGTCTCGAATGGAGTCGGCCCTGGCTACCACCCGATCATGAACGGCATCGGCCGCGGCGGTTGCATGGATCTTGGTTGCCAGCACGTCGGCTTGGCGACGGACGACTTGGGCGGTCTGCATCCGGCCCGCGTAGACCGAGTCGGCCGAGTTGCGATCGGTCGCCTGGTTGGTGTAGTGCGCCGAGGCGGTCGTCCACCAGGAGGATCGCGCGGTGGCGGCATCGACCAGGTACTGCGACCAGTCCGATTGCAAGTCGGTGTCGATGGCGGTGTGGGCGGTGACGCGGGCGGTCTCTTGAGTGTTCCAGAGGGTGACGTCGGCTGCTGTGAGGGAGCTTCGCCGCGCGTTTTCGGCAGTGGTGACGGCGGTGCGAAAGACCCCTTCGGCGGTGGCGTGAAGGTCGCCCCTGGTCTTGTCGGCGGTGGCGATGTTGGTGGACCGGGTTTGTTCCAAACCGGCGATCCCCGTTTCGAATGTGTGCTGCAGGGTGACCGCGGGGGACGAGTAGTTGACGATCGCGGTTCCTTCGGCCAGCTGCCAGGCGAGCGCGGCATCGGCGATGGCGGTGGCGTAAGCCAGGTCGGCGTCGGCAACTCCTTCGGAGTAGTTCGCGTAACCGTGGGTGAAATCGTTCAAATCGGTGTACTTCCGCACTGTGGCCAGGTCGAGCGCGTACTGTTTCTCCGCCGCGGCGACGTCGTGCTCGTAGGCCGCCATGTTTTCGGCAGCCTTGGTGCGGCGGGTGTTGAGGTGAGAGAGCAGTGATGCAGTACGGGTGTTGGCGGCATTGACGGTGCCGACAGCCCGATCGCGATCGTACTGGGCCAAGTCTTTCGCAAAGGTCTCGTCGGCAGTTGCCTTGGTGGTGTTTTCGATTTGACGAGCCACGGCAAGGTCGTAGGGGACTTGGAACTGGGCCGAAGCAGTGTCGGTGGCGTGGGTGATGAAGGCCAATGCAACATCGTCGATCCAATCGGCTTTGGCTTGGGTGTAGGCGGCCTGGTAAGCGTCGAAAGGATTTGTAGAAGAGGAAACGGCGATCGCCAGGGCCCGCTGTGCTTCGGCATCAGAAACACTTTGCTGATAAGCGGCTTCGGCGGTCGCCGCCGAGGTATCACGAATGACTCCGGCTGTCTTTTCCGAATCGCGATAGGCGACCCAGGCGGTATCGCCGGCCAGGAGCTGGCTCTTGGTGGCGGCGGCGACCGCGTCGGCACGAACCTGATGAGCGTCGGCGATGGCGGTTTGCTGGACCGCGAATTGGGCCAGTTCGACGGTCGACAGCGCCGATTCAGCGGTGTTGATCGTCGTCACAAACGACTGGCCGGCAGCGCCGCGGGCGTCGGCGAGGGTGACTTTCGCATCGGCCAGCGCCGTGATGCGAGCGATCTCTTCGTCACCAAACGTCGTGGTGTAATCGGCTTGGATTGCGGCGAGTGAACTGTCGTAGGTCGCTTCGGCAGCAGCGATGTCGTCTTGATAGGCTTGTTGCTGGGCTGGAGAGGAGTGATCGACGTAGGGGAATTCGGCGGGAAAGTGACCGGGCGTTCCCAGTCCGGCACCCGAACCGGCATACGACAGGGGGAAGCTGTTGTTATTCGGATTCCAATCCCATGCAAAGGCCCAGTGACCGTTTTCAAGACCGTCGTAACCGTGGGGGCCCAATGCTGTGGCATCGTTCCAGGTCGTCTCGTTCCAGTCGCCGGCAGCATCGATGTAGCCTTGCCGGTGCAGCGGCAGCAAGTCGGCGGCAAGGTTTTCTGCATGAACACCGGCGTCGGCATAGAAGGACTCGATCGCGGCGGCAACATTCGTTTCAAAGTTCGCTTCCGCGTGAACCACGTCCTTTTCGTAAGTTGCCACGGCGATCGTTTCGGTGACCGCCAGGTCGACTGAGGCATGAGAGACGGTTCGGTCATAGATCGCTTGCTGGGGAGCGACTTGTTGGATGTGTTGCAAGTCGGCCAGGTTGGTGGCGGCGACAAGATTCAAGTCGGCGGCGTTCCTCTGAGTGATTCGATTCGATTCTGCCGTGGAGATCGCGTCTTGATAGGCGTCACCGGCGATTCGGACGGAATCGAACCAGGCCGCGTCGGCGGCAGCAATCGCGGCGTCGGCAACCGCCAGAGGCGAAGGGGAAGCGATGGAGATCGCCTGCTTCGCCGCGGCATGATCGGCATAGATCGCCGCTTCATAGAGACCGCGGGCCGCAATCTCACCTTCACGGCGTCCGGCAGCCGCTGCCGCCTCGTCCAGCGCCCTGTTGCCGGCGGCGGAAGTGGCCGAATGCAGATAGCCGTTTTCGATCGGAACGCCGGCGATCGTGAAATCGGAATCGAGATTGGAGGTGGTCGTGATCCATGCTTTTTCCGCATCGCCCACCGCGCCGGCATAGAGGATCGTCGCAGCGAGAATACTGTCGGCAAGGTTTTGTTCGGCACCGCTTCGGTCGCCTGCCAGTGCCGCGTTATCACCGGCACTGAGCGAAGCGGCGTCCCCAAGGTCGGAGGTGCGGCTGATTTCCGCCAACCGCGCTTGGTCGGCGGCGTAGAACTGGGCACGCGCTTCCTGAATCAAATCCCATTGCTGGCTTCCCGTTGCATTGTAACGGTTGACCGCGGCCCGCCCTGCCCGATTGTATTCCACCAGGGCGGCCTCTTCGATCGCCAGTTTCTCGGCCGAAGTGATGTAGCCCCACCAGTAATCCTCCTGAGCGCTTTCCACGGCGACGTAGGTACTGGAGCTCACGTCCGCTTGATTGGATAGATAGTCACCTTCGGTTGTGGCGGAATCGACTTGGTAACTCGCCTCGCGGCTCGCGATGGCCGCTTCTCGACTACCCAAGAAGGTTCTCTCCTCCTCGCGTCGGCTTGCCTCGGTGGACGCCTGGACTTGACGGTAGTCGAATTCATGATCGGCAACCGCTTTGGCGTAAACGAGTTTGGCATCCGCGATCGAAACGGCATAGAGATCCGTTTCGTCGGCGATCTCGTCCGTTCTGACTTGATCGGCCGTCGCCAGGTCGATGCGGTAATCACGGTTTTCGGCCGACGTTTGCTGTTGCCGGGTGAGGTTGGCCAAGTGCATCGCCGTCGCATGGTCGACTTCGGCATCCCCGCTGGCAGTTGCCCAACTGTTTTCGATCGTGCCTTGAGCGACATGAAGTGCCGACCAGGGAGAATCAACCTGGACGTGCCACTGGTTCATGGCGCTGGCGTACTCGGACGCCTCCGCTTGTTGAAAGACCTTCAGTGAATTGGCATCGGCAATGGCGCGGAGTCCAAGCTGCAGGACTTCCGCGTCGAACAACTCTTTGTCATCCTGCGTGGTTGCCTGAACATAGATCGTATGCTCGGCGGCATAGGCTTGTTGAAGGTCTCCCTCGATCCGCGTCGTTTCGACCGAGTGATCTCGCTTTGCCTGGGCGACCGCTTTCTGGAATACCCGCAGCGTCTCGGCCGACTGTTGCTGAAAATCGGTGTTCAGGGCGTCGAACTCTTCTTCCTGTTGCTGCTCGATGGCGCGAGTTTCGATGAGTCCTGTCACCAGGTTGCTGAAATCCTCGGCAAGCGTCCCGATTTCTCCCACCGGATTCCGATTCGCCTCATGATCGGCGACCGTCACGTACTGCATGCCGAAGTCACGTTCGAGTCCAGGAAGGACGATAAAATGAAAGTATCTTTGGCGAGTGTCGATCCGCGAAATGCGGCGATCCAGTTCGGCATCGGTCTGCTCGTTGTCATAGTCGTACGATAAATCGATCGACCGCTTGCTGTGAGAAAAATTGCCGTTGTGCGTGTTCCGCTCGTACTGTTCGGTGGATGCAGAAGAGGCAAGCTGTTGGGCATGCAGCTGGTCAGCGTAAGAAGTCCAGTAATCCTCCCTGGCGTCGATCGAGGTGTCCGAAAGCGTGTATTGTTCGTCAGCCATGTCGTAGGCATGTTGATGAACCGCATCGGCGATCCTTTCGTCATGGAGCTTTTGTGCGTCGGTGACTTCGTCGATGTGCTGGTCGCTAGCCGATTTCACCTGCACGAAGTAGTCGACTTCGTTGGCGGCCAGGTCAAGTTGGTACTGAGTCCAGGGGGATGCCACCGCGGTGTTCCAACGTGCCATCGCCTCCTTCTTGGCCGTCGCTTCGGCAACGTCGTAGGCGGTGAGTGCCTTGGTGGTGCCGGCGCGGCTGGCTGCCTCGTTAGCGGCCAGGCTTTTGTCAAGATCACGCTGGGCGTCGGCGAGCTCCTTGGCGAGCGCTCGGTCGATCGTCGCGGTTGTTCGTTCCCACGCAATCGCCGCGTCGATGCGATCGATTGCTTGCCGGTATTCCGCGATCATGGTCGATTCGCGAATTTTTCGGTCGGCTGTGCTGATCGCGATCGCCGCTTTTCGGCTCGCCGCTGCAATTCGCGACAAGCGGAAAAGGGTGTAGTTGTGGTGGCGAAGCGTTTGTTCGTGCTCCACCTGGTTGACCGTTCGACTGCGGATTCGTTTTAACTCCAGTTGAAGTTCCCCATAGAACTCATCGATTGCTTCCCTTTCGCTGGGGGTCGGTGGCGGGTCGGCATTGATTTCGTCGAGACGATCTTGGATGGCCTGAAGATGGTCAATCAAATATTGGTCTTCCGCATCGTCGTAACCCTGCTCGATATCATCGCTATAGTCCCCGCTCAACCCGTCCGGACCAAGCGATGCCTCCGCCGTCGCATCGTTGTAGTCATCATTGGCATCGGTAAAAGCACTGTTGTACGCACCGAGTTCTTGAGCCGACGGAATGATTCGCGCATCGATCGCTTGGACAGCGGATGAATAGATCGCCGCCGCAACACCTCGATCCACAGCCGCTTTCGCTTCGGCTGCGGCGACCTGCTGGTCGTACAGCGCGGTGGCGTCGGAATCTTTGGCGGTTCGCACTTCTTCAGCCCGCTCGACGCCAAAGTCGTAAGTGGCTTTCGCCTGGGCGCTGGCAACCTGGTAGATCAGGTCCGAATCGAAATCGTACTGCGGTCCGACGTAGTCGGGGCGCTGTCGCGGCGGAGTGGCCTGATCGGCGTCGTCGGGAATCTGCACCGAGTGGATTCGCGGCGCGTCGGGCCACTCGATAGCCTCGAATGCAAAACTGGTTGTGTCGCCCGAAAAATTGTTCAGCGCGGTTTGAAAGTTGGCCGCCGCAGTGCTCAGACCGCTGGAGAAGGCAGCATCGGCGTTTCGCAGACCCTGCTGGAACTGGGCGTCGGCAACCTGGTTGGCCGTGTCTTGGTTAGTGTTGGCGATGTCGATGGCGCCGGTGTAAGTCGTGTCGGCCCCGTTGCGGCTGGTTTGCCACTGTGTGTCGGCTGCTTGGATCGATGTCTGATGACCAGCCTGCGCAGCTGGAGCCGTTGGATCGACCGGTGACTGGAGCGTGAAGGTGAAGGAAGTCCAATCGCCCAGCACGTCTTGACCATCAATCAACAGCTCCCTGGTCCTGGCATCGATCGTGACCGAACCAGTGGCGAGTCCTGCAGGAACGAACGACCAGCGAAGGTCGGCATCGACCATCGTCGAACCGACCGACACACCAGCGATCTCAAAATCGACAAAGGTCGCCCGCACGGCCGACGACCGATCGACCAAACCGACCAACCGCGGATCGGTCGTCAAAAGGTCAGCGTCGTCATCGCCGGTATCGTTGGCCAAGCCGATTTCGGTGATCACCACCGCCGGAAGGGTGGAAACATCGGAGACCTGGTAGTTGACGTTCAAGGTTTGCCAGCTGGTTGCGTGAAGCTGCTTGGCGATCGGGTGGGCAGCCGAAGCGCGAACCGAGATCGATGTGGTTCCATCGGTCAGTTCCGCCAAACCGATCTCGAATCGACCTTCGTCATCGGTCACCGACGTGTAATCGACGATGCCGTCGCCGGTCGCATCCACTTCGACTCGAACCCCCGCGACCAGGTGCTGATCGGTCGCCAGGCCGATCAACTTCGGCTCGACGCCATAAAGCACCTCGCCAGTGTCAAAACTGAGTGAGGAGAGTTTCGGAGGTTCGTCAACCTGATCTTCGTAAGTGAACGAAAAGTTTGCCTCGGTACTGGTGAGGTTGGACTGGGTCGAAGCGTCATACTCGACTGCCCAGACTGAAAGATCGACCAGCCCGTATCGCGCCTGCAGCGGCGTGAACTGAAAGCGGCCATCGGCATCCGCAAAGACCACCTGATCACCGATCCCGTCGCTATCGACGTCCACTTCGACCGGCAGCCCGTCGACCGGACCGTCGTTGGTGACGTAGCCGAAGACCGTCGGGTTCTCCGTGAAGCCGTCACCGCCGGTGCCCGAATCGCTCAGCAGCTCCAGCGAAGCGATCGCCGGAGCTTCGTTGACCGCATCTTCCAGCGTGAAGGTGAAGGGAACCCACGCGCTATCGACCACCGACTGTGTCAGATGGTCGTAAGTCGACACGCTGAATAAAATCGTCTGTAAACCTGCGGTCAGCCCGGTGGGAGTGAAAGTGAAATCACCGTTGGCACCCGTTTGAATGATGGCAACGTCGGGATTGTTTGGATCGACGTCGATCTTGACCGTCGTGTACTCCTCCACATCGACGCGACCAACAATCGTCGGATCGGTGGTTACCAAGTCGGTATCGTCGGCTCCCGTGTCGTTTCGCAAACCGAGACTTTCAAACCCAACGAGCTGGGTGGTGACCGGAGCGTACTCAAAAGAAAAGGTTTCCCAATTGCCGTATTCGGTTTGTGCCAGGTACGGGTTCCACCGCGCCGGACGATAACCGATCGTCTGCGTACCAGCGGCGGGGCTGGGGATCTCAAAAAAGAACAGACCATCGGTCGCCGCGGCGGTCGCGTCGATCGAACCATCATTTCCGAGGTCGATTTCCACTTCCTGCGGATCCCCGAACGAAGTGGTAAACGTTCCCGTCACCATCGCGACCGAGGTGATGGCATCGTCATCGGCCACGCCATCATCGACCAGCAATCCAAACGAAGAGAGTGCCGGTGGATCGTGAGGTTGATAGTCAAAACTGAAGTCGGTCCAAGCGCCGGTCGCCGGCCCGTCGACCGCGCGCAGCCGAACGTCGACTGTCCCGGTGGCGAAGCTGTAGGGAGCAAACTCAAAGGCTCCGGCGCTGTCGACCGTCGTGGTCAAGTCGATGACGTCGTCACCGTCGACGTCCATTCCCACCGTCACGCTGGTCGAATGAACCGGCCCCAGAACACTGCCAACGATGACCGGATCGGCCGTCACGCCGTCGGTCGATGAGAACCCGGTGTCTTCGCGCAGGGAAACATCGGTGATCGTGGGAACTTCTTCCGGATCGAAGACCAACGAGTTCCAACTGCCGGCTCGCTGCGATTCGTAGTAACTGTCTTGGTGAACGACCCGGAAGGAGATCGTGTGGGACGCGAAGTTGGGTGTCGCCGGAGTGTAGGTGAACCCGTCGGCAAGATTGGCCACCGCCACCGAATCGTCGCTTTGAAAATCGCCGTCGGTGTCGACTTCGACGACGATGCTACTGGCTGTGCTCTGACCAAGGTTCTCATCCCCGGTGATTTCACCGCGGTAGGTCAAGCCGTGATCGGTCGCCGAGGTTTGAAAGACGTCGATTTCCACGTTGTCGGCCGACAGCGGCGAGGGAGGCGCAACCTCGATCGAAAAGTCAAACGGTTGCCAATCGCCGTAAAGAGTCGTCATCCCGGCGCGCGGTAGCGCCAAGCGATAGTGAAGACCTACCGGGCCGGTTGTTGCCGCAAACGTCGGCTCGGTCACCCGCGGGTCGTACTGAAATTGAAACGTTACCGGATCGACGTCGATGGTCGCTTCAGCAATCTCGTCGTCGTCGTGATCCCATTCGACTTGCAATCCCGCTTCGGACGCCCGCCGCAGAACGTGACCGTCAACAATCGGGATCGCGGTAGACAAATCGTCGGGCGTGCCGCTGTCGTGAGCCAATCGTACACTGGCGATCTCCGATTCGGGATTCACTGGATCGACCGTCACCACGAACGAATCGGAAATCGATTCGCTGCCATCGCTGACGATCACCGTCACCGTTGCCGTGCCCAGTTGATCGTCGATCGGGGCGATCGACACGGTTCGCGAAGCGGTCGTGCCCGAAAACAGGCCCGACGGCACGTCGATCAGTGCCGGGTTGGAAGAGATGTAACGCGTCGTCAATTCGTCCAGCGGAGTGTCGGGATCGCCGACGGTGAAGGTGACGTTGTGAGAACCAGAGTTTTCATCGATCGTCAGGTCGGCAAGCCCCGAAACAGTCGGCGTGGTCGCCGTGTCGGTCGCCAACAACTGCAGCGTGTAATCGCCCGTCGATGCGGCGGTTCCGGTTCCTTGCTGATTCGGATCGTAGGCCGTATTACCTGCTCCCGTTACGCCGACGTAGTAAGTGCCAGTGACCGGCGCCGTCACCGACAGATAAGCATCCAAGTCGTTGGTTGTGTCACCGGCGGCGCTGCCGACGTCGGCGGCTGCCAGCTCCGTTCCACTGGCGTCAAAGATTTTTAGGTAAGAATCGAGCAGACTGCCCCACGTGCCGTCGTCTAGGTAAAACGCATCGACGTCGGCCTTGAGAATCTGCCCGGCGGTCAAGTTGACGGCAAAGAGATCGACGTCCGCTTCGCCAAACAGGCCGTTGCCGATCGTCGCGGTCACCTCGGCCGGAACATTCGGTTGCAAAGAGACCACTTTGGCTTGATCGAGGCGGTCGCCCGGCGGATCTTCGATCCGTTCAATCCGAATCGCGTCGGCTGCCGCGTAACCGTTGGCGACGACGTTGGTCAGGTTGACCATCAACGTGTTGCCGGTGATGTCGAATTCGCCCAGGATCAGCTCCCAATCGACACCGGCATCCGACAAATCATTCGGAGCAACTGTTTGGTCGAACGTGGTCGTGCCCAGCGGCTCCCCTTCCACTCCGTCGTAAACCGTGAAGGGAGTATTGGGAGCATAAATGGAGGCGGGAAGCCAGGTCGCTGCCACTCGATAAGTCCCCGGCTGAACATCGAACACCCAGATCGCCCGCGAACCTTGCCAGCTGGCCAGCGCATGATTCTGATCGGTCCCGTAGGCGCCCGCGCCGGTGGTGAAAAAACCGGCTTTCAAAAAACCGGTTTCGTCGTTGTCCAGATATTGCAGGGTACCAGGCGCGGCCAACGACGTGCCGGAGATCGTGTTCCAAAACAGGCTCGGCCCGCCGGCGTCGATCTCGATCGAAAGTTCACCGTAAGCCTTCGTTTCGGTGGTCCCGTCAAACTGAACGGTGAAATCAACCGAGCTGCCGGCGGAGAGAACCTGGCCGGCGGTAAAATTGTTGACGACGGTAAAACCGGCGGGAACACTTACCGGTGAAAGCTCGATCGAATCACCGCCGTCGTTACTGAGCGTGAACGTCTTGCTGACGATCCGACCTTCTTCAACCGCCCCAAACCCAAAGTGCTTTCCGTTGCCAATCGGCACCCCGAAAGCATCGGTGACGGTCACATCAGCCAGCCGCTGAACCCGCACCGCGTCGGCCACCGCAAACCCGCTAGCGATCGCGTTGGTCACGTCAATCATCAGCGTGTTGCCGGTGATCGTGTAGTCGCCCAGCACCTTCCAGCCGGTCAAGCCATCGACAAAATCGTTCGCATCGCCCGTTTGATCGACCGCGATCGTCTCCAGCGCCACACCACCCACGCCGTCGTAAACGGTAAAGGGAGCATCCGGGGCGTTGCCGGAAAAGCCGGGCCAGGAGACCGCCACTTCATACTCCCCCGGCTGAACATCGACGACCCAGTAAACACGAGAACCCTCGTAGGAAACATGCGTCTTCATCGCGCTACCGAAATGGCCGACGGCGACCATTTGAAACTTGCCCGCCGAAACGAAACCGTCATCGAACCGGCCCACCTCCTGCACCGCCGAAGAAGTCACCGTGCCCGATATCGTGAAATCGAACAGCGCCGCAGCATCATCCTCGATCACCATCGACAGCTGCCCGTACGACTTGGCATCGGCGCCGGCATCGAGCCGCACGGTAAAGTCGATCGTCTGCCCGGCAGAGAGCACCTGGCTACTTTGAAAATTGTTCACCACCGTGAAACCGGTCGCTGCGGTGATCGGGGCGAGCAACACCGGATCGGCCGAATCGTTACTGAGCGTGAAGGTCTTTTCGACCGGCGAACCGACTTCGGTCACCCCAAACCCGACGTGGTCACCCAGCGCAACATTCCCCAGAGTCGCTTCCGAAACAGACACGTCGGCCAAACGTTGAACACGAATCGCATCGGCAATCGAATAACCGGTAGTCGAATCGTTGGAAACCTCAATCACCAACGTGTTGCCGGTGGCCGTCACTTCACCGAGCGAATCCCAGGCGGTGCCCGCTTCGACAAACCCGCGTGGCGCATCGGTCTGATCGACCGTCGAAGTGGCAAGCACGCTGCCACCGACCCCATCATAAATCGTGAACGGAGCATCGATCGCCCGCGCCGACGAAGAAGGCCAAGTGGCAGCCACTTCATACGTACCCGGCTCCACGTCGACCACCCAGCGAGCCAGCGAACCGCGCCAGGAAGGATGCGAATGCTGCATCGCCCCATTCAGACCACCGCCAGAGATCGAATAGAACGTCCCCGAATGATAGAACCCGACATCGGAATCATCGACGACCTGCACCGCGCTACCGGCAGCCAGCGTCGTGCCCGAAACGGTCAACTCCAGCAGACTCTCCGCCCCATCGTCGACCACGATCGACAGCGGCCCATACGACTTCGACGCGGCGGTCGCATCCAACCGCACTGTAAAGTTCACCGACGCAGCAGCAGCGAGAGTCTGCCCGGCGGTGAAATTGTTCACAATCGAAAACCCCTGCGGCGCAGCGATCGGTTCGAGCGTGATCGCCGCCGCCGAATCATTCGTCAACGTAAAGGTCTTGTCGACCAATTGCCCCACACCGGTGATCCCAAAGCCAACATGCCCCTTATCGGCCACCGCCCCCAACTGCGACTCCGACAAACTGACCGGGGCAACCCGCTGAATCCGAACCACATCGGCGATCGCATAACCGGCGGTCACCGCATTGGAAAGCTGCACCTCGATCGAGCTACCGGTCACCGTGAACGAACCCAAACTCTCCCAACCGACATTCGCATCGACAAAATCATCCGGCTCGGCCGTCTGATTCATCGAAACCGTCCCCAGTACCGACCCACCGACACCGTCGAGCACCGAAAAGGGAGCATCGGCGGCCGAATTCGATTTCCCCGGCCAGCTGGCCGCCACGTGGTAAGTCCCCGGAGAAACATCAAACGTCCAAGACGCGGTTGAAGCCACCCAATTGAAATGAGACTGCTTGATTCCCGACGCGAACCCACCGCTATTGGGATTGAACGTCCCGGTCGTCGAAAAATCGGTATCAGCATCATCGACCAATTGCACCGCATCACCGGCGGCCAGCAGCTGCCGAGCTTCGAGCGCTTCGGTCAACATCCGCCGATGTCGCCGATGCCGAGGCATCATGCCATGTTTGCGTCGAAAAACACGTCGAAGCCAAGAACGTCGCTCCTGCGTCATCACCAAACTCGATGGGAAACCAGGGAAGTGAAATCAAAGAAACGGGATCGAAGCGCAAACCGATCGCCAACCGAGTTTTGCCGACAGCCGTGACACAGCTGGTCCAGTGGCCGACAGTCGGCGACTTCTCCGAAGTCGCAACGCGTGCCGGGAGCGGAGAACCGGCCGACAGCTGGGCCGACTGGCCCCAAAAGAAGTCCGTCCCACGTGCTAGACGATTCACGCCACCAGATCGGTGGTTTTCGATCACCCCCCGAACGCTACCAGTCCCCCTGAAACCCCACAACCGCCTGCGACAATCTTTCCGGCTCGGTCGAAAAGAAAGATGAACCTTCGCAAGGCGCGACCCCTTGTCGCGCCACCACTTTTCGCCTTGCTACAATCCCAGAACTCAACGTCTAGTCCGAGGAGCCAATGCCATTTCCTAGCAAACGCAAAAAATGCATGGAAATATCTGGCGGGCGTTTGACCTACCACGCAGCCTACGAGATGCCGGGTCTGGCCATGCAGGTGTCGAGCCGGCAATCCAGCCACAGCCTTCAGGGAGGAGGCGAAGTGCATTACATCTCGTCGTGCGCGTCGGGCCGAATCACCCGTTTGATGCTGGCCGATATCAGCGGTTCCGAAGACACCTTCGTTCGGTTGTCTTGCGAAATGCGAAATGGGTTGTTGCGCAACATCAATTCGATTTGGCAAAACCGAGTTGTCACCAACATGAGCACACAATTTCACGAGTTTGCTCGGCAGGGTGGATTTGGTACGGCATTGGTGGCCACATTTTTTGCACCGACGCGCAGCTTTGTGATGTGCAACATAGGCAACCCGCCCCCACTTGTGTTTCGGGCGGCCGATCAGACCTGGCAGGTGTTGCATGGTGAAACAGAAACCGTACCGCAGTGCCGCGAAGCGACTCCGGAGGGAGTGTTTGGTCCCCACGAATACCGACATGAGAAAACCAAGCTTGGAATGGGCGACGTTGTTGTCCTGTATGGAAACGGCTTTGCTCAATCAGCCTTTCCAGGCGGCAATGTGGTCGGCCACCAAAAACTCCTGGAAGCTCTGCAGGATTCACCTCACAGTGATCCTCGAAGCCGTCTCGATCACCTGGTGCGTCTGGTTTTGGAGAACAACGAACCGGACGAAGACAGTACGATCGTCGTCTGCCAAGTCACCAAGACCAGTGTACGAATCCGCGATAACTTCCTAGCGCCGTTTCGGATATTTCGCCGGCCTCGCGATGAAACCAAGTTGACTTAGTGCTGCCGGAACTTCGGTCGCCTGTGGGAAGTTTTTTCGCCTCCCGCGCTGCGCGCAAGTACAAACCGGCCCCGCGCAGTTACGGCATGGTTTTGCGACCTCGGCCCGGCCTACGCGAATAACCCGGTCTAGGAAGAAACCAGCTGCAACGATTTTGCGTTGGTGCTGATCTTGGACAGCGTTTCCACGGTGGCGTGGTACCCCAATTCGATCAGTTCTTCTGGAGCGGAAAAATCAAAACGGCCGCGGCGACCGACCACGGGACGGACGACACAATCGGCATGGGCAAGGCTGTGTTGCCGAATCTGATACTCCGCCAATTCTTGAACGCGATTGAATACTTCCAGAATATTTTGGCACCCGTCGATTTGCAGTTCAGGATTGGCAACATCAATCGCGATGGTCAGATCGGCGGCATGTTGTTTGGCCGTCAATGTCGGAATCGACTCGTACACCCCGATGTCGCAAAGCAACATCTCCTGCCAACGAACAGGCGGAAAGACCCCAGGGATGGACGCCGACGCGCGAACGGCCTCTCGCAGCGGACCTTCCTTCAACACCACTCGCTGGCCGCTAAGCATATCGACAGCCACGACGCTGAAGGCGACCGGCAAGTCCTCGATATTGACTTCGGGCAAAAGTGAATCGATCGCTTGCTTCAAAGTCGATTCCGGCAGCACGGCGACACCTCGTATCGCCCGTTTCATATTTTGGTGAACGGAAATGATCCTTTTGAACCGGCGCAACCAACTCGTTGGATTGCCGTTGCCTTTGGCTGAAGCAGTTCCGAACATCTGCTTCTGCCGACGATGAAACGCGGGGGAATGGAGGAAGTCCAGCACTTTCCGCTGTACACTTTCGATGTCGGGATCGATCGCACAGAGTGCGCCGGCAATCGCCCCGATGCTGATTCCGGCGACGTGATCGACCTTCAGTCCGCTTTCAGAAATTGCCTGCATCGCTCCCAGGTGGGCCAGTCCCCGCGCACCGCCACCGCCAAGCGCCACACTGATGCTACGACTCCCTTGAGAAACGTGTGGTCTGGGTGCACGGCTTTTTTCTGTGCTGGGCACCGCTGGGTGCACCGTTGGATCGTTCTTCATGATTCGCTGTTGCCCGAATTCGGCATTCCCCCGTGTCGATCGCGATCAATATTCGTCATCTCAAAACTAGGTTGCCAGTGACGACGACCGGCCGAAGCCAGGATCGAACGGCAGCGCACAACGCTCGGATGACCCAAAATCGCTCCGGATGTTCCGATTGCACCGGTCGCGCGATGCCTGGAAGAGATTTGCTAGAGGCAAAGAGCGTAGCCGACCCGCAGAAGCCGTCGGATTCCGACGAATCGATGACGCGAAAAACCTCTATACTGGCGCTCGTTCCCTGCCATTGGTGTTATTGATTTGAAGGAGTTGCTCTCGTGAGCTTTCGATCGTTCCGTGCCGTCTTTGCGTTGACCGGTTTGTTGGCCACCATCGGACTAGGGTCCTACGCAATCGGACAATCTGGATCGAACCGCGATGAGGCTGCGGTGAGACTTCCGTCGGGCGACATCATTCCCAAAGCAGCGCTGTTGACTGAAAGAGGCCGGCAGCTGGTGGACGAACTGCGGCATTTGCGTCGAGCCGAAGCAGGGATGGGCGCTCGGCATCCGTCGCTGAATGAAGTTCGGGCCAGCATCGCTGATGTGAAGGAGCAGATCGCCGCCTGGTCTCCCCTGTCAGAAGATCCATCTGGGCTCCCTTCCAGACCGCTTGCCGACAACCTGCCGGCGATGAACGAGCGGGACCTGCGTCAATTGATTCTTCGAATGTCCGCCAAGATCGAAATCCTGGAACGACGAGTCGACGCATTGGAACGAAAGCAGAATGTGTTTTAGTGGTGAGAGTGGCCACCTAGGGGCCTGCTACTTAAACCACTGCACGTACATCTTGACCAACAAAATCACCCACAACAGTCCGGCTACCGAGAATGCCGCGGACAAGATGGTCAGTTTCAACAGGCGCAAGTGGGTTCGCCGTGATTGTTCCATCGAAACCATGCGGTCGGTCAAGTCCATCGATTCCGCGTCATCGCCGGACGCCGGATCGACGTTGACACCGGTTGGTTGCGCCGCGGCGATCAGCGCGCCCGGATTCAGTTGTTTTCGAGGTTTGTTGCCGGCGGGCTGAGGCTGAACCAGTTCCTGTTTTTTTTCTGCCGGCGGATTCGGCCGCGAAGGGGGAGTGGTCGATTCCGAATCGGCAGCCGGTTGCCAAAGCTGGGGCGCCGCGATCGGTCGGTCTGCTGGTAAGTCACGAGGCTCTTGGGCACCGTCGGGCTGCGGTCGCATGGTCGCCGAGAGGAATTCGACGATCACGTCACCAATCGGAGTCGATTCTCCCGGTTTGCTCAGGCAGCGGACTCTTTCGGAGTGTGGTAAATCTGCCGCCGAGATATTCACCATCCAAAGGCGATCACTGGCGACGACCGCGGCGAAGTGACATCGCCTCATGCCGCGGCCGTGCAATCGCAGAACACTCGGATGTGTATCACCAATGATGGTCACCGGACGGCGGAATGATTTGGGAATACTTTTGCCGGGCCAAGTCATGTTCGTTTCAACAACCGTCTCGGACAGGTAGGGAAGCGGCGCGTTGTCGCTAGCCGAAACGAGCGGGTGGTGCAGCGTGATGCGACTCTGCCCAACAAGCAGTTCGGTATCAGGCCGGATCGCTCCCCAACGGGGGAACGCTATCGCCGACGTCGGCCAAACCTCCAAGCTGTCATCTAAACAACAAACGAAGTACGCCACCGGCGGAATGCTGCTGCTGCCGCCGACTTGGATGTCACAACATCGGTGAGAACCGATCAACGCGTAAGGCCGATCCAGGTCGAACCATGATTCGTCGTCGTCGCTGACGATTCTGATTTTGCAGGCGGGAGCGTGCCAGAGTTGCTGCTCGGACGTACCGGTCGGAGGGGCATTTCGCTGCGATGTTGGGTCCTCATTCATGGGTGTCTCCAGAGCCGTCGGCAGGTGCAGCGACGAACTCAGCCAATCGCATCAGTCGACCTCGCCCCATCGTATTTGGCCGCGCCCTGTTCCGGGCGACCAACCATTCTATTCATTCCGTCACGCAATATTGATTCCGGCAGCATTTGGTTTCATCGCCGTCTTTACGATCACCGGTTGTTTCACTGCAAATGTGCTGGCCGGTGGCCGGATAGGACGATCATGCGGGTCGTAACGACAGCAGGGGCGCGCCGAAAAAAGGAGACGTTTGTACCCATTGGCCGTGTTTTGTGCTGAGACGTCGTTTCAATCGTTACACCTATAGCACTTTACCAGCCTTTGTCGCCGCGCTGGCCAGCCTGTCGCAGGGACATGTCCTAGATTCCATTAGGCGAAAAGTTTCGGGGGGGAACTTTTGTCGACCACCGCCGCACTAGCGACTGCACACGGTCGACGGGCTTTTTCAACTACTCGGCGAGACCCCCCAAAATGATCAATGCATTCGCAACACCGCGCAATGCTGCGACACATTGCGGAAAAAAACAGACCTTTTCATTAGCCCGCTCACGGGAAGAACTCACGGCCGCGTTTCGTCTTGCCTTTGAGTCTTACTATGATGCCGGGCTGGTCAATGAAAAGCCGAGTGGAATACGGCTCACCCCTCACCATCTGCTGCCCACCACCGAAGTCATTTTGGCCAAGTTAAGCGGTCAGGTGACGTCGACACTGACGCTGTTTGGCGATGGCTATCTGGGCCTGCCCATGCAATCGATGTATCCCAAAGAGATTGGTGAACTGCGAAGCCAGGGGCTGCGATTGGGCGAAATTGGAGGGCTGGCGGACCGCCGCCATTCGCAAACAAGGTTCATTCAAACGTTTGCCGAAATGGGACGTCTGCTGGCCCAAGTCGCCTATGTCCGCGGGATCGATGGACTGGTCGCCGCGACCCATCCCAAGCACGCCAAGCTGTATCAACGGGTGCTCGGTTTTCGGCAAATTGGCAAACTGACCGAGTGCCCCTACGCCAACGGAAATCCAGCGGTGGCGCTGTACATTAGCTTCGAGGAGCACGAAGGCACTCCCCTTTACGACCATTACTTCGGCAAGCTCTATCCGCAAAAGGAATTGCTGCCCTATCGCTGGGATCGCGACACACGTCAACACTTCCGACAAGTGTTGGAACGTGACAACCAAATCGCGTCGATGGCAGGCATCGCCGGTTACTACAACTGGGCCGTGGTGACCGGGTCACTGACTCATTGATAGCGTCTTCGGCCGAGTGAAAAATGAGAACAGAGTTCAACGCGGCGGCAGTAGGGTCCAAATCCCGTTTAGCGACGCCGTTTCGCCCGCCCGCGACGACGAAGACCACAACATCCAAGCACCAGCGTTGAAGCGAGCGCAATGATGGACGAAGGCTCAGGAACAGGCCGGCCGATGCTTGCCGAAGCCATGGTGATCGACGTGAAGGTCTGATTGAACATCAAGCCAGTCGCCAAGCTGCTGATCTTCACGCCCACCACATCGCCAAAGCCTGGCATACCAGAGCCGGTGTGAGTCACATCTGCCAAGAACTCAACATAACCATCGGAATTGAAAATTTCCGTATCGATCTGAGTGAGTGTGGCTTTCAACAAAGAGACTCGCTGGTCCGTTGCACTCAGCGAACCATGTACGACAAGTGAGCCGTCAATCAGATTCCCATTTCCATCCAACGTGGCGTCCAGTCGGAACAAACCTTCGTGGGACGGTTTCAAAGGGGTCACACCGGAAGTCCCCGGAAACGGCAACGGAACATTCACACCTTCGATAGCTCGATTGCCATTGGGATGAAGCAGGGCACTGACCGGATCGGGATCCGAAGGATTGAATTGACCACGAAAAACTTGCGACGAGCCGCTTGGTTGAATCAACCGGTCGGCATAGCCAAGTATCCGCAACTCTCCCGTGTCCGTATTCCCATCGTAGGTGTACTGGGCGCTGACCGAATTCGAGGTTACCTCGGGCAAAAACCCCTCGCCTGAGATGATTCCCGCTCGAACTTTCGGCGCGAAAACAACCGAAAGCAACAGCAACGATGCGACAATTGGTAAAAGTCGTCGGTTCACGGAGACTTCCGAAGGGTGACAGGGACAAACGGAACGTATCGGTACAAGCAAAAGATGCACGTCCGACGCCGATTCTACTCGGATCACCCACCGAGACAAGCTTGTATTCGGGGAAATGCCGTCACGATCACAAACCGACGACAGTTGTTCAGATCAGCCGGCCAATCGGTAGCCAATTCGATGACAGACAGCCCCACCCTGAGCACCCTAGCGCGGCAATCGCACGTGACTGCCAGCCGGTTCGGTCTGACGCTGGTGCGGAACGAAGAAGACACTTCCGCTGACTGTACGTTTGGGCACTCGGTGATGCGGCGACGGTAACGGCTCGTCACCCTGATGCCTGGCAATCCCTTCCAGTTCGATGGGATCGACCTCTTCGATCAGGGGTGCTTTCCTTACCAAATAAAGGACAACACCGGTCGACGCAGTAAGGAAGGAGATCAACGCGATGGAAGTGATCGCTAAAACGGACATCGGACTACCCCGAAAATTGACGGCTTCAATGCCAGTAAGGGGAGGCTGCGCCACCTTGAAAGGCGGTTAGTGCGGCCCGACATTCGTCAAGTCTACCGCACAAAACGTGGTTGCGACTATACGGTTACCGAGTTTTTCGGCCAGATTTCGTACGCACTCCAGCCACAAACGACGGTTGGGCAAGATTGTTCGTCGGTGACTTCTCCGAAGTCGCTACGTAGCCAGGAGCGGAGAGCTGGCCGACAGACTCCGAAGCCGACGTTCAGATCAAATTGAACCTTTCTTCCGTTCAGTTGGAGGGGGCGATACGGGTTATTACGCGTTCGAAGCAAGGCGGAAGTTTTTTTTCGAGTTTATCCCTACCCCCTAACTCAGACACGCATTAAGGTCAAAGTTGGTTGAATGGATGGCCACTAGACTTGGCCATTCACATCCCCCTCGCGAAGCGGATACGGCTCTGCCGCCGCGATCGCTGGTTGCAGCTCAGCCTGGACATTCGAGCTATGACTAGACGTTCGAGAAGGGGAATTTTGCCTTTTCAAGATTTTTCTTGAGAACGCAATCTTAGCGGGATGCTAGGCCTTAACCGAGAGAGTTCGGTGTCACCCAAGAGGGCGAAGCCCACACCTAAAATGAACAAAAGTTCACACTGTCGTACGCTTGTCGGGGAGATCAGGTTTGGCTAGGTCTGCAAAGAAGCCAAAGCGGAAACGCGTTGTTCTGAACGATCCATTGAAGCGCGCTCCTGGCAAGCAAAAGAAGAAGAAAAAGGCGAAGGAAGAGCTACGTCCGCTCGACAGCAGTCAGCTGACGAAGCTGCTTCCTTTCGGACTCGGTTTCTTGGCGGTACTGCTATACGCCTACTGGCCGACACTTGTCTGGATCGAAGACGCGTGGCGGAACGAGCCCGATTATTCGCACGGATATCTGGTACCGTTTTTGACGATCCTGCTGTGCTGGCATCGCAGCGATACCTTCCCCGGCGTTCGACAGCAGCCAAGCTGGGCCGGCCTAGGGCTGATCGGCTTTGCCATTTTCATGCGAGTCGTCAGCCGATTGGTTTACGCCGACTTCATGGATGGCTGGTCGATGCTGCCGATGTTGGCGGGCGTGGTTTGGTTCTTCATGGGCCCGCAGGCAATGAAGTGGAGCCTGCCGGCGATTGCATTCTTGTTCCTGATGATCCCGATGCCGTATCAGGCCGAGAGTATGCTGAGCTGGAAACTGCAGGGCATCGCCACGGACGTCAGCACCGTGTTCCTACGGATCCTGGGCCAACCGGCGGTGGCTGAGGGACATGTGATTTGGATCAACGAACAGCGTCTGCTGGTGGAACAGGCTTGTTCGGGCCTGAGGATCTTCATTGGCGTGGCCGCTCTGGCATTCTTCTGGGCCGCCATGGTGAAGCGAAGCTGGATCGATCGGCTGGTGCTGATGGCCCTTGTCCTGCCGCTGGCGATTTTTGTCAATGCAACGCGAATCACGGTGGTCGGACTTTTGTACCAGGCCTTCCAGGACGAAAAGGCGCAGGACAAAATCCACGACATTTCGGGGTACCTAATGATCCCTCTTGCGTTCGGTTTATTGTGGTTGGTGAAGTCCTATTGGGAGCACCTTTACCGTCCGGTCGAACAAATGACGGCGAAAGATTTTGTGCGGCAGCCACCTAAGGCCCCCGCGTCTTGACAACGAAATGGGTCAGCCGACCCAAGAGTTTTTGATTCACAGACATCACTCGCGTAGATTTTATTCATGACTAAAGTCAATCAAAGACATCCCTCCAGGCGATCATCCCACCCCCACGCCATGTCTCTACAGCAGAATCAATTTGATCCATGGATCATTTGGGTCACCTTTCGACGATGTTGGCCATGGGCCATTCCCGTCGGCTCGGTGTTGGCAAGCATTGTTGCTTTCGTGGTGCTGCAAACATTCGTGCCGCGTTATCGCGCCAGCCATCTGCTGGAAGCCAACGACGACTTCATTTTGTTCAAAGGCGTGATGCCGACGGTCAGCGACTTGGCCCGATCGGAAAAGCCGTTCTTCTTCAACCCGATCGTGTTGGACGAAGTGTTGGATGACCCCGCGCTGCGTGACGCACCGAGTCTCTCCGATCCGGAGACGGCCGAGGCAAATCTGCGCCGCAATCTTTCGATCGGCAACGCCGGTTCGAAAAAGCGGTTGGCGGTCAGCTATGAAGACACCGACCGGGTTGCCGCTGCGGAAATCTGCAACGCGGTCGTTGCGTCGTACCTGCGCCGCCGCGAAGAGATTGACACCAAGCGGATCAACAACTTGGAACGCTGGCTCGGTCCGGAGATCGTCAACTGGGAAACACAGGTCGAAGAGAAGAAGAGAAACGTACGTTTGCTAAGCCAAAAAACACTTGGCTATGCACCGGGTGAACGGGCAGCAGTCATCGAGGACGAAAACCACTTGGCGTTGGTGACCAATCTGCACAGCCAGATCACCGACCTGGAAGTGTCATTGATGCTGATGGATGCCGACAAAAAAATCCGCAACCATCAACTGGAAGCATCCAACACGATCATCGAGTCGGAATTTGTTCCGCCGCATATCCATGTGCAGCGAAAGGAACCGACCGAGAGTGACATTTTGCTGGCGATTGAAAAATATCCCACGGTGGTCGAAGCGCATGCGATGGTCAGGTTTTACAAGCAGGAGCTGCTGAAGCTGGAAGTCAACGGCTTGAAGTCGATTCGCCAGGGACACTATCGCGATACGCAGGTCAAACGTGACCAGGCAACGGTCAAAGTGGATTCAGCCAGAAAGAAGGCTCGACCATTGGTTATCGCGGCGCTCAACGATGCAGCCGACCGGTTGCATGAGGAAGACAAGCGAAATGCGGAGTTGCAGATTGAAGCGGCGCGACAAGCACACGCAGCGAGAGTTTTGGAGGAACGAAAGAACCGTGAACTTGCCGCCGCCAATCGAGTGACCGAAGACGAGCTTGCCCGCCAAGCAGTCGTTGAAAAGTTGGAAGCGCTGCGTGACAAGTACGACGCCGAACACGGCCGGTTGGAACAGTTCGCGGGTGATTCGGCCGAATTGATGTTTGCCAACGATGAACTGGCGGTTGCCAGCGGGATTTTGATCAAGTTGCGAGACCGTGTGGCGGCCATTCGCACCGAGCGGCAGAAGGAAGGCATGGTGCAAACGCTTGCTCCGGCCACCCCGCCCAAGTCGCCTATCGAAGCGGCACCGCTAAAGAAGTTGGCGGTCAGCGCCGGCGGCGCGTTCTTGATTCCGTTCTTGATCGGGCTGTTGTGGGAATTCAAGGTCCAGCGAGTGACCGACAGTTCGGCGATGGAAAAAGGGGCATTGGCCCCGGTGGTCGGCGAGGTTGCCAAGTTGCCTTCGGGTGAAGGCGCGGGAAAAGGGCGACGACTGTTCGAGGAGAGCGTCGATACGTTAAGGGCCAATTTGTTCTTGTCGGTCGACACCCAGAACACGCGAAGTATCGCGGTCGCCAGCAGCATGTCGGGCGAAGGAAAAAGCAGTGTCGCCTCTCAGCTTGCTCTTTCGATCGCCAAGGCAACCGGTGAAACGGTGCTGCTGGTAGATGCCGATTTGCGTTGCCCGGACCAGCATGAAATCTTCGGATTGGAAATGGGACCGGGCCTGTGCAGCGTGCTTGCCGGCGAAGCCGAAATCGACGATGCGATTGACGATAGCCTGGGTGACTTGATCCATGTCCTGCCGGCCGGTCGTCTCAGTTCCAGCCCACACCGCCTGATGAGCCCCTCGGCAATGCGTGATTTCCTTGACAAAGCGTTGGAGAAATATGCGTTCGTGGTTTGTGACACGGCGCCCGTGCTGTCGGCGGGCGAAACGCTTGCGGTCTCCTCAGCGGTCGATTCGACGCTGTTGTGTGTGATGCGCGACGTCAGCCGGATGGAGTGTCTCACCAAGACGACTCGGCGGCTGGAAGCGGCGGGGGCAACGATTGCCGGCACGGTGTTCAGTGGAGTCACGGCGCGGCAGTACGCCTATCGCTACGGCGACTACCACTATGCGTTTGCGGGTGACCCCGATGGTGAGATCACCGAAGTCTAGCGGCGCATCATTTCGCGATCGTTCATCTTTGTTTTTTTTTAGATCTTCCCTGAACGTTCACGTGACACGTTAAAGTGAAAAAAGAACCAAACGAGCCGAGCAAGGACCGCGCCGCCGGTAAGGCCGAAGGCACGGAAGAACAGACCAACAACAAGCTCGCCAAAAAGATGCTGGAGCGGAGGATTCGCTGGAAGTGGAACAGACGCCTGGGGCTGATCTCGGGGATCATCGTCGTGGTCGTCTTGATCCTGTCGACGATCTCCTACCAATACAACTCCTCGGCAGCGGCGACCACGTTTTTAGATCGCGCCGATGCCGCGGCGGAGAAACAGGAATACTCCGACCAATCCAAGTGGTTGCGACGCTATTCGCTGATGAAACCGGATGATCGCGAGATCATCGTCCGCATGGCGCTCGCGGCTGATTCGGCCGCCGATTCCGCTCCGCCCGAGCAGCGTGCCTTGGCGATTTACAATGCTCGAAAACAGCTCGGTGAAGCGATCGCTCGCCTGGGCAGCAAAGAACCCGATACCATCAGGGACTTGCGGACCCGGCTGATCAAGCGTCTGTTGCAGTTGGACGAGCGATGGTTCAGCGAAGTCGAACGGCAGATCATCGAACTGCAGCCCGAAAAGGAAGACCCTGAAGCGGTCCGCTGGCTGGCCCAGGCACTGATGGGCCAAGTCACAGGCGGTATCTACAAGGAACGCCGTGAAGTCGTTTCGCAAGACGACTACTGGCATTGGCTAGCCAACCAATGTGTCGGCGACGTGCTTTGTCTGGACGTCGATCTCAACGGCGAAGATTTTGAATCGACCGCTCGATTCCTGAACGCCTACCAAAATGAATCCCAGATATTTGTCAGGTCCCCAGGCGAGACCAAAGAAGAGCATAACCGCAGGATACAAGACCGCGTCGAACGGACACTCGCTCAGCTGAAATCGCGCGACGACGCTCGGTCGCAGTTGATCGTTTATCGATTCGAGAATGGTCGAAAGCGAGAAGCGGAAGCGACGAAGGTTTTGCTGGCGGCCGCCCGACGAGCCTCCGCAAAGCTGGCTGAGTTGGACGTTCCGGAAAAGCCAGAAGGTGCGCCGCCGCCGATCGAGCTGCCGCCTTACTACTGGGACTACGTGATTCTGGGTGAAGCGGCCACGTCCGTTTCGGAAAGCGATCCTGAGCAGGCGTCGAAGTGGTACGACCAGTTGACTTCGCTGCAACTGCCTGACATCCCCAAGTCGACCGCCGCAAGCATCTTTGTCAACGCCGGGATGGCCCAGGAGATCGCGGGCAATCGCGAAGTTGCGATCGAGGTTTGGGAAAAGGGACTGGAAGAAGTCGACGAGAACAATCTGGACCTGCTCGGCTCGCTGGCAGCGGTGCGGATCCAGGATGTATCGGACGAGCAGGCCGATGAGGTGGTGAAGAAATTCCGCGACGCCATCGATTTGTCGCGACGAGCTTTGGATAAGAAAACCGAACGCGAGATCTCTCCCCCACAAAGAGCGGCGATCACACGGATGATCGACTCGTCCGCCTGGAGACTCAAACGGGTGGAAGCGATCTTGGCGGTTCGCGAGGGGGACACCACCCAGGCGATCGAGCGGCTGGAGGAAGCATTGACGGCGACGGCGGAAGTCGACGCTCGCGAACGAGTGTTGGTGGCACGGCAATTGTCCCGAATGCACGGTGCCGAAGGAGCATGGGACCGCGCCGCCGCCGCATTGGACCGCGCCGTCAATTATGCCCCCAATGACATGGTTCTTCGCGCCGAAGCGGCTCAGGCATCGATGCGAGCGGGCAACCGGTTGCCGGCGGTAGAACATTGGCGTGTGGTCGGATCGTCCGATTCGTTGCCACTGAAAATTCGCAGCGCCGAAGCACTGTTCAACTACGAAATACGGCTCGATCCCGACCAACGAGATTTCAGCGCGGTTCGATCAGCAATTCGCCAGCTCCGCAAAGAAATCGCAGAGCTGGAGACGCCGACCAACGAAGCCGAACTCAATGCGGTCCAGCGGGCAGCGGGACGGATCGATGTTTTGGAAGCCTCCCTGCCGCCTTCGGGAACACTGGCCGAGGATCATCTGCAATCGAAGGAACTTGCCGAAAAAGCCCGGTCGCTTTCCGAACAACATCCGAAGAACGATACGATCCAGGCTTTTGCCGCTGTACGGATGGCGGTGGCCGGCGATCAGGAAGGTTCCCAACAGGCGCTCAAGCGACTGGAAGAAATCGTTGGTGCAGATGGTTCACCGCTAGCCATTGTCCAAGCACAAATTGATGCCGAACTGGGCGATCCTTTGAAGGCTTGCCGACGGCTGATGGCACAAGCCAAAAAAGACTCCGACGCTTCCATCTCTCTGCTGCAGTTAGCAGCAAACTTTGGCCAGCAGGCCGACAATGCTGAACTCGCTTACGAAGCGATTAGTGAGATTGATCCGGAAAGTTTGTCGTTGGACATGCTCTACTCGCTGACCGTTTTGGCTAAGCAGGTGCCCAAAGATTCGCCGCTGCTGGTCGTCAACGGAAAAGGACGAACGCCCGACGAGATGGCTCGGTATTGGGAGGACGAGATTCGCGACAAGGAAGGAAAGGACGGATCGTACTGGAGATTTTTGAACGCGACGCGGATCATCGACGAGATGAAGAATGATCCCAACGTGATCGAACACGATGATCCCCGTCTAGAAGAATGCAAAAAACTGGTCCGCGAGGTACTCACGCAGCGGCCCAATTGGGGCGAGGCCATTTCTCTTAACGGCTGGGTGTCGGGCATCGAGGGCAAGCATGAGCAAGCAGTCGAACAGCTACAACGGGGAATCGCCGCGGGCGACCGTCGGCTGCAAACCCGCTTCGAACTCTGGCGTCATCTCAACGCGTTGAAGAGGTATGACGAAGCGGACAAAGCAATCAAGCTGGCCGCGTTTGCCACCGATACGTCGCTGGATAAATTCGCCGGAGTGCGGGTTCAGTTGGCGCAGAGCCAAGGTGATTTCAGCCGCAGCCTGAAACTTGCCGAAGCGGCGGTTCAAGAGAAACCGGATGACTTCATGCGGCACGTGTTGCTGTGCAACACCGCGGTTGTCGCTGCCACCAACGAAAAGGACGAAGAACGCCGCAGCGAGCTGATCGAGATGGCCAAATCGGCGATCGAAAAGGCTGTCTCGCTGGCGGAATCCGACGTGCCCGAAGTGTTCCTTGCACGGCTTGGTATCGTCCTGTTTGAGGGCGACGAACAAGCGATCCGCGACGAGATCGATCGTATTGGGCAGAGCAAATTGCCCAACCACTCCCAGTACCTTCTGCAGGCCAAAGCGGTGCAAGGATTGAAGGACGGCCCGCGGGCCATGGAACTGCTGGAGAAAGCGGACAGCTTGAGGCCGACCGTCCAAACCAAGTTACTGCTGGCCCGCCAGTACCGTGAACTGGGACGCACCGAAGATGAAGTCAAGGCGCTGCGTGAGGCGAAACGGCTGAGCCCCAATGATGCTCAGATCAACAACGACCTGGCTCGCGCCATCGTCACCCGCGACGGCGAAAAAGCCGATTGGGACGAACTGACCCGGCTGCTTGCCACCGGCAAAAGAGTGACGGCCAGCAATCGGCTGCTGTATGCCCTGCTGCTTTCGCAACAGTCCAAACGAGACCAGAAGGTTCAGGCACTGCGCATTTTGCGCGAGCTGTACCAGGAACGAAATAGCCGCAGTGACGACGCCGCCCGAGTGCTGGCCGTGTTGCTGCGAAACCGTATCGAAGAATCGGTCGACGATCGGCAGACCGAGCGTTGGGACAACGAAGTCCGTTCCGTCTACGAATACCTGGTGTTGCGCAGAAAACCGTTGGTGACCGACATCTATCGGTACGCCGATTACCTGCTGGATCTGGGCCAGGAACAAGACCTGTCCAAGGTCAAAGAGCTGCGCAAGCGGTTGTTGTCGCTGGAGGTCAAGGAAGGAGTGATGTACTCGCTGGACCTGTCGATGCGGCTGGCATTCAAAGAAGGCCAGCTGAACGCTGCTCCCAGCATCGCCCAGAAATGGTTCGAGGAAGTGATCGTGAAAGGGCAGCTGAACGAGGTCGAGGCGGCATCGGTCGCCGGCGCCGCGCTGCTGAAAGCGGGACACCCCGATCAGGCAGTCGACTGGTTTGAAAAAGCCTACCAGCAAGATCCCACGGCGCTGGGACAATACATCTTCGCGCTGAACAAGGTCGGTTTGGTCAAGAAAAGCATCGACGTCTGTTTCAAACATTACACCAAGCATGGCAACGTCGAAGCGGTCATCCTGCTGGTCGAAGCGGTGATGAACGACCGGGAAGCCGCCAACGTTCCCAAGCACCAGCAGGCAATCAAACAGGCGCTTGCCGACTTCGGGGACAATGCGGCCCTGTTGGAAGGTGTGGCGACGCTGCAAATGCTGAACGAGGATTACGCCGGCGCGATCAAGATGTTCCAGGAAGCGCTGATGCGCGAACCGACTCGGCTGCGTGCTTTGAACAACCTGGCGATGGCACTGTCGGAAACGCCGGGACGCGAACGCGAAGGACTCAAGCCGATCAACCGGGCAATCGCGCTTGCCGGCGAACTGCCTGAACTGCTGGACACCAAGGGCGTCGTGTTGATGAAGTCGGACAGGTTCGTCGATGCCGAAAACGTTTTCGAACAGGCGATTCGCAGTTCCGATGAACCTCGCTACCAATTCCATCTGGTCATGGCCCTGATTGCCCAGGAAAAAACCGATCAAGCTCGGAAAGAATGGAACTCGATTGACCAAGACAAACTCGAACCCTCCGGTTTGACTCCCGCCGAACAAGAACAATATACGTTGCTGAAGAAAACCTACGGCTCCTAACCGGTGATCCGGTTGTCGTGCCTGAGGTTATGCACTGTTTTTTTTATGCTCGATCATTCACCTTTGACGGAGTTTCCCATTGACTGACGAAACCCCTAGCCTGCTGGCCAATCGCCGCGTGCCGATCGCGGTCATCCTCGGTCTGACGTTGCTTTCGGGAGTGGTACATGGCTACTTGGACGGTCGCTGGACGAAGTCCGAGGATCTGATTAAAGTTGGCCAGCAATTGAAGAACCTGCCCGATGCCTGTGGGGATTGGACGTTGGTTGAGTCGTCCGAATTGAAAGAGGATGCGGCGGAAATGCTTCGCTGCTACGGTTCGGAGGTCCGAAAGTACCAGCACCAAAAAAACCAGGCGCTGGTAACGGTCGCACTGATGTTCGGACCTCGGGGGCCGATCGCAGTTCACACCCCCGAGGTTTGTTACGACTCCATTGGCACCAAGCAGGTCAGGCCGCGGCAGGCCGATTCGATTCGTACCAAGAAGGGGACTCGCCACCAGCTTTGGTCCGTGCAGTTCTCCAAGGAACCCAATCCCGAACCCTCGTTGGACGTCTGGTACGCCTGGAGCGACGGGGGCGCCTTCGAGGCGCGAAAACATCCTCGGTTTTGGATGACGGAAAACCTGTACAAAATTCAACTCGCCGGCCCGGTGGGCGACGAGGCTCAGCGACCATGCGAGGACTTTTTAAATGCATTTCTGCCACACCTGGACCAAGTGATCCAGTAGCCAATCATTTTGGAGTCTTTTTTCTTGATTTTGTTGGGGCCGGTGAGTTCGATGCAACGGAGTCGCCGTTTCCTATTGGGAAGGTGTTTTTCGCACATTCGGGGTTTGTTTTTTAGCCAGGTCGATTTTCATTTCTCAGAGTCAGCCAGCGTAGCGGCCCCATATTCTTCCATGTCCGATCCCAATCCATCCAATACGTGCGCTAATTTTTCGCAATCTGCGCTGAAGAGAGTCAGTGGGTGCGTCCATCCGACCAACGCGGTGGAGAGTGATCACGATGATCACGAATTGTCACGTCAACGACTCCGTTTTTCAGGCAAGGAGCGAACTGAAATGTTTTTCCGACGAAAGTACTTGATCGATCGTTGGGTGGGGGCGGTGCTGCTGGTCATCACTTCCCCCGTTACCCTGACCCTTTTCGTGCTGGTCAAGTTGACGTCTCGGGGCCCCGGCTTCTATCGCCAAAAACGGGTCGGGCTGAATGGAAAAGTGTTCGAGATCGTCAAGTTGCGATCGATGGTGCAGAACGCCGAAAAACCGGGCCAAGCCGTTTGGAGTACGAAAAACGACGCGCGGGTTACTCGTTTGGGAAAAGTGCTTCGCAAATTGCACTTGGATGAACTGCCCCAGCTGTGGAACGTGGCCCGAGGCGAGATGTCGCTGGTAGGTCCGCGTCCAGAACGACCGGAGATCTGTGAATCGCTGGCCGAGAAAATCGACGGCTACTACGAGCGGGTTTCGGTCAAACCGGGCGTGACCGGGTTGTCGCAGATCAATCTGCCGCCCGATGAAAGCTTCGAGGATGTCCGGCGAAAGCAGATTCTGGATCTTCGTTACATCGAAGAGGCAAACCTGTGGCTGGAGATTCGAATCCTAACGGCGACCGCGATGCGAATGTTCGGCATCAAAGGCAAAACGGTGATGAAGCTGATGTGTCTGTGCCGCCGTAACTTGCTGAAGGCAGAAAAGCCGGTGGCCGTGCCGGTGCAGAAGGTGGATGACTCTTTCCATCCGGACGACACTCCAGCCTTCGCCTATTCGTCTCCGTCCGATTCGGCAATCATGCAGTGATTCGCTTCATTGCGAAACTCGCCAGGATCGTAGCGCAAGTCGCCTAGATCGTAGCGAAAGTCGCCAAGACTTTCGGCGAGTGAATTCAGCGTTTTCTCACAGTACGATTTGCCAGGTTTGCCGGAAGCAATGCCTTCACACTTGGCAACCTGAGCTAGTCCGGATTATTCATGACCATCGTAGGCCGTAACAAGCAAGCCCTTACGGTGCCGGAACTTCGGTCGCCTGTGCGAAGTTCCTTCGTCTCCCGCGCCACACGCAAGCTCGAACCGGCGCCGCGCAGTGACGGCACGGTTTTGCGACCTTGGTCCGGCCTACGCGAAGCATCCGGACTACTTTGAGCCGCCTTGCCCATCAGGCCGAAAAGATCTTGTTAGACGATCACGTACCAAACGCCTTCTCGGTCGACGTCGAGGACTATTTTCAGGTTTCGGCGTTCAAAGACCGCGTCTGCCGTTCGCAGTGGGACCAGTTCGACTGCCGAGTGGAAGCGAACACGAACTCCATCCTGCAGTTGATGGAAGATGCTCAGATCCGAGGAACTTTTTTTATCCTCGGCTGGGTAGCCGATCGTTATCCGGGACTGGTCGATCGGATCGCTCGACACGGTCACGAAATCGCCAGCCACGGTTATTGGCACCAACTGGTCTATGAACTGACGCCGGAAGAGTTTGCCAAAGACATTTCGGACAGTTGTGATGCGATTGGAAACGCTTGCGGGGTGAGAGCCACCTCGTACCGTGCCCCCAGTTTTTCGATTGTCGGCAGGTCGATTTGGGCGTTGGATATTTTGGCCGAGTTGGGAATCACACTTGATTCCAGCATCTTTCCGATCTCCGGACACGACCTGTACGGCATCGCCGATTCGCCGCAACAGATCCACACACGACAAACCAAGAACGGTCCGATCTGCGAATTCCCACCATCGGTTTGGACGGCGGCGTCGTGGAAACGGCCGGCGATCCGAGTCCCGGTCGGAGGAGGCTATTTTCGGCTCTTTCCATTGTCGCTGACGAACAAGGCGATCCGGCATATTCGTCGCAGCGGCCGGCCGGCAATGTTCTACATTCATCCGTGGGAAGTGGACGCCCAACAACCGCGAATTGGCGGTACCTCTTTGAAAAGCAGATTTCGGCATTACACCGGTTTGGCAGCAACGACCGAAAAGCTGCGGCGCCTGATTGCCAGAAATCCCTTTGGCGCCGTCGCCGACGTCATTCAAGCAACCGGTTCCTCCAAGGTCTAGCCTGGATCATTCATGCCATCGTGCTTGATCGTCGCTTCTCACTTCCCACCCTTTCAATCGGCGGGAGTGTTTCGAACCGTTCGGATCGCGAAATACCTGCCCGACCTCGGATGGGAAATTCAAGTGCTGACGTTGAAACCCAGTGCTTACCTGGCAGATTCCAGCACTTCATCAGAACTACTCGATCAGATTCCCAGCGAAGTTCAGATTCACCGCACCACCGCCAAGCATCCCCATCAGTGGATATCGGCTGCCAAGCATCTGCTCAAGCAAGGCAAGACCACTTCGCCGCCGAAAGCAAATTCCGTTTCTTCGGCCCCTTCGGCTACGTCACCATCGGCCTCTCCAGCAGGCACGACTCAACGAATCAAAGACGCGGTCACGTTGCCGTGGATGACACCCGATCGCTGGGTCGGCTGGCTGCCGTTTGCCACGGGCAAGGGCAAGCGGATGTTGAAAAACAATCCCGTTGATGTCCTGTACAGTTCAGGACCACCCTGGACCAATCATCTGGTTGCCCACCGGCTTCACCGGTACTCCGGCACGCCGTGGGTAGCCGACTTTCGTGATCCTTGGCTGGGAAACAATTTTCGTCCTCAGCGTGAAGGCGAAACCTGGGTGGGGCGGCGGCATCAGTCGCTGGAAAGACAAGTCATCGAAACGGCCGAGGTGGTGATCGTCAACACACCGCGGGCTCTGGATGTGGTGCGCGATCGTTACCCGGAATTACCGGAAGAGAAGTTTCAGGTCATCCCCAACGGGTTTGATCCGTCCGACTTCGCCACAGACTCCCACGACCAATCGTCCCTGCCGGAAAGTGATCCGCAATCGCCGCTCAAGATCGTTCACACCGGTGCGTTTTACGGCAAGCGAAATGTTGACGCGTTGTTGCATGCCATCGGCGACGCCTTCCAGCAGGGACGTCTGAATCGGAACGACTTGCAAGTAGAACTGGTCGGGGCAGCCCGGCCCAATCGGACCCGCGAGGCCGACATCGCAGCGGAGCGGGGGATCGCCGACATCGTTCGTGTGACGCCGCGCATGCCGCACCATGAATGCTTGCAGGAAATGCGGCAAGCCGACGTGTTGCTGTTGGTGCAAACCGAAGCGCCTCTCTGCGTGCCCGGCAAGCTCTACGAATACATTGCGATCGGCAGACCCATTTTGACGCTGTCGGCGGCCGGAGCGACCGCCGACATTGTATCGCAGGAACAACTTGGACCCTGCGTCGATCCCGACGATCCCGAGGCACTCCAATCTTGCCTCTGCCAACTGGTTTCGCAACATCGGAATCGGGCGCTGCCCCGGCCCAGCGGTTCGGCAGTCGATCGCTACGACGGACGTGGCTTGATGAAACGGTTTGACGCCGCGTTGCAGGCGGCGATCAGCGCTCATCCACCAAGCAACACGCATCGGTCGTAAGGCATTCCGATGATCCACGTCGCTTACCTTGTTCACAGCCTGCAAGCCGGCGGGATCGAGCGGTCGGTGACGCGAATCGTCAATCTGCTTGACCCCGCCCGATTCCAGGCATCGATCATCTGCTTGGAAAAAACGGGGCCGGCGCAGGATTGGCTTTCCCGCGACGTACCGATCATCGAAATCGGCAAACGCAGCGGCAACGACTTGGGAGCGATTCGAAGGTTGGCCGCGGCGCTTCGGAAGCAGCAGGTTGACATCGTCCAATCGCACAACTGGGGAACTTTGGTGGAAGCGGTGATCGCCCGAAAACTTTCCCGCACGCCGTTTCACGTTCATGCCGAACGAGGAACTGTCCTGGGAATGGTCGAAGGCCGCGGCTTGCGACACTGGTTGCGAGCCAGGGCGATGGCGATGTCCCTGGCAAACGTTGACCGAGTGGTCAGCAATTCACGCACCGTCGCCGCCCGCGTGCAGCAGCGATGCGGGTTTCGCCAGCAGCAGATCGTGATCATTCCCAACGGTGTTCCCGATCTGGAGATTGAAAACAGGTGCGAAGTACGCCGGCAAGTGCGGGCAGATTTGAATGTCGATCCCGATTCGGTATTGATTGGAAGCGTGGGAAGATTGGTCGATGTGAAAGGATTTGATCTGGCCATTTCCGCTTTCGCAGAAACGCTTGCCCAACATCCCAGCGCGCACCTGTTGATCGTCGGCGGCGGTCCCGATCACGAGAAACTGTCGGCGATCGCCTCGAAACAGGCGATCGCCGATCGAGTCCATTTGGTGGGCCAGCGAGATGACGTCGGCAATTGGCTTGCCGCCATGGACGTCTATTTCAACTCCAGCCGAAGCGAGGGGATGAGCCAATCGATCATCGAGGCGATGGCGGCTGGTTTGCCGATCGTTGCCACCGACGTCGGTGATTCGGCCGACGTGATCGGAGCGCCGGACACCGAGGCCGCCGGGATCATCGTTCCGGCAGGCGATTCCAACCAGCTGGCCGACGCTTTTTCTCGCCTGGCCGCCGATCCCACACGACGCCAAAATTATGGTTCTCAGTCCCACCGGCGCCACCGCGAGCGTTTTAGTCAGCAGCAGCTGGCGGACAACTGCGAGTCTCTTTATCAGAACTTGATCCACGGCGGTTCTTCACAGTGAATTCCATCGGAGCCACCGATCGAACGAACGGACAAGACCTCCAGGAAACCGGTGAGGACGCCGCCACGCGTCGCCCTAGCAGCCGTATCCAGCGGTGTGTGCGTGACGGTGCCGCTGTCTACGAAAAACAGTACCTTCCCGATGATTGGGGAGGGACAGAGGAGGTGGTTCGAGAACGGGCCAAACGGGAGGTCGAGCTGATCGAATTACTCGAAAGCAGCCAACTGTTCGGCGGCGAATTGGGGTTGGTGAAAATCGAAAGCAGCGTGCCCGCGGACGCCACAATTGCCACCTACGAAATCGCCGGCCGCGACTTGGATCAGTGGATTCGCCAGTCCGTTCCTCTGAAGGTCTTGCACTTTCGTTCGGCCGACGGCGAGCCACTTGATCGAGCCATGGAGCTGGCCGGACGATGGCTGCAAAAGTTTCAGTCGATTCCGCTGACGGAAAGTTGCCGGGTTTCACTGTCGCAGCTCGATCCATCGTCGCTAAAAGATTATTGCGCATTGCGGCTCGATTCTCTGGGCGACTACGGATACCGCTGGCCCGATCGGAAGACACGAGACCGAATCCTCGATCGGCTGGATCATCTGGAACAACCATCATCGTCACGGGCCGACGCGGAAGAGGTTTGGGTACACGCCGATTACGCGCCGGGCAACATCTTGTGGGACGGAACCACTGCAACGCCGATCGATTTTGCGATGGCCCGTGCCGGACGACGATTGGACGACGTGACCTACTTCATCCATCGACTGGAGATGCAACAGGTTTATCGTCCCTGGCGCGCCTGGCCGCTTTCATCGTGGCGCGAAGCCTTTTTAAAAGGATATGGCCAACCCGATGCCAACCAGTCGCCCTTGTACCAGGCATTGATGATCAAAAACCTTGTTTGCCGATTGCACACCTACGTTCGCCGGCCGGCCAAGAACATGAAACAGGCACTCCATGACCGCTGGGTACGCCGAGTGCTACGCCAAAAGTTAGCCGCGTTGTAGTCGGCGACTTCTCCGAAGTCGCGGCGTTTGAGCGAGTCAGACCGTCGGCGACTTCTCCGAAGTCGCTACGTTTGAATATGTCAGTTCGGAAAACTGACCGACGAAGAACCGACGTCCCTTCAACAACCTTACGGAATCAACATTGTCCTTGTTACGAAAACTCCATCGCATTCGAAAGATGCCGGCTGCCGAAATCGTGTCGCGATGTCACGATCGTCTGCGGCTGGTTCAAGATCGCGTGTCGATGAAGTTCCCGTCCCCTCCGCAAAGTATCGACTTTGCGTTGGTGGGCGACCGCTGCACGAGCCTGGTTCCGGGAATGGACTCGGCCGAATTGGAAAAACTGCGCGGCGATTTTCCTGGTTCGCACGAAGCGATTGCCGATCCCATTCTGGCCGCCGCTGGGAAGATCATGGAGGGCAAAATCGAGCTGCTCGGCAGAAGCGTCGACGTGCTGGATCCCGATTGGCACAAGGACCCTTTGTCCGATTTTCGTTGGCCGGAGGATTTTTTCGCCGACGTGCAAATCTACGAATTGCCGGCCGATGTCAAATACGTCTGGGAACTGAGCCGGCATCAATTTTTTCCCGCGCTTTCGCAAGCCTGGTTGATCTCCGGCGACGATCGTTACGCCAGCCGAGTTCAGGACCTGGTCGGCAGTTGGATCGATTCCAACCCTCTTTATCGCGGCGTCAATTGGACGAGCGCTTTGGAGGTGGCGATTCGCGCGATGTCTTGGATCTGGTCGATTGCCGGCATGCGATCGTGGACCGGGTGGAAGCGGCAAACAACCGATCGAATCATCGCGTCGCTGGCAGATCATGCGACGTTCTTGTTTCACCACTTGTCGTACTACTCCAGTCCCTACAACCACCTGGTCGGTGAAGCGTCGGCCTTGTACATGTTGAGCTTTGTTCTGGCCGATCATTCGCATGCCGGCCGCTGGCGATCGCGCGCTTTGCAGGTTCTGGGCAGCGACGGACCGAAACAATTTTACGAGGATGGTTTCACGGTAGAACAAGCAACCGGATACCATTTCTTTACGCTCGGATTTTTGATTCAAGCGATCATCGCAGGTCGAAAATTTGGTGATTCACTCAGCGAATTGGAAGCCTTGCTCAACCAAGCTTCGCAAGCCGGGGCATTGTTACGGCGTCCCAATGGTCGTTGGCCGTGCGTCGGCGACCTCGATTCGGCTCGATCGATCCCCACCGTTCATCGTGACTTTTGGGACTTTCGTGGGATCTGCGCCTTGGCCGCCTCCACGTTTCGCAACGAAGAACTCGGCGCGTCGTTTGGCGATCACGATGCCGAAACATTTTGGCTGCTGGGAACATCATCCGTTCAGTGGCTGCGCGGCTTGAGCGCCGACCAGTTGCCGGCGGCCGGAATTCTTCCCACCGCCGGTTACGCTTGCTGGAGCAACTCGCAAGACGACTGGGTGATGCTCGATTGTGGTCCTGTGGGCGACGGAGTGCACTCCGACAACACTCCCTCGGTCGCTCATGGCCACGACGACGCGCTTTCGCTGCATCTTGTTTTGAGTGGCCAAGATATTCTTCAAGACAGCGGGATGCTTCGTTACGCCGGGTCGCGCGATTGGGTCGACTACCTGCGCAGCGAAGACGCACACAATCGTATCGTGATCGAAGGTGTCGCCGGAATGCAAAACGCGGGACGGCTCGCCTGGTCGGACGTCCAACAACAGACGACCCTCACCGCCAAGTTGGCCGAAGAAGTCGCGCTGATGCGTGCAGCGCTTACCCTTTCCGACGGCATCTCCATCGAACGTCATTTGATGATGCGAAACGAATGCGGATTGTGGCTGATCGATTTCGTGCGGCTCGACCGGCCCCGGAAGGTCGATTGGCGGTGGCACTTTCCTGCCGCCGCATCGCTTTCCCAGAAATCAAACCAGACCATTCAAGGTGCATCCTTTCAGCTGCGAAGCTGGTGTTCGGAAGAATTCACCAGCACCATCACCCAGGCTCAGGAAGATAGCCCACATGGTTGGCACGCCCCCGGTTACGGCGTCCAATTGGAAGGATTCCTAGTCCGCCAACAGGTCGCCAGCAGCTCGCCGACCCTGATCATGGCTACCCACTTTGGTGACCCCGCTGCCCACTTGCGGCTGACAGCGGGAACGACCGAAATCGACTTGTCACCCGACGTTTCGTCTCCCCTGCCGCTGCCGACCGACCTCCAATCTGTGGTCTGGCAGCTCGTTTCGCCGGTCGAAGAAGCCTACCGAGTGGGGGCGGATATCGGCGACGGTGTACGCGATTCTATGGAAGGAGAGGGACAATTGCCCGTGCATCGATTGCCGCCGGTTCCTTCCTAGTGCCGCAGACTGTATCGATTAAGCCAGCTGTCCGCTTGTCAAATCTTGTCCGGGCCGTGGTCGCCACCCGCCTGATTCTTCCTTCAACCTATCGTTCAATACACCCATCACCAGGCTCCAGCCCCTCGTAGCCAAGGCGGCGACGCGAAACCCGCATGTACCGAAAGATCCTCGAAATCGGTCCAATCCCTCCCCCCCGAGCCGGTTGGGGAGTGCGAATTGACTACGTGATGAAAGCGATGTCGGCTGGAGGAATCGATTGTGCCGCGCTCGACCTGGGGCTCAACCGTCTTTCCCCCAGGCCGGCCGGTTCCAACGTTCACGGTGTCAAAGGCAGCTTGGACTACGCCGTGCAGGTGTTGTTGCATTTAGCGCGAGGCTATCGGATTCACAATCATCTCAATTCCGAATCGTGGAAAGCCTACTGCCTGGTTTTGTACGCCAGCATCACCAGCCTGTTTTTCTTTCGCCCCGCCGTTTTGACCTGGCACGGCGGTTTGGGCGGCCGTTGGTTTCCCAACCCAAACAATCGCTTGATCGATCTGGTTCATTGGATCATCTATCACCTCCATGCCCAGATCATTTGCAACGACGACAAAGTGAAAGAGCACATCGTCGCTTACGGAATCCGCGAGGACAAAGTCGTTTCGATTCCCGCTTTTTCGCGCCAGTACGTCGAGTTCGAACCGGCACAACTGCCGGAAGACGTCGATCGATTCCTGGGTGATCATGATCCCGTGGTCTTCAGCTACGTCTTTTTTCGACCAGAATTTTATCTGGACGTTTTACTCGACGGCATCGCCAAAATTCGGCAGACCCATCCCAAGCTAGGTTTGCTGCTGGTCGGCTGTTCCGAAGGAAACGACGATTGCATCCGAAAGCTGAAGCAGCTGGGCATCGAGGACGATGTTCACTTCGTCGGCGACCTGCAGCGCGACCCATTCCTGACGTTGCTCAGCCGCGTCGACCTGTGCATTCGCACCCCGAAACAAGACGGCGTTTCCAGCTCGGTTCTGGAAGCGTTATCGTTAGGAGTGCCGGTGGTGGCGGCGCATAACTCCATGAGACCGCCGCAGGTGACGACCTACACGGTCGACGACCCCGATGATCTTGCCAGAGCTTCGCTGAGCGTCCTGGCGATGGAACCGGAATCGCGCCGGCCGGCGCCTCCTGAAATTCGAGACACCGTGGCCGACGAGATCGCGATCCTGGTCGGCCAAAGCGAACCGCTGCGGGGAGCATTCGAATAAGATGTGCGGCATTGTCGGAATCCTATCGGCCGATTGGCAGGCTCCCGTTTCACCGGAGTTGCTGCATCGAATGTGCCAATCGATCGTTCATCGCGGTCCGGATGATGAAGGTGTGATGACCGACGGACCAGTCGGAATGGGCATGCGGCGGCTGGCGATCATCGACCTGGCCGCCGGCAAACAACCGATGCAGAATGAGGATGGTACGATCTCCGTCGTCTTCAACGGCGAAATCTACAACCATCAAGAGCTTCATCAAGAACTCGCTTCGTTGGGGCACCAGTTTCGTACCCGCAGCGATACGGAGGTTCTGGTTCACGGGTTTGAACAGTGGGGTACCGATCTTCCCTCGCGATTGAACGGAATGTTCGCCTTTTCGATTTGGAACCACAAAACGCGAGAGCTGTTTCTGGCTCGCGACCATATCGGCATCAAGCCGCTCTATCTGTATGAAGATTCCCAGCGGATCATCTGGGGCTCGGAAATCAAGGCGATCCTTGCCGCCGGTATCAACGCCCAACTCGATCCCGCCGCGCTGCAAGACTTTTTGCGTTTCGGTTTCATTCCGTTTCCGGGCAGCCTGTTCAAGCGAATCCGAAAACTAGCGCCGGCAAGTTGGCTGAAACTTTCCCAGCACAACCGAACAGAATCGACCTACTGGGACCTGACGTTTCCTCAGGAAACCAAATCGGAAGCCGATTGGTCGGCGGAAGTCGCCGAATTGGTCGACCGATGCGTACATTCACAATTGATCGCCGACGTGCCGTTGGGAGCGTTCTTGTCGGGAGGTCTTGATTCGTCTTCGATCGTGGCGTCGATGCATCACGGCGGAGTGCGCGATATCGCCACTTACGCGATCGGGTTCGAAGGCAAAGATGCGTTTCATAGCGAGCTGCACAAAGCCAAGACAGTCTCCGACGCGTTCAAGACTCAACATCACGAGATCGTCGTCTCGTCCGACGCGGCGGATCTGTTGGAACCGCTGACGTGCCAGATGGACGAACCGTTTACCGATACGTCGTTTGTGGTGACCTACCTGGTCAGCAAACTGGCCAGCGAAACGGTGAAGGTCATTTTGTCGGGAGTAGGTGGCGACGAAATTTTTGCCGGCTACCGGCGATACCTCGGCCCGCGACTGCAACGGTACTACGATTGGATCCCGGCAGGCATTCGCAACACCACCATCCGTCCGATTCTCAACCGCGTACCGGTCGACCGCGGTTCTCGGATCAAGGCGATGTTCCGCTACGCGAAAGGATTCGACAGCCAGGCAGACCTTTCCCCACCGATGCGGTACCAGGGCTACGTCGCCGTTTGCCCCGACGGCCAACGCAATTCGTTGTTGACGCGGCAGTTTCAGGAAGAATACGGCCGAAGCCCATCGCAGCAAGTCGCCGACAACTTCGCCGGCGCGTCCAGTGACGACGCGTTGAATCGAATGCTGTACGCCGATCTGAAGACGACGCTGGTCGATAGTCTGCTGGCGTTCACCGACAAGATGACCATGGCGGTATCTCTGGAAGCCCGCGTTCCGCTGCTGGACATTCGACTGGTCGAACTGGCGGCGAAGATTCCGCCGCAATACAAACTGAAGGGGCTACGGGGACTGAAACACATCTTCAAACAGTCGCAACGAGATCGACTGCCTGCCTCGATCATCGATCAAAGAAAACAAGGATTCGGAACACCGATCAGCCGCTGGCTACGAGACGGCACGCGGGAGATGATGCTCGATTTGCTGTCGACCGATCGACTCAAAGAGCGAGGCATCTTTGAACCGTCGACTGTGCAGCAAATGATTCGCGATCACGATACGCAGCAGGCCGATTATTCCGAACCGATCATGGCGATGCTGACGTTCGAAATCTGGCATCAGAAATTCATCGACCAGTCAGCGGAAATGTCGCTGGCCGGCCAATCAACAACGTAAGTTTGACCAAGAAGAAACCAAAACACCTAGTAGAGTCGTTTCGGGTGCGCCGTGCGTGCCGATGGAAACAGGAGAGAGAACAGTGAGCCGAGTCGCAGTATTTGGAATGGGATACGTAGGTTGCGTCAGCGCAGCGTGCCTGAGCCGTGACGGTCACCGGGTGATCGGCGTTGACATCGATGCCGGAAAGGTCGAGGCGATCTCCATGGGACACTCGCCGATCTTCGAACCCGGATTGGAGGAACTGCTGAAACAGCAGGTCGATGCCGGCAACCTGACCGCGACCACCGACGTCGCCGATGCCGTTTCCCAATCGGACGTCGCCATGATCGCCGTGGGAACTCCGTCGGAACGAGACGGCATGGTGTCGCTGAAAGCGGTGCGAGCCGTGCTGACGTCGATCGGTGAAACGCTGGCCAGCCAATCGCCGCGAGACTACACCATCGTTGTTCGATCGACGCTGCTACCAGGAATTTTGGAAGAAGAATTGATCCCCTGCTTGGAAGCAGCCGGTTGCCAATTGGGAAGCCACGTGCGGGTCTGCAACAACCCCGAATTTCTGCGAGAAACGACAGCGATCAAAGATTACGATACGCCGCCCTTTGTGGTCGTCGGTGCCGACAACCAGTCCGATGCCGACGCCGTGCTGGGACTGTACGACAAGACTCCCGGCGAAAGAGTCGTCACCGATTGTCGCACGGCCGCGATGGTGAAATATGTCTGCAACGCGTTCCATGCCGCCAAAGTGACCTTCGCTAACGAAGTCGGTTCGCTCGCCCGTTCGATGGGCGCCGATGGTCACGAAGTCATGCGAATCGCCTGCAAGGACAAGCAACTGAATATCTCACCGGCTTACCTGCGCCCCGGATTTGCGTTCGGTGGTTCGTGCCTGCCTAAAGATGTGCGAGCGCTAAATCGATACGCCCAATCCCACGCCATCGAAACGCAGATGCTCTCTTCCCTGCTGCCGTCCAACCAGGCTCACATCCGCCGAGCGTTGGACGAGATCAAGAGTCACGGCCGCGGAAAAATCGGCCTGGTCGGGTTGAGCTTCAAAGCGGGAACGGATGACCTTCGCGAAAGTCCGTTGGTAACGCTTGCCGAAACGTTGCTGGGGCAGGGTTACGACATTCGTATTTTTGATCCCGGTGTACGAGTCGCGAAACTGGTGGGATCGAACCTGGCCTTTGTCGACACCCACTTGCCACACTTGGCGGCGCTGCTGGTGGATGATTTCGATCAGCTCTGCTCGCACGCCGACTACCTGGTACTCGGCACCGACGTTGCCAACGACGTGACCGTGCCGACGGAAATGCAGGACCAAGTCTTTGATTTGCGACGAGACCTGGTCGCCGACACACCGCAAGTGGTCACGCAGTAGCGTTTCACCGTTTGACAGCAGTCTCATGTAGGCCGGCTTGACCCCAAGTCGGCGAGTTTCTGGATCGCCGACTTGGGGACAAGCCGGCCTACGGATTCACTTCATCAACGCGGCTCCGTACTGACAACCACCAATGACTCGACAAAAAGTATTGGTTCTCGGTTCGGACACGCGGAGCTTTCTGACGGTGATCCGATCGCTGGGCCGCGCCGGCAAGGAGGTGCATGTCGCCTGGTGTGCTCGTGATTCGGTTTCCAAAGCATCCAAGTACGTCCACCGCGTCCATACACCGACGCGTCCGCCGGCAAGAGATTGGCAAAACGAATTTCGGGAGCTGCTGGAAAGGGAACAGTTTGATCTGATCATTCCTTGCAATGATCCCAGTATCCTGCCGCTTCACCAGCAGCGAGAATTCTTTGCGGCCTATCGGATCTACCTGGTCGATGCGGCGATCTTCGACACTGTCATGGACAAAGCGAGTGTCAACAAAATCGCCGCCGGCGCCGGCTTGAAGCTGCCCAACGAGGTGACGATTCGAGCCGCCGAAGAACTCGCCCAGATCGACGCGCTATCCCCTCCCTATGTCCTCAAGCCGACTCAGTCGTACGTCGCCAGCAGTTTGTCTCAAAAGAACCACGTGGTGATCGAGAGTGACCGCGACGCGGCCTGCCGCAAAATCGAAAAGATGCTCGCCAGCACGCCGGTAGCGGTGCAAGAATTTTTTGACGGCCGCGGCGTGGGAGTCGAATTCATTGCTAAAGAGGGCAAGGTGCTGACAGCCTTTCAGCACGCCAGGCTTCATGAACCACCTCGCGGCGGTGGCAGTTCTTATCGCAACAGCTGCCGACTGGATCCGGAATTGAAAGCGGCCACCGAATCGCTGGTCGGTGCGATGGGATACACCGGAATTGGGATGGCCGAGTTCCGCTACAACTCCAAGAAACGAGACTGGATTTTTGTCGAATTGAATTCGCGGTTTTGGGGTTCGCTACCGTTGGCGGTCAACTGCGGTGCCGACTTCCCTGCCTACCTGTTCGACCTGTATTGCGAAAACCGCACCGATTTCCCCCAAGACTATCGCGTCGGACGCGCCTGCAGAAACTGGTTTTTGGACCTGCGGTGGTTTCGCGAAACACTTTCGGAAAATCGCTTTTCGGTAGCGAAACATCTAAGCCTGGCGGGACAACTGCTGTGGGAACTTCGCTACCCAGTCACCTTTCGTGAAACGTCCGATACGATCGCCTGGGACGACCCGGCACCGGGAATCCGCGAAATCAAAGAGGCGGCGACCGCCATTCCACGTCGGATTCGACGCAAAGCGGCTCGCTGGTCGTCGAAGATCGCGCCGCTTCGCAATCGGGCTCGCCAGCGGATGCTGAGCAGACTTTCGCGTGCCAAACACATCTTGTTCGTGTGCAAAGGAAACATTTGCCGAAGCCCCTTTGCCGAACAGTACGCCAGATCGACCATCGGTCACCTGGAAACGGTCAGTTCATCGGGTTATTTTCCCAAGCAAGATCGCCCCTCACCCGACAACGCGCAAGTGGCGGCATCCGAATTTGACGTCGACTTGTCATCGCATCGGTCCAGCATGCTTTCACCCGAGGCGGTAGAAAAGGCGGATGCCATCCTGATTTTCGATGAGGAAAACCGGGACGAGATTTGGTCTTCGTTTCCGCGGGCCCGATCGAAAACTTACCTGCTGGGGATGTTGATGGAAGGATCGGAATTCGAAATCCACGATCCTTACGGCGGAACGGTCGATGATTTTCGGTCGATCTACGCCAAAATCACCCGCGCGATAGATTGCCTGTCCCACTGAACCTCAAACGGCACGACCGTGGAACGAAAAAAGATCCTCTTCCTGCAAAAACGCCTTCTCTTTCCGACCGATTCGGGAGGAAAGATTCGCACGTTGAATGTCCTTCGGCATCTCGCCCGTTGGCACGACATCACTTACCTGTGCAACATCTTGCCCGCCGAACAACAATACCTGGGCAAGATGGAAGAGATCGGACTGAAGATGGTAACGATCCCCTGGGCCGAAGCACCGCGCGGCAGCTTTGCGTTCTATCGAGATTTGGCGTTGAACTTGATCTCTCCTTATCCGTTCAACGTCAACAAAGACTTCGATCCACGTTTGCGCCAGCGGGCTCAGAGTCTGCTTCGCGAGGAATCGTTTGACCTGCTGATTTGCGACTTCGTTCAGATGGCTCGTAACTGCATCGGCATGCGTTCGGTACCGAAGCTGTTGTTCGAACACAATGTCGAAGCGCAGATCTTTCAGCGTCACGCCAAACAGGACAAAGGACTGGCGCGTCGCGCCTACATGTGGCTGCAGTGGAAAAAAATGCACCGCTTTGAAAGTCGCGCCGGGCGAGATTTCGATACCGTGATCGCGGTCAGCCAACAGGACCAGCAGACTTATCAGCAGCAATACGGCTGGCAACACACACGGGTAATCGATACGGCGGTCGACACCGAATACTTTGCGCCTCAGGAAGTCGACGAAACAAAACACCGCTGCGTCTTCATCGGATCGATGGATTGGCTACCGAACGAAGATGGCGTCCGCTACTTTGTTCGCGAAGTATGGCCCCTGGTTCGCAAACGATATCCCGACGCGACTTTCCAGATCGTCGGCCGCAATCCCACCCCCGCCATCAGCGCCCTGAATCACCAAGACGGCGTCGAAGTCACCGGCAGCGTGCCCGATGTTCGGCCGTACGTGTCCGAGGCGCAAGTGATCGTGATTCCGCTACTGGTCGGCGGCGGCACTCGGTTGAAAGTTTTCGAGGCGATGGCGATGGGAAAACCGATCGTCAGCACCTCGCTGGGCGTCGAAGGGTTGGATGTATCGCACGAAAAAAACGTGTTGCTTGCCGACACCACCGAGGCGCTTGCCGAACAGACCCTGCGACTGTTCGACGATGAAAGTTTACGAAAGTCTCTTGCCGACAACGCGCTGGAGATGGTCCGAACTCAGTATTCGGCCGAGGTGGTTGCCAGGCAATTTGACGAAATTTGCAGAGCCACCCTCTCCGGGCCTGAGAGCCCGATTCTCCCAGAGGGAGAGTGAAATCAAATGACGAAGTTTTCCAGAACAGCTCCGCAGTGGCACCACCATTAGGCAACCAAAATGAATGACCAGCAAGCAGCCGATGACGTATCGCGAGATGCGATGCTGTCGACCAACAAACGCCAAAAGGAGTACTACGAGAACCATGGCGAATCGCTCAACCAGGGGAAAGCGGGACTCGCCAACCGCATCTGGGGATGGGCGCGGTCGCGGATGCAGTCTTATCGTACGGCTGTCGGCATCAAAGATTCGATTCGGACATTTCAAAAGGAGGCGATGGGCGATCTGTCGGACAAGCGAGTGTTGGACCTGGGCTGCTACGACGGCAACAGCATGAGCATCTATCTTGCCAAGTCGGCGAAGGGTTATCTTGGTGTCGACCTGTCAGAAAAAGCGATTGCCCGGCTGCAGGAGAGACTGAAAGACATTCCGGGCGCCCAGGGGCAAGCGGTCGATTTCCTTTCGCCCGACTTTCGCCCCGAACCTTTTGACGTCGTTTACGCCAACGGAGTGATGCATCACTTCGAGGATTTTGATGCCTTTCTTGCCGTGCTGCGAAGTCATGTCGTCCCCGGCGGCAAAGTGGTCACCTTTGATCCGCTGGAAACCTCGGCAACGCTCCGTCTGCTGCGTTGGATCTACCGGCCCTTTCAGAAAGACGCCGACTGGGAATGGCCCTTCCGAAAATCTTCCTTTGCAACGATCGAGAGACACTTTGATATCGAACGAATTCAAGGGTTTCTGGGACGAGCGAAGTGGCCGATCTTTTTGACACCCATCCCCGGCGCCCAGCAGATCGCCAATCGATTGGGGGTCGCCGCGGCCCGATCGGATCAACGGCGAGCGGTCAAGCAAGGGTGGGCTCTTTGGGGATGCATGCAGGTCGCGATGAAACTGTCGCGGCCCTCTTGATCGACCCGGCGCACTCCGCCGCCCATGCGGTAAGTGACTGCGAAAAACGCGAATTCTTTCGGCGACAGACGGTTGCTAGCCGATGTCGGGCGATTTGCCGGCCTGAAGGCAGATGCGTACACTTCGGGAACGCGCGGATCTGCCGAATGTCTTGGCGGCTTCCGCTACCTTGATTCTTCCATTGCATCTGGAATGCACTTCAAATCATTCATCGTCCTGATTCTTTGCGCTGGTCTTCACAGCCCTGCCTTGGCCGAGCCCATCGATCGGTTGATCGATGACGAAGTGCGCGAGCAGCATGACCGCTTGGGCCAGCAGTGGCGTCCGCCCTGTTCGGATGAAGCGTTTGTTCGGCGCCTTTATCTGGATCTTGCCGGAACGGTTCCCACTCCCGAACAAGTTCGCGAGTTTCTTGATGACCCATCGGCCGACAAACGAAACCATTTGATCGACCGTTTGTTGCAAGCTCCCTCGTTCGGCGTTCGATTGGCCGACATGTGGGACGCCGATTTGTGTGATCCGAACATCCAATGGTCCACCGTCCCTCTGACCGACTGGCTTCGCCGACAATTCAACAACAACCGCTCGTGGGACACGATCGTTTACGAATTGTTGACCGCCACGGGCCCGCAATATGAAAACCCCGCGGTCACCATCTGGATGGCCGCGGCCAAGAACGCCACGATCAGCCCCCAAGCGGCAACCGACCTGGTCGGACGCTGCTTCATGGGAATCAAGCTGGAATGTGCCCAGTGTCACAATCATCCCAGCGCTGACTGGAGCCATCGTCAGTACTGGGGCATCGCCGGTTTTCTGGGCGCGACCGAACTGACATCCCGGTGGGCCAACCTGCAAGACGCCCCCAAACGGGTTGATTGGGACAGCGTCGGCGGAGTCTACGGTGTCAAAGACGCGAGTGCGCCCAGCAAGCGTTACCAACCACCGGAGCGAGCATTGATGCTGCCGCCGACGTTTCCTGACGGACGCCGCGCGATGGTGTTGCCGCAGCAGGGCCGCCGCGCATTTGCAGATTGGTTGCTGGATTCCGAATATCCCTACTTGGCCAGGACGTTCGTTAACCGCAGTTGGCAAGGGCTATTTGGTTGCGGCCTGGTGTCGCCAGTGGACGATCATCGACCCGACAACCCGCCCCTATATGCGGAACTGCAAGCACGGTTGATCGCCGAGTTTCGCGACAATGGATACGACGTCAAACGGCTCTACCGTGGAATCTGCCGATCGAAAACGTACCAACAACAAAGCAGCACGCATGGGGACCCAAGGAAACTCAGCGGAACCAATATTCGCACCGTCAATGCCAATCAAATGTTCGACATGCTTCACACCGTTCTTGGTGATCAAGCTGTCGCCAATTCTCGCGGCATCCGCGGGCCTCGTGGATCACGTCGCAGTTTCATTCGGTCGTTCGGCGATGAAGCATCCAATGGCCGTCCGGTGCGATTTTCCAAGTCGACGCCCGACTTTCTGCGGCTGCTTCATTCCTACCAGATCGAGGCTGGCATCCAACGAAAAATCGATGGATATCAATCCCTGTGGGAAACTCCCGAAGCATTCATTGAAGAACTTTATTTGTTGACGCTTTCTCGACGACCGAGCGATCGTGAGATGAAGCGAATGACGGAGTTTGTTGCCGGCAGCGATTCGGCTGCCGAAGGTTATCGCGGTGTGTTGTGGGCGCTGATGAATTCAGCGGAGTTCTACCTGGTTCCATGAGGACAAACCGATGTCGATGATCAATCGGCGCAGCGTACTGACCCGACTGGCTACGGCGACTTGTGTATCGCCGGTAAGCTGGTTGCAGCTGAGCGCTGCCGCGGCGACCGGCGGTGCAACTCGTAGGCGCTGCGTGCTGATCTGGTTGGACGGCGGACCGAGCCAACTGGATACGCTCGACCCGAAACCGAACGCTCCGGGCGATCACGGCGGTCCGCTTCGGCCGATTTCGACCAACGTTGCCGGCATTCAAATCGCCGAATCGCTGCCCAAGATTTCACAGCTGATGGACCGCTGCGCATTGATTCGCAGCATGTCCACTCGCGAACGAACTCATAAGAACGGTCGTTTTCATCTTCATACCGGATACCTCACTGCCCAGGCATTGGACTTCCCCAGCATGGGCGCGGTCGTGTCGCACTTTCGATCGGGCGACACGGTCGGGCCACCCCGATACGTTCATCTTGGCGGCGGGCGATCGCACGGATGTTCGTCGGGATTTCTGGGCGCACGGCACAGTCCGCTGAAAGTGGATGGTCAAATTCCATTTCTGCAATCACGCCTCAAGCCGCCCCAATACCAGCGGCGTATCGAACTGTTGCGAGAACTGGAGGCCGATCAGGCAAAGAAAGACGAATCTCTCTTTGTCGATCATCGCCAGGCGCTCGACAATGCGCTCGAGTTTAGTGGCAGTTCGTTTCCCGCCGCGTTTGACATCGGAAGCGAACCCGATTCGGTTCGCCAGCGATATGGACAAACCGACATCGGCCGGGCATGTCTGCAAGCGCGGCGGCTGCTGGAACGAGACGTCCCGTTCATCGAAGTCAATTCGACGCACTGGGACATGCATAGCGGGATCTATTCATCGGGCAACAGCGGGATTCGTCACAAGTCGTTGGTTCTGGACCAGGCAGTTTCGGCGCTGGTCCTTGATCTGGAATCTCGTGGTCTGTTGGACGAAACGCTGATCGTGTGGATGGGCGAATTCGGCCGGACGCCCAAGCTGGGACCGGGGGCCAGGCCGGGCCGCGACCACTATTCGGCGGCCTGGTCGACGATGTTGATCGGCGGCGGGATCCCCGGCGGCCAGGTGATCGGCAAAACGGACACCCGCGGTGGGGCAGTGATCGATCGGCCGGTTAGCGCCGCCGATTTTCTGGCGACAATCTACCATCGGATCGGCATGGATCAGCAGCAGGAGGTCATTGGGCCGGGCAACCGTCCGATGAAACTTGTCGATCGCCTTGCCAAACCTATCCCTATCGAAAGCCTTCTCTAAGACACATTTCGCTTCAATCCTTTTTTCCTGAATGTCGCGCCGACCGTCACGACCCGCATTGCTCCTGAAAAATGGCCATCGATCTGGACCTGCCGGCCACTGGCGCCCGGCAGTCCCTTTGATGCGAACTAAACTCACCGCTGTGGATGCCGGCCGGCGGCGGCAAAACCGCTTTGTAACCGGTCTGACCGAACCAACCCGCACGGCGCCGGCCGCAGCCACAACGATCCGCTGAAGGACCCACCAAGCATGTACAAGATCACTGTCGGAGTTTGCTGTTACCGGCAAAAACAATGGCTCTATCGGTGCCTGCGCAGCTTGGCCAGCCAGACGCTGCCGCATGATCAGTTCGAGGTGTTGCTGGTCAACGACGAGCCGACCGAGGACTTGCGGGATGTCCAGGCCTGTTTTGAGGAAGACGAGTCCTTCAACATTCGGCTGATCAACAACAAGCAGAATCTCGGACTCCCCGGTTCGCTCAACGAGATTCTCCGCCGGGCCCGAGGACAGTACTTTGTTCGCGTCGATGCCGACGACTATGTCTCCAAACATTTCCTGTTTGTGCTGTCGTTATTTTTGGACATGAATCGCGACCACCAGGCGGTCACGTGTGACTACCGGAAAGTGAACGAAGTCGGTACGCCGCTGGAGACTTTCAAATTCCAGGATGACCCGATCGCCTGCGGGATCATGTACACCTACGAGGCACTGTGCAATCTGAATTTCTACAACGAGGAATTCAAGATGCGAGAAGGACACGACTTGTTGAAAAGGTTCTCTGAGAAATACAAAGTCATGCACCTGCCGTTTCCGCTTTACCGATATCGAATCCACGAGTCCAATCGCACCCACGACACTCAGCAGTTGCAGCAATACGATTCACGTTTAGAAAACGGCGACGCCGCCAACTCGGAAAACGGACACGAGGGTCCGGCCACCACGATGTCGACCTAGTGCTGCGAAAACGCGACCAACTCCGTCACGCTGGCCCATCCCTAGCAAACTTCAAAGCAAAAAAATGAATTCTCCCTTCCGAATCGGCATCGTTGGATGCGGCAAAATTGCTCGCCGACACGTGGAGGCATGCCTGCTCTCCTCTTCGGTCGAGATCGCCGCACTCGTCGACCCCGCCGCGGAGCGGACCGAGTCGCTGGCCGCCGAATTTGGTGTCGAAACGGAGATGGCGTCCTCGTTGGACGAAGTGATCGATCGCCTGGATGGCGTGATCATTGCCGCCCCGAACAACTTCCACTGCAAGCTTGCCGTGCAGTGTGCTCGCGCCGGCGTGCATGTGTTGATCGAAAAGCCGATTGCCGGCAGCAGCGAAGAATCGATTGAAATCTGCCAGGCCCACGAGGGAGCAGGCACGGTTTGCGCCGTCGGATTCGTGACCCGCTTTCGCGACAACAACCACCAAATGCACCGCCTGATCCAATCGGGCTACTTTGGCACGATCTACGAATTCGCTTACCAGTTTGGTTCGCGCGGCGGCTGGGCACCTTACTCCGCCTACAACTTGGACAAACAGGCAACCGGAGGAGGCGTGCTGGTGGTGACCGGATCGCACTTCCTGGACCGGATGTTGCATTGGTTCGGCGACCCGGCCGACTGCCGATTGTGGAGCGATTCGGTGGGCGGCCCCGAAGCCAACGCGTTAGCGGCGTTTCGATTCGGTGACAGTGATGCGACGATTCATGGCACCGCCCGTTTCTCCAAAACCGTCGCGCTGCCGGCCGGGTTTGTGATGAAAACAAGCAAGGGCACGGTGATGTTGGCCGATTCACCAACGGCAAAAATCAACTTCCTGCCTCATGACGAACACCTGCTGTTGACAGTGGAACCCGACCAGCAAACCGGCAACATCTTCCATGCTCAGATCGAGGATTTTGTCGGGGCGTGTCGGACCGCTTCCCTGCCGGCGGTCGATGGTCGCGAAGGGCTGCGATCGGTTCAGCTGACCGAAACGCTCTACCAAAACTGTTCGCCTCTTGCCGATGCCCCCGCTTCGGGGCGGATCGAGCCGAACGTATCATCGCCTGAACTATCGATGGAGGCGCAATCATGAACCGAGTCGCAATCGTTGGAGCCTCCGGCTTTGTCGGCAGCACTCTTGCCGAAGAACTGGTCGCCGACGGTGTTTCAGTCCGTTGCCTGATTCACTCGGCCGGCAACGCCTGGCGGTTGGCCAGACGGTCGATCGATCTGCAACTGGTCGATTTGATGGATCGCGATTCCATCGGCAAAGCAATCGAGGGTTGCAGCCACGTGGTCAATTGCGCACGTGGGAAATCGAATGTCATGGTCGACGGCATGAAGAACCTGGTCGAAGCATGCCGCGAGGCCCGTCCGGAAAGACTGGTGCACATCAGCAGCGTGGCGGTCTACGGTGACGATTTCGCGATTCCTGCCATTTCCGAAGACCACCCCACGCATCCCGAAAAAGGCTCCTACGGCTGGAAGAAACTCAAGCAGGATGAAATGGTTCAGCAGGCCGCCAAAAACGGTCTGAGCAGTGTGATCGTTTGCCCCCCCAACATCTCCGGCCCCTACTCGATGTTTTGGGAAGAGATCTGCAAGACGCTACGGTTGGGAACATTCGCTTTCGTGGATCAGGGTCGTTTCCCATGTCCCCTGGTCGACGTCGGCAACCTGGTTCAAGCCATTCGGCTGGCCATGGAAACCGACATCGCCGACGGGCGTCGATTGTTTGTCGGTGACGATCCGACTCGGTCGTGGAATGAAGTGGTCACCGCGCTGGCCGAAGTGCTGGGCATTGGTGAACCGATTCCGAACATTCCCGCCGATGACGCCGCCAAGATGGTCCTGGCCATGAACCCACCGCGTGGATCGGTGAAAAAAACCATCGGACATCTTGTTTCGTCCGACGTTCGGGCAAGCCTGCGTAAGGATCCGTACATTGGCGGTGTCGAAAAGCTCGCCGTCGGTTGGGCCAAACGGTTGCCCGAATCGGTGCAGAATCGCCTTCGCGACGATGACCGAAAAGAGATCCGGCCCTCTTCGCCAAAAACCAACGTCTCCGTGCGGCTGTTGGGACAACAACTGAGGAACGTGACCTACAACGGCGATGCCGCCAAAGAAGTCCTGGGCTATCAACCGAACATTGATTTCCAGGAGAGCATCGACCGATTCGATCAATTTGCTAGACTGCACTGGGGCCTCGGCAGCACGCCCTATCAGCTTCTTTCGCAGCTGTCGGGTTGTCGATAGCGGTCGCAGCATTCCATGATCAAATCACTCGGATACGCGATACTGTTCTTGCTGGGGATGGGGGCCACCATCTCCAGTTCGCTGTGGGGCGGAGCGACCGTCATTTTGGCGTTCATGCTCAACCCGGTCGTGATCGCCAAAGAACTTCCGCTGCAGCGTTACCAGTTCTACACCTCGATCGCCTTCATCTGTTCGGTGCTGATGCACCCGAGAAGCCGGTTGCCATCGATTTCACCCGATTCGCTGGTGTTCAAGGGATTGTGGTTGTATGTGGGGATGTGCTTCGTCACTTCTCTGTGGGCCACCGATACCAGTTGGGCGTTCAGTTATGCGCTGAACTTCAGCAAAACGGTGCTCATTGCTTGGTTGTTGACGAAGGTTGTTCACGACGAACGCGGCATACGCGTCTTGTTGTTTGCGGGCTTGATCGGCGCACTGCACGCGGCATTCATGCACACCTTCGGCGTCGATCTGGACTGGGTGTCAAAGAAGTACGCCGATGAATGGGGCGTACTGCCCGACATGCAGGCCCAGGTGATGCTGCTGTTTTTGCCGCTGTTCCTGCTGATCGCCATCATGGGGCGCAGCCCCTATGAAAAACTGCTCGGTTGGGTCGCCACTCCGATCGTCTTGAACAGCATCGTCGAATCCTACCAACGTGCCTACTTTGTCGGGTTGTTGGCCGAGGCGGTCTACTTGATGCTTTTTTTGCCCAAGAGAATCGCGCTGCGTCTGGCCCCGATTCTGGGAACTGCCGTCCTGCTGTACGTCTTCGTGTTGACTCCCGAAAACTACTGGTCGTGGATGGATACAATCAATTCGCCCACCCAGGAAGGTTCCGCTTCCAGCCGATTTGATCTGTACACCGCCAGCGGAAAGATGTTGGCCGACAATCCGCAGGGTGTCGGCTATCGATGTTACATCTTCGAGGCACATAAGTATGTGCCCAGGCACTTGCTGAAAGACGACGAGGCAAAAAAGGCGGCTCATAGCACCGTCTGCACGATTGCATGTGAAACCGGTGTCATCGGCTTTCTGTTTTGGCTGACCGCCGTCGGCACTTCGCTCTGGCTCCTCCGCAAAATCAGAAGGGCGGCCGATCCGGCTAGACCGTCTCCCCTGGACGTCATGGCGATGGGGATCGAAATCGGTCTGTACGGCTGGCTGGTTGGCGGCCTGTTCCACTCCGATCACGAAACCGACCCCGCCTATTGGTTCCTCGGTTTCGCTGTGATGCTCTACCGCCTTCGATTCGCGCCAGTTCACGACGAAGAAGACTTCGAGGAAGAGGAGGACGAGCTGTACGAGGAGGAACTGCCGCTGCACTTCGAGCCGCAAGCGGTCGGCAGAACTTGAGCCGATTTCGTCAAGAACGACCAACTGCGTTCAGCGGCAAAACCAACCGCTGCCTCCGTCAGGGATGCCCCAATCGCCCAACTTCATCTTGCCTACCTAAAATGCGAGGGATAAACTTTGACAAGTGATTGCCGCACACATGATGGGCATGTCTACACCTATCCGCGGGGGTTCTGCGCGAGTCGCAGCCGGTCTCGAAGAGGTCTTGTACGTTGGACCGATCGGCGCGGCGGGTTTGAGGGCGCCGGCATGAAGGTGATGTTGCGGGATTGAAGATGGGTCGGCGCTTGTAAAGGTGTTGGCCCAGAGCGCTAGCGACCAGTGGGGGAAAGACGATCGTGTGTCCCCCAGGGAGACGAAGTCTGCGCACACGCGCGATCGGTGTGTCATTGTTCCTTCGTTCTTGATTCGCCTGTGTCCAGCTCCACACCGGGGATGAACTACTTCCAAACCAATGTCAAACGTTGAAGCCACGATGAACACTGCCGACCAGCCGGCGGCATCTTCGCCCGGCCGGCAAGGCAGGGCGACCGACGAACTGGCGGTCACGGTGATTGAACCGCGGCATGGCTGGAGGTTCTTTGATTTCGGCGAACTGGTTCAGTATCGCGATCTGTTTTTGTTCCTGACCTGGCGTTCCATCAAAGTCAGGTACGCCCAGTCGGCCATCGGAATTGGCTGGGCGATCATTCAACCCGTATTTTCGATGTTGGTGTTCAACATCGTGTTCGGCAAGCTGGCCAAAATGGACTCCGAAGGCGTCCCCTACGCCATCTTCAGCTTCACGGCCCTGGTGCCCTGGACCTATTTCTCCAACGCCTTGACCGAGGGCACCAACAGCCTGGTCACCGGCGCCAACATGATCAGCAAGGTCTATTTCCCGCGGTTGATTCTGCCTTTGTCGGCGGTCACGGCAAAACTGCTGGACTTCACCATCGCCATGTTCGTGCTTGGGATCCTGATGGTCTGGTTCCAGGTCACGCCGAATTGGGGAGTGGTGGTGTTGCCGCTACTGATTTTGATCATGGCAATGTCGGCAGCGGGGCTGGGTGCCTGGCTGACAGCTTTGGCGATTCAGTACCGCGATGTCAAACATGCGATGACGTTTGTCGTGCAGCTGCTGATGTACGCCGCTCCGGTGGTGTATCCGACAAGCCTGGTCCCGGAACGCTGGCAATACGTTTACGCATTGAACCCGATGGTGGCCGTGATCGAAGGATTTCGCGCCGCGCTGCTTGGCACGCGACCGATGCCGTGGGACTTCATCGCCATTGGCTGCGCGACCAGCCTGGTGATCGCCGTTTCGGGGCTGATCTATTTTCGTAATCGGGAACGGCTGTTCGCCGACGTGGCATGACAACTCCGCTGATCACCGTCGAAAATCTCTCCAAGGCGTACCGTATCGGGCTCAAAGAAGAGATCCCGGATACGTTCATGGGCGCCATGACCGGATGGTTGAAGGCACCGCTGCGAAACTGGAATCGCCTGCGGCGGCTCAATACATTTCACAAAGAGGCCGCACCCGATTCGGCTGGGTCGGGTGGCGGTCACCCATCGTCGGCGGAATTCACCGAATCCCGTTCCGATGCCGCGGAGCTATCGACGCAGATCGCCACCGACATCGTCTGGGCGTTGAAAGATATCTCTTTCGAGGTGAACGAAGGGGAAGTGGTGGGCATCATCGGCCACAACGGCGCCGGCAAGAGCACACTGCTGAAAGTCTTGTCGCGAATCACCGACCCGACTCGCGGTCGCGCCGTCATCCGTGGCCGCGTCAGCAGCCTGTTGGAGGTGGGCACCGGTTTTCACAACGAACTGACCGGCCGCGAAAATGTTTACATGAACGGCACCATCTTGGGGATGACCAAAAGGGAAATCGACAGTAAGTTTGACGAGATCGTTGAATTCAGCGGAGTGAACAAGTTCCTGGATACTCCCGTCAAAAGGTACTCCTCCGGAATGAAAGTCCGGCTGGCGTTTGCGGTCGCCGCCCACCTGGATCCGGAGATCTTGATCATTGACGAAGTGCTGGCGGTCGGTGACGCCGGCTTTCAGCGCAAATGCATCGGCAAAATGCAAGACGTGGCGCAAAGCGGACGAACGGTGTTGTTTGTCAGCCACAACGCGGTGGCGCTGCGCAGCTTGTGCCAACGAGGGATCTTGTTGCAGGGCGGCCAAAACACGCTGGACGGCCCACTTCCCGAAGTGCTCGGTTCGTACCTGGAAGGACTCAGTTCGGTCGCCGAGCATGGCGACTTGGCCGCGCGCACCGATCGCGGCGGTTGCGGCGATGTGCGTTTTCAAAGTATCGAGGTGCACGATGATCACGGCCGGGCGACAAGCGGTATTGCCACCGGCCAACCGTCCACCTTTGTGATCAAGCTCTCGCAACCGGTCAATTGCCCGCATTGTGCGCTGCGAGTCTTTGACGAGCGGGGGCAGTTTGTGATCCACCTCGACTCTCGGCTCAATTCGCTGGAAGACGATTTGCCCAACGTCAATACCGACGTGATTGCCTGCCGAGTTCCCGAATTGCTGCTGATGCCGGGACACTACCGAATCGACGCGGAACTGTTCTCCAGCGGCCAGCGGCAAGATCAAGTGAAAGCGGCGCTGACGATGGAAGTGCTGAGCGGCCGGCTGCAAGGGCGACCTTTGAAGGAACGCAATCACATGCCACTGATGGCTCACCCGCATCGTTGGCGCTACGAAACGGAAACGTCACTTGCCCGCTGATCACGGCCAAAACAGACAGCCAACCCACCGGACACCGTCATCACTGTCACCGCATTCATTCAGGCGCGAATGTCTTCGCAGCGCTTTCCGGGAAAGGTTTTGCAACCGTTCCTTGGCCAGCCAATCTTGTACCATTTGCTGAAGACGGTGGAATCGGTTTCCGAAGTCGATCAAGTCGTCGTGTTGACAAGCGATCACCCGTCCGACGATCCGCTGGAAAACTACCTTCGATCGATCGACTGCCGGCTGTTCCGAGGACCGCTGGAGGACGTGTTTGGCCGCTTTCGGGCCGCCGCGATCCAATTTCCGTCCGACTGGGTTTTGCGATTGTGCGCCGACAGCCCGCTGCTCAGCCCGCTGGTGGTTCGCGAAGTGGCAAGCCGCGCAGCCGACGACGTTGACGTGGTGACCACTCGCTTCGATCCCCCCTTTCCCAAAGGCCAAAACGCCGAACTGATCCGTACACAATCACTTCTGGACGTCGACGTCGACCAACTGACCGATCACGATCGCGAGCATGTCACGCCTTGGTTCTATCGCCATCGGGATGCCTACCGAATTGCCAACGCCAATGGGGTGCAGATCGATCTTCCCGATGGTGAGTTTACCGTCGACACGCCCGCCGATCTTGCTCGGTTGGAATCGATGTTTGCGGAGACGAACCAGCAATCGAAAGAGAATCGATAGTCAAGTGGAATCATTTCATCAACTAGAAAAACCGTTTGTGATCGCCGAGATCGGCGGAAATCACGAAGGGGACTACGACTACGCGATCAAACTGCTGCAGGACGCGGTGGAAGCGGGCGCCGATGCGGTCAAGTATCAGACCTACACGCCCGACCGCATCGTCAGCAAAGTGGAATCGCCCGAACGGCACAAACACTTCGGCAAATTCGCGCTCAGTTTGGATCAGTACGTTGGTTTGGCGGAGGCGTGCCGCGAAAACAATGTGCAGTTCATGTCGTCGATCTGGGATCAGGAATCGGTCGACACGCTGGACCCTTACATCGAAGTGCACAAGGTGGGATCGGGAGACCTGACCAACTATCCGCTGCTCAAACGCCTGGTATCGACCGGAAAGCCGCTGTGTATAGCCACCGCCATGGCGGAATTGGACGAGGTGCTGGAGACGGTCCGCTTTCTTCAACAGATCGATTCGCAGTTGATTCCCAGTGGCCGGTTGTGCGTGATGCACTGCGTGGCGATGTACGGCAACCCGTTGGACGAATTCGCAAACCTGAGAGCGATCGATACGTTAAAAGACGCGTTGGACAACGACGTGGTGATCGGTTACTCGGATCACACGATGGGCAACGTCGCGGTGAAGGTCGCCGTCTGCATGGGCGCGCGAGTCATCGAAACACACTTTACCGATGACAATCATCGCGAGTTTCGCGATCACCATTTCGCCCACACCAAAGAAACACTTGCCGATTTTGTCCAGTTCTGCTCGCGTCGCGAGCAGATGTTGGGAAGTCCCGTCAAACAGCCCGTTGCGCAGGTCGAAACGCATCGTAGAATCTGGGAATTCCGACGCGCGTGCTATTTCAGCAAAGACATGCGTGCCGGCGAAGTCGCTTCGGAACAAAACCTGACAACGCTCCGGCCGCACGAGGGAATCGACGCTCGCTGCTACTACGACTTGCTCGGCAAAAAGCTTGTCCGAGACAAAAAGGCGTTCGAGCGATTGCGGTGGGATGACTTCGAGGGAGCAAGCTGAGAAAACGGATGCCGCCGTTTTCTGCTTGATGGGTTCACATCGCCGATGTCAAACACGAACACCCAGCGACCCGCGGTCACGGTTTTGATGCCGGTCCACAACGGCGGCCGGTTTCTGACCGAAGCGATCGACAGCATCCTTGGACAGACGTTCAAGGATTTTGAGTTCGTCGTGGTCGATGACGCGTCCACCGACGATACGGCAAAGGTGCTGGCCGGCGTCGATGACCCGCGGATGGTTGTTCTTGCCAACGATTCGCAATCGGGCGTTGCCGCATCACTCAATCGAGGAATCGATGCGGCCCGCGGTGACTTGATCGCTCGAATGGACGCCGACGATGTTGCCGATCCGCGGCGATTGGAACACCAAGTAGCGTTCATGGCGGATCATCCCGATGTGGTGCTCTGCGGCACCGAAGCCCAGCGGATTGATGCCGACGGCCTCCACTTGCAATCGATCAAACGTCTTCATTCCGACATCGAAATTCGCTGGCACCTGCTGACAGCCAACCCCTTCATTCACCCCAGTGTGGTCTTCCGGACTGAAACGATTCGTCGCATCGGCGGTTACGATCCGGCGCTACAATGCGCCCAGGACTACGACCTTTGGTGCCGGCTGTCGATGGAAGGAAAATGTGCCAACCTTCCCGAACAACTCGTTCAATATCGATTTCACTCGCAGGCCATTTCCGCCAACAAGAGAAACCAGCAGTTGCAAGTCACACGACAGCGCAGCCGGCGGTACCTGTTGGAATCGGGTACGGTCGATTCCGAAACGGAAGCGGCGATGTTCTTGGCCTTTTCTGGCCACACCGGAGAAGAATCTTCGATCGGCGACTACAGCCCTGGGCAGTGGCAACGCTATCCACAGATGGTCAATCGATTCTTTGATCGTTTCGAGGCTTCGCAGGCGGGTGTACCGGAGGCTATTGGTCGATGCCGCCAGCGCATCCGCCGCAAATTGCTGGGCAAAGTCAGCAGGCAAGGTACTTCGATCGCGGGCACCATGCGGCTGATGCAGATTGCCCGCCAAGTCGATCCGTCGGGAATGCGTTGGACAAGTATCGCATCAAGAACGGCCGCCCGGGTATGCAGACGACTCCACTTGGCCACCGGACAGACCGAAGGAAACCGCTTGACGGCCAGTTCAAGTATCCAATCGGAAGGAAAAAAGGAAGCGACAGCGTGACCCAATCTTTTCGCATTTGCACCGTCATCCCCGCCTACAACCGCGGGCACCTGATTGGTGAAGCACTTGATAGTATCGAAAAACAGACGCGGTTGCCCGATGAAGTCATCGTGGTCGACGACGGATCGACTGACGATACCTTGGAGGTCGTTCGCCAGTGGGACCAAACGCACGATTTGACGCTGCGGATCTTCGAACAAACCAACCAAGGGGCCGCCGCCGCGCGCAACACGGCGATTCGCGCCACCGATGCCGACTTGATCGCGCCGCTTGATTCCGACGACGTTTGGGTGCCGGAACACGTGGAGATGCTCGAACAGGCTTTCCTCCGGCATCCCGAATTGGTTGTCAGTGCCGGTAACACCAAACGACTGGATGACCTGCCCCTATTCAAACGGGTCGCTTACGGGGAAGAGTTGTTTGAACGGATGGAATACGAAACGGCCGAAGACGGACTTAGGATCGTGAAGGGTTCCGCATTCGCCAGCTTGCTCAAGGGCGCCTACATCCAAACTTCCAGCTGCATGTTTCGGCGAAAGGAGGCGGTGGAGGTCGGGCTGTTTGACGACACGCTTCGTTCGTACGAGGATCAACTCTTCTTTCTGCGGTTGTCGCGGCGGGGCGCGTTCGCGCTCTACATGGAACCGGTCACGCTGCTTCGCAAACACGACGACAACATCACTCACCGCCGCCACATCGCCAGTCATATCGTGTGCGCGATCGCGGCTCTGGAAAAAGCGGTCGATGACGCTGAAAAAATGGAGCTATCGGTCGAGGAAAAGGACGCTCTGCACGGCGTGCTGGCCGCCAAAGTCAACAACGCTGCCGATCGTGCCTCGCGATACGGGATCAAGCCCTATTGGACGGTCTGCCGAGAATTGGTGCGGCGTGGATACCTCCGTTCGTTGGCTCGCCCCAAGTCGATGGCGCGAGCGATACTGCGTCCCAAAGGGGACCAGGCGATGCTGCAACAAACCACGCCGCAGCCGACTCCCGCGTCGCCGAGTGCCACATGAGTACTTGCCTGCTGCTGACGACCGATTCGATGGCACAGGTTCCCGCGGAAGAAGTGGCCGGGAAATTGACCGGAGAGGAGACGTTGTTTCTGGACCTGTCCGAAAGTGGTGTCCAGACCACTTTGCCCGGTTCATGGAATCGGCTGCAAAGCCTGGACCTGTTCCAACCCGACGCGTTTCGTGATGATCTGCTGAACTTCTTGGAGGAGTGGCCGAAGAAGACCATTTTGGACGGCAAGTCTTTTGACGACCTGTTCCGGCGAATCGATGGACACTCGCTGTGGTGGACCAGTGTCGGTTGCAGCCGAGTGTCGAGCCGTTCGCCAGTCCGAGAGTTGAAGAAACTGTGGATTTTAGATCGGGCGCTGCGAAAGACCAAAGTCGACCGGATCATTCTTCATTGCAAGTCGCACGATCTTGAAATCGCGATCCGCCGGCGATGTAGCGACGAAGGGATCGCGGTCGAGCCGCTGGAACCGAAGCAGAAGCAGGATCAACAACCAGATTCGCTGGGCGCGATCTGGCTAGTGTCGCAACTGGGCCGACTCGTCGCGATTCCGCCGAAAACGTTGGTTTACGCTTGCCTGGTTCGCCTTTTCAGTCGTTGTCCCGCCGAATCGCAATCGGACGGGCAGAAACCGGCGGTGTTGTTCAAACCCAAACTTTCTCGCAACGTCGATTTAACCGACGACGGAGTGGCCCTTCCTTACTGGGAGTCTTTTCTGGAAGAGTTGCGAGTGCAGTTTCCCGACGTTCGACAGAAATTCATGCTGTACGTTCAATCGGGAAAGCAGAGTCGCCTGCGGATCATCGCCTGGTTGCGAACGACCGGTGCTCGGTTGATGAGAGAATTGGACGGAGCAGTGCCTCCGCCCGATCGCTACACGGGGCTGGCAACATGGTGCAGGGCGCTACCCAGTCAGATTGCCGCGCTGTTTCGATTTCGTCGGCTGCTGCGCTTGGAACCATTCAAGTCGACGTTCACCTTTGCGAAGACCGATGTCTCTTCCGTCATGCTGCCCCATCTGAGGCGGACGATCGAAAACATGGCCGAGTGGGAACGCCAGGTTGCCAAGCTGGTGGTGTCTTGCGCCAAGATCCGAAACTTGAAAATGGTTTTTGTGCTCGGCGAGTTTTATCCCGGACCGATGCGGTTCGTGGCAGCAGCCAAACGTTTGGGCATTCCGGTGGTCGCGGCGCAGCACGGTACGATCTTTCCCAGCCACTACGTTTACACCGTGCCCAAGGGACACGTCGAAGGTGCGCCGATTCCCGATTATTTTGCCGCTTACGGCCAATACAGCAAAGAAGTGCTGTGTGATTTGGGAGCCTATCCGGAAGATCGCGTTTGGATCATCGGTTCGCCGCGGATGGATCACCTGGTCAAAAATCCGCCTGGCGGGACCGCTGCCCGACAACGTTTGGAATTGCCGGCCGATAAAAAAATCGTGCTGATCGCCACGCATACGCCCAGTACGTATCCTTGGTTCGGCGAAACGGTCAAAGCGGTATTCGATTCGACCGCCAACCGCGACGACTGCCTGGTCTGCGTCAAGACACATCCAGGCGACAAAGGGGGCAAAGAGAGGTACTCCCTGGCGGCTCGGGAAGCAGGCAACACCGCGGTAAGATTCTATGACGATCGTTTCGACGACCTGCTGGCGGCCTGTGATTTGCTGATCAGCGGTTCATCAACGACGGTCTTGGAGGCGACTCTGTTGGGCAAACCGACGATCTGCGCCAACTTTTCGGAAGAACCCGATCGCTATCCCTACGTTGCCGACGGTGCCTCGCTGCCAGCTCGCAGTCCTCAGGAGCTAGGCCAATCGTTGGACAAGCTGCTGTCGGATGGTTCGGACTCGGAAATCGATACGCGTCGGCAAGCGTTTTTGACCAGGCACCTGGGACCGACCGCAAACGGACGCGGTGTCGACGCGCTAATCGAATGTGTCAAACCGGTGCTCGCCCCCTGATCGCCCATAAGCTACCCCGGAAAACAGTGTTGATGGAATCTCGAAAGAACCTGTTCGTTCTGCGATACAACAAGCGCGATGACGACTTGGGCGACCAATTCATTCTGCGGGCACTGGCTGATTCGCTGGCAGATTTTGGCACGGTGATGATCCGCAAGGAAGTTCCGTCGTTCTTGCCTGGCATGCGACCGGAGAAGAACGGTTGGCAAGCGAAATGGAATCGCCTGCTAACCACGATCCGCGGCGCGAAGGTGTTTGACGTCCTGCCGCCCGGCGCGCTGCTGCGTCCCAATCCTCGACCGGCGGTGGAACACAAACCCGGCGGGCTGCGGTCCAAAGTGAGCGGGGCAATCGCCGGAAAAAAAATCTCTTTGGGCCGCTCCGTCATTCCCGATGCCGACCACACCTGGTGTCAGCACGTCGATTGGATCGGAGTGCGTGATGACGCATCGATTCAATCGCTTCATGATGCCGGCTACCAACACGTGACCTACTTTCCCGACCTGGCGTTCATGGTACAGCCATCGATTTTGCCGGAAGAGCAGGCATCCAAAATCGCGATCAGCTTTCGTGATCGCATCCCCGAAGACCTCGACCCAGACCGCTACACCACGCTGCTTGACAAAGGCATCGACACGTTGATGAAATCGCTTCGAGCCGACGACGCGGAAAGAATGCTCGCATTTCATCAAGTGGACGAGGACGCCTCCTACGTCGCCAAGATCGCAGCGCGACACGGCATCCAGAACGTCAAGCAGGAACCGATCACGCTGTCGTCCTACCAATCCTTTTACCAGCAAGTCGATTGGGTGTTCAGCAACCGGCTCCACTGCCTGCTGATGGGCGCGCTGTGCGGAGCGATCCCGGTCGCGCTCACCACCGGGCAACATACCAAAGTGGTCTCGTTGTACGAAACGGTCGGTTGGCAATCGCTGATCCTGAAGGCCGAGGAAGCGGATCAAATGCCCGACCAGCTTGCCACCATCCAATCGCAAGCCGATGAATTTCGCCATCTGGTCCAACAGACTTTGGATGAGCAGCGAACCTTGGGAAACAAGACCTTGGCTTCCCTGGTGGCCGACGCCGCCTCGTGAAAAACTGACATGAAAAAACTCCGAAAAACATTTCGCCGCGCCAAGAAGTTCCTGCGCAATGACGTGCGCGGCGAATTGCTGACGTACTTGCCGGTTCGCGCCGACAACCGCGTGATCGGCACCTATGACGATCAACATTTGAAGCAATCCAAGTTCCTGGTCTCCACCAAGAAAGGATTCTTGTTGCTCGCCGACGGGCAGATTCGCCATCTTTTGGCAGGCCAGTTTTTCGGTATCTCGGCGCTGGAGCAATCGTGGTACGTGTTCCAGCGGATGTCCTATCGCAGCGGCCGAGTGGTCCGGTTCACGTTGACCGGCGACGGAATGTCCGATTGCAAACAGGTCATCACCAAGTTGTCGCCCGGTTGCCATCAGATCGACTTTCTCGATGCGCAGCTTTACATCATGGACACTTACAACAACCGCTTGTTGGTGTTTGATCGCAACGGTTCGCGCTGGAGCCAGACGGCCGAGTACTATCCGGGTGGAACTTTAAGTGACGGCAGAAAATCGCCCAATTACGCGCACATGAATTCCCTTTGGCGTTCGGGCGACGGTGACATCTGGCTGATGTTTCACAACGAAACACTGAAGACCGGCAACCACAGCGAAATCGTGCGTCTGGATGCCAATCATGAAATCGCCCAGCGAATCACCACCGACGCCAGCAACGCTCACAACGTGGTGAGCATCGACGGGAAATTTTTGTACTGCGATTCGCTGGCCAGCACCGTGGTTCATGGCGACCAGGTGGTCTATCGTTCGGAATACTTCACGCGCGGGCTGGCGGTGACCGACGACCTGGTGCTGGTCGGACATTCTCAATATGGCGCGAGGGAACTGCGTGACGAACTGGGCGGATCGATCGCCGTTTTGGATCGCCACTTCAATCTGCTGCAAGTCATTCCCACTCCCGGCATGGTGCAAGACATCCGCGCCGCCAGCGAAGTGGATCTCGCGATGAGCCAATCGGCCGCCCCGCGTCAGCTGGAACACGCTCGGTAGGACTGGCGGATCGGTCTCATGGAAAACAGGGTGGCTGAAGATCTTCAGGCGAAACGGTTCTGCAAGTACTTTGCCGGAACTCTACTGACGCTGCTGTCGTTGTTGCTTGCCACACACTGGGCCGTTGATCCTTACGAAAACTTCGGTACCGGGTGGATGGAGCCGCTGACGTCATCGGTCAGGCGCGAAAAAACCGAGTCGCTTGCCAAGCTTCCTGAACCGCCAAGTGTGCTGATCTTGGGTTCCTCGCGAGTGATGAAGATGGAACCCCGCTACGTCGACAAAAAAACCGGCCGTCGCACCTTCAATCTCGGCGTCAGTTCGGCGATGGCGGAGGACTACTATGTGCTGTTGAAGTACGCGCTAAGCAGGAACGTTCCCGTCGAAATGATCTTGCTTGGCATCGATGACGAAACATTTCGCAACGGTCGAGACGTCGACGCCCGGTTGCGGAAAAATCCCGAACTGGCCCAGTTCCTGGATCCTTCCAGTCCGGCGCGGGGCACGCTGGAATCGATCACGCAAGCCGTTTCCTATCGCGGCCTGCTCGACACCATCGATTGCCTGCGGCTGAACCTGGTTGGGTTTCCGCCCAGCAACAGTTCGTTTGATCCGGCAAGCGGATTCATCACTTACGTGAAATGGGAATCGCAAATCGCCGACGGCACTTTCGATCTCGATTCGAACATTCAATCGACTAAGCGAACCTACCTCAAGCGATATGACGGATTCAACGAACTGGCCGACTGGCGCAAAGAGTATTTTCGCAAGTTCGTCGACTTGTGTGCCGAGAACGACGTCGAACTCTGTTGCTTCATGACACCGCTGCACCCGGAAGTGCAAGAGGTGTTGGCCAAGGAAAGCCCATTGGCCCAGCGGCGGGCGGAAGTGGTCGCTTTCTTGAACAGTTTCCGCGGTCGCCGCGGCTTTCGGTTTGTCGACACGTCCGAATTGGCAAGTTTTGGCGGTGACCCGCAAGCGTATTACGACGGCGCTCACGCGAAAGAATCGAACATGAGGCTCGTTGCCGACGCTGCGTTGGAAGCTCGCGATAGCGGGAATCAACATGCTCTTTAACAGCTTTGTTTTCCTGTTCGCATTCTTGCCGGTTGTCCTGCTGGTCTACTGGAGCCGTCTGCTGGGGGCCAAATCGCGGCTCTTTTTGCTGACGGCGGCCAGCTATGTCTTTTATGGCTACTGGGACTGGCGATTCACGCCGTTGATGCTGGCCGCCACAGCAGTGGCGTATTTCGGCGGCGGAGTGATCGCCGCTTCGGACAACGAGTCCAAGAAAAAATGGGCGCTCGGCCTGACCGTCTCAGCGAACCTGGCGATCCTGTGCTTTTTCAAGTATTCGGGGATGCTCGCCAGCACTATCAACGCACTTTCCGATCCGCTGGGTGTCGGGGCGCTGCCGGTACCCAACATCGTGCTGCCGATCGGAATTTCGTTTTATACGTTCCAGGCCATGAGTTATCCGATCGACTTGTACCGCGATCGGGCGCATCCGGCACTTTCGTTCATCCATTTCGCCGCTTACGTCTCGCTGTTTCCTCAGCTGATCGCTGGACCGATTGTCCGCTACGAGGAGATCGATGATCAGCTGCGGAATCTGCAGCAGCGACCGAGCTACCAGCAATTCAATCTCGGCATCCAGTTTTTCGTCTTGGGCCTGGCCAAGAAACTTCTCATCGCCGATCTGATCGCTCAGCGGTGCGACCCGTTGTTTCTGTCACCCGACAACACCGAACTCTTCGTGTCGTGGTTGATGCTGGCCGGTTACACGCTGCAAATCTACTTCGACTTTTCGGCCTACAGCGACATGGCGGTGGGGCTTGGAAGTTTTCTGGGTTTTCGCTTTCCGCAAAATTTCGATTCGCCCTACAAGGCGACCGACATTTCCGACTTCTGGAAACGTTGGCACATGACACTTTCGGCGTGGTTGAGGGACTACCTGTATGTGCCGCTTGGCGGAAGTCGAGGCGGCAACCGGGCAACGCTTCGCAACCTGACCATCACCATGTTTCTGGGTGGATTGTGGCACGGCGCGGCTTGGACCTACGTTGCCTGGGGGCTTTACCACGGTTGGTTGTTGGTGGTGTTCCATACCTGGAAAAGACACAACCTCGCGCTGCCCAAACTAGCCGGCTGCGCCGTCACTTTCTTGGCCGTGTCGGCGGGCTGGGTCTTCTTTCGGTCCCCCGACTTCGGGTTCGCCGTCACGTGGCTACAGAGCCTCGTTGGACTCAACGACTTCCAGCCCGACAACCTGCTGATTGCCGGCGGTCGATTACCGCTGCTGATTGTGATCGGATTCGGACTGGTCTGGTTTGCCCCCAACAGCTGGCAAATCAAGACCTGGTCGTCTCCCCTGGCGGCGACCACACTCGCGGCGATCGCGTTTCTATGTATCCTTGCCCTGGGAAGGCCAAGCCCGTTTCTCTACTTCCAATTTTGAAATCGAATCGTCATTCCCCGTTGCAGTGCATTATCCACAGAGTTCCACCAACGATGAAATTTGAAGACCACTTGATCGCGTTGAAAGACAAACCGACTTACGTTGTCTTGGGCGTGCAGGGTTCCGGGACGAACTTGGTTTCTCGCATTTTGGCGAGGGTATTCGGAGTGTCGATTGTCCGAGATCGCTCGTTGATTCTGGGCACCGCTGCATCCCTGGTCGGCAAAACGTCGGCGGCCGATTACGACCGGGCTTGGAACAAAATTTACGACTGCTTGTTTCCCGGCCCAATTCGCAAACGTCTCCTTTCGCGGCAATGGTATCACCAGGCGTCGGAATACCGCGGCATCGAAAACCATCGGCAAGCGGTCGAGCTTAAAACGCCGGCGGAGTTCGCCGATTTCTTTTACAGCTATCATGCCTTCGTCGCCGGGCGGGTCGATCGAGGTTTCAAAAGCGACGACTGTTGGCAACACTTGGGCGCGATGCCGGACGTCATTCCCAATCGCAAAACGGTGCTCGTTGTACGAGACCCCCGGGACAACGCCAATTCGATCATGTTCAAAGACTTTGGTCCGCGAACCGCTTTTGCCGCGTCGCGATTTGTCAATCGGCAGTTGGACCTCTATCTGGCCGAAACAGATAGCCGGCCCAGCGATTCGCTGGTCGTGAAATACGAAACGCTGCTTTCCCGACCGACCGACTTTGTCGCCGACTTCGCGGAACTTTCCGGCATCGAAGTGCCTCCCGATGCCGAACAAAAACTCGACGAACTCGATATCCGCGTCACCAATTTTGACAAGTGGAAGAAATGGAATCATCGAGACATCGCGGTTTCCGAATCGATCCTGCATGACAAGATCGAGCGTCTAGGATACGATCTGCAAAACCACCAAGTGATGCCGATCACCCCTTCGATCGCGGCCACCCAGCAAGTGATTGATGTGATGAAACGAATTCCACAACGGATCAAAAGCACCTGGGATCACAAGATTCTTGCTCGGTAACGCCGGGTCAAAACAAAATCGCGATCATGAATCTGGTATCGACCGTTCTCTTTTGGGTCTGCGCGGTTGCGGTGGTCACGCCATACGTTCTTTACCCCGTGGTGCTGCGACTGTTGTCGCGCCTGCGCCGCGAAAAACAGCCCGGTGACCAGACACCGTCGGTCAGCCTGGTGATCAGCGCCTACAACGAAGCGGCCGTCATTGACCAGAAGCTTCAAAATGCCTGCTCGCTGGATTATCCGGCCGAGCTGCTAGAGGTGGTGGTGATTTCGGACGAATCGGATGACGGTACCGATGAAATCGTGACCCGATTCAGCCAACGGCCGGTCGAACCAACGTGCGAGACCTCCCAGAGACCAGTCCGTTTGTTTCGACAAGCGCCGAGGCAGGGAAAGTCAGCGGCGCTGACCCAGTTCGTGCCTCAGTGTAGCGGCGAGGTGATTGTTTTCAGCGACGCCAACTCGATCTACGATCAGGCGGCACTGCGGATGCTGGTCCGACACTTTTCCGATTCCTCGGTCGGTTACGTGGTCGGACATCAGCGCTATAGCGACGGTGACGGAGCCGCATCGCAGTCGGAAAGCGCCTACTGGGATTTTGAAATCAAGCTGAAGAGTTGGGAAAGCCGGCTGAGCAGTGTGGTGGGTGGCGACGGAGCAATCATGGCGATCCGCCGTGAACTGTTCAGCCCCCTTCGCAAAGACGACATCAACGACTTCCTGATTCCGCTTCGCATCGTGGTAGCGGGATACCGGGGCGTGTTCGAACCGGAAGCGTTCTGCTACGAAGAAGCGGCTCCCGATTTTGCTGGGGAATTCAAACGAAAGGTCCGCATCGTCAACCGTAGTTTTCGAGCGTTGACTCGAGCTCCCGGCGCGCTCAATCCTCTCAAAGTCGGCATCTTTGCTTGGCAGCTGTTATCGCACAAAGTCATCCGTTGGCTGGCGCCGTTGTTCCTGTGCGGATGCTTAGTGACCAGCATCGTGTTAGCGGCCGATGGATCGAGGTTCTTTCAGGCGGTGTTGATCGCCCAACTGAGTTTCTACGTCTTGGCCGCGGCCCGTTGTGTGCCCCGGCTGGGCGAGTACAAAATCGTTTACCTCTGTTACTATTTCTGCCTTTCCAACGTGGCGGCAGCGATCGGCCTGGTGAACATCCTTTTAGGTCGAAACTTCGCCACCTGGACACCGCAACGTATTTCGCAGTCTGAGTAGATGACGTATTTGGACGTCCTGCAGCTGATTCTTGGCCTTTGCATTTTTTTGCTGGGCTACGTTTACGTTCTGTTCCCATTGTTGGTGGGAATGATCGGCAGCCATACGAAGCGTCAGACCGATGGCAGTTTGTCGGATGACTTGCCCAAAGTGTCGTTGATCATTCCAGCCTACAACGAGGAAGCGGTCATCGAAGCGAAGCTTCACAATGCGTTGGAACTTGATTATCCGGCCGATCGACTGGAAATCATCGCGGCCTGTGACGGCGCGGAAGATTCCACAGCCGAAATTGCTCGACAGTTTCAGGCCGATCGCCTGCAAACCATCGTCTTTGCTCAGCGCCGTGGCAAGGCTTCGGTGATCAATGACGCCACGAAAAAATCGACCGGCGAAATCCTGTTGTTCTGCGACGCCAACGTGATGTTCGCCCCCGACGCGCTGCGCCGAATGATGGAACATCTGCAAGACGCAAGCGTCGGCGCGGTCAGCGGCGACGTCCGACTTCGCAGTGAGGATTCCAGTTTCGGCCTGGCCGAATCGCTCTACTACTACCTGGAACGCCGTATCCACAGCGGAGAGTCCCGGTTGGGGGCAATGATGGGTGTGGACGGCGGAATGTATTTGATCCGACGGGAGCTTTTTCAGCCGATCGCGCCCGACACGATCCTGGATGACTTTACCATTTCGATGGGCGTGTTGAGAGCCAGGCTTCAGATTCTTTACGAACCACAAGCGATCGCTCACGAAAACGCTACCGAATCGGCAACGTCCGAATTCAAACGCCGAGTGAGAATCGGTGCGGGTGCCGCGCAAGTGTTGACCCGCGGGCTCTATCCACTTTGGAGCCAACCGATTCAATGGTGGCTCTTCGTTTCACACAAACTATTGCGGTGGGTTTCGCCGCTTCTGCTGCTGCCCCTGCTTGTGTTACTAGGCTACCTTTCCGTTCATGACTCACGGTACGGGGTACCGCTAGTCGGAGCGATGGTGATACTGTCGCTGGCGATGATCGGAGCCATCTCTCCAGCCTTGAGACAACGGTGGATCGTTTCCGTTCCTTTCTATTTCGTGATGAGCCAGCTGGCGATGGGATATGGCCTGCTGAAAGGGATGTTGATTCGCCAGAACGCGATCTGGGAAAGAACCGATCGACCCAGCAAGGATGTCGTCGAGGGAGTCGGCTCGGATGCCAAGTGACGCGTCACACCGCCGCGATTCAACCGGAGGTTTGTTGGCGGTAACCATCGATACCGAGGAGGAAGGATTGTGGTCGGGAAACTACTCGCAGGCCGCCACCGTCGACAACATCGGCTTCGTGCCTCGCTTTCAGCAGCTGTGTGATCGCTGCCAGGTGCGGCCGACCTATCTGGTCACCACTCCAGTCGCTCAGTCGACCGCCGCCGTCGATATCCTCAAACCGATACAGGATTCGGATCGTTGCGAAATCGGAACCCACGTTCATCCTTGGAATTCACCGCCACTTTCCGCAGATGACACCGATCGGCGCGACTCATTCTTGTGCAATCTTCCCGTCGACCAACAACGAGCGAAGATCGAAACGTTGACCGAGTTGATTGAACGGAAATTTGAAAAGCGTCCGATATCGTTTCGAGCTGGCCGGTATGGAATGGGCACCGACGGAATCAACATCCTGCGTGAGTTCGGTTATCGCGTCGATTCCAGCGTGATTCCTTACACCGATTACTCCGCCCAGAGCGGTCCCGACTTTCGCGCCGCAACCTGTCACCCTTACTTCCCCAGCAAAACGGCGATTCTCGACAGCGGCAGCGACCGCGAACTGTTGGAGGTGCCAGTGACAGTCGGTTTCACCCACAAGCATTTCGCCCTGGCTCATCAAGCCCGGTCGGTCGCGATGCGATCACCGCTGCGACAGCTTCGCGCTGTCGGTATCCTGGACCGCACAGGAATCGCCTCCAAGTTGAAGCTAAGCCCCGAACAGGCGAACCTTTCCCAGATGCAATCCCTGGCCCGCGCGGTCGCTCGTCGCGGTACGCCTTGCATGGTACTGATGTTCCATAGCTCGTCGTTGAAACCAGGTTGTTCTCCCTATGTCAAAAACGAACAAGACTTGGATCGGTTCATCGATCGCTTGGGCAAGTTTTTCGAATTTTGTCGAGACGATTTGGGATTCCGTCCCAAGCCGCTGGGGGAATTCTACGAGCATCACGAAATGCTGACGGCGTGACGAACCAATGGTGAATGGAATCGCCCCCTCCGAATCATCGTCATCGGTGAGTGACCGTCGCCTTCGCTGTCTGCTAGGCGTGCTCGCCGCGTTGTGGGCGATTTTTGTCGTCTACGCTTCTTGCCTGCCGATGCGGTATCACCCGCTGTCGTTTGCGGAAACGTGGGAAACATTCCTTCGTATCCCATGGCTTCAACTCGATTTGGGCAGGCGCGCCGATTGGGTTGCCAACGGGTTGATCCTGGTGCCGCTGGGCTTCCTTGTTGCAGGTTCGTTGCACTATGGACGCAGCAGTATGACGCTCAAGCAAGCCAGCTTGATGGCCTTCGCCCTGCTTCACGGCTTGTTTGTTTGCGCGATCGAGTTCATTCAAGCCTGGTTTCCACCGCGCGTGTTGTCGCTCAACGACATGTTGGCCGGTTACCTTGGCGGGCTGGTTGGAATGTTGTTGTGGCATTGGATCGGCAACCGCGTCGTCCAAACGGGCTTGGAATTCGCGCGAGCATCGCGAGGATTCACGCGAATCTTCATCGTTGCCCAATGCTGTGTTTTCGGCATGGTGTTTTTCAATGCGATGCCGCTGGATATCATGCTGACGCCGACGGAGTGGGGTAAAAAGGTTTCAGCGGGACGATTGGTTTGGATGCCGTTTTCCGATTGGGGCTCGGTGGGGCAGGCGGCAAAATCGATCCTGCTGAGCCTATGGGCGTTTCCGCTGGGCGTCGTCTTCGGGATGCGGTATCCCGCGCGAAACGCCGTCGTGCGCGTTGCCGCCTGGTGCGGGGCCATTGAACTGGCTTCGTTGCCAATCTTTCATCGTCAAACATCGACGACCGACATCGTGATCACCATGGCGATCGGCTTGGCGGGCATCCGTCTGCACCAACCTGCGTTGCGTTGTTTGCAGCGTGTTGATCGACCGCGCCTTTGGCTGTCGGCGGCGGCGGCGTGGAGCGTGGTGGTGATTGCCGGTTTCACCGCTCGCTTCACCAGGGTGGTCACCGGCGAAGAGTTGACCGATCGGCTGTGGAGCATGCTGGCAGTGCCGTTTGCTCGCGCACAGCGATCGTCCGAGATTGGGGCGGCGGAGAACTTCCTGCTCAAGCTGTCGACTTTCGCACTGCTGGGATTCTTGCTGATCGGCTGGCACAACCGGGCCACACGGACAGTAAACAAAAAAACACTACCCCCATGGCGGATTACCGTCGTCGTGCTCTGGATATCGGCGGTCGCCATCACCGTCGAACTGGCTCAGGCAGCCCTCTTTCCCTTGGTACCCGACGTGACCGACCTGATTCTCTACGGGACCGGAGCGGCAATCGGCGTCCTCACCTTCTGGCTTCTCGTGCCAGAAGACTCGCCCAATCGCCCATAAGCGCCGCATCCTATCACTCTCCCTCCGGGAGAGTCGGCCGAGTCGGCCTCTCAGGGCCGGAGAGGGCCTCTTCGCCATCCACCATCTTCACCGCCCACGCCCACCCGACCCAACACCACCCTTTTGGGTCATCCAAAAAACCACCTTGCTTGGATTTTTCCCACCCGATTTGAAACTATTTCCACAAATCACTTGATCGGCCGTACAGTCGTCATTATCCTTTTCTTCATGATTGTGCGAATCTTCCTTACCGTCGCTCTCGTTCCGCTCGTTGGCAGCGTTGCCGATGCGGGAACTCGACTTGGCTCGTGGGCCATCGAGGCGGGTGATTCAGTGAGTGAAAATGCGGTCGAAACCCTCCTTCAAGATCACTACGATCAGGAAGACGAGCAATCGAAGCACGTGCAAGAAAGACCTGCGTCCAACTTGGCTGGAACGACCAGCGTGATTAGCGGCATCACATCATCGCCTCCGGCGACGATCACCGCTGAATCATTGCTGGAAACGCCGGTTTTAACGGTTGTTTGTGTCACGCTGGCCAATCAATGCCTTCCGCCAAGCCCTGACTTAGGCGGTCTCCTAAAACCGCCTCAAGGTTGATTTCAAACTCGTTTGATCTTCAACTTTGACTGTTTTAGGAAAAAAATCTGATGTTACGTAAGTTTTTCGGCGTTCTCGCCGCTTTGGCCATGGTAGCTAGCGTTCAAGCTGGCCCCCTCACTTCTCACCTCAGCACCGACGGAATACCGGACGTCCTTGATGACGACAGTGTTTCGTTCATCGTTGACCTTGACGGCGACATGGCGATTTCGGTCGGTGACATTGTTTCGGGTGTCCTTCGTATCGGTACGACCAGCGCAAATGGTGTTCTCGATCCCACCGACCAACTTGTGGGTGTGTTCAGTTTTCAAGTTAGAACCAGCGTGGGCGCCCCGGGGCCTCAAGTTGATCTCACCAATGGCGGAGTCGATCCGACATTAGGAACTGGTCTGTCGATCAAGGAAATCCTCGATGCCGCTGGTATCGCCAATCCACTGGTTGATGACGGATTGTTGGTTCCCGACGGTGACGATGCCCCGATGATTGCTGTGTTGTCTTCAGATCCGAACCCAGTCGACATCACGACCGTTGGCCCGGCCGGTCTTCCAGCTGCCCTGAGTGCTTATTCTCTGGATGCCATCCTTGGCTTCGGGAATGCTGCTGACTACCTGGAAGTTCGTTCGTTTTTGGACGCCGATGACAGCGGCGAGGTCGACTTTGCGGAACTCCCCGCCGGTTTTGGTGGATTCATCGGCCAGGAATCGGGCGGCTTGTCGGTTTTGCACCAAGCCTCCAACCTGATTTTCTTGCCCGTCGCCTCCCTTCATACCGATGGAGCAACCACGACGTTCCATGATGTCGACCTTCAGGGAACGCTATTTGGCCCTCGCTTGAACACTCCCGCGGGTTACCAAATCACCGACAGTACCTTCCTGACCGTCAACGCTGTGCCTGAGCCTGGTTCGATGGCTGTTTGGGGAATGCTGATCGGCGTTGGTGCGGTTGCCTACCGTCGTCGTAACAAGAAGGCCGCTGCCTAATTCCGCAGCAGCCAAGATCATCGAAAATGCGAAAGCCGCCGCTGCGAATGTAGCGGCGGCTTTTTTTCTGAGTTCACCAAAAGTCGAACCCTCGTAGGCCGACTTGTCCCAAGTCGGCAATCCTGAACTCGTCGACTTGGGACAAGCCGACCTACTGAGACGTCAACCGTCTCTTCCGGAATAACCGTTACATCCCTCATCGATCGGCGTGATGTTGCGATAACGCAACGCAATAATCGTTGAAGCATGATCGTGTCGCGATGACGATCGTGTTCATGTCTTCTCGATTGTTCATTGCCGCTCTTCTTGCCTGCGCCTGCGGTGCGTCCGCCAGCGCTGGACTTATCGGCTCACGCAGCGACGATGCGTCATCGCTTAGCGGTAGCGCGATCATGGCGGTCTTTGCCGATCAAGCGGTCGACAGTGACGGATTTCCCACCGATCAGTGGGACCGCTGTGACCGCTCCGATCTCGGCAAAACCAAACACAGGCTCGCCGCCGGAGTCACCTCCAGCGCGACACTCCCCCTTGTCGCGATTTCCATTGCGGCGGCGGCATCCCCATTTCGATTCTGTACATACGACGACCTTCTGCCGCCACCGCCGACCCTGGATGGGCTGTTGAAACCGCCGCAAGAAAGACGTGCTATCCCAACCGCTTTGAACCATTCAGCTTTGCTCATCTAGCCTTAGAAGAATCAACATGTTTCGTATATTCACAACCGCCTTTGCGGCTCTTGCGCTGGTCACCAGCGCCCACGCGGGGACTCTCGCTACTCACCTCACCTTTGACGGTGCGGTAGACATTCTGGACGACGACAGCGTGTCGTTTGTCATTGACCGCGATGGCGACATGGCTTTGTCCGTGGGTGACATCGTCAGTGGCGTTTTGCGGATTGGCTCCACCACCGCCAACGGTGTCTTGGCAGCCGACGACCAACTGGTCGGCGTCTACAGCATCGAAATCGCGTCGTCTGTCGGAGTTCCCGGCGCCGATCCCACCGTGCTCTTGACAAGCACCGGGGTCGACCCACTTGACGGTACCGGTTATTCGATTGACGAAATCCTCAGCTCCGCAGGCATCGCCGCGCCAAGCTTTGGTAGCTCGGCCGCAGTGGCCGTTCTTTCGTCCAGCGGAAATCCGACCGACATCACCACCGTACCGCAAGCCTCGGCGATCGCCGCGCTCAGCTCTTACACGTTGGACGCGATTCTTGGATTCGGTATGCCCGATGACTACCTGGAAGTGCGTTCGTTCAGTGACGCCGACGACAGTGGCGAAATCGACTTCTCCGAACTTCCTCCCGGTCCCGGCTTCTTTGCCGCGGAAGCGGGCGGCATGACCATCCTTCATCACACGATGGGATCGGGAACCGTTTTCCTGCCGGTCGCTTCGCTGCATACCGACAATTCGACGATCACCATGCATGACGTTGGAATTTTGGGGACCCTGTTTGGTCCGCGAGCCAATACGCCTGCCGGTTACACGATTACCGACAGTACCTTCTTCACCGTCAACGCGGTACCCGAGCCAGGATCGATGGCAATCTGGGGTGTCCTGATCGGAGCGGGTGTGGTTGCTGGTCGACGTCGAAAGAAGAAGACAGATGTTTAGGTAAGTAACATCCAGTCTGAGTCATCAAACCCAACGCCGCCTCGATCGAGGCGGCGTTTTTCATGCGCCGATCACCATGGCTATAATGGCTTAAATCTTATATTGATCTTTCTGTATTGTCTGGGTCGCTGAAGGAATCACTGGAAATGAATCGATCAGAAGACCCAAAGATCGATGCGATCGTAAAACGCTTCGACCGAGCCTGGGTGGAAGCCCCAGTTCCCAACGTTGCTGACTACCTGCCCACAGACGACCAGTGGTCGACGGACGCGCAACATGATGCCTTGATTGTCTTGGTCATGGTCGACCTCGGCTATCGTTGGCAAGCGAAGGATCTGGGTGCTTTGAAAAACCCTGACCCCACCGCGCTTCCCCAAAGGCCGCTGCTGGAAAACTATCTTACGATCTTTCCCCAACTCGGCCCTCTCCAACAGCTGCCATTGAACCTGATTTGCTGGGAGTATCGGGTACGAAAGCACTGGGGTGACCAACCGTCTCACCAATCCTTTTTCGATCGATTTCCAAGCCAGATTGATTCACTGAAAGAAGCGTTTGCGAACGCCGATCTTGACGACCTTCCTCCAACGAAAATCTTCACAGAACCTCAGGAAGAGGAGCCGAACAATGGTTCGGCTCACGATACGAAACCGATTCCCCAGCCGTTTCCATCTACCATCATCGAAGAGGAAGGTTCCGGAAAGTCGGACACCGTCCCTTCGTATCATCGCAATCCGGACCAGCCGACTCACATCGGTCGGTACCGCATCGAATCGGCCATCGGACGCGGCGGATTCGGCCTAGTGTATCGCGCCTATGATGACAAACTACAGCGTCATGTTGCGGTGAAGGTGCCGCATGCTCATCTGGTCACCTCACCAGAGCAAGTCGCCATGTACCTGCAGGAAGCTCGCACGATCGCAAGCCTGGAACATCCCCACATTGTGCCAGTCTACGATTTCGGTGGAAGCGAACAGTACCCCTGCTACATCATTACCAAGTACGTCGAAGGAAAGAGCCTGGGAGTCTTCCTAAAATCGCAGCGATTGACCCCGCACGAGTCGGCTGAAATGGTGGGTGCGATCGCCCAGGCATTGCACTACGCGCATACTCACGGCGTTGTTCATCGCGACGTCAAGCCAGCCAACATCCTGCTTGATTCAAAGCGAAACCCTTTTGTCGCCGATTTTGGATTAGCACTTCGCGACGAAGAACTCGGCAAGGGATCGCGATATATCGGAACGCCCGCGTACATGAGCCCCGAACAGGCTCGCAGGGAAGGCCATCGCGTCGACGGCCGCAGTGACCTGTTTAGCCTGGGCGTCGTATTCTACGAACTACTGGTCGGACGTCTTCCGTTCTCCGGCGAAACAGAAGACGAATTGTTGGGCAACATCATCAAGCATGAACCACGGCCACCGCGTCAAATCAACGATTCGATTCCGCAGGAACTAGAGCGAATCTGCCTTCGGTTGCTCTCCAAGCGATCAACCGATCGATATACGACTGCGAAAGATCTGGCTGATGACTTGATCCTCTTCTGCCGGCGTGATCTGGAGCAATCGACCAAGATCGATCGTACGAGTTCTACGTCGGCAGCGCCAGTGTCCGTGGCCGCCGAGTCGAAAACAGGCGAGCCGGCCAAGGTGGTCCCCAAAGGACTTCGTTCGTTTGGTTCGCACGATGCAGGTTTTTTTCTGCAACTGTTACCTGGGCCGCGCGACAATGAAGGAATTCCTGAGAGCGTTCTGTTTTGGAAGGCGCGGATTGAAGAGAACGATTCTGACGAAACCTTCGCAGTCGGGCTTGTCTACGGACCGTCGGGCTGCGGAAAGTCGTCCTTCATGAAGGCGGGGCTGCTGCCGCGACTTTCTGATAACGTCACAAGCATCTATGTCGAATCGACTGGCAATGAAACGGAATCGCGCCTGTTGGCCTCGTTGCGAAAACGATGTCCGGTAAGCGACAACCTGACTTTGCCAGAAACGATCAGCCAGCTTCGCCGCTCTCGGCAAGGCGCCACCAAGACGCTGATTGTGTTGGACCAATTCGAGCAATGGCTGCACGCAAACGCCGAGACGCAATCCCCGGAATTGGTGCAAGCGATACGGCAGTGCGATGGGACGAAAGTTCAATGTATCGTGATGGTTCGCGACGACTTCTGGCTGGCCGTGAGTCGTTTTTTTCGTGAATTGGAAGTCCGCCTGGTCGAAGGTCACAACAGCGCCCTTACCGATCTATTCGAGTTGGATCATGCCGAAGACGTATTGGCAAAATTCGGTCGGGCTCACGGCAGGTTGCCCGAAGAAAGTAAAACGACCGAACAGCAGCGCCGTTTTCTAAAAGAGGCCGTTCGTGGACTCGCAATTGACGGCAAGGTGATCTGCGTCCGAATCGCACTCCTGGCCGACATGCTCAAAGGAAAGCCTTGGACGCCTCCGACGTTGAAGGCGTTGGGCGGTACTGAAGGGGTCGGCGAGAGCTTTCTTGAGGAAACGTTTGCCGTATCCACTGCTCCGCCTGAACATCGCTACCATCAAGCCGCTGCCCGCCGAGTTCTCAACGCACTGATGCCACAGGCGGGTAGCGACATCAAAGGACACATGCGCAGTCGTGCGGAGCTGATCAAGGCCGCGGAATACGAACAAAGGACAGACGATTTTTCGGAGCTGCTACGAATACTCGACAGCGAGCTGAGGCTGATCACGCCTACCGATCCGCGGCAAGTGTCCGCCGAAGACTCCACACCTTCAAGTGCCTCGCGGTCCAGCGAGAAGTACTATCAACTGACTCACGATTATCTTGTGGCTTCCCTGCGAGACTGGCTGACGCGAAAACAGCAGGCGACTCGCGGCGGTCGTGCCGAATTGAAATTGGAATCGAGGACAAAGCACTGGATCGGGGCCAACCGGGAAAGCAGCGTCCTGCCGGGGCCAATCGACTGCTTGCGATTCCTGATGTTTGTACCTCGACGTCGCAGGAATTCTGATCAACGAGAGATGATCAAGCGCGCCGCCAAAAAGCACCTTTCGTTAGCTGCGGCAATGGTCCTGATCCTGGGATCGGTGGTTGGCGGCATGTACTCGTACATGAAAAAGTCGGAAGTGCAAGTGCTAAGCGATCCGGAATCAACGCAGACACAGTTGGTTGACGCAGCCGATGGCCTGGGAGCCAAAGTCCGGGACGGAAGCTCAATGAATCCCCAGATGATCGATGCACTTACAAAATTCCTTCGTATGCCAGCAAGCGGAACGCCTGCGGAACAGCAATCGTTTGAAAGATCTCAGCTGCAAACGGTGTCGACTTTGGTGGACAACATGGAACCGGCGACATGGTCGAAATTGGCGACGAACATCCTGAGTGGCAAGCGTCCGGAAAAAGTCAAAGAGGGTATTCTCGATACCTTTCGCGTTTCCAAAGCCCAACACCCCGTTTCTGCGCAGCGACAGTGGAGCACCGCACTGGCGGAAGTTCTTCAAACGACCGAAGAACGCGAGATCAGGATGGCCTGCCTCAGCGGTCTTGCCATCGTTGACGCAGCAGCGATGGACCAACAAGTCTCGTCAACCATTTTTGATTGGTGCATGAAAGAGATTCTACGGGACGATCGAGCCTTGAACGCCGCGATCGTCGCTGCTTTGGATCAAATTGCGGTAGACACATTTGTCGGCATCCTCGATGTCTCCGTTTCCAAACCGTTCAGGACCTATTTGCAATCGACAAGCCCGTCGCGAGTGGCGGAAATCGGACGCGTGTTGGAACAAACGGTCGTGGCGACAAAGACGGAAAAGCTGCAGCTGGAGTCTCCAGACCCGTCTTTCTGCGAAAACCTGAGCCTTGTTGCGGAATGCTGCGGATCGGGCTTTCAAAGCAAGGAGACGTACGAAGTTGCCAGGACCTACATGCGCAGGTGGGGCGGCACGAAGCCAGAAGAGTTTGACACCTTGTGGGACGCACAGGTGTCAGCAGTCATTCATGCCTATGCGGTGATGCGGCCAAGTTATGACCAGCCAGATCGTGACTCGGACGAGTTTCGTTTTTTACTGAACGCGGCAACCGAAATCGCCTGGTGGCCGGATCATCTGATTGCGATTCGTAGCGGGGCGTTGGACGGCTTGCTGCATAGCGGAGCTTCACAAGCCACAATGATGCAGGTTTGCGAGACCCTGGCTACCCAGGAAAACAACGATCCAGAGGTGCGAAAGCACGCGATCGCGATGATGTTCACACAAGGGGATTCTGATCCTTCGCTGCTGCCAAGGATTGCCGGCACACTGATCAAGGTGGCTCAGGCTGGCAACGCAGGAATGGAAGATTTCACCATCAACCGTCTTGGCCTGGTTGCCAGTCCTGACGACGTCGATGCGCTATTGCATCTGCATATTCAAAAAGAAGAACCCAAGACTCAGGCGATGAGCGACCTGATTCCCCGCTACCCGGGCGACTTGCGGAAGATGGCCGATTCACTTCTGAAGTATCTGGCGGTCGAGCACGTGAAGCGAATGAAAGTGAAGCCAAGCGGCGATCAGCTGGACAACATTCAGTTCGTGTTGTTGATCATGAAAAAACTGGAAGTTGAACGCGATCAGGAAGCTTTCTGGAACACGCTCAAAGAGATCCGAAACGAAACGGACAATGAAGCGGTCAAAGCACTTTGTGCAGAAATCGAAGATGATCTTTCCGATCGCCTCATTCGATCATTGATCAACAACTGAAAGTGCCGGATCGAGTTGTAGCTGAATTCGCCAAGCATTTTGCCCGAAGCCTTGGCAGCTACAGTTTTAAGCCCAAACCTCACTAGGGAGCAAGTCTTTCCCTTTGAATGTCGCTTGATCGGTACTCGGCCGCAATTCGCGTGGCATTTTCCTTGTACCGTTGGTCAGGTTCGACAATCGCAGCTGCCTGCCACGCACGCAATACAGCTCTTCCGTTGCGGTTTCCATTGCGCAGCAATGTGAACAGTGTCGATTTGATCTGCTCCCATTTGTCCTCCCGAAAACCTCGGTTGATGTTGTCGCGAAACCCGATGAGCGCGACCGGCGGAAACTGCAGTTCTTTTTTTAAATCACCCCAATCGTAGAGTTTGCGAAATCCTCGAAGCGGCCGCAGATTCTCGATGCGGTGCAGCCGATACTCATCGACCAGCAACCCATCTTGCTGACGATTCTGGATGTTGATGAGCGCATTTTTTACGTTTCTCGCGATCTGTTGAGAATCTCGAATTCGGACCTTGTACTTCTTGTCGAGCTCGAAACGATGAATTTGCGTGACCAACGATTCTTGTCGATGTCGCATCAGCTTCAGCGGATTCTGCGGAGTCGATCCAGCGACGTCGACATCCTCTCGGACAACCAGCACGGATGAAGTATCCAAGCGGTTTCCTTCCGTCGCCACAGCAAGTATTTCCAAGTCCCGATAGGTGTGTTGTAGCCATCCGTACTCAATTCCCCAGACCGCGACCAGTTGAAACTCACGGCCGCCGCGCAGATCGGCTCCTAGCTGGTCGAGTTTGGTGTCAACGATCGCGCTTTTGATCGTGACGCCGCCCACCTGTCGAGCGATATCCGCGCAAAACGCGTTGGTCGCTCGGGTAACATCCACATCAGGAAGAATCGTGGTCGATAGCCCAAGGGTAAGTTGCCGCGGCTGGGCATCCTGGGCGTAGAGAACATCGCTAGCCGGCGTCAGTAGCGTGATCATGGCCAGCGAAGGAATCAGGTTGCGGATCCGTAGGTTCACCAAAGAACTTGCTGCCGGTTACGAGTTGCAATCGGGAAAGGGACAGCAGGTAATTATAGAGGGACTGATAGTAGTCCGCACCCGATTTGGCGTAGAGAACGATTGTGACAACTTTACTGTTGACGTGTTCTTTTTCCTTGCCGGGATCGATGAAATTCGCGTCCTCTTTGTCTTCCAGCAGTTGATAGGCGCGGCCCGCGGCGTGAAACGCTTCGTGATTGATTTGAGTCTCTTGTATTGCTTGCTGATACTGAAGGAACGCCTCGCGAGCCTCTCGCTCGACCAACTGTTTTGCCTGGCTAAGCACCGCTCTGGCCTGTGTTGCCTTGTGCGCGGCGATGCGTGACTGTGCCCTACGACGTCCGCCGGTGCTTAATTCCCATGACGCCGCAACGCCCCCGGCCCATTCAACATCATCGTTTGGGTTGGCAAATCCTCGGTCGTCGTGGATCGAGGAAAACTGTCCGAAGGCGAGTACTTGTGGTTTGAATTCAGCAGTCGCAACCTGGTACTCCAGCTTGGCGACCCGAATTCCAATGATTGCCTGGTTGATCTCCGGCCGATTTGCCAAGGCGATCCCAACCGTTTGATCGCCATCGACCAAAAATCCCTTGAATTCAAGCAATTCATCCGCCACTTCGGCGTCGATGGTTTGCGACAACCCCATCGCCATCAAAAGCGCCGCTTTCGCTCTCCCTTCGGCCGCAGTGAGTTTGGGTACTTGAGCAGCGAGCAGCCGTTGAGCCGCTTTTACCTGTTCGAGTTCTGCCCTTGTCACGTCGATTTCAAAATCGTCGCTATTGACCAGGTCTTCAACGAATTCCTCCAACTGCTCCGCGTTGCCCGCGGACTCCTCGGCGACCGTTCTTAGGTGACGGCTTAAAAGAACGGCCAGGTAAGCCCGCGTTACGTTGAATTCAAGTTCCTGTCGCAGACGACATTCCGCCAGAGAGGCAAACTGGACTCCGTAACGAGATTGATCGACGCGATACTTGATTCGACCGGCTGTCCAAAGCGGCTGCACAAGGCGGATCTGAGAATTGACAAAGGTTTCACCGAGCGCGTTAACGCGAATCCTACTTGGCACTGCGGCTGCCGCCTGCTGCCTGACCGAGTTGAAGGAGGGACCGCCGGGGAAAATCGGCGTGTCAGGATTGTCCAGCGCGTTGAGGGCCGCCGTCGTATCAAATTGCCGCGAAAGCTGAAAGAATGCTGCGGCGTCAGCAAATACGCCTCCCACCGCTCCGTCAAAAAAACCGTCGATGTCAAAAGAACGGACTTCGTCAATCGTGGTGAGCCTGGCCTCTGCTTTGATTTGTGGAAAGTAATTGGATCGTGCAACATCCACTTGCTCGCGAGCGATGTGCGTATTTTCTCTTTGAATCCTCAGCGCCGGTTGGTTCTTCAAAGCAATGGCGATGCAGTCATCAAGCGTAAGTCCAGGCTGAATGGCCACGCCATCCGATGCCGAAGAATCCTCCACAACATCCGAGAACCAGATCTGCTCTTGCGCCACCCCATGCTGACACACCACCAGCAGAGAAAATAGGAATACCAGTCGGAACATCGGAACCACCAAAAGTAGGGTCTACCCATCCCAACTGATTCGACCGTTACAAACTGCCAGTCCAGTAAATGTTCGCTGATTGATACAGTGCTAGCATTTGAAAAGCTGGCTTTCCGTTGAACTTAGGGTAGCGAAACTCGCCAAGAGTTTCGGCGAGACCGAAATTCACCGAAAGTCTTGGCGACTTTCGTTACGGCCCAAGAAGCGTGCCTGCCCCAAATGGCCTCACAGATGGGCTACTTGCGAAGAGCTTGCTGCGGGTGTCGCGATCGAGGGGACTGGCTGGACGGGACTTGATCCGCCTTCTGTCTCGGCTTCCGTTCCGTATTTGCCGGGGGCGAGTGTGTTGTTTGGATCGAGGGTGTGCTTGAGGCTGCGAACGATCTGACGATGGCCTGGATTGAGATCCAAAATGCGGTCCAGGTACATCGTTCCGGTGCGATATTGCTGGTAGCCGAGCTCTGACGAGACGTCGATGACCTCCTGGTACAGACGCTGGACTCGGCTGCATTCGCTCGGATCTTGCTTGTCGTAAAACATCGGCAGGGCAAAGATCAGCGTTCTTGGATTGAGCATGATGATCGACAGTGGAAACTCAAAACCATGCTTGTCGAAGATCGGTGTGATCGCGTCTTTGAGCCGCTGGACGTGTTCGCTGGTGGCCGGCAGGATCGGTGCGAGCCACAGCAGGCCGCAATCATCGCGAACGGGATCGACGTCGCCGGTCCGTCCCCCACGTCGCTTGAAATAGGCGGCGCTGACCACGAATTCGTCGGGAACCCCTTTGTGATAACCGGCCACTCTCGGAACAAGGCTTAGGGCTTCGGGTGAGCCTGGATAAATGAACTTTCGCGTCGCCCAACGCAGTAGGCGATGATGCAGCGGCAGCGGTGGCTTTTTCGAGAGCAGTAGTTCACACAGTTTGCCGACAAACTTGATTTTTCGGTCGCTGGCAAAGAGCAACCGGCAGTAGGAACCAAGTTTTTCTTTCACCTTCTTTCGATGCGCGGCAACTTCGGCTTTCGAACCGTAGACTCCACAGACCACCGAATAGGGCGCGATGTGGTTCTCTTTGGCAAGTTGCCGAATTTCCGCTTCGGACAGATGCGTTCGATCACCACGCCGATCGAACGGATACTGAATTCGAGCGCTCAGCAGCAGAAACGGGTTGAAGCAATGGACGTTTCCAATCGTTCTTGCCAACGCAAGTTCACGAATGTGATTGATCAGTCGCGGCAAATCTTCTTCGCGACGTAGTTCCACCGCCATGAAGTTGAATTCTTCGGGCTGGGGCATCAACCAGATACCCGCTTTGGTCACAATGCCCATGTTGGACTGAGAGAAAACGCCATCCAGGAAGGGCCCCGTTCCCCATTTGTGCGTATGGAATGTATGGCAGCCCGGCTGGCATCCGCCCATCTGCACCAACTGGCCGTCGGCCAGCACGACGTCCATCCCGCAAAGCTGGCCGAAATGATCTCCATACGGTGTGTAGCCAACGCCTCGTTCCAGGGCATTTCCAATCACGCTGCCCAGGGGTGTGGAATCGGTGCAATCCATCCACAGCTGGATGTTGTTTTCTTTTAGGTAGGCGTTCAGCTGCGCCTGTGTGACACCGGGCTCCAGAACGGCATAAGCAAGCTCCTGGTTGACTTCGATGATGCGATTCATTCGGTCAAGGAGCATCACGATTGCTCCTTGCTGCAATGCCTGAGTCGTGCCGTAGCCCCAGTTTCTTCCGGTGCTGTAGGCCCAGATCTTCAGGCCGTTTTGGTCGGCGTACTTGACGATCGCGGCGACTTCATCCGCGCCGTCGGGATGGACAATCACGTGGCACTGACAGGTCCTGGGAATCAATCCGCCGGAATGGTATTCCTGTGATTCAGCCGACACGTCGACGTGTTGTTCACCTGCGATCTTGGCTAGCGCCGTAACAACCGATTCGGTTGACACTGTTGCTTGACAGTCCACGATGATCTTCCTTAGATGGATCGAACGGCCTTTGTGTCGCTCAAATAACGTGAGACGATTCGTTCGAGGTATTCGGCTGGCTCAGGCAGCACGATCCCGGCTCGCGCGAACCAGCTCTGAGTCCTCTGAGATTCGAAGACCTGTCGGCGGCCCAAGTAGGCGAGAAAAAAGGGGATTGTTTTCGCTGCCCTTCGCAGGGTTTCCGGCCCGATTTTCCCCAACGTCCAGGCAATGGATGCGAAAACCGACTTGGGAAGCCGAACGGTACTTCGACACGCGATACCGGCTTTGCGATAGGTTTGCTGGACCTTACGGCAAAGCTGAGACATCCGCAGGTCATCCGAAGGTCCGCTACACAGATGGAAGACCTGGCCGATGGATTCTTGGTTGAACATCGACGCCACGATGCACTGAACCACATAGTCGACCGGAACGATGTCCAGCATCTGAGATCCGAATTGGGGAAGAATTCCGAGCGTGCGCCGACCGCTGAGAAAATCGCAAAGGTAGTAAAAGACCTGATGCTGAATGATCGCACCGGTCCGTGAATCGCCGACCACCATGCTGGGCCGATGAAGCGTCACCGGAAGTCCATCAGCAAGCGCCTGCCAATACAATTCCTCCGCCTCGGCCTTCGACTGCTCGTAGGTGTTGTGGTACTCGCGATCGATCGTCAACCTTTGTTCAAGGACGTTTCCCTCCATGCGTCCGGCAACCCCGATGGTGCTGAGTACATCGACCTTTTTCAGCAGCGGAGCACTGCTGGCGAAAGCGATCACCTGCTGGGCTGGGATCACCGAATGGGCGCGTGCTTCCTCGATCGTCTGGTTGAGTTTTACCTTTCCGGCACTATGCACCATGTGAGTGCACTTCGAGCGAACTTTTTCACTCGCTTTCTCGTTCATGCCGAGGTTGGCTTGAGTGATATCGCCACGTACCACTTGCACGCGATCGCCGATTTCACGAGGAGATCGGCCGATCGATTCGAGCAGTGCCGCGGTTCGTTCGACGGCGTGCTCCGATGAATCGGCTCGCACCAGGAGGGTCACTTCCGTGCTGGGTCGATCGAGCAGCGAGTGGAGCAGTCCACTTCCAACCACTCCCGTTGCTCCGGTCAGGAATACGTTGTTCATGGGACGACTCATGAAACCGCCGCCGGCGTTCTGGCCCGCTCTTCCTGATACATCTCGCTCAGCTCCGCGTCGTAGGACTCCTCGATGGCTTTCCGGCGCTTCTTCAAGCTGGCGGTCAATTCACCCCGCTCGGCCTTGAACTCTTGCTCTAGAATCCGAAAGTCGGCCAACCGCTCGTGCTTTTCCAGCGATCCTTCCAGGCTGGACAACTCTTCCTGCATCATCAGTTTCGCGGCTTCGCTGCGCAGGGCATCGCTTCGCTTAGTATCGATGGGCATCAGGTTCATGCACACGTCGACGAATTCTTCACTGGGAACGATCAGCCCCACAATGAACTTGCGGCCATGCCCTGAAATCATGACGTCTGAAATAAAACGACTTTGGCAGTAGACCCTTTCGATCTGTTCCGGAAAGATCTTTCGGCCGGTCGAGGTTTTCAGCCGGCTGTCTTTCCGTCCATGAATCACAAGGTGACCTTGCTGGTCGAAGTGTCCCATATCGCCGGTTGCCAGAAACCCGTCCTCGTCAAGGAGGTCGTTGTCCTCGTTCCAATAGTGTCGAATGCAACCCGGACCTCGTACTTTGATCTCGCCATCTGAGTCGATTCTGATTTCGCTGGACGGCAGTGGTCTGCCGACAGTACCCAACTTTGTTTTCCCTGGTCGATTGGCTGCCATCGGCACGATGTTTTCACTGATGCCGTAGGCTTCCAGCACTTCCCAACCGATCCGTTCTAACTTTTGCGCCACGTCCAACGACAGCGGTGCCGATCCGCTGACGATGTACTTCAGCTTTCCTCCCATCAACTTCTGAGCCCGTGAGGTGACAAACCGACGAACCCATTTTTTCCATCGACGGTCGCCGGCTTCGCCAGGTTGCATCGATCGCTTGACGAAAAAGCGGAAAGGACGCGGGAGCTTGTCGATGAAGCTGTCCAGTCCCTCGGTGAGTTTTTCCAAAAACCGCGGAACGGCGAACATGACGGTCGGACCGATTTCCCCCGCCGTCTTCACCACCTGCTTGGGCTCCGGTTCAAAGTAAATCAAAGCACCTTGCCGCATCGCAACAAGATTCATCATCCGTTGAAACAAGTGGCTCATCGGCAACCAGCACAATGTTGCATCGCCACGGTTGACCAATGCGAACTCGCGATTGATCTCCTCCACCGTCAGCATCACCTGCTCATGCGTGTAGCTCAGTCCCTTCGGTTTTCCGGTGGTACCAGAGGTGAAAACGATCGTGGCCAGATCGGAAGGGGCGACCGATGGCAGCGAATCCAATTTGCCGGGAGCCTGTTGATCCGATTCGCGGGCGATGTTGCCCACCGAATCCAGATGCAAGTTCTTCATCTCGCCGTACTGAGCGTCGAAATCGCTTGGTGCTTCTCCGACCCAAACCACGGTATTGGCCTGAGTCATCTCGATGATCGAGGCGGCCGATTCAGCCGGCGCGGCGGCATCCAGACCCACGACCACGCCTCCCACGCTGTGAATCGCTGATTCGGCGATACTCCACCCCGCTTCCGATTTGCCAAACACCGCGACGCGGTCTCCGGGCTCAGTTCCCATCGACTGCAACTGGTGGGCTATTTTTTGGCAACGGTCGCCGTACTGGCGCCAATCCATCGTCTTCCACTGTCCGTCTTCTCGGTATCCGATAGCCGGCGAATCAGGGTTGCTCCGCAGTTGCCGGCGAACCAGGTCAACGGTTGTGCGACAAGGTTGATCCACCGTGGACATGTCTCCCGGACGGACTTGATCCCAAGTAACGACTTGTTGCTGCGACGATTGTTCCGAAGCTCGCGTGATCTGTTCGCTGTACTCGGCACCCTGACTTTCGCGGGTGATCGCCAGTTCATCCTCCCGCATGCCTAGCCAGGCGAGCGACTTGGAAACGTTGCGTCCCAATAGCACCTTGCGGCGGATCATCGTGTCCACCACCGGCCCCATGAAACGCCAATAACTTCTGTTGGCTTTTCCTTCCCGGATGAGCTTCGAAAACTCCGGTGCATAGGGATTGAACCCCAGATGCTTCAAATCTGAAAACATCAACAGCCAATTGATAGGGCAGTTGCTGTGAATCGGGCTGGCGCTTCGTTTGTTTTTGATCAGCCCCAACTTGACCACCAAATCCATCGCTTCGTCCTGGCTGTAGTCCCAGGCGTGGAAGGGAGCGATGTAACGTGGAAATTCCGTGCCTTCGGGATAGGCAAGCGGGTTCCAAAACAGGTCGAGCTCTTGTTTGGAAAACAACCCCGATTCGACCAATTCCGGCGGAGTCCAATCTTGTTCGCACAGCAGCTTGCGAGAGAACTCGTATTCCATGCGGTCCGGTTCCGGTTGGCCCGGCGCGTAACCGGCGGCGATCAGCGGAATATTCTTTTCGACAGCGAGCCGAATCGAATAGCTCTCGAACAAGGGCGCGCAGATGTAGCACACCGTCCTGACAGCACCTCGCGATTCCTGATGCGACAGCAGGAACCGGAACATCTTCTTGTAGAACTCTACCGGCGGCCGAAACGACAGATGGGGAACATCCAACTGCTCAACCGTCCGCTTGATGTTTCGCCAAGCGACATCCGGCACGTTGATGTCGGTGGTGAAAGCAAGAACGTTCAGGCCGTATTCTCGCTTGAGCTTGTACAGGAGCAGGCAGGAGTCCTTTCCACCGCTCAGGTTGACCAAACAATCATACTGCCCGCCTCCACGACACGCCTCCAACGTTGCTTCGAGATCCAGCTTGTATTGCTCACGTCTCGTTTCAGCCGCTTGTTGAATCTGGCTGGTGTCGATCGTGCACAGATCACAAACCGGCTTGGCGTCTAAGTTGGCGCCCGGGACAGCCGCAGGCAACAAGCATTGTTGGCATTTTCCTTGGCAAGACATCTTGGATCTCGCTGGTAGCTGACATTCTCTGGTGGTGATGGCCGACCGTCAGATGTCGGATTCCGAAAAAGCTTAGGACGAACGAAATGAAAAACTGTCTCTGTGACGCGGAGAACTTTTTGACTCGATTGGATTGCCCAGTGACCGGTTCCGGTTGTACCGACCAGACGAATTGGCTTGCTGGCAACGATTAGAAGGAGGCCGTTTTTCCCATTCCTTTCGTGCTGCGTGGCTACCATTTTTCTGGTCGACTTGGCTGGTCATCCGGTCCAACCCGTCAAGCCTGCCAAGTGCCGAAGTCCGGCAATGCGGTTCGTTTCGATCTTTACCAAAATGCCCCGTTTGCCAGCAATATCTGATTTTCCGATCGATCTCCGTCGCTATCGCAGCGCGGCGGTCCCCGCCGTCAGTCACGACCGGGACGGTCGTGCTACGAAACTGGCCGACGGGGAATTTGCTACGCTAGAGTCATGAATCCCTACGATCCACCATCCGAACTTGAACCGACACCCGAAACGAAACCGCCGGCTCCGGTAAGAGACACACGAGCGCAGCTTGCCCTGGCGATTTACATGGTGATCGTGATTACCTTCGTCGTTGTCGGCTCCATCGTTGATCAATGAATTGTCCGCAGGGCGTTGTTAAATTTGAATGATCATGCAGTTCTACCCGCACCGATTTTACATTTTCTTGGTCGTCACCTTTTTGTCGGGCGCGGCCACCGCGCAGACACCGGTTCGTTTGGCCGCCAAGGATAGCGCCCTGAGAGGTCGGCTCGTCACCATTTTGAAGGCGAATGACGTCGACGCAAACCAATATGACTCGATTGAATCGGAGATGCGAATTGGCAGTTCGGGTTTCTGTAACCTGCAATTGGAGCAGGGCCAGTACCGGTTCGAAATCTTTGATGATACGACGCGGCCAGCGCTGTGCGTTCGATCGAAGTTGATTGACGTCAAAGATTCGCAGCCGATCATCGTGCCAATCACGACGGTTAGCACGTCGGTACAGGTACGACATGCTGGAAAAAAGCTGGCGATCGCCCGGATCGCCGTTCGCAGCTGGGCACCAACGGGCGAGGTGAGACTGGAACTTCCGCACGTGCGCGCTGTCCCTTTGAAAACTTCCGCTGATGCAGATCTGGACATCATGGTCGCAGCGCATTTGGATGACCAGATTGCGGTCGGCTGGTCGACGGAGAAAGTATCGGATTCGATCACCGTCCAACCCGATCCTCGAACGTGGCGATCAAGAAGATTCCAGCCTCATCCGGACAATCCCAAGTTGGCCAGTGCGTTCGTCCAGCTAACCTATCCTCGGAACGAAATCCAGTTTCCATTGGGGCGCGGGGTCACGTTAACCAGCAACGTGCCGACCATGCAGTTGAACTACATTCTCAATTCCCTGTCTCGCCGGAGTCTCGTTTCAAGAACGTCGCTGGTTCAGTTTGATTCGAGCACTCCGGTGTTGCTTGGCGGTCGATTGACGCCGAGCGCCTACGCCAAAGTGATGACCCGGCTGCCAGATCAGAAGCACCTGATCGAAGGAACGGTCTTAAACGATGCAGCGGGCCGCGAGATTGACCTCGAGAAATCAAGCATCCATTGGACCGAATGGAAAACGTTGCGTGGGCGTCCGGTATTGCCAAAGAACCCGTTGGACGAGGTCGAACGGGGAATCGTCGCCAATCCTGAAGAAACGATGCAGTTTGCGGCGCAATGGCTTTGGGTGGAAAAGCGATCAGCGACTTTCAAAGCCAGTCCGTTTAAAAAGTTCATTTCCAATCGATACTCACTCCACGCGCCAGGCGGCTGGGAAGGTCGCGCGAACATCTATTTGACAATTCTTGAAAACACCAACGTCGCAATGCGCCAGGCTACGTCTCGACGTGGACCGAACAAAACCGAGGTTCGTTGGCGGCTGAACACTCACAATGCAAAAGCTCAAGTTGGCGGCTGGAATTCATGGATGAGCATGCCGTTCAAAGGACTCCGCGGGTCAAAAAGCACGGATGACAATCCATGGTTCATGTTTCACGAGATGGCCCACACATTCGGCTACAACCACGGCTCGAAAATGGACCAGGCGATGGCAAGCAGTAAGGCACAAAAGAAAATTGACCGGTGGAAAATACCGCGTGATTTCGAGACGGGGCTAGATTCCTCCCGGGTCGCTTTGGCCGGAGGTCAATCGGCAAGCAGTGACGTGGCAGCCGCCACGGGGACTTCAGCTGGATCATCAATCGATTCGACTAGCAAGCGATCGAATGTCGAGATCATCGAAGCGGTGTTTGGGACCGGCCAACGGTGGATTGACGTCACCTTCATGGCAGCGGAAGCGTACTCAAAAGGAGTTCCACTGCCCAACTCGGCCGCCGGCCTTTCCGTCGAGAATCCAGCAGTTGGCAAAGCAAAGGTGTTGAAGATCAAGTATCGCATCAACGGCGAAGAGAAGTTGGCAACGGCAGCTAGCGGTCCTAACCGCAAGGTCGACCTGCGAAAGTTGCTGAAGTAACAGCGATTTCGTAACACGACCGTCTCGGTCGTGACTTGCGGTGGGGACCGCCGCGCTACGATGGAAGAGGACGCGAAAGCACGTTGATCATCGAGATTTTTTAGACATGGAGGTTCGCTGGCGCGAATCGTTGACTGTCAAACAGGCCACGGTCGCTGAGCTTGAGAGCGGGAATCACCAGCAGCGCCATGAAGGAGAGCGTCATGAACGGTGCCGACAACTGGGAACCGAGAGTGTCTTTTGCGAATCGGTCGAGTCGTGCGTATCGCTCGGCGACCTCTTCGCCAGCTCGGTTGCTCATGATTCCCGCCACTGGCAACGGCAGGACTAGTCGCTCGGATTCACTGGCAGCGACCACTCCTCCCCGATTCTCGATCACCACGTTCACCACCTCACTTAACTTGGGATCGCTGGTGCCTACGGCGAGAATGTTGTGGGAGTCATGCCCCACACTGGCGGCGATCGCTCCTTGCTGTAATCCGAATCCGCGGATGAAACACTTTGCAGCGGTGGCGTTTTGGTATCGATTGACAACCGTCAACTTCAGCACGTCCTCTCTAACATTCGGTTGTAGTTCACCCTCACGACATTCCAGATCTGTCTCGAACGACTCGGTGACCAGTGATTGGTCGATCGCCTGAATCACTCGGACGCGGGACCGCGGCACGCCCTGCTTGCCTTCGGTCATCGACGAGGCTTGAATCGGTATCGCAAAGTCTTCTGGTTTGGTCACGCGGCATTGGAAATGATTGATTACTGGCGTTTCGACTCGATCGATGTGCACGGTGCCGCGATCAAAGACAAGTTGGCCATCGATGTAGGTGGATAACACGCGGAAGGATTTCAAATCTTCCACCAGAACGAAGTCAGCCGGATCACCCTCCTGTAACTTTCCTACCGCCAACCGGTAGTGATCGATCGGATTGATGCAGGCAGCGGCAAGGACGTGAAACAAATCACAACCGTTTTGTACCGCTCGGCGAACCAACGCATCAATGTGGGCATGAGCCAATTCGTCGGGATGCTTGTCGTCGCTGCAGAGCATCACCGATTGGGGATAGAGGTCGATCAATTTGTGAAGAGCATCGAAGTTTTTCGCCGCGCTTCCCTCGCGAATCAGGATCTTCATGCCGTGCTTGATTTTGTGTTCGGCTTCGGCAAAGGTCGTGCATTCGTGATCGGTGGTGATGCCTGCCTGGATATACCGAATGGCGTCGTCAGCTTTCAAGCCAGGAGCATGTCCGTCGATCGGCTTTCCAGCATGCTGGGCAGCGGCCAGCTTGCGAGTCACTTCGGGGTCGCCGGAAAGCACACCGGGATAGTTCATCATTTCGGCGAGGTAGACGATTTCGTCCCGGGCCAGCAGATCGGCGACCGCGCTACTGTCGATTCTTGCCCCAGCCGTCTCAAATTCGGTGGCCGGCACACAGCTGGGAGCACCAAAGAAAAACTTCAGCGGCACTCGGTCGCCATCTTGGATCATGAAATCGACGCCCTCTGTTCCCATCACGTTGGCGATTTCGTGAGGGTCCGACACGGTGGCGACTGTTCCGTGACGCACTGCCAGTCGAGCAAATTCGGCTGGTACCAGCATCGAGGATTCGATGTGGATGTGCGCGTCGATGAATCCGGGCAGCATGAAGGGGAGGTCCGCATCGAACGAATCGCCATGGCTTTGGTCAAGCTGTTGGATCGCGACAATCCGGCGATCACGGACCACAACGCGAGCGGGGATGATTCTGCGACCGGGGATATCGACCACATTTGCACTCAGTTCCATGATTCCGCGTCGAGTCGTTGGAGAAGGAAAGCCTGCCGCCGGGCAGCGCGGTCACCGCCGTGATGCGTTGCGGCGAATTCGCCAATTAGAATATCATCGCTGCTAAGGTGGTGGGATCTTACTTGTGCCTCTTCTTTCCGATGGTTTCAACCAGTCCGCGATGATTCTTGCCGGTCAACTGCTGCTTGACGACGCTTCCGGTCGATGCCGAGTCGCTCCCGGATACGTTCGTATTGACGACGATGTGATCGCCGAAGTGGTCGAGGGAGAAATCCCCCAGCGCGCCGATGCCGGTGACGCTGAGTCGCTGATCGCGCCGGGCTTCATTGACGCTCATGTTCATCTACCGCAATTTGACATGATCGGCGCCCACGGGTTGCCGCTGTTGCGATGGTTGGCCGGAGTGACTTTTCCAGCGGAGATTCGTTGGTGCGACGTCGAACATGCTCGAAGTATGACCCAACGCGTGATTTCGCAATTGCTGTCGGTGGGCACGACTGGAATTTGCGCTTTCGCAACGGTGCATCACGCGTCGGCTCGTGCAGCTTTGCAGGTGGCGCAAGCGTCGGGGATTCGAGGTGTGATCGGTCAGGTGTTGATGAATCGTGAAGCGCCTCCGGAACTTTGCCGGCCGGAAAACCAATTGCTGGAGGAAGCGAGGAAGCTTACCGACGAATTTCCAGCATCCAACCGCCTGGCCGCGGCGATTACTCCACGATTTGCCGTTTCCTGCACCGAATCGTTGCTGGCGGGCGCCGCAAAAATCGCCATGGAATCGAACTCCACCGTCCAAACCCACTTGGCTGAAACGGTAAACGAATGCGAACTGGTCAAGAATCAGTTTGGTGTCGAGTCGTATGTCGAGGTTTATCGCCGAACGGGACTGCTAGGTCCAAAATCTCTCTTCGGGCACGGAATTCACTTGAGCGAAACCGATCGAAAGCAGCTTCATGACAGCGATTCGGTGGTGGCGCATTGTCCGACAGCAAACTCGTTTTTGCGCAGCGGAACCATGCGGCGTCAGCAGTGGATTCGCGACGGTGTTGCGGTGGCCGTGGGCAGTGACATCGGCGCCGGTTACGAACGCAGCATGGTTCGTGTCGCCCGGGCGATGATCGAAGCGGCAGCATCGGTGGGAGACGATTTTCCTGATGCCGCGACCGCCTGGCGTTCGATCACCGCCGGCAACGCCGATCTGCTCGGTTGGAAAGACGCCGGTAGAATCGCCGTCGGTGCGGCAGCGGACTTGCTGGTGATTCGCCCCGATATCCCGTGGCGCCATTCGGCCGTTGATCCATTGGCGATGCTGATGTTTGCCTGGGACGACCGCTGGTTGCAGCAAACGATGTTGCGGGGACAGTTTGTCAACTAAGCCTGCTGCTTTCTCTTTCCATGCCCTGATTGCTTAACCCGGATTATTCGCGTAGGCCGGGCCGAGGTCGCAAAACCATGCCGTAACTGCGCAAACTGGTTTGTACTTGCGCGCAGTGTGCGCAACGAAAAAACTTCCCATAGGCGACCGAAGTTCGGGCACGGTAAGGGTTTGCTTGTTACGGCCTACGATGACTGCTTTCCTCTCCCACAGCCGCCTTGCTCAGCGCTGTCATGCACGTCAGATTCGCTTCGCACGTGGCCGGCAACGCGAGCTCTGCCGGTTCGGACCGATTGATTTGAGAAACCGCGTGTTTGGCGGCCAGCCACACCGAGATGCCCAACATCAAGGGTGGTTCTCCCACAGCTTTGCTGCGCCCGATGTTGATTTGATGCTTGGGGTTGTCCATCGTCTGGACGTTGAATACAGCCGGCAAGTCAGTGATGTTGGGAATTTTGTAAGTCGTGGGGCTGGTCGAAAGCAGCTGGCCGGTTTTCATGTCATAGCAAAGTTGTTCAGTGGTAACCCAGCCGGCCCCCTGGACGAATCCGCCGATCAACTGCCCATAGTCCACCCCCGGATTGATCATCTTGCCGACGTCCATCAGCATGTCGACACGATCGATGGTCAACTCGCCGGTGAACCGATCGATCGTCACCTCGGCCACCGCGGCGCCGGTGGTGAAGTAGAAAAAGGGCTCGCCCTGCCCCGTTTCGCGGTCAAAATGAATCCCCGGAGTCGCATAAAAAGCGCGGGCGCCCAGATCCACACGTTCTCGACGCGCCATGTCGCAAAATTCGCCAAACGACAAACGAACATTGGGCCGGCGAATGTCGAACACGTGTCCGTCGGCAAAGCGAATTTGATCCGCCGCTTCGGAAAGACCGTCGACTATTGCGGCAAAGTGCGCAGTCGCAAACCGGCTCATCCGATCGCGAATTTCTCGGCAAGCCTTCACTGCCGCGGTGCCGTTGAGATCTGTTCCGGCGCTGGCGGCCGTCGGTGAGGTGTTGTTGTTTTTCTCCGTTGAAGTGGGCATGACCTTCACGCCGCTCGGTTCGACTCCGAACTCATCGGCAACAAGCTGCCGAATCTTGGTATTGACCCCCTGGCCCATTTCGGTCCCGCCGGTCGACACCTGAACCGTTCCATCGGTATAGACGTTGACCAACGCGTTTCCTTGATTCAGAAACTTGGTGGTGAAGGAGATCCCAAACTTGACCGCCGAAATCGCCACACCTCGCACATGTGTTGGCGAGCGGGCACTCAGCGACTCGGCCGCGGCCACTCGACGGCGATAGTCTGACGATTCCTCCAATTGCTCGAAAATTTCCGGCAGCAGGTGATCTTTGACCACTTGTCCGTAGGGCGTCCGGTCGCAATCCGAATTACCGTCGCGGTACAAGTTCAGCTTGCGGACATCGCACGCGTCCTTGTTCAGACGTCGAGCGATCTCCTGCAGCACATTTTCAATCGCGACCACTCCTTGTGGCCCGCCGAAACCTCGAAAGGCGGTATTGGGTGGCAAGTTCGTGCGACAAACTTCCCCAGTGATTCGGACTGCGGGCAAGTAGTAGGCATTGTCGCTGTGCATCATGGTGCGTTCCATCACCGCCGTTGACAAATCGGCAAACGCGCCGCCGTTGCTGTAGTGACGAAACTCCACCGCAAGCAATCGCCCGTCGTCGTCGTAGCCAACGCGGTACCATGTTTTGCAGGGATGGCGTTTGCCGGTGATCTGCATGTCGCGAGTTTTGTCGTAGACGATCCGAGCCGAGCGGCCGGTCTTTTGTGCAACCAGAGCGGCCATCACTGCCGGGATCACTGTTTGAGTTTCCTTGCCGCCGAAACCGCCTCCCATCCGCGTGCACTCGCAGACCACTTCGTGCATTCCGATCCCGATTGCGTGGGCGACCTCCGCCTGCACCTCGGTGGTACTTTGAGTCGACGAGAGGATTTTCAGTGCGTCCCCTTCGCCAGGGATGGCGATGGCCGCTTGAGATTCCAAGTACAGCTGTTCTTGTCCGTTGCACTGAAAAGTTCCTTCCAACCGATGGTGGGCATTGTCCAAAATCGAATCGACATCGCCTCGCTCGATCTTTCGCCGCGGACCGATGAAGCTACCAGCCGCGATCGCCTCATCGATGCTCAGCAGCGGCGGTTGGGCATCACACTTGATCGTGATCAGACGTCTTGCCTCAGCCGCGATTTCGCGTGATTGGGCCGCAATCACCAATACCGGTTGCCCCAGGTACGACACTTCCTGCTGAACCAGCAACGGTTCGTCCTGAAAGATAGGTCCCCAGAGATTTCGGCCGTCGAGGTCGCGGTAGGAGAAGATCGCCACCACGCCGGGCAAACGTTCGGCCTCGGTTTTGTCGATGGCGCGGATGGCGCCTCGCGCCACCGGAGCGCCGACGAAGTCGACCGCCAGTTCACCCTCCAGCGCCGGCATGTCGTCAATGTACGCGGCGGTACCAGAAACGTGGCCGGTGGCGGCATCGTGAGGAATCGGGCGACCTACGCTTGGCATGGTAATTTCAGTCCCTGTTTCGATTGTCACCGTCGCGCCGTCAGACCGTTACGTTTTGCTGGACGATTTCATAGTACGCTTTTGACATCAGGTTTTCCGCCAGTTGTAGCCGAAAATCGGCGCCGCCTCTCACATCGGACCAGGGTGTGATTTGGTCGCGAGCGATCGCGCCGGCAGCTTGCGAGGTCGGCAGGCTCATCTCCTTGCCGGCCAGAAAGTCTTCGACGTCGGCGATTCGTTGCACGGTCGGACCGACGCCGCCCAAGGCGAATCGCGCCGCGCCGATGTGCTGGCCAGACAGTTGGACCCACAGTGCAAAGGTAAGCGTGGCGATGTCCATGTCTTTGCGTTTGGAGATCTTGTAGAGCACCAAGCGTTGGTCATCTTGCAGCAGCGGCGTACCAATGGCGGCGATCAATTCGTTGTCAGCCATCACCGTTTGCCGATATCCGGTGTAAAAATCATTCAGCGATACCTGACGAACACCGTCGACGCTGATCAGGTCCAAGTGAGAATCCATCACCAGGTGGAAAGGAATTGCATCGGCGATGGGCGATCCGCCGGCAAGGTTCCCGGCAAGAGTGCCGAAGTTGCGGATCTGTGGACTGCCAAATCGAGTCAAAATCGCGTGGTAGGGCGGGAAGAGCGATTCCACTGCCTTCTCGATCGCCGTCCAAGTTGCACCTCCGCCAATTTTTAGCCTGCCACGCTCAATCGCAATGTGGTTGTACCCTTCGATCGAACTCAGGCAAAGAAGATCGGACCGGCCGAGACGACCGTGATTGCGCAGCACTCCATAGTCGGTCGCGCCGCTGACGATGATGGCGTTTGGAAACGAAGCTTTGAAACGAACCGCGTCTTCTAGCGATAGGGGGATCGAAATTCGATGGTCGCCGCACAATCGAATCGTATCGCGACGATCGCGAAAGTCGGCCAGCATCGGTTGTTCGTCGTAACCATCGGCAAGTGTCCCAGCCGATTCGCAGTCAACCGACTTCGCGGCGTCGAGGATTTGCTGGTAACCGGTACATCGACACAGGTTTCCGGAAAGCCCGTAACGAAGCGATGCATCGCTGAGCGGCTGGCCCTGCTGGATCATTCCATGCACTGCGACCACGAATCCGGGTGTGCAGAATCCGCATTGGCTGCCATGGCATCGAATCATGGCATCTTGAACCGGCGTCAGTCGGTTTTCTTGGAAGGCGGCCTCGCAGGCTCCTCCCAGACCCTCGACGGTGACCACGTGAGTACGATCGAGTTGAAACAGAAAAGTGATGCAGGCGTCGACCGGCAAATACTCCAGCTTGTCCTGCGTGCCACTGGCGCGACCGATCAAAACCGAGCAGGCGCCGCAGTCACCTTCGTTGCAAACAATCTTGGTTCCCACCAACCCCAGCCGGCGCCGCAAGAAATCGGCCAGCGTCATCACTGCATCGTCGTACCTCGCTTGATGACGTTCACCGTTGACGTAAAGAACCAGATGATCGCGCACCTGCTACACACCCAACTCCGGCGGGAAAGAAAAACTCTGATTGGTGCCTGAAACGCAATCGAAAGAATACCCCCTGCCCGATTCGAACGAGCGTTCCGGGCGGAAGAGCCCGGCGTCCTGGGCCACTAGACGAAGGGGGCGGAAAAGCCAACCGAGATTTTGGCATGATCCCGGCGAAAGTGCAAAGCTTAGCGGAACTCGCAAAAAACTGTAGCGAAACTCGCCAAGAGTTTCGGTCGAGTTGAGGCGGTCTCCTGAAGGTCTTGCACGTCGTTTCGGACTGGGCCGAAACTCTTGGCGACTTTCGCTACCTGGTGAACGGGGCTGGTCCGTTGTTATCGGGCTATCATCCCAACTATTTTTTTCCTTCGGACGATTTTTTGACGACCTGGTCGATCAAGCCGTATTCGCGAGCCTCTTCGGCCGACATGAACCGGTCTCGGTCGGTATCTTCTTCGATCTTTTCGAGCGTGTGACCGGTGTGTTCGATCATCAGCTCGTTCATCTTCTTCTTGATCCGCCGCAGTTCCTTGACGTGAATTTCGACCTCGGCGGCCGTTCCCTGCATGCCGGCAAGAGGTTGATGGATCATGATTCGAGCGTTGGGCAGGGCAAACCGTTTTCCCTTGGCGCCGGCGGTAAGCAATGCTGCTCCCATCGACGCGGCTTGTCCGATGCAGTAGGTCGCGACGTCGCACGACACGAATTGCATCGTATCGTAGATCGCCATGCCCGCCGTGATGCTGCCACCGGGACTGTTGATGTACAAGTGAATGTCGGCTTTGGGATCGTCCGACTGCAAAAACAACATTTGGGCGACCAGCGCGTTGCTGATGTGATCATCCACCTGTTGACCCAGAAAGATAATCCGGTCTTTCAGCAGGCGGCTGTAAATATCATAAACGCGTTCTTCTCGGCCGCTCTTTTCAACGACGTAAGGAATCAGAGGCATGTCTATTTCGATGTTGATTGGGTGTTCGGGTAGAAATGGAATTGGCCGCCGCCAGAGGGGCGATCAATCCTCATCATCCTCTTCCTGCGAAGGTGGTTTGGTGAGAATATCGTCCACCAGGCCGTACTCTTTGGCTTCTTCGGCACTGAGGAAGAAGTCGCGATCGGTATCGTCGGCAATCTTTTCGACAGTTTGGCCGCTGTGGTTGCTGATGATCTCGTTCAGCACGTCTCGGTACCGAAACATCTCGGCAGCCTGGATTTCGATATCGCTGACCTGGCCGCCAACGCCGCCCATCGGTTGATGCAACATCACTCGACTGTTGGGCAGGCAAAATCGCTTGCCCTTGGTACCGCCGACCAGCAACACCGCCGCACCGCTGCAGGCTTCGCCGACACAATAGGTCGCGACCGGGCAGGAAAGCATCTGCATGGTGTCGTAGATTGCCAGCGTGGCGGTCACGCTGCCGCCGGGCGAATTGATGTAAAAATGAATGTCCTTGCGGCGGTTTTCGCTCTGCAAGTACAGCAGTTTCATCACCACGTCGTTGGCGTTGGCGTAGTGGATTTCGCCTTGCAGGAATACGATTCGGTTTTCCAACAGCAGGTCACCCAGCGTCAGTTGTCGCTGTCGCTGGTAACTTTGATAGGAATGACTGCTGGTGACCTCGCGAGCCGCGATTTCGTGAGCCAGGGGAAAGTTCATGCGTTGTCTTTCAATACGGCGGTACGGGCGAGCCCGACCGGATATGAGAATTCCAAATTCAGCACGTAAGTGTTCGCGATTGCCCGAAAATTGACAAGACCAGTGAAAAACGGGGGGCCCACCCGAGTGTGGGCACACCAATCGGGAACTATCCAAACGCGGGAATTGGGGAAGAAGAAAGCCCGACTAAAACGGCCCTTTCTGGCTCACGTACACCTTCAGCGAGTGGTGTGGCATGATGATGGTCCGGTTGGCCGGCGGCATCGGACCATCAGCATCGGGGTAGATGTCTTCGGGGGAAACCGCGGCGGTATCGACGAACATTTTCCATCGCATGCCGCGTCCGACTTCGGGCATTTTGTACTGCCGAGTCTGACCGGTGCTGTTGAACAACATCACGATATCGCGGCCCAGACCCTCGCGATCTTCGGCCCGGCTGGGCGCGGCAATGTAAGCCATCATGGCAAGTTCGTTTTGGCTCCAGTCCAGCGGCAGACCGTCGGGCGAATACCAGGAAACATCGGGGATCATCCGTCCGTCGACCGGTTGTCCGGTCAAAAATGCTCGGCGCCGGACCGATGGCTGTTCACGGCGAAAACGGATCAAGCCCTGTACAAAACGCAGCAGGTCCGAGTGTTTTTCGACCAGGTTCCAATCGAACCAGCTGACGTCGTTGTCCTGGCAGTAGGCGTTGTTGTTCCCCTTTTGAGTGCGTCGGACTTCATCGCCGCTGACCAACATCGGCACACCTTGGCTGAGCAGCAGTGTGGTCAGCATGTTGCGGATTTGCCGAGCACGAACGGTGTTGATCGCCTTCTTGCGGCTGGGACCTTCGGCACCGTAGTTATCGCTGATGTTGTGGTTGTCACCGTCGCCATTGTTTTCGCCATTGGCCAGGTTGTGCTTTTCTTTGTACGAAACCAGGTCATTCATCGTAAAACCGTCGTGGCTGGTCACGATGTTGATGCTGCAAAAGGGCGGTCGCCCGTCGTGTTCGTACAAATCGCTGCTGCCGGCCAAACGGGTCGCCAGGGCGCCCAATGTTCCTTCGTCACCTCGCCAAAAGCTGCGGACGTCGTCTCGATACCGGCCGTTCCATTCGGCCCAGCGATGGTTGCCGAACGAACCCACCTGGTAGGCACCGGCAGCGTCCCATGCCTCAGCGATGATTTTTGTATCGGCAAGCAACGGGTCTTCGGCGATCAGTTCCACCATCGGCGGATTGGGAATCAGATTGCCGTTGCGATCGCGGCTCAGGATACTTGCCAGGTCAAACCGAAAGCCGTCGATGTGGTAGTTGTGAACCCAGTGGCGCAGGCAGTGAAAGATCATCTCGCGTACCACCGGATGGTTGCCGTTGATGGTGTTGCCGCAGCCGCTGTAGTTGGAAAAATGCTTGCCTTCGCTCAGGATGTAATAAACCTGGTTTTCCAGCCCTTTGAACGACAGGGTCGGACCATGTTCGTTGCCTTCGCAAGTGTGATTGAAAACGACGTCCAAGATCACTTCGATCCCGGCGGCGTGAAGCGCCTTGACCATTTGTTTGAATTCGCGAACCTGCGCGCCGGGCGTTTTCCGATCAGCGGCATACCCGCGATGCGGTGAAAAGAACGCCATCGGATCGTAACCCCAGTAGTTCGGCCGATCCATCTTATTGCCGTTGATATCCCGAATCGGAAACTCGTTCACCGGCATCAATTCCACCGCGGTCACGCCCAGCGATTGCAGGTACGGGATTTTTTCGATCACGCCCAGGTAAGTACCGGGAGCTTTTACCTTGGCAGTGCGGCTCTTGGTGAATCCGCGCACATGCATTTCGTAAATGACCGATTCGCTGATGTCGCGGCGGATGTGCCGGTCGCCGTCCCAATCAAAGGAATCGTCGATCACCACGCATTTGGGCGGTCGGATGACGCCGTCGGTATTCTGCTGGAATTCACCCGCCAAGGCCTGTGTGTAAGGATCGATCAACCGCGCCGACGAATCGAATCGTTGGCCACGTTCGGGATCCCAGGGACCACTGGCTTGCAGATGGTAGAGCTGCCCGGCATCCAATCCCGGAACGGTCAAGCTCCAGACATCGCCCCAGCGGTCGGTGTCCCGGTCAAACTCAATCACTTCCGCCGGTTCGCGGTCGTTCACTTTGTTGTACAGCAACAGCCTCATCGCCGTTGCCGAGCGACTGAAGACAGAAAACTGGACGCCGGTGTCTTGCAGGTGCGAACCGAACGGCGGCTGATAAGCGAACTGCAGATTAGGGCACGGCTGTCGCATGAGCATATTGCGGGCTTCTCCTTCAAGCGGTCCGGCGCGAGTCGGCCTCGTGCCGGTCCTGTGGTCGTTCTAGTAGCGGATTCTCAGCGGTCGATTCAGCATCCTGAAGTCACGCTTACGAAAAACACTACCACCGCCCTGTCGACGTGTGCCTGCGGAACAGCCGCGGCGGGCGAAAATCTCGCTGCCGCGGTTGCCGACACGACGTCTGACGGATTGATATCGGAGAAACCTCCCAGGGGAATGAGCGAAAGGATTCGGGTTGGGGTAAGTCAAACGCGGCAATGCGGCCCAGCGACGGTTGAGTTTGCGGGATGGCGCGGTTGGCGGATCCCGCCGCTACCCAGCCAGGCTGTTTGCTGCCGGTCGAACTCCGAGCATACCGAATGTAGAATGCCGCAAAAACGGAGGTTGCAGGCAACGTGAGAAAGCTTCCCCACACGGCCGGTTAACGTAAAATCGCCGTCCGCTGAGAGCTTGCCGGCGGTGCGATGGACCTCCAACTGACGGGTCAAACCCACCATGGACGCTCCCGCCACATCCGTGCCTGTTCGCTTTCCAGCGGGCTTGTCATGATGTGGGGAATGAAAAAACTGCATCATTTGCAGCCGGAAAAACGTCGCAGCTGGGTGCTCCGTCGCCGACTTCTTCGACCCCCTCCATCGCAATCCTGACTTCTATGGCTGCCACTTACAAAGATGCCGGTGTCGATTTGGATGTCTATGCCGAATCGATGGCCCGCCTGCCGCGGTTGATGCATCGTACCTTCAGTCCGCGAGTGATTCCCAGCGACGGAGGCTTCGCCGGGCTTTTCCGACTGGATTTCGAGGGCAAGCTGTTTGCGCGCAATTACGAAGATCCAGTATTGGTCAGTGGAACCGACGGCGTCGGCACGAAGTTGAAGATTGCCCAAGCGACCGACCGGCACGAATCGGTCGGTATCGACTTGGTCGCGATGTGTGTGAACGATTTGCTTTGTACCGGTGGCGAACCCCTTTTCTTTCTGGACTACGTCGCCATGGGAAAAGACGATCCCGTTCGGCTGGAAAGAATCGTTCAAGGAATCAGTGACGGCTGCGTTGACGGCGACATGGCTCTGCTAGGAGGCGAAACGGCGATCATGCCCGACATGTATGGCGACGATGACTACGACTTGGCCGGATTCGCCGTGGGTGTGGTCGAACGCAAACGGCTGATCAATGGTTCGGCGATCGGCGAAGGTGACGTGGTGCTTGGCCTGGCATCAAGCGGTCTGCACAGCAACGGCTTTTCGCTAGTGCGAAAGGTCATTGGCGATGCCGGCCTGGGGTGGGATGACCAACCGGAGGCGTTTGCCGGCAAGTCGCTGGCCGATGTCTGCTTGCAACCGACTCGGATTTACACCAAATCGATTCGAGCCGTCCAATCTCACTATCGCGTCAAACAGGTCTTGCACGGGCTTGCCCACATCACTGGCGGCGGGATCGAGGAAAACCTGGACCGAATTTTGCCCGGCCACGTCGATGCCGAAATCGATCCAGGCAGCTGGCAGGTGCCGACGATTTTCCGCTGGTTGCAAGAAACTGGCGGTGTAGAAACGAGCGAGATGCGACGTGTTTTTAACATGGGCATCGGAATGGCCGCGGTGGTCAGCGACTTTTACGCCGCCAGCATCGCCGCGCAAATCAACCAGACGGGAATCGATTGTTGTCCGATCGGACGAATCGTTGCTGGTTCAGGCAAAGTCAAATACACCGACTGACGAAAAGCGAAAATGCATGTCGGCGTGCTCTCTGCTCTTGGCTGCCCTACGAAGCGAGTTCGGAGAACTCGCCAACACAACCACACTTTCCAATTCTTACTTCCATGAGCTTTACCTATTTTGATGTCGCCAAGATGATCGACCACGCGTTGTTGTCACCGACGTTGGCGGCGGACGGTTTGGAACGTGGTTGCAAAATGGCTTCGGCTTACGACGTGGCAAGCATTTGCATCATGCCGTACTACGTCGAGCGCTGCGCGGAGATTTTGGCGAACACCACAGTGCTGCCGAGTACGGTGATTGGGTTTCCTCACGGCGGCCAAGCTTCCGCGACCAAGGTCGCGGAAGCGGAAAGAGCGATCGCGGATGGGGCGATTGAACTGGATATGGTCGTCAATATTTCCGCCGTCCTCAGCGATCGTTGGGACTACGTTTCCGAAGAAATCACATCGATTGTCGACCTTGCTCATCAGGCAGGAAGGAAGGTCAAGGTGATCTTCGAGAACTGCTATTTGCAAGACCGACACAAGATCAAGCTGTGCGAAATCTCTTGCGACGCCGGCGCTGACTGGATCAAGACATCCACGGGATTTGGCACGAGTGGTGCGACGATGGAGGATCTGCAGCTGATGGTGGACCACGCCACCGGGTCCACCGAAGTCAAGGCAGCCGGCGGGGTGCGCGACTTGGAAACACTCCTGAAGGTGAAGCAATTGGGGGTGACGCGAGTCGGCGCCAGCGCCACCGCCGCAATCCTCGACCCCGCTCGTCAGCAGCTTGGTTTGCCGCCGATCGATTCAACCGGATCGAGCGCGTCGGGGTATTAGAAAGCAAGCGAGGCTGGAAAAAATCGCGGCTTGGTGGTAGCGAAACTCGCCTAGAGTTTCGGTAAATCTCCGCCCCGCCGAAACTCTTGGCGAGTTTCGCTACCCCAGGAACCAGTCGGCCTACGATCGGTTGGGGTTGTTGTTAGAATGGCTGCTCCCCTTCCTGATCCTTTCCCGCCTTGAAGCTTGGATGATGATACGACTCTCTTTTTTGGTCTTGGTTGTTTCCGTTTTGCTGCCGGCTGGTTCGCAGGGTTTTGCTGATACCTGGCCTCAGTTCCGCGGCCCCGATGGCGACGGGATCGCTGCCAATCAGGCGACACCGGTCGAATTTGGCGAGCAGCAGAATGTTCGTTGGAAAACCGAATTGCCCGGCAAAGCCTGGTCGTCACCGGTGATCGCCGACGGCGTCGTCTGGGCCACCACCGCGATCGAACGTGTTCCCAGTGATGAAGAACGAATTGCTCTTTTCAAACAGAAGGAAGTCGAAGAAAAGAAATTCAAGCAGCTGTCGATCGCCAAGTCGATTGATCTGAAGTTGGTTGCATTGGATTTCAACAATGGAACCATATTGCGAACGATCGACTTGATCAACTTTGAACAACCCGATGCAATCCACGCTCTCAATAGTTATGCCTCGCCGACACCGGTGATCGACGGTCCGAATATCTATTGCCATTTCGGCAACTACGGCACGTTCTGTATTGACCGCCAAACTTTTGATCTGGTTTGGCAACGCCGTCTTCCGCTGAAACATTCGGTAGGTCCGGGAAGCTCGCCCTTCATCCACGGTTCGATGCTGATTCTGATTCAGGACGGATTGGAGCGTCAGTACGTTGCCGCCTTGGACAAAAGAACGGGCGAAACCATTTGGGAAACGGACCGGCCCGAAATGGAAGCTCCCACGGGAGATCAGAAGAAAGCCTATAGCACACCGATTGCGGTCACCGACAAACGCGGACGCCGGCAGTTGATCTGCATGGCGTCACAGTGGATGGTTGCTTATGCCCCGGAAAGCGGCAACGAGATCTGGCGATGCTACCACGGCAAAGGATTCTCGGTGGTTCCCAGGCCTGTTCATGCCGACGGCGTGGTCTATTTTTCTACCGGCTTCGGAAAACCCGAACTGTGGGCTGTTCGCATCGATGGTGACGGCGACGTGACCGATTCGCACGTGCTGTGGACTGTGACGAAAGGCATTCCAGCCAAACCGTCACCGATCGTCCACCAAGGCCTGATTTACGTGATGGCCGATACCGGTGTGGCAACCTGCTTGCGAGCCGAGGATGGTTCGGAGGTTTGGAAGAAACGAATCGGTGGCGACTATTCCGCGTCACCTCTATTGTCGGGCGGACACATTTACTTTGGGTCGCACGATGGCAAAGTGACCGTGATCAAACCGGGAACCGAGGGAGAGGTTGTGGCCGAGAACCAAGTGGAGGGCCGAATCATGGCTTCTCCGGCCGCGATGGAAGACGCGCTTGTCTTGAGAACCGATCGAGCGATCTACCGAATCGAATCGAAGTGAAGAGACTACGCTGCCCGGCAGAGTGATTCTTGCACCGCTTCGACAACAGCCGGTTCGACTCGGTCCATTCGATGGTGCGATGCCAACGACATCGCCTGCTCGGCCATCGGCGCCATCAGCGCAAGCCGCCCATCCCCCAGTTCGTGAAGCCGGATCATCGCCTCGTCGGACCAACACCGCCAAGAACCGCCCGCGGTGCGCAGCGATTCGTGGACGTAGTCGATCGTTTGGCCGACGGAAAGCGGTTCCAACACCATCTGTATCGGCTCCAACTCATCGGCATTGCGCTGTAGTCGGGCCGCTAGTTGGCCTTGCAGGTGAGTGTCGACGGCCAGCACCACCGAAAACATTTTCATATCCCCAGCCAATCGCTGAGCAAAAGTTGCCGCCGGCGGCTGGCAGTCATCAATCAACCAAATTGTTTTCACCTTTTCGTTAGCACTGACCGCCACGGTGGATCGAATGCGATCTTCGATATCGGAGCGATCCATGGACAGACCAAGTGCGCCGGCAAGTTCAACGGCGACACCAGCAGCGTGGGTTTGATTGCCATCGGTCATCACGACCTCCACGGCGCAGTCCCCCAGTCCGTGAGTGCACGCGACCTGTTTCAGCAAACTGGTCACCCCACAACCACCCGAACTCAGTAAGATCGCGATCGCCTGTTCGCCGCTGGTCAGATAATTGAACCCCGCAATCACCTCTCGTTGCGGATCTCCAACGTAGAAACGCCGGGACGCGTCGTGCGCAAACGGCTTCTCAAGGAGAGACCAATGTCGAAGATAGTTCATGGCAGATGCTGATTTTCGGGTGTCGGAGCGAACAAGAGAACAAAATCCCTGTCAGGTATTATCGGTAGCTAGCGGCCTGAGACTTGACCACACCACCGACGACCAAACCCACAACTCAAGAAGGCCACACCTGGATGACAAACCGCTATCACGTGCCCGATTTGCCGCCTGAAGGTGGGATCGTCTCCCTTCCTGAACACGAAACCCAGCACGCGGTGCGCGTGATGCGGATTCAGCCGAATCAGACCATCACGCTATTTGATGGCAAAGGAAATGAGGCAATGGCGGTGGTGACGGAAGTTACCAAGCGATCTTGCGGGTGTGAGGCGGGGCCGGCAATTGCGGTCGACCGCGAATCAAGCCGAACGCTTCACTTGGCAGTGGCGCTGCCCAAGCCCGATCGATCGCGCGGTTTGATCGAACGGCTGACGGAGCTCGGAGTCTGTTCGGTCACCCCGCTGGTTGCCCAGCGCTGCCAGCGAGCACCGTCGGGCGCGTTACTTGAAAAGCTGAGACGGGTGGTCGTGGAGGCGTCGAAACAATGTGGCCGCAATCGGTTGATGGAGATTCATCCGCCTCAAACAGCAACGACGTTTTTTCGCGAATGCAAGACAGAAAAGGCAGACGGTTGGATCGCCGATCCAAACGGCAAATCGATTGCCCGTCGAGCAAACTCGTTACCGGATGAATTGATCGCGGCAATCGGCCCCGAAGGAGGCTGGACGACCGCCGAGCTAGAATCCGCGACCGATGCAGAATTCACGCGAGTCCAATTGGGAAAACGCGTCTATCGAATCGAAACGGCGGCGGTGGTGATCGCTTCCCTTTTGGCCGACTAACAAGGTCTTCTCGGTCGGCAAGACCACTGAATGCTCGCGACCAGTCGCAGACGTGACACGGACGTGTCTCCGTCTATTCTCCACTGCCCGAGCCGCGATTGGGCAGGTTCAAAACCACCAACAGAATCACCCCGACCACGAGTGTTCCGATACGAAACAGTAGCTGCGCGTTGTTGTTGGCCGGCCCCTTAAGAAACAAAAAACCGCTCAGGGCTATCATCATCGTGGGGATGAACCAACGCATGTTGAGAGGCGGCTGATTGTCGGTCATTTTGTTTTCCAACATTGGTAATCGGGCGCGCCTGGGTGACCGTCGGCTAACGAATTGCGATCTATCCGGTTGCAGGAGGCAGACGGATAGATCGGGCGTTGAACTTTGTCGCCCCGGGCCCCCGGGGGGCCCGGGGGGTGGGCGGTTTCAGGGACTCGATTAGAACAGTTGCCTGAACGTGATGCCAGTTTCCGCACCTTCGAAGCCAGGGAGCGCCAGCTGAGTCGGGGGAATGCTCTCGGCCAACTCCCTTGCACTTTCTGATTCACTTTTCAGGTACCACTCGTACCAGTGCGAAAAACCTTCACCCATGCTCAGAAGCGCTCAGAAGGTGCCACCCACTAATAACGGCGGGTGCAAACTCAGAAGGAAACTCAGGAAACTCAGAAGGTGCCACCCACCAATTGCTCACCCATGCTCAAAACTCAGAAGGTGCCACCCACCAATTGCTCACCAATTGCTTGATGTCTTGAAGGATCGCTGGTAGATTTGGTGAATCAAACCGGGATTCATGGGGGCAGTGATCATGGGGCGGGCGCTTCGGGCAGAGCAGTTTGCGGTCGATCACCCACTCAAAAGGTGCCACCCACCACCCCAAAAGGTGCCACCCACCAATTGCTTGATGTCTTGAAGGATCGCTGGTAGATTTGGTGAATCAAACCGGGATTCATGGGGGCAGTGATCATGGGGCGGGCGCTTCGGGCTGAGCAGTTTGCGGTCGATGAGGTTTCGATTGTTCATGTCGTGCAGAGATGTGTGCGACGTGCGTTTCTAGCAGGAATGGATCGCGAGACGGGGAAGGATTTTGGGTTTCGCAGAGAGTGGATCCGTAGACGGATGGAGGCTCTGGCCTCGGTGTTCGGCGTCGATGTGCTCACCTATGCCGTTCTCTCAAACCACATGCACTTGATCCTTCGCAATCGGCCCGATGTGGTTTCCGCATGGACCGACGAAGAGGTGGCGATTCGTTGGCTGAAAGTCTTTCCAGGACGTAGGCTCGAAGAACACCTGGGCGAACCGACCAAGAATGACGTCGAAACGTTGGTTCGTGACCAAGAGCGGCTGCAGGAAATCCGCTCGCGTCTTGCCAATATCTCTTGGTTCATGCGGGCATTGAGCGAACCGATCGCCCGAATGGCCAACAAGCAGGATGAATGCACCGGTCGGTTTTGGGAGGGACGATTCAAGGCCCAGCGATTGGTGGACGAGGCTGGTTTGCTGGCCTGCGCGATGTATGTTGACCTCAATCCGGTGCGTGCGGCGATGGCGGAAACCCCCGATCAGTCCGAACACACTTCGGCGTACGACCGCATCAAGGGAGCGAAGGGACACGAGATACCCTCAGCAGCTTTCGACTTGATCCCGGTACCCACCGAGCAAAGGGGCGAAGAGACTCGTGACACGCCGGTGGACCAGTTACGTGAACAACGTCGGGCCAAGAAACGCAATCCGACCGGTCGGAAGATTCGACGTGACGGATGGCTTGCACCGCTGCGTCTGAAACAGAGAGCCGAAGACCCGGAGGTCCACCGGGGTGGCGTGCGAGCAAGCAACAAGGGCTTTCTCGGCATCAACCTGGATGACTACTTACGGCTGCTTCGTTGGACGGCCAAGCCGACCGCCGAGAGCGAGCCGTCCCAAGTGCCTCCCTCGTTGCAACCGTTGTTGTCCCGTCTGGGCATCGACCTATCGATGTGGCGAGATCTGGTATGGAACTTCCAGCGTTACTTCGGCCGAAGTTGCTGCGCCGGCTCCCCTGATGAGATGACGGCGTTTGCCGAATCGACCGGGCGCAGTTGGCCAAGCGGATACCGCGGCGTTGCCGCGTGTTTCGCATGACTGAGCCGGTCACGGTCATGAACAGCATTGTTGGATGCTCTCGAAGCCTATCAGTCGATTTCACTCAGATCGCTGTTCTGTGCTGAAGCCCCTTTGACGGCTTTCGCGTCATTTGTGTCGCCACTTCGTGGCTACCGATGATGAGTGTCTCGCGAACCGGCGGCTCTCACCGCCGGGTAAGCGTACAGCAGCACCTTGTGGTTTTGCCGGTGCTGTTCTGGGGCGACTGGCGAACCGGGTGGTTCGTTGCGAAGCGATTGTCGGGTCGTTTCGTAATCGAAGTTGCTGTCATGCGACGTAGTCGATCCAGATGCGGTTGCTGCCGCCAGTCGATGCAAGATGAGCATTGGCGGTAGCGACGACCGTCAAAAAGCGAAGATGCACATCGGCATCGCATGAAGTTTGCGAAAAGTCATGGATCGAGAGCACCAGACGCTTTCCGTTTCGCCACTCCCAGTGGCGACACAGATTGTTTTTTGGACTGCCTATCGACGACAGGCATTCCTGCAGTCTCTCCCAAGTGCGGTTGTACCACTGCGGTAAACCAAGTTTGAGCGAGAGCTCGTCATGAAACGCGTCCATTGACGCCAGGCACTTGCCATCGATCAGCAGCTGCGTGTAGTGAAAGTCGGACAGGATCTTGCGTGTCATTGTTCAATCCGTTCCCTTGCACTTGTCACGCGTTGCACGGCTGATTGAGTAAGCGGCGGAGCGATCGTTGCTCGCGTTTGCGTTTCAGTTTTGCCTCACGCTCGACCGTCCGGTACTCGCGGCGGTGCTCCGGATGTCGGCCGGCCCAGATGTCGGGACGCAACGACTCGTAGTCAGTCGAGCCGGACAACAGCGCGTCGATTAACTCCTTGACGTAGATCGAAACATGAACGTGATTGCGGATCGCGCTGCTAACGATCGACATCAGCCAGGACATTTCGTAGCCGCTTTGCACACTGCCAATGAACAGCCAGTTCTTGCGGCCCAAAGCGATCTGACGCATTAACTGTTCGCTCTCGTTGTTGTCAAACGGGACTGCCGGATCGGCCAAGTAACGAGTCAGACCGTCCCATTGGTTGCAAACGTAGTTGATCGCTGCTTGCATCGCGTCCTTCGGTAACAGGTCGAGCGTCTGACTCGCGATATAGTCGCGCATCCGGTCCCAAATCGGCTTGGCCTCCGACTGACGAAGCTCTAACCGCGCATCAGCGTCCAGCACCGCTGAGCGATCTTCGATGTCGTAAAGCTCGTGGTAGCAGCTCAGGAAGAAACGGCCGTGACGCTCATGAGTCGGTAGTGCCTCCTTAAATTTACGGCGCGCATGCGCATTGCACGCGGCGTGAACCACTTCGCCACTGCTACGCATTTCGATTCCCGTATTCGCTCCGTAACAATCTCCCAGCAACGTTCCTCGGTACTCCGTGTCGATGAGAAACAAGTCCGGGCCGTCACGGTGGCGACTGACTGTGAAGTCGAACACGTTGACCGGGACCTGCACGCCCCGATAAGCCCACATCTTCGCGTTGACGTGTGACTTGCCCTCGGCCATTGCGGCCGAGAGAACCTCATGGACGCGAGCACTCTTGGGGTCTTCCCGATCGATCCCGCCAAGCACCTTGGGCAACAACAGCTTCACGCCGGTGTCGTCAGTGCCGATCACCGAATCAGACAGTACTGTACTGACCAGGTAAAGATAAAAGGGCAGGACCAAATTGGCCGCCGAAGACTGCAAGCCCGCCAGTGTGCTTCGTGATGGCGTCCAGCCGCCGGCAGCAAACAGGTCTTGCAGTCGATAAAACGGTTGGTGGTAGCCAAAGCGATTGGCGATGATTTCGGCCGCCACACTGCTGTCGTAGTGGTCGCCTTTAACCAGCGCCGGATTGTTTTCACGCGGCGGGCTAATCACGCCACTGCTTTGCCGCTTGCTTGGGTCGACGTATTTGTGGTAGCGCCTTTCGACGACCCAGAACTCCGGTCGCTTCATGTGCAGTTTCTGAACCGGGTCGTAACCGATGTGCGTCAGGCCCTGCTTCTCTTCGTCACTCAAGTCAACATCGACGACCTGTTTAACCAGATGCTCGGGGAACTTGCCGTCGCCGCGTTTGTTCCGCTTCCTCAGCTTGTCGCCGGAGTTCTCGGGGCACTCATCCTGCTTGATCTCGTCGGCAGCGATCAGCAGTCCCTCGACGGCGTCTTCGATCTGTGAATTGAACTCCTTGTCACCGCTTTTCAGATCCAGCCTCAGTTGACGCGGGTCGTCGATGTAGCGTTCACTTCTCTTGGCAAAGACGCGTTCAATGAGAAGTTTCTGTTCCAGTTTAAGTTGTTCGATCTCTTCTTGGTGAAGACGATTGACCTCTTCCATGCGAGCCTGAAATTGCGCGGCCAATTTCTGTTCGCGAGCAGCATGCTGTTGGTCACGCTGTGCAAGCTGTTGCTTGAGCTGTTCGTTTTCGCGGAGGAGTTGTTCGGCAGTCGACATGCAGGACAAGGTAACGAAACTCTCTGATTGCGCAAGAGCAGTTGAGCGGTTTTGACAAAAAAAGAGCAGGCGAATTAACGCCTGCTCTTGAACTTATTCGTAGGATCATTCGCGACACTCGCTACCCGGCCTTGTTGAATCGTTTGCGTCTCCGCGCTGTCTCCATCGAGATGCCTCCCAACAGCATTGCCAAGTCAGTGGCGTCGATCCGAATTGCCTTGGCATCGCCTTGGGCTCGAAAGACTTCAAAGGTTCCCTGCTCTAACCGTTTGTACCAAAGAGCCAATCCGTCTCGGTCCCAGTAGAGCGCCTTGATGCGATCGCGTCTTCGATTGACAAACAAGAACAGCGTCCCGTCGGCCGGATCACCACCGAGCTCGTTTCGAACCAGTCCCGACAACCCGCAATGACTTTTGCGCATGTCTGTTGGCGCGGTGTAAAACAGGATTTTGATGCCCGTAGGAATACCGATCATGAACCCACCTGCCGATCGCTGGCCGAGTGCGATTCGATCTGAAGCCCTGCCAAGGCAACCGCGACGTCAGCGGCAATGTGTGCGTGGGCAGCCTGGATCTCGATCTCGACATGCCGGCCGATGCGGACAACGACTGCATTGGGGACATCGTCCGCTTGTCGGACGATCTCGACAGGAATGATCGCCGGGGCTGATTGTGGTTCGGCGAGACGTTTTCGCCAATGGTAGAACGAGGCAGTGGAAATGCCGTTGCGGTGGCAGAACTTGCCAACGGTCTCCCGCTGCGAGTCAAACGTAGCGAGCAATTCGCGCCACCGTCGGCGCAACTCAGGATCAGGCGTGCGTGGCATGGTCTCCTCCACGAATAGTGAAACGAAACCTGCGAGCCTATGCCCACTGTCAACCCTGGTTATCCTGGACGCTTACACCGCCGGCAAGGCCTGTGTCAGCCCTCCGGGCTTATTTGAAGCGGCTTCAGAAAGTGCCACCCACCGAATGACGACTTCGAAAGACTTCAAAAGGTGCCACCCACCAAATAGGGCACTCAGAAAGTGCCACCCACCTAAAGTGGGAAAGCACCATTTAACGCTTGTGGTGTCATGTCTTTAGAAGTTGACGGTCAGCAACTGATCCCGATGCACTAGGTGTTGGATCGGATGCGGAACGGTTGATTCAAAAAAATCACAAGAAATGTTGGCGGGTTTGCAAGCTGTTTTGCGGGCAGCACATGTGCGATGAGCTATGCAACCTCGGAAGCACAGCCACGGGAGGGACGCGGATGCGTTGAAATCGGCGCTTTCAGGCTACCTTTCTTGGATAATGAACATATGAATCGATCACTTCGACAACAGCACCTTTTTGTGGTTCTGTCGCTCTCCGTCGTTGGACTGACCGCTCTCTCGATGACGGCTTCGATTGCTTCGGCACAGGAACGACCATCTGTTAGTGCCGGCGAGGCGATCGACGAATTGAGCGAGCAAGTACTCGGCCTGCATTCGACCATCACCGACATTCATGACCAACGCAATCCGGTTGCCGACAAAGACTGGAATCGTGTCATTGCGGGGAGGAAGCAGGCTGAACTCGCCCTTCGTGCAGCCAAACGCCAACTTCAGCGGGAGATGGAAATTGGAAGTATTGGAGAGTTCACCGCCACGCAACTTCGAAACCGAATCGAGCGAGAAAAGGCATCACTGAGTCGCGCCTTGCAGAACGTGCCCCAACCGTACCGCGCGCTCCGCAAGGATCCCGCCGAAAGCGTAATGGACCAGATCACTCCGATCCACAACGTGTCACAACCGACTAGCCTACCCAGTCGGGAACGGCTGATTTCCGACTGCCGTCGCGAGCTGCATCGTCTTAGCTCTCGCATGCAAGAAATTTCGCGCGAGGTAAGCGACCTTTACCAGCAGAGACGCTCTGGAGCCATCACCCAACGCGAACTCGGCGAGCGACTGGATGGAGAGGGAGGACTCAACCGCGAAACAACCAAAATCAGCGCCGAGATCGATCGGATCTACGCGGAACTCGAACGGCACCTGCAATCGCCGCAAAGTATTGAGAAATCAGAATCCGACCCACCACCCACGGCGAATCGCGATGGCAACGACCAACCTGTTGAATGGACTCAAAGTGTTAAGGACGGCTGGGCCGAGGCGGAGCGAAACCGTGCCGCGCAAGCCCCGCAGAAGATCCACAACCCTAATGGTTCTGGTTTCAAAAACAATAACGGGCAATTTGACAAGCGTGGCACAAAACCAAGCACCAACCTCGACCATCTTCGAAAGTCACAACCACCGTTGGGATCGAAACCACAGCATGCAAAGCAACCAAATTTTGCGAAGACCGATTTCGAAGTCGATCACGATCGGTTCGTCGGCCTGCTCGACCGGATTCGAAACGGCGGGTTAGAGGGATCCGATGTGGAATTCCTCCGCCACGAGATCGCTCGCGCCAAGGAAATGGGAGTCGATTTCTGGGATCGAATTCCGAATCAGTCCTTCGAGCGAATCGACCACGGGGGCGATTACTGGTATCGGCTCACCGACCGAGAATATTTCAACCTGCGGCAGCTGGCACGTCAACACAACCTGATCTCTGATCGCGAAGCCGACCAAGACTGGTAGGCGGAAGATAAAACAAATTGCGGGATTGTCTGATGGTTCACTCCATGCGAGACAAGCCCGCATTCAAAACCGGCCGGTGCCCCAGCCATCTTGCTCGGCCGTGTTTTGTCCTGCGATTTTTCAATGTCGCTTTTTCATCGCTCCCGAGCGCTACGATTTCTTCGCCGACGATCGTGACGACTTGGTGGACGGCGATTTTGATGCCGAGGATTTTCCGGTTGTCCTACGCGAACTGGACTTGGAGGATGTCTTTTTGGACGACGACTTCCCGGAAGACTTGCTTGTTGAAGCGGCCGATTTGGAGGAACCCTTCGATGCGGTGTCTCGCAATTCGCCCAAAGCCTTGCGTTGGGTCGATGTGAGTACTTCCTCGATCTCTTTCATCTGTGCCTGTTCCACCTCGGCCAACTGTTGTTCGAGCTCACGGATCTGCTCCCGGTAGCTCGCTTGGATCTCGTAGATCTCGATTCGTTGAGAATCATCGACGATCGCTGCAAAGTGTCGCGGCAACCTCCCGGTGATTCGCTCCTCCGCCGGTTCGGCTTCCGCCGACCGCGCGGTCCGCTTTCCCTTGGTCTCTTGAGCCAAGCCGGTGATGCAGATGCTGGATAGAAGCAACGCGAGAGTGTAACGGCCCCAAACGTTTGACATGGTTGTGTACCCCGTGAAAAGGATGATGGAAAAGTGGGGCATTGTCCAAATGTTGCCCCGCTTACCGTCAAATGACGGTAGTGAATGAATGTATAGATATCTGTTCGTTTGTCAACTAAATTATCAAGGAAAATCTGAGAAACTTTTACACGATGTCAGCCTGTTCTCCGAACTGGCTGTTTTGGGGCGATGACGCTTTCTGGGTACTTGGGTAGCGACTTCGGAGAAGTCGCCCACGGGTGATAGCTTTGGATGAAATCTCAGATGCTGTGCGCGCGATTGCTGCTGCCGATGCGATTTTGGTTGGTGCGGGAGCGGGGATGGGGGTTGATTCCGGGTTACCCGACTTTCGCGGGAACGAAGGGTTTTGGAAGGCCTATCCGCCGCTGAAGAAGCTCGGTTTGTCGTTTTACGAGATGGCCGATCCGATCTGGTTTCAGCGCAAGCCGCGACAGGCTTGGGGTTTCTATGGCCACCGCATGAACCTTTACCGAAATACTCGGCCTCATGACGGCTTCACGCTTCTGCAAGAGCTGTCACAACGCTGCCGACTTGGCCAGTTCGTTTTTACCAGCAACGTCGACGGCCATTTTCATCGCAGTGGATTTGACGCTGACCGGATCGTCGAATGCCACGGGTCGATTCGCCATCTACAATGCAGCGACCCATGTTGTGACGAGATTTGGTCGGCGGACGAGATCGACGTGAAGGTCGACGAATCGACGTTTCTGGCCGACGACCCTCTTCCTACCTGTGATCGCTGTGGTGGTGTCGCCCGCCCCAATATCTTGATGTTCGGAGACGGCCATTGGCTGGCAGCTCGCGCATCGGAGCAACATCAGCGGTATTCGCTTTGGCAAGCCAAGTTGGAAATGGGAACTCGCCTGGTGGGAATCGAGCTGGGCGCCGGCACCGCCGTGCCGACGGTGAGATACGAAATGGAACGCCAGACGCGTGGCAGAAATAACACGCTGATTCGAATCAATCCCCGCGACAGCGATGTTGCCGACGGTATTTCGATCAAATTGGGCGCTGCCGAAGCAATTCGGGAAATCGTCAAGCGGCTGTGAGTGGAGTTGCGCCGGCGAGCTCGTTGCGAGTTCGGAGGGTTGGCCGGCAGTGGTAGTTCGTTGCGAGCTCGGAGAGCACGCCGACGGTCGGGTTCGTTGCGAGCTCGGAGAGCACGCCGACGGTCGGGTTCGTTGCGAGCTCGGAGAGCTCGCCGACATCCTAGCTGCCGTAGTTGTTTCGGAAGATCGCGAAGTCGAACAGGTTGATTTGATCGTCACCAGTCGCATCAAACCAGTCGACATACAGCGAATCGCCGCTGGATTTGTTGTAGGTGTTTCGGAAGGCGGAAAAATCGAACAAGTCGACCACCCGATTGCCGTTGTCGTCACCGTACTTGCGGAAAAAGTTGTCTGCTTCCTGGTCACCAAAGACATAGTTGCCCGCCATCGGCGCTCCGTTGGTTCGAGAGATGACCTGGGCACCGTCGATATCCAATTCGTAGTTACCGTCGTCGAGTGATTCTCCGGAAGAGAGGCCGATCGTCACAGTGGTCACCGATCCGTTGTCCACAGAAGTAACGACCAAGTCGGTGACGGGAATGTTTGCCGGTTGGCTTTGCGTTCCTTTGTTGGTCAACTGGAAAGCGGATGCCGGCACGTCGATCAGGCGATCAAAAGTGACGTGGATTTCATTCACCGCTGATCGCTGGTCCGAGCCGTCGTTGATGGTAACGCCAGCGACAACCGGCTGATCGTCATCCAACAGCGTGATGGTGCGCGGCCCACCGGTGATCAGGCCGCTGGAGGAGGCGGTGACCACCAGCTCGAAGGTTTCATTTTCCTCGACCGCCAAGTCGCCCGTGATCGGAATCGAGACCGTTTCGACACCATCGCCGGCACCGAAAACGACTGTACCACTGGGAAACGAACTGCCATCGACGTCATTGATGTCGATGGGATGACTTCCGCTGGGAACGATCTGCCAGTCGGCTGTCGCCGGAACTTGCCGCTGGCCGGTGCGGACGATGTTCAGCTGCAGCGACGACGTGCCGCTATCGCCCTCTTGAATCACCGCGGAAGTGACTTCGGTGCGGGCGGGAAGATTCACTGCGACAGTGGTCCACTGTTCGTGGTTGTTCGGTTTCATCGCCTGGAGAAAATCCCAGTTTTGTCCGTCGACACTGTATTCAAGCCAGATGTCTTTGCCGTTTTCGGCGTTGTCGGCACCATTGCCATTGCTCCCGGTTCCGTTGCCGATGATCAGGTCAAAGGTCAGCGTCGCACCGGCAACTGGATAGGTGCTGGTCGTTGTGGCGATTCGGTCTCCCGTTCCCTGCATCAACAGTTCTTGCCCGTTGCTTCCCGGAAAGATCGTATCGTTGGTGTTGACGGTACCGTTTTGAACCAACGACCATTGAGTGCCGTCGATGTCCGGATCAAAATCATCCACGAGGCTGGAACTTGACAACGAGACGTTGTCGATCGCCCACAAGTCTTTGTCGCCGCCGCCGTGTCGAATTTGACGCCATCGGAATTGCACTTCGTCAATGACGGTGACGGGCGATTCGTCTTCCAGGATGATACCTCGCTGATGGGGAGTGGCGGGATCGATCACCGCTGCGTTGGTTCCGCTGACGCCGGTCACCTCCACTCGAAAACTCTCGTTCACTTCAAAGTCGACGTCGCCATTGGCAACGATTTCGATATCGATCTCCGATTCGCCCGGATCAAAAACGACCTGGCCGCCGGGACGCACACCGCCGGCAAAATCGTCGTCGGAGGTGGGGTTGGAAAAACCGGAGTAGTCGACTTGCCAATTCGCGGTTGTCGTCCCCGACAGGTCACCTCGGCGGAACAAGGTAAAAGTAAACGACGCTCCGCCTCCCGGTCCGCCTTCATACTGAGTCGACTCGGCGGTATTGAGCGACTTGACTCCGACCGACGATTCATCGGCCAAAATGGTTCCGTTGGCCGTGGACTGCGAAATCGTCCATCCGGCTGGTGGATCACTGATGATCACTCGGAAGTGTTCGTCCCGTTCGTAGTCCGCGTCACCAGAAACCTCGACGGTCACCGTGGCAGAGGTCTGTCCGGCTGGAATCGTGACGATCCCGCTGGGCAAGCTTCCACCAACGAAATCGTCTCCATCGACAGTGAATGGATAAACGTTGTTGTCTCGCGCCGAAATCGCGGTCGCCACGGTGTAGGCCAGTTGCAGTTCCGGGCCATTGTCGCCGCTGCGGGAGACATCGAACGTCAGTGTTGTCGTCCCGGAATCACCTTCCGGTTTTTCACCCTCGATCGGTTGGATGGCGATCCAATCGGTCGCGGCAGCGGCGCGGGTACCGGTGATCCAATACTGACCGAGACTGGCGTAGTCGGAATAGCCGGTGGGACTCGCAACAGCCCAGGGAATTTGGGTTTCCGGACCGGTATAGTCGGCCTCGCCCGGATCGAAGACTCGGTCGAGCGTTGGATTGTAGAAACCGTGCGTGCCGACTCCATCGACTTTCAGAAAGTACTCGCCCTCGGCGAGTGGAACATCGACAAAAGAGGCTGCCACTGCGCCGGAGAGATTCGATTCGGCGATCAGCGTACCGGTTGAATCGTAGAGCCCAGCCCAGATATCCAGGTTGCGATGAGTCGATTTGGGTCTGATGTCGAAAGAAACGTTCCCACCGGACGTTTGAAAGGAAAACAGGTCCACGTCGTTGTTCTGTTCGATGATCCCAAAACCGCTCAGGTTGGTCGTGGAATCGATTTCCAGCGGAGTGGCCACGGCAAAGGTATTGCCATGGTCATCGGCGCGATACGAAAAACCGTTGAGCGTGGAAATGCGGCCCAGGTCATCTTGTTGGTTGTTGGCGTTGTAGTAGTCGCCATTGGACCAGGTTTTCAGGCTCCTACCGCCGGGACCTCCCATGATCGGCCCCCAGGAGGTGCTGCCGCCGCCGTGGCCGCCGTAGTAGGTCGTTCCTCCACTTTTGCCGTCGTGTCCCAGCCGAAGTGCATGTCCCACTTCGTGACTCTGCGTGTTGCCTCCCGCGCTGATTCCTTTGTTGAAAGAATAAGCCGGCAGGTCTTTGGATGACGTGAACGAACCGATGTAGGCAACGCCGCCGCAACCGCCGCAGACTCCGTTTCGATTGCTGGTGTGAAGCGAGCGAATGCCCCACTGTGTATCACCGCTTCCTGATTTGCGCAGCGCTTCGATGCCGGGGTCTTCGGTGGTGACGTTGACGTCAAACGGCGCAAAGTCCTCCGCCACCAGTTTCCAGATCTCACGAATCTGATTCAGTTCGCTGTTGTTGAAGGTGGAGGAATCGCCGTCGCGATTGTAGGCGATGTCGATCAGCGGGGAGATCCCGGTACTGTTGTTCCAGCCCGTTCCCACGGTGATGCCGCCGTCAAAGTCCAAGTAGATCGTGTAGTTCGAGCCGGGATTGCTATGCAAGCGGAACGTATCGTCGTTGGTCAGCGGCCCTTCCAGCAACTCGCTCTCTTCGACCGGTTCGTCATGCACCGGGAATTCTTCTTCATCGTCGTCGTGCGCGTCGGAATCGCTCAGCAGCGGAGCGATGACCAGCGCCGCGGTTTCCTCGGAAAAGTCTGGCAAGACTTCTGGCCCTGGACTGAACCGGGCGGCCAGTAAGATTCGTTTTTCGAGCATTTCGGCGCGAAGTCGTCGGCGAGCCGACTGTGACGCGGATCGGTACATCAGCAGATCAGTTGAGAGGGATAAATCGAGAGACGAGGCTGCCTAAGAACGGCACGATTATATCCAAGTCAAATCAATGATGCGGATTGGCTGGCAGAGATCGCCAGCGGGGTGGCACAAGAAAGAGCGTCAACAGGACCAGCACGCCAAAGACCGTGTAGCAGACCGTGAATACCCACGGCTGAGCCTGAAAGAACAGTGCATCGTGGACCCAGCTGGCGATGAAGTCACCTTGGTAGGTCTCTTCCCCGGCTCGCAGCCGCAACTGCTTTTCCCAAGTCGTCAGGGGACAGGTGATTCCCAACCAAGCCTCCAGCACCACCACCAAAATCATGGCCAAATGGATGCCTCGGAACCAGCGGTTGCGAACCCATTTCCATTTCAGCGCCCCGCCGATCAGCGTGATCAGTAAACCGAGGATCACGAACATCACGTAGGCGAAATGTGCCACAACCGTCAGGTCAGCGAGAACTCGGTAGAACATGTCCCGGGCCTGTCGAAAGGTGGGAAAAAATAGACCGTCGGCGACTTCTCCGAAGTCGATTCGCGTAGCCAGGCGCGGAGAACTGGCCGACTGTCGATAAGTAAGACGCTTCAGGGCAACCGATGGTTTGCCAAAAGATCAGCAGTTGCGATATTTGTCGTGCAACCCTTGGCCGGCGATGATCATCGGGATGATTTTTTCCAGCCGCTTGACCTTGGTTTCTTCGCGCTTGGCGTCACGAATGTAATCGGCATACTCGCGCTGTTTGCCCTTGGTCAGGGTCTTGAATTTGGCGGCGGCGGTCTTGTTTTGGGCCAGCGCCGATTTCAGCTGCGGGGGAACCTGGAACGGTTGGTTTCGGGTCGCCTTGATTTCCACGCCCTGTCTTTGCAGCTCGATCGCTTCCTTGACGTATTCCTTGATCGTGCGGCTTTTGATCGCCTTTTTGTTTTCAAATCTCCATTGCCGCATCGCCTTGGTCCTTCCTTCCTGAGCGTTGATCAGCACCTGCTGAGGATCAGACAAGAGCGCACCTTGATAAAACCAGAGCCCAAAATACGACTTGAACGCGCCGAGCCCGACCAGGTTCTTTCCGCCGAGCGTATAGCAGGGGGCGCCCCACTTCACTTCCTCGGTCAATTCGGTGGAGAGCAGAATATTACGAAGCAAAATCAATTCGTCCCGCCACTGATCCGCATCCTCAATGAACGCATCCACCGACTTGTAACGTTTCATCGATTTTCCCTTTCTCATGTAGGCCGACTTGTCCCAAGTCGGCGAACCTGGTGTCGGCCAGTTCTCCGCTGCTGGCTGCGCATGCGACTTCGGAGAAGTCGCCGACGATTAGTCGGCCTACGAGGTGATTGCTTTTTCGACGGCGGTCTGTTCGACGTCGGCGATCAATTGGACGTTGCCGATTTCGGTCGGCAGGACGAACCGCAGTTTACCATGAGCTACTTTCTTGTCCCGCATCATCACCGGCAACATCGCCTCGGGGTCGGCCGCATCGAAACGGATCGGCAATTGGCAAGCTTCGATCAACCTGGTCTGTCGGTCCAGCAGCGGAGGATCGCACAATCCCAAGTCGATCGCCAATCTGGCCGCCATCTGCATGCCGATGGTGACCGCTTCACCGTGCAAAAAGGTACCGTACCCAGTGGTTGCCTCGATCGCGTGTGCAAAAGTGTGACCGTAGTTCAAAATCACTCGACGGCCACTCGTTTCGCGTTCGTCGGCGCCAACCACTCGAGCCTTGCACTGGCAGCTTTGCATGATCGCGTGCCGCAACGCACGCTCGTCGCGGTCGACCAAAGCGGCCGAGTTGCTTTCCAGCCACTGAAAAAACTCGGCATCATCGATGACCCCATACTTGATCACCTCGGCCAGTCCGCTGAGGTAGCTGCGCTGAGGCAGCGTCGACAGCACCTCGATTCCGATCAACACGGCCGCCGGCTGCCAGAAGGCGCCGACCATGTTTTTGGCGGTGGGCAAGTTGATGCCAGTTTTTCCCCCGACACTGCTGTCGACCATGGCAAGCAGCGTTGTTGGGACTTGAACAAATCGAATCCCACGTGCAAACGACGCGGCGACGAAACCGGCCAGATCACCAACCACACCGCCACCGACTGCGAAGACGACGCTGCGGCGATCGCCTCCTTCGTCAAGCACCCACTGCAGCAATCGCTCCAACTCCGCGAACGACTTGCTCTGTTCGCCTGAGGGGACGCCGATCATGCTGATCCGAAGTGGCCGATCGCCCGCCATCTCCCCCAGGGAATCGCTTAGCGCCGTCGCCCATTTCTCTTGGACTGAATCGTCTGCGATCACCAGCGCATGCGACAAATCGTTCAGGCTGCGGCCCAAGACAGAAATGGTTTGGCTTAACGCGGCTGCGATCTCAATGGGGTAACTGCGATCGGCAATCGGTACATTGACCGTGTCGGTGCCAGACCCTTGTGGCGGTGGTACCATGCTTTTGGCTCACGAAGACTTGTTTTGCACGCTTACTGCCGACAACTTAATCCATGACCGATACCTCGATCGATCCCACCGGCGCTCAGGAGCCGCATCCGGACAAATACAACGATCCGAGGGCCAAGATCACTCGTCGGGGAACTCTGATTGGAATGGGCGTCGTCCTGTTTGGCGTCGTCGGCGCCGCGGCAAGCATTTACGGTCGCCGCACGCGGTTGGGCGAAACAACTCGATTTTGGGGCCCGGAAACGATCCTGGCGCTGCAGTTGGCCGAGCGGATTGAGATGTTGCCTCGACGCGGGAGCGAGTTTGAGGCGGTCGAGCTGTCCAGGATGCCCGGCCTGGGACACCTCCGCCGGATGCTGTTGGACGAACGGAGTTTTGATTGGCAGACCGAAACGGAGAAATCGGTGCTGTCGCAGTCCTCCGAAAATCAGCCGGAATTCTGCCTGATGCTGAGGCTGACCGATCCGACCGCCCATCGCTTTGAGACCGTGGAAATCGACATCGACCTAGCATCGGGCTGGGTGGGGCCAAGCGACGCGGAAAAATGTATTCAGGTGGTGGCGCGTAAGCGGACCGGACTGCAACATTTCCTGAAAACGATCATGGACAAGGAACAAAACCGTTACGATATGCGGCAGCAGCAATCGCCCGGCGATTGAAATCGCACGATCGTTACTACCCCCCCAGCCGATGATTCATGGGTACTTTTCCCGGTTTCCGACGTTTGATGGTCTAACGGTCGGCCAGTTCTCCGCTCCCGGCAACGTGAGCGTTGCGATTTCGGAGAAATCGCCGACGACACTTCCGCGAATGAAGCTGCCGAAAACGCGAGAATTGACGTATAATAAGTCGTTACCAACCTCCCTCCCCCTCCTTCTACCTTTTCTGCCGTCGCGATATCCGCGTGAGAGAGACTTTTCATGGCTACGGTCACGGATCCTGATCTGAAACCCACCATCCCTGCTGAGCCTATCGAGGACGAAGAAACAAACGAACCTGATGCCGATCCCTATCAACGATTCGTTTGGTTTCAGGCCGCTCCCGCCTGGTTGGTCAGCACTTTGGTGCATGTATTGATTTTGCTGGTGTTGGGATTGGTGACGCTGGCCGATCCGGTCAAGATCGTGAATGTTTTGACCGCCAACGCCAACAGCGAAGAAGGTCCGGAGATCGAAGAGTTCACGATCGAAGAGATCGATCCGGGTGAAGTTTCGGAGATGGAGGACGTTGCCGAGCCGGTCGAGATTTCCGAACAGATGGAAATGATCGAACCGACGCCGATCGAACCGATGGAATTGGCGACGGTGGAGTTGGACGTGGCCGATTTTGCCACCGAGATGGCTCCGGCGGCCGCGTCGCTTCAGACCTTGGCATCGTTGTCGGCGGCACCGATGAGCAGTCGCAGTGCCGATATGAAAAAGAAGCTGCTGCGCGACTACGGCGGAAACGAAAGCAGCGAAGCGGCGGTTACCGAGGCGCTCAAATGGCTCTCTCGCCACCAGATGCCCAACGGTGCCTGGACTTACGCTCATCACCTGGTCTGCAACGGCGCTTGCGGAGACCCCGGCGAACCGAATCGCGTCAAAGCGGTCAACGCGGCGACGTCGATGGCGCTGTTGCCGTTTCTGGGAGCGGGACAGACTCACATTCAAGGCGAGTTCAGGGAAGTCGTGTTTCGCGGCCTGCGATTCCTGATTCAAAACGGCAAACCCGGAAAGAAAAGTGGGATGCCCGTTTTGGACTTATCCGAAGGCCCTGGAAACATGTACTCGCACGGGCTTGCCGCGATCACGTTGTGTGAAGCCTACGCGATGACCGAGGATCCGGAACTGGCTGGTCCGGCACAGGCAGCACTGAACTTCATCGTTTACGCCCAGGGCAGAGACGGCGGCTGGCGATACCGCCCCCAAGAACCCGACGGGGGCGACACATCGGTGACCGGCTGGCAAATCATGGCGCTCAAAAGCGGATACATGGGGCACCTGGCGGTGCCGCCGGTGACGATCCAAGGATCGATGTTGTTTTTGGACAAGGTCCAAGCCAACGGCGGTTCGACTTATGGTTACACCAAGCCTGATACCAGGGTGCGCGCGGCGTGCACCGCGATCGGTTTGCTGTGTCGAATGTACACCGGATGGGACAAGACGCATCCGGGCATCGTTCAAGGCGTCAAAGAGCTCAGCAAGATCGGCGTTCTGAAAGACGACATCTATTACGACTACTACGCGGCGCAGGTCCTTCGCCATCATGGTGGAGCGCAATGGGACAAATTCAACGTCGAACTTCGCGATTGGCTGGTCGCCACTCAGGCGCAGAAAGCGGGCGAAAAAGGAAGTTGGCATTTCCCCAATAGCAGGTCGCACCGCGGTCCCAAGGAAGGCGGGCGTTTGGCCAGCACGTCGTTTGCAACGATGATCCTGGAAGTTTACTACCGGCACATGCCGTTGTACGCCGACGCGGCAGCCGAAGAGGACTTTCCGCTGTAGTGAGTCATCAAAAAAACGAGTTTCACGGCGTAGGGTGAAACTCGGCTTCTCTCCTGTTTGCCCAGAAAAAACGGCCTTCGACGTGAAGCGGCCGAGAAGTTTTTGGGGCAATCGAAGCTTCCCCGTAAATCGGCGTTGACAACGGTCCGCAGCGGGTGCTAATCCCCGACTCACCGTGGTGATCAATCGGACTGACGGATCAGGCTGATGGTTTGGTCACCTCCCATTCACACCATCCACTTTAGAAGTTTCATCGTTGGTGAACGCTTTGCGGGAAACGTTCACTGGCCTCCCAACTTGGTCGGAGCGATAAATCGCCTGCTACGACGATTTCTGGGTCAATCGTCTCGGTAGGTGGCTCCACGTTGAAACTTCACTGTGCATCGGGACGTCGTCTTTGGCGGCGTCCCGATGCCAGGATACACCGCCGGAAAGTTGTGCTTTCGGCGACGAAAAACATCGTGGCAGCCACCGTGGGATATTGTACGATCCGGTGATGAGCGATCCTGCCAAAGCTAACGAGAACCTGCCGGCCTCCAGTGCGATCGCTGTTGATGGAGGCACGTCGGAGATCGCCGCCGAGGCCATCGAAAACGCCCCAGTCGAGACGCAGCCGGATGCTCCAGCGGTGTCGCCACGCCGGCGGCAGCGAAGCATTCGCCGCCGCCATTTGCTGCTGGCCGTGGTGCTTACCGGAATCTTTGTGTTCATCGTGCTGTGGTCCAGCGGAGTGCTGCACAAGCAGGATCAGTCCGAAATGGTCGCCATCGCGCCGGCTGTGTTATTTGAGGACGTGTGCAAACGGGTTGCCGAGGAAAAATCGGAGAAGCTTCACGTCACCGGTTTTGAAGTCACCGACGCGATGATCCCACAGATCATCCACTTGGATTCGATCGAGACTTTGATCATCGACCAGGGGAAACTGACCGATCGGTCGCTGGTGACCATCACGGCACTTCCCAAGCTTCGGCATTTACGACTGAGACTTTCGCCGATCACCGACGAGGGCCTGAAGACGCTGGCGCAATGCGAAACGCTGTGGTACGTCAACCTTCCGCATGCGGAGTGCACGGCCGAGGGAGTCGCGGCGCTGGCCCAGCTGCCGCGGCTTCGGCAACTTCGGCTCGGTTCCACCCAGCTCGGCAACGAAGTGACCGACGCGATCGCCACCATCGAGTCGCTGCGCGGATTGCATTTGATCGGCATCGCGGTGACCGACGAAGGTTTGAAGACGATCGCCGCCCTGCCCAACCTGGAATCGCTTTACCTGGATGACGCCAAGGTCACCGAAGCGGGTTGGCAATGGCTGTTCAAGACCTACCCGCAGCTGCACGTGCACGTCAACCAAAGGCATCACGACTACGATCCCAAAGCGCACCGACATCACGAGCCGTAAGCCAACCGTCGGCGATTTCTCCGAGGTCGCTACGCAAGAGCCAGGAGCGGAGAACTGGCTGATGGCAGATTCGCCGACTTGGGACAAGCCGGCCTACTTTTGTCTTTTGTTCATAACCACTGAATATCCATGACGACACTACCGCAACGAATTCGCACCCTTGTTGATTCCCTTGGCGACCTGGAAGTCGATTCGATGTTGATCACCGACGAAATCAATGTTCGCTATCTTTCGGGTTTTACCGGCGACAGTTCTTATTTGCTAGTTCAAGGCAGTGGGGCAACGATCTTGAGCGACGGCCGCTACGAGACTCAGATTGCGGAGGAATGTCCGGCGCTGACGGCGGCGATCCGCCCACCTGGCAAGTTGATGCAAGACTTACTGAAAGAGGTGGTGGGCGATTTGGGGAAAGTCAAAATTGGAATCGAAACGGCCAATTTGACCGTCGCATCATGGAACGCGATGAAAGAGAACTGCCCCGACGTGCAGTGGATCGAGACCTCAGGTGTGGTCGAAAAGCAACGGATGCGCAAGGATGCCGATGAGATCTTGACGACGCGCTGCGCGGTGCGGATCGCCGAGCGGAGTTTTCAGTCGGTCTTGCCAATGATCAACGAGGGATGGAGTGAACGGGCGATCGCGCACGAGCTGGAAGCGAAGATGCGATTCCTGGGAGCCGAAGGGACCAGTTTTCCGCCAATCGTGGCTGCCGGTGCCGCGGGCGCTCTGCCCCACTATTGCCCCAGCGGAGCGATTGTCGGAGACGCCAAGTCGCTGCTGATTGACTGGGGAACCTGTTTCCGGGGATACGCCAGCGATCTGACCAGGACGCTCCATCGCGAAGGCGTCTCGGATGACTTCCGCCGCGCCTACGAGGCGGTGCTGGAAGCCCAGTTGGCCGCCATCGACGCGATCGGTCCCGGCGTCGAGGCGAGGGAGGTCGATCGGGCGGCCAGAGAGGTGCTGGAGAGAGCAGGATTGGGCGAGGCCTTCAAACATGGCTTGGGGCACGGCACTGGACTGCAAATCCACGAGGCGCCTCGAATGTCGTCCATCAGCGAAGAAACGCTTGCTAGCGGCATGATTATCACCGTAGAACCGGGCGTCTATTTCGAGGGCCAGTTCGGAATCCGCATCGAAGACGACGTTTTGGTGACCGATCGCGGCTCGGAGGTCCTCAGCAGCCTGCCAAAGGGACTCGATGATTGCCGTTTGATGCTGTAAAACTTGGGCCAAACCTTTGATGGCCACCCCTGTTGGGTCAAAGCGAAATCGGGGCCGTGGTTGCAAGAATCGATGCAGATTTGCGATTCCTTTTTGCACCCACCACTCCCAAAACTAGCTTTGACCAGGTACTAGAGAGCGTTGGTTGTTCACCAACCCGATTTTTCTGACGACGAGTCAAGCATGAGCAAAGGCGGCAAGTCCCCCGACGATGTGTTCGATATCGAACGCATTCGCAACATCATCGAGCTGATGGAACAGCACGAGTTGAGCGAGGTCGATCTCCAGCAAGGTGACGAAAAGATCAAGCTCAGCCGAGGTGCTTCGGCACCGATTTACGCGGCTCCCCCCGCCTCCCCACCGCCAGCGGTTTCTTCGCCGCCGGCCGCGGCGGCGCCCGCCGAATCGGATACGGCCGGAACGATCACCATCAATGCTCCGATGGTTGGCACCTTCTACGCTCGCGCCAATCCTGAGTCGGAACCGTTTGTGAAGGTGGGAGACAGTGTTAGCGAAGACACCGTTGTTTGCATCGTGGAAGCGATGAAGGTGTTCAACGAGATTCCCGCCGAATGCCGTGGAAAGATCGTCGAGATTCTCGCGGAAGACCAACAGCCGGTTGATTTCGGGAAGCCGATGTTTCGAGTCCAACCGAATAACTAGTTGAAAACGATCGACCGTGTTCCAAAAACTCCTGATTGCCAACCGCGGCGAAATCGCGCTGCGTGTGATCCGAGCCTGCCGCGAAATGGGCGTCCAATCGGTCGCCGTCTACAGCCAAGCCGACGCCGATTCGATGCACGTTCGCCTTGCCGACGAGGCTTATTGTGTTGGCAAAGCAAGAAGCATCGACAGCTACCTGAAGATCGACCAGATCATCGCGGCCGCCGAAGTCGGTAACGTCGACGCGGTTCATCCAGGTTACGGCTTCCTGGCCGAAAACGCACACTTCAATGAGGTGTGCCGGGAAAGCGGGTTTGAATTTGTTGGCCCCAGTCCCCAAGCGATGGACAAGCTTGGTGACAAAAACACGGCCCGGTCGATGGCGGTTGCTAACGATGTGCCGGTCGTACCGGGAAGTGACGGCCTGATCGAAGACAACAACACGGCCACCGAAGTGGCTCGCGAAATCGGTTTTCCGGTGTTGATCAAGGCGACCGCCGGTGGCGGCGGAAAAGGAATGCGGGTTGCCGAGGACGAGTCGTCGTTGATCACCGCGCTGAGCCAGGCTCGTGCCGAAGCAGTAGCCGCCTTCGGAAATGGCGGTGTCTACTTGGAACGGTACGTCGGCAACCCACGCCATATCGAAGTGCAAGTGATCGCCGACAACCACGGCAACGTTTGTCACTTGTTCGAACGTGATTGCAGCGTCCAACGCCGGCATCAAAAATTGATCGAGGAGGCTCCCAGCCCCAACCTGCCGAAAGAACAACGAAAAGAAATCTGCGAAGCGGCTGTGCGGATGATCCGTGGCGCAAGCTACAGCAACGCCGGGACGGTCGAGTTCATTGTCGATGAAGAAAACAATTTCTATTTCATCGAGGTCAACGCCCGCATTCAGGTGGAACATCCGGTGACCGAAATGATCACCGGCGTCGACCTGATCAAGGAACAGATCCGAGTGGCCGCCGGGCAGCCGCTGTCCTTTCGCCAGCAGGACATCCAGTGCATCGGTGCCTCGATCGAGTGCCGCATCAATGCGGAAAACCCGGACAAAAATTTCCAGCCCAATCCTGGGAAAATCGAAAAACTGTTCGTTCCGGGCGGCCTTGGCGTGCGGTTCGATTCTCACGTCTACGGCGGCTACAACGTGCCGCCTCACTACGATTCGATGATCGGCAAGCTGATCGTGCATCGCCCCACTCGCGAGGCTGCGATTGCCACGATGCGACGAGCGCTAGCAGAAATGCAAGTGGAAGGGATCGCCACCACCGCGTCGTTTCACGACAAAGTGCTGCAACATCCCGAATTTGTCGAGGGACGCCACAACACCAAATTCGTCGAACGCGAATTCACCGACCTGTAAACGTCGGCGACTTCTCCAAAGTCGCTTCGATCCTCAACGTAGCGAAACTCGCCAAGAGTTTCGGCGACGCATGCATTGCCGAAAGTCTTGGCGACTGTCGCTACTGGCCCGCGTAGCGACTTCGGAGAAGTCGCCGACGGTAGCAACCTACGAGTTGACGATCGCCTGGTGCAGGTCGTTTTGCAGGTCGTCGAATGCTTCCAGGCCGACCGAGAGGCGGATCAGGCCGTCGGTGATTCCAAACCTGGCCCGATCCTCGGCGTCGTAGCTGGCGTGCGACATCGTCGCCGGTTGCTCGATCAGCGATTCCACCGCCCCCAGGCTGACTGCTAGGTGAAATAGCCGCGTCGATTCGCAAACTTTGGCAGTCTGCTCGATCGTGCCGTCCAACTCGAACGTCACCATCGCCCCGTAACCACCGGCGAGCATTCGCGAGGCGAGTTCGTGTTGCCGATGCGAGTCCAAGCCGGGATACAGAACCGACTTGACTCGCGGATGCCCCTGCAACCAGGTCGCCAGTTTCATTGCGGTGGCCGATTGTTCGCGAATCCGCAGATCGAGTGTTTTCAAGCCTCGCGAGATCAAAAAACAGCTCAGCGGATCCAGCACCGCGCCGGTCGCGTTTTGGATGAAGTAGAGTTCGTCCAACAAGTCATCATTGGCGACCGCCAACGTGCCGCCCAGGCAATCGCTGTGCCCACCCAAGTACTTGGTCGCCGAATGCATCACGATGTCGATGCCATGTTCGATCGGTCGAACCAGCGACGGCGTTCCGAAGGTGTTGTCGACCCCAATCGGAATGTTTCGCGCGTGAGCGATTTCGGCCAGTACCGGCAGGTCAAGGATGGTCAATCTTGGATTGCCAACCGTTTCGCCCCACACCAGGCGAGTTTTGTCGGTGATGGCGGCTTCAACGGCCGATGGATCGGTCATGTTGACCAGGGTGACGTCGATACCGCTGCGATCGCAGATCTTGTGCAGCAGCCGATAGGCGCCGCCATACAAATCACAGCCGGCAACGACGTGATCGCCGCTGTGCAGCATCATCGTCACGCAGTGAATCGCCGCCATCCCAGAGGAGAACGCCAGGGCGCCGCAGCCTCCTTCTAAGGAAGCGAGAGTTCTTTGCAGGTTCGTGCGAGTCGGGTTGCCGCTGCGCGAATAATCGAACTGGCCCCACTGCCCCGCACCCGGTTGGCGAAAGGTGCTTGCCAAATGCATCGGCGGAACCACCGCACCGGTGGCCGGATCGATCTCGTTGCCGATATGAATCGCACGCGTCCGAAAGGCATGGCGCGAAGCGTCCACCGAATCGTCGCTCATACCGAAAGCGCCTGGTCAAGGTCGGCGATCAGGTCTTCCGGATTCTCGATCCCGCAAGACATCCGAATCATGTTGTCGGGAATCCCAAACTGCAACCGTTCCTCGGGCGTGCAGTGGAAGTAGCTCATGATCAACGGTTGTTCGATCAACGTTTCGACACCGCCCAAACTGGGAGCGATTCGTGCGATTCGCGAAGCGTCGACGATCCGCGAAGTCGCTTTCCAATCAGCATCCTTGACCAGGAAAGTGATCAGCCCGCCAAAGCCCGCCATTTGCGCCGCGGCGATCTTGTGGGTGGGATGAGATTCCAGGCCGGGGTAATAAACCCGTTGAACCCGCGGATGCGATTCCAAGAATTTCGCGATCCGCAAGCCATTTTCGTTATGTCGCTGCATTCGCAAGGCGAATGTCTTCAAGCCGCGCTCCAACAAGTACAGGCTGTGAGCCGAATTGATGCTGCCCAAAATTCCTCGCAACGATCGGACCGGTTCCAACAATTCGCGACGCCCCGACAACACACCCGCCAGCAGATCGTTGTGGCCTCCCAGGTACTTCGTTGCCGAATGAAGCACGTAGTCCACACCGAACTCAACCGGCTTGAGGTTGTAAGGCGTCGCCAGCGTCGCGTCGATCAAGGTTTCCACCTCGTACGCCTGGCCGATCGCCACAAACCGTTCCAAATCGACCGCGGTCAGATGCGGATTGGTCGGCGATTCACTGACCAACATCTTGGTCGCCGGCGTGATCGCCGCCTCCATCGCGTCAAAATCACCGGTGGGAACTTGCCGAGTCACCACGCCGAAACGCGACAGGTGCTTGGTGCAAAACTCGCGGCTGCGGTGATAGCACTGATCAAAGAAAACGATTTCGTCGCCCGCATTCAATCGGCTCATCAACAGGCCGACGATCGCCGCCATCCCGCTGCTGTACAGGATCGCGTCCTCGGCTCCATCAAGCGACGCCAGCTTCGCTTCGACGCTTCGTTCGTTCGGACTTCCGTAGCGGCCATACTCCTCGCGCTGCTCTTTTCCCTCGACAAAACGCAATAGTGCGTCGGTCGATTCGAAGGTAAAGGTCGACGCGGTGAAAATCGGGGCGGTGATCGATCCCTCCGGTTTCTGCCGACGTTCGCCCGAATGGACGCATTTGGTCGACAAACCGAGCTGCGGCTCGGCTGGCCGGCCATCGTCGGGCGCCTGTTCGGCGGCGGCTGAATCGGCTTTCGGGGGGCAGGAAGAATCTTGGAAAGAGTCGCCAAGATCGGGGGCAGAGGTGCGCCCACGCTGGGGCGCGTCAGAATCGATAGACATATTTGTTGGCATGGCTCTTTAGCAGGTAAAGGCTGCAATCGGCCGCAAATCCCTGAAAGGGACGCGTTTTTGACGAGGCCGGCTCGTCAGCGTCAGCTCCAAGAGTACCCACCGCCGGGCAGATCGACAACCGTTTTCACCCTTTCCTTTCGCACTTCCGCCGCCGAAGATAGGACAAATCACTGCGATTGCTGTAGATTTGCTGATCGATAGACCTTCACATGGCGAAGCAGAAATGGTTCCCGGCAACGATTTCACCGCAATGGATTGAGCACTGCATGTTCTTTTTGAACCGATATCGATGGGCCGGCGCCGTGGCAATGATCGCTTGGATCGTGATCGTCACGCCCGAAGTCTCCGGCCAATCACCGACACCCGATCCACCGCCAGGGTCGGACCAAGAACAGGTTCAAGCCGAGGCAAGGCGATCCAAGGCCGCCGCAGCGACCGACCAGACGAAGGGGCAAGACCTTTCGACAACCGGCGTCTCCGAAGAGGAAGTCGATCGCTGGATCGAATCGCTCGGTTCCACCTCATTTGCGACTCGCGAAACGGCGGCAACGCGGCTTGCTGAAATCGGCAAGCCGATTCTCGAAAAACTTTCCGAAGTGTCTGAAAAACACCACGATCCGGAAGTTCGTATTCGAGCCGTGCAGATCGTCAACCAACTCACCCAGGGCGACCTGAACCGACGCGTCAATGCGTTCCTGTCGGGAAAAGACGTTCCCTTCGAGGGTTGGCGAACGATGCGGGCCATCTTTGGTGACACCCACAATGTTCGTGAAATCTTCGTGGAAATGTTGCAGGTCTATCCCGACGTGACGACGTCGCTGGAAGGAACTTCGCGCGATCGCGCCATGGCGTTAGAAAAAGTGGTCGCGGGCGTGCGAAACAAGATGTTCCAAGAACTCAAGTTTCCCAGCGCCGCCGATGCGATCTCGTTGTTGCTGCCGGCAAGCGACCTGGCCGTGCCGCTGGACAACGGTTTTGATGATGTGATGTTGGCGGTGTTGTACAAACCGGCCGTGTCGGAATTGCACCGCAACATCCAAATGTCTCGACCGCTGCGAGTATTGATCGGGCGCTGGTTGCCCCGCAGTTCGATCAAAAACCGTGACGAAACTCTGACGTACGGGTTGAGCTACGAAATCCATCAGACCTACGAGCTGGCGGTCAAGACACTGACCGAATCGCAGCAAACCGAAATTCTGGCCATTGCGATGCAGGCGATCGCCAAATTCGGCAGCAAAAACGATTGTCAGGCGATTGCAAAATTCTTGGACGACAAACGGGCCGCTTCCGAGCGTGGCTTTGCCGATGGCAAACCGCTGAGGACGGAACTTGGTGACGTGGCAATGGCAACGATCGCACGTCTTCATGAGATACCGCTGCAAGAGATCGGATTTCACCAAGAATCGATCGACGACAAGTTCGCTTTCTCGCTCGATGAGATCGGGTTTCCCATCGGGGAAGAGGAGGGACGAATCGCGGCTCGAAAGAAAATCGACGAACTGATCCAACCTGCCACCGCCGCCGAGGAACTTTAGCGGTCGGCCCGTTGTCTGCTGCTGGCTGCGCGTAGCGATTTCGGAGAAACCGCCGACGGAACTGCACTGACAGACTGCGGGCCGATCCCACTACAATGGTGGCAAAGACGGTTCACCCAGTTTTCGTCAACGCAATAGGACCTAGCGTGACTCGCCCAGCATCCTTCGCCACCTGCGTGATCCAGGTGTTTGTCTTCGCGCTATTGGTGTCCGGCACCTCCAAGGCGTCGGCACAGGCTTTCTCGATTCGACCGATGACTCAATCGGGAAGATTCATCGAGGCACCTCGCAGCGTCCAGCAGCAACTTCGCGAGGCGCAGCGTTCGTTGGAAAAGGGGGAAGAGAGTGATGCGGTGGTGCGGCTTGGCGACTTGCTGCAGCGGGATGCACAAACCTTTGGTGATGCGGATCTTGCCGGGCAGGATTTTTTCATCGGAATTGAAAGTGTGGGCCGATCCGGGCGAGTGGCGGGCAGCCTGCTGCGACGCGCTCGGCAAATGATTGGCGAACTTTCCCCGGCAGCTCTGGAAACCTACCAGCTGCGATATGGACCGCTGGCCGCCAGGATGCTCGACGAGGCGGCTGCGACGCGGGATTGGGAGGCGGTACGGACGGTGCGGCGGCAGTACTTTCACACGGTTGCCGGGTATCGAGCTTCGTTTCTGTTGGCTCAAAGGGAACTGTTTGCCGGCCGTCCGCTCGCAGCCTCCTTGCTGCTTGATGACGTCGTAACGATGCCCCGCGCAGTGGCGCAATTGGGCAGCGCGGTGGTGGACATGCACGCCGCAGCTTCCAAGCTAGCCGGACGAACCTTGGCACCGCCGACCGATCCGACCGATCAGTCAAACGAGACCACCGCTACCGAGAACGCGCGAATCGATAAGTACGCGGTCACGTTGTCGGATGCCGGGGGTGAAACGCGCGACTACGCGATGTTTGGCGGCACGCCCAATCGCAACGGGCTTTCCGTCGGGCAGATGCCGCTGACCAATGTTCGTTGGGATTTGCCGACCACGGCAAGCCCGCGGCAGCGGCGCGCGCTGGAAAACGTGGCCAGCGATCTGGCCGCCACCGGAAAGTTGCCTCCCCCCAGTTGGCTGCCTTTGCGAGTGGGCGATCAATTGCTGATGCGCACCACCGAGCGGCTAGTCGGCGTCGATTATCGAACGGGCAAACGCGTTTGGACTTGGCCTTGGTTTTCCCCCGCCTTCAACGAAGAACAAGTGCCCTTTGATTCGTTGCCTGGTGGCGAAGGACCGGGCGATCTGCTCAGTCAGCGTGTTTGGAATGATTTGCCCTACGGCCAACTGACCAGTGACGGTCAGCGAGTTTTCATGATTGACGACTTGGGCGAGGTTGAGGTGACGTCGATCGGTCCGCTCGGATTTGGCGGAGTTCGTCCGTCCGACACCAAGACGAATACACTCGTCGCTCTCGACCTGCCCACCGAGGGAAAGCTGTTGTGGCGGTTAGGTGCGGGAGCCGACGACACTTCCGAACTCTCGGGGGCGTTCTTCTTGGGGCCTCCGCTTCCGCTTGACGGCCGGCTTTACGTGATGATGGAACTCGCCGGCGACATCAACCTTTCTTGCCTTGATCCGGCAACCGGCCGCGAATTGTGGCGGCAGCAACTGGTGGCGGTTGAATCGGGCAGCGTGAATTCCGATCCCATTCGACGAGTCGCTGGTGCGACGCCGACGTACCACGAAGGTTTGCTGATCTGTCCCACCGGCGCCGGCGTCATCGTCGCGATCGATTTGTGTGATCGGATGTTGCGATGGGGAATTCGATTCGATCGTAATTCAGAGATGAATCGCAGTATCACCAACCGGGGAAGCCTGGAGGTGACTCAGTTGATGCAGCGGTGGTACAGCGGCACTGCGATTGCTGTGGACGACACATTGCTGGTCACTCCGGTCGAATCGGATCGGCTGTTTGCCTTGAACGTGCTGACCGGCGAGCCACGTTTTCAAGAAAAGAACCGTGTTCGCCAGCGTTACCTCGCCGGAGCCAGGGACGGTCGTTTCCTGGTTGTCAGTGCCGACCAGGTACGAGCGTTCGATTTGCACACCGGCAATCAGCTTTGGACCTCCGAAGCCGACATGCTGACCGCCGGCCAGCAGATCATCGGCCGTGGGGTTTTTGGCGACGGCGATTACTTGATCCCAACCACATCCAATCAGCTGATCCGAATCTCACTGGAAGATGGCAAGGTTCTTCAGCGGCGTAACACGCGATATCCGCTTGGCAACCTGGTCGCCGTGGGCGGGGAAATCATCGTGCAGGGCAGTTCGACGATTTCAGTCGCGTACGGCGAAAAATCTCTGGAACCGTTGATCACCGAAATGCTGAAAAAGGATCCCAATGATTTCGAAGCGCTGGTCAGAAAATCGGAGCTTTTGATCCAACGTGGTCAGCGGCGCGAAGCGTTGGAGCTTTTGGCCCGTGCCCGCGCGATCGATCCATTGAACGACGAAGTACACATGTTGAGCGTGTCGGCCATGCTGGGCGCTTTTCGCGAAAACTTGGACGTCGACGCCGAGTTGATTGAAACGCTGGACCAGTTGATCGAACGCGAAAACGAACGTGCCGACTTCCTTTCTTATCGCGTGCGCGCTGCTCTGCAGAAAAAACAGTTCCAGGAAGCGACTGTCCAACTGCTTGATCTCTCCAAGCTGTTGGCCAACGTTCCGGCGCTGGATAGTGAGACGGACCAGGTCGTTGGCGATGCGGTGCGGTATTGTTCGCTGGGCAGTTGGTTGGCGGCGCGGGCGGCGGATGTGGCCAAGTTGGCGGATGATTCCCAGCGGGCAGCGATCAATCAAGCCGTTTCGGAGTCGGTCGCACCGTTGATGCAGGGGTCCAACACGTTGATGTCGCGCATGGTGCGGCACTTTGCGGCGCTGGAAGGGATCGAGCCGATGCGATCTGAACTTGCCGACCGTTATGCCAATGCCGGAGCCGCGTTGGAGCTGGAAAGATTGGCACTGGGAACGGAAATTCCCACCCCCGACGGATTGCGATCCCTTTCGACCGAACGGCTGCTGGTTCTGGCACGCTCCTACGCGGAACGTCGCTTCGGCGAGGATGCCATTGCCGCAGTGGAGGTTTTGCGAACACGAGAAGCAGCGGAAGAGATCTCCAAAGAAATCGACGAGATTGCCGACTTGGCTCGGCGCACTCCTGCTGCACCCCGTTGGGGAGAAAGTGTGGAACTGGATTGGGAATCGCAGCAAGTTCTTTCACGCGGTTTCAGTGTTCCCACTCAGCGCGTGGCGGTGACCAAAGTCACAGCGGGCAAACGGTTTGAAAACTGGTACCTGGTCAGCGAGGGATTGAGCCCACTGGCGCTGCGTGACCCTAGTTCTGGTCAGTTGCGGCAGATCGTTGTCGAAGGGTTTGACGGTCGTCTGGACGTCGACAAAGAGGCCCAGATCTGTGGGTCATTCATGGTCATCGTGCTGCCCACCGAACTGATCGGCGTCAACTTGTACAGCGCGTTGGCTGGCGACGGCGAACCAGTGGTTTGGCGACGAGCACTCAGTGGTGACGGAGGTCCGATTGCCAAACGGCGAAGCGACACCATGCCCTTCGAAGACCAGGTGATCAAGTACCCCTTGGTCAGTGGCGCGTTTACCAATGACGAACCAGAATTTCGATTGGGACCGGTGTTGGGCGACCGCCTGCTGATGGCACAGGGAGGTGATTTGATCGCGCTGGACCTGCAGACCAAAGAGCCTCTTTGGAGAAATTCGTCAGCCCCGCGAAGCGGTGCCGTGTTGCAGCATGAGGGACGCGTCGCCGTTGTTTCGCCGGCCAACCGCGAAGTCGTCTTTTTTGACCTGTTGGATGGCCGCCGATTGGATTCGGTCGATTGGCAGTATGGACCCGTTTGGGCAACTGCCGGCAATCATGTGCTTTGTTACCAGCAAGAGGGCACTACCCGATTGCATCATGTCAAATTGGTCGATCCGTTTGCTGGTGATGTCCTCTTGCAGACATCTGCTTTGGAGTCCAATCGCAGCAACGCCGACATTCCTTGTTCCTACGGTCGCGTGGTCGCGGGACGATACTTGGCGATGTTGGATAGTGAAGGCCAGGCACTGGTTTGGGATCTGGTCGAAGCCAAAGAGATTTCTCGGCCAAAACTTCCCGCTTATCCAGATCTGCAGGGGCTTCAAGCAGTTCTGCTCGATGGGCAACTCATCTTGTTGCCCCGACGTCGCGTGCCACGTCCACGATTGTCGGAACCGGCGCCGCCACAAACCGGTGACAGCAAGCATCACGTGACAGTCCACGCTGTCCACTCGGTTTCGTTGGCCGATGGTGAAGTCGTTTGGAGCAAGGAGTTCGAAACGCCTTGGGGGTGCACCGTGCATCAACCTGCTTCGACGCCGATCCTGGTACTCACCCGCAGCCGATCGACCTACACCTCGCCGACCAGCAGCCGCAGTCAGAAGCTCGATGCGCTGGCAATCGATGTGCGAGACGGCCGCGAGCTTGACAAGACGCTGGGGAAATCGGTGATCAGTCGAAACAACTCGCTTCAAACTCGATTGACCATTCAGCCCGGACTTTCCAGAGTCTTGGTTCAAATCGGCGGCGAACTGCTCACTTACAAATTTGAGACTCCGCCGTCCGAGCCAGCCGAATAGGGCAAAAGTGGCAGCGTTTTGCTGTCTGTTTTCTAAAGTGACCAGACGTGTCACCGCAGCTGCGATCTTCTTGGTGTCGCCGACTGTCGGCCAGCTCTCCGAGCTGGCTACCGTGCGCCCGCAGCGAATTCGGAGAATTCGCCGACCGTCGGCCAGTTCTCCGTTCCTGGCTTCGCAGGCGACAGGAATTCATTTCGCCGACCATGGAGGATCCATCATGCCAAAGTTCTACGTTCAATGCGGTCCCATCCGCACCATCTTGCAAGCCGAATCGGGACGACATGCCGCCATGTCAGCTCTTGATCACACCCTTCAGTCTCACCTGTGGATTTACGATGACCCGGAGCTAAGCGAGCAAGATCGCCAAGATCACTTGATGCTCGAGGCGCTGTTGCACTTGGAACCGGCCGTCGAAGTCAGCGAGATTGGGTTCGATCGCGCCGACGCAGAGTTGTACAGCGTTCCGCAACTGATCGTCCGTTGGCATCGCCTGATGATCGGCATGAATCGGTTGTTTGCAGCCGCAGGGCTCGGACCGCGGTCGATGGCCACGGTTGCTGGAGTGCAACTGGTTCCATCCGTCGCGCCGCGCCTGCCAAGATAAGGGGCGTCAGTCTGAAAAAAATCGCCACTTGGTCCGTAGCGAAACTCGCCAAGAGTTTCGGCAGGACCGAGATTCACCGAAACTCTTGGCGAGTTTCGCTACCCTGGGACTGGCTGATTCGCGTGCCTGCACTCACGCCTTACTATGGGCGTCGACTGATCTTGCTGGCAGCGGTGAACTGTTCCACCGCTCGCTGCAGCACTGCGTCCTCTTGATCAAGCGTCACGTTGCCTTCGATATTGGGACGGGCCGCGATGTAGGTCGGTTCGACCGCAATGTTGGGCTGGACACCGCGTCGACTGATTGCCTGGCCGCTGGGCGAGTAGAACTTGGCGGTCGTCAAACAGAGACCGAACTTCGCGGTTTGCATTCGAAAGATCCCTTGGACGCTCCCCTTCCCGTAGCTGTTTTCGCCAACGATCACGCCTCGATTGCTGTCAGCGATGGCACCGGCGAAGATTTCGCTGGCACTGGCGCTGTCACGGTCAATCAACACCGCCAGCGGAACGTTCCAGGTGTTGGGTCGGTGAGCAATGTAATCAAAGTTCTCGCGAGCGTTGCGGCCGCGAGTGGTCACGATTCGCCCTGAATTCAAGAATCGGTCGGCGACTTCCACGGCCGCCGACAGCAGTCCGCCGGGATTTCCACGTACGTCGATCACCAGCGACCGCATTCCCTGTCGATGCAGTTGCCAAAGGGCGCGTTCCACGTCTCGCGTCGTCGTCTTCTGGAAATTGGTCAGCCTCATGTAGCCAATTCGGTTGTCCACGTCGACGAAGTGGACGTTTTCGACACAGGGAACTTCGACACGGCGGCGCTGCACCGTCAATTCTCTTTCCTGGCCGTTTTGGTCCACCACGCCGATCGATACGTAGGTATGTTCGGGACCACGCAGCAGATCGGCGGCGTGATCGGGATCGACCTGGTCGGTACGCGACGCTTCAACGCGAACAATGCGTTCCCCTGCCAAGATGCCGGCTTCCGCCGCTGGACCTTTGGGGATAACCGAAAGAATCTGCAAGTGATCCTGTTCGGGCTTCAGCTCGATTCCCAACCCGACAAAGTTGCCCTCGATATTCGAAAACATCTCGTCAAGTTGATCGGGGGAGAGCAAACGCGTGTAAGGATCCAACGTCGACACGGCGCCGCTAAGGTATTCCAAAACAGTGGCCGTGCCGGAAAGCCCAAGTTCAGCCCGAGCCGCGCCGGCAACGTAGGCGACGTTGGCACGCAAATCAAAGCGCGTTGCCGTGCTGCGATTGCTCAGCCGGTGATGGATGTTCAGACGAAACCGTTCAATCGCTTCCGGGTCAGTGCCCGCCAATAGCCGATCGACGAAGCTCTCTTCGGTCAGCGCCACCTCCAACGCGGCGGTGCCGTGGATCAGGACGCGTGACCAATCGACTTTTTCGACGTAGTGGGTTTCCAGGTTGGCCAGCACTTCGGCATACAGTTCCAAGGCTTGCCCCGTTCCCAAATCACGCACCGAGCGAAGAAAACTCTCGTCACGATACCGGCGATTCACATCGTAATGGATCCGGCTGATCACCAGCCGCTGGTACAGCGTTTTGCTTTCAGGGTAATTTCGCGTCTCGGTTTCGTAGTGCCGAACGGCGTCCGACCATTGCCGGTTTCGCTCCAGGTCCAAACCCTTTTCGATTGCCGCTGCTTCCGTATCGATCGATATCGCGGATGCTTCGGCGACCACTTGTGCCGACGCCCAGGGCGGCAGCGTGAAACAGGTCGCGACAATGGCGGTGGTGGCGATGAAGCGTACCGCTAGACGTTGAAACACGACACGGGCAAAAAAATCCATGCGCAGCTCTTCCATCGATGAGCGTCGTGAGGGAGGGGCGGCAGGCGCCGGGAGGAGGCGTCTGCCGCATGGCCGCGCAAAGACGCTCCTAACGAGCGGCCATGGGAATATAGGTCACAAAGGGTGCCTGGTCAAAAAACCAATGCGACGGGAATTCGGAAAAACAAGATTGACCAACCCAGGTGGAATCTCACCGAGCCGATCACCCCGATTGTTCCGATACTTCCGAGCAACAGCAGCTAAAAAAGTGGCCGCTGCTGTGGCAAAAAAGCTCGAAGGACGACACCAGAGGTTCCGAGCAACCTGTGGAACTTTCCAGCACCGCCGATCCAGCTGCTTTGCGATCAAACAATCACCGTAGCGAGTTTCACGCTCGGCAACCGTCGCTGCGCTTCCAGGCGCGAGAGACGAAGACGGTGACACAGCTACCCCGTGGCAGTTTGGGTGACACCAATCGTCATGGCTTCCAACTTCACGATAGGCAGTGTCCAGTCCGCGGGCAATGGATCACCGCCCCACTTCACCAAGATTGCATTGACATCCAGCCGTCAAGATTCTTAACGTCCGCGAAAAGTGACCAAACGTCCGCGCAGTTTGCGCGTGCATCGACCGTTTTTTTCCGATCATTCGGACCGGCCAGCAGACTCCGATGGAGCATCGTTCGCCACGTCGTCACCACTTTGCCGCCGGCGATTTTCGCGGGTTGGGCGGGGCGGCTGCGCCGACAGCAATGATCTTGTTGCTGTCGATGACGGTGGCATTTTCAAGCGGATGTACGGCGACCAGCTACCTTTCCAATCGTTCCATTCGCGAAAACGCGCTCGCCAGCAAGTTAAAACTGGCGCGACGACGGGGCCCGGAAGTCAGCGAGCGAACTTGGGATACGCTGCGACGGTTCGGACTGGAAGATCAGTACAACGAAGACTGCAATCATTGCTTTCATCAAATTCGCGAGGTGGTCAACAAGACGCCCGACGCGGAACTGATTTACGCGCTCAGCGAACTTTCCTACGTGGAAGGAAAAAAGGCGGAGCGGCGAGGCGATACCTACGCAGCGCTGAACCAGTATGGCGTTGCGCTGACCAACAGCTACGACTATCTGTTCAGCGACGATCTAAAAATCACCCGAAATGCGTATGATCCTCAGTTCCGGGCCGCCTGCGATTTGTACAACGAATCGCTGGAAGACACACTTCGCCTGCTTTGCAGCGAAAACAAAATCGAACCGGGACAAACCTACACGATCACCACTCCGAATCGTGAATTTCTGGTTCGCACGGAGATGCGGGGGCTGTGGCAGCCGGACGAATTCGATCACTACGAATTTGTTAGCGATTATGAGATCGAAACGCTGCGGAATCGGCACATCACCTACGGGCTTGGCGTCCCGTTGATCGCCGTTCGCCGGCCGCGAGCGAAGGAGGATTCTCGCGAAGGATTCTATCCACAAGGGCTCAGCTACTCGGTGACGGCGATGATGCGGTGCGTCAAACCGGAGGATGGATCGCGAACCGGCGAAGCGGACACGTGCATTCTGGAGTTCTTCGATCCGCTCAGCGCCAACCAGATCCAGCTTGCCAGTCAGTGGGTGCCGCTGGAGACCGACCTGACCACTCCGCTGGCCTTCTTTTTGGACAGTCCCGATTTTCGCAAAAGGAATCGTGCTACGGAAGGGTTGATCAATCCCAACGATTCGCAGGAAAGACGCGGCCTGTACATGTTGGAGCCGTATGATCCCAATCGCATTCCGGTGTTGATGGTGCACGGATTGTGGTCCAGCCCGATGACCTGGATGGACATGTTCAATGACCTGCGCAGCTTTCCCGAAGTGCGTCAGCGGTATCAGTTTTGGTTTTACCTGTACCCCTCCGGCCAACCGTTCTGGCTGAGCGCGACGCAGTTGCGAGCAGATTTGATCGAAATGCGCAATGTCTTCGATCCAGCGCATCGCGACAAACCGATGGATCAAATGGTCCTTGTCGGGCATAGCATGGGCGGGTTGGTCAGTCGCATGCAAACGATCGACAGCGGCGACGAGTTCTGGAAAATTGTCAGCGATCACCCGGCCGAAACGGCGGAACAGGCCTACGCAAAGATTCGTGGATCGAGCGAAGATCGCAACAAGTTGGTCAGCGCCTTGTACTTCAAGCCCAATCAATCCGTTCGCCGCGTGATCACAATCGGTACGCCTCACCGCGGCAGCGAGTTTGCCAATGACTTCACTCGCTGGTTGGCCCGCAAGGTGATCAAGCTGCCCAGCATGGCGGTGTCGACCGGTCACCGACTCGCCAGCGACAATCCTCAACTGTTCAAACACACTCGGTTGCTGACCGTCGCCAACGCGATTGACTCACTGGCACCTGAATCGCCGATCTTTCCGGTGATGATGCATGCCAAGCGAGCGCCGGGTGTGAAGTATCACAACATCATTGGTGTGCTGAAAGATCCTTCGTTCTTGCAGCGAAAGGCGGGAGAAGGTGACGGGGTGGTCCAGCTTGCCAGCGCTCGGATGGACGACGTGGAAAGCGAGTTGATTGTCGACGCGCCGCACACATCGATTCACATGACCGGAAAAACGATCTTTGAAGTGCGCCGTATTCTGTTGGAGCACTTGCGGGAAGTGGATGCCGAAGACCGGCTGGCCAATCGCCCCGAAGGCCGCATCGCTGATCGTCCCACCTCGACCGACAATGAATCCGATTCGACCGGCGAATTCGCTCCGGTGGTGATTGAGCGGTAGCTGACCACCTTCAACTTGCGGTCATGTAATCGGCCAGTGGTGCGCGGCGGAGTTGCGGATCATTTCCTTGCCGATCAACGCTGCCGACAAACAGTTTGGGCTCCGCCTGTGCCGGCTGCCGGCGTCGGTTGCCGCCGGTTGCCGGGTGCGCAAATGCCTCTTCTCGGCGGGAAATCTGACCGGTTTCCAGCAGGTCTTGCACGTCCGCTTGATCGGCCGCATCGGTGTCTTCACCCGGCTTCGACGGTTTAGTGTCAAACGACTTCAGCTCGCCGCGAATCACGCGGATGTCTTTGGGGGCTTCGATTCCGATTCGAACCTTGTTGCCGTCGATTCGCAGCAAGGTGATTCGAATCTCGTCGCCGATCATGATCTGTTCGTTGGTTTTCCGAGTCAGGACGAGCATGGCATTCTCCTTCGCCTAAGGGATAAGTCGTTGTGAATGAGCCCAGCGTCGCGGCCGACGCGCCGCGACGATTCTTGTTGATGTTTCCAAGGGGAATGCACAACTCGTGCCAAACGATTGCAGCCAGATCAGGTTTTTTCGCAAGTGCCTGAAATAACGAGTGTTATGGTCCTGCAGCGAATCGAGGTGATCGATACTGGCGGCCTGCGATAGGAACGATTTACAAGCCGTTGCAAATTCCACAGTAGGCCGACTTGTCCCAAGTCGGCGATCGTCGGCCGGTTCTCCGAACCGGCTACACGCAGCGAATTCGGAGAATTCGCCGACGGTCGAATCGTGAAACCCGTGAGCGTGAAACACATCGAACCGTGATAGCTGCCTGTCGGTAGCTTTCGCATTCATCTTGAGCGAAAACGGTCGATTCTTTAACGTTCGCGAAACACGCCTCGATCAAACGCCGCAAAGCATGCGCGCGAGGCCAAACTGACCCAAGATCGGTTCAAAGGAGTGACCGTGATGTCTCTGCAATTTGCACGAATCGGACTCAGTCGACCGGCGACGTCGGCGTTTCGGATTCTACCCCTCGCACTCACTGCGATGGTTCTTGTTTTGTCCGTCCCGAATGTCTGGGCACAAACCACCGGCAACAACGTGGTGGCAGTTGTCAACGCCGATCCGATCACTCGAAAGACGTTGTCGGATGCATGTCTGGCACGCTACGGCAAAGACGTGTTGGAAAACATGCTCAACCGCCATTTGATTCTACAAGCGTGTCAGCACGAGGGAATTCAAATCACTGAAAACGAAGTTCGCGAGGAGATCTCGCGGATTTCGGCCAAGTTCGGATTCACGATGGAGTCCTATCTGAACTTGCTGCATGAAGAGCGGGACATTGCTCCCGACCAATACAGCCGCGAAGTCATCTGGCCGATGTTGGCACTGCGACGACTGGTTGCTGACAAGGTGGAGGTTTCCCAGGAAGAGTTCAACCGCGCCTACACGGCGCAGTTTGGCGAAGCGGTCAAATGCCGCATGATCATGGTTGCCGATCGCAAGGTAGCCGATTCGTTGCAACAACAAGCGGCAGCCAATCCAGCCGATTTTGGCAAACTTGCCAAGAAACACAGTGAAGACGAAGCGAGTGCTAGTGTTGGCGGCTTGATCCCGCCGATCCGGCGTTACAGTGGCGATTCGCGTTTGGAGGAAGCTGCTTTTGCGCTGCAAAACAACGGTGTCTCCAAAGTGCTGCAGTTGGGTGACCAGTGGTTGATCCTGCAAGCCGTGCGGCGGATTCCCGCCTCCACCCCCAGTCCGCAAGCACTGCCCAGCGTTCGGGCTCAGATTCATGATCGAATTCGCGATGAAAAGGTGCGTACGGCAGCCAATGAACTGTTCGCCAACCTGCAAAAAGAAGCTCGTGTGGTGACGGTGCTGGGAGACAAGGAATTGTCTGCCCAACATCCCGGTGTTGCCGCAATCATCAACGGCCAGAAGGTCACGGTCGAAGTTGTCGCCGCCGAATGCGTCAAGCGGCACGGCTTGGAAGTCTTGGAGGGAGAGATCAATCGCAAGCTTCTGACCCAGGCACTTCGTAAAGCTGGAAAGACCGTGACTCAGCGAGCTGTCGACGCGGAAATCGCCCGCGCTGCAATGCTGTCTGCTTACGTACGCGGAGACGGTTCGCCTGACGTGGAAGCGTGGATGGAATGGGTGACCAACGACGGCAATACAACGCCGGAGATTTATGTTGCCGACGCCGTTTGGCCAAGCGTGGCGCTGAAGACGCTGGTTGAAGATCGAATCGAAGTGACCGAGGCAGACCTCAGGCAAGGGTTTGCGTCGGCATACGGACCGCGAGTGGAGGTATTGGCGATCGTGTTGTCCGACCAACGTAGCGCCCAGAAAATCTGGGAGATGGCTCGTGACAATCCCACCGACCAGTTCTTTGGGCAGTTGGCCGAGCAGTACAGCATCGAGCCTGTTTCGGCGAGTAACCAAGGAAAAGTGCCCCCGATTCGAAAGCATGGCGGCCAGCCGGCAATTGAACGGGAGGCATTCGCGCTGAAACCGGGTGAGCTAAGTGGAATTGTCGTGACCGGCGACAAACACATCATCATGCGATGCCAAGGATTCACCGAACCGATCGTCACCGACATGGAAGCGGTTCGCAGCGAATTGGATCGTGATCTGACCGAGAAGAAGACGAACCTGGCGATGGCTCAGCATTTCGAGGCGTTGTTGGACGCGGCCGAGATCGACAATTTTCTTTCCGCTGCCAAGGAAATGCCGCGGAGTGTCGGTGAGAAGCCACAGCAACAATAGCTTGGCTTTCCAGACGCAGTACAGTTGCTCGTTGAAAGCCCGGCCAATCACGGCCGGGCTTTTTTTCGTAGCGGAAGTCGCCAAGACTTTCGGTAAACCGTCTCCAACCCGCAGTCGATCGGGCCGAATGCCTTTTGCGCGTACTCGTCATGAAATGCCGTCACGAGTACGAGTGCCAGTACGAATGGGCGGAATGCTCTAAATCCCCGGAAGAACCCCGGCGGTAGGGCACTGCAAGCGACCTTCCTCGCCAAAATGACCGACTTTTTCGATCACCACTAGGCTTCTTGCAGGGTCTGATCGACAATGAATCGTTCTTCCCTGCCCTCCTTCATCCAGGCGACCTGGATTCGACGATCCGATCATGAGTGAACCGTTCAACGTTGACACGCCCAACATCGACGCTCCGGCGATCGAGCCTCCCACGACCGACCCGGTTCCCGAACCGTTTGAGGTTCATTTTGCCTCGCGAGTCGATCGGTTGCCGCCCTACATGTTCGGGCGGATCAACAATTCGCTCTACCAGAAGCGACGTGCCGGTGATGACGTGATCGACTTGGGGATGGGAAATCCCTCGGATCCTCCTGATCCGGTGGTGATTGCCAAACTTGCTGACGCGGCGGCGGATGTGGGCAATCACGGTTACAGCAAGTCCAACGGCATCGCCAACCTGCGCCGAGAAGTTGCGGGAAAATATTATCGAAAGTACGGCGTTCGCCTCGATCCGGACACGGAAATCATTGCTTGCCTGGGCAGCAAGGAAGGATTCTCTCACATGTGCCTGGCACTGATGGGGCCGGGGGACACGGCAATGATTCCGGCGCCCTATTTTCCGGTTCACATGTATGGTGTGATTTTGGCGTCCGGCAACGTCGTTTCGCTCGACGTTGCTGACCCCGATCGGTTCCTGCACAACGTGGCGTACACCTGCGAGCACATGGCGCCGACTCCGAAAGTGCTGATTGTGAACTATCCGCACAATCCTTCGGCGGCGGTGATCGAGCCCGATTTTTTTGTCGAAGTCGTCAGGCTCGCTCAGAAGTATGGCTTCATGGTGATTCACGACTTCGCCTATGCCGATGTCGCGTTTGACGGATATCAACCGCCCAGTTTCCTGGCCGCCAAAGGCGCGAAAGACGTGGGTGTTGAATTCACGACGATGAGCAAGGGATACAACATGGCCGGCTGGCGCGTCGGTTTCTGCGCTGGCAACGCCGACATGATCCGCGGCTTGGGAACCATCAAAGGGTATTACGACTACGGGATGTTCCAGGCGATTCAGATTGCCGCGATCGTCGCGCTGCGAGAAACAGAAGCGGCGGTTGCCAAACAATCGATCGTTTATCAAGGACGCCGTGATGTTTTGGTAGGCGGCCTTCGGCGGCTTGGTTGGGAAGTGGAATCACCCAAGGCCGGCATGTTCGTCTGGGCTGCCGTGCCCCAGCCGTGGCGCAGTTCGATGAGCACGATGGACTTTGCCATGAAGTTGTTGGAAGAAGGCAACGTTGCGGTCAGCCCCGGCAGCGGCTTCGGGACCGCGGGCGAAGGATTTCTACGAATGTCGTTGGTCGAAAACGAACAACGCTTGCGGCAGGCAGTCCGGCAAATCGGCAAATGCCTCGGCCGAACCGCCACACCCGCAGCATCGTAACCCGCCCCAAAAGTAGGCCGACCTGCCCCCAGGTCGGCGCGCACCTCCCCTCACTCCTCACTCCTCACTCCTCACTCCTCACTCCTCACTCCTCACTCCTCACTCCTCACTCCTCACTCCTCACTCCTCACTCCTCACTCCTCACTCCTCACTCCTCACTCCTCACTCCTCACTCCTCACTCCCACTTCACCGAGCCCCATCATGCCCAGAACCTTTGCCACGTTTGCCCTTCTGCTCTGTTTCGCATCCATCGCTGCTGCGGATCACCGCGTCCTGCTGCACGGCAACAATCGCCTGGCCATTGTCGAAACCGACGGTAGCGTCAGCTGGGAAATGCCCTGGGGCAATATTCATGACATTCACTTGCTGAAAAACGGCAACATCTTGACTCGACAGGGTCGAACTGCCGTGGTCGAGATCGATCGTGAATCCAAAAAGGTTATCTGGAAGTACGATTCGGCTCAGAGCAATGGCAATCAGGGAAAACGTGTCGAAGTGCACGGTTTTCAACGTCTTGCCGGCGGCGACACGATGATTGCCGAATCGGGTACGGCGAGAATCATCGAAGTCGGCCGGGACGGAAAGCTCAACAAGGAAATCCCTCTCGTTGTCAGCCGCCCCAACGCCCACTCCGATACTCGCCTGGTTCGCAAGATCAGGGGCGGCAACTACCTGGTGGCTCACGAAGCCGACGGGATGGTTCGAGAGTATGATGGCGAAACGGGAAAAGTGGTTTGGGATTATGCGATTCCCATGTTCGGCCGGAAGGCAAAAAAGGGGCACGGTCCTGAAGCATTCGGTAATCAATGTTTCGCCGCCATCCGGTTGCCCAACGGCAATACGCTGATCGCGACCGGAAACGGTCACAGCGTGATAGAAGTCACGCCGGAAAAAGAAATCGTCTGGCAAATTCACCAGCGCGACCTGCCAGACATTCAGCTTGCGTGGGTGACAACGTTGGAAGTGCTACCAAGCGGCAACTTCGTGATCGGAAACTGCCACGCAGGACCGGGCCAGCCGCTTCTGGTGGAAATCGAGCCGAAGTCGAAAAAGGTGATTTGGACGTTCGACCGTCACGCCGACTTCGGCAACAACGTCTCCAACTCGCTGTTGATCGACGTCGCCGGCAAATCGATCCGCTAACCACCCTGTAGGCCGGCTTGTCCCAAGTCGGCGCGCACGATTTGTCGGGATAGCGATTCTCCTGTCAATCGCCCCTGGCTTCTTGTCTGAAAAGATTTCGCGCCCCGCAGGGGGGCGAAATGTTCCAAGAGAGTGCTGGGGTTGTTTTCTCCAAGAAAGAGCAACATCGTGCCTCGACAGATTCTCAATTGTATCGGCTGTGCTCTCCTTCTTCTGGGGGCTATCGGATGTTCCGAACCGTCGGAACCAGCGGCTGTAAAAACAATGGATCAGGTGGCCAAGACGTACGCCGAGTGCAAGAGCTACAAGGATTCGGGGAAGGTCACGACGGTGTACAAATCGGCCGACGGAAATCGCTCGGAGGTCAAGCCGTTTACAACCGCGTTTTCCAGGCCCGATCGTTTTCGTTTTTCGTTTCATGTCCAAGGGGATTCACAGTCGCGTTATGTGGTTTGGCAGAACGGAAACGAGGTGCGAACGTGGTGGGATGTAACAAGCCAGAATGAACGCCCCAGTTCGCTGAGCATGGGATTGGCCGGCGCAACGGGCGTATCCAGCGGGTCGGCGCATACCATTCCGACACTGTTGTTGCCGCGAGAAGTTAGCGGCCGGAAGATCACGGATGTCACGGGGATGAAGAGGATTGACGATGCCGAAATCAACGGTTCTTCGTGTAGTCGCATCGAAGGCAAATTCGCAGGGAGCCCGATCACCATTTGGATCGACAAGAAAACCAGCCTGATTCGACGAATCGATCAGACAACGAAATTCGACGATTTCATGACAGAGGAAACGACGCTTTACGATCCCGTGATCGACGAAAAGTTGGACAACAAGCTGCTTGAGTTCGACGCTCCCGATGGTCAGTGAGGTGTCCTTCCGGTGCGTTGTCGAGTGCGCTGGGCTGTTCGGTTGGGGTTGCGGCCACTTTTTTCGCCGAAGGTCGCGCTCATGGGGCCTTGGGAACCGAAGTCCAACTCTGCGGTTTCTGGCGATCCTTCCAAAAATGCCTTGTTTGCTAGCCGTATTGGATTCTTCTGATCGATCGCGGATGACGTTTCTGGCAGTTCGGCGGCCTTGTTTTGCTGGTTTCTCCACCTCCGAGTGGCACTTGCGTTGCGGCAGGGAAAGCCGAGGTTATCGTCGAGCGGTATCTCCTCTTGCGCGGGCTGGCCCGAATGGTTGCAGCGGTTGCCACCGGTTTGATTCGGCACGCAGAGGGCTAAACTACCCGCTTTCCAACGATCACCTTCGACCCCACCAATGGTGCTTTCGCCATGCCCTCCAACATCGAACCGTTTCTTCAGGCCATTGACAAACGCCAGTGCACCATCGGAGTGATCGGCCTGGGTTACGTCGGCTTGCCGTTGATTGATGCTTTTACCAATGCTGGTTTTCGATGCCTCGGTTTTGATGTCGACGCATCCAAAGTCAGTTCGCTGCTGAGCGGCAAGAGCTACATCAAACACATCGATGATGCCAAAATTGGCGATTGGCTCTCCAAAGAGTTGTTCGACGCGACCGCCGACATGCAGCGGTTGGCCGAACCGGATGCGCTGTTGATTTGCGTTCCCACGCCGCTGGATGATGCCCGCGATCCCGATTTGAAATATGTCGTCGATACTTGCCACCAGATTGCGGCGGTGATCCGCTGGGGACAGCTGGTGGTTTTGGAAAGCACCACTTACCCGACGACAACTCGCGACGTGATGGTGCCGATCTTGGAGCAAAACGGATTGAAGGCGGGCGAAGATTTTTTTGTGGCCTACAGTCCTGAAAGAGAAGATCCGGGCAATCCCGACTTCTCGGCAGCCGGTATTCCGAAAGTGGTCGGCGCGATCAACGATGGCAGCCTGCAGATCGCTCAGAAGCTGTACGAATCGGCGGTGGCGGGAACCGTTCCGGTGAGCAACTGCGAAGTGGCGGAAGCGGCCAAGGTGCTGGAAAATATCTACCGTGCCGTGAACATTGCGCTGGTCAACGAATTGAAAGTGTTGTTCGATTCGATGGATATCGACGTTTGGGAAGTGATCAACGCCGCCAAGACCAAGCCGTTTGGATTCCAGGCGTTTTATCCCGGTCCCGGACTTGGCGGGCACTGCATTCCGATTGACCCGTTTTACCTGTCGTGGTTGGCCCGCAAACAGGGGCTCAATGCTCGCTTCATCGAATTGGCGGGTGAAGTCAATCGATCGATGCCCGGCTACGTGGTCTCCCGAACCGCGCAGTTCCTCAATGAAGTGGAAAAACCGATTCGTGGCAGCAAGATCTGCTTGCTGGGAGTCGCCTACAAGAAAGACGTCGACGATCCCAGAGAAAGTCCGTCGTTTGAATTGATGGAACTGTTGCTCAAACTGGGGGCCAATCTGACTTACAGCGATCCCCATGTGCCGTCGCTGCCGAGCATGCGGCACCACGATCTGCCGGCGATGGAAAGCCAGGGTTTAACCCCAGAGTTTCTGGCTGGTCAAGACGCGGTGTTGATCGCCACCGACCATACCGATTTTGATTACCAGTCGATCGTGCAGCACGCCCCGTTGGTGGTCGACACTCGAAACGCAACGCAAAACGTCAGCAAGCATCGCGACAAGATTCGCAAGACTTAACAGCATGTCACCTGCACCGTGCAGCGGGGGAGGTGACCATTTGGAAACAGAGTTGGAAGATGAAGCGATTTGCAATTGTCGCCGGGGCGCGCCCCAACTTCATGAAGATCGCGCCGATCTTGCGTCAGCTGGATCGCCGATCGGATTTACAAACGACGTTGATTCATACCGGCCAGCACTACGACCGAAATCTGTCGGACGTTTTCTTCGAGGAGCTGGGGATCCGCAAACCCGATCTCTCGCTGGGTGTTGGCTCCGGATCACATGCTCGGCAAACCGCCGACGTGATGGTGGCAATCGAAAAGGTGTTGCTGGAGGCCGCAGGTGCAGGTCAGCCATTGGATCGAATCATCGTGGTCGGTGATGTCAATTCCACCATGGCGGCCGCGGTTGCCGCCACCAAAGTGCACGTGCCGGTTGCTCATGTTGAGGCGGGACTGAGAAGTTTCGACCGGAACATGCCCGAAGAGATCAATCGCATGGTGACCGACGCGATTTCGGATCTGTTGCTATGTAGCGAACCGGCTGGTGTGGAGAATTTGATTCGCGAAGGGCACGACGAATCGAACATTCATCTGGTGGGTAACGTCATGATCGACACGTTGCTCAGCCAGGTCGTCAGCGCTAAGCAGCGCGATACGCCCAAAAAGCTTGGTTTGGCGATCGGAGAATATGGCGTGGTGACCCTGCACCGTCCCTCCAACGTCGACGATGCCGATACCCTGGCGGCACTGCTCACCGTGCTAGCCGACATCTCCTCGCGAATGCCGTTGGTCTTTCCGATTCATCCACGCACCGCTGCGCGAATCGAAGCATTTGGTCTTCGTCCGATCCTTGATGCGGCAGCAGGATTGCAGTTGCTAGAGCCACAGGGGTATCTCGATTTTCTTTCCCTGACTTCTCAAGCCAAGGTGATCGTGACTGATTCAGGCGGTTTACAGGAGGAATCCACCGCGCTGGGGGTACCCTGCTTGACGATGCGTTCCAACACGGAGCGGCCAGTGACTTGCACAGATGGTACTGGCACGTTGATCGGCAGTTCAGCGGAGACGTTGCGTGAGCAACTCGAACTGGTGCTGTCCGGTCAATACAAACAGGGCAGCTGCCCAGAACTCTGGGACGGCAAGGCCGCCGAGCGGATTGCGGAAGTGTTAGCTGTGGCGTAGCCAGTTCGGAGAACTGGCCGACTGTCAGCCCGCCAATTGGTACTTTCGCAGCCGATTGAACTCGCTGGTGACTTGATGGTTTGTCATGTAGTAGGAGAAAAATCGACGTTGTCGTTCGGTCATCGGCTGCGGCTGAAGATCTGCGTCGCAATCTCGGTCGGGGGCAAAACGGTTTTGCCATCGCGGCAGGCAGAGCGACGCTTGATCGATCTTGCCCAGCAGCGCGACTCCAGGTCTGCCATCCACTCGCCCGCATGGCGCCGCGTCCCCGATCACCCGAAAGCCCATCGCCTTTTTATAGACCTTGGCATGTTTGGGATGCACCACGGCAACCGCGTGATCGATACCGGAACTTAAGGCAAACAGCTGGACTAGCTGTAGCAGCCCCAGGAAGATCTCGGAAGTGTGCGGAGCAATCTCGTTGTCGATCGCCAGCGAAGTGACTTCTGCCACACGCGCCCCTTGCGGAAGGGAATCGAACACATCCACGTTGGATCGTTCCAGTGGCAAACCAGCCGGATTTCCCGGTTGCAGCAACGTCATGCAACCGACGACTTTCCCGCTGCGCACGGCAACAAACACCTGAGATTCTTTCCATAGGTGAAACGGTTCGACACGGATCGGCTGTGTGGAGGCGGAAAGTCCGGAGGCGGTGTAGCGACGCTGAAGCAGATGAAACGCACCGTACAGGTCAGTGTGGGTGCATGCGAGGCGAAAGTCGGTAGAAACGGTTAGATCCGAGGAGATCGCGTCCGCGGTCTGCGGCGCGATTTTCAGGGAAACTCGCTGGCTGATGACGTGGCTTGTCGAGAACGTCTTGCCGGTCACATTCATTACGGATGTCGCTACGATGAAAGATAAGATTGGAAATGCAAGGCGAACGTAATCGTTGTAACGACTAGCTGTACAGACCGGCTGTAGTCAAAATTTGGTGGTTTTAAGAATTCGTTTGATTTTGACGATCTTCTGGACTCAGCGGCTTGGTGCGCCGATGATGGATTCGTGCGTCGTCGAATTCTGACGTGCGGCTTCAGGTTGTCTCACGATGGGGTATTCTGGTCCTGGTTATTCATCGAGTTGCGTCTGTTTCCCTTTGCTGGTGCGGGCGCCGAACTCAACAGGCCACCCCTCCTTGTCTGTGCGATCGTGAGCGAAGTCGAAACATTGGATTGGCCGGTTCCCTGGCCCACGATCGGTGGTGATGGTTTGCCGCAATTGACCGGCCACCACCACGCTTGGGTCAACAGCGTCGCCGACGGCCTGCGGCAGCGTGTTTACCTGTTGCGTGCCAGTTCCGGCGGGCAAGTTACCGGTGTGTTACCGCTCTTCTTGGTTTCCGGGCCTGTTTTCGGGCGTTTTCTGGTCAGCATTCCGTATGTCAATACCGGCGGTGTGTGGGCAAGAGACGAGCAGACGGCAAAGCAGCTGGTGCAACAGGCGTGCGATTTGGCGGATCAGCTTGACGTTCGCTACCTGGAACTGCGTCACGAAACTGCCGTGGAACATCCGCAGTTGAATTTTTGCAACACCGAAAAAAAGCATATGCGACTGGCCCTGCCCGATTCGCCGGAAGCGTTGATGAAATCATTCAAGTCCAAGCTGCGTAGCCAAATCAAAAAGGCCGGCCAGTACGATTTGGAGGTGGAGTTCGGGGGGGCGGAAAAGCTGGACTCGTTTTACCGGATTTTTGCAAGAAACATGCGAGATCTGGGGACACCTGTTTTCCCAAAATCACTGTTTGCCTGCATTCTTCGCGACTTCGGATCGGATGCGGAAATCTGCGTGGTTAGCAAAGAAGGGCAGCCCGTTGCCAGTGCGATTTTGGTTCATCTGAAAACGATGACCGAAGTGCCCAGCGCAAGCTGTCTGAGAGAATTCAATCGCACCAACGCGAACATGTTGATGTATCGTCACCTGCTGGAGCGGGCGATCGAGCGGGGAAGCAAGACGTTCGATTTTGGTCGTAGCAGCGAAGGGAGCGGAACCTACAAATTCAAAGCGCAGTGGGGCGCCCAGCCGCATCCGGCTGTTTGGCAATACTACGTCCGCAAAGGTTCTCCCGAAGAGATGCGCCCTGATGACGCTGGTAAACAGCGTTTGGTGAAGATATGGCAGCGGCTGCCGGTTTGGCTGACCAAGCTGGTCGGCCCGCCAATTGTACGAGGGATTCCGTAGGGTAGCGAAACTCGCCGTCGATCCTGTTCATTCCGTCAAAAACTTCCGCTTTCTTCGCGTGAAATGTGTTGCCGCGGCCCAGTATCTGTTTTTCAACTCAGCACCTTCGCGTTCTTCGTGCCCTTCGTGGTGCCATCTCTTTTCTACCGACAGAGGGCACAGTCTTCCGTCGTCATCACAAGCAGTGACAGAAATCACCACGAAGGGCGCGTAGAGCACAAAGAAGGAAAACAAGCTTTCAGCCGCTAGTAGCATGTGTAGGCTGGCGCCAGAGATCGAAGCGAACAGCGTTCATTGCCTGGGGTTTTCGCCGGTATTTCAGTCGAACACCAACACTATTTCAAACCGCGAGGTGCACTCCAGCTGCCCGCCAAACCCAAATCGGTCTTGATTTTCTTGGTGGAGTTTGACGATTTGGTGGAGGGGACCGGCAAGGAAGTCGATACCGATTGGGTGGAGAACCAGGAAAAGGTCAGCCCCTTTTGCCCAACATGCTGTGGAACATTGCATTTCGAACGCTCCTTTTTGATCGGGGCAAACTGCTGGCCGGGCTGATCGGTGTGATCTTTTCGGTCGTCCTGGTCAATATCCAGGGAGGGCTGTTCTTTGGGCTGATCAACAAGGCAAGTCTGCTTGTCGACCGCAGCAACGCGGATATCTGGGTTGGTCACCGCGGGATGCACTACATCGACTTTCCTCACAGCATCCCCACTCGTTGGATACAGCGGGTTCGAAGCATTGGTGGAGTCAGCGAGGCGGAACCGATGCTTTTGACCATCACGGAAATCAGTCTTCCAGACGGAAATTTCGAAGGAGTGATTGTTGTCGGGCTGACCGAGGGGAGTGATCTTGGCCGCGCCTATGAAATCGTCGAAGGCCCGCCCCACGCATTGGATTACGCCAACGCGATCATCGTCGATCAATGCGACGATGAAAAACTGCTCCATCCCGCCATCGGTGAAACACGCGAAATCGGTCATCGTCGGGTTCGAATCGCGGGCAAGTCTCACGGTATTCTCAGCTTTCTTGTGACTCCTTACGCGTTCACGACTTATGATCGCGCTATTGAACTTTCCGGTGGTGACCCTTCGATGTCCTCGTATTTTCTCGTGCGAGTGGAACCGGGAGTTGACGCCAAGGCGGTCTGTGAAGAAATCGAGCGTCGTTTGGGTGACGTCACCGCGATGACCACGGAGGAGTATTCTTGGACTTGTGTCAATCACTGGATGACCAGGACGGGAATTGGTCTTAGCTTCGGAGCGGCGACCACGCTCGGACTGTTGGTCGGGCTGATCATGGTTGGCCAAACTCTGTATGCAATGGTTTTGGATCGGATCGCCGAATTTGCCACGCTGAAAGCGATCGGCGCGACAGAGCGTGAAATCGTTTTGTTGCTTGGTGCCCAGTCCACGTTTGTTGCGACCGTTGGAATTGGGATCGGAATCGTCCTGACTGCAACCATTCAGACGTTTTTCAGCACGCCACGAGCGACCATTGATATTCCCATCGGTCTCTATGTCACTAGCGCAGTGCTGGTTTTCCTGATCTGCTTGCTCGCATCGGCGCTGCCGTACCTGCGCGTCCGGCGAGTCGATCCTCATTCCGTACTTCAGGGGTAAAGGAGCGGGAATGAGCGATTCGATGTCAGCATTACCACCCGGATTTCCCTCCGACCTGGCAAGCAGCGGATTGGTGGTGGGATCCCGCAATCCGTCCGGCACCGAAGCATCGGCGGCTGCACAGGAAATCGTTCTCTCGGCGAAACAGGTTCGCAAGTCGTACGACATTGGCGGCGAGCGTCGGTGGGTTCTCGATGGCGTTGACTTTCATGCCGCTGCTGGCGAATGCGTGTTTCTGTCGGGACCTTCCGGTAGCGGTAAAAGCACTCTGCTCTCGATTCTTGGCTGTCTGTTGGAATGCGATTCGGGCGAGGTCAACATCGACGGACAGCGAGTGGACGTGTTGAGTGTTGCTCGGCGTACGCATATTCGCCGAGACATGATCGGATTTGTTTTTCAGCGTTTTCAGTTGATTCGGGGACTATCGGCCGAAGACAACGTGGCAGTTCCGCTAACGTTGCAAGGAATGTCGCTTCCCGATGCTCGTCAGCGATCGGGTGAGCTGCTCAAGCGAGTCGGTTTGGAGCTGCACCGAAAACAGCTGCCCACGTCGATGAGTCCCGGACAGTGTCAGCGAGTTGCGCTGGCTCGCGCTGTGATCACCGAGCCCAAGTTGCTGCTTGCCGACGAACCGACTGCGGCACTGGACGGCAAGTCGGGAGTGGAAGTCATGGAATTGCTAAAGGAACTGGTCGGTGGCACTAGTTCTGCAACGGTGGTCGTCACTCACGATCCCCGCATCCTGAAATACGCGGACCGCGTTTGTGAAATAGAGAACGGGCAATTCAAGTGAGACATTTCATCACCGTCATCGTGACCGTTCTGGTTTTCGGTTCGGCACTTGTGATCATCGATCGGAATCGGGATTCATTTCAAGATTCCCCGGCACTGGTTGATGCGCGGCCGATCAGTGATTCGTTTCGATCGGAAGTCGTTCGAGCAGCCGGCCGGATCGAAGGGCGTACCGAAGCGATCGAACTACGGGCCAGAATCGACGAGCAGATCCGGAAGATCCACGTCGAAAAAGGACAGTGGGTTTCAGCCGGAGAGGTCTTGCTTGACTTGGAGTCGGAGCGGTTGGTCAGCGAACGCGATTTGGCCGCCGCGCTCTTGGCGATGGAAAAGGCGAAGAAAGAAAGATTGGAAAACGGCTTTCGCCAAAGTGAGATCGAAACGGCAAGGCAGGAATACGAAGCCACCAAGGCGCGAATGTCAGGAGCCGAAAAGGCGTACGCACGCGGCTTGAAACTCTACAGCGGCAACGCCGTCAGCCAACAGTCGCTGGACGATCTGTACACCAACATGGTGTCGCTAAAAGCGATGACCGCGGCAGCCAAGGGTCGTCTGGAAACGATGGAGCTTCCCGCCCGCAACGACGACCTGCTGACTGCCAGCGCCGCCGTGCGCGCCGCAGAATCTCGGCTTCGAATCGCGCAAATCAACTTGGACCTCAGTCAAATCAAGGCACCGGTCGACGGACAGATCCTCGCCGTCGAAGCCGAACCTGGCGAATTGACCGCCCCCGACAGTCCTCGCCCATTGATTATCATGTCGGACACGTCGCAACTGCGGACGGTTGCCGAAGTCGACGAGTTCGATGCGCTGAAGGTAAGGGTCGGACAATCGTGCCACATCACTTCCGATGGTGCGGAAGGCATTTTGGGAAGGGGCGAGATCGTTGAAATTGAACCGCAGATGAATCCCAAAAGGCTCTTTGGCCAGTGGGCGGGCGAGCGCAGCGATACCTACAGCCGACGCGTCTGGATAGAATTGCATCACACCGAGATCCCGTTGCCGGTAGGGCTTCCGGTCGATGTGTTCATTGAGGTGACAGAGGCGAATTGAAAATGACCGAAGAGCATTCGTCCCAACCCAATCGATGGCGGCGACGATGTTTTCTGGTCTTCGCGGTCTGGTTCTTTTCCACTTTCCTGTTGTCGTTTCCTGCTGTGCGCGGGGTGGTTGCTTATCCGCTTCTGGAACACGACGACGGTGCCTTTGGCGATGCAGCGTACGTGATGGCCGGCGGCGCCCCCTACATGGAACGTCTGCGCGCCGCATCGGATCTGTTTCATTGGAACCGAGTACCAAGAATCATTTTGCTCGATGAAAAAGAGACGGCCGGATTCGACTTTGTCCGCCGCCGCTCTCGCAGCCGCGCCGACCGCGCGGTCGACTATCTGGTTCTTTACGGCGTGCCCAGGGACAAAATCACGAAAGTCGCAATACAAGGGTCGACGACCTTCGGTTCGCTCAGCGAAGCCCGCGCTGTGGCCCGTAGCGAACCAGATCTTAAACGGCTCGTGGTCGTCACTTCGGCCCCGCACACTCGTCGCAGCGGGCTCTGTTTCCGGCGGTCTTTGCCCGACGCCGCTGAAGTCGCCGTCTACTCCGCGTCCGTTCCTCAACACAGTTCCGAAATTCATTCGCCGCTATGGGTCGAATACGCCAAGCTAATCGTCTACTTTTTCGTGGCCTGACGATTCCATGCCCATGACTTGCGGGCCAAACGAATACCCACATAAAAACGGCGGCACACTTTGGGCTGACGATGTCGAGATGATCGCCGCACGCGAAACCCTTCAAGTCGTCGTCCGAGTGTGGCCGAAGCTTGCGCAAGAGCAGCGGTAGCCAGTTCTTGATGACCAGCAGAGTTCGGTTGCTAGCGGTACCTCGGATCGCCACTGGAAAATGGGATTTGTGACGAGTGTATCGGAAGCGAAGTGCGAAAAGAAAAGAAAAAACCTCTTGTCTTGGCCGCTTTGTGCTAGAAGCCTACAACGCGCGTTAGTCAAGCAACTGCAACGACTTGCGCTAGCGTGCCAAAAGAACGTTCTTCGAAGAAGTTTTAAAGAATGGAAGTACGAGTGAATTATTCTCATTGACCGCAGCCTTGTCAGTCCTATCGTTGAAGTTGCTTGTTGCGGAGTAGTTCCAATGTTCAATCAGTGGGACGCTTCAAGACGAAGCCTTTTCGATTGAACTTTTCCTTTCGTGGTGGGGATTGCGATGGGTTGGTGGGCGGTCTTGCTACGCGCATCTGGGTTGCGGGCAATCCGGTTTTTGCGCTGACCATCTTCCATCGCTAGCAGATGGTTTTTTTGAGTCGATTCGGGGGTGATCATGACCAGCGATTTCGCCAAGCTGCGTTTTCTTTGGATGGTTTTCGGGGTGACAGGGCTGCTCGGTTTGGCGAAAGCTGACGCGCAGGTCCTTCAAGACATCATCTCGCTTAGCGAAGCGCAGCAGGCGGCGCAGAATTCGCCGCTGTACAGTTGCTGGAATAAGAGCAACTGCGAGCTCTGTCCCGGCTGGCGGCCGACTCAGTGTATCGATTCCAATTCCAGTCCTGGACAGTCGGGTTCGTCTTCTTGCGGTAGTCGTTGTGGGACCGGCGGCGGTGGAACTTCGCCGTCGCAGTTGTTGGCGGTGCAGTCGACGGTCGGTTTTGGCGACAACGGTCCCAGCGCGCTGGCCGCGGCGACTTATACCGATGCGGCGGTCGTGTTCAATTTTGGCGTGAACATGATGCACTGGGGTGACGACATCCGAACGATGGGATCGGGGCCCGGTTCGGGGGCAGGGTGTGGGACGGTGCTGCGGCGGATTCATCGGCCTCGGCATATCGCGCTGGCCAGTTCGCTGGGGCCGGGTGTGTTTACCAATTTCGATATCCGACTGGTGGCCGAATCGAGTAGCCCCGATATGACTTATCTTGATTTTATCGTCCGCGATCCTTTTGCCGCCATTCCCTACTCCATGTACGACGTGTCGGATGTTTATGACGACCAGGGAAACCGGCTCTACATCATCGGTACCAAGCTGACTGACTTGGCTGGCAAGGCGCGGAAACTGAAAATTGGCGCTTTCACTTCCAATTCGCAGATCAGTGACTTTTCGGTCGCTCCCGCCGATCCCGAGAACGACGTCACCAGTTCCAACTACTACTTCGCTTTCAACGGTTGGAATACGGCGGAACTGGAGTGTTACGACGGCGGGAAGATGACGTTTGATATTTTGCGGATTCCCGATCATGAAACGTGGAACGTGGTGCTCGGCTATGATCCGCTCGATGAAAACAACGTCTATCCCGGCTACACCGATGCCCGCTATTCCGGCGGGATTTTTACCGAAAAGCTGATCGGACGGCTCACTTCGGTCTCCGGTGCCGCCGGGACTTACACGGTCACCTACAAACAGCCGACTGTCACCGAGGTTTTCAGCTCGTTCGATTATCTGCATCAGATCGACACGGTCACCGGTCCCGACGGCACGGTGATGACGTTCCAGTACAACGGCGGCGACCCGAAGATCACCAGCGTCACCTCCAGCGACGGACAGACGGCGACTTACCAGTACACCGCCGGCGGTTTCCTCAGTTCGGTCGCTTACGCCGACAGCACGACCGCGTCGTTCACCCATTCGGGCGACGCCAGCACCGGACTGGCCGAGATCGCCTTCGATGACCACCGCGCTCCCGAGGGACATCAGAAGAAGAAGGCCTACGTGACCGGGATCGTCGCCGGCATGTCGGGCAACGACATCATTTACTACAACGGCGCGGTCAACCTGGTGCGGGTGATCGCCGATGAAGCCGATGAAGTGGTGTATGCCAACTTTGGTTTAAGCGACGTCGGCGAGGGACAAACGATCCTGGTCTACGAAGGGGGCGGCAAGCTGCGGGCGTTTCGAGAGACTTTCAATCTGAGCCAGCAGAACGGTTATCGTCGGCGGTTCATCAACGAAGTTGACGATGGTTGGCAGATCGACATCACCGGTGGCGGTTTCAACTACACCGGCACAGAACAGGATGCCTACGCTTTCAAAACCTACAGCGCCACCAACATGCTCTCCAGCACCGTCGGCTACATTCAAACGCCCACCTCGGTGCAGCTTTACAACTTCGACGGCGACGGTGTTTTCGGCATCGTCGGCTACCTGGATGGATCCTTTGAATCGACTTATCGCGATGAAAAGAAGCGGCCGCTGAGATTTCGTGATCGTCAGGGCCGAGTCACCAAGTACGAATACAACGCCGACGGAATGATGACCAAAAAGATGGTCGGCATCCTGGAAGACCCGTCCAACGGCAACGGCATCGATCCTTATTCAGGCGGTGCTGCCTACGACCCCAACCCAACCAACGACATCCAAACGGCCGACTACGCGGTCTACCAGTGGCAATACAACGTTGACAACCGTGTCACCAAGTACATCGATCCACTCGGCAACGAAACGGACTACGCCTACGATACGAACGGCCGTCTGACAACCATCACCAAGCCGGCAACCAACATCGGCGGCACCCGTCCAACAATCAGTCACACCTACGATACATCGGGATTGGTCAAAACGATCACCGATCCGGTGGGCGACGTGATCGAGTATTTTTACGACAGCCAAGACCGGCTGATCAGCACGCTGTACGACGACGGCACGACCGACCGGATTTTCTACGTCGCCAGCGGCAACGGCGAAGGGCAAGTGGAAAAGCGAGTCAATCGCATGGGAGTCGTCACCACCTACGCCTACGACACGTCCCACCGGTTGACTTCACGCACCGTCGCTTCGGGCACGATGGACGGCGCCGGCAACGAGACCGCCACTCCCGATCTCGCTTTGGCCGAAACGTGGACCTACTTAACCGGCACCAAGCTACCACTGGAACATTGCCGCGGTGGCTTGCTGACCACCCACGTCTACGACCATCAACTTCGCCGCGAAGAAACGACCCAAGAGATCTCCGCGAATCAATCGCTGACCAGCAAATACGCCTACGTCGACGGCAAACTCTACTCGACCGAAGACCCGCACGGCCGCAAGACCTTTTACGCCTACGATGATGACGGACGCATGATCCGAACGATCATCGGCACAGTCCCCGAATTCACGGTCCCCGGAACAGATCCCGATCCGTACGTCAATCTCCTGTCGCTCAATCGCGACACCACGGCCAATGCCGACTACATCATTTCCGACACGGTCTACTCATCAGCGGGTGACGTCGAGCGTCAGCACGACGGTCGCAACATCGAAACGCACTTCGAGTACGACAGCCGCGCGCGTCAAACCGCCCGCATCGCCGCCGCCGGAACGACCGTCGAAGCGCGCAGCGAAACCGATTACGACCTCGACAGCCACGTCCTTGCCGTCCGCTCTCCCCGCTACTTCGATGCCACCGACACCGGCGGCTACCAAAAAGCGTCCGAAGCCTGGACCTACACGCCAGCCGGACTGGCCGCCACGCATAGCGAAGCGCCCGGAACGACCGAAGCGGCCACCGAGTCCTACGTCTATGACCTCGCCAGCCGCCGCACCCAGCACACCGACTTCGCCGGCAAGATCTGGAAAACGCACCACGAAGATTGCTGCGGCCAAGTCACAGCGAGTGAAAACCCGCTCGGCCATGGCAGCATCACTCGCACAAGCGCGGTCGGCCAGACCGTCCACCAAGCCACCGTCGCCGACTACACCGACCACGTGTCGGCCTTGGACAATCCGGTTGACTCCAAAACCTATCGCGAAGTGACCACCCGCTATGACGGCCGAGGCCGACCGATTGCCCGAACGACCTGGCTGGTCGCCCGCGGAGTGGTCGACGCTGCCAATCCACCGATCGCCGGACTCGATGGCGTTTCTTCCGCCGACGGCTTCACCGAACAATACCTCTACGACGACGACCTCACCGACGATAGCGGCCTCGACTCCGCCGGCGGCGTCACGCCGGCGATCGGCAGCAACAACATCTCCCTCTCGACAGCGCTTTCAAAACTCGCCGATACCGAAGCTGGCGGCGGAGCCGGTATCACTTTCGACGCCGACGCTCCCGGCACCGCCCGCGTCACGATCAACGCCGAAGGCGAAGTCCGCTTCTCCATCTCCTCCGGTAGCGGCAGCGTGATGACTGGCATCCTCGATCCGGCCAACAACTCGCTGCTCACCTGGAACTGCACCGGCAAACCGGCCACCCAAACGATCACCGGTTACGGCACCGTCCTCGTCTCCAAAACCATCAACGCGCTCGGCCAAGTCCGCAAGTCACTCACCGACGCCGCCGGCCGCACCATCGAAAACCACGATGCACTGGGCAAAGTGACCACCTACACCTACGACGCCAGCGGCGATCAACTCAGCGTGCGAGATCCCAACAGCGTCGGCCAAGACTGCACCTACGACCAGCTCGGACGCGATCTGACCTGTATCGACACTGCGGGCGACGCCACCAGCAGCAGCTACGATCGCGCAGGCAACAAAATCACTTCCACCGACGCCAAAAACAACACCACCACTTACGCCTTCGACGCGCGAGGCCGCCAAACTTCCCAAACCGATCGTCTCAGCGGCGTAACCAGCTTCGCCTACACCGCCACCGGCCAACTCGCCTCGCTGACCGACGCTGAAAACCAGGTCACTTCCTACACCTACGACGACACCGGTGGAAAACTGACCGAAACCTACCCCGATCACACCGGCGGCACTCCAGGCCAATCAACCTACGGCATCGTCACCTTCACCCGCGACCCAGCCGGGCGAACCTTGCGCAAGCAAGACCAAACCGGCGACACCGTCACCTACAACTATGACTTGGCCGGCAGGCTCGCATCGCGAGACTACCGTACGGCGGCCAACAGCCCTTCGGGCACGATCGCCGACAGCGACACCTTCACCTACGACTCCGCCGGACGCATGCTCACCGCCGCCTCTGGCCGCTACAGCAACACCGTCACCTACACCTACGACGGTGCCGGTCGCAAGTCGACCGAAGCACTCACCATCGCGGGCCAAACCTACACCACCACCACCGCCTACAACGACGCCGGGCAGGTCACCGGCTACACCTACCCCGACGGAACTGCTGTTGTCCGCAGCTACACCGATCGAGGACAATTGGCCACGATCGCGGTGGGCGGCACCACCATCGACACCCGAAGCTACGACGATGGGGGACGAATGACCTCGAGCGTGTACAATAACGGAGTGACCCAAACCCGCGTCTACAACAACGACAACACACTGGCCAGCATCACCCACACCGGTGCCGTGATCGGCAACTACACCTACGGCTGGGATGACAACAAAAACAAAACCTCCGAAACCATCACCGGAACAATGAGCGGATACGGTTTCACCGTCGGATCAAGCGGTTACGACAACGAAGACCGCCTCGTCAATTGGCAGCGAGACGACACAGGTCTCGATCAATCCTGGAATCTCTCCCTGGTTGGCGACTGGAACAGCATCACCGAAAATCTCTCCACGCAAAGCCGCACCCACGGCGCCACTCACGAACTCCTGACCGCGGCCACCCAGTCGATCACCCACGACGTCAAAGGCAACATCACCAGCATCCCGGCCGTCCTCCGCAGTGGCGCAAGCCCACTCGCCCTGACCTGGGGCTTCGACAACCGCCTTGCCGCCGCCGACGTGGACAACGATTCTGTCGACGACGTCACCTACCAATATGACGCCTTGGGCCGAAGAGTCCAGCGAGACGACGGCACCACGGCCACCATCTTCGTCCAAAACGGGCAACAAACCATCGCCGACTACACCTCCGGCACCGCGGCCACCAGCCCAACGTACACCTACGTCTACGCCAGCTACATCGACGAACCGGTGATGCGAGATGGAACCGGCGGCCTGCGTTACTACCATCGTAATCAGCAGTACTCGATCACCGCGCTGACCAACGGCAGTGGCACGATCCAAGAACGCTACGCCTACACCGCCTACGGCCAGCTAACAATCACCGACGCCAGCGGTACCGTGCGAACATCCACCGCCGAAGGCAACCGCTACACCTACACCGGACGTGAGTGGGATGAGGTGGCCGAGCTGTATCACTATCGAGCCCGCATGTACGACCCAATTGGTGGGCAGTTTCTGGCTCGTGATCCGATAGGGTATTGGGATGCTACTGATTTGTATGCCAATGTATTCATGATTGACGGAGTCGACCCCTCAGGCTTATGTGGCACCGAATGCATCGCGAAGCGAATCGATTCCGAAGCTACGGATTGCAGTGTGTACCAGCACGAGAAGTTGGACGAAGTTCGATTCGGTTTTAAACTAAGGAACATATATAGTTTTAGCGACCGACGACCAGCCAAGTGCACTTGCTGTCAATATCGCCAATATATAAATGAAGCAACGGTCAAGCTGCACGTTGTAGCGGGCGACAAAACCCTTAGCTGGCCATACGATTTGCCAGATAGAGACGTTGGCGGAGAGGGACACCAAGAGGACTGCGTCACCGTAGCTGGTAGAAAAGTTTGCTACGGACACAAAGACAACCCCAAGGCGCTAAACGAGGCGTACTTCAACAACGACTGCGCCTATCGCATGACAGACAATGTAGGATTTAACCTAACTGCAATCAAGATGCGCCTGGTCAAGCTGGGATACATCTTACCCGGCCATCCATTTGTCATTCGGGCGTCGATTAAAACGAGATTTCAATTCAATATCATTGACGTTTGCAACGCAGGCAGGGTGGTAGTGACAGATATAGTTGAGAGAACGTGTGAAAAAGACATAGACCTAAATGTCGATCTTTCCACGCACATTTTGGAATAAATGAGATGATGAGAAAAGGGATTTGGACTGTCGCTTTATTTGTCGCTGTTGTTAATGCATCGCTTGCCGATGACATCAATGCCTGCATAACGCTCCTCAGTGTCCCGGGCTCTCTGACTCACTCGCGGTGCCACGGAGTTGTGCATGGACCTAGCAACAAGCCAGCATCCATATGGACGACAGTTTCTCCTGGCTTTACCGAGGTTAAGCTACTGCACCATGGAGGCGAGGGGCTCCAGGAAGTAACGACGATCGATGAGTTTACCGCCAACACAGATTTGGTCAATTTGAGAAGTTACGGGTCGAAAACCGGAGATGGTTTATCCGTTGTCATTGAGGCGGGGGACATAGCCCATTCTGTTACCGACGTCCCTGGAAAGATTATAGGGCGACACTTCCTGATTACTTCTGTTGGTTCAAATCGAAGATCGTTTCACCGAATTGATGGTGGCACTTCAGAAGATCTGTGGTACTGCCATGCTCGCGATGAAGAGATTGTCTGTGCTCGCACGGGATTCGAGCTAAGATTCTCGGCCCGTGATCGTACCGATGGATGGCAGGATATCGGTGTGAGAAGTGCCGAACATCGTTCTTCGACAATCGTTCCCAGTAGCCTCGGATTGATCTTGGTGAGACTTGTTGCAACAAAAAAAGGGAAGTCGCTTATGGTTACAATCGCTGCAAATTCGACCCTACATGAGTTTTCGACAGATGTGCACATGGATGTTGATGCAGGTCAAGTTAATGCGTTTGCGTGTCCACATGAGGAACGAGTCGACCTGCTAGTCCAGCTTTTGTCAAAAGAGACAAACACAGTCGCCAAAATCACCATTCCCGATGACTTAACCAAAGTGAAAGGCCGTATAGCAGGAGTCGTGGCAAAGTTAGAAAAACCGGCTGGAAGGATGGTAGCTGTTGCATCTGATAAGAGCAGCACTCGTTGCTACCTACTGTTTGTGGACTCTGTTCGTAATTACAATCTGTTTGACTGGATCATTGGTGAGCCACTGGTTGCACAGTTCAATATTTTTGAGGGAAAATCAGTAAGCATGCCTGCAATGCAGATCGTACGTAGCAAATGTGAGATCGTCTCGGTCAGGCAGGATTAAAAGTTGAGACAGGATTGCCCCAGTTTTCTGTACCAGGCCTCGCCCGCCTCGAAAAATAGCCGACCGCGAGAATGGTCGCCTCGGGCGCTTAGGAACGAGCAATCAATTAGTGGCGCATGATGGTTTGAGCATGTAGTTCCAACGCGGAACGATTCGATCATAACTGATCCGCAGAGACGACTTCATCCAATCAGTCGCCTCACGTCCTGTTTGATAGACCTTCTTCATCACGTGAACCGTTGTTCGCAAACCGCCTCGCGTTGTTGCTCTTCGCATCAGTTCGACTACACGGGCAAGCGAATCAAAGAGCATCCCTTCGCAGACGCGGCTGACGTGAGGGAAGAATCGACGCTCAATTGGGTTGTACTTGCTGCAGTAACTGGGAAAGTGCGCGATGCGAATCGGAAGACCGATGCGATCGGCCAATCGTTGAAGATCCCACTTGAAAAGATACTTCCCAGCTGGATTGCTGCCGCCACAGTCGCAGGTCAACAGGATCGATGTTGCGTGCGGGTATCGCTTCTTTCCCAAACTGTCGCATCAATCGTATGGGTAAATTGATGGATAGCCATGAAGCCGAATCGTCATCGGTTCCAGGTGATATTCGGTTTTCTGTTTTTTTTGTGGATGTATTCGTGTGCGATTCCGTGGGTTGGTGAGTTTATCCTGTAAAAAAGAGAACACAGTTCGCCGTCAGCCGATCGTAGTGTTGTCCAAGCACGTCGGTTCTTGACGCTACAGCACTTTCAGCACGATCGCGGTCATGTCATCGGAGGCGTCGGTGTCTTGACCAAAGCGATTGGCGTCGTCGAACAACCGATCGACCATTGCTGCGGCGGGTTGGTTGGCCGACGAAAGAATGGATTGGTGGATCCGCGGCATGCCGAATTCTTGTTGAGCTGTCGAGGATCGTTCTGAAATCCCGTCGGTCACCAGCAGCAGCGTGTCGCCGGCGTCGAGCGTCAGCTGCCGAATTTGATATTCAATATTCAGACGAATTCCCAATGGCGGCTCGCCCGATTCAAGAACTTCTGGTCGGCCGCCTGAAAGGAACCGGACCGAAGGATGTCCGGCAGAGACGTACGAGCAGACGCGTGTTTCGGTATCGATGTGAGCGAGAAACAAGGTGACGAACCAATTCAGGTCGTCATCATGCACCAGTTCATTCAGCCGGTGAACGATTGCTGCGACATCGTTCGTGGTGGCGGCCATGGTGCGCAGGGCAGCACGTGTTTCGGCCATCACCAACGACGGCCCAAACCCGTGGCCTGAAACATCACCGACGACCAGCATCAGGCTCGTTTCGTCCACCTGTCCATGAAGTAGTCGAAATAATCGCCTCCCACACGGCCGGCAGGATCGCAGCGGCCCGCAACATCCATTCCTGGAATCGACGGCGGTTGTTTGGGAAACAATCGACGTTGGACGAAACCCGCGGTCGCGATCTCACGCTCGGCCTGCTGCCGCCGAAATCGCTCGATCGCAAACTGCAGCAGCCGCCCCAACGATTCGGACATCACTTCGCTCTTGGCAAAGAAGTCCTCCGCGCCTCCTCTCATCGCCTCCAGCGCAAACGCGTCTTCGGCCTGATCGGAAAGAATCACTACGGGAATGTCGCCGGTCCAGCTGCGGAGAGGGCGGAGCGTTTCCAGTCCGCTGCTGTCAGGCAACGTCAGATCGAGCACCACGACGTCGACCCTGGTGTTCTGCAGGCGCGAAATGCCCGCCGCCAGAGTCGTTTCGTGATGAAACACAAAGCTGGGATCCGCACATGCTTTCAGATGCTTTTCTACCAGAGCGGCATCGGCTGCGCTGTCCTCGATCAGTAGCACCGAGATAGGATCGTGACTGGCTGGAGAAGGACTCATGAAGCGGCCGATAGTTGTTCGCTTCGCGCCGCGTTGACTCCCGCGGTCAGGGCAAAGACGGCGGCGCCGATGATATCGACGGTGAGCCCAACATCGGTTTCGCCAATCTGCGAGATGGGAGCAAGTAACAACGCGGCGGAGAGGAACATGGCGATTCTTTCACCCAGCGACATTGTCTTTCGCAGGTATCCGGCCAGGCCAGCCGCCAGCGCAAGGATCCCAATGGTTGCGGCCGTCAAGGCATGAATGACCGCCCACACGGTCAGCTCTTCGCCAACCGGGGCGAGCAAGCAGAGCGCGGGTCGGTACACGAACATGAACGGCAGGGTGAATCCCACCAGCGAGAATCGGAACGCTGCAAACGAAGTTTTCATCATCGGTGCTTGCGCGATCGATGCGCTGGCATAACCCGCCAGAGCAACCGGCGGCGTGACCATTGACATCATGCCGAAGTAAAAAATGAACAGATGGGCAACCAGTGGCAGAACTCCCAGCTCGCTAAGCAAAGACCCCATCAGCGTGGCCATCAACAAGTAACAAACAACCGAAGGCACGCCCATTCCCAAAATCAGGGAGCAGACCATGATGCCCAGCAGGGCGAGAAACAAATTCGATTCGACGACTCCTTTGATCACCGTACTGAAATCGGATGCGACACCTGTCTGTTGAACAATTCCGATGATGATTCCCACGCAAGCGCTAGCAGCGACCAGTGCGATACCGTTTTTGGCTGACTTGGTCAGTGCGGAGACAACTTCGGGCCGCCATGCGGGATGGCCGAGGCCGAAAATCAACAATCCGAACATTCCCACAATCGCGGAATCCAAAATCGAACCAACCATCAGCAGCTGGGTGACTTGATCGGTCCGCGGATCGACCCACGAATCAGCGACGAACGGCTGCAGGACCCCAGGAATGCGATCACCATAGGAGGCGGTGAATTGGTGAAGAACGAGAATGATGAAGAAACTGGCCAGTGCCATCCAACGCGCCTGGGGAGTGATATCGAGCGCGCCGCGCATGGTGGCGAAGACCAGAATCACTGCTAAGGCACCGGTCACACTGCGAAACGGCGAGAATCCGGAAAGCAGGAGTCCAATCAGCGTGGCGAGAGCCCCGATGAACACGATCGCGTCGAATCCAGCCAGCTTTTTCTTGCGGATCGCCTCCGTATCCAGGGCTCCCGCACCAAGTCGACGCGAGTAAAGAAACACGACGGCGAGGATGGAAAGGTAGTAAAGAAGCGCGGGCAGAATCGCCGCCTTCATGATGACGACGAACTTGACCTCCGGCTGCACCAATTCCAGCATCATGTAGGCGCCGGCGCCCATCACCGGCGGAACCAGCGCTCCGCCCGATGCCGCCGCCGCAGTGATGCCACCGGCAATGTGGTTCGGAAAACGCGCGCTCCGCATCATCGGAATGGTAAACGTTCCCGTGGTCACCGCGTTGGCAACCGCGCTGCCTGAAAGCGAGCCCATCAAGCCGCTGGCCACCACCGATACCATCGCGGGACCGCCCCGAATGCGGCCGAATGTCTTGGTGGCAAAGTCGATGATGAACTGCGTGGCTCCCGACATCTCCAGAAAAGAACCAAAGACGACGAACAGAAAAACGTACTTGAACATCACCGAAGCAGCCGGTCCGAAGACGCCAAGCGACTGAAGGAAAGTCGTGCTGACGATGTTCTTCACACTCTGTCCCGAATGCGGCAACATCGCATCAGGAAGCGGAGCCCAATCGTATTGAACGCTTCCATAGCAGTAGTAGGAGTGAGCAATGAACAACATTGCCAACATCGGAACGATCAGGCCAATGCTACGGCGAGTCGCTTCGAGCACCAGCAGGACGCCGATCAATCCAACGACGATGTCGGTTGTTGTCTCCACACCGGCGCGGTTTCCCAGCGACATCCCATCGGCCCAGTAACCCTTGAATATCGGCTCGGTCTGTACGATCACGTACAGGCAACAGACCGCGGCCGCGATCGCCAAGATCGCGTCCAACCAACGAAGCGGCTGAACGCCCTTCCATCGCTGATGTAGCGGAAAGGTCAGGAAGCAAAGCACCAATCCGACGCCAACGAAAACCGCCAGCGCCGACTGCGGTTGCAGCAAGTTGTAGTTGACTTCAAATAACGTGAACAAACACAAGAAGATGCCCAGCGCCGTCACAACAGGCTTGGTTAACCGCAGAAAGCGACTCGATTCGTTCGGTTTCTGGTCTTCCTGCAGACTCACAAACGATTCCTCTGATCACGTGGGGCGGGGCATCGCTGGGGCGGCACATCGCTGGGGCGGGGCATCGCTGGGGCGCGGAAACGCGGCGACCAACTCGCACCAGGGTAATTCCTGAATTCGCGCCGGTCACCGCATTGGTTTCGAGCGGGGGGGGAAACTGCCCTGCGGGCCAGTGAAAAGACTCGCCTACTCCGCTTCGGACTTTTCCGCATCGTCCGTTTCCGTCTGACTGTCAGAGCTTTCCGCAGCGGCCGCCTTGTCGTCATCGGCATCCGCCTGCTCAACAGATTCAGGCCAAATGCCTTCTTCTTGGTAGAACCGGACGGCGCCTGGATGATAGGTGACCCCCGTATCTCTGGCCACGTTGTTGGCGTTGATCGCTTTTCCGGCCGGATGTTTGCCAGCGATTTCCTCGCGGTTGTTCCAGATCGTTTTGGTGATCTGGTAGACCAGTTCTTCGTCCTGAGACGCCGACGTGATCAGGTGCATCGATCCGACGTTCAAGCCTAGAAAATCACCTTGCATTCCCTTGTAAGTTCCAGCGGGAATTTCTACGGGATGAAAGAAAGGGTACTTTTCAATCAGGGTTTGCCGGGTTGCTTCGTCGAACGGAACGAACTGCACTTCAAAAGTGGATGTCGCTAGCGTGATCGAACTGCTTGGAACCGCTCCGCCAATAAACGCCGCGTCAGCCGAACCGTCACTTAGCTGGTTGACCGCATCACTCTGGTTAGCATTCAGCGACGAGATGTCGTCCCATTGGAGACCGTGTTCTGCCAAGATCGGTTCAACGAACATCTGGAACCCGGCGCCGGCCGGCCCAGTGACCACTCGTTTGCCTTTCAGGTCGGCAATGCTTTGGATTCCCGAATCGGCGCGCGCGATGAACATAGCGACATTGGGGGCCAGAGTCGCAATCGCCTGGATGTCGTATTTCTTATCCCAATTCGCCTCACCACGAACAGCAAAATAGGAAATCGCCGCGTTGGACAAGGCAAGTTCCAACTCGTTCTGCTGCAACTGGCGAATGTTGGCCTGCGAACCGTTGGTGCCTTTGGCTTGGACCTTCCAATCGATCGTACCCTTGTGAGCATTCAGGACTTCGGAAATGGCCCCACCAACAACGGGAAAGGTACCGCCGACCGGAGCGGTTCCCATGCTGAGATACTGTCGTTTTCCGCCGCCATCTGACTGGGAAGTGGAAGAGTCTTTGCTGCAACCCACGCAAAGGGCTAGCGCGGCAAGGAACAGAAAAGTGGATTGGTAGATTCGAGCCATCGGTCGTGAACCCTGGGGATGGGATGTTGCAAGTTACGGCGGGCAACAATATTAACACGGCACCCCAGGTTCGTGTAGAAGCCGCGCTCGGCAAGCAAGGCTGTGTTAGCGTGCCGGCTGCGAGGATTGGCCGTTGTCGACGCTGGAGCGAAAATTTTTGATATTGTCCGGATGCCCCATCAACATGACAACGTCGTGAGCCATCAACGCGACCTCACCACCCGGAGAGAAAATCAATCCCGATTCAGGACGCTGGATGGCGACTGCAAGAAGCTGCAATTCTTGAAGTGCTTTGATCCGCCGCAACTGCATCCCCACCAGCGGGCTCTCCGGGCTCACTTCGACCTCGTCCAGTTCCACATCTTCAAAACTCGACTCGGTCACCAGGTCGATCAAGTTCGCCGTGCCGGGACGAGTGACCATTCGCACCATCTGTTTGGCACCGACGACGGTCGGCATCACCACACGGTCAGCGCCGGCTTGCCGAAGTTTTTTTTCGGTCGTCGCCTGTTCGGCCCGCGCGATGATTTGCAAATTCGGATTCAATTCTCGTGCGGTCAGCGTGATGAAGACGCTGTTGGCATCACTGGGCAGCGACGTCACCAACGACTTGGCGTGACGAATCCTCACCGATTCTAAAAGTTCCTCGTCCGTCGCATCGCCGTGAACACAAAGCAATCCATCGGCGACCGCTTCGTCCACCGTATCGGGATTGTTGTCCACCACCACCACCGGACAAGCCTGGTGGCGCAGGTCCTGCACCAGGTGTTGGCCCATTCGTCCGTAGCCACAGACAATGATGTGGCCCGACAGCTGTTGCAGTTCGCGTGTCATTCGTCGCCTCCCCACGACTCGATCAAGCTCGCCTTCGAGCACCAGTTGAAAAAAACCGCCGAACGTATAAACGGCTGCGGTCATGCCAAGCAGGATTACCAAGATGGTGAAAACCTGCAGTCCCGGCCCAAAAGTGCTTTCTTCCGAATGGCCGACGGTGGAGATGGTGATCACGACCATCCAAATGGCGCCGATCCAATCGTAGTCGCCCAGGAACCGATATCCGCACACGGCAACGACAAAAACGGACATCAGGACGATGGCGCCAAGTCGGATTCGCTGCCAGGGTGAAGTCATGCTCGTTGTCGGTTTTCCGCTTGTTTGCGTTGGAATGTCGGGTCGGTAGGTTGCAAGTTTAGCTGGGTCGAATCCCAAGCAGTATCGTCCTGCCGCCAAAAAACTACTCGCCACCGGCCGGTTTGCTTTCCGCCTGTTCGGCCGACGTGATCTGGCCGGTCGCTTCGGCGCGCTGGTAGGCCTGCGGAAAGGTCTGCACGTTGCGGCAACGATCACCGATGATTTCACGCACACTTTCGCGCCCATGCTCATCCGCCCAGGTTCGGATTTCATCAAGAATCTGCTGCAGCGCTGCGACGCCGTGTCGATAGATCGGGGAGGTCAACATCACCACGTCGGCCCCTGCCTGCATCAGCTGGATCGCGTGCAAACCGGTCGTTGCGCCTCCGCTGGACGCGAGGCTCAGCTTGGGGCAAGCCTTGCGGAGGATCGGCAGCCATTGCAGCGACATGGAAACCTCGCCCGGTTCGGTCAATTCCCACTGAATGCGGCAATCGATCGAGTCGGGATCGCGTCCGAAGCCTGGATAACGCCCAAAGAGGGTGAGGCCCGCCGCGCCGGCACCTGCCACTCGACCGGCAAAGTTCGGCAGCGAGGTGAAGTAGGGCAAGAGTTTGACGATGACTGGAATCGTCACCTCACTGCAAAGAAACGAGATACCGGCCAGATAGTCTTGTTCGATGTCGTCAGCGAATTCGTCCGGATCCATTGCCAGGCGAAAAAGAGTCAGCTCGATTGCACTGACCCCTGCTTCCTCCAACCGTTTGGCAAACGAAAGCCATTTTCCACCACCGACACCATTCAGATTGGCGATCACGGGAACCGACGTGACGTCTCGCAATCGTTCCGCACACTGCAGGTAAGCCAGCTGGCCGCCGTTGTATTGGTTCATCTTTTCGCTGAACGTGAGCGAAACGGGAAACTGATCGGGCGCGATCGGCGTCTGGTTGCCGTGGTCAAACCACTCGTATTCGATCTGCTCCTCGAAAAACGACGGCATCACCACCGCGGCCGCTCCCGAGTCGACCATTTCCTTGGCGGTATCAGTTTCCAGGGTCAATGGACATGCCCCGATGACCAAAGGCGTCGATAACTCCAGTCCCACAAACGAAGTCGTTGTGTCCAGATTCATCGCACATCTCCCACTTTGATTGCGGAGAGTTCCAGCGATCGCAATCGCAATGCGTTGGCAATCACCGAAACACTACTCATGCTCATCGCCGCCGCCGCGATCATCGGACTGAGCAACACTCCCAGAACCGGGTAGAGCGCTCCGGCGGCGATCGGAATCGCCATCGCGTTGTAAAGAAACGCGAAGAGAAGGTTTTGACGAACGTTGTTCATCGTCGCGCGCCCCAACTTGATCGCCCTGACGATCCCTTGCAGATCGCCTCCGACCAATGTGACGCCCGCCGATTCGATCGCCACGCCAGTTCCCGTGCCCATCGCGATTCCGACATCGGCTTCGGCCAAAGCGGGAGCATCGTTGATTCCGTCGCCCGCCATCGCAACAACGTTTCCGCCGGTCTGATACCGAGCCACCATGGCGTGTTTTTGCTGAGGCGAAACTCCGGCGTGGAATCGCTCGATACCCAGTTGCTCGGCAACCGACCGAGCGGCTGTTTCCCCATCGCCGGTCAGCATGACGACTTCCAGCCCCATTTCTTTCAGGGCCCGTAGCGCCGGCGGTGTGCTGGCCTTGATCGGATCGGCGATCGTCAGCACGGCGGCCAGCCAACGATCGGCCCCGACCAGCACAGTCGTGTTTCCGCCTGACCGGTGCAAAGTTCCCAACTTGGTTGCCGATTCGATTCCATCGACACCTTCAGCGGCCAGGAAGTCGGCATTGCCGACTACGATTTCTCGACCATCGACCCGACCGGTCACGCCGCGCCCAGAGTGACTTTGGAAATTGGCAGCCGGCACGACGGAGATGCCTTCTCGTTGTGCGTGCTGCAGCACGGCGCGGGCGATCGGGTGTTCGCTGTGAACTTCGACGGCGGCAGCCCACCGGATCGCCTCATCGCGGCTTGATCCAGCCAACGTTTCGGTGGCCGTGACTTCGGGGCGTCCGGCGGTGAGTGTGCCCGTTTTGTCCACCACCAACGTGTCGACCTTTTCCAGAAGCTCCAACACTTCGGCGTTTTTGATCAGCACACCTTCTTTGGCACCACGTCCGACACCGACTGTCACCGACATCGGTGTCGCCAATCCCAACGCGCAGGGGCAAGCAATGATCAACACCGCGACTGCCGCGACCATCGCGTGAGCCAGTTGCGGCGGCGGTCCGAAAGCCGTCCATCCGGCAAACGCAAGTATGGCGATCACGATGACCAACGGCACGAAATATCCGGCGATGACGTCCGCCAACTTCTGAATGGGAGCACGGCTTCGTTGTGCTTCGGCCACCATCTGAACAATCTGGCTGAGCACCGAATCTTTTCCGACGGCGGTTGCCTGGATCAGCATCGCGCCCGATTGATTCAACGTTCCTCCCGTGACACCGTCGCCGACCGACTTTTGTATCGGCTTGGGTTCGCCCGTCAGCATCGACTGATCGACGTGGCTCGCCCCGTCCACCACGATCCCGTCGACTGGAAGTTTTTCGCCGGGACGAATACGCAGGCGGTCGCCGATCTTCACTGTGTCCAGGGGGACTTCTTGTTCGCCGTCATCCGAGACAAGATGCGCAGTGTCGGGTGCCAGAGACATCAACTCGCGGATCGCCCCGCCCGTTTGCGCCCGCGCTCGCAGTTCCAGAAGTTGGCCCAGCAGCACCAACGTGATGATCACGGCTGCCGCCTCGAAATACAAAGGCGGATTTCCAGCGTCAAAAAAAGCGGGGGGAATCAAATCGGGTCGCAGCACCACCCACAGACTGAACAAATAGGCCGCCAACGTTCCCGACGATACCAGCGTGAACATGTTCAGGTTCATCGTCCGAAGCGACTGATAACCTCGAACCAACAGCGGCCAGCCGCACCAAAACACAACCGGGGTCGCCAGCACCAGCTGCAGCGGGCCCATCCATCGATGGGGAATGGTTTCGGCGATGCGAAGGCCCAGCATCGGTGCCATCGCTACCAACAACAGCGGCACCGAAAAAAGAGCCGCGACCCAAAATCGCCGGGCCATGTCGATCTGCGAATCATCTGGCGATTCGGAAAACTCGACCAGCTTGGGTTCCAAGTCCATGCCGCAAATCGGGCAGGAACCGAATCCCACCTGCTCCACATCGGGGTGCATCGGGCAGGTGAAAATCGCCTGATGGTGTTGACAACAGCTCCCGGCGGGCTGAATCGATTGGACGGGAAGAAACGACGAATTCTCCTCCGCCGATTTTGGCTGCGGAGAAAGAAAGGAGTCGGGCTCTCGCTCGAACCGCTGTCGACATCCGTCACAACAGAAAAAGAACGTTTCTCCGCGATGAATCGACGCCCAGGGACCATCGGTGCGTACCTGCATTCCACACACCGGATCGGTCGTTAGGGTCACAGGCGAGGTCATTGGTCTACTCGAATCAGGTCGCGCACCTGGCATTCATGGTACAGCAGCGCAGTGGCAGCGCTTGCCGTGGGATTGACCGAATGCAAGCCGCATTCCAAAGTGTGGGTATCTCATTGGCGGTCACTCTTGTCACACCAGGATGGGACGACTGGTCGCGCGAAACCGATGGAGTGTGCAAACCCGCACGCACCATGGTTCCGTGGAGCGTCAATTGCGATGAATGATCCATTGGTCCGCCCGTTGCATGTGTAGCAAAGCCGTTGGGCCAGGTGCGTTTACAAGGAAATCACGCGAGGCAATTGAATATGTTTGAGTCGGACGCATTTGAACAGCGCGAGCGAGCTCTGGAGGACGAGTTCTTTCATCGAGTCGACGAGCAGCTTCGAGAGGAATTGCGGCGATCGATGGAGAAGGACCGATCACGGGAGGCGCTTCAGAAGGCAACCGGTTTGACCGACAAGGAACTGTTGGACGAATTGGTCGACGCCGGCTTCGAGGCGACAACGCTTGCCGCACTGGCCCTGGTGCCAGCCGTTTTTGTTGCTTGGGCTGACGATTCGGTGACGGAGTTGGAGCATGACGCCGTCTTGAAAGCGGCTCATGATCGAGGAATCGAGGACGATGCCCTGGCCTCGCAATTGTTGGAATCGTGGTTGACCAAGCGGCCCAAGAGGACGCTTTTGCAGGTTTGGAAACACTACGCCGTCGCGGTGAACGAATCGTTGTCCGATTCAGCCTCGGTTTTGTTGACGAAAAATATTCTTCACATTGCAACGGTGGTCGCCGAAGCGTCAGGTGGCGTCCTAGGTTTTGGCAAAATATCGAAGCCCCAGCAGGAGGTGCTCGACGAGATCAGAGAGACGCTGGCATGAAGCAACCGTGAAGATTTCATGTAGAGTGATCGCGACTGGCGATTTCTTTTCCCAGCGACTCTGCTCGGCAGATCGAGCAGCGGGATGGTGAACGACAATCACGGCGAGGTAATGGACGAACTCCGGCGACTGGGATTCGATTCCTCCGGCGACGAAGTGCAGCAGCAGTTGGCCGCCATCGCCGAGCTGGTCACGTTTCCCACGGGAACGCTTATCTTTCACGAAGGCGAGTTGCATCCCAAGCTGTACTTTGTCTGTGACGGCACGGTTTCGCTGGAAATGGTGACGGCCAATTGTGGCCAGCAGCGAATCTTGACCATCGGTCCGGGCCAGTTGTTGTCGTGGTCCGGCCTGCTGGGCGACGGGCGGATGACCGCTTCGGCCATCGTCCTGGACCCGGTTCGATTGATCGAAACTTCCGGTCCGCAGCTGCTGTCGCTTTGCCAATCGAACCATGAAGTCGGATATGCTGTGATGACTTTGGTTGCCAGGTCGCTGTCGCGCCGACTTTTAGCGACGAGGCTTCAGCTGCTTGACCTCTATCGGTTCGAGGAAGAGTGATGTCGACGGAAGGTCAGCTTTTTATTTCCAAGCAGGGGCTGCAAGACCTGATCGACGCGCTACGGAGTGACGGCTACCAAGTCATTGCTCCCACGGTCGGCCAGGAAGCGATCGTCTATTCGGCGATCGAGTCGGCCGACCAATTGCCGCACGGCCAGCGAGATCAGCAGGCGCCCGCGACCTACCGGCTTGAGAATTCGGACGAATCCTCTTATTTCGGTTTCAATTTAGGACCGCATTCCTGGAAACAGTTTTTGTTTCCGCCGCAAACCACTGTCTCCACCGCGACTCGAATCGCCCGTAGCGCCGCGGCCGGCGATTCAGATTCCGGCGACCCCCGGCCGGAAACGGAGGGGGCGACCGCCGACACGTGGCAGTTCCACAGCAACGGTGATCCCCAGCCCAAGTACGCCTTTTTGGCGGTGCGGGCCTGCGAATTGGCGGCGATGGCGGTGCAAGACCGTGTCTTTTTGGAAGGTCCCTATGTCGATCCCGTCTACCGACAACGTCGCGAAAACGCGCTGATCATCGCGGTCAACTGCACGGTCGCCGCGTCGACCTGTTTTTGTACCTCGATGAACACCGGGCCGAGATGTGAAAGCGGATTCGACTTGGCGATGACCGAGATCGATGACGGTTTTGTGATCGAAGTCGGCAGCCCGCGCGGTGAAGAGATTCTGGCGAAGGTCGATCGCGCCGCCGCAAGCCCTCAACAGCTGGAATCGGCCGAAGCGCTGCGCGGCCGAGCGGTCCAGCAGATCAAGCGGCAAATGGAAACGGAGAATCTTCGGGATGTGTTGATGGACAATTTGAACCATCCGCACTGGGACGAAGTTGCCCAACGTTGCCTCTCCTGCACCAATTGCACGATGGTCTGTCCAACCTGCTTCTGTTCGACGGTGACCGACGAGTCGGATTTGACGGGGGATCGCGTCGATCGCGTTCGCAGGTGGGATTCCTGTTTCAATCTCGATTTCAGCTATACCGCTGACGGAATGGTTCGGGGAGACGTTCGCGGCCGCTTCCGCCAATGGTTGACTCACAAATTGGCGACCTGGCACGACCAGTTTGATCATTCGGGATGCGTCGGTTGCGGCCGCTGCATCACCTGGTGCCCGGTCGGCATCGACTTGACCGAAGAGGTAGCCGCGATTCGCAGCAAACCGTCCGACCGGCGTTCGCTGCCGGTTGCCCAGCCGAAGGTCGGTTCGGTTTGTGTGGTGAAGGAGGCGACACCGTGAACAGCACGGCCATGATGGCAAAGTGGGATCCTTGGCAAACCGCTACCGTGCGAGTGCGACGAGTGATCGATGAAACTCCCGGTGTACGAACCTACGAATTGGCCTTCGAGGATGATCTGTTGGCCGCTCAATACGATTGGCAGCCAGGCCAGTTCAACATGTTGCATGCTCCCGGTGTAGGCGAAGCGGCGATTTCCATCAGCGGCGGCGATCGAAAGAACCAGTACTTGCGCCACACGATTCGCCTGGTCGGTTCGGTCACCGGCGCGTTGGACGCCGGGGTTGGTGCGTCGTTTGGCCTGCGCGGACCGTTCGGCAAGCCGTGGCCGACGAGGCAGTTTGAACAGCCAGCCGATCCCAAGAAGGATGTGATCATTGCGGCGGGCGGAATTGGACTGGCGCCGCTGCGCTCGTTGGTGGTCCATTTGATGAACCACTCCGACCAGGTCGGCCAGGTCAGTGTTCTGGTCGGCGCCCGGTCTCCCGCCGATTTACTTTACTTGCCCGAATACTCCAGCTGGCAAGACAGGGGCGTTCACGTCCAAACCACCGTTGACCGGGCCACGTCGGGATGGACTGGCCACGTCGGCGTCGTCACGTTGCTGTTGGAAAGGCTGTCGATTCCAAATCCCGATTCGACGGTGGTGATGACCTGCGGGCCGGAGGTGATGATGCGATACGTTGCCCAATCAGCACTTCACCGCGGAATAGCCAGCGAAAATATCTGGGTAACGCTGGAACGGCACATGAATTGTGCATTCGGTTTGTGCGGCCATTGTCAGTTGGGAAGCGAATTCATTTGCAAGGACGGGCCGGTGTTCCGTCATGACCGGGTATCCGAGTGGCTTCACATTCAAGGCCTGTAAGCATGAACGTGCAACAATCCGTCGCCAGCCCCAAGAAAACGTCGCCGCCGCGGCGGCCGCGTCTGGCGGTGTTCAAGTTCGCCTCGTGCGATGGTTGCCAGTTGCAGTTGTTGTCTTGCGAAGATGAATTGCTGCAGATCGCCGATCGTGTCGACATCGTTCATTTCCTGGAAGCCAGCAGCCACGTCGAACCGGGACCATACGACATCGCCCTGGTCGAAGGTTCGATCAGCACTCAGGAAGACCGCAAACGCATTCAGGAGATCCGCCATCAGACTCGGTTTTTGATCACGATCGGCGCCTGCGCTACTTCGGGGGGAATTCAAGCGTTGAAGAACTGGGGGGACCGCGCCGAGTTCCTGAGATGTGTTTACGCGTCGCCGGAGTTCATTTCGACCCTATCGACGTCGACGCCAATCTCCGATCACGTCGCCGTCGACTTCGAATTGCGCGGCTGTCCGATTGATCGGCATCAACTCTTAGAAGTCTTGGTGGCGGTGTTGAATCGGCGTCGTCCTCGGACCCCCGTTCACAGCGTCTGCCTGGACTGCAAACGAAGCGGCACAGTCTGTGTCGCGGTGGCTCGCGATCTGGCCTGCATGGGTCCGGTGACCCAATCGGGGTGCGGTGCGATCTGTCCGGCGTACCATCGTGGATGCTACGGGTGTTTTGGTCCCGCCGGCCAGGCAAATTGCGAGCCGCTGGCCGATCATTACCTCCAGCGCGGCAAGACGACCGAGGAATTGGTGCCGCTGCTTCGCAACTTCAACGCCGCCGCGCCGGCGTTTCGTGACGAGGGAGATCGCGTCGATCCCCGTTCGGATCCTGGGAGCACATTGTGAGCAACAACGGCAGCCGAAAGATCGAAGTCGGCGCACTTTCGCGGGTGGAGGGCGAAGGGGCGCTGCGTGTGACGTTGGAAAACGACCAGGTCGCCGATGTGCAGCTTGCCATCTACGAACCGCCTCGTTTCTTTGAGGCGCTGCTGCGGGGGCGGCCGTTGGAGGAGACGCCCGACATCACGGCGCGAATCTGCGGGATCTGTCCGGTGGCCTATCAGATGACTTCAGTGCACGCGCTGGAACGGGCGCTGGGCGCAACGATTTCACCCGAAATCCGACAGCTGCGGCGGCTGCTGTATTGTGCCGAGTGGATTGAGAGCCACGGTGTGCACATGCATTTGTTGCACATTCCCGATTTCTTTGGTTGCAGCAGCAGTATCGAACTGGCCAAGCGTCTCCCCGATCAAGTCAATCGTGGCTTGAAACTGAAGAAGCTGGGCAATGACCTGCTGAAGGTTCTTGGTGGCAGAGCGGTCAACCCGATCAACGTGGCGGTCGGAGGTTTTTACCGCGCCCCCACCGCCGCCGAACTTTCCGCGATGATCGACGATTATTCCTGGGGACTGGACGCATCGGTCGAAGTCGCGCTGTGGGTCAGCAAGTTGGAATTCCCCGATTTCAATAGCGACTGCGAAATGATCGCTCTGCAGCACGATGACGAATATCCGATGAACGAAGGACGGATCGCGTCGACGCGGGGATGGGCGATCGAAGTGACCGATTACGAACAGCGATTTCAGGAGACCCAGGTTCCGCACAGCACGGCGCTGCAGAGTGTTAGTCTGCCGGATCAGTCACCCTACGCGGTCGGTCCGCTAGCACGCGTGAATTTGAATCGCGAGCGGCTGTTCCCGATCGCCAACGCGCTGTCGACCGAGGTCGGCGTGCAGTGGCCCTGCTTCAATCCTTATCAATCGATCGTGGCGCGAGCGTTGGAAGTGGTGCACGCTTACGAGGAAGCTTTGGAAATCATCCGCAACTATGTTCCGCCCGATCCTTCCAAGGTCCAGTACCAGCACCAGGCATCCGAAGGGGTTGCGGCAACCGAAGCGCCGCGGGGATTGATTTTCAATCGATATCGAGTCGATGAAAATGGCAAGATCGAATTCGCCAAAATCGTTCCCCCCACCGCCCAAAACCAACGTCAAATCGAAACGGACCTTCGCACGATCTTGCCCGATATTTTGGGTGATGATGATCAGCATACGGCTCTACAGTGCGAAAAGTTGATCCGCAGTTTCGATCCCTGCATCAGTTGCTCGACCCATTTCTTGAAACTGGAGGTGCAGCGACGATGAACCGGCAACGGCCGCCCGCATTGGTTGTCGGAATCGGAAGCCCCCACGGAGATGATCAGGCAGGATGGAAGGTGATCGACCGCCTGGAATCGATCGTCGGCCGCGATGTCGAACTGGTTCGTGCGAAGGTGCCGCATCAGCTGTTGGATTCGATTCAGGCCGCCAAGGTTTTGCACTTGGTGGATGCCTGCGATCAGCAGGAACCTGCCGCCGTCGTTCAGCGATATCGGATCGAGGGCGACCAGATCGATCGAGAAACCGGATTGGCCGCTTCTGCTGGCGAGCAGCAGGCGGCAGTGTTGTCGGGGTTGCGGTCGGATTGCACGCATCATGTCGATATCGTTTCGGTGCTCTGCCTGGCGCGGCAACTGGACAGTTTGCCGGAAGAGGTGATTTTGTGGATGATTCCCGGACGGAGCTTCCAATTCGGCGATGACCTGGACGAAACTTGCCAGGGTCACGTCCGTCGCTGTGCCGAAATGATCGCGGAGGAACTTGCCGGTGCATGAGATGTCGATCGTCCGATCTTTGCTTGACCAGGTACATTCGGTCGTGGACGACCCAGCGCGCAACATTGTCATCGGCGTTTCGATTTCGATTGGTCCCCTGTCGGGTGTAGAACCATTGCTGGTGAAATCGGCGTTCGAGCACCTTGCCGCGCCCGCGGGACTGAGTGAAGCGAAACTGGAGATCGTGGCGGTACAGCTACGAGCACGATGTCTCGATTGCCAGCAAGATTTTGATGTCGTGGATTTTGTGTTTGAGTGTCCGGCTTGCCGCCGCCGAAATGTCCGCGTCATCGGCGGTGACGAGGTCCGCTTGCTCCATGTCACCGTCAACGAACGAAACCATCCCGTTCCGCTTAACCAGGAGGCCAAAACGTGACCAACGCATCCGCCAGCCGAGTCATTCCTGTGGGTCGCGACGTTCAGGCCGAAAGAAAACGCGCGGCCGCTGAGATGAGAGACCAGTGGACCGCGAAAGGAACGCTGGTCGTGAATTTGGTTTCATCGCCAGGCGCCGGAAAAACCAGCTTGCTGGAAGCAACCGCCCGCCATTGGGCCGGTGACCGTCGGATGGCGGTGTTGGTCGGCGACCTGGCGACCGAGCGAGACGCCGAGCGGTTGGCGCCGCTTGTTCCGGTGAAACAGTTGACCACCGGCGGCGCTTGCCATCTGGAGCTGGAATTGGTTATACGTGGATTGCAATCGCTGCCGGAAGATGATTTCGAGTTCCTGTTCATTGAAAACATCGGCAACCTGGTCTGTCCCGCTTCGCATGACTTGGCCGAACATCTTCGCGTGGTGCTGATCAGTACCACCGAAGGTGACGATAAACCGGGCAAGTATCCCAAAATGTTTCGCACCAGCGACGCGATGTTGATCACCAAAACGGATCTGCTGCCCTACGTTCCCTTCTCCGTGGAGCGGGTGGAAGAGGATGCTCGGCGCATTCGCGATGATTTGGATTGCCTGCAAGTCGCTTCGATCCACGACAAAGGGATCGCCGATTGGTGCGACTATCTTGACCAGCAGCGCCAGGAAAGACTGCAACCGCAGGCGCAGAAATGTCCGTAGCTTTGCAGCAACCGTCGGGGGAAGTGCCCGTCGTCCGCCGCGGCATCTTGTTGACCGGGTGCGTGCAAGGAATCGGGATTCGACCCAAAATCGTTCGGCTGGCGCAACGACTGGGATTGGCGGGACGAGTTCGCAATTCCATGTCGGGTGTCGTGATCGACTTGCAGGGACCGCCAACGCGATTGAACGAATTCTTCCAAACGTTGCACCAACAATTGCCCGGCAATCCTCACGTCGCCTGGCGGAATCAACGGCCGGTGGCTGAAGACTGCCACGATTTTTGCATTGTCGAAAGCGAAGTCGATCTTTCCGTCCAAACGATCGTGCCGGTCGACCGGATGGTTTGTCGGGACTGCCTGGCCGAAACTCGCCAAAGAGGAAACCGTCGCTTCGGTTACGCGTTCACCAGTTGCGTGGAGTGCGGGCCGCGCTACACCATCCTCAAGGCGATGCCATACGACCGCCAGCGGACCGCGATGTCACAGTTTGAAATGTGCCCTCAGTGCGAATCGGAATACCGCGATCCGGCCGATCGTCGCTTTCATTCACAGACCAACTGTTGTCCCCAATGTGGGCCGCGGCTGTGGTCGACACCCGGCAACTTGGAACATTCCGGCGAGGCGCTCGACGCGTCGATTCAGTCGCTGCGATCGGGGCAGATTTTGGCGGTCAAAGGGTTAGGGGGATACCAGTTGGTATGTGACGCAACCGATGAGGAGGCGGTGGCTCGGCTTCGATCGCGGAAAGGACGCCGCTCCAAGCCGCTGGCGGTGATGGTCGATTCGATCGAGCAAGCGTCGCAGTTGGCGTCGCTCACCTCTTTGGAGCAAGACACGTTGCAGGATCCTGCCGGGGCGATCGTTTTGGTCGGCGCCCGGCGGTCCAACCCGCTGGCACCGTCGATTCATCCGGGACTTCGCGACGTCGGCTTGATGCTTCCCACCTCGCCTCTGCACGCGCTGCTGATCGACGCGGTGGGCCGGCCGCTTGTCGTGACCAGCGGCAATCGGGAAAGCGATCCTTTGGAATACGAACAGGCTGCCGCCGAAACTCGATTGGCCGCGATTGCCGATCGCTTCCTTCATCATGACCGACCGATTTTGCGACCGATTGATGACAGTGTCGTTCGCTGTACAGCGAACGGTGTGGTGACGATTCGTGCCGGCCGTGGGCTTGCCCCGATGTCGTTTGACCGATGTCCATCGCGTTCACAAACCCATTGCCTTGCCGTCGGCGGCCAGCAGAAGGTCGCCGTGGCAATCACGACCGATCGCCACGTCGTGCTCGGACCGCACCTGGGTGACTTGGAATCGGTTGCCATGCGTGACCGTTTTACGCATCATGTTGCCGCGATGTCCCAGCTGTTGGGTGTGCAGTGTGATCGAGTCGTCCACGACGCGCATCCCGATTATCATTCCACGCGATGGGCCCAGACCAGTGGGCGCAAGTCGGATTCGGTTCAACATCATCACGCACACATCGTCGCTGGCATGTTCGAACATGGCTGGCTGGATCGAGAAGTGCTTGGATTTGCCATGGACGGCACCGGTTTGGGCAGCGACGGAACGATTTGGGGTGGCGAAGTGTTATTGGCAACCGCGACCGAATTTCGGAGAGTTGGGCATCTTCGCCCCTTCCCGTTGGTCGGAGGCGACAAGGTCGTCAAACAACCTTGGCGAGTCGCGGTCGCTATGTTGGTTGATACCTTTGGTCGTGGTGCAGACGATTGGATCGCACACCTGATACCGGACGGCATCGACCCGGATACTTTTTTGCGATTGGTCGGGCGAGAGACCCATCCGACCTCCAGCAGCGTTGGTCGACTGTTTGACGCCGTGGCGGCGATGATTTTGAATCGCTGCACCGCCAATCATGAAGCGGAGGGGGCAATGTGTTTGGAAGCGGCTTGCGATCTTGCTGCGACCGACCGTTATCCGATGCCGATCAGTGGCGAGAAGATTTTTCAGATCGATTGGCGACCGATGATTCGACAGTTGCGGCGGGATCAACTGCAGGGCCAGCCGGCTGGCGACATGGCGATCCGTTTTCATCGCGGCCTGGCATCGGCGGTGAAGGAGATTGCCGAACGTTTTCCCAATCACCCGATCGTTTTTTCCGGGGGCGTGTTTCAAAACCGTGTGTTGGTCGACCTGATCGCCCAGCGATTACGTGACCGCCGGGGTACGATCGGGTTTTCTGGGCGAGTGCCGCCGGGCGACGGCGGTCTCGCGGTCGGCCAATCGATCGTGGCCATGAAATCGACGAAGGAATGATGGGATGTGTTTGGGTGTTCCTGGGAAGATTGTGCGGTGGATTGATCATGATCCCACCTTTGCTCGTGCCGAAGTCGAATTTGGTGGCGTCCGTCGTGAGTGTCACATGGCCTGTGTCGCCGATGCCGCGGTGGGAGACTATGTGATCGTCCATGCCGGAATCGCAATCACCCAGATCGACACCGACGAGGCTCAGCGGGTGATGCAGGAATTGCAGCGACTGGATCTTGTTGATTCGCCCGATGGTGGAGGGATCGATCGATGAAGTTTGTCGAAGAGTTTCGCGATCCGGTGCTCGCCAAACGTTTGGTCGAAGAGATCCGATCGACGGCGTCGCGGCGTTGGGTGTTGATGGATGTTTGTGGCGGCCAAACGCACAGCCTACTTCGCAACGGTATCGAAGAGGCGTTGCAGGAGGCCGTGGAACTGATCCACGGCCCCGGTTGTCCGGTTTGCGTGACACCTGCCGCGGCGATCGATCTCGCGCAACAGTTGGCTGCTGGCGGCGATGTTACCCTGGTCAGCTTTGGCGACATGCTGCGAGTTCCCGGAAGCCGCCATTCGCTGTTGGAAGTTCGCGCCGCCGGCGGTGACGTGCGCACCGCGTACGCGCCGATGGACGCCGTGCAGCTTGCTCAGCAGTCACCGCAGCGGGAGTTTGTTTTTTTTGCCGTCGGATTCGAAACCACCGCCCCCGCCACAGCGCTGGCGGTATTGCAAGCCGATCGCTTGGGTTTGGACAACTTCAGCATGCTGGTGTCGCATGTCCGAGTGTTGCCGGCAATGGAAGCACTGATGAACGACCCGGAAAACCGCGTTCAAGGGTTCCTGGCGGCCGGGCATGTCTGCACGATCACCGGATTGGAGGACTATGTCCCGTTCACACAGCGATTTGGTGTGCCAGTGGTTGTCACCGGTTTCGAGCCGATCGATTTGCTGCGAGGAATTTTGGAGACCGTGCGGCAACTGGAGTCGGGACGCGGAGAAGTCGTCAATTGCTACGGACGTAGTGCGCGTCAAACGGGAAACCGGGCGGCGCAAAAGGCGATCGACCAGGTTTACCAGGTCGCCGATCGGCCTTGGCGAGGATTCGGGGTGATTGAATCGGGCGGATTGCAAATCCGCCAAGCGTATGAAAAGTTCGACGCGGAAAAGAAGTTCCGATCCACGGCGAGGCTTCCCGTGTTGGGCGATTCCAGTTGTCGAAGCGCCGACGTGCTGTCAGGTAAAATCAAACCGACCCAGTGCGAAAAGTTTGCAAGCCTCTGCACCACCGATCGCCCACTGGGTGCACCGATGGTTTCCAACGAAGGAGCATGCGCAGCGTACTATCGTTATCGAACGTGACAGTCGGCGACTTCTCCGAAGTCGCTACGCACGTAGCCAGAAGCGGAGAGCTGGCCGACAGTCGGCGACTTCTCCGAAGTCGCTTCGCACGTAGCCAGAAGCGGAGAGCTGGCCGACAGTCGGCGACTTCTCCGAAGTCGCTTCGCACGTAGCCAGTTCGGAGAACTGGCCGACAGACTTCTCCGAAGTCGCTACGCACGTAGCCAGAAGCGGAGAGCTGGCCGACGATGGCCGACAAACACCACCATCACGACAACCCTTCATGAAGTCACCCACCGGCGCCTCCTGTCCTCTGCCCATCGAGGGCTCTGCTGATCGCATCACGCTTGCCCACGGTGAAGGGGGACGTTTGATGCGTGCTTTGATCCGGCAGCGAATCACGTCAGTACTCGCGCCGCACAACCAAGAATTCCCCGATGCGGCAACGCTCGGTGATGTGGGCGGGGACCTTGCCGTCACGACCGACAGCTTTGTTGTCGATCCGCTGTTTTTTCCCGGTGGCGATATCGGGTCGTTGGCCGTCTTTGGGACAGTGAATGACTTGGCTGTTGCCGGAGCCAAGCCGCTGGCACTTACCCTGTCGCTGATCATCGAGGAGGGATTGAGCATCGAAACCCTTGACCGGGTCATCGAAAGTACGGCGGCCGCGGCCCGGCAATGTGAAGTTCAGGTCGTTGCGGGCGATACGAAAGTTGTGCCCCGAGGCGCCGCCGATCGGCTCTTTTTGAACACCGCCGGAATTGGCAAGATCGTATTACCGGCACCGCCGGGACCGTCACAGATTCGCGAGGAAGACCTGTTGATCGTCAGCGGCCCGATCGGACAACACGGCATCGCCGTGATGGCCGATCGAGATGACCTTGGTTTCAAGCCGCCGCCGAAATCTGATTCTGCTCCGCTGCATGAAATCACTTCAGCACTTCAGTCGGCGGCCGGAGAGCACTTGGTTGCCATGCGGGATGCGACGCGAGGCGGTGTGGCAGCGGTGCTTCACGAATGGGCCGAAGCGTCCGGCAAGACGATGCGGCTAACCCAATCGACGTTGCCGGTGGCATCGGAAGTTCAAGGTGCATGCGAACTTTTGGGACTCGATCCGCTCCATGTTGCCAACGAAGGAACTTTTGTTGTCGCCGTGCGCCGCGAAGCTTCCGACCTGGCCGTTTCTACACTGCGATCCTTTTCGCAATCAGCCGGCGCGACGGTGATCGGTTCTGTTATCCCTGAGATGAACACCGCGGTCGTGATCGAAGGACTGCTCGGCAGCCTATTGCCAATCGACGAACCGGCCGGAGCACCGCTACCGCGGATCTGCTAAGAAAGTAGGCCGACTTGTCCCCAAGTCGGCAACTGTCGGCCAGTTCTCTGAACTGGCTACGCACGTAGCGACTTCGGAGAAGTCGCCGACAAAACTGGCTACGCACGCAGCGACTTCGGAGAAGTCGCCGACGATCAATCGCAGTCCATGAATTCGACTTGCACTTTGACGATGTCCGAGGCGCCTTGAAAAAACGCGTCCAGAACGGCGGGGTCAAAATGTTTGCTGCGTCCTTGTTCCATGATTTCAAAACACTTCTTTCGCGACAGTGCTTTCTTGTAGGAACGTTCCGAGGACAATGCGTCGTAAACGTCGGCAACCGCGGTGATTCGGCCTTCGATCGGGATATCCTCACCGGCTAGCCCGATCGGGTATCCTGAGCCGTCGAACTTCTCGTGATGGGTCTGAGCGATCGTGGCCGCCATCCTCATCAGGTTGCTGCCGTCCCGAAGCATCTCGGCGCCGCGTTCGACGTGGCTGCGCATCACGTTGGCTTCGTGAGCGAGATAAGGTTGAATGATATTGCGTCCGTGCTTGACATGGTTCTTGACGATCTCGTACTCGTCATCTTCCAGTTTTCCCGGTTTCCGCAAAATGGCATCGGGAATCGCGATCTTGCCGACGTCGTGCAACTGCGCCGCCAGCTCGATGTCGCTGACGTAAGAGTCGGGCAGCCCCATGTTCTTGGCAATGACACCGGCAAACCGTCCCACTCGGATCACATGATGACCGGTGTCGTTGTCTCGCATCTCCGCAGCGCGAGCCAGACAGTAGATGGCTTGCCGCCGGCTCAAGTCCAACTCCTGAGTTCGTTCGTGAACTTTCTTCTCCAGTTCTCTGGCGTGCCGTCTCAGGCGGTCATGATACGACTTGCTTTGCAGCGCGTTTCGAACACGAGGCACGAGTTCCATCGGATCGACCGGCTTGATCAGAAAGTCGGTCGCGCCAAGCTCCAAACAAATCAGCTTGATGTCGTTGTCACTATTGGCCGTCAGAATCAGCACCGGCAAATGCTGGGTGGCCCGGTGGGTCCGAATCTGCTTCAAGATCTCGATGCCGCTGACCTCCGGCATGTTGATATCCAGCAGCACAAGATCGGGTAGCGACGACTGAATCAACTTGAATGCGGCGGTCGAATCGGTGGTCGATTTGAAAGAGTAGTAGCCTGCACGTTCGAGCAGTTTTTGCGCAACGGCGATATTCACGGGCTCGTCATCAATCAGCATGATGTTGCCCGGCAACCGCTCCGAACCGTCGCGCGCAGCAATCACCTGCGGCTGGCCAGGAACGGCTCGAGTTTCGGTTGGTGAGGCGTCGACAGTCATTTGCCCGTGCGAAATGGGGAAGGAATGGTCAAATCTGCGGTACGCTTCCACCGGGCCGCGTTTGAAAGTAGGGGAATCACCATCGCTTTGCGGCAAACGCGAAACGGTTGTTCCGATTTCAACGTTCGTATCAGTTTTCGTAGGCCGACTTGTCCCAAGTCGGCAAATGTCGGCCAGTTCTCCGCTGTCGGCTACATGCGTAGCGATTTCGGAGAAATCGCCGACAGCTGAGTACAGGTTCGCCGACTTGGGACAAGTCGGCCTACAGGGCGTGCGTGGCGGCACACCCTGCGCGGGTGTGTGCGTGCTTTCGCACGCCACAGTCGCCTCGATCGGTACAGGTGGTCGCTGGGATCCTCTTCCGCTGGTTTGCCCATCTTGGCACGCCGGTTGCACCAGAAACTCCAGCAAGCCGCCTGCACACCGCTGGGATTCGAGAAAAAGGTGGAATCATGAATGCGACGACTCATTCCGCATTTCGTAACGAAGTCATCCACTGGTTATGGCTTTGGGTACTGGCCGCCATTGTGATCACCGTTCTGGGCAGACAGGTTGCTGGACAACCGATTCCCAACATCGACCGCCCCGACCTGTTTGAGTATCACTTTCCTCAAGAGAGTTCGGCAACGTTGCACGACGTGATCGCGCTGAATGAAAAGGGCGAATTCCACGACGTGATCGAAGTTTGGCAGGATCTTGCCGTGGCGGAGGATTCATTGACCTGGAAACATGTCGGGATGGGAGCAGCTTACCTGCGCATCAACAAGGTGGAATCGGCGAGCCATCATTTGAACCGCGCGATCGAGTTGGATCCGACCAACGCCGTGGCCGAGTACTTTTTGGCTCGGACGTTTCAAGCTCGCAGCCGGCAGACACCCTTTTGGTACGAAACGGAAGACAAGAATCCCTTCCGGTTTGCCGTTTGGGATGCAAGTGGAAGGGGACCGGGCGAAATCCGCAGACAAGATCGCAGTCGCGGCGATGTCTTTCTGCCGCACTTCCGACACTTGCAGTTTGACAAGCAGGCAAAGCATCATTTTCGCCGAGCCATCGAGTTGGCTCCGCAGTGCCAGCTCGATCGGGTGATCTGCTTGGTACCCGCGCCGCTAAAACTGATTCGTTTGGAAAGCAAGTCGCTACCCATCACCGTCCTTGATCTGCTGATTTCGCTGGAAGAAGCCGATTTTTTGAACAAAGCCAACAGCGAAGTCGACGGGCGGGTGGCACTGGGCGGGTTCACGTCGCCGGTGGCGGAACAAGATTGTCAAATTGGAGCTCTCGTCAACGCAGGATGCACGACAACTTCCTTCAACCGGAGTATGCCAGCGTCGAGAAAGTTGTCTTGACGAGAGCTCTTTTCCGGGGTGCTACGTGGATCAATGGAATGATTCCGTCGGCACCCCTTTTTTGTTTGAGAAAGGGCCCAAAAAAAACACCATCAGGCTGGGGGATCACCGGGGCAACGTGAATCGTCCCAAACCTGATGGCGTTGGCTCAATCAAATACGCGTCGTTGCGGGAGAAACCCACACGATTTTTTCAGAATTTGGGAAATTAGCTCAGGGCAGCAATTCACTGTAGGCCGACTTGTCCCCAAGTCGGCAAGTACAGGATCGCCGACTTGGGACAAGCCGGCCTACAAGTGGAATTGGACCTCTTAGTTGTCCTGGTCCGCATCGCCGGCTGGGGCCTCGGTGTTTTCGGGCGCCGCGGCCACCAGGTCCTTTTGTGCTTCGAACCATTCGTGTTCGGGGCGGTCCAGCAGATCCTCGATCAGCTTCAACACCGTGTCTGCTTCCTGCTGCTTTCCCTCCTCGGCAGCGTGATGAGCGATTTCGCGTGCTTGAGGAATCAGTTCCATGTAAAAACGTTCGGCGACTTCATACATGCCGTGCCAGTGCGCATAGTCGGGTGCCATCATCGACGCACCATGACGGGCTCGCCGTCCTTCGTGATGCCATAGATAGAACCAGGTCCACTCGATCTCCTCGTCAAAATCTTTCGGCGTGATCAGCTTTTGGTCTTTCAACGCCTTCATGATGCTTTGGCCGGGCTTGGCGAACTTTTCGTTGTAGTTGACGACAAAGTCGTCGTACTGTTTGTAAAACGCGTTGACGTAGTTCACGGTGTGGCAATGCAGACACACCTGCTGCATCTGTTGCCGTTTGTCTTGCCAAGTGCTGACCGTCATCTCCAATCGTTTTTCGGGATCGGTTTCTTTGATCACTTTGCCTTCGGCATCAGTATCCATCACCAGGCTGACTGGCGGGCGATTGGTCCACGAAATCCGTTCACCCGGATCATGCGTGACCCTGCCGTCGTTTCGGGAATGCCCCGACATGTGGCAAGTGGCGCAGGTCGGTGCTTGCGTGTAATCCTTTCCCAGTACCCACTGGTGAGCGTCCAGGTTCATCTTGTCTTTCAAATCACGATAGGCGACCCCATGCTTGGATTCCTCGTAGATCTCCTTCTGCGGATGGTCGGGACCCAAATGGCACTTGCCGCAGTTCTCCGGCTGTCGAGCCCTGCGGGGCGAAAAGTCATGCCGCGAATGACACGCCGAGCAGGAACCACGTGATCCGTCCAGGTTCAGCCGCCCGATGCCGGTGTTTGGCCAACCGCTTTCGGAAAGCAGCGGCCGGCCGTTGGCGTTCTTTTTGATTCGCGCCACCGCTTTTTTGTTGGTCGGAATTCCATGCTCGTCCGGTTCCAATTCGTCCACGGTGATCAGTTCGCCGTCGATTGATTCGATCGCCACTTTGCTGCCGTGGCATTGCTTGCAGCCGACGTTGACGCTGGCCATGCCATTGACCATGTCAATCTCGCGGCCGGGAGTAGGCGAATGGGGGTTGAAAGGCTCTCGCGCGCCCTCGACCGTTTCGGCAAGAAAATTGTCCAGGGAGGCCAGGATGTTGCCGGCTTTGGCATGATGGCTGGCAAGAAACTCTTCCGTCTCCGTTTTGTGACAGGCTCCACAATCTTTCGGCGTGACAATCGTGGCAATCATCGCCCCGTAATGATCGAATGCGTCGGCATCTTTTGCGTCGGCGCGGTGGCATTCGACGCAACCGACACCTTTGACCGCGTGCGTGCTGCCCATCCAATGATCGATGATTCCCGGTGACGACTGGTTGTGGCAATCGACGCAAGCCTTGGAAGTGGCGGGAATGGAGACGGGATGCGCATCCAATCCGGCTTCCTGCCGCTTTCGAGTCACTTCCATCCATTGCACGAAGACCAGGGAACCGAGAAAAATCAGGCCGAGAACGCCAACGATTAGCTGCTTTGTTTTCAGTCCCATGGCAGTATGCGATTCCGTGTTGATGGTGATGACGGCGGAACGAACGGTTGATAAATGGTTGGGTTGGTGTGGTTGGTTTTAGTGCGGGACCGCCGCTTCCCAGACGGTCAGCCCGACAAGCAACAGGGTGGCGACAATCCCGATGTAGACGCTGATGTCTTCTTTGCCGGTGATTCGCCGCAACATCGAGTCGATCCAGGGCCACAAGAACATCGTAGCGACGATCAGTCCCGTGCTTAGGACCGCGAACGACAGCGAAAACATTTTCAGCCAGCGAAATGAGACATAGAAAAACCATTCCGGCTTGATCACTTCGGGTGTGGTCAGCGGGTCGGCCTTCGGGCCCATCGTGGCTGGCAAAATCGTCGCCAGGACGCTCAGGACAATCATCAGCACCAAGCCGATCATCAGTTCGGAAAGGATGTGATCGGGGAAGAAGTTGAAATGCTGAGGCTTTTTGGGGTCTTCGTCCTCGAATTTCAACTCCGTCACGCCGTGCAAGCGGATGAAGGCGATGTGGATCGCCACCAGCAACACAATCGTTGTCGGCAGCACTGCCGCGTGCAGGATGTAAAACCTCGATAGCGTGCGGTCGTTGTAAGTTTCCCCGCCCAGCAACATTTGTTTGGCAAAACCACCCACGTAGGGAACCTGGTCACTGATGTTGGCACCGACCGTGGCGCCCCAGTAGCTGAGTTGTTCGAACACCAGGCTGTAACCGGTAAATCCGGTCAACAGCGTGCAAAAGAGCAGCGCCATGCCGATCACCCAGTTCAGTTCCCGCGGTCGGCGGTAGGCCGCCGTGAAGTAAACCCGCATCTGATGAAGGATCACCGCCGCGATCATCAGCGTGGCGGCCCACTTGTGAACGCTTCGCAAGTACCAGCCGAAAGCCGCCTGGTTGGTGATGTAGTCGACCGATTCATAGGCGGACGACGTGGTGGGTTGGTAGTAGAACGCGAGTAAGATGCCGGTGACGATTTGCACCACGAACAGATAGGCCGGCGTTCCGCCCAGGGCAAACCACCACCGCTTCAGGTGATTGGGCACCGGTTCGTTGGTCAGCTCCCGAAGCTGTACCGTATCGACCGGTATACGCTCGTGCAGCCACTGGCCCAATCGCGACATCTTCAAGCCCCCCGCGATTGTTGAATCGAGTTGGAAGAGACCGCGATGTACAGCAGTCCCGATTCGACTTTCAACGGAAACTTACCCAACGATTGTCCGGCAGCCGCCGGCGGCCCCTCGGTCGCCTTGCCCGCCGAGTCAAAGACGCCGTTGTGGCAGGGACAGAAAAAGCGATTGTTGTTCGATTCCCAGTGCACGGCGCAGCCCAGGTGCGGACAGATGCTCGATAGCGCCACAAAACATTCCGCCGTATCGCCCTTCTGCCTGCGAGCCACCACAATCCGCTCGCCCGACGGCGCCCGAAAACCCATCGATTGTCCGACGTCCAACCGATCCAGGGTCGCCACGAATTGCCAATTTTCCGGCTTGCGACCCGGATACAAAAAACGTCCCGCCAGGGCAGCCAGCGCACCGTAGCCACCTACCAGCCCACCGGTCATGATCAGCCCGCTGATCTTTCTCAAAAAACCGCGCCGCGGACTCGCTTCGGGGCTAACCGACGTTTCGGTGGAATCAGGCATCAGCGGAAGCTCCCCAAAAAACACAGGCAATCAAAACTCTTGATGAGACTTGGAGTTCCAAGGCGACAAGAATTTAGGAATAACTGACCTGGAAGTCAATAATTATTGTTTGGAGGTGCGTCGAGTTGCCGCCAGGCGCTGGGGGATTCTAGGTTGGCCGTCAACCGCTGGGGCGCTACGGATGGCACAAAATTGAAGCGAGGAATTGTTCTTCGGGCCAAAGGCACAACACTTTGCTTAGCCCAGGGCGAGGCAACGTGAGCTTTGCGAACGTTGACGCTGCCCTGGGCTAAGCAAACGACTGCACCTTCAGTGCGTAAGAAGGAGGTCCGACTGACCGAAAGTCTTGGCGACTTTCGCTACCGCGCAAGAAGCGTTTTTATCGGCCTACAGGTCTTAGAGGTAGGCGATGACGAAGGTTCGGCGGAACGGGTAGAGGACTTTGCCGTCGGCTCGTGACCGATAGGCAACCGACACTCGGCGACGCAATTCTGCCACGAAGGCGTTGCGCTGGTGCTCGTCGTCCAGAGCTGCCAGAAAAGGGCGAAGGCCGGTGCTTGCGATCCAATCGACGATCGCATCGCTCGACGCCATCACGTGATGGTATTCGGTCTCCCAGATGTCCAAGCTGGCGGCGCGGGTGACCAGGGCGTCGTAATAAAACTCCGGGCTTTCCATGGTCAACGCGTTGCGAGGCGCGTCCATCCGATCGGACCATGCCGGGTCGTGGGAGATATCGTGGATCAGCTTGCGGACAGTCGCGTAACAGCTGCTGGGGATCTGAAACGCCAGCACACCACCGGCTGCGGTGGCCGACAGCAGATGCTGCATCAACGCTCCGTGATCGGGAACCCACTGGAGTGCGGCGTTGGAAAAGACGACGTCGGCGGGCTGATCCGGATGCCAACTCGACAAATCGGCCAACAACCACTGTTGCCTCGGAAACGATTCTTGGGCCGCTTCGATCATCTGTGGCGAGTTGTCGACTCCCCACACCTCCGATTGCGGCCACCGTGATCGAAGAATTTGAGTGCTGTTGCCGGGGCCGCAACCAAGGTCGACGACCCGCTGGGGAGCATCCATTTTGATGCGAGCAGCAAGGTCCGCGGAGGGGCGAGTTCGCTCGTCCGCATAGTTCAGGTAGTGAGCCGCGTTCCAGTTTGACATGGGAAACCACCTTCTCTGAGCCAGAAAACGCACCGGTACAAGCAGGAGCCCCAGTTCGCCAATCAGGTTCGCCACCGGGTGATCAGACCTGCGCGTTCAATTCGGCGGCCAGCTGTTCGCGAAAGATCTTGCTGTTGTGACGAATGTCGACCGGCAGCGGTGTATCTCGTACGATCACCTCTTCGATACAGCGGGTGAGCGGGTTGCGTGACGCGAGTTCGAGCAGTTCGCTGCGCAATTGCCCGCGCTGTGATTCGTTTTGGGGCCGATGTTCCTGGTGCGGTTGGACGATCATCACCGGGGTCTGGCCAGGCCTTGTTCCGCGAGGGACCAATGCCGATCGATAGATCGCCGGGTGATTGTTGAAAATTGCTTCACAGGGAACGGTAAACAGTGTTCGTTTGGCCATCACCACCCGATGTGCTTTTCGCCCACAGAACCAGAATCGGTCGCGGCCGTCCAGGTAGCCGACGTCTCCCATGCGATGCCAAACCCGTTTGCCGTCGGCAACCTTGTGCATCGCGTTCTGATCGGAGCGAACGACGTATCGCTCGGTGACCATTGGGCCAGCAACCATCAGCTCGCCGATTTTTCCTTGCGGCATCTCCTGCGTTTCGGCAATGTCCGCGATTGGGCCGTCTTCGATTTCGATCACTCGCCAATCGACGTCGGGAAACCGCGTGCCGACGCAAGTCCCTTTCCCTTTGGCGGCGGCGGGCCCGGTTTCGGAAATGATTTCACGCGATTCGATCGAGGCGATCGGAAGTGCTTCGGTGGCGCCGTAGGGAGTGACGACGTTGGCATCGGGATCGATCAAATCACGAAGCTTCTCCAACGTCACCGCGGGCACCGGCGCGCCAGCCGAAAGAACTCGTTGCAGAGTTGGAAAGGGCCGGCCGGTAGCGCCATCCCCAGCATTCGTCCGATTTTGGTGGCACCAGCGGACGACGGTGTTCCACAAGGCGGGCGATCCGAACGCCTGATCGACCTCCCACTGCGCCGCCGCTTCGATCAGCCGCTGCGGGTTCACTTCGGCCGGCCGAGTGGGATCCATGTCGGGAATGATCGTTGTCACGCCCATCACCGCGTCGAACAGACCGAACAGTGGAAAGCAGGCAAGGTCGCGGCTGCCGCGGTGAATGTCGTATCGCTCGCGGATACGATCGATCTGAGCGTGAAAGGTTTGATGGCTGTACAGCACTCCCTTGGGTGGACCGGTACTGCCGGTGGTGAAAATGATCGCTGCTTCGTCGGATCGCTGGATCGTTGGAAAGGCGGCCTTGGACTCTGCTCCTGATTGACAGAGCTGATCGATCGTTTTGCCGCCCCAAAACCATCTTCGCCCCAGTGTGACGTTCCAACGAGCTTGTGGGAATCGTCTTCGCAGCACCGTTCGGATCGCTTGCGCTTTGGGGATCCCGACAAAACCGTCTGGTCGAGCTTCGGCGAGGCAGCGAACCAAATGTTTTCGTCCCATGCCGGGATCGACCAACACGACAACCACGCCCGCCTTCAACAATGCAAAAACCAGTTCGATGAAGGACGCTCCGAAGGGAACCAACATCGCTAAACGCATGCCGGGGCGAATTCCCCAGTCGATCAAGCCGCGAGCGATCGCGTCGCTGCGGTCGTTCAAGTTTCCAAAGGTGGTCAGTGCGTAGCTTCGCGAACCGTCTCTCTGCGGCGGTCCGTCGGGCTGAGCGATCGCGATCGCACCGGGCGCCAGTTCGGTGACGATGCGGAGCCTTTCGGCGACGTTGCCATCGGCGGGACGATTCTGACGGTTCATCAGCACACCACTTGCTGGTCGGACAAGGAACGTTCGTGCATCAGGCCGATGATCTTGGCGGCGATGTTGGTCGGGGCCACCGCCTGGGCACCTTTCCAACCAGGAATCGCGTTGACCTCCAAGACGCGGAACGATCCGTCGGCGGCGTGGATCAGATCGACCGAGGCAAACGACAATCCGATGGACCGAGTGATGTGCAGGGCTATCTGCCGCTCGGCGTCCGAAGGTTCGACCAGCCGACTTCGGGCGCCGCTGGAGACATTGGTACGAAAGTCGTTGGGGTTTCTCCGTTGGACGCCGACGATCCAGTCACCGATGACCAGCAACCGCGTGTCGATTCCGCCGGGCGCCACAAACTCCTGCAAATAACAGACGGCGTCAAGCTGATCGAGGGTCGAGAAGGCGTACCAGGCGAGCTGGGCATCGGTGATTCTCATCACGCCGCGACCTTCGCCGCCAAAGATCGGTTTCATCACGCAATCGCTACCCAGAACGTCAAACGCCTCCAAGGCTTCACTTCGAGATTGAACGACGATGGTTTTGGGCACCGGGTAACCCAACTGCGAAACTCGCGCCAGCGTCGCGAACTTGTCGATCGCGATTTCGAGCGCCGCCGGCGGATTGATCAGCGGTGTTTCCGCGAGTGCGTGAAGACTTGCCAACCGAAAGGTGATCTTTTCCAACGAACCGGCCGGCATCGTACGGGGAAGGATCGCGTCATATTCGCAGAGCCGACCGGAGTCGCAAGTGATATCGTAGCCGCGTCGTGACGGCTTCGTTTCCGCGGGAATCTCATTCAAGCCCACCTCGGCGCGGATTGATTCGTATGTCGCGAAGTTGATCTCGCAACCAGCGTCACCGGCAGCAGTGCGAAGTTGATTGGCGTGCCAGCCGTCGCCGCCACCCAATACCAGAAAGCGTCGCCGGTTCATGAAAGGAAGGATTGCCTGAGTACGTCGGGCTCATTTCGTCCATGATTCCAAGTCCGCCCACTGCGAAGGTTGTGAATCGTGACGACCGCCGGGCTGAACAACAGCGGATCGACCTTGTAAAAATCGTAATCGTATTGTTGAAAGATTTTGGCGAAGGGTTGACCGTGGTCGGCGGAGGTACAGCTGGGAACACGGTTGGCAACCCCGTCGACTGCGTCGTCGTCGCAGTCGACCCAAAGGGTGACCGTGGCGCCGTACAGAATGGCATCGTTGGTACGTCCAATTCCCGCCACGGTGTCACCCGGTTTGGCTGGCGGCGGCAGCGGCGCGGCGCCGGTGGCACTGATCACACGGCGAACATCAAAATCGAGCTCGTGTAGCTTGTGCATCGCCGTTTCGATGCTACGAGCAACCACCTGCAAGCTGCCCGCGATCGATGTGCTTGGCGCGACCGCCAGATGCACGGCGGATGTTTCGACACCGCACTGGCTGGCGATCGTTTCGATTGCCGATTCGGTGGGCAGCTTGTCCGCTTCCAACACGCCGACGACTCGATCGGCGGTTTCGTTCAAGCCAAGCTTTTCCAACATCTCTTCGCGGCCGCGTACGATTCTCATCGGACCGCTGCCCATCGCAAAAAAGTCGTCCGTCTGCACCGGCCAACCGGCGTACTGCGCCCCCAGGCAGGCTCGCAGCGGATCGCCTGTGTGGACATGAACCACGTTGTTGCTGGCCAATTCAGACAGGCTCGTCGGGCTCAGCGAAATGCTGGCCAGATCGGCCATGCACAAACGGGCGAGCATTAGTCCAGCGTCGATCGATCCGGAGGCGACGACGCCAGAATCGATCACCGCGCCACCGGCAACCGAAGCAACCGCGGCCCGGCACGTGTCGGCCGCATCGGTGAATTGTTGAAAGAGTCCGAAAGCGAGAGGATTGAGCATGTCGGCAATGGTCCTCCAATCGTGCTTGGCTGGCAAGCCGTCGGTGATTTCTCCGAAATCGCATCGCGTGCCCACGTGCCTTTGGGTAGCGAAACTCGCCAAGAGTTTCGGCAGGCCGAAATTCCGAAAGTCTTGGCGACTTTCGCTACGGGCCAAGAGGCGATTCTTTCCAGATTAGCGTGCCTGCACCCCGTCGACGTACCAACGGTCGGCCGACTATTCAAAAACCGATTCATTCGTCATTCTTAGGGCACTTTCTGTTACCCTTCACCGGCTTTGCTGCCCATGGCCTTGTCGATCATCCACTATCCTCATCCCACGCTCCGTTATCGCAGCAAGCCGATTCGACGGGTGGACCAGCAGCTGCGCGATATCGCTGCGGAAATGTTGGAGCTGATGTACCAGGCCGATGGTGTTGGATTGGCCGCGAACCAAGTCGACCTGCCGCTGCGTCTCTTTGTTGCCAATCCCTCCGGCAGTCGCGGGGAAGGCGAGGAATTGGTGCTGCTGAATCCCGAACTTCAACTGCCCCGGGGCAGCGAAGTGGGGCAAGAGGGCTGTTTGAGCCTTCCCGATTTGTACGGCATGGTCAAACGACCCAAAGTGATTCGCCTGAGCGCGTATGACTTGAAAGGAAATCCTATCGAACGAGAAGTGGATGGATTTCTGGCCCGAGTCTTACAGCACGAGAACGACCACTTGGACGGAGTCTTGTTCTTTGACCGGTTAAGCGAGGAAGAACAACGTGAATTGGACGATAAGCTCAACGAATTGGAAACAGATTTTCGGTCCAAGCAAAGGGTCGGATCGATTCCAAGTGACGCGGAGCTATTGGCTCGGCTTGAAGAGTGGACCGGGCAGTATGCTTGATCGGAGGAATGCTGGATGTCGAATTCGTCCGCGGGCCAAGATCCATCGTCGTCATCCTCAGTGCCGCGGTCTGACCGCCAACCGGCTGGGACCGAGCCTGGTTTAGCTGCTGACGCTCCAGGTGACGGTCCTTCTCCGCTGCGGCTGATCCTGATGGGGACGGGGCCTTTTGCGGTCCCCTCTTTCGAGGCGCTGCGGGCGGCGGAACACGAGATCGCGTTGGTCGTGACCAGGCCGATGCCTCCGGTAAAGAGCCGCAAAGGGGCACCGCCATCACCGGTGCGGTACTGGGCCGAAGACCATGGCTTGCCCCTTTACGATCCGCCCAGCATCAACGACGACGCAGCCGTCGCCCGGCTAGTTCAGCAGCACGCTTCGTTGCTGGTGGTTTGTGACTACGGGCAGATCCTCAAGCCCGCCGCCCTCGGATCGGCCAGGCTTGGCGGAATCAACTTGCACGGTTCTTTGCTTCCCGCCTACCGCGGGGCCGCGCCGGTGCAATGGGCTCTGCTGCGCGGTGACGAAGTGACAGGAGTCTCGGTGATCCACATGACACCGCGGCTTGACGGCGGCCCCATCCTGACGACGCGGGAAACATCGATCTTGAAGCATGAAACTGCCGGCCAGCTGGAGCAGCGTCTGGCCACACTTGGCGTCGACGCCACGTTGGAAGCTGTCGATTTGCTACGCAGCTGGGACGGTGAAACCACGATCGGCAAGCAGCAAGACCCGTCATTGGTCAGCAAAGCGCCGCGGCTGAAAAAGTCGGATGGTGAAATCGACTGGTCGCGACCGGCAAGTGAAATCGATTGCCATGTTCGTGGGATGCAACCCTGGCCGATCGCCTTTACCCACTTCACCGTTCATCCCGACAAACCGCCGGTCCGCCTGGCGATCAAACAAATTCGAATCACCACCGGCGCCAGTGGTGGGCATCGGCCGGGCGAGTTGGTCGATGGTGACGAGTTTCTGATGGCAACCGGCGACAACCTGGTCGAAATCATGCAACTACAACCGGCAGGCAAGCGAGAAATGACAGGAAAGGAATTCCTGCGAGGCCATCAAGTCAAACCATCGTAGGCCGACCTGTCCCCAAGTCGGCTATTTCTCCGAAATCGCTACGTCTTTCGGCAGTAGCGAAAGTCGCCAAGACGTCGCCAAGACCTTTGGTGAATTTCGCTCGAGTGCAGATACGTTAATCGGGTTGTTTGTAGAGCATCGGACGGTTTCGCTTTCGCACCGAAGGTGCAGCGATTTGCATAGCCCAGGGCGAGGTTTTGCGAGTCTGACGAGCAATGCCGCTGCCCTGGGTCCTCAGACGCCGGGCAACTCAGTTCCCGCTCCCTGCGAGCATGGCGGCAAAGCCGCCATGCTCGCAGGGAGCGGGAAGATGGGAGACGGTCGATCACCCAGGGCAGCGTCAACATTCGTAAAACTCACGTTGCCTCGCCCTGGGCCAAGCAAAAGCAGGGCCTTTGGCCCGAAGTGAAGCTAGATTGAAACTAGATGGGTGGCACGAAATTGCGTGTGAAACTAGATGGGTGGCACGAAATTGCGCGAAATTGCGATGAGATGGGTGGCACGAAATTGCGAAATTGCGAAATTGCGACGCGAGAAGATGACGCGAGAAGATGGGTGGCACGAAATTGCGACCAAATTGCGACGCGCGAAATTGCGCGCGCGCGAAATTGTGCGCGCGCGAAATTGCGAAATTGAAGCTCGAAGCTCAAGTCGGCGATTTCTCCGAAATCGCTACGTCTTTCGCTACCGCCGAGGAAGTACAGCTTCGCCGACTTGGGGACAAGTCGGCCTACTGGGACTCAAAACTGCGTTCCAGGCCGCCGCCAGTTCAGGTTTTGACCGTTGTTGCTTGGCGCTGCGGAGTTGATCGGAGCCAGGTTTCCAGACGAACTCGGCGGAAACTCTCGCGAGCGGGCGACTTCGGTCGATGGTCCTGCGACGCCCGCGCCAGCTAGATTACCCCTCGACGGTGCGGGCACCGATTGAATCGGTACCACGCTGGCTGGCCCGTTCCACTGATTCTGCTGGGCACCAAAACCGGGCTGCGAAGGGAAATTCTGAGGAGTGCCAAAATTGGCTGGTGGCGCGACCGGAGCACGATAACCGGGAGGGCTGGGAGCACCGGTCAAATCAATCACTTGCATTCCGCCGCTTCGCAAGTTGGAACTGGGGTTCACCCCGTAAGTCACCACCGAGTTGCCGGGTCCCTGAAAGTTGCTGCCCGTTTCGGTCCAGCCGGCTCGCTGGACACCGGAACCGATGACGGGGTTGCCACCGGCGGCGGCAAATCCGCCCACTGCCGTGGGAGGCAGCTGGCTAATCGGCGCGGAGCCGCCCATGTAGTTATTGGGAACGGTGTACGAACCGGTCGGTGGCGGCGTCACGCGGGTCGGTCCGCCGAACGGAACGAGCGCAGGTGTGGTGGCCGCGTTGTTCGGTGAAAGGGGGACCAGCGGTCCGCCGGCGGTTGTACCGGTTGTCTGACGACACCCGGTCGTCACCATCATTATCGCTGCGAAGAGCAACTGCATCGCGAGATAGCTTCGTGGCATATCCAAGACCCAAACGTTCAGGAAAAAGCTGCCCAGTTCCCGTTGAAAGAAAGGCATGTTGTCGAGCTTTAACAAAAATTCAGATTTTCCCGAAAGACCAGAACGGAGCGCCGTCAAAGTCTCACTCAATTGCCTGTTTCACTGCTGCCAAGGTGCGATGAAACCGACGGGCTGAGCTTGATCGGTTCGTGAAACTTGTTCAGTCATTTTGACTGTAGTGTCTATACGGGATTCGACGATGAACCCGGTTGAATGGGCGAGCGTTCTTGTAGGCCCGTTCTGACTATCCCGCAAAAATACCCTGGCCAAAAGGTGGTCGCTAATGCGCCGCTTCATCGTCTGTTTGCTGACGTTTGGAACCACACTCGCGCTGTTAGCAAGTACTTTGCATGCTCAAAGCAGCGGTGTTCCCAAACTCAATACTCTTGCGGTTCCCGGCGCGCATGCCCGCTCGCTGGCAACCAAGCTGAGTCTCCGGTACCGCGACGTGCCCGGTGTGCAGATTTCGCCCGACGCTCGAAACGAACGCCTGATCGTGATGGCGCCCGAAGCAGCGCAGCAGAAAATTGCCGCGGAGCTGCGCGGCATGCTGTCAAGCACCGTCCAACAGGTTTCGGCCCAATCGGGGCCGCTGAACGTCCATCTGGCTCACATCACCTGGCGCGAGTTCGAGGATGAGTTGCAACGCGTGGAAGGTCGCCGGATGCCGGTGACCACCAGCCGCAGTGGTGAACGAGCCGCCTATCAGCTGACGTCCAAACCTTTGCAGGGGACTACCATCGAAGTCGATCGTCGCAACAACACCGTGACGGTCATCGCTCCGCAGCCTTCGTTGCCCGGATGGCAGAAGATGATTTCGGCGTTGGACAAGACTCCGTCGGGACCGGACACGGTTACCGAACTGATCCGTTTGGACAAAGCCGAACCGGCACCGATTCAGCGGGCATTGCGACTTCTGCAGGCGCTGGAATCGAATCCGTCCGAAGGATTCGCTGCCACCGCCGTCGGCGGCTCGCCGTTTCGCAATGCGGTCTTTCAACAGGGCGTCGGCGGCCAAGAGGTGGGCGGCCAGGTTCCGCCAGCCGGCACACCGGACGGCGAAGCGATCGATGAAGAAGGTGGCGCCGGAGTCATCGGCGATACTCAGATTCAATTCGTTCCCGAACTGGGCACCATCATCATTCGCGGTTCCAAGCGAGACGTGCAGCGGGTGATGGACGTGATCAAAGAGATCGAAGAAAAAAGCAAATTGACTCAGCCCGAAGTGGAGGTGTTGGAACTGGAGCATGCCGACGCCAACGCCGTGGCGGCACTGCTGCAACAGTTGTACGAAGACGTGTTGTCGGCTCGCCAAGGTGACGTCAGCATCACTTCCCTGGACGTCCCCAACGCACTGCTGTTGATCGGTCGCAAGGAAGCGATCCTGGGGCTGATGGACTTGATCAAGAAGATTGACCAACCGGTGTCGGAGTCGAGCCGGCTGAGGGTTTTTCGGCTGCGAAACGCCTCGGCGGTCGACGCGGAACAAACGATTCGAGACTTCTTCACCGATCGCCCCGGTTCCGACGACAACGTGCGTCCCGGCATCGGGCCCCGCGTTCGCGTGCAGGGCGACTACCGCACCAATTCGTTGATCATCAGCGCCGCTCCCCGTGACATGGTGGAAATCACTCGCTTGATCAACGAACTGGACGTCGAAGAGCATTCGGCACGAAACGAAATCAAAGTCTTTCAGTTGAACAACGCGATCGCCGAAGAGCTCGCGCCGGTTTTGCAGACAGCGATCAATGGCGAAGGGGAAGAGGTCAATGACAACATCACCTTGCCGTCATCGAACTTGTCGATCGTCGCGGTCGACTCCGATGGAAATCAGACCGTCGATTCGGGCATCCTGACCGGGGCCGTTGTCACCGCCGATCCCGGCGCCAACGCGATCGTCGTCCGCGCCCCGGCGGCCAGCATGCCGCTGATCGCCGAATTGATTCGGCAATTGGACAAGACGCCCGGAATCGATTCGCTGGTCAAGGTGTTCACGGTTCAAAACGGCGACGCGACTCAACTGACCACGGCGCTTCGAGACCTGTTTGGCGACGACGCCGCGACGCTGGGAACCAGCGTTGGTGCCGGCAACACGGCGGGCCTGCCGCCCAGCACGGCAGGGACCGAAAGTTCGCTCGTGCCGCTTCGGTTCAGCACGGACATTCGTACCAACAGCATCATCGCCAGCGGTGCGGCCGAAGACTTGGAAGTGGTCGAAAGCATCCTGATTCGGCTGGACAGCGAAGGATTTGCCGAGCGGATCACCGAAGTGATTTGGTTGCGTCATCAGCCGGCGGTCAACGTCGCCACGGCGATGCAGGATTACATCCAACAACGAACCACGTCGGTGAACCAGATTCAGCAGTTCCAACAAGGAGGTTTGGGACCGTTCGATCTGCCCGACCGAGACCTGGTGGTAGCATCTGAGGGCCAGACCAACAGCGTGCTGATCAGTGTCTCGCCGCGGATCTACGAAGAGGTTCGCGCCATGATCGACAAGCTTGACCGTCGTCCGCCGATGGTGCTGATCAAGACCATGATCGCGGAAGTGCGTTTGGACGACACGTTCGAGATCGGTGGCGAAGTCGGTTTGCAGGATTCGCTGCTGTACGATCGCGGTGTCGCTGCCGGCGGATTCCCCGGTGCGACTCCCCCGTCGAATCCCGGATTCAACTTCAACGGCAACGGAACTCCGAACAACAACTCCTTCCGCCAAGGGACGTTGGCTGCCAGCACCGTTTCGACCTTTGGCGTTGGAACCACCAACTCCACCGTCGGTTATGGTGGTTTTGTGCTCAGCGCCGCAAGCGATTCGGTCAGCCTGTTGCTGCGAACGCTGCAGGATGCCAGCCGCCTGCAAATCCTTAGTCGTCCGCAGATCATGACCATGGACAACACCGACGGATTTGTTCAAGTCGGCCGCGTGATCGCCCGTGTGACCGACGTGATCAACAGCGGCATCTCCGGGACTCAGTTGGTGACCGATGACTTGGAGGTCGGGATCATCATGCGAATCCAGCCTCGCGTTGGTGCCGATGGATTGATCGTGATGACGATCGACGCGACTCGCAGTGACCGTGATGATTCCAACGGTACCCTGGTGCCCACTCCCGATGGAGTGGTGTTGATCAACGACATTCTGCAAACGACCGCGCAATCGACGATCGCGGCTTACAGCGGACAGACGGTGATCTTCGGTGGCTTGATCCAGAAGTCGCGAGCCAACTTCAGCCGTCGCGTGCCGATCGTGGCCGACATCCCGTTGTTGGGACACTTCTTCAAGTACGACCAAGAGGCGGAGATTCGCAGTGAGCTGCTGGTCTTCATGACACCCTACCTGGTCAACGGCGACGAAGACATGGATTACGTCAAGAGTGTCGAATCGAGCCGAATGAGCTGGTGCCTGGCCGACGTGGTGGAAGCCCACGGCGATGAAGGGCTCAGCGGAGGCTACGGACTGTGGGGACCGGCGGTTGGAAATACGATCTATCCCGACATCCAACCGACCGTCGACGACATCATCGTCCCCGAATCCTATCAGTCGACGCCCGCCATGGGTGGCGATGCGAACATGATTGATTCGGCACCGGTGATCCAAGAAGCGGCTCCCGTGGTACCGGCACAAAACTCGCTGCCCGCTCCGGTAGCCATCCCGCCGGGAACCCTGCCGCCGCCGTCGGCTCAAGGCAACGCCACAAGTGGAGCCGGTCGCACGAACGTGCAAGACCTGCAGGGGACCGGTCAAGCTTTGGTGCAGAACCGGGCAGCGACCTATGCGCCATCGCTTGCTGCTGCCGCGATACCGCCCAGTTACGCCAAAGCGGCGTACACGCAAGCATCGGGCAGTTTGATGATGCCGCAGGCAACCCAACAAGCTTCGGCCAATCTGCCCAGACAACCGGCCGGTTCCTCGGAAGTTGTGCAACAAAGTTCGCCTGTTCCAGCAAACGTGCAAGACGCTACGAAGAGCAGCCAATACACCGGCCCCACGCCGACCACTTGGCGGACACCTTCGGCCAAGCAAACGACCTGGCAACAAAATCCTGCTAGCTGGATGGACCTGTCGGGAGAACACAATCCCAAGGACACGTCTCGGCCTCAGCCACATCGGCTTGGCGGCGGCAAGTAAGAGTAGACAACGTGAATCAGCCGGCGGCCTACACACCGGCTGAATCGAAAAACAAACCCGTCGACCCACGTTGGGTACCACCACCCATCGACAACAACCTCGTTCAGGATGGATTCGTTCGATGCGAGTATCACGAAGAAAATTCACCGCAGCCGCAGCCTCTTTGTTGGTCTTTGGACCAGTCGGTTGCGCAAACATGTCAGAAAAGAAAACCAACCGCGAATCGTCACTGTTGGACCGAATTCCCTGGGTTGGTCAAAAAGAGGAAGCCCCCGAACCTTATCCCAACCCGGTGAAGATGGCGGCGACTTGGGCGCCCGATAGCCTGGTGCAAACGGGCCGAACACCGACCCGAGGATTTGGCGGACGAGTCTTCTTTTACGACGAGAAGTCTCGGCCGGTGCCGGTCGACGGAACGCTGATCGTTCATGGTTTTGACGATACCGCCGAAAAGCCGGAAGATCGTGTCAAGCGATACGAGTTCACTCCCGAACAATTCACTCGGCATTTCAGTCAAACCGACCTGGGCGCGTCCTACAGCGTTTGGATTCCTTGGGATGCCGTCGGCGGCAAACAGCGGCGCATCTCCCTGGTCACGTCGTTCAAGACGGCTGGCGGAAAAGCCGTGCAGGGCGAACCGGCGGTGGTGGTGCTTCCGGGGGCCGAACCGGAGCAGCCGGAATCGGATCCCTACGCCCGCTACGCGCCGAAGTATCGTCAGTACCGCGAAGCCCAGGCCTCGCTGACTCCGCGTTCATCGGGGCTGACCACGACAACGATTCGTCGTCCGCAATATCCCTATGGTGCGGCCCCCGATTCGGCTCCGGCCATCGAAATCCCGGAAATGGGAACGGCCGAAGCGATGATCGCCAACAAGGCCCCGACGCCCGCGGTGGACATCAAAATGGTCGACCGGGCCAGCCGATCCAACGTCTTGCCGGCCAGCGCACAGTTGCCGATTAAAAAATAGCAAGAAGAATAGGAGCTATGCCCCGAACGATCTCCAAAGCCGCCCGCCGTCGAAAGACACAACGACCTGAGTCGCCCCAGTGGCGGACATCTTTGTACGACATCATCTTCGAGGCCGACACGCCGGCCGGAAGATGGTTTGACATCGGCCTGCTGGTGGCGATTCTGGCCAGCGTCACGGTGGTGTCGTTGGAGACCGTTCCGGAGTACCGCGACAACGAAAGCGTGCTTCGGCTGTTCAGCCGCGCCGAGTGGGTTTTGACGATCCTATTCACGGTTGAATACATTCTGCGGCTCGTCTGCTCGCGCCGCCCCCTGCGATACGTGTTTAGTTTCTGGGGGGTGATCGATTTGCTGAGCATCTTGCCCAGCTATGTGACCGCGCTGATGGGCGGATCTTCTCGGTCGTTTGTGATCCTACGCAGCATTCGGCTACTGCGAGTCTTTCGCGTGCTGAAACTGTGGCGGATGATGAACGAGGCCGACGAACTGGGGCAGGCGATCTGGCGGGTCCGCAACAAGATCGTTGTCTTTCTAGCCGTTGTTCTGGTCGCGGTCACCATCAGCGGAACGTTGATGTATCACTTAGAAACGGTCAACTACAGCGCCGAAGATGGCATCGATCACAACAGTCACTTCACGTCCATTCCACAATCGATGTACTGGGCGATCGTGACGATGACCACCGTTGGTTATGGTGACATCGTGCCGCAAACGACTCCCGGCAAAATGATGTCGGCCCTGTTGATCTTGTTGGGATACAGTTTGATCATCGTGCCGTCGACCTTTGTGGGCGCGGAGTTTCTGCACCAGCGGCAAGTGCACGGGGAAGAACCGCCGTGCCAAAACTGCGACGCTGGCGGTCAGCGCAGTGACGCGGAATTCTGTTATCGCTGCGGACAAAGGCTCGGTGATACCTGAGCCGTCTGCGGCCTACCGCGGTGTTTTTCGATAAACCGTTTGGGCGCGCGGTTCGTAGAATCAGCCGTAGCAAACCGGAATCCTCTTCAGCAACCGCTCCGGCAGGTCGACAAATCTGCACCCCTGTCCGGCACACACTGATTGGGCCAGCCGCTACAATGGCGCAGGGCGTTATGCCCGTTTCGCTTCTTCTCTTCCTCCTCCACGGCAAGCATCGATTCGTGAAGACGCCCTCGGTCGAACCGGTACTTCGCAGCCGCCCCTTGCCACGAATCTCATTCAAGTTGGCGCTGGTGGCGACCACGCTTGCCGCGATCATTGCGGCGGTGGCGCGGACCGCTGGCGAGGGCGGCGCGGTGGCGATGTCGGTCATTTTCATGCTCGCCTTTCCAGTCGCCTGCCTGCTGCTCTTTGCAGTGCTGTTTCTGATCTGCTGGTCCGTTTCCTTGCTGTGGTATGAATCGGACGACGACGCACTTCATGGAAGCCCGTTTGCCGAAGGGCAGTTGCCGCCTCAGATTCTTCCCCCACGGGAGCAGAAGTCATGAGGACGAAGCTTGCCGCCGCCACTGGAAATCTGCTGGCGATCTGCTTTGCCTTATTCTGTCAGCTGGCGATCGGCGAAGATCGGCTGCTTCCACCGGCTCAACGAATCTCCAGAATTCCGCCGCCCAGCGGAAAGGTTTTGGGTTTTACCGCCACCGTTCAACTTGCCCAGCAAGATATTGCCGGTTCGATTCCGGTCGAGATTCAGGTGACCTCGACCAGTCGGTTCACCGCGGATCGCCGTCTGCTGTTTCGCTTCCAACCGATCGAAGGCGCCCAATTGCCGCCTCCCAACGGAATGATCGTGGATGTCCCGGTGACGGCAACGCAGGGACAGCGATCAGTAAAGGTGGTGCGTTACCTGCCAAAATGGTCCGCCGGCAACGGATACTTTTTTCAAGTGTTCGAGGGCGGACAACCGCTGGATGACTACGACAGTGCCATCGGAAATAGCATCGTGCGGAATCGGTTTGGCCAACCGGATGTACTGAAAGACGAATACGAAAAAAACTGGGTGGTCATCGAACCCAAAGATACGTTGACCGCGGTCGATCAGAATCGCGTCAAGCAGATGATGTCCCCCGCGGTTCAACGAACGCGTCAGAATTTCAGTGAAATACTGGCCATCACCGGTTTGCGAGATGTGCCGGAAGATTGGCGCGCGTACCAGCGTTTTGACGTCGTGTTGGTGTCGCCTGAGAGCTTGGAAAAGCTGAAGGAGAAAGAGAAAGCTCTGGCGGCACTTCGGCAGTGGGTGTTGGCCGGTGGAGTGGTGATTGGCTACAACGCGGAATCGCCCCAGTCGTTGGCCGACAGCCTCGATTTTGCCTGGACCGACGATGCGAGTGCCAAAGGGTTCATTGTGGCAGTCGCCGCCAGCATGATTTCAGATGCCTCGTCGCAGGACCGAATCAACCTGGGATCGATGAACCTGCCGGGCAACCCTGCTCTTCCTGCCGAGCAGCAAGCGGTGATCGATCAAATCAAGAAACTGCAGCAGGCTCGCGCGCCGATCTTGTTGCACAACGCGACCCAGTGGGGCAACCAGGTTTGGATGCAGCAGGTGGGAGGCGGATTGATGATCGGCATCCAGGAAAATGATTCCCATCTGCCAGCGGCTGGCGCGTGGTCGATCGTCAATCAGTTGATCGACTTTCGCCAATCGCCGATGCTCCGGCGCGGTGTCGATCCGATGCTGGGTGACCGCCGATTCACTCGTTGGTTGATACCGGGCGTGGCCCAGCCGCCGGTCTACACCTTCATCGGCTTGCTGACGGTGTTCGTGATTCTGGTCGGTCCGATCGCTTATCGCAGGACGACTCGGTACGGACGCGGTTACTTGATGTTTGCGATCGCGCCGCTGCTGGCGATGGTGACGACATTGGCGATGTTCGGCTACGGGATCGTTTCGGACGGATTTGGGACTTCGGCCCGCGTGCGGCAATTGACCTGGGTCGACGGCGCATCGGGCGACAGCGTCGAACGGGTTCGAGCGACCTATTTCGCTGGGGTGCGTCCCAGCGAAGGGCTCCGTTTTCCGGGTAACGCCGAAGTGGTCGGGTATCGCAACAACAGCGGCCAGGCCTGGGAAGAAATCATTGAATTGCCGCCAGCCGTGATGGGCCGCGCGGTGGTGACCGAGAAAGCTCAGGTGTTTGACCAGTCGTTTTTACCGTCGCGCCAACAGCGCCAGTTCGTGACTCATCAGCCGCGGCCCAAGATCGGCAAGATTTCGTTGCGCGTCGATGGGAACAACCAGCAGCTGCAAAGCACGCTTGATTTTGACTTGCAGAAGATCGTTGTCCGCGATGCCAGCGGCATTTATTGGAAGGTGGACAGTCTGCCGGCCGGTGGAAAAGTCGACTGCGAAAAACGGACTTCCCAGCAAGCCTCCAAGCTGTTGGGCAAGATGTACAACGACCATCGTCCCTTGTCGGCCGTTCGCGAAGCGCGGCAACGAAACAACTACCAGGTCAAGGTTCGTGACCTGATCATCCATGCCAGCCGATCTTTCACCAGTTCGGGAAACCGAATCGTCACCGACGGCGGACTTGAGAATTGGCTCTGGGAAAACTTGCAGTTGGGGGGCGAACTGCCCAAAAGAAGTTTTGTGGCCACGACCGAGGTCAGCCGCGACGTGTTGGCGGTGGATTCCGCCAAGCTTGTCGACAGCGTTCGATACGTTTTCGGGACGATACCATGAGGATGGATGGCGCGATCACGTCGAAAGCCAGCGCGGATGCGGCGACACGATCGCCGCGCGTCGGAGAGGCTGCGTCGTCACCTCTGGTTGCCGGTTATCCGGCGCAGGGTGTTCATTCCGACGCCGATCATTGCATCGAACTTCGCCGACTGCATCGCTTTTTTGGATCGACCAAAGCGGTCCATGACATTTCGTTCGGCGTGCAGCGGGGCCATGTGTTCGGTTACATCGGACCCAACGGCGCGGGAAAGACCACGTCGATGCGTATTCTGGCGACACTGGATCTGCCCAGCTATGGCGATGCTTTTGTCGACGGTTTTTCCGTTGTCAACGACCCGGAACTGGTCCGCCGGCGGCTCGGTTTCATGCCCGACGCGTTCGGCACCTATCGCGACGTCAATTGCAAAGAGTACCTCGATTTTTTTGCGCGAGCCTACGGGTTGGTCGGTCGCCAAAGGACCGATCGGCTGAAGTGGGTGCTCGGTTTTACGGGCACCGACGGAATGGCGGAAAAACCGATTCGTGGTCTGAGCAAGGGAATGAAACAGCGCCTCTGTTTGGGGCGAGCACTGATTCACGACCCGGCGGTGATGATCCTTGACGAACCGGCTGCCGGTCTGGATCCGCGGGCGCGAATCGAATTGCGGCGGATGATTCGCGAGCTGGCCGATCGCGGCAAAACAGTCCTGATCAGCAGCCATATTTTGACCGAGTTGGCGGAGATGTGTGATTCGGTCGGAATCATCGAACAAGGATGCCTGCTGGCGACTGGAAGTGTCGACCAGATTCAACATCAGCGAACACAGCATCGCGAAGTGACGATTCGCGTGTTGGAAAGGGCTGGCGATGCTGCGAAGGGATTAGAGCAAAAACAGGGTGTCAGTACTCCCGTGGTTGATGGCGAACTGATTCGCTTTGAATTCGCCGGCGATCACAAGAGCCAGGCGGCGCTGGTCGGCTGGCTGGTCGGCCAGGGTTACGAAGTCGCCGAAGTCACCTCGCACAAAAAGAGTTTGGAAGATGTGTTTTTGCAAGTCACCGAAGGGCTTGTGCAGTAACACGTCGGAGTTTTCTTATGGCTACCGTTTCCGCACCAGCCGACCAGCAGGTCCCGTCGCCAAGCGGGCTGTGGAATCGCATTGACCATTGGTGTGAACGTGCCGGCGATTCGCTGAATCCGATTCTGGTCAAAGAAACCCGCCAGGCGCTCAAGAGCCGGCAGTTTGTGATGACCTTTTCGGTCCTGCTGTTCGCGGCGCTCGCTTGGACGATCATCGGCAGTTTGACGCTGATGCCGCAGATCTACACTCAGCCTTCGGCGCCCCGGCTGTTGATCGGATACTACGTTGTCCTTGCGATCCCGATGTTGATGGTCGTTCCGCTGGCCGCCTATCGGTCGCTGGAAGGCGAAATCGACGACGGTACGTTGGAACTGCTGTCGATCACGGCGCTGAGCCCCTGGCACATTGTGTTGGGCAAACTGGCGAGCGCTTCGTTGCAGATGGTGCTCTATTTTGTCGCTCTTTTTCCTTGCGTCGCTTACGCATACACGTTGCGCGGTGTCGATCTGCCGACGACGCTGCTGATCATGGCGATGTTGGTGGTCGGGGCGCTGATGCTAACGGTCATCGCCTTGTTCTTTGCGCCCTTGGCTCGCACCAGGACGGGGCGAATCGTAACGCTGCTTGCCGTGATGGCGGTCATCGTCGCAGCCGAATGGGGACTGGGCGCTGCGGTCATCACCATGATCCTGTACGGCAACCCGTTGCCCAGCGAGTGGATGTTTTTCTTGGTGGTCGCCACACTGTTGATCTCGTTGTCGATGGGGCATCTGTTGCTGACGGCCACCGCCGCTCAACTGACGCCCGAAAGCGAAAACCGGTCGACGCACTTGCGATTGTCGATCATGGCGGTTTCGGCGGTCGTTGTCGGGCTTGCCTGCCTGGCAATTCAAACGTTGGGTCGCGGCAGCGAAGTTGTGCTGATGGGGTCTGCCACTGCGTTGGGCGGTCTATGGGTGATCTGCGGCAGCATGATGGCGGCCGAATCGCCCGTCATGACGCCCCGTATCAAGCGGGATCTGCCCAGTAGTTTTATGGCGCGGATGATCATGACCTGGCTGACCCCCGGGCCGGCAACCGGATTGATCTTTGCCGGCGTGAACATTTTTGTTCTCGCAGTGCTGATGGTGCTGGGAGTGCGTTATGTCTTTTCGCAGCCGGGTGTTTTTGGTGGTTCGTTCGCGACCAGCATGCTGACCCATCTCACCGTCGCTTGTGCGGCCTACTTGATCGGAATGTTGGTCGCTGTTCGCGCCGTGATCAGCGTCATTCGAATCAACAATCATCCGCGGGTCGAAATCGGTTTGGCGGCAATCATCGCGGTGGCGGTACTGACGTCATTGATCCCTTATTCGATCGGCCTGCACATGAATGACTATCGCGAATTCGAGTATTCTCTCTGGCAGATCACCAATTGGGCGTGGACGATTTCCGAAGTGTCCGGTGGCCGCGACATGGTGGTGTACATCTCGATTGTCGTCGTCTTCGTGGGCTTGGCATTTTTCGCCTCGCTATTGCTTTCGCCACAATTGGTCTTCCCACGTCGAACCGCGACACCCAAGCGAGTGACCCGAGAACGGGAAAGATTAAACCAATCCCCGTAGGCCGGCTTGTCCCAAGTCGGCGAATCTGTACCGACTGTCGGCGACTTCTCCGAAGTCGCATCGCGCACGAGCGTAGCCAGTACAGAGAACTGGCCGACATTTGCCTACGACCGAGTGGGGTTTAGCTTTTCTTCTCGCACCCTAGAATGTAGTTTCATTCTCGCCCATGTCTGCCTTTCCACTTTCAGGTCGTGTAACGCATGTCATCGGATTCACAGCCATCACCCGACCGTCCTGATCCCAATGAGGCCAATCCAGCCTTGCGGGCTCGCGTTCCCGACCACGTTGCCGATGGCTGCTTCAGCACCGGCGCGATCGTGATGACGGGGCCAAGCGAATTCATTGTTGACTTTTTGCAAACGATTGGACGGCCTCACCGCGTTGCTACCCGCGTGGTGATTCCGCACCCGGTCATGCCGCAATTCATCGAGGCATTGAACACCAACTTGGAATTGTACCGCAGTCGATTCGGTGATCCGCCGGCGCCGCCTGTTCAAAACCAAAACCAGGCCAGGCGTCCCAGCCCGCAAGAGATCTACGATGACTTGAAGTTACCCGACGATGTGCTCAGCGGTGTTTATGCCAACGGCGTGATGATCGGACACGGCGCTAGCGAATTTGGCCTCGATTTCTTAACCAGCTTCTTTCCTCAATCGGCGGTTAGCGCCAGGGTCTTTGTCGCCGCTGGCCAAGTCCCGCGATTGCTGGAATCATTGCGCGGCGCCGTTCGTCAATTGGAACAGCGACAGCAGGGGGGCGGTCCCGACCTGCCTCCGCCGCCACCGGCCGATCCGCCAACCGACGATCCTCCACCGCCCGAATCGCCGCCTGAGGCTTGAAGCCACCATCGCAACGCGGGTGAGATGATGCAGTTTTCAGACGACCTGCCACTGATGCGCCAGCTCCCTCGGGCGGAACTGCCGGTCGATGAACCTTTGATCCTTGCCAGCGCGTCCCCTCGCCGGGCTCAATTGCTAGCAGCGGCGGGATACCAGTTCGAGGTAAAACCGGCCAGTGACAGCGCCGAATGCGGCGCCTGCAGCAACGAAACGGCGCCCGAACTGGTCGCGCGTTACTCACTGCGCAAAGCAGCCGACGTAGCCTCCAGGATCGATCGTGGTTTGATCCTTGCCGCCGACACCGTCGCCTTTTGTGCCGGACAGATTTTGGGCAAGCCGCGCGACCGCGAGGATGCCATGCGGATCCTGCTTCTACTCAGCGGTCGAGCCCACGATGTGTATAGCGGAATCTGCTTGTGGTCTCGCTCCCAGCAGCGATGCGTGGTCGACGTCGTGCGAACACGACTGGAAATGCAAGCATTGAGCCCTGAAATGCTATCGGAGTATCTCGATTCGATGCTTTGGGAAGGAAAAGCGGGCGCGTTTGGCTACCAGGACGGCAACGACTGGCTTTGCGTGCTGGACGGCGGCAGCGAAAGCAACGTGGTGGGGCTTCCGATGGAGCGTTTGGCGGAATTACTGGAAAATTTCGACTCATTGGCCGAAACCGTAACTAGCCGAACGATCGGCCCACCTATGGAAGGCTAGCTATTTTTGCTAAGTTGCCAGTGTTGATCATTTAACCACCCGCAACCGGTACGGAAATCATGTTGAACGTCGTCCGACGTAACTTGCTGACAATGATCATGGCCCTGGGGCTGGTAGGTCCGTTTGCTGCGACGAGTGCTTCGGCTCAGAACTGGGCCCAAAAGATGTTCACGGAAAAGTCGCACGACTTTCGTACCGTGGGCCGGGGCACGAAGTGTGAGTACCACTTTGAACTGACCAACCCTTTCGAACAGGATGTTCATATCGCCGCGGTGCGCACCAGCTGTGGCTGCACGACGCCTTCGGTCACCAAGAAAACACTCAAGACTCACGAAAAAGGTGCGGTGGTGGCCACGTTCAACACCAGCACGCACATTGGCCAAAAGGCTGCGACCATCACCGTGGTATTTGACAAACCGTACTACGCCGAGGTGCAGTTGAAGGTCAGCGGGTTCATCCGCACCGATATCACCTTCAATCCACCCGAAGTCGGTTTTGGTGAAATTCCGGCGGGACAATCGCGAGAGCGGGAGGTGGTGATCACGCACAATGGCAACAGCAACTGGGAAATCACCGATGTGCGCAGCCACTGCGCGGCATTGGAAGTCCGTCTGAATCCGCCGGAGCGATCGCCCGGTAAGGTTCGCTACCGGATGCTGGTTCGAATGAAAGATTCGATGCCTGAAGGCGAAATCCGAGAGCGGTTGACGTTGATCAGTAACGATCGAGACTTCCCGACGACCGAGATGGCGATTTCCGGTCGCATCCGGCCGACGGTCAGCGTTTCGCCCGCCGCGGTTAGTCTGGGCACCACGAAAGCTGACGGAGTGGTGGAGAAACGTTTGGTGGTACGCGGCGACCAACCCTTTGAAGTTGCGGACGTGATTTGTGCCGACGACCGCTTTGAGTTTGAGGTACCATTGGGACGAAAGAAGGTCCATTTCGTCAAGCTGCGATTCCGCGCCGACGGCACGGCTGACCGCGTTGCCCAGGAGATCCGTATCGTCACGGACCTTCCCGGAGACAAGTCGGCCACCTGTGTCGTGACGGGGACGATCGAGCCGACCAGTCTCTAGCGAACTCCCGCACGAATGTTTCGCCGCGCCGCTTCCATCGCGTTTGTTGTTTGTCTGTTTTCAATCGCCTCCGCGGAAGATCGTTGGAAGCGTCACGCGATCGAAGGAAAGTCTCTGCGCGGCGCCGACGGAGTGCGGCTGGCCGATTTCAATGCGGATGGCCTGGCGGACATCGTTAGCGGCTGGGAACAATCGGGAATTGTCCGGCTCTATTTGAACCCGGGCCCCAAGGACGCAACCGGCATTTGGCCGGCGGTCACGGTTGGCCAGACGGCTTCGCCGGAAGATGCAGTTCCTATTGATGTCGATGGTGACGGCAAGATTGACGTGGTCAGTTGTCACGAAGGAAAAGCCCGAAAACTTCTCGTCCATTTCAACCGAGCGGCTGGATCGGTCAATGCCGATCTGTTGAAGCCGTCCAACTGGCAGACAGCCGAGTTCACTCCGTTGGCCGGGCAGGCGTGGATGTTTGCCGCTCCGCTGGGGCTGCGTGACGACCGCGCGGCGATCGTGGCTGGTTCCAAAGGATCCAATGCATCGATCACGTTGCTGGTCGCCCCCCAGAAAAACAAGGCGGGCCTAAGTGGGTGGCGGACGATACGATTGCGCGATGCTGGCTGGATCATGTCCCTTCGATGCGTCGACATGGACGCCGACGGCGATCGAGACATCCTGTTCAGTGATCGCAAGGGCAAGACGCGGCGTGTTGGCTGGTTAGAACAGCCCAGCTTGCCGGCAAAGCAGGCGTGGACGGAACACTCCGTCGGCGGTGAAGACTACGAAGTGATGTTCATCGACGCCATCGAAAACCAAGGCAAGCCGCCGGAGATCTTAGTATCAACGCGGAATGCGATTTGGATCCGATATCGACACGTCGACGGAGGATGGACCGCGACCGAAGCAAACAATCCACCTTCGGTCGATCACGGCAAAGCGATCTCGCAGATGTCGCCGGGTGAAATCATCATGACCGCCAACACCGGCGGGTCGCAGGTGCCTGGCATCTGGTACCAGCGCAATGGCTCGCCCTGGCAAGCCATCGACACGCCGCCTGGAGGCAAGTTCGACCGCATCGAACTGCTCGACTTAAACGGCGACGGCTTCACCGACGCATTGACCTGCGAAGAACGGCAAAATCACGGAGTCATCTGGTACGAAAACCCGGGTGAGTAGTGCCTGTCCAGCAACCTACCGGCGTCTCATCTGATCGACTTGCTCACGAAGCGCGTGAACCTGGTCGCGAAGAGCTTCCATTTGATGCAGCACGTTCTCCAGAACTTCTCGCGTTTCGTCGGGGTGTTCGTGGTGATGCGGCTCGTGGCGATGCAGCTCCCTTTCGATATGCTCCATCCGCTCTGCGGTTTCTCTGGCCAAATCTTCCATCCCAGCTTCGGCAAGATGGTTGTGTGCCACATGCAGATGCTCCAGACGCTCCTGCAACATCCGTCGCTCGTGCTCTTCTCGAGCGTGATGCTCGTGATGTTCATGATGTTCGGCATGCTCATGATGATGATCGGCGTGTTCGTGATCGTCATGAGGCTGCCGCCGGTGTTCGGCTTGCTGGTGGAGTTTCGCGATATGATCTTCCGCCATCTTCAATTCTTTTCGGAGCTTCGCGACCTGTTCCTCGTTGGCATTCTTGTTGATCGCCTGATGAAGGCGATCTCGCAACTGATGCAATTGCTTCAGCTGTATCTCTTCCGCTTCTTGCGCTACTCGCTGTGTTTCGTTGGCAACTTTGCGGCGCTGTTCCTCGAATTTGCGTTTCGCTTGTTCGGCGCGGCGACGCACCTCGGCTTCGACTTGCGCGGCGCGTTCTTTCTGTCGAAGCGTCTCGATGGCGCGCTTCTCACGCCTTTCCTCCTCTTCCTGGCCATGGACCGGCGCGAGGACCAGGCTGAGCAGCAATACAGCAAAGATCGATTTGTACATCATCGTTTTTCCCGTCATCAAGAATTGGGTTCATCGTAGGCCGACTTGTCCCAAGTCGGCACGCATCATCTTCTGTAGGCCGATTTGTCCCAAATCGGCGCGCATCATCTTTCGCAGGCCGACCAATCCCCAAGCCGCCCCGCGATCTCTGAATTCTAATCCCCGGACGATTGCCGAGAGAACTCCGCCAACTGTTCGGCGAGCCGTTTTTCCAGCTGCTGCTTCACGTCATCCAGCTCCGGACGACCCGAAAGATCGGTCATTTCGTGCGGGTCGGCATTTAGATCAAAAAGCTGCTGCCGATTCGCTTTGGGGTAGTCGATCAGTTTCCAGCGGTCGGTGCGGATCATTCGCTGTGAATCGCGAAAGTAACCGATCACGTGCTGGTACATCGAACGCTGCTTGCCGCGAAGCACGGGCAGCTGGCTTTTGCCGTCAACGTCAGGAACATTCAAACCGGCCAAGTCACAAAGGGTCGGCAGCAGGTCTCGCAAATAAGCTTGCCCGGCAAATCGTTTTCCTTGCGGAATCGATGGCCCGGCGAAGATCATTGGCACCCCGATCGTGTGCTCGTACATGTTCTGCTTGCCGCGCAGTCCGTGGCTGCCCATCGCCAAACCGTGATCGCTGGTGAATACCACGATGGTGTTCTTGACCTTTCCCGATTCGTCCAGGGCGTCCAGGATTCGACCGACTTGCGCGTCCATGTGGGAGATCACCGCATAGTAAGCGGCAATATCGGCGCGCACCAATTCGGGCGTGCGCGGTATCGGCAGCAGCACTTCATCGCGGCCACCCTGATTGCCATGGTCAAACGGATGCTGCTCACGAAAATTCACCGGCAGTGGGATCGATTCGGGCGGATACCGATCTTCAAACCCCGGTGGCAGCAACAGCGGATCGTGCGGCGCGGTGAAATTCAAGTGAATCAAAAAGGGGGATTCATTTTCTTGCTGAATGATGTCGATGGCGGCATCGGCAATGATTTCGCTGATCTGCGGAGTCAACCCGACGCCAAGATCGGGCAAGGGCTCGTCATCGGAATCGCGAAAAATCCATCCTCGATACCCGGTGACCGGGTGGCCGCGATAATCGACTTGTGGTTTCCACCACTTTCCGCCTCCACCAGTAAACAGACGCTTGGTCGAGGCATAACCATGAGTTCGCGGCCGGCCGTTGTTGTGCCACTTTCCGCTATACCAGGTTCGATAGCCGGCCGCCGCGAACGGTCGCGGTAAGGTGGGCAATTGTGGATCAATCTTGCCGCCAAAATCGAACACGCCGCTGCGCAACCCGGTGCAACCGGTCAACAACTCGGCGCGGCTGGGCGTACAAATCGGATTGGCACACGTCGCCCTGGTAAAAACGCTGCCGCGGCGCACCAGGCGATCCAACGCGGGCGTTGCGATCACTCCGTTTCCAAGTGCGGCAATCGTATCGGGGCGCTGGTCATCGGATACCAGCAGCAAAATGTTGGGGCGCGCCATTGAATCAGCCGCCCGGGCTGCCGGGCAAGACCACTGCGCGAAATCGGCCGCCGCCAAGGCGAAACCGAGCAAGGCAAACAGAGAAGCAAAACGGCGAAAACCAGGTGAGCGAGACATAGAAAACGGCTCTGCATTCGTTCTTCGGTGGGGTGCTGTCGGCTCAGTTCAACGGATCACGGAGTTTGGGGCCTCCAAATCAGTGTTTGGCGGCAGTTGTCCTTTAACTGCGTGCTCACGAAGGCCAGATGCAGGAACTGCGTTAGCGTTTTTCGGCAATTCACAACACTTCACGATGATAACATTCTGCAAAAGTCAGTGGGCTTCGGCGGGACCAAGCGAGAAAAATTCTCACACCGTCTTCAACATCAGAAAATTTCTCATCAGGACCAGTGTTGTCATGCGCAACGAGACACTTGCACCATCACTTCGCCAAAGGGTTTCCATCAGCCCATCGAAGTAGCAAACAGTCCAGCGCAATCGGTTAAGAAATAAAAAAATTTCCATGGTTTACGGTTCGGTGATCACTCCTGATCTGGCCGCGGCGGTCGCACTTCTCGGTTCGAGTTACCTGTTTTGGCGTTGGCTGAAAGAGCCGACTTGGGCGTGGGGAACGGCTCTTTCAGCAACGCTTGCCCTGGCAATGTTAACGAAGTCGGTGTGGCTGATTTTACCGCCGCTGTTTGTGATGATTTGGGCGGTGGTGGCGTTAGTCGGCAGGACAAAAACAGGCGCCGAGCAGTCTGGGGAACCGTTGTATCGCCGATTCGCATCCTGGCTTCGCGGCGCAAGAGGAAAGCAGGCCATTCAGCTGGTGGCTGCCAGCCTGATCGCACTGACAATCACCAACGCGTTTTATGGATTTGATCGCAGCCTGCAACCGCTTGGGCAATACACTTTTGTCAGCTCGACCTTTTCCGGGAACGCGCCGCAGAAGCGGTCGACGATGTCCATCTTTTCCGGCGGTGGCGACCAGCCGCATTTCGTGGCGGAAAAAGGCAATCGTTTCAGCGGCTGGCTGGCTGCCGTTCCGGTGCCGCTGCCGGCGAACTACTTGCAAGGTATCGACGTTCAGATTCGTGATTTCGAACGGGGGGCTTACGATTCGCATTGGCAGAGCTACTTGATGGGGCAGTGGCAACAGGGCGGATGGTGGTACTACTACATCGTCGCTCTGTTTGTGAAAGTTCAAGTCGATGGCCGAAAGTTTGAAGAGCCCCACTGTTCACCTCGCGGCTCCAAAATTCCAAATTTCGTTGGACCAAGACAGGCCGAGAACGTGTCTACTTTGCTAGAAAATGTGACCATTCTTCCGGTCGCCCGCGGACCGCCGTCGCGGCCCAAAACTCTCGATAATCGCAGGAAAATCCACCCATTGTGTTGTTGGAATGGCCAGTTGAAAGCGGCTCGATTCTTGGCTTTTTTCTGGACGAGATGCACTTTCTATGTATTCTGGCGCTCCTGTTCTCGTCTGATTAGCTACAGCGCGGGGGGCGACTCAATCCATCGGAGAGAGAGATGCCCTGTAGGTTCACTCGACCGTCGCTACGGTCGTTTTTTGCGGTCCGCCAAGTACTGCGCATGCTTGCCAGTGGTTTGGTGATTCTGTCGGCCTTTTCGATGTCGGGCCCCGAGGTGCTTGCTCAGCCCACAGGTGGCTCGGTCGTAGCCGGTAGCGCTAACATTAATCAGATTGGCGGCGCGCTGAACGTGAATCAGTTTTCCGATCGGGCGGTCATCAACTGGCAACAGTTTTCGATCGGCACGGGCCAATCGGCAAACTTCAATCTGCCCAGCAGTTCATCGGCGATTTTGAATCGCGTTACCGGCGCCAACTCGTCAGCGATCATGGGGACGCTGCAGTCAAACGGCAACGTGTATCTGATCAACCCCAATGGAATCTTGATCGGGCCCGGCGCCAACATCACAGTCGGTGGACTCGTCGCTTCGACTTTGAATGTTCCCGATGCCGAATTCATGCAAGGCGGCAGTCTGAGCTTCGAAGGCAACTCGAACGCTTCGGTGATAAACCACGGTTCGGTTCAAGCCCTTGAGGGAAACGTGTACATGATTGGTGCACACGTGGAGAACCACGGCACGATCACGGCCAGCAACGGGACCGTGGGACTTGCGGCCGGTCAAAGCGTACTGCTGGGCGACAGCGCGCACCCTCAACTGGTTGTACGCGCGACGCCGGAATCTCTCGGTGGAACCGGCGTGTTGAACACCGGGATGATCGCAGCGGCGCGTGCGGAGCTAATTGCCAACGGTGGAAACGTCTACGGACTGGCAATCAACAATCAAGGGACCATTCGCGCAAGTGGAGCTGAAGTGCGCCATGGACGTATCTTCTTGGTTTCTGATGGCGGTCGCATCTCAAGCTCTGGTGATTTGATCGCTCGCCGTGGAAACAATGGAGGCGATGTGATTCTGCACGCGGGCGGAACTGGAAACTCTTATGTCGTCGTATCGGGCTCCATTGATGTTGCTGGTGCAGAACTGGGCGGCAACATCTTCATCAAGGCCGCCACCATTGATGTCGGTGGCGCAACGTTTCAATTGGCCGGAGAGCAGGAAGGTACCCTGGTGCTTTCGTTGGGGCCCCACTCGGTCGTCGAAGTGGATGAAGGGACCGGTGGCTTTCTGAATTGGAGCGTCCCGGATGGAACGCCTTCGATCACAGATTCGGACATGCTTGTGACCGCTACGTCGCACGACGGCGGAGGGCTTGACGGAATGGGAGGCAATGTCGAACGGTCTGACGGAGACTCGTTTGGAAACGGGTCGCCAACTACGGATAGCTCGATGCCAAATGGGATCGAGTTGGCGTCCGCTGATACCAGCAATCCGTTTCTGGGGTTCTTTACCATCGATTTGCAGCGGACCGGTGGCAGCACGATTCCTCCGGGATCCGAGGCGGTGTTCAGCTTCGAGGTCCTTGAACCGGACGGTACGGTCGTGTTTCAACACTTGGTTGTGAGCTTGGACAGCAACACGAAGTACACCTTTCAGGCCCAGGGCGGCGAGTTGATCCAGAAGGCGTTTGTCACCAGTAACACCGCGGGCTACACCATCGACCCGGTCTCCGGCATTCCTATTCCGAACTCCGGAGGCAATCCAACCGTCAACCGTCTGCGAAACGTGAAGGACGTCGAAGTCGCGACGGGCGTCATTATCGTCGAGAAACAGACGCTACCGGGCGGGAGCCTGGAGCAGTTTGACTTCAATTTGGACAGTACATCGGATCCACTATTTGAACAGTTCGATTTTGTGCTCAGCGATGGTGACTCATACTCGCGAGCGGTCACGGCTGGAACGTTCACGGTAGAGGAGTTGCTGACCGCCGATCAGATCGCCAATGGCTGGGGGATTAGCGACATCTCTCTTAGTGGAGACACGGATGGGCTTGATTCGGTCAATCTTGCCGAGGGATCGGCCACCGTTCAGGTCGATAACCTCGATATCGTCACGGTTACTTTCACCAATGCTCAGGGCGGCCGCATCATTGTCTCGAAGGATGTTCTGGCTGGTGACGAGAACCAGGCCTTTGGGTTCGATGCGAGCTTCATCGCGGGCACTCAGCCTGACTTTACGATCTCTGAAACGGGTGGCGCGTTTACTAGTGATGTTTTGTCGCCAGGAACCTACTCAGTCACCGAGCTAGCGGAACTCGGCTGGTTCTTTGACGGCGTCATTTCGTCCGATCCCGACTCGACGATTACCACTGGCTCGACGGCGACTGTTGATCTCGCAGCAGGCCAAACGATCGAGCTGACGTTCAACAACACCCAAGGTGCCCGGATCCAGGTCGCCAAGAATGTCCTGGACGGAAGTACGACGACCGCGTTTGACTTTTTGACCGACTACGACGCGGACAATTTCTCGCTGGCTCATGGTGAGACCGACACAAGCGTTTACCTTCGTCCGGGTGACTATTCGGTCAGCGAGGACTTGCCGGTTGGCTGGTTCTTCGACGGTATCGATTCGTCTTCGACCGGAACGGGCAGTGTGGTCAACACGAGCGGGACGGCCGCCAATGTCGCACTGGCTGCCGGCGAATTGGTCAGCTTGACTTTCAACAACACGCAGGGTGCCCGGATTCAAGTTGCCAAGAATGTCCTGGACGGAAGTACGACGACCGCGTTTGACTTCTTGACCGACTACGACGCCGACAATTTCTCACTGGCTCACGGTGAGACCGACACAAGCGTTTATCTCCGCCCCGGTGACTATTCGGTCAGCGAAGACTTGCCGGTTGGCTGGTTCTTCGACGGTATCGATTCGTCTTCGACCGGAACGGGCAGTGTGGTCAACACGAGCGGGACGGCCGCCAATGTCGCACTGGCTGCCGGCGAGCTGGTCAGCTTGACTTTCAACAACACGCAGGGTGCCCGGATCCAAGTTGCCAAGAATGTCCTGGACGGAAGTACGACGACCGCGTTTGACTTCTTGACCGACTACGACGCCGACAATTTCTCGCTGGCTCACGGCGAGACGGATACGAGCGTTTATCTCCGCCCCGGTGACTATTCGGTCAGCGAAGACCTGCCGGTTGGCTGGTTCTTTGATGGTATCGATTCGTCTTCGACCGGAACGGGCAGTGTGGTCAACACGAGCGGGACGGCCGCGAATGTCGCACTGGCTGCCGGCGAATTGGTCAGCTTGACGTTCAACAACACGCAGGGCGCCCGGATTCAAGTTGCCAAGAATGTCCTGGACGGAAGTACGACGACCGCGTTTGACTTCTTGACCGACTACGACGCCGACAATTTCTCACTGGCTCATGGTGAGACCGATACGAGCGTTTATCTCCGTCCGGGTGACTATTCGGTCAGCGAAGACCTGCCGGTTGGCTGGTTCTTTGACGGTATCGATTCGTCTTCGACGGGAACCGGCAGTGTGGTCAACACGAGCGGGACGGCCGCCAATGTCGCACTGGCTGCCGGCGAGCTGGTCAGCTTGACTTTCAACAACACGCAGGGTGCCCGGATCCAAGTCGCCAAGAATGTCCTGGACGGAAGTACGACGACCGCGTTTGACTTCTTGACCGACTACGACGCCGACAATTTCTCATTGGCTCATGGTGAGACCGATACGAGCGTTTACCTTCGTCCGGGTGACTATTCGGTCAGCGAAGACCTGCCGGTCGGCTGGTTCTTTGACGGTATCGATTCGTCTTCGACCGGAACGGGCAGTGTGGTCAACACGAGCGGGACGGCCGCCAACGTCGCACTGGCTGCCGGCGAATTGGTCAGCTTGACTTTCAACAACACGCAGGGCGCCCGGATTCAAGTTGCCAAGAATGTCCTGGACGGAAGTACGACGACCGCGTTTGACTTCTTGACCGACTATGACGCCGACAATTTTTCGCTGGCTCATGGTGAGACGGATACGAGCGTTTACCTTCGTCCCGGTGACTATTCGGTCAGCGAAAACCTGCCGGTTGGCTGGTTCTTCGACGGTGTTGATTCGTCATCGACGGGAACCGGCAGTGTTGTCAACACGAGCGGAACGGCCGCGAATGTCGCACTGGCTGCCGGCGAACTGGTCAGCTTGACGTTCAACAACACGCAGGGCGCCCGGATTCAAGTTGCCAAGAACGTCTTGGACGGAAGTACCACGACCGCGTTTGACTTCTTGACCGACTACGATGCCGACAATTTCTCGCTGGCTCACGGTGAGACGGACACGAGCGTTTATCTCCGTCCCGGCGACTACTCGGTCAGCGAAGACTTGCCGGTTGGCTGGTTCTTTGACGGCATCGATTCGTCTTCGACGGGAACCGGCAGTGTGGTCAACACGAGCGGGACGACCGCCAATGTCGCGCTTGCTGCCGGCGAACTGGTCAGCTTGACGTTCAACAACACGCAGGGCGCCCGGATTCAAGTTGCCAAGAACGTCTTGGACGGAAGTACCACGACCGCGTTTGACTTCTTGACCGACTACGATGCCGACAATTTCTCGCTGGCTCATGGTGAGACCGATACGAGCGTTTACCTTCGTCCGGGTGACTATTCGGTCAGCGAAGACCTGCCGGTTGGCTGGTTCTTCGATGGCATTGATTCGTCATCGACGGGAACGGGCAGTGTGGTCGACACGAGCGGAACGGCCGCGAATGTCGCACTGGCTGCCGGCGAATTGGTCAGCTTGACTTTCAACAACACGCAGGGCGCCCGGATTCAAGTTGCCAAGAATGTCCTGGACGGAAGTACGACGACCGCGTTTGACTTCTTGACCGACTATGACGCCGACAATTTCTCACTGGCTCATGGTGAGACCGATACGAGCGTTTACCTTCGTCCGGGTGACTACTCGGTCAGCGAAGACCTGCCGGTTGGCTGGTTCTTCGACGGTATCGATTCGTCTTCGACGGGAACCGGCAGTGTGGTCAACACGAGCGGAACGGCCGCCAACGTTGCACTGGCTGCCGGCGAACTGGTCAGCTTGACGTTCAACAACACGCAGGGTGCCCGGATTCAAGTTGCCAAGAATGTCCTGGACGGAAGTACGACGACCGCGTTTGACTTCTTGACCGACTACGACGCCGACAATTTCTCACTGGCTCATGGTGAGACCGATACGAGCGTTTACCTTCGTCCGGGTGACTACTCGGTCAGCGAAGACCTGCCGGTTGGCTGGTTCTTTGGCGGCGTCGAATCATCGTCGACCGGCAGTGGCAGTGTTGTTGGCACATCCGGAACGACCGCCAGCGTCTCTTTGGCTGCCGGCGAATTGGTAAGCTTGACGTTCAACAACACGCAGGGAGCACAAATCAGAGTCACGAAGAATGTTGTTGATGGAAGCACCACGACTGCGTTTGATTTCTTGACCGATTACGATCCTGACAACTTCTCGTTAGCTCACGGTGAGACCGATGCGAGCGTCTATCTCCAGCCAGGTGACTACACCGTTAGCGAAGACCTGCCGACCGGCTGGTTCTTCGACGGTGTCGATTCATCTTCCACCGGAAACGGGAGTGTCGTTAACTCAAGTGGAACGACCGCAAACGTCGCGCTCGCCGCGGGCGAAGTGGTCAGCTTGACGTTCAACAACACGCAAGGTGCCCGGATCCAGGTCGCCAAGAACGTCTTGGACGGAAGCACCACGACTGTGTTTGATTTCTTAGCCAATTACGATGCGGACAATTTCTCACTGGCTCATGGTGAGACGGATACGAGCGTTTATCTCCGCCCCGGTGACTATTCGGTCAGCGAAGACTTGCCGGTCGGCTGGTTCTTTGACGGTATCGATTCGTCTTCGACGGGAACCGGCAGTGTGGTCAACACGAGTGGAACGACCGCCAACGTTGCACTGGCTGCCGGCGAATTGGTCAGCTTGACGTTCAACAACACGCAGGGTGCCCGGATCCAGGTCGCCAAGAATGTCCTGGACGGAAGCACGACCACCGCGTTTGACTTCTTGACCGACTACGACGCCGACAATTTCTCGCTGGCTCATGGTGAGACCGACACAAGCGTTTACCTTCGTCCGGGTGACTACTCGGTCAGCGAAGACCTGCCGGTTGGCTGGTTCTTTGATGGTATCGATTCGTCTTCGACGGGAACAGGCAGTGTGGTCAACACGAGCGGAACGGCCGCCAACGTTGCACTGGCTGCCGGCGAACTGGTCAGCTTGACGTTCAACAACACGCAGGGTGCCCGGATCCAAGTCGCCAAGAATGTCCTGGACGGAAGTACGACGACCGCGTTTGACTTCTTGACCGACTACGACGCCGACAATTTCTCACTGGCTCATGGTGAGACGGATACGAGCGTTTATCTCCGTCCCGGTGACTACTCGGTCAGCGAAGACTTGCCGGTTGGCTGGTTCTTTGACGGTATCGATTCGTCTTCGACCGGAACGGGCAGTGTGGTCAACACGAGTGGAACGGCCGCGAATGTCGCACTGGCTGCCGGCGAGCTGGTCAGCTTGACTTTCAACAACACGCAGGGCGCCCGGATTCAAGTTGCCAAGAATGTCCTGGACGGAAGTACGACGACCGCGTTTGACTTCTTGACCGACTACGACGCCGACAATTTCTCGCTGGCTCATGGCGAGACGGATACAAGCGTTTACCTTCGTCCGGGTGACTATTCGGTCAGCGAGGACTTGCCGGTTGGCTGGTTCTTCGACGGTATCGATTCGTCTTCGACCGGAACCGGCAGTGTGGTCAACACGAGCGGGACGGCCGCCAACGTTGCACTGGCTGCCGGCGAACTGGTCAGCTTGACGTTCAACAACACGCAGGGTGCCCGGATCCAAGTCGCCAAGAATGTCCTGGACGGAAGTACGACGACCGCGTTTGACTTCTTGACCGACTACGACGCCGACAATTTCTCACTGGCTCACGGCGAGACGGATACGAGCGTTTATCTCCGTCCCGGTGACTACTCGGTCAGCGAAGACCTGCCGGTTGGCTGGTTCTTTGACGGTATCGATTCGTCTTCGACCGGAACGGGCAGTGTGGTCAACACGAGCGGGACGGCAGCCAATGTCGCGCTCGCCGCCGGTGAACTGGTCAGCTTGACGTTCAACAACACCCAAGGTGCTCAGATCAAAGTGACCAACAACGTGTTGGAAGGTAGCACGACGACCGAATTCGACTTCTTGACCGACTACGATCCGGACAACTTCTCGCTGGTCCACGGCGAAATGGACACGAGCGTTTATTTGCGGCCGGGTGACTACTCGGTCAGCGAAGACTTGCCGGTCGGCTGGTTCTTTGACGGCATCGATTCGTCTTCGACCGGAACCGGCAGTGTGGTCGACACGAGCGGGACGACCGCCAACGTCGCGCTTGCTGCCGGCGAACTGGTCAGCCTGGTTTTCAATAATTCTCAAGGCAGTCGAATCGTCGTTGCCAAAGAGGTCAACCAGTTCTATCCCGACGAAAGATCATTTGAATTTGCCGCCGATTTCGATCCCGGACAATTCCAACTGTCTGACGGTGAAAGCATAACGAGCCCGTATCTACGTTCGGGCGAGTACAACGTTCGCGAAATCCTTGGGCATGGACCCTATTCGCTAACGGGTATTTCCATCAGCGGTGGCACGGGGACGGTGAATCTCCCTGCAGGAATTGCGACGGTCAATGCCGTAGCGGGAGGAACGATCACGGTTCAGTTCACAAACTCCCAGATCCCACCGACGTATTTCAAATGGGATCCAATCTTCCCCGATGGAGTTGGCAGTGGCTGTGCCTACTACTACTCACCTGATCGCTGCGACTGCTGCAGTGGCGATCTGTGCGAAGAAACTGATGAAACCAACCATGCCGATGACGACGAAGAATCGGACTTGGTAAGAAGTTCCAGTTTTGACACCTTCACGAGGAATTGACCGGCAAAATCAAACGAGTAACACGACTAATGATCGAATCGCGAGCTAATGTGAGCCTTATCAGATTTGCCTCACAACTTGCTTAGGAGACTTGGATGTTGCTCTCGCGATTCTCGATGGCCCGCCGCACAGCGGTATTGACTGGAGGGCTCGTGTTCTCCTCTTTGTTAGCTGCTAGCGCTTCCTTCGCTGATGCCACCAGCGAGCCGCAGGCTGAAGCGAAAAACTACTCTCTTCGGTACCGTGAGGTCCAGCGAGCGATCTTAGTCTTCAAGCAAGGAAAGCACGATGAGGCAGAACGGCTACTCGCAGAGGCGAAGTCGCTGCATACGGAGTTACCGCCCGTCAATGTGATGATGGCCCGGCTGTATCTCTCGGCAAACGAGATGGCCAAAGCGGAATCTTCTCTCGAACAAGCGGTCATCGAGGCGTCAGAAGACCCGGAGGCGTTTGTGCTCTTTGGCGACCTGGCACTGCGAGCAAAACATTTCGCATTTGCTGAGATGTCATACGACCGCGCAATGGTAAATCTGAACGAACACGAAACTCTCCCGGATCGCGAGCGAAACTTGAAGGTCCGCATTCTCGCCGGTCTTGCCTCGGTGGCGGAAAGCCGTGGTCGCCCCAGTGACGCCATCGAACACTTAGCCGCGTGGCTTAAAATCGATCCGAAGAGCCCGATGGCATACGGCAGTCTGGGACGCGTTCAATTCAAGGCAAACAACTACGACGAATCCCGTGCCGCCTTCGCGCAGCTTGCCGAGATCGCACCCAGTGCTCCCCCCGTGGAAATCGCGATGGGACGGCTGTTCACGGACGCAGGAATGGATAAAGAGGCACAGGTGGAGATGTTGCGTGCGACCGAAAAGTACGCCGACGAACCTCGCGCCCTGCTAACCGTCTGTGAATGGGCGCTAAACAACGGCATATTCGACTTAGCTGAACAAACCGTGGCAAAGTCGCTCGAACTGGATCCCGAATCGCTCGCAGGACGAATTCTGCTGGCGCGTCTGACCCGCTACAACGGCGAGTACTCAGCCGCCGAGGCACAGCTTAGCAAACTACTGCCAATCTGGCCCAACTCGGGACTGCTGGCCGATGAGTTCGCTCGTACATTGGCCGAGTCGGATGACGACCAAAAACGAACGGCGGCTCTACAACACGCAGAACGGAATTACGCGGCACAGCGAAAAGCCAATTCGCCGATCACGGTTCAAGCGATCGTGACGTACGCCCTGGCGTTGCACAAGAACGATCAAATCGCAAAAGCCGCAGCTGTGGCCCAGTCTTTGCCGGACGGAAGTTCCATCAGCAACGAGAACGGCTATTACGTCGCCGACATCTTTGCTTCCCGCGGCAAGACGGATGTTGCGATCAAAATGCTCCAATCGTTGCTTGCCACCGACCGCGACTTTCCGATGCGTGATCAGGCCGAGGAACTGCTGGCAACACTCTCGCAAAGCTGATCAAAATGAATGTTGCTCGGATGATCGGGCGACGTCATGTCGCCCGATGCCTAGTAACTCGCTACGGCACCGATATGGATTCGATGTCTCGGTTGCGACGGCTGTCCCGGCTGGACCAAATCGGTAAGGCCCCAGCCGTAGTCAGCCCGCAGCGAAAACCGTCGTTGCAAACTGTACTTCATACCCGCGCCGACACTGTGCAAATCGACCGACTCGGATTGCCCGGGGAGTGCCTGATGGAGAAACACCTGGCCGTAATCATAGAACAGGTGCGTGGAAAACTCATCACCAAGCCTGCCCAGTCGGTCACAGTACCGGTGATTGAGCAAAGCTGGGACCGGCCGAGTTCGTAGTTCGAAGTTACAGAACAGGCCGGAATCACCGATTGCCGAATTGATATCGTAGCCACGAACGGAGTTGTAGCCGCCGATTCCCAGCTGTTCGGTTGTCAACAGATTGCCATCGGCAAGCTGACCGGTGACGCGTCCCATCAACTCCAGCCTTCTCGGCAGCCAGCGGCGGCGTTCAAAGTAGGCTCTGGTATAAAAGTAGTCCGCTGTAGCAAATTGGCGGATCGCCTGGAAGTCAGCGGTGTCATTGCGGCCCGACAAACCGCCGGGACTCAGGAAAGCATCCGCACCCGCGAACCAGCTCCCGGATCGGCCGAAACGTTTGCCGTGATAGCCGACCATGAATTGCCTGACGTCACCAACACCTTCAAAGACAGGTATTCCGCCGAAGACGAGCGCAGTATCAATTCGCTTGATATCGAATCCGGCGGTCATGCCGTGCTGGTAGCACCCGATGGGACAGAATTCACGATTCCAGCGCAGCAACAGCTGTCCTATTGATCCTTGGTTTGCGAACAGGAACCCCGGCAGCGGAGCGTTAAACTCGGCATAGCTTGCGTAGGCCGACAGGATGTCTCGATTGCGAAGTGCGGTGTGGTAAAAGCCTGAGTGCGCATCAAAGCTGCTGAAGTCACTGCTGGCCGTGTATTGGTAACCCATCTGATCGTCACGGCGAAAAGCATTGAACCAGTTGAAGCCGTAGAACGTTCGCTCCAGGCCAGTCGACCGCGACCCGGTATCTTCATAGCCGGCGTAGAGTCGGAGCGGACGTTTGTCCTTCACGTTGAAGATGATGTCAGTTTCACCGCGTTTTTCTCCGGGCTTTAGTTCAAGATCAACGATCCGAAACGGATTCCGATACAGCCAACGTTGTTCCTCGAGCAATTTTGATTCGTAGATTGGACAGCCCGAACGAAGCCGGAGCTGGCTACGAAGTTGAGCGGCATCAAAGTAGCATGGACCGTGGACGTGGATGCGGCCAATCTTTCCCTCGGTCACAACGATTTGCACGATGCCATCGGTAATGTCTTGGTCGGCCGGAACTGCAACGTCGACAACGGGCCGATTGTGCTTGCGGTAATAAATGATGATTTCGCGGGATAGTTCATTCATCCCAAGTAGGCTGATCGGCTCGCCAAGATAGCGTGAGATGATTTGACGGAATGCGGGACAGTTCATCATCGACGAACGGGCACGGACATCGACCCCCTCAACGTCGTCGGGGGTTTCACTTACTTGCTCGGGGTCGTCCAGCACGATGACGCCCTTCAGCTCATGAACGAGAACAGTCGGATCGCCCTTGGCCTCTTTGGGTTTGTCAGGAAAGGGCGTCGGATTCTCTGGTCCTTCCGGCAACCGCGGCAGATATTGATACCGGTCAAAATTGTCGTAGTGGCGAAAACCTGGTGTGAGCGTTTGTGCCGCGGCCGGCGCGGACGCCAGCAGAATACACACCGTCAATGCGTTAAGAGCGACTCGTCGGCTCATGGTAAACGTCCTTGCACCATCGATCTTTCCGATTCCGTTTCTAGGAACATTCCACACCATCGGAATGACGATCTCTATGAGAGAAGGCGGCTCAAAATGATTCACGTCCTAATAGTCGTGCCGATTATTCAGGAGAGCACGGTTTTTACAGTCCGATTGACCGTTTCGTGGACGGTCGAAGCGAGTCCGAGACCAGCATCGACTGCCGACTCGGCGTGTCGCGGATACCCGCTGTCCCGGTCGCGTTTTGCGGTCCAATGCGCACTTGGCAACAGCTTGGTCAAGAATGCGGCGGGCACGGGAAATGCCGGCTTCCTTTAGGCGGGGTACGAAAGAATTCTTTGAAAAGCGGGAAGCGAGGTACGGAATACAGCGGCGAGGTAGAGTGTACCGAACTAGTGGTGTAACAATCGTCCCCGGTTGCGACAACAATTCGGTCTAAAAGACCCTCGTTCTACGACCAGAGCGAGGCCGGGAACATCGGCGTGTTACGGGCTTTTTTGATGTCGCATTTTTGGCCGAATTGTGACTGGGTGGATTTTGGCTTTGTTTTGGCCGGTTGGCCGAATTGTTGTGAAAACTGGAGATGACTGTTTTTGCAGTTGGCCGAATAGTTGTGCAAAAAGGCGTTACCATGCGGACCGCACCCCCTTCGGTGGGCCAACGATCGACTGCTGCATGTTATGCTTTTCCTTTCGCCATTTCCACAATCCAATCCCCGTTCGTCCTGGGAGCGAAACATGAGTACCACAGTTGCATCGACGTTACTTCCGGAAGTGCAGGCTTTTTTGAGCCGTTCGGTGCTGTCGAGTTTTGTTGGTGGAAAGGGGACAAGCGGAAGTGGCGGTGAGACTCTGGCGACCTGTGACCCCGGCTCGGGCGAAAAGTTGGCGGAGGTCTGTGAGTTGACGGCCGAAGACGTCGATCGTGCTGTCGACGTTGCCAACGAAGCATTCCGAAATCAGCCCTGGGCAAACCTTCCTCAAAACGAACGCAGTGCGCTTCTTCATCGTCTGGCTGATGAAGTCGAGCGGCGCAAGCCGATCATTGCTCAACTGGAGGCGCTCGACGCCGGCAAGATCGAAGCCCAGGCTCAAGGTGATGTCCAGAACTTTGTCGACACGATGCGGTATTTTGCCGACCTCGCTCAACATGTTCAGCATCGAACCACGCTGGCGGTCAAAGGGCATGAAGCATGGGTCGTTCGCCAACCGTGGGGCGCGTGTGGATTCATCTTTCCCTGGAATTTCCCCTTCCTGCTGATCGGATGGGGCATCGCACCGGCGCTGGCGGCGGGCAACACCGTGGTCATCAAACCGGCTGAAGATACACCGCTGACCGCGATCTACCTGGCACAGCTGGCCAAGGAAGTCGGTTTGCCCGATGGTGTCATCAACGTCGTCACAGGCCGCGGCGAAGTGACCGGCGCCGCCCTTTCGGCCAATCCGAAGATCAAGCGAATGTCGTTCACCGGTTCGCCCGAAGTGGGTCGGTTGGTTGCCGAGTCGTGTGGCCGCAATCTGGTTCCGGTGAAATTGGAACTGGGCGGAAAAGGGGCGGCGGTCGTCTTTGATGATGTTGATATTGCCGATACCGCCGACAAACTGGTCGGTGCGATCACGTTTCATACCGGACAAGTCTGTTGTGACGCCACGCGCTGGTTGATTCATCGAGACATCTACGACAAGTTCGTCGCCGAATGCGTGGATCGATTGAGCGGAGTGCGTGTCGGCTACCAGCTGGACGGAAGTTCGCAAATGGGGCCGGTGGTGAACGAAAAACAGCGTCAGCGCGTGCTCGGTTACTTGGAAAAAGGACAGGCGGAAGGGGCCGAGTGCGTCTTGGAAGGAGGTGTCACGGAGGTCGCGGGTCGGGCGGGCCACTATGTCAAACCGGCGCTGCTGGCCGGTTCGCTTGACAATGTCGCGGCGCGAGAAGAAATCTTCGGGCCGGTCGCCTATCTGGCAAGTTTCGATGGTGAATCAGAAGCGATCGAAATGACCAACCGCACCGATTATGGATTGGCCAACAGCGTTTGGTCGTCCGATCTGGGCCGCGCCTCACGTGTTGCCGAAGCGATGGTCGCCGGCAACAGCTGGATCAACGCTCACAACGTTTTTGCCCACGGAATTCCCTACGGGGGAATCGGCAAAAGCGGTCTGGGCGGCGGTGTGTTGTCGATTGAAACGCTGCTCGATTACTGGCGCGCCACGTCCTGCGTGCGGCCGCTCTAGCATGGCGTTGCTAGGGAATCGAGTATCAGGTCGTACTCGTACTCAGGCGTTAGCCGGTACTCGTACTCGAATAGGGAGAGTCCAGCAACGAATAGAATGCTGATTTCGAGTACGAGTACCGCCATGTTGAGCACGGGCACGGGCACGAAGAGCGAGCTGATCTCCTGCGTTGAAACTACGAAGAGCCGTCGTAAAATTCACTTGCAATCGTTTGCAGGTGAAACGGCAACCATTGTTTGCAGGTGTAAATGCCGTGGCCGAGCAGCTTTTGGTGTTGCTGATCAAGCGATAAGGAATAGTCGACCAAAAGGGTTGTGCCGTCCAACGAAACCCGGTGGCCGGCGCTGAGATTCTTTTTGAGATCGCGTCGCCCAGCGGTCGGTTCGAAAATGCGCCGCAGCTGTCGCTCGCTACGGTGGGCTGTCCATGCCAGCGGTCGGTGCGGGAAATCCGTACCGCCGATGCCAAGATGTTGGACGTAGTCGCCGCCGACGGCATGCATGACATCGCCAATGGACCTGGGCAACATCGCTCGTGCAGGTTCAACGTCGCTTGAACAGCGATGGTGGACCACGTGCAACAGGTTGTCGACGACACCCGTGTTCCAGCGGTATCTCAGCGGCGTTCCAAAAGTGACGATGTCCAGGTGGGGTAACGATCGCAATCGATCTTCATCCATCAAGCTGGTTTGAACACGTTGCCAAACCTGCTGGTCGGAGTGGCCGCCGGTGGCTTGAAAGAACGCTTGCTTGGCCTTCGCCGAGCCGCCCAATAACAACGTCATCATCGCCAGTACGTTTCCACCGTGGCTGTGAGCCAGCAGCAACAAGCGATCGGTCTCCTTCCACTGCTCTTGAAAAAGCTGATCCAGCAGCGCGACCACCGCGCAGGCTCGGCCCAAGTGATGGTTCTCACCCGACCAGTGGAAACGTTGCACACCGATGATCGGTGCGTCGCGGCCATCGATGATTTGCTGCAAAAGCTCGGCGTATTTGCTGGTGTAGTTGCCGACTTCGCCGACCAATTGATCAAGCCACTGTTTTCCCAGTTCCTTCATCGTTGCGCTCAGACGCGGCGACACTCGTGACAGCGTCCGCATCCAGCCGATGATATCGTTTCCGGCAAAAGTCCCGTGCAACAGCAGGATCTTGCGGACACCAGAGGACCGCAGAATCTCGGAGACCTCCGGGAGGCAACACTGATCAACGTCGCTGCTGGGAACGGCTTGATCCGACGAAACAAATCGGTGCTGCCCGCAATCAAGCGGGGATTCAAAAGTGTGGTGCGGAAAAGGCAGTTCTTCAGTCATCATTCTTTTCCTACCAAGAGACCGCCGAGGCCTTTGTGATGCGTTTTTCCGAGCTTGGCCGTGATCGTGAAATCATCCGTGTTCCAGACGCGGCGAAAAGGTACACTGTCCTTTCGTCCATTGTCGTTTCGTCCATTGTCGTTTCGCGAGGCCAGGATCGATCCCCATGCGTCTGCTCATTCCGATATTCGTAGTCATTGTTGCATTTGTTGGGCCGCTGAGTGCGGAACCCCATCCGATGATTCCCGCCTGGATCGACAAGGAAATGCCGTCGCTGTTGGAAACCTACCAGTGGCTGCACTCCAATCCTGAACTCTCCTTCATGGAAGAAAAGACTGCCCAGCGAATTGCCGATCATTTTCGCCAGGATGGCTTCGACGTCACCACGGGCGTCGGTGGACATGGCGTGGTCGGCCTGCTTCGCAACGGAGAAGGTCCGGTGTTGATGCTGCGGTGTGACTTGGATGCTCTGCCGGTCACCGAACAGACTCAGTTGCCCTTCGCGTCGACTCGTAAAGTCGAATTGCCCGGCGGAACGACGGCCGGAGTGATGCATGCTTGTGGTCATGACCTGCACATGACCAACCTGGTGGCGACGGCACGCTGCCTGTCCCAGCACCGCGGCGACTGGTCGGGCACACTGATGGTGATTGCCCAGCCGGCCGAAGAGCGGGGTGCCGGCGCAAAAGCGATGCTGAAAGACGGCTTGTTTGATCGTTTTCCCAAACCGGACTACGCCGTCGCCCTTCATGTCGCCGGTGACAAAAGGGCTGGCGAGGTGGCGATGCTTGCCGGATACGCGCTAGCCAACGTCGATAGCGTGGACATCAAAGTCAAAGGACGCGGCGGACACGGATCGGCACCCCACACCACGATTGACCCAATCGTGCAAGCAGCCGACCTGGTGATGTCGCTGCAAACGATCGTTTCGCGCGAAGTCAAACCGATCGAACCGGCTGTTGTCACCGTCGGTTCCATTCACGGTGGCACCAAACACAACATCATCGGCAACGAATGTCATCTGCAGATCACCGTCCGCAGCTATAGCGAATCGGTACGGCAGTCGGTGTTGGCGGCCATCAAGCGAAAGGCCGAGGCGGTAGCCAAAAGCTACGACGCGCCGCCGCCTGAAGTCTCCGTCAGCGAAGGCACACCGTCGCTGAAGAACGATGCCGACCTGACGGCCCGTTTGCAATCCGTTTTTAAGGAAGCCATCGGCCAGGAGAACGTGGTGGCGGCAGAACCGTCCATGGGCGGCGAAGACTTCAGCCAATACGGCAGGGCAGGCGTGCCGATCGTGATGTACCGACTGGGAACGGTCCTTCCCACAAGGCTGGCTCGTTTTGAAGAACTGGGAGTGCCGCCCCCGTCGCTCCACAGCAGCAGGTACTACCCCGATGTCGAACCGTCACTGCGAGCCGGCATCACGACCATGACCGCCGCTGCTTTGGAGCTGTTGGCAAAGTAGCACGCACCGGTTCACACGAACCTGGCGGAATGGACAGTGTCAGGGTAAAGAAAATGACACTTGGACAGATGATGATACGAGATGGCTGAGGAAGAACCTTGTCGGCTGTGCGGCCGAATCACCCGCCGCGGGACGACTCAACATCATCTGATTCCACGCACTTGCCACAGCAACAAGTGGTTCAAGAAGCGGTTTTCTCGCCAGCAGATGCAACAAACCATTTCAGTTTGTCGCGATTGCCACGGTTCGATCCACGATCTGATTCCGAGCGAAAAAGAACTCGGTCGCTACTATCACACCGTCGAAGCGCTGTTGTCCCATCACCAACTCAGCAATTTCGTCGCCTGGGTACGAAAACAACGCTAACCCGGTCTATTCATGACTATCATAGACGTAACAAGCAAGCCCTTGCGGTGCCGGAACTTCGGTCGCCTGTGGAAAGTTTTTTCGCCTCCCGCGCTGCGCGCAAGCACGAACCGGCCCCGCGCAATGACGGCATCGTTTTGCGACCTTCGGTCCGGCCTACATGATGCCGCCGTGGGTACGGATCGGAGTCATGTGGCTGGGCGAATCGAGGAACCAAAATCGCTCCCACTCGTCGACCAACGAACGAAGGTCTTCGGAGGTGTAAAGCAACTGCTGGACACGTCGTTCCGGACGAGCGGAGTAGATCGGGACGAAGCAGCCAACCGTCGTGGTCAAGCAGGCTGCCAGCAGAGTGGTTTGAATCAGACGTCGCATTGATCGTTCCTCCATGAACGTCACAAAAGTCGATGTGGTCGTTTTGCCAGCAAACGTGTACTTCCGTTTGCCTGTTTGTGTTGTCAATCGGTATCCCAACGGCCACTGGGGCTGTCGGAAACCGAGTCATGCGACCGACTTACGCCGGGGGGTGATTCGGGCGAACGGGCCGACTTTCGCGCCTCTTGTTCGTCCAAATCTCGCACTTTCGCTTCCACGTACTTTCCCGGCTTGAAGGTGACGACGTATTTGCGTGGCACGTCAACCTGCTGGCCAGTTCGCGGGTTCCGAGCCTTTCGGGCCGCCCGCGGTTTCACCTCGAAAACACCAAAATTCCTCAGCTCAATACGCCGTTCACGTACCAAGACCTCAATGATCGCGTCAAAGGTCTTTTGGACAATTTCCTTCGTCTGCTGTTGAGTCAGACCCACCTCCTCGGAGATCGTTCGCACGATGTCTTTTTTGGTCACTCTGGCTCCCTATCACTCCGAAAGTTGGGCTGGGCGATCGTTGTAAACCCTTTGCTACTTTCAACTTAAACACGATGCAAAGTCTAAGCAGGCACCCAGGGGGCGTCAAGATCGCTAGCATTTCGGAGTGCTGGTCGCAGCCGAATTCTCACGTTCGTCCTTATCGTCACCCCTAATCGTCAATCTTGAACCAAACGCTACAACAGGAAGATCGAGAGCGATTTCGCGGCGGGCTGGACAGTTCCCACCCATAGGCTCCGTAGGCCGATTTGTCCCAATTCGGCGCGCACCGTAGCCAGTTTGGAAAATTGGCCGACGATTCGCCTCAAACCGATTTCTGCTTTCTCGCCGCTTCGATCTCTTCCCAGCTGTAGAGCCGTCCGGTACCGGCTCCAGGGCAGACCTCGCACGTCTCCTTCCAGTCCTTTCGTTTAGCGACCGTCGAGTCCCAGAAGGGCCAGGTACGGCATTGGATTGGCCGCGAATGATAGACGGTACACTTGCGAGTTTTGGGATCGAGCAGGATGCAGTCGCCATCGGGGTATTCTGTCAAGCTTTGCGACTTACCGACCGTTCGGACGAATTTTTTCTCGAACACCTCGACATCGATCCCCATCTCGCCGGCCATCGCCTCGATTTCCGATGGTTCGACCCACACATACCCCGGCTCGCCACTGCAGCAGGCACCACACTGAGTGCACTCAAACCGCAAGCCGTCTCGGTACCAAGGTTTCTTCTTCGAGTCATTTTTGGATTTCGACTTCAATTCTTCAGCCATCCTGTTCGTTGATGATCATCTGGCAAGCTCACTTGCAATCGTGGCCAGCGCTTCGATCACAGCATCGATTTCCTCATCGGTTGTCGATCTTCCGCCGCTGATACGAAGTGTACCATCAGCAGTATTGCCAAGATGCGAGTGAATCAGCGCTGCGCAGTGCAAACCGGCACGCGTTTCGATTCCGTATTCGATGTCCAAAATACTGGAAAGGTCGGTCGGCGAAATTCCGGGAAGGGAAACGCTGGCAATCGGCAGGCGATCAGCTTCGCCAAAGATCCGGAGTCCCGGTATTCGTGCAAGACCTGTGTGAAGTCGTTGAGACAAATCACCAAGGCGACGCTGCACTTCTTTTGCTTCCGCCGCTTCTCGCAATCCCGCCGCCCAACCCGCCAGCGCGGGAACATTCAAATTACCCGGTTCAAGTTTTTCGGGGTACGCACATGGCATCTCCAGCGATTCCGATTGACTTCCCGTTCCTCCCTGGATCGAAGGCCGAAGGGAACGCTGACAACCTGGCGATGCATACAGGAATCCCGTTCCCAGCGGTCCACCTCCTCCTTTGTGTCCGGGCGCGGCAAGCAAATCGATCCCCGACGATGCGACGTCGATCGGCAGGTAGCCGAACGTCTGAGCAGCATCACACAGCAACATTGCCCGATGCGATTCAAGCTGCTGGGCGATTTCGCGAATTGGCTGAATCGTACCGGTCACGTTGCTGGCGTGAGTAACAGCGACCAGCCGCGTACGGTCTGTCATGGCGGCAAGAACATCTTTGGTTGAAACTCGCCCATGGGAATCGGATGGAACCACCACGAGTTCTATTTTTTGCTGTTGCTTTTGGAAGTGTAACGGCCTCAAAACACTGTTGTGTTCGGCGGCGGTGGTGACCACGTGGTCGCCGGGCCGGAGCAGACCGTGGATGGCGGCATTGAGGGCCGCGGTGCCGCTGGGATGCAGAGAAATCGAACTGGGTGAGGCGGCGCCGATGTGTCGCGCGATTTCGCGTCGGACCGAAAGCACCACGCTGGCGGCTTCATTGGCCGAGCGATAGGTTCCTCGACCGGCCGATGCGCCGCACTGCCGGGCGTATCGATCCATCGCATCCAGGACGCAGTCGGGCTTTGGCCACGAAGTCGCCGCGTGATCCAAGTAGATGCGTCTGTTCACGACTTGCCTGCTGCCGGATGTACCCACTCGGTTGAACCGTCGGCGTAAAGTTCCTTCTTCCAGATGGGGATCTCTTTTTTGAGTGTGTCCATGATCCACTGGAGCGCCGCGAAGGTTTCCGGTCGGTGTGGGCTGCTGCAACCGATCACGACGCTGGCCTGGCCGATCGGGACTTCGCCTAAGCGATGAACGATCACCAGCCGCGAAAGGGAGAAACGGGTCCGTGATTGTTCGGCGAGTTTTTCCAGTTGGACCATCGCCATCGGCTCGTGCGCCTGATACCAAAGTGTATCGGTCACTCGGTCGCCCGTTTTGCGGCGCGTCACTCCGTGAAACCAGCCGTGGGCACCGACGTCGGGATGATCGAGTTTGCCGCATAGCGCTTCGGTATCGATCGGCCCATGGACCAATTCGATCCAAATCGCTTTTTCTTGCTGCTGTGAATCAACCATCATCCGCCGCTTACCGGGGGAATCAATGCCAGTTCGCTATCGGCGGACACGGCGTCGCCGGCGCGGGCGTAGCTGCAATCGATTGCCAGGCGGCACGACGGCAGCAGATCCGCGATCTGGGGAAGCTGCCGGCCGACTGCCCCGATGACGTCGCTGGCGCACGCATCGTCGGCAACGTCGACCTGAACCGATTCGCTTTGGGCAGCGTCTCGCACAGCGGCAAACAACAAAACGGTGACTTTCATGGGGCGGTATCTAGCGAAGAATCATCTGCTGAATCTGGCTCGTCCGTTTCGGCAATCTTGCGGACTACTCGGGAAGCATTTTTTCGACCTTGGGCATTCTTCCGTAAGCATACGCCAAGAGCTTCAAGGGGTGCAGGGTTGACCGGCCCGACCCATGTTCGATCTGCATTTTGCAGGCGCTGCACTGGGTAGTGGCTCCCGAAACCGGCGCCGACCGCATGGCGGAAATCAATGGCCAGCCGATACGGAGGCTATTGCGGTAATTTTTCTTTTGCAGGCCCCACGTGCCGGCCATGCCGGTACAGCCGGCATCGATCGCCTGCACCTCCAGCTGCGGAATCAGGCTCAGCAATCGCGGTCCGGCCGGCGCCGCTTCAATGACGCGAAGGTGGCACGGCTGATGGTAGGCCAACTTTGCCGGGACGGGATTGAATTCCAGCGTCAGTCGCGCTTGATCGTGCAGACCGACCAGGAAATCGCACGCTTCATGGGAGTGCGCGGCGACCAGGTGTGCGTCTTCGTCATCCAGCAAGTTTGGATACTCGTGCTTCAGGCACAAAACGGCCGCCGGTTCGGTTGCCAGGACGATGTACCCTGCTCGCACCGCATCGGCCAACAGCCGTACGTTGCGCCGCGCGACGCGGCGGGCCCCCTTCAGGTCTCCGGCCGAGATTCGTGCCATGCCGCTGACCGTTTGGCCGGTGGGGACGTAGATGCCGATGCCGTTCTGTTGCAATACCTCGGCCAGCGCGCGGCCGATATCCGGGTCGTGATAGTTGGTGTAGTGGTCGACAAAATAGGCGACCTTCAAACCACCTTGAGGCCGCGGCTTGGTCCACCGCCGCCGCGCCGCGTGCCGCAGGAAGGTTTCACCGACAACGGGCGGCAATTCTCTTGCCGCCGACAGCCCAAACAGACGCTCGGCCACCCAACGCGAAAAATTGTTTCGCATCAACAGGTTGGACATCAGTGGGATGCGCGAAGCGATTGCCGCGACCAGGTCAATTCTTCCCAACAACACGTCCGACAGCGGCAGCCCGTTGGTGGCAACGTACTGAGCCTTCAGTTCGCCAACAATTTTTGGGATGTCGACCGACGCGGGGCATTCCACGCGACACTGGTGACAATTGAAACAGAGATCGGCAATCTCTTTGGCCCGCTGGTCCGACAGATCCTCCACGCTCAACTGCCCGCTCAACACACCGCGCAGCAAATTCGCTTTGGCCCGCGGTGAGGCCTCTTCTTGGGGGATTGCCCGAAACACGGGACACTGCCGTTCGCCGCTGGAACGGGCGCGACACCGGGCGCAACCATTACAGCCGCGAGTGACCTGGGTGATCGCTGCTCCGGCAGGCCAGTGTTGAAGCACTTGCAACTGCGGCACCGACCGACCTTCGGCCACAGCGGCTTCGACGATCGGCGTATCGGCCTGAATCAACACGCGGCTTTCGGAAGTGATTTCGATCGTTTGGTTGGCGGGCCGCAAGTTTTCGTTCGGCTTTTGTAGCGTCGCTCCGAACAATTTGCCCGGATTCAAGCGATGGTAGGGATCGAAAAGACGCTTGACCTGGCCGATTGCTGGCCAAAGATCGCCGAACTGTCTCGGCAACAGATAAGAACGGCTCAGCCCGGCTGCATGTTCCACACTCACTTCGCCGCCGTGATTCCAAACCACTTCGGCGATCTGCTGAGAAAGGTCTTGCAATCGCAGCCGGTCTGCGGCGTTGCCCAAATCCAAAAACGGCCGCAAGTGCAGTTGGCCGTGGCCGGCGTGGGCAAAGATGGTGGCAGTGGCCTGATTCTGCTGCAACGTATCTTGGATCGCCGTCAGCACATCGGGAAGTCGTCCGGGTGGCACCGACAGGTCTTCGGTAAACGGCAACGGCGCTTCACTATCCTTGAAACGATACAGCCGCGGAATGACGCGTCGCGACAATGCCCAATACATGTCTCGTTCTTCTTGCCGTACCGTGTCGACCGACGCAAAAGCGCCGTCGGGTCCGCTGGCCAGTTCTTGTTGAACGATGGCAAGCCGATCATAGAGGTCGCCCAAAGATTCGCCCTGAATTTCGATCAGGACCATCGCCTCGGCTTCACGCGGCAAGACCTCGGTGAACCGTTGATCGGTATCGCGAGCGATTTGCAGCAACCGACGGTCCATCAGGTCGCAGGCCACCAGGCCATGACTGAGCGCTGCCACGGCACAGCGGGCGGCCGAATCGAGCCGGTGGAAAAAGAGCAGGGCGACTCCGCGGTGGGCTGGAATCGGTTCGGTGCGCACGACCGCATCGACAATCACCCCCAGCGTCCCCTGAGTCCCCACCAGGAACTTGGCCAGGTTCACTTCGCCCGAATCGGAGACGACGTCATCCAATCGATAGCCTCCGCGCGATCTGGGCGCCGATGCGCGGGCGTCGATCGCCGCTTGATATTGATGACGGATCTCCGCCACGCCTCGCGCCAAACGGCCGGCGGTTCCATCATCCTCTTTGTGATGAACGCCCAGCTCCAGCAGTTCACCGTCAATCGTGACCACTCGCATCGATTCGATGGTGTCGCGGGCCGAACCGCTGCGCAGGTAGTGGCTGCCCGATGCGTTGGTCGCCAGCACGCTGCCCATCGTGGTGATGCTGCGGGTGACCGGGTCGGGACCAAACCAGCGGCCAGACGGGCGAAGCGAACGATTCACTTGGGCAAGCGAAGCGCCGCTTTGCACGGTGATTCGCGAACCGTCAGGATCAATCTTGATCCGGGTCATGAAGCGTGAAAAATCAAGAACCAGGCCGCGTCCCAAAGATTCGCCGGCCACGCCGCTGCCGCTGCCGCGCGGGTGCAACGACAATTCGTGTTCGGCCGCGTACTGAGCGGTGGCGATGACATCGGCGATCGTTCGCGGCCGAATCACCCCCAGCGGAGTCAGCTGATAGATGCTGGCGTCCGAGGCGTACAACTGCGACGTGATGGGATCACAAAGCACATCGCCGCCCACGATGCCTCGCAAATCGTCTTGTACACGCTGACGCTCGATATCCATGCGGCCTATTTCGATCGCTTGGCACCGGTTTCGTCAAGCTGGCGAGCCGAAAGATTTCGACAATTTCGCGTTTCACCGCGAAAGTACCCAGGTAACCGACGATCAAGCACCGCGATTGATCAATCCGAGTACTTCCGCTCGCGATTTGGGGTCATCCTTGAAAGCGCCCCGCATGGCGCTGGTCAAACAGAGGCTGCCAGGTTTTCGGACGCCCCGCATCGTCATGCAGCTGTGAGTCGATTCGACCACCACCGCCACACCGCGTGCCGACAGTCGGTTTTCGACCAGATCGGCGATCGTGTGAGTCATCCGTTCCTGAACTTGAGGCCGACGTGCGACCTCTTCCACGACTCTCGCCAATTTGCTCAAACCAACCACTTTGCCGTTGGGCAGATAGGCAATGTGCGCCTGCCCGGTGAACGGCAGCAAGTGATGTTCGCACATGCTGCAAAAGCTGATGTCGCGAACGAGCACCATTTCGTCGTATTCCTCGGTGAATACCTTGGCCAGGTGCCTTCCGGGATCGGCACGAAGACCCGCGAACATCTCCGCGTACATTCTTGCCACGCGAGCGGGTGTTTCCAGCAACCCTTCACGATCGGGGTCTTCACCCACGGCATCCAAAATCACGCGGACCGCTCCTTCGATCCGTTTCAGATCGACGGCGTCACTACGAGGTTCATTGCGATCCACGCAGAGATGGGGCGGGGCGCTTCCGCCTCCACGGCGCGACTGGCCGTTGCTGGAACTTCCGCATGTCGCTTGATCGGTGATTGGTTCAGACAACGAAGATTCCGGGCGGCTGGAGTCAAAATGCATTGTTTTACTCGTCAGGCTTCATCGTAACAGCTTCAACGACTCATCGTATATGGCCGACAAGTCGATCGATCCGCACTTCAGGCCAATTTCGGCGAATCAGTTCAGACTGAACGGTGGCGGGAATTTCCCGTTGCCGGAAGCCGATGGTTGCCCCGACTGCTCTTCGATCGAGACGCTGTGAAGTTCGATCGAGCCGCTCCGCAACAGCTCGATCAGTTCGCTTGCCCGGCGATCGACATCGGGCTGGCTCAGCAAGCGAAGTTTCGCGTCGACTTCAAACGGCAACGTGTAGGCAATGATGTCGGTGATCGGGCCCAAACCCATCTGGCCGGCCATCAGTTCGTGCAGGTTTTGTTGGACACTCGCGCTGGGCGGAATGATCGCCCCGAATGCCTTGAGCAACTCGGCTTTCAATGCCAATCGGGAATCGGCACCCGACGGCGGGTAGATGTCTGAATCGATTTCTACCTCGGCGATGCGGAACGGTCTGCCTGCATCCACCTCGCGGATCACCCGCGCCCGCTTGGTGCCGACCAGCAGGATGTTGTGTTTGTCGTCTTCAAGCTCCGAATGGGAAATGATTTTGCCGACACAAACGGTGGAGGCGATGGGGGGCTGATCATCGGCCGAGGCAGCGATTCCGCCAGTCAGCGTCGCCATGGCGATCAACCGGTCTCCGCCGAGCGAATCGGCAAGCATCTCGCAATACCGTGGCTCGAAAATGTGCAACGGCTGCATCGAATGCGGAAAGACCACCAGTTCCGGCAGCGGAAATAGACGTACCTGACCATCGAAGTCGTCAGGCAATCGGGTGACATCGTCCAAATTGTGCATCGATTCACTTCACAGCGATGCATCGCTTCTAAGAAAAAGGAGCCCCGCAAACCGCGCTCGCTTGCGCGGCTTGCCGATCAACAGCGGTCGGTGCGAACTATTCTTCGCTGGCAAAGATCATCAGGATTCGTAGCACGTACCAGAACAGGAGCACGACGGAGGAGAAGAGGGCCAGGGACGCGGCAACATGTTGGTTGGTGTGATAGTGATGAAGAACGTTGGAGGTGTCATAAAGAATGTAACCACATGCCAAACCAACCATGATCGCGCTGAAGCCAAGCCCGAACATCGAACTGAATCCAGTGATGATGCCGGCCACGATCGCACACATCGCCAGGATACCGGCAAGCGCCAAGTATTTTCCCCAGCCCGACAAGTCCACTCGAGTGGTAAACACAAACGCCGTCAATCCGACAAAACACATCGTGGTGATGACTGCCGCCATGATCGGCAATTGAGGAGCCCGCATCAAATGGATGCAGATATAAAGCATCGGCAGCAGAATGACCGCTTCGGCAACCACATAAAGTCCCAGTCCCGCGTACTGCATCCCTCGTGACGCGGAACTTTCGGCCCACATGCGGGCAACCCAGCTGACGACCATGAACGCGCCCAAAACAATCAGCCAGCCGAATCCGCCCAACATTCGCTGGGCCAATGCTGCCATCGTCTCCGGCGGTACTACGACAAACAGCACCGTTTCCAGGGCGACCAAACCCAATACCGCGCCGGTCAGATGAGCGTAGGTACGGCGAATGAATCCGATTCGCTCGGAATCTTCCGCATAGGCGGCAACGCCCTCCGGTGACGAGGTGACCGCAAATGGATTTTCGTGGTCCACGTGTGCGTTGGTATTTCGCATCGAACTATCTGACCCCTGGTTCTTGGGAAGGAGAAGGCACCCCATTAAATATACCGCACAGATGTTGCGAAGTGGGAGAGGAAATGATTGACGAGCCGCCGATCGTCTCCGACAATTGGCGGGCGATCGCTGATGCCGCTGGAGGCAAATGGGAAGAGGATGGGAAGTGCTACTGGCGCGAATCGATGAAATTTCCGTAAATTCCCTCTATCCAGAACCAATCGGCGGCTGAAAACCAGCGAGGGTCGTCTGCCCCGGCGCGTCGCATGGGGCCGGCGGCGCGTGTGCCCCTAAGAACCGTTCACGGAATCGAAAATGCTCCTATCTGGTGACGAGATTCGCCGACGTCAAAACGATGGGCTGCTCATCGATCCTTTTGACCCCGACCGGTTGAACCCCAATAGCTACAACCTCTCGCTCCATGACGAGCTGCTCGTTTACGAAGAGGTGGTGCTGGATGCGGCGGCGCCGAATCGATACCGGCGCATCGAGATTCCTCCCGAAGGACTGACACTTCAGCCCAACATGCTGTACCTGGGACGTACGATCGAGCACACCGAGACTCACGGGTTGGTGCCGATGATTCAAGGACGCAGCTCGCTGGGCCGGCTCGGCCTGTTCATCAACCCCGGCGGTAGCGTGGGAGATTGTGGGTATTGCGGTACCTGGACTTTGGAAATGCACTGCGTCCAGCCGGTCAGGATCTATCCCAACATGCAGGTCTGCCAAATCTATTACCTGCACGTCACCGGCCAGTGTACGGAGTATTGCAGCGATAAGTATCAGAACAGCCGCGATATCCAGCCGAGCCTGCTGTACCGCGAACTTGGCGGTGACGAGGGGGATGTGCAGCTGGAGCTGAAATTCGACGAGCTGCTGCACGGAGCAAAGTGACCGTCGGTCAGGTCTCCGCTGCTGGCTACTCGAAGAAGGGGCGCAGACTTCTTAGCCACAAAAAACGCAAAAAGGCGCAAAAAGGTTTTTGTGCCTTTTGGTGCTCTTTGTGGCGATCTCATCCGGCTGTTTTGGCCTGCGGCGGCGCAGTGCTACCCGCGTAGCGACTTCGGAGAAGTCGCCGACGGGGCGGAAAAACCGACGCATTCGGCTCATTCCTCCCAGGCGATCTCTTTGCCCCAGTTTGTTGTTGGGCGATTTCCAAAACGCTATTCTTGTGGGTTAACAAATGGACATCGCAATTAGGCTGTTCGTTGCCCCCATTTTCTTTCTCGCTGCGCACAGTCAACCTTGGCCAATTCGTCGTCCCAGCCGATCCATGCCAGCCCGATCAGCGACCGTGCTGAACCGGTGGAGACCTCCTGCCCGGTGAGGAATCGGGTGATGGAGCTTGCCGATCAGTCGCAGGATCGCAGCGAGTTTCTGCGGCTGCTGGCGGCCGAATTGCGCGAGACGCTTCGGGTAGCGCTGGTGGCGGTGGAATCGGTCGACTGGCCGGCCCCGATGATGTTGGTTGCCGAAGAGCGGATGTCGCAAGCGATCGATCGGACGGCCATCCGTTCGTTGCTGGAAACTGCCGCTCGGTCCCCGATTGCCTGTGACGTTCCCGCCACATCGCCTTCGACAGGCGACGGGAGTGACGAGGTCGAATGGGTTCGCGGAATACGAGTGGAACTCAATTGCTCTCCCGATCGCGCCGCGGTTTTGCTGGTCTATCCCCAGCAGCTGAGTCCTTCCGCGTCGGACCAGCTTCGTGATCTGAAAACGCTGCAGGCTTACGCGCAATCGACGCGAGAGGTGATCTGCACGCTGCCGCTTGATGATGGCGGCTCATCGTTGCGCGAAGGCGGGTCTCTGGAAACCGCGTTGACGGTCTCGTCGGCCACATCGGTATTGGGCAATCGTCAATCCTTGCGCCTTTTTCATCGCGACCTGGACTTGGGCGCGACGGCCTATCGGATTGCCAACGAATCACGGCGGCTACTGGGTTGCGACCGAGTGACGGTGTTGGTTCCCCGCGGTGGCCGTCATCGGGCCCTGGCGATCAGCGGAGTGTCGGTCGTCGATTCTCGTAGCAACAGTGTTCGGTCGGCAGAACGGTTGTCGTCCAGTGTTGCCGTGATGTCGCGGCCACTTGTTTTACCGAGCGACCAGCCGCTGCCGCCGCAAATTCAAGAACCGCTTGATCATTACTTGGACGAAACAGGAGTGATGTCGGCGATCGTGTTGCCGCTTCATTCACCCGATGCGGAGATCGAACGCGAAGGGATCGAGGAGGCGGAGATCGATCCGTTTCATGGCAGCGGCGAGTTGCTGGGCGTGATGATTCTGGAGTACTTCTCAGGCAGCGCGCCGCCCAGTGTCGGACCGCCGATGGCCTTGGTGGCCGCCGAAGCGACTCTTTCTCTTCGCAACGCAATCGAACATCGAAAAGTGTTTGGCCTGCCGGTGATGAAGGCGATCGGCGGCGTGGTGCAGTCGAGCCGTTTTCCAATGATCGCGGTGGCGATGTTGTGCGCAGCTGCGATGGTCGTTGCCGCAGCCTTCATTCCCATCGAACACCACGTGATTGCCACTGGAACGGTCCAGCCCCAGTCGCGTCGGCAAGTCTTTGCGTCGGTCGACGGCGTGGTGACCAAAGTCCACGTCACCGACGGTCAAAAAGTCGAAGCGGGGCAGCCACTTTTTGAATTGGAAAACGCTGAACTGGAGAGTCGCGCCGAGACTTTAGCAGGCGAGATCCAGACCGCCTCGCGGCGTCTTGCTTCGGTACGCTCGGTGCGTTTGGCTTCCGAAGCCGACGCGGCTCAGAAGAGCCGGCTGGCGTTGGAAGAACGTCAGTTGGAAAGCGAGTTGGCCAATCTTCGCGCCCAACAGGAAGTGGTCCGCAGCCAGCAACACCAGCTGACTGTCACCAGCCCGATCGCGGGAACGGTTGTTGGCTGGCAGCTGTTGCGCCGGCTCGGCGATCGCCCCGTCTCTCGCGGAAACCTGTTGGTCGCCATCGTCGATCATCACGGCCCCTGGTCCCTGCGTCTGCACGTTCCCGACCGGGATGCCGGCCCGGTGTTGCAGGCGGCTGAGCAAGATGCATCGCTGCCGATCCAGTTTGCGGTCGCCACTCAGCCGCAAGCCTCCTATGCCGCGACGCTTCAGTCGATTGCCACCGCCGCTCGCCTGGACGAATCGGGAGAGCAGGTGATCGACGCGACCGCGATGGTCGCCGTCGACGATTCGGCCGATTCTCGCGCTGACCGCGCGGACCGATCGTTCGATTCGTTTCGCGCTTCGGACGTTCGCGTCGGCGCCGACGTGACGGCAAAAATCGCCTGCGGAAAGCGAAGCGTGCTTGGCAGCTGGTTCGCCGACGTGATCGATTTCACTCACCGCAACGTGTTGTTCTATTTTCGGTAGGCCATGAATCATCGGCATGCCCCCCCGTCACCACCGCGGCGCGACCAGTCCCCTGAAAGTTCTGCGCGTCCACCGGACCGAGCGCTCACCGTGCGCTGCCGCGCCGACTTGATTGCGGTCGAAACCATCCACAAGAACGAATCGGCGATCGTGGTGAAAGACCCGGTCGCCATGAAGTACCACCGCATGCGTCCCGATGAGTACTTCGTGCTGCAGCGGCTAGACGGTACACGATCACTAGAACAGATCTGCGATGAGTACGAAGAGCGGTTTGCGCCGCAGCGGGTCAGTGCCGCGGAGTTGAACCGGTTGTTGTTTCGGTTTCATCAAAGTGGACTGACGATTTCGGATGTTGCGATGCAGGGTGACCGGCTTGCCGATCGCCGTCGCAAAGATCGCCGTCAGCGAATGATGCAGCACATCAGCGGTGTGCTGTTTATCCGTTTTCCGGGAGTCGACCCCGAACCGCTGTTGCGACGGCTGTATCCGCTAATGCGACCCCTACTGGGACCGCTCGGGATGGCATCGGCGATCGCGCTGTGCCTGTTTTCGCTGCTGTTGTTTGTGACGCGATGGGAACAATTCAGTTCCGAATTTCCGCGGATGAGCCATTGGCTGCAGCTCGATTCGGTGCTGATCCTGGCCGCCGTGATCGGTTTGACCAAAGTCCTGCATGAACTGGGACACGCGGTCACCTGCAAACATTTTGGCGGCGAGTGTCACCAGATTGGCCCGATGTTGTTGGTCTTTACTCCGGCCCTTTACTGCGACACGTCGGATTCCTGGTTGCTGCCGAGCCGTTGGCAGCGGGCGGCGGTGGGGATGGCCGGCATCGCGACCGAGGTTTTTTTGGCCGCGGTGGCGACGATCGTTTGGACGGCAACCGCGCCGGGGTTGATTCATTATCTGGCAATGAACGTGATGCTGGTCTGCAGCGTCAGCACGCTGATGTTCAACGCCAACCCGCTGTTGCGATACGACGGATACTACGTCCTTTCGGACCTTTGCGACGTTCCCAACCTGGCCGAAAAATCGCGCCGTTTGCTTGCCCAGCGAATGTCAAAGCTGCTGTTGGGCGTCGACCGCGAACCTCCCGAACCGATGGCCCGATCGGCACGGTTTTGGATGATGACTTACGGCATTTCCGCAGCCGTTTATCGTTGGGGATTGACGTTATTGATCTTGTGGTTCGTGTCGATCGTTTTGCGTCCTTACCGGCTGGAATCGCTGGGCCGCGTGATTTGTTTGCTGGCTGCCGGCGGTTTGTTGTTCACTTTGCTGCGCGGACCGATTCACTTTCTACGAAACCCTGCCCAACGGAGATTGGTACAGATGAAGCGAACTTTCCTGTCCATGTTCGTTCTTGCGGGGCTGGTCGTGCTGGCGTGCATCCCGCTGCCGTCAGGAGTCAACGCTTCGGGACAAATTCTTCCCCGTCAAGAAACTCCGATCTACATCACCACCGCGGGGCGATTGGAATCGGTCGCCGCTTTGCCGGGATCGACCGTCAAGAAGGGGGACACCGTTGCCACGTTGATCAATGACGATATTCAACTGCAATACGTGAGGGCCAAAGGACGATTCGAATCGCAGCAGCGGATCGTCGATTCGATTCGCCGTAGCCAGTTTGATACGCCCGAGGCCGCCAACGAACTGCCTGCCGCGAAGTCGTTGTTGGAAGATCTGCAGCGTCAACTGGAAACAAGGAAGAGCCGCCTGCAAGCCTTGGTGATCCGAGCACCGGCCAGCGGGACTCTGATTGCGGCTCCCAAGCGACCGGCGCAGAGGGCCAATGAATATCGCCTGGTCGCCTGGTCGGGCTATCCAACCGATCCAGAAAACCAAAACTGCTACCTTCAGCCGGGCACGGAATTGATGAGCATTGCCGAAGACGGGCGGTGGGATGCGGAGCTGATCTTGAGCCAATCGGAGGTCCGTCGATTCCGGCAGGGGGCGGAGGTCAAGCTGGTTTGCGAATCGACGCCGGCAAAAGTCATCCGGGGCACCGTCACCGATATTTCTCGTTCACAGTGGACAGCCGAGCAGAACGGGCAGCGCCGAGACGACCCGTCCGCTGTCCGCCGGGTAGCGCCGCCGTCGACCTCCTACGTGGTTCGCGTCGCGTTGGAAGAACCGGGCTTGCCGATGGTTGCTGGCCGTGCAGTGACGGCCCGCATCGAAGCGGAATCGATCTCGGTCGCTGGCCGGACAGTGCGTTTTTTCAGCAGTCTGTTGAGGTTTCGATAAACCCATCGTCGGCCGGTTCTCCGAACCGGCAACGCACTACCGGCAACGCGTAGCGATTTCGGAGAAATCGCCGACAGTCGGCCGGTTCTCCGAACCGGCAACGCATTACCGGCTAAGCGTAGCGATTTCGGAGAAATCGCCGACAGTCGGCCGGTTCTCCGAACCGGCAGCGCATTACCGGCTAAGCGTAGCGACTTCGGAAAATTCGCCGACGGTCCACTACGACTCGGCGGCGAAACGTTTGAGTTTTCGATCGAGTGTGCTTCGTTCGATTCCCAGGATGGCCGAGGCACGGCTTTTGTTTCCGCCGGTGTGCCGAAGTACCCGTTGGATGTGGCGCCGTTCCAACTGGGCGAGTGTCATTTCGGGGGTCGCGTCATCGCCACCGGCCGTCGACGAACTGTCCACCGCGGGTGCGAGCGCCAAGTCGGATTCGTCGATTTCAGATTTGGTGTTGAGCACCACGGCACGTTCAATGACATTCTTCAACTCGCGAATGTTGCCGGGCCAACGATAGTCGAGCAGACGTTTTTTCGCCGCTTCGGTAAATCCGTTGATCTTGCGCCCCATCTCGCTATTGAACCGTTCTAGGAAAAACTGAGCCAGGGCTAAGCAATCGTTTCCGCGCTCGCGAAGCGGCGGCACAACGATCTCTACCACGTGCAGTCGGTAATACAAGTCCTGGCGAAACTTTCCATCGCGGACCATCGCCTGCAAATCACGGTTGGTCGCCGCGACCACTCGCACGTCCACTCGAATCGGTTCGTGTCCGCCGACTCTCTCGAACGGGTGTCCTTCCAACACTCTTAAAAACTTCGCTTGGATCTCGGCGCCCATTTCCCCGATTTCGTCCAGCATCAACGTGCCGCCGTCAGCTGCTTCGAACTTGCCTCGCTTACGATCGGTCGCTCCCGTGAAGGCGCCTTTTTCGTGGCCAAACAGTTCGCTTTCCAACAAGGTGGGTGAAAGGGCGGCGCAGTTCAGGCAAACCAACGGGCCGTCCTTTCGCGAACTCGCGTGGTGCAAGGCGGCGGCGACCAATTCTTTTCCGACTCCCGATTCACCTCGAACCAAAACCGTGGCGGTGGTGGGCGCGGCCAAGGTGATTTGAGCGACCACGTCGGTGATCGCTTGTGAACGTCCGACGATTTGGACTTTGTCACCCAGTTGTTGTTGCAACTGTTCGACCTGCCGGCGGGTTCGCTTGAGTGACCGGCTCAGACGCTTGCGATGACTCAAATTGGAAAGCGATTCGGCCAGGATTTCGGCGACGCCCACGACATATTCCAGATCTTCGCCGCCGAGCGGTGTTTCGCCGGTGGTCGTTGTCAAATGGATCATCCCACGCAGCACGCGCTGACGATCGTGAACCGGCGCGATGATCACACTTTCGACATCGATTTCGCCCCGGCTATTTTCGGTCGCCAACTGTTGGTCACCGACGACGTTTCGCGCCAGCACCGCGCCACCCTCTTTTCCCACCACCGATTCGATCAACGCATCGGGCGGGCGGCGGTAACTTCGGCTGCCGCTTTGTCGGGTTGCCACCAACGGCACCTCCGAGATCTTTGCGGGCGGTTTTGTCGCGTCCCAAACGTAGACACCCGCCGCGTCGAAGTTGACCTGTTCACTTACCAGGTCCAATACCGTTTCCACGGCTGCCGAGGAGCTCTCGCACCGCGCCAGCGAAAAAGCGATTTGCAGTAGCGAACGGCTAGCACCTGCGCCGCCGGAGGTCGTTCCGAATGGTTCGTGCAAGTATCGACTTTGGCGGCGGCGATCGGTGATCGATGCGGCATCCACCTCCATCGTCAGTTGATCGTCGGTCGCCTGAGAGGATTGGCCGGCGGCGACCGGTTCTCCCAAACCACCCTCGATACGGCGAGTGAAGGTGATTCCGTAGCCACCGACTTCGATCAAATCTCCATCGCTCAGCGGCTCCGACTGCTCCAGCCGGCGGCCGTTCAAAAAAGTGCCGTTTCGGCTCTGCAGGTCTTCGATTTTCCAGCCGCTTTCCCCCCAAAAAATTCTCGCGTGCCGGCGGCTGGCCTGATCGGTACGGATCGCAATCTGGCTGGACGACGCCCGGCCGATCACCGCCTCGGCAGGAGGCAGAAGCCGAAAAACGTCGCTCCAACGACCTGCGCTGCGAAGCACCAAGTAGGCGCCCGAAGTGGAAGGCGAGGGGAGAGAATCAACGGAGTCAGAATCGCTCGATTTCAACGGGAACGGACGAGTTGGAGGAGGAAAAGGTGGCAACATCCATTCTATCGTCACCACTCCCCCTGGAAGAGGTCAGGTGGCGGCTTCCTCGGTTGCCGGAAGAAACGAGCCCAACTATTCTATGGAATTAGGACTTTTTGCTCGAAATTGATCGATTCTTCGGTCAAAATTACAACTCTCGTCAATCCTCAAATCACCGTCCGTCGCGCTGTCGGTACACCGCGACGTCACTACCTCCGGAGATCCTTTCGATGGAATTGGGCCCACAGCGTTTTTGCCGTTTCGTTGCCGTTTTGTCCGTCGTCGTTTTGTGCGTCGCGACAACCGTTCACGCAGGCATCGGGGGATTCAGCCGACGATCGGTCGGCGGTGTGATGATTGACGGAGGCGGAGTGGTTCGCGCCGCGACCGTCGCAGAACAACAAGAACTCGCCAACTTAGTCCGTGAGATGACGGCACCGGCAACTGGCGAGCTGGCGGAAGCGGCCGAGATGCGGATGATTTCGCTGAAGGGACTGCAGCAAGCGGTCGTCCAAGCCCAACAGACCGGATCGCTTCCCGACGAGATCGTTTTTCTGGCCGGCCTGCAGCGAATCGAATTTGTTTTTGTCGACCAGGACAATCAAGACATCGTGATCGCTGGCCCGGCCGAACCATGGGTGTTGAAAGAGGACGGGTCGGTCGTGGGCAAGATCACCGGCGGATCGACGATGCGACTTGCCGATCTGGTCGTCGCCTTCCGCTCTGTCGAAACCGCGCGTAACGGCGGCATCAGTTGTTCGATCGAACCGACCGCGGAAGGACGCCAGCGGCTGCGGACTCTGTTACGCGGCGTCAAACTTCGCCCCGGTCAAAACCCGCGAGCATTGGAAGCTTCGATGAAGGAAGCTTTCGGTCCGCAGATGATTCATTTGCACGGTATCCCCGCCGATAGCCGTTACGCTCGGACGCTGGTCGCCGCCGACTTTGAAATGAAGCGAGTGGCGATGGGCTTGGTTCCTTCGCCCGTGGCCGGACTGCCCAGCTATTTGCAGATGTCCAAGAATTCGCGACATGGCGGCGGACAAAATCCTCGCTGGTGGATGGCGTGCAACTACGATTCGCTGGTCAAAAGCGAAGACGGCCTGGCCTGGAAACTGACCGGCCAAGGTGTCAAGACGATGACCGAACAAGACGTCCTTGCCGCCGATGGTTCGGTACAAGGAAGTGGCGAGGTCGACAAGTTGGCCAAACAGTGGGCCGACAAGATGACCGATACTTTCGCTGAACTTTCCCGCGAGATGTCTGTTTTCGCCGATCTGCAAAACATCATGGACATGACCGTGGTTGCCACGCTGATCAACCAAGAACGATTGGCGCAAAAAGCTGGCTTGGATCTTTCGCTGTTGGCGGGGGACAATGCCACGATTCAGTTGACTTCGTACGAAATTCCCAAATCGGTCGCACCGCAATGCAGCTTCATTCGAGGCCGCGCCGGTTGGGTAGTGACCGCGTCGGGCGGAGTCGACATCAACGCCTTTGGCGTCGTCGAAAACCAAGCCACCGATTCGGCCGTTGCCGGCCAACGTTCAGCCGCGCTCGCTTCGGCATCCAACCGTTGGTGGTGGAACAAGTAGCAAGTAGGCCGACTTGTCCCAAGTCGGCGAGCATGGTCCGTCGGCCAGTTCTCCGCTCCTGGCTTGCGCATGAGCGTTGCGATTTCGGAGAAATCGCCGACAATCAATGGTGACGTCATGGGCCCGTGGGGATTGGGAACGTTTGAGGATGACGTTGCCTGCGATTGGCTGGAAGATCTCGGCGATTCCGACCCAATCGAATTTTTTCGCGTCTGCCTGGATCTGACCGATCAAGGCGATCTCGATTACGCCGCCTGCGTAGGAGTCGTCTGTACAGCGGAAATGGTTCTCGCCTTGCTGCGAGAGCCGAGGGAGGGATTTCCCGATTCGGCGTCGTCGTGGCTGAGAGATCACGCTGACCTTCCCGTTGCCCCTTTCCTGCCTCAAACCGTCAGCGGGCTCTACCAGGTCATGGCCGAGCAGTCGGAAATGCACCAATTGTGGGAAGACAACCGGGAGCGGTACGGTCAGTGGAAGCGGCGAATGCACGACCTGATCGATCGGCTGGAAGCTCTTTCGTAGGCCGACAGTCGGCGATTTCTCCGAAATCGCAACGTTCATGCGCAAGCCGAGAGCGGAGAACTGGCCGAGGGTCCATGCGCGCCGACTTGGGGACAAGTCGGCCTACCTTTGCTGAATGGGTCGGGAGATTGGATTAAGATGCTTGGTTTCCGGGGCGATGCACGATCCACCCCCACTTTGCTCTCACTCCGGACCCACCCATGAGTACCCTTCTGTCCGGCCGCCCACGACGACGTTCTTCGGTATCTGTAGCACGATCGGGTTCCGGTCGGCAACGATCTCGCCGCCGCCGGCATCTGCTGGAGATGCTTGAAGATCGCCGGCTGTTGGCGACCATCGAGGTGACCACGGGGCTGGATGTGGTCGACTCAGGTGACGGACTGACAAGTCTTCGTGAAGCGATCGACCAGGCCAACGCCAATTCCGATCTGGATACGATCACGTTCCGCGGCGGTGTGAACGTGATCAGCCTGACCAAGACGACCGGCAGCGATGTCGCCAACAACAACGTCAACGGCGACTTGGATCTGTCCAACGGCGAGATCATCATCCAGGGAAACGGCCGCGATTTGACAGTGATCGATGCCGGCGGCGACACGGGGTTTGGCGAGCGTGCTGTTCAAGTCGTCGGCGGAGCGGTGGTCACCATCAAAGACCTGACGATTCGCGGCGGCCGCGACAGTGGCGGTGGCGGTGTTTCCTCGGCCGGAAACAGTAGCAGCAGTTTGACGTTGGACAACGTCTTGTTGACCGACAACGAATCGACGGGAACTGGCGGCGCGATCCTGGTCACGACCGAGGCGACCGTGAACCTGATCGGTTCAACCGTCGAGGGCAACACGGCGTCGGCTTCCGGTGGCGGCATCGTCAACTTCGGAACGCTCACGGTCGAAGGTTCGACGATCCGAGGCAATCAAGCTGGAAACCTTGGTGGCGGCATCCTGGTTCGTGGCGACGTCGACAATCCCGCCTCGGCGACGGTCACCGCTTCCACCCTTTCGGGAAACACGGCAACGGCTGGTGGCGGCGGATTTGCTAACTTCAACGGCACCGCCGACCTTTCCAACACGACCATCAGCGGAAACTCCACGCCAGGGTTTGCCGGTGCCGTTTTGAATGTCACCGACGGACCGGGGCTGATCGCCAACACTGAAATCATTCATTCGACCCTCACGCTGAACCAAAGCGGCGGCACGGGAAACGTGCACACGTTGTCGCAGAACAATGCGACCGGCGCAACGATCGACTTTGGTAACTCGATTTTCGTCAGCAATCGGGCCAGCGGTACCGCCAAAAACTTGACCATCGGTACAAACAATGGAGGAACCGGTTCCACTTTCAATTCGCTGGGCAACAATCTCCTGGACGATGCCGACGCATTTGGTGTTCTGGTCGCCAGCGATATTTCGGAATTCGACGTGGTTGCTACCCCCGTCATCTCGTCAACGCTGGCCGACAACGGCGGATCAACCCTGACTCACGCGTTGATCGATGATTCGGCCAATCCGGCGATCAACGGCGGCAACAATGCTTTGGCGTCGTTGCTCCCGTTCGATCAGCGGCAATCTCCGTTTCCTCGTCAAGTCGGTTTCGCGGTCGATATCGGGGCGTTGGAGCTGATCACGTTTGACGCCGCTGATTTTGTAGTCACGTCGATCGACGATGACGGCTTCGATCTGTTGGACTTCGACGTCACGCTGCGCGAAGCGATCCTGGCATCCAACGTCACTCCCGGCGCACAAGAAATCACCTTCGCATCCTTCCTGACCGCTTCGGCGCCGGCCACGATCGGCATGAACGGTACCGAGATGCTGATCACCGATTCGGTGACGATCACCGGTCCGGGAGCCGATCGGCTGACGATCGACGGCGATGGCCGATCGCGGATTTTCACGATCGACGATGGTGATGATCAAAACCAGATCGATGTCACCCTTACTGGGCTGACGCTGACCGGCGGACAGACCGCATTGACCGGCGATCTAAGCAAAACGGGTGGCGGAGCGATTTCTACGGTTGAAAATCTCACCATCACCGACAGTGTCATCACGGGCAATTCAGCAGGCTTTTTGGGAGGCGGTATTTCGTCTTTTAATCGTAACAGTTCCTTGACTCTGGTCCGCAGCACGCTGAGCGGAAACTCGGCAGGTCGTGGGGGAGCGATCACATCGAATGGCCCACTCGCGATCCACCAGTCAACGATCTCCGGTAACACGTCTGCCAGTTTTGGTTCCGCGGTGTACGGAGGAGGTTTCAATCGCGGCTTGATCACAGGCAGCACGATCGCTGGAAACATCGGTCCGCAAGCGATTTTTTCGGATGGCGAGGTCACGCTCCACAGCACGATCGTCGCGGGAAATCGAACAAGCGGCGGCACACTCAACAACATTACCAATCGAGTCGAAGCCGCCTCGGCAAACAACCTGATCGGAGCCGGCGACAACGGCGGACTCACCGACGGTTCCAATGGCAATCTTGTCGGCGTCGATTGGACCCGAGTGCTGGAAAACGATGGCACCGATCCCATGTTGGCCGACAACGGCGGGTCTACACCAACGATCGCCCCGCTGGTCGATCCCAGCAATCCTGGCCGCGATGCGATCAACGCCGGCAGCAATCCCAATGGGGAGACGAACGACCAACGGCGTTTCCCTTTTCGGCGTGACGATGGCGGCGGTGTCGATATCGGTGCTGTCGAATTGCAGAGGCTTGGTTCGCCCTCCTTTGTTGTCACCACGCTTGATGATGTCGTGGATTCGACCGACGGTGAGATCAGTCTTCGCGAAGCGATCGAATTTTCGACTCACAGTCCTGGTGCCGAAGTGATCACCTTCGACCCGGGCTTGTTCGTTGGCGGGCCTGCTACCCTGACGATAGCGCTTGGTCAGTTTCTCATCACCGATGATCTGACCATCGCCGGACCGAGTGCCAAACGATTGACAATCCATGGAAATTTTGAGTCGAGAATTTTCAAGGTCGACGACGGCAACGCTGCCAGCGATATCGACGTTACCCTTTCCGGCTTGACGTTGACCGGTGGTTTTTCGACAGACGCCAGCGGATTCACCGAAGGGAGCGGTGGCGCGATTCACACGGTGGAAGATCTGACAGTCCAAGCTTCGACGATCTCCGGAAACTTCGTCCAGGGAACGGCTTTTGGGGGAGGGATCTTTGCCGGTGGAAACGGGACGCTGACAGTCAAGGACAGCACGATCTCAGGAAACACGGCCTATAGCGGCGGGGGACTGATCAACTACACAGCGGGCGGCGTGGTGATTTCGGGGAGCACGATTTCCGGAAACCAGGCAGTCAACTATGCAGGCGGCGGAATCTTCAATCAAAACGATCTGACGATTTCGAATTCGACGATCACCAACAACGTCACACCAAGCTTCGGTGGCGGCATTCATACTCGGTTTACCAACACGGTAACGATTCACAGTTCCATCATCGCGGGCAACCGTACTGCCGTCGGAGACCCCGAAGACTTGAGGCGGTTCACGTCGACGCTGCAGGCGAAAAACAGTCTTTTTGGGGTTCCGGTCAATACGACGTTGGTGGACGGAGTCGACGGAAACCAGATCGGTGTTGCCGATGCCGGCCTGGAACCCCTTGCCGACAACGGCGGCCCGACGGCGACCCATGCCCTTGCCGCCGACAGTCCCGCCCTGAATGCCGGTGCGGTGATTTCGGAGCTGGTCACCAACGGCGGATTCGAAACGGGTGACTTCACCGGCTGGACCACTCAAACCAGCAGCGCCTCTGGCATCATCGAAATCAACGACGGCACGGTCGACACAAGCGGTTTCGCGGCAGATCCCTTTGCTCCAATCAGCGGCAATTTCGACGCCGTTCTTCACACCACCAACGTCAGCAGCAGAGAACTTTCGCAGCCGATTCTAGTTCCACCCGATGTCATCAACGCGACGCTGACGTGGTCCGACCGAATTTTCAACGCGGACGTCTTTTCTGACCCGAACCAGGAATATCGCGTCGTTGTGGAAGATACGCTTGGAAACCGATTGCAAGAAATCTTCTCGACCAACCCCGGCGATGCAGTTAGTCAGCCGGGGCCCAACCCGCGCTCGTTCGATATCACTTCGCTGTTGCAAAATCATCTGGGCGAAACACTCATTTTGAAGTTCGAGTCGCAGGATGACTCGGGGTTCTTTTCGGTTTGGATCGACGATGTCGCCTTGCAAGTCGAATCGACGATGACCACGGTTGGTCACGATCAACGCGGCATACCGTTTGGGCGTGATGACGGTGGCGGAGTCGACATCGGATCCTACGAACGACAATCCTTGGCGTCGTCGTTCTTTGTCGTCACCACAACGGCCGATGAGCTCGATTTTTCCGATTCTGATGTTAGCCTTCGCGAGGCGATCGAAAGTGCCAACGGCAGCATCGGTACCGACGCGATCACCTTCGATTCGAACCTCCTTGGCCAAACCATTCAGCTAGAACATGGTGAACTGTCGATTGTCGACGATGTATCGATCGAAGCAGGGGCACGTGAAGCGATCACGATTGACGCTGGCGGAAACTCGCGCGTCTTGAACGCCGGCTTCTCCGACATCGATTTGCAACTGTCGGGACTGGTGATCACCGGCGGGGCCACTGGTTCTTTTGGCAGCGGGGGCGGAGTTCGCTTTGCATCGCTTGGCACGCTGACCATTTCCGACAGCAAGATCACCGGGAACTCGGCAGCCAGTAATGGAGGCGGTGTCTATTCGCGAAGCGACCTCACGGTTACCGGCAGCACGATCTCCGGCAATACCGCCGGCTTCGAGGGTGGTGGCATCCGAATTGGCATGCCTGCTAACGAAGTGACGGTTTCAGACAGCACGATCTCTCAAAATGAAGCACGTTTTGGAGGCGGAATTTCGGCCGACACTGTCTCCATCACCAATAGCACGATCTCCGGAAACACGGCAAGCAGCAGAGGTGGCGGGGTCTTTTCGTACTACGGCAGTACGACCATCAGCCACTCCACCGTCACGGCCAACCGAGCCGTCAACGAAGGAGGTGGTCTGCGGGTTTCCAATTCGCAGATCATTCTCCACCACACGATCGTTGCCCAAAATCTTTCCGATGGCGGCGAAGTCGATGTGTCGGGGGAAATCGATCCGGTCAGTTCTTTCAACTTGATCGGTATCGATACTGGTTCCAGTGGGATCAATAGCGGCGCCGCAGGAAACCACCTCGGTACCGCCGCGTCACCGATCGACCCGATGCTCGGACCGCTTGCCGACAACGGCGGTCCGACGGAAACCCACGCGCTACTGACCGGAAGCCCCGCGATCGATGCCGGCGACGAGAATTTTGATGCATCGGGCCTTCCCAATGATCAACGACGCAGCGGTTTTCCGCGAGTGGCTGATGGGGATGTCAATGGGACGACGATCATCGACATCGGTGCGTTTGAATTGCTGGGCATCAACCAGCAACCTACCTTCACTGCATCGAACCCGCCCGCTGTTTTGGAAGATTCCGGGGCGCATTCACTCAGCTTCGCCACCTTTGACGCTGGCGATCCAGGTGAATCCCATCAGAACGTGGTCGCCTACACCGTTTCCAACATCGCCGACCCGACGTTGTTTAGCTCGGCGCCTGGAATCGATAACAGCGGCAACCTCTCTTACACGGTGGCGGCCGACGCGTTTGGGACTTCGACGTTTGACGTGACAGTTCAAGACGACGGCGGAACATCCAACGGAGGAGTCGACACGTCAACGGTTCAACGATTCACAATCACGATCAACGGCGTCAACGACGCGCCGACCTTCACCGCCAGCAATCCGCCGGCGGTCGAGGAGAATTCGGGGGCTCAGAGTGAACCCGGTTTCGTGACCAGCTTCACCGCTGGCCCGGCGAACGAATCGGGGCAATCGGTGGTTGCCTACACCGTTTCCGCTGTCAGCAATCCGTCGTTGTTTTCGGCCGGTCCGTCAGTCGATTCCGCCGGGAATCTGACCTACACTCCAGCCGCCGACGTATTCGGAACTTCCACGTTCGATCTGAGAGTCCAAGACGACGGCGGCACCGATCGCGGCGGCGTCGATACGTCGGCACCGCAAACATTCACGATCACCGTTTCGCAGGACCAGGTTCCCGATGAAGATTTCGGCGATGCTCCGGCCCAGTACCCGGTGACGTTTGCCCAGAACGGTGCTCGTCATACCGTCGGGCCGCTGCGGCTTGGCGCGGCAATCGATGCGGAACTGGACGGGCAACCTTCCGCCGGCGCCGACGGCGACGGAAACGACGACGACGGCGTGATCGCGATCTCCGACATCGTTGTCGCCGCGGGCGTTCAAACCACGGCCAGTTTCCAAGTCGTCACGACCGCTGCTGGTCGGTTGGATGCCTGGATCGATTTCGTTGGTGACGGATGGGACGTTGGCGACCAGATTGCAGCCGATGTTCCGGTCAATGCGGGATCGAATACTCTGTCGTTCACCGTGCCCACTAATTCAGTAAGCGGAACGGCGGCCGCGCGATTCCGTCTCAGCACTGCCGGCGGCCTCTCGCCAGTGGGCGCGGCTGCCGACGGCGAAGTCGAAGATTACCTGGTCACGATTCTCAATGGCGGAACTGCTCCCGAAGCCGACGTGCGATTGGTCGGCAATACCGCTTCAGTCGATTCCGACGGTTCGGCCGTCACCGTCGATGACACAACCGTCAACCTCTTTCAAGCTCCGGTCGCAAGTGTTGGAAAAGTAAGTGTGCATGGAACCGCTGGCGACGATTCGATCTCGGTGGATTATAGCGACAGCCGAACCAATCCCTCCGGCGGCATTGAGATCGATGGTCTTGGCGGCGACAACACGCTGCAAATTCGCGGCGATAGTGGCAACATCGACTTGACCGGCAGCGGTACGCTTCACGTCCAGAACTTCTCGTCGATCGACTTGGGTGACGATGCCAACGCCAACATCATTACGATCGACGCCGCCACGGTGGGCGCACTTTCGCCGTCGGCGAAATCGGTCATCATATCGGGCGGCCAGGGCGATGCGATTGTTTTTGACGATGCCGACGATTGGATCATGGGGCCAACGTCGATCAGCAACAACACGTTCGTTCGCAGCGTGGTGAAAACACCGCTCGATGGCGGTACCGAAACGATCCAGGCGACCCTACCGAGTCCCTGGCAAAACCTGGTTCGCGTTAGCGACGTCAACAACAATGGCGACATCACCGCCGGTGACGCTCTGGTCGTGATCAACGAACTGGGACGACGTTTGTTTTCCAACCGAGCGTCGGAATTTCTGGTCGATCCGTTGACCGTCCAAGATTGGCCCGGGATTTACTACGACCAAAATGGCGACGGCAAGGCAACGGCACTCGATGCGCTGCGAGTGATCAACGAGGTGGGTCGAATCTCACTTGGCGGCGGCGAAGCGGAAGCGGCTACCGTCGATCGCGTGATCGGAGAGTTGCTGCGTGAGTCGGAGCAGGAAAACGCACGTCTTCCGGAAACCCCGCTCGGCCCGTTTGTGCAGCGGGGCAGGCAGGCAGCATCCTTTGACACAGTCGCGTCGGTCGGTGAACGATCGATGCAGGAGAGTTTGGCACTTTCGCAGGCCGACGATCAAGAACAACGCCGGCGTGCGGTCGATGAGTTGTTGTCGGAGACGCAATTCGCGGCGAGTGAAAATCTCTAGGAACTGTTCGGAAATCACTCTCCCTCTGGGCCCTCTGGGAGAGTCGGGCTCTCAGGCCCGGAGAGGGTTTCTCGCGCCATGCCCTCCCCGGCCGCTACCGCGTCCGACCCTCCCGGAAGGAGGGTGATAAGCAGGCGCCGGCCTCAATCGTCCTTTTCTTTCTCGGCACCCTTGGGAGTATTGTCTTCGTACTTGGCTTCGGGAATGACGTCATCCTCTTTGCTGTCCAAGACACTGTGGTAGATCGCGAACTCGCCTTCGTCCTCGCCCGTATTCTTTTCCACCTTTTCTTCTTTGACGTTGGCCGCCTCGACGATCAACTCGATCACTTTGCGTTCCACGATCTGGTTTCGCAGCGCGTCCATCTGGCCCTGCTTTTCCAATCTTGCTCGCACTCGGCGTTCGGTCATATCGCTCTGTTCCGCGATCAGTCGGATTTCCTCGTCGTAATCCTCCGGCGCGGCATCCACTTGTTCTTCTTCCGCGATCTTTTCCAAGATGAAATGCTCGCGCAAAGCCGACTCGGTTGACGCTTGCGCGTTCTGCCTGGAAGCGTTCACAAACCGCCGCACGTTATCCTCATCAAAACCGCTGCGTCGCAGTTCCAACACCTTTCTTTCCAGCTCGCGCATCGTCTGCCGTCGAACCAATTCGGGCGGCAGGTCAAAGTTTGCTGCGCCGGCCAGCAGTTCGATCACCGAGGCTCGTAATGACTGTTGAGTGCGATAGTCGGCCTGGCGAGCCAGCGAATCACGAACGAAATCTCGCAACTCGTCCTCCGACTCGAAATCACCCAGTTCTTCCAAAAACGCGTCGGTCAGATCGGGAAGTTCTCGTTTGGTCACCTCCACGACGTGGAACGAAGCCTCCAATTCCTTGCCTCGCATTTCTTCGTCGCTCGCTCCGTCGGCCACCTTGATCTTGGCCTTCCGCGTATCGCCTTCTGTGACATCCTTCATCACCTCTCCGAAATCCTCGCAGAGGGCGTCGGAGAAGCTGAGTCGCGGTTGCAGCGTGATCCGCTCTTCGTCCATTTCGGAAACGGTCTTGCCATCATGTTTGAACTGGGCAGTGATCAACAGGCGATCGCCCATTTCGGCCGGTTCGTCGGTCGCTTCCATCGTGGCGTACTTGGCCAGCACACGTTCAAGCGACTCCTGGACATCGTCGTCGGTGATCTCTTCGACCGGCTTGTTCAGCTTCAGCCCTTTCCACTTGGGAGTTTCAAATTCGGGCCGGACTTCGACCGTGAACTGGTACTTGAACTCACCTTCGTCGGGCAATTCGATCGAGTTGTAATCGAAATCTGGCTCGCTGATCGCCGAGAAATCTTCTGTGTCGGTCACCTGGGACAGGCTATCCATCAGCAGGGAGCCTTTGACCTGTTCGGCGACACGGTCCTTGAACTGCTTCTCGACCAGTTTTCGCGGCGCGCGGCCGCTGCGGAATCCGGGAACCTGAGCTTCGGGAACCAGTTCGTCGTAAGCCTCCTTGAGATATCGCTGAACTTCGGATTGGGGGATCGTGACGATCACCTCGCGCAAGCAGGATTGAGGGCTTTCGACCTGCACCTCCAGTTGAATCGGCTGTTTTTCTTGCTCTTCAGCGACGTCGGTGTTTTCGGTGTCGGTGGAGGTGGACATCCTTTGACAGACCTCAGATTCAAAAGGTGGTCGGGAAATGGGAAAGACCGATGCAAGCTGGTAAGTCTATCCAAAATGCGGGAAAAACAGCAAGCGGGGGCCGGCACAAGCTTCGCCAGCCGATTCACCGCCGGGGCCCGTCATTCAGGTCTTGATGGCTGACGGCGCAAGTCTATAATTTGCCACTCGCTCAGATGCGGCTGTAGCTCAGTTGGCAGAGCATCACGTTGCCAACGTGATTGTCGTGGGTTCGAATCCCATCAGCCGCTCTTTTCTCTTTTCGTAGCACGACCGTCTCTGTCGTGATCAACGGCGGAAACCGCCGCGCTACTAGCGAAATTGAACCAAGATTGGGTTTTGTGTATCGATGTCGATTCCGTCGATCTGATCCGCCAATTCTTGAGTCTTTTCTCGTCGCTGCGGTGAACGTTCCAGCGCCTGGAACTCTTGTAAATGCTTGGCTGATTCGGGGTCTTCCAACAGCTTGCCCACATTCACGTTCAACAGAGTGATCAGATTTTGATCGCGATGTTTCGCGTTGGTGGAAGCGATTTCGCCGTCCATTTCGACAAAGACTCCGATTCTCATGTCGGCCAAGATCTTGGAGTAAAACTGGCTGGCCACCGCCTCGCTGAGATTCATCGAAGGATTGGTTGCCTGCGGCTGCCCAGCAAACGGATCGACCGCCCCATCGACTTGTGGCTCCTGGGCATCAGCCGCGGCGTCACCATCGAAGCCGCGGTTACGGATCTCCAGCTTGCCGTCGTTCATCGAGAAGCGAAACTCGTGTTGGCCCGTCTTCTTGTGGTCGTCGGCAGCGTGCAGGTCATCGGCTTGCTCACTTTTATCGTCGCCGTCTGACGGACTGAAAAATTCATCGGTCAGTACCAATTGGTTGATGTCGTCAAACTCGAACACCAATTCGTAGCCCGGCCAGCCGCTTCGATTCTTGGTTTCCTTCGCCGATTTCAGCCGAACACCTTCGCCCATTTTCTCGGCCAGCTCCAGCAATCTCTCTTTGGAGGGAAGTTTGGATTCGTCCTCCGCGGTGACTTCTTTGCTGCCGATCGTGAGGGACACCTCCTGCTGGTGGTTTCGCAGGTGAACGATACCCGAACCGTTCCGGTCGACTTTGACGACAGTCGATTGTTCGATGCATCCTGGCAAAACGAACAGGCAAACCGCGAGGGGCACTGCAAATCGGAGCGAGGAAAGCAGGGACATTTGTGGAACTCTCTACTGGAAGGAAAGTCAAAATGGACGCCGCCAATCTTCCGCCTAGGCTCAAGATATCGTCTGCCGGGGCGCCGATTTTAGGCCAATGCTGCTTGTCGGCGGGTGCCGTTGTGGGATACCCTTCCACGCTGCCGATCGAACCCTAGTCACCCGCTTTCGTTCCTCATTCCGCCTGACACGCTGTGCCGCATGCTCAACTTGGGCCGATATCTGTTCACCTGCCCGCGCGGGTGGAGACCAATCAGATGCTTCAGCAACAGTTCCCGCGATGGGACCTGAAGCTGATTGAGGAGAAGACGGGCATCCGACAACGGCACATTGCTGCCCCGGAAGAGACCGCCGCCGATTTGGCTGTCAAAGCGTCGGAGCAGCTTTTCCAGCAGTACAACATCGACCGATCAACGATCGATTTTGTGCTGCTGTGCACTCAGGCACCCGACTATCCGCTGCCGACAACCAGCTGCCTGATTCAGGACCGATTGGGTTTGAGGACCGGCTGTGGAGCCCTTGATTTCAATCTGGGGTGCAGCGGATATGTCTACGGACTGGCCCTTGCCGACGGGCTGATCCAAAGCGGAGCGGCCAGTCGTATCCTGTTGCTTACTGCAGAAACGTACAGCAAGTACATCGATCCGGATGACCGCAGCCTGCGAACCATTTTTGGTGACGGGGCGGCGGCAACCCTCGTGACGGCGGGTGAAACACCGTCGCTGTGGGGGTTTCAGTTCGGCAGTGACGGCAGTGGCGGCGACATGCTGCTGGTCAGCGACGGTGGCAGCCGTCCGGCTGCCGACGCGATCGCCCCACGGCATCGCAAACGCTGGAAAAGCCGGTTGTACATGGACGGCCCCAGCCTGATCAATTTCACGGTCGAAGCGGTGCCCCGGCTGGTCGACGAGATTCTGGATGCCAACGATCTGTCCGATGACGACATCGGCTACTACCTGATGCACCAGGCAACCTGGAAAATGCTGGACCAGTTGCGAAGCCGCATGGCGATCCAGCCGGAGCGTCTTCCGATCGACTTGGCCGAGGTCGGCAATACTGTCTCCTGTACGCTGCCAATTCTGATCGCCGGAATGAGAAATCGAGGAGAATTGGCAGCAAAATCAGTTAATATGCTGGTTGGGTTCGGCGTCGGACTCTCTTGGGCCGGCTGCTTGTGGCGAGACGATTTCTCCAGCAGCGAGGCTTCGCCCAAAAAAGGGGTCTGACCCTTTGGAGGGCGGCGATTTTTGTTGACGATTGTTGTGCCCGGAGAGGGTCAGACCCCTTTTTTGGGCAAAGCCAGTGGCGAGTGAACCGCCGCTGGTGGACAAGCTTGGGGGGAGCGAAAAAATGACAAAGAACTTGTCGGGTCGATTGCTGATCGCATCTCCTTATTTGGCGGACGGCAATTTCCTGAGAACGGTCGTTTTTATCATTCGACACGATGTCGAAGGAGCATTTGGTCTGTCGATCAATCGCCCTACCCGGCGGCGGTTTCGGGAACTGGTCGACACGGGCGACTTGAGCGGCCAGTTGCGCGACGATGATTTCATTTACCTGGGCGGTCCCGTCGATGGCCCTTTGCTCGCCCTTCACGACCTGGCGGGAGTGGGCGAACCGTGCGGTCCCTATGATCCACTGGCAAACGACTTGCTCGCACCGGGCGAATCGATCACCAGCGGCGCGAAATACACGTTGCATGATCACCCGGCCGAACCCTGGGGTTCGATGTCGATCGAACTCGGAAATCCGCCGGCCTGGATTACGGGCGACGACGATCATTTACGCATTTTGTTGAGACGGCCTGATGCACGAGTCCGGTACGTTGCCGACTATAGTGGTTGGGGACCGGGACAACTGGATGAGGAACTGCGCGTGGGAGGCTGGCTGGTCGGCGACGCAGATTCCGATATTGTTTTCGGAGATCCGGATGATGTTTGGGACAAGGCAGTCCGCCAATGCGGCCACGAGATTCTCAACGAAATGGCTCCCGGCGTTCAATTCGGCGATCCCAACTTGAATTAGGTTTGCTGGAAGGTAGCAGGTCCACACCGGGGTCATGACGGGGCGGAGCGTGCTACTTTCGTATTTGGGTTGGGATTCCCATGCGACGTTTTGTAATCGGAGACATTCACGGTTGTTCCAAGGCGCTGCGCGCCGTGTTGGAAGCGATCGATCCAGCGCCGCAAGACGAACTGATCTTCCTAGGCGACTATGTCGATCGCGGCCCCGATTCTCGCGACGTCATCCAACAATTGATTCAGTTGCGCGATCGCTGCCAGATCGTCGCTTTGCGTGGGAATCACGAAATCATGCTGCTGGGGGTCGCCCTGCACGGCTTGGAAGCCGAACCTTGGCTGCGAAGCGGCGGTCAGGCCACGGTCGCCAGCTACGGCGGTTCGTTGGAGAAGATTCCCGCCGATCATTTTGAATTCTTTCAGGATTTGCGCGGCTACTACGAAACTTCCGATTCGATTTTTGTGCATGCCGGTTATCAACACGATCGTGCCATGCCCGAGCAAGACGATGCGACAACTTACTGGGGGCACCTGCCCTTGCCGCCGCCACCACCACACTTCAGCGGAAAAAGAGTCTTTGTAGGACATACGCCGCAACCCGGCGGAGAAATTCTTGATGTCGGCCATCTGGTATGTGTAGATACCTATTGCTTTGGCGGTGGCTATCTGACCGCGCTGAACCTGGCGACTTACGACGCGATCCAAGCCGATTGGCACGGCCATCTGCGCCGCGCTCCGCTGGCCGCGCTGGCCGACCGACTGTCCTTGTATCGTCAACGGATTGGAGGCCTGCTGCGCGATCGTTTCACTTCTCTTCGCCAGCAGAGGCGTGAAACGGCCTCCGGTGAACAGGAATCGGCCGAGGACAGTTCTGCCGTCGAGCAGCGTCCCACGATTTCACCTGCCGGCGATCAACCGTCGCCCTGACGCCGGGAAGTAGCCGCGCTAGCTTCGCGCGGCCTTACCACCGGAAAGATTTCTTTCCCGTCTCCCAGCAATTCGCTTTTTTTCTGAACTGGTCTCAAGTTGCCAATCGATGGAAGCTAAGGAATCCAAGGGGCTGAGCCACAAAGGGTAGAGCCACAAAGCGACCGAAACAGGGAGGGCCAACAGGATGAGCGAAAAGCCGCTGACACCGGAGGAGCTGATCTGTCAGATGAGCTGCGAAGAGCTAACGGAGTTGTTGGAGGAGATGGGTTTGGAATCGTCGCCAGAGATGGCGGATGGAATCAAGAAAATGATCCAAGAGCTGGGGACGCTGGAAAAGGCGATCGACGCGCTGGGCGGTCACCCGATGATGCGAAAAGCGGCGTAACCGCCGGCAACTTCTGTGAAGTTGCTACGCGCGTGCCTGAGACTGTCGGCGACTTCTCCGAAGTCGCTACGTGAGCGAGCGTAGCCAGTTTGGAAAACTGGCCGACAGACTTACCGACGTCCCTACGACTCGCTTGGCCGCCACCCGTAAACATCTGCCAACGCGCCTCGCACCAGCTCGTTTAGCGGGCCTAGGCGGATTGGTTTGGCCAATACCTGGTAGGCGTTCATCTTGGCAGCTTCCCGGCGAATCTCGTCGTCAAGCTGAGCCGACATCAGCACGCAGGGAGGACTGGGGGAAGACTCGGTCAGATGCCGCATCACATCCAACCCGGTGACTCGCGGCATGTGGACGTCGACAAGTGCCAGGTGAACCTCGACTTGGGCGATCTTTTCGATCGCCTCTTCCCCGTTTCTCGCCTCGGTGATGCGGAATCCGCGCCGGGTCAGCCCTTCGCACAACACCGCGCGAAATGCCGAATCATCGTCGGTAATCAGCAGATTGGGGATCAACATTGAAATTCACAAGCCGGGCGTCATGTCGCGATCGAGGGCCCATGACCTCACAAATCACCTGAAAACATAGCCCACTGGCGAGGCGGGGCCAGCGTCACCTCGGCAGGCACTTCAGAGACTATCATGATAACTGCAATTGGGATGCCGATTCTGTCGCCCAGGCTCGTCCATTCTCGGTACCAGGCGTAAAAATCGGCCGATCCGCTTGCCCGGAATTTTCCTCAGTGGTCTGCGAAAAGAGGCTCCGGCGGCCAGAACGCTCCGGCCTTGCCGCGGTTTTTCTCGCTTCTCGCATCAACTTGTCCTTCGCTGATGAACCAACCCGCTCGACCGACCAATCCTCCCCCGCCTCCCAAAAAAACGCCGGTTGCCGGCGCTGCGGCGGGAACTGCTTCGGCCGCTTCTGCCAATGCGGTCGGCGAACTGGCCAAACGAATCATCGGCAATGTCGAACAGGCGATCGTCGGCAAACGCAAACAGCTGGTGTTGTCGCTGGTCACTTGGCTTAGCGGTGGGCACATTTTGTTGGAGGATGTGCCCGGCGTGGCCAAAACGATGTTGGCTCGGGCGCTTGCCAAAAGTGTCGGTTGCACCTTCAAACGGATTCAGTGCACACCCGACCTGTTGCCGACCGACGTCACGGGAACTTCGATCTTCAACCAACAGACGACTCAGTTTGAGTTTCGCCGCGGACCCGTTTTCACTCAGATTCTGTTGGCCGACGAAATCAACCGAGCCACACCTCGAACCCAAGCTTCGCTGCTGGAGGCGATGGCCGAGACCCGCGTCACGGTTGACGGCACGACCCATTCGCTGGATGCCCCTTTTGTCGTGATCGCGACTCAGAACCCGGTCGATCACGAGGGAACGTTTCCTCTTCCCGAAGCCCAACTGGACCGGTTCATGATGCGGTTCACGCTAGGGTATCCGTCGATGGAGGAGGAGCTGCGAATGTTGGACTTGCTGCAGTACACCCATCCGGTCGATCGTCTGCAGCCGGTCGCGGAAGCCGCGGAGGTGATTCAAGCGCAAGAAGAAGTTCGCAAGATTCACGTCGACCCCAGGGTCCGCAATTATTTGCTGCAGATCGTTTCCGAGACTCGAAAACACAACGATCTGGCTTTGGGCGGCAGTCCACGAACCTCCATCGCCCTGTTCCGCTGCTCGCAGGCGATGGCGGCGATTCGAGGCCGAGCTTTTGTGTTGCCCGATGACGTCAAGAAAATCATCTCGCCGGTGATGAATCATCGATTGATTGTGAAACCGGAAAGCCGGTTGCGGAAAGTGACGGCGGACCAGGTCATCGACGAAATTGTCAGCGAGATCGCCGTGCCGACGATGGAGGGATGACAACGTCGGCGACTTCTCCGAAGTCGCTTCGTGCAAGCGTAGCCAGGAGCTGAGAACTGGCCGACGCTACTACTCTTCGATCACTTGGAGACTTGATGCCCCACAGCGCCGATACGACCGAGGCGGATCGACAGCTGAGTGTCGATCCCGCGACGATCCAGCGGCTGAAACAGCGGAATCGCTCCGAGGCGGCGGCATCACCCCGGTTCGCCGTTCTGGCTGCGATCAGTGCACTTCTGCTATGCGGCATGCTGTTTGGTGCCTCGCTGTGGGTGTTGGCAGCGATCGTTGCTGCGATGCTGGTGGGATTGAACTGGTTTCTGGCCAAAACATGGGCACACTCAACGGTCGCAACTCGGCTCAGCAGTGACCGGGAAGTCAAAATCGGGTCGCGCGTCGAGGTGGAAGTCCATTTCATCAACACCAGCCAAATTCCGGTGTTGTGGCTGTTGGTGGAGGACCTGTTGCCGCGCTGGGCAACCGCGTCCGATCCGCCCACGTTGAAAGTTCGTGGCGATCGCTTGCGAGTGATGTTGCTGTGGGGAGGTGCCACGAGAAAACTGAAATACGAAGTCGAATGTCATCGGCGCGGTTATCTGCAGATCGGCCCAACCGTCTTGGAAACGGGCGACATGATGGGTCTGTATCGCCGCTATCGCGTTGGAACTCAGCCGCAGTACGTCACCGTGTTGCCCGATGTCGTTGCGCTGACTTCGTACGAGATCGGCTCGCGCCGCCCGATTGGCGAAATCCGCATGCGCGATAACGTGATGGACGATCCAACCCGGCTGCGCGGGATTCGACAGTGGCAACCGGGCGATCCGATGCGAAGCGTGCATTGGGCGGCGACTGCCAGAACAGGCACGCTGCACAGCAAGGTTTACGAACCGTCATCGATTGCCGGGGCGACGCTGATTTTGGACCTGCACAAGGCGACCAATCCAGCATCGAATGAACCGGTACGCGGCGATTTGGCAGCGACCGCGGCGGCGTCGATCGCGGCCTCTCTTCACGATTCGAACGAACCGGTGGGGCTGGCGACCAACGGCCGCGACGCAGCCGACCGTATTCGCCAAGAAGGATGGATAGGCGATCATCGCGTTCGCGGTGCCGCCGCCGCAGCAGCATCGATGGCCAGCGAAAGTGATCGGTTGCGTCCGGTGTTGTTGCCCGCCCTTCGTGGGCCGCTTCATCTGCAGGAGGTCCATCGAACGTTGGCACGGCTGGAGCGAACCAGTGGCTTGACGTTGGCCGAACTGTTGGTCGAAGCGGAGGGGCAGTTGTCCAACGAAACAACGCTGCTGGTCATTTTGCAACAGTGCAGCCCCAATGCCGCCGCCGCCCTGATCGGATTGGCGCGTCGCGGCTGGGCGGTGGCGGTTATCGTCAACACGTATGATATCAATGACTACTCCGAAGCAGCCGGTCCGCTGATCGCCAGCCGGATTCCCACCTTTCATCTTTCGACAGCCGAATCGATTGCCGACGTGTGCCGGCAAACCCTGCTCCGCTGACTCCCGCGTGCCTCCTCTCTTTTTGTTGGAGGTTTGTGCCAGATATGCCGATCACTCCGAGTGGAGGGCGGAGGATGATTGCGCACGGTTGTCTGTCAACACAAAACTGGTTGGCATCACCGATCGGTGTGATCGATCTCCTGTAGTTTCAATCGGTGAATGAATCATACGGGCCAGCGGTCGATTCCATTGGCGGTGCGGGCCCGTGTTACGACAGGTCGAATCATGCGTATTTCGCTTCAACGGCTCGTCGCAGCAGCGGCGATGTTCTTTGTCGGTGGATGGTCAGCGGTAACCACTCAGGCTCAACGGGCCGTGGTTCCCGGCACAGGATCGGAAATCGTCGGTGTCGCCGACGATTTTGAGGATCCCAAGTGGGGATACACGCCACGTGACCCCAAAAGCACCGAAGATATCGACGAAAACCAGCGCGGTCCGATGGGGCGAAGTATCAACGGCCGCTGGTACGAGGGAATCAAGCGCGGACATCCCGACGTCGTCCAACGCGTTTCCACTCCCGCCGGTGGACTACCCGGTAGCGAAGGCTCGCTATTGCTGAAGTCGAAGTTCACCGGGATTCCGGGCCGTCCCAGCGGCAAGATGCATCAAGATGATTTTGTCGCGAATGTTCAATACCGGCTGAAACGACGTCTGGATGTTTCGGAGGTGCCGAGTGTGACAACGCGGGTCTTCCTGCCGCCGGTCGACGAGTGGGAAAACCGTAGCGGACCCCATTTCGGTTTTCGGTTGGCCCTGGAAACCACGGCCATGGTCGACAAGGAAGTCGGCGTCGGTTTCTTCAAACGAACCAAGCGTGAAATGGGCAACGAAGTTTACTGGCCCGGAATGTTCATCGAGTTTGAGAACAAAGGGCAGACTCGCCGCGAGGCAGACTACGCCTATCTGCGAATTCGCAGCAATCGCCGCGGCGGTGATTTCAAAGGACCGCAGATCACGACGACTGGATGGTGGACGCTGGGCATGAGTGTCACACCCGATGGCATGGTGCACTACTACGCTTCGCCCGGCATCGATGAACTGACGGAAGAAGACTACATCACCAGTCAATTTCCATACGATTACAAGTGCGAGCGTTTTCGAACGTTCTTCTACAACATTTGCAGTGCCGATGACGGTCGCCGTTGGAGCACCGCATTCATCATCGACGATCCGAAGGTGTACGTCCTTCGCCCCAGAGGGCAAGTGGCAACCCGTCCGTCGAACCGACGGTAGTAGGTCGCCGGCCAGTTTTCCGCTCCTGGCATGTGCGTGCAGCAACTTCGGAGAAGTTGACTGTCGGCCAGTTTTCCAAACTGGCTACGCTCACACACGTGCAACTTCGGAGAAGTTGCCGACAACCTCTGGCACGCTCGTAGCGACTTCGGAGAAGTCGCCGACGGGACTCACACCATCTTGTTGATCGCGGCGATCGCCTCTTCGCGCGAACCGATTTTGCCGTCCAGTTGGGCGTCGCGCAGTTTCTGCAGGATGGTTCGATAGGCTGGTCCGGCTGGAACACCTTGGTCGCGAAGGTCATCCCCGGTAAGCAGTGTTGGCGGATCGAGCTTCTCTGGCGGCCAGGCCAGCGCTTCACGCGACAGCCGCACTCCACCCGAATCCGACTGCGCAGCCGCCACCATTGCCGCCGCCACCGACACAATGGTCGCCGCGTCACGGTGAATCAGCGTCGGTTGAACCGCTGACCAGTCGCGCCGGTGCGCATCGCGAATGACCGGCCAGTGTTCGACCGCAGCCAGGGCTTGACGACGTTCTTCGTTGGAAAGTTTCCAGCGACGCGTGATTGCGCCCAGTGCTTTGACTGGGTCGGACATCGCTAGCAACATGCAGGCCAGTGACGATGAAAACTGTCGATCATCCAGGTGGGACGTGACGGACCGAAAAAGTTGCCAGTCGAATTCGCTTAGCTCCGGCAGCACCACGTGATGCAAATCAAAGGCCTGCAGGTGTCGCAATCCATCGCAGGCATCCGGCGACGTCAACACTCGCCGCATCTCCGCGCCGATTCGTTCGCCGCTCACCTTGTCGATATCACGCGAATGTTCTTGGATCGCCTCGACCGTATCCGGATCGACTTGAAATCGCAGCGTCGTAGCGAAACGAACGGCGCGCAACATTCGCAACTTATCTTCCTCGATCCGCTGGTCCGCATCACCGATCGTCCGCAACAGACCTTTTTCCAGGTCGGCTTGGCCACCGACGTAGTCGACGACCCGGTGCTGCCCTGGATCGTAGAACAGACCGTTGATCGTGAAGTCACGCCGCAGCGCGTCTTGTTCCGCTTCGCCAAAATGAACGCTATCGGGCCTGCGTCCGTCACTGTACTCGCCGTCGCTGCGAAACGTTGCCACTTCGGTCGGCTGGATCGTCGGAGCCTTGCCGCCGCGTGGTCGGCTTGATTTTGGCAACACCCCGATCACTCCGAACGACGCACCGAAAGCCAGCGTTTTCGAGCGGCCAAAAACTTGTCGTACGGAATCGGGCGTGGCGTTGGTGGCGACGTCATAATCCTTGGGCTGACGGCCCAACAGCGCATCTCGAACGCAACCGCCGGCCAGGTATGCCACGAACCCCGCGTCACGCAGCTCGGTGATGATGCGCAGCGCCTCCTGAGCCTCCGTGCAGAGGAAGAATTTGTCTCGATCGTCGGTGCTCTGGAAGCTCACGCTGGCAGTGATGTCGTTGGGGGGAGGAAACAGTGCAATTGTCGCCGCTGGCGATCTCGGTTAAAAGCGGGCCATGAACGCATCCAAACCTTCCACTCGGCGGCGGCGCGGAGTCGTCGGAGTCATTCTCCGGCAAGATCGGCTGCTGATCATCCGGCGATCGATGACGGTCGCCGCACCGGGAAAACTCTGCTTGCCGGGCGGTGGCATCGAAGCAGGAGAGTCAGAATCGGAGGCGTTGGTTCGCGAAATGCAAGAAGAACTCGCGATCGACGTCGATCCTATCCGGCTCTGTTGGCGAAGCGTCACGCCGTGGGGAACCAACCTCGCCTGGTGGCTTGCCGGGTTGGACGAACGCGTCACGCCGGTCGCGAACCCCGATGAGGTGGCGGAAGTGCACTGGATGAGCCGTGCTGAAATCCGACAAGCGAAAGAGATGTTGCCCAGTTTGCCGACGTTTGTCGATGCTTGGGAACGGGGGGAGGTTCGGTTGGAACTGTGAGTTTTGGGAGTGATTCCTTGTTCCCACGCTCCTTCCTTGTTCCCACGCTCCGCGTGGGAACATCCGTGCGACCGCTCCGCGGTCATTGGGCTGGGCGCCCCGCGGAGCGGGTTCGAGAATGGAGAGACTGCGATCAGTTTTTGGCGATCTTGTCCGTTTCATCGACAAACGGATTCATCCGTACCGGACCTTTCTTGGCAAGTGCCGGCGCGGTGGTTGAATGATGAACGCAAGGATTGCAGGCTGGTTGAGGCGTTGGCACAAGCGGTTGCTCAAACTGCATCCGTAGCCGGCTTCGGTAATCGGCTCCGGGTGCCACTTGCGGTAGCGACGCAAACGGGCTGATCCCGTAAGGCCTGGCGTGACGCGATCCGTAGTAGACCGGCGGATTGGTCGCAAAATAGGGTGGCGTACGAATCGTGGTGCCGTATCGGGCTCCGTACGGCTGGTAGAATCCGTAAGGAAGAACACCGTAACCGGTGGGCTGCTGAGCCGATGAGTTTTCGGATGTCATCACCGTAGCAGCAATCGCAAACAGGGAAGCCAAAAGTAGCTTTTTCATGGAACAGCTCAAGCAGATGTGTTTGTTCGGGCGGTAACGCAAAAAGAGAGAGATCAGCACTCCCCGTGCCCAGCAACCCCGTGCCCTTGCTTCTACGCTAGTCACCCGGCAGGGACGTTTCAACCATTGAATTGAGAGAATTCGGGTCTTCAGGCACCACTGCTGCATCCGCTACAAGAGCTTCCAATCCTCGATCACCCATCAGGCGCCCTATCGTGAAAATCGCTTGCATCATCCATTCGCTTGACGGCGGCGGCGCCGAACGGGTGATGGCCGGTTTAGCCTCTCGCTTGGCCCAGCGCGGGCACCAGACGACGCTGATCACGCTGGATGACGGCCGCAGCGATCGGCATGACGTCGATCCGTCGGTGCTGCGCCGACCGCTGCAGGTGATGGCTCAAAGCAACCATCCGATCGACAAGTTTCTGAATACTCGCCATCGTCTGACGGCGATTCGCCGCGCTGTGGCCGATGCCAATCCCGACGTGGTGCTCTCCTTTTGTGATCGTACCAACATCCTCGTCTTGATGGCGCTGGGCCGCACCGCGATTCCAACAGTGATCGCCGAACGGAGTGATCCGCGGCAACAACACCTGGGACGAATGTGGGAGGTGCTGCGAAAACGAACCTATCACCGGGCAGACCGAATCGTCGCGCTGACCCAAACCTCCGCCGAGGCGCTTGGGCCGCTCAGCCAACATCCAGTCGTCGTGATTCCCTCGGCAGTCGAAACGCCTCCGCAGCTATCGGATCGTACCGAAGCAGAAACGAACCAACGCATTTTGGCGATCGGTCGGTTGGAACCGGAGAAGGGTTTCGACCGGCTGATGCGGGCGTTCCAGTCGGTCGCTCAAACGTCGCCGTCGTGGAACCTGCGAATCTTGGGCGAAGGTTCCCAGCGTGACCAGTTGTTGAGCCTGGCAGAAGTGCTGGGAATCGATGACCAACTGTCGATGCCGGGTTGGGTTCGGCCAGTTTGGGACGAACTATCGGCGGCAACCATTTTCGCGTTGCCCAGCCGTCACGAAGGTTTTCCCTCGGCGCTATTGGAAGCGATGGCGGCTGGAGTGCCCAGCGTGGCAGTCGATTGCGAAAGTGGTCCGCGGTCGATCGTGCGTCACGAGATTGACGGGTTGTTGGTAGAAAACTCGGTCGAAGGGCTGGCCGGTGGAATCGCACGCCTGATCGACGACACCGCTCTGCGCGAAAAGCTGGGCCGGCAAGGAAAGTCGGTCACTCAGCGATTCAACTGGGAGAAGATGACCGACGCGTACCAGCAAGTTTTGCGAGAGGCTGTCACCAGCCGTTGAGTTCGCCGTCGACGAATTCTCCGAAATCGCTACACGTAACCATCTCACGGAGGAGAATCGAAAACCGCCGCTACTTTCGCGCGTCGACGCACCGACGAATTTGGGCGAAAACCTCGTCGGGCGACTTCATTCCGTCGATCTGTTCCACGATCCCGCGCTCATGGTAGTAATCCAGAAGGGGCGCCGTTTGAGTGTGAAAGACTCGCAGTCGAGCGGAAATCGTCTCGGCCGTGTCGTCGGCGCGATGTTCGATTTCGGCCCGCTTCAATAGCCGGGCCACCAGTTCTTCTTGTTGAGCCACCAGATCGAGCACCAGGTCCAGCTGGTCGCCCCCCGATTCAAGGTGCTCGTCAAGCATCTGGGCCTGGATGATGGTGCGGGGAAAACCGTCAAAGAGGCAGCCGCGCTGGCAATCGGGCTCCTCCATACGGCGGATCACAATCCGCATCACCAGATAATCGGGAGCAAGCCGGCCACAATCGATATAGCTGGCCACCAGACGTCCCAGCGCCGACGCCCCGCGCGTCTGTCGAAGCATGTCGCCAGTCGACAGATGAGGAATGTTCAGGTACTGCGTCAGACGCTTGCACTGCGTCCCTTTTCCAACTCCTGGAGGCCCGACGAAGACAATCCGCATCGACTCACGCCCGTAAGCCAGTTCGTCCCAAACCGGCGCGCGCAGAGGAAACTCAGGGTCACCGACTGGGGACAAGCCGGCCTACAACTGAATCAAACCACCGGAGAAACTCCGCCGCCAGCACCTTCAAGCAATCCACGGTAGTTCCGCATCACCAGATGGCTGTCGATCTTTTGCACCAAGTCAAAAGCAACGCTCACGGCGATCAGCAGTCCCGTGCCTCCATAAAACCCAGCAATGGAATAGGGAACTCCCAACGACCCGTAAACGATGGTCGGCACAATCGCCACCACCGACAGGAAGCCGGCGCCAACGTAGGTGATCCGAACCATCACCTTCTCCAAATAGTCGGTCGTTCTCTTGCCCGGCCGGTAACCGGGAATGAACGTGCCGCTATCACGAAGATTGTCCGACATTTCCTTGGGGTTGAAGGTGATCGCCGTCCAGAAGTAGCAGAAGAAGAAGATCAGCCCGACGTACAGCAAGTTGAACAGGTACGACGATTGGTCACCCAATGTCAAACTGGCAAGATTCAGCGGCTTGAACAGCGAGCTTTCACTGCCGGCGTAACTTGCCAATCCGGCAAACAACATCCCCGGAATCATCAACAAACTGCTGGCAAAGATAATCGGCATCACCCCCGCCTGGTTGATACGAAGGGGAAGGTGTTGGCGGGTTCCACCGTAAACTCGCCGGCCACGAGTGAATTTGGCCGACTGCGTTGGAATCTTCCGCTGCCCCAACGTGATGAAGACAACTCCAAAGACCACGCCGACAAACAGGATGACCAGCAGAATCAACGTCTCGATGCCAACCTGACCGCGTGAAAGCCCAGTCAGTTCCGTCTTCATGTTGCGAATCAATTCATAAAGGGCTTTCGGCATCTGAGCCAAAATACCCGCCATGATCAACAAACTGATCCCGTTGCCGATACCGTATTCATCAATCTGCTCGCCCAACCACATCAGAAAGACGGTACCGCAGGTCATCACCAACACGGCAATGATCTGCCATCCCCAATAAAGCCCGGTCGCATCGGCATTCAGGAAATTCGGATTGATGTTTCCATATCCGCTCGGCCCCCCCGACATCAACATGAACTTCAAGTACATGTAGCTCTGCACAAGACAGATCACGACGGTCAGGTACCGCGTGTACTCGTTCAACTTCTTGCGGCCCGCCTCACCTTCCTTCTTCAGCTCCTCCAGCGGTTTGTAGACGCTGCCGAGTAGCTGGAAAATGATCGAAGCTGAAATATAAGGCATGATGCCGAGCCCGAAGATCGTCGCCTGTCGCAAGTCGCTGGCCGCGAAGACGGTGATCTTTTCAAAAAACTCGGAAGCCGTTCCACCCGTTTCGCTCAGGTTGGTGGCAACCATCGGCAGGGGGATATGAAAACCGATCCGATAGACCGCCAGCAAGCCGATGGTCAACATCACCTTCTTGCGGAGTTCGGGGATCGAAAAAATGATGCGCAGCTTTTCAAACATGCGTCGGTCCGTCGTTGGATCGTGCCTGGTATTTCATCAGAGCTGATAATGCCACAAAACGAATATGGTGAAGAGCGGGAGTTTAGCGTAGGAATAGAATTTGAGCGATAGGAATCAAATTCCCCCCTCTGCCAAACTCGCCTCCCCTCGTTCCCACGCTCCGCGTAGGAACGCCCCTCAGCCGCTCCGCGGCCTTCCTCCCTGGGCAGGGCCGAAAGGGGGGGAACCGGAAAACCGGGTCATCGCCCCTTCCACTACGATTTGTTTTCCGCCTTCAACGCGGCGACTCGCTCCTGCGGCGTCCGCTTTCGAGTGATCACGTTGATACTGCCACCAGCCTTGGTGATCTTCTCTTCGGCCGATTTGCTGAACCGATGTGCCGAAACGGTCAATTTCTTCGTCAGCTCGCCATCGCCAAGCACCTTCACTTCGTCGAAATGCCCCTTGGCCAGGTCCTTGGCCGCCAGCGCTTCCAAAGTCACTTCGGCACCGTCTTCAAACGCATCGTTCAACCGGCCGACGTTCACTGCAAAGACGGTGACTGCCCAGCGATTGTTGAATCCACGTTTGGGAATCCGGCGGAACATCGGCATCGCACCGCCCTGGAAATTGGGCTTACGGCTGTACCCGCTGCGGCTCTTGTGGCCCTTGTGACCCCGACCCGCTGTTTTGCCGTGACCGCTACCGGGACCTCGGCCGATTCGCTTTCGTTTTCGGTTCTTTTGAATGCCGCGATGGACATCGTTAAGGTTCATGACGAAACCTGTGTTTTGTTTTCAGCGTGAACGGAATCAAGATGCCAACCGGAATCAACTCCGATTCACATCCATTGGTGCAAAAGAATCAGCTTGCCGCCAACTCATCCGCCTGCAATCCCCGCAAAGCGGCAACTTGTTCTCGTGTTCGCAACTTCGACAACGCGTCGACGGTTGCTTTGACCAACGTCACCGGGTTATTCGTGCCGTAGGACTTGGTCAGAATATCGTGAATTCCGGTAGCCTCGCAGACCGCACGCACCGCCTGGCCGGCGATGATCCCGGTACCGGCACCGGCCGGGATCAACAACACCTTCGCGGCGCCGTAGTGGCCCCACACCTGATGGGGAATACTTCCTTCGACCAGCGGCACGTTGATCATGCTGCGACTGGCTTGCTTTTGAGCCTTTTGGACGCTGGGCGGAACCTCGTTGGCCTTCCCGTATCCCCAGCCAACTTTCCCTTGACCGTCACCGACGACCACCATGGCGGCAAAACTGAACCGCCGGCCACCCTTGACCACGGCGGCACACCGCTTGATTTTCACGACGCGATCAAGCAAATCACCAGCAAGACCTTCTTCTTGCTTTCGCGGCTTGCGAGCTTGTGCAGTACTAATGATTCAGTCCTCGTATGGAGGGGTTCGTGTTTTTTCGTGATGTTTGTTTTGAATTTGCCTACAGTTCCAAACCACCTTCGCGAGCCGCCTCGGCAAATGCTTTGACGCGGCCGTGGTACTTCGTGTGGCCCCGATCCAACTTGACCGCTTCGATCCCTGCCGCCTTTGCTTTTTCGGCAATCAGGGTGCCCAGCTTCGCCGCCGCTTCACAATTTCCGCCGTTGGCCACCTCGCTGCGAACCGCCTTATCGCGGGTGCTGACGCTGGCAATCGTCGTTCCGGTCAGGTCATCGACCAGCTGACAACTGAAATGCTTGAGCGAACGGTGGACCGACAGCCGCGGATGATCGGCACTCCCACGCAGCTTGTTGCGAACGTGATTTCGCCGACGAAGTCGCTTCTTTTGTATTTCTCTGTTTTTATCCATCTCAATACCGACTTATCTATCCATTCGCAGGGCTAGCCGACTTCTTGGCACCCGGCAACCGAACAAGGAAACGGGCCACCTGCCAAACGATCACTTGGTCGCCGACTTACCAGGTTTGATTTTGACTTGTTCACCCTGATAGCGAACCCCCTTGCCCTTGTAGGGTTCGGGTTTTCGAAGGGCACGGACCTCAGCAGCAAACTGCCCTACCTTCTGCTTGTCACATCCCTGGACCACCACGTGGGTCTGATCGGGGCAGGTGACGTTCAAATCTTTGGGGATCTTCTTGTGCAATTCGTTGGCATACCCGACTCGCAGCTGCAGCGTGTCGCCTTGGATCGCAGCCAAATAACCGACGCCGACCACTTCCAACCGTTTTTCGTAACCCTTGGTCACCCCTTCCATCATGTTGGCGATGATGGCACGGGTCAGCCCGTGAAACTCACGCGAGGGGCGCTCGTCGTTCTGCCGAGTCACCACGACGTCTTTCCCATCGTCGTTGACCGAAACGGAGACTTCGGGACGATGCTCGAAAGTCAGCTTGCCCTTGGGACCTTCGACCTCAACGACCCGACCGTTGACCGACACTTTGGTGCCGGCGGCGATCGGTACTGGCTTTTTTCCAATGCGGCTCATAACACTTCACTTCGTTCAAATTGAATTGGCACACCCGGCCCTTTGCGGATATCAGGCCACTTCACACAGCACTTCGCCGCCGACGTTATCCCGTCGTGCTTCGCGATCGCTGATCACCCCTTTGCTGGAACTGATGATGCTGATTCCCAGCCCGCCCAACACCGGCTTGAGTTCCTTGCTGCGAGTGTACAGGCGGCGTCCCGGCTTGCTGACTCGCTTGATCGTTTGGATGACTCGTTCACCGTTGGGGCCGTACTTCAGTTCCAGCCGGAGCGTCACGGTGGGGTTTTCTTCCTCCACTTCCTTCCAATCCCAAATGAATCCTTCTCGCTTCAAGACGTCGGCGATGCCACGTTTGAAACGGCTGGTCGGAATATCAACGAAAGGCTTCTCCACACGCACGGCGTTGCGGATACGGGTCAGCATGTCGGCAATCGGGTCTGTCATCATGGTATTGTCTGCTCCCCTGTTCTCTCTTGGGTCACCAGCTAGCCTTGCGAACGCCTGGGATCAAACCCAGATTGGCGTTCTCGCGGAAACAGATTCGGCAGAGTCCGAATTTGCGATAAACCGACCGCGGCCGGCCACAAAACTTGCAGCGGTTTTCGCGTCGGGTGCTGAACTTTGGCTTTCGGTTAGCCTTGGCGACTTTCGATTTGCTTGCCACGGGGTGACTTTCAATGAATGAATGTTGTTCGAACCTAAAAAGTTTGATGGATCGCCGCCCAGCAAAACGGACGGCGACGATGGTTAAGCTGCGTCGGTCTTCTTCGTATCCTGCTTGAAGGGCATTCCGAACAGTTCCAGCAGGTCGCGTCCTTCGTCATTCGACGTGGCCGTGGTGACGATGGTGATGTTCATCCCCTGCGGCCGAGTGAACTTGTCCGGATTCAATTCCGGAAAAACCAATTGTTCGGTCAAGCCGAGCGTGTAGTTGCCGTTGCCGTCAAACGCCTTGCGGCTGATGCCGCGAAAGTCACGAACACGGGGCAACACGATCGAAATCAACCGATCCAAAAATTCGTACATCCGCTGCCGCCGCAACGTGACCATGCAACCGATGGCCATGCCCTCACGGAGCCGGAAGTTTGCGATCGATTTTCGCGCGTTGGTGATCACCGGTTTCTGGCCGGCAATCTGCGTCATCGCATCCACCGCGGCGTCAAGAATCTTCTTGTCACCGATCGCGCTGCCCACACCCATGTTCAACGTGATCTTTTCGACCCGAGGAATCTGGTGCGGGTTGCTGTAGCCATGTCTTTCCACCATCGACTGACGGATGGATTCCTCATAGCGCTGCTGCATTCGTGGTTTGGAATCGGCCATTTCTATCTACTGTTTTTGCCTGCTGACTTCTTGGCGTACGGGCTTTGTGCGTACTACGGGGCCTTACTTCTTGGCATATTGGGCACGGGCCGGAGCGATCTGTCCCAAGCTCGCGCCGCTCTTTTTTGCGTAGCGTTCCTTGCTGCCGTTGTCCAGGTAACGAACACCGACCCTCGTCGGGCTGCCGCTGGTCGGATCGATCAGCATCACGTTGCTGGCAGAGATCGGCATTTCCTTGTTCAAACGGCCGCCCTGCGGATTCTTCTGGCTTCGCCGGACATGTTTCCAGACTCGCCCAGCACCCTCGACGACGACCTTTTTCTTCTTGCGATCGATCTTCAGCACCTTGCCACGATGCCCTTTGTCGGCACCGGCAATCACTTCGACCTCGTCATTGATGCGAAACAACATGGTGAATTAACGGAAATAGGTTAAGCGGATGAATCAGCGGCACGAGCCAGCGGGCAAACGACGGAAAACCAAAATTCTCATACCACTTCGTTTGCCAGGCTGACGATTTTCATGAAACTGCGATCTCGCAGTTCGCGGGCGACCGCGCCAAAAATACGCGTCCCGCGAGGTGTCTTGTCTTTGTCGATCAGCACCACGGCGTTACTGTCAAACCGGATGTAGCTGCCATCGGGACGGCGAGTGGGCTGTTTGGTTCGCACGATCACCGCGCGGACGATCGACTTTTTCTTGATGTCGCTACCGGGGATCACGCTCTTGACCGAGCAAACGATGATATCGCCCAATCCGGCAAAACGACGACGGCTGCCACCGAGCACCTTGATGCACATCACTTCGCGGGCACCGGTGTTGTCGGCAACGTCCAGTCGGGATTCTTGTTGGATCATCTTCGAAAACTTTATTCAGTAATTGGGGGTCGTCTTTTCAAGGCGACTTTTGCTTTTCCCGGTCGCTATTAACCTTCGTCGGCGGGGGCGGCCTGTTCTGTCTCTTGTTGCTGCTTTTGCTCGCCGACGTGCGCCGCTTCGATCGCTTCGGACTCGGCTTGGGTCGCTCCCTTGCGAGCCGCTCGCAGCGCCGCCACGTCGACCTCGGTGCTCTTTTCCAAAACCCGAACCAGTCGCCAGCGTTTCAGCTTGCTGAGCGGTTCGGACTCGATGATTTCCACACGGTCACCGGCGCCCGATTCGTTTTCCTCATCATGGGCATAACAAACGGTACGTCGGCGAACGTATTTTTTGTACTTGGGATGTTTGACCAGACGGTTGATCTCCACACGACGAGTCTTGCTCATCTTGTCGCTGGTCACGATTCCGGATACGACGCGCTTCGGCATGTAGTCGGCTCGATGGGAATGGTTGGTGGTTGCTAGTTGGTTGCCGCCGCTTTGGCTCGCTCGGACTGGATCGTTTTGATCCGAGCGATCAGGCGGCGATTCTTTTTGATTTCACTGGGCGTATTCAACCGCTCCGATTGCGATTGAAAACGGAGTCGAAACAGCGTGTGCGAAGCTTCCTTGACGGTCGCTTCCAGCTGTTCGTCGCTCATTTCGCGAAGTTCTTTCGTGTCGCTCATGTTGGTTGCCTTGACTGGGAAAGCTAAGCCGAACGCCGTTCCACAAAACGGACCTTCACCGGCAGCTTGCTGGCCAGCCGGGCAAAACAAACTTTGGCTTGTTGTTCGGTCACACCGCCAAGCTCATAAAGGATCGTGCCCGGCTTGACGACCGCGGCCCAGAAGTCAGGCTCCCCTTTGCCTTTTCCCATGCGAGTTTCCAGCGGTGTGCTGGTCACCGACTTGTCGGGAAAAATGCGAATGTAAAGCTTGCCTTCGCCACGGACGTATTGCTGGGCAGCGATACGGCCGGCTTCGATCGTCGTCGCTTTGACCCATCCGGCTTCCAACGACTGGATTCCGTAGTCACCAAAGACGACCTTGTTGCCGCGCGTCGCGCTACCTTTTATGCGACCTCTTTGGCTTTTGCGATGCTTGACCCGTTTGGGCATCAGCGCCATCTGCGTCGTCTCCGTAAGTACCTTGGTTAATCCACACCTGAATGCCGATGTGACCTTGCGGCGTCATCGCTTCAGTGAACCCGTAATCAATTTTTGCTTGCAGCGTCGAAAGTGGAATCGAACCTGCAATCTGTTTTTCGCGGCGAGCCATTTCGGCTCCGCCCAACCGTCCCGCCATCTGGATCTTGATGCCCTTGGCACCGGCATCCATCGTCTGTTCCAGCGACCGTTTCATCGTCCGCCGAAAGCTGGATCGTTTGGCGAGCTGTTGAGCGATATCTTCGGCGACCAGTTGGGCCTGCAATTCCGGCCGGCCGACCTCTTCGACCTTCAAGTTGATTCGTCGTCCGATCAAGTTCTGCAACTCGGTCTGCAGGATCTCGATCTCCTGTCCCTTCTTGCCGATGATCAGACCGGGCCGAGCGACGTACATCATCACCCGCACTTCATCGCGAGTCCGCTCGATTTCGATCCGGTCGATTCCGGCGTTCTTGTATTGTGATTTCTTAGGATGGTTGGTGATGAAATCGCGAAGCTTGCGATCTTCGACCAACAAATCGGCAAAGTCTTGCTTCGATGCGTACCAACGACTGCACCACCCGCGGGTGACGCCGGTCCGGAACGCGATCGGGTTAACTTTCTGACCCATTTTTTGCCTTTACCTGTTGCTTCCTATAATTCATCGATCGGTGTCAAACCGACGCGAATGTGACTGCTTCGTTTCTTGATCATGAACGCGGTCCCACGGGCGCGGGGACGAATTCGTTTGAACATCGGGCCGCCATCGACCCGCACGTCGGTGACCACCAACTCCTCGATGCGGTGGCTGCGGCCGTTGTTTTGATCGGGGTCCTGGGCATTTCCCACCGCACTCTTGATCACCTTTTCCAGCAACCGAGCTCCTCGCTGAGGCTGGTACTTGAGCGTATCCAGCGCTTCGTCGGCGTACATGCCGCGAACCAGGTTCGCCACCAGACGCACCTTCTGGGCGCTGATCCTGGCGTTTTTATGAAATGCGTTGAATGTTGCCATCTTGTTTCTTCGCTACTTGCGGAAAACCGTTTTTCTGCCGCTTTTGTGGCAGCAAGTTACTTCTTGCCTTTCCCGCCGTGACCTCGGAACGTTCGCGTGGGAGCAAATTCACCCAGCTTGTGCCCGACCATGTCTTCGGTCACATGCACTTTGACATGCTTGCGGCCGTCGTGAACCATGAACGTGACGTTGACGAACTCCGGCACGATCGTGCAGGCTCGCGCCCACGTTTTGATCGGATCAACACGCCGCTCCTCCTGCTGTTTCTGAACTTTGAAAAACAGCTTCGGATCGACGTAAGGGCCTTTTTTGCTACTTCGGCTCATGAAATCTGATCTCGCGTCGTTTGCTCGTTAATGAACGATTGCTCTTTTGTGCTCTTACTTGTGCAGCTTCAGTTGGCCGTACCGCTTGCTCTTGCGGCGGCGAACGATGGAGCTGTTGCTTGGTTTACGTTTCTGGCGTGTCGCGCCCCCTTTGGCGCTCTTGCCGGACGGGCTGACCGGGTGCCGGCCACCCTTGGTTCGACCTTCGCCACCACCGTGCGGGTGATCGATCGGGTTCATCGCCGTACCGCGGACATGAGGCCTTCGTCCCAACCAACGGGCGCGACCTGCTTTGCCCAGCCGCACGTTCATGTGATCACTATTGCCGACCTGTCCGATCGTCGCCCGGCAGACGCTCGGTACACGCCGCACTTCGCCGCTGGGCAGCGACAACTGCGCCCAATCGGCCTCGCGAGCCATCAGCGTGGCTTGCGTTCCGGCCGAACGACACAGCACCGCGCCACCACCGGCCCGCAGCTCGATGCAGCAAACGGTGGTACCCAGCGGAATTCGCTTCAGCGGCAAACAGTTGCCGACGTTGGGCGGTGCTTCGGGACCGTTTTGCACGGCGTCCCCCGCCTTCAAACCGGCCGGAGCGATCACGTACCGCTTTTCGCCGTCGGCATACTTCAGCAGCGCGATTCGGGCCGAACGGTTGGGATCGTACTGAACGGAATCGACCGTCGCGGCAACGTCATCCTTGGCGCGGCGAAAATCGATCACCCGATACTTCTGCTTGTGACCACCGCCACGATGCCGCGAGGTGATCTTTCCCTGGTTGTTTCGCCCACCCGTCTTTCGCTTCGGCCGCAACAAACTCTTTTCGGGCTTGTAGCCCGGAGTCAATTCCGCAAAGTCGCTGACCGACGCGTTGCGTCGTCCGGCGCTGGTCGGCTTGTAGACTCGAATACCCATGTCGTTTGCTTGTCAAATGTAAGGAGTAAGACTGGCAGGGAATGTCCTAGAAGAAATCAATCCGATGATCTTCGTGCAACTGAACAATCGCCTTCTTCCAATCCGCGGTTCGCCCGTAGCGGAAACGGTAGCGACGAATCTTGCCCTTTCGAGTTTGGGTGCGAACCTTGGCAACCTTCACCTCGAAAAGCTCTTCCACCGCTTTCTTGACGTCCAACTTGGTCGCGTCCCGATGAATCTCGAACGCGTACTGGTTGTTCCTGGAAGCGCGGTGCACACCCTTCTCGGTCACCAGCGGGCGAAGCAACACCTGGTGCGCTTCAAGCTGGACGCCACTGTCTTTTTGTGCTGGAGGCTGAATTCTTGTCATGTCACTTACCACTCGGCTTGCCGAATTGAGTCGCCTTGAAGGAGGAACAACCAAACTGGCTTACTCGCTGCCACCGCCCGATTTGTTGAAGGTCCCGTCCTTGATTTTGTCCAACGCGTCCTTGGTCACCAACATGCGACGCGGCTGGAGCACCGACAGAGCATTGAGCTGCCTGACCGGCTGCACCGAAACACCCGAAATGTTCCGGCCGCTTTTGTAAACCGCCACGTCATCCTCGGCGGTGGCGATCAGCGTGGAAGTCCCGCTGAGCCCCAAAGCCTTCAGTGTCGTGGCCATCTGGCTGGTCTTGGGCGAGTCAAACTTCAGGCGATCCACGACCACCACTTCGCCATCATCGATCTTGCTGCGAATCGCCATTCGCGTCGCCAACTGAATCGCCTTGCGATTCATCCGGTAGCTGTAATCACGCGGCTTGATCGTCCTGGCGACGCCACCGCCACGGCGAACATTGGTCCGCTTGCTGCCGGCACGAGCGTTTCCGGTACCTTTCTGCCGATACATCTTCTTGGTGGTACCGGCGACCTCACCACGAGTACGAGTGTGGTGCGATCCCTGGCGGAGGTTCGCCTGGTACATCACCACCGCGTCGTGCAACAACTGCTTGCTGATCCGACCAGCAATCTGCTCGGTATCGATTTCGTACTTGCCGACTTCCCCGCCGGCTTCGTCGTAGACAGTCAATGTAGCCATGACCCTATCCTCTTAGCCCACCTTGTTCGTTTCACGGACAGTGACAAAGCCACCATTGGGACCGGGAACGGCACCGCGAACGAGCAACAAATTGTTTTCTGCGTCGACGCGAATCACTTCCAGGTTTCGGGACGTCGTTTTGGCGTTGCCGTATTGCCCCGACATCCGAATGCCCTTGAACAACCGGCTGGGCGAGGCACTGCATCCGGTACCCCCGGCATGCCGATGCACCTTCTTCACGCCGTGCGAGGCTCGTTGGCCGCTGAAGTTATGCCGCTTCATCACCCCGGCATACCCACGCCCTTTGCTGGTGCCGGTCACGTCGACCTTTTTGACCTCGGCAAACTGATCCACCGTGACGGTCGCCCCCACTTCCAAATCGCTCTCACCACGAAACTCGCGAACGAATCGCTGGGGCTCGCAATTGGCCTTGGTCACCAACTCGACTCCGCCGGCGGCAAGCTTCTTCGACCGCTTGCTGTCCAACTTCGCGACGTGGCCCCGCTCACTGCGACTGGCCAGCCGACGCGGTTTGTCCTCGAAACCCAACTGAACGGCCTGGTATCCATCGCGTTGCTGGCTGCGGACCTGCAGCACATGACACGGACCTGCCTGAATCACGGTCACGGGCACCGCCCGACCGTCTTCCAAGTAAACCTGAGTCATCCCGACTTTTCGGCCGAGGATTGATGGTGACATATCTTTCATCTCGCCCCGCAACGCGGGACGCCCGTCATTCGTTGATGGATTCCAAGTTTGCCTAGCCGAACCAGCAATGCCGTCTGAGCCAAGACCACGACAGAATCATGGAAACTGGCCAAACACACCGGGGTTATCGACTCGGCGTCCGTTCATTCGGAAAACCGCCGCTTCAAAAACAGTGCTCCGCAGAAAACCGCGACCCTGCCGGCCGCCTGCCCAAGCCCCTTCGAATCGAATCAAAGAAGCTGGAACAAACCTGGGTCAGGTGAATCGGTCTCCAGCGTTGCCGGCCCACTAACGTGCAGACGCCTTGATCTTGATGTCGACACCGGCCGGAAGGCTAAGTTTATTGAGTGCTTCGATCGTCTTGGCCGTAGCCTGGACAATATCAATTAAACGCTTGTGGGTGCGAATTTCGTACTGCTGCCGCGACTTCTTGTTGACAAACGGCCCCGACAACACCGTGTACCGCTCGACTCGAGTCGGAAGTGGAATCGGACCGTGAACCTCACTGTGCGTTCGCTTGACAGTATCGACAATCTCCTGGGCACTTTGGTCAAGCACGGAGTGATCGTACGCTTCCATACGAATTCGAATGACTTCGCTAGGTCCGGCTGACACTGTAAACGTTCCAACAGCAAATTGTGATAAAGTGAAGCTGTCGCCACCAATCCTGATCTCGCCAAAGCGAAGAGAGCTGGACAGGGTTGGACACGATCCGATCGGGATTCAGGTCCGCCAATTCCCAACTCCATCGTCCACGGAGAACAAGAGTGAGGATGGTGATGCGGCAGGAGTGAGGATGGGTGATCCACGCTCCGGTCGACAGCACAAAACCGCTGACCCGCCAGTAGCTGACCACTCGCGGGGAAGCGGGAAAATTTAAAGCCCGTTGCCCAAGACGTCAACGGCTGTTGACGCCTCGACGTGAGAAATCTTCTCGTTTCTTACCCCCATCCCTTTCCCGCTGCCCTAAACCCCCTATCCATTCCATGGACGACGACGCCATCCCCGGACGCTCCGACCTCCCGGACCGATCCACTGCGGGTCTGGCGTCTTCGGCGGAGCAGCCAAGCGGGACGTCCTGGCCAGCGGGGCGTCTATTTCGTTCGCTGGCGCTGCTGGCTGCGGTCTTGCCGATCAGCCTGCTGGTGCTGGCCAGTCGTCTGGAACCGAATTCAGCAGGGCTTGGCACCCACCAACAGCTCGGTCTGCCACCCTGTTCGATGAGGGTGATGATGGGGATTCGCTGTCCAGGCTGCGGAATGACCACCTCGTGGGCACACTTCACCCGGGGCCAGTGGGCCAGCAGTTTTCAAGTCAACTCAGGCGGCTTTCTGCTGGCGATTTATAGCTTGGCGTTTGCCTTCGTCGCCCTGGGATGCTGCATGAGCGGCAATTTTCCCAGCCTCACTACTCAACGTGTTTTCGTCGTCGGCCTGCTCGCCGTCGCCGCCGTGACGCTGGTCGACTGGACGATTCGGCTGGCCGGCGGCTGATGTCGGAATGCTGATTTATTCTTCGGGCCAAAGGCCCAGCCATTTGCTTAGCCCAGGGCAGCGGTATTGCTCGTAAAACTCGCAAAACCTCGCCCTGGGCTATGCAAATGGCTGCACCTTCGGTGCGGAACAAGCCAGATCGGCCAACGCTCCACTCGTCGACGCGCAACCACTCCGATTGGCGTGCCAACACCCTTTCCAGTTTGACGTGCAAATTTCCTGTTGGGCGTGCAAAACTGACGTTGCTTGCCTGCGGTTGAATTCGATAGGTAGCCAACTATTTCCACGTTGGCGCTATGACGTTCACCACCGCTACCTTCGCGATCTTTCTGGCTGTCGTGTTCTCTGCCTATTGGGCTTTGAAATCACGGCGGGCACAGAACTCGTTGCTCGTTGCGGCCAGCTATCTGTTCTACGGCTGGTGGGACTGGAGATTCTGCGGCCTGATGCTGGCATCCAGCCTGGTCGATTACACGATTGCGATTTGTCTTCATCGCACTGGCCGAATCAGCCGCCAACGTCTCCTTTTATCCCTTTCGCTGCTGACCAACCTTGGCTTGCTGGGAGTCTTCAAATACTTCCATTTCTTCACCGAGAATTTTCAGGTGTTGGCCAACCAACTGGGTTGGAACGTCGGTTCGACGACGCTGAACATTGTGCTGCCAGTGGGCATCAGTTTCTACACGTTCCAGACCCTCGGCTACACAATCGATGTCTACCGAAAGAACATTCAGCCCTGCCGCAACCTGATCGATTACCTGGCGTTCGTTTCGTTCTTTCCCCAATTGGTTGCCGGCCCGATCGAACGTGCCAGCGCAATGCTTCCCCAGTTTGGAGGCCCCCGCTGCTTCGACTTCGATCTCGCCCGGGACGGTTGCCGACAGATGCTGTGGGGCTTTTTCAAAAAGCTGGTCATCGCCGACCGGCTGGCGGTGGTCGTCGATCCCTACTACGCCAACCCCGAAGCCTTCAGCGGACCGCAACTGATGATGGCGACGGTCTTCTTCGCCTTTCAAATCTACTGCGACTTTTCGGCCTATTCCGACATGGCGATCGGAACAGCGAAACTGTTCGGTATTCGCTTGATGCGCAATTTCGCCTACCCGTATTTCTCGCAAAGTGTTTCCGAGTTCTGGCGGCGTTGGCACATTTCGCTTTCCACCTGGTTTCGCGACTATGTGTTCATTCCGCTGGGTGGCAGCCGCTGTGGGCCACTCCGCCGCGTCATCAACTTGCTGGTGACATTTCTGGTGAGCGGTCTGTGGCACGGAGCAGCCTGGAGGTTTGTCGTCTGGGGCGGCGTCAACGGAGTGGCCGCGGCAGTCCCAAGCGACAAGAATTCCAGGGCAGGACGACTTGCCGGCAAGTCGTCGAATTCACCCGCTGCTTCGGACGAGGCACCCGGTGGCGACGCCAACATTCCGCGTCCCGCGACGGTCCTGAGGATCGCCTGCACATTTGCGATCATCTGCATGGCATGGGTCTTCTTTCGCGCCGAAACGTTTGCTGATGCGATGACCATCCTGGGATCGGTCGCTTCTGACGCGTTGTCGCTGAGCGCTTACCAGGAACTGCTGAGTGCCATCGATGACGACAAGTTTCTTCGGGTGACAACCGTTTTGCTGTTGTTGTTTGTGATGTGGGAATGGTTCCAACGCCGCCGCGAGTGCCCGTTGTCGCTGCCGCGATGGCCGCTGCCGATCCGGTGGACCGCCTACACAGCGATGATCTGGATGGCGCTGTATTGGATGCCGCGGTCGGGCGGACAGGAGTTTATCTACTTTGAGTTCTGAAACTTCGCCACTTTCGCGGTTCCTTCGACGCCTTGCCGCGTTCGCTGGATTGCAATCACTGATCATCGCCGTCGTGATCTGTTTCGGATCGCCGTACGACGCGAATCATTATTTGCGATCGCTGGAAGACAAGCTTGCCCGTCTGGAAACGTGCCCCGGCCCACGGCTGGTGATTCTGGGTGGATCAAGTGTCGCGTTCGGAATCCAAAGCGAACAGCTGCGGGCGGCAACTGGCTTGGAGCCGGTCAATGTGGGCCTGCACATGTCGCTAGGCCTGAATCACAACCTGGAATACGTTCGCCGGCACGGCCGCAGCGGCGACGTCGTTGTGCTGTTGCCCGAATATCACCTGCTTGCCAGTGACCTTCAGGATGGCGACCCCAAGCTGGTCGGGCAGTTGCTGGAACAGTGGCCCGAGGCAAAACGGTATTTCGATCGAGATGCCCACGACAGCTGGAAACGATTTCTCGATCGGGACGCACTGTGGAAATCGCATGAATGGTTCAAACGAGCGGTCATCGCGATCAGAAAAGGCCCCCCAAAAGACGATATCTATCGCCGAACAAGCTTCAACGAGTATGGAGACGTCGTCGCCCACTACGGCCAGCAACCCCAGTTTTTCTTGACCAACAGCCCGCTGACCGAAGTCGACCTCGAACGTATCGATCGAACCGTCGACCTGCTGAACGATTTCGCACTCCAGTGCCGCCGCCGCGACATCACGGTCTATCTGTCTTATCCGCCCATCAGCCAAAAGGTGTATGAGAAATCGAACCACGTCATTGACCGCATCGACCGGGAATTTGCGGCGCGATTGGACTTTCCGGTTCTCCATCACCCCCAAGATTTCGTGTTCCCGTCGGAATATTTTTTCGATACCGACTACCACTTGAACCAAAAGGGCGGACAGAGACGGACGCAAAAACTCGCAGCCGCGGTCAGCCAAATGGAGAATTCGCCAACGCGTCTTGTCGAGCGAAATCGCCGGGAGAAAACTCAGGCACGTTAGCCGGGCCTGCAGTTTCGTCGGCGATTTCTCCGAAATCGCATCGCGTAGCCAGGAGCAGAGTTTTGTTATTTGGTGCCACCCATCTAGTTTTGATCTAGTTTTGCAGGCTGCCAAATCGGCTCTTCTTATGCACCGAAGGTGCAGTCGTTTGCTTAGCCCAGCCCAGGGCGAGGTTTTGCGAGTCTTGCGAGCAATACCGCTGCCCTGGGACCACGTGCCCTGAACAACTCGGTCCCCGCTCCCTTTTTTCCCCTTTTTTCAACTGCTGTGGCCATGACGCCTGCAAAGTTCGTATGTAGGCGATCGACGAGCTGATCGAAACCGCGCGAAAGGATTCGCCACGATGAAAAAACAACGCCCCTCCGCCACTGCTGCTCCCTGGCGGCTGGCATCCTCCCACGCGGTCGCCGCTTTGCTGCTCGCCGCCGTGATTGTTTCTCAACCAGGTTGCCTGGGATTGGCCGCGAATTTGATGCACATGGTGGGTGCGGACATGGTTCCGCCCGGCTGCGAGGAGCTGGAAGACAGCAGGGTCGCTGTGGTCACCACGACCGAGAGTAGCCACTACAAGGACGATATCTCCGCTCAATTGCTCAGCAAAGCCGTCGGCGCCATCCTGACTCAAAAGGTCGACGACTTGAAGCTCGTTCGCCACAGCGAGGTGGAACAGTATCGCGACCAGGTCGGCTGGGAGAATGTTGACTACATCGAAATGGGAAAAAAAATCAGCGCCGACAAGGTGGTCTCACTGGAGCTGGGCGGTTTGAAACTTCGTGAGGGGGCGACGCTGTTTCGCGGCAGCGCCACCGTCACGATCAAGGTTTTTGACGTGGAATCGGGTTCGGTGATCTACGTTCGAGAGATTGACGACTACACCTACCCTCGTTCGGCTGGTCAGCATGTCAGCGAGACCGACGAAGGACGATTCCGCAAGCTCTATCTAGGCATGTTGGCCCAGGAAATCGGACGCACGTTCCACGCCTACGATCTCTCGGACACCTTTGCGATCGACGGCGCGATCGCCAGCCAATAGCTATTAGCTGATAGTCGATCGCGAATAGGCCCGGACGGTCGTGCGAGCGAGGAAAGCTCGCGCGGAAAAGACATTAAGACACCAAGACAGAGCGACGTATTATTCGAGGCTCAATTCGTCTTTGGGGGCGGCCGGGTCGGGTGCGACCAGCGGATCAACCGGCGCGGGTGCTGCTAGCGGATCGACTGGCGCGGGTGCTGCTAGCGGATCGACCGGCTGAGCCGCTTTTGCGCCACCGGGTGCCGCCAAAAGGTCGTTGAGTTCATCGTCGGCCGCATCGTCCTGAGCCTTCTGCTCGGCAGCTCCGGAGATCGTCTTGAGCACTTCGATCTGCGCCTTCAGACCTTCCAGATAGGACTCTCGTTTGTCCAGCGTTTCGTCATTGATCGCATCGACAACCGGCTGAATCGACAACAGCCACTGTTCGACTTTCGCCTTGTTGTCCTCCTCCGCCTCGACCATGGCCAAGATGCCACCGGGCTTCTTGTTGGGCATGCCCGTTTTGGGATAACCGGTCACGCCGAGATGAATCTGTTGAAAGACATAGTTGAGTTTTCGTCGGGACGCGATCACTTCCGGCGGTTGCGGATTAGCGGCACCAGCGACGGCGGCCGCACCGCCGGGAGACATCATCATCATCCGCATCATTTCGTCCATTTCGCTGTCGTCGGACTCGAAATCCTCCATGTCTTCCGCGTCACCCATCATCATCATCATCCTCGACTCATCATCACCGGTGGCCATCGAGGTACTTTTTTGTTGCTCTCGCTTGTTGGTCAAAAACTCTTCGGGAGTCGCCGGTTGGGTGCGAGCTTTGGGGGGTCGCGTGAGTCCCTCCAATCGGGCAACTTCAGCTTCGAACGCGGCAAGCGCTCTGACCGACCAGCTCGCCAACACCGGATCGGGGTCGGCAACCTTGCCCTGCATGACAGCTCCCATGCTTCCCAGTCGCGCGACCGAATGAAGGGCAATCAGATCGGGCTTTTCTTTCGCGGTACTAATACTGATCAGCTGCTCACCCAAAGTCGCGTCCTGCTGAGGGCGAAGCGCGTCGAGAATATCGACCGCGTATCGCTGCAAGTAGGCGTGAGATTGCAGCGAACGATTTTGGGGCGGATCGGCGGCAAGCAAATCCTTCATCGCTGTTTCGATGGAAGTTTTCTCGTTGGCTTTGAGTTGCGATGCGGCCAACATGACGTAGCGACGTAAACCTTGCAGTGCCGCCGCGCGAACTCCATCCAAATTCGCCTCATCGTTATACTGAGCAATCAAAATCGGCAATGCATTGGGAAGGGGCCGAGGCGGTGTTTGAGTTGCCTGATCGGCGGGCGAGGCATCCATGCGCCCCAAAATCAACAACGCGTTGATTCTGGCCGGCGGATGATAATTGCCCTCGGCAACCGTCTTCATCCCCGTGTACATCCAGAACAGGATCTTTTGGCCTCGCGGGTTCTTGGAACGCTGAGCTCGATTCATCAGCGAGGTGGCGTTCTTGATCAGCTTGCCCATCTCCAGCAGCGAGTCGGGTTGAGTGATTTTCGCTGGTACGTAATTCGAGTAGTACGCTTTCGCATACGGCTCTTCGGCGTTGCCGATCCCGGCAAAATTTCTGGCCGCCATCTCCATCCGCCGAACTGTGTTCTCGTCGGCGAACGCCGGGTGCAGTTTGATCACGTCGAATCCGGCGGCGTTCTGACCGCGCGCCTGAATGGCAAATGCCGAAACGAACCCGATCACCAGGAAAAGCACAAGAAGAATCCGTGTTTTGGAACGCCGATCGTGGATCGGGGAAACCGCCGCTTCTGCGGCCAGTGGAAAACGCGAATTCCGGGTGGAAAAGGAGTGTTGGCTCATGCGAATCACCGTTTGAGCTTGGTCGACTGGAAGCGTCGATCGGAGGAGACAAGACTGTGTTTCGATTATCTCCGAAAACCACGCTTGACGTCAAATAAAATCGGGGCAACCTCCACAGGTTCTCCTTCGGAAACACCGATTATTCCCCCGAAATGCCCATTTTAAGGGAATTTCGGTATCGGGAAGCGGTGGTCTGATCTTCTAGAGGCCACCCGGAAAAGCGAGCCACGACAGCTTGGCGGAGTCGCCCGGTGCCCCATTTTACCCCCTTGAGGAACGTGCGGCGTGAAGCGGAAGATAGTAGTGGAGATGGGCAGTGGTCAGATCTTCACCACACAACGCCCATCAGCCGTTTCGACGGTAATCTTGTCAACAGGAGGACTGGGAGGCAGTCTCGCCGATGCGTCGTGGAAGGAACTCTCGCCGAAAAAGGACAGGGGCGCGGTTGTCGACATCGCCTCCCACTCCGCTGCAATCCGCTCCGACCTTGTCTTCGGATTCAAGCCAGCGGCCAGGGTCGGGCAAAGCGTCACCAATCAAACCGCGCGATCCCAAGCGACTGAGTCGTTTGGCCGGCGAGGTGGCGCTGCGCACTTTCGATGCCGACGAAATCGCAAAAATGCAGCGCGAAATCCATCAGCAAACGCTGTTGCTGAGCCGCACGATCGATCGCCCCAATTTCACCCGCGTTAGCCGCGAGGATTTGGTGCGGATGATTCAGATGTATGACGACCGTTTCTTCGGCGGCAAGATCTTGCCGACGGCTCAGGCGGAAGGATTGTCGTTTCAGTTTTCATCGCGAATGACCCGCGTGGCGGGAAAGTTGGTCACACACTATCCCGATGGGGATCACGATGGACGCCGGGAATTCGAACTGGTGCTGTCATCAACGCTGCTTTTTCAGACCTTCGAGGATGTCAATCGGTCGGTCGAAGTGACCGGCCGCCTCTGCCAAGACAGGTTGGAGGCGATGCAACGTGTCGCCGAACACGAACTGGTGCACCTGGTCGAAATGCTGATCTGGAATGACGGAAATTGCAGTGAGTCAAGGTTTCAGTCGATCGCCCACCGCTACTTCGGCCATACCGATTATCGCCACGATCTGATCACGCAGCGCGAACGCGCTTTGATGAAGTTCAACATTCGCGTCGGGGACCAGGTGCGGTTTCCTTACGACGGCCGAGTGCTGACCGGACGAGTCAACCGCATCACTCGAAGAGCAACCGTGCTGGTACCCAACGCCCAGGGGGAAAAATTCAGCGACGGCGGCCGGTATTTGAGGTTTTATGTGCCGCTGGAACAGCTGAGCAAAGTGTGATCACTATCGGCCAGGACTCCGCTCCTGGCTGAGTAGCGAATTCGGAGAAGTCGCCGACAGTTTGGTTACGTAGCGACTTCGGAGAAGTCGCCGACGATCGCCTACTTGGATGTGGCGGGCGAGGATCCAGAGTACATTTGGATCGAATTCGGCCGTCGTTCTGCCCGATCTCCTTCTACCACCTTTTTTGACAGTCACCTTGATGCTGATCGTCGACTCGCTGACCAAGCTCTTTCCCCTCGATGACGGGGCGCTGCGCGCGGTCGACCAGCTTTCGTTTCAAATCGCTCCCGGCGAGGTCTTTGGGCTGTTGGGGCCCAACGGGGCAGGAAAAACGACCACGCTGCGAATGGTGTTGGGCCTGCTGGATCCCGATGAGGGTTATGCGGAGGTCGATGGGTTTCGCACGGCGGACGACCCGATCGCGGTGAAGTCAAGGCTGGGATTCGTTTCAGCAAACGACGGCGTCTACCCTTGGCTAAGTGTGCGCGAAATGTTGCTCTACTTTGCCGACCTGTACGGCGTCGATCCGGAGGTCGCTCACCCGCGGTCGGAAGAGCTAGCCGAATTGATGGAGATCAAGCCGCTGCTGGATCGCCGCGCCGGTTCGCTCAGCACCGGCCAGCGGCAACGGGTAACTCTGGTCCGCGGTCTGATTCACGATCCGCCAGTGATGCTGTTGGACGAACCGACTCGAGGACTAGACGTGGTGGGAGTCCAAACGATCTTTGATTACATCGACCATCTTCGCGACGTCGGCAAAGCGGTGGTGGTCTGCACACATCGGTTGGATGAAGCGGAACGGCTTTGCGATCGATTTGGGCTGCTGCATCAAGGCCGGCTGAAACACGATGGAACGCTTCATCAGCTTCGCAAGTCGACCGGACGTGAGAGTTTGGTCGAGATGTTCGTCGATTTGCTGCGGAGCCCCTCCGCATGAATCATCCTCCGTTACGCGGCCGACTGATCCGACTTTGCCAAAAGGAATGGAAGGAAACCATTCGCGATCGACGCACGATCATGACGTTGCTGCTGATGCCGCTGTTGGTCTATCCACTGCTCAGCATGGCTTTGAATCGTTTCTTGCTTTCTTCGGCTGCTCCCGAAAGCGAACGATACACGATCGGCGTGGCAAGCGACTCCGACGGGCAGCGGCTTCAGGAACTCTTGTCGGATCCGCGCAGCAAGCCGCCCGTCGAAGTGTTGGAATCGGCGGGCGGCGATCTGGCTCAGTTCAAACTGGTCAACACGGTCGATGTGGACGCCACCCGATCGGTCGAACCGGTCGACGCGTTGCGCGAAAATCGAATCGATGTGGCGGTCGAGTTTCGATTTTCTGAAAACCGATCGGCCGAAATCCTCGCCTATGCCTATCGCGGTGATGCGGCCAGCCAAAACGCTCGTCGGATTCTGGTGGAACGGCTGCAGTGGTTGAAGCTCCGAGACGCGCAGCAGGCCGCCAAAGACGCGGCCAGTGGATATTCACCACCGCTGGAGGTGACGGTGACCGACGTCGGGGAGGTCCAGAGCAAGCCGCTGCTGGCAACGGTGGTTCCCCTGGTGCTGGTGCTGATGACGATCACCGGCGCGGTCTATCCGGCGATCGATCTGACCGCCGGCGAACGAGAACGAGGCACGATGGAATCGTTGATGGCATCGCCAGTCCCCAGGTTCTACGTGTTGTTTGCCAAGTACACGGCAGTGGTCGTCGTGGCACTGTTGACCGCGATCGCGAATCTGCTGGCGATGTTCACGACGCTTTGGTTCGGCGGACTGCTGCCGATGTTGACCGGCGGCGAGGCGTTTCCGTGGATCGCGGTGCTGCAGATTCTTGGTTTGCTGATTCTTTTCAGCGGGTTCTTTTCCGCGGTTTTGCTTTCACTGACCAGTTTCGCGAAATCATTCAAAGAGGCGCAGGCCTACCTGATTCCGGTCATGTTGCTGTCGCTCGCACCGGCGATGCTGTCGCTGATGCCGGGCATCACATTGAGCGGCGCAATGGCGATCGCACCGCTGTTGAACATCGTGTTGTTGGCCCGAGACCTGCTTTCCGGCAGCGTCCAACCCGCCGCCGCGCTGGCAGCGGTCGTCAGCACGGGCGCCTACGCCGCCGCCGCGCTGGCGGTGGCGGCAAGGTTATTCGGAAGCGACGCTGTCAAACGAACAAGCGAGCAGTCGATCGGATCGCTGTTTCGCCGTCCCAAAGAATCGAACGACGTTCCCAGTCCCCAATCGGCCGCTCTGATGCTGGCGCTGTTGGTGCCGATCTACTTCGTCGTTTCCAACTCGTTGATCCGAACCATCAAAGCTCATTCCGAATCGCTCGACGCAGCGGACCAACTGCTATTGAACATGGTCGCGCTGGCCGCCACTTTCGGCGGAGTCCCGTTGATCGCCGCATGGTTGGGGCGCAATCGGCTGCCCACCACCTTTCGCTGGCATGGGGCACCGGCGATCAGCTTTGTCGGCGCGTGCCTGATTGGGTTCGGCGCTTGGGCGGTGGCACACGAAGCATTGGTGGTTGCCCAAGCGTTCGGTATCGGCAGGTTGGACGAAGAACGAATCCGGTCGGTACTGCAATCGATTGACCGGCTGCGCGAGGCACCTCCGCCGCTGGTGCTGCTGGCGCTTGCCCTGACACCCGCGGTGATCGAAGAGCTCTGTTTCCGCGGTTATCTTTTTTCCGCGCTTTCACGCGTGCTTTCGCCCGGCCGTGTGATCTTGATCACGGCAGTGCTGTTTGGGCTGTTTCATGTGCTGACCGGAAACGCGTTGCTGATCGAGCGGTTCATTCCCACCACGCTGATGGGCTTGATCTTGGGCTGGGTCGCCTACCGATCGGGAAGTGTGTTGCCGGGCATGATCGTTCATTTCGTGCACAACGGCCTGATCAACCTGGTCGTCTATTACCACGAAAAGATCGCCTGGTTCGGCCCGGAATTTGACGATCAGGCACATCTGCCCGCCAGCTGGATCGCCACGGTGACCGCGATTGCCGCGGTCGGTGGAGTGTTGGTGTTTCTCAGCACTCGCCGTCAAGCAGCGGCACGGCCGTTGTGACGCAGCCGCAATTCTTCGTCCTCGATGATATGACGATGTGACTTGCCGGCCAGCGCCGCCTCGACCCGCCGTTTCACACTACGACGCATGGCGCGATGGTACCCAGTGGTCGCCGTGAACAGGGTGATCAGGTCGACAAACTGAGTGTTGGCGGTCAGTTCATGGGCGTCCAAATCGACGTAGCTGTCCGAACCAAATGAAAAGAGGCGGCCGTCCAGTTCGCCAATCGATTCGCCGTCACATTCCACGTCAAAATCGGCGCCGATCGAAATCCAGCGACGCTTCAGCATCAAATGCCACATCCGCCCTTCGTCAAAAAACCCGAAGGTGAAAACCGACGGAATGCGAAACGTGCGATGGTTCTGTTGAACGTAGGTGACAAAATCATTGCGTGGCAACATGACCACCATCGTCAACAGGTTTCGGTTGGAACCGATCGAATTGTGGATTTCCGTCGTCGTGACTTGTTCGATCGTTCCGCACCACCGCACGCGAGTTCCGGTCGTTTTGAAGAGTTTTAGTACCAGGCGGCGTTTTTCAATTTCGCCCGATTGCATCTTCATGATTTCGTCTTCGGCCAACTGGTCATCCAGAAGTGCTTCTTGTTTGCGGTTGAGCTTGCCGTGTTTCTTGATTGCCTTTTTCACTTCTTGGCGCCGCCGAGCTTGCAACACGTCCAAGGCATCAGCCATCTCTTCGGCATCGGGTTTCCAGATGTCGGTGCGCACGCCGATCAAGTGTGTCTTTTCCCACTTCCCCGATTCCTGATCCTGCTCCGAAACCGTTCCGACAGCGTCCATGTGGGTGGTGAAGTGGTTGGTGTCAGCCGTTTTCAGCTTCTGCAGAAACTCAACATTGCTGGGATGCATTCCAGGCAGGGCCCACATATCGACATAGCGTCGAATTTCTTGCGGCTCTTTCTTGCCCATGACAGGTCCATCTTCTCCAGGCGAACAGGGATTGCGCACATCCTCTGTAGTCGGCAGAAAAAACGCGAAAATCCAGCCCAATCGTCAAAGTCGACCAGTTCTCTCCGCCAACTCTTCTTCTAACTCCCCGTCTCCCCCTCTCCTCCCGCAGGCCCGCTGCCCAGGGCCTCGGCCAGGCGGTTGTCGTCGGCAGCGGCGATCCAACGGAAATCGACTCTGAGATCTTCTCCGTCGACCACAGCTATGACTGCCGGCAAGTCCTCTCGCAACATTTCCGCCCAATCGGTCGCCGATCGATTGGCATGGCGAACGCGCAGTTGGCGCGAGGGGAATCGCCAACGTCCTTCGGCCGTCAATCGCGCATCTTCGGCAGTCACCTGACAACTGACGATGGAATCGCTGCCACCCAGTCGAATCGCCATTCTTTCGGCACGCCCGCGCAAGTTTTCTTCGCTCACCTGCAACAGTTGTCCAATTGGCAAGGGATCGGTGTGGCTGCCGGCCGATTCGAGCGCCACGGTCATCATCGCCATGGTTGCGCTTCCGGCTGCCAGTGCCGGCCAGGTTGGCGATCCCTTGATTTGCTCGATTCCTTCCTGGCGTCCGACAATCAACCCGCAGGGCGGGCCACCAGCCAACCCGTCGCCAGGCATGATCACAAAGTCGGCACCCTGCGTCAGCATCGATTCGGCCGAGGGGATCGAATCGTGGCTGGATGCGGCAAGCGTGGCGACTGGCAACACCACCGCCTGCAGAAACTCTCGTTGCCCCAAATCCAACAGCTCAACCGGCCGTTGCCCTCCATCGGCAATCACCGCGCAGAAACTTTCCAAGCCGTCAAAATCGGCTGTCGCAACGTGCCCCACCGCTCCCACTTCCTGGATCACGGGCAAGTAAGTCCCAAAAGCTTCGGGCAGCGGCAAGCCTCCCGGCATCCGCACTGCATGATGACGGTGAATCACCAGCGGCGTGCTTTCAACCAAGGATGAAAAGGCAGTCAGCGCCGCCGCAAAATTGGATGTCAGCGCGATGGAATGTTCGTCTCCGGCGGGCAGCAGTTTTGCCAGCCGGCGCGACAGCCGCTGTTCCACTTGCGGACTATCGATGACATCGCCGCGAATGAATTCGCCGCCCACTTGGGTAACCGAATCTGAAACGGCAACACCGCTGCCCCACTGGTGCAGCAAGACACCGCTGGCGTTCAACATCGGGATCGCCAGTGCCGTATGTTTTCGCGACCAACGTTGGACCGCACTCTTGCCCGCCTCGGCGCTTCGCATCATGGCGTCGATTCCGCGCGCCGCCGTATCAGGCAACTCCTGCAAGATCTCGGTCGCCTGCGTCTTGATCTTGGCGAGCGTTTCCGGTTGGCTGGCTTTTCGCGCCACATCGGTGATGCCGCGCCGCAATAGTTCAATCGTCCAGGGAGGAATCGCCATGTCACACCAATGAAATTTTCCGCATTGAATCCGCTCAGCGAAGGCTGGCAGCTACCCTGTCGGCCCACCCCACTTCCGACAATGACCTATAGTAGTCGATGCCCTACGAAACGGGCGAGTGACCGCGCGCCGACAAACCGAGCGTTTCGGCGGGCGCAGGGGACGAAGCGAGCGAGAAGGAATCGAGATGCAGAAGACAATTGACGCCATCTGGCGCCGCATTGTTGCCTGGTTTTTGGCCGGATTCCTGGCGATCATGCCGCTGGTGCTGACGATCGGAATCATCATTTGGGTCGCCGGTTTCGTGCAGCGGTTTGTCGGCCCCGATACTTGGGTCGGAGACATTCTGGCATCGCTGGGCCTGCAGTTTGCCGAAAACCGGTTGGTTGCCTACGCGATCGGTTTTTTGTTCGTACTGGGGACGATCTTTGTCTTGGGTTTGATCCTGGAAATGGGGGCCAAGCGGTATTTCCAGAAGCTGATCGACGCGTTGTTGAAACGAATTCCGCTGGTCGGCAGCATCTACGGCACTTCGCAACAATTGGTCGAAATGTTCGACCGCCGCGATGATTCGGACATGCAATCGATGAGCGCCGTGTTTTGCACGTTTGGTGATGACGGCCCCGGCCTGCTTGCCTTGATGCCATCACCAGAAAAAATCCGCATCAACCAGAAGGATTATCACGTCGTCCTGGTGCCAACAGCACCGGTCCCTTTTGGCGGCGGTTTGATCTTCATGCCGGCCGAATCGGTCCAACCAGCCGACGTGTCGGTCGATGGATTGATGAGCATCTATGTGTCGATGGGAGTGACCACACCAAACTTCATCCCAGAATCCTCGTGATCAAAGTAGGCCGACTTGTCCCAAGTCGGCAAGCACTGTCGGCCAGTTCTCCACTCCTGGCTACGAAGCGACTTCGGAGAAGTCGCCGACGATCGCCAACTTGGGACAAGTCGGCCTACAGCTCACTCCACCTTTTTCGCTTGGGCGAGATAGACGTAGTCCAATCCGAACATGAAAGCTTTGACCGCCTTGGGGTTGGCGCCGGTCACCGTGACTTTCAATTCGTTGGCACCCGGCTTCAGTGTATGAACCCCCAGCGACACCGGCCCGGTCGACACCACATCGGCATGGAACAAGTCCACCGGCTGGCCAACCGATTGACCGTTGATTGCCAATTGGAAAATGCCGTAGTCCCGCGCCTTGGTCATCGCCACAAAGATTTCGTACCGGCCGCTCTTGTCTGCGGGAATGGCGACGGTCAGTTCGTCTCCCACTTTCGCGCCCGTCCACCAAAGGTGGTTCTTGCCGCTCCAGCGTCCCGCCGTGAACGCCCCCATCGGTTGCGGTCGAGGGCTTCCCCCCGTCTTGCCCAACACCCGAATCGTCTCGCCCTCGATCGCTCCGTGAACCCGGTTGTCTGCTCCCAAATGCGGACCTTCCCCCGGACGCGGAACCTGTGACGGGCTGGCCAGGTAAGCGATCAAATCACGGATCTCATTCCGTTTCATCTGGTCGATCTGGCCTTCGGGCATCACCGAAGTCTTTGCCAAAGTCCTCTGTTCGATATCGTCCTTGGCAACCACCAACTTTTCGGTAGCGGTGTGGATCACAACCGCCGTGTCATTCTCTTCCTTCAGCAGGCCAGTGATCACCCGGCCGTCAACGGTCAACAGTTGAGTCGATTGGTAGTCCTTGCCGATCAACGCGTTGGGATCGACGATGTTTTGCAAGGTGTAATCGATATCGGCTCGATTCGAACCGGTGATATCGGGGCCAATGTCGCCGCCGCTTCCAAACAGGCGATGACATTTACCGCAAACGTTGTCGTAAACCAAGCGGCCGTGCGAAAGGTCCGCCGATGCAAGCACAGCGGGTCGGAATTGCTTCTTCAGCTGCTGTATCCGCTGCTTCTTTTCCTCCGGCGTCGACCGCATCGTTCCCCAAACGCGATTGACCTTTTCCACCAGCTTGGCGTCGTTCAAAAGCCCCAGTTGCCGGACGTGGAAAGCCGAAAGGTCCGATACTGGTACCTGTTTTTCGTTCACTGCATCGAGCAGTTGGTGGGCAAATGACGCGCGAGATGTCAGCGTGGCAACCGCGTCGATCTTTTCCTGAGCAGCGAAGTCGGAATATCGCTTCAGGATGGCTGCGGCGATGGAGTCGTCGGAATAGTTCGCCAAACCGCGAATCGCCTGCGATCGCAACGCCGGCCCTTCAAGCAGGCCGATCAGGACCGGCGGCAATTCCTGGTCTTTGCCGGCAAGCAGTGCGGACAACGCACTGGCCCGCGACGACGGCTTGGCGTCCTGGTCACGAACAATCTCTCTTAGCGCCGGAAAGATCGACGAATCACCAAACTTCACCGTGATCAACTGAGCCTGCTCGCGAATGGTTTCATCTTTGCTGGCGGCGAGCTTGCGGTACACATCGGGCCACTGCTTCGGCATCTCCAGTCGGCCTTGCTTGGCGATCGCGGCGGTGATCTCACCGAGAATCAATTTTCGCTTGGTGTCATCCTCGATTGCGGCCAGGCTGCGCAGCAGATGGTTGATCGCCACCGAATCGGTCGCGGCGCGGCGGTAGATGAACCGGCGCACCGTGGGAATGGCCGACTGGTTTGCCAGGGCGAGTGCCTGAGCGGGATCGGCCGTCACCAGCGGCTGCACTCCGTACCAAATCATCAGCGGCAAGTTGTGATCGGCGGCGTCATCGGCGTGTCGCACCAGGCCGCGAGCGATCTGCCAACGATTCTCCAGAGGCAGCCTTTGCAGAGCCGATGCCAGGTACAGCCGCACCAGCGCTGACTTGTCACTCATCGCCAACTGCTCCAGCATTTTCAGCTCCACGGGCTGGTCGTCTTCCATGTCCAGCTGGATCGCCCAAGCGCGCAGGTACTCCGACTTGTGCCCCTGCTCGCTCAGCAGCGTCGCGATGTCTCCGTCGGTCAGCAGGCCGCAAGCATGCATCGCCCAAACGGCGCGAAGCCGCCTACTGACGTCGTCGTGTTTCATCGCGATCTCTCGCAATCGCCGGCCCACCGCTTCGCGGTCCAGTTTGCCTTCGTGCGATCGCTGTTGAAGGATTCGTCGCGCCATGCGAACGTGCCATTCGTTTTCTCGCAATTGCAGTTCAGCCAATTCAAGATCGCCAAGTTTTGACAAATCGACTTGCCTGGTATCGGGCTTGCCGAAACTGACTTGATAGACGCGGCCATTGGTGCGATCCCAAAGCTCCTTGTCGCGGCGATGACAAGCATTTTTGTCGTACCAATCGATCAAATAGACGCTGCCATCGGGAGCGTACTTCTGATTGATGCAGCGGAACCAAAGATCGTTGGCGAACAACAGATCGTTGCCGTGCGAAGCGACAAAACCACTGCCAACTCGGCGAAGAATATCGTTGTTGATCCGGTTGCCCAGCAGGTTGGTAACGAAAATGGAATCACGGTATTGCCGCGGCCAATTGTCCCCCAGATAGATCATCGCGCCGCAATGCGCATGCCCGCCACCGGCCTCGTGGGTGCCGTGGCTTTCCACCGCTTCGTTTCGTCCCCACCAGGCGTGGTCGCGAATGTTGCCGGCGTAATGAGCGTGGTCGGCGATCGTCTTGATGTCGTCGTAAACGTAGGGATTGAAATGTTGTCCACCCTGGCGCTGATAGCGGGCACCCTGAATGACGTGATACATGTGAGGAATCACGCAAGCAGTGATGAACGCTTGGCCGTAGTCATTGAAATCGACTCCCCACGGATTGCTGGTGCCACGAGCAAAGACGTCGAATTGATGCCGCGTGGGATGGTAACGCCACACGCCACAATTCAGCGGCGTGCGATCCTGATCGGGTGTCCCCGGTTTGCCGACGCGCGAATGGGTGAAGACACCGTGGCATCCGTACAACCATCCGTCAGGCCCCCAAATGAAGGCATTGAGTGTTTCGTGCGTATCCTGATAACCGAATCCGTCCAGCAAGATTTCCGGCTTTCCGTCGGGACGGTCGTCGCCGTCGCGATCAGGAATGAACAACAAGTAAGGTGCCGCCCCGACCCAAACGCCGCCAAAACCGACCTCCAATCCGCTGACCAGATTCAATCCTTCCACGAACACCGTACGACGATCAAACGCGCCGTCCTGGTCGGTGTCTTCCAGGATGATGATTTTGTCCTCGCCCTGTCCTTCGGGGGCGCGAATAGGATAAGTATGCGCCTCGGCAACCCACAATCGCCCACGATGATCAAACGTCATCGCAATCGGTTGGTGAATCATCGGTTCGCCGGCAGCAAGTTGAACTTGAAATCCGTCTGGAACGGTGATCGCTTCGGCAGCTTGTTGAGGTTGTAGTCCGGAATTGGGTGGCAGCCCCGTGCTTGCCGGTTTGGCTTTGGCATGATCATCGATCCAGCGATCGCGAGCCGATTGCCGCGAGGAAACGGTAAGACGCTGTTGAAGATGGACGAAAGTGCCTTTCTTGTTGCCGACGATCACGTCGACCGCTCCGTCGTCGTTCATGTCGGCGTAGTCGACCTCGGTTCCCACCCCTGAATCATCGTCGATCTGGCGAGGAATCCAATCGACGCTTCCGTCATCACCGCGCGACAGTTCAAACCAATAGATCACCGCCGGATGGTTCGGCTGGACGTCACCGTGAGGCCCATGAGCCCAGTAACGTTTGCCGGTCAGAATGTCCTTTCTTCCGTCACCGTTGATGTCGACCAGTTCCACCGCGTGCAGCTGCGAAAAGACGACACCGTAACGATTTTCCGATGGCTTCGATCCCATGATCTGGTGTTTCTTGAAAGTGATCGCACCGTCATCGCCGCGCTGATGTTCAAACCATGCCAGTCCAAATCCGTGTGCGTTCTGGCTGCAGATCACGTCGTTGTCGCCGTCGTCATCGACGTCGTAAGCGAACATCTGCGACGAACTGCCGCTGAACTTGAAAGGATGTTTCTTCCACTGCGGATCACCGTCAAGCGATTCCGGTTGTTCCCACCAACCGTTGATTTCAATCAGGTCACTTCGGCCATCGCCGTTGACATCCCCGACACCCAGACCATGAGTGAACCGGCCGCCGGCGCTCTTGTCGGAGATACGGCGAAACTTCCACGGCGCCAACGGCGATTGCCGGTTGACCTCGGCAAAGCCAAAGAAACCTCCGCTGCTGCAGACGATGTCACGGCGGCCATCGCCGGTGAGGTCGACAAAGTGCGGTGATTCGTTATCGACCACGTCCAATACTTTGTGACGCGGCCAAAAACGCTGGGCACCCTTTGGATTTTCAAACCAGGAGGCGTCGGCGCCAGGAAACCCGTACACCAACACGTCGTCCCAACCGTCGCCATTGAAATCGCCGGTGAAGGAAAAGAAATTGTTCGAATAGCCGTGCGGATCGACCGGATCCTGGGCGTAGAAACGATGGGACTCCTTGAAATCGGGACCGGCGTACCAGAACGGCCCCGAAGCGACATCGGCCGTTCCATCGCGATTGAAATCGCCGACCGTGGCGCCCTCGCTGTAGAACTCGCCGCTCAACTTCTGCGTTTTCCATTCGATCCGAGTCGCGTCTTGGCCGCTGGCTAGCGTGACAAAAGCCAACAACAACCCCCACAGAACGCCCATTCTGGTCAGCATGAATCCGCCTGTCGTTTTGAATGCAATCTACTCGTTCCAACCAGCCACCATATTAGCTATTGCCGAAGCGGCGTGTGGACGGCGCGGGTTGCAGCACTTGGCGGTGCGAAAAACGGCGGACTGATCTTGCGTGAAACAGCCGATTCTTTGTAGCAGGCACCTGCCAAGTGCCAGGGAGGTCCAGGGATGGATACCAACAAACAGTGGAATCAGTGGCTGTGCAGCGATTCGGTTGACCATCAGGTCAATGCGCTACGACAGATATCAGGCCAAAAAGACGTTCGCGGATTGACGGCGATCATCGTCGGGTTGTCCGGCAGTCGATCGGACGAAGTGCGAATCTGGTCGGCCGAAGCATTGGAAACGGCAGTTCAGCCCCAGCAAGACGACGTGCACGCCTTGGCCGATCTGCTGAGCGATGCCGAGGATGGTGAAATCGGTTATTGGGCCGCAACGATGCTAGGCCGGCTGGGCGACCAGGCAACCGATGCTGTCGATGCGTTGGAAAAGTGTGTCAGCCAATCGATGTACTTGCCGGCCAGAGAACGAGCGACTTGGGCGCTGTGCCAAATCGGACCGGCTGCCCAATCGGCCGCCGCGACACTTCGCGAAGCGGCGGCCGACGCACCCCCCCGTTTGCAACGCATGGCGACCGAGGCGCTGCGGGCGATCGGCGAGGCGGCTTGAACGATTCACTCCATCATCTTGGAAGCCAATAGCAACCAGCACCCAGTAGCGCGGCAGGGAGGCCGAGATGGGTTTATTTTTCGGCCGACGTCGACGCTCTTCGCGAAGAACATCGGCGATAAGCAATCTTCCTTTTCTGCGCTTCCTCGGCCCCGGCACCACGTTGGCTGGGATCATCGCCGCCATTTTCTGCGTGCTGACCGGCCGCATTGATCTATCAGCGATCGACAGCATCCTGGGCCGCCGTGACGCGAGCGAATCGGAAGAGGGCACGAACCTTCAACCCGTTGACTTGCAAAGTCTGGGCCAGAAGTCGCCCGATACGGTTCGCATCGCCACCTTCAACATTCAGCACTTTGGCGAAAAGAAGTCATCCGACCCGAAGGTGATGGCCGCCATTGCCAAAGTGGTTTCGCTGTTTGATGTGATCGCAATTCAGGAAGTTCACGGTGGCGATGCGGCAGCCGTTGAACGATTGGTAAATCTTTTGAACGCATCGGGAGCTCGCTACACGGCAACGGTCAGCGAACCGATCGGCCGAACGACCTCCAGCGGCCGTCGAGGCTATACCGAGTCATACGCCTTCCTGTGGGACGAAACCCGTATTCAGCTGGTCCAGCCCGCCTATGTCGTCCGAGACCCGGCGGATCGGATGTTTCGAGAACCGATGGTGGCCTCTTTTCAAGTGCAAACTGGCACAGCCGACGGACGGCTGCCGTTTCGATTCACGCTGATCAACGCGCACACTTCGCCAAGCGAGGTGGCGAAAGACAGCGCCGATAACGAAATGAACGTGTTGGACGACGTGTTCGTCAGCGTGCGGCAATACGAATACGATTCCAGCGGCGAGGAAGATTTTATTTTGCTGGGTGACTTGAACGTCAACACACAAGGCTTGAGAGAACTTGGGCAGATCCCCGGTATCGTTACCGTCGGCGGCGATTTGAAAACCAACACTCGGCGCGACAAGACCTACGACCACATTCTGATCGACCGCCGTATGACTCGAGAGTTCACGGGGCGATTCGGCGTCTTCGATCTCCAGCGCAACCTGGGCATCAGCGAGGAAGAGGCAATCCTGATCAGCGACCACCTACCGGTCTGGGCCGAGTTCAGCGCCTTTGAATTACCAAGGTTCGATCCAGTCGCCAACGCCAGCACACGAATCATTCGCTAGCTGCGGGGCAAGCAGCCTGCATTTTCTTTTTTGGTATGCTGGACGCCTAGTAGGCCGGCTTGTCCCAAGTCGGCGATCCTGAAACTTGCCGACTTGGGACAAGCCGGCCACTCGCGGTCCAGTCTTTCCATAGTTCGAATCGCCAACTTCCCTCGCTTTACAATGGAACGTTCATTCGCCATCCGCAGACGCAGTGGGACGAGTACCATTTTCATTCATGGCAGGCCGCGATTCTGCCGCAGCTGGAACAATCAGCCATCCACCAACGGCTTGACTGGTCACTGCCCGCCACTGACCCATCGAATCAACCGAATGTCAATGTCGAATTGCCGGTATTCATCTGCCCATCGACAAGCAACTACACACCGGTCGTTCTGGACCTGGCGCAACGGGAACCGATCGTGAAGGTCGGCACAGCAGCAAGAAGCGACTACGAAGCGATCGGCGGCGTGCTTCGCGATCCCGAACCCGAAGAAGGAGTCGGGAACCATGCCTATGATTTCATTGATCTTGGTGTTTGGGGAAAGCCACGTTACGACGATAAAGACGACGGTAGTTTTGACGGACTGTACCGAACTCGCTTCCGCGACGTGAGCGATGGTTTGTCCAACACGTTGATGATCGGTGAAATGGCTGGTCGCCCAGACGTCTACATACGGGGCAAACCCGATGAACCCTATGTTGGTCCGGACGGCCCTATAGGGCAGCCAGCGTGGGCGATCAGCGGAATTTTTTGGGCAATTGCGATCAGTGAACACCACGGCGTCAATGACACCAACCAACAAGGGCTCTACAGCTTTCACACCGCAGGTGTGAACGTCGCGCTGGCCGATGGTTCCGTCCGGTTGCTATCGAACTCCACCGACAAAAAGTTGCTCCATGGGCTGGCAACCAAGGCCGGTGGAGAGTTTGTCGCGCTCGACTAGCTCCGCCGACAGAGCCTTACTCTGCCGTTTTGGGTCTGTCGAATGCTGCCCACAACTTTTCCAGAAACTCAGTCGTGCCATCGTGAATCTCGCTTGTCGCCGAGACCACCAGCACATTGTCGATCACGCTGACGGTACAGGGGCCACCCAACTGTTCCCAAGCATCTGAAGCGACGGATGCTGTAAGTGCCTTGATCACTTCATCAGATTTCTCAGTGAGTTCATCTGGGAACCAGTACATCTCTAGCACCAAATTCTGTTCCGCCGCTTCCGCCGTGGTCAGCTGCATGACTTCGTCTTTGATCACGTACGTCAAATCGAGTTCACGCAGCATCAACCGCAAAAAGCTTCGCAGTGTGACGTTTTTTAAACTCAGAGTGACGGGTGCGTCAGCTGACAATCCGATTTCTTCGAGCGCCCGCAAGTCGACGACGATTGGGATCTTGTGTGTCGCGGAGAGTTGCATGACCGCGTCTGCCAGGGGTGTGTCGATGAACTGCTGTGTTGTTTCGTCACCAAGTGCGGCGCGAATTCGAAGCTCGGATTCGGGCGGACTGCGCCGGGGAATCACCTTGACTTGAGAAACCTCTGCGGGTGTGATGGTCATCGGCCGGACAGCCTGTTGCTTCGGACGTGGTTGCTCCGCGCGCCGGACCGGCTTTGGCCTTGCGAATGGATCGCCGAGACTCTCTCCGTCACCACCACCGCCAAACGGATTGTCGCTTTGGGCCAAGCAAATACCCGACATCAAGAAACAGACGAACAAAGTTCTGCAGATCGCTGGCATTGGAGAGTTCCCAATTGAGAAGAAGAGGAGCATCGCACAAGGTTTGGTGCGCTGACACTATCGTCGCAGGTTATTGCGTGACAAGCAAGCAAAAGAAAACGCAGCTTGTCGTTTGACCAGATTCGGTTTTCTTGCACGACCGTTTCGGTCCTGACTGACGGCGGGGACCGACGCGCTGCAATGGAAGGCAGGCTACGCGGCCAATTTGCTTGTCCGTTTCTTCTCCAGCCGCTTGGCCACTTTTTCGGGCGGTTGCCGCCAGCGGCGATGAAGCCACCAGTATTGTTCGACCGACTGGTCGATGGCGATCGCCAATCGTTCGTTGTACCACTCGGTCAGTGCCCGGACCGAAGCGCACTGCGCCGCCCCTTTCTCATTCGGATCGGCATCGCCGTAGCAAGCGAGTTCAAACTGCATCGGCCGGGACTCCAGCCGCCGCGTGCAGGTGACCAACATCGGTGCACCGCTGCTAAGTGAAAACAGGGCGAGCGCTTTGTGGCACGAGGCGGGAACGCCCATGAAGTCGACCCAACAGCCTTTGGGGCCGGCATGCTGGTCAGCCAGCAGCGAGAGAATACCGCCCTCGGCCAAATGACGCTCCACCTCCACGGCGCAGCCTTCCTTATCCACCATGTGTTGCCCCTTGGCACCCCGAAACCGTTCCACCCAACGGTGCAGAAAGCGGTTGTCCAACCGACGCGCTATCGTCAGTGTGCTCAATCCCATCAAACCCGAAACGTATCCGCCGATTTCAAAATTTCCGTAATGGCCGGTGACCATCACCGTGGGGCGATTGGCAAGGGCATAGCGGAGCATTTTTCGATTGTCGCGAAAACGCACGTGCTGGGACCAGTTGGTTCGATGCAGGCGTCGCTGCGCCCAGGCGATTTCGAAAACCATCAGCAGCAGGTGGTGCCACATGGCCAGCGTCAGCGCTTTGCGCTGCGAAGCGTCAGCGCCGGGAAACACCTGTTGGAGATTGTGTTCGGTCGCCTGTCGTCGAATGCGAAGGGGCCCAGCCGCTACCCACGCCAACCCACGGCAGAGCGAATCTCCCATGTCCAACGGCAAAGTTTGGATCACCGCCACCAGCATTCGCACGACCGCATAGGCAAGAAATTCACCGGCCAGGCCGCGGGCGGCTACAAATCGGCCTTTCGCTCGGTTCCAAAACTCGCTCCATCGTAGTTTTTGGCGGTACTTTTTGAACGCTAGCACGACGCTTCCTTGCCGAATTCGGGGCCGACGAGGGCTCTGCCAAAAAAGGGGTCAGGACCCTTTTTTGGGCAGAGCCGCGGACGGGGCAGGCCGATATTCTCGCGGAAGGCCCCCTCGGAAGGCCAGATGGATTCGACCGGTTGTTGAATCGGCTGGCAGAAGGCACGATTGTCACTCAAGCACACCCTCACTCGCCGCCATCACGGACAGTCCTTCGGTATGAACGATTCCTCTTCCGCCGCCGCACCGACCGACCAGCCGTGTGCCGTGGTGTTGGCCGCCGGCAAAGGCACTCGCATGAAGAGCCAGTTGCCCAAGGTACTGTGCCCGGTCGTCGATCGACCGATGATTCACTTTGTGCTCGATGCGCTTCAGGAAGCGGGAATCCACCGCCAAATCGTCGTCGTCGGCTACCAGGCCCAGGCGGTCAAAGAAGAGCTCAGCGGCCGCGAGGTGGAATTCGTCGAACAGACCCAGCAGCTGGGCACTGGGCACGCCGTCCAGATGTGCCGGCCGGCGCTGGAAAGCCAGCGGGGCCCCACCGTGGTCGTCGCCGGCGATTCGCCGTTGATTCAACCATCGAGTCTTCAAAAACTGTTGGCCCATTTTCAACAAACCCAACCGGCGCTGCTGCTGGGAACACTCGAGAGGGAGGATCCCCACGGGCTGGGACGGATTGTGCGAAATTCGGCGGGCGAGTTCATCGGAATCGTGGAAGAAAAGGACGCCACTGAGGAGCAACGGACGATCCGCGAAGTCAACATGAGCACCTATTTGTTTCAAACTCCCGATTTGCTCGCTTCCCTGCAAGACCTCAGCAGCGACAATGCACAGTCCGAATATTATCTCACCGATTGTGCGAAAATCCTTCACACCACAGGTCGTCCGGTCGAGGCACTGCCTGTTCTTCAGCCGTGCGAAGCGCTGTCAATCAACAATCCAGACCAACTGAGAATCGTCGACGAAACGATGCGGACCATGGGCTATGCGTGAACTGAAAATCTTCAGTGGTCGAGCCAACCCCGAACTGGCCGCAAAAATATGCCGGCACCTTCACTTGGAACCGGCGGCGATCACTCTGGGAAAATTCCCCGACGGTGAAAACTATTGCAAGTTGGACGAAGACGTGCGCGGTCGCGACGTCTTTTTGATGCAACCGACCTGCCCGCCAGTCAACGACAACTTGATCGAATTGCTGATCATGATCGATTGCTGCAAGCGGGCCAGCGCCGAACGCATCACGGCGGTGATTCCCTACTTCGGATACGCTCGGCAAGATCGCAAGGATGAAGGCCGCGTCCCGATCACCGCCAAACTTGCCGCCAACATCATCACCCGAGCCGGCGCCGACCGCGTGTTGACCATGGACCTGCACGCCGCACAAATCCAAGGTTTCTTTGACGCCCCGGTCGATCATCTGTACGCCGCCCCCGTGCTGAACGAGTACTTCCTTGACCGGGGATTGACCGACGAAAAGATCGTGGTGGTCAGCCCCGACGAAGGAAGTATCAAGCGGGCAGTCGGACACGCCAAACGGCTGGGAGGAACGCTAGGGATTGTCGACAAACGTCGCAGCAGCGCCCTGGAGGTCCGTCAGAGTACGATCATCGGCGGACCGGTCGAAGGGAAAGTCGCCTTGCTGTTTGACGACATGATCAGCACGGCCGGGTCGATTCGCGGCGCAGCTCGCCTGGTTCACGAGGCGGGAGCGAAAGAGATTCATATCGCCGCCACCCACGGCGTGCTTTGCGGACCGGCAATCGAGCGACTGCGTGAAGCACCGATCGATTCGATCATCGTTGCCGATACGATTCCCATTCCCGCCGAAAAACAACTCCCCAACCTCGTTCAATTGACCGTCGCCCCGCTGCTGGCCGAAGCGATCAAAAGAATTCACCACGATCAATCGATCAGCGAACTGTTTCGCGAACGATAATCGGCGAGTTCTCCGAACTTGCCGGTGGTCATTTCCCGTTCCCCTGTTTTTCACGATTTCGCAACCAGTCCTGATACGCGAGAGTCCAGTCTTCATCCAACCGTTTGCGAACCGGCTCTCGCCAATCTCTCTCGTTCGTTTTCGGCAGCGCGCTCTCCTTCGACGTATCAAGCCACTGAAAATGGCATTCCAGCTCTTCCTCGCCGCCTCCATTGTTTTCGTCAATGTCTAAGCGGCGAAAAAACGCTGGTAACCAAATTGTTTTTTGGGGACCGAATTTCGCTTTTTTCCACCGCATCACGTGGATCCCTTCGATGGGACGGCTTTCACTGTCCCCAGCGACCTTTTCCACTCCCAGCCGCACAATCTTGACCGGTCTTCCTCCCTGCCGCGGATCGAATTCAATTTTTGTGAGCTTCTTATTGTTGCGCCACGTCGACACGATCAATCCTTGCTCCTTGCTTTTTGCTTCCAACAACTCGTATTGCTCCAGCACCGTTTCCCCAAACCTCCGACTGACTCGCCGCAATGCGCAATCCGCGGGACGCGCAATCGGAAAGAAGTAAGGATCAAATTCCGGCAGCAGCAAGATGGTTTTGGATTCCTTGGGATCCGTCTTTCTGTCCTCGGTCACGAAACTATCAAAAGGAGGAATCGCGCTACCCGAACGCATCGAACGGTGAAGACCCGATACGAGCAATTGGTTCCAGAACCGAGGCGTTGTTCTTCCGTCGCTCTGTTCACTGAAGATGCTCTGCCCAACGTACCGCTGGTTCGACTTTCTGCTGTCAACGTAGATATAGATTCTGTCGGCCTTCGACACGCCGCCATCGAAAGTGAGCTGCAAGTGCTCCATTCGCACGACGGCCGCATATTCGTCCGGCATGTCATCGCGACCAGAAGCGTAGTCGACCAGGCAATCGAGCGCCCGATCATCGGCATGGCCCAATATCCCCTGGGCAAGCCCCAACTGGCACACCCCAACAGCGCAGAACACGAAAAAAGACACGCGAATCATCTTGCCCCTTTCTGACGGCGAATTAAAAACCGCCCATTTCCGGCTCTTCAAACACCTCTGGACACGGCAAGTCCGTATTCACTGAAGGAACATCTTCATCGTCAAAAACTTTCGTCGTGCTGATCTTCGTGGCACAAGTTTCAAATGTTCCGTTGTTGTTCATGTCATAACACCAGCACTCTGCGCTCATCGCGCAAATGACCGTCCAACCACCATCGGCGTAGTACCCCTGCTCAGCACTGCGCGTACCGTCCCACTCCGCTTCCTGGTTCATCGGTTCGATTGCAGTATCGCGATCGTCGCAATGCCATCCCAGCAATGGCCCAAAGTCGGAACACCAACCGGTACAAAAAGACTGTGTCCAGGTAATGCAAGAGTCGACCTCGCCAGTGAACTCATAGCAATCGTCCGCAACGACTTGCGTTGCAGCCGTGATCGCCAACAAGAAAAAGAAACAAATCGCTTTCATTTTTCGCCCCCCGGCAAGCCTGTTTACGGACTCAGAATGATGGTTGATTGCGCAAGGACATCCTCGTCTCCCTTGCGAAGCCAATGGATATCAACAGATTCATGGCCTGATGTGTCACCGTCAATCAAAAGATGAAGAAACTCTCCGGTTCGTCCAACATCACGTCTCTGCTCAACCTTGACCGATATGTTCTTTTTCGGATCAGCCGCAACGCAGTGAAGCGGACTTTCACGAACCCCCGATGCGCTCACGAATACACGTGTCATCCATCTTCCATCTCTGCGCCGCGCAACCAAGATGTCAGGATTCACCTGCACGCTCCTTCGATTGATAACGCGCAGTCTGTACTGATGAGTCTTCTCGTCTGTCTTGACAAGAATCGGAACCTCACTTTTTCGTGGCGGCATCTTCCCATCGACCGATTTCATCGTGCACACGAATGCCCCGGAGGTTTTCGTCAGACGCACTTGCCGGATAGCTAACATCGGATCTGGCGATTCAACCGTGAAAGGGATCGGACCGAAGTTCGACTCGACCTTTATCTCCACGCCATCCTCACTGTCAGGCATCAACCCAATCCCGTTGGGTGTGATGGAAAACTTCGACTTCACAAGAGCGTCGACACGGATCACTAGCGACGGGCCTTTCGCAAAATGGACCGTCGCACGTTTAGCAAGCTTTCCTATTTCTTCCGGACGGATACGCAAATAAAGCAAAGCAGTCTCATTTGCCGGAACCTTCATCGCGTCGGTAATCGCAGCCATGCAACCACAACTCACCGTGACATCTTTGATGCGAACATCATTCTTCGAGCGATTTCGCAGAGGTATTGCCAGCGTGTGCATGCGTCCGGCAGCGATTTGGCCAATCTCCAGCGAAACAATCTCGCGAACGCCTTCCACCACTTCCACGACGGACGTCCGAATCGCGTCCTTGGGAGGAACAAACTTGACTCGGCGAAGTGATGGTTCATCACCGCGAGCCACTAAGAAAATCGAAATGGAGCAACAAAGAATGACGAAAGATCGTCGCCATGAATTCATGAGAAAGCCCGCATGCACAAGAAACGATAAACATATAAGTTTATGTTCTACCCAATCAAATCTTACAGTTCTTGAAACACAAAACAACCGTTTTATTAAAGATATTTAGGCATTTCCAAGCAACGCGAACATCAGAAGGGGTGAGGTTTCGGTGGAGACCGGTGTTGAAACGATATCCGTACAAATCGCTGCTCCTTGTCCCCCTGTCTTCTTTTCAATCAGCGAACTGTTTCGCGAACGATAGTCGGCGAGTTTGGACCTTTGGCCCGAAGAACGTATCCTGGCCGCTTCACCGATTTCCGTGCTCGGACTGTTTCATCCGATGAGCGTGCCTGCACCCACCGCAATCGAGCGTCTGATCCTTCTCTTGTTTTTCGTTGCTTTTTTTGATTAGTGTCCCAGGGTGAAGTCAACACTGCGTTGATCGGGTGAAATAGGTGAGTTTCACGATGGGTTTCCCTGGGCATGCCTACTGCAACTGAATCCAAGCCGCGCCGGGCCGTTTCGATCTTTGGCAGCCCACAGATTTGTGTGTCAGCCAATTTTCGTATTGCTAGCCTGCTGTGGATGGCCGGTATCGCAATCCTATTGGTGCCGATGATCACCCTGGTCGATGTTCCCATCGCCCGTTGGTTTTCACACGATCCGCTGCCGCGAGAAGTTGGCGATGCGCTGGACTTGAGCATCCTGTATGCGCATGGAACTGGTATTTTTCTGATTTTGGTCGGGATCATTCTGCTGGCGCCCCGGCGGCGCTGGCACGTGCCGCGATTGGCGGCGCTGGCGATGGGCGGCGGCGCCGTGGCGACGATCACCAAGATGTTCGTCCTCCGCCCTCGGCCCAATAGTCTGAATCTGGATATCGCGACTTACGACTACGCGTGGATCTGGTCCTTTGATTGGACGCTGCAGCATGTCGCCCACTTCGACGCCAGTACCAGGGCCTTTCCCAGTGCCTACCTGGCGACCGCGACCGCGCTGACGGTCGGGCTGTGGGTGGTGTTGCCCCGAGGCCGTTGGATGTTCGTTGCCCTCTGCTTGGCGACGATGGTTCAGCGGCTTTACTGCGGTGCCCATTTCATGAGCGACCTGTTCGGTTCGGCTGCGGTGGGTCTTTTCTGGGCTTACGTCTGCCATCACCCCAATCTGTTGGGCACGCTGTTTGACAAAATGGAACCCGAAAAATCTCCTCGACGTCGACGCTGGGCCAATCAAGACGGGGAGGCGAAGTCGTCGAAGGTGCCAAGTGAATCGAAGGATGAATCACACGACACCGACCGGGTCGCGGCGTGAGTGGGCAGAGTAGTCGGCGATTTCTCCGAAATCGCTTCGTAGCCAGTTTAGAAAACCGGCCGACATTTTGCTTCGTAGCCAGGAACGGAAAACTGGCCGACTGCTTATTCGGATCTGCTCTTTCGCAGTCGCTGTCGTAGCGGAGCGATGATCTGGCGGGGAACAAACTTGGCCAGTTGTTCGTCGTCGTCGCTGAGTGCGGCGATCTGTTTGAGCAAACTACTGCTGACATGAGCGAATCGCTCGTCGGCCATCAAAAAGAGTGTTTCGATGTTTGGGTCCAATTGATGATTGGCCATCATCATCGTGAATTCACCGGCGATGTCGGTCAGCGGCCGGATACCCCGGATCATCACCCGCGCACTTTGGCTGCGCACGAAATCGACCGCCAATCCAGTAAAGACCTCGACGCGAACATTGGTAAGATCCCCGGTAACGCTGCGTACCAATTCGATCCGTTGTTCGGGGTCAAACAACGCGCGTTTGTCAGCATTGATGCCGATTCCAATCACCAAATCATCGAACAGGGGCGATGCGCGCTGGATGATGTGAAGGTGCCCCAACGTGACAGGATCGAACGAACCGGTGTAAACGGCGACACGCGGATTGGACATCGTGGGGCCTTCAAAATTGTTCGGAATCAGAGCAACGACTGAACGACCGAGACAAGCCGCTGTAAATCGTCCGCGTTATTGTAAGCGTGTACGGCGGCTCGCACTCCTCCGTCACGACAGCTCAGCACCACTTGCTGCTGGAGCCCCCGTCGCCGAACCTCCGTCGGTTCGATTCCCGGCAGTTCGAAAGTCAAAATACTGCTACGACGATTCGGCTGCTCCGGAAAACGCGTCACCGCTCCCACCTGGCGAAGCATCTGATCCAGCCGCGCGGTCATTTCCAGCACACGATCCTGGATTGCGGTGGGGCCATGGTGGCGGCGGACTTCGAGCAAGAGATCGACGCTTGCCGACAGTGCCGCCATGCCAGCCATGTTCGCCGAACCCGCCTCAAATCGCGACGCCTGATCGGTCAGTTCAAAAACTGGCTGGCGGTAGTTGTGGGGATTCTTGACACTGCTCCAACCGACATTTCCACAGCGAATTTTTTCAACGTGCTCGCGGCGAATCATCGCCATCCCAGCTCCTTCGGGGCCAAGAAGCCACTTGTGACCATCGGCGGCAAGAAAATCGACCGGCGTGTTTTTGAGATCGAGCGGATAGACGCCGAGTCCCTGAATGGCGTCCAAAAAAACCAACACCCCCCGTTGGTGGGCCTGGTCAACCAGAGATTCGACGTCGACTCGGTATCCGCTGGCGTAGCCGACCCAGCTGAGCGAGATCATTCGGGTGGAATCATCAACGTGCTGCATCAAGTCGTCGACCAACACAGCCCCGCCACGACGGGGTACGATTCGCACCTCCACTCCACGAGACCGCTGATTCAGCCAGGGGAATAAGTTGCTCGGAAACTCACCTTCGGGCAGCACCACGCTGTCTCCCGGCTGCCAAGGCCACCCTTCGGCGACCAGGTTGATTCCGGTGGTTGTATTGGGAATCAGGCAGATTTCCTCGGTATTTGCCGATAAAAGCTCAGCAAAACTCCGTCTCAAATGTTCCAATCTGCCAGCCCACTGGGGCCAGACGGTGTCGCCGACGGTGACCGCCTGTTCAATAAAATCGGCCATGGCTTGCCCCGCAGGACCGCTCATCGGAGCCACCGCGGCATGGTCAAAATAGGCCCACTGGCGAGCAATTGGCATCTGGTCTCGCCACCAGTCCCAAGGCGACTGGTCAACGGTCGCCCGATGGGTTGAAATCTTGTCGACGGCCGGCTCGCCCTCGTTTACCCCCTGATTCATGCCGTCATCCTCGGATTAATCGCTACAAACTGGTTCCTCATCCAAGTTCGATAATCTAGCCATTGGGCGTAGGCTTGGGAAACATGGCAGTTGGCAACTATACTGCGACGCAACATCGTGCTTACTTCACTGTCTTCTCTTCGCCCCGCATCTTTTCGACGAGGTATTTGATGCCCAAGGCGCTCTGTCTGATCAGCCTTGTGGCGTCGATCTTGATCGTCGTCCTCTTCCTTGCGGATGCCGCGATGGGCATGGCCGGAATGGTCAATATTGCGCCGCTGGGCTACACCAAGCCATTGATGAACATTGCTTTCATTGTGCTGGGGGCAGCAATGATCTACCTGAGCTGGGCTACCTACCGAGAGCAACGCTAGAGTCGGCCCTACGACGATTGGATTTTGAACGACACCTACCCCGACCGAAAAACGTCACGACAAACCGTTTTTTTGTATCACGCTGCCAGCAACAGGCGTTTTGATCTCGGCCATTTCCCCTCGCCACCTGCCTATCGGGGCGAGTGGCGGTGCGACACTCATCCGCGCTGCAGTGACGACGGAACTCAAGTCGCAATCGACAGCCCTCACGACGGCGGACGCCAGGTTTATCTGCTGGACATCAAAGAGCTACTCGATCGAGTCTCGTAGGCCGACTTGTCCCAAGTCAGCGATCCTGGAATTCGACAGCTCTGTCGGCGATTTCTCCGAAATCGCTTCGACTGACAGCCTTTTGGAGTGCGGTGACTTGTCACCGCTTTCTTTTCCATACGGGACGAGCAGGAGTACGAGTACGAGCCGGAACATAAGGCATTCGGCCTGAGCGACAGTCCGTTGTTGATGAACGCGTCAATAAGGAAAAGCTCCGACAAGTCGGAGCACTCCGAAAACGCGAAAGTCAAACTAAGATGCGCGAGCGACCACTTCGGGCAGCTTGGGAAAGCGGTCGGCGAATATCCATTTTTCCCACCACCTTGCCGGCCGCAATGATGTGTCGGATGAATCGACGATTCGCCGTTTTCCTTTTCGCGTCGCGACCTCCACACTGCCGTCAGGACGCGAGTCAACGACCACCCAGAATTTGTCGACCTGGTACGAATAGGTTTCGCCGTAGGGGTTAGGGCGCAGATTCCTCGCCCTTCGCCCCGGAGAGACGGAGTGCTTGTTCATTCGGTAGATGACAAGGTCGCCTGTTCGCATATCACTAGTATATCCCCAAATTCGCAAAAAACGAAAAGTGAATCGGTCGCAATCTGCGTCATCACGATAAAGATCGCGTGACGAAACAACCGCTGAAAAGAAGAAGATCACCAATCGATCGCGATGATCGACCACCATCGACAGATCGTTTCGAGCATCCGATGGCGCTCTATCGGCCGCTAAACGCCGGCCTTCGGTTGCCCTTCTGCCGCCAAAGAATCCTCGTTCGCGTTCTCGTGCATCTTCGCGCGAAGTTCTTTGCAAGCATCCGAAGGATTGCTACAGAGCGAACAACTGGTGCCACCCTCTTCACCGTTCGAACTGGACAGTCCGCCACAAGAGCCGCTGATCGAGCGTTTGCCAAAGATCACGCCGACCGCCATGGCAGACAAAACGGCACCAAATGCAAGCAGGGTCAGCATCACAATTGCCAAGGCGTTGGTGCCACCCTGCCGATCCGCTGTCCCTTGGTCAGCCCCGTCTGCTTCGGCCGGCTGAGCATACTGTGCCAACACGCCCGTGCCGTGCAGTATCAGGCCATTTTTTCCACGACGCGCCAACAGAACATCCAGTCCTTCGCGTTTGGCAAGTTCCAACCCGCGCTCAGCCCCCAGAACGTTGATCGCGGTCGCCCAGGCGTCGGCGGCCATGCAGGTTTGGGTGATCACCGAAACCGAGGTCAAATCGTGCTCGACGGGTCTTCCCGTACGGAGGTCGATCGTGTGCGAATAACGCTTGCCGTCAGCCTCGAATTGGTTTTGATAGTCGCCCGAGGTGGCCATCGATTCGTCTTGGCCTTCCTGCGTGCTCATCGGGTGAGCGATCATGATGACGCCGTCGGATGATTCCGGTTTTTGGATACCGACTCGCCACCACTGGTCATCCTTGCTGCCACTGGTGCGCACTTCGCCGCCGATTTCGACGAACACGTTGGGTGCTCCCATCGAATCGAGCAGTTCGACCACACGATCGACACCATGGCCTTTGGCAAGAGCGGAAAGGTCGACCTGAAGCTGGGGAACTGATTTGCGGAGAGCGGGCGGATCGAGTCGAACGGACAGTTTCTGGAAACCGACCGATTCTTGCAGCTGTTTCAAACGATCCTCACTCGGCACCTTCCCGCTGCGCGGGGCAGGCCCAAAACCCCAGGCGTTGACCAGCGGCCCGACCGTGACATCGAAAGCACCATCGGTCTTCTCGGCCACCTCCTGAGCAAACTGAACCACCCGCGCCGTATCTCGACTAACCTCAAACCAATCAGTCGAACTGGAAGCATTGAACCGTCCCAGTTCGGACGACTTCAGGTAGGTCGACATCTGGTCGTTGACTCGCCGCAGTTCAGCATCGACGGCCAAACGCACATCGGTGGGAAAGTCGGGCGGATCAAAGATCTTGACCGAGTACTTGGTGCCCATCGTGGCACTGCGCCACTGCAGAGTGCTTTTTCCGGTCTGGTCCTGGGCCGGAGCCGAGAGCGATACCGCCACGAGGGCGATAAAAAGGAGAGCTCGCGAAAACCAGTCCTGAGAAAGCACTGTGTTAGCCGCCGAAATCATCGTAGGAAATATTTTCGGGTTCGACGCCCAGATCATCCAGCATCTTGAAGACCGCCTGGTTCATCATCGGCGGTCCGCAAATGTAGTATTCAATGTCCTCAGGTGCCGGGTGTTTGCTCAGGTAGTTATCCAGCAAAACCTGGTGGATGAACCCGGTATAGCCGTCCCAATTGTCCTCCGGCTGCGGCTCAGAGAGGGCGATGTTGAACTTGAAATTGGGAAAATCTTTTTCGATCTCACGAAAGTGATCGATGTAAAAGAGTTCTCGCAAGCTTCGGCCGCCGTACCAGTAGGAAACTTTACGACTGGTTTTCTGTCGCTTGAACAGTTCGAAAATGTGGCTTCGCAGCGGCGCCATCCCGGCACCCCCACCGATGTAGACCATTTCTGCGTCGGAGTCCTTGATAAAGAACTCGCCGTACGGCCCGCTGATCGTCGCCTTGTCGCCCGGCTTCAGAGAGAAAATCCAGCTGCTCATTTTCCCTGGCGGCACGTCGGGCATCCGCGGCGGCGGTGAGGCGACGCGGACATTCAGCATGATGATGCCTTTTTCGCCCGGATAGTTGGCCATCGAATAGGCTCGCACCACCGACTCGTCCACTTTGGAAATGTATCGCCAGACATCGAACTTGTCCCAGTCCTCGTGGTATTCCGATTCGATATCGAAATCCTTGTAGGCGATTTCGTGTTCCGGACATTCGATCTGGATGTAACCTCCCGCTTTGAAGTCGACTTGTTCGCCTTCGGGAAGTTCCAGGATGAATTCTTTGATGAAGGTAGCGACGTTGTGGTTGCTGCGGACGGTGCACTCCCACTTCTTGGTATCGAACGCTTCGGGCGGCACTTCGACCACCATGTCGTTCTTGACGGCAACCTGGCAGCTGAGCCGTTCGCCTTCGGCCGCCTCTTTCTTATTGATGTGATCCTTTTCGGTCGGCAGGATGTCGCCGCCCCCTTCGGCCACTTTGACTTTGCACTGGGCACAAGTACCACCGCCGCCACAAGCGCTGCTGACGAACACCCCCGCATCGGCCAGCGCCCCCAGCAGCTTTCCGCCCGCCGGGACTTCGATCTCCTTTTGATCGTTGATCAAAATTTTGACTGGTCCCGATGCAACCAACTTGCTCTTGGCAGCCAAAATCACCAGCACCAACGCGATCACGACGCCGGTGAACATGACGACGCCGAGAATAATAGTGTTCATCGTTTCAAAACCTACAAAACGCCCATGGGTTGGTCAGTGCGCGACCGTGTCTTCTGAAAGCTCTTCAAGTTAAAGCTGGATTCCGCCAAAGGACATGAAGGCCAGCGCCATCAGGCCGACGGTGATGAAGGTGATCCCCAAACCGCGAAGGGGCGGCGGCACGTCACTGTATTTCATCTTTTCACGAATGCCGGCCAGCGCGGCGATCGCCAGCGCCCAGCCCACGCCGCAGCCGATGCCGTAAACGACCGAATCGGCAAAGTTGTAATTGCGTTCCTGCATGAACAACGATCCGCCCAAAATCGCGCAGTTCACCGTGATCAATGGCAAGAAAATCCCCAGCGTGGTGTGGAGCGCGGGGACGTACTTATCGAGAAACATTTCCAGGATCTGAACCATCGCCGCAATCACGCCGATGTAGCTGATGAAGCTAAGAAACGACAGATCGACCGTGGAAAAGTCGATCACCGACGTGGGAATGAAACCATTGGCCCATTCCAACGCGCCCTTTCGCAACATGAACGAATAGATCAGCTGGTTGGCCGGAATGGTGATCGCTTCGATCACGATCACGGCCAAGCCGAGGCCCAAGGCGGTTTTGACGTTCTTGCTGATCGCCAGAAACGTGCACATGCCTAGGAAGAAGGCCAGCGCCAGGTTTTCGATGAAAACCGCGGTGATGAAAATGTTCAGCAGTCTTTCAAAAGAATCCACAGCTCACGCCTCCTCGATCTGTTCAGGTCGGTACGCCCGGATCGCCCAAATCATGAAGCCGATCAGGAAAAAAGCACTGGGGGGAAGCAACATCAAGTTGTTGGGGTTGTACCAGCCGCCGTTGCGGTCCAGTTCCAGAATGGTGATGCCGAACAGCGAACCGCTTCCCAGCAGCTCGCGGAAGAAGGCAACAAACATCAGCACCATTCCGTAACCCAGACCGTTGCCGATCCCGTCCAGGAAACTCATCTTGGTGTCGTTTTTCATCGCGAATCCTTCCGCCCGTCCCATCACGATGCAGTTGGTGATGATCAGCCCGACAAACACCGAAAGCTGTTTGCTGATGTCGTACAAGTACGCTTTGAGCACCTGGTCGACGACGATCACCAGCGACGCGATCACCGTCATTTGAACGATGATCCGAATACTGGTGGGGATCCAATGCCGGATCGCGCTGACCGCCAGGTTGCTGAACGCAGTCACCACGATCACCGCGACACTCATCACCAACGACGTTTCCATTTTCGTCGTCACGGCCAACGCGGAGCAGATACCGAGCATCTGTAGCGCAATTGGATTGTTGTCGATCAGCGGGTCGGCAAGGACCTTCATCGGTTTTTGATCAGCCATCTATTCTGCTCCCGCTTCATTGGAGGAGGCCGACTCGCCGCTGGCGAGTTCTTGTTTCAATTGGTCAAGGAACGGACCGTAACCATCGTCGCTGGTCCAATATCGAACCAGTGAGGTCACCCCGCGGCTGGTGATCGTCGCCCCCGACAAACCGTCCACCGCGTGAGGATCGTCCGAGGGTGCGGGGCCTTTGTAGACCATTGCCGCGGGGGCTCCGCGATCGTCATAAAGCTTGCGGCCGACCCACTGCGCCTTCCACCTGGGATTGTCGACTTCGCCACCAAGTCCGGGCGTTTCTTTGTGTTCGTAAAAGGTCAATCCCTGCACGGTCTGCAGGTCGCTTTTGATCGCCAGGTATCCTCGCAGCGTGCCCCACAGTCCTTTTCCGAAAACGGGCAACACGACTTGTCGAACCTTCGATTCGCCAGGCCGGGTCACAAAGAAAACCTTGGCGACTTTTTCGCGGTAAGGTTCGCCGGGATCGAATTGCGGTTCGGTGATTTCGACCCGCATGTCCGCCTTTTGCAGCGCTTCCAGCGGATCGTAGTTTTCGATGTCCAATTCGGTGTTGTACTGGCCCGTTTCCAAGTCGACCAACTTCTCGCTGATCCAGCCGTAAAGCTCGTCGACCTGTTCTTTGCTCAGTTCGTCGGCCGGTCGTCCGAATTCGCCAAGTGCCAACCCGGTCGCATCCAGGATGTTCTTCTGCTGGCTGAACTTGACGTTCTTGTCCTGGGACGGCTTCAGGATCACTGCCGCCGCGCTGACGCACAACGAACAGACGAAACACAAAATGGCTGCCACACGGATCGTGTAGCCGGTGGAATTAAGTTGCGACATAGCGTGCGGCCCTCCGACGAACGTTGGCTTGAACCACGAAATAATCGATCAGCGGCGCAAAGACGTTGCCAAACAGAATCGCCAACATGATCCCTTCAGGAAACGCCGGATTGATCACTCGAATCAACACGGTCATGAAACCTATCAATCCTCCGTAAACCCATTTTCCCGTTTCGGTCATCGAGGCACTGACCGGGTCGGTCGCCATGAACACCAGCCCGAAGGCCAGACCTCCCAGCACTAAGTGCCAGTGCGGTAACACGCCGAACATCGGGTTGGTTCCCTCGGTGCCGGTGTTGATTCCCCACATCAGCGAGGAGGTGACCGCCACACCGGCGATCACACCGGCCATGATCTTCCACGAACCGACGCCGCTGGCAATCAAGATGGCAGCCCCGACAAAGCAAAGCAGCGCGCTGGTTTCGCCAAAACTTCCCTGGATGGTTCCCAGAAACGCGTCCATCCATTCAATCTTGCCCGTCTCGCCCCAGACGTATTCGATGGTCGACAGCGAGGCGATCGCGGGGTTGGCGACATCGGCACTGGGAGCGGCGCCGGCCATCTGGCCCAGGGCTGTTGCGCCGCTGAATCCGTCCACGGCCGTCCAAACCTTGTCGCCGCTGATCTGTCCGGCGTAAGCGAAATACAGGAACGCCCGGCTGGTGAGCGCCACGTTCAAAAAGTTACGCCCCGTCCCGCCAAAGACCTCCTTGGCCACAATCACCCCGAACGAAATTCCTAGCGCGACCTGCCAAAGCGGGATCGAGGGGGGCAGGGTGAGCGGAAACAGCAGGCCGGTGACCAGGAAACCTTCGTTGATCTCGTGGCCTCGCAGCACACTGAAGATCAATTCGATGTGCCCGCCGACAAACATGCAAACGATGTAGATCGGCAGGAAGTGAATCAAACCCAGCGTGAAGCAATCGGCGAAATTGCTGGAATCGTTGGTGAATCCCATGAAACTGTGGATCGCGTAATGCCAATCGCCCTCGTGATCCATGCCCGCGGCGGCCATCTGCTCGATCGCCACGTTGGCTTGATAGCCGGCGTTCCACATCCCAAACAACGTCACCGGAATCAGCGAGACGACCACGGTGATCATCATTCGCTTCAAGTCGATCGCATCACGAACATGTGTCGACCCTTTGGCGACTTCGCCGGGGGTGTACAGAAACGTATCGAGCGCTTCGTACATCGGATACGCCAATTCCAAAGGCCCACCCTTGGCGAACCAAGGATGAACTTTGTCCAGGACGTCACGGAGTGATTTCATGGGGCCAGTTTTCAGGTTTCAATGTGCTGAATTGTTAGTGGGAAGGTGAAGATCAACCTTCTCGTTCAATCGTGGTCAGGCTCTGCCGAAGCAGCGATCCGTATTCGTATTTGCCGGGGCAGACGAAGGTGCAAAGGGCCAAGTCTTCCTCTTCCAGCTCCAACACACCCAACTGTTGCGCTTCGTCGGTATCGCGATAGATCAACGCCCGCAACAATTGAGTCGGCAGGATGTCCAGCGGCATCACTTTTTCGTAAGTTCCCAGCGGCACCATCGCCCGCTCGCTGCCGTGGGTGGTGGTGGTGAAAGCGAACTTTCGGTTCGGAAGGCCGGCCGAAGCGAAGACGCGCGTGGTCGAATACTTGTCGAAACCAGGCTTCTGCCAACCCAAAAACTCTCGCTCGTCGCCTTCTTCGACCACTGAAATCTGGGTGTGAAAACGGCCCAGGTAGTTCAGCGGCTCCACCGCATGGCGACCGAATAAAACGCTGCCAGAGATCGGCCGAATTTTGACCCCTTCGTTCACCTCACCGTCGATCAATTGCAACACGTCGGCCCCGCTACGAGTCTCCAGCAACCGCGGTTGGCCGATCACCGGTCCGGCCAGCGAAATCACTCGCCGCGTGTCGAGCTTTCCAGTTTGAAACAGCGAGCCGATGGCACAAACGTCTTGGTATCCGATGTACCAAACCGTTTTGCCGGGACCGACCGGATCAAGAAAATGAATGTGGGTACCGACCAGACCAGCCGGATGTGGACCAGAAAACGATTCCACCTGCACGCCGTCCACTCCGCCGCCGGATATTTCGGAGTGTTCCGCCTTGCAAAGAAAAACCTTGTCACACAATTGGGCGATCGCCACCAAACCCAAGTTGAATTGGTCCTTGCGATCAGCGATCGCCACTGCCGGATCGGCGGCCAGCGGGCTGGTGTCGATCGCCTGGACAAAGATCGAACTGGGAACGGTGCCGGGCACCGGGATCTTACCGAACGGTCGAGTCCGAAGCGTCGGCCAAAGGCCGGCGGCGACCAACTGCTCGGTCACTCCCTCGCGTCCCAAAGAAGCGGGATCGGCCTCTTTGGCATCACTGAATTCGACCGCGTCATCACCGTCGACATCGATCACCAACGATTCAAATTTTCGCTTCGCTCCGCGGTTGACCGCGGCCACCGTCCCCGAAGCCGGCGCCGTGTAGATCACTCCCGGTGTCTTTTTGTCTTCAAAGACCGGCTGCCCCAACTTCACTCGATCACCCGGGGCGACCAACATCGTCGGTTTCATCCCCACGTAGTCGTCACCCAACAAGGCAACCCGCGTCACCTGCCCCGCCATCTCAATGCGCTGTTCGGGACTCCCCAAAATGGGAAGGTCCAACCCTCGTTTGATGATCGTCATCGGTTTTGCACTACTCGTGACACACGAAATTCCAAGAACGCACGAAGCCTGTGTTGGGCCAGGACGCGAATCATCCGCGAAGACTTTGTGATTTTTTTCACAAAGTAAATCGTGCTCTTAGCCCGCGTTCAAGGAGCTGAAGGCGGGCTAAAGGGGCAACCGGCATGGGGAATGCGGTCGTCGGAATCGTTGCGACGAGGTCCACACACCGGCAGCGGAAGATTGAAATAGGAACCGCTGGATCCGATTTCGGCGTAACATCCGCCGGTGGTAGGCTCTGCTATGCGAAAATATCGCACAGCATCGCGATGCTGGCAACGGCAGTGTGCTGTGCCTGGCGCGAATTACTGACTGCGACCATTTAACGCGGTTGCAGCCCCCGCTATCGGCTCGCAAGGGTGCAGTTTTTGGGGTGGGAAAGATCGGTTTGCAACGCGACATTACTAGAGGTGATCCGATACTGCGGAACGCACGTAGGATTCAGCGGTCTGTCGGCTGACTCTCCGAACCGGTCGAACGAACGTGCAAGCCCCTCAGGAGACCGGCACGCGCGAAGCGACTTTGGAAAAGTCGCCGACACATTTTCAACCATCCACTCTCACGAGAATCGAACCATGAACCTTCGTCTTTTTTCTCCTTTCGGCATTCTGTTGTCGATCGCGACGCTCTGTTGTTCCACGACCGCCTTGGTCGGTTGCAGCGGCACGACCGAAACCACCACTGCCACCACGACCGGCAGTGGGGACGGGCACAGCCACGATTCCGAAGACGGCCACCACCACGGTGATGACGGGCACAGCCATGACGACGACCATGCTCACGATGACGGACATGACCACGGCGATGGGCACGAAGGACATGATCATCCCGCCCACGGTCCCAACGGTGGCCACATGGTTGAACTTTCCGGCGGAGCCCACGCCGAATGGACTCATGATGACGTCAAAAACACCATTCGAGTCTTCGTCGAGGACGAAGAGAATGTTTCGAAGGTGACGATGACCGCCACTGTCCCCGATCAGGAACCGAATTCGTATGAATTCGAGAAAGCCGAAGCGGACGGGAAATCGTTCTATGAAATCGTCAGCCCCGACTTGCTGACGCATGTGAAGATGGGCAAGCTCGTCGACACGAAGCTGATCATCACCACGAAAGATGGCGAAGTGACCGGCCAGGTGGAACATCACGCTCACTAAAGCCAACCGTCGGCCGGTTCTCTGAACCGGATACGAAGCGATTTCGGAGAAATCGCCGACCGTCGGCCAGTTCTCCGCTCCTGGCTTCGTGAAGCGACTTCGGAGAAGTCGCCGACAGACCCCGAAAGAAAAAGAAAGAAGCTACCCTTGCGCCGAAACGATATCCGCAACGTTGTCATCATCGCTCACGTCGACCACGGCAAGACGACGTTGGTCGATTGCATGCTGCGACAAAGCGGTCAATTCCGAGCCGCCGAACTGAAGGGGGAACGGATTTTGGACTCCAACGATTTGGAGCGTGAGCGAGGGATCACGATTCTTTCTAAAAACATCGCGATTCCCTATCGCGGTGTGAAAATCAACTTGATCGACACACCAGGTCACGCTGATTTTGGTGGCGAGGTCGAGCGGGTGGTGCGGATGGCGGATGGTTGTCTGCTGTTGGTCGACGCTGCTGAAGGCCCGATGCCGCAAACACGCTTTGTTCTAGAAAAAGCACTACAAGCAGGGGTCCGGCCCATCGTCGTCGTCAACAAGGTCGATCGCCCCGACGGCCGCCCGTCGGAGGCGCTGGACGAAGCTTTGGAGTTGTTGGCCGAACTGGGTGGCGAGGAACAACTCGATTCGGCAGCCTACGTCTTCACCAGTGCCAAGGAGGGTTACGCGACGGTCGATCCCGATCAACCGTCGGCCGACATGAGACCGCTGCTGGATCTGATGGTCGACGCCCTTCCCGGACCGGAAGTGGATGAGCAGGCACCGCTGCAGATGATGGTCACCACGCTTGACTGGAGCGAGTACGTGGGACGGATCGCGGTGGGGCGGATTCAAGCCGGCAGGATTGCCGCCGGTCAAACGGTCGACCTGCACCGCGCCGGCGGCGTTGCCAAGCAAAAGGTTGGCGGGTTGTTCGTTTTCGACAATCTTGGCCGGACCGCGGCGGAGGAAGCCGGCGCGGGCGACATCGTTGCGATCGAAGGGCTGAGCGACGTGGAAATCGGCGACACGATCGCCGCTGTCGACGCCGACAACGCGCTGCCGCGTTTGACCGTCGACGAACCGACGTTGGAAATGGTCTTCAGCGTCAACACATCGCCGATGGTCGGACGCGAAGGCAAATACGTCACCACTCGTCAATTGAAAGCGCGGCTGGAAAAAGAACTGGAGCGCAACGTGGCGCTGCGGGTCGAAATGATCGAAGGCGCCGAAGCGTACGCGGTGAAGGGCCGCGGCGTTTTGCACCTGGCGATCTTGATCGAAACGATGCGCCGCGAGGGATTCGAGCTGAGTGTCGGAAAACCGCGGGTGATCTACAAAACGATCCACGGCAAGAAGCATGAGCCGTTCGAAACGCTGCGGGTCGAGGTTCCGACCGACACCATGGGCCCGGTGATGGAACTGGTAGGGCTTCGCCGGGGACAATTGGAAGAGATGTCTCAGCGAGGCGAGTACTCACTGTTGCGATTCATCATTCCCTCGCGCGGGTTGATCGGGCTGCGCACTCGGCTGCTGAACTCGACTCGCGGAATGGCGATCATCCATCACCGTTTCGAGAGTTATCGGCCGGCCGAAGGCGAGGTCCCCAAACGAACCAACGGGGTGTTGATTTCGATGGTCGCCGGAAAGGCAATGCCGCACGCCCTGTTCACGCTGCAGGAAAGAAGTGAACTTCTGATTCCACCCGGCACGGAGGTTTACACGGGCATGATCGTTGGTGAAAACGCCCGCGACAACGACATGACGGTCAATCCCTGCCGCGAAAAAAAGCTGACCAACATTCGCGCTGCCGGAAGCGACGAAAACGTCATCCTCAAACCGCCCCGCACGCTGTCACTGGAAGCTGCGCTAGAATACATCGAGGAAGACGAGCTGGTGGAAGTCACTCCCGAAAGCATTCGGCTGCGAAAAATCTTGCTCAGTGAGGCCGACCGCCGGCGACACAATCGAAGCGCCTGAGCCGTCGGCGATTTCTCCGAAATCGCTTCGCAGCCAGAAGCGGAGAACTGACTGACGGTTGCGTAGCCAGTTTGGAAAACTGGCCGACATTCGCCGACTTGGGGACAAGTCGGCCTACGATGCAAGACCTTGATCCACCGGTGACCATTCCATGTCCGACGTCAACGAAATTCAGCAATTAAAACGCCGCCTGAACCTCGCCTGGATCTTGATGGTGTTGCTGGCGATCGCCCTGGTCATGCCGACTTTCAAGTTGTGGCTGAACCTGGGTGTCACCGGCACACCGCGCCCGATCACTCCCCGCGGTGAACTGGCCGATTTTGAAAAAGCGACTTCGGCGATCTTTCGAAACACCAGTCCATCGGTTGTCTACATCAACACTCGCGCGCGGGTTGCCAACCGGTTCAGCCGGCGAGTCTTCGAGGTTGAAGCGGGCACCGGAAGCGGTTTTGTTTGGGACGACGCCGGCCACATCATCACCAACTATCACGTCATCGAAGAAGCGTCGTCGGCTCAAGTGGTCTTTTACGATCAATCGGCCTACGAAGCGACTTTGGTTGGCGCTTCCCCCGAACATGACTTGGCGGTGCTCCGTGTTCGGCCGCGAAAAGAGTTGTTGCGGCCGGTGCTGATCGGCGAAAGTGCCAACCTGGTGGTGGGTCAATCGGTGTTCGCCATCGGCAACCCGTTCGGATTGGAACAAACGTTGACCACGGGAGTGGTTTCGGCCAAGAGCCGACGGATCGAAACACCGGCAGGAAAAAACATCGAGGGCGCAATTCAGATTGATGCGGCGATCAATCCAGGCAATTCGGGTGGTCCGCTGCTGGATAGCGCCAGCCGGTTGATCGGCGTCAACACTGCGATCTACAGCCCTTCGGGTACATCGGCAGGTGTCGGGTTTGCCATCCCAGTCGACACGGTCAATCGGGTCGTTCCGCAAATCATTGCCGGCGGCAAATACGAACCGCCGCGGCTGGGGATCAGTGCCAGCGATGAAGTGAGCCGCGCCGTCAGCAGCCGTACCGGCATCCAGGGAATCACCATTTTGAACGTCACGCCCGGAGGCGGAGCCGAAGCGGCCGGCCTGCGAAAAGCCTCACTCGATTCGCGAGGTTCTTTGGTCCTGGGCGATATCTTGCAGAAGGTGGGCGGCTATGAAGTGACCACCATCCGGCAATTGGAAGACGCGTTGGACGAGTTCGACATCGGCGACACGATCGACGTGACGATCCATCGCGAAGGCCAAACCGAAACCTTGCAGGTGACGTTGCAGTAGTTGCTGGTAGCAAATGCCAGGATCGCCGACTTGGGACAAGCCGGCCTACAAGGGTTTCAGACAAGCGGCTTGGGCAGGCGGCGGGGACGACCACTGGCGTCGACACAGGCGATCACCGAATCGGCCTCGACGATCTTTTCGTCGCCTCGGTGAATGACATATTGGTGTCGAATCCTGACTTTGCGGACTTCGGTCACCTGCGTGGTCAACGTCAACAGGTCGTCAAAGTCGGCAGCCGCGTGGTATCGCACGTTCATCTCGGTGACCACCAGCAGCAAACCTTCCTCCTCCAGATCCTTGTACAGGACACCCATCTGGCGCAGCATTTCGACCCGGCCGCGTTCAAAGTAATTCAGGTAGTTGGCGTGATGGACTCGCCGCTGGCCGTCGGTTTCGTGATAAGCCACGCGAAATTGGATTTTGTGCGTCCATTTCTCGTGACCGGTCTGGTCACACATCTTCTTTCGGATCCCTACAGGTGCCTGGGCGGCGGTCGAATTGACCACGACGTCGGTCGAAGCCTACACTTGCGGCTACCTGGGCACCAGCGATCAGCATCAAAATGGACCAACGATGAGCTTTGGGGACGATTCGGGAACAGCATTCGAGACGATTCGAGGACGGAACTTCCCCGCGATTCGCCAATTCACCATCTTCCTGGAAAACCGCGTCGGTCAACTGCTGGAGGTGGTCAAGCGTTTCGAGGGAACGGGAATCCGCGTTTGCGCGCTGTCCATCAACGACGCCGCCGAATGTGCTTTCGTGAGATTTTTGGTCAGCGATGCTGATCGAGGACGCGAAATTCTGGAACGAAGCGGACTGGCGATGATCGAAACCGATCTGGTCGGTGTCGAACTGCCGGAGGGACCTCAGCCGCTTCTGCGAGTTTGTACCGCCTTGTTGCAAGCGGAATTGAACATCATCCAAGCCTATCCGTTGATCGTTCGTCCTCACGGCAAACCGGCGGTCGCCATCATGGTGGAAAACATCGAACTGGCGATGGAAACGCTGGTGGAAAAAGGGTTCACGATCATCACCGAAGGTGACCTGGACGACAATCCGGCGCTGGAGCAGTAAGCGCCGACCGGTTCTCCGAAACGGATTGCGCGATGCGACTTCGGAGAAGTCGCCGAAGAACAAAGCTTTGCCTCTTCACCGATTGCGCGATGCGACTTCGGAGAAGTCGCCGACGCCAGTCTGCCACGCCTGTCCAGCGGCTCGGCGCACTTCCGCGGCAGTCGTCTGATGGTCGGTTGCCAGTTGTCGCGCGTCATCGTCTTCGACTGCAAATCGAGACTCCCCACTGGGAAGCAGTACTACTTTTCCTCGCACCGGGCCAAAGACGGTCTCGACCGTTTCGCTGCGCCGAATCAGCTTGTGCCGATCGGCGGTATGCCGGCGGATTCCGATCGAGGTCGAATGTTCGAAGATCACCTGTTCGAGCAATCCGACTCGCGAAGCGGGCGCGATCACCGTCATCAACACTGCAGCTCGCCCCTTTTTCATGGTGCAGGGAGTCTGAAAAACATCTAGCGCCCCGGCAGACAGCAGGCGGTCGGCGCAATCGGCCAGTTGTTGGGGTGTGGAATCGTCGATGTTGGTTTCCAACACCATCACGCGATCGGATTGCACGTTGGCGCTGCCGGCGACCTGCTCCTCGATATCGCCCAGCAGCACTCGTAACACATTGGCCTGGTCATCCAGATCTTTCGTTCCCGCACCATAGCCGACTGCCGAGATGGTCATGGCGGGAATCGCGCCAAAGCTGGTCGCGGTCGCTTTCAAGATGGCGGCGCCGGTGGGCGTGGTCAGTTCAGCCTCGATGTCGCAAGGTGCGATCGGAATACCACACAGCAGTTCCGCCGTGGCCGGTGCGGGCACTGAGACCCGGCCGTGAGCGATCTGGATCGATCCGGTACCGGTCGGTACGGCCGAGGCAACCGCCGATTCGATTCCCAGCTGCTGCATCGCCACCGCCGTGCCGACGATGTCGGCGATCGAATCGATCGCACCCACTTCGTGAAAATGGACTTTTTCGACCGTGGTACCGTGAACCTTTGCCTCGGCCCGGGCGACCTGTTCAAAGATGCGGTGGGCGATCTGTTTGGCGGCAGAATCGATTTCGGCGGCCGAGTCGATCATGGCGGCGATGTGGTGAAGGTGACGATGGGTGTGTTCGGGCGGGTGGTCGATTTGGACCGAAATGGCCCGAAATCCACACTTTTTGACGGTCGATGAAGTGATCGACAGCTCGGGCAATCCCATCGACCGCACCGCCGCCTCGATCGCCGCCGTCTCAACCCCCAAGTCGATCAAAGCCCCCAGCGTCATATCTCCGGAGATCCCGCTGAGACAGTCAAAATAGGCGATCCGGGCCATCAATCGGCTCCCCAGGCAACAGTTGGCGTTGAAGGATTCAGTCCAGCCGCTATACTCCGACGCTTCCTGAATCACTGAAGAAAACAACCTATACGATACGTCCGACGAGATCGATCCGATGAAAGTTGTCAGCAGCATCGGCGCGTTGAAATACCGCCACCCCGATTGCCAGGTCGTCAAGCGACGCGGCCGGATCTACGTGATCTGCAAGAGCAACCCGCGCTACAAAGTCCGCCAGGGCGGAGCGAAAGTCAAAAAGGCTCGCAGGTAGCGTCAAAGGGAATCCCCCAGCGGCCGGTTTCCAACCGGCCTTTTTTTATGGGCGATTTACCAGCCCATTGCGCTCTCCGGCAAATCGCCTTCCAAGTACATCAGCGCCAGTAGAAGAACGCCGGGACCGTCAACGGCATCACATCGGTCTTCGCCCACGTGGCCGCGAAACATGCCCATTTTCTTGACGTACAAACGTTCCATCGCCTCATCGGCAAACGTTTCGGCAAGCTGGCGATATTCCGGGCGTTCAAGCACTTCGCCGGCTCGCGCTAAAAAGTGAATCGCCCGGCCGTAGTCTTCGGCGCAAATCCCTTTTCCATCGCCGGACGGCAGGCTATCGCCCACTTGATCTGCCCAGCGGTGGGCCGCCTCGCGATAAATCGGCTTGCCCGTTTGTTGAAAAAGTGAAAGGCACGCTTCGGCCATCGGCATGGGACAGTTGTGGGTCGGCCTCTCCTGCACATCAAACACTTCGGCATACATCGGCGGGCTGTAGCGACGCGGCAACTCGGCAACGAGAGGTTTCCCGTCAGCAACCGAAAGCCGGCCATAATACTTTCCGGCCGACTGGTCAAAACCGTATCGCAACCAGGCGGTCATCGCGGCGTCGGCGATCTGCAGGAACTCTTCATTGCCGGTGTACTGCGCCGCCCGCGCCAAGCATCCCGCCCACAACCCAAGCTCGGTCGTCGATGCAAAGTAATCCCAACGCTTCACGATGGGCTGGTTGCGAACCAGTCCCGTGCTGGAATCTCGTTGGCTGTAACTATAACGCGCGACCTGTAGCGCCAGATCGGTCCACTGCCCGTCGCGATCGTCGGTCTTGTGGGCAAGCCAAGCCAACGAATCGACCAACACTCCGCCAGATTCCAAAAAGGGCATCGCGGACGAGAGCTCGGATCTGGAAAACTCGCCCGGACGAACGTCGGGATTGGCATGCCGGCAAAACAAACCCGTTTTCGGATCCTTGATGTGCGCGGTCGCCATCGCCGTGATCGCCCGCTCGGTTGCCTTCGGGTCGATTCTCCAAAAGGACTCCCAGGCGGGAGTGTGAGGCCGGCATTCGTGAAATCCGCCAGAAAAGTCGACGACTTGATCGCGGACCACGTCGTAGTAGCGATGGTTGCCCCACTGAAACATGCCGCTCGGCTGTGCCACACAACGTTTCAAAAAATCGCGGATGTACGCGTCGGCGGCATCCTCGTAACAAGCGCACCCAGTCCGCACCGAAAGTTCATAGGCGGCGACGATGGTGGGTTGATCCCAATACAGATTCGCCCCTTCGGGCGAAGTGACGCGGCGATACCAACGTAATGTCTTCGGCAACCGCTCAGCCGGCAATCCGTTGGTCCGAATGTCGATGGTCGCCAACCACATCGCGGTCTTTTCCGATCCGAGTTCATCCAATGAATTTTCGGTCACGTAGTCCATGTGCGACTCGATCGCATCGGCATACTTTGACGCCGCTTCCGGAATCGGTATCGGAATCGGAATCGGCACTTCATCTTGCGAAATCACATCGGCGCAGCGCGACAGACAGGCGGCAAAAAGCAAAGATCGAAAAAACAGCTGGGCCATGGCGAATCCATCGAGAGTCGGCGGGCTCCCATTATGCCTCACCGGTAGTGCTGCGCACACTCATCCTCTCGACCGCGAACAATCCGACGGCCTCGCAGGGCTCCGTACTGCGAGGTGATGATGGTCCATTGGCCATCGACCTCGTCGTCGTCACGATGGATCACGACCCAATCGTCCGTTCGATTCAGCTGGTGCGCTCGAACGGTATTGGAAAACAATGCCGTGTAGTGACGCCCCTGACGCTCGGTGTGCAGGATCGGCAACCACGCTTTGCGCCCAGGGTTGAAACGGCGGGGGGCGATCTTGGCCAGTTTGTCGGCCCGCGCTAGACGACGATACTCGTCATCCACATCCAACAGCTCCGCGATCGTGGTGCTTTTTTCGACCTCGGTCGCCTCCCGTGGCTTGACCAACGGTTGCCAGTTGCCGAACCGCCCCGCGAGCGATTCGCGCACCGCGCGCACTCGTTTTTCCCCCATGCCTTCGACTCGCGAAAGCCGACCATCGATCGCCGCGGCTTGCAGGTCAAACAGCGTTTCAATCCCCAACGTTTCTCGGATACGTTGAGCCAATTTGGGACCGATTTCAGCGACGGTCGTGAACGCCCGCTCCGACAAACTCTCTCCACGCAGCCTTTGCAACATCGACACACTACCGGTATGGACCAATTGAGCAATGACTTTGGCGATCGTTCGACCGATCGTCGGCAAGGCGATCAGCCCATCTGCGCCGTTTGCCAACAACACCGAAGCGACGGGCGACTCCATTCTCTCGATCATTCGCGCCGCTTCACGAAAGGCGCGCACCCGAAAAGCGATCGCTCCCTGCGTTTCCAGCAAATCGCCAATCTCGGTCAGCACTGCTGCAACGTCTCGATTCGTCGGCAACGGCGGAAGCCCCCCAGAAGACTTGTCGAACCTGGGGTTAAGCGATTCGGAAGCCCGGTCATGGTTTGTCGCGTTTCCGAAATGAGGTGGAGTTTCGGGTACCAATTCGCAGTCCCCTTTACTGAAAGTTTTCGACGTGATCGGCGTAGCGGAAGTCGCCAAGACTTCCGGTGCCATCCCATCTTTCGTGCCCTATCACCAGGATGGCAAACCTTGTGCCACGTCTGGTCCTTTCGGCGACAATCCACTTGTGCCGGCGACAACTTTCCCGCAGGCGTGCACTTTCGACGCAGCGTGCGCATCCGCGCGCCTGCCCGATTCCCAAAGGGCTGACCTGTGACATTTCACGGCACGCCTGACTGCCCTTTTTCTGTCGACCGGCTGCCGTAATCCGCCCCTAGACAAACCGCCGCCGCGCGGCACTCGGTTTGCAGCATTTGCGGGAAATGACATTCGTTCTCACGCGTCTGCCCGACAACTTGGTTTACGATTTTCAGCGAGAAGGTGGTCAGATGAGACGGGCAAGAACTTCCGTCGTCGACCCACGGCGCAGGCACGCCGTATTGGCGTTCACTTTGGGCGTGCTGGGGTGCATCTTGCTGTCGTTTGCCGTCCTGGCCAAACCCGCGACGGCGGACCCAACGCGCCGGTCAACTCAGAAAATCGTGCTGGAGGTCTTCACTCGCGGAGATTCCGAACTTTCCCAGCAAGCGGTCGACTACGCCTACGAACTCTCGCAGCGAATTCCAGGCTTGCATGTTGTCGTTCACGACGTTCTTTCCGATCGCGGCCAACTGTCGCGTATTTGGAAGTTGGCCAGGGCTGCCGGGCGAGAAAAACCGGTCGTGCCGGCTTTTCACAGTTGCAACCGCATCTACTTCGGATTTGCCAATTCCGTCGAAACAGGCCCCCACGTGCAGGACCTGTTCACGGCGCACGTCTACACTCGATCGACCTGCCCACGCTGTCAAAACGCCAAAAAATTCCTGGCCAAACTTCATCTCCAGTGGCCGGCGCTGCAACTGAAGATCTATGAAATCACCCACGACGCCGACGCTCGCAGTCGTTGGCAGCAACTGTGTCACCAACACGGCAAGCTGCCGGGACTGCCAACGATTCTGTTCGCTGGACAACTGACGGTCGGCTACCAGGGAGATGACGTCACCGGCAAACAGTTCGCGGAATTGTTGGAACGAGCGGCCTGGCCGAATCGCTCCAGCGAAACCGCCTCGCGATTGCCAGCCGGTGACTCATTCGGTCTGCAGACTTCCCACCTTGGCCTGTCGCTGGTGTCGCTGCTGCAAGCTCCTGGGCAATCGCCAGAAGAAACGCCGCCCGACTTCGAAGACATTCCACTTCCCGAAGAAGCGCTGCCGGAAGAAGCGGGTCACTCCGAAGTGTTGCCGATGGAGGATGATCGGATCGAACCGGGCGAGCCGGCTGACGTCATCGTCGTCCCCTGGCTGGGAGAACTGCGAGTCAGCAAGCTTGGCCTGCCCGTTTTCACTTTTCTTGTCGGGCTGGTGGACGGATTCAATCCTTGTGCGATGTGGGTCCTGGTGTTCTTGCTTTCGGTCCTGGTCAACATCAAGGATCGCAAAAAAATCATCTTGATCGCGGGCACATTTGTGTTCATCAGCGGCCTGGCCTACTTCACCTTCATGGCCGCTTGGTTGAACCTGTTCATCCTGATTGGAATGGCCCGTTGGATACAGATCACTCTGGGAGTGATGGCGATCACGATCGGGGCGATCAACGTCAAAGACTTCTTTGCGTTCAAGAAAGGGTTCTCGCTATCGATTCCAGAATCGAGCAAACCTGGGATTTACGCCAGGGTTCGTCGTATTGTGGCGGCCGAATACTTGACCGCAGCGCTGATGGGGGCGGTGGCGCTGGCGATCCTGGTCAACGTGGTCGAATTGCTTTGCACCGCGGGCCTGCCGGCGCTGTACACGCAGGTGCTGACTTTGCACGAACTGCCCGCCTGGAAAAACTACGCGTACCTGGGACTTTATATCTCCGCCTACATGTTGGACGACACAGTGTTGTTGACGGTGGTGGTCGCCACGCTGTCGCACCGCAAACTGCAGGAAAAAGAAGGACGATGGCTGAAACTGATCAGCGGCCTGGTCATTCTTGCTCTGGGCGTGGTGATGATTTTCAAACCAACGTGGATGCAATTGGGGCACTAAAACGAACGGGGACAGCTCGTAAAACAAACGATTTACCGCCCCGGAAATGCCGCTCGCCGCGCTCCGGCGATAGTGGCGAGCTATACTTCAAGGGAAACGGCAGCCGCGGTTTCTAACGATCCTGAACGACAATCTGGTTTCCAATCAATCGACATGGCCTCGAAATCAACCAAAATTCTGAATTCCTCGAAAAATTCAAAGCCCAAAGCGAAGTCCAAAACGAAACGCAAGTCGAATTCGAAATCGCGGCGGGTCGCCGAGGGAGACACCTCGCGGGCCAAAACGAAGGAAAGCGTCGAAACGTTCGAGGTGGGTGAATCCATTGACGCGGCTCAGCAATCCAAAATCGTCGCCGTCCGCGACATCGTCGACAAGACGCCGCCGCACGACATTCAAACGCTGGCCAAAACCTTGGAAGCGATCATCGACGGCGCCTCGCCCGATGATGCAACCATCTTGCGAAACGCGTTGCTGAAGAAAGCGTCGCCGATGGGTACGCCGCGTACCGCGATCCCCGATGAACAGTTGTCGGAGGAGTGGCGAACCGGCGGATACCCGTACCGCAACTTGATGTCTCGCAAGAACTACGAAAAACAAAAGTACCGATTGCAGGTCGAATTGCTGAAGTTACAAGCGTGGGTCAAGCAGAACCGCCAGAAACTTGTCGTCGTGTTTGAAGGACGCGACGCCGCCGGCAAGGGAGGAACGATCAAACGATTCATGGAACACTTGAATCCACGCGGTGCCCGCGTGGTGGCCCTCGAAAAGCCATCAGAATCGGAGCAGGGCCAATGGTACTTTCAACGTTACGTCCAACACCTGCCCACCGCTGGCGAAATCGTGATGTTTGACCGATCCTGGTACAACCGCGCCGGCGTCGAACGGGTGATGGGATTCTGCACGCAAGATGAGTACACCGAATTCATGCGGCAGGCGCCGGAGTTCGAGCGAAACCTGGTTCGCAGCGGCACACACCTGGTCAAGTTCTGGTTTTCCGTCAGCCGCGAGGAACAGCGTCGGCGATTCAAAGAACGAGGGGTTCACCCGCTGAAGCAGTGGAAGCTGTCACCGATCGACAAAGCGTCCCTGGACAAATGGGACGACTACACCAAAGCGAAGGAGGCGATGTTCTTTTACACGGATACCGCCGATTCGCCCTGGACGGTGGTCAAGTCGGATTGCAAGAAACGAGCTCGGCTCAACGCGATGCGATACATCTTGCACGCCATGCCCTACACAGGAAAAAACCTCGACAAGATCGGACCGGTCGACCCGCTGCTGGTCGGACGCGCACACGTCGTCTATGAACGGAACGAAAGCGGCGCGTCGGGCGAATTGCTGTAGGGGGGAGGGAGAAACATGATGAAGTGCCCGAAATGCGAAACGGACTCGCTTCGACCTATCCAGTACCGCGGTGTGGAAGTCGACCGCTGCCGGCGGTGTCAGGGAATTTGGTTTGATCAAGACGAACTCCCCGAATTTCTGAACCTGTCACGCAAGGAACTGCGATCGATCCAGTCGGAAAAGACCGATCCACAGGCAAACATGAAACGAGGCGATTGCCCGCGCGACGGCAAAGAGATGTTGCGGGTGTACAGTCCGCGAAACCAGGAAGTGACCATCGACCACTGCGTGGAATGTGGCGGGATCTGGCTGGATAGCGGGGAATTGGCCAAACTGATCGGCCGCTGATCGCCAATCGCAGGGTCCTTGCTACCCAAAGTTGTTTCGGAAGGCGGCGAAGTCGAACAGGTTGATCAAGCCGCTGGCGTCGGAATCGAGCGATTCGATGTAAGCCGAGTATACATTGACCGATCTTGACATGCTCGTAACAAGCGAGACCTGTCGCCGCCAACAGCGTTCGGCCTATGATTATTTGGTCGAAGCGATGAAGGCTGTAGCTTCCGGTGTGCGGTCTCGCCATCCAGCCGAAGAGGTTGCTGGGCATCGTGCCCCGCCGGGCTTTCAGCCCTCAGCCCGCGCGGGAATCGCGTTGGAGAGTCCAATCAGTTCCGACGAGCGTGGTCAATCAACCAATCGCTTCGATCATACCATCCGCGCCCGCCGGTTTTCGGTTAAAAACCGAAAACTGGGTCTGACCCCGGCGGCCGCCGGCGCGGCGAAGCCTCAGTGGCTATTGCGCCTCTAAAGCTGCTGTGGAAAACCAACTCGCATAGTCTGTCATGCCAAGACTATCAATTCGAAAATCTCCAATGAAGCTTCGGCACTGCTTCACAAACTCATCGTACTCACATTGCGTCAAAGCAAACGGCTCCCAGTTTATGGAGATTTCTGAGGCAGCGTCGTCGATACCGTAGTTTAGAAATGCGTTAAGAATATCCAGTGGCGGAAACAAGCCAGATTTCTCAACTATCTTAAACGACAGCCCACTTTTTGCGATAGTGACAGCTTTTTTCACCAGTTCATCGTCGGTTTGTTTGTAGATCGCCCCTCACCACAACGAAGAATAAGTTGAAAAGTCGTTTGGCTTGCCGAGCGGAGGCAAAGAGCAGTGCTTGTATCTGGTAACCCCCACCAAGCAACTTCAATGCTATGGCCCGCCTTCGACCGGTCAAGCATTTGTCAAAGCGATTCTGACGATTACCAACCAATCGTGCGGTGGGCACAGTTTTGGCACACCGCCCTATCACCTTGTTGCAACGAGAGTAACAACGAAAAACGGACCGAAAAATCAGGTGATAGCAACATCGAAATTTTTTTCTTTTTTCCAAGCCTCGTGTCGTCGCTGTCCATCATTCCGCCGCGGCCCTGATGTTCCTTGCGCGTTTGGATGAATTTGCTTTTCGACTTTTCTCGCGTAGAATTGCAGCCAGACTTCTTGGAAATGTGGTGAACGGGGATAGGACACACCAGATGTTGCGGCATTGCCCCAACCGCTTGGGCGGAGCCGGTAGACCATTTCGAGCAGACGTTTGTTCTGGCGGCCGGTCGTGGCAAGCCTGCGCAGCAACCTCACACGTCACCGATTTCGATTGACTGCCCGTGCCAGATGTCGACTGCCGTCGCTACTTGGTGTAGAGCGGTGGTTTCCAGTTCTTGGGCAGGCGTCCCTGGGGACGTACACCTTTGGCGCCGACGGGGATGGGGTGATCTTCCGCTTTTTGCAGCGGCAGGTCATCGGGCAGATGTTTGATTCGGAAGTCTTTGTACTGAATCGTCATCGCTGGGCCGACGTGAACTTGCACCGCCAAAACGCCTTCCAAGGCGCGGCCGCTTTCGTCGAAATCGATCAGGTCGGCCGTCGGGTGGCCGTCGATCCAATGCTGATGGTGGTTTCCGCGAACCAGCACGCGGTAGTCATGCCACTGGCCCGACGCGAATTCTTTCACCGGCATTTCGCCGACGATCCAGGCCTTTCCATCCGTATCGACGATCACTTTTTCGCCGGTGTGTGACAATATGCGACGCCCTTTCTCCTCATACAACATTCCGTTGTAGTTGGGATTGTTGGCAACGACATCACATTGATAACCGGTCACGATGTCCAACCCCAAATCGGGCCGCGAGGTGCCTCGGTATTGAATGCCGCTATTGCCGCCATCGGTGACCTTCACTTTGACTCGCAGATCGAAATTGCGGATCGTCGAATCTTTCCAAGTGAGAAAGCGGTTCATTTTCAGCGAACCATCAGTCACTCCGGTCATTGCCCCCTCCTTGACCGACCAATACTCAGAATCACCGGCCCAATGTCGAAGCGACCTGCCGTCGAAAACCCTCACAAAACCTTCCCGGTCGGCTTGGGCGCCGACCGCGGCCGAAGCCACCGGGTGCGGCACGGTCGAAGCGGTAAAAGAGCCTTGCCGGGGAGAGAGCGGGCCGCCCAGTTGCTTGACTCTTTGGTCGGTTCGCCGCCTCATCGCCTGCAACGTCTCAGCATGCTTGGGATCGCCGGATAGGTTGACCAGCTCATCTGGATCGTTTTTCAAATCGTGCAAAAACTCTTGCCCACCGTGATCGATGTATCGAACGTATTTGAATCGTTCGTTTCGCAATCCTTCAAAAGCGGGAATGCGATTCCGCACCGCGAAGTGTTCATGAAACGACTCGGTTCGCCAGTCGGCCGGCGTTTCCGATGAAACGATCGGCCGAAGACTTCGGCCTTGATAGTGCGCGGGAACTTCCACGCCGGCCCAGTCCAAAAAGGTCGCCGGCAGGTCAAGATTCAGGGCGATCGCGTCGGCAACCTTCCCCTGCTGAGAATCGGGCACACGAGGATCGAAAACGATCAGCGGCACACGAAGCGATTCTTCGTAGTGCGACCACTTGCCGGCCAATCCGCGATTGCCCATGTAGTAACCGTTGTCAGCGGAGTAGACGATGATCGTGTTGTCCGCCAATCCAGCTTCCTGCAAAGCTTTCATGAATCGACCCATCGCACCGTCGATACCGCTGACCATTCGGTAGTAGGCCCGCATGTTCGTCTGATACTTTTCACTCGTGTTCCAACGCCAGAAATACCGCTGGCGGTTGATCGTCGTTTTCAGAAAATCGGGCAGCGAGTCAAAGATCGCCGGATCATTCAACCGTGGCGGAGCGATGTCGACATTTTCATACATTCCGTCCACCGCTCTTGGCCATGGGAAATGACCGATGCCGGGCCGGCGATCCGAATCCTCGGCATGGCAGGCGTTAAACCACATGTTGAGCGCAAACGGTTTGTCTTTCGGTTGCGATTTGACAAATTCGATTCCGCGGTCGACGATCAATTCCGTTTCATGTCGCAAACTGCCGTCGGGCTGCTTTTTATAGAACGGGTTGCGGCCAATCGCCTGAAACTCGTCAAAATGATCCTCGCGGCGATAACCTTTGGGCATCTTGGCGTGCCACTTGCCAAAGTAGCCGGTGCGGTAACCGTTCCGGTGCAAGATGTCGGAATACAGACTCGCCACGGCCTCGGGCCGAGCCAATTCGGGATTACCGGGCGTACCGTAACCCCTTCCTGTCAGGCCAGTCAGGATCGTGGTTCGGCTGACCCAGCAGATCGAATGACTGACAAACGCGTTTTCAAATCGCGTGCCGCGTCGGGCAAGTGAATCGATATTGGGAGTCTGCACGACTTCGTTGCCATAACAACCAAGCGTGCTGGTGGTCTGGTCATCGGCAAAGAAGAAAACGATGTTCGGCTGTTGGCCGGCGTCGCACAAGCGAAAGGAAATCGCCAACAGGGGAACAATCAACAGCAATCTATTCATGGTTTTTCACCGGGACGGGGTGTTTTCTGTTTCAGAAAATCAAATTCAGGCGCCGTGCACTTTCCTTTGTACTGCTTGTAGACCAGTTCCAGCGAAGCCTTGCTTTCGGGGTAACGCCCTTGATCATCGGAACGCTCTTCCCAGCTTTCAAGAATCTGGCGATGTCGCTGCCGCACAGAATCATAATCCGGATTCGACGCCAGGTTGATCGTTTGGTGCGGATCATTGCGAAGATCGTAAAGTTCCTCGCCAGGTCGTTGCGAGACATCGAAGTAGGATGCCTGCAGAGGACTGAGTTTTCCTTCGGACCGCAGTTTTCGCAAAGTCGCGAAGGTCGCGTACTGGTCGCGATACTGCGACTGATACAGCGGCCGATCGGTCATGTAGTTGCGGATGTATCGAAAGTTCTCGCTGCGCACCGTTCGGATCCGATCGACGGCGATACCCAGCCGATCGCGGGCCGAGATGACATGCTTTCGTTCCGGTCGGTTGTCGTCAAAGAGGTTTTGTCCCTCCATCGACGACGGAATCGTGATCCCCGCCAGCGCCAAGGAAGTCACCGAGATATCGATGCCACTGACTAAGTCAGTCCGTGATGTTCCCTTGTCGCCCAGCACCTTTTCGCCGCCCGGCCAATGGACGATCAGCGGCACCTTGATGCCATCTTCGTACAGGAATTGCTTGGCACGAGGCAGTGGACAGCCGTGATCGGTGAAGAAGAAGACCGCGGTGTTTTCCCACAAGCCGTACTGCTTCAACGCATCCAGGATCGCGCCCACCTGAGCATCGGTGTGGGCAATCTGCTCGTAGTGACGGGCGATCGCGTTGCGAATGACAGGATCGTCCGGATACTGCGGCGGCACCGTCACCTGGCTTTCCTTCACGCGGCTATCCGCCGGATATTTGGAACCGGTTTCACCGCCGAATTTTCCACCCGCCAATTGAATCTGCCCAAAGAATTTCTTTTCTTGCAGTTGTCGAAGCCAGGAGACGTCAAGCCCTTTCAAGTGACTTTTGAAGCCGGGACGTTTGAACTGGAGCGAATACATTTGCTCGCGCGGCCGCAGAAAGTTGTAGTCGTCTTTCGCTTCATTGAAAGTGATGTATCCCGCTTTGCGAAAGAGTTCGGGTACGGTCAACATGCCATCGGGAAGCGGTCGCTTCAGCAACGTTCGGTGATGATGCAATCCATGGCTCGTCTGCATCGTGCCGGTGATCAGCGCCGATCGGGTGGTCGAGCAAACCGGCGCCGGCATGTAGGCGCGATCGAACTTGATTCCGCCGTCGGCCAGGCTGTCGATGTTGGGAGTTTCGACGGTCGAGTCGCCGTAGCAACCCACCCAATCGCTCATGTCGTCGACGTAGATCCAAAGAACGTTGGGAGCATCTTCGGCAGCAGCCGCTGCGGCGGTAAAAGCCGACACAACCAGCAAGACCAGCAAACGTGCGATCAACATGAAAAGACCTGGGACGATATCTCGAGGGGCGGCAGCAAAGGATGCCCCAGGATATCATCTAGCCGACAAGCCGCAAAAGCCGTAGGCCGACTTGTCCCAAGTCGGCGATCCTGGACTTTCGATGCGGAGATTGCGCTCGCCGACTTGGGGACAAGTCGGCCTACAACCCCTACCGTTTTAATTGCCGGGGGAAGCGGAAGAACCTTTCGTCAAAGATGTCGTCGGTGACGTACCACGTCGAACCATCTTTGCGTTTGTACATCTTTTCGGCCTCTTCCTTGCTAAGCGGTCTTGCTCCGACTCGGCCAAAGACAGCAAGCTGGTTTCCGCTTTCGTCGACCGCACGATCCCGATCCATCCCGCGGCTGATTGCCAACGCGTGCCCGTCCTTGGGCAGCTTGTAGCTGGCGACCAGGTAGGGCATCGGGCGAGGGCTGAAACCGTCGTTGCCGGGAATTTCGGGACTGGTCAATTGAACCACCCGCAACCCGTTTTTGCCGTCGGCGACGTAAGCAAACTGGCTGACATTGGTGATCCCCAATTTCACATCGTGAGCATCGTTGATGCAGCCACCGGCATCGTAAATCTGGTCGACATACGCACGCCTTGGATTCTCGATATCCAAAATCGCCAGGCCGTGTTTGCCGGCGGCGACGTAGGCGTAGGTGCGAGCCAGGTAGATTCCGTGAGCATCTTCCAGCGGCACGTGGTGCACCACGTGGGGATGAGCCAAATCGGAAGTATCCAGTACTTTGACCCCTTCACAATCGGTGACGAATCCGTAACGGAATTGCACCGCCACTTTGTGCGGATGATGCAGTTCATCGTGACCGATCGTGTGAGTCACCTTCGGGCAAGTCGGATCGCTGATGTCGACCACCACCAATCCCGCCTTGCAACAGATGTAGGCGTAAGTCCCCACGATGCTGATCGATTCAGCACCACAGAGAATACCGTCCGGATTGAACGTGAGCGCCCTTTCCAAGTAGTTGTTCAGCGGGTTGCCGTCCAACAATGTTCCCGCGCCAACCAGGATCAATCCCTCTTCGCGGTCGGTGACATAGATGTAAGCGTACATCCCATGCACTGCCGGCTCTTCGTTTTTGGGATCTTGAATACGAGTCGGATCGGGTGCGATCGTGGTGGGAGAGGCCACACCGGTGGCGTACTTGGTGCGAACGTAAAACCGTTGGCCGACCGGCGAGGCCGGGGCGGTGGTGATCCGTTCGCTGAACGCTTTGTGATCGATAAAGGCAATGTCAAAGACCCGCAAACCACCTTCACCGCAGGCGGCGTAGAGGTATTCACCGCGGTGTTGCAGGTCGAGCACTTCCGGTTTGCGATACCTCAGCGACAGCGTTTCGATGATGTCGCGGCCGGGATGTTCGTGACTATGCTCCAGCTTGCGGCCATGTTCGACGTGTTCTTTGTAGTTTTCGGGATAGGCCAGTTTGTGCAGCGAACTGCCGATGACCGCTTGCGGTTCGGTGTTCTCCGTCACCACCACGGCTTCAAACCCATGTTCGCCAGCCGCAACGTAACAATACTTGCCGATGAAATTGGTAAAGCCGGTACCCTGCATCAGCAGCTGAGCCATGATGGCGTTGTTGTCTTCTTTTGCCGACAGGTGGCAGTCGGTGCAGCTTTTCGTTTCGTAAACGCCGCCGTGACCCGGATTGGCCTCATTCTCCCAACCTGCTCCGCCGCGAACAGTGTGCGGCACGTTGGTGCTGAAGGCGATCCCGCTTAACCCGTCACCGCTGATCGTTTGCTGTTGAACGTAGATCGATTGGCGTTTGGCATCCAAGCTGCTGACGTGAATCGCGCAACTGCTGCGGGCCGGTCCGATTCGGTTTCCGGTCACGTTGCCGTCGCGAGCCAACATGAACACGTCGTCGCGAAGCGTCTGGAAGTTGTAAGAGGTTCGGTTTCGAGTCACGTCGCCGTTGTTATGCAGTTCCGGCGCCTTGATGTTCGCCTTCTGCGTCAGGTGACATCCAAAGCAACTGGGGTTCCAGGAACTGTGGCAAGTGATGCACGACATGTTCTCGTTGCGATGGGCACAGCCGGCCAGTTCTTCCTTGCTGGTGCCGCCCCAGGTGACCTGGCCGTCTTCCGCCATCCGCACCGTTTTGGCTGCGTGCGAACGAGGATTGTATTCCGGGTTGCCGGGACGAATCGTATGAGCCGTCTGGCTGACGACCCAATACTTGTCGGGTTCGACCGTGCTGCGTTGAATCAGTTTCGGCTCCTGTCCCGGTTCCCGCAGGATCTCGAATCTTGGCGTGTCGAACGTGGTTCGCAGCGACAGCAAGTTCGTTCCCTGATCGGGCGCTGCCGGACCGCTGGTCGGCAACCGCGCGGGCTGTCCGGCGGCGAGTTGTTTTTCTACTTTTTCGATCAGCGATTCATCTGCCGTACCGTGGCAATCAATGCACTGAATCTCGATCGCCGCGCGAACTTCCGCGTACAAATTCGTGTTGCCGTGACTGTCCTGATAGAAGTGGCAGTCGGTGCAGTGCATGCCCTTTTCCATGTGGATGTCCATCAGGTGAACGGGCGCGTCGGGACGACACTTGCCTTGTTCCCCCTGTTCCTGGGGAGTCGGCGGCGCGACGGCGGCTTGCAACTGCGCGTTGGTCGGTTCTCCAATGGGATCGTTTTTCCAATCCAGCAAGTTTCCTTTACGGTCCTTCTTGAACACGGCGCGGAACACCCAACCGTGACCGTGGAAATCGGCGAATTGTGTGTGCCGCAAGTGCGGATTCAGATCACTGACGTTGGCCAGGAACTCCGGATCGCTCCAATGGCCGCGCGCCGACGCCTCGTTCGGATTGTTTTCCTGCGCCCGCATGTAATCTTCGGCGGTCAGATGTTTTTGCTCTTCGGGATACATCAGTTCGCCATCGGTTTCGTTGTCCCACCACATGTAGCCCAGGTAACTGTTGATCACGTTCGTACCGGGGTGGACGTGGCAGACCATGCACTGGCTGGTCGGCATTCGCAATTCAAACTTGTGCTGAATCGGGTGTCCCGGCTGGTCCTTGCGGATCATCGGGTCGATGTACTTCACCCACTCGTCTCGCTCGGCCGCGGCAGTACCGTTGTTGCCGTACTTGGCAAGGAAACCGCTGGCGATTGGACTGCGGTCATTCGCATACAACACGTGACAGGAACTGCACCCGCTGCTGCGGTAGTCGCCCGGATGATCGTTGGTCCCCAAAAAATTCAGCGTGGGGTCCAGCAAGCGTGTTTTTGCCAAACCGATGTAGACCGGGTCGGTGCGGTTTTCGGTACCGAGCCCTCGATTGCTGAGCCGTTCGCGCGGCCGCCCCGGTTCTTCCAAGATTTCGGGGATACCGATTTCGGCGCGGAAACGGCCGCCACGTTCAAAGATCCGCAGCACATTGCCGGGCTGAGTGATCTGGTAGGGCAATAGCGGCTGCAAAAACGGAACGATTCCCTTTTCGCGAGTCTGCTCCGGCGTCGGCAGCGGCACATTTTGAAGAATCTGCGGCGCACCGTTCATGCTGTACGATTCGCCGTAACGCGAATACTTCTGATCGATCCCGCCATTGTTGTACAACGCCGCGCCCCACAACATGCAACCATGCGTCATCATGCTTTTGCGCAGCTGCAACACTTCGTTGGGATGGCACTGGCCGCAAGCAATGTGAGCAACTCGCAGGTCACCCGGATTCATGAAACGAACGAACTCGGGCGATTCGTGATTCAGAATCGTGTAGCTGCGAACCGGATTGGCGCTGTCTTTCCAGGCCGGTGCGAAACGAGGCCAGACATGGGCACCTTTGATGTCGAAACAGCTGGCGTCACCGCCATGACAATCGGTGCACCCAATTTGGACCGAATTGATCGGATGCATGTGACCAACATCGGTGTGGCAGTGAATGCACCCTTCGCTCTTGGCAAACGCTTCGCTGGAGGTCTGCCGGATCAGGTCATCATGACGCATGTGTTCGGGAATCGGATACGACGCGTTGTCAGCGATTCCGAGCCGACGGGCCAGGTCCCAAGGATCGTCTCCGCGGCGGCCGATACCGGGTTCTTTCGCTCCGGTCGGGCGACCATGGTAGGTTCGCGGCAGCGGGATCTTCTTTTCGGGAATGGCAACTCCGGCATCCAGAAGCTGCTGCTTGGCTGCCACCCGCGCCGCCGGTTTTGCGGCCGGCCTGGTTGTCGGCCGGGGCGCCGGTGATAGCTGGTCAGAAAGCCGCATCGTGATCGGCGCCGGAGTGGCCGTTTCGCTGGCAGCAGCAACGGGCTGATTGGCTGAAACCTGCACGACCTGCCCCGACGGATCGCGCTGGGTCGCTTGCAGCAGATCGCGAAGTTTCGTGATTCGTTCGCGCGGCGACTGCGCCGGTGCCTGCGAAGCACCGAGGAACAAAAATACCAGAGCCAGAATACGTTTCATGAGTCCGTTCATTTTCGTGGGGTCAAGCTTCCTGCTTGCCACTGGTTGCACCAGTTTCTAGCCTTGTTCGGTGTGGAGGCCGCGATCAAATGAGCGACCTTGTCGTTAGTATTCGAGGATCAATTCCATGAAGCCGGCCACGTGATCTCGCGTTTGGCCAAACAGATTCTGATACAGGTCCTCGAATCCGCCGCCGGCAATCAGCGTGGCGATGCCGCCTTCGATCAAGATGTTGTTGTTGTGCAGCGGCCGATACTCGATGCCGCTGCTGATATCAGCACCGATAAATTTGCGCACGTCGCCGACAAACAGGTAGGTCTCCAACACTTCGGTTTCGTCAAACCACAAGAAGTTGACGTTGTTGATCGATTTCAGCCGCGGCGTGATATCGGCGTCCAAGCCCAGGTTGAACAGATGCAAACCTGGATTGACGAAGTTGGTTTGCCCCTGAAACTTCGTATTGCGAAGGCTGGGTGTCAGCGCCTCGCGATTGACCAATTCGACTCCGAACAACCGGATGCCCTGACGTCCCCAATAACTGAATTCCTGTCCCGCGAAGTTCGGATTGGCAAAAATCGCGTCAAACCCGGTCGCCCGATCGTCGTTCGGGTCGCTGTCGCCGGAACTGTAGAAATAGGAAGTTCGGAATCGAGCCCAATCGCGGTCGTACGACAATTCCAGCGCCGCCATGTAGGCACTGATGTCGACCTCGCGACCGGCGATGGGATTCAAATCGTCGCGTCCGAAGACATAGTAAAACGCGCTGCTGACGTTGATCCGTTCGATATGGCCGTTGCTGGCACCGCCAAAGTAGTACGACTTGATGTCGTGCGGCGAGGCAACGCCCACCGCGTCGGGACGAACCAGGAAGTTGTTCTTGTCAAACTCCATCGTCGGCTTGTCGTGGTTGTAGTGGAACGACACCGTAACGTCGTAACCGGGATACAAAAAGTCCTGGCGATAGTAGTTCGCGATCCAGGTGTTTTGATGGCGATCTTCATTCAAACGATTCAGCAAGCTGTTGCTGTCCTTTTCTGTCTGGTCAAACCAGATCACGTTGAACTGATCGCGATTGCTGTGGCGGGTGCCAAACAGACGCACGGCGCGGTTGATGTCGTTGAAAATAAACCCGCGAAAGTCGCTGACAAAAATCTGGCTTCCCGCGCGGACCGACGCGAAGTCGTAGTACGGGCTGGTGTCGGAAATCTTCGCCTCAAAGAACCACTCCTCCAAAGCGAGGTCCTTGCGGAACCGCTGAGTGCCGGCGCGGACGTCGGGGTTGACGACGGCCAATTCGTCGGCGACGAAGTTGTTGATGTTGAAAATCACGTCGACCTTGACACGCCAATCCACCGGCTTGAAGAAGGTGTTGCCGTGAAAAAGATCGAAGGCTAACTGGGTCTGATTGATCAAGGTGAACGAATCGGGATCGCCAAAGAACGCCGCGGCGCCCGGATTGCGAGTCGCCTCGAAGGGAGTCGTCGGGGTGGGAAGCTGGCGAGCTTCCAGCAGCGTCAGGTTGATTCCGGTGATGTTCAGAAAGGTGTGCTGGCCGATGATCGGGTAGTCACCTTTGAGCACGTTCTGGTTGTAGGGATCCCACCAGGCACCCTTAACACCGGGATAGTCATCCATGATCGGATGACCTTTGCCGTATCGGTCCGAATCGGGAAAACCGAGCCGCCAACGATCCTCCACCGGAATGAAGTGGCTGCTCGTTTGAAACTCGGTCGGCAAAACACCGCTGGGCCCGGTGAACCCGTAGGGATACCCACGGCCGGGTGCGACGATCAACGGATTGGTATGGTCTTCGCCGGGATCGATTTCGGGCAATCGCTCGGCAGGCTGGTCAGCCCCGCGCAACACCTTGGGGCGAATCTCCTCGGCCAGTTCGACGTCCGCCGGACGAACCTCGGAAAGCGCCTCGGCAAAGGTGCGGCCCACCTGCGGCGGATCGGTTGGTGATGTATCGCTAACCCGGATGACGTTCGGATCGACCGGAGTCTCCAAAACCTCTTCGGGAAGATCGACGTCGGGCCCCAATTGCAGCAGATCACCCAACGTGGATGTCTGTCCCTGCCCGGTCGTCCAACCGAGGCACACGGCGATCATGACGGCGGCGATAGCTGGCGAAGTGAATCGCATGGGGATGTGTCTGGGCGGTTCGATTGGCTGCAGATCTGCTTTGCTTGAGCCAAAGGGGGAGCCTCTCCCCTTTTCTGTGGCCTCTGGTTGTATCGGTTAGGGGACAACGGCCTCTCGTTCCGAACAGACCAAGAATCCTGATTTTTCGGATCATTCAGCCGCTTTTAACGCTCTGGCTCGTCAATCTGGGCAGCCGAAGTAACATGGGGAGTTGCCCCAGCTGGGGTTTTGGCACGGTGGGACATCTGGCCGAGTAATAGAAATAAAGAAGTCACCCGCAAGCACCTGTTTCCCAATGCGCCCGCTGAGACTGCTGATGAGCATTCGCCGTGATCGAACCAGACGTCGCACACGGAACCAACGCCGCCTTCGTGCCGAGCCGTTGGAACGACGTCAGATGCTGGCTGGCGATCTGGGCTTGCACAACGCCGAGCATCCGACCGACGTCAATGGTGACGGCGAGGTGACTTCGATCGACGCACTGGCGGTTGTCAATTACATCACCCGCGCCACAGCCGCCGAAGCAGAAGGTTTGGCATCGTCCCTTCAGCCGCCGACCAGCAAAATGGTCGACGTCGACAACAACGGTTCGGTCACCGCCAAAGATGCGTTGATGGTGATCAACGACCTGCGCATCGAGGGAGAAATCATTCCGGCCGAAACGCCGCTGCCGGCCGACCTTGATTTCGGATTGTTCCCCAAAGCGGCCGACGTGGATGATGATGGAATCGTTGGCGCAGATAACATCAACGCGAAGGATTCGACATTCAATCCGCTGACCAACTTCAAAACGGTTCAGCCGGGCAATCCCGACTTCGAGTACGCGTCGCAGTTCAACAAGGCGTTTCGGCGTGACGGCGCCCTGAACCAGTTGACCGAGGACGACGTCCGAACGTTGCTCCGGCGGGCGTCGGCCGCCACTCGCAGCGATGATGCGATCATCGTGGTCGTCGACCGAAACGGAACGATCTTGGGTGTCCGGGTGGAAGAGGACGTGAACCTTTCGCCGACCGGCGATCCCGATTTGGACGCCAAGAAACTCGCGTTCGCCATCGATGGTGCCGCGGCGAAAGCACGTACCGCGGCGTTCTTCAGCAACAACGAAGCACCGATCACCAGTCGCACGATCCGCTCGCTGAGCCAATCGACGATGGCCCAGCGCGTTGTCGAAGCCTCTCCGGTCGACCTTCGCGGACAGGAGTATGTCGGACCGGGTTTTGTTGCCCCCATCGGTCCTGGCGGAAAATTTCCACCCGAAGTCAACTTCACACCCCAAGTCGACCTGTTTGCGATCGAACATCAAAGCCGCGATAGCCAACGACATCCGGGTGCCGATCAGATCAAGGGCAACGAGGACGATTTTTACTTGCGGACTCGTTTCAACAGCGATCCGACTTTCATTCCTGACAATACCGAAACGTTTTCGCAAACTTGGCCGGAAGGTTACGGCCTGCAAATCGACCGCTTTTTTGATTCCCAGTCGCGCGGCGTCGCCACGTTGCCTGGCGGTGTTCCCCTGTTCAAGCTCGTTACCGAAGATGGCGGCGGTCCGGTGCCGGCCGGCACACCGCTGAGCGAAAGACTCAACCTGGTCGGTGGTATCGGCGTCTTTTTCCCTGGTGAAGAGGGCTACGCGACGTTCGAGCAGGGTTTCCAGCACGGTGTCGGACAGACCGAAAAGGCTCGCACCAACGCGCCCAAGGTGTTGGAGGCCGAGTTCGCGGCGGTCATCGCGGCAGCCGGCGGTGGATTGTTCAATCCATTCCAACCCGCGTTCATACGCAATTTGTCTCGGTTCAACAACGACTTGCCGCCACTGCCGAATTTCCTTTTGCCCACCGGCCGAATCGACCTGGTGGGAATCACGCTGGAAATCTTTGGTCCCAATCCGGATCGATCGTTCCGCCAACCCGGTATCGATCGTTTGATCGCGGTCGGTAACGCCAACTTCGGCGGAACCGGATTTGAATCTGGCGTTCTGATGCCAATCGACAGCGGCGGCGCGGAGGTGCAGGCTGGTCAACCGGTGCCCGAAGGATGGCTGGTCGCTCCACACGATTCGGCCATCCCCGGCGGATTGTCGGCCGCAGATGTTGATCGAATCATCGCCGACGGCGTCGATCAGGCACTCAAAACTCGAGCCGCCATCCGGCTGGATATCGACGGCGGCTTCCGACCGGGAACGGCCACCGGAATGGTGTTGTCAGTGGCCGATACCAATGGCGAATTGTTGGGTGTGTATCGAATGCCCGACGCCACCATCTTCTCGATCGACGTGTCGATCGCCAAGGCACGCAATACAGCCTACTACGCCGATCCGACTCCGGGAGTACTGCAAGACGAGGATCGGCTGGACTTCAACAGTGACGGCATCTTCGGTCCCGTCGCCACCTCGCTGAACGACTTCAGTGGCGACACGCTTCCCTTGGGCACGGCGCTGACCAATCGGTCGTTCCGGTTTGTGGTCGAACCGCGATATCCCAGCGGCATCGAACTTCCCGCCACCGCGGCAGTCGGCCTGGTGAATGATCCCGATTTGAACCTCTGCGATCAGAATACGCTTTGCCGGCTGGTCGCCCCGCAAAGCATCTTGCGAATGCCGGGCATCAATCCGATCACCGCGGAAAACCTCGTCAACGATGCACCGCTGGACGCCGCGGTTTACCAGTTCAGTCCCGATGACAACGTCGACGGCCGAAATACTTTCAGCGTGTTAGCGTTTGACGCCTTCAACCCCAGCCGCAACTTCCGCGACCCCGGCGACGCGGCCACCACCATCCATGGTGACGGAACGGCCGAACCGCTCGCCAACCAAAACGGAATCGTCTTCTTCCCCGGTAGCACACCACTTTACAAAGGCGCGGCGACCGATCAGCTGGTCGGCGGGTTCGGAGTCAGTGGTGACGGAGTCGACCAGGACGACGTGGTCACCGCAGCCGGACAGGTCGGATTCGCGCCACCACAGGAAATCCGTGTCGATTCCTTCACCGTGGCCGGAGTCCGTCTGCCGTTCCAAAAATTCAACCGAGTGCCACAGCTGTTCACGCGGTAAGGTCGTCGGCCATTTCTCCGAAATGGCAGCGCGCAGCGACTTCGGAGAAGTCGCCGACAGAACTACAGCAGCACCTGCACCATCACCATCAGGCTGAATCCGAGCATGAAGGACCAGGTGATCGGGGTGTGATCGCCACTTTCCAGCGCTTCCGGAATCAGTTCGTCAATCACCAGGTACATCATCGCGCCGGCTGCGAAGCCCAACAACGGCAACATCAGCGGCTCGAAAACCCAGACCAACATGCTTGCCGGAACGGCGGCGATCGGCTGCGGAAGGCTGGTCAACGTGGCAAACAAAAAGCATTTCCAGATCGACGCACCGCGAGCCCTCATTGGCAGAGCGACCGCCAAACCTTCAGGGATATTGTGAATGGCGATCGCCACGGCGATGTACAAACCCAAACCGGACAGCGCCTCACTGTGCGTCTCCGCGGCGTAACCGACACCCACGGCGACCCCTTCGGGGACGCTGTGAAAGAACATCGCCACGAAGACCAACGTTTCCATCCGCGATCCAAATGGCCGCAGCAGGATCGACGTTTTTAAACGTTCGGGCGTCAAAAACTTTTCCACCCACCAGATGAACGCGCAGCCCAACAGCAATCCGGCCAGAATATTACTGACCGGCCACAACCTGGTTGAACTGGAAGTCCCCTGGACGATCGCCGGGATCAGCAGGTTGTAGACCGAGGCGGCAAACATCAAACCGCCAGCAAACGCATAACCGATGCTGATGCGCTGTTCGATCCGCAGCCGGGGAATCAACAGCGGCAGCGCGCCCAAACCGCAAGCCAGCGATGCAAAGAGCCCCGCGACCAGCGCGTTGACGGCAAATTCGTACTGGCTCACATCAACTTCCCTGCAAAACGGATTTCATGGCGAGATCGAATGTTGCCGACAAAACGATTGCCTTGGCCCGAAACAATCGAACTACTTTCTTTCCAAGGGCAACAGGTAAATCATTCCGGTATACGTGCCAGCGACAAGGTGACTCGCGTCTCCCGCTTCCACCACCGAGAGAATGGTTTCATCGGCTCCCGGCAATTCATTGACCAGTTGCAAATCTGGAACGGTCCAAATTCGGACGATTCGCTCGCGGCCGCCGCTGATCAAGCGTTTTCCATCGGCGGTAAACAGGGTCGCAAAGAGAGCGCTGACATCCGCTTGGACCGACCGCAGCTTCTTTCGTTGTGAAACATCCCACAGAACAAGCGTCCCATCTGCGGCAGCCGAAGACAACCATTTGCCATCGGGTGAAAAATCGAGCTGATAAACCATTCCCCCCGCAGTCGCGAGGTCTGCAAACAACTCACCACTGGAAACATGGCAGAACAGGATTGCGTTGGCCGTTCCGCACGCCAGGGTTTTTCCATCGGGCGACAGGGCAACTGAAAAATAGGCGTGTGAACCGGCCAGCGACCAAATCGGATCGGCGCGGCCCAGATCCCATAGCCGCACTTGAGAGCCGGCGGTCGCGAGGTAACGGTCGTCGGCTGAAAAGGCAACGTCCATCACAACCTCGTCTTGCCCATCCAACACCTTTCGGCTTGCCCGCCCCGCTACGTCCCAAAGGATCGTCGTTCCATCTCCGCTGGCCGAGGCAAGGGATTTGCCGTCATGCGAAAACGCAACTCGAAACACTTGATCGGTATGCTGCTGCAGCGTCGCCACTACGTTTCGATTGCCAAGGTCCCAAAGCTTCACCGTCTTGTCGTAGCTGCCCGATGCCATCAGCTTTCCGTCGGCCGATAGCGCGATGTCGTAAACCGCGTCGGCATGGCCGTCAAGCTGCAACGGATCCTGCCCGGCAACTGTCGTACCTAGTCCCGTGAGCAACACCAGCACCGATGCGATTCGCGCAACCAACATCATGCCATCATCCGCCATCGCTTCTCGCTCCACCAGCCGGCGAAATGTTTTTCTCGATCGACCGAGGCGTGAAGATCCAGAACAGACCGGGCCGAATGAAAAACTCCGCCAGCGTCGCCGTCACCAGACCGCCAAGGATAACGGTCGCAACAGGAAACAGAATCTCCTTGCCGGGAAGATGTCCGCCGATGACCAGTGGCAACAACCCCAGTCCCGTGGTCAGCGCCGTCATCAGCACTGGCGCCAGACGTTCCAGACTTCCCTGCAAGATCGCTTCCTCGGTGATCCCACCCGCCTTCGATTTTTCGACGTAGACCGACATCAGTAGCAATCCGTTTCTTGCGGCAATCCCACCCAGCGAAATGAAACCGACCATGGCCGCCACCGACAACGTCTGACCGGTAAGGTGCAGCGCCACGATCCCACCCACCAGCGCCGCGGGAAGGGCAATCAGGAGTTGCAGCGCGATGTTGAACGATGAATAAGCGGAATACAACACCATGGCCGTCACGATCAGGGCGACGCCGCTGAGCATCAGAATGCGCCGGTTGGCCTCCTGCTGTGCTTCGAACTGACCGGCGTAGGTCACAAAATAACCTTCCGGTAGCGCCACTCGCCCACTCACCCGCTGCTTGATTTCCGTCACCACGCTGCCCAGATCTCGGCCAAGCGTGTTGACTCTCACCACGATTCGCCTCCGTCCATCGTCTCGATTGATCGTGCTGGGCCCAACGGCTTCATAGACACGAGCAACCGCGCTGAGCGGAATTCGCAATCCATTGGGAAGCTCCAGTGGCAGACGGTGCAGGTTGTCCAGGTCGCGGCGCTGCGATTCCTCCAACCGCAATAGGACGTCAAAGGTCTGTTGCCCTTGAACCATTTGCGAAACTTCCTGGCCGTGAATCGCGGTTTCGATGAAGCGGTTGACGAAACCGGCGGTGATTCCGTAGTGGGCCAGCATCTCGTGCCGAAGCTCAACACGCAATTGCGGAATTGGCTCCTGCTGCTCGATTACCGGTGTGGCAATGCCATCGATATCAACGATCGCGTCTCGAATTTCACCAGCCTCCCGGCGCAAAGTTTCCAGATCGTCGCCATACAACTTGATCGCGATCTGCGCGGTGACCCCCGAAAGCATGTGGCTGATCAAGTGGGCAATCGGCTGTTCCACTTCCGTTTCCACGCCCGGGATGTGTTCCACGGCCTCGTGCAGCTGTTCGATCAGCTCCTGGCGGCTCAGCCCACTTTCCGGATTGAGCGAGACAACGTACTCGCTGATATTCACTCCCATCACATGTTCGTCTTGTTCAGCACGTCCGGTGCGACAAGTGAACCACAACAAGGGCGCCTTGGGATTCTGATCGGTGCGAACCAGTTTCAGCAGGTTACGATCGGCAATCTGGCTGAGCTCGCGGCTCGTTTCCAAAGATGTTCCGGGAGGCGCGAAGAGATTCACCTGAGCCGCGCCCTCGTCGAAAGGAGGAAGAAAATCGCGGCCCATGGTGGCGACCATCAATCCACCGACAATGCACCCCATCCCCAGCACGACCAGCGACGTCGTCAGCCCGGCCGGACGCATGCTGAAACGAATCACCGGCTGTACGGCACCCTTCAACATCCGCAGCAAAAAACTGTCCCGCGGCCGGGCAGCCGCCCGAGCCTGCGGCAACAGGTACCAGGAAAGCACCGGAGTCACCGTCAGCGATACAAGTGTCGATGCACAAATCGAAACGATGTAGGCGATTCCCAGCGGAGTGAACAAGCGGCCTTCCATTCCGGTCAGCGCAAATAGTGGCGCAAAGACGATCACGACCAGAACCGTACTGACGATGATCGCACCGCGCACCTCCACACTCGCGTTGAAAATCACCTCGAAAATCGGTCGCGGATTGGTTGATTGCCGATTCTGTTTCAATCGCCGAAAGATGTTTTCAACATCGACGATCGCGTCATCGACCAATTCACCCAGCGCCACGGCCAAACCGCCCAGGGTCATGACGTTGATTGACAAACCCAACCAGCGAAAAACGAGCGCCGTCACCAGGATGGAAAGAGGAATCGCCGTCAGCGTGATGAAGGTGGTTCGAAAATTGAACAAAAAAAGAAACAACACGATGACCACCAGAATGGACCCGTCACGCAGCGCTTCGATCACATTCTGGACGCTGTGATCGATGAACTCCCGTTGCTGATAAGTCATGCTGATCACGACGTCGCCCGGCAACGAGGCCTTCAATTCCTCCAAGGCCGATTGAATTTCCTGGGTCACCAGCCGAGTGTCGGCAGTGGGTTGCTTTTGAATCGTCAACACCACCGCCGGCCGGCCGTTGACCGATGAATCGCCGCGTTTGGTTTGGGCAACTTCCGATACGGTGGCGACCTGCTCCAACAGCAGCGGCCGTGTCCCGGAACCCCGGACCACGGTCTTGCCGATCTGATCGGCCGACGTATACCTTCCCAAGCCGCGAATCAAGAATTCCTTTGCATCGCGAGCCATGAAGCCGCCGGTGACGTTTTGATTGCTCGCGCGGAGCGCCGCCTCGATTTCATCCAAAGAGATTTCGTATTGGTGCATTCGGTGTTGGTCGACCAACACGTGATATTGCTTGCGGTCGCCTCCCATCGTGATCACCTGCGAAACACCGGCAATGGTCAGCAGGCGTTGGCGAACAACCCAGTCGGCGGTGGTCCGCAGCTGCATCGGGTCGGTCGTACCATCGGCGCTCCACATGCCCACCAACACAATCTGTCCCAGCAGAGACGACAGCGGTCCCATTTGCGGCCTGACATCACCGGGCAAATCATCCTGGACCGTGGCGATCCGTTCTTGAACGATCTGACGAGCGGTGTAAACGTCGGTGCCCCAATCAAATTCGACGTTGACGACCGACAGACCGATGTCCGAGGAACTGCGGACGGCAATGACGCCCGAAGCTCCGTTGATCGCCGATTCCAAGGGAAACGTGACCCGTCGCTCGACCTCTTCGGGAGCAAGCCCCTCACACTCGGTGACCAACACAACGCGCGGCCGAGTCAGATTGGGCAACACGTCAATGGGAAGCCAGCGGGCCGTCACGCTCCCCAAAACGATCAGCGCAATCGCGGCGCCGATGATCAACAACCGATTGCGAAGCGAAAATTGAATGATGGAATTGAGCATGGGTGCGGCACCGTTAGTGGTCGTGGTGATGATGGTGTCCGCCCCCGCCGCCTGATTGCACCTTCATCGCCAGGTGAAGCTTGTAGGCGTTGTTGAGCGCAATTTTTGCCCGCGGGTCCAGTTCGTCGTCATCCGCCAAGACGACCATGCAATCATCGCGGTGCAACAGCCGCACCGGCACCGGCTCCAATTCGATAAAGACATCGTGATGATCGTGGTGGTCGTGGTCATCGTCGTGGGAATGATCATGGTCGTGATCATCGTCCACACCGTGGGGATGGTCGTGATGTTCGACAAAAACAAACGCGTTCGGACCGTCGATCACCACCGCGTCCAGGGGAAGCGTGATTTGGTTTTCCCATTTTTCCACTGGCAACCGCAGATGAATCCGCTGACCGGGCCGAAACCGCCACTGCACAAAATGCCTGCCCTGTTCGTCCGAGCGCGATGATTCGATTCGGTTGTCCAGCAACACAAAAAAGCGAACCGTCTGCGTCTGATCGTCCATGTGGTTGTCAATCCGCAACAGGCGAAGAGCATCCCGATCGGTGCTGCCTGTGTGATCGGCATGACGAAGGTGCGATTCGGCGGTGATGGTCCAATCGTTTTGGGCAATTCTTTCCAAAGTATCGAGGTCTGACTCGAAAGCCGTTCCCTGAACATAGAGCTCCGCGTGATAAGCCATCGAACAGAGCGTTTCGCCTCGCTGCACCGACTGCCCCGGATGGACGACCAGGTTTTCTACCGAGTAGCCAACCTCGTCCTTGCTCCGGTCATCGGCCTGCTCGCCGCCCTGGTTGTCGCATCGCCACGCCACCGGCAGTTGCACCGGAAGCGTGGTGGCAAGCGTCCGCTGGTTGATGACCGAACGGACCACCGATTCCGGCAATCCGCGTCCGCGCAACTGTTGGATCAACGTCTCCTGCTGGGCAGCCAGTTGCCGCAGTTCGTTTTCAAGGTCCCTTTTTCGTATCTCGGGAACTGCTCCCGACTGAATCGCCGGAGTCAACCGTTCGATTTCTCCGCGAATGATCCCCTGACGAGTGAGCGCGGCTAGCAGCTTGGTCTGCGCTTCGGTCAGCTCCTCATCCGTGATCCGAAGCACGAACATCGTTTGCCCATCGGTAATCGATTCTCCGGGCAAGATTCGCACCTGCTCGATCACTCCGGTGACCGGCGCAGAAATCGACAGATCGCTGCGACCGGGAATCTCTACCACCTCGGCAGGCACCAAAACGGAATTCCAGTAGTCGCCATGGTCGACGCTGCCCAGGCGAAGTTCAAGATTGTCGAAGGCTTGCCGGCTGAGCGCAAGGTGCTCTTCCTCGTGCGTTTCGCCTTCCTCCTGGTCATCATGTGGATTCGGATCGGTATGATGTTCGTCGGTGCCATGCAGCCGCGGGTGAAAGTGCAACCCAGTTCCCACACCGGCCGCAAAGACGCCGGTGAGCGCCACCGACAGAGCGATCGTTACCGCCCTGGGCGTCGCAAAAGAGTATTGGTTCGACATGATCGTTTCTCAATGGAATGAAATAGCGCGCAGCAGTACCCGTCTGCGCAGCCGTCAGCAAAATCTGACACCAGCCAGTGAAACGATCGCTACAAGAGAAAAACTTGCAGGGCCAGAAGATGGTCGCGCGGCGACGCCAGCGCCGGCGGCCCACGAAGCTCGCGGCGGATCCGACGATCGACCGCATATTGCAAAGGTTGCATCCCCAATGCAGACGTGCTCCTTGACGATAGCAGCGCGATCCGCAACGAGGAGTTCTTGCTCTTCGTCCAAACAGCAGGCGGACGACCTGTGCAGTCGTGATCTTCCGAAGAGGCGACTGACGGTGCGCCTGGGAAAGCCGCCTCCGCATGGTCATGATCATGCGAAACAACGCCCAACCACCGAAGCCACGCGTTGTGCTCCAGGCATCCGCAAGGACAGGCTCCCCATTGATAGACAAAACACAACGCCATCACCATCGAAGTGACCCGCCCAAGCGTTTGTCGTTTGATTCTCAGGGAACTCAAGTCAGTCCTTTCCGTCACAAGGATCGTCGACGCCTCGACCCAACGAAGCGAACCAAGTTTACTTCATCCGCCGGCAAGTGATAGGTCAAATGTTGCCGCAACGGGCCTCTTCATCCGAGCCACCAAACTGAGATTGACTCTCAACACCATCTCGTGATCACTTCAAAGGAACGTAGGCGTAACCATCGGCTTGCAGGTTCACCAGCGAAGTGACGGCGGAAACGGCTACGTCGACAAACACGGCAACATCTTCCGGGCGACTCTTCTTGTTGATCAACGACTGCCCACAAACGTAGATCTCCACCCCCGCTTCATGCAGCTTATGAAGGCAATCGAGGTTGGGATTGTCGTCGGTAGCAAACTTCTGCTTGTAGGCGTCGGCGTGGAGCGCCGCTGCTGTGGCGTCACCATGCAAAACCACCGCGATCTGAACGCTGGACGGCTGCTCGCCGGCGCCGGCGTATAGATTGACAAACCGAGCCACCTTTTCGATCGAAGGGAACAACGAACCAGGCTCTCCTCCCTTGGTGAGATCGACCACCATGCGGCTTCGCGGCCGCGGCTGGTGCGCAGCGTCAGGCAACGGCACGATCGACCCGTACCCGTCGACGCCGGGAGTTAACTTTTGCGCTTCTCTGGGCGGCTGGTCACTGGGAACGGGGTGATTCTTCATCGCTTCGGCGAACCCTCGCTTGACGAATCCGGAAACGACCTCAGCGTGCTGCTTGATCAGCTTGGCCACGTACGGATCCTCGGAGGTCTCCGTCACCCGCACCCCTTTCTCGGTGTCTTCATACTTCATCACAATTTTGTCGGTGTGCCGGAACAACTCCGCGAAGAGCGGATCACGCATGCGAATGGGCTGAGTGTTTTCGACACGGTGCTTCATCCATTCGACATGCTCTTTGATTTTGTCCGCAATCTCCGGATCCTCCGACTCGGTCAGCGTCCGCACACCATGGGGCAATTCGGTGACCTTTCGGTTGATCTTCTTGTGGTTGGTCAGCAGGAAGTGAAAAACGTCGTGATCGGCATCGTGTCGGCCATCATGACCGCGGCCGCCTCGAAAACCTCGACCGAAACCGGGCCCCCGCTGCGCATACGCGGTCGTCGCAACGCACGACACCACCGCGATCATCGCCACCAAGTTCCTGAATGTTCTCATCGCTTCGCTCCTGTTGTGCCTTGGACGACCGGAAACAGACTGACCCTTTAAACCATCATTACCTCGAAAGGTTACGATATTTTGCAATGATTTTGATCGGCAAATCACGGCCAGAACATGCGACCCGATGTCACGGGGTGGCGGGGTTTCGCTCGCACTCGTGCTTCCGCTCGCGCTCGTGCTCAGCGAAAGACGCTCCCAACGCCAAAGGGGCTTGCGGCGCCCAACTGAGCCGCTAAGATCATTGATAATGGTTCTCAATATCAGAGAGAAATCGAGTTTCTAGCAAGCCAGCCGAGAGGGAGCCCGCTTCCTCCAGCGCCAGCCAGCCAACGCTCGCCCCGCCACCGACGTGTTCGCGCATGGACACCTGCGGTTTTGGCGGAGTTACCCCGTTTCCCCTCAATGGATGGCTGGCTATGAATCATCTGAATCGCGTTCCCTTTTCCAAACGCACTTCTTCTTTCCGTGGCTTCACCCTGATCGAACTGCTGGTGGTGATCGCCATCATCGGAATTTTGATCGGATTGCTCTTACCGGCGGTGCAGGCGGCCCGCGGGGCAGCCAGGCGAATGAGCTGCCAAAACAACCTGCACCAGGTGATCTTGGCCGTACATAACTACGAATCGGCAACCAAGCGACTGCCGCCAGCTTGGATTCAGCCCGCCTCGTCCACCGACGGCTGGTCGGCTCAAGCCCGCATCCTGCCGTACGTCGAAGCGATGAGTATTGCGGAGGGAATCGACTTCAGCGACGGCTACAAGGGATCGGTGATTTACGACGATGGATACCCCATCAAGGTCTCCAGCCTTCGTGTGCCCACCTTCCTTTGCCCCAGTGAAGTGATGGATACCGGCCGATTGGATAGCGCCTCCGATCCGGTCCACTATCCGCTCAGCTATGGCTGCAACGCCGGCCCCTGGTTTGTCTACGATCCAGCAAACAACCGAGTGGGATCGGGCAGTTTTCTGGTCGGCAGGGAATCACGGTTTCGAGACGTGATCGACGGATTGGCCAACACGCTGGCCTTTGCCGAGGTGAAAGCCTGGAATCCCTACTACCGAGACGTTGGCACTGCCGGTTCGATGACGATGCCGGTTGACCCATCCGAAATCTGCGTCCTGGGCGGTTCATTCAAATCAGAAACCGGACACACCGAATGGACCGATGGCCGCGCCCATCAAACCAGTTTCACCACCACCTTCTCTCCCAATCGAAAAGTTCTGTGCACCGAATCGGGGGCCGAGTACGACGTCGACTTCACCAACATGAGAGAAGGAAAGGGCGCAACGGAAAGGACCTACGCCGCGGTTACCTCGCGAAGCTACCATGTCGGAGGAGTGAACGTGGCGCTGATGGATGGAGCGATCAAGTTCATCAGCGATTCGATCGAACTGCAACTCTGGCAAGATATGTCGACCCGCAACGGACGAGAACAAGTGACCGTTCCGGAATAACCGTCGGCCAGTTCTCCGAACCGGCTAGTACACAGTGCGTTGCAACCATCGGAGAAATCGCCGACGGTCAGTCTTCTCGAAAGATCTCCACCGCGCGATAGTTGCGGTGGATTTCGTTGCAGCGGCCTAGATCGAGCCGCAGGCCGTGGGCGAGATCGGCAAGGTAATTGGCCTCTTTTTGCTCATCCAGATCGATCGCCAATACGGAGATCGCGTAGACCTGTTCCTCCATCCCACGCGGTACCGACCAAGCAAATTCTTTCACGTCGACTGGCCGAGCGAACTCCTGTTTCAAGAAGTCGATTTCTTCCTGAGATACATGATCCAGTTGTTTCAGGATGTTGTCTTGTTCATCCTGAGTGACCTGGCCGTCTGATTTGGAGGCGTTGACCATCGCTCGCACCAACACCTTCGACTGCTCATTCATCGCCTCTTGCTGCGGTGTGCGAGTCGCTGGCGGCGGTGGTGACTGACTGCGAGGCGTCTGGCGGCGAGCTTGGTGGTGATCATTGGAAACGTTCAATAGATCTTCCAAGCTTTTGGCCGCCCCTTCGATCGTGGTCGGCTGGCGGCTGCGCGGGTGTTGGCGGCGGGGCTGAGCCGGATCGGCTTTTGGCCGGCGACCGCCCAGAATATCCGAAACGACGGCGCCACCCGAACCGCCCGACTTCGATTTCCGCCCCAGTAGCGCGCCAAGTACATCCATCGCGTCCATCGTTCACCCTCTCAGTCAGTGTGTGCGGTTGTTGTTGAAACATTCCGGATCAATCTGGACTGCCGACAACCCACTTGTCAACCATCATCAGTCATGATTCCTCCCCGCCTCCCTTCTTCCTTCGCTCTCTCCACTTCCCATCCTCTTTCTTATCCTCCTTTCCCTTCCCCCTCGCCTTTCTTGGTGTCTCAAACGCCTGGATAGATCGACGCAAAGAGCATGGTGAATAGCAGCGCGGCCAATCCCATCGACACGCTCATCGGCGAAATCACCCGTAGCCCTTCGGCTTCGGTCATCCCGCTCATCCGCGTGATCACCCAAAACGCGCTATCGGTCATCCAGGAGACCGGTTTGCTGCCCGCCCCGATCGCCATCGCCAGATAGACAGGGTGAAAAGGAAGGCCTTCGGCCTGTGCAAAACCTTGCAAGATGCCAGCCGCAGTGATCATCGCCACCGTCGCCGATCCCTGCAACGTACGAATGGCGGCGGTCACCGCGAAAGCGACCGGCAAGATCATCAAGCCGGGGACGTCTTGAGCCAGCGAACCGACCGCCTCTTCGATTCCGGCTTGCCGCAGCATCGCACCAAACGCCCCGCCGGCGGCGGTGATCAAGATGATGTTTCCGCCCGACGCAAGCGAACGTCCGACCAACGACTTCCGTTTTTCCGTCGGGCAATAGCTCGTCAGAGAAAGAGCCAGCACGACGCCGATCGCCAGCGCGATGTTCTTGTTGCCAAGTGTCCGAAAGAGCTCAACGGCGGCGGCTGGCGTTTCTTGTTCGCCTGCGTAGGCAACGACCGAACCGATCGCAATCAACAGCACCGGCACCACGATCGGTGCAAGCGAACGGACGAGCGAGGGTTGTGACGAATCGGGACTGGGCGACTGCCCCGATGTTTCCAGTTCATGGGAAACACTCGATTCCTCTTCGAACCGAAGCGGAACATCCACCAGGCGGTTGATCAGCCGCGCTGCTGCTAGCGACAAAACACTGCTGCAACCTCCGATCACCAATCCAGCAAACATCATCGTTGCGATGTCGACGCCAATAATGTCGGCGACAAACAGCGGACCGGGTGTGGGCGGTACCAGGGAATGGGCGATGGAACCGCCGGCCAGGATCGCCAGAATGTACAGAACATAATTGCTGCCCAGCCGGCGGCGCAGCGATCGCGCCAACGGAATCATCAAATAAAACACTGTGTCGAAAAAAACGGGAATGCCCAACACAAAAGAACTGGCCGCCAGCGCTTCAGGAGCCCGTCGTGGGCCGGTCCATTTCAACATTCGCTCGACAATCACCGCCGCCGCTCCCGATTCCAACAAGCACTGTCCGATGATGCTTGCCAGCGCGATCAGGATACCGATCTTGCCAGCCGTTTCTCCAAAGGCGGCCGTCAGCCTGGCGGGCGCATTGGAATCGACCAACTTCGCCGCCGCCTCGGTCGACATCTTGTCACGCGAAACCTGGAAATCGGTATACCGCCGTAGCGAATCGGGCGAAGTCAGCAGCGCCACCAGCAGTCCCGCCAGCAGCAATGTCAAAAAGGCGTGAAGACGAAAAACAAGAATCGACGCCAACACCACAACGACGGCAAGGCAAACTATCCACCAGACGCTCATTCCAACCACCGTTGATCCATTTTTCTGACGCCAAACGGCGGGCCACTTTCCCGTAACGTTGCCACAACGGAGGGGCCTGTATCTTTGCGGTCACCCGACACATCGCCAAGTTGAATTACATTAACCTATCAGCTGGTTGGTCGTGGTCTTTTGCGGAACATCGCTGGATCTTTCGCAAAACGATTGCCCAAGCGACTCCCCATCCGACCCGCCATCCGACCCGCCCTGTTGCTTTGCCCAGCTTCCGAGCGGTTCGGATTACCAGTGCAACGACACTTCCCAAGCCGACGAACCATGAGCGTGTCTGAATCTTCCCCCGCGACCGCGTTCTTTTTCCGCCACGAGTTCGCGATCCGCAGACTGCATTCGCTGCTGGGAATCATTCCGCTCGGTTTGTACATGGTCGTGCATTTGACCACCAACGCCAGTTTGATGAACGGCTCGGAAACATTTCAGCGGGCAGTTTATCTGATTCACAGTCCGGGAAAACTGCTGCCGTTGATTGAATGGGGGGCAATCTTCGCACCGCTGGTCTTCCACGCCGTGCTTGGCGTCTGGATCGCGAAAACCGGAAAGCTCAACAGCGGCCAGTACCAATTCGCCAGCAACCGCCGATATTCCTGGCAGCGTTGGACGGGTATCGTCGCCCTGGTGTACTTGTTCTTTCATATCCTTCATCTGCACGGTTGGTTTCACGCCGATTGGTGGCGAGAAATGATCGGCAGCGTCGATCTGGGAACTTTTCGGCCCTACAACGCTGCCAGCAGCTTGGTCGAGTCGATGGGCGGTTGGTTTTGGCCCGCCTTTTATCTGATCGGTGTGCTGTGTTGCATTTATCACCTGGCCAACGGTTTATGGACTGCCGGGATCACCTGGGGACTGTGGATTTCTCCCAAGGCGCAGCAACGAGCCACGAAGGTTTGCACCACATTTGGAATCGCCTTGACGATTGTCGGTGTCACCGCCTGGTGGGCGGCGGTGGCGCCAAGTGCAGATGACGCGGCCGAGTTCCGCAAGACCGAGGACACGATGTATCGCGCTGCAGTCGATTCGGGTTGGGTACCGGCAAACGAAGAAAAACGCTGGCACCAGGACGAGCCGGAGGAGTCGAAAGAAACCGAAAAGAAATCCCCTTCGCAAGATTGACCCGATCCAAGAATCCACTCAAGAGTCCCCGTCCCTGACAACAAGCTAGTAACGGTTAAGAAAAGCAATGGCAGAACATCGTGTTGTGGTGGTCGGTGGCGGCTTGGCAGGATTGGCCTCGGCGATGAAGCTGGCGGAACTGGGCGTCCAAGTCGATTTGATCAGCCTGACACCGGTCAAGCGATCACATAGCGTTTGTGCTCAGGGTGGGATCAACAGCTGCAACGACCAGACGCGGCAGCTGGGTGACGACGAATGGAAGCACTTGGATGACACGGTTTACGGCGGCGACTTTCTGAATCACCAGCCGCCAGTGAAAGAGATGGCGTACTGGGCCCCCAAAGTGATCGATTTGATGGATCGCCTGGGCGTGCCCTTCAACCGCACGGGTGAAGGGTTCATCGACCGGCGGCGGTTTGGCGGCACGCTTTACAAACGAACCGCGTTTGCCGGTGCGACGACCGGGCAACAATTGCTTTACGCGCTGGACGAACAGGTTCGTCGTCGCCAATCCGAAGGGATGGTCAAGAAGTACGAATTCTGGGATTTTCTGGGCCCGATTCGCGACGATTCCGGCCGCTGCCGCGGTGTGGTGGCCCAAGACATGGTGTCGATGAAGATTCGCGCCTTCGCTGCCGATGCCGTGGTGGTCGCCACGGGAGGTTGCGGGTTGGTGTATGGCCGCAGCACGATGAGCGTTTTTTGTACCGGCAGCGCCGCCAGTCGCTGTTTTCAGTCAGGCGCACGCTACGCCAACGGCGAATTCATCCAAGTCCATCCCACGGCCATTCCCGGCAGCGACAAGCTGCGGCTGATGAGCGAATCGGCGCGGGGCGAGGGCGGTCGCGTTTGGGTACCGCGAAAACCTCAGGATCCCCGCTCGGCGCGCGACATTCCCGATGGCGAACGTTACTACTTTTTAGAAGAACGTTATCCCGAATACGGCAACCTGGTGCCTCGCGATATCGCGACGCGAGAAATTTTTGACATCTGTGTCAACGATGGACTGAGCATCGAGAAAGAGCGGATGAGCGTCTATCTTGACTTGACGCATATTCCGGCCGGCGAGCTGGATCGCAAGCTTGGCGGCATCCTGGAGATCTACGAAAAGTTCCAAGGGGTTGACCCCCGTGTCGAACCGATGCGTATCTTTCCCGCGGTGCACTACAGCATGGGTGGGCTCTGGGCCGACTACGTCAAAAGTGGTGACGGCGGCCTGCTAGCCGGCGCGCCTCAGAATCACATGACCGACATTCCCGGACTCTACGCGATCGGCGAGTGTGATTACCACTACCACGGCGCCAATCGGCTGGGAGCCAACTCGTTGCTTTCCTGCATCTTTACCGGCCTGTTCACCGGCAGCTCGATTCTCAACTATGCTCAAAATCAAAGCAGCGGCCACGCCGACGTCCCCTCGTCACTGACCGACGCCGCCGTCGGGGAGCAACAACAACGTCACGACAATCTGCTGCAAGGCGAATCGGGAAGCGACGAAAATCCTTACCTGATTCACCAGGAACTCGGCGACATCATGACTCGCGTGGCAACGGTCGTTCGCCGCAACGACCAACTTCGCGACGCCATCGACAAGGTTGCCGAGTTGCACCAGCGAGCGATGCGAGTCAGCTTGTCGGACACCGGAAACTGGTCCAACCAGAACGTGATTTTCTCCAAGGCGCTGCAGGACATGTTCCCGCTAGCGAAAACGATCCTGCTAGGAGCCTTGCAGCGTGACGAATGCCGCGGAGCACACTTCAAACCCGACTTCCAGAAATCGTCGCTCACTTCGGATGAACCAGCCGAAAGAAGAACGCAAGCGGAAAAGTGGTGCGATGATTTTGAAAACAACAACCGCAAATATTTGAAAAGCACCGTTGCCAGTTGGAACCACAACAACAGCGCACCCGATCTCACTTATGAAGAAGTCGATACATCGTTGGTACCGCCAAGGCCCCGGCTGTACGGCCTGGTCGGTGCCGAGGTGATCGAGGAGGTCTGGAAAGAACGAAGTGATGCTCGCAAGGCCGCGCCGACAACCTAGCGTCGACGCCAGTCGAACGATTGCGGACACTTTGCTCGTTAAAAACCACCCAACCTCCATCACAAGCACGTCCACCAAGAACTACCCCACAATCTCGCCGAGCAGGATCGAAGGATGATTGCCCTGGAACCGTCCCAGAGAAAACGACCTCCTTTCATCAAAGTCCGCGTCCGTCGCCAGGAAGGCCCCGGAAAAGAACCGTACTGGGAACTGCATCAGATTCCGTATGAACCGGAACTGAACGTGATCAGCGTGCTGCAGCGAATCGCCCGCCAGGCAACCAATTCCGACGGCAAAAAAGTAACGCCGGTCGCTTGGGATTGCGGTTGTCTGGAAGAAGTTTGCGGCGCGTGCACCATGCAGATCAACGGACGGGTACGGCAAAGCTGCAGCGCGCTGGTCGACAAGTTGTTGGACCAGCAGGATGACGAAATCGTGCTGGAACCAATGGCCAAGTTTCCAGTCGTCCGAGACTTGATCGTCGATCGCGAAAGGCTCTTTCGAGGTTTGCAGCGAGTCAAGGCGTGGGTCCCAGTTGACAATTACTACAACCTCGGACCGGGTGAACGACAGCTACGGGCTCAACAGGAACAGAACTATCCGCTTAGCGAATGCATGAGCTGCGGTTGTTGCGTGGACGCTTGTCCGCAATACACCAAAATTGAAATCGACCGGAAAGAAGGTGAGTCCGACGAGGATTTCGCGCAACGAAAATTCGCCGAATTCGATCAGGCGTTTGTCGGTCCGCACGCGATTTCGCAAGCGATGTTGTTCAACAACAACCCCACCGGCAAGGCGCTCGCTTCACAGCGGATGGATGTGCTCACCTCGGTCGGCGGGATTCAGGCCTGCGGGAACGCTCAAAACTGCGTCGCCGTTTGCCCAAAATCAATTCCCCTCACCACGTCCATCGCCAGAGCAAGCCGAGCGGCAACGCTGCACGCCATCCGCAAGTGGTTCGAGAAGTAGAAGACGTGATTGTTCCCCAGGGCCGCTGGGCGTCACGCCGCCTTGCTTGTCGACACCATCGCAGGCACGTCACGTCGATCGACGCTGCCTGCCACAGTGTCGATCAGACGCCCGACATCAAACGGTTTGCTCAGGACGAGATCGACCCCACCCTGGCTCGCTTGGCGATGACATTCGACCCGTTGTGCGTTGGCCAACCAGACATGACGACAACCCGCTGACGTTGTTCCGCAGTCCGCGATTCGCTGTTGCCACAACGACGTGGTCGAATGCCGGGCCACCGAGTCATCCCACCAAACGACGTCGACGCCGCGAACTCGAAACGGATCGGGTTGCCGGCACCAAACCGCGGTGGCTCCTTGTGAAACCGCCAGATCCATCAGCGGATCGGCTGCCGCAAATGATGCCGCAATGATCGCTACGCTTGTTTTTGTTCCGGAATCTGCGTTCATGGTGGTCTCGCCTTGCCCGGACAACCATTTCGGCAAAACTTGATTCCAACGGTGCCAGCGACAACGCGCAACATCCGGAAGACTCTGTGACTGCGTCGGAGCCGCCTGGCAAAGGCGCCCCATCAACTCAAGCCACTTCGCTTGCCCGGCCGAATGCTGCAGACGTGCAAACTGCTCCGCCGTGATCGCCGGTCCATGATCGCGGGCAATGATCACGCTGCCGACCATGCCGGCCGGACGACCGATCGCCTGGTCGACATCTTCTCGATAGGCCATCTGCGAGGCGACCGACTCGCAAAACCGGTAGGCGTCCTGGAATTCCGCCACGTCGCGGCGACCAATCCACATCAAAGTACCGGTTGTCCGGTCGATGTTGGACAGCGATGGATCAAAAGGGATATTCATCACGGTTCCTTCCGTGTTCACTTCATTCGCTCCGTCACGCCATATCGATCCGCTCCTCCGAGCGGCGCAAATGCTCCCACGCCTCGGCGGCCGATTGGCTCTGCCGTAAATCGTTCAACAGCTCTCCATCGCCAATCATGCGGCTAAGTTTGGCCAGGATACGAAGGTGGGTCGCATCGTCGTAAGAGCAAATCAAAAAGAAGATGTCGGTGAGGTGCCCCTGATCGGCAAATGGGATCGGAGACGGGCAAATCGCCAAGGCGACCACCGAATCAGCAAGAATCGACGTCTGTGGCCGCCGCGGGTGCATCAGGGCCACTCCGCCAGCCAACGCGGTCGGGTGCATTTGTTCGCGAGCCTTGACCGCTTCGGCCATCGCCGGGGCATCCCACATCAGACCGCTACGGGCGGCCAGGTCACACATCGATCGAATCACCGATCCACGAGTACGGGCGTTCAACGGCACGGCAATCGATTCGATTGTGCAAAGTTCATGAATCGGCCGATCCACCACTTCCCCAGCGGCCCGGTCCAACACCCGCTGAACCCGATCCAACTCTTCCCCCTCGCTCGCCCCAATTCTCTCTTCCAGCCAGTGGTGAATTTCCGCTTCGCTAAAACGCCATTGCCCACCCACTTTACGACCGGGAAGTTTCCCACGCGTTGCCATCCGCGTCACTTGATCCGGCGTCAGATGCAAGTATTCGGCAAGGCGAGCGACATCGAGATCTTCCACTGGCAGGTTTCCTGGGGTTTTGACTGTCGGCCAGTTCTCCGAACTGGCTCACGAACAAACGTAGCGATTTCGGAGAAATCGCCGACTGTCGGCCAGTTCTCCGAACTGGCTCGCGAACGAACGTAGCAATTTCGGAGAAATTGCCGACGAGTCGCCATGATAGCGTTTCGAACCGAGCCGATTTCAGGGGTGAGAATGATTCACCTTGACCGCATCCGCTTCAGCCGGGTAATCCCATTCGAGCAGGCCAAGCGTTTGGCAAACGGAAGCTGACCCGATTCGACGGATTCATGGATTTTATCGCGAGCCTGACGAGATTCATTGCCCAGCTCAGCCGGCTGGAATCCAAGCGGCCAGCTGGACGTGTTGCCATTTGCCTGCTGCTGCTACTTGGGAGCGAAGGGGCAAACGCCCAAGTTCCTCAGCTTCGATCGGGGACAGCGACACCGATTCAGGGTGGTGTGTCAGCCAACGCGGGGGCTCCCGTCGGCATTCCTCGCACCAATCTCGCCCCGATCGATGCGTCCGGCTTTGGCGCTCCAGCCGGTGGTTCCAGTCAGCTCTTGGATCCTTATGCCATACAAGGCGGAGCAACACCTCCTGCTCCCGGCGCGTTTGCCCCCTCGGCAATCACCCCTTCGCCCCCCGGTTCCAGTCTGTTCAGCCGAATTTTTTCTCGACCCGCTGCTGCTCCGATGGCCCCCGGATTGGGAACAACCGGCTCAGCACCACCCACTTTTTACACCGGGCCTCCGGTAATCAACGCGCCACCACCAGGCGGACTGGGAATCAACGGCGGCCTCGGAACCGAATCGATCTACAACACACAGCCATATGGCACTCAGCCTTACGCCGGCTCCCCCGGATTTGCTCAGCCCAGCTATCCAAACACGATCTACCCCTCCTCCACCCCATCGACGCTGTTTCCGGGCGGCCTTTTTTCCGGCGCCGACCAGTGGATGACCGGAACGGGCGTCGGCGCTACCGCTTATCGGTTGTTCCAGGGACCTCGGCTTCAACACACCTTTGTCCATGCCGACGACAGCCGGTTTTCGGACGTGGAGACCAACGATACCGACATCTCGCTTGTCTTCGCCGTGCCGCGATTCCTGTACTCCAGCCAGCCGTTGTTCATCATCCCGTCGTTTTCGCTTCATCTGTGGGACGGTCCCAACGGCGCGATCGGCGCCGACTTGCCGCCCAGTGCCTACAGCGCCTTCCTTGACTTCGGCTGGGAATCCAATCCCAACCAAATGATCGGAACGGAATTCGGCATGCGGCTGGGCGTGTTCACCGACTTTGACACCTACAACAGCCGCAGTTTTCGCACGCTCGGAAAGGCCTTGGTGCACTTCCGCCTTTCGCCTGCATCAACGCTTCGCGGCGGCGTTTACTACCTCGACCGCAACCGAGTCAAACTGGTCCCGGCCGCCGGAATTCTGTGGCAACCCGACCCGTTTACGCGCTTCGACTTCTTCTTCCCGCAACCCAAGCTATCCAGATACTGGCGAACGATCGGCACGCGAGACGTGTGGTGGTACATCGCCGGTGACTACGGCGGCGGTTCGTGGACGATCACTCGAACCAACGGCACCGAAGACAGCATCGACATCAACGAAATCCGCGTGCTCTTCGGCCTGGAGTGGGGATTCAACGACGCACTTCGCATGGGCCGACGAAACGCATTCTTCGAAATCGGATATGCGTTTGATCGGGAAGTGCGGTATCGGCAAAGCCCGCAACACAATTTCGATACCCACGACGCGCTTTTGTTCCGAGTCGGCATCGGGTATTGAGCTAAATCAGAATTCTGTGATGGAGCGGACACCACCTGGCCTGCTCCATCATCTTGTTGGTCAGCCGCATTTGGTCGATGTGGGGATCGCAGACCGGACGTGCAATCTGCAAGTTGGTCGACTCCAACTCGATTCGATCCCCATCGCTGCCCTTGAGCACTGGCGCGGCGAACCCGTTCTTGGGCCGGCGGATGACATGAGCCAGTTCGCCGTTTTTGAGTTCGACCATGCTGCCTAGCGGGAACATCGTTTCGGCGTTCAGGAAGGCGCGCATGACTCTGGGATCAAAAAGACCGCGGCCGGCCTGATAGAGCATCAGACACAGCGCGTCGTGCGGGACGATCGCGCGGCGATCCGCGGTGTGGGAGGTCAAATCGAGATAGGCGTCCACCACATTCAAAATGCGAGCGTACAAGTGGATCCGCTGCCCCTTGACCCCTCGCGGATAACCCAATCCATCAAACTGTTCGTGAACCTGCTGCACTGCCAGGTTGACCGGATGAGGAACATCCATGACCTCCTGAATGCATTTGACCGACAACAGGGGATGCTTTTGATATTCCCACAACTCGGATTCGTCCATCCGCCCCGCCGGCTCCAAAAACCGTTTGTCCATGGAGTAGATGCCGACGTCGTGCAGCAACCCCGCCATCCCGATCTCCAGTATCTTCGGGCCGTCCAAACCGAGTTCGATTCCGATCGCCATGCCGATCACCGACATCCGCACGCTGCGTTCGGCGAGGTCACTGGCGACGGTCGACGCACCGATCACGCCGACGGTTTGGTCGTAATCGTCGACCATCGCTCGAGCGTAAGCGTCCGACACCGAAGAGAGTTCCACTTCTGCCTTGGAACTACCATCACCAAGGAGCGTCTGCAGCTTGTCGTACTGAGCCTTGGCCATCCCCATTCCACGGCGAAGCGTCACCGTGCGTTCATCGCTCAGGTCTTCATCGTGTCGGTCGACTAACATTTCCTTGACGGGCTGGCTGGAAACCCACTGGCCGTCCGCCGCCGAACTGCGTTCGCGCTTGACCGCCGCCGGTTTCTGCTTTCCACCCCGCAGCGACGCCAAATCACTGGGGTGCACCGCGATCGAATCGATTCCGCGTTCGCGAAGCCCATTGATGACCTGCTGCGTGATACGAGATCTTGCCCCCAGCAGAAGCACGCCATGTTCGCCTTCCACCGGGTAGCTGCACGATGCCCCCGCGCGTAATTCATTAACCGATATCGTGACGGTATTGTCTTGCGCCATCCCGCGTGCCCCAGATTCCAAAACTCATGTTCATCAATGAGCAGGTTTTTGCCCCAATGATTGAAGGTAGGGTGAAAAACGAGCATTGCCAAACGGCGATCAGGAGAATTGCCTTTTTTGACGGGGCAATGGACGCGTTTCCTCCGCTCAGCAACGATATCGGACAACAGATGTGACGGTTGTGCCGATCCTGCGTCAGCATTTCACCTGACAGGGGTACCCACAACGGCGCCACTTGAGAATCCGCGTTTTCCCTCCAAATCAGAATCGTGAGATGAATTCAGACGTTGTCATTGTCGGAGGAGGAATCGTCGGTCTGGCAACCGCGATGACGCTGCAAGATCGCCTTGGCGACGCACAAATCACGGTCGTCGAGACGGAATCGAGTGTCGGCCGGCACCAGAGCGGGCACAATTCCGGTGTGTTGCATTCGGGAATCTACTACCTGCCCGGTTCGGAAAAAGCGACCTGTTGCCGCGCAGGCAAAGCAGCCATGGAGGATTTTTGTGACGAGCATGATGTGCCCTGGGACCGCTGTGGCAAAGTCGTTGTCGCAACGAGCACGGACGAGCTGCCGCGGCTGGATCGAATCGCCCAGCGAGCTCGTGAGAATGGTGTCGCGACCGAACGTATCGACACCGACCAACTTCGTGAGTTGGAACCTGCCGCGGCGGGGCTGGCTGCGCTGCATGTGCCAGAGACCGGCATCGTCAATTTCCGCTCCGTTTGTGACGCAATGGCAAGGGTCATTCGATCTCGGGGTGGCGAGATCAAGTTGCAGTTCAACGTCGCTTCGATCCAGCCGAGTTCTTCTTCTCTGCGGATGGCCAGCAGCACCGGCGAAACCATTCACTGCCATCGAATGGTCAATTGCGGCGGGCTGCAAAGCGATCGTGTGTGCGCCATGGCGGGCGGCTCGCCGGTGGTGCAGATCGTGCCGTTTCGCGGTGAATACTACGATCTGGCAGAAGCCAGTCAGTCGCTTTGTCGCAACCTGATTTATCCGGTACCCGACCCATCGTTTCCGTTCCTAGGCGTGCACTTCACTCGCATGATCGATGGCGGCGTGGAATGCGGACCGAACGCAGTGCTGGCGCTTTCGCGGGCAGGCTACCGGTGGACCAACATCAACGTCGGCGACCTGGCGTCGACCCTCCGCTTTGGCGGATTCCTGAAACTTGCCGCCAAGCACTGGCGAATGGGAGCCGGCGAGATACATCGCTCGCTCAGCAAATCGGCCTTTGTCAAAGCCCTACAAAAACTGATTCCCTCCATCCAGTCGTCCGACCTGGTTCGCGGCCGAGCCGGTGTTCGCGCTCAAGCGGTCACACCCGATGGTAACCTCTTCGACGATTTCCTGATCGAACAAAGCGAACGGGCGATTCACGTCTTGAACGCGCCCTCTCCCGCGGCCACCGCTTCGCTGGCGATCGCCGAAAGGATCACGGAACGTTTCGAATCGATGCGCGATTGACGCCGGGGAAGAATGAATGGGAGTGAGGGGAAGGAAGGAAGGAAGAGGCGTGGCTAGCTGTCGATGCATGTTTCTAAAAAACGTGCCAGGCGATGGAAGTCGCTTTCCGGTTCGATGAAGCGTACTTTCGTCACCAACGTTTCCGGGTCGACCAGTTCATCGAAGGGAACGTAGTGCAGGTCGAGTTGCCCCGATACCGAAACCATCACGCCGTTAAGTTTTTCTTCGACCAAGGCGCGATAGGCGCCGACTCCCAGCTGCGAACCGAGCATCACATCGTAGGCGTGGGGTTGAGCACAGCGTGATTCGTAACCGAGTTGCAAGCCGTTGATCTTCCGTGATCTTCCGGTCCGTTCGGTGTAGCGATCGCCGATCAATTTGGAAATCATCGAGGAAAGATTGATGGAGGAGATATTGATGTGCCCATGCTCGTCGCGACTGACGCCTTCCAAGTAATTCGAGGGCAGGTACTCCGCCATGCCTTCGGCCAACACGATCGTGCCATACTCGCGTCCTTCGCGTTCCCGCGCCAGCATCATGTCGACCATCCGATCGATCACCCGATCCATGGCCATCACTTTTCGGGTTTCCCCCGTTTCCTGATTGATCACCTCTTCTTCGGACAACGATCCGGTGATGTCCTCGACACTCATCACCATGCTCGCTTCGCCGGCGATCGCCGCGCCGTAGGCCAACCAGCCGGCGCTGCGTCCCATCGCTTCGCACAGGAAGTAGGATCGACCCGCCGCGGCGTCAAAATTCAAATTACGGATCTCCTCGGCCAACGTTTCGACGGCGGTGAAGAATCCAAAGGTGAAATCGATTCCGGAATAATCGTTGTCAATCGTTTTGGGCAAATGGACAACCGGAAACCGTCTGGCATCGGCCGGCAAACCATCTTGAAACATCTTCAACTTGTTCGCCGTCTTCAGCGTGTCGTCGCCGCCAATCGAGATCAACGCGTCGATTTCCAACGAGCAGAGTCCTTCGTAGACGCGTCTTAGCGGCGCGACCAATTCCGGATCTTTCAGGTGGGCGGGCGAACTGACATGTTTACCCGGATTGGTACGAGCCGTTCCGATGCTGATCCCCCGGCTGCTGCGGGCATTGGTCAGCGCGTCGTGAGTGAACCGGATGTAATCGCTCCCTTCTTGCAACGGTCCGGCGGCGGTGTACTCGCCAAGCCGGCTGTATCCATGCTTGATGCCGAAGACTTGTGCACCTTCTTCCAGAAACGAAAAGGCAGCCGTCGAAATCACGGCGTTCGCAGCCGGAGCTGGACCGCCGGCAAACAGAATGGCAACGCGTTTGATATCCAAGTTGTGAGTTTCAGGCATTTCAGTCACGGATCAAGGGAGGTAGGGGAAGCGGGTCCACCGCGATCAGCCGAATCGGGCCCTGATTTTAAGGATGGACGGCAATCCGCCAAGCCGGCGCCCGCCGCCCCGGCTGGACACCATTGGCATGCCGCTGCGGGAAGATCGGCACCTTAAACCGATTCCCACTCCAAAGCTTCCTCAATCGCTCCCTGATATTGCTCCTCGGTCAACTCGAGCAATTCCTTCATCACCGACAGAGTCTTGACCTGCGGGGCGGCCATTTCACCGTCGGCGGTGGCTGCCAGGAACATTGCCTGCAGTGCCTGAATGCGCTGCTGCTGGTTCCATCGCCTCGATACCGTCAAAACGTAATTGGATGCTTCGATCTTGTTCTGCTGGGCGATCGAACAGAGGCGTCCGAGTTCGTCACGTTCCACGTCGCGTTCCAGCAGCCGAGAAGCGACACGCTTGAGCGCTTCGATTTCGTTTTCGGTGATCGTACCGTCGGCGATGACCACCAGGACCGCGGCTTTGACCGCTTCATCCCGAAACTCTTCCTCACGAGCCTGTTCGTGGGCCTCGCGATCCATGGCCAACACGGTTGGATCCCAACTCTGCCGGCACTGATCGCACTCCACAAACAGCTCCGCGCCCCCCACCGGCACCGTCGGAATGAAATAGAGCGTCAGCCAAGGCCGCCGGGCCCGCAGTCGGTACGATTGATTCGCGTCGCAACTGGGGCAGAAGAAATCGCCCCGCTCGCGGGTGCGGGTTAAGTTCATCGTACCAATCAGAATCATGCTGGTTTTCTCGCCTAACCGAGTCAATGGACAGCGTCATCGCCATGCACCGGGCTTTGCCCAAAAAAGCCGCCCTCCAAAGGGTCTGACCCCTTTTTTGGGCAAAACCCATGCACCGTCAAAATATGAGGTCCACGGTATTTTGATCGATCAGCGATGTCTGGTCGATGGGATCATCTTTTCGCGTTGGCTCGACCGGGGCGATCGTAAGGATTTGGCTGCACCGCCGCCCGATCTCGCCCGATAACGCAGCAGAGAGTCGTTGTTTCTATTTCTGGTGCTTGCCTGGCGATACGATGCCACTTTTGCCGGTCTCTACCGTTCGCACAAGCACTCCGCTGACGACTCAGCGATTGCTGTTTCAATTGAACGCAGACCAGCTGGAAATCCAGAATCAATACGACCAATTGAGCACCGGCCGGCGGGTGTTGCGGCTGTCGGACGATCCGGCGGCAGCCGGCCGCGCGATTGGGCTGCACCGCGGCATTGATCGCGGCAATCAGCTGGCTCGAAACGCCAATTCGACCGCCGCCTTTTACCAGGCCACCGACGAAGCTCTTTCGCGAGTCGACAACGCATTGATCGAATCACGCGGGATCGCGGTCCAGGCGGCGCAGACGACCAATTCAGACGACGAACGAGCGGCGCTGGCGGCAACCGTTCAGCAGTCAATCAACTCCGTGATGGCAGCGGGAAACTCGCTGTTTCGCGATCACCAACTGCTGGGCGGATTCCTCAACAGCGGCACCGCCTTTGACTATGACGAAACGGAGATCGTCTACTCCGGCAACGACGCGATCGGGCGAACCGCCCTCGGTGCGGGCCATCCCAGCCCAATCAGTGTCAACGGAAACGAAACGCTGGGCGCATTCGCTACCTTTCTAGAAGGCGATCCGCTGAACGCCGCGCTCGACGCCGATTCGCGACTGGTCGACCTTCGCGCCGGCAAGGGGGTCACGCCGAGTGTGATTCGGCTGTCGGACGGATCCAATTGGCAGGAACTGGATCTCCGTTCGGCAGCGACCATCGGCGACATTGCCGACTTGTTTTCCGCCGTCGAACTGGACGGCCGGCCACTTGCCGCGACGCTGACCAGCGACGGCATCCGTATCGAATACGCCGACGGCCTGGCCGGTACTCTGGCCATCGCGGACACCGTCGGCGGCACGCTGGCCGAGGATCTTTCGATCAGCAATCCCGACGGGCTGGTCGCCCCGCCCATCATCGGCGATCGGTTGTCGCCCCGCGTCACAGCAAACACCAAAATTGCCGACCTGGCTGGCGGAGCAGGTGTCGACCTGTCAGACGGAATCCAGATCCTGCAAGGTTCCGACGTCTTTGCAATTGACCTCAGCGAAGCGCAAACGCTGGGAGATGTGTTGATCGCGATCAACCGCAGCGGTGCCGATGTACGGGCGGAATTGAATGAAGCCGAAGGAAGAATTCGGCTGCGCTCGCTGCGCAGCGGAATCGACTATTCCATCGGCGAAAATGGTGGCGGGGCCGCTCGCGCCCTGGGAATCCGCTCGGCAACCGAGGAAACGTTGATTGCCGAATTGGGAAAAGGACGCGGCGTCGCGCTAAACCCCAACAGTGACGACCTGATCATCACCCGACCCGACGGTATCCAACTGAGCCTCGACCTGGACGGCGTCGAATCGATCCAAGACGTGATCGATTTGATTCGAAACCATCCGCAAAACCAAGACACGCTTCGTGTCCTGGTCGACCTCAACGATTTCGGAAACGGCCTGCAACTGAAAGCTCCGCCAGGAGCCGATCCATTGCGAGTACGTCAGCTTGGCGTGAGTGATGCCGGCATCCGCCTGGGACTGATCGCCCCCGGCAGCAACGAAACCACAGGAACTCTTGTCGGCAGTGTCGATACGATTGTCGGAGTCGACTACGTACCGCGCGATGCGGGCGGCGCGCTCGATACGCTGCTTCGCTTGCACACCGCTGTCCTGGACGGCGACATCCCTGAAATCGAACGGCTACAAAAAGTTCTGGACGTTGACCTGGACCGTGCCAGCCGAACCCGCGGACGGGTGGGGGTGTGGAGCAAGAACCTGCAACAGTTGAAAGATTCGACCGAAGACAAGGTGATCCAGCTGAAAAGTCAGCTTTCGGACGAAATCGACGCCGATTTGGCAACCGTGATCAGCGACCTTAGCCAACGACAAATCTCGCTCGAAGCCTCACTTCGCGTCATCGGCCAAACTTCCCAACTTACCGTTCTGAACTTCTTGTAGCGATTTTGTCGATTTGGGACGCCACCAGAGTCGATACCCAGACGTGGCAGTGCGTGCGCCCGAAATGCGTCGCGATTACCATCACCCGCACTTTCCACACTTGTTCGGGAACCCGGCCATGCGGATCAACACTCAACGTTTTGGCACATTGCAGCTCAACACCAACCAACTGTTCCTCTTTCCGCAAGGATTGATCGGAATGGAAACGTTGCGACAGTGGGCGTTGCTTCCCGACCTGGACAACCCCTGGATCGCGTGGTTGCAAAGTGCATCGCGAGGCGATCGGGCAATTGCATTGGTCAGCCCCCGCGCCTTTTTTGACGACTATCGGGTCCACGTCAGCCGGCGTGATCTGGCAACCCTTCACATGCGTCCGGGTGCCGAGATCTACGTGATGACGACCGTGTCGGGTCACGTCGGAAAACTGACCACCAATCTGCGGTCGCCGGTGTTGTTGAACTTGAACCGCCGCCTGGGCTGCCAGGTGATCACCAGCGACGATCAGCCGATCCAGCAGGAGTTGCCGCTGGCCAAACCGGAACAACCCTTCGTCTCGGAAATCGTCCGTCAAGCTGCATGACGGTCAAGCCGGCGCTTCTTTCGCGAGTTGACCTGACGGCTGAATCGGCATGACCGGTACGGACCCACCTTCGGCGTTTCAGTATCAATTCAGCGCTGCAAGCGACCGATCATTGGTCTAGCGAGGAACGGAATCGTACTCGCACCAATCAAGCACTCCCAAAGTGGGCAAGTCTGTTTGGCAATTCGCACCCGCTCCACTTCAATCACCTTGAGGACAACATGCTGGTCCTTTCCCGACACCGAGACGAAAGCATCATGATCGGCGACGATGTTGTGGTGACAATCGTGGACATCCGTGGTGACAAAGTGCGGCTTGGAATCGAAGCACCGCAATCGATTCCGGTTCATCGTCAGGAAGTCTACGACGCGATCCAACGCGAGAACCGCAAAGCCACACAAACCGGCGCCGGCGCCACGAAAGATGTCCGACCGCCGCAAGACGAATAGTTCCCCCCGCGGAATCCGAAAAAATAATCTGATCCAACGAAATGATCCCGGCCACCCAGTGGCCGGGATCATTTTTTTGTCTGTAGCGAAGCGGAAGAAAGTCGACCACGAATAGCACGAATCACACGAATAAAGAGAGATGAATTCTGACAGGAAAATGTCCTGCATACATTTCTTTTCCTATTCGTGTGATTCGAGTTACAAATGGCGAAAAGTTTTTCAACGTGCACAGATCTCTTAGCCGCAAAAAACGCGAAAAGTCGCGAAGAGTTTTTTGTGGCTTTTGGTGCTTTTTGTGGCTATCTCGTCAGGCTGCTTTGGCCCGCGGCTCCGCCGCGCTGTGCTATTCGTAGTCGACTCGTATCCACTTACCGGTTCGTCGTCCCCCGTTTACGATCTCGTCGATCGTCTCATCATTTCCAGCTCGGAGAGTTGTATCGATTGCGCCGGGGCCGCGAACAGAATCGGGCCTCTTTTCTTCGCGTGGAATCCTACGACCAGCTTTGGAGTAACCAAAGCTTCCGCAGACGAGACTGCTGCCAAGGGGTTGCTGGCCAACGTTGGTCGTCATGTGGTGGCAGGATCGCTTGCCGGTCCAAAAAGCGGCCGGATCCGCCAATTCGTTTGCGATTCGCCGTACTAGGGGTATGAACCAATGACAAGAATCAATACCAATGTTTCCTCGCTAGTTGCTCAGAACCGACTTCAGACCAGCAACAACGACTTGCAATCTGCTTTGACCCGGTTGAGCACCGGTCTGCGAATCAACAGCGGAGCCGATGATCCGGCCGGGTTGATCGCCAGCGAAGCACTGCGAAGCGAAATCACCGGTTTGAACAAGGCTATCAGCAATACTCAGCGAGCAAGCCAGATCATCAGTACCGCCGACAGCGCTCTGGGACAAGTCAGCACGCTGCTGAACGACGTTCGCGGACTGGTCGTCGAAGCAGCCAACAAGGGAGCGCTCAGCGACGAAGAAATCGCCGCTAACCAGTTGCAGATCGATAGCTCTCTGGAAGCGATCAACCGAATCGCTCAAACCACCACCTTCCAAGGCCGAAAACTGCTGGACGGTTCCCAAGACTTCGTCAGCACCGTCGGCAGCGTCGCCTCGGTCCGCGACTCCAGCATCGAACAGGCCAAACTGGGCAGCGGCAACCTGAATGTCGAAGTCGTCGTCAACTCCGCCGCTTCGCAAGCCGAAGCGACCGCCAGCGCGTCGGCCTTCTCCGCCGCAGCGGCCGCCAATGCCGCTGCGCCCGACGCACGAGTCGGAACGGCCGCGATCGGTGGTGAAACGATCACCATCACCGGTTCGGACAGCTTTGCCAACGTCACGCTGGCTGACAATGCCGCCGACGGCACCGGCGTGGTCTCCTACAACTCGACCACCGGCGAATTGACCATCAGCGCCGACTTCACCGGCACTGCCGCCGACGCCCAGGTGATCCAAGACGCCATTGACGACTTGGACGGATTCGTCGCCACCGGAGCCACCGGGGCAGGTACCGGAGGTGGAACTGCCGGAACGACCGCCACGGCTGCTGCCGGAGCGCTGTTGGATATCACCGCGGCCAACACTGGTGCGGATTACAACAACGTCACGATCGAATTCGTTTCGGGTGCCGCCAACTCGGCCGACTACGACAGCGAACAGAAGATTCTGACCGTCACGGTCGACTCCTCGGCACCCCAAACGGCTGCCGACATCGCCACCGCGATCGACGGCCACACCGTCGACGGTGCTGCGGCAACGGCACTGTTCAGCGCCGCCGGTTTGGCCAACGCCTCGATCGACATCGGCGACGGTGTCGACAGCCTCAGCACCGGCAACACCGGTGGTGAAGTGCTGGCCGATGACCTGGTCTTCCAACTGAATGGTTCGGCCGGTGCGGAAACGTTCAACTTCGGTGCGGGAACGAGCAAGGATCAGATCGCCGAAGCGGTCAACCTGGTCTCCGACAGCACCGGGGTGTCAGCCTTGGTCGATGCGGGCGCTTTGACGCTGACATCGACCGACTACGGCACCGACGCGTTGGTGAACATCGACGTGATCAGCGAAGGAGCCAGTGGCACGTTCGCGGCCAACCTGGATGTCACTCGCGACACCGGCAGCGACATCGAAGCAACGGTCAACGGAGTGGAAGCGACCGGCAGTGCGAACACGCTTTCGATCAACACCAGCTCGCTGGACTTGAGCCTGACGGTGGAAGACGGCAGCAGCACGAACTTCTCGTTCTCGATTTCGGGCGGCGGATCAACGTTCCAGTTGGGCCCCGAAGTCAGCAGCACTCAGCAAGCCTCTTTGGGTATCGGCAGCGTCAGCACCGGCCAGCTTGGCGGAGCGACCGGACGTCTTTATGAACTGGGCAGCGGCCAATCGCGCAGCCTGATCAACGACGTCACCGGCGCGGCCAAGATCATTGACGAAGTGATCGCCAAGGTGACGGGTCTTCGCGGCCGCTTGGGAGCCTTCCAATCGACGACGCTGGAAAGCAACCTGGTCAGCTTGAATGTGACCAAGGCGAACCTGCAAGAAGCTGAAAGTTCGATTCGGGACGCCGATTTCGCTCAGGAGTCGGCGAAGCTGACACGAGCTCAGATCTTGGTTCAATCGGGCACGAACGTGCTTTCGCTTGCCAACCAGAATCCACAAAACGTCCTTGCCCTGCTGCGATAAAAGGGGCCCTGCTGCGATAAAACAGCAGCTGGTTGATAGCCGGCAAACGGGACGATCATGATAGCGCACCGGCCGACGGAGGCATCCTCCGCCGGCCGGTGTCGTTTGGAAGCAAGGAAGTCGAACCGCCAGATCGAAGGAGCCAATTCAATGATCGACTGCAAGTGCAACGTGCCGAACACTCAGAATCGACGAGCCACGAACCATCGCCGCTGGACTTGACGTCCGAGACGATCATTCGTCGTTAGACAAGATTCTTTCGCACTGCCCAAACAGCAGCTTGTGTTCGGTCACTGACACCAATCTTGCGAAGGATGTGCTGGACATGTTCTTTGACTGTCTCGTAGCTGATCCCAAGCATCTTGGCGATCTCTTTGTTGGTCAGCCCAAGCGCCATCTGCCGCAACACTTCGCTTTCGCGCTGAGTCAACGGAACTTCGATGTCCTGGCTTAGCCGCGGTGTCGCCAGTGCACCGGTCACGCGTCGCAACTCTTCGCGCGTCCAGGCCGATTCACCATTGACTGCCATCTCTAGCGCGCTGATCAATCGCTCGCGTGGCGCCGACTTCAAAACGTAACCGGCTGCTCCCAACGCAACCGCTCGGGCGATGTAGGTCGGATTGTCGTACGCGGAAAACAGAACGATCGGCAGATCGGGATAATCCAACTTCAATCGACCTAGCGCATTGAGGCCATCGCCGCCTTCCATGCGAATGTCCATCAACACCACATCGGGAGTGGAACTTTCCACTGCCGCCAAAGCTTCGGCAGCCGTCGTCGCTTCACCAGCGATCTCTAAATCCGTTTGTTCGAGCATCAGTCGCAAACCGAGGCGAATGATCTCGTGATCATCAACAATCAGTAGTTTTTTACCCATGGAAACTCCAATGTCTTTGTCTTTTGGCTCGCTCTCATTCGACCTCAAAAAAGAGGAATACAATCCCCTGATCTGCTGCCAATCGGACCCGACCGGGCTACCTCGGAAGAACGTGTATGATCTCTTGCTCCCCCATAGGCAGGGAGTGCGATCCATTCCGTCACACCGTACAGCCAAAATCGTTCTGTAAGCGTTCGGCGGGGACAATATGCACCATAGATGAGTTAGGTGACAGATCCCTTCACCTTCCGATAACGGTGCTTGTGTCCCCCATCAGGGTCCCCCCTATCATAGCAACCAGTTGGTGGTCCGAGCAGCCGCTGGGTTCGATTCTGAGAAAAAAGCGGGAAACCGCACACCAAACGACTGGTACCAACCACGCTCATCTGGACCGGTTAGACTCCCCCGTTATCCAGAAGTCTCCAGTTGTACTGCAAAATTCTCGGAAAAAAAGCCGATTTTGACCATCTGACGCGACACTAGGAGGGTGCATTGTTGGACGCAATCCGCTTGGCTGCCACCAAATCGCGGAATTGGTCCCGCAGGTTTTTCAGCCAAAAAACGAGATAAACGTTCGCCACAAACGAGATGAGCAGCAACACGCTGAACACTGGTTGCACGGTCGGCTGAGGGGTTATGCGAGTCAGGTTCGCATCGGTTGATCCAGGTTGGCTCGCACGACCGACAGCGACCGAGTCGGACGATGGTGACGGTGTCCCACGGGAAAACGTTTCTCGGTTGCCGGTTGGATAATTCGCCTGCGATGGCGTCTGCGCTGCAAGCCGGCTGCTATCGGCGACTCGATAATCATCCGCAGTTCTTCTCAAACTCTTCATCGAATCGACACCACGTTGATCGATCGGTACTTGTGTTGATGCCGTGCTGCCGTAGGGATCGATCGGCCGGCCCAAGCGGTCAAGCAACCTGCCCTGGCGATCGATGGGACGTCCGTAGCCATCAACCGTCCATGTTCCGGGAGGCATGCCGACCAAATCACTCGCGGTAGGATCAGTGCTCGCAGAACGCCTGTCGGCACCCGCTTGCCGACGAATGGTCGAATGGTTTCCAAGCAGCGGACTTTGACTCAAAGTTCGATTCGTATCAACGTTTTGCTGCGTGTTGCCGTTCAATGGGTTACCAAATGCATCTCGCTGCGTCATCGGCGTACGAATATTGGTTCCACTATCCCTGGCAGCATCGGCGTAAGAGGAGATGGAATTCGATCTGTCGGTTGGCAAGGTAATTCCGCTTGGCAATCGCCCCAGTTGATCGCCCGGCCGAAGCCCCGTTGTCTCACCGCGATAGGGTGTCGTCGAACCAACGCCTCTGTTTGAAAGTTCTGCCGCACCACTGGGAACTGTCAAACCGTTGGATCCCAGGTTCCGTTCGTTTTGAATTCGAAACGGATTACGCTGCTCCGCTCCGATCGGATCGGTCGATGCGCGCGGCACGCGCGTTTGATTTCGGGATTGCGCCGCGGAAGACCCCTTCAATTCGGGCCATGCCCTTGCGCTGGGACTAGTCGGTTCGGTTGTCGGAACTCCCACCCTGGCTCGCGACATTGCTCCCTGTGGATCATTCCCAGTGAATTGCAGCGATGGTCCTGTCGCGCCTCTGGAATCACCAAGGGCACCAGCCGCAGCGCCACGCAGCGCATCTTCCGTCCGCCTGACAGCGTCATTGCCCGCACGGACTGCGGTGTCGGCCGCGTTCCCCAGTCGCTTTCGAGCTGCATCCAACTCACTTTGAAGAGCCGCGCCCAACTTCGGCGGTGCACTGGGCGACTGAGTCCGATTTGCGGCACCAGTAAAATCGGGATTGGCCAGCGTGGAAGGAAGCGTCATTCCGGAATTGGGAACACCTGCTTGCGGTTTCATCACCGCTTCTTTTCCGGCGTCCGCTGTGCGGCCTGTTTCTGGAATCGGTATCGGAGTGTGATCGGCTTGTGCCACGTAACTTTCGATCGAACCGCCCGTGCGGGTGAAACCGGGAAGGTCTCTTCGAGGCAACGGACCCTCTCCCACTCGAACCGTGATCTTGGAAACGCGGCCGCGCACCGCCGGATCGATAGTGCTGCTGATCTCGCCAAGCCGTTGCATTCGATCGACTTGATCAGCAGGGATTTGAATGATGTACTCGACACCCTCCCTGCCGTCAGGTTGCCAACCGTAAGTGACACCCAATGCTGCCACCATCAATAGCGCTGGGACTCCGCCCATCGTTCAATCCTTGAATGATGATTCCATGCTCCGATTCGTTGCCGGTTCACACACGACGTTGCTCGGAGAATCTTGATCCACAATCCATCGCCAGACCACGCGGTTCTCTCTCAACGAGAACGCGCGGACCTTGACGGAGACAAAGAATCGTAGTGCTGCCACGCCACCGCAGTAAAGAGAGATTTGTGGGCAAATGATGGCGTGAAACGGAGCTTTGGAAAGCTAGCGAAAACAGGCAAAAGCAAAAGGAATTCAAATTAGGTGGGTGGCACCAATTTGGGACGGTGTGCAAATTAGGTGGGTTGCAAATTAGGTGGGTGGCACCAATTTGAGATTCTCCGCGTGTGCAAATTAGGTGGGTGGCACCAATTTGAGATTATTTGAGATTGTCGCAAACGCAATGCACGCGTTTTCCAGCGATTTCGAGAGAAGAACAACGACCGTGAGAGACATCGCCAAGGCGACTTGAAATGCTTGAGTGTTTTAGCGGATGATACGTGCACTGTTGCGCTCCTTCGCTTCGTGGGTTTAGACACAACACGAATACGCTGGGGCGTAACAGTTTTAAAACATCAATTCTCCGTAAATCCCCTAAACCCCGGCGGTTTCACCATCCCAGGGCCGGCCGACGCATAAACGATCCGCGCCTGCGTCACCTCACGCTTGAGAGACAAGTCGCCCGTACGACTGGATCAGTTGTTTGCTAGCGTCCTCAATCTCTTCGGAAGTATTGAAACGTCCGACGCCGAATCGGACGCTGCGCCGTGCCATCGATTCGCTCAGCCCCAATGCTGTCAACACGTGACTCGGCTTCGCCTCCACGCTGCTACAGGCCGATCCACTGCTGAAGGCGATTTCGGGGGTGGCCGATATCCATGCCGATCCTTCGATGGCCGGCAAAATGATATTCAGGTTGCCAGCCAGCCGGTCTTCGCTTGGTAGCGGTGGTCCGTTCAATACGATTCCGTCGATCGCTGTCGAAAGGTTTTCGAAGAGCCGATCACGCTTCTTGCGGATTTCGGCCGTCTGTTCAGACATCTGCTGCACGCACAGCCGCAGAGCGGTTGTGATGCCGACGACGCCGGCGGGATTCATGGTTCCGCTGCGCAGATTTCGTTGTTGGCCACCGCCGACAATCAGAGGCTTCAGGCGAACGCGGCGATTCGAGTTGCCAACGACCAGCAAGCCGGTTCCCTTGGGCCCGTAAAACTTATGAGCCGTGGCGCTGATCAAATCAACATCGGCGGCCAGCACGTCGACCGGAATGCGCCCGACCGCCTGGGTTGCATCACTGTGTAGTAGCGCTCCGCGAGCATGACAGATCGCAGCGATCTCCTTCATCGGGGCGATCGCGCCGATTTCGTTGTTGGCCCACATCACCGATACCAGCGCCGTATCGTCATCCACTGCGTCGGCTAAACGTTGCAAGTCGACGACGCCGGCTTGCGGATCACCCAGCGGATGAACGGGAACTCGCGTGACACAAAAGCCCTCGCTTTCCAAACCGGCAAAGACATCCAGCACGGCGGGGTGTTCGGTCGTCACGGTAACGATGTGCCGGCGCTGTTGGCGCGGATGGGTGCAGACACCTCGAATCGCAAGATTGTTGCTCTCGGTGGCGCCACTGGTGATGACAATCGATTCCGGTTTGGCACCGAGCATCGACGCCAATTCGCTAACCGACTGCTCAATCACCTCGCCGGCGCGGCGACCGTAAGCATGCGAATCGCTATGCGGGTTTCCATAGTGCTCGCTCAGCCAAGGCAACATCGCCTCGACCACACGTCGGTCACAACAAGTGGACGCGTGATTGTCCAGATAGATCATCGAACCGGCTTGTTAGTACAGGGCTTCGATCGCCAGCTGGCTCCATGTTTCCAATCGCTCCATCTCTTCGCGCAGGCGAGCGACACTGACAAATCCTCCTTCGGCCAAATCCGCCTCGTTGCTCTTGACCTGTGGGCTTTCCAATACAAATCGATGGACCACCCCCAAGTGCACCTGGCCGACTTCATTGGACGGATCGTAAATCAATCCCAGCCGGGACTCACTGTACTGCGATTCCAATTGGACCTCTTCAGCCAATTCTCGCTGCATTCCCGTGGTGTAGGGATCGGCTCCACCGGCGGCATCCTCGCGACTGATATGCCCACCGATACCGACGCTTCGCTTGGCGTGCAAGCGGGCTTCTCCGGAACCGCCGCCGCGCGTGTAAGTGAACAACTTCACGTCACCGCCGTCATCGGTCCACTGCAACAACACGTAAGGAATCAACTGCTTGAAACTGGGATCGGTCTCCATTTGGCTCCGAGGTTCGAAAGACAATCGATCGCTCAACAAGATCGGCTCCAAAAACCGATCCACGTCCGATTCGAACCCTTCGACCCGGCCGATCTCATTGATGACGGTTTCCGGAACGACAAGAATATGCTCTTCTTGAGTGGACAGCGACGACATGTCGGGCTCCTGTGGTACGTTTCGCGTCGTAAGAGTTGACGCGATGAAACACCTTCATGCAAGTAGGTAATTCGATGCTATTTGAGGGAAAAACGGGTCTTATCTTTGGTGTTGCCAACGATCGGTCGATCGCGGCGGCAATCGCCGCCCAGCTTCATCAACAAGGGGCAAAGATGGGGTTCACGCATCTGCCCGACAGTGATCCCCAGCGTCCCAAAATGGCAAACCGGCTCCGCAAAGTCGCGGCCGATTGGGACCCCGCTTTCATGATGCCGTGTGACGTACAAAACGAACAACACCTGGACGAAGTTTTTGCTGCCGCCAAGAGCTCGTTTGGGAAGATCGACTTTCTGCTCCATTCGATCGCCTACGCGCCGATCGACCAACTGACCATCCCGACTCACGAGGTTTCAAAAGAAGGGTTCACTCAATCGATTCAGATTTCGGCCTACAGTTTCATTCAGCTGGCCCATCGCGCTCAAGCGATCATGAATCCCGGCGGATCGATGTTGACGATGACTTACTATGGCGGCGAAATGGCCGTTCCCGGTTACAACGTGATGGGCATTTGCAAGGCGGCGCTGGAAAGTTGCGTGAAGTACCTGGCGTCGGAACTGGGACCGGAGGGAATTCGCGTCAACGCGCTATCGGCGGGATACATCAAGACACTTGCCTCTTCGGTCGTCAGCGATTCGGGAAAAATGGCCGACCTCTACAAGGCGTTTTCACCATTGCGGCGAGGGGTACAGCCGGAGGAGGTGGGCAAAGCGGGGATGTTCCTGCTTTCCGATCTTGCTTCGGGGGTCACCGGAGAAAACCTGCACGTCGATTGTGGTTATCACATCGTCGGTGCTCCGCCGCCGGAGGTCCTGGAGGAACATTGAGCTTTCTTGTCACTACCTTTTGCTGTTCCCGCAGCCGAACGAAGCTGCAAAATCTTTGAAGGCCCAGTCTGGATGGCGTAAAATGGAGCGATGAAAAAACTGCGGCAGAACATGTGAGTCTCGATGAGCCATCCCGACAACCGCCTTCGGCTGCCCAGCAGCCAGTGCCGGCTGGTCGTTGTTCAAGACCAGTTGCAGCCCTGTCCCTATCTGCCGGATGTCACCGCCAGGATGCCGCTGCGATTGCCCGTCGGTCCAGTCACCGGGCAGATCACCGATCAGTTGCTGGAAATGGGATTTCGCCGTAGCGGCGATTTTGTCTATCGGCCGCAGTGCCCGACTTGCGAAGCTTGCAAACCGACTCGAATCATTGTCGATCGATTTCGCATGACTACCTCGATGCGCCGCGTGCTGCGGCGCGGTGACCGCCACCTTCGCTGCCGATGGGGCGAACCGACGGTCGACGTGGCGCGACTGGAACTGTTCAACGAACATCGCAACCAACGTGGCTTGGATGTGGGCGGAGAACCGATCGACGCCGACGCCTACCGATCTTTCCTGGTCGACACTTGCTGCCAGTCGAAGGAGCTGGCGATTTTCATCGACAACCACCTGGTCACCATCGCAATCGTGGATGTCGGCCAACAAAGCATCTCGGCGGTCTACACCCATTTTTCACCGTTGGCAGGTCGCTTCAGCCTTGGCACCTACGCCATTTTGAAGCAGATTCAGTGGGCCAGGCAGACCGACCGCCGATACGTCTATTTGGGGATGTACGTCGCAGAAAATCGGCACCTCAACTACAAGGCCAGGTTCATGCCGCAGCAGCGCCTGATCGACCAGCGGTGGACCGACTTCGACGAAAAATCCTCCGTCGTCCAACCGTAGCTTTTTGCCACAACGAAACTGTTGCGTTTTGAAGCAAATGTTGCTTTGGCGGGCGAACACGAAGACCGTCAGCCGATGCTTTCGCCGCCTTCGCCCCCGTTTTGGTGCAAAGATGTTGAAAAAGAGGGTACGATACTCAGGATGGACCGGTGTTTGCGTCGTCTGGTACCCAACCCCACTTTTCTCTTGATCGAATCAACGCCCCCTGGCGAGAGAGAGCCGCTCATGGCCAAAACCATTCCTACTGCGATGTTCGTTGTCTTTGGCTTCCTTTTGTTTGCTGCCACGGCCAGCGCCCAGAACAACGGACTTGTCCCGCGTTTCAACCAACATTTGGCGGGCGGCGAATTCGCGGCGGCGATGCAAGCGGCCCAGCAGCTTCCAGCCGATGGCCGAGATCCGGTGCTCGCCCAGATCGCGACCGCGCAAGGGACTTCGGGGGAAAGTGTCGCGGCGGCGGGAACGATTCGCGGCATCGAATCGCCGGCGGCTCGCGAGGACGCGATTCAAGGAGCTGGCGGCGGCGGCGCCTTCGCCGATTTTCAATCGCTGATCGATTTGATTCAAACCACCGTGGTACCCGACACGTGGGAAGCATTGGGCGGGCCGAGCACGATGGCGCCTTACCCAGCCGGAGTCTACGTCGACGCTCAGGGTACGATTCACAGTTGCGAAACGCTATCCAAGACAGACGCGGTCGCGGAATTGAAGTCACTGCTCCGCCCAACACAGACCGCGGCAGACCGCGACGTACCTACGTCATGGCGACAACCGGCGAAAATGCGATGCGTTTCGCTCCGCCGCCTGATGGACGAGATGACTCGGCTGCGGATCGATGCGTCCGCGATGCCCGAAGCGATGACCTACCTGGCAGGCTTGTCGCGAGTGCAGTATCTGTTCATCGACGACGGGGACATCGTGATTGCCGGGCCAGTTGGTGGAATCGAGAATCAAAACGGATGGTATCGCGATCGAAAAACGGGGCTGAATACGTTGCGGTTGGATTTTCTGCTCACTTGCCTCGCCGCCACCCTGGCCAATCAACCCTTTGGATGCACGATCGATCCGACGACCGAAGGTTTGCAGCGAGCCGCCGTGGTCGCAGCCGGCGTCCAGAGCGACAAGATTCCGATCGGCAAAGCGGCTAGCGAAATGAGTTCAGCGTTGGGAATGCAAAACGTCGAAGTTTTCGGCACTGCCGGCGACACTCCCATCGGCTACTTGATGGTCGAAGCCGATCGTCATATGAAGGAACTGGCGCTGGGAATCCACGAGATGCCGCCCAGCGTCAGCAACTACCTGGACATCATCGACGCGAATATCACGCGAGGACCTCCCAGCGAGTTGCTTTTGCGCCTTTGGTTCACTGCCGCACCGCGAGCGGTTCGCGCCGACGCCGAACGAACGGTTTTCGAAATCGCCGGCACTCCGATTCGGCTCAGCGGTCAGAACGAGCGGGCGATGGCTTCGGGAAAACGGGGAAACATCACACAAGATTTTCGCACCGAAGCGTTTGTGGACGAGTTCAATCAGAACTGGAACGCCATCCGCAGTAAGTATCCGATCTACAGTGCCCTGGAATCGATCTATCGCACTGCGTCGGTCAGTGAACTCCTGCGCCGTTTCGCCGACTCGCCTGAACAAACCAACTTGATTCGCTCATTCGCCCTGGGCAGTTCCAGTTTGCCCAAAATGCAAGCGACGCCCCGTCAGGTTTCATCGATCGCCACATTGCACTCGGTGCGACACGGGCGCCAAGTCCATCATGTGGTCCTGGCCAGCGGCGGCGTCGCGGTTGATGCACAGCAAACGGTGGTTTCCAATTCCAAGATCACCGACTACCCGTCACTTGCATCCATGGAACCTGCCAACTCGCAACCAAGCGTCATCCATCGCTGGTGGTGGGACGTGAATTGACGTGTTTGTAGTCGTCCTATCCGGAGCGCTATCTATTCCCTAGCAAGTTTCAACACGTAGCGGCGCGGCTTGGGCTGATTGATCTCGAAAATCTGGTCTTCGATTTCCTCGGCAGCCTGCTCGTGGCCGGCGACACGCTGCTCCATGCCGTCGATCTTTTTTGTCAGTTCGGCCAATTGAGCGGCGACCTTTTCGTTGTCCGGCGAATCTTTTGCCTGTTGTCGCGCGCGGGCGAATCTTTGGAATTGGCTCCATTCGCCTCGCAGTTTGCCAATCGGACCTTCGTTACGCTGTCGATTCAGCTCGGCGACTTGCAGCGCCTGTTGGTACTGCGGTGTCTTCTCGTTGCTTTGCAATTCGATATGCCGAGCGAGTTGCACGTTGGTGTAGGTACCGACCACCTGGCCGTCAATCGACAATTCATATTTGCCGGGAGCCAAGCCGTGAATTTCCAATGCCTCGCGGCTGGCGCGGTGGCCTAGATGAAGCAACTTTGCCCCGGACTGGGCAGCATCGGGCACCACCCAGGGAAGACAATTGGCGGTCCAAGTGAACGCCACGGCATTGTCGTCGACTTCGACCTCGGTTGCCTCTCCGCCGCTGCCGTTGATCCGAGCTTTCCCGCTGTCGCTGACGATGACTCGGATATTCGAAATGGCGCCGCGAAGCCCCATGTCCTCGATGATCGCGTAGGCCATGACCAGTTGCCCCGGCGGGTCGGGGTGCACTGCATCTTTGATCATGGTGAAGTCGGGATTCGTTTTGCGCTGACCGAGAGTCAGATTGTTCAACGGTCCCCACATGTCCACAAACCCGTATCCGTTTTTGACGGCCAGCTCGCGCAGCCATGTTCCATAGTAGGCCAGGACGGAGTTGTAGTTTTCTGCCGGCTTTCGCTTCCGCGCCAACGCGGCTCGCGAATCGTACATGGTCGGTGTCATCAAGATCGGAGTCGCGCCGATTTCAACCAGCTTGTTGACCAGCGTCGTCATATCGTCGTGATAAGTCTGCCAAATCTCTTCATTGTACGATTGATATCGGCCATCGTTCATGCCCAGCAGAACGGTCACATACTTGGGTTGATAGGCGGCCACATCACGATCGAATCGCTCCAACGCGTCCCACGCCTTCGCTCCACCCACGCCCGCATTGTGCAGCTTCAATCGTCGATCGGGAAAACGCGTGTACAGAAAATCCTCGACATACTGCGTGTAAAGCCGTTGGTGCGTGATACTGTCGCCAAGAAAGACCAAACTGTCACCATCGCGAAGGTCGAGTTTCGCGACGGGCGATCGATTCTGCGCATTGCTGGTCGCAGTGACACCGACGACAAGCCCGAAAATCATTAGCAAGAAAGTACGTCGATACAGATTCATCATGGCGGGTAAGTCCTGGCGCGAAATGGCGGTCGGCGGGTGAACAGTTGCCTGCTCTGAATGGGTCAACCGGGGTACAAAACCTCCGGGAAACCGGCAAGAACGGCAATTGTACTCCGGCGATCACAAAGGGTGGGAAGAGTCGACCACGAATCGCTGGAATTACCGAGCACAGCATAGCCACGCGGCTGCGTGCTACCGCTACAGCGATACCAGCAGTTCCAGCATTTCGCTGGCGGTGGCGATGACTCGGGAGGAGGCTTGGAAGGCTCTTTGGTAGGCGATCATTTTGATCGATTCTTCGTCGATATTGACGCCGCTGATGGCCAGGTGTTTGCTTTGCAAAGTGGCAAAGAAGTTTCGCAGACCTTCGGTCGCGCTCGATTGCAGATTGATCTGTTGCCCCAACACTGCCACCGTGTCTTCGTAAGATTTTCGCAGCGAACCACCGTTGAGATGATCCAACGGACGGTCGATCAGATCGATCATTTCGGTCAGCGTGTCAGTATCCTCGCCAATTCCGGTGCGGCTGATGGCCAGGAAGTCAGCGTTTTCGGTCAGGATCGGATTGACCGCGATGTCAAATGCGCTGCCACCAACAAAAAAGGTGTTCAGTCCCATGGCCGCCAAAAACCCACTGGTATCATCACTGAAGGTGAACTTAGCGGTCGGCGAATCAGAACGAATGTCCAAGCGACCGGCGCTGGTCACACTGGCGGTCAATCCATCAATCGCGTCGATCTCTGCAGCGATGGAGGCGATCGTCGAATCGGTGACCTGGCCGAGGCGTCGAACCGCGATGCGATTGTTAGAGATGACTTGTCCATCCGAGTCGACAACGCTGATGTCGAACGTGCCGTTGCCGGGTATCCACGGCAGGCCCGCGTCGACGAGTGGAACGCCGGTATCGGCTGCGGAGGCGGAGAGGAGTTCTGAAAAACCTTGTCGACCTTGGCCCTGCGAGTGGACTTCGTTGAAGCTGCGAATCAGAGCGGTGGCAATCGCATCGACGTCCTTAATGTAGCCCCCAAAAACTTCATCCCGGGCGGTGAGCGTTGCGGCCAACTGGCCTCCCGATGCTTGCAGCGGCGAATCGGTTTCGATGATTCGAATCTCACTGCCGCCGACTTCCGAGTCGTAGGCCGTGTACACTTCACGGTAGATCCCATTGCTGACCAGAAAGTCGCCACCGACAAAGACGGCGACCGAGCCACTTTCCTGCTCCTGGATGTTGATGTTGACCAGTGAGGAGAGTTCTTCCAAGTCGCTCAACCGCTGGTCTCTTAAACCGGTAGCATCGCTGTGAATCAATCCGCCACCTTCGATCGTGGCGATCTGCAAATTCAATCTGGCGATCCGCTCAATCAGGCGATTGATATTCGTGGAGATCGCGCTGAGGTCGGCGTTCCACGTTTCCTTTCGATCAATCGCGTTCTCGCGGGCACGCTGCACATTGGTCGCCAACGTCTCGCCTTGCAAAATCACAAAATCTCGCAACGACGAATCGTTGGGTTGCGCCGACAGTTCAAGCAAGGCATTGTTCAGCAGCGAAAACTGTTCGTTCAATCCGGTGTTATCGAGGTCGGAGGTGAGCTCCTCCAGTTGGGAATAGGCTTTGTCGAGTGTTTCGCCACCGGCCAGAGCCGTGTTGGCACCAAACATCCGCTCGACCAACGCGTTATCGACGATTTGGACGATGCCAGTCGCGCGGACACCATGCCCCTTGATCAGGTTGCCGACTCGCACCGCTTCGGCGGACGCCAGTTGAAGTTGCTGGCGGATGTAGCCGGGTGTGTTGGCATTGGCGATGTTGTTGCCAACGACTTGCAGCCCGATCTGCGAGGTCTGCAGAGCACCAGATGACTGTTGTATTGTGCCCAGCAGGCCCATCGACCGATCCCTTTTCCAAGAAGCCCAGCCGCCGCGACCACCGCGCACACAATGGGTCTCTTCGAATCAGATCGGCCGTCGCAACCGGCAAACTCCACAAAACCGGACAAATTTACCGGAGGAACTTTCCTTCTTCTTTGTGACTTCGCCTGGCGCACCGAAGGCACGAAGGAAAGATAGAGGGCGTTTACAACAGGCCAGTGAGCACCAAATCGTTCAGCGTCGAAGCCGATTCGGCTGATTCGTCTTCTTCGTCTTGCGATTCAGCCAGCAAGTCGATCACGCTGGCGTCCACCAAGTCGCCGGCCGAACGATCGGTCAATTTCTGCTCAACACCTGCCGCCCCGTCAACACTGCTTAGCAGCGAGTCAACCGGCTGCCAGTCGCTTTGGCTATCGGAATCGAAACTGGCAACGACCGTAGTATCCACCAATTCGGCCGATTGACCGTCATCCTCATCGATATGGTTGATCACCAGCAGGGCGTCCAGCGCCGTGATGACCATGCTACCGTCGACATCGAAGAAGCCTGGCCCTCGTTCATCAGGATGCACAGGAACGCTTCCCTGTCCGCCACCACGGCTGAGCCGATTGATGACCAACAGCGCGTCGAGTGACGTGACCTTGCCGTTGGCGTTGACGTCACCAAACAGCAGCGGGTTCTGCAGGCCGCTTTCCACCACGTGAACCGTGACCTTGGTGGGGGCGCTGACGTTTCCGACCGTATCGGTAATCGTGTACTCGAAAGTATCCGTGCCATCAAAGTCGGTGTTGGGAACATACGAAATCGTACCGTCACCTTGCGGAGTCGCCTGGCCATTGGACGGACCACTGACGATGGTCAGTGTCGAAAGGTTCAGCGAACCCTGAATCGCCACGTCATTGGCGATCACGTTGATGTTGATGGTATCGGTGGAAACACCGCCAGCCACATCATCCCCGGCGTTGGGAGTGATGTTGGGAACGATGTTGACCGTCGCCTGATCGCTCGGCTGTCCCAGGTTGTCGGAAATGGTGTAGCGGAACGAATCGGTGCCGTTGAAGGAGGCGAAAGGCGAGTAGGCCAATTCGAGCGTGCCGTTGGGAGCAACCCGTTTTGCCAGCGAACCGAATGTCGGTTCCTGTGTGATGACGATGCTGTCGGGATCGAGTTGGCCGTCGACGTCGACGTCGTTTTCCAACGGTCGAATCACCACCGGATCCCGCGAGTGCGGGACGAACGCCGAATCGTCACTGACGATCGGAGCATCGTTGATTCCTGTGACGTTCAAAAAGACCGTCGCGCCGGGGGGAACTGCTTCGCCGTCAACATCTTCCACGTTGTAGGAGAAACTGTCTTGCAGCGATTCGCCCGGAGCAAGGGCCTGCAGCTGGGCCGAAGTGGAGGGATCGTAAGTGATCAGCCCGGTTACCGGATCGAAGGTCACCGTTGCGCCACGGGCCGAGGTGGTTTCGACTTCGACGATCGAAAGTACTTCAGGCGACGTCGGTCCCAAATCGGGATCCTGATCGTTGGCCAACAATTCGGACGCTTCGATTTCTAGGAAGGTGTCTTCCGTGGTGTCGACATTGTCGTCCATCGGCAACGGCGGATCGGGCAGGTTATTGACGGTGACCGTGAACGTCTGGCGAAAGCTCAGATTGTCCGCGGCGGTGTTGAAGTCGCCGTCAGGTCCGGCGTCTTCGACTGTCACGGTGATCGTTGCCACGCCAAACTGATTCGCCAGCGGGGTCAGCGCCAGGCTGCCCGTGGTGTTGGGCGAACTGTAAGTCACGGTGGGATCGGGAATCAACGACGGAATATCGCTGCTGGCCGACACCCGCACATCTCCGCTCTCGAACGGTCCCGGAGTGATTCCGGAAAGATTGACGGTCTGCTGCGGCGATTCCTCATCGATATTCAGATCGGCGGGAGCATCGATCGTCGGCGGATCGTTGATCGGATCGATCGTCAATTCAAACGACTGGCTGAACGTTCCGTTGTCGGCCGTTGTACTGAGATCCTGATCAAGGCCACCATCTTCGACCGTCACGGTGACGGTGACCGTGCCGAATCGATCTGGCAGCGACGTGTAAGTCAACGTCGCATCGCGGCGAGGACTGATGTAATTGATAACCGGATCGGCGACCAACGTCGGATCACTGCTGGTCGCCGTGACCTGTAGCGGTTGACTTTCGCCCGCACCCGCGGTGATACCGGTCAACGAAAGGGGCTGCGGCCCGGCATCTTCGGGAGCATTCTGATCCGCAATCGCGTCCAGCGTCGGGTCGTCGTTGACAGCCTGGACCGTGACAACAAAGGTCTCGACCGTGACACCATTGTCGGCCGTTGTAGCGAGGTCCAGGTCCAACCCGCCGTCTTCCAATCTCACCGTGATCGTCGCCACGCCAAACTGGTCGGCTACCGGCGTGAAGGAAAGTGAACCGGTCGTGTCGGGGCTGGTGTAGTTCAACACCGGATCGGGAATCAGACCCGTGTTGTCACTGGAAACCGTGATGTTGATCGGCTGCGACTCGCCTCCGCCGGAGGTGATGCCCGTCAGAGCAACGTTCTGCTGGGGAGCATCTTCGGAAATCGTTAGATCGCCAAGGGGTGTGATCGTCGGATTGTCGTTGACGGGATTGACCGTCACCACGAACGATTGATCAAACGTCAGGTTGTCGGCTGTCGTGGCAAGATCGTTATCGTCGCCACCGTCCTGGACGGTGACCGTGATCGTCGCCGTCCCCGATTGATCTGCGGCCGGCTGATAGGTCAGCGTTCCGGTCGCGTCGGGGCTGGTGTAAACCACCGCCGGATTGGCGATCAGTGCCGGATTGTCGCTGACCGCCGTCACGATCAGGTTTTGAGATTCACTTGGGCCGGCGCTGATTCCCGAAAGTGGAATCGTCTGCAGCGGCGCATCTTCGTCGATGTTTTGATCGGCCAGCGGTGCAAGTGTCGGCGGGTCATTGATCGGATCGACGGTGACGGTGAACGACTGAGTCGCGGTCAGGTTGTCCAGCGGCGTCAAAAGGTTGCCGTCGTTACCGCCGTCTTCCACCACCACCGTGATGATCGCCGTGCCAAACTGATCGTCCTGGGGAGTGAACGTGAGCGTTCCGTCGGTGTCGCCCGACACGTAAGTGATGGCGGGATCAGCAACAAGCGTCGGGTTATCGCTGGTCGCAGTGACTCGAAGTGGCTGCGTTTCCAATGGCCCAGCAGTCACGCCAGTGACGTTGACCGTGGTCGGACCACTGTCTTCATCGACCGTCACATTAGCAATCGCGTCCAGAGTGGGCGGATCATTGACCGGCCTGACAAAGACCCGAAAATCTCTCATCACCGAAAGATTGTCGGCCGATTCGTCGACACCCGTCGTCGCCAGGTCATCGTCAAAAATGCCATCGACACCGGCGTCTTCGACCGTGACGGAGATGGTGACCGGCCCGCCGAACACGTCTTGAACCAACGTGTAGCTGAGCGTTCCAGTCGAATCCAGCGACGTGTAGTTGATCGAAACACTATCGATGATCCCCAGATCACTGCTGACAGCCGTGATCCGCACATCTTCGGTCTCGTTGGCGGGACCGTTGTCGATTCCCGAAAGGCTGACGCTGCCGGGACCAGTGTCCTCATCGATGAACCGGTCGAAAATCGGGTTCAGCGTGGGAGGATCGTTCACGGGATTGACCACGATGTCGAACGTTGCCATCGACGTTCCATCGTCCGCCGTTCCCAATACGTTGTCGACACCGGCGTCTTCCAAAAGCACGGTAATGGTGACCGTGCCAAACGCATCGGGAACGAGCGTGTAGGTCAAAGTACCGGTTGTATTCGGCGAGGAATACGCGATGACCGGATCCAACACGATGGACGGATCGCTGCTGGTCGCGGAGATCCGAACTTCATCGTCTTCGTTGGGGGCACCGTTGTTGATTCCGGTAAGCGACACCGTTCCCCGGCCCGCGTCTTCATCGATCGATTGATCGGCGATCGGGTCAATTTCCGGCAGGTCGTTGACTTCCGTGATCGTCACATCAAAGGTCTCGAATACAACCCCGTTGTCGGCGGTGGTACCGAGGTCGCCGTCCACGCCGCCATCTTCGACTCGCACCGTGATCGTGACCGGACCGCCAAACGCGTCCAGCACCGGGTCGTAGGTCAGCGTGCCAGTGGAGGACGGATTGGTATAAGAAATGGTTGGATCGGGAATGATCGTCGGATCGCTGCTGGTCGCGGTGATGGCCAGCGGTTCGGTCTCGTTCGCGGCACCGGTGGAGAGCCCCGACAACGAAATGGATCTCGGCCCGCCATCCTCGGCCAACGTCTCGTCAGGAATCGGATCAATGGTCGGCAGATCGTTCACCGGCAACACATTGATATCGAAAGAACGAGTGAAGGTCAGGTTGTCAGCCGTTGTACTGAAATCGTCGTCCAACCCAGCGTCATCGACCGTCACCGTGATCGTGGCAGTACCGAATGCATCGGCCACCAGATCGTAGGTCAACAACGCGAATGTATCGGGAGACACATAGGTGATCGTGGGATCCAACACAATCGTCGTATCGTCGCTTACCGCCTTCAGCCGCACTCTTTCGTTTTCGCCAAAAGGTCCAGCCGTGATTCCCGACAGGATGACATTTCCGGGACCTTCATCCTCATTGATCGTCTGATCAGCGATCACGTCCAGCGTGGGGATGTCGTTGACCGGCGTCACCGTCACGTCAAACGTGGTGACCACAACAAGATTGTCAGCCGATTCATCGACCAGCGGAGTCGCCAGATCGTCTTCAAAGATGTTGTCCAACCCGGCATCTTCCACCGTCACTGTGATGGTGGCTGTACCGAAGGCGTCGGCAACTGGCGAAATGCCCAGCGAACCGGTGGTATCAAAAAAGTTGTAGTTGACCGTCGGATCGGGCACCAAGCTCGTATCGCTGCTGATCGCCGTGACCCGAACCTGCTCGGTCTCGTTGGGGACCAGCACTCCCAAGAGCGGCCCGGCGGTGATTCCGGTGATCGGAACGGTCAGCAGAACCGTGTCTTCGGGGATGACCTGGTCGGCAATCGGATCGACCGTCGGTTCATCGTTGACCGGAGTCACCACGATATCGATTCGATCTTGATCGCGAAGGTTCGGTCCGCCGTTGAAGGTGAACCCACCGTTGTCTTCGGTCAGGATGGTCAGCGACGCCGGTCCCACGTAGTTGGAATCGGGCAAGAACTGCAGCCCGTTGAGTGCAAAGTTCAGCCGGCGAACATCCCCCTGAAGAGTCAAGATATTGGTAGCAGGATTGACTCCCACCAACGTCACCACATTCGCCGCGGCAGTCGCCGTACCGGCGCCAAAGAGCGCGTTCAACACCGCCGCGGTGGCGGTTGCAACATCGGTATCGGCATCACCAGCGTTGACCGCGATCTCTTCGGGTGCCGGCGACGACACGACGGCGGCATCGACGTAAGTGAAGATCGTGCCGCCAATACCAACGTGGCTGCCGATCACGGTCGCACCGTCGGGTGTGACAACTTCACCTCCGGAGAGAACAATCGACGGATCCGAAGGATCACTTGCCGTCACGCCACTGAGCGTGATCGTGCTGCCGGCAACACTCGCGGCGGCGGCGCCAAAGTTCTTGCTGTGGTTCAACACGGCGGCCAAGCTTCCCGCGACAGCAGCAGCATTGTCGCCGGCTGCGACCGGAACGTCGGTCGGACCGGGAGTCGTGACAACCGCGCTGTCGACGAAGGTGAAGAACGCACCACCGACAGCGACCCGTTGGCCGAGTACGGCAGAAGCGTCACCCACCGTGATTTGATCGGCGGCGGCTATGCCAACCGTGCCGAACGACAGGGTGACACCGGGTACGGGTCGGGGCACGACGCCACCATGCTCGGCAACCAGCGTGAGAGTCAACTCGTTTGTTCCCAAAGCAACATCGGGATCCGACACCGTGATCGGATTGAGCGTCGCTGTGGAGAAGACCAACGGCGTGTCTTCCGGAGTGGTCGCCGGCCCAGGCACGGTATTGACCGGCGGATCGTTCTGTCCGTTGTCGAGCGAAATTTCGAAACGGAGGTCGCCGTTGGTGCGATTCGGCCGAATCGGGTTGCCAGCGAGGTCTCGGACACCCGTCGCGGCACTGCGATCGAGCAGGTTGATCGTGTAGTGATTGTCGGGTGAAAAGACAGTCAACGACTGGAAAATGACGTGGTTCAACCCAAAGTTGTAGATGAACTGGTAGTCGACACCTTCCATCAGTCGCACACCGTTTTCGAGCAGTTCCCACTGGCCCGAAGAGACGGACGTATCATCGATACCGATACCGATATCGTCCAATCCAACAATGAACTGCCGCAAGAAGTCGGGTCCGAGCACAAACACATCGTGCTCGGTCGGATCAAGATCGATGGGGCTGTTGTCAAGCGGGTTCAGCAGCGTCGCAAAAGGACCGATGAAGTCAGCTCGTTCGATCGCCCCAACGTCGCTGAAGATTTCGCTACCGACACCCGACGGTGGTTGCTGAGGATCATCGACGCGAATCTGGCCGAACAGGTCAAGCGTCGGTGAGATCACGTCCGAAGCCGGGATCGCAAGGTCCGCTTTGACGGCGACAAAGTTCGTGCGGTCGTCCAGCTTGGCAAGCGATCGGTCGATTGCCAACGCACCATCGAACAGACCATCATTCAGATCGGTGTCACCCGCCAGGTAGAAGTTGTCTTGCGAGGCGTTGACGAACAGTTGGTTCGTTGGATCGTCCGGAATCGGCAAGCCATTGGTGATCGTGCTGGCCGGATCAATGTCGTTGGTGTTGCCGCGGAAATAGGTCCTGGCGAGCACAGTGTTGCTGGACGAAGCGTCAACCGAAACACCCCTGTCCGTGTTGACGATCAGGTTGTTCAGCATCGTCGGGCTGGCGAAGTTTTCCACCCGAATCCCTACCGTGCCATTGGTCGGGTTGGCAGCCTCGCCGCCATAAATCGTGTTGTGGGCAAATTTGCCCAACGGAACGGCGGCAGCGGGTCCGCCAGTCGCTTCGCCACTGAGGCTGATCGCGTCCGAACCGAACCTGGCGATGACATTGTTGACCACCGATACGCCGGGCACCTGTCGAGCCGTGTTGAGCGTTTCAAAATTGATCGGCGAACCGGGATGCGGGGCGCCGGTGACCGGATCACGCGGCGCCGCTTCGATGTGAATCGCATCTTCGCTGGAATCGCGAATGAAGTTGCCTTCGATTTGAATGTGACCCTGCTCGCGCACCAAATTGCGGTCACCACGGATCACTCCGGCGCCCGCTCCTGGGAACACGACGTTGTCAATCAACACCGAACCGACGCCATCGGTTCCGGTAGGATCCTTTCGATAAACAAAGTCGATCGTGTGCACGCCGGCTTCGATCGGAATCGAAATGTTCGTGAAGGCGGTGTCGCCAATCGGGCCGCTGACTTCGTGCGCCGCGCCGGTAATGACACCTCCATCGATGAACACCTGGAATCGGTCGTTACCGCCAGGATCGGGTGTGAACAGGCGATCGAACTCAAGCGACCCTGCACCCGTCGTCACGGTAATCGAAAGATCAGACCGCTCGTTGGTGTTGATCGGGCCCGACTGCGCCTCGAACGAACGCCCGGCACCCAGTCCGGAGTTGTCTTCGACAGTCCAGGCGGCATCGGTGACGTCGGGACGCCATCCCAAACTGCTAAAATCTCCCGACTCGAAATCATCCGCCGCCGCCGCGCCGCCCAGCGAAGCGCCGGAGACAAATCGAATGTTCGGATCGAACGTATCGGAGATCGAAATGTCGCCCATGGTCGGGTCAAGGATCGCGCCAAATTCGTGGCCGCGGCGAATTTCCAACTGATAGGGGCCGACCAACGATTGCATCGGCGCATCGGGGGCCGGATCTTGTGGCACGGTGAAGAAACCGGTTTCGGTCGTCGCCGCCGTGATCAGTTCGCCACGCTCGGACCAGCCGATCATGATGTCGTCGACGGCAAAACCGATCGACGCATCGAATTGAAGCTGGAAATCGGTCAATCCGGCAAACTCCGAAAGGTCAATGCGCGCCTGCCGCCACTCATCGACGGCAAACAACGGTTGCACCCGCTGGATCACGTTGCCTTGGTCGGCCGACCGCAGGTGCGAGACAAAATCGGGCAGTTCGTCCGACTCGCTGGTCGCCACTGGGAAGCTGTTGCCGCCCCGGTTGATGGAGACTCGCGCGGTGGCATCGGGTCGGGTCGTCGTCAACTTGTAGTTGAAGTACAAAGTAGGCCGATCACCGACATTGGCCGTATCGCCCGTCTCGCTGGTCAAATCAAACGTATGCGTGATCAGCGTACCGACGCCCAGCGGAAGCGTGTCCAGATTACTGCCCGACGTCAGGTCGCGTTGGAAGTCATTGAAATCGACATTTGCCTGAGTCCCAGTGTCGTCGTAGCGAAGGTGCTGGCCGTTGGTGAAAGCCTCCACGCCAAAACCGTAGCTGATGCCGCCTCGCTGCTGATCCAACTCGTATTCGTTACCCTGCGGATCGAAATGGGAAAACTCAACGCCCGAAGGTGTACGACTGAGGTCAAACGCCGGGTTGATTCCGTGTCCGCCTTCGTTCTGTGCAAGCACCGTCGGATGGGCGACGTTGAAGTCAAGTGGCGAGAACGCCAATCCGGTCGGGTTGCTCCTCATCACCGGCGACAAAATGCTGCCGCCAAAGACCGGAACCGGTACGCCAGCGGTCGTGATCGCCATCAATCGTCCGTTGTTGGTGATCGCGAACACCACGTTCCGCAGCGTGCCGTCCAACAGGTTTTGCGGCCCCAGCGTCAATCCTTGGAACCCGGTGACTCCAAAGGGAGTCATGTCAGTAATGTTGGTGACAGTACCGCTTGCCGTACTGATCCTGATGAATTCACCAGCATCGGTAACCCCAAACAGCGGAGCACCGTTGGACAGTACATTTGCATCACCATGGAACTGCCCGAACGACAATCCGGTCACGTTGCCCTGCAGCGGCCCTAGCGGTCCGTCGTTTCCACCGGCAAGAGTGGTTCCGCCGATGCCAGCACTTCCGTTTTCACCCGGGGCGCCATTGACCACAGCAGCCGTCACCATGGTTCGAGCGATGGCGTGCGAATTGATTGCATCGACGACATTTTGGGCGGTGCCATCTGGATTGTCATCGACCGTCAGGTTGATCGCATTTCCAAACACGCCCGTGACGCGAGTCGCCTGGTCGGCTCGCGTGACATTCACGGTGATCCCGTTACCGGCTGCACCCGGCACACGAGCTTCCACTCGAATCGTGGTGGCAGCGCCGTTACCGTCGCTGACCGTCATCGATCCGCTGGCGTAAGTCACGCCGATCGGCTGGATATCGCCGCGCACACCGAATTGACTGTTCTGATTGCGAGCAACCGAGCCGGTGTTTGGATTGGCGCGGTACAACTTGGAATTGGACAGCAAAGGCCCGCCGCTGGAGACGCGTCCGTTCTCGCTGACCGAATAGTACAAAGCGTACTGAGCGGTATTGTTGGTTCCGCCGCTTCGTTCCCAGGCGAGTGCCTCGACATCATCCGTGAAGGTGATTTCGTCAAAACTGGGATTGGTGTTGTTGGGATTGTTCACCGTCGGCGTGGCAATCGATCCCAACACATTGTCGTTTCCGACCACGGTGACGTTGCCGGCATCCAGCCGTACCAACCGACCCGCGGTGCCGTTGTCGTTGTTGTTGGCCCGACCGACTCGCTGGTAACCCCAAAGCGAACCGTCTGATCGCACCACGATGTCCCGCGTTGCAAAAGTTGTCGCGCCCGACAGCGGTCCCAAGTCGGTCGTCCTGGTGCCAGCGACCGGATCGTAGATCTCCAGTCGATTGGCACTGGAAACATAAAGGGGAATATCTTCCAGATCGAGCGCCGGTGCGTTGACCTCCACCGTTGCCGCCGAACTGATATCGACCAGCGTGAACCGGGGATCGATCTGCGCGCCGTTGGAATCGTATCCCTGGAAACCAATGTGGTCCTCGGCGATACGGGTCATCGAGTTGATCGGTTCCAGGCGGATCAGCGGATTGTTCGCCGCGGCGGTATAGGTCTGATTCAACTGCGTCGGCAAACGGGTATTGGAAAAGACACTGACCGCATAGTTGGTTTGGCTTCCCGGTGCACCGGTGGGCAGTTGAACCGGCCCAATGAACGGATCCAATTGTCCGGCGCTGCCGCGAGTCAAATCGTCCAGGTCGATTCCCTGGCCCGCACCCGGCTGATCGTCGGTGACATTGGATTCCCGACCGATCAACACTGGAAAGGCTTGACCGGGATTGTCGGGGTTGACTCGATAGACGACCAACCCGGTGTCCGAACGAGTCAAACCGTCGGCATAGTCAATGTCAAACACGGTCGACCAGGTCTTCGGCCCACCATTGACGCCGCCAATCGATTGAATCGAACCGCCATAGATCGTGGTCGCATAGTCGGAACTGAATCGATAGAAGTCGGAATCATTGGCGTTTTGGATCGACCCGGCAACCGAGATCGTGTTGCGGTCGGTTTCCAACTGGTTGCCCAGTTGTTGGCCTCCAGCCAGTCCATTGTTGTCGCCAAACTCGGCATTCTCGCCCAACAGCGGCGAATGTCGTGGCAAACCGTTGATCTCGATGGCATTGGTCGCAAACCGAATGTCGGCATTGCGCACAGTCGATCCCGGCTTTTCATCAGCCTGCCGCAACCGCACCTGCAATTGATACTCGCCGTTGGTCAACCCACCATCGCTGGAAACGCGAACGTAGTAAGTTTCGTTCGGTCCGCCGACGTTTCCAGGCAGCGTCACACGCATACCGGGATCTTGGTAGTTCGTTGTGTAGAAATCGCCGCCATCGAAGGCAAGCTTTTCCATCGGCTGGGCCAACAGGCTCAAGTCCCCGGCGTCATTGACGCCCGTGGATCGGGCCAGCACCGTACCGTCCTGGCGAACCAATTCGACCACGGAATCCAGCGAGGCACCGCGCGTGCGGTCGATGTCGATCCACACTTCCGTTCCCGCGTCAACGCTGAAACTGTAAACGTCGACATCGCTCGGATCATCCGTGTTGATGAAGCCGTGCACTTCGAATCCGAGTGCGCGATTGTCGTCGCCGCTCTTCAGGTCCTTGGCCAGTTCGCCAAGAATCTGCGCGCTGCCCGGATTGTCGTTGACGCCTGCGCTCTGGCTGTTGGGCGATTCATCTTCCAACACCACTCGGACATTTCGATCGTTGCTGTCTTCGTTGAAGACCAGACCTCGCCAATCGCCTGGATTGGCGGCAAGCCCCGGTACGACACCGGTCACCGCCTGAACAATGGCATCGGCAACCAACGTTCCGTTGCTGGGATCGATATCAAAGTAAAGGGGCGCCCCCAGGAAATCGGTTGCCCCGGTAAGCGTGGCAAGAGCCGTCAACGGCGACTGGACATCGTTGAAAATCGAACCGCCCAATCCGATCACCTTGATGTTGTTGGCCACCAGTTCGTCGATCGTATTTTGGATCGTCGCCCCATTGCCGCCGGGTGATCCAAACGTTCCGCCACCGACACCGCCGATGTTGAACGCCGACGCCGGAACGGTCACTCCGCCGACGCCGGTGTAAGTGGTCTGGCCGTCGTCCTCGACATTCAGGTCACCGTCGGTTCCAAGCAACACGATGCGCTGGGTGGAATTCGATCGGAAGCCGACACCGCCGATGTTTCCGGTGGCCGGCAGCACCGGTCCGTTGGGGTCGCCCGTCGGATCGGCCATGAACGAAGCGATATCGGGCACGTCACCTCCGGCACCCGGAGAGATCTGCGTGGTGACCAGCCCCGCCGGACCGCTGTCACTGACGTCGCCATCATTGTTACCGTCAAAGCCGGCTCCGGTAGCAATCTGGAACAACGCTTCGACATACGTTTCATCAGCCCCCGTTCCGCCGGGCGCGCTGGAACGTGCCAAAGCCGCATCGATCGCCAACTGAAAATCGGGCGTCGCGGTCGAGATGACAGGCTGATTGAGAATGAACGGACGCTCGCCCCCGCCAAAAATCCCGCTGCCTGCGTATTCTTCGAATCGAACAACGCTGAAAGCAAAATCGGCACCCGGCAAAGACGTTTGCAAGTTGGCGACGATCTGTGGAAAGACGCTGACCAGCGTTTGGCCACTGATGGTGAAACTGGATGTGTCGTCCAGCGCAAGCACGATATCGATCACATCGGACGATACCGTTTCTTCGACCGCGCAAGCACTGTTGGTGAACAGTTGCGGAAAACCATCGGGCGTCAAACCGGCACCGACGGTACAGTCGTCCAGCGAAGTCATCACCACCGGATGTTCGGGGCGCCCCAGCACTTGAACGGTACCGCCGATTCGATCGTCGATGTCAAGCGGCACACCGTCGGCGGTGAAGCCCGCGTTGGCACCCTGCAGTTTGATGACCAGGCTCTCATCGACGGAACTGGCCAATCGCAGTCCGCTGAAAGTGTGATGATGATCGACGATGATTTCGTCACGAAGGATGTGAACGATGTCGGTATCATCCCAAACCGATTCGGTACTGAGCTGTGCGCCTCGGACGGTCATGCCGTTGAAGTCGTTGTCGGCGAAGCGATTCAGCCGGACAAGCGGGCCGGCATTGTCAGCAAAATCAATCCCCGGCCGGAGCGTGGGACGGCCGTCACGAACACCAACGTCCAGCGGGCCGGTGCTTCTTCCCGGATCTCGCTGGCGCACCGACAACATCGCGTTGGCGTTGATGTCGATCAAGCTGCCTTCGTTGTTGGTGAACATATTGTTGATGATCACCGGCTGGGCCTGACGAATGAAAATCGTCGCCGCCCTGTTCGTACCACGGGCATCACGATTATCCGAAGCATTGCCGTCGGCGTTGAACTCCAGGGTGCTGTTGGCAACCCGCAAAACGGCGCCATGGTGGGCTTCCACCGCATTGAATTCACTCAAGCCGCCAGCAATCGGAGACTCACCGCCGGCGTAGGCAATCAACGCGTTGTCGATGCTGGCCCGCGACACCATGTTGAACACCAAACCGCTCCAGTCGCCCGGTGCGGCAACTGATGCCGACTGGTTGCCGGTGGTGTCAAAGGTTCCGCCGGCGCCGAATCGGTCGTCCAGCAACGAAGTGAAAATGACCGGGTCTTCGGGAGTGCCTTCGGCAATGAAGTTGGACGCACCACGATTGCCTTCGATACGCGACGAAGACAACTTGACCACGATCCCCGGATCGATGGCCAGCCGTCCGCTCGGCAACACCTGGCCGGGATTGGCGGGGTTCATCGGTCCGCCGGGGTTGCCTGCGATGGCCAGGTTGTCGGTGAACACGTGAACGATGTCGTCGTCATCAAACCGGGCCGTTTCGGTCAGCAAAGCGGCGGTCGCCCCCGTCGAATTGCTGTCGAACCGAACCACCAGGCCATTGATCGTGTTGTCGGCCAGCATGTTGCCGACAAAGTCGGGACCGATCCGGCCACGCGAATCGCTGAAACTGTCGGGGTCGGCCGAAATGGCGCCTTGCGCGCTATCGTGAATGGTGTTGTAAGAAACGGTGGGCCGAGCTTCGACAATGTGCACGGGAGTATGCGCGGTTTCGGCACCATTGACCGACACCAGGCCGCCACCAAAGCTGATGTCGGCTTGATTGACGTAGTTCAAAATGATCGGCGCATCATCCACATTGGTCAGGGCATCACTGGCGACAAAGTCCGAATCGCTCCGATAAACGATTCCACCCCAATCACCAGGAATGGCACCGTCGGAAACGCCGTCGCTGTCGCCGCCGATCGCGTCGTTGCCGTAGGCGGTGAAGATAGCCGCCTGATCGGGCGTGCCCAGCACCTGGATCGCTCCGCCGCTTAGATCCACACCCTGCGACACCGAACCGGCGTTGATGTTTGCTCGTTGAAGCTTGATGACCGCGCCGGCATCAATCTGCAGCACCACATTCTTGGGAACGTCCAACCGCGGCCCATCTGCCAACGCAGAAAACGAATCATCCAACCCGATCAGGTAGGGACGATTGTCGCCGGCCGTGGAAACGTTGTTGTCGGCGCCACCATTGGCCAAGATCCGGATGATGTCTCCGCTACTGGCAGCGGCGAGGGCATCGGAAATCAGCGAGTACGGATTGGCCGCCGAACCGTCGGGAGTCGCTGGCGGCGTGACCGCCTTGTCCACAAAAATCGTGTTGTCGCTGCGGAAATGAAACTCGAACGTGCCTCCTTCGGCTCCGTCAGCATCTCCGTCAAAACGCGTTCCCGTTTGATCGACCATCGCCGAAGCGGCCGCAGTGCCGATCAGGTTGAGCTTCAACTGGTAAGGCCCGTCGGACAACCCGCCAAATCCCGTGTCGGGACTGACCGGGTCGTAGTCAGTGTTCCCCGTGCTGGAAACTCCCAGGAAGTAAGTACCGGCGGCATCGACCGGCAATTCGATGTAGGCGTCTTCGCTAAAGTAATCGTCGTTCTGGGCAACCAGCGTATGCGAACCGTCCGCTTCCAATCGATAAAGTTTTAGCGCCGAATCGAGCAAGCTGGAAGTCGAAAGCCGCTCGGCAACAATCTCCGCTTGAATCGTGCCAGGCTGGGAGACGTCAAATCGGTACAGATCGATGTCGGTCGCGTCGGGACGATTGACCCGCCTGCCGTGCACGATGTCGTGGTTGCCGGGAAACTCATCTTCAGCAACGCTGCTGCCGCCTTGGACCGAGGGAATGTCGTAGGAGTGAATGATCCCGATTGCATGACCGATTTCGTGGAGCGCGATTTCGAACCATCCGCCGCCGTACGGGCTGGAACCGTGATTGAGCGCACCGCTGATCAACACCGTGCTGAGGCTGACCGTGACAGGAAACGTCGGTTCAAACGCGCGAATGTCACCGGTGATGATCGGGATACCGCTGCCGGTGGTCTCGCGAACCTCGAATCCGTACAGCGTCGAATACAGTTCAAAGATCTCCCGCGCCCGTTGCTTCTGATTGGGCGTGATCTCGTTGAACAGCGGCAACCCTTGCGGATTGGTACCGTACTGATCGGGGAAATGGTAGGTGACCGTGCGCAGACTATTCGGAGTACGAAACGTGGTTCCGGCTCCCGCACCATGCGTCTCGGCAGGAATCTCGCGGTGCCCCGGTTCGTCAGAACCGCCCGGATACTGCGGAAGCGGAATCGATTGCCGCTGAATCTGGCTGAAGAAATCCTGACCCGCGTCACCCAGGATGCCCAGATCGGTCGCCGATGAGAAGCTGGAATTGTCGTCGCTGCTGGAGATCGCCGTCGACACATTGACGTTCAGCCGGTACGACCCCGAAGTGGTACCGCCGGTATTGCCCGTTCCCACGGTCGCATCGTAGCTTTCGTTGCCGACGCTGGAGACCCCGATATAGTAAGTTCCCGCCGTGGGCGCCACGAACGCGAACGCCTCGACACCGTCAGCGCCGGCAGAATTGACCACGCCGCCGATGATCGCACCGGCCGAATCAAACACTCTGGCCACCGCGTCCAGGTTTGCATCCGGATCGATCGTCACCACCGCCGACCCGCCGGCGCGCATTGTGACCGCATACAAATCAACATCGTCGCTTCCGTCTTCATCGCCGACAAACGCGATCTTGTCGTAACTGGATGAATTGAACACGCTGCCCACGTTGACCGCGTCCGCGGTCGAACCGTTCGATTCGTCTGATGCGCCGACTCGCAACCGGAACGTACCAGTCGGAATATCGCCGTCAAAAGTCAGGATCGCGCGATGCTGGTCGGCTTCGTATTGCACCGATTGCGGAAGCGCGATCGTATCGTCGGTCTCGCGCAGTGAATCCGACGTGTTGATCAGCTTATAAAACTTCGGATCCTCGGCGACCGAAGGAGCCAGTTCGTCGGGATTGAAATAGACGATGACTTTGTCGCGAACCTGACTGATGCCGCCGGCCGTGACCGACACCGCGCCGCCGTTGGTCAAACTGACTTGAGCGGTCGGGCTGAAAGCGTTTCCGGTCAAAACAACATCGTCACCACTCAGCGAGGCAGCGACCCCCGCCCCGGAGAAGGTCGCTGCATTGATCGCGTCTCGCAATCGAGTGGCGACATCGTTGACGGAGTCGCCGGTGGGATCAAAGTCGACGGCAATGTTCGCCCCGGCGCCGTCACCGATGTTGGTATTCTCGAATTCAAAGACCAGGTTGCTGGAGGAACCGTCATCGATCGTCAGTGTATCGCCGTCGGACAGTGCGGCGACACTGGGAATGCTGATCGTCTGGCTGCGCACCACCGGCTGCGGCACCACGGCCTGAACGGTCGCGCCAAGATCCAACTCGAACTGCAACGTGACATCGGTCCCGTCGTTGAACGGCACACCGCTGGTATTCTGCAGCGGTGATGCGCTGCTGCCGGAGATGGAGATGCGATACAGATCATCGGTAAGGTTCTGAGCAAACCGATAGATCACCTGGTTGGGCGAGCCGCCCAAACCGATGAATCCGGGCGCAGCGGAAATCTCATTTCCATCAGCAAAGCTGCCGTCAAACCCGGCGCCGATAATTTGAATCGCATCCAGCGACGCCGGATCGATATCCTGGCCGGGCGTGAATTGGAGCGTCAGCTCGCGCGGACGCTCGGACAACACCGTGCCGTCGGTAATGAACGAACCGAAGTTCGGACTGATCGCGATCAACTCAAGGTCGCCCGCCAACAGTTCTCGTTTTTCGAGAGATTCCAGGCGCAGCGAGCGATCACTGTCCGCCTTGAGTACACGATGGAGATGACGTCGACGTTTTTGTGACCGACGTGGTCGTCGTGATTGGGTGGATCGTCGATTTTGAAGCATAAGTAATATGGCTTTGTATGATTACAAATCGGAAACCGCGAACGAACGATCACGCACCCCAAAGGGGGCGTAACACCGCGCATTGTCGGGATAAAAGATTAATTTGAATCGCGAAAAAAAGCAAAGTTCACCGTGGCGGAACTTAGCCGGTGCGACGTTCGAAACCGGGCTTTGACACTCCCGCCGGTCGAATGAACGGGTAAAAAATCCAAGACACCACCGGCCCGCCGGGGCCAGTGGTGATTTGCGGCAGGAAAACTACTAGAATTTCATTCTGGCAAACGGCTCCTCCACGGCGTCACGGCGATCCATCACACCTCGTGACACCCTGCTACAGAAGGTCCGCCATGGCCGCGTCCAGTGCGGCGATGGTGTCATCCTGGTCCTTGTCCGATTCACGATCCTCTGCGATCAAGTCGACGACATCCGACGAGACCGGCAGGGAAGCATCCACTACCTTCAACGCATCCGATGCCCCAATCGAACTCATCCGATCTTCCGTTGTTGCGGCAAGATCGGTGCCGGTCGTTTCCGGAGCAACCTGTTCGCCCAGCGCGCCGATCGCATTCAATCGACTCAGTTCGTTGATCACGTTGCCCGCGTCCAGTGCGGTGATGCTCTGGTTGCCGTTGACATCGTAGAAGTTCGGCCCGCGATCGGCCGGTTGGACCGGAATCGAGATCGCGTCGGCGCGAGTCAGATGGTTGATGATCAACAGCGCGTCCAGGGCGGTCACGAATCCGTCATCGTTGACATCGTGGTTCAAATCGGGATTCTGCAACCGGCTGGCGACCACTTGAGTGTCCACCGTGGCCACGTTGCTGGCCCGACCCTCATTGTCGAAGATGCGGTACTCGAACGAATCTCGGCCCAGGAATCCTGGTTCGGGCACGTATTGAACGATACCGCCATCCTGCGGAATCGCCTCGCCGCGAAGCGGAGCCCGAACAATCTCGATGCTGTTGAGATCCAACGTGCCATCGAGATCGAAGTCGTTCGCCGCGACATCAATATCGACCGCTTCGTCCAGGAACGTTCCCCGGGCGTCGTCCACCGCCGTCGGGCTGGTGTTGGCGGAAATCGTCACCAACGCTTGTAGGCTTTCGGCGCCAAGATCGTCCCGAACGGTGTAACGGAATTGGTCTTCTTCGGTGAAGCTGACAAACGGGGTATAGATCAACCTGCCATCGGGTTGGATCGAAAGCGAACCGAAGGCCGGTTGCAACGTGATGGCAATCGAATCTTCTTGGATGGTTCCATCAACGTCGACGTCGTTATCCAACGGCCGAATCACGGTCGGGCCGTTGGGGTTCAGGGGCACCACGTCATTGGTCACAATCGGGGCATCGTTGATGCCGCTGACCGTCAAACCGACCGTCACCAGCCCGCTTGTCACACCGGCTGCGTCACGAACGGCATAGGCAAACGAATCGGGGGCCGTCTGTCCAGGACGAAGCGACTGGATCGTGTTGGAGCCGATCGGATCGTACGTGATTTCGCCAGTCAGCGGATTGAACGTGACCGCGGCTCCGCCCACCGAGAACGATTGGTTGGGCATCACCACCGTCAACGATTCCGCCGCATTGGAGGCCAGGTCGGGGTCGATATCGTTGGCCAACAACTGTTCCGACGTGATCGTCAAAACGGTGTCTTCGTCGGTATCGATCGAATCGGATTGCGGCGAGGGCGGATCGTTCACTTCATTGATTCGGATTTGAAGTGTGACCGTTTGCGCCTGTCCGTTCGCCGAATCCACCGCGGTGACCTCGATCAAAGCCGGTCCGAGCAGATTGTCGGTGTTGGCGTTGGGTGCGGGTGTGAATCGCAGGATTCCGTCGTCGGTGATCGTCGGTTCGGTCAAGAACAACGACGCAAACTCAGGCGGCGTGGTGACCAGGAACTGCACGCTCTGCGACGACTCATCTTCTGGGCCAGGACTGATGTCAGAGGCCCACTGTTCACTGTAAGGACCGCTGTCTTCGTTCACCGTGACATCGGCGCCCGGCGTGAACTCTGGAGGATCATTGACCGAATTGACAGTGATCACAAACGTCGCCGGCACGCTAGTGAACTCGTCACCGATGCTGGCGTCTTTCGGGCCATCATCGACCAACACCACTTCAAAGACCGCCACCCCGTTGGCGTCGGGTGCGGTTTCGTAGGTCAACGAAGCCGAATTGCCGTTGATGATCGCTCGTGGCGGCGAGGTGAACAGATCAAAGTTCGACGTCGTTTGAGTGAACACGAACTGCAGCGGCTGTGGCGGCGTCGATTGGTTGCCGTTGATTTCATCGTCCGCGGTCAGCGGGCCGGCTTGAACGTTGTTCGCCCAGTCATCGATCACCACAACGCCCTCGTCCTCATCGCTGGTCACGTTGCCGGCACCACTGAACAGTGGCGCGTCGTTGACCGGCAACACTTCAAAGGTCACCGTGTTGGAGGCGATGCGTGGATCATCAAATGGGACACCGCCGGTGCCGATGTTCACCGATTGGCCGTCATCCACCACGGTGTAGATGAACGAATCCATTCCGACAAAATCTTGCCGCGGACGATAGATCAACCGCGTGATTTCGCCGCTGACCGGATCGGTCACCGCCTGGATATCGCCGCCATCGGCACTGGTGGCCGGAACGGGAACACCCAAAACCACGCTTTGATTGCCGCCCGGTTCGGGAAGAATATCGTCCGACTCGTTGGATGGTCCCGGCAGGAACACGTCCAACAATCCAGGACTGGTGTTGTCACCGGAGACCAGGATCTCCACCGTGCCATCTTCCAACAATGTGAAGTGCAGCGGTTCGGCATCCGGGTTAACAACCGGCGCGTCGTTGGTCGGCTGGACGTCGATCGTCAGCGTCACCGGCAGCGACGAAATGATGTCGCCGCGCGGCGTCGCACCGTCAACCGTTCCCGGACCATCGTCGATCAGGAAGATTTCAAAATCAAAATCGCCAAACACGTTCGGCGCCGGCTGGAAGGTCAACTCGCCGGTGTCCCGATCAATCGACGGGAAGACGATGAAGAAGTCATCCGCGTCGGCCAACGGGAAATCGAGCGAAGTGATCGTGAAATCGACGCTCTGGCCGGTGACGATGTCGACCTCGTCAAACGCGGTCGCCGGCGGTCCCGCATTGATGTTGAAAGCGTAGTTGGAGAAGCTGGACGGAGTGTTGTCCTCGGGCACCTCGATCCGCGTGGTCGCCACGTCAAAGACGGGACGGTCGTTGACCGGATTGAGATTCAAGTTCACACGGTTGGTCGCCGTCAAGCGATCGGGAATCAGCGCGCTGGCGGCCAGGCTGTAGGTTTCGCCGCCCGTCGTGCTCTCGTCACGCACTTCGTAAACGAACGAGTCGACACCGCCGATGGCGTTGTTGAAATCGATTGGCGGAGTGTATTCCAAACCGATCAGCGTGGTGCCGACGAAGACCGAACGCAGCGTACCACCCAGATCGGTCGTGAACTCGGTTCCGCCACCGGTCGGCGGGTTGCCAAAGCTGAGCAGTTCCAATTGCTGCGATCCGCCGGGAAGCGGGGCAGCTTCGTTATCGGGACCGACCGTGAAGACATCCAACAGGCCGACCTGCTGATAACCGACAACTGGCGGCCCGGAAGTCAGCGGGATGAAGTACGGCATTGACGTATCGCCCAGCGCCTGCGTGTTGTCTTCGCGAAGCGTGTAGGTGATGGTCGCGTCGTCGATCGTACCGTTGTTGTCGAAATCGTTGTTGGCAACCGAATAGGCAGTGTCGGCGTCCAGTTGGTCGCTGGTTCCGGCAACGGTCGGATCGAACCGAGGCGCGTCGTTGACCGGACGAACGTTCACGGTGATCGTCTTGGACAGCGATCGGTTGGGATTTCCATCGTCGGTACCGGTGACCAGGTAGGTGGCCGTACCGAACTGGTCCGGTGCCGGGAAGAACTCGATGAACGATCCGGAACTGACATCCGGGTCCTGGTGCATCAAGTTCGCCGGGGAGGCAAACAGCAACGAAATCGAGAACGAAACGAGCTGGTCAGGATTCTGCTCGTCCAGCGCCGTCGACGGCCCGCCAGCAACGTTCGTGAAGAAGTTGTTGACCCGGGTCGGTTGCAAGTCATCCCGTTCCAAAATATCGGTTTCGACCGGCACGTCGTACACCGGCAGGTCGTTGGCCGGCGTGACGGTCAAACTGACGGTCGCCGGAATCGACGTTTCGGGTAGGGTATCGGGCGTCAGCGTGCTGCCGACTGGGAATTCGTGGACACCGTCGTCGGTGATGGTGTAAGTGAACGTGTCTTCGGGAACGAAGAAGGGAACGGTGGAGTTGTAGTCGACCGGAGGCGTGTAGACCGCCAGCGTCAAGAAACCGTTGGCATCAAACGTCACCGACAGTTCACCACCGGAAGCAGTCGTCAACGTGTCGGAAACCGAGGTCGTGATTCCCTCCACCGTGATCGAGGTGACTTCCAGGTTCTGGTTGTCTTCGTTGTACGGCGCGGCCAACGTGATGTCGCTTGCCGTCGCATCGACGGTCGGGTTGAGCAGATCAGCGGCGCTGCCGATCAACAGATCGCCGGGCGTCAGCGTGATCTGGGCCGGCAAGACAGGCGCCGCGGGCGGACGCGATTCCACTGCTTCGACGACGTTGAATGCCCGGTCCACCGCAACCGGCAAATCGTTGATCGGTTCCAGGAAAATGCGCGACGTGATCGTCGACGTCAGCGGCGCGGGAAGCTTCGGAGCCGGGTTACCGTTCAAATCGAGCGCCGCCGCCTGGTCGATACCGCTGTCTTCCACCGTGTAGGTGAACAGGACTTCGCCGAAGATATCTTCGGCGGGCGAGAACAGCAGATCGCCACTGATCAGATCGACGTTGATCGTTCCCAGGCTTGCATCGACCATCGCCGCGGCGATGATTCGCATCGGGCCGTCGTTGCCGTTGAATTCCGCTCGTTCGTCCGCGGCCAGAAGCGGACCTTGTTGATCGTTCTGCAGCAGGAAGGCGGCAGGAATGGTCAGCGGCTGGTCCTCGGTCGGAACCGGTGCGGTGAATCCCTGGTTGGTATAGAAGGTGACGTAGTCGCCCGTCGGATCGGTGATCGACACATCGTCGGCAGCCGGTACCGGCTGGTCATTCTGCGGTGTGACGCGAATGAACGCGGTCGCCGAAGCCGTTTCGGGCGTCTCTGGCGCCTGCACGGCACCATCGACCGGCAGCGACTGTCCATCATCCATCACCGTGAAAACGAACTCGTCATCCAAGAATTCGCCCACCGTCGGCGGCAGGTTTTCGCTATTGAAATCTTTCGCAGGCTTGTACAGCAACGATTCAATCACCCGGAACGTTCCCTCGGTCTTGAAGACCGCAGAAAGCGTTCCGCCGCGGAGCGTGTCGAGTACCGCTGATTCGTCCGTCGCGTCAAGCGTCGCGGTGATTCCTGCCACCGTGGTCGTGATCGATTGCACGTAGAGCTGCTGGTTGCTTTCGTCCAACGGCGGCGGATAAGTACCGGGCGTTCCGTCGGGAATCGCATTGCCGACGCTCAACAGCAAGTCGGCATCGATCACGTAGCCACCGTCGACCAGGTTCTCTTCCTGAATGTCTTCGATCGTTCTCAAACCGTGAACGTCTTCGATCCCCGGCTCATCGTTCACTGGCGCAACCGTGATGGTCACGGTGGCAAACTGCGAATTGGCGATCGCGCCGGGACTGGTGTTTTGCTGAGTGCTAAGCCGATAGGTGAAGGTATCTTCACCATAGAAATCCTGGTTGGGCGTGTAGCTGAATTCGCCAGTGAATTCGTTCAACACCGTCACCGTACCATTGGCCGGTTGGTCGCCGATGAAATAGCGAACCGGCAGAATTTGAAGCGGAATGCCCTGGTCGTTGTCCAACAACAAGCCCTGAGGATTGCCGGCAACGATATCCAGCTGGGTGTCTTCCACCGCGTCGTATTGGTCATCGATCGGAACTGGCAATGCAATCGGCAAGACCGAGATTCGATAGTCTTCGACTTCGCCCCCGATCGCCACACCGGTCGGGCCAAGGTTGCCCGATTCGCTGATGCGATATCGCATCCAGGTGTCGCCCTGGGTCGCATCGACCGGGGCAAAGATCGTCAAGACGTTGACGCCGTCGACAACCGGCGCGTTGGCCAGCATCTGCTCGTCATCTTCAAAGAATCCGTTTCGGTCGTAGTCAACCCACATGTCCAGCAAACCGGCGCCGGTCACCGTCACGGCCATGTTCGTACCGGCCGGATCAAGCGGATTGATGTAACCGAGCACGTCGGTGCCGGCCACAGCGTTGGGATCGGTACCGGGCGTGGTGAAGACCTGGTAAGGAATACCGCCGGCGATGAACGTGCCGACCGAAACGCCGTCTTCGTCGTCAATCGAAATGATCGAGAAGGAGTCCGCCGTCGCATTGAGCGTGACTTCCAGCGAACCACCCGTTCCAGCCAACTGCGCCCGCAGGGCGGTCACCACCTTCGCGGCGATCTCGAAAGGCCCGTCGGTAGCGGTAAAGATGACCGGAATGTTGCCCGTCATCGGATTGGACGTGACGTCCACCAACTCGAACGTCAGCGGACTGCCAGCAATGTCGACGACCAACAAATCACCGTTGGTTGGCGTGAGCGCATTGACCGTGACGCGGACCGTGTTCGGAATGCCCGAATCGATCGAGAACAACCCGGTTCCGGTGACCGACACGAATGTCGCCGCATCGTCGGAAAGCGGCGAGGGCTGGCCGTCCAATTCGGTGTCGATGAACGCACCCAATCTCGGCAACCGGTCGCCGCCGACGGTGTGCCGGGCACCATTTTCAGCGAACCTGGTTCCGTAGCTGGCTGGCGCATCGCCCAGATCAAAGACCACTTCGGGCATGATGATCGTGAATCGCGTTTCGTCGTTGACGCGAGTTTCGCGAACCGGGTTGCCGGCAAGGTCGGCCACGGCGGGAAGCACCGTTCCGATCGCTCCCAGCGGGCCGCCGGCAATCGTTCCCTGAATCGACTGCGTTCCGGCAATCAACAACGTTCCGCCGCCGGGGGCAAACGTTTCGATGTTCAGCGGCGACAAGTTGATCGCGGCCTGCAACGTGGCAGCCGTCGCCGATTCGGTGAACTGCGCTGTCGGCAGGAATTGCACCGGAATCGCACCGCCACTGACACCATCCAAGATCAGGCCGCTGGTGTCGGTGTTGACCGAAGCGACCGAAGGAGCGGCGCCCAGCGGCGGAATCGCAGCTTGTTCACCCAGGGTGATCACACTGCCGCTAGCCGATGGCGACAGATCGAACGGGAATGCCAGGGCGATCTGCGCCGCGGTGGCCGCGGCGATGGCGTCGGCTTGATCGGTGTCGGCCACCAGGATCAGCCGATCGGCACCACTGAGCGTCGGATCGGTGGTGTAGCGGAACGTTTCCGTGTTGCCGTCCACCGTGACTTGGAAAGTGGTGGTGTTGAGCGAAGCGCCCGTGGCGGCCATCGGCACTGTCAGCGTCAACGATCCCGCTACGCCTGGTGCGCCCTGCAGCCGCAGCGAGGAGGCGGACAAGTCCATCTGGTCACCGATCTCGCCACCCACCAGCACTCGGCCGCCGCCGATCGACTGGGCACCGGCAAGACCAAGGCCCGCACCGGCAATCGCCGCCCCAATCGCTTCGGCGATCTGTTCCGCCGTGTCGCTTCGGCTGATCGTAATCGGTGTATTGGGATTGGCCGGACCCAGCGAAGATGTGGTGAACTCGAAGGTCACCGATTGGGTGTCGTTGGTATAGGTAAACGTTTCTCCGCCGACCACACCGCCAGCCTCGACGAAGACGTCCAACCCGACAACCGTTCCGCTGAAGTTGTGTCCCAGCAACGTTCCCAGTTGAATCTGATCGCTACCGACAGCAACCGGCACCAGATCCAAGAACTCAGCCACCGTCATCGTCGTGCCCGGCTGCGGACTGTTCAAAGCATCCAAGATAGCTTGCCGAACTTCTTGCACCGTACCGGCCGTTGCCAGGTTGATAGCGACGTTGCCGCTGGCAGCCGCGCCGGCAACATTGATCTCAAAGGTTCGCGAGGAACCGTCGGCCGCGGTGATCGTGAAGGTGTCTCGGTCCTGGAACGCCGCGTTGGTTCCCAACACGGTCAGCAGCGTGGTTTGAGGAACTTCCAGCGTGAAACCGCTTTCGTATTCAAACACCGTCTGCGTTCCCGCCCGGTCGGTGATCACGATCTGATCGCCATCGTTGATCTGGTCGCCCGAGGAGAGGTCCAACGAAACGCGGGTGCGATTGTTCAAAGTGACTTCGTAAACCGCGTCCGATCGCCACAGACCGGCAAGCGGAGTCAACCGAATGGTGCGGCTGTTGTCGCTGTATCCAAACACGTAATCGATACCGGCAACCAAACGACGGCCATTTTCGCTCAGCAGCACCGTGTCGGGCGTGATCGTCGCGGCGTCGGGACCGGTTCCCGATTCATCCAACAACTGAATTTCAAAGAACTCGACCGTGCCTTCTCTCAGCCGCACGAACGACGCATCGATGTCGCCGTCGCCGCCAGGAATCGGCACGCCGACGGCGTCTTGCGGAACCGTCAATTCGGCAACCGGACGAACATCGTCGGCACGATCGATCGCACCGCGGTCGATGTTGGGATTCAAACCGACGCCACCAGGCGTGGGCACGGTGAAATCGTCGACGCGAGTTTGGCCGTAGGCATCCAGTTCGGGCGCGATGATCGGTGACGGCGAAATCCCCACCGGTTCCTTCACCGTGTTGAAGAAATCGAGCCGATCGGGCAGCGAACCAAACGAGCTGTCGATCACCTGCGAACCGTTTGCCGGGATATAGATGCCGCGGGTCGGATCTTCAAACAACGGCACGCCCACAGGAATCACGAACGAAGACGTCGCCAGCGGCAGCGTCGAATCGGTCTGATTGTCCTGGAACGCGTTACCGCCAACGACCGTTCCCGCCGCTTCCGACGATGCGTCCACGTCCAGGCCGATCGCGAAGCGGGTCACGATGTTGTTCAGCATCGTCGGGCTGGCCGCCGACCGGACTTGGATACCCGAACCGCTGCCCTCGCCCACCAGCGTGTTGTTGACCAACCGTCCGAACGGCACCGGCGCGGGGGCTTCGCCGTTGTTGGCCGTGCCACCGGAGAACAAGATGGCGCCGGTGGTCGAGTCGGTGATCACGTTGTTCATGATGACCGTGCCGGGAATCAACGCGTCACTGTTGACGTTACGAAGCAGACGCGCCGAACCGGGCCGTGGTGTGTCGTCCGGACCGACCGTGTTTCCCGTTCCGGCCAGCGCCTGACCCCGCGAACCGGCCGTGGCGACCACGCCGAAGTTGCCCGAATCGCTGATGAAGTTACTGCTGATGATGATCTGCCCCTGGTCGCGCACCCGGTTTTCATCCGAGATACCGAACTGGTAATCGACCATCAGCACGTCGCGATCGGGAATCTCCGCCGAAGTGGCCGCGTTGGGTCGAATCGTCAACGCGTATTCGCCGAAATCGATATCGCGGATCGACAACAGCAGCGGAGCCGTTCCTGGATTGACCGTCGATGTGACAAAGAACCGGTCACCCACGTTGATGATCGGGCCTTCGGACGACGGGAACAACGCGCCGGGGAATGCCGCCGCGATCGCCGCCGCCGTCTTGTCGGCGATGTCATCGGCACTGTCGGCAACGTCCAACAAAATCAAATTGTCGGGACTGACCGCCGTCGGATCGACGGTGTATCGGAAACGTTCGACGATGCCGTCGACGATGATGCTGAACTCCGTTCCCGAATAGAACACCGCCGGTACGTCGAAAGCAGTCAACGTTGTCGATCCAAATAGGTTCGCGCTGCTGACGGCAACGTTGTAGTACTGGCTGGTCGGAGCAGTGAACGTCATGAACGCCCCGCCATCGGCCTCTCCAGGAGCGAAGCTTGGAGTGTGCAAACTGGTTCGCGCCTGAAAAATGGCGTCGTTGTCGAGAACTGTGATCACCGGCAGATCCAGGACCTCCGCACCACGGGCAAAGCCGACCGTGTCGACGTCGATATCCACCGACTCACCCGCCTCCAGGTAGATGCGGACGTAGTCAACATCAAGCTCAGGATCTAGGCCGAAGATTCGCGGATCATCGTCCAGGATCTCACCGATCGCAATCGAATCGCCAATCTTTCCGACCGCGGCCACCACGTCGCTCGAGCCGTCAACGAAACTGGTCACCGAAGCCCGTTCGACGTCGTCAATGTAGAACTCAATCGAAACCGTCTGAGCGTCGTGGTCGACGATCGGCATCGTTTGCGTCGTTTCGCGACCGTAGAAGGTTTCCTCGGCCACCAGGTCCAGCTTCACGAACTGACCGTCGCCGGGGTTGACCGTGATCGATTCACCAAACAGTTCGACCACGTTGCCCGACGAAGCACCCGCGTCTCGCAAATCGCCCGTGGACGAAATGATGTCCAGCGCATCTTGAGCCTGATTGGAGTTGACCGCGTCACGAATCGCGCGGGCAACAAGGGTGGCATCGGCACTGCTGGGATCAAACGGAACGGGCACGTTTCCAGGCGTGGAATTGCCATCCAAAATACTATCGAACTCGAACGTCAACCGATTGCGTCCGTCGTCCAAGACAAAGGTATCACCGTCGACCAACGTCGTGCCCGGCTGCGCAAACAACGTGACCGTGCCGTCAACCAGCCGGTCGTTGGTGTCAAACGATCGACCGTGGCCAAAGATTTCTCCCAACCGCAGGTTGATCGGGTCGTAGTCTTCCGGCACGCCATATTCGTCGCTCGTACGGATCTCCAATGAGTACTCGCCGACGACCGTTTCGTTTTGACGTTCTGGTTGCACTGCCGCCGGATGCGAATCGGGCAGCGTTTCGGGATTGAACGAGAATCCAAACTGATCGGCCGGAGCGTTGAGCACCATTTCGCCGCGTTCGGCAAATCCAATGATGATGTCGTCGATGATCACCCCTTCGACCTCATTGTTCAGCGCTCCCTGCTGACGAATGGAGGTCCCTCCGCTAACAAACGGTGATCGCGATTCACCGAATTCGTCACCCGGCAATGGCGAATTGGAAATCGGGTTGGTCGAACTTCCATACGGTCCGGGATTGATCAGGTCCGCATTGAAGATACGAATTCGGTCGTTTCCGTAGACCTTGTAGTTGTCCGCGGTCGCCACGCTGTTGCCGTCCAGCGCCGCCAGCCGTCCCAACCCTTCGGCCAAACCGGCCTGCAATCGCTGTGCGACCTCCGGCGTGCTCATCGTCGCGTCCAACTGAATCGGAATCGCGTTGAAGGTGTTGGTCGCGAAGGAAACAATCGCCGATCCCGGCTCGGTCGTCACGGCCAGCGCGTTCAGCAGTTGCAATTCGTGGCTGCCCACCTGGTAGGCTTGCAGCGATCGCGGCAACGTCGCCAACAGTTTGAGCGCCACCTGCTCCGGCGTGTCGGTGATCTCGTAAACCACCTCATTCGCGCTACCGGTTTGGTTGGCCGAGGTGACGAAGACGAAGGTCTGCTGGTTGGTCACATAGGGATCCGACTTGGCCAAAATCGTGATCGTTTCAAACTCGTTGATCCGATTTCCGGCCGGCAGCGAGATCGGAACCGACGCTTCGTTGATCGTGCCGGTCTGGATCACAAAGGAGGTATTCCCCGCGTCCAGGAAAGCGGTCGGATCAAAGCCTGGGAAGAACGGATTGGCCGAGAAAATCAAACCGTTGCCGTTGATGTCGGCAAAGCCCTGCATCTCGGTCGGCAATCCTTGAAGAATCGCCGGCAACAAATCGGCCGCGGTGTCAGTCGGATTGAAGAAGACCGGGAACGCGCCGAACTGAGGCGCCGAACCCGAACCGACTTCGATGAAGGTGAACGCTTCGAAGAAGCCGCCGGCGAAGATCGAAACCGTTTCGCCATCGACCAACTGTGAACCGTCGGCGATCACCAGGTTCAACGTTTCGGGATTGGTATAAACCGTCGGGGCGAACGTGATCATCGAGTTCGTCGTCCCGGCAACCGCGGCATCGGCGGTCAGACGAATGGTATCGACCGAGCCAGCGGCAAGAACTGCATTGAACGACGCGGGCAACGCGGCCAGCAAACGAGTGGCGATCACGTCGGCCGTGTCACCCACCTGGTAGTTCACCTCCAGCGGTCCCGGAATCGCCGCGGAATCGTTGAAGGTAATGATCGTGTCGACCCCGCCGACGGTCAGCGTCAGCGTTTCGCCGTTGACCATGTCCAGGCCATCGGGCACTCGGATTTCCTGAGTTGCCAGCGGTGCGACCACCAATCCGGTTGCCACGTTGTCCGACGAAGCATTGGTTGCCCCGTAAATCACCAGTTGGTCGCCGATCAGGAAGGCATCCAGGCCGGCTGGCAATGCTGCCAGCAAGCGGGGCGCGATGTCCGCGGCAGTTTCGGTGGTCAGGAAGTTCACCGTGCCGGCAGGACCCGCAACGGGACTTTCGATGAAGGTAATCACCGGGTTGCCGACCGTGTTGATCGTCAACATTTCGTCGTTCACCAAGTCCGTCCCATCAGGAACGGTGATCACCAGACCGGCAATCGGATGTGCATCGATCATCGTTCCCTGCACCGACCCGGTGACCTCGATCGCATGCACCAACACGTCGCCCGTGTTGAAATCGATGAAGGCACTCAGTTCCAGCGGCAAGGCCCGAACCAATCGCTCCGCCAGTACGAAGGGCGATTCGCCCGCCTGGAAATTCACTGTGCCGGGACCCAGCGGGAAAGCTGAATCGACAAACGTGATGACCGTGTCGCCAGTGGGCGTGGTGAAGGTCAACGTTTCGTTGTCCACCAGGTCATCACCGTTGGGCATGGTGATGGCGAATCGGTTTTCAGTAATGGCAAACGGACGGTTGACGCCGGTCGTGGCGGTCAATCCACCCAGCGTGATCACCGGCGGTGTCAAGAAGCTGATCGTTCCGTCGGGTTCAACGATCGCATCCAGCTCCGGCGGCAAGATGTTGACAATCCGCTCGGCAATGGAAACCGCCGAGTTGGCGGGCGAATAGAGAATCTCAATGAAGGCCGGATTTCCGGCACCGGGCGTCTGAACGAATTCGATCGTCGTCGACGTGGTCGGTCCGTCGAACGTGATCTGCTCGAATTCGACAATGTTGCTGCCGTCGGGCACGACCAGTTGCGACACCGCAGTGTCGACTTGAACCGGATTCGACTGGGCAACCGACGAATCGCCGATCGTCACGTCCGAAGCAGCCTTGAGGCTGATCTGGTTGGCGCTGTCGATGAACGGCTGTAGCGACTTGGGCAAAACCGCAAACACCGCATTGGTGATGTCGGCGGCCGAATCGACGGGCGAGAAAATCACCTCGCCGGCGGCGCCCGTTGCCGATCCGGCAAGCACAAACGTCGCCGTGAAGATCCCTTCCGGGCCGGTCACCGAGAATTGATCGCCGTCGTTGATCGCCGAACCGGGTGGCAGAATCAAATCCTTGCCAACGATGTTCTCGAAAGTGACCGTGTTGGACTCGAAGGTGATCGGGTTGAAGGTCGATTGGTCGACCAACGTGAAGATCTCGTGATCGTCGACTTCGTCACCCGGCGAGGCCACCAATTCAAACGAATCGAATTGCGCCCGCATCGCACCGGCAGTCGAGAAATCAAAACGGATTCGGACGTTCTCGCTGCCGGCAAAGGGCGAGATGTCGACACGGGCCTGACGCCAGGTGTTGCTGTCGTCAAACAGCTCCTGCACCGGAATCTGCGATTCGTCGTAGTGATCGTATTCGTCGGCTTCCTGCAACTCGCGGTAGTCGTTATTAGTCGCCAACAGTTTCCAATCGCCGTCGTCATCGGCCCCGTAAACGCGGAAACTGTCGTTCTGCCGCCGCACAAGCGGCCGGTAGTCATCGTCACCTTCGACTTCCATGAAGTAGGTGAAGTACAACGTCGGCTTGTCGTCGCTGCTGTAGCCTTCCAGCGAGAAGGGGCGAGAAATGATTGAACCGTGAGAACCGCCCGGTGCAAGCGTTCCCAAGTTGCTGTTGTCCGGACGCTCCAGCGTGTTGTTGGCCGGGTTGCCGTCGATTTCGAACCCGTAGTAGAGCGCCGTACCGCCCGATTCCTGAATGCGCGAACGATCTTCGGGAATGTAGGTGCCGTGCTCGAACTCAAGCCCACGGTCCGTGTCGGGATGCCAGGGACTTGCCTCCAGCGTACTGAACGCCAAACCAGTCGGGTTGATGAACAACTGCGAGGAGAATTCGGAAGTCAGCGGGATCGCGCCGCGGCCGTTGTAGAAGACGTTGGCCAGTTCCACGCGATTGTTTTCGATCCGCAGCGCGTACAGCCAACTGTCCGATGTTGTCGCGAAGATCACGTTTCGGAACGCCTGATCCTCAATATTGCGCGGCCCCATCGTCATCCCGGTGAATTCGGGGAACGTTTGGCCGGTCAACGCGGCATGCTCCGGATCGATCGGCGCCACGCCAAAGAAGGTCGTCGGAATCACGCTGTTGTAACCGGCCGCGTTGCTGGACGCGTCGGCCGCGATGTTGACAAACGGATCGACCAGGTGAACACCGCCCAAGTCGGTCACCGCAAAAATGTCGCCGAAGCTGGAATCGGAAAAGAATCCGGGTGCATAGCCGATCCCGGTGATGTCTCCGCCGTCTCCGCCGGTGTTGTTGATGAACCCGGTGTCGATCACACCAAATTCGAATTCGTCCGAGGCGGGACCTTGGAAGTTCTGGTACGGAATGGTACCGCCAAAGCCGCGGTCGGCGTTGTTGTTGGTGCTGCCCAAACTGGTCGCTTCACCATTGACGGTGGCGTACATGTACAGCAGGTTGCGAGTCAATTCAGACGGGATTTCACCGCGGCCGATCGTGTCTCGCTGCCCGACGACAAAGAACCGTTCGCCGTTGGTCACCGCGGAGCGGTTGTTCACGCCACCATCGCCTGAACTGAACGCTTCGTCGTGACCGTCAAAGTCAAAGTCGAAGAAGGGATAGGCGGAGTCGTTCAACGGGAAGGTCAACGCGTTGACGATCAGCTGAGCGTTCGGGTCTCCTTCCAGGTCGGTACCGGCCTGGTTGTTGCGTTGGAAGGCGATGTTATCGTCCGGCGTAGCACCCACCACGGCACCGGTTGCCGAACTGACGTTCAAGTAGTTCCCGATGTTGCCACTATTGGACTGGCCTGTCTGCGGGCGGGTACTGATTGCGTAAAGTTCGCCGTCGTCGCGAATCGCGATGTCGTCCGTTTCCGGACCGTAGGGACCGATCACCCGTTCCAACACACCAGTAAACGGATTGAAGCTCAACAGCGTGCTGCGGTTGGTGCCCTGAATGCCGAAGTCAGCGTTGACGAACAGACGCATGTCGTCCAGCGTGTATCGAACGATCGAATCGGCGTCGAACAACGGTTCGATGATCGAACGATCGGCGGTGTAGTTGCCTTCAAAATCGATAAAGGGCACGTTCTGGTCGGCCGGCAACAACGTCGAACTGGGATCGTCGAACGCTTCGTCCGCGATTCGCCGAATCGAATTGATCGGCATCAACCGCACGTCGGGATCGGTCGGATTGGGCTCAAAGAATTGGTCCAACACGGTCGGTACCGCCACGGCGCTACTGACGACGACGTAGTAGATCCCTTCGGGCAGTTCCACCGGACCGATGTAGGCATCCAGCACACCGGCCGATCCGCCGGCAAGATTCTCCGAATCGGTTCCCAGTCCAGGCCGACCGACGTCATCGGTGATGTTCGAGTCGCGGCTGTGCAGAATCAACTCGCCCCCCTGATTGAACACGGCAAGCGAAGTGTTGGCGCGTCCCAGCCCGTCGGCGTAATCGATGTCGAACGTGACGGTCACAAACCGGTTTTCACTGTCGAACACGTCGGGTTCGATCTCTTGGGCAGACAGATCGACCTGGTAAACGTCCACGTCCTCCATGCGAACCAACTGGCTGATGTCAGGAATATTACCGATCTCGCCAGTGACCACGATCGATCCACGGTCGGAGGTCAGCAAGTTGCCCAGTGAATCGGCGTTGGCCGGCGAACCGTCCAAACGATTCTGAGCCGTTTCGGGAATGATCTCGTCACCCGGCTGACCCGGCGAAGGATCGAACACGACCTGGTTCTGAAGCGATTCGTTCATGTCGCCGACCAGCGGTGAATGCAGCGGCGAACCGCTCACCGTGATCGCGTCGGTCGCGTAGCGAATGTCGGCAAGCTGAATCGTCGATCCAGCAACCTCATCGGCCTCGGTCAATCGGATCGACAACTGGTACTGACCCGACGTTTCACCGTTGGCACTGCGAACTCGCACGAAATAATCGTTGTCGGAAATGCTGCTCGACCCCGGCAAAACGACTCGCAGCCCAGCGTCAAACGCATTCGGCGATTCCACAGCCCCCTCGCCCAACTGATGCAACGGGCGAACAGCACCGGGCGGCAGCGTGCTGCCCAGTAGCGTTGGATCGGTCGCCTCCTCAAACGAGTTGTCGCTGCTGGCCAACACGACATCATTGACATCGATCAACTCAATCACGGTATCGAGCCCGAAGCTGGTATCGTCGATGTCGATGTAGACCAGCGTTCCACCGGTGGCGCTGAACCGGTAAACATCGATGTCGTCCGGATCGGCCAGCGTGCCGCGAATGTTGAACCCAAGCCGCACATTCTCGTCGCCGCCAAATTCGCCGGCGGCCAGATCACCAACGACTTGGGCGTCGTCGGCTGTTGCATTGTCGGCATTGTCGGCGGTGACGGCGCGTTCGCTCTCAACGACATACCCGACATTACGGTCGTTCACGTAAGACAGCAACTGCAAGCCGTCCCAGTCGCCCGGTTGCGGCGTGACGACGGCATTGTCGGTATCGGTCTGGGCGGCACCGTCGGGCGTGAACCCGGCACCGACCGTGTCATCATGAATCGACGTCAAGATCACCGGGAATCCACCCTGGCCGATGACTTGCAGCGTGCCGCCGATGCGATCGGTGATGTCCAGCGGCCGGCCGCTGCCGACCAGCGTGGCGCCCGAATCGAGCTTGACGACCAGGCTTTGATTCGCGTCGCTTTTCAGCCGCAAACCTCCGCGATGGTGATGGGTGATGCTGTGAATTTCGCCATCCACCACATGCACAATATCGGTATCATCCCAAACACTTTCGGTGGTCAGGATTTCGCTGCGAACGCGCATCCCGTTGATCGAGTTGTCATCCAGCTTGTTGCCGGAAATCAGCGGCCCCTGGTTGTCCTGGTCCGTCTGGATGATGTCGACCACTCCCGTCGAACGGCCCCAATCCAAGACATCGTCAAAGTTCAACGCATCGGGATTGATGCTGATCGCGGCACCCTCGTTGCTCTCAATCACATTGTCGACGATGACCGGCTGGCTGCTTCGCACAAAGATGGTCGCGTCGTCGTTGAATCCACGTCCACCACGCGTGCTGGCGGAAATGAACCCGGAGGCGTTGTCGCGGAGCACCGAATTGGCGATTCGCACGTCGGCCTGCAAAATTTCCACCGGGTTGAATTCGGTGAATCCACCCTCGATCGCAGTCGATCCACCGGCATAACTGATCTGGGTGAAATCCAAACTGGCCGTGCTGCCTTGGCGGAATACCAATCCACCCCAATCGCCAGCCGTCGGAGTCCCCGCTCCCGGTTGGCCGGCGCCGCCGTCGTTGTTGCTGTCAAAGGTACCGCCGGCGCCAAAGGTATCGTCCAGCCGGCTGGTAAAGATGATTTCCTGGCCATCGGCCCCTTCGGCGTAAAAGTCCGAACCGAACGCGGCTTCGATGCGCGCCCCTTGCAACTTGATCACCAGGCCCGGATCGATCGACAATCGCGCATCCAAACGCGGCACCAACACCTCGTCAATCAAACCGTTGCCGGGCAACAATCCGCCGCGGGTTTCGCCATTGTCGGTAAACGCCGTGGTAGCACGATCGAGTTGCCGAACGAATTCATAATTACCGCTGGTCGGGTCAAGGCGATACAACCGGCGACCGACAAACTGAGCCGGCGCGGTGGGCAGATTCTGCAGCGTCAAACCGCCCGAAGTCGGCATCGCCATCGTGGTGGAAAGGCTGGCAGGCGATTCGCTTCCTTCGGCCGTGACAAACGTCAGCCGGTAATCGTAGAAAGCCGCCGTATCGAGACTTCCCGAAGCAGGCGCAAGCGAAACGCTCAACACGTCAGGCCGTTGTTCCAGCAACAGCGGTCCGCCGGGCTGGCCCTGCAGCACCAACACCTGGCTCAAGCCGTGAACGATGTCACGATCATCCAGCCGCCCACTGACCGTCATCGGTTCCAGCTGCCCGGCCGCCGGAGTGCTGACGCGAATGAACAAGCCGTTGAAACTGTTGTCTTCAATCCGGTTTCCGAACAGCTCCGGACCGACGCGGTCATAGTCGCTGGTGAAAGTCGCGACTCGTTGGAAGATCGGCGCGTGGAAGTTGGTTTCCAGGAAACTATTGGGATCGGCACTGATCGCCGCGTCAGCGTTGTTGTGGATGTAACTGTGGATGATCGTCGGCCGACTCTCCAACATCTGAAGCGGGTTGACGATCGGCTGATTCGCGGCGATGTTGCCGCCGCCCCACTGGATTTCGGCGTGCGAAACGTAGTCCAGGAAGATGCCTTCGGTTTCCCAGACGGCTCGCCCTTCGGAATAGTCGAAGTCGTTACGGAATTCGATTCCCGCCCAATGCCCGGTCGCCGGCAGAGTCGGCAGCGGATTGTTGTCCACGCCGATGTCGGGATCGTCAAAACTGGTGAAGTGAACCGTACCGGCGTCTTCAATCAGCGGTGTTCCAAAAACATCGGTCGGCAGCGGCGTGCCCAATACCTGTAGGGCGGCAAGCGAGCGGTCTTCGTCAACCGATTCACTACCGACACTGATTTTCGCGGACCGCAACTTGATGATCGCCCCGGCGTCGATCATCACGGTGACACCCTTGGGCACCTCAAATTCCGCGCCGTCGTCCAGCACCGCGTTGCCTGCTCCGCCGCGACCGACCTCATAGGCGACGTTGTCACCAATCGTGCTGATCAACCCGTCGTCACCACCGTTGGGCAACAATCGAACGATATCGCCGGGATGCCCTTGAACGTTGCTGCGAGCAACCTGGAACGCTTTCTCAATCGTCCGATAAGGCGAATCGACCGTGCCGTCATTCAGCAGGTCGTCACCGAGCTTGTCGACAAAGATCACTCGCGGTTCATCGACCGCCGGCGCGGCGGTGTCGTGAGCCACTCGGAACCAGAAATTGAACTCGCCGCCGGCCAATCCATCGGCGTCACCATCCAGCTCCGTGCCGTTGGTGTCGGTGATTGTCGATCCACCCTGCGTTTCAAAGGTGACTCGCAGTTCGTAGTTGCCCTGCGTGCGGCCGCCCAAACCACTGCCGTCGACTTCGCCGTTGTAGCTGTCGTTTCCAGTCGAACTGACGCCGACGAAATAGTTTCCGGGAGTGACGTCGACACCGATGAAGGAATCGTCGCTGAAGAAATCGTCGTTGGCCGCCACCAACTCAAACTGACCCGGCCCCAACTCTCGGAACAACTTCAAGTTGGTGTCCAAATGGGTCGTATCGACATCGACACCTTCCAAACGCTGAGCAAACGACTCGACCGACAACTTGCCGGGATTGGTGACCGAGAACGAATAGAAATCGACGTCGTTGCTTTCCGGCCGGTGAAGCGCCTGGCCAACCGTCACATCACTCTGGCTTAGGAAGTCCGGTTCGACCGGAACGCTGGGCAGCGGATTGGTGAACAGCAGCGAATTCGGTTCGTCAAGCGAAGAGCCCCCCGAGCCGACTCCCGGAGGAAGTTCAAAGGTACTACCGATTCCCAACAGCGATCCGATACCTCGAATCGCTTCGACAAACCAGCTGGGTCGGGTATCCGGGCTGAGCCCATAGCCGTCGTACCAGTTCTCACCGGCATCCAAAACCAACACGCCCCTGCTGGGATCGATATCGTTGACTCGGTAAGCGCTGTAGGGAGTGTCGTTGCCACCGGTATCGGTCGACACCGAGAGCGCCCGCAAGTCACCGGTAACGATCTGCAGGCCACGGTCTTCCGTTTCGACAAACTGAACGCCCAGGTGGTCGGCGTAAAGGTCCAACACTTCCCGCGCTCGCTGCTGCTGAGCCGGCGTGATCGCGTTGCTCAGTTGATTCAGCTGCGGATCCAATCCATACAGGCTGGCAAAGTTGTATTCAAAGACATCGACGCCAGTGTTGGTATCGAATCGGCCGACGACTTGCGAATCGCGGCGATTGGTGCGCAGCCCCGCAACGTCGCCGGCGCCGGGCCATTGCGGGATCACATCATCGCTTGATCGGATCTCCCCACCGGTAACGGTCACACTCTGCAAACCGCTGGCCTGACCAAAAGTTGCCGTCGCCCCGCTGGGCGTGCCAGGATCGACCTGCCGATTGGTGAGGTTGTCGATCGTGATTCGCAGCGGCGTCGCATCAGCAAACGTGTCGATGCCCGTTTCGACAGCCGCGTTCGGCTGCGGCGGAACCGGCAAACTCTCTTCGCTTCCCACTCGCAACCGGTAAGTTCCGCCGCCGTTGTTGGCTGCGGCCGGCGCCAAATCGGACAAGTCCGACGCGAACGTCAGCTCCGCGCGATTCAACGTTGGATCATAAGTCACCGAAGTGGGCAGAAAGACGTCGGCTGCGTCGTCGGTGTTTTCGACCGTGTCGTGAGTGAAAATCAGTTTGTAAAAGTCGGGGTTGACCACCGACAGCGTGCTGGAGCCAGTCGTGACCGGTCCGGCCGACGGGTTCGACAGCGGATCGTCATTGAAATAGACGAAGACCTTTTCACGATGTTGGATTCGCGTTGCCCCGGTCACTTCCACGGGTTGAGGAACGACGGCCACGACCCGCGGTCCCACTTCGACATCAAATCGGATGTCTTGGAAGGGACGATCGGCATCTTGGGCGTTGGTGGGCACAAACAGCTCACCGTCAACATTTCGAAGCCCGACGATTCCTGCGTTAGTGTCATCAAACCCGGCGATCTGCGCCAGGTATTGATCGTCGGCCAAAGTTTCCGCAAACCGGGCGACCACGACCCGCGTGTTTCCGGAATCCTCGAACCCGACAAATCCGGGAACGACCGCGCGTTCGTTCCCCTCGCCGAACGAACCGTCGCCGCCAGCGGAAATGAACTGAAACGCCGACAGCGTCGACGCATCCAACTGCTGGCTACCGTCGAACCGGAACGTCAGTTCGGAGGGGGCAACCGACAGTGAATTGTTGTCCAGCAGGTCGAACTGCTGACCCGAGTTGGCTGCCACCGAAATCAGGCGTGGCGCCAGGTCGCCTGCCAGCAATTCACGCTTTTCAAGCGTTTCGTGATGCAGCCGGCGAGACGAAGCTCGAGATAGAAGACGCCGAGGTTTTCTGCGTTTGGTCATGGGTGACCCAAAAAGGGAGGGAAAGTAGTTCTTTGATTTATAACGGTCGGGAAGTCAAAACCGACAACCCGACTACATTCAATTCCGCCGGTTTTCGCGTTTCCTCACGCAGCCGACGGCATGAAGCGGATCAATAAAGTGCAAAAAATGGAGTTTTGGTCGGTAAACCATGGATGGATTGAAAAATGGATAGTTGGGGCAAACATCATTCGATCAGGCTTTCCAGCTCGATCTCGTCCAATACTGACGACAGGGCCTGGTCGACACTGCTGGGCGAACCGCCCTTGTCACTGTCGCGAATCTGCAACAGTTCGACCGCAGCATCGCCCGATGGCTGGTCGATGGTCAGCCCATCTGCCAGCAGTGCGTCGCGCGGATCGGACTCGATGGTGCTGACCGGTTCGACGTTGCGGACCGGCAAATTGGTCGTGTCGGCGGCAGCAAAGCTGGAGGTCACCGCCAAATTGGCCAGCGATTCACCCTCGCCGGCAAATATCTCGGCAAGCCGATTGATCACCCGGCCGGCGTCGCCCGCCGAAACCTTGCCGTTGCCGTCGGTGTCGTAGAAATCGGGCGGCGGGGAGCCGATTTCGTTGACTGGCACCGAGGTATCGTCGCTGAACACCAGGGCTCGGTTCAGGAAGTTGATGATGCGAAGGGCATCGAGTGCCGTGACTTGGCCATCCGCATTGACGTCCTCTTCCAGATCTTCCAGCGGATTCTGATATCGCGATTGGTTCAGGTTCAACGTCACGATCACCGGATCGCTAAACCGACCCGTTTCATCCTGAATCCGATAGGTGAACGAATCTTGTCCGCCCACGTTGCCGGAAGTGTTGGTGTAAGTGAACGTTCCGTCCGCCTGAACCTCCACCGTTCCGCTGCCGGGATTGCTAACCGAGTTCAGGTCCACGGTGATGACATCCGCGTCGGCGTCCACGTCGTTACGAAGCAGACCGCTTGACGGGTTGAGCACTTGCAGCCGGGCACCGACCGGTACGTTGTAACCGTCAGCAAACGCGACAGGACGATCGGGCACCGGATTGACGGTCAACGTGAACGTGTCGTTGACCGTGAACTGAGTGACGTCCTTGGCTGAAATTTCGATTTCGGCTTCGCCCGACTGGTCCGGCTTCAACGCGATCCGCAGCTGGTCGCCGACGAAGGAGATCGTATCGACCACCGGATGCAATGCGATCTGCGCGGCAGTCGGATTGAAGATGTTTCCGATTCGGGCAACCGAGTACTCCAGTGGTTGCAAATCACGATCGGCAAAGACCCCCGTCAAATCGGCCGTCACCAATTCGTCTTCGCTTGCCGACAGCGGATTGAGCGTGCCGACCACTACCGGCGGATCGGGCGTGTTTTCGACCTTCACGTCGATCGGTGTCTCGGTCGACATGTTTTCCGTATCGGTGGCGGTCACTTTGATCGACGTCTCACCGAACGCGAACGGCGGGAAGTCCAGGATCAACAGGTCACCAATCACACGAGCGGCAACGATCGACGTGTTGCTCGATTCCACTTGGAAGGTCAGCGGATCGCCTTCAGGATCCTCGTACCAGGTGGTCAGATCGAAGGTCAGCTGTTTCGGATCCTCTTTGGCTTCTTCGATTTCGATACTGGTTCGGTTGATATCACCGTTGATGCCAACGAAATTCGGGCCGTTGTTCACACCGCCAATGTTGATCGCCACGGTGGCACTGGCCGTCGCGCCGACGCTGTCGCGGACACTGTAATCGAACGTGTCGACGCCGCTGAAGTTGAACGGCGGGTTGTAGATCAACATGTTTCCGTCGATGTCGACGGTACCGCCGCGGAAGGTCGTCAACGGGAACTGGCCGGGCACCAGCTCGATCGTCTGGCCGGCGGCCACTTCGTCCGGCGGACCGGCGGTGTCGTTATCCAAGATGCCGGGGTTGGTCGCACTGCCGCTGGTGATCAGGATTTCCAACTCTTGGTCTTCCTGGACGCTGTAGTTGTCGTTGATCAGCCGCGGTGGGTCGTTGACCGCATTGACCGTGATCGAGACGGTTCCCTTCAGCGCCGCCGATTCGATCAGCTGGCCAGGACCGGGTACGTCGGCGACGGTATAGGTGAATGTATCGGCGATCGCGCCGTTGTAATCGGCCGGCGGCGTGTAGATGACCGTCCTGCCATTGTCAGCGATTTCAACGTCACCGCCCAACGAACTGGTGAACGTGCCGCGGATACTCTCGACCGCCAAGATCACCAACTCCTGATCCGATTCATTGGCCGGACCCGGGAGGTAATTGTCGGCGATCAAACCGGGAACCACGCCCGGCACTCCGGCGACCACTTGGTCGTCAACGCTAAAGGTTTGCACCTCGTCTTCGTTGATCGTCCGCGAAATCACCACGCTGGGAACTTGGGCGACCGGCGGATCATTGACAGGAACGACACTGATCGTGACCGAAATCGGTACCGAATTGACCAACTCGGCATCCGGATTGAAGGGCTGCACATCGGTGACGCGCGCCGTGAAGACGATTCCTTCGACTTCGCCGGTCGTCGGATTGACGCTGTTGTAGTCGGGTGCCGGCGTGAACGTGAACGTGCCGTCGCCAAACAGTTTCAAATCACCGGCAACCGTTCCGCCAGGTGTCATCAATGTTCGGTCCCCAACATCATCGGCAAAGATCGCGATGCCGTCGTTTTCCAGATCGACCACGCCAGTCAACAAGCCGTTGTCGTTGTCGTTGGAAGGCGTCAAGACTCCGTCGGAATCGAGTGCCTGCAGCACGCGGTCTTCCTCGACCGTGAAGGTACGATTGGCGTTGGCAATCTGCGGCGGCCCACCGGGCAGGATCAGCAACACGTAATCTTCCACTTCACCACTGAGTCCCAGACCGGTCGGTTCCAGGCCGCCATCGCGCGAAACGCGGAAGCGGGCGTAAGTTTCGATCGGGTCGATCGGGTCGGGCGACGTCGGCGGCACGGTGATGTCAAACACTCGCGTGATTCCCACGCCCGCGTCGCTGAAGATCGCACCGTCGGTCAAAGGCGAAATGATCTGTTCGCCCGGATCGGTCCAGTCGCCGTCGGCATTGAAGTCGACCCAAGCTTCCAGGACTCCGGCGCCCGTCACGGTCACACTGATCGGAGTGATCACGCCTTTATTCAACACGCCGGTCGGATTGGTTTGGCTAATGAAGCTGACACCATCCTCGTCGTCGGCAACGACGTAGACGCTGGCCGATGCCAGTGACAAACCGGCCGTGCCAAGCGGGCTGGCGGTGATCGCGGCACGAATCGCGTCGGCGATCGAATCGCGAGAGTTCGGATTGACCGGGCTGACCGGACGGTTGGTACCGCTGACCAGGCCATCGGTGTCAAACTCGAATCGCTCCTGCACACCGTCGATGGAAATCGTGAAGGTGCCGCCTTCGACCGTGGTCGCATCGACGTCGCGAGCCAGCTGAAGCACTTTGCTGCCGGAGAAGCTCGCCACCGACAGCAGCGCCTCGGCACCGCTGATCGATACATCGACCGCGTCGGCACCGATCAGGCGGAATCCGCCGATCAAGCCTGCCGGCTGCAACGGACTTTCATTGATCGCCGCGATGACCGCATCCGCGATATCGTTGGGCGAATTCTTATCCAACGGTCGAATCGCGAAGTTGTCCTCGTTGAATCGTCCGTTCAAATCAAATTCGATCGTCGCCTGGGCAACATTGGTGTTGATCGTGACCGTCTCGCCATCGCGGGCATCAATGTCGGCCGGCGATCGCACGATGATCTCGGCCGCCCCTTCGATCACCGACGAAGTGAACAGCGCGCCGGAACCGGAGATCTCGATGATCAAGTCGTCACCGTCTGCCGCGCGAACCTGTTGTCCGTCCAGGTCGGCGTCAATGTACTGTCCCAGCTTCAAGCGGTTGTCCACCACGTGCCGCGGACCGTCATTTTCAAACAACGTCGGATAGCGGCCGGGGATTTGCAGCACTGGATCGGGCGCGTCGCCGAAATCAAGCGACACCGTGGGCATCAGGATCGTGAACTGGGTCGTCGTGTCGTCCCGATTAGCTTCCAACAAGTTGCCGGCCAGGTCTTTGACACCCGGCAGGAAGTAATTGGAAAGCGGACCTTCGAAGATCTCGCCGTTTTCGACAAAGAAGGTCGGGCCACCACGATCGTCGGCCCTCAGCGTCGTCACCGGCAGTTCACCGGGAACGTTGACCGAGTTGAACGCGTTCAGCAGAGCACGTTTGACTTCGGTGGCGCTGAATGCCGGCGAGATTCGAATCGGGATTGCACCGCCGGGAACTCCGGTGACGTTCAACGTCGGAGCCGCCGTGACATCAACCACCGTTCCGGGCAGGTCGTCCAACAACACCTGGCCGGTCGGTTCCATCACCACGTTTCCGTCATCGTCCAGCACGGGATCACCGTTGGCGTCCAGAACCGGCGCGATTTCCGCCTCCGCCGCGATCCGCAGCGCGCCGCGATTGTTGTTGATCGCCGCCGCCAAACTGATCGCCACATCGCCGATGGTGCTGCCGGGTTGGAAAGCGACCGCGATGTTGTTGGGCGCAACGCCACCGCCGTTGTTGATCGATTCAAACTCGAAACTGACCGACGTGGTTCCCTGACGGATCGTCAACACTTCACCATCAGAGACAATGCCGCGGCGAGTCGTGATCTGCGGAACACCGGGGATCGACAGGGTCGGATCGACCAGGTCCGGGATGCCGCCAGTGTCCACTCGCGAATCGTCAATTCGGCCCAGTGACACACGGCCGTTGCCCAAGTTCTGAGCCGTGATGCCGATGTTGACCAGGTTGATGGCCAGCACCAGGTTGTCGGCAAGAACGTCGACCGTGTCAAACGTGTTGTACGGCACAACGATCGAACCGGCCACCGTGGGCGGAGTGACCACGTTGTTGAATTCGAAGATCACGTCGTTGCCGTTGTTGTCTTCCAACAGCAACACGCTTCCGTCGGTGAGCTGCGACGCGCCGACCAAGGGAAGCTGCAACAACAGCGGCCCAAAGACTTGGATGGTCGAAGCACCGGTCACGTCGGGTGAACCGGTGACCTCCAGGGAAGTTCCGGTCACTGCGAAACCGAGTCCCTGTTCGCCGCCGACGGCCAGCAGTCCGCCAGGGATGGTTTGAACATCGTTGGGATTCAAACCGGCGATGCTTGAACCCTGCAACAGGTTGGCAATCAACGCGGAAAGTTCGTCAGCGGTGGTTGTCCGATTGATGTTGATCGGAACATTCGGATCGATCACGCCATCATCGCGAGCCGGGCCGCCCGTCGGATCGGGTTCGTCGGTACGGTTGATTTCCAACGTTACCTGTTGACCCAGGCCTTCGTTGGGAGTGATCACAATCGTGTCACCGTCGTTGGCAGTCCTGGCCAGACCCACCAACCTCAATTGCCCGGCCGGGACGTTGGCCGTTCCATCGACCGGCAAGTTCAAATAAACGTTGTTTCCGTCGATCTGCGGGTTCAGACCCAGCGGCGAGGCGGCAATTGCCGCTTGCAGCTTGAGCGCGACCACGTCGGCCGGATCGGTATCCAGCACTGGCACGGCAACATTGGTCGCCGTGTTCAAACCGACCGGCGTGCCGGTATCAAACTCGAAAGTGATCGTCGCGTTGCCGTTGCCGACAATGAACGTGTCGCCATCGCGAATTCCGGTCAGCGGGTTCACGCCGTCGGCCGGCACTTGCAGGGCAAGCGTTCGCGACAGTTGCTGCAGGCCACTTCCGGAGGTCACCGCCACCGTGCCCGGTTCGGCGCCCACGACGACGCGATCGCCCAACACGCGGGCATCGACATTCAGCAAGCCTTGATTGACCTGTGACTGAATCGCCGCGGCAACATTGCCAGCGATCTCGTTCAGGAAAATCTCCAAGTCGGCATCGTTGGTGGGAGTCGGCCGGCTGGGCAACGTCACTTCCACCGTGCCGGGCAGCGTCGCCGCGTCACTGTTGAACTCGAACACCACGACCGGGTTCTCGCCGTCATCGATCTGGAAGATGTCGCCGTCGTTCAAACCGCCGGCATTGGTTCCCACTCGCGGGGCGACCAACGTGATCGGTTCCGGCACCAGCAACTGGTAACCCGATTCGAACTCAAACACGACCGTGCCGCCCTGCGTGTCGGTGATCGACACCTGATCGCCGTCATTGACTTCGCTTGGATCGGGAGCGACCAACACGGTGCGGTCGCGATTGTTCAGCGCGATCCGGTACGATCGGTCGCTCTGCCAGATGCCGGTCAGCGGCGTCAGCGTGATGATGTTCTTGGTTTCGTCGTAATTGAAGACGTAATCGATTCCCTCGGTCAACAACCGATCGTTCTCGAACAACGTCAGCGTCGATCCGGTGGGCCGCAGACCCGGAATCTCCGGAATCACGACCGTCGTATCGTCGATGCCGATGCCGGCAAACGGGTCGGACGAATCGCCGTTGTCTCGTAGCTGAATTCGGAATTCCTCGAACGTTCCGCCGGTCAAATTGATGAATCCGATCGACTGGTCCGAATCGAGACCTTCGGCATCGTTGTCGCGCGGAATTTCGGCGATCGCCACCGGTCCGACAAAGTCCGCCAGTTCGGTCGAACCGCGGTCCTTGAAGACCTGTGCTCCCAAACCGCCCGGTGTCGCAAAGAGCGGATGGTCGGCGCGAAGCACACCGCCGCCGTCGCGATTGGGGGCCAGAATGTTGCTGACCGGAATACCAACCGTGTTCTTCAGCGCCGCAAACGCGTCGCGTTCGGTCAGCGAATTGGTGGCGCTGTCGATCACGTAAGCGCCGGGCGAAGGCTGGAAGTTGTCCGCTTCGGGGTTTTGCAGCAACGGCTCGCCGTTGGGCAGAATGATGTTGAAGTCATCATCGCCGCCATTGACGTTGCTGACGCTGACCGCCGCGTCGGTGATCAATCCAGGATTGCCGTCGAAGATAAAGGGCGAATGAACATTGGTCCGCATCGCGGTGTTCAACGGTTCGTCGTTCTTGAACACCGTCGCCGAGACGATCACTTCCATCGGCTTGGTGTTCAAATCAAACAACCGCCGCGTGTTGTGGTCGGGATTGGGAAGCGCCAGCCGGCGACCAAAGCCGCCGAAACTGGTTTCTTCCCGCACGATGCTCTGATGCGTGTTGGAAATCACATTGTTGACCAACGTCGGACTGGCTCCGGCCGCGATCAAAATTCCATGCTCGGTCAGCAATTGGTCCGACTCTTGAGAGAACTGCGGATTACGTTCGTCGGGTCCGACAAAGAACCCGGCGGCAACCGCGGTCTGGTTCAACTGCACGTCGGCCACGTTGTGCAGCAACGTGTACAAGTCGGCCGTACCGGGCGTCGTCGTGTTGGGAGCGGCCGGGATGTCCAAACGGTCGTGCCCGAAACCCTGCTGGAAGTCGGTCGTGTTGTTCAGCAGAGCGTGAAGCGGACCGCCGAACCGGGATAGATTCGGAATCCCCGGATTATCGTTCAATTCGCCGCCCAGCGCGATCGCCCGACCACGATTGACCGCCGAATCGTCGTTGGGAAGCAGGAAATCGCCATTGATCGTGGCGTTGATGGTTCTGCTCAACGACCGCATGATGTCGGGCACGCGGTCCTGTTCCAAACCAGGACCAATCGAAACTCGAATGTTGCCACTGGGCGTGAGCGGACCACCGGGAGGAGCGAACTCGAAGGTGATCTGGTTGCCGTTGGTGTTGTAAGGCAGGTTGGGAGCGTAGTCGGAGATTTGAGTGATGGTGATTTCGGCACCCATCACCGAGGCCCCGGTCGATCCACCGTCAACGTTTGCATCACCGTCAATGCTGATCACCGCGGTCCGGCCAGCAAACACTCGCAAACCGATCTGGTAATCGCCAAGTCCGCCGCTGCCTCCGTCGCGTCCGGAAAGGCTATTGGGGTCGAATTGGTTGTTGCCGGTGGCGCTGACGGCGATGTAGTACGTCCCTTTGCGCGGCGCGATGAAGTCCAGGAAGGGATCAGCCGCGTTGACGACGTCATTGACGGGATTGATCGCCGTCCCTTCAGGATCCAGGTGACTTGGCGCCTGGTCCGAATCGATGAACGTCGTCCTGGCAACACCCGTTGGGTCAGTCGGATCGGGCAAGGACTGTGCCTGTCCGAACTCGTCGAATATCTGCAACACCGTATCGACTCCGCCAGCGGCGGTATCGATATCGGCCACCACGCGGTCACCAACATTCAGTTCGACCTTGAAGAAATCGACGTCGTTCTCAGGCGTTACCGGCGCGCTGTTGTCGCCCAGCGTCGCCGTCTGCACGTAGTTGTCTCGATGGCTACGCCCCAACTTGGTATCAATCGCGCCGGCAAGAACATCATCGTTTTCGCGGTCGGCACTCTCACGATCAGTGCCTTCGGTTCCATCGGCACCGTAGATCGTATTGTTCACCAGGCGGGCAAACGGCTGCGGCGCCTCGTGGACCGGTGCCTCGGAAGCCTGCAAAGTAAAAGTACCCGGTGTGAAGTAAACCGCCGTGGCCCCTTCCAACCAAACGCCTGGGTTCGGGAAGGAAGCGTGGTCGCGGGCGAAGTTTTCGAGTGTCTCGTTTCGATTGAACGGATCGATCGACATCGTCGGCGTGACCAGTTCAACCATGTCGTTGGTGACCAGGATGCTTCCCTGAATCGCCTCGAAGATCGCGTACATCACCTCGAAGGCGGTGTACCCAAAGGCGCGTCCGTTGTAAGCGGGGCAAGTGTTGGGGCAACGACGATAGTAGATCGGAACATGGCCGTCACCGTAGCCGTCGCCACCAGCGATCGTGCCGCCGGCCGGACCAGCGTCACCCTGAATGTCCTCGAATTCAAACACGACACGCGTCCCTGCCGCGTCGACCACCATCTGAGAACCGTCGACAATGAAGTCGCCTGCAAACAAACCTTCCAGGCCGTGAATCACCAGCGGCCGGGTTTCCCCTTCCACCTTGATGCCAGCGAACTGGGCCTGGTCGATGGTGTTGTTGGAAATCACCGCTCCCGGCGCGAGCCCGCCCAGGACCGAATCATTCAGCGTCGGCAGGTTGCGAACCGCCCCCGGATAGGTGTTGCCCACCGGTGGCTGCTGAAGGTACTCGTGGGGGAAGATGTCCAGGTCAGGATTGAAAGCGCTGAAGGACGTGTACTGCGGATTGAAGACAGGATCGTTCCTCAAATCCCTCAGGTCGGTATCGCGAGTCCCCGGCTCGGTCCAGATCCCGATCGCGTTGACGTCGCTGATCCTGTTCGAATCGATGATCACTTGGCTCTGCGGACGCTCGTGATTCAAATCGCCGGTCCCGTTGCTGACCAACGCCGGGATCAATACGCGTCCGTCGGCGCCAAGAGTCAGCGGACCGCCGGCGGGAGCATCCAGGTGCGAATCGATCACGTCGAAATCGCCGTTGATGACGCCGAACAGGTCGATGCGGGCATCTTCCATCGGTCCGACCGCATCGCCGGAAGCCGAAGCCGCTTCGGCGCGAAGCGTCGGCGACAGGTTGATCGCATTGCGAATCGTTTCAGCAATGTCGACCGCGGTGTCGGCCGGGTCAAACAACACCGGTGCCGAGTTGAACGCGGTCACACCATCGGTGGTGAATTCGAAAATCTGCGTGATCGAACCGTCGCTGAGTGTGAACGTGTCTCCGTCAACAACCTGGTCGCCGGCTGGAGCCACCAAAGTGATCTCTTGGCTATGGCGCTGGTTGGTGTCGAAATCTTCGGTCAGCGTGGTGCCGTCGGCGTACTGGGTTCCCCGCCGCATCTCCAGCTGGTACTCACCCGATTCGAGACCGAAGCCGTTGAAGTCGTCTTCGCCTTGGCGGGCAAAGAATACCGTCTCGCCACGTTCGGCAAACCCGACAACAAAGTCATCCAGGTACAAACCTTCGGCGCCAAAACCGAAGCCCGACGAGTTGTATTGGAAGGTAACTTCGATGTTCGTATGGCCGGCGAAATCACCCAGGTCGACGATCGCCTGATTCCAACGATCATCATTCACCAAACCGCCCAGCAGTCCGCCGTTGGTCACGCCGGTCGGATTTTCGTTACTGGTGATCGTGTAGCTGACCGAATCGGAAAGACCGGCATTGAGCAGATAGTTGAAGTACAACCGCGGCGCGTCCTCGCGGGCGTAACCCAACAAGTCAAACGCCTGGCTGACCAACGTGCCGCTGGCGGCGCTGTTGCGGTCAAAGAACAGCGACGTGTTGCCCGCACCAGCCGGAACGTCGTGATCTTCCACCGAAACGTGCAGCAGGTAGTCACCCGAAGGAGGCGGATTGTCCGTCGTTGGCGGCTGGGCAATGCCGTTGTCGATGGAAACGGTCGTCTGCGGAGGCACCACGTAGATCAAGTAAGCACCTGCATCCAGGAATCCATCAAAGAACGGATCCAGGCTGGTGGTGGAATCCAAAACGACTCCGTCACCGGCAAGACTTCCCGCGCGACCGTCGGCAACGTTGCTGGTCGTGATTCGCGGAGTTACAAACTGGGCACCGCCCAATGCCGTGATGTCGACGATCCGCAAGTCCAGGTCGATGCTGCTGGGATCAAAAACGAACGGCGGCGTTTCATCATCATCGTCATCAATCCCTTGAAGCGGATTGAAACCCTCATCCACGTCGATGATCACACGAGTGTTGTCTTCAGGGATGTTGATGAAGAACACGTCGCCAGGATCACCCGCCATGCTGGCGTCGATCGAAACATGGGGGATCAAGGTGGAAGTGTTTTCCGCCCCAAAGAACGTGCTCGCACCACCGATCAACGGATCATCCGCAAGTGACCAGGTCAACGCGTCCAGGTTGCCGGCAAAGAGCCCAATCGGCGGAACAGCAAACTCGCTGAATTGCCCCGAATTGATGAATCCGGGCGGATTGGTGCCGTCAAAGTGTGTCGGCTTGCCGTGTCCCGGTTCGTCTCCCCTCGCCGCCGTTTCCACAAAACCGCTGGCGGTGATGTTGGGATCGGGGAACAGTTCCGGGAACCGCGGACCATCGGCCGTGCTGGGACTGGCGGAGGTGTCGATCCGATCTTCGAACAATCGTTCGACCGAGTTGATCGGTTCGCGGCGAACCAGATAATTGTCGGTCAGTTCGGACGGCTGCACGTCGCCGTCGGTCACTGCCACGTAGTACGTTCCTTCGGGCAGCAGCGCCGGACCGATGAAGGGGTCGCCGCTGCTTACCGAACCACGCTCCAGTCGCTCCGATTCGTCATCTTCGCCAAACGGCGTCGTCTGGTCTTCGGCAATGTTGCTGCCTTCGCCAAACAACACCAACCGCGGAGTCGCTCCGCCGTAGACACCATCTTCGTCAAAGAAGACAGCGATGTTGGTATCGGGCCGACTGAGACCGGCTGCGTAATCGATATCGAACACGACCGACTCGTTCAATCCGTTGCCGGTCAGAAAACCGCCGCCAAAGAAGCTGGGTGTTTTTTCGACCGGGCCGTTGATCTGGAAATCGACATCGAACTGATAAAAGTCAACATCCCCACCGTCGGACAGTGCACCACCGACGCTGATCACGTTGCCCTTGTTGTTCACCAGGTTGCCGATGTCTTGCGGCCGCTGCAGTGGGAAACTCGTCCCCGACCGGGGTGCCGGCGTGGTGTCGATGATGTCGTTTCGTGCAAAGAACGATCCGGTGAAGTCTTCCAGCGCCTCGTTCTCTTGCGCTTCGCCCAACAACGGTGAAGTGCTGGGCAAGCCACGCACGTGGATACCGTGATTGGCGTAACGGATGTCGGTGAACCGGGCCACACTTCCTGGGAAAATCTGCTCTTCGGTCAACCGCACCTGGAACCGATAACCGCCACCGGTCAAACCGCCGGCAAAGTCATCGGGATTGACGCTGCGGCTGCGGACGCGGAAGAAGTAAGCGCTCTGTGCGCCCTGGTTGCCCGGCAGCGTGAAGTGCATACCGGCATCACGTTCGTTGTAGGAACCAAAATCTTCGTAGAGGCCGCCGGCACCGAACGCGGTGACTTCATCGGGTCGAGTTTGCAGAGGCGTACCGCTGCGTTGCAGGTCGGGATCGAGCAATACCAGCTCATCCGAATCGGCAACCTCGGCAAAACTATCGTCACTTCGCGCCACCACTCGGCCCTGCGCGTCCAGCACTTCCAAGACGGTGTCGTTGGTATACAGCGTTCGATCGATGTCGATCCAAACTTCCGTTCCCGCAAAGCCGGTGAAGGCATAGGTGTCCACATCGGTCGATCCGGCCAGGAAACCTTCCACTTCAAAACCGAGCCGAAGCTTTTCGTCGCTGGCCGTGATCCGCTCGGCCAAGAAACCGAGTTCTTGAGCGTTCAGCGTCGTGCCGTTCAGACCCGGCGCGACTTCCGTCGACAACTCCTGTTCCAAAATGAAATCGGCGTTGTAATCGTTGCTGTACTGGTCGAAGAAGACGCTCCGCCAATCGTTCGGTTCGGCCCGCGATCCGATACCGTCACCGTTGTTGTCGGTAAACTGCGAACCGTCCGGCTTCAAACCTGCTCCCACGCTGTCGTCGCGGAAACTGGTCAACACCACCGGCGCGCCGGGCAAGCCAAGCAGGTGAATCGTGCCGCCGACACGATCGTCAATGTCGCTTTCGAATCCTCGCGCCGTCAAACCGGTTCCGGGCGTCTGTCCGGCAACACCTCCAGGACCAGTCAGCTTGACGACCAGGCTTTCATCGGGCCGGCTGATCAGCCGCAAGCCGCTGCTGCTGTGCAGATCGTTGACGATGATCGAATCGAACAGCAAGTGAACGATGTCGGTGTCATCCCAGATACTCTCAGTGGTTAACTGGCCGCCGCGGATTTCCAATCCGGTGACTTCGTTGTCTTCGTATCGATTGAACCGGACCAACGGACCGCGGTTGTCATCCAGTTCGCTGAACCGATCGTTCGAGCCGGTCTGGCGACCGATGTCCAGGAAGTATTCGGCATCCAGCGAATCGCTGTCGATGTCGATGATCGTGCCGCGGTTGTTCGTGAAGGTATTGCCCACGATGATCGGGTCGGTACCACGAGCAAAGATCGTCGCTGGCGTGACGGCCAGCCGCCCGAATCGTCCTTCCGGACCGGCACCCATTTGGCCTTGGTCGTTGAACTCGAATCGTGAATTGGTGATACGAGCATCCGCCTGGTGCAATTCCAATGGCAGGAAACCGCGGCTCAATCCACCCTCGATATTGCTGATACCGCCACCGTAGGCGATCACCGCGTTGTCGAAACTGACGTTCGCCGTCGGACCGGCGTAAATGCCCGACCAATCGCCAATCGCCGGCGGATTGTTGCCGTTGAACAACAGCCGGTCGTTGTTGGTGTCAAACGTTCCACCGGCACCAAATCGGTCGTCCAAAGAACTGGTGAAGACCACCGGGTCGGTCATCAGGCCTTCGGCAAGCAGCTGCGTTCCCTGACCCAGTTCGATTCGCGATCCGCGGAACTTCATCACCAGGCCCGGATCGACCACCAGCGACGCATCCAATCGTCCTCGCACGCCCTGGCGACCCAAATCGAGCACACCTTCGGAGGAAAATCCGTTGTCGATAAAACCGATACTGGAAGCATCCAAATCGGCAATCAACCGGTACTCCAGCGTTCCACCTGTGTCGGTAGCCCGGTACAAGCGGCGCGAAACGTAATCGGTATTTTGTTGAACCACCGGCAAACCGGTCAGTTCCACCGACGTATCGTCGCCAACGGTGATCGCAAAGTCGTCGGTACTGGCCAGAGATTCAAATCCGTCGTCATCGACAAACGTCATCTTGTAACGATACGTGCCGGCCGACAGGTCACCACCCCGCAGCTCTCGCCCTGAAACCAAACCGACCGACGGCGAAAATCCGTCCGCAAGTGATCCGCCCGGTTTGCCCTCGACCTCCAGGTTCTCGGCAACATAGTGCACCAGTTCGATATCATCGAAACGAGCCGATACGGTGAACGGTCGCGGCGGTGAAGTGGGCGTGGTCGCCACGCGGACGAACAAACCGTTGATGCTGTTGTTGAGCACCAGGTTGTTGTGCATCTCGGGACCGATACGGTCGTAGTCGGCCGTGAACGCGCCACCTTGTTGGAAACGGGGCTCCTGGTAGCTGGTCTCTTCAAAACTGTTGGGAGCAGCGCTGATCGCCGAATCAGCACTCTGCGTGATCTCGTTGAACGTCACCGTCGGCCGAAGGTTGACGATCTGCACCGGATTGACCAGTTGCTGGATCGAATCAATCAAGATATTGCTGCTGCCGCCATATCGAAGTTCGGCATGATTGACTCGTTGCAGGAAGATCCCTTCATCTTCCAAGTCACGGCGTCCTTGCGCCTGGTCGACGTCGCGGCGGAAAACGATCCCACCCCAATCTCCCGGAGCCGCGGGAACACTGTTTCCGGCCGCGGCAAAATCGACGTCGCGATCTCGCATGCTGGTGAAGATCACTCGACCGTCATCGTAACCGGGGCTGAAGACGTTCTCCTCCCCAAGCAGCGTCGTCTTGACCGGCTCGTCTCCGGTGCTGAGCTGCACCAGTCGCGGTGCACCAAGCACTTGGATGGCGCTGCCGCTACGGTCGACTTGGACCGTGCTGCTGCCGGCCACGATCCGGGCGGCACGCAGTTTCAATACCGCGCCGGCATCGATCATGGTGGTCACGCCGCGAGGCACTTCCATCATGCGGCCATCTTCAAGCACCTGGCCGCCGGTATCACTGAGGCCGATTTGGTAACTGAAGTTGTCGTGTTCGGTGGTGATGTCACCATCCAGACCGCCGTTGCCGACGATCCGCACGATGTCGCCATCCAGCGACGCGCCAAAGGCGTTGGCAACCACCGGGTTGCTGATGTTGTTGAAGGGCCGATCCAAGCTGCCGTCGGCCAGTGGGCCAGCGGTCTTGTCGACAAAAATGTTGCGGCCAAAGACTTCGGCACCGCGGAAGTCGGCCGACAGCGAAATGGTTCGCTCGCCAACAAACCGAATGTTGGAGGTACCGGGAGTCGGCAGAATCGAAACCCCGGTCTCCGCCAACCGAGCATTGACCTGCGCGGCAAGCTGGTTTGCCAAGATGAACGATGGTGTCGGGAACCCCGAAGTGCCGGGATTGTAAATGACCGCGATGTTGCCGGGACGGGCCGTGCCGCCTTCGGGAACGAATTCATAGGTCCGCGTGACGCCGCTGCCGCCGACGATCGTGATCGTCTGCCCCGGAGTGACCGCTTCGCCGCTGTCGGTAAACGACATCGTTCGGTTCAGCGGCCGGGTCTGGAACCAGAAGTTATTGACGCCATCGGGTGTGCCGTCGCCGTCACCATCCAGAGGCGTTCCCGGCACGTCGATACGATCACTGTCCAAGTCGCGAATCACGTCGATTTCGTCGACTTGCGGTTCAAATTTTAGGTGCAGATCATAAACACCCTGCGTACGGCCACCGTTTCCGCTGGCAGCAATCGTGGGGTCGTAATTGTTGTTTCCGCTGGCGGCGACCCCGATGTAGTAGACGCCTGCTCCCAGCGACGCGATGATCCGCGAATCTTCGCTGAAGTAATCGTCATTTCGGCTCAGCTGTTGGATACCGCCGCCGCGCAGCAGCAGCGGCGAATAGCTAAGCCCGCCGCCGCTGATATCGATCGATGCGTCACCGGTGGTGATCGTCGCGCGGAAAATCGAACTGGCAAATGGATCATTGTTGATCGCATCGACCACGTCACCGACTGGCACGCTGGTGATGTTCGCGCCGCGGCGAGGCATATCGACGGTGATGGCGTTTTCGATCAGGTTGCCGACCGAATCGACCTGCCGATTGATCCGCACCTGATCATCCCCAGGACCACGTTCGGTCTGGATGAAGTCCAAACGGGCGTTGTTGCCCAACCGGCCCTCAGCAAACGCGGTGATCTCCACTTCCAACGAGGTGCCGACACCAAAATCGGTCGTCACCGACGCCTGAATTTGCTCGAACAGCGTCAACGTCGTGTCCAGCAAACTGGAATCGGGCAGCCGCTCGGCAAAGGTCTCCGCCGTCAACGTGCCTTCTTTGTCGGCATCGCCCAAATTGACCTCGAAGCGATACAGGTCAACGTCGATGCTGTCGGTACGATGCAGGTAGTTGCCGTGCAACACGTCATAGTTGCCTGGGAAGACCGGTTCCAAGTCACCCAAGACGTTCGTGTCACCGTTGAGGAAACCGAAGTTCAGCCGTGACAAGGTTTGGGCCGGCAGATCAGGAGTCTGTTCCAACCCCAAAATGAAGCCGATCGCCGCGGTCGCTTTGCGAGTGAAGTCCTCGCCGTACGCCGTACCGAAGTTCACTTGATTGCTGAACACAACAGCCGACTCGGCAAAGGTTGCATCGACACGAAGCGAGGCGTCCAAAGCACTGCGGAATCCGGTTTGAGTTCCCGCGCGAGGCTGCAAATCATCCGTGTTGCCTAGCGCGAAGGTGATGCCTTCGTCCTCGGTCTCGCGGAACTGAACCCCGATGTAGTTGGCCCACAAATTCAGGGCCTCGCGGATTCGAACCTTCTGTCGCTCGGTGATCTGATTCAGGAAATCGTTACCGGCACCATCGCTATCGAAAATGCCGTTGAAGTTGTAGGGAATCTCGGTAACACCGTCGGTGATATCGGGACCGAACAGGTCGTTGATGTGCTGCAGCGTGCTGCCGGCTGCTTCGGGAATATCGATGTGTCCCGGATCGTCGTTTCCGCCCAGCGGTTCGATCAAGAACGGCTGCGGATCAATCGATTCGGTGAACACCAAACTGCTCAGTTCGTTGTTACGACCGAAGATCCCAACGTCCAAAGCGGTGCCCAGCGTGTCACCGACAGCCTGAAGCACCAGGGGAGGCCGACCGATGACCCGTCGCGGCACAACCAGGATGTCGCCGCCGTCGGCGACTCCGTTCAGTTCGGTTTCGATCTCGATCGCGTCCTGGACGCCCGCCGTCGTTTCGGCAATCGTGATCAACTGGCCAAAGGTAGGTGCGATCCCGCCAACGTTAAACACGATCGTCGAACCGTCGGTATCGATCCGGGCCGACGGACCGCCCGATCCGCTGTCTTCGAATCGAATGCCGCGGCCGGCCGCGTTTTCACCAATCGTCTTGGATTTGATGGTCACCCGCAGGCCATCGATCCCGAAGTCGTCGACCACATTGGGCGCCACCGGCACCTGGGTCGGCGGCAGGATCAAATCGACCCGATCGTCCACTGCCGTTCCGATCCGCAATCGAAAGGTTCCGCCACCCAGCGGCACGCCGGGCAATTCGTTGATATCGCCATCAAAGAACAACCTCGCCGTGAAGGTGTTGGAGTCGTAAATCACCTCGGTCGGGTTGTAGATGACGTCGTCGGTCGTTCGAACCGTTTCCTGCGTCAGCAGCAGCTGATAAAAGCGAGGATTTTCAGCCGAACGTGCGGTCGGATTCCCTTTGATTTCCGTGATCACACCCGGTGCAGGCGCGGTGAACGAAACCGCGCCGTTGCCGGCAGAGAGCGTCGCGTTGATTCCGTCCAGACCGCCGAGAACCGATACCACCTCGGTGAACGTGTTGCCCGGATGATGAATCACCTCGATCGACCGATCGACCTGGTCAAAGGTCGCGCTGGCCGAACCGGGGTTGGTATTGAAAACAAAATTGACTCGAACGTCGGTAAAGGATCGCTGAATGTCACCGGTCAGCGTCACCTCTTCCGTCCCGTTGCCAAACCGACCTTCGGCGCCATCGTCTTCGACAAACAGCGGATCCTCGTTGAAGTAAACAACGATCTCGTTGCGATTCTGAACCAACGATCCGTCGTCTTGTCGAACGACCGGCTGCGGTACGATCGATTCGACCAACGCACCCAGCGACAGCCGGAAGTCGACCACTTCGGCGCGCTGTCCCGGCACCGACGGCTGCAGCAGTTCGCCGTTCTGATTGCGCAGACCGGTGATGCCCAGCCCATCGTCGTCAAACCCAAAGACCTCGACCCGGTAGTTGTCATCGGGAAGCCGTTCGGCAAAACGGACCACGACTTCGTTCTGGTCGGGATCCCCCAATGTCACCAGACCCGGAACGATCTGCACGTCGTCCGACGAACCGAAGACGCCGTCTTTGCCGCTACGGGTAACCCGTACCCCGTCCAGCGTCGACGGATCGATCACTTGATCCGCATCGAAACGTAGAGTCAGCACCCGGGGCGCCGAATCTCGAACCGTTCCATTGACGATCAACTCGCCGTCGTTGGGTTGAATGCCGATCAACTGAGGGCCGGCGAGCAGCTGTCTCGACTCGAGCGTTTCTACTAGATGCTGTCGCTTCTTGCGACTGGACCTTGTCGTCAAACGAGACGATTTTGATCGGCCAGACCGTGAAGCTTCAGAGAAGAATGTCGAGGAGTTTTTTCGCTTACGCGAGGTCATAGACCAAACCTTCCAGGCGATGTCGCTCGTGCCTCTGTCTCCATCGGGCACTCGCAACGATAAGGTGGTTGTAGTTGGGTATCAGCCGAATCGAACGAGTCGATCGTTCGGCGGAAAATTAGGGTGACAAATGACGAGTTGGGTTCCCGCAATCCCGGCAAACGGGAACAGCCGAAACACAGTCGCCGAGTATAGTTAGGGCCAAAAAACCCGCAAACAATTGCCAGTTTCCTTCGAAAGGCATTGGCGCGTTTGTGGACTAACACGTCGGGTCGTAGCGGCAATTCGGGCCACGCCATCGACTCCTCCCCCTCAATGGAGTGGTAAACGATCGCGATAACCCCTACTTCCGCGTGGATCGTTGGACGGAAAGGGCCGCCGAAAGTTCCCCAATTCGTTGCGATCGGTGCTTCCCCGCGTCTTCGTCGGCGATTTCTCCGAAATCGCTTCGCCAGAGGCCGGTGGTAGCGAAGGTCGCCAACACGTCGCCAAGACTTTCGGCGAATCTCAGCACCCCACCAAGACTCTTGGCGAGTTTCGCTACCGGGAGACCCAGCGGGGCCCCAGAACGCCGGTGCGCTTGCCGACTTGGGGACAAGTCGGCCTACAAAGCGATTTCGGAGAAATCGCCGACGTTTTACTCGTCGTCGTCTTCGTCTCGGTCGGGATGGAGCGGATCGTCGGGGTCAAAGAACAGGTCAGCCAATCCCAATGGCACGGCGTCTCCCCCCAGAGTGCGGCGGCGGCGCTGGGCAAGCGCCTCCAGATCGATGGCATCGTCGCCAAGACATTTTTCGAGCGCTTCCTGCCAGGCCTGATCTCGGCTGACCGGATGACTGCCGTCCTGGACCATTCTCTTCAGCGCGTAACGGAGCAGGTTGATGCCGTCTCGCGGTGAAAAATCGAGTTTCAACTCGTGGGAATGCTGAAGAAACTCCACCGTCATGGCGAGCATCTCCGGCTCGGCAAAGGGCAGGTGGTATTGCAGGATCGCCATCTCATCCTGCTTGTTCGGAAAACCGACTTTCAAAGTTGGCTGCAAGCGGCTGAGAATGTAATCGGGTACCTCGAAGGTCGATTCGTCTTCGTTCATCGTCACCGCCGCGCGAAAGTCAGGGGAGGCGGCAATCGTGATTCCCGCCACGATCGATTCGACCAGCCGCCGACCGTCGAACAACGGGGCGAGCGACGCCCACGATTTTTCGTTCATCCGGTTCCCTTCGTCCAGCAAACAGACGCCGCCGCGAATCATCGCCGAAACCAACGGCGAGGCGTGGTAGGAGATCTCGCCTCCCTGGCTAAGCACCGGCGTGATCAACAGATCTTCCGGACGCGTGTCGGCAGTGCACTGATAGATGTACAGCGGACGCCCCTGAGCGATCGCCGCGGCAATGGCAAGCTGAGTTTTTCCGACTCCCGGCGAACCGATCAGCCGGGGCGTTAGCGGCAGGTCGGCCTGGTCGACCGTGATCCAGCAAGCCAGCAACTGCATCAGGATCTCTTGCTGGCCGATCCATTGGCCGTCGGAGACGTAGGGATGAGACAGTTTCAGCTGAATACCGTCGATTTCCGCATACCCATCAAGCTCGTTGTTGTCGGGCGAGTCGGTTTTGTTCATCCCTGCAAACTCATTTCATTGGGGTCGGAATCGACAGCGGCCCCGCGGTCACTCGTCGACTTGGCCAGATCTTCCGCTTTGACCGCCGCCTTGCCGGAAGCCAAATCTTCCTTTTCCTGTTGCACGGCCACCCAAATCGCCTCGATGTAACCGTGGATCGAATGGTCCGAAAAGTGGTCAATCTTCCAGCTTCGCAAACCGCGCAGGAAACCTCGCCAACGATCACGCCTCTTTCCAATCAACCCGATCTGGCGAATTTTCCCGGCACTGTCGATGTAGACCTCGCTGCCGCAATGTCGATAGCCCATGAAGACCGGCGGCACGCGGGTGACGATGTCGTTGTTGTGAACGAACCGAAAGTAATCCAGCTTCACGTAGTTGATGTACCTCTTGTCACCCACTCGTGGGCTGCCGTAGGTGTAAAGCTGCCTGGGGTTGCTGTCGATGTGCGACAGAAAACAACGGCCGGCACAGATCGTTGCCATCGCACCGCCCAGCGAATGACCACAGAACCAAAGCGGCTGTTCGTTTTTCATCAGCGCCGTTTCCAACATCGGCCACAGATCATCGACCTCCGTTTTGAAACCGCGATGAACCTTCCCCGTCGTCTCGGCAAGCACGCTGGCGGCGTTGGCATCGGCGCGAATATCGTTCCACTCGTTCGGTTCCGTGCCGCGGCAGGCGACCACGCAATCATGGTCGTTGCGAAATCGATAAGCTTGCGATCCGTCGCGATCGTAAAAGGTGACGTCAGAAAACCCAATCACCTCCCCAGCCCGCCGCGCTTCCGATTCGTCGTTGTAGACGATCATCGCCAATTCGGCGAACAACAACGCCCGCTGCAGAAAAGTCAGCTCGGCCACCGGGCCATCGACCCGCGTATGGATCACCAGCGGCGCTTCGCCCGGATCGGAAACGACGGGATCGTTGTCGGGTTGCTTGCTAACATTGTCCATTTCTAGATCACTCCATTTTGTTGCTGACAAGCGGGAAAAGACAAGCGGCCCCTGAAGTTGGTCAACCCGATACAACAGGCTGACTGGGGGCAAGCAACGGGCCGGGCTGAGGATGACCGCCGCCCACGTCGATTTGAATGGTCAAGTGACGTCGCCAATTTTCGTCATCCGCCTTGGCATGGTCGCTGCGAAAATGGACTCCCCGCGATTCGTTCCGCGACAACGCGGCGTCCACGATGCAGGAAGCGGTGGTCAACATGTTTTGCAATTCCCACCCTTCGATCGAATCAAATTGATGCGGCATCACATAGGCGGCAAAAGAGCGAATCGAATCGGCAGCCTCGCGAAGCCCCTGCCCGTCGCGTTCGACACCCACCAGCCGGCCCATCAAACTTTTCAGCGAAACACGCACGTCGGCAACGTCGAACGATTCGGTCTGATCGTGAACCGGGTGTTGGATCGGCAACGCCTCCATCTTGCTGGCCCCTTCGGCGGCCGATCGCGACGCCGCCTCGCCAGCGTAAGCGCCGTAGACCAGCCCTTCCAACAGACTGTTGCTGGCCAGCCGGTTCGCGCCATGCAGCCCGCTGCTGGTCACTTCGCCGGCGGCCCACAAACCGGGCAAACTGGTGCGACCCTGACGATCGACCGTCACACCGCCAATCATGTAGTGAGCGCCGGGCCGAACCGGGATCCGATCGCTGGTGATGTCCAAACCAAATTTTCCACACACTTCGGCGATGCCCGGAAACCGCGACAACATCCGCTGGGGGTCCAGGTGAGACAGATCAAGAAAAACGTTCGTATGCTTGGTCGACTGCATCTGCCGGACGATCGATTGGCTGACCACGTCGCGCGGTGCTAGTTCGGCTCGCGAATCATAATCGGGCATGAACCGGTGACCGTTGGTGTCGACCAAATGAGCCCCCTCGCCCCGGACCGCTTCGGTGATCAGCGATCGCGAGGACCCGGCGATGTACAGCACCGTGGGGTGAAACTGCACGAATTCCATGTCTCGCAGCTGAACACCGGCGCGATAGGCCAGCGAGGACCCGTCGCCGGTGGCGACCGCGGGATTGGTCGATTCACGAAACACTTGCCCCGTTCCGCCGGTACACAAAATGGTTTCCTTGGCCCAAACCATCAGCGGACACTGGTTCCGGTCGACGATCACCGCTCCGCGACAACGGCCTTCGTGGGTCAGCAGATCGACGATGAAGGCGTTTTCCCAAATATCGATATTGGGCATTTGCCGGGTCCGGGCGATGACCGCCCGCATGATTTCTTGGCCCGTCGCGTCTCCCCGAGCGTGAACGATCCGTTCGCGGCTGTGCCCACCCTCGCGGCCCAGCGCCAATTCGCCCTCGTTGTGATCAAACTGGGTGCCCCAGCGAGCCAATTCTTCGATTCTTCGCGGACCTTCGCGAATCACCATGTCGACGATCGCCCGATCGCACAAATTGCCGCCGGCGGCAAGCGTATCGGCCACGTGGGCATCAAAACAGTCTTCCGGATCCAACACCCCCGCGATGCCGCCTTGAGCGTAGTTGCTATTCGATTCACGCAGTTGGTCCTTGGTGACCACCAACACCGATTGATTCGATTCAATCGCGTTGGCGGCCCGCAATCCCGCCAAACCACCTCCGATCACCAGAATGTCGGTAAATCGATGCGTTGCCCTGCGGGAATCGAACGGCAACAGGTATCGAGGAGTCATCATCTCTGGTTGGAATCCCGCCGGGAAATTGGTTTTTCGTTATACGGTAATCGTCGCCTGCCCCCGCGCCGGCAGAGGTCCTGGATATCGACAGTCCTCCGTTATAGCGGATAGGCTGAACGCCATGAGCACGCCAATCCCCAGCGACCCGGTCTCACCCACTTTGCCGACAGGCGATGATTCCAGGGCCCCCGAATCGCCCCAACCCGATGTGACCGCGGCAATGGACCCCGCGGTGAAAACGATCCAACCGGGTGGCGGAGTCGTGATGTCGATCGAACTGGCGTGGGGAAAAGTGCGACGCCGATTGCTGCGAACATTCAGGCCGGGATACGTCCGGCGAATGTTGGCCACCCGCCGCGGCGACCGAGGCGACCTGCCGCTGGACCCGGTCGATCCGCGTGACCTGAAGTATTACCGCAATCAAGAAACCTACTATTGGGACGAGGCGGACGACCCATTCCGATGGCGCGATTCGCTACCGTTCGTCCGCGCTGGGCTAGCCGAATTGCTGTTGATCGGGGGCGGCTGCCTGTTGTTGGCAGCCGCTGTGGGTTACCTGTGGTGGCCGCTGTCACTGGCACCGTTGACGGTGGCGGGGCTTGTCATTTGGTTCTTTCGGAATCCGACACGCATCGCCCCACCCGTGGCCGCAGCGGTTGTCTCACCGGCCGACGGTAAGCTGGTGCAAATCGAACGGCTGGAGGATCCCGATCTAGGCAAGTGCGTGCAAATCGGAATCTTCCTATCGATCTTCAACGTGCATGCCAATCGTGCCTCCTTGCCGGGACAAGTCGTTGCCATTCGCTACCGCCCCGGCAAATTCCTCAATGCCCTTCGCCCAGAATCGGCAAAAGAAAACGAAAACCTGGACGTGGTCATCGAAAGCGATGAACTTTCCGGCCGCAGGTATCGAATCCGTCAGATCACCGGACAGTTCGCGCGGCGAATCGTCTGCTGGTCGCGTCCCGGACAACAGCTGCAGCGCGGAGAAATGTTTGGCATGATTAAACTGGGTTCGCGTACCGAACTGGTCATTCCCGATCATCCTGACTTGGAACTCAAAGCTCAGATCGGTGACAAGGTGTTGGCGGGAACCACCATTTTGGCGCAATACCAAAACCTGGGCGAAACCGAGAGGCAGCCGTCCTGATGAGCGAACTGAAACGTGGGCTGCATGCCGACCCGGAGCCTCCCGAAGAGATCGACACGCCGGAAGAAGCCGACAGCCAAGCCGATGGAATCGAACCGGCGGCTCGCGGGCGGACAACCAAGCGTGGGCGTTTTCGACGGGGCAAGCGCAAGCGGCGGCGGCGAAGACGACTGACACTGGCCGTGCTGCCGACCCTGCTGACTCTGGGCAACGGCGTCTGCGGACTGGCCGCGATCGCGGTGGCGATGAGCGTCAATCTGCAATGGGACAACGAACAGAAACTGCTGGTTGCCGGGATCCTGATTTTTGTCGGCATGCTGTTTGACGCACTGGACGGTTCGGCGGCGCGAATGACGGGGCAAGAAAGCCAGTTTGGCGCCGAACTGGACAGCCTTTGTGACGCGATCACGTTCGGCACCGCGCCGGCAGTGATCGTTTGGCGGATCAACGACGGTGGAGCACTGCCGCTGAAGTTGACTTGGGCGATCGGAGTGCTTTTCGCCCTCTGCGTGCTGATTCGGCTGGCCCGTTTCAATGTCGAAACCAGCGAAGACGACACCCACGAAGGCTTTGACGGGCTGCCCAGCCCCGCCGCCGCAGGAACATTGGCCGCGTTCATGATCGCCATGCCTACACTCTCCTCTTACGCCAACGATCCGAATTACCACCCAACCATCCAGTGGCTCGCACAGAAACTGCTCGACGGCGCCGAGTACTTCATCCCGGCACTGGCCCTGTCCTTGGCCTACCTGATGGTGTCGCGATTTCAGTACCCTCACGTTTTCCAACAACTGCTACGAGGCCGCCGCGCGCCGCACCAGATCGGACAAGCACTGTTCGTGCTGATCGGAGCCGTTGTCTTGCACTGGCTGGCACTTCCCCTGGCGTTTTGCTACTACGCCTTCGCCTCCCCGATTCGATCCTGGCTGGCCCGATTGCGGGGAACAGAAAAAGTAGCCGTGGGCTGAAAAGTCACTCCGGTGGTAGCGAAAGTCGCCAAGACTTTCGGCAAATCCCGATTCCGCCGAAACTCTTGGCGAGTTTCGCTACGGCAAGACCCGCTCGATTGTCAAGGTCGTGCGCTGGGAACGTTTGTAATGTCTCCGGCATGTAATAAATGCCGTGATTTTGCCCTCAGCCGCAACAGGCTTTCTTTCCTAAGTTGTTCTACAGCAATAACTTAACAAGCAGCATCGGCGTCGGCGGCCTTGTTGACTGCCAGACCAAAACTGCAATCCTTACGGTGCCCACTAGATCGTTGCCTGAGGAAGAGCCATCTATGAGTCGCGTTGCGAGCGGGAAGAAAACGTCACCGCAGCCCCACAGCAGTCCGTTCTACAACCACCTTGTCCCCGCCTACCAAGCGCTCTGGCCCGCGGTAGCCAAGAAAAGAATCGGTTCAGCCGTCGCATCACTGGACATCGCGCCTGGTGCCAAAGTTCTGGAAGTCGGTGTCGGTACGGGGCTCTCCCTGGAAAGTTATCCCGAAGATGTTTCGATCACCGGCGTCGATTTGTCCGAGTCGATGTTGGCCGAAGCCGAGCAGCTGATCGATGCTCGCGGCTGGAACCACGTGAACTTGATTCCGATGAACGCCGAGGAATTGGAATTCGAGGATTCCAGTTTCGATGTGGTCACCTCGTTTCACACCATCAGCGTCGTTTCGCGGCCTGAGGCGATGATGAGAGAGATCGTGCGGGTCTGCAAACCGGGCGGTCGCGTGTTGATGATCAATCACTTCCGCAGCGACAATCCGATCATCGCCCGCGTGGTCGATTCGGCCGGCAACATCACCAAACGTTTGGGTTGGCGAACCGACGTGGAACTGCAACAACTCGTCAGCGAACTTCCGCTTCGATTGGACGATTGCTACAAGCAAAATCCGTTGTCGCTGTTCACCGTGATGACCGCCACCTGCAAACCCTAAACCCGTAGGCCGGCGATTTCTCCGAAATCGCTACGCCTGTTCCGCGCACCAACCGCCGTGAGAAATCGCCGACTTGGGGACAAGTCGGCCTACAAGATTCACTGCTCCTCGAGAAACTTTGCGTAGACCCTGGCGACGTCTCCCATGTAGTTGCGCGGCGCGTCTTTGGCGGATCGCTTCAGGTGCTTCGTCGCTTTTTCTTTTTCACCCAACGCATCGGCGTACAATCCCAGGTAGAAATCGCCGTAAAAGGCAGCCGAGTGCCGAGCGTCCGAACCGTCCGGGAACGATTGAATCCGCGCCGTCACCGCCTCGGTATCGCCATCAGAAAGCATCGCCAACACCTCCTCCATCGGGGCTCGCGGATCGCCGGGTGCCGGCAACACCAATCGCCGCGCCTCGGCCGGTGATTTCGCTTTCGCCACGCAAAGGAAATGCCAAGCGGCATTTTCGACATCGTTGGGGTTCACCTCGCGATGGCTCTCGAACTGCTTGGCACCCTCTTCGTAGTCACCGGTGAAGTACAGCGAAATACCGCGTTGCCACAAGTAAGGCATCTCGTCCGGTTCCGCTTTGACGAAACGATTGAACAACCGCGTCGACATCTTGACCTTGCCGGTTCGCAGGTAGATATCGCCGGCGATCCGCAGGGTCCGCGGTTGGTCAGGATTCTGGCGAATCATGGCGTCAGCAGCGGCAATCGCAGCCTGGTTGTTTCCCTTTTGTAGCGCCGTCAGCGCTTGGGCTCGCAGCGTGCCTGAGTCGAGTTTTTGCGGAGCGGGCTTGGCTGGCTGCGAATCGTCCGCCGCATCGTCTTGCTGGGCCGCGGCGGGATTGCCGCCTGGTGCCATGCAACACAGCGCGATCCAACAGAACACAACGGCGCACACGTTTCGGGTGACTCGATGGATCACGATGAATTTCCTTTTCTACGTGTTTTCTATTTGGGTTTGGTTGATGTCGGCGTCAAGATTTCCAGCAGCTTGATTGCCGGTTCGCCGTCACAATAAATCAAGGCGGTCCTTCCCCAAACCGTTGTCCCAACCTTGACGCGGAGCATCGCGGCCAACGAGGGACCGGCCTGGATTCGCCACAATCCGACCAATTGCACTTCCCTTAGCACATTGTGTTCGATCAACACGCGGCCCAGTGGAATCGCTTGGCTTTTGATTTGCTGCCAGACTTCAGGATCCAGCTTCCTGGTATCGAGGCGGACGATACCGTATTGCACGATTCGCTTGGTATCGGTGGTCGACAAGGTGATTTCGCGAGAATACCAATCGCCCTGTTGCTCGCAACGATGAACGTGAACGTCCACCTTTTCCCCGTAGTGGGATTCGACCGTCACCGTCATGTGCTTGTGGTGATCCAGCAAGGCGTCGTACGGCGGCGGCGCGGCAAGCACCGGTTCAAACTCGCCCAACTGCGAATAACCGGCCTCTTCCGGATAGAACTGCTGCAGCAGTTCGCTGATCCTTACGTCGGAATCATTGGTTGACGTCACGCCGCTCCATCCATCACTCGCGATTAACCGACGATCGGCGCGGCCATGCCCAGCGTCACAACCGCCGGCGTCGGCATCTCCGGTCGCTCCAAAACAGTATCCACCAGGAAATAGAGGAGCCGGCGCAGCGCTTCCGGCTGGACCTCGTCGGCCACCTGTTCGGCGCGCGCCTGGTGTTTGTCGACCAACTTCAGCGCGGTCTCAAAAACACCGGCCGATTCGTACAACCGCCGCACTCGGCTCAACTTTTCCTGATCACTCAAATCGCAATCGTCCGCCCCCAGCTGCAACAATTGCTGGCGGTCCTGATCGCCAAGCGATTGCAGGGCCAGCGCCCACAGAATCGTCGGTCGGCCACCGAAAACATCGCCGCCAGCGGACAACTTGTTGAAGTCGTCTCCGCACCAATCGCCCAGATCGTTCAAAATCTGAAACGCGACGCCCAGGTTTCGGCTGAACTTGCGAATCGCCTCCCGATACGGCTCGGCATCGCCGGCCAATCGAATTCCGCTGAACAACGCCGCCTCGAACGCCGGCGAAGTCTTCAGGGCATAAACCTTCAAAGCGTCCAGCGGCGTGAGCTGACGATTTCGCGAATCTCGCCACAACAGTTCGGCGCCTTGTCCTTCGGCCAATCGGGTGTGCGCCGCGGCCAACGAATCAAGCACCTCCACCCGCGCCTGGGCGGGCACCGAATCGCCGTCATCGCTGCGGCTGAGCAATCGATAGCCGAGTCCGATCAGGTAGTCCCCGATATTGATCGCGGTGGGCAATCCGAATCGACGATGCACTGCCGGCTGACCATATCGAAACGCATCATCGTCCTCGATATCGTCGTGCACCAGGCTCGCCTTGTGAAACGTCTCGATGCTCATCGCCGCCCGGCGAACCGAGGTCGGAATCTGTTTCACCGCCCCGTCGGCACCCGCTTCGGTACATTCCCCGCCGTTCATCGCGTCGTAGGCGGCCAGCGTGATGAAGGGCCGCGAGTGCTTTCCACCGCGGCTTAGAAAATCGTAAGCGATGTGTTCGGTCGCGGCGATCGTATCAAACGATTCGATCTGAGCGGCTGTCACTGCCTCTTCACCCAGCGGCTCCTGGCCGCGCAGCCGCGGTGCAAGGCGGTCGATCGTTTCACCCTGAAACAGATCGCTTGCCGCTCGCATCAAGTGCACGTAGCTTTTCGTTTTTTGAGCGGCTGGCTGGTAAGGCGTGCGGATCATCTGGTCGACCCACGGCTCGTCGACCTTGGTATTGCGGCAATCACTGCTCAGCAGCGGCACGGCCATGCAGGGGATGCCCGCCAGCAGCACCTTGTCGATCGCTTTTTCCAACACGTTCAAACAGGCGACTCCGATCACCGCATCGACATAGCCGCCCACGATGATCTTCATCACCACCGGCGAACCTTCGGCGACCAACACTCGATACCCCATCTCTTCGGCCAGACCTCGGAAATCGGCGATGCTGCAAGCCCCGCATTCTTTGCAGTTCATCCCGAATTGATCGTATTCGGCCGGGCATCCTTCGGCGTGTTTCAAGCAATGGGGCAGCAGGAACAATCGCCGCTGCGGCGGAACCGACGCCAACGATTCGCGCCAGAACTCGCTGCTGATCATCACCATCATCCAACCCAGGTAGCCTTCGGGCAGGTCGGCTTCCTCCAGCGTCCGCCTGGCGATCTGCTCCATTTCATCCTTGGTCAGCGGGACCGAGCGATCGATTCGCGAGGCCACCTCCGCACAGCGGGCGCGCAGGCTTTCGCGGAGTTCGAAAGTCGGGGGAACGTCCTTCAAGTGGCTGGTCTTGCGACGCGGCGATCGCGACGGGGTGCCGGAGGTTGCTTCCGCCTGGATCGTCTCTGTGGGGCTAAGTCCGGTCGACAAACCGTGTACCTCTTGGTGTCACTTCGTGGTTGCAGCTCTTATCGAGGCCAATTCACGATCGTCATCGTAGTCGTCCACCACAAGCCGTAGGTAGTTCCCCAGCGCCGTGGCCGCAAAAATCAGCGGATACAGTCGCTCGTGGTACCACAGCTTGGCGAAGTAAAATCCAATCGGCCAAGGTACGCGGTGACGTCCGTCGCCAACGCTTCGTAGCAGGAATTCAATGCCTCGGATTATAGCCTCCTCGCAGCAGTCATTCCCAGCGGCAGGAAAACTCGCCCCAGAACCGAGTTGAACACCGCCCGATGGCGAAAGGTTCCGCCAGGCCATCTGGATTGCCAGAAGCGCGTCGACCGCCAAAGCCGTTTCTTCCACGCTGCTGGTAATTTCCGCACCCACATGGCCGCCGCCACGAAGCCAATCGGTCAACGAGGGACCTCCCCCCCAGCCGCCATCTTCGTTCTGGCAGCCCGTCAGGTACTCACAGCCATCGATCCAACATTTGCGATCCAATTTCAACGGCTCGGCGGCAAGCAGGACTCGCGACGTTCCGTAGACGGGATTGGCCTCGTCGGGCCGATCCTGGTTTCCAAACCAAAGTGGCAGCCACGAACCGTCGTCCCGCTGCTGACGTTGCAGGAAACGCCTCGCCCGTTCGGTCGCCCGCTGGATCTCTGCCGCGTTTTCGTCAAATCCCAGCCGACACGAAAAAGCTCGAATCGCGTGCGCCGTCAAATCGGTGCTGCTGCGGTCAAAAGGAAGCTTGCCCCATCCCCGGCAAAAAGTCGGCCAACCACCGTCACGGTTCTGCAGACGAATCAACCAACGTTCGCCCTGACCGGCAGCGGCAACGATTCGGTCTCGGTGGCGATCGCCGGTGCGATCTGCCAGATGCCGCAAAGCGATGATCGCTGCGGGCGTGTCGTCGCTGTCGGGCACCGCGCCGCTCAAATCGCTCCAACCCCAACCGCCTGGTTCAGCGCCGGTGAAGGGATGACGCCGCGTGTGTTGGCAGGCCAAATGCCAATCGACCAGCGAATCGCTGCACCAACTGCCATCGTCCTGGGGATCAGAGGCCAACGCATGAATCGCTAGCGACGTCAGCCAGGTGGCCAGGTTGGTATCGATCGGCCAACTCCCATCGTCGGTCATCGAGTCGATCAAGAACTGCATGCCGTGCCGAGCAACCTCGCAATCTCCGCGTCCGGTTGTCGCTAAGTTCATCACCACGAATGCCGTCAGCGGTGTCGCTTCCAAATATCCGCCGCTGTCGGGCTGCATCCGCCGCAGTACTTTCATCGATCGGCCGATCGACGCAGCGCGCATCATCCGCAGCGGCAACCAAGTTCGTTTGCCGTGAAAATGACGGCTTTGACCGATGGCAACCAGCGCCGGAACGGCGTAAGAGACAACCGGCATTCCCAAAAACCGGTACATCGATTGAGGAAACACAGCCGCCTCAAACGGCAGCGCCGCCACCTCGTCCCACGAAACCAAACCGGCGATGGCAAGATTCGCCATGATCGGCACGACAAACGTTTTGTCCTTGCCGTACCGCCGCCTCAATCCGTCCAACCGCCCCGCCGCGACAATGTACTTTTCCAGACGATCTCGCTGAGATTCATCCAGCGAACGTCCCGCGCTGCGATCGGCAAGCGTCGACGCGGCAAGCACTAAATAGCTGGTGGCGATGTTGGAATGACTGCGATCGGTATCCCCAAAACCGCCATCGGAATTCTGATGCCCAGCCAGATAATCGATACCGCGACCAATCCGTTCCCGCAATTGCCGCGAATCGGCGTCGGCCTGGGCATGCAGCAACACCGCCGACATGGCGCTGACCGCCGTCGCCGTACTCAGTGATGACGGCGACAGCCCGCCCACCCAATGCCCGGCGTCGTTACGCTCCTGCAACAGTTCGTCGCGCAAGCGATCAAGCGTCTGGCGCACGCGCGCTCGCAGGTTCGGACTGGAATCAGAAACGTTCATGCGGACATTGTATCCTCTTGCCAGGCGGTGTTATCTGCCTCCGCGCTGGGCTATCGTAGATGCTTCCGTTCTTCCCTCACCCCACTGCCAGTGACCGCGACAGCCGAGGTGCCCGCCATGCGAAGACGCACATTTCTAAAATTATCGACGATCGGGATTTGTACCGCTGCCTCCGCAATCGCCCGCGCACGCGGCCCGATTCGCCGCAGCGGCGCTGCGCGATTTCAAGTTGGCCTGGCCGCTTATTCGCTGCGCAATTACTTCTCATATATAAAAGGCAAAGCCAACAAGCCGGCCAGCGACGGACCGGCAATCGACATGATCGGATTCCTGGACTACTGCGTGGCGCAGGGATTTGATGCCGCAGAACTGACCAGTTACTTCTTTCAACCCAATCCCGACGACGACTACTTCCGCAGGCTCAAGCACGAGGCTTTCCTTCGCGGCGTCACGATTTCCGGCACTGCGATCGGTAACAATTTTACGATCGGCAAAGGCCCCAAACTGGACGCCGAAATCGAACAGGCGATCACCTGGATCGATCGCGCCGCCATCCTGGGCGCACCCCACATCCGATTCTTTGCCGGCACCGGCAAGCAGCTTGCCGACGACCCAGGCCGGCTGACCGAAGCGACCGATGCGATCAATCACTGCGCCAAGCACGCTGCCAAGAAAGGAATTTTCCTGGGAATCGAAAACCATGGCCGTCTCTCCGCCGAGCAGATGCTGCAGATCATGCAACACACCGACAGCGATTGGGTCGGCATCAACTTGGACACCGGCAATTTTCTTTCCGAGGATCCTTACGCCGATTTAGAAAAGTGCGTCGACTACGCAGTCAACATACAAGTCAAAGTCAACATGAAATCACCGCAAGGAAAAGAGTATCCCGCCGACATGGCGCGGATCGGCAAGATCCTGCGAGACGCCGGCTACCAGGGATACGTGGTGCTGGAATACGAAGACGAACATCCCTATCAAAACATCCCCGTCGCGCTGAAGGAACTACGGCAAGCGTTAGAAGGGTAGCCCGTCGGCGATTTCTCCGAAATCGCTGCGCACAGTCGGCGACTTTTCCAAAGTCGCTACGCACGATGCCGGTTCGGAGAACCGGCCGACAGGCTATTCGCCACGATACTTCCACATACAAGCCAAAGCGGCCACTCCGTCGCGCCAACCGATCTTCTTCCCCTCGTCGTAACCGCGTTGGCGGTAGCTTGTCGGGACTTCGGTCACCCACGCGCCACGCGAGGCGACCTTGGCGGTGATTTCCGGCTCGAATCCAAACCGGCATTCCCGCAGTGGAATGGATCTCAACAAATGACCGTCGAACGCTTTGTGACAGGTTTCCATGTCGGTCAGTTTCAATCCGGTCATCAAGTTACTGATCTTGGTCAGCGCTCGGTTGCCGACTCGATGAATCACCGATCGATCGTGATCCCCCTCCAGGTATCGCGATCCGTACGCCACATCGGCTCGGCCCTCCAAGATCGGCCAGATCACCCGCAGCAGATCGGCCGGATCGTATTCCAGGTCAGCGTCTTGAATCGCCACGACGTCACCGGTGCTGTGCCGAATCGCCAGCCGAATGGCGGATCCTTTGCCATGATTGCCGCGGCGACGAATGACCGTTCTTCCTTCCCTCACCGGCAGCTCCGCAAGCCACTCGCTGGTTCCGTCGACACTGCCGTCGTCGACAATGATGATCTCGGTCGACGGCGGCATGACTTCGTCGATTCGATCGAGCACTTGGGGCAACGTCGATCTTTCGTTGTAAACCGGAACGATGACGGTCAGGTCATACTGATCCAGCGGCTTGACTCCCAGCGCCGCAGTGGTCGCGCCGGCAAGCAAATCCAACGTTTGGTCGATCCGCTGGGTAACTTCATCGTGCGTGGATGCCCAAAGGGAACCGTCCGAAGACTTCGTGGCGGAAACATCCGACGGGAAAGCAGCTTTGGGTGACATGGCTCGGTAAGAAACGCGGCATCGGGCGAACAAAAAGATCGACAGACCTTCAACTGCAACCATGGAATGTCACCGCTGGCCGACCGGAAACTTCGGGGCAGTTCCCCGTGAACTCCACCGCCGGCCTAACGGCTATGACGTTTATGCCGATGTTGGCGACAGCCGCTTCTCGCTGACCGGCGCCACCGATTGCGAGCCAGAGCCGAAGGGCGAAAGGTTTCGCGTGAGCGGATAAAATGAGAAACGGCGGTCGGAAGCCAGCTTTCCAAATCGGTCTCCGTTTCCGACAATTCTGCCCACAAGATTCGCAAGTCTCACCCCGTCGGTCCGGCCCATGTCTATCGAGCCTTTCACGATCGTGCTGGCATTTCTGCCGCTGATCGGTTACCTGACCGTGCTGGGTCTGATTCGCGTTTCCGGCCGTGTGTTGGTGACCACGGGCGGCCGAGACATCGCTGCGCTGGCGATCGCGATTTCGGGAATGTTGGCGGTGGGTCCAGCCGAATTGTTCTTTCCGTTCTTTTTTTCCGCCGCGGCCTCTTTGTTCGGGCCCATGGTGTGGGTCGCCCTGGGAATCCTTTACGCCCTCTGCGTCACTCTGGTCGCGCTGACCAGCACCCCCAGGTTGATCGCCTACGGACGGACTCCCGATGAACTGTATCCGCCGCTGCTGCGAGCGGCCCAGCGGATCGATCCGTCGGCAACCGGTGATGCCAGTTCGCTGCTGATCACGCTGCCAGCGGCCGGAATTCACCTCCGCGTCGACGGCCAACGAGGTGTCGACTACGGCCAGATCCTCTCCTTTGAACCGAACGTTTCGCTGCGGTTTTGGACCACGCTGCTGGCGAATCTGCGCGCCGAAGTCCGCGAGTCTTCTGCACCGATGCCCCGACGCGGACTGGTCATGCTCTTGGCAGCAACCGTCCTGGGCTGCATCTTAGTGTGGCAGGGATTCGGCAACCAGGAATTGGTGGTCGAAGGTTTCCGCGATTGGCTTTGGCGGTAAACCAAAACCACGCTCGGATCGAACGAAAACCACTTCACGGCTTTGCCCCATTTCACTCCATCAACGAACCGATGCAGGCAAAAGACATCAAGACGTCCGCGGTGGTTGTCTACGAAGGCAATCCCGTGATCATCGAGGGCATTTCTGTCCAATCACCATCGGCCCGCGGCGCGGCCACGCTTTATAAGTTCAAAGCGCGAAACGTGGTGACCAGAAATAAAGTCGATATCACGCTGAAAGGGACCGAGTCGCTGGAAGCTGCCGATTTTTCGCGCCGCAGTGTCCAATGGATGTACAGCGACCAATCGCACCTTTTTCTGATGGATCAGGAGGACTTTCAGCAGTACGAATTGCCACTGGAAGATATCGCCGATCAGATCCCCTACATCACCGAAGGACTCCAGGGCATGCGGGCGTTGATCTACAACGATGCTTGCGTCGGCTTGGAAATTCCCGCCTCGGTCGAACTGACGATTACCGAGTGTGATCCGGGAGTCAAAGGGAATTCGGCAACTTCGCGCACCAAACCGGCAACGCTAGAAACGGGCCTAGTGGTGCAGGTTCCCGAATACATCAAACAGGGCGAACGACTGAAAATCGATACCCGAACTGGCGAGTTTTTGTCGCGAGTGTGACAATCGCAGCCGGCAGCCACCGCCGCTAGTTTTTCGCCGTCGCAGGAATTTCAACTGATCTGGCAGGCATTCCTATGCCGATCCACCTTGCTGACCGCTGATGCGAGTCTAGAATTAGATTGTGGGATTTGAATAAAACCCGCATAGCTTCGGTCTTTTATTTTCGGCAGAGGGATCATTTTCAGGGTTCGCCAAAGTCAACCAAGGCTTGTGCAGTAGCACGCTGAGGCTTTCGCGTTTCTCCCAGCGGCTCCATTTTGCCGCCGACTGACCGGAGCGTCTGATCATAGCCGGCCGACAGTTTTTAACTTGTCGGCCGGTTTTTTCGTATCCAGAGGTCATCACTGGCGGATCGCACCCCCGATTGCTTGATCGCTATCATTCCAACATGAATGACTCCGTCGACCCGCCGAGCCCCCCCCGTGTTGCACCAACGCTGAAGCTGTCGCGCGGTTGCCTGGTGGGCAGCCTGCTTGCCATGGTGGCTGCGGGACTGGGCGTCTATGCCATCTTTCCCGACAGCGTCGGCGGTCCTTCCCTGCCAGTAAGTGTCGCCATCGATCGCCAACCGGTCACAACGGCAAGCGGCCAAGGCGCGATGTTGACTGACGTGCTGGTGGTGACCAATCTTGCCGACCACGAAATTCGCAGATTGGCCGTCGAAGTGAACGGACAATACCTGCTGTTCTGCGATTCGCCGCTGAAAGAAAAACAAGAACTCATCTTGCCGCTGCGAATCTTTACCGACAAACGAAGCAGCCAACGTTACAACCCCACCAAGTATCCTCCTGAAGAAGTGATCGTCCGAGGCCAACTACCTGGCGGAGCAAGAGGAACCACCAAGTTCCATCTCAACGACTAAACCGTCGGCGATTTTTCCAAAATCGTTTCGCGCGTGCCGGTTCGGAGAACCGGCCGACAGTTTGCCGACGAACTACTCACCCGTCGGAAACTTCAACAGGATCGGCCCTTCCTCTTCCCACCCACGATCATCTTCCTGATGCTCCCCGATCTCCTCCTCTTCATCCGACTCTTCCAGCAACTCTCCCAATCTGCTCAGCATCTCCAATTGTTCCAGCAGCTTCGCTTCTGCAATTCCGTCTCGGATACAGCCAATCGAATCGGGTTCGTAGTCGTCGCAGATGTCCCAATCCACGCCGTGGGTTTGTGACAACTGGCACAACACTTCCACGAACGTCGTGATCGTCCCCTCCGGCAATCGATCGGCGGTTGCCGAATCAACCTCCGCCTCCTCCGGCATAGAATTCATTCTGCTGCTGCCGCTGACGTGGCCGTCGGTCTGCTGAGAGAGAATCACCGGCGCAAAAGCATTCCAGGAATATTGGCTGATCAACCGCTCGGCGCTTTGACGGATCTCGTACGCCCGTGCCGGATGCATCGATTGGCTCGATCGGTAGTAAATGCTGAAACCCATAGCAACATCACGACATTTGTTCCCAGGAACCGTCTAGAGTCTACGTTCTTCCGGGATTCAATGGCAGTAGCCGTTCCCACTCGTACTCGTGCTCCTACTCGTAATCGTACTCCTACTCGTACTCCTACTCGTACTCGTGCTCGTAGTCGCTGCATTTCGTGGCGAGTACGAGCAGGAGCAGGAGTACGAACGGGAACAGAAGGGCATTCGACCATGCCGCAAGTGAAGTTAAGTTACTCGTCGCAGAAACCCATTTCTCAGCAGTTGATGCAGAACAAGATGAATCGGAACGCAAAAAAAAGAGCATGTTTGGGCGATCGCTGGCGGTTGAATGTATTTTCACTTGGTTGCCTGACGATTGCATGCCTGATCGGATTCGCTTCGAAGGAGGCAGTTGCACAGGGAAGTCGTGAGGACTACGCGCGGTCCGATTCGTATGATCGCCGCACGCGAGGTTTGGTCTTTCGCGATTCGGTACGACCGAATTGGTTTGGCCAACAGATGGATCGTTTTTGGTATCGCATCGGCACTTCCAAGGACTCGCACCAGTACGTGCTGGTTGATACGGCCGCTGCCAAACGGTCACCTGCATTTGATCATGATCGGCTCGCCGCCGCTCTTTCTCAACAAACCGAAACCAAAGTGGTTGCCGGCGCACTCGATCTGCAAAAACTGGCCTTCGCCGATGACCTGCTGTCATGCCAATTCCAATGGAAAGGTTCACAGTGGCAGTTTCAGCTTCCCGGCGGCCCCTTGCTGGCAACCAAGCCGTCGACGGAAGGGGCTGAAACGGACACCGATAATTCCCCCAGCCTGGTTCCTTTGCGTCAAGTCGTCCGCAGCGTCGACGGCGGCAATCGCACCAACATTGAATTCGTCAACCGGCTTTCCGAACCGCTGGAAATGCTCTGGGTGACGGAATACGGACGATTGAAATCGTACGGAAAGGTGAATTCAAAGTCATCGTTGCGGCTGATCACTTTTGACGGACACGCCTGGGTTCTTCGATCCCCGTCGGGTGAAACCGTGGCCGCCTTCGTCGCTGACGAAGTTTCCGGCGCGGCCGTGATCGACGGGGACACTCCTAAACCCAAACCGCTTCGGGGCAATCGGAAAAGCCGAAGAAATCGGCCTTCGACCACCTCACCGAATCAAAAATGGCGAGTTGCGTTCGAGTCCAACAACGTGGTGCTGATCGATCTGGAATCCGATAGCCGCAGAACGCTGACCGTCGACGGCGACCCGGCAGATTCCTACGGGGGCAAGGTCTGGTGGTCACCCAATTCGGAATCCTTTGTGGTGATGAAAACTCGGCCCGGTACCGGTCGCAAAATCAGCATGATCGATTCGGCGCCCCAGAATTCGATTCACTCCCAAGTGATCACCATCGACTACGCCAAACCGGGTGATGAAATAGATCGTCCCCGCCCGGTCCTGTTTCGTAGCGGTTCTTTCCAGCCCGTCCTGATCGACGATGCTTTGTTTGCCAACCCGTTCGGCATCACCGACTTGGCGTGGCGGCAAGATAGCTCTTCGTTCTCTTTCTTGTACAACCAACGCGGCCATCAAGTGTTGCGTTTGATATCAGTCGACGCCGATTCGGCCCGCCCACGCATCGTGATTGATGAAACGAGCGAAACGTTCGTTTGTTATTCCGGAAAAAAATTCCTTGACCGGATCGACGGCGGCGGCGAAGTGGTCTGGATGAGTGAGCGTAGTGGCTGGAACCATCTGTACTTGATCGATTTTGAAACCGGCAAAGTCAAAAACGCAATCACGTCGGGACCTTGGGTCGTTCGCCGGGTCGAACATGTCGACGTGCAGCAGCGACAAATCTGGCTGCAGGTTTCCGGGATCGATCCCAACCAAGATCCCTATCACCTCCACCTGGTCCGAGTCGATTTCGACGGCCAAAACCTGACCCGCCTTACCGAAGGGGACGGCCAACACCAGTGGTCCTTTTCGCCCGGCGGGCAGTTCATCATCGACCGGTACTCACGTGTCGATCTGCCGCCAATCACCGAACTGCGTGACTCCCAGACAGGCCGACTGCTTTGCGTGTTGGAAGAAGCAGACGCATCAGACCTGCTGGGCACCGGCTGGAAGTACCCTGAACGTTTTGTGGCCAAGGGCCGAGACGGAGAAACCGATATCCATGGAATCATCATCCGTCCCACCCATTTTGATCCACAAAAACGCTATCCAGTGCTGGAGGCAATTTACGCGGGACCGCAGTCGGCGTTCGTACCCAAGTCGTTCGGACGTTACGGAGAACTCTACTCGATGGCGGAACTCGGTTTCATCGTCGTCAAGATCGACGGCATGGGCACCAGTCATCGCAGCAAACGATTCCATGATGTCTGTTGGAAAAACCTCGCCGACTCCGGGTTTCCCGATCGAATCGCCTGGATCAAAGCGGCCGCCGCCAGCCGCCCCGAAATGGACCTGTCGCGAGTCGGAATCTGGGGAGGATCGGCAGGTGGACAAAGTGCCATGCGGGCGCTGATCGCGCACGGAGATTTTTATCACGCTGCCGTTGCCGATTGCGGTTGTCACGACAATCGCGTCGACAAAATTTGGTGGAACGAACAATGGATGGGCTGGCCGATCGGAGCCCACTACCAGGAGCAATCCAACGTGACCGGCGCGAGTCGATTGCAAGGAGACTTGATGCTGATCTGGGGCGAACTGGACCGCAATGTCGATCCAGCCAGTTCGATGCAGGTTGTTGACGCGTTGATCAAAGCCGACAAGGATTTTCAGCTGCTGATCATGCCCGGTGTTGGCCATGGCGCGGCAACCCACCCCTACGCTCGTCGAAGACAAGCCGATTTTTTCGTCCGAAAACTATGGAATCGCCAGCCCCGGCACGAATGATTCGTCTTGGATTCAAAATTACGTCCGAAAAATGCTGACCAATATCCGAAAAAAAAGAGCCTACTAACCGACCGGCGAGATCCTGCCGCCGGTCTCCCCTTTCTTGCGTCCCACCCCTTCGTCGGATTTTTTTGCGTGTCATGACGACCGATTTGGCCCAGTCGACCTCCAAGCAGCTTGAAATTTCGTGCCAATCATGTGGCGCGACGCTGTTGCTGGAATCGAACATGCGTTCAGCGCTGTGCCCCTACTGTGCCTCTCCGTCGATCGTGCACCGTCCACCCGCCGCCGATCGTCCGGCCCCCACTTTCATCGTGGGATTTGTGGTTGATCACGAACACGCCACGCGCGCCGTTCAAAAGTGGATCTCCGGCAGCCACATGTTTGCTCGTTCCGACTTCAAATCAGCCGTGCCAGAATTGACGCGAGGAGTCTACTTGCCGGCCTACCTGTACGGCGCGGTCGCCAATTCGCAGTACTCGGCAAGCATCGGCGAAAACTATACCGAGATTGAAACCTACACGACCACCGACGCCAACGGAAAAACGGTCACCCGCACTCGAACGGTGGTCAAAACAGAATGGCGACCACTGCACGGCAACCACTGCTGTTACGTGGTCGACGTCATCGTCACCGCATCAAGCGGTGTCACCAACGCGGCGCTCGAAGCGATCGAACCTTTTGATCTTCGAGCCCTGCGTCGCTACGCCGATTCGTTCATCTCCGGCTGGCTTGCCGAAGAACCCTCGCGTTCCAAAGATGACTGTTTCAAGCTTGCCCACGACGAAACGGTATCGAAAGTCGGATCGATGCTGCAACACTTCATGCCGGGCGACACTTACAGCAACCTACAGTACCAAACACGATTGTCGCACGAAGTGATCGACCTGGTGCTGCTGCCGGTTTGGTCTTACGCGGTCCGCTACTCCGAAGACCGACCGCCGGTGCAAATTTTAGTCAACGGCCAAACCGGCCGCGTGGGAGGAACCGTTCCGGTTTCGGCAACCAAGGTCACCTGCGCCGTCATCGCCGCCTTGTTGTTGATCGGCGGAGTCGTTCTTTTGTTTCTCATCTTGTCGCAGCAATAACGTCCGTGAGCACTGTAGAACTCCATTGCAACCGATGCGAAACGCCTCTTGAGTCGGGCGACCTGCGCTGCGCGATCTGTGGCCAGGCGGCGCCCCTTCAACAGGATTCACCACAAGAAAAAGTGGTGGTCCAGGTGCTGCGATGTACTGGCTGCGGCGCCGCGGTTGCCTACGACCCCAAGCGGCAAGCACCCTCCTGTTCGTTTTGCGGCGAGGTGATGCAGGTGGAATCGATCGAAGATCCGATGGAACAAACGCAGCATTATCTGCCGTTCACCGTCAGCGAAGATGACGCCAGACGAGCGCTCGGCCAGTGGTTGAACTCGCTTGGCTGGTTTCGCCCTTCCGACCTGTCCGCTTCGGCGCAGCTGACTCACCTGAAACCGCTGTGGTGGGTCGCCTGGGTATTCGACGCCGATGCATTCGTCAGTTGGACGGCCGATTCCAACGCCGGCGCAGGACGATCGGCCTGGGCTCCCCATTCCGGTCAAAACAACATTCGGTTCGACGACATCCTTGTCTCCGCCTCGCGGGGATTGACGACCAAAGAGGCGGCCACGATCAGTCCGGGTCTGAACCTGCGCACCAAGCGCGAACATCCCGAAGGGGCCGGCGAGGGAGCGACGTTGGAGCAATTCGACGTGCAACGATCCCAGGCTAGGCAACAGGTTTCCGCGGCAATCCACAACCTGGCGGCGGCGCGAGTCCAGCAGAACCATGTTCCCGGTACCAGTTTTCGCAACCTGCACGTCTCGGTCGTGTTGCGAAAACTGCTCACACGAAGACTATCGCTACCTGCCTACGTGCTTGCTTATCGCTACAAAGACAGCCTGTATCGAGTCGTGATTTGCGGCCAAGACCAACGACTGGTGATCGGCTCGGCGCCGACGTCGTACTTCAAAGTCTTCGCAGTAGCTGGAATCGTCGTCACACTTCTGCTCGTCTTCTTCCTCATCATGGCAGTAGCCGCCGGCTAGCCGTCTTTCTCCCCCACTTCAATCGATCGATTCGCGTCCGGCGTAGGTCAACAGCGCTTTCAACTTCTTGTTGTTCAACTCTCCTCGTTGAAACACTCTGGCGGAACCGTCCATCATCATCACCTCGACGATGTCCCGATCACCAAAGACGCTGGACATCGGATCGTCCTCCGAAAGCACCCATGGCTGAGGATCGGCCCAATCGACCGCCGCGTCGGCCGGCGCAAAAATGGCCGCGATCGTGTTGGATGTGCCGTCGATCACGTTCTTGAACTCCTTGGGCGGTCCTTCGCCATGCCACAGTGAACCGGGAAAGACCGGCACGCGGAATCGTGTTTTGGTCGATTCCTGACCTCCGCTAAACAGCGGAATGATTGTCTGAGTCACAAGTCTGTTTTGCTCGCTGTCCCACGACTGACTGAGATCGATTCTTTTGTGAAGGGCCTGCTGTTCGACGTATGGCAGCACAACCGTGCGCCAGCTGTGCAGCGGATTGCCGTCGCGATCGGTCAGACAGCGCGGCGGCAAATGCTTGTTGACATCGTGGTAGTTGTGCATGGCCAGGGCGAGTTGTTTCAAACTGTTCAGCCTCTGCGCCTGCTCGGCCGACTTGCGCATCGGCTTGGCGACTTCCACCACCAGCTTGACCAACTCTTCCGGTGCCGCATCCAGCAACACATTGGAGATCTCGACTTTGACATTCACCGCTTGCTTGGCTTGAGGCACGAGGGCAAGCATTTCATCCACTGTCTTTTTGACGCGGGCCGCCGCGCCGGCGTCGCGAGTTTCGATGCGAGCGTGAACCTGCGGCTGGGGCGGCAAATCAAAGGAAATGAACACTCGCTGGATATCGGCGACCATTCGGCGCGGCGAAAATTGAATCGGTGATTCTTCGGGCAATCGGTTGGGCCAAAGTGCGGCCAATTCCGCTCGTGCCTCGTTGGGCAACGAGATGACAATCGAATGATCCAGGCGGCTGTCATCTTTCAACGGCATGATCAGATCGCCGCGCAAAGTCCCCTCGCCGCTAGACACTCGGTCCACCACCGCTGCGGCACCGCCCAATACCAGTTGGTCACCAATGTGGACTTTCTTCGGCGGTTCCTTCGACGCACCGTTCAAAAGAGCGGCAGCCAATCCTTTGACGACGGCGGTGTTTTTACACGGCACAATCACCAATGGCCCGCCATCGGTTACCGAGCGAGTCGATCCGGTGACGTAAATGTGCTCGACCCCCGCCGCTTTCAACGAATCGGTAAAACCGCGAACCATTGTCAGAACCGCTTGCTGCTGGTTGTTGGCTCCCCCTGGCCCGGCCGAGCCCGTGATCCACTTCCACGTCGCGTCGACATCCAGCTTGCTGATATCAACATCCAGCAAACCGAAGGTCGTCCGTTCAAGAAAAGGTGTTGCCTCGTGAGTCGCAATCACGGACTGCTCCACGTCGTTGATCAAATTCGTGGCGGGAGCAAACTGCTTTTTTTTAGTCGGCGGGGTTTGGGCGGTGGCGGTGCAGGCCAATAGCGCCGTTGCCAGTCCGGCAGCAAGATATCGATTCATCAATGATTCCCTTTCGTCAATTCAATTTGAAAAGTGGTTTCCGGATCGCTAGGCCATCGCGGTTGGCGAGTCAGTGTGGCGGTCAGTCGCGACGTTCGCTGATATCCGAACGGTTTTTGTGCAATGGCGTCCTCCCAAGCGGGTACCGGCCGCAGTTTGTCGATCGACACCGGCAGCTCTCCGTTTTCTGCAGCATGCATCCGCAACGCTTCGATACAGATCAACAGATTGCGAGTCTGCTGGACTCGGCGGCCGGCCCGCCGGGCAGCATCCACGGCGGGTGTGATCATGGTGATCATCGCTTTCAATGCATCGCGTTGATCCTGGTCCCCCCTCATCGCCGCCCGCCGCTCGGCTCCGAATTCGTCGTACACCTCCGGCGGCAACAACGACCACTTGACCCAGTCGTCGCGTATTCGCGCAAGTCTCAGGTGGGTGGCTCGCAACACCGCTTCGGCTGCCGACAACCGCTGTGCCCTTTCACCCCAGTGAGTCGTGCTGGCCAACAAATCGCGGGAAGCGTCCGCCATGGTGACGACGTAGACTCCCGACAAAAAATTTGCCGCCACCACATCTTCTTGGCCGGTGTACGTCATCGTCGCGTACACATCAGAAGCAAGCTGGCGAATGTATTGTCGCGCCGCTTCGGCGCCGATTTCGTGATCGGGCAGCGACGGGGGCTGGCGAATCAACCGCGAAATCAACACCGACTCGAATTCAATCGAATCGCGAGTCTCAGACAAACGCGTCTCCGGCAAGCTCGCCAAAGCCCAATAAAGATTCGGACAATCGGGCTGCTGCATCGCTTCCAACGCGGATTCCAGCATCATTCCGGAAATCGCGAATCCGACCAACCGACCAACCAGAAACTCGGTGCTGTGGCCGGCAACATCGGCCAACCGAAATCCGATTCGCAAATCATCATCCAGGTCGTCCCAACGCTGCTGGGCAATCGCCAACCGAATTCGCAACTTCAATAGCCGGGCCAGGTGCCGCATCTCCTGAAACTCAGGAAGCAACGTGGAAACTATTTCGGGCGTCGACAAATCGTCTAGTTGCAAGTCGTAATCCAGCCGCATGTGATTCTCGGCTCGGGCAAGTTCCTTCAAAGCGCTACCGCCAAATCGATCGATAAACTTGCTGACTTCCTCTTCGGGCAAGTCACTCAGCGGCATCGTCGACCACTCGCTGAACCGGTCGGCAAATTCTGATCGCGATGGCTGGGTGTTTCTCGCCTGCACGACTAACAAGATCGCTCGATTGACCATCGGCGCCGGGTCGTCGTCACTGCGAAATTCGGGCGCCGGCCAAAAACGATACTTCAACGCCGGATCGGGCTCGGCCGCCGGGTGAATGGTCACCTTTTTGACTTGGGGTTTGTGCTGGACCGGTTTGGAATCCTGCAAAGCGGGCGAAAGCAAGGTCTGGGCTCGAAGATCGGCCAATGGCGCGATCGCCAACAATGCGACGCAGACGTGCAATTTCATCATGTTCTTGCCGGCGGGAATGAAGGAACGATTCATTTGACAACCTCAAATGTCTTGGCGATCTCTTGAGCATCGAAGACAGCCAGTGTCTTGCTTGATGACGACTCGGCACGCTCACCCAGATTTGGCTGCCGATGGACGTAGGCGGAGCTCCCCGCCAAAACGCTCAACCATTGTTTGGTGTCGATGTCATCCGTAATGAAGGACGAATGAAACGCCGCCAGCGAACCTTCCTGATGAAAAACCGACTTGGCATCCCGGGCGCCAGGCACTCCTCGCCACATACCCAACAGTGCCGAGGCGTATTGGTTGGCGGAAGCTGGCGGATCCACCTTCGCAAGTTCGCCGTCGGGCGCCGTGCTGGTCGGTGGTTGTGTCGGACTCGATTGACCAGGCGACGGTTGCTTCGGCAAATCGACCGGGATCCTGGAGCCGATGCTGTCATTACTTTCCGAGGCCACACGGGAGCTTTCATTTCCTTGCAGCGCCGACACCTTGCCAACCAGATAGCCAGCCGGTGCGGCGATGATCGCTACCAGCAACCCGGCCGCGATTCGGTGCATCATTCTTGGTGATGCAGCGGCCGATTGCGCTTGCCCGGCTTGAAAACCGGCCTGGTAAAAAACGATCGAGCGATCGATGCCCGCCTGCGCCGACGTCGGTTGCAGTTGTCGCAGCGCATCGGCAAAACCATCTGGCTCAGGCGGCATGTGACGGGAATCGGCATTCATTTCAAAAACCTCACGACAATGTATCACTGCGATGGCTGATCGCCGCCGACAACTCGCCGGGATTGAATCGCTGCTGCAGCGCAGCCAGCCCTCGGCCAAATGTGCGGTGCGCTTTCGCTCGCGATCCACCAACCACTGCAGCAATCGACTCAAACGACATCTCGCCCCACAAATGCATCACGATGATCTCCCGATCGGGCGACGGAAGTGATCGCAGTGCCTCGGTGACTTCGGCCGCATCCAGTTTCTGTCCGGCCGGCTTCGATTCGTCATCGAACCAAGGCCGCATCCCGACCGCCGCTTCACGCTCTTTGCGACGCCGATCGCGGCGATACCACTGCAACAATCGATTGCGGGTAACACGCACCAGCCAGGCCATCGGATCGGCCGGAACGGCAGGCTGAGTCGCCAGCGCAACGAACGCCTCTTGGACTGCATCTTCAGCCGGCCCGCCGATCGACCGCGCTATCAGCAACAGTCGGTCGGCGTGCTCGTCCCAAAGCTCCGCCAAAATGGCCGCATCGATCACCGCAGGGCTGTACTCCGCTACTGTTTTTGTCTCGTACGGCTTCAAGGATGCCACGCGAGGTGGTCCGTCTCAGCAATCTGGACGGATTTGCTGAAAAAATTCCATTTTGGATGAGAATCAGCAATGGCTCTTTTGACTGCGACGGCTCAGGTGACGCTTGGCCATCCGACCAACCTTCGAGCGATACGCGACACTCCAATTGTGGAACGGTTGCCGTCACCGGGCACGGAGAGACGATTTCCATTTGAAAACTCGCGCAAGCCGTGATCTGTGTGCGCGGCGCGGGTTCGATGATCTCCTGACGCCTACTACCGTATCTGCCGATTCGGTATGTCCACTTTCAAGATTGCAGATAGTCGCGGCCCGTTCGTCTTATGAACTCGGGCTACTTTCTCCCAATCGGTAACGTCGTTCCAGAATGGTTCGTTGCGTAGATCTGGACGTTCGAGTGCGGATGGCGTTCCCAATGCTCGAGTCATGAGCATTGTGCGTCGTTTGGCCTCATCTTCAGATTCGACGTTGTTGTTCGACCAGTCCTCGAGCGGAATATCGGCTGGAATTTGATCTGGGCTTGGAAATTTCGTTAGTCTCTTGGGTAACGGACGGTTGAGAACAATATCTCTGATGATGATGAGTGGTCTTCCGTGATGTGAACAGGTCATGCTTCTGATTGCGGGATCGCTGCCCGTATCGAATGCGTACGTCGTCTGTGGTCCCTTCGGGGATGAGTACCGGACCTCAATCTGGTCCGCCGATTTCTTGATGGCGGGTGTCACCTCCGTGATGGGGGCAAAGGATAACAAGTCAACGATGAATTTGCTGTCATGCTTTGCTCTCACTCCACAAGTCGCAGCGCCTTTTCCGTCAGCAACCTGAACGATGACATTGGGGGCAACTCCTTTGTCGAGAAACACGGTACCACTCGCAAAGTCATTCAGCAGCATCTTATTCTGAGCGATAAACAGAACCGGGAACCCAAACTGATCAACCATCGCAAGGGAGTATCCCGTGGCTCTGGACCATCCGGCCTCGAAAACGACAGGCACGCCGCTGGGCATTTGGATTTCACCGATGAAGTGAAAGCTTTTCAGCTGTTTGTTACTCGCAGCAAGAACTGGCAGATCGTTGACAAGCCTGTCAGCATCGCCATCTCCATCCGCGGCATTGACTGCATAGCTCCCAAGTAACGCAAAGGTCATTGCGATCGTTATTGTTACTTGCACCCTTTTCATCATGAAAGACTCCTTCTCGCGATGTCAAATTCTCCTTGGTTCCTGGTTTTATCCGATTGCATGATTCTACTCATGAGTGAATGCGACCTGCAAATCAAGGCACACATTCAGCGTATGTTTTGTCTGAACGCTCATAGCCGCAATCAGTCTCTGCGTTAAAGTTGTCAGTTACTGTCCACAGTGTAGCGGAGGACATCAGGTGAAACCAAACCAACACGCCGAAGTGATGTTCAACAAACGCCTCGCAATCGGCGATATCTGTCCCGACATTGCGCTCGGCCATGTCGTGTAACGCATTTAGCGGGTCGGTAGGATCGTTGAGGGCAATCGAACGCAACAGGTCGAAAACAGCGAAAGACCTGACACGAGTTTCCGCATTCCGGTGAAGTTGCGATATAGCGATGTCTATTCGCTGAAGGAGATGCTGAGCGTCATCACGTAATTCTTGAAGCATGTGGTTATATGCGGTTTGGAAGTGAGTCTCGGTGACCGGGTTGCCCTCCGGGGTCTGGAGCATGTCGAATGTCTCCACATGAATTGATCGGATAACCATCGAAGTAATCGTGGGTCACTCAGGTGCGAAATGGTTTCGCACTCGGGTGACCTGGGTTGGAACTATTCTATTGCACGGGTCACCCGCGAATAAACGCCCCCCGCCCAATGGGAGGTGCCTGGGGGGGCTCTTTCTTTTGAAGTAGCCGCTGGACTATTCCAGCAGGCTATCACAGACCTGCACGCTCGCCCAGTTCGATTTCTGCTCCTCAATGAACTCCAAATGACGAGGAGCGGTCTGGTAGGCATCATGAGCGGCGCGGTCGGCAAAAACGCAGTGCAGCGAAACGTCGAATTTCGCATTCACGTCGCGATTGAGTTCCCGATCCCGCCGGCCAACGGCAAAATCGATCAGCCCGTCATGGTTGTCCAGGTACTTCTGGCAAGCCGCGATCAAGGATGCAACCGCCTCGTCGCCGCGGTCGTGAAGCGTAAAAAAAACGTGGTGGGCAAGTCGGGCCATGGAATCATCAAAGAAAGTGGTGGAATGCGGTTGAGTCCTCCCCAGCATCTAACAGCAGCCGCCAACGATCAACCAGGCAGCCAAAGAAGGGAAAGTAGTACTACACATCTTTCCATTTCTCTCCACCCTCGCCCCGCAGTCTCTCTAGCCTTCCTTGCCATCAAGTTTTTCAATCTCCATAATTCCCGCCACTGATGAGTAGCTTCATTAGGTCAATGGTTCATCTACCAGAAGCTGACACTTCTTTCGCATAAGGAGCAACATACTCGTCATAGGAAAGTGACCAGTCCGTATCAAACAGGCTGGCGAATGGCTCGCGCCAATCACCTGCCTCCGGTAACGGAAAAGAAAATCTTTTCGGCAACGCCTTCCATTCGAGTCGAAAAGCTCGGTCCGTTTGCGAAAAGCCATCGCTAAAATAGTCGGTACGTGCAATTTCAATGGGCACCCAGCATGGTTTTTTGGGGCCACCCATTTTCGGCAGCGAAAACCATTTGATTGCGGACACTGTTACAGCCTTGCCTTTGGATTTTGCATCTTTATCCTTCGAGCTTTTCTGCCACCAAGCCACGTGAATCGGTCGATTCCCTTGCTTCGACGAAAACGTCAAATCGAGCAATGCGTGGCTTTTCTCGCCGAAACTCCAAGTGCCTGCGATGTTTCCCCTTTCATCTCTTTTAGCTGACACCAGCGTTGCTAAAGCAATCATGTTAGGGCTGTACGATGGACTGACTGCCCCTCTTAGAAAAGACCCAGCATCCGAAATCACCAAGAAGTAAGGGTCAAAAATGGGGGTGATTCGGCGAGTCACCGACTCTTCCTGCTTCACCTCTTCATTTTCGCTTACCTGATGCGAACCAACCTTGGTTCCCGCTCCAGATCGCATATAACGCTTCCCGGGTGCGGTCCGCTTGATGCGCGGTGAACACAGTGATTTTAGCGGTCTCCGCGGGGCATCAGGTCAGCGACAGTCGGTTTTGACTGAAGCCATTTCTCATACACTTTGCTCCAAATCTTGCTCAACAGAATACAACGAAGTGTCATGACTTGCTGGCCTCCTTCGCGATGCCATCGCATTCCCGAAAGCTTCATCCGTTCACTGACAATCTGCTTGCATGCCGATTCGACTACCCCGCTACCGATCGGGTAATTGTGGGTACGGGCATCTGCGTAATCCATGAATCGCTTGTACCGGCGAAGGTACTTCTCGGCTTTCTCTGCATCACTGGCGTGTGACGATTTGTAACCGTGTTCCGATTTCATCTTCGCGATCGAACGCAACACACGACCATGCCCGCCTGGTTCAAGCAGCAACGCTCGCGTTCGCGAAAGCCAGTCTGCTCGGGATTCTTTCTCGAGCTTCAGGGCATCAGCGATGATCGTCAGACGCTCGCTGGCATGGTAGTAATCAACGACACGCGTGATTTTGATTCGACTACCATCAACGAAAAATTTCCGAAGCACATTCTTCCAGTATGCGGTCTCGATTTTGCCGGCGTCGGTCACGTAAACGATTTCGGGAAGATCGTCGCCACACGCTTTTACCACCGCCGTCAGAAGTGAAGTCAAATCGCTTGAAAGTGTCTCCTGATTCGCTTCCGGTGTTCGTCCCAGATACACCGTGCCTAGCTTTTTGCCATCGCTCAAGACACTGATGCAAGCAACACCGGCCATTTCAAAGAAACTCCACGGAGCCAGGCCGAGGGCAACACCATCGCGACTGACCGAAAGGACGGCAGTGCCGCCACCAGAGCGTGCTTGTTCGATCAGTTCGGTCAACTTGGTTACCTGAGCTTCCTCGCGCAGCGGTTCCAGCGAGCAAGTAAGCGTCTGCGTCAGCTTGCGCAACTTCTCATTGCCGATCGAAACTCCAAACCGATCCCGAATCATCTCTCGCGTACGGCCTTGTGTGCTGCCAGCGGTAGCAAATTGCCTACCGATGAGGTTCGCCACCGCGGGCGTAAATCCGTGTTCAATTCCCAGCAGTTGCTCCAAAGGAAAGAGCAATTTGCCGTCACGCCCTTTGCGGTAACGAGCACGTTGAAACGAGATTTCGCCGAACGACGTCACAATGTTGCTCCGCAGGCTCTTGGCAGCCAATCGTCGGAAATTCTTGCCGTTGTGCTTCACTGTACCCGGCATCCGCTCGATTTCCGGTTCAAGGCTCGCAACAAGCCACCCGATGACTTTTCGAGCAAATTCCCGCACGCAGTTGGCCAGCCGATTCTCCAACGTAAACATTCTGGCCGCCGAGACGGCGCCGGACACAAAATCGCGGACCAATTCAACGACCTTGGAGGTCAATTCGGCAGCGAACTCGGTTACCGAATTTGAAATTTCTTTCTCTGCGATTGTGCGAACAAGGCTTCCTGCCTTAACTTGAGCATCCATGAGGTTTCCTTTTGAGCTGTCTGCCTGAGAACAAACAGTTTCCTTGAGGAAGCCTCTTTTTGTGTAGACCAATCACTCCGTCAGATCAGGCGCATTACGCAGATCACACCCCGCTTCCCTTTTACGGTAAGGGTTTGTTCCCAAAGCGGTTGCCGAGTGAAATCCTCCGAGATGCGCTCAATCGCGAAAGCAGCCAGTCGAGAGGAGCCATCTGCTGAACCTTGACGTGCATCCAAGAAGAGGTATTCGTTTTCGAAAATATCAGATCGCTTCTCTCGCAACGATACTGAGCGTCCATGCCCCAGGACCACAAAATCACGAGGTAGCTCCGTGCGCGACGCCATGAACTGCACAAACAAGTCATCGGCCTGCTCCTCGACATTACCAAGAATACCATCATCCGCGTGGCTGACAGCTCCCCACAAAAGTGCACACGCACAAAGGATCTGAAAAATCTGCCGCAACATCTCTATACACACCTCTTTTACGCGCGTGCATTTTCCATTCATCAGTCGTCTTCGTACAGCAAGCGAATCCTACGACCCACCACTGTTGTCACAGTTGCTGTTGATGTCCAGTACCTCATAGGTCCGATCGTCTTCCTGGCTGAACGTGTCAAGATCAACCACACAATCGGGATCACCACCAGCAGGAAGAGGAGCGGGAACACATTTGCAATCAGCAACCTTTTTGCAGTAAACCGTTACTGATTCCTGTGACGAATATCCCACGAGGCCAGGCTCAAACGCATCCCAACTATGGTTGGTGTGTTGCTGTTGAGTCTGATTGCCGGAGAGACAAAACGAGCCAGTCGGGTCGCATTTCCCCTGGCAAAAAACATCACCAGGGCCGCCAAACGGATAGCATTTGTCTGTATACCCAGAGAACTGGTAACACTGCTCACCCACTACCATGGACGCTTGGCACACAAACACTAAAACCAAGAGGCAACTTTTCCACGTCACTTTACCTACTCCCCAAAATGAGAAATCCGATACAAATGCTAAAGGCGAGACAAAAGAATCTTTGTTTCGCCCAACACCGCGCCATCTGATTTTCGTTTCCAGATCGCGGTTACACGATCATGGGCCGTGCGTTCACCTGGCTCTACTTTCACTTCCGCAACCAGCAGAGAATCACCAATCATTCTGGTGGAAAGTATTTCAATGTTGCCATCATCACCTGGCATCTGACACTGGAGCTCGCCACTCTTGGCAAGTGCTTCAAGAAGCTCGCTGTCACCATCAATAAACGCACTAGCGGACAGCGTGCCGTTTGATTGCTTACGCTCAACCAACGTTTGCGGATGAAAGCGAACAACATCTTTCTTTCTAAGCACGCACCGATATTCATGCGCGTTTTTCTCGGCGTCGACCACGCATACCGATAGGGGAAGGTAAAGCGATGGGGATGCGCCAAATTGCTCGGAAAACAATAACGTAACTGTCGCCGTACTTCCTTCCTCGTCCCAAGCAATCTGAGTGTCTTTTATAAAGCGGCTCTGTATCACAATGTCAGATACTTCTGTCACCCCGGTGTCGAAGTTGTTCTTAACCTTGAGTTCAGCCGACGTATCTTTCGCTGAAACATGAACAATGGCCTCCAGTTCATGCAGAGACTTCACTTTGCCTACAAGTTCAATCGTGACAGGTTCATTTGGCCCTTCGAAAAACAACGTGAAAGGGCGCTTCGTAGCCCCAGCTTTCGTGGGGGTAAAAACGACAAACAGATCCGTTGTTTTTTCTACCGGCAACTGCGATGAAGCCGGTATTGCCCCCAGGCATCCACAACTCAGCTTTACATCTTTAATCTTCAACTCGTTCGGTAGAGCATTAAACACAGGGATCCGAAACACCGTCTCATGATGAACTGGGACATCCTCGAAACGAATCCGCAGAGCTTTTGTGTCTGCCTCCTGTGTTAGCTTCACATCCGCAAGTGAGATGGTGCCCGGTGGTGGCTCGAAGACTTCGCCAAGTTTACCTGCCTTCTGGCCGTAAACGTTGTCCATGCCACCAATTACAAGAATGCAGCACAGAACCATCAAAACACGTAGGTTTTGCATTGCCTTACCCCAAAGTGACTGCGTTGTCAAAAACCTGCGACACCAATAAATATATGTGTTGTTCTGGCGGTGTCAACAGAGTGCGAATGTGCTTCTAATCAATTGGTTCTTCCGGAAATTTGGTGGCCGTTATTCCCGCTCGTACTCGTACTCGTGCTCGAAAATGTCGGACCTCCTTCTTACGCACCGAAGGTGCAGTCGTTTGCTTAGCCCAGCGGCGAGGTTTTACGAGTCTTGCGAGCAATGCCGCTGCCCTGGGGCTGTGTATCCCAGGCAATTCAGTCCCGCTTCCTGCGAGCATGGCGGCTTTGCCGCCATGCTCGCAGGAAGCGGGAAGATGAGAGACGGTCCGTTGCCCCAGGGCAGTGTCAACCTTCGTAAAACTCACGTTGACTCGCCCTGGGCTATGCAAAGTGCTGGACCTTCGGCCCGAAGAACAAATCCTGGTCGCTTCGCCGTGCTCAGACAGTTTCATCCGATGAGCGTGCCTGCCCCCCTCTCCGACCGAATGCCTTTGTTCCTGGTCTCGGTGATCTTTGCTTCTTCCTGCTGGAAACATCTGCGCAAGGAACCAAGAAACCAAACTTGACAAAACAGACGCATTGTCTACAACAAGACAATCCCGAACGTTCCTTCTCTTTCCGCAGCTGCGAGCCGAAGTCCTGTGTGCCCTCCATCCTCTTTAAAGCATTTCGCTCTGCTGGTCGTGGTTTCGCTTTTGGCAGCGGAGGTGTGCGTCGGCCAATCGGTCGACGAGGTCCATCCGTCGTTGATCGAAGGAGGACAGAAGTATTCGATCACCTTTGACGGTAGCGATACGGAATTCGAGATGAATCCCACGCCGCTGCTGCGTTGGAGCAATCCAATCGTGATGGATCAACGTGGCGCCGTTTTCGTTTGGATGGCTAGTGGACGTCCGCAAACGATCGGTTGCTGTTTTCACGAATTGGCCAACGACAGCGAAAAGCAAATTCACGAATTTCATTCGTTGGCGACCAAGCCGCTCAGGGCCCGGCGTGACGGCAAAGAGATCTGGCATCCTCGTAAGACTTTAGAATTCTCAGTCGTACCCAACGCGCCGCAACCGGCGGCGGCACCATCGGGTCGCGACGTACAGATGCGGCAAATCGCTCGGCGTTTCGCCGCCCAGATGAAACGGGACAACGGGGATCAAACGGAGCTGCGTCTGATTTCACGCCCCGTGCTGACCTACCAGCCGAGAACGAACCAGTGCATTGACGGAGCCATCTTTTCGTTCGCTGCTGGCGGAACCGATCCCGACGCGTTTCTGCTGATCGAAAATCGCCCGGTCGATGAAGGTTCCGCCTGGCATTACGCACTGGCGCGGTTCCACTTCAACGAGATCACCGCGCAGCTGGACCGCGCCAACGTTTGGACAGCTGACGCGAAACCGAGGTTAGCCAACAACTACCTGGGTAGCAGGACGTTTCGCGACGACGTGTACATCGTTTTTCGCGTTCGTTGATCCCGATCGATCTAGGTTGCGGATGGGTTGACCACGAATAGCTCGAATCGCACGAATGAAGTGAGATGGATTCAGGCGAGAAAAGGTTTGTGCCAAGCAGGTCCCGCCGAAACTCTTGACGAGTTTCGCTACCCTGAGTCAACTCTTCCCACTTCTTTTTTACGCGCCAGCAGCTGGCCAGAGAGCTGCGAAGATCGCGGCGGCGATTAGGGAACCAGGGAACATGTAATTCCCCTCCGGAACTGCCGCTTCGCGAACCGCGTCGATGACGTTGTCTTCCCCCTCCATTTTTACCCAGTCCTTTTCGTGCAGCTTCACCACCATCCAAGAGAGAAAACTGGCAAAGAACAACGCAACCGTCGAAATCAGGATCGGGAGCCAAAGGTCGAGCATCATCACACTCTGGGAAACGGGCGGAGAAAAAGGGGCCTTCAAACGGCGCTCAATGATAACAAACGTCCCGGGCCGAATGGGGTGTAACCGGCGCTCCGACAATCAGCAAGCACTTTGCTTAGCCCTGGGTCAGCGCCGTCTCTCATCTCCCGGCGAGCATCCCTCTTTGCGTTTTTTGTGGCAGGCGTCTGACGGAGGATGCACGGCAAAACAGGTTGGCCACAAAACACGAGAAATGTCAGCTGTACTCACATCATGGTAACCGCTAAAATGGAGATAGACAGTTAACACGAGGTGAGCGAGTTTGGGATGGCGCGGCGTTTGAACCGGGATGAATACCTCTGGGTTGGCGGTGCAGCGTGTCTCGATTTTTCGAATACTCGATCGTATCGTCCCACCCCGAATCCACTCGATCGACTGGATACCTACGACCACTTGCTCGACTGGGCTGGCTTTGCCGGTTTGTTCTCAGCCGGCCGACTTCGCGGGCTCCGCTTGGAAGCAGCCAGTCATCCTCGGAGCGCGAAAATTGCGCTCAAGAAAGCCAAGATGCTACGAGAAGCCATCTATCGAATCTGCTCGAAGCAAGTGAATGAACGAAAAGTCCAAACAAGTGATCTCGACGAACTCAATCGTGCCATCGAGCAAGCGATGCGACATCGAAAGCTTGTTCGCAGTGCGTCCCTTTTTCAATGGAATTGGAACAGCACGGCGGACCTGACGCAAGTTCTCTGGCCAATCTCGCAATCCGCCGCCGAGTTGTTGGTCTCGGAGCAGATGCGTTGGGTTCGAGAATGTTCGTTGGAAACGTGTTCGGCACTGTTTCTGGATTCAAGCAAAAACAAGAAACGCCGGTGGTGTGACATGACCGACTGCGGAAACCTGGCCAAAGCGAGAAAACATCGCTCGCGAAAACGATCTCAGCGGCCCGCACGGTAGATACCCAGCAAGACCTCCATACCGCAATCGCAAAGGAACAGGTAACGAATGTTTTACTCGGGTATTTCAGACGAAGCGGGAGATTCGATCGAGACGCAGATTCGAGCCCATCAACAGCTCGGTTGGGTTCATCTTGAGCTGCGACTCGTGGACGGAATCAACGTGACTCAGGTCTTGCTGAACAAAGCTCTTGATCCCTCAACGCAGCCAGATGCCATCCAGTCGTTCCTGAAAGCGGAAACAACTTTGCTTCGGGAGCTCGTCCCACGTGGCAGCCGAGTCGTGGACTTTGGTTGCGGGATGGGTCGACATCTGATCGCGTTGTCCGACCATCTTTCATCGGGCGTTGGCATCGACTACGAAAAGACGTACATCGCCGCAGCAATGAAGGCGTCGAACGCGTCCCACTTGCGATTCATGGTATCGGATGCCACGGCTGTTCCGCTGACCACGGTTTTCGATTTTGCCGTATGTCTCACAAACACCTGGGGCACGATGAGCGACAGACCAGGAGTGCTTGCAGAAATGAAACGGCTTTCGCCGAAGGTTGGTTCGCGAATCATCACGGTGTATGCGCCCTCGTCGATCCCAGCTCGTAGCGAGTGGTACGCAAACATGGGTCACGAGATTTTGGAGGTGACCGACGACCAGATTGTTGCGTCGGGCGGCTTTTCATCCAGACACTTCAGCAAAGAGCAGCTTCAAAAACTGCTGGGTTCGTGTGAACTGCACACCATCGGAGATATCGCCTACACGGCGCAGTTTTAGAAAACAGACGAGGGCACACGATCTGGTTGGTTGCCGGTCCTAGTGCTTTGTCCACTTTTGATTCCAGGGTTGCCCTCCATCGTAGCGCGGCGGTCCCCGCCGTCAGTCACGGCCGGGATGGTGGTGCTACAAAACCACTTCACCTCTGGCGTACAGATTCTCTGGCGGGTTGGTGCTCGCTTTGACGGGTTAGACGTGTACCCGAATCGCTGTTTGGGAAGACAACATCGATCTCACCTTTTCCTGAAAGGTTCGATCAACCGTTTCCCGCGCGATTTCCAGTCGGATCGTCGTGTTGCAAGCGAATGACTCATTGCCCGGCAAACCTTTCCAGATTACCTCTGCCAGGAGATCATTTCATGTCCGTTCGTGCTCGCCGATGGCTGCCTTTTTCGTCTCGACAAAACCGAAGTCCCGTTCGGCGGAAAACACGTCGACTGATGCTTGAATCCGCCGAAGCCCGTTGTTTGATGGCTGCGGACGGCTTCGAGTTGTTGCCTGATGCTTCCGATGATTCGGGGGTTTCTGCTGAAGTTAGCGTTGTCGCCGATCAGGACAGTACGGCCAGATCGGCCGACGGACCGAGCCCCGTGTTGATGGTCATTTCCAACCAGGACTTCTGGTATCAGGACTATGCCGATACCCGCGCAACGCTGGAAGCGGCTGGATTGGAAGTGGTTGTCGCAGCCACTACCACCGACGTGGCACGACCCCACGCCAATTCGGGACAAGGCGCCGATGGAGGATTCGTAACACCTGATCTCGCGCTGACCGACGTGGAAGCCGAAGATTACTCGGGGATCGTGTTCTCGGGCGGTTGGGGCATGGCTCAATACCAATACGGATATGAAGGAACCTACCACAACTCGGCTTTGTCTCTTGGCAACGTCATCGTCGTAAGCGAAGGCGAGACAACACGCAGCGAAAGCCAACCGAAACCGGTGTTGATGGTGATCGCCAACCAAGATTTCTATCACCGAGAGTACTATGAAACCCGCGAGTCGCTTGAAGCGGCTGGATTGGAAGTCGTCATTGCGACGACGACCACTGATACCGCCACACCTCATGCCGTTTCGGTCATCGAAGGGCGCGAACCCAATGTTGAACCCGATCTGGCGCTGTCGGATGCCAAATCCGAAGACGACTCCGCCATCGTGTTCGTCGGCGGTTACGGTGCGGCAAGCTATCAGTACGCCTACGAAGGCACGTACGATAACCCCGCCGCGAAGGATCAGGCGATCGTCGACCTGGTGAAATAGAAAAAGAAGTTCCCAGGCGGCAGGGTGCTGGCAGGCGAGGAGAGGTGCAGGCGCGCTAATCTGGAAAGAATCGTTTCTTGGTTGGTAGCGAAAGTCGCTAAGACTTTCGGTAAGTCTCCGCCCGCCGAAACTCTTGGCGAGTTTCGCTACCCGAAGACCCCATCAGAACCCCAAGACCGATGAGCGTGCCTGCACCCGGCACTTGTCCCCAAGTCGGCGAATTCCAGGATCGCCGACTTGAGGACAAGCCGGCCTACACCAGAAACCTTACAGCCTTGTCATGCTTCCGCTGAGCAGAAAACCGTTGATCAGGTTGGCCGCGTTGGCTGCTTCGGCGGTGGCATCCAGTAGGGTCAGCTGCGATTCAAACAGTGTTCGTTGGACGGTCAGCATTTGCAGAAAGCTTGCTTCGCCCACTTCGAATGCCTGATTGGTCAGCTTCAGCGTCTCCTCGGCGCGGGGCAAGATTTCCGTGCGAATTCTCTCGCGTCTTCGTTTGGCGACTTCGTACGACTGAAACGCGGTTGCCAATCGCCAGCTTAGGTTCAGCTGAGCATGTTCAAGGGCGCGGTCAGCTTGATGGATTTCTCCGCGCCAGCGCCGGAGATTTCCTTGGTTCCGGTTGACCAACGGCAGCGGCACGCTGACTTGCAGCGAACCAAACGTATCGTCGGTCGCCGTGTCGACACCGACGCCAAACTGAGTCGTCACGTTGGGAGTGATCGATGCACAGGCAAGCTGGTAGGACCTCCGGGCGACATCGATCGCAGCGGCCCGGCCGGCAAGTTCGGGGCTGGAGGTGATCATCTCTTGTTGCAGCCGATCGTACACCAGGCCGTCAAGTTCCGCATCGACGGTTCCGACCAACGGTGCCGCTGGCAAACTCTCCATCGCCACGACACTGGTAAGCCTCTGCCGGGCGCCGTCCAAAGTGGCTTGTGCCGTTTCCGTCGCCAGGATGGCTTGCTGCAGCGCCGTTTGCGCCTGGAGCAATTCGATTCTGGACGTCTCGCTGCCCATCGCCTGGACGGATTGCAGAGATTTTTCGGCGATGCGTCGCAGTTGGCCGACCAGTTCCAGCCGCTGCTGGGCGACCAATGCGGTAAGGAACGCGGACCTGACATCGGTTTGGACTCGCAAGCGAGCCACCGCAAGATCGGCTTGCGCTTGATCGATTTCGGCGGCCACCACATGTTGTCCCAAGCAAAGCTTGTTCGCGGTAACGATGGTTTGGGAGATTGCCATACGGTGAAGCCCCGATGCACCATCGTTGCCGATTTCGTCGCTATTGTATTGAGCGACAGGGTTGGGCGGCAAACCGGCTTGCAACCATTTTCCTCGCAGCGCCGCGATGTTCGCATGGGCACGCGTGATCGCCGGATGATGGGTCATTGCCAGCTCTTCCAGATGCTGCCGAGTGAGTTCGGCGGAAACCGGCTGAAGCTCGCCCAGCTCTGGCAGTTCATCGGTTGAACCGGCGTTATCTTCACGGCCGACGGTGTGCGAAATCAGAGAAATCGGCGGTGAATCGGTCTTGGGCAGCGAGGCGATTTCTTTGCCTGTGTTGGACTCGGTAGCATTGACAACCGGACGAACAGCCGCGAAATCACTCTGCGTGCGCACTTCGGGATGCGCGCATCCCGAAACGATCGCCAATATGAAGATTGAGTAAGCGCGATTCGATCTGCACACTTGTTTTATCGATGAAACGGGGCCAAAGTGATTTCCCATCCAGTTGATCGGCCCGATCACCAGCAATCTTTCTTGGCGTTGCCGCAGGTGCGACTGGGCAAACAGGCGTGATAAAATGTGCGGCGCAGGAAAGGATTTCCGGCGGCGGGAACGATCGTGAAAGCGACATTTCCGTAGAAGCCTCCTGAAACCTTTTGCTGAAAAACCAGCTCATACAACCCCTTCGAGACCTCTTGTGTTGCACATGACTCTTCGCGCCGTGTCGCTCGTCTTGGCCCTTGGTGTCACGTCGGTTGCTTTGGCCCAAACGGCTCCGCAAACGCCCCCAGTCCTGTTGCAGATGATTCGGGACGACTCGGTGCACGATGCACTGAGAATGAACGAAGGTCAACGCAGCGCTGTCATCGATGCTTTGGCAGAGATCGATGGGCGATGGTTTCGGGCCCGAAATATGCAGGCCGACAAGCAGCAACAAGAGATCGCCACGATCACATCGGAGCTGACGCAAAAGTTGTCCGGTATTCTCGATAATCCGCAACTGCTTCGGTTGAAACAACTTCAGCGGCAGGCTTTGGGAACGCGCATGGTGATTCGCGATGATGTCGCCGCCGCGCTGAATCTGACCAAGGCCCAGCAGCAATCGTTCTACGACGCGTTCGTTGAAACAGACAGGGAGTCCAGCCAGATCCGGCAACAACTTCGCAAAGGTGAAATCGACAATCGCCAGGCCCAGAAAGAAATCGAGGCACTCAAAACCAAAGAACGAACCGCCCTGGTCGCCCAATTGACCGACGATCAACGGTCGGCGCTAACGGGCCTGACGGGCAGCCCGTTCGACTTTGGGCAAGTCAAACGGATGTATCCGCTGGCCCCCGAATTGGCGACCGCAGGTGTCACCTGGATTCAGGGTGGACCGCTGAAACTGAGTGACTTACGGGGTAAAGTCGTCGCCGTCCACTACTACGCTTTTCAATGCATCAACTGCAAACGCAATCTGCCTCACTACAAAGCGTGGCATGATGACTATGGCGAGAAGGATCTTGTGATCATCGGAATCCAAACTCCAGAAACGCAGACGGAACGGAAGCTTGACCGCGTTGCGCAGGCCGCCAAGGCCGACGGAATCGAATACCCGGTCTTGCTGGATGCCGAATCGTCCAATTGGAAGGCATGGAGCAACACCATGTGGCCCACCGTCTATCTGATCGACAAAAAGGGCTTCATTCGCCGCTGGTGGCAGGGAGAAATGAACTGGCAAGGCACCCCCGGCGAAAAACAGATGCGCCAAACGATCGAGATACTGTTGGCGGAGGAATAGTTGTTCTCGTCGGCCAGTTCTCCGAACTGGCTGCGCAGCACAAAAGCACGTGCAACTTCGGAGAAGTTGCCGACTGTCGGCCAGTTCTCCGAACTGGCAACGTAGAACAAGAGCACGTGCGACTTTGGAGAAGTTGCCGACGGTTAGACGTGCGGATAGTCCGGATCGATCAGCCCGTTTTCTTTCAGCGCCGCCCAGATTTCGCTTGGCAATTTTGTGGTTGCCGATCGGACCATCGATTCCACTCGCCGAGGATTGCTGGTGGCCAGCGCGATCGACGCAAAGCCGGGATGGGAAGCACCGAATGCCACCGCCACTTCGTAGGGAGTGAATCCTTGCTGCTGGCAGACCATCGTGAACTTCTCTCGCCACTTCAGCGCCCGGGCGTCGTCGGGATCGTCGGCATCCAGTGGCCGATAGTCGAGAAAATCGCCGCCGACCAGGAAGCCTCCGTGAGTCACGGCTGAATTGACGATCGCCACCTTGCGCGATGCCAAGGAGTCGATGAACTCGATCAGTTCGGGCGGATGATTCATGATCGTGAAGCTGTTGGCCATCATCACCCAGTCAAAATCGCAGTGTTGATCCAACTCTCGAATCGTCCTCCAATCCTTGGCCCCTACGCCGACTCCCGCAACGGTGCCCGCTTGCCGAAGTTCCGTGAGCGCCTGGTGTGCTCCCAGAATGTCGTCGAGTCGCTTCGCCCGGTCGCCCTCGTCGGCCGCAGCGGCCAGGTATTCATCGGGATCGTGAACCGTCACCAACTTCGGCTTGTACCGGCCCAGCATCCGGCACCCATCGTCGTAGCAGCGGAGGATACCGTCGTAGCTGATGTCCTGGACGGCATCGTGATCAATGTCGATCCAAACGCCCGGTTCGAACGTCGGTTCGGGCGTTTCCAACGGTACTCGTCGCCAGGCGAGTTTATTGCTGATGATGACGTCGTCGGGATCGACACCAAGCGTTTCCAATTCTTGCCCGATCACTTCCAGGGAAAGCCCGGCGCCATACTTTCCGGCGCTGTCGATGGCGATCGGTTTGGGCAGGTGCGCAAACCACTGGCGGATCAGTTCGCGCTTGTCGGAGGGGTCCATCGCGACAAACAAGTTTCCCAACACCGTCGCACCAAAGACCAGCGGTGGGACTTCGATGCCGGTGTTGCCAAGCGGACGATGGATGGATGCGGACATGTTGACCGTGGCTCCTTCTACATCCCGCTGCGCAGTGCGTCGAGGTGCCGGCCAAAGTGGTCGTCCAGCACTTCGACGTAGGTGTCGGGATGAGCCTTCAAGCAATCGTGCACGATCTTGCCGAATTTTTCATCCGTCAACACCGACCCGAAAGTGCAATGCAAAATCTGACGCCCCGGTTTGGTGAATCCCTTTCCGACCGGCACGTCGGCCCACATTTCCAAGTACTCCCGCTCGAGCGTGGCGTCGTCGGCTTCGCTGGTCGTCGGAGCGTCGGCAAGGGTCGCTGAAACGTGATACGTCGCCTTGTCCGTGTCATAACGGCCGCGTGAAAAATCGATGATCTCTCGAAAAGCGGACGGATCGTGTCGGGCAACCACTCGCAGCGCCTCCAGGTAGCTCGTGCCCGCGGTTTTGACGTGGAACCGGCCCTTGGTGGCGCTGGCCAGGATACCGTACATCGAAACTTTGTCGCTGCCCGAATGCAGACTCAGCTTGTAAGGTCCCAGCGTTTCAGCGACCGCCGCGTGATCCTTCAAAGAGGCTTCCAACGCGTCCAGGTCTCCGATGAAGTCGATTCCTTTTTCAAAATCGCCGATGAATCGCGGCGCCAGGCTGACCAGTTTCATCCCTCCCTGCAAACACTGGTCGGCAATGATGTAGTGTTCCGCCAAGGTGGTCGGCTGGTCCGTTTCATCAACGGAAAGTTCAATTTCGTAGTCATTACCAAGCCGCTCGTTGACCTGTTTGATGTAATCACCCATCTTCAAGGCACGTGAGATCGCTTTGCCGTATTTGACGGCGGCCCGCATGCAGGCTTGTTCGTCCAATTCAATCGTCGTGCCGGTGCTTAGCTTGATGGTTTTGCCGAGGTAGTGGTTGTACCAAGGCGCGTCATCTTGGCCGATGGAAAATTTGTCGCGCAGCGTTGCTTCGTCATAGTCATCCGCTTGCTGATCGACGTCGTCCGACGGATCGATCGTGAAGAAGGTGAAACCGACAGCGGCGGTCACGTCGACATCTTCGGGAACTTTCAAGTGGTCGGCGTCGGCACCGATGTCGCCGGTCCATCCACACGCCTGGGCGGCATTCATCGCATCGTCCATGACCTGCTGAGGAGTCCGCTGGGTCCGCGTCATTTCGCGAATCGACTGTTGCGGATAGATGGCCGCGATGCCCTGGCCGCAGCGCCGCATCGACGCCACGTGACCAGGAGTAGCCAGACCGGTTCGATCACCGAATCCAAAGCTGGGAGCCATGCCCAGGGCGACACATTTTTTTGACATGAGAGTTCGCTTTTGGTGTGAATGATGGTGGAGAGGAAACTTGGTAGAGAGAAATCAACAGACGCAGCGAATCGATGATTCTTAGGCGACTTCGATGATCGCCTTGATCACGCCCGTTTCCGGTTTTGTGAAAGATTCAAAATCGTCCAGTACGGTATCAAAACCGGTGCGATGGGTGATCCAGGGGTCGGTATTGATGGTGCCGTCTTCGATCAGTTTGATGATCCGGGTGAAGTCGGGCGGTAGCGCGTTTCGCGAAGCAAGAATCGAAGCTTCGGGTCGGTGCAAGACGGGATGTTTGAACGTTACCTCTTCGGTGGTGATTCCAACATACACCAGCAGCCCGGTCGGCGCGATGTATTGCAGCGCCCCCGACATCGAATGCTTGTTGCCAGTCGCGTCGGTGATCACCTGGTACATGTCTCCGCCAGTGATCTCTTTCATGCGTTGCAGTTCGCTGCCGTCGCCTCGGAACAAAACCGTGTTCTCAATACCGTAGTTTTGGCGGACGAATTCCAAGCGATCGGGATTCATGTCCATCACGCTGATCGTCGCATCGGTCAGGCGGGCGAATTCCAGCGTTGCCAAACCGATCGGTCCCATCCCAATGATCAAGGCATGATCGCCGCCGGTTGGTGCGCCGCGATCGTTGGCGTGGCACCCGATGGCCAGCGTTTCCACTAGCGCCAGCTGATCGAAGCTCAACTTGGCCGACGGGTGCAACTTATCGGCACGCACCAAAAACGATTCGCACAAGCCGCCATCGGTCATCACGCCGATGACCTTCAAGTTTTGACAGCAGTTGGTCGCGCCGCGGCGACACGCATAACACTCGCCGCAATTCATGTAGGGTTCGATACTACAACGGTCACCTGCCGAAACATGGGTGACCCCGTCGCCCACCGCAACGACTTCGACACCCAACTCGTGGCCCGGAATGCGCGGAAAGTCGAAAAAAGGAAACTTGCCCAAGTAACAACTGATGTCGGTGCCGCAGACGCCCATTCGATGGGTTCGCACGAGCGCTTGGCCGGGACCAGGTGCGGCCGGCTCATCGATGTCGATGTGCCGAAGAGTTTTGATCTCGCTGATTTGTATGGCTCGCATGGTGATTTGCCTTTTTTGAAATCGGGATTCATGCCGACCGGTCCAGCGAACGTGCAAGACCTTCGGCAGACCGGTGGATGGGAATCAAAAGAATCATAGGTGGTAGTCGCGAATCGCGTTGCCGGCGAAGAAATCGGCCTGCTCCTGCGGTGATAGTTCACCGGCAAGCTCACGCACCGTTTCCAACCACCGCAGGTGAGAGCAGCGCAACAAGCAGACCGGCCAATCGCTGCCGAACATCAGGCGTTTGGGAGTGAACGCTTCCAGGGCAACATCCCAGTATCGGCGAATCGTGTCGATCGACCAATCCTCGTCACGCACTTCGGTGACAACGCCCGAAAACTTGCAGGTGACGTTGGGACGAAGCGCCAGCTGCCGAAAGTGGTTTTCCCACTCTCGATCGAACTCTGCCGAACGAATCGCCGGTTTTGCGATGTGATCCAGGATCATCGGTTGATCGGGATGACGATCCACAAAATCGATCGACGCCGGAAGCTGGCGAGCAAAAATCAGCACGTCGTAAACCAGGCCGCGATCTTTCAACAGCCGGACGCCCCGATTGAACGCCTCGCCATCAAGAAAACGATCGTCCGGTTCATCCTGGACCACGTGGCGGACCCCTTTCAACAGCGTTGCGTCGGCGAATTGGTCAAGCGTTTCGGCGACCCCTTCGTCTGCCAGCGGCACCCAACCGACGACACCTCGAATCAGCGGCTCGGCCGAGGCAATCTCCAGCAGCGCGGTCGTCTCCTCGACCGTTTGCCGCGCCTGCACCGAGACGAATCCGTCCACTCCGGCGACCGACGCGATTTCGTTCAATTGGGGCCCCAGAAAATCGGCCCGCAGCACCGACATTTCATCGCTGATCCAACCGTACTGATCGGCTGAATACTTCCACAAATGATGATGACTATCGATCAACATGCCGCCTTCCCCGCTTCTCGGAATATCGGAAAGACGACAAAATAGGGTGGAATCAACCAGCCTGCAATTCACAATTGCGTCAGCGGCTATCAATTTTGCGTCAAATCCAATTCTCACGATTTCCACCATGTCCGCCCGCAAAATCGCGCTGCTGATCGAAACCTCCAAAGCGTTCGGACGTGGAATTCTTGCCGGTGTGAGCCGATACGCTCGCGTGCGAGCCCGTTGGACGATGTACGTGGAGGAGCGGGGATTGGATGACGGTGTTCCCGCCTGGCTTTCTCCTCAGCATTTTGACGGAATCATCGTTCGTTCGCTGCGGCCCGAAACCATCAATGGCGTGTTGGACTTCCAGATCCCGACGGTTTGCCTTGGTGAGGAAAACCCACCGGGAGTTTTTGGGGTGATCAACGACGACGCAGCCTGCGCCCGGCTTGCCGCGGATCATTTGCTGCAGCGCGAGTTCCGTCACTTCGGATACGTCGGCCTGAAGGGTTTCGTTTGGTCGGATGCTCGCCGCGAACATTTTGCCGGGCATCTGCGGCGGGCCGGCTACCCTTGCGATGTCTTGGAATCGTCGGTGGCAACCAGCCGCGCGGCACCGTGGTATCAGCGTCGAGACCAATTGTCACGATGGATCCGCTCGTTGCCCAAACCGGTCGGCGTGATGACCTGTTACGACACGACGGCCAGGACGTTGCTTGACGTCTGTCGAGACCTGGGCATCTTGGTTCCGGAACAAGTGGCAATCATCGGTGTCGATAACGATGAAGTGTTGTGCGAACTGAGCGATCCGCCATTGACAAGCGTTGCGCCCAACACCGATGCGATCGGCGCCGCGGCTGCGAGGTTGTTGGACCAGCTGATCGACGGTCAGCCGCCGCCTCATCAAGACGTGGTCGTTCCGCCGAAAGGAATCGTGACTCGACAGAGCACCGACACCCAAGCGATCGACGATCCGGCCATTGCCACTGCACTCGGCTGCATTCGTCGCGGTGCTTGCGACGGAATGGATGTCTCCGATTTGCTGGACCGAGTGCCGCTGTCGCGCCGCACACTGGAACGAAGGTTCAAAAATCTACTGGGCCATTCACCGCTCGAGGAGATTCGAAGGGTGCGGCTGGGGCGAGTGAAGGAGTTGCTGCGTGAAACCGATCTGAAACTGGAGGCCATCGCCAAGTTGGCCGGGTACAGCTACACCGCCTACATGGTGGCTCAATTCCGCGAATCGGAAGGGATCACCCCCGGACAGTTTCGCCGCGAAAAACGCTGACAATCAACTTGACATGGCTACATGGCGTCGCCATGATATGGCTACATCTTGTAGCCGTTTGTCCGTGTAGGGGGAAAACCAAGTGGCAAAATCGAGTCCAGACCTGCCGCCTCTTTCGCAGGCGCAGGAGGAGATCATGGAAGTGGTGTGGGAGCAGGGAGAGGTTTCTGCGTCGGCTGTCCGCGAGATTCTTGCCGGGCAGAATCGCGATGTGGCTCGCAATACCGTTCGCACTCTGCTGGAACGGATGGAAGAAAAGGGCTGGCTGACGCATCGCCAACAGGGTCGCACTTATCTGTACTCGGCGACGCATCCGCGAGAAGCAACAACGGGCAGCCGCGTGTTGGAAGTGCTGGACCAGATTTGCGGCGGGTCTCCCGAAGCTTTGATGACGGCGTTGATTGACTATCGAGGGCTAACCGCGGCGGAACTGGATCGCATTCGCGGCATGCTGGATGCGGCACAACCGAAGTCGAAAACGAAAAAACGGGGAGGCAAGCGATGAGTTGGGTCGAATATCTTTCGGAAGCAACCTGGTTTTCAGCGATGCTGGTTGTCGTGGCGGTGTCGTTGCTTTCATTGACGGGAACTGCGTCAGCGCTGATGTTGCGATCGAGGCCGGCGCTGCGACACACCTTGTTGTTGTCGGCCTTGGTGGGATGCCTGGCGTGTCCTTTGGTGGCAGTTGTTGTTGTCGTGACGGGAAGCCCGCTGGTCACTTTGGAATTTGCCACGACATCGCCACAGCCACTCTCCGAGACGGCTGGTGAATTGGAAAAGCGACAGGCAGATGTTCCCCCCATGGTCTTGTCGCCAGTCACACCGGTAGAGGAATTTGGCGGCGAGGTGGCCGCAGCGACGTCGAACCGATCGAGCGATCGCCGGCAGGCTGATACCGCTGCCGCAATGACAACCAACCATCATCGTTCGTGGTCACCCTTTCATTGGATCATTCTGTTTTGGACATGCGGTAGCTTGGTTTGTTTGATCGGAACGATACGGGGGATCGTGCGTGCCAACCGCGTTTCGCGCGATGCTCATGCGATCGTTTCTGATTCGATTGTGGCCGTTGCGGGCGACGCGGCGCGACAAGTGGGACTGGCCCGACCCCCAAGGCTGCTGGCGTCGACCGAGATTCGATCGCCGGCGGTGGTCGGTTGCTGGCGGATGTCGGTGATTTTGCCGCCTGAATTGTTCGCGATCATCAGTCATGACGAACTGCGCAGTGTGTTGATCCACGAATTCGCGCACGTGTGTCGCAGAGATCCACCGGTGGTGTTGCTGCAATCGGTTGCCCGCTGTTTGTTTTGGCCCATTTTGTCGATTCACTGGTTGGATCGACAGCTAAGCCGCGCTCGCGAAGAAGTCTGTGACAACTATGTGTTGCGACAAACGACATCCTTGGACTATGGGCAGACGTTGCTGAAGCTGGGCCAACTCGCACTTGGCGGAAAACCGCTTGCGGCGTCCGTTGGTATGTTGAATTGGCGCGGCAAGCTGGAAGATCGCATTGCCGGTTTCTTGAATGCCGATCGCAGTCCCGAAACAAAAACGTCGCGCATCGGGTCAGCGGCAGTGCTGATGTTGATGCTGCTGTTTGCTACGTCGGTCTGTGGTGCTCGTTTGGTTCAGGCGATCGACCAGCCACCGGCGGCGGAAAAAGAAAACGAAAAGGAGAAAGGCAGCGCTGTTGCAACGGCAGCCACCGAGATCGATCCGGCGGTCACGCGATATTTGGATGCGACCATTGTCGATCACCAAGGTGATGCGGTGGCGGGCGCAAAAGTTGAACTTTGGGCGTTGTCGTATGCAAGCGGCGGACGAGGCGTTCACAAAGCTTACACACAGCCTTTGACGACTGATGAAGAAGGTCGAGTTCGGATCGCCTACCCCGTTGCTGCCGACAAGGCGGGAAAATTGTTGACCAAGCAATTGGCTTTGCGCGTGAATCATCGTGATTTTCCACCGTGGTCCAGCTACGTCGCAGTGGACCTCCGCGCGCCGATCCGGCTGCCGGAGCCGACGTGGGCCACGATCGCGGCCAGCCTTCCCGGTGGTATTCCGATCGCCAGTGATCTTTACGCCGTGACCAGTGGACTCAATCCCACATCGACGATGGTCGGACCTACGTTGCGCATCGGCCCCATCGATCTATTCAGCAGGCAACCGTCGAACAACTTGCGAGTGGTTCATGCACCGGAAAATGGGCCGGCGTTTTTCAGTGAACTGATTGACCTGACGCAGCTGGATCGCAAAGAGGGCGAGATCCATTTGTCGTTAGAGCTGCAGCCGGCGGCGACGGTGGTTGGAAAACTTTCCGAGGATGTGCCGCGACCGGTGAAAAATGGCGTGGTGCTGGCCACCATCATTCACAGTCGGGCTTCGCCCTGGCAGTGGGCGGCCAAGACAGCAATCGGTGACGATGGAACCTTTGTGATTCACGGCATTCCGCACGACGAACACCTGCAACTGATCGCGACTTGTGATGGTTGGATTTCGCTGCCGCCCCGTCCATCAGAAGTCACCGAGTATTCCGAGCTGTTCGGGTATGAAGTTGCCCACAATCACGGCGCCGGTACCGGCCGAGTCACTCCGCAACTTCACTACGTTTCCGCAGGGACCAGCGAAACAACGATCGCCATGCATCATGCCGGCGCGGCGAAAGTCCGGGTCGTCGATTGGGACAACAAACCGATCGTGGGTGCACAAGTCGCTTTTGCTCCCAACCAGGCTTTTCACAACGGCGGCAGCCAGATTCTTGGCGAAGGGGCTAGCAGTCTGGAGCACCTGCGAATATTGCGGTTGCCCAATCTGCAGCGACAGGCAGCGTTGAGGCAGGCTCGATCGGCGATTCAAAATCCTTACCAAGGGGTTACCGATAAACAGGGGATCGCCACGATTAAAAATCTGCCTTCGCATTTGTCATGGCATGACAACGAAGGCAAGGATCATCCCGGCGGTCGTTTCCTGGGATTCCACGTTTCGCGCCAAGGTTATCGACTGGTCCCCCAAGAACCTCAGCGGATCTTTAGCTCCAGCGGACAGCCGCGCGAAACGATCGACATGATTCCGGGAGAAACCGCATCGATTCGAGTGCGCATGGAACGAATCGACCAACCGCCGGCGACCGGCCGCACCGCGGCTGTCCATGCGAAAGGAGCGGCCCCCAAAAATGCGACGGCTGACCGGCCAAAGCCTGGCTCGGCGAAGCAGGAAACGGTGGACATCACCGTGACCGGTACGGCGACCAATCTGCAGGGTCAACCGGTTGCCCGAGCCAAAGTGCACCTCCTGTCGGTCGGCGAGAAAGACGGAAAACTGGCCGAAACGACAACCGACAATCAAGGTCGTTACCAATTCAACGACGTCGCCTTGCCGGTAAGAAGGTCCGAGACGTTTATCGACGGCGGCGTGATTCAGATCTTTGCCATGGCCGAGTCGTATGGAATCTGCTGGCATGGCAAGCGATCGGTGTTGTTGGTGCCCCGGCCTGAAAACGATTCACGTAGCGAACTGAGTACTCGTTTTTATCAAGGCGAACCGATTGTCATGGACCTGCAGTTTCTGCCTGCGTCAAAGCTGCACGGCAAGGTTGTCGACGATCATGGCAAGCCGGTTGTTGGGGCAAGCATTGACCTGGGCATGCTGGACTTCATCGACCACGAAGGAAGGGTTTATCACAAGAACTATCGTGAGTTCTGGGGGATGCGGTTTGCGCCCAAGAAATATCAAAGCACGAAAACCGACGCGCAGGGAAACTTTGAAATCGGCGGGCTTCCCGACAACACCGCTTGCCGTGTTTCGATTTCGCACGACAAGTACGCTCGTCAGTCACTGTACGCCGCGATCACGGGGCGAAAGATCGGCCAGTACACCTATTCGACGACCAGCACCACGGGGATCGCTGGCGGCAAAGTCGTCCGTTACCCCAACTACGAAACTCGAAAAGTCGAAACGTCTCCTCTGCAGATCGAGGTGGTAGCGAATCAAACCGCGACGATCGACGTGGTGGACAAGGACGGCGTCTCACTGCCGGATGTTTCGGTGTTTGCGACTTCCGGAGGACGTGCAACGGGCACGTTTGCGAGCGGCAAAACGGACCAGAATGGTTCGGTCGAACTCGCCCTGCCACCGGGACAATACCAGCTTGTTGTTCGGCCGTCTCGCGAAACCGCGTTTGTCACGACTTATGGCGAGCTGGCCGTTCCGCAGGACGGCCAGCGAAAGAAGGTTCGGTTGGTTTCAGGATGCATGTTGGTGTTGAAAGCGGTCGATGCCGAAACTGGCAAACCGATCGCGGGGATGAATTTTTGGAAAGACGTAGAAAACAAGCCGGGTGCGCGCACCGGATTGAATTCGACACCGATGTACGTTGATCACCCTGTTACCAACGAAGAGGGAATCATGCGTGCGGTGGTCAAGCCGGGCAAACGGACAATCGGTGTCGGTTGGAGCAACGTGCCCAAGCCGTACCAAGGCGGCGGGGGTGGACGCGCAGTGGAGTGCGCCGAGGGAGAGACCGTTTCGTTGACTTTCGAGGTGAGGAAGAACAGGCAGTGAGCGCAGCCAGGGCGCGCTCAGGCTGATACTCTCGTTCCCACGCTCCGCGTGGGAACGCCTTGTTGTCCGCTCCCGCGGACCGGCAGCGCCGCAGAGCGGCCGAGAGTTTGTTCCCACGCGGAGCGTGGGAACAAGGAGGGATGGATCAAAGATTGGGATTGGAAAACCAGTGACGAAAAGGAATGGAACCGGCCTGTGGTGATTGGCGTCTGAGGAGGATTGAATCATACTGAGAGACTACTGATCATTTGTCCCGCAACTCAGCCCGATTGATGACACGACGTCCCTCCAAGCGACCGGTCCCCTGGAGGTCTTGCAAATTCGTTCGCCGGCGCCTCAGGACAAGGCATCGGCGGCTGCGGGCCGAATCTTTGGAAAGTCGCCGTGTTCTGGCCACGTTTGTCGTCAGTACAGCAGCCGACATCGTTGATGCCGGCGACGGTGTGACGAGCCTCCGAGAAGCAATCCAGCTAGCCAACAATCAAGCGGGTGACGATACGATCACGTTTGACCCGGCGGCGTTTGCCGATGCGACAACCATCGATTTGCAACTCGGAGAACTTTCGGTTGCCGAGACGCTCGTGATCACCGGCCCGGACGCTAACTTGACGATTGATGCAGGTGGTCTGTCTCGCATTTTGAATGTGGATGCCACCACTTCCGAATTGACACTCCACCATCTGACCCTTCAAGGCGGAAGAACCTCCGCAATCGATGAGGGTGGCGGAGCGATCAAGTTTTCTTCCGGTGGTACGTTGCGACTGAGTGACGTCAACCTGGTCGACAACGCTACCTCGGGTGACCAATCGGCGGGCGGCGCCCTCTTTTCGCTGGGCGGCACCGTGATCGAGAACTCGCTGGTCGTCGGCAATGCGACAACCGGTACGGACGCAAGTGGCGGAGGCGTCTATGTTCGTGGGTCGTCGTTGACAATCAACGACAGTGACATCTCCGGCAACAATACCTCCGGCAGTGATGCTCGTGGTGGCGGCGTCTACGCCTACGCGACGACCTTTTCGATCGACAGCAGTTCGGTGACAGGCAACCGCACCAGTGGTGAAGATGCCAATGGAGGCGGTATCTTCGCGATCGCGGATGTCACACTGACCTCCAGCAGCATCTCCGGCAACCGCACCGAGGGTGAAGATGCCGATGGCGGAGGCGTTTCTTTGCGAGGCAACTTGACGATCACCACCAGCACGGTCGACAAGAATCAAACCGGCGGACGCTATGCTGGCGGCGGTGGAATCGCGGTGACTGGCGGTTCGCTAACATTGACCACCAGCAGCGTGACTGGAAACCAAACGTCGGCGCCCCAGTCCGAAGGTGGTGGCATTTTGTCGGTACGCAGTGTTGTGCAGATAACCGACACCACCTTGTCCAGCAATTCGGCTTCTGGTGCGGATTCCGACGGCGGCGGTCTGGCCAGTTTGTTGAGCGACGTCACGATTGTTGGCAGCACGGTCACGTTGAACTCGACCAGTGGTGATGGAGGTGGAATTTCGTTTTTCGACAACGAAAACAGGACGTTGTCGATTCAAAACTCGATCGTCGCAGTCAATACCGACGGCGGCGCGGCGCCCGATTTTCAACCGCCGCCATCGGCAGGCTCGTTGACGGTGGTTTCCAGCTTGATCGGCGACAACACTGGTACGACTCTTTCCGAAGCACAAACGCCCGACCTGTTCGGGAACTTGGTTGGCGATCCCAGTGGCGACGGTTTGATCGATCCCTTGCTCGGTCCGCTGACGTTTGGTGGAACGACTTTCTATCATTCGCTGTTGGACGACAGCCCGGCAATCGATGCCGGCGACGACGTGCTGGTGACCACCACGGCAGACGGGCGGGGAGAGCCGTTTTCAAGAGTATCGGGTGCGTCGGTGGACATCGGATCGTTTGAACGCCAGACGATCGATCCGTTGCGGTTGGTCGTCACCACCGAAAACGACGAGCTCGATTTCGGCAATGGCGATATCAGCTTGCGCGAGGCGATCACGTTGGCCAACGGCAATCCGGGACTCGATAACATCGCCTTCGATCTGTCCGTTTTTGATCAGCCCCAAACGATCCAGCTGGTGTTGGGTGAACTCAAGATCTCCGAAACGCTCAACATCGCCGCGGCAGACAACGTCACCCTTGACGGGCAAGGAAATTCGCGCGTACTGAATCTTTTGGAATCGGCGGGCGATGTCACGCTATCGGGAATGACAATCACCGGCGGCACGACATCAAGGCCGGCTTTCGACGCGGCGAACTCGTCACCCCATGGCGGCGGAATTCGATTTGCTTCTGACGGTCTTCTTTCGATCACCGGCGTGACCGTTGCTGGCAACCAGACCCGCGGCGAAGGAAGTCGCGGTGGAGGTGTTTTTGCTGCTTCAGGTCAATTGCTGATCGACGCCAGTTCTATCAGCAACAACCAAACGGTGGGCGATCGCGCGGCCGGCGGAGGCATCGCAAGCGAATCGGGTGGCGTGACGATCACCGACACCAACATCACCGACAATTCGACTCTGGGTGCACAAGCCGGCGGAGGCGGTATCCATGTCGCCGGCGGTGACGTTCAAATCAGTGGCAGCACGGTTTCGGGTAACCAGACCGCCGGGGTTCAAGCCAGCGGCGGCGCGATCGCGATCGATAGCGGCACGCTGGAAGTGATCGAAACCTCTCTGTTGGACAATCAGACGGACGGCCAACAGGCGTCCGGAGGAGCGATTCACTCCGAATCAGCACTCGTGACGCTGAACCGTGCCAACGTTTCCAACAATGCGGCTTTGGGAAACCAAGCATCCGGTGGCGGCATCGCAACACCATCTCTTTCATTGCGTGACAGTACCGTGTCGGGCAACATGTCAACACTTCGCGGTGGCGGCATCGACGCGACCGAAACGACGATCATCAACAGTACCGTTTCGGGAAACCAAACAAGTGGCGATGGCGGAGGCCTGTTTACGTCTCACGGAACGATCGTTGCCAGCACGGTCACGGGTAACGTGTCAGGACAAGCAGGAGGAATCGCCGTTTCGGAAGTCCCCGGCGCGGCGGCGACGATCCACAACACCATTCTTGCCGGCAACAACGATTCAGGCGGGGCCCCCGATCTGTATCATCCACCCGGACACGCAGCCGCGCTTTCGATAACTTTTAGCTTGATCGGGGACAACCGGGGAACCGACCTGCAGGAATCTCAAACTCCCAACACCGATGGCAATTTGATTGGTTCCGGGGTGGGCGCGGGTGTCATCGATCCCGGCTTGAGTCAGCTGGGAAACCACGGCGGATTCGTACCAACACACTCGTTGGATGAGGATAGTCCGGCGATCAACCGCGGTGATCCCAATCCCAACGGTTTCGATCCGGGCGTCCATGACACTCGCGGTGCCCCGTTCCGGCGAATCGCTGCCGGCGTGCCCGACATCGGGGCGTTGGAACGACAACAGCTGGATCTCCAACAATTCATCGTCACGTCCAATGCGGATGAATTGGACTATAGCGACGACGAAGTCACGCTGCGCGAAGCCATCCAATCGGCCAATGGAAGTGTCGGAGCAGACATCATCACCTTTGACCCGTCCGCTTTCAGCAGTCCGCAGACGATCGATCTGCTTCATGGTGAATTGGACGTCAGTGACGGCCTGACCATCATCGGTCCGGGATCGAATTCACTGACAATCGACGCTGGCGGCAAATCACGAGTGTTGCGATTTCGTGCCGCCCAAGGTGATTTGGTGTTGTCCGGAATGACGATCACCGGCGGCGATGTTTCTCAATTGGATCAACCGACGGCTGCTCGCGGGGGTGGAATCCTGTTCGCCCCACTCGGCTCCGGTCAACTTTCGATTTCTGACCTGAACATCACCGGAAACACCGCCACTTTCGACGGTGGCGGGCTGATGGTTGTTGGGGAAGCCTCGGTGGTTGGCAGCCGAATCAGCGACAACCTGTCAACCGACGGCCGTGGAGGAGGAATTCGCGCTGACACGCTGAGCATCCATGACAGTGTCGTTTCCGGTAATACGGCGCAGCTACATGGTGGCGGAATCGATGTTTCGGGCGATATCACGATTGCCCGTTCCACCATCGAAAACAATCAATCGATCGCCGGCGTGGGTGGTGGAGCCTACGGCCAATCGAACTTCACCGTGTCGCGCAGCACGATCATGGGCAACACGTCCGGTGGTTCTGGCGGCGGCATCCACAGCAAAGACGGGGCCACCGTCACCGGCAGCACGATTGCCGGCAATCGCACCACGCAGCCAGGAGCTCGTGGCGGCGGTATCTATGCGGATCCTTCCGGCAGCCAGGTCTTGCTATCGGATAGCACCCTTTCAGGAAACGCCACGCTCGGTGCCAGCTCCGACGGCGGTGGAGTCTACTCACCGGCAATCGAAGTGCTCCGCAGTACGATTGTTCAAAACACCGCGACTCGAACTGGCGGTGGCGTCTTGACGTTGTTCTCTGGTTCGCTGTCGATCATCAGCTCGATTCTGGCGATGAACTCTGATTCGGGAATCGCACCGAACTTTCGATCTGTGGCAAACCCGCAAGCTCTGCTGGTCCGCGCCAGTTTGATTGACAACAACATCGGTACCACGCTGGGCGAAGCTCAGACGCCTGATTTGCGAGGCAACCTGGTCGGCCGCCCTGTTCCGGCAGGCAGCGGTATTATCGATCCCAGGTTGGATCCGCTGACCGAAATTGGCGGCATCGCCGTGCATCCATTGCTTGCTGCCAGCCCGGCGATCAATGCGGGAGACGACAGCGGCCAGCTTCCCGAACATGACCAACGTGGCGCGCCGTTCGTCCGAGTCTCGGATGGCGGCATCGACATGGGCGCCTTCGAATCGCAACCGCCAGCGGCGCCCGTCATCAGCTGGAATGATCCGGAAAGTATCCTGCAAGGCACACCGCTGGGCGACAAGCAGCTTGGCGCCACCACCAACACACCTGGTACGTTTGTCTACACGCCCGGAATTGGAACCGTTCTGAATGTTGGATTGGGACAGGCACTATCGGTCGATTTCACTCCCGACGACACCAACTACTTTGTGTCGACGTCGGCGATGGTAGCCATCGATGTGTTGGCACCTTTTGACTTTGGAGACGCCCCCGATTCTTTTGCAACACTGTTGGCAAGTGACGGGCCTCGACACGCGGCTGGATCGTTGAGGTTGGGCAGTTCCCTTGATTTTGAAACCGATGGAGAGCCGACTGCGCGGGCCGGCGGCGACGGAGCCGATGAAGACGGTGTCGTGCCGATCAGCAGTTTGGTCACCGACTCGGTCCGCTCGTCCGTCGCCAGTCTGATGGTCACCGCGTCGGCCTCCGCCAAGCTGGACGCCTGGATCGATTTCAATGGCAACGGAGTCTTTGATCATCCCGAAGAACATCTTGGCGGCGGAACAAGCATCGATGTGTCGCGAGGCGAAAACGTGGTGGAAGTGAACGTTCCTGCCGGAGCGGTCGCCGGTGAAGTGGTCGGAAGGTTCCGGCTAAGCAGTGATGGCAGTTTGTTGCCCACCGGCGAGGCAACCGACGGTGAAGTCGAGGACCATGAAATCACGATTTTTGACGGCGGCGATTTGCCTGTCATCGATCTTGTACTGCCGCGCGGTCCGGCAACGTTGTCGTTTGAATTGGGCGAGCTGTTCGTCACGCAAGGCGGCGATACGCTTTTTCGTGCTCCATCGGTCGCCGTGGGTCGGTACAACATCTTGGGAACCGACTTCAGCGATATCCTGATTCTGGACCATTCAGACGGCGACCCGTTGCCGACCGGTGGAATGACCTACGACGCCGGCGATCGTGTCAACACGCTGCGTTTGATCGGACCCGGCAGCACTTTGGATACGACTTCGGATTCCGGCGTCTCGATTCGCAACATCGACGTGATCGACTTGACTGACGCCGGTGCAAAGACCGTGATCGTTGACGCTGCCTCGGTGCAAGCGATGGATCCTACTGGCGGCGGCGTGATCGTATCGGGAACATCCGCCGACCGCGTTGTGTTTGACGACTCTGCCTCCTGGCGAATGGCCGAACCGATCGCCGTTGCCGGATTCTCGTTCAGCAACGTCGTCACGCTGGGAACGTTCGTACAAGTGGACTTCGGAAGCCCCTGGCAAAATCTTGCCCGGCCCAGCGATGTTGGCAACGACGGAAATGTCACCGCCGGTGACGCGCTACGGATCATCAATGAATTGGGACGTCGCACGTTCTCTGATCCCAGCACCGCGGAGCTAAAAGACCCCGGCGATGTTCAGACGTGGCCCAACATCTATTTTGACCAAAACGGCGACGGAAACGCGACCGCGCTGGACGCTCTGCGAGTCATCAACGAACTGGCCAGGATCGAAAACTCGGGCGCACAAGGTGAAGGTGAACTGGCCGCCGCGCCGATAGGCATTCCCTTTTCGATCGGCGACGATGACTCCGAAAAGATCGACCTGACCTGGGTCGACGCCGATATCCTTCAGCGGCAGCGGCGTGGCTTGTAGCGGAATTCGCCAAGAATTTCGTAGCACGACCGTCGTGGTCGTGACTGGCGGCCGGGACCGCCGTGCTACGATCGCTAGTTCAGCAAATCCTCAATCACCGTCGATTGTGATATCTCACCGGTCACTGGATCCCCCAAGCGAACAGTGATGCTGACTGCGGGCAAGTCCGATTCGAATGGCGGACTCGTCTCCAGTTCGGTTGCATCGTGCTGGCTGGTGTCGATCGCATAGGGTTCGGAAGTAGCCAGTGCGGGTTTGACCCTGGCATTTCGGCCGGGGAATCCGGTCAGCTGGTCATACAGCACCCACACCGTACCGTTGGTCCCGGTCAATTCGCCGATCCTTGACGCCGTCTGATCGAAACCGTCCGATTCGTAGTGATCTGTCCAAGTATCAAAGCAGGGTTGCATGTAAGCGAAATTCCCACTGAAGACACCCATGTTGTCGGTGTGAAACATCTTGCCGCTATGCTTCATCGACGTCAGCGTGCTCGTGCTGAGGGGCCATCCGGAAAGGTCGGTGACCAGGAAATTGTTGAAGTTGCTGACCGCGTTCAGCAAATTCTGCGGAAGAGGCGGAGTCGGTGGAGTGCGAGGCGGTGATGTCGGGTAAGGTCCCGGTGCGGCTCGATAAAGATCCAACATCGGCCCACCGGCCAATAGCGGATAGAACAAGTCGACAAAGTCTCCGGTGCTTGCCAACATCTGATCCTGCCGCAACGTCAGCTGAGCATTATCGTAAAGAAGGACGTCCCGTGGATCGGTGATGCGACTCTGCATCAAAGAGTTGATTGCGATATCACCGACGCGTACGACCACATCGTCGCTGCCGATCGCTCCCAGCTCCGATAGAATCTGCCTTTGAGGGCTCGGAAAGGGAAGTGAAAACTCGCTAATGTCATCGTTGCCGCTGCCATCGTCGTCGACACCGGCCCGTCCCGGCTCGCCATCGAATCCGGTCGTCAGAAAGACTGGAGCGCCCGAATCGTAACCCTTGATGTCAAACGCGTGAACGTTGGCGGCAATGATGTCCTCGCCCGTACGGTCCCAGCGGGCATCGCGAGCGAGCAAATAGTGTCTTTGCCAGTTCTTAGAATCTGGCGTGGCAGGCGGGGTCGGGGGCGGGTTGGGATCGCCGAGAGCAAAATGGGGCAACAACCAACCATTGAACAACGAGGTTTGTTGTGCACCGGCCAGCGTCAACGGGCTGGGATACCCGGCGGGGAACCAAGGCGGCGCAGGCCCCGGACGCCTCAGCAAACTATCGTTCCAGGCGAGCGCCAACAGCGGCATCGAAGTGAGGTGATCTCGCCCGCCGCTCGCCTGACCAAAATAACGGCCTGGGTAGCGTACGTGACCAAATCGATTGTGCGGCTTGGTGAGATCCTCCAGTGAATTGGCGGCAACGTATTCCGTCGGCTCGCCGGTGACCGGGTGAACGATGCGCCGCAACGAGATATCGAAAAAGTGGTGAACCGGCGTCATCCCCACCAGCCAGTTGCTGACAAACATCCGCTGCGGCTGAGCACCCAGGCTGGCGGGATCCACGTAGCTGGGGTAGTAGCGGTTGGCCGGCAACAAGGCCGGGTTACTGATCGGATAAACGTGCCGCAACTGCGGCGGCACATTGCCAGGACCGCCTCCGCCCACGGTGCGCAAAAAATCGGAATCGAAACTTGCGCCGGCGCTCGTATTGGAAATGGTGCCGGAATCATTCAAGTCCGGACGAATCAACAACACGCGCTGATGCAACGTCACTGAATCAGGAATCAAATCGTTGTTGTCGTCGACATACAACGGCATCCCACTGGGTGCGGGGGCGTAGGCCAAATCGTTCGTGGTTGGGTCCACCTGCCAGGTCGGTGAGGCCCAAATGATGATTTCGGCGTACTTCGAGCGAATGATTCGCGGTTCCATTGGATCGGCGATGTTCGGATCATCATCGACCAAATAAGCGGGAACCTTTCCGGTAAACCAACCGTCGGCGGGCGCTTCGGCGGTGAAGGCGATGTAGTCATCGATATCGCCGAATCGAGAATGTCGATAATAGGTAGGCCCGTCAACGGTCGTCGCAAAGGCGGGGCTGGACGAACCGACTTCGTCTCCACCTCGGGTGTATCGGAACGCTTCGTGGCCAAACAACGCGGCGGAATGTTCGGTGAGCGGACCTTCGTAGTACAGAAAATATCCCTGCTCGTCTTCCGATCGGATCGGCGGTCTTGCCTGAACGGTTCTCGACCGCAAATCACTTCGCACCCGAAAACTCAGGCCCCGCAACTTGCCGCTCAACGAAACCTTGCTGCGGCCCTCCTTCATCGTCTTGCCGATCATGGCAAAGGCCTTGGCAAGGCCGGCCATCAGCAGCAATGTAATCGCCATCGCGATCAACAGCTCCACCAACGTAAAGCCGCGTCGTTCATTTCGAATTGGTCTTGTCATGGTAGCCATGGGAATCAGTTGAGAATTCGCGACAGTTGGACGACGCCTTCGGTATTGTTTTTCTCTCCCGGTCGATACATCACCGGCACGCTTCGGTCGATGATATAGAAGCCGCGGAATCGTTCTGTTTGCCCGATGTCATGTCCGACTTCCTGTCCGACTCTCAAGGTGGACGGATCGACCTCGAACAGTCCGACCGTGATCCAAACTGCAAACACGTTGGATTGGTTCGAACTGAGGTTTTCCAGTCGCGAGGTACCCAGTTGCTGATGAACCACACTCCGCTCATGCGATTGCGCGGCCGAATTCAGGATCGGTGCGACCGCTGGATCGCGCCGGAACAACATTCGATTCGCCGTCGGCCCTTTGCGAAGCCGCGTGGAATCGATGGGAGTCCGGCGGAGCATCGGGGTGGGAGGCGCCGGTGTGGTTGCTCCGTCGGGAGGAGAAAACTCCGGTTCGATATCCGACGCGTGCGCTGTTCGGAAAACGCCCACTTGCTGCGTCGGGGAATAAGCGCTGAAGAAAGGATGGAGTTGATGTGGACCTTGATCGTCGGCCGTCGGATTGGGGTAACCGCGGCGGCTGAGGGTGAAGTCATTCCAAAACGCACCGTTTCCGCTCGACCGTTCACCGGCCGTGGAAAACCCGAACATCAGCGAGTTGAACACCCGCTTGTTCTTGATCGTGTTCAGATTGATCTTTCCGGTCCGATAGAGCGGGAAGCGGAAATTGAACGGCGGGCGAAGCGTTTCCGTCACAACCTGGTTCACCCAAAAGGCATTGGTCCCCGCCTGTCCGCCAAGCCAGGTCTCCGGATTGCCCGTCACCGGCGTGCCAAACGTCCCGTAGTTGAAGTTGCCGGGAAAGACCGGTTCTTCTCCGGGGTTCAAAAGCACATCCCGGTCGGGCGACAGAAAATCGATTTCCGAATCAAAGGGAGGCGGCACTTCCACCCACTCCATCAACCGCCAAAAGTTCGGCGACATGGTGAAGTCATTCGGATTGGAACACAGGTAGTTCCACAAATGAGAGAACTGCTGGTTGTAATCGTAGCGGCCCAGCGAATTGGGCATCGCATTGGTCGAATCGTCAAACGGGTCGGTTGCCGTCAAACCGGACGCGGTCGATGCGACTCCGAACTCGGCAGCAAACCGCCCCGGCGATGACGTCGGCACCCAAGCCAATTCTTGCGGCGAAACGAAGTCTCGATTCAACCAGGCCACGTTCGCTCCCCAATCGTCAAACGGCAGACCCACGTAACGGGCCATCGATGTCGAACCGGTCGGACCTTGAGCCCAGCGTTGTCCAAACGTCGCGTTCAGATATCCAAGCGTACTGGAATGCTGCGGCCGAATCGCGGCGTTGTATTGATCCGGGATGCCGCCCAGGTCTGGATCGACACTGGCATGCAAATTTAAGACCAGGTCGAAGTATGGAATGTGACCACCGGTGATTGCCGCTGATCTGCTGTGTTCTTCGGGAGGATACGTATTGATCGAATGAACCAGGTTAGCAAACTGGGCACCAGTTGAATCTTCGTCCCAGTGATTGCCGGTTTTGTAACGAGTGGCAAATCGTTCCGTCGGCGCCGTGTTGTAGGGATCCTGATCCGATTCATCCCGCCACTCGGTCGTGCCCGACGAATCGGCGATCTGGTCATTGATCATCGAACCATTGAACACCGTCAAGTCGAGCGCCAGGTAGTCGACCGTGATGTAGGGATTGTTGGTCGCGTGATAAGGTTGCGTCGGATCGGCAAGCCGCTGCAGATAAGCGGTCTTCAAGTGAGTGCGTGTGCCGGTTTGTTGTCCGTTGACGCCGTAGGCTCGGTCCAACTCCGCGTACGATTGCGAATCAAACGGAGTGTCGGGGAGTTGTCCCTGGTTGTTTTCGTAGTCGCGGTAACTATCCAGCGGGAATCCCAGGGTGGGATGCAGCGACTCCGTCGGCTGCGGGTAGTACCGTTGTGGCGGCACGGCCAGCAGGTTTGGCGTTGCCCAAGGAATGGGTTCGGAAATGTTGACGCCGATCGGCCTGCTTCCCGCACCCCAGTTTTGCGGCGCATTGGCCGCCGCCATGATCCCCAGCGGAGCTTGAATCGTCGCACCGGCAGTGCCGCCGCCCAAGTCAACCGAAGGTGTCGTTTGCGTATTGTTCAAATTGAAATGGGTCGTCAAACCGGGCTGGAGCGAGATGCGATGATTCGACTCGTACTCGGTATAGTTAACCAGCGGAACATTGTTGGGGTCATGCGTCGGTCCGCCGGTACCATGTTCGTCCAAGGAACCGACGTGAGTCAGTTGCCTGGGTCCGATCACGGCGAACTGTCCGCCACGCAAGTAAACACCGCCGGTGGTCACCGATGCGTAATCCGCATTGGTAAACCGGTTGTAGAAAATTCGTCCCACTTCGTTGGAATCGGTGGGAACCGGGATATCGACGACTCCGTCGCGAGGCGCCGAATCGGGATCACGACTGGTGAACCAGATCACTCGGTCGACCACGCGACCGCCAGCGGGCACATCGAAGAAATTGGGTCGATTGAGATCCAAAACCGTCGTCTCACGATTCAGATTGACACCTCCCTCCTCGGTATCAGCGGGAGTGATGCTACCGGCTGGTTTGAACAAAAAGTCAGGACAAAGTTCAGGCCGAGCCGCGGCGGAGGGACTGTTGTGCAGTTCGCTGATCGCCACCCGCCATACCGGATTCATATCGGGCGCCTCCAGGCCAAGATCCAACACGAATTCTTCTTGGCCTGTCAGCGGATGAGCGACCTTCTTGTAAAGCTCGTACGGCAGGGCCCAACGCGTCGCCCTCAAATCGTCCGTCGCTACCGTTGGGGCTGCCAACAACTCCTGCGGTGAACGAGTCGAACGAACTTCCAAGAACAGACTGCCAACGGGAATACGCCATTGATCGGGATCGTCGTCCTGGAAACTGCCGCCGGAAAGCCGTTGCTGCATCGTCGTGTCATCGGCCGTATCACGTTGGCGCCGATCGTGAAACGCCAGCGATTCTTCTAACGTCAGCTCCGGATATTCCATTCCCCAAACGGTGCGATACGTCGTGGCGTCGGCCGGATCGACACTCCAACCGTCAAACGGGTTGGGGTCGTAGTTGAACCGAGTCATGATGCCGTCGGCGTCTCGGTAATCGACCACGTTCACGGCCCACTGGGCAACCTTCCAGGCGTTGTACTCTTGATCAAACGTCAGGCCGCCGATGCCGACAAAACCGGCGGGCGCCGGCGCGTTTTTCGGAAACGGAAACTCGTTAGCCGGTGCGACGGAAACGTCGCGGGTCAGGCCAAGCGCCATGAAGTAAAGGTAGCGAGCGAACAATTCGCGGCTGTTGCGTCCCGGTTCTCCCGGAGTGACGTCGCTGCGCAACGTCGTTTGCCAGCGGGTGCCGGTGAAAAAGTTTTCCACGGTCGACGCCACTTCTTCGGGATCATCGATGACGTTGTCAGCATCATCGTTCACTCCATTGCCCAACGGCCGGTTCAAGTTGAACTTGTTTCCAGCACGAATTTCCGGCGCAAGCAGCTGCCACATGAACGCATTTTCCTGGGCACTGCTTCCGGCCGCAGTGAGCGACTCCCAGAAAACGTGGTGAGGTGATGGTGATGATCGCGAATCGTTGGAGTCATCTCGCCATTCCGATGGCAAGTGGCCGACCGTGGTTGCCGCACTGTTGCTGGCAGTCGTGATGGAGTCGGCAAGCAGCTTCCGCACCGCTTCCAACTGGTCAGGTATCGCCGATGGATCCGCGTGATATTCATTGATCAGGTCCAGCAACCGGCTTCCGATCAGATCGCGATCATAGTCATTGAACCGCAGCACCGGTTCCAGATCGCTGTACGTCAACGGCGAATCGGGTTCGTCCGCCGCGTTGAAAACCAGCTCGTAAGGATCATCGTTGATCTGCCCGCCGGTGGGACCACCGATGCTGGCACCGGTGTTGCCGACTGGGAAGGTCGCCTGGTTGACCATCAGCCCGCCACCAACGCCAAGCCCAACGGCTGTGCGGCCAAATGGATCGTGGGGAAGCCCGTATCTGTCTTCTGGCGTGAACAGGTTTTGACGCGCCGGATAACGAAACCGTCCCAACAGATCGTTGGAAGATCCAGTGAGCAGACTGAAGAACTCACCGGGCGAGTAATAGTTGACTGGGGCAACAACCGGGGGTGGCGGTGGCGCGTAATCGAACCTGTTGTAACGCAGTTCCATCAGATTCCGTGGTCCGTTGCCATTGGCATACTGCGGGCTAAACAAAGGCCGCACGTCGATTTCGGCTGGGCCGTAGCCAAAGCCGGTCGGAAAGTCGCCCTCGGTATAAAGAGTCGGATCGGTTACCGGGCTGGTCGCCGGTGTGGCGGTCGTCATTGCCTGTTGAACCGGACCCACCATTCGAATACCGATCTGATTGATCGCCTGGGCAACGTTTCCGGCACGGTTGATGTCGACGCGGCCGCCCAAGTCTTCGATCTTGTAAGCAACCATCGGTTTGACCAACCTGCCGTCAGCCGTTTCATTCAGCGGCAAACCGGCATCGATCCAAACACTATCGACCACACCGTCGCCATCGGTATCGACGTCCCACGAATCGATCACGCCGTCTCCATCAAGATCCTGGCCCACCAGAGCACGGGCAATCGCCAGCACTTCGGGTCCCGTCACGGTAGCCGGGTTGATGGGAAAATTGGGTAGATTTGCTGGTCCCAATGCATTGTTGCTACCGCTGAAATCGGCATAGTCCAATTTCAGCACGCCCGTGCCGCCGCCACCGCCGCTAACAGGCAAAGGCCTCAAGGTGCTGCGCTGCAACGCTCGAAGAATCGCCGTGAGTTCGTTCTGGGGCATCGGCGCCATTGCGTCCGTCATATCCCCTTTCTGGTTGATGATCCAATTGACCAACGCGGGTCGAACAAAGGAGGGCGTGGGTCGGCCCAACTCGGGGTCACCGGGAAAATAACTGAGCCACAAGTCGTGGTTGGTCGGCGAATCAAATGGTTCGTCGACGTCACCAGGAGGCAGGTCCTGCAGCGACGCGGGCGCCGTTGGATGATTCGGTTCAAAACGATAAAGGCCGTAGTTGCCCTGCATCGACACCGGCATGTCCCTGCCACCAGGATTGCTGAAATTGTTGCCGCTACGCGGTACTCCCGCCGGTGTCACGATGTCCAACGTTGTCGAGATCACATCGTTCAAGTTAAAAGCTGTTCCGGTCGCCGTAAAAGTCGCATCGCGATCGAAGTCCCAGCCGATTCCCGGACCATTGAGGATACGTCCGTTGATGTAAAAACCAGCCAGCGGCTGCGCCATGCTGGCAGCGGTTGCCGGTTGATCATAGAACAATTCAGAAATGGTGAACGCCGTATTGGCCGCATGATCAATCCACTGTTCCAATGTGCGAGTGCGACCATTCAGTTCGATCTGTGTTTGCAAATGCGGACGCACATCCACCACCACTTGCCCGCTCAGACCTCGTCTTGCGTTGGCCGCTCCGGTGTGGTCACCGAAGTAACGGACGATTTCCATCGTCAGCCCTTCCAGCGGACCGTCCTGAAAAGTCAACAGTCGCCCGGTCAGCGAATCGTCCCGGGGAAATGCAGGATTGGCTAGCCGCGGATAGCGACGTTCGGCAATCGTGTCGTTGCGACGATTGGGGTACTGCGATTGGTATTGCGGAGTCGAGGTTCGGAACAACTCGGTCGGAAATCTCAAGAAGTTTCCGTCCAGCAGCGCTTCGGGGGCGATTTCATCGTTGCCCGGATCGGGATATCGAGACGGCAGGGTCAGCGTCCCTTCGATGCCGTCACGCATGCCGTACAAGTCGCCCAACATGTCGTGGCCCCACAGTCCCGAATCGGGACCGTTGGAACCGACCAACGCTTTGAACAACGCCTCGTCCAGTAGCGATCCCACATCAATCTGGGATGACTCGGCGCTATTCATGCTCCGCGCCGCCGACCGATGCCTGGCAGTGAACACCAGATAGGAAACCGCCAGCATGCTGAACAGGGTTAACATGCCCAAAACGACCAGCAACACGATGCCGCGGCGATGTCGGCAACCGGCTGGTCGAAAAGCAGAATTCAGCCGTCGAGCATTTGCGTGTGAATTCATCATGCACCCCCTGTGCGCCCGCACAGGATTGGAAAAGAAAAGAGTGGAAACAGTGTTGCGTTTTGGTCGATCAATTCAGTTGGACCTCCGATTGATAGACCGATACCGCGCCTTGCACGATTGTGCAGAACGTGTCGTTGGCAAGCGTGGGCGTGATGGCCGCCGACGGAGGTTGGTTGTCGGACAAACCGAATTCCCAATCAGGTCCTGCCAGCGTTACCCAACGTCGCCATACCGGTGGTGAACTGGCATCAATCCAATTCGGCTCGAACGTACTGTTGGCAAGACCGACCTCCGGATCGTCCACGCCCAACACGCGAAACCACCGATGAACTGCAGGACCCACCGGGCCGACGTAAGCAGAATTCGTGGTTTCGACATCATGGGGCTGAGAGGAAAGCATTACCCATTCATCCGGCTTGATCTCGTTGATCACCGACTGCGAGCCGTACATCAGGACTTCCCCGCCGGTACCGCCGGTGAACCCAATCGCCTGGCCGATCCAAGTCAAACGTTCACCTGGCGGGTTGTCTTCCGGTTCAGAAACCACATGAACCTGGCCGTTCAAACCGCGGGTGTCGTTGGCTTGCTGAGGTACCGCCGGCACGCGCTGGCGAACCACGACGATCGATTGACGAAAAGTATTGCCCCCTTCGATCGGAGGCGACAGGGTCACGAACCACGTGTACTCGGACGAATGGTTGCGACCGGCATCCACCAGCCCCGCGCCAATTTGCGTGCGATTGATCAGCACACCGCCCGGATCGTCCGATTGCGGACCGGCTAACCTTTCCACGTTTGCCAAACCGGTAAAAATCCGTTGCATAGTACCTTGAGGCAACATCTCGCGCGGAAAAACCGGCGCCACCCCGTTATCACTTAACGGAGAGACGAGAGTTGCCCGCCACATTCGAGGTGACATCGGCCAGGCCGGCATGGGAGGCAACGTTGCTGATGGAATCGCCGAATTGGGCGGCTGCAACGGGTTGTAGCGTTCTGAATAGTAAGGGAACCGGCTGTAATCGAACGCGCTGGAAGGACCAGGATTCGGGTTGGGAAAAACGGCGCCCGCCGATGCGCCAATCAACCAAGGCGCAGGCATCCCAAACGGATCGATGCAAATCCCCGCGGTCAGCCCCGAAGACAACGGATGGTGTCCGTAACCGGGGCTTTCCAGTTTTCCATAAACGATTTGAGGAGTGGGGACCGTTGCCAGAACCGGCCTGTTGTAGTTGCTTTGCGTTTCCAGCTTCCAACGAACCGTCTGCGGTTGACGCGATGGTGCATAAGAAAAAGTCGGGTTGGTGAAGATCGGCAGGATCGGCGACCCGGCAGCCGGGTTGTCGTAGATCACCAGCGAATCCAGGCTGACGATATCTCGGGCGACACCGGCAGCGGCAACCGATGTCGATTCGCTGATGCTCTGGTCCATTTCCAACGTCGCCTTGGCATTGTCGGCGGCGATCGGAATCAGCGCGGCTAGTCCCAACAGCCCCACCAAGATCACACCGATCGCAAAGATGGTTTCCATCAAGGTGACGCCACGATGAACTGCACCGCGGCCCGACTTGTTCCCAAGTTGGCCAGTTCGGCGACCAGACAGACTTGCATTCAACATGGCAGTATTCCAAGTGCTCACAATGACCCTCCGTCACGGGATCGGACGGCGAGTTCCCGGGCGCGGCCAATGACATCTCGCAGCCTCGTGCGATGACCGGCATTGGTCACCGGGACAACCGGCACATCAATCACCGGCTGAGTCCACGGTGATGCCAGTACCTCGCCCGATCGAGATTTGATGGTCACCCAAACGCTATCGCTATCAAGAAGCGGCGTCTTTCCGTCGCTCGCCTCGTCTTCAAATGGGTCTGGATCCGAATCTTCCAACTGGTCGCCCGGAGCCGTTTTGACCTGGCCGGCACGTCCGACCAACAAGTGAATGTCACCGGTCACCGCCACCGGCTGCAACACAGGAACCAAAGTCGCAGTCAACGTGCCACCAACATTGATGAACTGTGTCAGCGGCGCGGCAACATAAACTTCCGTGACCTGCCCGCGCGGGCCAAACATGATCCAGATCGATTCGTATTCGTACCGTTTCAATGCGTTCATCGGATCGACGGCGGCGAACGGGTTCAATGGATCGGTCGCTCCGTCGGGCGCGTTGGGGGAAATGTAGTTGCCTGCAATCTCCAGGGGCGAAAACTCGTTCCCCTGCCGACCGATCCCCGAAGCGGTCAAGTCGATCGCGGTGCCCGCAGGCATAGTGGCCGGCATGGCGATTGCCGGTCGCGGCTGACGTTTGATGACAAACGAAGTCGATTGCCGGTGGAATCGCCGCAGGTCCGCATTGCGTTCGACCCGCTCGACCAAAGCCACCGTCCAACTGGTGATGGTGCCGCCGGCGATCGCAGTCTGAGGAAACACTCCCGGCGGTCCGCCGATGTCGTAATTCATTGCCAAGGCCGCCGAACCGGCCAGGATGTTGGTGATTCGCAGCGGCAGACCAGCCTCGCCCAAGAAAATGGTATCACCGATATTGATCAACGTCGGTACCACGGGTGGATTCGAAGCCAAGTCGATCGCCGATCGCCGCATCTGGATCGCCGTGCTGTCAAACCACAACGAGATCTGGTCAAGCTGAGCGGAATCGGCGGGAAGCGTGGACGGCGGAATCGTCGGCTCGATCTTGCGAACCAAAACGGTGCACTTCGACAATCCCGTGTCGCCGGTGTAGGCGGGCGGCACCTTGGCCAGCCGCATTCGAATCGACTGTGACCTTTCGATGGTATTGGCTGATCCGAGGCGATCGATGATCACTCCGCCGCCGCCTGATAAAATCGCTCGCGCACGCGCATCTTCGACGAAGGCTTGAACCTGCGAAGCCCCTCGTTTGACTCGCTGCTCTCGCAACGATCTCTTCACCGACGGCAAACTGATCCCGGCCAATACCGTGACCACCGCCAATACCACCAGCAGTTCGACCAGCGTCATCGCGCGGCGTCGATCAAACTGGCGGGCCGTGAAACCGAAAATCATGGTTCTTTCCAAAGTCAATTTCATTCACTGCAAGGTTGAAATCACCGCTCGAAAGACAAAGCTGGAACAACGTTGTCACCGGCGTTGTCGGTGCCAATGTCGATCACATCCATCCGCGCACCGTACTGGGAACCAACAGGAGTCGGATTGTTGTTGGGCTGAGCAAGAAAAGGATCGACCGCGTAAAAGGTCGTCGCGTAACCCGCCGGTGCAGAGTTGAGTTGCATGTTTTGGTAGCGATGGGTCGACTCCAAGCCAACATCGACACCAACGAGATCAAACAACTTGTCACTGCCGGCAGAAATCACCATCGGGATGACAGGAAAAGGATCGTCCGCTTCGCGCGGCGTGGTTGCGACTCGATATCTCCAATCGCTGTAAAGCAGATCCAACGGATCACGCCCCAACCGCTTCTTGATCTCAGCCAACTCCGTCGGAACAGGCGGGTTGTTCCAACGCGGGGTCAGGTAAAAACCAACCGGCCAACGCATGAACGCCAGGGGGGTCCCCCACGGATCGACCACTTCCGGCATGCCGTCGCCGTCGGTATCGGCGATATCGCGAGGCGTCAACGTTTGAATCGCCGGCGATCCGTTGACCGTGTGCGTGGCCAAAATCAAATAAAGGCACTCGGCACTTTGATGCGTGATGCTCCACAGCGGGTCCGCTGGACCGGAGGAAGTAAGCGGATTGTCAATGACCACCGCATCCCACTGTTCGGGGATCGTGTCGGTGGCGGAGTTGCTGGGGTCGATTTGACGCAAAGCAATGTACGTTCGAATGATTCGCGACTGGTATCGAAGCGATTTCGCGTCCCGGATGTTGGGCGTCGTAGTGGGCGGGCCACGATCGATGAAACCCAGCGTCGGCGGCGTCGTTCCCAGCAAGTGCTGCACTCCATGAGATCGTCGCCCTGGTGCACCCAGACTGGGCACGATATCGATGTCCGAAATCCGATCGGGAAGCGCGGCTCGCAACCAGTCTCGCTTCCACATCAACTGCGTATAGTTGCGTTCGATCTGGTTGAATGAATTCGACGGCATGCTGACCCGCCGCTCCGACTCCAATTCATAGATCTGCAGAACCAGCAAATTCAACCGGTCGACGAACGCCCGGGCACGCGTCTCTTGAGCCTGCCGCCGAGTCCCGCCAACGGCGATCGACAGCATCCCGCTGATGATCCCCAGAATGACAACGGTGATCAGCAGTTCGACCAGCGTGAACGCGTTTCGATGAGTCGAATGTGACATGAAAATGAACCGTGAAGAGCAATGCCGATACGAATGCGTTAAGGAAGATCCGATTCGATCGTTCGAGTGGTGAAGTTGGTGACATTGTCATACTGCGGATACGCCCGATAGACCGGCGCAGAGCCGTAGTACTCCTTCAAAATCACGTCGTCGTTGTATTTGTCGGCACTGGTGACTGTCGAAAAGACTCCAGGTGGCATGAAGCTGTGAAGCGGGTTGTAAGCTTCGCCACTGGGATAGACGTAAATCCCTGTCGCCGGCGTTGTCATCGTCAACAGGTCTCCCACGCTTCCATTGGCGGTACCGCCGTAGTTGTCATCTTTTCCTGCCGAGATCAGTTGGTACTTTCCATCACCGGCAAACTTCAACACCGCGCCTCCGGTGACGATCGAAAAACCCTGGATCGTCGACGGTGGTGTCGTGTCGACGACGTTCGACACGTAAGGACGGGCAACCCCGGTCGCATCCACCGATCCGCTGGGCAAGTAAAGGTTGGTGGTATGATGAATGCTGTTTGGAAAGCTAGGCGTCGACATGCCTGCCCACGCCGGCGCTTGTGACGCCAACGTGGTGTGGTAGTTGATGCCGAATGCCGAGCTGTAGGTGCGCGAACTGAAATACACGATCGGCAGTTTGCTGTTTTCGGGCGAGTAGGTGGGGAACGGGTCGGGCAGCAGCGTGAATTCAAGCGAGTTGGTCAAATTACCTTCGTCTATCGAATAGGCGTAGGCGACGCCCGCGGCACCCAGCGGCCCCGCGCCGGCCAGAAACAAATCAAGCGACAACCTCTCCGCCTCCATTTCGAAGTCACCCGAGTCTCGTTCCGAGTTGTACTGGTAAAGCAAGTAGTCGGAATTTGATGGGCCGCCGATGTAAGGATCCGTGGCACCGCTGAGCAGAGCCAACGGACCGCCGGGGCCGGTGAAAGGCCGCTCCTTGTCGCGACTGAATCCACCCAGGCAAAACACCAACGCTTCGGCGCGGTCAATCCCGTGAGGATAGTGGTCGAAAGCGGCGCTGGTTCGCGGGTCCGCCGGACCGCTTGACGAACAACGCTGGTGCAGCGAATTGAAGTGGGTGAATTGAGCCAGGATCCTCAATTCATTGTCATTGATATTCGAGAACGCCTTGCGGAAATGCCGATCAACCGCTCCCCAATCCGAAAAGTCGGGCGGGTAATCGCCATATTCCAACTTGTACTTTTCCAATGCCTGTTCGAAGACACCGATCTCGGTACGAATCGCCGTATCTTTGGATCGGCCCAGGGCACCGGTGACCGCTGGGATCAGCAACCCCATCAGGATGCCGATGATCACGATCACGGTGAGAATTTCCACGAGCGTGAATCCGCCGCGGGGGGCGGAATGGACAGGACGTGCAAGTCGAGGGTGGGCGTTCATGCTTTGAACTCGATCATGAATGAAAAGTGTGATAGGTGTTAGCTTTCCGCTCTGCGGCGCCCGACGGCGCCGCAGCACTGCTGTTTTCAAGCGGCGGAGAATCCGCATCTGACCGCCGCGTAAGTGTCCATCAAGTCAAACCAGTGATCAGTTCGACCAGTGGCATGAACAAACTGATGACGATGAATCCGACCGCCAGCCCCAGGAACACAATCATCAACGGTTCCATCAGCGCCGTCAGACCGTCGGTCATCGTTCGCACTTCTTCGTCGTAAGTGTCGGCAACCTTGTACAACATCGTGTCCAGCTCACCGGTCTCCTCCCCGACGTCGACCATGTTGACCACCAGGTCGTCCACCACGCGGGACTTGATCTTGGTCGCCCCCCAAAGGCCGGCCAGGATCGCCCCGCCGCCGATGGCGTAGGCGGAAATGAACATCAAGGTCTGGATCATCGTTCCGTCGTCCAGCTTGGTTCCCTTGGCCGTCAATGCGACCGACAAGATCACCCAGCCAGGAAACGAACCAAACAGCGCCCAAAAGACGAACGCCATCGGGTGGAAACCCAACACGCTGTACTCGCGCAGCGGTTTGCTGATCACTTCCCCTTCGCGAATCGAATCATTCACCCGCGTGAACATCCGCTCGAACATCGCGTTGCCGGAGGTTTCACGAGTGATATTGATCGCTTCCAAAATCGGCACACCGCTGGAGACCAGCGTTCCTAGAGTCCGCGTGGTCCGCGCCAAAATGTTCTTTTCAATCAACCCGCCAAACACCGGGACCTTGATGATGAACATGTCAAATCCCATCCGCCCGTGCCGGAATTTCCGCATCAGCTTGACCAAAATCAACAAGCAGATGGGCATCGCAATCAGCAGGAACCAATACCCGGAGATATAGTTGCTCATCGCGATCAGCAGCAGCGTCGGCGCCGGCAACGTCAAACCGAATTCGTCAAACATCGTCTCAAACGTTGGCACGATGAAGATCATGATGAAGGTCAGGATCAACGTCGCGACCAACACCACGATGATCGGATAGATCAGGGCGCCTTTGACCTTTCGCTTCAGCGATTCCGCCCGTTCCAGGAAGTCCGCCAAACGTTGTAGGATCGTTTCCAGTGCACCGCCGGCTTCCCCCGCCTTGATCATGTTGACGTACAACCGGCTGAAAACCTTCGGGCACTTGCTCATCGCCTCGCTCAGCGTGGCACCCCCTTCGATCTCCTCGCAGACATCCATCAAGGCATTTTTCAGCTTGCCCGGCTTCTGATTGTTTTCCAGGATCTTCAGGCTTCTCAAAATCGGCAAACCGGCGTCCTGCAAAATCGATAGCTGCCGAGTGAACGCGCAAATGTGCTTGGTCTTGGCCCCCCCGAATCCGAAGCTGCGCTTGCGACCCGATTTGCCGCCTGCCGCCGCGGCCGCCTGCTTTTTGACGGAGATCTTCGTGACGAAGTATCCCATCTGGCGAATCGTGGTCTGCGCCTCTTCCTCGTTGGCCGCGTCAATTTCATCCCGGATTTCTTGTCCGGTCGCGTCCATCGCTTCGAATTGATAGGTAGGCATGATCTTCGTACCCGTTCTCAGTTTTCGATTTCAGTTTTCGTTTTGTTCAGCACGGCATGGCTGAATCTCTTTTCTTCCACCAACCTTGGGTCACTCTTCCACCGTTTCCCGGATCACTTCATCCAGGGTGGTGATTCCGTCTTCGGCCAGGCTCATTCCGAATTGCCGCAGCGGAACCATCTCGTCGCGCATCGCTTCGTCTCGCAATTCATCGGTCGAGGCGTTGCCCAAAATCATTTCGCGAATCTTGTCGTTCAGCACCATCAGCTCGAACAGCGCGATGCGGCCCTTGTAACCGGTGTTGTTGCACTGGTCGCAGCCGGAGCCCTTGAAGAACTTTTTGGAGGCGACCTCTTCCTTGGTCATCCCCAAGTCGGTCATCATCGCCGAGGTGACCTTGGTCTCCTCGCGGCACTTGGTGCAGATTCGCCGCACCAATCGCTGAGCCAAAATGGCTTCGACGGTGGCGCAGATCATGAACGGCTGAATGCCCATGTCCTTCAATCGGGTCACGGTGGAGGGAGCATCGTTGGTATGCAACGTGCTAAACACCAGGTGGCCCGTCAGTGCGGCTTGAATGGCGATTTCAGCCGTTTCCAGGTCGCGAATTTCCCCCACCAAAATGGTGTCGGGATCTTGTCGCAAGATCGCTCGCAAACAACTCGCAAACGTCACGCCGACATCGGTATCGATGGGAATCTGAATGATCCCGTCAATGTCATACTCGACCGGATCCTCCGTCGTGATCAGCTTGTCCTTGATGTCGTTCAGCTCGGTAAGGGACGAATAAAGCGTGGTGGTTTTGCCGCTTCCGGTCGGTCCGGTGACCAGCACAATTCCGTTGGGCCGATCGATGGCCGTGCGAAAATCTTTCAGCATCGATTCGTCCATGCCGACGTTTTCCAGCGACAGGTTCACCACCGAGCGGTCCAAGATCCGCATCACCACGCTCTCGCCAAAAATCGTCGGCAACACGCTGACCCGCAGGTCGACCGGGTGACCACCGACCATCAACTCAATCCGGCCGTCTTGAGGCATCCGGCGTTCGGCGATGTCCAGGTCAGCCATCACCTTGATTCGCGTGGTGATCGCAAAGGCCAGGTGGCGGGGCGGTGGTACCATTTCATACAGCACCCCTTCGGCCTTGATCCGAATTCGGAATTCATCCTCGAACGGTTCAAAGTGAATGTCGCTGGCGTGGTCCTTGATCGCCAACAGCATCACCATGTTCAGCAGTTTGCGAACCGGTGCCGAATCGGCCAAAGCCTCCGCGTCGGTGATGTTGAACTTCTCCGATTCCAGCGCCGAAATCGCCGCCTTCAACTCCTCGTCTTCGGCCAGTTCGGCGACCAGCTTTTCAACGCTCTCCGCTTCGCTGTCGTAGTGCCGCCCGATCGTTTGCAGCACGTCTCGTTCGGTCGCCACGACCATGTTGATGTCGTAACCAAGAAACGTCCGCAACTCATCCTGGATGGTCAGGTTTTGCGGGTCGCAGGTCGCCACAGTCAAGGTGTCGTTTTCAAACTTGATCGGCACAATCCGGTACAGCTGCGCCATCGTTTCGGAAACCTTTTCCAACACCTCCGGGTCGAGCGTGACATCCTCCAGCGACACCGTTTGCATCGACATCTGTTCGGCAAGCGCCTGAATCAGCTGTTCGTCGGTGATCAGCTGCATGTCTTCGGCGATCTTGCCCAACAGCGCGCCGGGCTGTTGTTCTTGTTCCTCCAAAACGATTTCTAATTGTTCATCGGTCAGAAAACCGAGGTCAACGAGAATCTGTCCGATACGACGAGGAGCCATGATGAGCCGTTGTGATGAGCAAGAGTGGAAAGGATGGAAAGGTCAGTTTGTCCCCAAACAATTTTTTCTTTCCGAGGACTATTCGTCCTCGGAAACTGGAATCTGTTCGTCTTCAAATCCGCGACGAGCCTGAACAATTCGCTTGGCCAAGTCATCGGGGCGATGAGCTTTGGACAAGGCGTCTTCGACCGTGATGAATTCGCTTTGCCAATGACTGAACAACGTGTCGTCCATCAGCTGCATCCCGAACTTGGCTCCGGTCTGCATCGCACTGTTGATACGAAACGTTTTGTTTTCGCGAATCAGGTTGGCCACCCCCGGTGTGACCACCAACACTTCGTAAGCCGCCAACCGCCCGCCGCCGATTCTGGGAATCAACGTTTGGGCAACCACACCGATCAGCGTGCTGGCCAACTGGGTACGAATCTGATCCTGCAAATTTCCCGGAAACGCGTCGATGATTCGGTTGACCGTTCCCTGAGCACTGTTGGTGTGCAGCGTTCCAAACACAATGTGGCCGGTTTCCGCCGCACTGATCGCCGCTTCGATCGTTTCCAAGTCACGCAGTTCGCCAACCAGAATCACGTCGGGGTCTTGGCGAAGGGCACGCCGAATCGCTTCGGAAAAACTCGGCACGTCCACCCCCACTTCGCGTTGGTTGATCGTGCTTTCGATGTGATCGTGATAGAACTCGATCGGGTCTTCGATCGTGATGATGTGATGATCAAGTGTCTCGTTGAGCAAATTGATCAGGCTGGCAAGCGTGGTGCTCTTTCCCGAACCGGTCGGCCCGGTGACCAAAAACAAACCCCGCGGTCGGTGAACCATCTTGACCACCGAATCGGGCAGACCCAATTGTTCGGGAGTCAACTTGTCGTTGGGAATCTGACGCAGCACCATCGAGATGAATCCGCGCTGCTTGAAAACCGACACCCGAAACCGCGCCAGTTCGCCAAACGCAAAACCGAAGTCGGTGCTGCCCGCTTCCTGCAGCTCGCGCTGACAACGCTCCGGCGTGATGCTCTTCATCAACGCCACCGCGTCCTCCGCATCCAACGTCTTGGTCTCCAGCTTTCGCATTCGACCGTGAAGCCGAAACACCGGCGGCTGACCCACGACAATGTGAATATCGCTCACGCCCTGCTTGATTGCCGCTTGCAGCAACTTGTCAATAAGAACGGTGGCCAAGGGTCAAACCTCCTGCTAGTCGGGAACTTCCGCACACTTTTCACCAAGACCGCAGCACCCGCCGACCTCCACGCCAAAGCGAAAGGCGGCGGCCGCGTGCCATCGGTACGATGCGATGATTTTTCCTAGGGTGACGGGCAACGGCGTTCTTGCCGCTTGAACTATCAGATAAGGACGGGAGTTTAAATATGCAGATTTAGATATCGCGATGAACCGAAGCGGGAGATGAAAAATGAAAAGTCCCGGTCGGATGAATGATCGACTTCATGCCGGCCGCCAGAGAAACGTCAACTTCGCTGGCGACATGGCCATTATCACCCTTTACGCCCGTCAGGCCAAAAAAACGTTACAAAAGATCCGATAGCCCGCCCTCTTGGCAGAAAAAAACGGCCTTCATCCTGCTGATCTGACCTGTTGCTTTTTAGGTCAGATTGAACCACCCGGTAGAGCGGTTTGCCGAGGGCCTGAGATCGATCGGCGGACAGGGCGTCCGCCAGCGGCACGGCTCCAAAAAGAAGGAGCTTCCCACCGTTACAGCGAATCGAGGTCCTTGACGATATGCCCAAATGCATAGTCCTCTTGCTCGGTTCGTTTGGCGACGCGATAGACCTCCTCGAAGGTCGAGATCCCGCGCACGACTTTCAGCATGCCGTCTGTGTAAAGTGTTGACATACCGTTGTTTATCGCCTCCAGCCGCAAGTCGTTGGTGCTGGCACCTTTGAACATCAGTTCACGTATCTTGTTGTTGACCAACATCAGTTCGTAGATGCCGATTCGACCGCGGTAACCACTGCGGCCGCAGTAGGCGCATCCCTTGCCCCGAGAGAACTCCGCCTGCTTGACCATCTCCGGTGGAATGCCCGCATCTTCGATCACGCTTTCAGGTGGCTGATACCTAATCTTGCAGCGGGGGCAAATCGTCCGCACCAATCGCTGTGCAAGGACCGCAATGACACTACTGGCCACCATGTAGGATGGTACACCAATGTCCACCATCCTGGAGATGGAACTGGGCGCGTCGTTCGTATGCAGCGTACTGAATACCAGGTGTCCAGTTAATGAAGCCTGGATTCCCATGGATGCGGTCTCGTGGTCACGCATCTCGCCGACCAGGATGATGTTGGGGGCTTGGCGAAGCATTGCCCGGATGATCAAGGCAAAGTCCAGCCCGATGTTGTGCCGAACTTCGACCTGATTGATACCGGGCAAGTAATACTCGACCGGGTCCTCTGCGGTGATCACTTTGCGGTCGGGGCGGTTCAGGGCGTTCAGCGCGGCATACAGGGTGGTGGTCTTTCCGGAGCCGGTCGGGCCTGTCACCAAAATGATTCCATTGGGGCGGCGGATCAGCGAGTTGAAATTCCGGAAATCGCGTTCCGAAAGGCCCAGCTGCCGCACCCCCACCTTGATGTTGTCCTTGTCCAGCAGCCGCATCACGGCGGACTGGCCATGGTTGGTGGGAATGATACTGACCCGCAAATCGAGCTGTTTGTCCCCCACCGTGATTTTGATCCGCCCATCGGTGGGGCGTCTTTTTTCGGAGATGTCGATCTTGGAGAGGATCTTGATGCGGGCGATGATGGCCGAGAGCATCCGTCGGGGGGCACATTCCCGTTCCACGCAGACCCCGTCGATGCGGTAGCGAATGCGGACGCGATCTTCAAACGGTTCGACGTGAATATCGCTGGCTCGCAGCTGGACCGCCTCTTGGATCATCAGGTTGACCAGCCGAATCACCGGGGCGCTGGAGTCATCCACCGTCTCCTCGGCCGATTCCGCGTCGGCATCCGTTTCAGTGAAATCAATCGCCGTATCGGTGAATTCCTGCAGCATCGAGTCGGCCGATTCACCTTCGACCTGGCCGTAATACTTGTTGATCGCCCCCTGGATCGACTCTTTCGGGGCGAGAGCCGTTTCGATCTTGCGATTGAGGATAAAGCGGAGTTTTTCGATGGTTTCCAGATCGAACGGGTCCGCAATCAGGATCCGTAGCGCCCCATCTTCCTCGCTGTAGGGAAGGACCATGTTTTCGCGAGCGACCGATTCGGGCACCAATTCGATCACCGAGTCGGCGATTTGGGCCGACCGCAGATCGACGTAGGGAATCTTGTGGTGCTTGGCCAGAGCAACAGCGACCTCTTCGGGGGTGGCGTATTCCATCTGGATCAGGACATCGCCAACATCCGCGTTGGTATTTTTCGCGACATCCTCTGCCTCGGACAGCTGATCCAGGCTAATCACCCCCTGCTTGAGTAGCAGATCGGTGAAGTCTTGCATCGCTTGGCTCATGACTCATTCCTGCGTCGATAAGAAGACAAGGTTTTTAGGGGTATCTATCAGGATACCATCGGCTGACCCCAATCGCACGGCATCGTTTTTCCGACCTCGGCCGGTTATCCGATTTTGTCGATCTCAGCCATCAGCCGGCGACCTTCGTCAGGAAGGGTCATGGCGACAAAGGCGGCTCGTCCCCGCAAAGTTTCGACCGTTTCGCCATCGTGCAGCCCTTTGCCGGCGGCCAGATTGTGAATTGCCGCCCGCAGCCGGCGTCTCATTTGGCGTGAGGCGCGCGGGGGCTGCGAGCCGTTGACGACCAGCCCGGTGACCGATTGCCGCCGTCCGTAGCGTGCGACACGCGTTTTGCCGGAATGGATGTCGAATCCCTCCTCGGAAACCACTCGCTGCACCAGTCCCATCAGCGTCCCCAGGTGCGGCTTGCCCCGGTGCCCCATCGGCAAACTGAGCGTGATATCGTCGGCGTACCGGGTGTACCGCCAGCCGTATTTGTCAGCCAATCCCTGCAACCGCCGATCCATCGACCAACAAATCGCGTTGGTGATCGCCGGACTGGTCGGCGCACCTTGCGGCAAGCATCGCCCAGCCAGGGCAACGTAGTACGTTTTCTCGCCATGTTGAACGACCTGGCGAGGCGACTCGGTGCACAGCAGGGCAAGCAGAGTGGCGACTTGCTCGCGATAGCCCGCTTTCCGAAACAGCCCCTTCACTCGTCGGTAGGTGATGGTTGGGAAGAAGTCCCGCAGGTCCATCTTTAACACCACTCGCGACTCGGCGTGAACCGATGCCCCCGTCAAAATGGACCGGCCGGGCAGAAAGCCATGCACGGCACCATGAACGGTCAGCCGTTCGACAATGTGGCGCAAGATCCATCGCTGCGCCTTTTTCAGTTTCGGCAGCGGCGCCCAGATGGCTCGTTCAGCACCGTCTCGCTTGGGGATGGTAAACCGGCGATAGTGAATTTTTTCGGCCGCTTCGCGGTGGTAGGCCAGCCAGCGAAGTTCAGGGATCGACAGCTCCAGCCGCTGGGCCAATTGTTGGGGATTGTCGATGGCGGGCAGGTCATTTTCAGCAGCCCGCTTTTCAGCATCTTCCACATCCCACTTGTCCCAGTCCAACGCGTCGTTCCAAAAGATGCCTTCCCCTAGATGGACGATGTATTTGCTGCGATAGGCCTGCCACGCCTCCGCATTCAGTCGACGTTTTTCGGCTGCTTCCCGCTTGAGCTGCTCTTTGTAGTTTTTCAATTCTCGCGCCGACATGTCGTCGGTCGCACGACGCTCGATCAAGAATCCGTGTTCTCGCAGCTGCGAATCGACAAAGGCGTCGATGCTGCCAGCTTGTTCGATCTGACGCCAAAGTGTTTCGAGGTTGGTTCGCTGCCTGGCCATGATGACCCCACCTGTGTCTGCTGCAAACGGTCGCTGCCCGGCCAGCAATCACGACAACATGGCCCCGACTTCCGTCATGTTCGTCATTGCCTGCTTTCGAGGAAGCGCCCAGTCTACCGTTATTCCACGCTGCAGGGGGAAAGGTTTCTCGCCGCCTGGCAATCCCCCAGAATGTAGGCCGCTACGATGGTGAAGAACTGCAACCCCGCGACAACAACATGCGTTCAAGATTCCATGCACTGCTCGTCTTTGCGGTCGCTGCCCTGCTTGCCTCGGCTGCGCCTGCCCAGGAGAGTGACAACTACCGGGTCCTGCCGAACGACTTTGGCGCCGACAAGACACAGCAGATGATGCGCGCCTATCTGCGGGGACAAGTCCACGACGCTTTGGACGCTCGCCAAACGCAGCTAGAAAACGCGTTGGGATCTTTGCAGACTTTTTCCGCTTATCAGCGAGCCAAACGCGATTTTCTGCGCCGCACCTTCCGGTTGAATTGGAATCGCGGGCCGCTTGCCGCCCAAGTCACCGGAGTCATCGAAGCGAACGGTTACACGATTGAAAAAGTTTTGTTCCAAAGCCACGGCGGTTTTTATGTGACTGCCAATTTCTATCGCCCTGACGGTGACGGTCCGTTTCCTGCAATCCTTCATCCTTGCGGCCACTCCGAGAACGGGAAAGCTGCGGAAGCCTATCAATTGGCCAATCAGTTGCTTGCACTAAACGGATTCGCCGTCCTTTGTTTCGATCCGATTGGCCAAGCCGAGCGAAAGCAGATCTTCGACCAACACAATCAACCCGCTCTGCGTGGTAGCCAAGAACACCAGCAGCTTGGGGTGGCGCCGATTCTGCTGGGACACTCGTTGGCAAGCTTCATGGTTTGGGACGCCGTGCGGGCGATCGACTACCTGTGCAGCCGACCCGATGTCGATCCCCAGCGAATTGGTTGCACCGGAAACTCGGGTGGCGGCAACCTGACCAGCTACATGATGGCTTATGACGATCGAATTGCGGCCGCTGCACCAGGTTGTTTTGTGACCATACACCGACTCAAGAATGAAAGTCCCGGACCGGGCGACGCCGAGCAGAATTTGTTCGCCCAGATTCGCCAGCGATTCGACCATCCCGATTTTATTCTCGTTCGAGCTCCAAAACCGACGTTGATTTTAGCGGCAACGAAGGATTTCGTGCCCATCGATGGAACTTGGGAAGCGTTTCGCCAAGCCAAACGCGGCTATTCACTGCTCGGTTATCCGGAGCGCATCGACCTTGTCGAGGCGAACGAAAAGCACGGTTTTAGCCGGCGGCTTCGCGAAGCAGCTGTGCGTTTTTTTGCTCGCTGGTTGCAGGGAAGGCAGATCGAAGTTTTTGAAGAGCAAGACGATCGATTGGAAGTTCGCAGTGATGCGGAGCTGCAGGTCACTGAAGCCGGGCAGGTGCATCAGCTGCCGGGATCACGGTCCTTTTTTGATCTTTGCTCCCAGCAGCAGCAACGACTTGCCACGCGCCGACCTCCACTGTCGCGACAACTGGTGCGCAGAGTCACCGGTGTGCGCCAGTTGATGGAACTGGCTCCGCCAAAGGTCGACACGATCATCGGCGACAGCGTTCCTGAACACATCGTGATCCAGCCCGAAACTGGAATCGTCCTGCCCGCTTTGCATTGGCCGGGTGGCGACAACATGCCGGTGTTGATCGCGACGGACTCCGGAATGAATACGGCCGTTGCCAATGCCCAGCAGCTGCACGGCCAAGGGCATCCGGTGATGGTGGTCGACGTCCGCGATACCGGTGAAACCAAGACTCGCAATTGGCGATTTCACGGAGCCGATTATTACATTGGCTACATGCTGGGACGCAATTGGCTGAGCATGCGGACCGAAGACCTGCTCGTCTGCGCTCGTTGGCTGTCGCAACGGGAAAACAGCACAACCGTCCAGCTATCGGCATCGGGTGAAATCGGACCGGCGGCGCTCCATGCGGCGGCTCTTCATCCGGAATTGATTTCTGCGCTTCACACCGAACGAAGTCTGGCGTCGTGGCAGGAGTTGATGGTCGCCGACGATGCCCACAGCTATCTGCACAACTCTGTGCACGGAGCGCTGGAGTACTACGATTTGCCCGACCTGAAAAAGCTGTTGCATCAGAAATGACCTGTCGGCTGGCTTTCCGAACGGACCACGCGTTGCGGACGCATCATTTGGTTCAGAAAGCGATGCGCTGATAAGCGGACAGCGCCATGTTCACCCTATTACCCGCAATGAACCACAGAAGCGGTCCGTGCAGGTATCGGTGGGGATTTGGGATCTTCATGGCGCTGCCCCAGGCCGATCACTAGGTCATGAACGAAGGCGGTGTGGCAGAGAAAGCCAAAACGGTGATCGGCGCCCAGAAGACGACGGTTGTTTTCGACATTCCATTTACCCCTATAGAACGCGTCGCTATCAACCAGTAACCGCAGAGCATAAGCGGTGACCTCAAAGGAGTCAAGAAAATTACAGTTATAATGTTATATGGGCCCTTCCTTTTTTGAGTGATGATCGATCGTATTGGTTCCAGAAGCTGCGCAATTTTTAATCAAAATTCCAACTCACTGCCTCCGTCGGCCAACTCTTCGAACTGACTGCGCCCTTGGTCGGCGATTCTTCGCGGCTTTGCACGAAACGTTTTGATCGAATATTGCGCAAAGACGCAATGAATCGTCAAAGTGCCCCATTACCTGCGTTTTCGTTTGTCTTGTGATGTTGCCGGCGGGTGATAGGGATTGCCCGTTTCCGCAACAACAACGTTCTGCAAGTCCGCTAGATCATTGCCATCTGAATCCGTCGCTGGCTCCTCGCCGCGAACCAAACGCTTCATGAACCTTACTATCCAGACGACGATCGAAATCACCAGGAAGTTGATCGTCGTCCAGATGATCGTGTAGGGAATCCCGAAAATGGGGGCCAGCCTACGCCCTGTGTCCGATGCCCACGCATCCATCGCACGCTCCGCTTCCGCCGTCATCTCGCTGTCACTGAAGGATCCGTCGTTATCCAGATCGAATTGGTCGAGTTCGCGTTGCAACTCGATTTCGACTGCCTGAACCGAAATCATCAGAACGACATACCCGATGATGCAGGTCAGTACAAAAAGGACGAACCAGTGGAGGCGACGGTGCAGCAATGTTGCATGGACCGTCCAGCAAATCAGCGGAGTCGCCACGTAGGCTAACAGTAGGATTGCCGGCCAAGTCATGATGCAGCAGTGGAGGCTTTGTCAAAGCTAAGAATTGGGATAGCGCAGCAGCGGAAGTCGCCAAGACTTTCGGCAATTTTCCTGGCCGGACGAAACTGTTGGCGACTTCCGCTACCCTCCAAGGAAATCTCATTGGTGACGAATGAAACGGATCATGTCGGCGAGTTCTTTTGGCGAGATGACTTCGCCGAAGTTGCTGGGCATGAGCGACCGGCCGGCCTCTTTTCGCCGCTCGATTGCCGCGGGATCGATGTGGACCACCTTTCCGGACGGATCGAGGAGAGTGATTTCGTTTTCCGATTCGGTTCGCACCAGGCCGATGATGACTCGGCCGTCATCCATCAGGAAGCTGGTCGTACGAAACGCTTTGTCGACATTGTGATCGGGGGTGATCACATCTTCTAACAGCCGCTGCACGCTTCGGGTGACCGCGCCGTCAAGCTGGGGGCCAACGACCGTTCCTTCGCCGCGCAGCTGGTGACAGGCCGCACAATGTTTCTTGAATATCTGCCCGCCGTTTGCCCGGTCGCCCTTTCCGGTGGCGATCGTCTGCTGCAATCGCCGCAACAGTTGTTTCTGCGCGGCGCTGGAGTCGACATTGGCGATCAGGCTCTGCAGCTCTTTTTGCTGATCGTTGTCAAGTCGCGGGATGAGTGTTTGGCGAACGTTGATGTCGGCCAGCGCCGCGGGGCTGATCCAGCCCTCCTGGCACAACTGCAGCAGCAACCCCGCGTCGGCTCCTGCACCTGCCCAAGCGAGGGCAAAATCTCGCTGCTGATTCGCCGTCAGCTCTTTGGCAAGTGTTTGAATGTTGGGCAGTAGCTGTTCGGAACGATCGTTCAATGCCGCACTGATCGCTCCGTCGACCCACAGCTGCCCGGCGGTCGAACGATGCAGATGGGCAAGCAGCACCGCCGCTTCAGCCTGTTGCCGAAGCGAAACGACCGTGGCGGCGACTTCAATCCGAAGCAAGGGCGAAAGGTGGCCGCGGTCCAAATAGCCGAGCAACCGGTTTTGCTGATCTTTCAAGTCGAGACGCTTGATCCACTGCGTGGCGGTCAACAGAGATTTGTTTTGGCTGAGATTCATGACCCAAGATGGCTCGAACCTGCCGATTGCCAACCAGGCGTATGCCTTGGCCGAATCTCGGTCGATGCATTCGATCCGTACTTGGCGCCCCTGCAGCGAGGAGGTTTTCCAGTGAACCTGCCTGGCAACGTCATTGCGGGGCGGAAAGGCGACGTGCAACACGTCACCGGTCGTGGCGTCGACCAGCCGCACCTTGTTTTTTTGATGATCCTCTTCCTTCGGAAATCCGTTATGGCCGGCAAGCCAGAAGCGTATTTCGTCGGGCGCCGCAAACGGATCACTGCGCAATACGCCAGTGTACGATTCACCACGTCCGATGCTGTCGACCAGCTGTACTTCATCGCCCGATGTCAGCCGGCGGTTTCGCAGCGGCCACACGCCACCGTCGGCGGTCGTCCAGGCAACGGCGGTTGCCAACGAGGAACGTTGGTCGAACTGGTCCAGTTTGGATTCCACCAATTCCGAAGCCCAGCGGCGAAGGGGCGCGGCGGCTCCGCCAGATTTTGCGTTCCGCGAATCAGCCATCAACTGCAACAGCTGAAATTGCGAGTCTTCGTTGACAGCGAGACGCTTGGCAATTTCCACACACCGGGCGAGCGTTTGATCGGTCGCGTGATGCGCGACGTGACGCAAGATTTCATCACGCTGGGCTGCTTGCCGGTGGTTGGGTCTGGATAAATACTCCAGCAGCGGCGGAAGCATTTCGGGTCGTTGCAGACCGAGCATGATGGAAGCAGAATCGGCGCCGGCAGTTCGCCTCCAGATCGGCGAATCGGAAGGAGCGGATTGGTACAGATCCCGAAGCGTGATCCGAAGCGTCTGTCGCAAAACCGGATCGGCCGGATCGCAGCGAGATAGGGCAGAGTACAGCGCATCGACATCTTCCGGCTTGCCGAATCGCCGCAAGGATTCCGTCGCCGCTTGAACCACCATCGCATCCGTTTCATTCAAGGCGGCAATCGCGGCCTGACGAAATTCGTCGGATTCTTCTAGCAAAGTCGTTGCTTGCCGAAAGGCTTCGACGCGAACTCGCGGCTGTTTGTCGTCGGATAGCGTCACCAAGCTCGCAGCATCCAGACGACCTGCGGTGCGCAGGGCCTGCATCGCGGCGACTCGCGCAAACGGCTTTTCTTGCGGATTGGACATCACTGCGATGGCGGCAGCTGAATCCGCCTGATCCGAGCGGCCCGCAAGACGCCGCCGCGTCGGATTTGTGCTCCGCAGACCGTCCGTCTGGTTGCTTTGAGCAGAACCGGTGTAACGAATCTGCCAGATGCGTCCGCTGGTCCGGTCACGTCCGGGGTGATCGAGCGGGACTTCGTAGTGACCGATGATCCGGTTGTAGAAATCGGCAACGTAGATGTGTCCGTCGGGGCCAAGTTGCAAATCGACCGGTCGAAACCAGGGGTCGTCGCTGGTCATGAAATCGGGTTGTTCTGTGCCCCGGGCGGTTGCGCCGGTGTAGGTCACCCGATTGCGGTTCAATCGCGACGTCATCACGTTGCCACTGATCAACTGGTGTCTTAGCGGCGTGACATTCGATTCGGGAGGGAAATGCAAAATTCCGCAGATGGCGGTGCTGCCGTGCAGGTGATCGATCATCGGCGGTACAAAGCCAAGGCCATCGTGGGGCCTGCCGAAACTTGGATAGCAACCGCCGCGAATCAGCTGAGTGATTGGCTTGCTGTGGCAGTCCGCCGAATAGCGAAATCCCCACTGGTCTTCGGTCATGCCAAACGGATTGACCTGGCCGTGTGTCACCACTTCCACGCGGCTGCCGTCGGGGCGAAATCGAAAAGTGTTTCCCGACGGCAACCGAACCGTGTGCCCGTCAGTTCCGGCAACCTCGCTTTGGTTGTTGAAGCCATGGCAGGCATAGATCCATCCGTCGCCCCCGTCACTCATGGCGTTGATCATTCCATGCGTGTCGCGTGTCGTATCGAAGGGGCCGAGGATGACTTCCCGCCGATCGCAAACCCCGTCACCGTTCGTGTCGCGCAAGTACAGGATGTTGGGGATGCTGAAACAGAGACAACCGTCGCCGTAGGGCAAGATGCCGATCGGGATGTTCAGCTTGTCGGCGAACTGGGTGACTTTATCGGCCGTCCCGTCGCCATCGGTATCCTCCAGCACCATCACCGCGTCGGAGGCGTCGGCTTCATTCTTTGCCGGGTAGGGATACTCGACACTTTGGCTCACCCACATTCGGCCGCGCGCATCAAACGCCATGTTCAACGGTTTGGCAATCTGCGGTTCACAGGCGAACAACCGCACTTCGAATCCGGGCGGAAGATGAAAACCTTCCCGCTCCTCTTGGGGTGATCGCCAATCGGTCGATCGAACGCCTTGGCCGTAGATGGCCGGGTCGGTCGAAGGTTCGGCGGCGGCGGGCAATTCGTCACCGCGCAGCCCGCCGGCGGTGACCAACAGGATAAAGATTGCGGCGCAGCGGCGCCCGATTTCCAGCGGTGCGAGTTGAAACATGGACGTGCGGTATCGTGGGCCGACCTGTCCCCAAGTTAGCTGGTTCGTCGACCTTGGGTGCGTTTGCCGACTTGGGGACAAGTCGGCCTACCGTTACAGGATCTCACCAACCTCGCCGGTGCTGTCGACAAACCGGTCAACGGGTGTGTCAAGCCGGTTCAGCATGGTAAGCAGCAGGTTGGACATCGGTATCGAACTGTCCATCTGCAAGTGCTGGCCGTGACGAAGTCCCAAACGGCTGCCGCCGGCAAGCAGCAGCGGATAGTTCACGTTCGCGTGCGTGTTGCTGTTGCTGCTGCCGTACAACAACATCGTGTGGTCAAGCAGGTTGCCGTCACCTTCCGGAGTCGATTTCAGGCGATCGAGGAAATAAGCCAGCTGCTCGCTGAGGAAACGATCCCAGCGTCCGAGTTTTTCGGCGCCTTGGTCACCCTTGCGGGCACCGTGGGCAAGCGAATGAATCGAACCGTCAAAGCCAAGCAGTTGCGGAAACTTGCTGGCCAGCGACGTCGCTCCGTTCATGTTGCTCAGCTGGTAAGTTGCCACGCGAGTCGAATCGGTTTGAAAGGCGAGGTAGATCAGATCGTACATCGTCCGGATTAGCTCTTTCGGCGTCGTATCATCCGCGTCCAGATGCAAACCGGTCGCGTCGACCTGGGGTTTGGGAATGTCCAGCCATCGTTTGGATTGTTGAATACGGTTTTCGATTTGGTGAACCGATTCCAGATATTCATCAAGCTTTCGCTGGTCTTGGACGCCCATGCGGCGGCGCAGTGACTTGGAATGGTCCAGCACCAGGTCGAGCATGTGGGCCGAATTATCCAGCCGACGCGATTGTGATTGCAGTGATTCGCGATCGACGCCGAACAGACGATCGAAAACCAGGCTGGGACGGTTGATCGACGGAATGGGCTGGCCCGACTTGGTGAACGACAACGTGCTGGATCGCGTCGGTTCGCCAACACCGCCGTCACTGGAAAGAACCAGGGAAGCAAATCGTGTTTGCTCTCCCTGCTGCATCGCAATCAACTGGTCGGCCGAAACGGAGTTCTTCAGCTGGCCGCCTTTCAATTCCGCCGCGGTTAGCCAGACATCCGCGGTATCGTGGCCGTTCATTTTGCGGCCGTTGGGATGCGACATGCCGCTGATGATCGTCAGGTCGTCGCGCAACGGCTTGAGCGCTTGATGGCTTTCCCCGAATTGAAAATCGTGCCCCGTCGTGTGCGGAAACCAATTCCACTTGGCGACCGGCGAATCGGGTTTTCGAAGCACGATCCCGTAAGGAAAGTAAACCGCACAAAACCGCTTTGGCCTGGCAGCGGCCGTTTTCTCAGCTGCCATGCAATCCAACAGCGGCAATCCCAGGCTGACACCACAACCTCTTAAGAAAGTGCGTCTTCCGAGCTGCCAAGATTTTTGGGACATCAGTGAAATCTCTCTCTTGCTTCTAGCCTTGCCGAAACGATTGGCTGGCGACGATGGCGTGGATCAGTTCTTGGATCTTGTAGTCCGACTGGATGAATTGGGCAGTCAGTTCGTCAATGATCTGGCGATCGCCAAAATCTAACGACCGTCCGGTCGCGTAGGCAAGCAACTTTTCGACCAACGCCCGCGCAAAGGATTCCCTCTGGTGTTCCACCAGGTAAGTTTTCAGTTGCTTGACACCGTCGACACGGTTTCCATCGGGCAGGTCGCCGATCGCATCGACCGGATGTTCCACAAATTGTCCCCTCCGCCGGGGATGTTGCCGGCGAATGACACTGCGATACAAACCGACCGCGTCCAATTCTTCTAATGCGACGCCCCAGGGGTCGAGTTGTCGATGACAGGCAGCGCATGATTCGTTTTCGCGATGTTGCTGGAGCTGCAGTTTCAACGGTAACGCGGCAAGGTCGGGTAGGTCCTGATTCAAGTCGGGCACGTCGGGAGGCGGTGGGGGCGGGGGATCGCCAAGCAACCGATCGCGAATCCAAACGGCTCGCTTGATGGCGTGGGAATCCTCGCCGGTGGAGTTGGCCAGCAGTACTGCCGCTTGCGCTAGCACACCCCCGCGAACACTCGCCGGCGGCAAATCGACTCGTTGAAATCGGCTGCCGCGCGGGCCGTCGATTCCATAGTGGTGGGCCAACGCTTGATTGATGACCACAAAGTTGGAATCGAGCAGCGTCAGCGCGCTGAGGTTGTTGCGAAGCACTTCTGCGAAGTAGTGCTGCGGTTCGCGGCGCATGTCTTCTTTGATGGAATTGTCAAAGTCCGGAAAGAACTCCGGATTGACGGCGATTCGATCAACACCGCCAAGATCAAGCCATTGGTCGGAGAATTGCCTGGCAAACATCAACGACTTTTCATCGGCCAACATCCGCTGGACTTCGCTGCGCACGACCTGGGGATCCGACAAACGGTTTTCCGCGGCCAGTTCCAACAAACGTTGGTCGGGCATGGTGTTCCAAAGAAAATAGGAAAGACGCGACGCGAACTCGGCGTCAGACAGCGGCCGGCCGTCTCCCTGCGGTTCACTGAGATACAAGAACTCGGGCGACACCAGCACCATCGCCAACACTTCCCGCATCGCCGTTTCGAAGCTTTCGGTGGTGGGGCGCACGGCGTCGTAGTAGTCCAGAAATCGCTCGATTTCGTTCTTCTTTACCGGGCGACGAAACGCGCGGGAGACAAAACGGGTGATCGATTGTCGCGCTACCGCTCGTTGGTCATTGCTGTCGGTGGGACTGCGAGCGATGATTCGAGTGTGATGGGCGGGAGGCCACTGAGCGAAAACGGGCGCCTCGAACTTGATCGATTCGATGACGATTTTTGGAAAGTCGGGGTCTTCGACATAGACCGTTGTCTTCCGCTTCTTCTTTTTTCCCGGTATCTCTTCCTGTACCTGCTTCGGTTTCGGAGGCGGCTGACCGTCTGAGTAGACGTTGCGAATCCAAATCAACATTCCCGGATACTTACTTTGCGTCCGGGTCTGAATCGGGAACTCTTCCAGCCGACCGCGGAACACAAACTCCGTCGATTCTTCGCTGGTCACGTCCACCGTGCCGACCACCCGCGACGGGGCGCTGACGTCGGCGCGAAAGCCGAGCGTGATCTGCATGATTGGGAAGGGACTGCCTGCGGGCGTTTCGCCACGAGCGCGAACTCGAATGACAAACTCGCCCTCGTCCGGAAACTCGGCAACACGCGCCACGAATTGCCCCGTCCGGCCAAGCCGCTCGCTCCAGTTGCCTTTTCCTTTATCGGCGACCGTCTCGTCGGCTTGATGTTGATGAACGTTCGGCTGGGGACCTTCCACGATCGCTCGCTGCAAAGCGTCGCGAGCCGATTGCAGGTAGTACTCCAACTGCATCGCCGACATCCGCAGCGACGCGCCGTGATTGGTAAAGCCGTCTTTGCTGATCGGATCGGGCGGCAAATGCCTGGCGTAGTTCAAGTCCAAACCGATCAGATCTCTCATCGTATTTTGGTACTCGACGCGATTGAGCCGCCGGAGGACAACCTGGCCTCCGGAACTGTTTTTCGCTTCGTCGGCACGCTTCAGCTGATCGGTGATCCATTCGACCAACGTCTTTCGCTGCTGTACGGTCAGCGGCTCGGCATCCTCCGGAGGCATCTCGCCGCGATGGAGCGCGTTCAATGCGTCGTGCCAAGTGTCGCTGCCTGAGCGATCTTTCACCAGATCACGGGAGAGCCGGTCCAGCCGAACGTCGGCGTTTTGCTCCTGGGGGCCGTGGCAGCCGATACAGTGACTTTTCAGGATCGGCAAAACGGTTTGCTCAAAAACCCGATCTGGTTTCGGTTGCTGGGCCAAGATGCATGTTGGCGCAGCGGCGACGCAGCCAAGCAGAACCAGGAGGACGCTGAGGATTTTTGGGGCCATGGAAGCAATCGCTGACCGGCGAGAGGTCTTTTGAAGGTCTTGCACGTTCGTTCGACCGGTCAGCAAGTGAAGAAAGGCAGGAGTTTTTAGGCGGGAGTTTGCCCATTGTACACCAGCGGCCGTCGAGTTGTCGCGGCCGATTCAAGCACCAGGCGAGTGCCGGTATAATTCGCTGAATGAACAGACGATACGCGATCATCGGGGCGGGGGCATTGGGCGGACTGTACGGTGGAATGCTGGCTCACAGCGGGCTAGAGGTCCATTTTCTTTTCCACCGTGATTACCAGCATGTCACCCAGCACGGGTTGAAGGTGGAAAGTGTTTGGGGCGATTTTGAAACCACTGACCTCCATGCCCACGCGTCATCTGAAACCATGCCGCCGTGCGATGTGACGATCGTCGGCCTGAAGACAACCCGCAACCATCTGCTTGGCAAGCTGCTTGGACCGCCAACGCGCGAAGGGGGCGTCGTGTTGGTGTTGCAGAACGGACTTGATGTGGAAGCCGATAGCGCCGCGGTCGTCGGCAAGGATCGAGTGCTGGGAGGCTGCTGTTTCCTGTGCAGCAACAAAGTAGGACCGGGCCACATCCGTCACCTGGATTATGGCCGGATCGTCTTTGGTGAATATCAGCCCGCCGCCGGCACTAGCGACCGTGCCGCCGGTATCTGCAAGGATCTGGTTGCTGCTGGAATCGACGCTCAAACGACCGACAACTTGCTGCTGGCGCGGTGGCGCAAATTGATGTGGAACATTCCCTTCAATGGTTTGTCGGTGGCACTGGATGCTTCGACCAAAGAACTGATCGAAAATCCCGATTCATTGGCGCTGTGTGAAACCATCGTTGCCGAAGTGCACGGCGCGGCCGACCGTTGCGGTGTGAAGATCCCGGTCGAAATGATGGCCAAGACCATCGACAACACGCGGACGATGGTTCCCTATGACAGCAGCATGCGTCTGGATTTTTTGAATCGGCGGCCGATGGAAATCGAATCGATCTTCGGCAACCCGCTGCGGGCCGCGGCGGCACACGGTGGATCGATGCCAAAGGTCGAAATGCTCTACCATCAACTGCGTTTCATCGAGGCCGGTCGAACGAATGTGCAAGACCACCAAGGGCCCAGCCACCTCAAGCGCTGATTCCCGCCGGCAGCCGATCTTGCCGAGCCGGTATCTGCGATTCGGATGTGCAGGTAACGAGCCCGCGGGCATAAACCGTCATTGCTAAACCGGCGATGAAGAACAAGTACATGTGCACCATGGGGATGATCAACACGTCCTGAAACATTCCATTGCACAGGTAGGCAACCAACACTCCCAACATCGCTTGCCCGACCCAGTGCCGCTCCGGTGTTCCGCCGCCGCGAGCCAAACGCCATCCGATACCAGCAAGATTGGCCAACAAAGCGACAAACAGCATCAAACCAACCAATCCCGCATCCACCAAAATCGATAGAAAAATGTTGTGCTGGGCGTAGGGGCGAGCGGTTTCCAGTGGCAAGCCGTAGCTGCGGATTTCGTGGTAAGGCCCGGAATGCTCGAAATAGTGACCGAATCCATGCCCGATGATGGGACGGTCTTTGAACATCTCCCAGCCAACCACGGCCAACAACGGGCGAAGCTGGATCGACTTTTCGGCATCGGCGGCCGTCAAATGTTTGTCTCGTTTGAGGCGGATCAGCTGGTCTTTCAAACCCATTGCCATCGCCCCGCCCAGCAGGATCACGGTCGCCACGCCCAGCACGCGTACCCATCGCGGTGCGTAGACCATGGCGATCATGCCGACCGCGGCAGCCGCTCCCATCCAAGCGCTTCGTGTTAGCGTTGCATAGATACCAGCGGCGATCACAATCGCGGCAGCAGCGTAAACGAGCTTGCCTCGTCGGCCGCAGTGGAACACCCCCAGAATCGCCGCCGTCAGCGAGATCGACATGACGATGCCGTTGCCTGCCGGATTCATCAACGGACCGCGGCCTCGCCCGAAAAACTCCCACGAATCGCTGTCGACGATGAACCTCGGGAATACTAGCGAGTGCACGCCCGATATTTCACAAACCGCCATCACCGACAGGTAGACGCCCAGGATCACCATCGCTTGCATGAACCACCGCACATCACGATCGCGGATTTCAATGCATCGGCTCAGCGCGTACATGCCGATTGGCATGGCGATGTAGAACAACCAACGCGCCGTCGGCGAACTGCCGGTCGGAACGGGCCCACCGCGCAAAGCGCTGATCAACAGCCATCCGGCCAATCCGATCACGATCCAATCAATCCGGCTTGGCCTGGTCAACACCAACTGCCCCATCCTCCAGCGCACTGCCAGGATCGCAAACATGCCTGCCCATAACATCCGATCAAGACTCAACTGAATCGGTCCGTCGATTGCAAAGAACGCCGGTCCAAGGACGGTGCCGACCAACAACACCGTGGTGGCAAGGGGAGTGATCCGCCCGCTTTGGATCACAGGAATCAACCAGACGATCGCGGCGAGCGCAAACAGACCTGCAAGAAACGTCATGTTCGGCGGCTCCCTGCTTGGCCGGTTTCTTGGAGGTTTCGCACGTTGTTTTGACCGGCCGCCGCCGGTTCCGATTTTTGAACGACTCGCGAGGCGATGTTTTGAGCCGAATCGGGGGTTCGCCCGCCGGTCAAGAACGCGATCACCGGCGGTGCCAGGCGGTTGAGCAGTATCGCCGCAGTGAAACAGAGGATGATTGCCGCCGGCGCGGTCAGCCAGAACCAATTCGGTTTGTCCATCGTCGATTGGGCGACCCGTTCGACTGCCGCACGAAGGGGAAATTCATGAACCAGGTAGACGAAAAAGGCGGCACCACTGCAGCGGATCAGATGGTCGTGACGAAGCTTTCCACAGATGGCGAAAAGCGCGACGCAACCGGCAACAATTGAAAACTTGTGAAGGACCAAACTGGCGGCGTCGTAATCATGCAAGTACCAGGCATCAAAATCGGCTCGGACAAAAATCCGTGTCACGATCAGGTCGCACCACACCAAGACAAGTCCGATCGCGGCAGGCCAACGGCTCTGGGCAAGCCGCTCGATCCAATCACCGCGGTCAACCGCCGCAGCGCCCAGGGAAAAGAACAGCAGAGTTTCGATGTGCAAAAGGTGCCATCCCGCGACCACCGGAAAGGGTTGCCAGTTGGCCATCCAGGCGATGCCGATCGCCGAGAGACAGCAGGCGGAATTCCATTTCACCAGGCGACCGATGATCGGAGCGATCGCTACGAGCACCATCAGGTCTCGCAGGAACCACAGCTGTTCGGCCGGCGGCCGGAGCAACCAGGTGGCCAGAAATTCGACCAGCCCCAATTGAACAGGATTGCCTTCGATTCGCCGCACCACCAACCAGCTGGTTATCGCCACCGACGCGATGATGAAGTACGGAATCAGAACCGAGCGACCGCGCGATTTCAGCTTGCGAAGGTAGCTCCGCCACGTTCCATCATCGCTGCGAAAATAGAACAGGCCCGCCGCGAAAGCGAACATCGGTACAGCAACACGGGCAATTCCGCCAAGCAAGAATTCCTGCGTCAATTCGTTCCAGGTCGCAGCCTCGGGCGATGGAGTCGCCGGCGCGGCGGATTGATAGTGGATTCCTACCACCAAAATCGTGGCGACCAATGCGACGATTTGAAACGTTTGTTTTGCGGCAACGGACAATTCGCGGGTCACAGCTCGGTCCGGACGTAACGGTATCGACGATGGAAGCGTTCCCTGCCCAGGAGCAGTGTTCGGGGGAACCTGCTGAAACATAGGTCGCACGTCTGAACAATGTCCGCGCAACCAGACCAAGACGGGAAATTGCCCACCGCAATTGCCCACCGCCACACCAGCGACCCAGCAGAACCCATGAAAATCTCAGGTAGTTCACATTAGACGGTTTGCGTTGACTTTGAGGGCATTTAGGCTGGTGATGGTTCTTTCGTATTGAATGCTGTTTCCCTCGCCAGCCTACCGTCTCCAGGAAAGCTTTGATGTCCCAGTTCCGTCGAAATTTTCGCAAATCCGCGCGCTGGTCCGTTTCACCGTTGGAGGCTCGGTTGATGTTGGCTGCGGATGCTGGTGCAGCTTCTGCCGCCGCCGTGCAGTCGGGCGAAATCGCTGCTGCGGCAGCACCGGCGCCAATATCAGAGACGGCAGCGGAAATCGCGTTCGTCGATGCGGCGATTGACAATGTCGATCGCATCACGACGCTGGCGCGACAGGGTGTGGAGATTGTGTTGGTCGACGATAGCTCTGACGTGATCAGCCAAATCAGTTCAGTCCTGTCCGGCCGCTCCGGCATCCGCACTTTGCACATCATCTCTCACGGCGATTCGGGACGGCTGCAATTTGGGCAGCAGGTGATCCGCAGTGAAAACCTGCAATCTCGCTCCGATCAACTGCAATCCTGGCAAGCGGCGTTGACTGGTGATGCCGACATCTTGCTTTACGGATGCGAGGCAGCGGCCGGCGATCAAGGCGTCGATTTTCTTCGTGTCTGGTCGCGGCTAACCGGAGCCGACGTGGCTGGATCGGTTGATCGCACCGGCGCCGCATCCCATCACGGTGACTGGGTGCTGGAATCGGCGACCGGTCAAATCGAATCGCTATTGCTCGCGCCGACCGAGGCGCTGCGGCAGGTCGACGTGGTATTGCCGATCACCATTCGCGCAGCAGGTGCCACTGGCGAAGAGCAGATGCAACTGCAGATCGATGGTATCACGGTGGCAACCTGGGACAACGTGGGTGGCGATGCTGACGCGGGGCAGTTTTTGGATTTCACCTACAACGACACAGCCGGCGTGACGGCCGACCAGATTCGTATTGTTTTCACCAACGATGTCTACGAGCCGGCTCAGGGAATCGATCGCAATCTTCGCATCGACCGAATTGATCTAGACGGAGAGATCTTCGAAACGGAAGATCCAAGCGTCTTTGGAACAGGCACCTGGCTGCCGTCGGATGGGATTCAACCCGGTTTTCGCCAAAGCGAATGGTTGCACGCCGACGGCTACTTTCAGTACGCCGACACGTCGGGTGGTACCGGCAGCAGCATCACCATTTTTGCCGCTGGCAACGAGAATGTCGAAACCATGCAGTTGTGGCTGGAAGGTACCGCCGTCAAAACCTGGTCCAACATCGGCGGTGATGCGTCGGCTGGCCAGTTTGTCAGTTACCAGTTCACTGCCGATTCCACCGTGGCTGCCGAAGATGTTCAGATTCACTTCACCAACGATTTCTGGAGGCCGGATCAGGGAATCGACAACAACCTGCGAGTCGATCGAATCGTGATTGACGGAGTGATTCACGAAACGGAAGCACCCAACGTCTACTCCACCGGTACCTGGCAAGCGGGCGAGATCACTCCCGGATTCAAAGAGGATGAAACACTTCACACCAACGGTTTCTTTGAATACGGAAACGCTCGAAACGCGGGCGTCATCCAGCTGGCGACCAGCAACGTGACCGTCAACGAGGCGTCGGGGACGGCTGAAATCGACGTCATTCGTACCGTGGGAAGCGACGGTCAAATCACGGTCGATTACGACACCGAACTGGGAACGGCCAGTCCAGGCAGCGACTACACCGCCGTCGCCGGCACACTTACCTTCGCCGAGGGTGAAACGGTCAAAACCATTGTGATCCCCATTCTGAACGATTCGCAGGTCGAACCGGTGGAGCAGTTCGGAGTGACGATCGACAACGTCAACGGCGGTGCAACGTTGCTGGTTCCGCGAACGGCAACGATCACCATCATCGACGACGAAACCGCCTTGCCCGATTACGCCGACTTCGCCTCGGTCGCCGATCTGACCATCAACGGTGACGCTTCTCAGGTAGGAAACGAACTTCAGTTGACGCCCGCTAGCGGCAATCGGGAGGGAAGCGTGTTCTACGACCAGGCCATTTCGCTTTCCGCCGACGCTTCGTTCCGCAGCGCCTTTTCATTCCGGATCACCGGGGGCAGCGGTGGCGCCGATGGGTTCACTTTCACCATCCAAAACGATGCTCAAGGTGCCGCGGCCATCGGTGGCAGTGGCGGCAGCCTCGGTTACGAAGGAATCAGTAATTCTGTCGCCGTGGAGTTTGATACTCACCAGAACCCGTTCGATGTCAGCGACAATCACGTTTCCATCATCAACGGTTCGGTCACCAGTTCCCTGAAAACGCTGGAACCGAATTTTGATCTCAACGACGGCAGCGTCTACTACGCATGGGTGGACTACAACGGAACCAGCGACGTGCTGGCGGTCTACCTTTCCGATTCGGCAGCCAAACCGACCATCGCCCTGTTGAAGGCGACGGTGGACCTAGAAACCGTGGTGGGTGGATCGGCCTACTTCGGCTTCACCGCTGGGACGGGAGGAGAAAACAACGATCATCGATTGTTGAGTTGGCAGTTGGACCAGCAGGTTCCGCCACAAGATCCTCCGACCCAGGAAGGTGACACCGTGGTCGCGGTGGAAGTGATTGCTGGGAGCGAAGGACTATCGCAGCCAACCGCGGTGGAATGGCTTCCCGACGGCACCATGTTGATCGCCGAAAAAGGTGGTGTTGTCAAAACGGCGTCCGGCGGAACGGTTTCGTCGACACCGTTCATCGATATTTCAGACATCGTCAACGGCGTGCGAGACCGGGGATTGCTTGACATCGCGGTGCACCCCGACTTCGAGAACAATCCATACGTTTATCTGCTGTTCACCTACGATCCGCCGGAAGTTTTTGACCAATCCGCCGGAACATTGGCCGGCCCCGACGGCAAGGGCAATCGCGCCGGCCGGCTGATTCGAGTCACCGCCGATGCGTCCAACAATTACTTGACCGCGGTTGCCGGCAGCGAAGTGGTGCTGCTTGGTTCCAACAGTACTTGGGACAATTTCAACGGATTCGCCAACAGCACCCAGGATTTCAACGAACCGCCGGCGGGTGAAAACCCCGACGGTACCTACGTCCAGGATTTCATCAATAGTGACAGCGAATCTCATACGATCGGCGGTCTAGCGTTTGCTCCGGACGGTACGTTGTTCGTTTCGATCGGCGACGGCGCCAGCTACAACGACGTCGACGTACGTGCCGATCGTGTTCAAGACATCGACAGCCTGTCGGGCAAGATTTTGCGAATCGATCCGATCACTGGCCAAGGTCTTTCGGACAACCCGTTTTACAACAACGATCCCGACGCCAACCGCAGCAAGGTGTACCAGCTTGGTTTGCGCAATCCATTCCGCATCTCGGTCGATGCCGTGACGGGTCAACTTTTCATCGGTGATGTCGGCTGGACGAAGTGGGAGGAAATCAACTCGGCCGGTGCCGGCGCGAATTTCGGTTGGCCATTCTATGAAGGCGGCAACGGCGTCAGCCTGGTTCAGAACGGCTACGCGGCCACCCAGGAAGGCCAGGACTTTTTCGATGCCAACGTGCCGGTGGACGCTTCGATCTACGCCCTGAATCACCAGGCTGACGGAATCAACGCCATCGTGATGGGCGACGTCTATCGCGGATCGCTGTACGGATCGCAGTATGTGGGAGACGTGTTCTTCAACGATCTTGGCCAGGGCATCGTCCGACACGCTTCAATCGACGCTTCCGGCAACGTGATTGACGTCAGTACGTTCACCACGGGAGCCAACGTGGTCGTCGCCATCAGCCAGGGCCCCGACGGAGCACTCTACTACGTCGACCTCGACGACCAAGTGATCGGCCGCTGGGAAGTGGTTTAGGCTTTCCTGCCTGAACGGGGACATAGCACGTTTGCGGTGGTCAACGCGAGTCACAACAAATGTGCTCTGTCCCCGTGAGCCCTGCCCAATGTCGCCGAAGGCGTCTAACATCAGAGCCTGGGGTCGCGCAGCGCACCCCAGGACAGGAAAGTACGAGCGACGCAACCCCGAAGGGGTTACACATTTCAAATTGCAGGAGACATTCATCGTGGGGCAATCTCTGGCGCAGATTTATGTTCATTTGGTCAACGCGTACTACGCCTCTGGCAACGTTACGGGGGAGATGAAATTGTCTGGCTTGACGGCAAGCACGGAGCATTCAATTCGATCAAGCACCTTCTCGGCCGTATTGCCCATCAACGCTCCCGTCACGCCGGTGCGAGCGATGGTGCCCATGACCACCACGTCCATTCGCTCTCGTATTGCCAACTCGGCAATCGCATGTCCGGGCCCCAACTCGTCGGGCAGCAAATGGACAGTTTCAGCTTGATGATCGAGTCCGTACGGAGACAGAAACCGATCCGCCTCACCGACGATTTTGGCCTCGGCATTTCGTTTCGCTTTTTCAAGCTCGCCGGGCTTGTAGCGAGATTTCAATAGATGCTCGCCAAACAATTCCCATGCATGAACGACGTGAAGCTCCCCTTTGTCGAATTCGGCGATCGACTTACCCAAATCCATGATTGTGTGATTCAGCACATCGCGGGCGACATCCTCGGGGGCCGGGTCGATCGCAGCGAGAACCCGCTCGAAGCTGGGCGGCGTGTCGGGCCGAACAAGCCATACCGCACATGGGCACTTGCGAAGCAATCGCATGCTGGTGGTCCCGAAGACCCCGGTCCGACCGCTATGCGCGCCCTTCGTGACTCGCATCACCAGATCGTGCCCCGACCGCAACACCTCGTGCATGATGGCGAACGACGTCTTGCCGGTAAGCACCTGAGTCGTCACCTCCACCCCTTGGTCGCGGACCGGCTGGGCGATGGTGTCAAGCATCCGGCGTTTCTGTTCGGTGAGCGCCTCGTGAGTGTTCTCGCTGTCTGAGAGGACAAGTTTCGCAGTCCAGGGCAGATCAGGCAGAACATCGACAATCGTCAGTCTCGCGTCATTATGCTCGGCCAGCCGGACGGCCCATTGCAGTGCCGGATGTTGATCGAACCGAGTATCAACGGCTACGAGAATGCTTTGGAATCGTTTCATCGTGCTACTCCTTGATCTGATAGACCTGCTCCGACCGACTGCATGTCAATCGGACCATTTGGACTTTGCCTTCTTGATCGCTTTGCGCACTTCGTCGTTCTGCTGATCCATGGGAGCCAAGAAATCCATCCCCTGCACCAACCAATCCGCAAGCTCTACTGCGCGAAGCCGGTAAAACACCCTTCTCCCTTCGCGACGCTCAGCGACGACTCGATGGGCCCGCAGCACCGTGAGATGCTGTGACGCGTTGGAATGGGTTAGCTCCGTCGCCTTCGCCACGGAAGCTACATCTTTTTCGCCGCCGCGAAGTTCTTCGATGATCTGTATTCGCCGTGGATGAGCCACAGCTCGAAGAAACTCTGCGAGTTCGGTTGCAGCAAGCAGGCGGTACGGCATGTGCGCTCCCTTCCGAAGACTACTCTCGGCTGGTCCTCGTCAGACGACATTCAGATGCAAATATTCAGGCATTTAGATATTCAGGGAGCACGTTTTGTGCCAAAGTGCTGCATGAACCATTTTTTTGCGCCTTGTGGGCTTGGAGGTGACGGCTAAGCGTTCCGCAATGCGTGCCACAACGGATAGAAGCGTGCCAATTCGCTCATCAGGCGCGCACTTCCAGGTAGGCAAGTGAGAATTCGGCATAGCAGCAGCCGAGTGGATCAACGTAGGGGTTTCTCGTCAGTACGGAGGACCGAAGCCACTCGACGTCGGTGAGCAGTTCGTTATTCTCTTTGATCAGCAAAATTGCTCCGCGACTCTTCTCTACTGATCGCGTTGAGAAGCTGCCAAACGGCGACTGCCCTTTCTGCTACGGTCGTTCTCGCGATGAAAGCGGCCGTGCAGCGATTCCCAGTCGATCACCAGTTTGCCGCCCGTCGACTCGTGTTGCTTGGCCCACGTCATCAACAAGTCCAGGCAGGCGTGATCGATGTAGTCGAGGTGCTGAAAGTCAACATGGAGTTCCGATCGGGCTGGCACCTTTTCGAGTTCACTCGCCAGCCGTGGTAAACGGACAAACGTCGCGGCGCCGTGCAGCCCCAGCGTGCTTCGACCTTCTTCTCGATCGATTTCAAGTTCCGCATCCAGATGTGAAAATGTATGGAGCAACTTGGCCGCGGCGAGGGCGACACCCACAATCACACCGGTCAGCAAATCGGTGACGACAATCGTGACCACGGTCGCAACGTAGATCGCCACCTCACCCCAACCGTAGCTTTTTAGATCTTTGATCGATTTCGGATTGACCAGCCTATAGCCGGTGTAAACCAGGATCGCAGCGAGCGCAGAAGTTGGAATCAGCCTCAGCACGAAGGCCAGGAAAGCGACGAAAACCAAAAGCCACACTCCATGCAGAATCGCCGAGACCCGCGTCTTTCCTCCAGATTCAACATTCGCGGTGGAGCGGACGATCACGCCGGTCATCGGCAGCGCGCCAAGCATCCCGCAAATCATGTTTCCCACGCCCTGGGCCGAGAGCTCTTTGTCGTAACGTGTTCTCGACCCTTGGTGCATCTGATCGACCGCGGTCGCGCAGAGAAGCGTTTCGGCACTCGCGACTACCGCGACCACGACTGCCGACTTCAACAGCGCGCCCCAAGGGGCATCATTCAACATCGCCAACGACGGGAAGTGAATTTCGCTCCAAAGGCTATCCGGCACTTCGACGTACAGAACTGGGATGCTGATGATTGTGGCGACTCCGGCCGCAACCAGAACGGCCAACAACGGGGCCGGCATGAACTTGACCTTTTTGGGAGCAAACGCCTGCCACAAGAGAATGGTGATGATGGTCAACATCCCAATCTGGGCAGCCAGCGCATGGTTCTTGAGGGCTTCGGAAACATCAGCGAGCGCGGTCACAGCCTCGTTCTGCGCCTTAAGGGCGTTACGTACATGGCCTTCACTAAGTTCCTCACTGGCGATGCGACATTTCTCCATTGCCACCGAGCAGGCAGCGATGATTTGCTCGGACTGCTCACCGTTTCCATTACTCCGCTCAAAGTCTTCCAAACGCTGGATTGTTTGCTGCGTATCAGCCAGCAATGCCTGTTGGTCCGGCAGCAACCGTTGCAGCGCGTCAGCCTCTGCGGCAAGTTGCTCTGGAGTCTCTTGGGCCAGTTCTTCGGCGGAGGCATGGTCGGGGAGTCGTTCGGCGACCCACTCCGCGATTGCTTCCTGTCGGCGGTGCAACTCGCCAACCTCGCGCAGCGCCCTCGTGCGCGCTCGCCTGGTTTCGGGCGTGCCAAAATCGGGCCATGTCATTGCCTTTCCAATGGCCCCCGGGATGGTCACAAGATTCGTCAGCCCGTTGCCTTTCGGTTTGTCATCGACCATCACGTGGAATTGGCTCGCAAAGATCAACACGCCAATTCCCGACAGCATTCCTTTGATAACCGCCGGCGAAACGGCGCGAAACCATTGTCCGAGCTTGAAGATACCTGCAACGAACTGCATCACGCCGCCCATCAGCACGACCAGGCCCAGCATTTCAAAACCGAATCGTTGGACGATCTCGAACACGATCACCGTCAGACCGGCCGCCGGACCACTCACTTGCAACGGACAACCCGCCAACGAGCCGACGACGATTCCGCCGACAATGCCGGTGATCAATCCTGCCGCCACGGGCACGCCGGAAGCGATCGCGATCCCCATACAGAGCGGCAATGCAACCAGGAACACGACGATGGATGCAAGAAAATCCTGTTTAAAGTACGAGCCGTCTGGATGCTCTTCGGTAGACTTGTTGTCCGCTGACATGCGTTGTTCTCATAAGGGATAGTGCGGATGGCTCGGCCAATTCATTTGCGCTAGGTTTGGTTCGCAAGGGTCGGTCCTTGCCGCTGCGTTACTGGCTCAAAAACAGCGGAACGGTTGCGTTGCGGATATGCCCCGCGAGACGAGTCGCGCGAGTACGTCAGTGGGAGCAGTGTCGACGACGTTGTAGTCAAACAGGCTTCGAAGTCCGAAAATCATCAGGTCATAGTAGCGTGCCTGAGAGATCATTGTCTGGAACGGATCGCCGCTCTCCCGCGTCGCAGCGTACGGCAAGCCCGCCTCCGTGCATGCGAGTTCGAAGTCGGCAACGGACTGTTCCTGATTCTTCTCAATCGTGTCGAGACGCCTCATCTCGTGGATCGCTTCTTGAGCGGGCAGGAAAGCCTTGTGTAACGCCACCAGTCGTCGGCGATCGATGACCGTCATTCCAAGGATATCTGCCTGCTGGGCTTTCGCTAATTCGACCGCGTAGCGAATGGCCGTCGGTGTGAACGGCGTCCCACCCAAACCAACAAGGATGCGCCTAATCATCGAAAGAACTCCTGCGGAAACCAGCTGACAATCAGGCCAGTGAACAAGCCAGTCGCCATCGCAACGCCTGATGTGATAGCGATACGATGCTCTTCGGTGGGCTGCTTGTCCGCTAGCATGCGCTGTTCTTCCCGCAAGAATGGTCTGCTCGGTTCGGTATGCGTGACGCTGGCTCACCGCCGCCCCGCCGAGAGACGCCTCGGTAAGGCGGCAGCTTGCTCGACTGGTACCGTGATTTGCGTGATGCGAGCGTTGAAAGGGCTTAAAGCGACGCGAATTCCGTTGCCGCAGTGGCTCAACTCGCTGGGTAGCGGACGACTCAATCCAATTTATAGCGGCAGTTGGCGTCCGTAGACAGAAAGATTGTTTGCCCAATACAATTAGAAAATATCTACATGTCTTGGACGCGTGATGCACTGGCTCAAGGTACGCGTCGCCGGCCGCATCGTCGGCCGCTGGAGGCGCTTTTCTGATTCGACCAGGGCGCCGCACAACTGCGAAGCAGTGGTATGTGGAAGCCTCGGACGCTAGTCCGAGGATGTTGAAGAGCGCTGTTCAAGAGTCGCGAAGCGACGGCAGGTCATCAAGCGATGGATTCTTGCTCGAAGACGAACCGCGGATCGAACGTGATACGATGGCGCCGCAAGAACTCCAGATATTCGTCCTCGAACGTCTGACGCTGATGATGTTCACGTTGATTCTTGATGTAGTTGCGAACCGTCGCAGCCTTCGATTCGCTGACAGAAAATGCGCTGTATCCCCGCTGCCATGAGAACTTCGCGTTTACCAGGCGACGCTCATTGATCCAACGGGACGAGTTGGCCTTGAGCAATTGGATCGTTGTTGAAATCGCGAACTTTGGACTGATCTTCATCAACAGATGCACATGGTCTTCGATGCCACCGGCAGCTAGCAGGTTTGCACTGTGTTCCTTGATCGTTCCGCCGATGTAGCCGTACAGCTCGTCGCTCCAATTCTCGGAGATGCACTTGAATCGGAACTTCGTTGAGAACACAACGTGCAATAAGATTCCATGATGAGTCGACATATTGCCCCTCCTGTCGTCGCTTCGCGACTAGTTTGTTCAGGAAATTCAGTCATGGGACTAACGTCCCATGCTTCAACATACCATCGCTTCGCGACTACCGAAAACGCGCAGGAATGACTAACCGAAGCGGCGAAACGCAAACCGAAAATCACCGAAGTTGGACAAGCCGCCAGCTCGGAGCAGCTGCCGTTGGGTGCGACGGTGGCGGACACCGACGCGCTTTTCACGTTGTTGCGGAGCACGCTCCGGTGGCCGACACCGGGTTGCCAACTTTTGCAGGCAGGCCAAGGTGACACTGATCCAGCAAGAAGAAAGTGCCCAGATTGTCGACGGTGAAAGCCACCGATGCAGGTTGGCCTCGATTCCGCTTCGGTCATCGGCACCTCGGTCGCAAGTGGAAACTCGGAACTTGCTGAAAATTGACCAACCGCAGCGGCGAGGGATCCGAGCCAGCTTGCGTCGGCGTTGACAACAGTGCTGTTAGAGGCTTCCCCAGCTAACGTTGAGTGATGTGGACGGTTGACCGGCGAACCTTTTTCCTCCCTCTGTGTGTCGTGGCTGAACAAGACCCATTGTTCAACCAGCGTGTCCCTGACACGACAATTCAATGAGACGGAAAAAACGGTGCCGCAGGCGGGGAAGAAAGACGATCGAACAGCATATGCGAAAGCTCGGTTTCGATAGGGCCGAAGCCTACCAGGACTGGTGCGTCCTGAACGGGTTTTCTAATTCCTTGGATAAGGATGATGACGATCGCCAGTCGGAGTTGATGGCATCCCTGTCGAACGGCCCGGCATGGCAGAGTTTTGCCAACAAGCGACTTGTGCCGCGACCGATGTTCGGTATCGAAGGGCGCAGTGAAGAAGAGGTCGTTGCCACAGTTCTGGAAGGCAAGATTGCCTTTGCGACGACGTGTGACAAGAGATATGCGAGCCTCTGCGCGGCCGTCGATCGACTACGTGGAGCCGATTTCCAGCGGGATCTCGAAGTCTTCCGTGTGTTGATCAACCTGCTCCACGAGCGAGGCACGCGGATGCACCTGTTTTCGCGGCAAATCCCCACCAGCGGGAAACGAACGTGCTGCACGTTCAGCGAATCATTGGCCCTGGTGGCCAAGTGCCGCGAGCAGTGGATTCGCCCGCTGCAGGATTGGCAGGTTGATTCACAGAATTTTCGCGAGATCTTTCGATCGCTGGTCCGCCATTTGTTTGTCAGGCACAGCGTACCCGAATGTCTGTTCAACATTTGGTTTCATCGGGATCGAACCAAATGTGATGCGGAGTTGCCGATCTTCCTGCATGTCGCAGCCGGACATAGCATCCGCACATCGGGGATTCCGATGGCGTATAGCCGCCGAATGTCGCACCATTTTCAGCAGGCACCGGAACGCTCCAGCCTACCGGAAGCCATATGGTGGGGGCACGTCCGCGGCAAGGGAGGCAGTGCCAATCTCGCTGGCGCGATCATGAGCTCCTTTCTGGGACGTCAGCTCGACCAAGCCGACTTCTGGGGGCACGTGATTGACTGGTTCATCAAGCATCCCGAATTGGACTACCGGTTCGTCGGGCCGATTCTAGACTTCGTCAATAACCAACGGTTCGGCGTGGGTAATCCGTTCCACTACGCAGTCACGGCCGATGGCCGGCGGCAGCGTCAACAGATTCCGCCGGCCCAGCCGAGACTTTCGATGATCGGCCGGACACCTGCGGCATTGATTCGCGACTTGCAGCGGTGGCACAACGAATTGGCGCGAGCAGGTCACTCCGACATCAGCTGGCTCGAGTCGAAGATTCGCCCTTTCCAATGGCAGTCCAAGCAGGGCACTGTCTGGACAATCTACGAGTTACTGGGCAACGGGGCGTTGGCCGAAGAAGGCCGGTCGCTCAATCACTGCGTTGGTTCGTACGCCGAAACCTGCGCGATGGGACGCACCACGATCTGGTCGATGCGACAGGGTTGCGGGGCAACCGGCAAGCGAGTGTTGACAATTCAGGTGGACGCCGATCAGCGACGGATTGTGCAGGTCCGGGGCAATTCCAATCGCTTTGCCACTCGCGAAGAGCGAGAGGTGATCGAGTACTGGGCCTGGGAAGCCGGCCTGACGTCCGACTATGACGCGTAGCCCGTCTCCCTCGTTCGAACACAAGCACGACTTGTGTTCGAACGACGGAGAGGGGAGCCAAGCTGGTCAGAGTAGCCAACCGACCGCACGAAACAACTCTGTTTTACGAACGGCGGTGCGTGGAGTCATTCTTCTTTTGCGCCGGCGAAGTCGCCTGCCACGGCGGTGACTAGCTTTTCCGGATCGATGTAGCTTCGAATCGCTTGATTGACGCTTGCTACCGTCGCTTCACCGATTCGCTTCTCGTGATCGGCGTGGTATTGCATCGTCCGCTCGTTGAAAATCGTTCCTAGCAATTCCCCGGCCAGCGGACTATCGCCGGTACGGCGGACACGAGCGGCTTGCAGGTACGATTCTTTGGCCCGGCGAAGCTCGTCCTCGGTCACCCCTTCGTCAATCAAACGGTCGATCTCTTCGCGAATCACTTCCAACAGACGATCCTTGTTTTGCGGATTGGTGATTGCGTAGATCGTCAAATCGACTCGCTTGTCCTTGGTGCGGGGCGATACGCTGCTGCGGACTCCGTAAGAAAGTCCTTCCTGCTGACGCACACGGTCGCCCAGCCGGCTGCTCAGCGCTCCGCCGCCGAGGATGAAATTGCCAAGCACTAGCGAAGCATAGGAAGGATCATCATCGGTCATTGCATATTGTTGCTGAGAAAACAAAAACGCGTTCGCCTTGTCGGGCGTTTCGATGGATTCGATCTCTCCTTCGATTTCGGGATGGGCATTCCGATCGACTCGAACGTACGGTTGCGAGGTTTTCCAGTTGTCGAGCTGCGATTTCAAGAGCGCTTTGACTTCATCGGCATCAAAATCACCGACGACCGAAATCTCACCCGCCTGGTTGCTCAAGTAATTCGCATGCAGCTCTCGCAGCTCTTCGATCTTCACTCCCTCGTACATTTCGATCTCTTCGTCGATCGTTTGAACGTAGCGAATATCGTCGCGCCCGTAGGGAGCAAGCGTCTTGCGGACATGGCGAATCGCAAGCGGCTGCGTTTCCGTGGAACTCTGTTGCAACTGCGTGACAACCTGGCGTCGGATCACTTCCAATTCATTCGAATCCAAGCGGGGACGACGAAGGATATCGCCAAGCAGGTCGATCACCTCCGGCAAAAACTCACGCTTTGTCTTGATCGACGTCTGCAACAAACCAATCGTGGAATTCATCGACAATTCGGCGCGCAGGCGAATCAATTCGTCCTGCAGTTGCTGGTAATCCAGCTTGTCGGTGCCTCGAGACATCAGCAGGCCGAGCAATTCGACAGCGCCGACTTTATCTTTCAGCGTTTCGCCGGTCCCGAAACGGAGCGTCATCATTAGCGAAACGGTGCTGCCCCGCGTTTTCTTGGGCAGCAGCGCGTACTGCATTCCGCTGAGCAACTTGCCTCGTTCGGTACGGCCCTCGATCACCAGCGGTGAGGGATCGAACTGCTCGCCCGCCGCGATCGCCTCGCGACCTTTGTAGTCCTTCAGCAAAGCGACCAGGTCGGGTGCTTCGGGAATCTGCACCCGCTCCGACTCCTCACTGGGAATGAACAGACCGACGGTTCGGTTGTTGCGTACAAAATACTTCTCGGCAGCCGCCTGCACCTGGTCACGACTGAGCTTTTCGATCGAATCGCGATACAAGAAATACAATCGCCAATCGCCTTGGGCCGCCCAATCACTCAGGCGAACCGCCAACCGGTCCGATTCGGCCGCTTCCAGTTCACGCTGCTTGAGGATCTGTTGTTTGGCCCGTTCGACTTCCTGCTCGGTGACGGGCGAATCGACGAAGGAGCGTTCCATCAATTCGATCAGCTTGGAGCGTGCCTGTTCAATCGGCGTTGATTCCGGAACTTCGGCCAGGGCCATGAACAATCCCGGCTCAGCAAAAGCATAAGACAGCGAGTAAACATTGGTCGCGATTTCTGTTTCGACCATCTGCCGGTAAAGACGTCCGCTCGGTTCGTCACCCAACACATAGACCAGTGCCTTGGCGGCGGCAAAATCGGCGTGGCTGCTGGCCGGAATATGGTAGGCGGCCCCGACCAATTGGACCTCGCCGACGCGGCGAAGCACGACCGTTCGTTCGCCGTCCTGGGGCGGTTCGACCGTGTAGGTGTCATCGATTGGCTCATCCGGCGTCTTCAAAGCACCAAAGTAGGTTTGGATGTGCTGCAAAGCATTTTCGGGATCGAACTTTCCGGCAACGATCACCATCACGTTGTCCGGTCGATAAAACTTCTTGTAAAACTTGCGCAGGTTCACGATCGGCACACGCTCGATATCGCTGCGGTTTCCGATCGTGCTGCGCCCGTAGTTGTGCCATTCGTAAGCGGCTGCCTGCATCCGCTGCATCAGCACGCGAGTGGGTGAGTTTTCACCACGTTCGAATTCGTTGCGGACGACCGTCATTTCGCTTTCCAGATCTTCGCCGCGAACGTTGCTGTTGACCAACCGGTCCGCTTCTAGGCGAATCGCAAATTCCAGGTTGTCACCGGTTGCCGGCAGTGTTTCGTAGTAGTTGGTGCGGTCCATCCAGGTGGTGCCGTTGAACCGTGCACCGCGATCCTGCAACACCTTCGGCACGTTGGGGTGATCGGGCGTGCCTTTGAACAGCATGTGTTCCAGAAGGTGGGCCATGCCGGCCTCTCCGTAACCTTCGTGGCGCGAGCCGACGAAGACTGTCATGTTGACCGTCACAACCTCCTTGCTGGCGTCGGGAAACAACAGGATGCGGACACCATTGTCTAAATGGTATTCCGAAATGCCTTCGATCTCGGTGACTTTCATGAGGCCTGATTCCTTCCCTTGGTCTGATTCGGCCGAAGTGGGTTTGTCGGGCTCGGCCGCCGCCGCCGGTTTCTCGGCGACCGTGAGAGAGGTGGTCGCGAGACATCCGAGTGCCACGGCTGCGGCCGAAATTTTGAAAAACCGGCCGATATGTCGGAGGCGTTTGGTTTCCGTCGCCACTGTCCTACTCCTCTGCGGGGCGTTGACCTCAATGGGTGAAGTCTGCGATTGTACCGTGGTCGGCGAGCGTCGATAACAGGGATGGCCTGTCCCGGAGGGGCAAGGGGAAGGCTGATTCCAACATGCTTTGACCAGGTACAGAGAGAAATCATGGCTTCCCAGTGGATCCCGGTTGCATCCGCCGACGATTTGGCCGAGGCGGCTGCCATGGAAGTCGTCTTGCAGGGCCAGGTGCTGGCCATCTTTCGCAGCGGCGGTAACCTCTACGCGCTCGACGGCATGTGCGCTCACCAAGGCGGCCCAATTGCCGAGGGAACGGTCGCCGCCGGCTGTGTGACCTGCCCCTGGCACGGTTGGCAATACGAGTTGGCCACGGGAATCCAAACCATCAACCGCCAACCGCTACAACAAACCTTCGAGGTCCGCGAGCGAGAGGGAAAAATCGAGGTGAGGTTGGAAAAAGAGTAGACGCCGGTAGCGAAACTGGCCAAGAGTTTCGGCGGGATTGGGATTCACCGAAAGTCTTGGCGACATTCGCTACGGTCGAGGAGCGTAGCGATTTCGGAGAAATCGCCGACTTTTTACTTTCCGTCGGTGGCCAGCTTACGAAAGTAGGCTTCGATTGCTTCGCGATGATGCGTGGGCAGATCGCGGCTGATCTGCTGCAGCGCCTGTTGCCGCTGGGCCGGCGGAAGGTTTCCCCAGCCATCTCGTTGCTTGATGTTCTTGCGGTCCACGTCGCCGTTGCCATTGGCGCCAGCAATCCGGCTGTCGTCCATCGGGGAACCCCGGTTGGGATCGTTGGAGTTCTGTCCGCTTCCGCCAGCTTGCTGTTGTTGTTGCTGCTGTTGCTGCTTCTGTTCTTCCAGCTTGTCGATCAGCTTGGTCAGCTTGTCGATGATTTTTTGCTCGCGATCTTTCACCTCGTCATCGGTTCGCCCCAAGTCCAGGCGGCGAGTGACGTCGGTCATGATTCGTGAGATCTCATCCAGTGAATCCTCTTTGAGAGGTTTGATATCGGCGACCATCATCTTGGCCGTCCTCGCGTAGCGAACCGGACAATCGTCTTCGTTTTCCAGCAACCGCCTCAGGTCCGCTAGCGCTTCTTTTTTCATCAGTAGGGCGTGATAACAGGCGCCGCGATAGAAGAGCGCCGATGCCGGATCGATCGATTCCGACGGATCAACCTCGGCAATCACCGGCAGAGCTTCGTCATAAAGACGCGCCCGCATCAACTCTCGCCCTAACCAGGTCCGCAAACTCATTCGCATCGACTTGGGAAGCGACTCGAGTGCTCCGTACCCCGGAGTGTTGGGATCGATGCTGGCGCCGGCAACGATAACGTCCTGCGATGACTGGCCGACCAACTGATCGATGACCGGAACCAATCGCCGAGTCGATTCGACGTAGGCGTCCAGCGGATCGACGTCGTGTTTTTCGATCGCCGCCAAGAATTCGTCGCTTACCTGATCCATGTCGCCTGGGATCACGCCCAGTTCGTCCAACGATGACCTCAGCAAACGAGCCATCTGGGTGGCGTCATGAGACTGCCAACTTGCCTCTTTCTGCAGCGCATCGTCGGCAAATCCGGCGACGGCCAAAACCAGGCTGGCGGCGATAGTCAGGATTGAAGCGGATCGATGCACGATCACCTCCCGCGATTATTTGTTGCGTTTTAATACCAGATCTCTGGTGATCTGGTACAGACGATTTTGACGTTCGGACAAATCTTGAAGCAGCGGTAACAGGTCTTCCGTTGCCTGGTCCCCCGATTCTATCAAACCTGCATAGCGCTCCGTCGTCGATTTGATTCGCGTTTCCATGGTGCGAATCAGCCGCAACTCGGCCAGCGCCTCGACCAGAGGCTCCTCCTGCTGGCCGCTTTGCCGCGGTTTTCCTTGTTGCTGCTGTTGGCGTTTCTGCTCCAATTCTCGCTGCGCTTTTTGGGTAGCGGCGATCATTTCTTCCAAGGCGGCCAAAATATCTTTCTGAATACCCTGCGTGACGGTGTCAATTTTTGTTTCGGCCAAGAAGTTGGATACGCGAACCGTGTCGTCGGCGATTTGCGAAATGACTTCCGGAAACGCGACGCTGGAACCCTCTTCGCGCAACAACAACAGCGCCCGGTCGGCTTCCATGGTGATTTTCTTTTCTTCGAACGCCAGATCGCCCGCCTTCAAGTCCGTTTGGCGATTGCGCTGTCCGGTGGGAGTCGCCGCCAACGCCACGGTGTCATCCAGCACTTGTGATTGCATGGCCGCCATTTTTCGCAGCCGCGATTCCAACTTGGCGAGTTCGCGCTGCATCTCCTCCTCGCGCAACTGCCTCAGTATCCGTTCCAGACGGTCAATCGCGGCCCTCAGATTTTCCTCGGCATCCCGCTGCTGTTGCGTCGCCTTCTCACGCTCCGCCTTTTCCAATTCTTGCTCTGCCTGCCGCATCTTTTCGATTGCCTGCTTCAACTGCTGTTGAATCTGCTGTTCAGGCGATGCGGGTTGATTTTGACTCTGCGGAGGTTGCGATTGGTTTTGCGGCGACTGGGATTGCTGTGATTGGTTTTGGGGAGATTGCTGCTGGTTTTCGCTTTGCGGAGGTTGATTTTGATTCTGCGGTGACTGTTTGTTATCGCCGGACGGGTTTTGCTGCTTCGAATCGGAAGGGTTCTCGCCTGATTTTTCGTTGGGCTCCCGCTCGCCCGGTTCCTGTTCTTTGGGCTGCTGCTCTCCCGACTTCTTCGGATCATCCTCAGGTTTCTTGTTGTCGTCTTCTGGTTGCCCTTCGTTTTCGTTGGACTGACCGTCGTCGTTGCGAGGACCTTTCTCGCCAGGATCTTTCTCGTTTTTGTCTTGGCTTTCGCTGGGTGACGGTGATTGGGAAGTCTCGTCTTCCTCGGCAAGTTCGTCGGACAGATTTTCGGTTCGGTCACCGATCGATTTTTGTTCGCCCTCCAACTCTTTCATGTCGGCGTTGTTTTCGGTCCGCGCCCGTGTTGATTGCTGCGCGCGGAGGGCTCGTTTCAGTTCCTTGGCGAGTTTCTGATAACGCTCTTTCTCATCCCGAATCCGCTTGGAACGATCTTCGCTGAGCAACAATTTCAGCAGAGCAGACAATTCCGTCTTGGCGGCAGATTGGTTGTCGACCGCTTTTTGAAATTCTTCGGTGCGCAGTGACTCCGACGCGTTGCGCATTTTCTCCAACACAAACTTGTCGCGGGACTGCCGCGCGGCGCGGCGCAGCAGTGCACTGCGTTCAGGATTTTCCGCCGCTTCCACCTCGGCAAGACGTAGCAGCAATTCCTCCAGGCGTTGATACCGATTGGCAACGCTCAGCTGACGCTCAGTCAACTGGCTCTCTTCGGCAACCGTTTGCCCCCCCGGCAATGCGGCGGCTACAGCTAGGGCGACAGCCAGCAAACCGGGAAGAAAATCGTTCCGCCAAGCTGGAGGAGTCAAGTTCATGTCAAACCCTCGTGGATGGGGGGTAGTCGCGTTGTACCGATGCGGCTATTGAAACAGGTTGATCACTCGCTTCTTTCGTTCTTCCTGGGTGTCATCCAACAGCTTCTGCTGGTCTTCGATTAACTCTCGCACCATGTCTAGGATTTCATTGTAGCTTTCTAAATCAAGCATTTTATCCAGCACAGCGGTCAATCGAAGCAAGACATCCTCTGCCGATTCCACCGCCAGTGCCGTTTTTTCCGCCGCAATTTCCGGATCGGCGACCGATTTTTCGATCTCGGCAATTTGATCGCGCAAATCCTGCAAAGGTTCCTTGACAATCTGTAACAACGGGTCCCGCACCCCCATGCCGATCCGCTCGCGGCGATCGACCGAATCGACGCGGTTGTTGACCATTTCTTGCAGGATGTCGTCCAGTGACGCGGCGATGCCAGAGAGTTCTTCGGAGGTCTTGTTGGCCTGCAAACCACTCTGCTGAGCCCTCAAACGTCGCAGCTGCAACTGCCTGGTTTGTTCAGTTTCATCCAGGTTCTCACCAGGTGCTTGAAAACCACGCCGCAACAAATCGAGCGTGTCCCGCAAGTTCCTGGTTTCGTGAATGGTTTGTTCCAGCCGCGCACGAAGCGCGAGTTCGCGCCGTTCCAGCAGCGCCAGGAGCTGTTCGGGCGTCACCAACTGCAACCGAAAGACTTCACTGCGAGTCAGATGGTACGAATCAAGGTCATAGGCGTCGGCTGCTTCGCCGAATAGGTTGACCGCGCCACCGGGCACCAGTTCGGGCAACTGGCCCTCGTTGACCAGATCACGCAAGTCCAACACGAGTTCCGTTTCCCCCTGTCGATTCAGATCGGGCGAAACACTGGTGGCCAGCATTTGCTCGCCCGTTTCGCTGGAGGGTGAGACGGAGATGTCCAATTTTTCGACGCCGTAATCATCGGTCGCAACCGCCTTGACGGGAATCTTTGCGATCGGCGTGACGGCGTTGCCGATCCCGGGCAACTGCATCTCCAACAACGGAGGTTCGTCCAGGACGACGCCGACGAAGTAACGATAGGGTGCTTGTGCGGAGATCCCCTCGACATCTTTCGGAACCAGGCGAATCGTCGTCGCGGCGTTGAACGCTTCGATTGGCAGGCGGAACTGCAGCTGATCTGCGGAAATGGACGACCCCTGCACCAACTGATCTCCCGCCTCGGTCCGCAACATCACATCCACGTCCCCCAACGGTTGGCTGCTGGTGGCAACCAGCGTGACATTGCTGCCTTCGCGAATCCTCAACCCCGCTTGGTAATCGGTCTGTAGATCGAAGTCGCCGGCACCTTCGCTGCGCAGATAATCGGGATAACGGACTTGGACATTCATCGCGGTGATCGCCGGCGGTTGGACAGCATTGATTCGATAGCCATCCAATCGGTCGTCCAAACCGCGAACGTTCAAGAACACTGAATCGCTCAGATCGCTCAGCGGCGGCCCGTCCAGGATGAAGGACTGAAAGCCGTCGACGATTCGCCCGACGCGGCGCATGTTCGATTGGCCGCGAGTACCGTCATCGGTACGATACTGCACCGTACAAACCACCGGCAGTTCGGCGCCATCGGCGCGGGCGCGTATTCGCAGCGCCGCGTTGCTGCCGCGCGGCAAACGAATCGATTTGTCTTGAAACAAAATCAATTCGGGCGCGGTCGAATCATCTTCCGCGGCTGACACGACCGGCAGTTCGACTCCGACCATTTCCAGATCCGCACGACGCGGCCAAGGTTCATCTGTCATCAATGTCAATCGCGAGACCGCCAGGGCGAACGCGCTCGGACTCCAGATCACCAACACCAAGACACAAATCGCAAGCGGTCCGGCGATCAGCCCTTTTCGGATCAGCGGTTGCCATCGAAACACGCGATTGGGATCGACCTGGTCGATCACTGCCGCCGCCTGATCGTGAACTCGACGAAGCATTTCGGGCGAATGAGAATCGCCGCTACGCCCGGTGCGGCCCAGTTGTACCGCTGTTACCAATCGGCCACCGATTTGGGGATGTTGGCGTTCGACCAACAACGCCAAACTGTCATCGGGCAGCTTGCGGTGCAAACGTCCCATCAGCATCGTGATTGCGATCGCCACCACGATGACCCCAACCACGATCAGCAAAATCGTCCGCGCCAGCCGCGGCATTTCCGTTCCGCCGACTTGCACCGGCAGATAATCGAGCGCCAAACCGATCCAGAACGCCGACAAAACGACCGCCGCGATCGCCAGCAATGAATCGAAGACGACGTACCGCCGGACACGATGACGAAGCGAAGTGAGCAGGCTGCTCAGCTGCGGGTCGAGGGGTGGAGTTTTGGACATGGTTTCGCCTTTGGCTATGCCAAACGGTGCAGCCTCCTGGTTACCCATTCCATGGTCAGCAGCGACGCGATCAGCCACATCAAAACCGCATTGCGCCGCTGTTTGAATTCAAAGTCGGGCGTCCCCGGAAGGATCGTGGTCTGCGGTTGCGGGCGTACCAACGAAACCAGCTTGTCGGCAATCTCCGCATCGGTGGTCGCTTCGTCGACCGGCAGATACTGGCCGCCCGTCATGGCAGCAAATTGTTTCATTTCGGCATCGCCTCGGCGCGGCCGTTCCAGTTCGATCGTCGGCAAACGAACTTGCACGCTCTGTCGCAAAACCTGTTCATCCAGCGCATCGCCCAGTGTCAAACGCAATTCGTAGCTTCCCGCTTCTCGGACCACGAATCGACCGCCGTAGGTTCCGGCCCGCGGTTCACCTTTCAAAGGCAAAAGTCGAATGTCGTCGATCCTGCCGCTGGGGGCCAGCAGTTTGGCGGGCACTTCGGGCACATCCAATGGCTCGAACTGTTCGTCGGTCAATACCGCCCGTATCGAGATCGTGTCACCCACCATCGCCTTGGTCGAATCGACCAGCAGCACGCCACGATTGCTGTCGCGAAGCAAACGCCCGCCACTGACCCAGCGCACGAGCTTGGTGTAGTAGCTGTCAAAGTGAGAGTCGCTTTCACCTCGCAGTCGCCAGATCTCCCCGCTGCCTTGAAAGAAGACTCGGCCGGCGCCGTAAAACTGCGATGCAAGGAAGACGGGCGCCGCGCCGCCGACTTCGGCAGTCGGATCCGAGAAATGACCGTAGACCTTTGCACCCGGCTTGGGACTTTTGGTTCCGACATAGTCGTAGATGCCGCCAAACCGTTCCCAAATTTCAAAACTCTCTTCGGGATCTTCAGCAATCCACAGGAATTCGGCACGACGTGCCTCGGGAGTGAAATCGATCGGCCAGGCGTTGGTTCCCCCTTGCCGGCCGCCTCCCAACAAGGCGCCGCGAGTCGACAAGTTGACGGGAAAAAAACCGGCAATCCGTGCCACTCGTGGATCGGTGCGTTTGCGATTCCACTGCGGATGATAGACGGGCCCGGCGACGATGATCATTCCGCCCGCTTGTTGAGAAAGCCAACGGTCAAGCAGTTCAAGTGATTCGGCGCCGATCTGATTCCAATCGGGATCGAATACCACAATCGCGTCGTAACCAAACAGATCTTCGGCGGTGGGTGGAAATTCGTGCAAAACCCGATCCGCATCTTGGCTCAATCCGGGACGCCCGGTCTGAAGCCAAACATCGATTTCGATCGAATTGTCGCGGAACAACAGATTGCGAACGAACCGATACTCGCGAGTCGGTCCGCCGGCGACCGCCAGGACACGGAGCTTTCGCGACACCACTTCGTACCTGGCGTCGCGGAGATTGTCTTTTTCGTTGCGATCTTCTGGCGGAGCAACCACGCGAACGGCCAACCGGCGGCGGCCGACCGACTGTGGTTCCAACTCGAACCGGATGCCGCTGAGCGTGCCGTCACTGGCCACCTTCACTTTCTGGCTGTCGACGACGGCGCCAACGTTCGGCTGGTCGTCTTTGTTGGTGCCCGCTTCGGTGTCCAGTCCGTCGATCAGCTGCACTTCCACCTCGATCGGTCGCGGACCGCTGGCTTGCAAAACCGCCGAGATCGAAAACTTGTCACCGGGATAAACGCGTCGCGGTGCGTCGAGGTCGACCACGCGAACGTTGACCGGCGCGGCGCTGCTTCCCAAACCGACGGGGTAAACCGCCACTTCGGCCCGCCGCGCTGCCGCGACCGCGCTTCCGGCGTCGGCGCCCCCGTTGTTTTGCCCGTCGGAGAGCAACACGATTCCGGCAAGCGTGGAGGGATCGTGGTCGGTGAGCACCGAGCGAATGGCATCACCTATGCGGCTTTCGGCGCCGGCCGCCGCGATCACTTCGGCCCAGTCGGTCACTCGCTTGGGAACAGTCGAAGGAGTTGTTTCCTGCTCGTCCTGCTGCGGCTGCTGCGAACCAAGATTCTGACCGCTCAGGAGCTCCGCCAACGAATGTTCCGTGCGAATGCTGTAAACACTGCCCAAAGAAATGATGCCGATGACCAGCGTCACGGCACAAGCGGCGACCCACCAACCGAGGCTGCTTCCGCGGCCGCTTTGGTTTGGATCTTGCGCAGGACGGCGCCCGGTTGCCCCGATCAGCAGCGAGATGATCCCCAACAACAGCGCCACGGCGATCAACAACGCGCCCAACATCGCCGGCAGCTTGCCACTGGGATCGACCGGCCGCTGCTGGTCCGAATCCTCGACTCCCACACCGCCGCCGCGTGTCTCCAAAAGACGCGGTTCGGATTGATCGTCAAACGCATAGATGCTGACGCGATGTTCGGATTCCAATCGGCCGAGCAGCTGAGACTTTTCAAGCAACTGGGTGACGCGGTCGGAACGGCTCTGAGTACCGGCGACCGCGGCAGCCGGAAGCGACATGCTTTGGCTGGTGTCGATCAACACCGCCACTTCACTGGGCCGAGTCACCATTCGTTCGGTGCGACGTTGCAGATCGAAAAAGAAGAAGACCAGGGCAACAACGGTGGTCAACCGCAAAGCAATCAGCGTCAGCCGGATCGGTAGCGAAAGTTCCGAAACGTCGCGGCGATAAAACCGCACACAGACGTACAACAAAGCGGCAAGACAACCGACTAGCAGCGCCCAGATCCACCAGCCTTCCAGCGAGGTGGCCCTGGCAAATTCGTAAACGATCTGACGTGCGTCGCCGGGGACCGCTGTAGCGCTGGATGCATTGTCGTTCATCGCTGGTCCCCCGAATGTGCCGAGGACTTGCCACCGTTGATGTGGTAGCTGGCCCAGTAAGCCAGCAACTGTTCGCCGGCCAACATGGTTCCCAACAATCCCAGCAACAATAACGTCAAGGTGGAACTGCCAGCATTGCGGTTTTCTTCGCTCCACACACTGCTGCTGACAAACTTCACCTCCAGCGGCAGCAACTCTTGTTGGATTTCCGCTGGATCGGCGCGGCTAAGGTCACCTTCGCCAACTCGAATCACACCCGCCACGGGAACGACTTTGCCGCGCCCGTCGCTGCCGGTAAGCACCCATTCGGAGATCCCCGGATGCAGGACTTCGTCCACGTTGTCTTGACCGCCGATCACCTGTTCTTGAGGATCAAATCCGACTTGCATCACCGCCTCGCTTGGATCGATCGGCAGTTCCGGAGTCCCTGTGCCGTTGGGGTCTGATGTCCCGTTATCCTCTCGCGGCTGCGCCGTCAGTTCAATGGGAACTCTTGGCGGCTGTCCGGAAGCAGGCAGGTAGGTCGCATCGGAAACATACTCATCGCGCGAAAACAGGCGATACAACGATTCATCCACGAAGCGGTTGGTCGGCGGTGCCGCACCGCTCCACAAATGAGCGTTGGCTTGAAGCAGAAAAACGACAAAGGTGGGATCGCCCGGCCAGTTGGTCCATTTGCCATCCAATCCGGTTAACACCGTGATCACCCGGCCGCGTCCGACATCGTGCTGAGTCGCCAGCGGCATTCCGTCTCTGCGCTGCAACACGTTTCGCACGCGAGGCTGGTCGGGATTGGCCGGCTCCCCGCCCGGTTCCGAAACCAAAGTCCACGAGTTGGAAAGGCCCACCAACGAAAACGCCGCGTCGCCGGCACCTTGCAGTGGAGCGGTCAACGACGTTGGTTCGCCAAAGACCACGTCGCCGGTTGCATTGTCGTCGGGCGGCGGCAATTCGATCGCCCGATTCAGCGGAGCCGGCAACAAAAATCGATCGCTGGAAAGCAACGAAGCGTTGTAGGAATCTCGACCGACGTTGGCTCCCAGGAACCAGGCCAGGCCGCCGCCGCGAGCCACATATTGGGCCAGCGCGTCGGCCGTGTTCTCGCTGATTTCGGGCAAGTCGATCAGGTAGATCGCGCGATAGGCCGAAAGTTTTTCAAGCGACACCGATCGCAGGAACGACGGAGGCTGTATGTCAGGAATGGCACCGATGCGAACCTGGCTGCCGGGATCGAGGACCGATTGGACGTGATAGGCCCCGCGGCCGTCGTTATCGCCGTCGATCACCAACACCTTTTCGACATCCGATAGCGGCAACGTGCAAACGCGAATGTTGTCGATGGGAAGGGCGTCTTCGGGCAAAGACACTTCAATGGCGTGGTTCCCTTCTTCAGTCACAAAAACCTGAAAGCTCTTGGTGATCTCGGCTCCCGGCTCGATCGATTCAATCATCATCGCCGGCAACGATTCGACCTCGCCGCTGAATTGCAGCGTTGGATCGGCAAGCTCCAAATCCGGGGAGTAGCGAATCACGCGGCTGGAAATGGCCACGTTTTTTTCTGGCTGAGACGAATAGTTCTTCACCGTCACGTCGATCACCACGGGAACTCCGGCCACCCAAACGTCCGGAGCGGGCGATACGTCGGTGATCGCCAGATTGGATGCAGGTGTTTGAGCACAATCGATCATTCGGACTTCGACGTTTCCCTCGGAAAGTCGTCGCATCGATTCGGCCAACCGTTCGGGCGAAGCCCAGTCGCGGCGGCGAAAGTCGCTGGCGATGTAAAGGTATTTCTGGTCGGCCGGTGTCGAATCGATTAGTTCACCGGCCAAATCCAAAGCGGGAACCAGGTCGGTGCGAATCGGTGACGCGGTGGTCGCCATCACACGGCCGATCAACCTGGCGTCGCTGGTGATGGTCTGGGCCGACAGGTCCGCCGCGGCATCACCAGAATCGCTGCCGCCGCGGACCGTCATCGCCGCCCGGCTGCAGCGCATCACGGTCAATTGATGGTTGCCATCGTCGTTGGCCAGCCGACGAGTCAAGTCTTCCAGCGCTTGCAGGGACCGGCCGTAAGCAGTCGACCGATTGTCGCCGTCACGACGCGCCCCCGCGCCGATGCTGGTGTCGCCCATCGAATAGCTGTCATCCAAAATGACCACGTGATGCGTCGTCTGGCCGCCCAACAAACCCAGCACCTGGCCACCGCCGGTCCAGCCGCACAGCATCGCAATCAACAGCGCCGCTACCGCCAACCGCGACAACAGCAGCAGCAGTTGTCGCAGTCGAATCCACTTTTTCTGTTTGCGATAACTGGCAAGCAGGAAGTCCATCGCTGCCCACCGCTGCCGGCGATGGCGCAGCATGTTGATCAGGTGCACCAGCAGCGGCACCGCAACAAATAAAAAGCCGATCGTCAGGGCGGGATAAAGAAACAAGGTACAGGTGGAAGGTGAAAGGGTTGTGGTCGTTTGAGCGTTACGAAGTCCTTAGATTGGGCAGCGACAATCTTGTCGCCAGGAATTTTGCCAATACCGCATCCAGCGGCTCACTGGTTCTCACTTGCATGTAGTCGATCGACAATCGACCGCACGCTTTCTTGGTCTTCTCCAGAAACTCACCCAGTGCTTCCAGATAACCGGCTCGCAGCGCCCGCGGATTGCAATTCAAAAAGTCATCACTCTCCAGGCCCTCGAACCGCGTGGCGCCGTTGAATTCAAAATCCAATTCGTCGTCGTGCAGCACATGAAACAGCGCCACGTCGTGACCGCGTTGTCGGAGCACCCGCAGCCCTTCGAGCAATTGGTCGACGCCGAGCAGGTCGGAGATGATCACCACCAGGCCTCGTTTGGGAATTCCCTGGGCCACTTCGCGGGCCACTCGCGGCAAGTCGGTTCGCCCGTCTGCCCCGACTGAATCGAGTACCGAAAGGATGCGAGTGAGCTGCTGCTGGTTGCTCTTGGCGGGCACGGTGGCTCGCACCGAGGTGTCAAAAGAGATCAATCCGGTGGCATCTTTCTGACGCAGTGCCAGGTAGGCCAGCGAGGCGGCGATGGAAGCGGAGTAATCGAACTTGTTGGACTCGCCGTCGCCGTAGGCCATGCTGCCGCTGCGATCGACCAGCAGCGTCAAACGGAGATTCGTTTCTTCCTCGTACTGCTTGATGTGCAACCGGTCTTGCCGCGCGTACACCTTCCAGTCGATGTGTCGAATTTCGTCACCGCGAGTGTATTGGCGATGCTGCAGAAACTCGATCGACTGTCCGAAGTAGGGACTGCGGTGCATCCCCGACAAGAAGCCTTCCACCACGCGGCGTGCCGTCAGCTCCAGACGGCGGATCCGCGTGGTGACTTCAGGACGCAAATATCTTCTGGAATCGGGCATCGCGTGAAAGTTCGTCCTCGGTCATGGGGGTCGCCGCGATGATGCGGTCGATCACTTCGTCGCTCGTTACTCCGTCACTCTCGGCAGCAAAGTTCACCACCATGCGGTGCCTCAGTACCGGTTTGGCCAGCGCTTGAATGTCTTCGACCTGCACGTGAAAGCGGCCTTCCAACAGCGCCCGCGCTTTGCCACCCAGAATCAAAAACTGCACCGCTCGCGGACCGGCACCCCAACCGACTAGATCTTCCACGAAATCGGGAACACCTTCGCTGCCGACGCGAGTCTGTCGAACCAAAGAAAGGGTGTAGCGGACCACGTGATCGCTGACCGGTACCTGCCGCACCAATTGTTGCAGCCGCAAGATCTCTTCGGCGCCCAGCACCGGATCGACGTCCGCGGTCAACGTTCCGGTGGTACGCCGCGCGACCTCGAACTCCTCGTCAAAATTCGGGTACTCGACAAATACTTTGAACATGAACCGGTCCTGCTGCGCTTCGGGCAGCGGGTAAGTTCCTTCCTGTTCGATTGGGTTTTGAGTCGCCAGCACAAAAAAAGGATCGGCTAGCGGGTGCCGATTTCGGCCCACGGTCACTTGCCGTTCCTGCATCGCCTCCAACAACGCGGCTTGTGTCTTGGGAGGCGTCCGGTTGATTTCGTCGGCAAGGATCACGTTGGCAAACAGCGGGCCTTCCAGAAATCGAAACTCGCGATGCCCGGTCGCCCGGTCTTCTTCCATCACCTCGGTGCCGGTCACGTCGGCAGGCATCAAATCGGGGGTGAACTGAATGCGGCTGAAGGAGAGGTCCAACGTCTTGGCAAGGGTGCTGATCATCAGCGTTTTGGCCAAGCCGGGGACTCCCTCGAGCATCACGTGCCCGCGGCTAAACAAGCCGATCATCAGCTCATTGACCACATCCTCCTGCCCAACAATGATTTTGCCCAATTGCTCTAAAATCTTGTTGCGAGCCTCATGCAGCCGACCTGCATCGGCCTCGTCCAGTTTGTCACTGGCCGCAGCATCAGCGGACATTCAATATCCTTCCAAATTCTCGGTCAAACGCTTGATTGGTGAGTTTTTCGGATCGGCAACGTGCGTCAAATGGGGGCTTTCGTCCGATCGGGCACTTCACGCCTGCTTCACAGAATAGCAGCAAGGCGGCAATTCGGCGCCACCAATGGCGAAATCGGGAGTTCTGGCTGGCCAAAGTCGCGTTTTTTACGCCCCTGCGGGTGAGAAAAGAAGAGTGGACGGCGAATCGCTCAAACAACCCCGTGCGGCGAAAATCCCACAGCGTGCACGGGTGGATTCGCGACAAGAATCGAAGCCAGCAGAGAGCCAGATCTCCGTTATCTCTGCTTCCTCCTGTTCAAAACTTTTGCGCAGCGAGCAAAGATTGGGATCGCCGACAATAAGATTTCGTTGGCCCGAAGGCGGCTTTTTTCAGGCCACTTTTTTCCTTCGTGTTATTCCAGCAATTCGTGGTCAACTTCAACCCTGTTCCATCAAGGATTCGCTTTGAAATCTGAATTTCATTCCCTGCGGATGCGGTTGCTGTTGCCGCTGTTGTCGGTGGCGATTGCCGCGGCCATTGGGGTGGCGATCGTTTCCTACTGGCTTGGTGACCGCTGGGCGCGTCAGCAGATCGCGTCTCGATTTGATGCGATCGCCCGGACACTGCCGGACGAATCGTTCCCACTGAATCGCCAGATCGTCGCGCTTTTGGCCCAGCTGACAGGAACCGACCTGATCACGCTGGATGCCGATGGCCGGGTGGTGGAATCATCAATCCGCCTGACCGGTCGAACGAACGTGCAAGACCTCCAGAAGACCAGTCAAAGTTCCGACGCCCAGTTCACCGCAGGTTCGACGCCGCGCCCCGACGCCTTGATCGCCCTGGCCGGCCGACACTATCGATACGCGATGTTTGATCGAAGCGGCATCGCCGAACCGAACGACCAGGCATCGCAAGTGGTCGTGTTGTTTGACGAGGATGATTTGCACCGCAGCAGGTTGCGAGCCGCGGGACTGCCGCTGGCGACCGGCATGTCCACCATCGTTTTGCTCGCTTCGGTCACGTTGTGGTTGGCGGGACGGCTGATTGGCCGCGTCACCACGTTGCAACAAGAGGTCGATCAAATTGCCGATGGGGATTTTGACGCGGCGATCCAATGTTCACCTTGCGATGAAATCGGCCGCCTGGGTGCCGCGGTCGATCACATGCGCCGCCAGCTGAAACAGACGTGGAACACGATTCACTTGCAGCAGAGCCAGAAGTTGTTGCATCAGCTTGCCGGTGGGCTGGCCCATCAGCTGCGCAACAGCATCACGGGAGCCAGAATGGCGGTCGAACTGCACGAGCGGCGGTGCGACAGCCGCGACGACGATAGCCTGGGCGTCGCACTGAGTCAGCTGGAACAGACCGATGACTATGTTCGTCGATTGCTGTTGGTTGCCACCGGCAAACAGGATGAAGATCGACCCGGTGCCGCCGCGCAGTGTTTGCAAGACATTCGCGCCAGCCTGTCGGCAACGGCAAATCACCTGCATGTCGATCTGACTTGGAATGTCACCGACGAACTTCGACAGCAACAGGTTCCCGATACTCCCAGCCTGGCCTCGGCCGTGACCAACCTGGTGCTCAACGCGATGCAGGTCGCCGGGCAGGTGGAAGTGAAGGTGACGATCACCGATTCGGATGAGTTGAAGATCGCCGTGATCGATGACGGACCGGGGCCTCCCGAAGCGATTGCGGAGAACGTTTTCGATCCGTTTGTGACCTCGAAACCCGAAGGATTGGGTCTCGGATTGCCGCTGGTGAAACGCTCCGCCCAGCGCCTGGGCGGTCGAGTAGAATGGAGGCGACTGGAAGGCAAGACGCACTTTGTGATGTTCGCGTCGATCCAGTAGCCCGCCAACACCAACCGCCCGCCTTCATGAATTCCCCATCGCAGTCTGTTGTTCTGGTCGTCGATGATGAACCATCGATCTGCTGGGGATTCGAACAATTGCTGAGCCAACAGGGGCATCAAGTGATCACCGCTTCCTCGGCCGAGGAGGGTTTGCAGCTTGCTGCCGGGCATGATTTATCGCTAGTGATTTTGGATGTTCGTCTTCCCGGCATCGATGGAATCACCGCCCTGCCAAAGTTTCTTGAGGTGAGCGGGGATGCACCGGTGGTGGTGATGACCGCTTTCGGCGACCTGGAGACAGCGGTCGGCGCGCTCCAAAATGGTGCCTGTGATTATCTGACCAAGCCGTTTCGATTGGAGGACGCTGCCCGAACCTGCAACCAGGCGATGCGAACACGGAGTTCAGCCGATCAAGAGCCGGCGCAAGACGATCCACCGAATGATTCGCAGTCGGCCACCGAAAGTGACGCGTCGGTTTTGGTTGGCCGATCGAGCGAGATGCAACAGGTGTTTCGGCAAATCGCGCTGGTTGCCGATAGTGATCTGTCGGTGTTGATCACCGGCGAAACGGGCACCGGAAAAGAATTGGTTGCCGCGGCGATTCATCGGCATAGCCGGCGTCACGATCACGCGTACATCCCGGTCGCGCCGGTGACGCTCAGTGAATCGGTGATGGAGAGCGAGTTGTTCGGCCATGTCAAAGGTGCCTTCACCGGAGCCACCGAGGATCGGCGGGGTTTGTTTGAATTGGCCGACGGCGGGACGGTGCTGTTGGACGAAATCGGTGATCTGCCGATGGCGGCCCAGGTGAAATTGTTGCGAGTGATCGAGCAGGGTGAATTCACCGCCGTGGGTGACGTCCGGCCGCGAAAGTGCAACGTTCGAGTGATCGCGGCGACCAACCGCGATCTTCATCAATCGGTTGCCGAGGGGACGTTTCGCGAAGATTTGCTGTATCGCCTGGCTGCTGTCTCCATTCGCCTGCCGCCGCTGCGCCAGCGCAGTGAGGATATACCGCTGTTGTGCGAGTTCTTCCTGCGACGGCTCGGTTATCCCGCTCCTGAATCGGCAATCGACGATCCGCTCCGCGAACATCTGATGCAGCGAAGCTGGTGGGGAAACGTCCGCGAACTGCGAAACGCGGTTGAACACGCCTCGGTCGTCGCTCGCGGTCGGCCGTTGGACATTGCCGATTTTCCCCAGCCGCAGGAGGGGCGAAAGGATGGACCGGCCGGTGCGTCGGGATCGACCGATGCGGCAATCGAATCTTGGACGCGGCAGCAAATCGAAACGGATGAGCATTTCACCGATTTGCACGAGCGGTTTCTCGCCGCCACCGAACCGGCGCTGCTGCGCGTGGTGCTGGAACACACCCAAGGCAATCGCGCCGCCGCCGCCGAACGTTTGGGAATCCATCGCGGCACCCTGCGAGAACGACTGAAGAAGTACCAGATGGATGGGTAGCGGTAGGCCGGCTTGTCCCAAGTCGGCGCGCACTGTCGGCCAGTTTTCCAAACTGGCAATCAGACGCGCGTTGCGACTTCGGAGAAGTCGCCGACGGTACAGATTCGCCGACTTGGGACAAGTCGGCCTACATGCCTACAGTGGATCGGTCCAGCGTTTGGTCTGGGTGACGTCGATCCGGACTCGGGTGTCGTTTTTGCCCGTGGCGCCTGGCCGAGTCGCTCCGCTGTCGATTTGAGATTCGAGTTTCTCGCGTAGCTGTTTGACTTTTTCAGGATGCTTTGCGGAAAGATCGTCGCTTTCGTCGATGTCTTTGTCCAAATCGTACAACTCGGCGATCGTCGGTTTGCCGCGCGAAAGCTGCAAATTTTTGTCGCCCAATTTGAACACCAACTTCCAAGGCCCGTCGCGATAGGCGAATTCGCCGAAGTTGGAATGACTGATCAGACTGGTTCGCCGCAGCGAACCTTCCTCTGCCAGCACAGCCGGCAGAAAACTGATGCTGTCTTCCGCGCCGTCGTCGGGCAGTTTCTGGCCGATCACGTCGGCACAAGTGGCGAAAAGATCGGTCAGGCTGACCAGCTGAGAGCTCTGGGTTGCCGGAGCGATGCGTCGGGGCCAACGAACGACCAACGGAACGCGGTGGCCGCCTTCCCAAATGTCGCCTTTGTGTCCGCGGTAAGGTCCGCTGGGCAGATGTCCGGCGTCGATCAGGTCGTCCCAGCCGGTGTAGTGCGAATGCCCATTGTCCGCCGTGAAGATCACGATGGTGTTGTCGGCGATTCCGGCACGATCGACCGCTTCGACGATTTGCCCTGCGGACCAGTCGGTTTCCATCACGAAGTCAGCGATCGGCGCGATACCGCTTTTCCCTCGAAAATCCTTCGACGGTACGATCGGTTCGTGAGGCGACGTCATCGAGAAATAAAGAAAGAAGGGCTGGTCGCCCCTTGCCGCCTTCTTCACGTGATCGACGGCGCGGCGAGTGATCTCCGGCAAAATGTCTTGCATCCGCCAACCGGGCGCCGCGGGTGTTCCCGCAAACTGTCGCGGCAACACGATTCCTTCGTCGGGATCTGGGCGGAAAGATTCGGTCGGAATCGGAACGGTGCGATCGGCCTGGATGAAAGTGAACGGTGGCAGGTTCGGCAGGTCGACGCCAAAGTAATGATCGAAACCGCGCTCGCTCGGGCCGCCCGAAATCGGTCGAGAAAAATCCCAGGTCAGCGAGCGTTGGCCGTTGCGCTGCTCCGTCATTTGACTCGCCTGCTGGCCCGGCCAGTTCCAACCGAGATGCCATTTTCCGATACAGGCGGTGTGATAACCGTGCTCTTTTAAGAACTGCGGCAGCGTGGAACGATCCTTGGCGATCAACGGCGGTTCGTACGCGGCGATCACCCACTCTTGCAGCCGAGTTCGCCAACTGTAGCGCCCGGTCAAAATTCCGTAGCGCGTTGGGGAACAGACCGCCGACGGACTATGCGCATCGGTAAAGCTCACCCCTTGGCGGACCAATCGATCCAGATGCGGCGTCGCGATCTTGTTGTCGGGATAGTGAGCCTGGATGTCGCCCACTCCGAAATCATCAGCCAAAATCAGCACGATGTTGGGACGGTCTTCAGCAGCAGACCAGGTCGCCAGGCAAGCAAACCAGGCGATCGCGACAAAGATTCTTTTCATGCGTTGAAGCCAAAACGGGAGAGAGCAGCGACTTACTTATCTTTGAAAAACTTCTGCTTGATCGCTTCTAACTTTCGGCGTTCCTCATCCGGGTCTCGCGGTCCCTCGCCCTCGCTCCGTTTTCTATTTTCCAGGTAGGCCTTGTACCTCTCGAACGCCTGCTTGCGAGCCTCGATTTTCGCCCGTTCCTCGTCACTGCCGCCTTTGCCGAAAGACTCATTTTTGACCGACCAATCCGCTTTTGCCGCTTTTGACCAGAGCTTCATCTGTTCGGCCCTGGCCCGATCCGCAGCCGCCCTCGCCTCGCTTTCCCTGGCCTCGATGATCTGACGCAGATCGGGGCGCGAACTGGAAACGTTGACCGCATTGGGGTCGGGGCCATCCTGCGGAGGGTTCGGCGCCGGTGCGTCCAACATGTCGTCCTGCGGTGTGACGATCAGGCTCCAGCTGTGCAGCATCCCAAAACGTTCACTGCGCGTGCCGCGTATCACCAACTGCCAGACACCTTTGACACTCTTGCCGTTGAAGTGACTCAGGCTGGGCTGCCGCTTGGCCATCCCCTCGGGCATGAACGTTCCTTTGAACGGCGGTCGCGCCTTGGTGATCGGGTAACGCGACTGGTCGTCCAACACCGTGTGGTCGAAATGGTCGTCGCTGCCGCCGACTTCGGTGAACAATTCCACCCGCTGCCCATCCGGACCGGTCAGGTAGGCATCCAGACGAGAAACGTAGGTATGCGTGATCGACAATTGAACGTTCAAGTCGCCAATCAGGTAGTCATCGTCGACTTCGATTTCGGAGATGATCGTTTTTCGAGGCGGCAGAACTTCGGCTTCCTTGTTGGCGTAACTTCCCCCGACCGCCGACTTGGCGGCAAGGATTTCGGGAGCGGTCAACAGTCCGTCATCGTTGACGTCCAGTCCGGCGAACTCTTGCAGCTTTTCGTCGGTCCACTCGGTCGTGAATTCGGTCATCGAGATCTGTTGATCGCGGTCGGCATCGAGCTCGTAAAACCAGCCGGGAACGCCTTCTTCCAATCCGCCCGCCTGATCCTGAAGTTCGAGGAAATAATCTTGCAATTCCTCGCGAGTCAATTCGCCGTCGCGATCGACGTCGATGCGTCCGGTGGGAATGCCGATCTTGGCTGCTTCCTGTGACTCCAGTCGCCCGTTCTTGTTGGTATCAAACCGGCTTAGCACGGTTGCGGTCAAGTAATAGCGGGTGCCGCCTCGTCGCCAATACTGCGACGAATCTCGACGCTCTTGTTCGTCGGGCCGCGAGGGACGAACGCCGCTTCCGGTGCGCCAGGTTTTCTTGACCAGTTCGTCCGAAGCATCATCCAGCAACCGTCGCCGGGCGTAACGCTGGGCCATCTCCAGCCGGCTCAGGCGGCCGTCTTTGTCCAGGTCATCATCAAACGGATTGCGATGCGTCCACTCGTGACGCGCCGCCTCGCGGCGATCGATGTAGCCGTCCTTGTTTTCATCGTGGCTACGCATGGTACGATCCACAAATTTCAAGTCATCCTGCGTGTAAAGGTACTTCACTTCCGCCAGTCCAAATTCAGGTACCAGCGGCTGGTCACGATCGGGCCGCAGAGGCTTGATCGTGCTTCCACCTTCTGGATCGACCTCCTTGCCATAGACCCCATTTTTGGTGGCGTAGTAGGTCCGTGCTGCTTCCTGCCAACGGTCGATTCGATTGGGGCGGTCCAGCGACATTCGCCGCGCCTTGGCCACCCGTTCCAGATAGGGGCGCGCCAGCGGCGTGATTTCGTCAGGTTCGATCTCGCCGTTTTCGTTGCGATCCAATCGTTCCAGCGATTCGCGAAGCCCAGCTTGGGCAAAGAGCTGTTGGACGCAAACGGCGTTCGCAACCAACAAGCCCAAACCAACCAGCAACGTGCGTTTCATCGATCCGATTCCCAGGTAGGCCGACTTTTTCCCAAGTCGGCGAATGTCCAAACGGTTTTGTCGACTTGTTATCGTCCACTTTTGCTTCGTAGCGAGGCGGGCGGGGCAGCGGGCGGCGGTGACGGCGATCGCGAAGGCTGAGGCCGGGACGTCGCCGCCGTTTCTCCCAGCAAGACCTGTTGCAATACCAGTTCGATCAAATCACCGTTCATCGGCGCGACAACCTCCACCAGTTGTTCGCCTCGTGAATCGATCGACAGGGCAAGTTTTTCCACTTCCTTGAACAGTTGTTCCGGAGCGGTGACGATCAGCGAGTTGCTTGGTTCGTGAACCGCGACGGTGATTTTGGGTTCCAAGTTTTTGGCGGTACGGCTTGCCGGCGCCTGCTTTTCATTTCCTTTCTTGTTGTTCTGGCGGGCATCGTCTCCTCCGGCTTTCGCTTTGGCTGCCGCAGCGGCAGCTTCGGCAGCCTGACGCTGCGCCTGTGGCGATCCCGGTTGCGCCTGTCCACCGCTGCTTGACGTACCGCCGGCAACCACTCGCCCAGCAAACGCATCGCGAATCGCCTGGGCCACGTCGGAGGCCCTGCTGTTGACCAACTCGATCACGTGCGCGGTCCCATAAGTTTCGATCGCAGTGATGCTGTTGTCTTTGTCGATGATCTTCAAATAGTTCTCGATCCGCTCGATTTCGGCTGCCGTCCCTTGGGCAATCAGGCGATTCAAACGCGTGTCGGCCAGCACGGTCATCGAACCAGAAGTCATCGTCGTCGTTCCGTCTCGCGAAGTGACCAGGCTGCCCAGCAATGAGGATCCGGAGGAAACGAATCCGTTGACCAGCGTTCCGCCTTCGAATTCGTCAGCCGCGTCGCCCCCGTCAAGCAGTTCGGCCAACATGCGAAGCGCGTCGTCCGCCTTGGTGTATTTCAAGTAGAACACAATCGGAGGTGACGGCATCGAATCGACAGGCCCAGCGATGATTCGCAAATGTTCCTCGAATTGATCGAGTGCTTCGGAGTCGTCCGATTGCAGTAACAGGCCTCGCGCCGTAACCTGGCAACGGATCGCCGGTGCCTTGCTGGAGGTGTTGGCCGTCAACCAACGTTGATCGCTCCACTGGCCCGAGGTCGCCTGATCGGCCGTCAATGTCCGCGGTGCCGATTGCCCAGCCGAACCGTGGTGCAAGACCTTCGGCAGCCCGACCGAACCCTGATGCGTCGCGCTAGGCGACTCTGTCACCACTCGCTCGGTTGCCGCAGGTTGAGCCGGTTCGGACGACCGGAAAACGATCACCGGATTGGCGCCGCGCCAGAACTTCACCGCGGTTTCCAAGATCTGCTCGGCCTGTTTTCCCTTCAGCGGCAAGACGCGAAACACTTCGTCACTGCTGGTACTGCTGCCGGTGTCCAAGCCTTCGACGATTTCTCGGATCTGTTCGATGTCGCTCTTCTTGCCACGAACAAACAGCCGCATGTTGCCGGGATCGGCATCGATCTTGGGAGCATCGGGGTCGATTTCATCTGGATCATCAAATGCATCGGGAAGGTCCAACATTTCTTCCAACAAGCTGACCGCAAAGTACGGGTCGATCGACTTCAGCGGAATGACGGCGAACTGTGCATCGGAAGCCTGCAATTCCAGCACCGTCTTTTCGATTTCTGCTTGCACCGCTGGCGGCGCCAAGGCAACGACACTGCCAGCCTCCTCGTCCATCGACAGACGGATCGACTTCCCGGCCAACAGGGTTTGCAAGACGTTGTAAACCGTTTCGACATTGCCCCCTGCGACCAGGTGCGCTTTCAATACCAGTTCGCCACTTTCGGTCGACATGTTCTGTTTGGGTTGGTCGATGGAGGCAATCAGTCCTTCGATCAGCTTCACCTTGTCTTCGATGCCGGTGACAAAAATGTTTTTCCCCAGCGTATCGGCGGAGATGCTGACGTCGATTCCGATCATCTCGCCGGTCGCCAACCCCAGGTGCGGTCTGGCGACCACCAAAACATCCTCGGCATCAACGTGCTTTAGCGCAAAACTTTTCACCACCGTTCCGTTGTCCATTTGCGACGGCTGAAAGGCGTCCAGAATCGCTTTCACATTCAGCAGCTTGCCGGCCGTGTCGGTGATCATCAGCTGGTTCGTTTTGCTGAACACCGCCGGAGTGGTCATCAAGTTCAAAGCCGACAACTCTTGCACCGCATCTTCCGCGTCCAATTCGCCGAGTGGGAAAATGCACTTGACCACATCGTGATTCTCGCGACCGGCCAGTTCCGCGACCGTCACAAAATCGGCCAGTGCGTCCAACTGCTGCATGCTTCGCGAGTCACCAAGGTTGATCACCGACAGCAGCTTGCCGCTGCGAACCAACGTGAATCCCTGCGGCAACAAAAACAAATTGACTCGATCAATCGCCCCCTGATGCGTGTAGGGACTGGGATCGGAATAAGTGAAACTTCCGGTTGGCAAGCTATCGACATGCAAGGCGAGCTCGCTTTCGTCGGCCAGCCATTTGACCACGTCTCGCCACGGGGTAGCCGCAAACGAAAACCGCAAGCCATCGTCACTTGGCGATTCCAGCTGGTCTGCCTGGGCCGGAAATCCCGTCTCAGCTGGCACCGGTTCTTGTGCCGCCGCAGGGACGTGGATAGCGACCACGGCAGCCAGAAGTGCCGATTTCCAACTCGGACGCCATTGACCAGACCATAAGATTGACATGCAACGATTTTTGGGGCAGGAGGTTCCATAGAATTGCACGAGAGCAACGATTTCAAAACGAATCGTTTTGAATACGTCAACGCGCTTCGCTGAAGCGCTGTCATTTCACATGCAAGGGAAGGTAGGTGGGAGCCGGCGGTAGGATGCGAATCGATAATCGTTTCCGAATGATGGCCGGACCTAAACAGTAGCCAAATGCCCGAAAAAGTCAATGTTCCTCTGTATCAGGTCTGTATCAGAAAATCTCCGGAACCACAGAAAACAGGGCTTTTGTAGGCGGTAGGCCGACTTGTCGCCAAGTCGGCGAATTCAGGCTGCCGGTCGCTTTCCGAGTACGAGTACCACTGGCGCCGAGCACGTGCAGGAGTACGATCAGGCTAAGATAACGAGCTCGAACCGCGAACCGACTTCATCTTGTTGGGCCGATTCCCATGTCGCATTCTTCCGAAGTGCAACTGACGTGCAGTTCTTGTCAAGCGACGTTGAAGCTTCCCGCGTCGTCGGCAGGCAAGCTGGGAAAATGTCCGTCGTGCGGCGCGACTTTCACAATACCCGCCCCCCAAGCCCCGCCCGCGCCGCAAACACCTCCGGCACCGCAGGCCCCGCTTAATCCGCAGGCTGCGCCGGCACCCGTTTCACCTTACGCTCCGGTGTCGCATTCACCACCGGTCCGAAAGCAGTCGGCCATCGGTCCGCCGCCGCTGGGATTGATGATGGTCCCGCTTTACATCAGCGCGGTGTTGTACGGTTTGTTGGGCATTGGTCTGCTTGCGCTACCAGCAATCATCTCAGCCTCCGGCGAGGCACCGGCCGTGATTTTTTTCCCCTTCTTGATCGGAACGTTTCTGTGCCTCGCCCTGGCGGCGTTCATCTGCTACTTCACTGCCCAGCTTCCCAAACGTAAGAAGTGGGCGTGGATCACCGCAATCATCTTTGGCGCGATGTACGCGCCGTCCGCGTTCGTCGTGCTTGGCATCTTGATTTTGGTCGGCGCGTTTCGACCCGAAGTGATGTCCTGGTTCAACGATCCACGATAAAAACCGTCGGCCAGTTTTCCGTGCCTGGCCGCGATGCGGCGGGCCAAATCTTCCAGCACCCTGATACTTTGATGACTCGATTAGCGAAAATTAGGGGCGATGAGTGTTCCCCTTCTACGAGCAGCATGCAAGAAGGAAAGAAGGAGGAACACTCATCGTCGCTTATCATCACTAATCAATGAGCAGAAAATCGCTAGCCCTTGCTTGCTAGCCGGCGGATCACCGGTCACACCCATTTCGGAGGAGTCGCCGGCGGCTTACAGTTCGATTTTGCGTGCGGCGACGTATTCGTCGTTTTTGTATCCGGCCAGTTCCAACCACTCGGTTGCCGCGGGAAGTTCGACATCGAACACGTTGGTGCCGTCGGAACAGTCGACCGTGTCGACCGGACGACCGTCCAAGTAGACATCGATTCGATCGAGTTTCCGTGTTTGGGCCGTGATCGTCAGTGTGCCCGCGGCAACATCGGTGGTGACCGACAACTGGCGGACTGTTCCGCTCTTGAGAATCTTGGCCGCCGCACCGATCAAGTCTTCGTTTCCGTTCAGCAGGTCGTTCTTGGTCATGTGGTGACGTTTGTGAGGCGTGACACCGAGGTCTTCCAGTGGCGTTCCCGATTGTTGGCCCACCCGCAGCGTACGACGGATGGAGACTCGCATTCCGGCGCCGTTGGGAAGGTTGTTGTACGGGGAATCAGGGTCGGCCGGTTGCGGTACGCTGAGTAGCGCGCTGAGCAGCCCGTGGGTCCAGACGTTCGCGCCGCCGGCACCGGTGTTGTCGTCGATACCCAAGATCACACCGATGTCGTGATCACTGAATCCAGCCGCAAAAATATCGGTCGCACTGTAACAGCGGGCATCGGTGATCAGCACGACGGGTCCGTGATACCGCTGCCCGAATTGGTTCGCAAAACCTTTCGGTGTGATCGGGAATCCGCGGGAGTAGATCGCGCCGGTCTGAATCGCCTGTTCGATCGATTCGACCCAGGGACCAAGATCGATACCGACCGGGTTCTGCTCATGCCGCTCGCAAATACGCAAGTTCAGTGGCGTGTTGATGAACTGCGTCGGTTCGGGTTCGACTTCATACGGTGTCAGCACTTGCAAAAGCCCTTCGCTGGCCCAAATGTGACCGCCGCCATTTCCCCGTACGTCGATGATCAATCCCTCTTGCGGCAATAGTTCGGCCAGCCGGATGAATTCCAACACAAACGCTTCGGGGTCATCCACATTGAACGTGAAGATACGGATGTAGCCGAAGGTGCCGTGTGGAGTATCAACACTCTTGGCCAAAAAGACACCTTGCATCGAAGTCGTCACCGACTGGCCTGCCGCCGCGGCCCGAGTCGACAGTTTGAGTTTCTTCTTTTTCGCTTCGGCGATCACCTTCGGGGCGAACAGCATGGTTTTCATCCGCCGCGAAATATCGAGTTCGATATCGAGCCCTAGGCATGCTGCGTCAACGTTTGCCGCGTTCGCATCGACACCACTGGTATCGGGAAGCAGCGGGGAGACGAGCCAATCTTGTCGAAGTTCGCGTTGGTTGCCGTTCAGATCGGTGTAGCCGACCAGGACAAAAAGTTCGTCAGGCGGCAGCTGGCGAACCAACTGTCTCATCGTCAGACCGTCCACACCTCGCGCGTGCCGCGCCGGCAGGTTGCTGCCGGCATGCTGGCTGGCGATCACGTCGATCGCGCGGGCAATCGGTATGCCGTTCCACGAAGTGATTTCAACGCCCGGCTCAAAATGATCCGGCGCAAACCCTTGCATGAAGTGAGAGGCGATCCAGTGAGTCTCGCCGCCCTCAAAGTATTCCTCGACGTCAAACGGCAGGAACGCGACTTTGTCGTTGAACGGCGCCGGCAACAGATAGTTCGTGTGCAGGTCACGAACGGAGTTGAAGATTTCAAGCATCTCGCGATGAAACTCGTACTCGCTGCCCATCGTTGACGTGGTGGATTGGTCCAGACGATGCTCGATCAATCGCAGCCGCTGGACCGGGTCGACGCCATGCATCGATTCCTTCAGCGGCAGATGAACATAGTTTTCGTCGATCAAGATCAACGCTTGTTCCACCAACCGCTTGCGGCCGCCGAGGGAAAGCACGCCGGCTGAATCCAGGAAGGTGGGCAAGTCGGTAGTCGCCGTCAAATGGGACCGAACCGCCGCATGGCTGCTCTTGAGAAACTTAAGATTGGCCGGCGTCGTTTTTCGCTTCGTCGAAGATCGCTTGCCCGTCGAACGTCGTTTGGATGCTTTTTTCTTCTTCGCCATGATGTGCCTCCAACGCTGGATTTCGCAGTGAATCAAGAGAGTGCCATTTCTGACATCATGCAGAATCCAGCATGGAGAATTCAAGAACGTGACATCCGTGTACTATCGATAGGCCAGGTCTCCGTGCCTGGCTGCGCAATGCGACTTCGGAGAAGTCGCCGACTGTCGGCCTGGCTGCGCAATGCGACTTCGGAGAAGTCGCCGACTGTCGGCCTGGCTGCGCGAAGCGACTTCGGAGAAGTCGCCGACGGCGAGCTACAGCTGATTCTCGAATCGGGCGTGCCGCAGATGCCGCACGATGCGCCACAGGTGGAAGCTGATCCGCCGCAGCCACCTCAATGAATCCAACTGGGCGATTCCCGCGTCGGGATCGATTTCCCCCTTGGCAACCGACTGAGAAAACAGGCGGCGGTCCTCGTCGCAGGAGTCGGCAAACGACTTGAACAACGTCTTGGCCGATTGTTGCAACTCTTTCCCCAGCGGCTGATCCAACGCGGTGAGAATCTGCTGTGCCTGCTCGCCGACTTGGGCAAGATGATCGCGGAGGATCGGTACATCGCGGGTTGCTTCCAGCCGGCGAAATTCGTCGCAGCGAAGGGAAAGACGCCGAAGATGGTCGATTGCCAAAAAAGTGTGTTGCAGGTGTTCCAGCATCGCAGCGTTGGTGTCCTGCAAACGGATCTGGTGCAGGTAGCCCGAAACCTGGCCCAGCGTCTTTCGCAAGTGTTCAAATTCTGGATCGGGCCCCAACGTTTCGCCCGATTCGAAGGTTCGAAATCGCAGCCGCATCGCTTCCAACATCCTGGCGGCGATCTCCGCCAGTGTGGTTTGCGCGGCAAGCATCGCGACCGAGGGACTGGCGTAAAGCGAACGGTCCAAACGGCGAACCATCTGGTCACCGCGCTGGGGGATTAGCCACACAATCAACTTGGCAAACGGCCCGGTAAACGGCATGGCAACGACAACACCCAGGCCGTTGAAAAGAGTATGAAAGCCGACCAGGGACAATTCCGGGTTACCGGCTGCACCGCCGGCAAACAACAAGTCGCAGGCCCAGACATAGGGTGTTAGCAACAGGAACGCCCCCACCCCGGTCATCATGTTGTACACCACGTGCGCCAGCCCGACTCGCCGCGCGTCGATCGATCCGCTCAATCCTGCGATCGCTGCGGTGACGGTCGTTCCGACGTCAAACCCGATCACCATCGCCGCCGCCTGCGGAAACGAAATCGCTCCGGCGTGAACCGCCGCCAATGCCATTGCCACACCGGCGCTGGAAGATTGCGTGACCAACGTGATGGTGATCCCGATCAACACCAACAACAGGCGACCGGTCCACGTGTCGTCGGGAAAAGATTCGGGGGTAATCACTGCCGCCACTTCCGACATTCCGCTCTGTATCAAGTCGATGCCGACAAAAACCAGGCCGAACCCGGCGATCGCCAATCCTGCGGCCGACCAGCGCGCCTTGGTGAACAGATGAGCGATCGTTCCCAGCAGCACCAATGGCAGCGCCAGCGTGCCCAGCTTCAGCTTGAAGCCAAAAATAGCAACAATCCAACCGGTGATCGTCGTCCCCAGATTCGCCCCGAAAATGATGCCCAGTGCTTGCGACAAACTCAGCAGCCCCGCCCCGGCAAATCCCACCGCCGTCACCGTCGTTGCACTCGATGATTGAATGAGCGCCGTGATCGACGCACCGGTGGCAACGCCGCTGACTGTGCTGGTCGTGAACTTCGCGATCGTGCGACGAACCGAATCACCCGCCATCGACCTCAGGCCATTGGTCATCACGACCATGCCCAGCAAAAAAAGGCCGAGGCCACCCAGCGTGCTGGAGAGGCTGGAATCTATCATGGATCTGTGATTGTGGTGATCGGCTGAAGCCGGAGGCGAACCTCCGGTACACGTTCTCTAACGACTACAGCGTAGTACGATCACCCGGTGCGTTGTGTCGTCACCGCCCGGTTTTCTAACAAAGCTGAAAACTATCCATCGCCAACTCGGACATCATGTCCTGCGGGATCCGCATCTGTCGCTCGGACGAATCGACGACGGGTTGAGCGATTCGGTGGCCGGAATCGCGCAGGGCAACCGGTTGATCGTCGCCGCGGTCGGGCAGCTTCACCACCGGCGTGGCATAGAACGATTCGTCGCGGCGAATCACAACCGCCAACTCACCGGTGTCAAGTCGCACTTTGGAACCAATCGGAAACAGGGTGGCTTGAGTGAGAAACGCGCGCATCGCTTTGGCGTCAAACAACCCGCGTCCACCCTGAAACAACAAAAACGCTAGCGCATCGTGCGGTACAACAGGAGGCCGTCCCGGTCCGGGTGACGTCAGGGAGATGTAGGCATCCACGATACTGATGACGCGAGCCAGCGGGTGCATCAAGTTGGCGTGCAAACCGCGCGGATAACCGCTGCCATCGGGACGCTCGTGAACTTGACCGGCAATCACGCAAACTTCGTCCGGTACGGAGGAGAATCGGGAAAAAGTATCGACCGTCAAAGCCGGATGCTGCTTGAATTCCCACAACTCTTCGGTCGAAAGAGGTTTGCTCGAATCACGCATGTTGTCCGGCAGCAGGTACAGGCCAAGATCGTGAATCAGCGCCGCCATGCCAACTTGGGAAACCTCCTTGTCGGTCAGCTCCATTTCGAGCCCCGAGTTGATCGAATAGACAGCCATCTGGATGCACCGCTGAGTCAATTCGTCCGGTGGAGCCGACGTGCCCATGGCCGCAATCGATTGGTCGGCATCTTCCAAGGCCATGTCGCAAAGGATGCTCGGAATCTCGCACATCTTCGCCACCAACTTCGGAGACAAGTTGGTGATCTCCTCGGCAAGCGAGGTCAGGCAACGAGCTGACTCCGTCAGATGCTTGGCGAATTTTTGGGCACGCTTGGGCGAATACGCTTCGTCCCGCCTCAGGATCCGCCGGCAATGAAGCGGCTCGCTGGCGGGCGACGAATACGATTGGCTCGCCGCCTTCTTCGAACCGCGACCGGTGAGCGCCGACAGGTCCTCTGGATGGACCTCCAAACAGGTCACACCGCGCCGAAGCAGCTCTTCCCGAACGGTCTCGGTCAGCGGTCGCCCGTGTCCCAGCAGCAACACACCGCGATCGTCACAGATATCAAACTTGCTCGTCGCTCCATCAACAATCTCATCCAGAGAAATGCGCACCATTCCCTGTTTATTCATGCTCCATGCCCCCAGGCGCTATGAATAAGTACGAACTTCCAAGAGGGGAATCGACATGAGAATCGTTCACCCCCCATATCTAACCACTATTCGCTCTTCGGAGGGGGCATGGAAGAGTTCTTTTACGGTCATTGCGGTATTCCGCAATGCTATCAAAGAGCGTTCGCGACGCACCTCATCGAGTGTCGCTCACTATGGGCTGCCGTAGAGGACGACCCGAACTTGTTGGTTATTGCAGAGGAACGGGACGCTGTTTTCCTCCACCGTCCCGACGACTCGAATCTCCGAAGCGTTGCCCGTTGTCACGCTCGGTAGCGACAAGCTGGAGGGACCGGGAAGCAGGCTTTTGATATTGCCGCCGATCATGTTGGTCAGTTCGGCAATCGTGTCCTGGCAATCGATCAGTTCCACCTCCGCCTCGTCGATGGCCAGCATTTTGCGAGCGGCATCGGAGGCGAGCGCAGCGTTCATTTCGACCATCACCGCGCCGTTCCACTCGCCGGAAATCTGCACGCAGCCGGTGATCGGCTCGGAGCCGTCGGAGGCTTCGACGTCGCCGGCTGCTTCGAGTTCGAAATCCAGCATCGTGGTGAACACGTTGCCGGTGATCGCATGGATGTCGTCAGTCGAAATCATGGTGTGGTTACCAGTTTTCTTCGAGGTGGATGATGGGCGGAGCCGCGGCGATGCGTCGAGGCTGTCGCTGGGCTGGAGATTTCGATCGTCTCAGTGATTTCGGTCAACCCTTGCTCATGCCCGTCTTCGGTGTCGCAAAAATCTGCTGGAAAAGCATCTCCTTCGCCCGGATCGGCATGCGTTTTCCGCCGAACTACCAGAATCACAACCGTGCCAACGCATCCGGCCAGCATGATTGCTGCAATCAGCATCGCGCTAGAACCAGATGTGCGGGTGAGCATCAGGCAGCTAAGCAGGATGCTGCCCCACATCATCGCCAGCGCCCACAAGCGAGCGCGCATCGGCATGGGGGCCGAACCGTCCAGGTAAGGCCGATAGTTGCGGAAAATTCGCAGTCCCAACAGTTTTTGTTCCAACCGTGGATTGCTGCGGGCTAACAAAAAGGAGGCCAACATCAGCGGGCCGGTTGTCGGAATCCCCGGCAGCATCACGCCGACAATTCCGATGCCGACAAAGGTGATTCCCAGTGCAACGTAGACCACGCGCTTCAAGGTCATCGGGTAAGCCGGCGCGTCGTCGGTCGAGATCGATTGGCAGGGGGACGTTGGGTTCATGGCATTGAAATCCGTTTGGTTGCCAGGGACTACTTGAGGCGGTAATGGGCGCTGCTGCCGACCAGCACGCGTTCAAATGAATCATCCAAGTTCATCGTCGTCTCTGCCGCGCCAAGAAACAGGATTCCGTGAGGTGCCATGATCTGGCGGACCTTGCCGAGAATCATTTTCTTGATTTCCGGCGAGAAGTAGATCAGCACGTTTCGGAGAAACACGACATCCATTTGCGGCATCACCGGCCAGCTTTCGATCAGGTTCAACTGCTTGAACGTGGCCAGGCTTCGTATTTCCGAAGACAGTCTCCAATTCAATCCGTCTCGCTCGAAATATTTGGCAAGCAACTTGGCAGGCAGCCCACGATTGACTTCGATCTGTGAAAAACAAGCTTCACGGGCACGCTGCAAAACCGATTCGGCAAGATCGGTTCCCAGCAGGTGGACGTTCCAGCTGGAGAGCTCTGGAAAATGTTCGCGGACCAGCATCGCGATCGAATAAAGTTCCTGTCCGGTGGAACAGGCTGCCGACCAGATATTCAACGAACGTTGCGTCGACTGGTTCTGGCACAGTTCCGGCAGGATGGTGGTTCGAAGCGCATCGAACGGATGAATATCGCGATAGAAACTCGTCTCGTTGGTCGTCATAGCCTCGGTCACCCGGGCTTCCAGCGCCGGCTGCCGCTTTTCCTTCAGACCTCGAATGAATTCTGACGTCGAGTCAAATCCATGTTCTTTCGCCAACGGACCAAGGCGCGCTTCGATCAAGTAACTCTTGCTCGCCTCCAGTTCAATCGCAGATTTGTCACGAACCAGCCCACAAACAAAAGAGAGTGCGTCGGCACTTAACGTCGAATTGCTCATCTCTACCCCTTGCAAGCTACCGATCCGACCTCGACGCCAGACCCTTGACGGACTTGGCGCCGGCCGATGGAGGCTTGCTGCATGATTTCACCCGCGATCGATCCCAACGGCAGGACGCGTTCAGCTAAACCTGCCTCGGTCACGGCGCGTGGCATACCCCAGACAACCGATGTTTCCTCATCTTGCGAAATCAATGTCCCGCCGGCATCAACGACGTGTTGCCCGCCGCGCAGTCCGTCTTGTCCCATCCCGGTCAGGACCACCGCCAGGCAACCGCTGCCCACTTCCTCTGCCGCCGATCGAAACAGGACGTCGACGGCGGGCCGGCAGGAATTTTCCGGCGGGCCTTGTTGAATGTTCGTGATCAGTCCGGCGCCGCGGCGCCGGACTTCCAGGTGATAGTCGCCCGGAGCGATCAAGATTTGGCCGGCCCGTAGAGTTTCGCCTCCAGCCGCTTCAGCGACGTCCAGCTCACAGTCCTGGTCGATCCGCGCTGCCAGGTGGCGGGTGAACACGGGAGGCATGTGCTGGACGACAACGATCGGCAGCGGAAAGTCACCCGGCAAATCACACAACACCTTGGCCAGCGCCTGCGGACCTCCGGTGGACGAACCGATCACGATCAGGTCGCGGCGGCGTGACGCAGTGCTCCGCGTGGGCAGTTTTACAGCGGCGGGGGCTGGTCGTCCTGTGGCGGTGGTCGCCGCCGGAGCCAAGGGCACGAGTGTTTTGATCTTGGGGATCAACTGTTCCTTCACGCTTTGCATGCCAGCCGACACGCTTCCCACGTTGGCAGGTTTGGCGACGTAGTCGCTTGCTCCTCGAGAGAGTGCTTCCAGTGTTGAAACCGCACCCCGCTCGGTCAGCGTGCTGAACATGATCACCGGCAGCTTCGGATAGTCCTTGCGAAGTTCCGGCAAAGTTGACAGCCCGTCCAGCTCCGGCATCTCGATGTCCAGCGTGACCAGGTCGGGGTTGAGCTGCGGCAGCTTGCTCAGAGCGATTCGGCCGTTGGGCGCCGTACCGGCAACCTCGATCTCCGGATCTTCATTCAAGATGTCTGTCAACAAACGCCGGATGACGACCGAATCGTCAACGACAAGCACTCGTATTTTCCGCATCTTACTGCACAACTCCCACCAGCCGCAGCTTGTCGACCAACGCGTCGCTGTCGAAAGGTTTCATCAAGTATTCGTCGGCACCGGCGGTGAGTGCGCGGAGCATTTGATCGGGTTCCGTTTCGGTCGTCACCATCAGTAGGACCAATCCTTGAAATCGCGAATCGGCTCGCACTGCCCGGATGAACTCCAAACCGTCCATCTCCGGCATGTTCCAGTCGACCAGAACCACATCGGGAAGCGGCTCTTTGCTCAACAACTCCAGCGCTTCTTTGCCATGGCAGGCGTCGGTGGTTTCAAACCCCACCTCTCGCAGAATGTTCGCTTCGATCCGACGAATTGGTCGCGAATCATCGACGATTAGTGCCCTCATTGGATGTTCTCCACGGAATCAGGAGCCTCGCAAGATCTGGCGGCAAGCCCCCATCTGTCAAATAGTCTGCTGAAACCTAGGCCGTAGATTGCGCGTTGCAAACAGAATGTGCCCCAGCCTGCTCGGCGGTGTTGATCTGTCACCAACCCGTGGCGGCGGTTCAGAGGATGCCGGTCGCACAAGTCGTAACAGGTCAACGGGCTGGCCTTCGTGATGTAAGACAATCACGCCTATTCCTGCTCGTACTCGATCGTAGAGGTCGCCAGCGCGGATCGAGCATGAGCACGATTGAAGAGAGAAGAAAACATTTCAACAAAAAACCGGCCGGCGGATTGCTCCGACGGCCGGTTTCTGATCATAACTCGATGATCTTTCGTTATGCCTCTTCGCCGCTTGCTTGGCTGGCTCCCAGCTGTTGCAGATCGGTTGCCATGCGAGCCAGTTCGCCAGCTGCCTGCTGGCAGTTGGTTGCTCCTTGCGAAGTATTCTGAGCACCTTGGGCGACCGAGGTGATATTCTCTGCGATCTCTGCCGTTCCCTTGGCAGCCTCGCCCACGTTGCGGCTCATTTCCGACGCGGTCGCGGTCTGCTCTTCGACGGCACTGGCGATCGTGTTGGAGATATCGTTGACCTGGGCGATCACATCGCCGATCTTCTGAATTGATTCCACGGCACCGGTGGTGTCGGTTTGAATCGTTTCGATTTTCGCGCTGATGTCTTCGGTCGCTCGTGCAGTCTCTTTGGCAAGCTCCTTGACTTCGTTGGCGACCACGGCAAACCCCTTGCCGGCCTCGCCAGCACGCGCTGCTTCGATCGTCGCGTTGAGGGCCAGCAGATTGGTCTGTTCGGCGATGGAGGTGATTACCTTGATCACCTTGCCGATTTCGGCACTGCTTTCACCCAGCTTGCTGATCGATGTGTTGGCGTCTTTCGCGTCGATCACTGCCTGATCGGCGATGCGGGAGGCGTCGCTAGCGTTGCGAGCGATCTCGCGGACAGCGGAATTCATTTCGTCCACGCCGGTCGACACGGTCTGCACGTTCTTGCTGACCTGCTCGGCGGCGGCGGAAACCACGTTCGCCTGGCTGGAAGTCTCTTCGGCATTGGACGCCATCTGCGTGCTGACCGCGGTCATCTCTTCTGCCGAAGATCCGAGCGTGGTGGCGCTGGATCGGACCTGATCCATGATCCGAGCCATTTCCTCGGCCTTCTTCTGATCGCGCTGGGCGTTCGCTTTGAGCTCGTGTCGTGCCTTCACCATGGCGGTGATGTCGGACGCGAACTTCACAACCTTGACCAGTTCGCCCGATTCATCGGCAATCGGGTTGTAGGACGCTTGGATCACAATCTGGCGTCCGTCACTGGTGATACGCTCGAACTCGCCGGAGAAACGTTCGCCACGATTGAGCCGTGTCCAGAATTCGCGATACTCCGGGCCATGTCGGTACGACTCTTCCACGAACATGCGATGGTGCTGGCCTTGGATTTCCCTGAGCGAGTACCCCAAGGCGTCAAGAAAGTTCTGGTTCGCGGTGATGATCGTTCCGTCCATCTCGAACTCAATCACCGCCTGAGTGGCGCTGATCGCGTTGATCAGGTTGGAAAGTTCAACCAGCCGCTGCTTGTCTTCGCTTGTGACGTCCGGGGAGGCGTCGTCTTTGGTAGAGGGTTTGGTTTTGGTGAGAGTCGCGGACATTTGATGAGTTCTCCGTTCGGATTCGGTAGTTGAGTTGGGTTAGCAGTTAGCAAACGGGTAAACGTTGGGGCTTGGTCAACCTGCGATTCGCGTGTCACCTGCGGCACGTGAATCTGTTTCGGCCAATGCGCGGTCAATGTCAAAGACGAGCAGCAGCCCGCCGGACAGTTTGTAGACACCGCTGATCAGTCCTCGTACGCGGTTGCTGACGGTTGCCGGAGGCGGTTCAAAGCGGTCATCATCGACCTCGACCACGTCACCGATGCGGTCGACCAGTAGGCTGACGGCGTTGTCGCCGTCGCGGACCACGACGTTCATCGGCAACCCGCCCTGCTGGCGATCCGGCAGTCCCAATCGGCATCGCAGATCGATCGCGGTAACGATTTGCCCACGAAGATTGATCAGCCCGCTCACGGCGCTGGGCGCCAGCGGCACGCGAGTCATTTCTTGATAGCGTATGACTTCTTGTACCTGCTGCACGTCGATTCCTAAAAGCAGGTTGTCGACGTGGAACGTACATAGTTGATTGATGGTGTTGCTCATAGCTCACCCCCGATAGCGGTAGACAGTTGTATGACTGGGTGGGTACTGGTTTTTGCCAGGTGTTTCATGTTCAGAACGTCCGTCACGCGATTTTGGATCACGGTGCTGCCAAGCAGGTTGTCGTTGCCGCTGCTCGATTGCAGCTGCACATCGGCTTCTACGATGTCGACGATCCGGTTGACCACCAGCCCGCAGGTGTGATCCTGATCGGCGTAGACGACGATCTGAATTTCGCTCGACTGCTGTTCGCCTTCTTGCGATCCGCCGAAAATCTTGGCCAATCGCACCAGCGGCATGATGTCGCCACGGTACTGGATCACTTCGCTGTTGTTGGCGAATTCGATCGCGGATGCTTCCACTTTTTCCAAGCGGGCCACCATCGACGTTGGCATCGCAAACCGCCGTGAATCACCCAGGTCGACCACCAACAGAGTTTGTGTTTGATCGCCGGAACCGGAATCGAGGCTGGCGTTGTGGGCGGCGGCAGCGTCATGAACTTCGCTGTGAAGTCCTGATGCGGATGCCAGGCCGGCAACGTCCAAGATCAGCGCGACCGTTCCGTCGCCCATGATCGTTGCCCCGGCATACTCGCTGACACACTTCAGTTGCCGACTGAGCGGTTTGACGACAATTTCTTCGGTGTCATTGACGCCGTCGACAACCAGGCCAAACTGACGATCGTTGGCTCGCAACACAACGATGTTGACCACGGTATCTTCGGCGGCCGAATCGTCAGCATCGGCGTCTTCCGCGCCGGCCTTCGTCAAACCGAGCCGTTCGGAAAGATTGACCAGCGGCAACAGTGTTCCGCGAAGGCGGTAGACCGGTGCGCCGTGAACGTATTCGACACCGTTGATCTGCTCGCCTTCCAACCGAACCAGCTCCAACAGACTGACCTGCGGAATGGCATAACGGTCGCCGCCATTGGTCACAATCAAAGCGGGAATGATCGCCAGGGTCAGTGGAATCTTGATGTTGATCGTCGTGCCCTCGGCCGGCCGGCTTTGCACGTCGATCGTGCCGCCGATTCGTTCGATGTTGGTTTTGACGACGTCCATCCCAACGCCCCGACCGGAAACGCTGGAGACCTGTTCGGCTGTCGAAAATCCGGGCAGCAAGATCAGTTGCGCCGCTTCTCGTTCCGACATCGCCGCGGCTTGATCGGCGTTGATCAGCCCTCGTTCGATCGCCTTGTTACGAATCCGATCAAGGTTCAACCCGGCACCGTCGTCCGAGATCTCGATGTTGACCTGGCCCCCTTCGTGATAGGCTCGCAAGGAAAGACATCCCTCGGCCGGCTTGCCCGATTCGACACGAACCTCCGGCGATTCGATGCCGTGATCCACCGAGTTTCGTACCAGGTGGGTGAGCGGATCTTTGATCGCTTCGACGATCGTTTTATCCAGTTCCGTTTCCTTTCCTTCCATCTCAATGCGGATTTTCTTTCCCAGTTGAGACGACAGGTCGCGAACCACGCGGGGGAACTTTGCCCACACGTTGCCGATCGGCTGCATCCTGGTTTTCATCACGTCTTCCTGCAGTTCGGTCGTGATGAGATTGAGCCGTTGAGCGGTGCTGACAAAAGAGGAATCTTCCTGGTGGTTGGTGTGCTGCAAGATCTGATTGCGTGCCAAGACCAACTCGCCCACTCGCGTCATCAACTTGTCCAGCAGGGACACGTCGACGCGAATCGTGCTCTCGCCCGTTGCCAGCGGTTCTTTCACTTCACCAGCCGGACTTTTGGTCTCGGCTGCCGCAGTGGCTTTCGGTGTCGCGGCGGCAGGAACCGCTTCCGGTTTCGCGGGAGCCGCCGAGACTTGTTCGGCCGCGTCAGGGGCGGGAGCTTGGGGAGCTTCAGGAGAAGTGGCTTCTGTGACGGTAGGTTCGTTGTTGACTGCGCCGGCATCGTTGTTGACAGCGCCAGTGCTCGGAGCTTCCGCAGCGGGAGCCTCGGAGCGTGTAGGTTGGGAAGCGACTGGCTCGGAAGCCCTTTCCTGCTTCGGCTCTGCCTGTTTCGGTTCGTCGGTCTTGGTACCGGCGTTCCGGTCATCGGCGTCAAGCAATTGTTGGATCGCGGATTGCGCTTCGAATTCCGCGCCAGCACCCGATTCGACCAGGCGAAGTCCTTCACGACATTTGTCGCCGGTTGCTAACAGCGCCGAGGCAATCTGCTCGCTCCACGCCAAATCGCCGCTTCGCAAGTCACTCACCAGTTTCTCGGCAATGTGAGCGAGTTGTTCGAGGTTGGCCTGACCAAGGAATCCGGCTCCCCCTTTGACGGCATGAATGGTACGAAAGACATTGCGAAGTAGATCCTCATCTTCCGGCTGCTGCTGCAGCATGATCACGTCGTGATCCATCTTGTCGAGGTTCTCAAAACACTCGGCAAGGAACTCTCGTACCGATTCGTCCAATTCTGGTGCGGCCGACTCGGTTGGTTCTGCGACTGGCTGCTGGGCAGCCGGCTGAGGTGTCGGCAGTGGCGTCTCCGCCGCTGGCTGCGGATCGGCAACCGGCTCGACAACCGGCTCGGTTTCAGCTGGCGGTTGGGCGATCACCTCTGCTTCCGCAGCGGCGGGCGTTGAGTCGGTCGTTTCCGGTTCCGCGTCGGCTGCTGGCGGGGAGTCAACGTCCGATTCTGGACTGGTTGCTCCGCAGCGGTGCTTTTGCAGGTCTTCGATGAACGGGTCGACGTCAGCTTCGTGAGAAGATTCAACGGCATCGATCAGCCCGGTCATGAAATCGGCGGCGCGTAGAATCGACGACACCAGTTCAGAGGTGGGAACGACCTCCCGGTTGCGCATGTCGTCCAGCACTTCTTCTAATCCGTGTGCCAACGATCCGATTCGATCCAGCCCCAAGAAGCCAGCCGACCCCTTGATGGAGTGCATGGTTCGGAATACCGCGTTCACCAACTCGGTATCGATGTCCGCACCGCCGGATTCAATTTCCAGCAATTGGTTTTCTACGTTCGCCAGTCCCTCTTGAGACTCAATGACGAATTCTGTGATCAGTTCTGTGTCTGCCGGATCCATTCGCTCTACCCTCAATCCAAAAGATCGGGGGATGGCCATCGTCTCCCCCGCCAGTTGCCGCAATCCGCAAACGTGATGAAATCACTACGGCGACGTGAAAACTTACGACGTGGTTTGCGCAAAGCAAAAGCAATCGGGGCGGTTTTTTGATTTTGAGGGACGATCGGTTCGCAACGGCGGTGGCGGATACCACCTGAACTCAAATGCACGTGCAACCGCGTTCGAATCGTCAAAAGTGTGCTACTTTTGCCTGTACTTCCATCGATGGACGCGGACTGCTTTCGCCTTCGTCGATCGTTGAACATTCCGCGGATCGTCGCCCGCTCGTCGTGATCGCGGAACGGTAGTGCCCCAATCCACTAGATCAGCAAACAAGAGACATACCATGGGCCTCAAAGTACTTCTTGCCGATGACTCGGGAGTCATGCGTAAGATCATCCTGAGAGCATTGAACGCGCTAGAAATCACGGACGTTACCGAAGCGGCCGACGGCGCCGAAGCGCTCGAGTTCTTCAACTCCGAAAGTTACGACCTTGTCCTTAGCGATTGGAACATGCCCAATTTGAATGGGCTGGATCTGGTCAAGGCGATTCGAGCAACCGGATCGACCGTTCCCATTTTCATGATCACCACCGAGTCGGAGCAGAGCCGTGTGCTGCAAGCCATTCAAGCCGGGGCGAGCAACTACTTGGTGAAACCGTTCGAGCAGGAAGTTCTGCTTGACAAGTTGCAGAAGTACGTTTCGGTGCAAGCATAATCCCTGGCCCCCAAAAGGTCTGACCCGCCGGCAACCGGCAAAAAGGAAGGAAATGTCACGATGAAGAGGGAAGTTTTCCAGGCGTTCCAGATGTCGACTTCGGAGGTCTTCCAAACCATGATCGGTTTGGAAGTCACTCAGGAGCCGGCCGAGTTTTGCGAGCAACTGCATGCTCAGCATGAAGTCAGTGGCATCGTCGGGCTTTCCGGCTTGTTGGCCGGCGACGTGATCGTCAGCCTCGATCGCGACGTGGCGATCTATGCCACCGCTGCCATGCTGGGCGCCCAGCCGTCAGGACTGGACAATGACGTGGTGGACGCGGTGGGAGAACTGACGAACATGATCGCCGGTTGCGCCAAAGCAAAACTGCAGCAGTACAACATGCTGCTGGCGCTGCCGACTGTGATCATCGGAAAGGAACACCAAATCGGATTCAAGTCGGGCATCGATCCGATCAACATCCCTTTCACTTCCCGGCAGGGGGCGTTCTCCGTCGGAATCGGGCTGGCTGCCGCCGAGGCCCCGGAGCTGGCCGGAGTGGCACAGGCTTCCCAGTAAGTGCGTGTCTTCAAATTCCGTCGTAGGCCGGCTTGTCCCCAAGTCGGCGAGTACAGGATCGCCGACTTGGGGACAAGCCGGCCTACAATGAACTGACGCTAGCGGCAAAATACTTGACTGCCACAATCTGAAGACACGCTCTAAGTGAAAACCGTCGACAGGACGCACCGCGCCTGCGACTTTCGCCCAGGTCGCTATATTGTCAGTTGGTTCGACTTCCTTTGCTACGCCAACTGGTGAGACATGGATCTATCTGCCACTGCGCGACCGAAAACCGACCCCACGCCAATCTTTGAACACTTTCGCGGCAACTACGGCAGCGAATTGCTGACCATCGCCGTTGCCCACTTCGATATTTTCGGGCGACTGAGCCGAAAGCGTTTGTCGCTGAAAGAGCTTCGTCGAGAGTTGAATCTTCAGCCGCGCCCCGCGATTGTGTTGATCACCGCGCTGCGGGCGATGGGGGTGATCGAAGAATCCGACGGCCTGTTGGCACTCAGCCCCCTGGCCAAAGAACACTTGGTGCCAGGCGGTGATTTTGACGTCGGCAATTACATCGGGCTGGCGGCGCAGAGTCCGGGAGTCTTGGGGATGCTGAAATTGCTCAAGACCAACAAGCCGCTCGGTAGTGACGATGACGTTGGTACCGCCTTCATCTACCGCGATGGCATCGAATCGGCGATGGAAGCCGAGGAGTCAGCGCGTCATTTCACCATGGCCCTCGCGGGCCGAGCCAAAAATGTCGCTCCCGCCCTGGCCAGGGCCGTGCCGGTGAATGACCTGAAGCTGTTGCTGGATGTCGGAGGCGGAACTGGCATCTACAGCTACGCGATGATGCAAAGAAACCCGCAACTGCGGGCGATTATCTTTGACCGGCCAGAAGTGCTGAAAATCGCTTCCGAAATGGCTCGTCACTACGGAGTGTCGGATCGCACGGAGTTCATTGCGGGCGACATGTTTGCCGATGAATTGCCTGCTGGCGCCGACGCGATTCTACTGTCGAATGTCCTTCATGATTGGGATGTCTCAACCTGCCAGCAGCTTGTCGCCCAATGCGGCGAGGTGCTCGATTCCGGCGGCCGGTTGTTCGTTCACGACGTCTTTTTGAACGATTCGATGGACGGCCCTTTGCCGATCGCACTCTATTCAGCGGCTCTGTTCGCCTTCACCGAGGGCCGCGCATACAGCGTCGCTGAATACCGCCACTGGATCGAAGCCGCGGGACTTCGCCCCAGGGCAATCGTTCCAACCATGGTCCACTGCCGAGTCCTCTCCGCAGAAAAAACATAACACCAACCCACTCCCATCTCCCTCTCTCCCCCACTTCCTTCCTTTTTCCCTTCGTGTCTTCGTGCCTTCGTGCGAGCCCGTCGAGCGCACCAACACCTGCCCAAAGAAGTCTCACACGAAGGCACAAAGACACGAAGACCGACAAAAATGTGCCACCCGTTGGTCAGTTCCCCAGACCCACTGCGCTCACCCTCCCACTTCCTCTGGAGAAAAAGCCGCGGTGATCACATCGCCAACGGTGCTCCGGTGCCCTAGAATCCTTGCTGGTTTCCGCCCACAGGTCGGAATCTCTCTTTCGCGATCATCAAGGAGCAAACTCGTGAGCCGCTACAGTATCGAAGAATTTGTGAAGCAGACGTGTCAAAAGGATTTGGGACAGGGGCTTTTCGAGCTTGAGACCGAACGGATGTTGGAGTTGAACCTCAACGGAATGGTTTGGACCAAAATGGGTTCGATGGTTTCCTATCGGGGAAACGTCAAGTTCACTCGTGAAGGCATCATGGAACAGGGAATCGGCAACCTGTTGAAGAAAGCGGTATCGGGCGAAGGGGCACGGCTGACCAAGGCCGAGGGCAACGGCAAAGTCTACCTGGCCGACTCTGGAAAGAAGATCACGATTCTCAATCTTCAGGGCGAGTCGATTTTCATCAACGGCAGCGATCTGCTGGCCTTCGAACCGTCGATCAAGTTCGACATCAAGATGATGAAAAAGGCCTCGGCGATGCTGGCGGGCGGGTTGTTCAACATCCGGCTGGAGGGAACCGGTATGGTCGCTTTCACGACTCACTATGACCCAGTCACCCTGATGGTCACCCCCGACAGCCCGGTGATCACCGATCCCAACGCCACCGTCGCCTGGTCGGGAACCTTGGAACCGAAAATCCGAACCGACGTCTCGCTCAAAACCTTCGTCGGCCGAGGCAGCGGCGAATCGATTCAAACCGAATACGCCGGCAACGGCTTCGTCGTGATCCAACCCTACGAAGAAGTGATGTTCCAAGCGGGCTAAGCAGACCCGTTGTTTTCACATCACTGATTTACAGCCACAAAAAACGCGAAAAGGCACGAAAAGATTTTTGTGTCTTTGGGGGCGAAACAGTGCTCGTACTTTGCGAGTACAAGCAGGAAAAAATCATCCCGCCTGATTCACAGCTCGTTGGATGCCATTGACGGCCGCGCGGCCACAAACGACTTCGCTTCTTCCAGTATTTCCTCGTTTGTTTCAAGCCGCGCGTCAGCGTGGGACGCGACTTGAAGGGGATACCGATATCCAGAAAGTCAGCGATGTTTCAATCCGCGCGTCCGAGTTGAACGCGATGAACCCTCACCCATAATCTTCACGGTTTCTCCACGACATTTCAATTGGCGCCCGCATCGGACGCGATGTCAATTTTGTCGACAAGTTTCAATCCACGCGCCCCGCGTGGGACGCGATGTTGGTGAGCTTGAGTCGCGTCAGAACACGCTGGTTTCAATCCGCATGTCCCGTGTAGGACGCGATGACCGTAACAGCCGTCGACAACCCAATACCACACAGTTTCAATCCGCGCGTCCCGTGTGGGACGCGATTTGCCCATTTCGTCGAGCCCGGTATGTGCCTCGGTGTTTCAATCCGCGCGTCCCGTGTGGGACGCGATAACAAGCTGTCGCTTCCGGTCGTCGGGATCAACGAGTTTCAATCCGCGCGTCCCGTGTGGGACGCGATGTTCGGATGCTGACTTGGCAACCTACTTAGAAAGGTTTCAATCCGCGCGTCCCGTGTGGGACGCGATCATCGTGGACAACGCGACCCTCCTTGAGCGCACGAAGTTTCAATCCGCGCGTCCCGTGTGGGACGCGATACCCCCGCGAAGGACCGCCTCTTCGATCGCGGCGATGTTTCAATCCGCGCGTCCCGTGTGGGACGCGATACGTAGCCGCTTTGGTTGTTGTAGGCACCGATATCCGTTTCAATCCGCGCGTCCCGTGTGGGACGCGATCGGCCCGTGATTCATCGCCACAAGCCGCGAGCCAAGTTTCAATCCGCGCGTCCCGTGTGGGACGCGATTCAAGATCTGCCTTTGTTGGCCCATCGTAATCCTGTTTCAATCCGCGCGTCCCGTGTGGGACGCGATGTAAAACGTTTTGAGGAAATCCGCAGGACTGCGAAAGTTTCAATCCGCGCGTCCCGTGTGGGACGCGATATACCTTTTTCGAGTCGGGCAACGTCGCGTTTGATGTTTCAATCCGCGCGTCCCGTGTGGGACGCGATATGATCCTCAACAATTCTGTGTTGTCCGCCGGAGGTTTCAATCCGCGCGTCCCGTGTGGGACGCGATGACCGACCCGTTTTCAAAAGTCAGCGCACAATCACAAGGTTTCAATCCGCGCGTCCCGTGTGGGACGCGATCGGCACCAAGTGCGACGACCGAGGTTTCTTTCCACAGTTTCAATCCGCGCGTCCCGTGTGGGACGCGATGATGGATGCCGTGATATCCGAAGTGACGAACGGAGCGTTTCAATCCGCGCGTCCCGTGTGGGACGCGATGAGCACGATGGTCCTAAGCATCACAGCACCCTTTGTTTCAATCCGCGCGTCCCGTGTGGGACGCGATCAGTAACACCAAGCCGCGACCGATCGTGTTGCCGTGGTTTCAATCCGCGCGTCCCGTGTGGGACGCGATTCGGCAAGAAGAAAGCGGGCCGGATCCTTGACGGTGTTTCAATCCGCGCGTCCCGTGTGGGACGCGATACGGTTGATGCAACTAAAGTCGCGCAGCGAGAAATGTTTCAATCCGCGCGTCCCGTGTGGGACGCGATTGGATACCGCGTCACCGCGGCCAGCCAAAGCGGGCGTTTCAATCCGCGCGTCCCGTGTGGGACGCGATTTTCATACGCTGTCGAGCAAATGATGGCTGATCTAGTTTCAATCCGCGCGTCCCGTGTGGGACGCGATTTCGAGTCACGCACCGCCCACTTCGTTATTTACGGGTTTCAATCCGCGCGTCCCGTGTGGGACGCGATCGCGAGTAGGCTTATGTCACCAACCAAGCAACCAAGGTTTCAATCCGCGCGTCCCGTGTGGGACGCGATCAGCTCACGCTCATTGGCTGAGTTACCAAGTATCGGGTTTCAATCCGCGCGTCCCGTGTGGGACGCGATGGTCTTGCAGTCCGATCTCAAGACCTTGGCTTTTGTTTCAATCCGCGCGTCCCGTGTGGGACGCGATCGATTATGCCACACGGTTACAAGCTGTATCACATGTTTCAATCCGCGCGTCCCGTGTGGGACGCGATGCCGACAATGACACCGAATCAGGAAGCCGCAATTGTTTCAATCCGCGCGTCCCGTGTGGGACGCGATATCGCCTCGACTCGCTCATGCGCTGTCGCTCTGTGGTTTCAATCCGCGCGTCCCGTGTGGGACGCGATTTGGCCGCCTCCGCCGTCCGTCGCGTCAGTCGCTGTTTCAATCCGCGCGTCCCGTGTGGGACGCGATCTGACTCCGTTTTTGCCGCCTCTGGCTGATCTGGCGGTTTCAATCCGCGCGTCCCGTGTGGGACGCGATCCTTGGACGGCTCGTGATTAAACAAAACCGCCATCCCGTTTCAATCCGCGCGTCCCGTGTGGGACGCGATGGAAGGCCCAGTCTTGCTTTGCCCAAGCGGACTGGTTTCAATCCGCGCGTCCCGTGTGGGACGCGATGCTCCGGAGGATTTGGAGTCTCGGCGACTCGATGGTTTCAATCCGCGCGTCCCGTGTGGGACGCGATCTGCCTTCGATGCTGATATCGACAGACTCTGGGGAGTTTCAATCCGCGCGTCCCGTGTGGGACGCGATATCAAGTCCAAGGGCAACCACGAACCGAGCGAAAGAGTTTCAATCCGCGCGTCCCGTGTGGGACGCGATGAAAAGCTGCTGGATGCATTTCGGCGGGCAGATGTTTCAATCCGCGCGTCCCGTGTGGGACGCGATGTTCGCGAAGTGAAAATAGCGGCGCCGACTGCTGAAGTTTCAATCCGCGCGTCCCGTGTGGGACGCGATGAGCCAGGCTTTGCCACTGGAGACGGCAAGATGATGTTTCAATCCGCGCGTCCCGTGTGGGACGCGATACCAAAGGTGTGACCAAACGAACCCGCCGGAGTTGGTTTCAATCCGCGCGTCCCGTGTGGGACGCGATTTTGCTGACTGGGTTAGTGAGAGGATCAGGAGATGTTTCAATCCGCGCGTCCCGTGTGGGACGCGATTGTCGAATGGACGCGGCTTCGCCCAGCCGTTGATAGTTTCAATCCGCGCGTCCCGTGTGGGACGCGATCCGACCGGGAACGGGCCGATTGCCTTCGTCGTCGCGTTTCAATCCGCGCGTCCCGTGTGGGACGCGATTGATTACCATCAACCGAAACAGTCCACGCGATCAAGTTTCAATCCGCGCGTCCCGTGTGGGACGCGATGATCTGATCGAAGGCGAGACGACCGAACATCAAAAGGTTTCAATCCGCGCGTCCCGTGTGGGACGCGATCCTTCGAGACAACCACAGCCGGCCAACATTCAACGGTTTCAATCCGCGCGTCCCGTGTGGGACGCGATGGTATCTTCAGGGATTTCGTCAATTTCGTCTTCATTGTTTCAATCCGCGCGTCCCGTGTGGGACGCGATCAAAGTGATAGCGGGCGATTGTCGTTCCTCAACAGGTTTCAATCCGCGCGTCCCGTGTGGGACGCGATGCCGGTCATTGCGTCAAGTGCGGCTTTCGAGTGTTTCAATCCGCGCGTCCCGTGTGGGACGCGATGTTAGTCTCGACGGCGGCGAAGGCTCGCGATTCGATGTTTCAATCCGCGCGTCCCGTGTGGGACGCGATCGGGCGAATCAAAACCCGTTGGGATATTTTGAAGACGTTTCAATCCGCGCGTCCCGTGTGGGACGCGATGCGCTGGCTTACCATCGACATCGAACGCGATGGGGTGTTTCAATCCGCGCGTCCCGTGTGGGACGCGATGGCGGGGGCGTAAGTTGGGTTCCCGCTTGGGGTTGAGTGTAGCTTTTCGCGAACCGGGCTAGAAGTGGTGTCGCGGCGTGCTGGTCGGTTTTGCCGCGTCGTTTTAAGTGTTGATGACGCCAAGGGTTATGGCCGTCGCGAACCTGCCGGGGTTCTGCTGCGCGCTTGGGGTTCGCCCCACGGCGATCGCATCAAAAAGTAGTTCCAAATAGGAGCTTTTCGAGAAACTCGGTGTTCCATCCTGCCTTTTTCCGCTTCCCCTTCAAACTGACACGTGAAGTGTCCTGCTTGAGCAGTGTTGTGACAAACTTACGTGTGAAGCTCATATTCTCGGTCGCGTTACCACTTCGAATTCGACTGGCATCTTCGTGAAACACGACATCCAGCACCCAGTGCATGCTCTCAATGCTCCAGTGGCTGCGAACTGACTTTGCGAATTCATTGACTCGTGCTTCTCGACTGCTGATGAAGTATCGTACCTCGCTGGTTTCCTCACCGTCGACGACAAAGCTCGTGATTGCTTGGCCGATGCTACGAGTCCCTGGCCACTCACTGGCAAGTGCCTTCATCGATTCGGGAATCGATGCGACTGCGTAGAATCGCTCTTCCTCACGCCCTCGTGTTTTGCCACGCACAGTCTTCGAACGGACCTTCGCCGTAGAAAGCCCTCTTTCGTGGGCTTCAATAAAATACTCCTCGATGGCATCGCTCAGTTTTGGGTGATTGTCTTTGACGGCGAAAATATAGTCGCCACCACCCTCAGTGATCTGCTGGGCAATCGACTTCTGGCAGCCAATCGCATCAATCGTGATGATCGTTTCTTGAAGGTCCAATAGCTCCAGCAGCTTTGGGATGGCGGTGATTTCGTTGCTCTTGGAATCGACCGCTACTTGGCCCATCGCCAACCCGTGTTCCGATGCCCAAGCATTCACAATGTGGAGAGCATCGTTCTTTTCCTTGGTGGTGTAAGAACCTCTTGCAGTCTTACCATCGATTTGTACCAGCAGTGGATCGTTAGGTGTCTTGTCAGATCGCAGCTGATTGATCCATTCGATGAGGGCCTGTTGAAACTCAATCGGTTTGATCAACGAGAGAATGCGGCCAATCGTATCGTGTGATGGAATGCCGTTTGGAAAGTCAACGAATCGGGAAAGCCAATCCTCCCGCTCTCGTCCGAACTGCTCGATCTCAGCAGGACCATCGGCATTGGAGATGACCGCTGCAACGACCAAGAACAGAACTGAGTGCAGCGGGTGATCGCACCGACCGGAAACACGCGGGTCATCGACTAATTGAAAAGCGTCGTGAAACTTTCGAATTGAAGGCTGAAGCATAGGGCATTCCGTTCCAGAACCGAGTACATGGACAATCCGTCTGAAAAGAATCTTTCGCGTCAACCATGGACTTAGGCAACCCACTCTCGAATACTTGGTTCAGATTTGGTGCGATCGCCGTGGGGTTCGCCCTACGCCAACAGTGGCCCGTCGATGTCAAGACTCGGCTTGGTTCCGTGGTGCTCGACTCGGCGACGCCAGTTGTTTCCCAGTAGATAAAAACGCAAACTGTCTTCGCCAAAATCGACTTCCTCCAAGAGTCGCTGGCGGCATTGTGCCCATTGAGCCGGATCGACGCTTAGCTCGAACACCGAGTTTTGTACCCGTTGACCGTAGTCGAGACAGGTTTTGGCGACCCTTCGCAGCCGGCGCCTGCCCGCTGCGTCGGTGGTGGCGACGTCGTAAGTGACCAAAACGTACATGCTACCTCCAGAGAAACGCGGGGTATTCGTCCAAGTCGCCTCGCAGGTGTCGAGCCAACAACCTGGCCTGAAGGTGAACCAGCAATCCAATCGTCGTTTTTTCATGCAACATCGGATGCTCGATCACGTCTTGTTTGCGTTTCTGATAGGCGACCAAGACCGATTTGCGAGTTTCATCGTCCATCCGAAATGCTCCCGATTCGGTCGGCTTGAATCCCGACGCTTTGACCTGTTTGCGGTTGACCAGGGAAAGGGCCAATCGATCGCAAAGAAACGGACGGAATTCTTCCATCAAGTCGAGAGCCAATCCGGGGCGGCCGGGCCGGTCGCGGTGCAGGAAACCGACCGCGGCGTCCAACCCCGATGCCTCACACGCCGACCGTGCGTCGTGAGCGAGCATGGCGTACAGGAACGAAAGGAGCGCGTTCATCGGATCGAGCGGCGGACGACGAGACCGCTCGGTGAACCGAAAGGGGCTGTCGGGGTCGTGGATGAGCTCGGAAAAAACCGAAAAATACCGCGATGCCGCTTCGCCCTCGTAACCGCGAATTTGGTCGGTGTCGGTCGAGCGGCGAGTCAAGCCGATCGACGGCAGCATCCGCTTGGCTTGCCGGCTCAGTAGCTCGCCGGCGTCGGGTCGAGGCGTGTCGCGGGCGCCGCGCAATAGCACGCTTCGACAGTTGGCGATTTTGGCCGCCACCATGTTCTTGGTGATCGATGCTGCCAGTTGTTGGTCGTCCGCGGCGCGGTATTGTTGTCGGCGAAGCAGCACATTGCCGGGCGTGAACCCGACGACGGCGGCCAGGAATTTTCCATAAGGAGTCATCAGCGACAGCGTTACATTCGCCTCGGCACAGGCTCCGGCCAGCTGAGAACTGAATCCGACTCGGCCAAAACAGACGATGCCGTCCAGGTTGTGCAGCGGAACCCGCAACAGAGTTTTCTTTTCCTGCCGAACCTGAACCGCCTGGCCGTCCTTGGACAGATAAGTTCCTTCGGTGGTGACAAACAGGGTGTTGAGATGGCGTTTCAAGTCGGTCTGCTCCCGTTGGCGTCCGTTTCGTTAGCCTGCCTCGCCAGGTCGATCAAAATCGCGATCGGACTGCGGGCCGTCGCTGCGGTGGTGATGGCCGAACTGGCGAGCCATGAATCGCGATGCACTGCGCTGCTGCTCGGTGGCATCGGGCACACAGATCTCCCGCAGCGAGCAGGCATCACACTTTGGGGATTTCACGGCCGGGGGTGTGCGGCGATGGTCGATCATGTCACGGAGTTCGGCGATCGCATCGGTCGTTCGCTGGCGGAGTACCCGATCGAACTGAACCAGCGTTCGCCGGCGCCGTTTCCCGTAGAAGAGTGCACCTTCGGTAACCTGGGTGCCGCACATCTCCTCCAGGCAAAGGGCTTGGGCGCACAGTTGGACTCGATCCGAATCATCTTTTTTCGGTTGTCCCCGTTTGTATTCGACGGGAACGATGGTTGGTTTACCGGTTGCCGCATCCTCGTCATGGAACTCGACCACATCCGCCTGCCCGACAACGCCCCAGCGAAGCGACCTCAGCGGCAGCGCCCGCGCCAGGCGAACACCTGGCCGAGACTCATCGCCCGACAGCCGGTCGGCCCGCTGATGCAACTGTTTGCCCTCGACCGTCAACCGGTTTTCGGCCCACAACCGTTCCACATGAATCAACGCACACTGCCGCGGGCAAAAGACCAAATGCTGCAGAGCGGAAATCGGCAACAACTGGTCTTCGTCGAACATGAGTCATGAAAACCGAATATTACGAGGGTTCACGTCGGCAATGTAAATGCCCAACAATCGGAAATCAGCGAGAATCGTTTCGACCGCGGGCCAATTGTCTTCGAATGTTTCTCTCTTCTCCTCCATCCAATCTGCCCAAACCTGTTCGGAATAATCGGGAGGTTTGTCGCGATAAGCGCCACCAAAGTCGAGGGCAAACGGAGGGCTGACGATCGTCATCTCAAGTACAAGCAATTCGTCATCAGAGTTGATCAACACCGGGACTCGATGCCCAGCAATGTCAGTAACATCCAAGTGTTTGAGGCGCAAGTAAACATCACGTTCGCGCTGATACGCAATCTGTCGGCCATGAAATTTTACCGCGGCTTGCCGTCCCGTAGAATCCTGAACGGCGTACACGGTACCTTGAGTTCCCTGACCAAGGCATGGCCCACAATCCAAGCGATGCTTCTGGCAGTACGCCTTGATGCGCTCGACGAACTGATCCGATTTGGCCATAATGACAGCGAGGTTCTTATCGCGTCCCACACGGGTTCTTATCGCGTCCCACACGGGGACGTGCCGATTGAAATCGAAATCGCGTCCCAGGCGGGACGCGCGGACTGAAACAAGATGATTGTCCCTCCAGCAAAACTACATTCGGCAGATGTCCAATTGAATCTCTTCATCCAGGGGTGTCGCTTCGAACTGGGACACCTCGGCCCCGACTTTGCGATACTCAGCGATACTCACGACATTTCGGCCACGGAGGGTGAGATCGAGACAGTCATCGACGGAAAATCGACCCGCATCTCGATCCGCATCATCAGCCCCATCACGGAGGCGTCAAGGAAGTTCACCTTCGAGCCGCGTCAGTGATGGTTGGTAGACTTCACAACTTCTCGTCTATTTCGACACCATCTGGAACTTGATCAGAATTGACGGACACCTCGTAGTCGTCAAACGAACGACCAATTTCAACGTTGTCCTTTGGTCGGACTGTTACTAAATCAAACAGTTTTTTTGCCGGAGCATTTCCCAGTGCACTGTTGTGCTTGAAAACGATCAGTCGACATGCGTTCATTTCGCCCCGCGACGCCGAGCGATCGTAGTCAAACATTTGGGTCAGCGAATTGAACAACAGGTTCAAATCATCGTCGCTAAATCCCGTCTGCTGAGCAAGAAAAGGATTGATGTAGCCATGCATCCGATAAAGAGCGTACGGTACAATCTCCTTGCGCCCCATCGTGCGATTGCCACCAGATTGTTTCTCCGCCTCTTTCTCGGTAGTCACCGCCATTCGAGTGATTGACTGTTCCAGTGACGCAATGCGATCAACACTTCGGGAGAAACCGATTTGGACAGGCCCGCGGACCTGGCCAGCATTCACGCCAGTGCTCATCACTGCACCAAACATACGAACGTCAAAAAACGTTTGGCACATCCATCGGCGAACCCGTTCCTCTTTTGGGGACTCGCCCTCTTTTAGCTTTCCTTCCTTGGATTTGGGGTCCAGTCCGAGCGCATCATATCCACGTTGGTGCTGTTCGTTGAGAATTGCCTTTTCCTTCACGTATATATCGTACCCATCTTCCGGTGATCCATCCGGTTTGCGTTTTGCCAGCGTAATCATATTCCGAATCTTGCGTTTGATGCAGACGTCAGAAACAAGCCCATGACCAGTTTCAGGATCGACGCGAGGAGCATTTCCTGCATCGGGATCGCCATTCGGATTGCCGTTGGTCACATCAAAGAGCAATACAAACTCGTAGCGGTTTGCGATCGCTTGGTCAGATAGTTCTTGAACAGTCGGTTCGGTCGTCGCTGTAGTCATGATTGATTCCTGATTAAGTGGCTTGTTCTAAGCGACTCTTTTTCCTAACTTCCTGCTGCGGTCGACTCGACTTTCTTTTCTTCTGTTTCATCTTCCTCCTGCCGCTTTCGTTTGAATACAGCTGGTGCATCAGGATATTGTTTCTCCCACTTTTTCCGCTCGTCTTTCGGCATCCAGAGCCAATGTCTCATCTGGTGGTATCCAAGTACAAACAGTCCTTGTTGTTCGAGGTTCAAATGAAGTGGAAAGCCGAGTGACGTGGGGTAGGACGCCTTGTTATGTGATCCTTCAACATCAAACCGACTGAGGATTTCGTCTTTGAGACGCTCCATATAACGAGCTCCACCACGTTTTTTGGGATCAGAGTCGTCCTTTGCCTTTCGGTAATGATGCTGACTGTTTTTCAACAGCCGTACGAACACGCTGCGGGGGCTTGCTGATGCTGCCGCAAAAAAACGATCGATAATTGATGCGTTCACATCGCCGATTGCCAGCGCCTGCAGCCGCTCCAGCACGGCGATTAGCATTCCACACGAATAGCCTGGACTGTCCAACATGGGATTCATTTCTTCGTCAACCTCCGGATAGTCTTTGAAATCAGGATCAGGTTCTCGCTGGCGATTCAAGACAGCTCGCAATATTGCTGCCCGAGCATCTCGACGCATCGAATTGGCCCAATCATCCTTGCCCGCTTCTGCTCTTGCTCGGACCAACGCGCGCTGAAGCAGCTGAAAGGGGTACTTGCTTCCCTGAAGCGCGGAACGCACAAAACTTGCCTCAACCGCTGGCGGCACCGGCTCACTCCGGCCCTCAGCCGCAAGTGAATTGAGCAGCCAGTAAAGGGGGATTGCTGGTGTCAAAGCCTCACCTTTTTTGGGGCGAGTATTCCGGCAAATTTTTAAATCGGCAAAGTGATTAGCAAGGTGTTTGTTGACTTCCGCGAGGGACGTTTCTAACCAGTCGCGAACGATTGCGCGACCTTGAGTACCCGACAGCGTTAGGGCGTAGAAGTCGTTTGGGTTTTTCAGCGGTGCTGGCTTACCATGCCAGATGGACTGATAGGCCGTGGTCACATCCTTCTCGTTTTGACCCTCGATGATGGGAGTGAGCACGTCCAGGAACGGGCCGGACTCTTCATCGGACTGTTTGGTCCAGAAGCAGACAATCGTGTTTGCTCCCAGCCTCGCGTGTCTTTTGCCCAAAGCTGAGTCAAGGTTTTGGGGATCGGGGTAGTCTGGATCGAGCAGTCGAGTCAATGCGCATCCACACGTCTCAGCAGCTTTCCGAGAAATCGGTGCGTTGTCATTCCCCTTGAATCCATAGGAAAAAAACGCGTTGGAGTTGTGGGAGACAAGTGCAACACCACTCGACGTACCACCAGGAACCTTCTTCAGCAATGGAAACAGTGGCACATCCGCAACCGACTCCCCGGTCACGAGGCATTGATAGGGATCGGATTCAGGGTCATCCGATCCTGATGCCCGCTGGGCAGAGTAATACTTCTTTGCTGCTTCGCGATCATGCACCCACTGAGAATCAATCACAAATCCGATCAGATCGTTGGGTTCGAGATGTTCGAAGTTCAGCTGGTTCTTGACGATCGCTGGCTCTTGGTGAACCTGGTTCAGAAAAGCAGCAACCGCTTTCACCGTTTTGTCGTTTGTTTGCTCAGCGCATTCAACGATTGCTTGTTGAAACAATGCGCGGCGAGCTAATAGCTTCTTCGCTTTTTGACGACCAGCGGGATCGATTCCCAGCACGTACTCCGCCTTGTCGACCAAGAAGAACGCAAGGTCCCCACTTGTGCGTGTTGGTTGACGCGGTACGAACGCCCAACGCCCAACGTACTTTGGTTTTTTGTTGGTCGCTTCGTTCAAATTCAAGCGATAGTCGGCCAAGCTGATCAGTTTGCCATCGACGTCAATGACAATGCGCCACGAAATACGCTTGAGTTCGTAGTCGAGGTTCTCGCACAGATGCTCAGCATCCGCGAGTTGCTTGAGAGCTTGCAAAATCATTGATTCGCCCCTTCAGTATCCATTGCCTGCGACCGAACCTCCTCGATAGAAGGGACGTCAATGACGCCACGATTCATGGTTGCCTGATAAAATAGAGGACGTCGTGGCTTGGATGCAAAATCGATATCGTACAGCATCAAACCCAAATCGCGTGATTCGCTGATTGGCTCGACGCTCTCTTCAGATAACTCCACGTCAGCAATGCACTCGCGGCAGCCAAGGTAGGGCTGATGAAAATGCTGACCGCGCCGCAGTCTTCGTAAAAACATTTCGGAAAACTTCTTTTCGTTCTCTTCAGGACCAGCGCGACTTGTGAGTTGAAAGGAAGCCTCGATCTCGTAGGCGACGTCTCGCAAAGCGACGGTATTTCGCTGAGCACGATCTTCGTCGGCAAACTGAACAGGAGCCAGCCCGCCTGACGCCAGTGTTGCTTCGGCCGGCCGCGCCGCGCGATGACTGACTTCGTTACGGCGAAAGGCAATCCAGCGAATGGGCTGGAGCACGGAAATGCGATGGATCTGCCAAGTGATTGCGGGTTTCCAGAACACGGCCTCCAGGCAGCCACGCGCCGCGGAGGGTGTGATCACGGGATACGAAATCCGCTCCACCTTCAGCTCGGGCCTCGTAAAAATCGCGATTTCACCTGTGATTTTGATGCGAAACATGAAGAGGTTCCGGTGAACCAGCCAGCCCTGGGGCCATGAGGCAATACGGCAGGGGGGCAAGGTTTTAGTGGTTGGCGGGCGGAGAAATCCGCCCGCCATGTTTTTAGCAGTTTAAGATTTCTGGGTTCACTTGCGTATCGTCATCGAAATACAAACCGAACTCATCGCTGTACCACTCTTGATCAAACAGATCGGTTGGTAGAGCCAGCGAATCGTTGTTCACAAATTCTATGATGCCATTGTCCCGAAGTTCATCGGCTGCCTTCTTGGGGATTTGTACGATGTATGGCTGCAGCGCTCGAGCCGTTTCGCGTGTGGGATTTTCCCGATAACGATCCGCGCGGCGCTTCCCTTGGCCTTCCTCCTCGCCAGCAAATGGCCAGGGTACTACCACAGGAAAGCTCCATCCATCTTCAATCATATTGAACGCAGACGCGACATTGGCGAAGTTCAGGTCGGCTCGTTCGCGCTGAATGTGCTTGGGATCAGGATGGTTGATCGCATAAAATTTGGCAAAGAACTCGAGACAGTGATCTGGATTGAAGATGTCCAGGCATTCACTTCGCAATTGTTTTTCATGGAACAGTTCAAGAGCGCAGTCGAATGCTTTGCGCAGTGTACCGCCAACTGGGTTGGTTTCAGCAAGAAAAACAACTAATCGTCCCGCTGGCTTTCCTGCAGCTTGTGTTCTGCGACCTTCGCGGTCACATCGCCCTGCCGCTTGAGCAAGGCTATCGATTCCTGCCAGGGCTCGATACACAAGCGGCATGTCAAGATCGACCCCGGCTTCGACCAATTGTGTTGCCACCGCCAGGCAAGGCGTTCCCGCTTTGATTCGCCTGTCGATTTCGTCAATTTTGCGAACACGATGAGCCGGACACATTTGAGCCGAGAGATGAACTCGCTTCGTCTTCGACAATTGTTCAGCGAGAACTTTGGCATCCTTGCGTCGATGGACAATGACCAATGCTTGATCAATCTGTTCTCTCGACAATTCAGTAGCGATTTCCGCATAGGGGACGGGCTCTGCGATTCGCCATTCGGGCACTACACGCCGAGCGGCCTGATGAGCGGCAAGCTCCGTTGGATCGTCGGCGATTTCGTGAACCTGATCAAAGTGTTTGGCCAGCGTCGGTGGCGTTGCTGTTGAAAGCACAATGGAAGCTTTGTAGTTCGAGGATAGCTCCTGCAAAACGTCAACGATCGGTGACAAATAGTGCGGAGGAAGTGTCTGAATCTCATCAAAGATGACGACGCTGTTCGCTATCCGATGTAACTTACGGCATTGAGAAGGATGGTCGCTGAACAGGGACTCGAAGAATTGCACTGACGTTGTCACGATGATCGGAGCATCCCAATTCTCGATGGCGATCTCCCTTCGCTTTTCAGCTTGCCAATTTTCTTTTTGGGCTTCTTGAGTATCGATCCCAGAATGGTGTTCCACTACGTTTCGAGAATCAGGATTTCCGTCTCCAAACGCTTTACGATAAACCTTTGCGTTTTGCCGGATGATGCTTGTATAGGGGATGACAACAATCACCCGATCGAGACCGTTAGCAATTGCGTGGTTGACCGCGAAGCTCATCGCCGACAACGTCTTGCCTCCACCAGTTGGAACGGTTAGCGAGAATATTCCTTGTCGTTTCGACGCTGCAAGGCGGCAGCTTTCGAGTACTTGATTTCGCAAGTCATTGATGGGAAGTGAATCATTGCTTTGCTCACACAGCTTGTCGATGTACGAATCAAGCCTGTCTCGCAAAGTCGCCAGTGACTCATATTCCAAAGTGCTTTGGCGCGGTGTCTCTCCTTTTGCAGTCGCGTAGAACCACTGTGTTGCAATTCGGTCAGCGTCCACAAGAGCGGAGAAGAGTATCCGAGTGAAAAAGTCGAGGCTTCGGCAACCCTCTTGCCTGCTGGTTGCCTTTAATATCCAGCCGGGCAGGGAAGGCGTAGGCAGGTCAAGTGTTTTGGAAGGAACCGTGTCTTTGATCTGATCTAGGATTGCCTCGTTGTTCTGAAGACGTTCAAGGAGTGTTGCGCGACCTGTTGGATGATAGGCAGGGTCGTTGTCTCTCTGATTTGCCAGGCCTGTATGGTGGCCGGCGATTGCATACTGGACTGGAATTCCATGTTTCGGCATCCGCTCTGCAGCCAGCCTCGCTCCTGCTCCGGCGTGTTCAAAACGGATCGAGTTGCCATCCAATTTGGCTTGGAATCTGGGATGGTACTTTCCCAAGTCATGCCAACGCCCCAGGATTTCGCCCCAGTCGCCGAGGGATTCATCGATGCGTGATAGAAATTTGCGGCAATACCTGGCGACACGATCCTCGTGTTGCGGCAGTGTTTCCCAGTCGCGTTTAGAACGACCGGGTAGACTGTGCGCGTATTGCGGCATTGGGTTCCACTTTTGGAGGGGACGGGGGCACCGACGTTTGAAACGTACCCGGCCTTTTGACACGGTTGGTCATTTCTTGACCACTTTTTTGGAAGAATGAGGGGTGGCTGCCGGTGTGGTCGTTTTGACCTGAAGGCAGGACGTAGCCGGAAAAGTTGATGGGTGAACAGGTGCGCTCCTTGCCGAGTGGGCTCGCCGCCAGCGAGGCTTTTCGTGGGGGAAGATGGGTGGATATCGCTGTTTGTTCCTGCTGGCGAATTCCAGGATCGCCGACTTGGGATAAGTCGGCCTACTGTGGCTGGCTGTCAAGTTGGGGCGCGACAACGGGGGGACTTCGCGATATGATCGTTTCATTCCCGACCGCCTTTGCCTCGTGACAGGAAGACCTATGTTGACGGACCGCGATTGTTGCCTCGCTGTTTTGATCCTGCTGTTGGGAATCATCGCCATGCCGGGGTGTAGCCCGTCCAAAGAATCAGACGATTCGGCTGGTGATGACGCACCCTATGCCGCTTCGGGTGGGCTGCCACCCGATGTCACCGACGAACCGGGTGAGCAGCAGGCTCCGGCTCCAAACGAAGTCTTGGACCAGCCTTCGGACGAGATGCCGGAGCGGCCGGCGGCTCCGGCGGCTGTCGAACCGGACTCGCAGCCGACCGGGCAGCTTCCCCAGCGAAAACTACGCCCCGACTTGTCGCCCACCGAATTGATCGAGTTTCTGGCTGCTGCTGATCAGGATCTGCAGCTGATCATGTCGGGGCGGTCGGGCATTGATGATCAGCAGCAGGCGCATGAGCAGTTGCGATCGATTGTCAATGCGAAACTGGAGGCGTCGCGACGCCTGGCTGAACATTCCGACGGCGATGCCAAAGCGCGATCGGAGGGTGCGCGCGGTGAGTTGCAAGCCCTTTCGCATCTTGCCGTGATGGGCGATCTGAAATCGGCCCAGCAACTACAGACGCTCGCTGAAAAAAACCTCCTTTCCGACGATGCCGATCTGGTGTCCGACAGCCGGCTGGTGTTGATCGGGTTTGCTATTGAATCGCTGCAAAACGGAAAGGAGGGAGCAGCTGAAAAGGTGGTGGAATTGGTCGAAGGTTTTTCGCAGGCGGCCGAAGCACCCGATGTTCCCGCGCTGATGATGCTGGGACAGGCTCGGCAGATGCTGGCCCAATACGGTTATGAGAACGAGGCGAGAAAAATCCGTGACACGGTGATCGGACTGTACGCCGGAACCACCGATCCGACTGTCGCAGAGCTGGTCGCGCAGATTGCCGGGAATGTGAAGTACGACGGGATCGAGCAATTGCGGGCGAAGATCGTTGACGGTGAAGGTGTATCGCAGGCGAAGTGGAAAGAAGCGGTGCAGACGTTGATCGACGAATCGCCCGACTTGCAAACGGTTCAATACCTGGCCGGCGCGTCCCTGGAATTTGAGTCGATTGGCCAGGAGGAATTGGTCAACGCTACTTTTCAAACTCTAGCGGACCACTTTGACGATCCCGCTTCGGCGACGGGCCGCGAAGTGGAATTGGCGATCGCTGCGCGGCAGGCTCGCCAGCAAGTGATCGGTCGCGCTTTCGATCCCGATCTGCCCAGTGTCGATGGTCGCCCCCTGCAGATCGCAGACTATCGGGGCAACGTGGTCTTGATGCCGTTTTGGGCCACCGGGTTTCCAGAATCGCTGCAGTTGGTCCCGCGGCTCCGAGAAATTCGTGACGCCAACGCGGATGCCGTCGCCATCGTGGGAATGAATTTGGACCGAGAGGACGTGGCGATCGAGGAGTTTGTGCAGGCAAGCGAGCTCGGTTTTCGCAGCTTTCGCGCCGAGTCGTCAGCAACCGCCAAAGTTGCTAATCCAGTGGCCGCTCAATTTGGAATGGTTTCACTACCGTTTGTGGCGATTCTGGATACCAAGGGCCAAGTCGCGGCCCTGAATTACACCGGCCGAGATTTAGAAGAAACGGTGCAGAAATTGATCGATTCGTCCGGCCAATGACGATCGGCGGGCGTGTTGGAAGAGGCGACGGGGGGATTCGAACCCCCGCATAACGGATTTGCAATCCGCTCCCTTAGCCGCTTGGGTACGTCGCCTTGATTCTGCGCAACCTAGGAAAAGACTTCCTAACAGTCAAGATCGGCAGATTTTGCTGGTGCTTTCGTTGGTTGGAATCGGCGGTGTCGCGCGTCGAACGAAGGCTCCGGTAGTATCGGTCGAAATGCTGCTAACACTTGAAGGAGGTCGGCAGATTCGTCGGGGTTCGGTGGCTAGGGGACAAGTCGGGTTACGTGTGTGGGCGTAGCGACTTCGGAGAAGTCGCCGACTATTGGCGTTCAGGATCGCCGACTTGGGGACAAGTCGGCCTACGGGTTAGTAGGTGCCTAGGGGGCGGCGCTGGATGCCGGCGAGGAGTTGCAAGAGTGCTGCTCGAAGCTCGCGGACCTTCAGGGGTAGGGCGAGGTGCTTTCGGTGGGGGCCGCGGCGAGCCTGGGAAATGATCTGGGCTTGGCGGTTGTCGGCCAGCAGGATCGATGGGATGTCTCGAGTGTGTTCGTCGTCGGCGAATTTATTGAAGGCTTCGAGTGCCAGGTTGCCCAATTCGGCGGCGCCAAAAATGACGCAATCGGCCGGCGCTTCTTCTTCGGAATTGAACCGGGCCAGGGCGCGATTGGGATCGGCAATGATCAGGACTCGGTATCCGCGCGACTTCAATCGCTCGCGAACCGCGTTTTGCAGGCCTGCTTTCGATTCGACCAGCATCACGACGTATCCCTCGCCTTCGTTGGTGGGAACATCGTCATCATCATGATGATCGTCCATGGCACTGGCGAAGTCGGGTCCGGCGTTACGTTTGCGGCCGCCCTCGATGATCTCGATCGCCTTTTTCACTTCTGCTTGCAGGGCGGCAGCGGATTGAATCCGGTCATCCGGGTTGAACGCCATGCATTTTTGGACGATCTGGTTGGCAGCACTGGGGACGTCGGGAACTCGTTCGTGCAGCGGCACGACTTCATGGAAGCGGGTGACATTCAAACGCTGCAACCGGTCGCGTGTTTCGGTCAGTGCGGGTTGTCCAGCAAGCATGTGATAGAGCATGTTGCCGGCAAAGTAGATGTCGCTGCGCGGATCGTCTTTACGAACTCCCGTTCCCCGTTCCAACGCCGCGTAGTCGATCGCGCGGGCATTGGGGCAGTCTGCCATCTTTTCGGGATTGTTGCGATCCGAAAGGGCGGCCAACCCAAAGTCCACTAGCTTTGCTTTGCCGTCGGAGGAAATCAGCACGTTGGAGAGCTTCAAGTCGCGATGGGCGATGCCGAAGTTCGATGCGTAGGCAAGTCCCGAGGCGACTTCGTACATCAATCGCAGCGCAAGATCGGCGGGCAGGCTGCCGCGGACTCGCACCAACTCCCGCAATGTCTGCCCTTCGACAAACTCCATCACCAGAAACGGATTGCGAACATCGGGGACAACATCGACGATGCTAACGATGTGTGGGTGCCGAAGCTTCAGACCCATTCGCCCTTCGCGGAGAAACTGCTCCAGCTCTTTCACTTCGTCGCGAAAACGTTTTCGCAGCACTTTCACCGCGTAGACTTCGCCTTCTTTTTCCGCGCGATAAACCCTGGCAAAGGTACCGGCACCGATGACATACAACACCTTGTAGTCACCGTAGAAATAGCCCTGTCGATCCCCTTTTAAGATCTTTTCGGTCTGCAACGTGGTCACAAGGCCTCGTCGCTGCATGACGGTGATCACATCATCCAGTTCGACGTCGCCGACGCCCAAATCACCCATTGCCTGATCAACCACTCGGCGATCGGCTAGCCCAAGTTCCGAGATCCGCTGAGCGAACTGGTCCGGAGTCAGCTTGTCCATCGATGATTAGCAGGGGCGAGAGTTTGAGGGTAAGGGAGAGGAGACAACCGGACGGTGACGAGCTCTGCCTAGGAGACAACCGCCTGCCCGTGAGACCCAGCCGATGCGCGAATCCAAAAACACTGGACATCTATTCTACACAGGGTCGCCCGATCGTGATGTCCAGAAGAGGGGATCGGAGAAAACAACCGTTGCCGGAGCCCGACCGAGCGGCAAAATCGGCGAATTTTGAATCGACCAGTCTGACAAGAGCTGTAGGCACTCTAATCGGGAACTATCCAAACACGGGAGTAAGAGAAGAAATCTGGAGACATTCTTTGGGCCAAAGGCCCAGCACTTTGCTTAGCCCAGGGCGAGGCAAGGTGAGTTTTGCGAACGTTGGCGCTGGCCTGGGTCAGCGACCGTTTCCCATCTCCCCGCTGCCAGCGAGCATGGCGGCAAAGCCGCCATGCTCGCTGGCAGCGGGGCCGAGTTGCGTGGGGTACGCATTCCCAGGGCAGCGGTATTGCTCGTAAGACTCGCAAAACCTTGCCCTGGGCTATGCAAACGACTGCACCTTCGGTGCGTAAGAAGGAGGTCCAAATAACACAAGACCAGCTGACGCACAAACAATCCGATTAGCGTGCCTGCACCGGCCGACAAGCGAACTTGGAGAAGTGGTTGACCGGTGCGATACGACTTCGGAGAAGCCGCCTACTGACGACTCCTCCGATACGGATAAAAAGAATGCCCCAAGCTCCCCATCAATCGAGCAGTTTTTCCAGCGCGGTCAGGGCGGTGCGGGTTTCGTTGATACCCCCCATTTCCTCCACCATGCGCTTGATCTTCAACAATGATTCGATCGAAACTTCTTGACCGCCACGTGCCGTTCGACTTCCTCCGCTGCCGACCGGACGTCCGCGTCGCACCGATTTCTTTCCGGGCGGGCGACCAGGTTTTCCGATCGTTTTTTTTCTTTTCGAATTCGATCGAATGGTACTAACGAAAGCGGTCGATACGTTGATGCCCTTTTTCTTCAATTCCGATGCAACCTCTTTGGGTTTCGCTTTTGGGTGGGCTTTGTAGTATTCGCGAATCGCTTGAGACTTGTTGGGGGCACCAGTTTTTTTCTTTGCCATTTGACTACCTCTTTCAATTCACAGGACCTTAGCGCCGGTGAATGACTTTGAAGGGACACATAGTTGACGACGTTGACAAGTTCATTCCGGGTGCCCCACGGTTATGTTGAACTTGACAGGCGGTGCGACTACCCCCGTAATGCCTAGAAGACTGAGCAATCACACCACATTGCTCACAAAATATGCAATAAGCGCCTGATGTCAATCGCACCCACTCTCTTCAAAATGGACACATTACATTCGTGGAACGACTTCGATACCCAACAGGGACAGCCCTAATCGAAGCACTCGCCCGCAAAGTGTCACCAATACCAATCGTGTTGTTTGGATGGCTTCGGTTTCTGCGCGAATGACATGACAGTTGTCATTGAAAATGGAATAGGCTTTGGCAGCATCCAATAGATAGTCGGCCAACTGATTGGGCGCGAAATCTTGATGGACTGCTTGCAACGCCTCTTCCAATCGCAGCAACACCAATGTCAAAGAACGTTCGGCGGGGTGTGTCAGTTCCAGGGGGTGTTGGGTTGCCCTGGCGATCACTTCGTCTTCGTCGACACCTGCCTTTCGCAAGATATTTTGAGTCCGCGCGTAGGAATATTGAACGTACGCCGAACCGTTTCCGTCGAGCGCCACCATCTTCTCTAAATCAAATTTGTAATCGCTGGTTCGATGGTGCGATAAGTCCGCAAATTTGATCGCTCCGATCCCGACCACTTCCGAGACTCGTTGTTGTTCTTCTTGGTCCATGGGGGGATCAAAACCGGCCAGCCGCTGCGGCTCGCAGACAACTTGTCGAGCCCGATCGACGGCGTCGTCCAACAGACTTTCCAACCCGATCAAGTCGCCACTTTTGGTTTTGATGGGGCGGCCATCTTTGCCCAGCACGGTACCGAAATTCACGTGGGCCAACCGGACGTCTTGCGCTGCGAACTTGCCGGCGACCGCAAACAGTTTGTTAAAATGTTCGCTTTGCCGAGTGTCGACGACATACAAAATTTCGGATGGCTGAAACTCTCGCATCCGGTATTGAATGGTTGCCAAATCGGTGGTGGCGTACAGGAACGCGCCGTCCTTTTTTCGCACAATCATCGGTGCGTCAAAGTCGGGCAGAAACACACAGATCGCCCCTTCGCTTTCGGTGGCCAATCCTTGTTTTTCCAAGTCGGCCACGACGTCGGCCAACATGGGATGATAGAAACTTTCGCCCAACGTGTGATCGAATTTGACATTCAGCCGGTTGTAGATGCGGTCGATTTCATCCATGCAAAACGGCATGAATTGTTTCCACAGCGCCACGTTTTCTTCGTCGCCTTCGTGCAGTTTTGCAGTTTCGGTCAGCACGTCCGATTCAATGTTGGGGTGGGCTATCGCCAAGGTATTTAAGTCGGAGTTGGATTCGACCGCCGCGATTTGCTGCCGGGTCGATTCGAGCTGTCCTTGAGCCGCCTTGAGTTTTCGCTGGGCTGCCGCGACAGCCTTTTTTGCCTTCTTCGCATTCTTGGCGTCTGCCGATTCTGCGTCGGAAGCGGTTTTTTCCACCAACGTTTGTGCCTGCGCGACCGCCTGCTCCGCCGAATCGACACTCGCCAGGGCGCTTCGATAACCGGTCAATTGATGAACCAACCGATAGATCCGCAGCAGTTCGGGGATCGGTTGCGTGCGGAACGCTTCGGTGTTGCCGAAATGCTTATAGCCGTAAATGATCATCCCGAACTGAGTGCCCCAGTCGCCCAGATGGTTGTCGGTGACAGTGTTGTATCCCAAGAACTTCAGGGTTCGTGCCAGCGAATCGCCGATCACCGTGCTGCGGATATGGCCGACGTGCATTGGCTTGGCGACATTGGGTGACGAAAAATCGATGACGACTGTTTCGCCCTGTTCGATTTCGCCAACCAGGCAGCGGTCGTCGCCGAGCATGTCGATCAAGCATTGCTTTAGAAATTCGTCCTGCAACGTCAGGTTGATGAACCCTTTGACAATCTCCGGCGGTTTGCAGAGGTCATCCAGCTGCAGGTTTTCGGCGATCCGCGCCGCGACTTCGCCGGCATCCTTCGATCCCATCTGTTTGGCAAGCGGCATCGCACAGTTGGCTTGGTAGTCGCCGTGTGCGGGGTTGGCAGTCGATCGGATCAGTTTCGCCAGCGGCGCGGGATTTTCGGTCAGCGGCGCCAGGGCGACTTCGAATCGTGCTTGAAGAAGTTTGGGTAGGTGCATCGTGCGCGGTCTATCCAAAACGGATGATGTAGGCCGACTTGTCCCCAAGTCGGCAATGTTCAGCAGCGCCGACTTGGGGACAAGTCGGCCTACGGTTAGATATCGATTCCCAGCTCTTCCGCGGTGACGCGTTTCGCATCGGCCCACAGCGATTCCAGATCGTAGTACTCGCGAGTTTCCTCGTCGAACAGATGGATCACGACACTGCCGTAATCCAGAACGATCCAGCGGCTTTCCTCGTAGCCCTCGATGCCCATTCGGTGATCGCCCAGTTCTTTTTCCAGCTTGTCGTCGATCTGTTCGCTGATGGCATGAAGCTGTCGACGGCTGGTACCTGTGGCGAGCACAAAGAAATCAAATTCAGCCGACTGTTCGCTGACGTCCAGAACGATCACGCCGGAGCCGTTGTTTTCCAATGCCACTCGGGCGGCTGCAGTAGCCAGCTTGCGCCCGTCCTCCAGACCATGGGGACGGATCGATCGCGATGGCGAAATCATGGGATCCGGCGGCGCGGCCGGCTGGGCAGTCGACGTATCCACTTCAGGGTCGTTGGGTTCGGAGACGGGCGGAGGATCTTCTGACATTCGGAAGAGTCTAATGTTTTTGAACGATTTGTCACACGGTCGGCGATTTCTCCGAAATCGCACGAAGGAGACAGCGTGTAGAACACGCGAATTTGGTGACGTTCGGTTAGACAATCAAAATCGCTGTGAAGTTCACACCAGCAGAGGGGGGACGGTCCAAGCAGTGCAAGAAGCCAGAAGGGTGGGCACAGGCGCGGCTAATCGGATTGTTTGTGCTTCGGCCGGTCCTGTGTCAGCCCTCCGGGCTTTGCAGTCAGGATCGCCGACTTGGGGACAAGTCGGCCTACAAAAGAAAGCGCCAAGTCGCCTCGCTACTTTTTCTTTTTCGTGGGAGGTCGGCGGCGTTTGTTGGGCCGCTCGGCTGGCTCTTCCGCTTTGTTGACTTGTTGGCGAATCCGATCAGCCAGCGTGACCGCTTTTTTCTGATCGGTCGGCGTTGCGGTGCCTTCGATCACGGCAGCATCAAAATGAGGCGTGGTGGGCAAGGTTTTTTTCACCAGGATCCGCTCGCAGATTCCCCACAGGCTGCTGGTGATGAAATAGATGCACAGTCCGGCCGGAACTCGAAAGAAGAACAACCCCATCATCAACGTCATGATGCTCATCATCTTCTGAGTCAGGGCGGTTTGTTCGTCGGTCGCCGGCGGCATGAACATTTTCTGTTGTGCCAGGAACAACACCACAACGATCACCGGCAAGATATTGAAGTAGGGACCAAGCCATCCGGTGCCGCGCCCCGCGATGGAATCCCAAAGCCAATCGCCCCAGAAGGCAAACATGTCGGGGCCGGCAAGGTTGGATGCCCAGCTGGTCGACGACGATACCGCTTCCTGACGCAGTTCGATATCGACCGACAGGGCGCGGTACAGGCCGATGAAGATCGGCAACTGCAAAAACATCGGCAGACAACCGGCAAGCGGGTTGAAGCCGACACGTTGCTGTAGTTCGCGCTGGGCTTTCAAGCGAGCTTCCATGTCGTCTTTGTGTTGCTCGGCGATCTTCTTCAGTTCCGGCGCCAGCTCCTGCATTCGTTGAGCGTTGACGGCAGCTTTGCGCGACAGCGGAAACATGGCTCCGCGAACAATCACCGTCAGGATGATGATCGCCACCGCGTAGTTGCCCACTCCCGAAAGAACGTGCAACAAGGCGGCAAGGAGCTTGGCGAATACCGAGAACCAGCCGTAGTAAATGCAATCGCTTAACCCGTGTGTCGCCAACAAATCGGGTTTCTTGGGGCCGGCAAAAAGCCGCAGCTCTTTTCGGATTGATTTGCCCGGAGCGACACTTGCCACGGTGCTGTCAAGAAAGAAGGAGCAGTTGACGGCGCGTTCTTTGTGACGGGCGACCTGGTCCGCATCGGCCACCACGCCGGCCGACGCTCGCCGCAAACCTGTCAGCGAGCTCTGGCCGGTTGCCGGCAGGTAGCCGACGTCAAAGTACTGGGCGTCAACGCAAATGTATTTCAGGTCGCGTGATTCGTCCGATCCGTCGGGGGCAAAGATGGTCAGGTGAGGATCTTTGGGTTCCTTTTTGGCCTTCTTGTGAAGGTTGTATCCGCTGACCAATTCGTGGCCGTCGGCCGCGGTTTTGTAAACGATATCGCGAGCGGCGGCGCCGCTAAAATTGGGGCTGATCTTGTTGCTGTACCACCAACCCTCCAGGGTCAAACCGTTGGCTCCCTCCAATCGGTAAGCAAGATCTTGGGGTTGGCTGCCCAGGTTTTGGATCTCGACCGACATATCGATCACGTAGCTTCCGGGCGCCAGCGAGTAACTGCGGCTGAGCCGAACCGGAAGGCCGCCGATCGCTTTCATTTCGCCGGCGGTCAGCTGCAGGGAAAAGGTGGCTGTGGAACTGTCAGCAGCTTCCTGGTTTTGGAGCGACCAGATCATGTCGGCTGGGTTTTCGATCCCGGCGATCGACCGGGCTCCCGACGCGATCCCTTTGCGATTGACTTGTCCCAGCGTCATCAAGCATGAAAGTCGGGAGAGGTTGCCGACGATCTGGTCTTTTCCGCCGTCGCGGGCCAGGCGTACCAAATCCAACGGATGTCGGGTCAACTTGGCGGTCAATACGATCGGCGGGCCGCGGGGAGCGGCGGGCTGTGTTTGGGCGTCTGCTTCGGCAACCTGTTCTTCATTCGGTTTTTGCCGATCGGGGGCGCGAAGGACTTCCACCGACACTTCTTCGCCCGGCTTGTACTTCAGCAGCACACGTTCGATGTCGTCTCGGCTGACCACGGTTTCGCCACCAATCGCCACGATCACATCGCCAACCCGAACTCCCGCTTCGTCGGCTGGCGTGCCGGGCCCAACGACGTTGACCTTCACACCGTCAACTTGGGCCGCGGGCTGGCCGGCAAAGTAACCCAGGTAACCGTGCCGAACGTCAACACGCCGATACTTCAGCGAGCCGTCTTCCTTGCGTTCGGTCAGTTCGATGCGTTCGATTCCGCCACCCAAAGTCGTGAGGGTGACCAGCATGTGGTGCCCGGAGGCAGAGGCCATCGAACCGAGCGTCATCCACTGACGCTTGCTGGTTCTTTCGATCGGCGGTTCCGCCTCTTCGGGTTCTTCCGCAGGTTGCTGTTCCGGATTCTGTTCAACGTCCTCGACCGGGACATCCTCCGCTTCCGCAGCCGCCTCGGCCTCCGCAGCGTTTTCCTTTGCAACCTGCTGAGGCGGGACAAACATCACCCGCAGGCTCATGTAGAAAAAAAAGAATGCCGTCGAAGCGACGATGAACGTGAGCAGACGACGTTCCACGATCAACCCGCAAAGTAAGGTGGTTTGGGCGATTGCCCAAACGATTGGGCAGACGAATCAAAGCTGGAAAGACCGGTGCGTCAGATGAAATCCCAAGCGGTCACCCAGGCACCGGGAGAGTATTCTGCCGGGCAAAGCAAATCTTGGGAAGGTGAAGTGGAGCGGTGCTGTCGCAGGAGACGGCAAAAACGTCGTTTTGGCAACCGTCTTGCGGTTCCCAGCTACATCACGTCAAGGCCTTGTTGCGACCTCCAGCGGGGGCAGGACGCCCATGTAGGCCATCAAGTCGCTGATTTCCTGAAGTGTCAAATTGTCCAGCAGTCCGCTCGGCATGATGCTGCTGTTGCTGGGCAAAATCTGATCGACGTTGGATTCGGCGACTCGCGAGACCCGGTTGTTGGCATCGCGTACCGCGATCATCTGGCCCGGCTGCTCGCTGACCATTCCGATCAACACCTTGCCGTCAAGCGTGAGTACCTTTTTGCTGGCGTACTGATCGCTGACGACGTGAGCCGGGTAGAGGATCGATTCCAGGATTTCCCGCTTGGTGAATCGCCGTGAAATCCCCGACAGGGACGGCCCGATGGAATCACCATAGTTTCCAAACCGATGGCACTCGGCACATTTCGCCTTGGTGTAGGCGGCTCGGCCATGAACGGGATCGCCAAACTTGCCATCGTCACTTTCCAAGTAGGAGACCAGTTGATCGAAGTCCCAACGTGAATCTTGGGGCGTCGGCGGAACGGCGGGAGCACGATCGGGATACATCTTGGCGTACCACTTCTGCCACGGCTTCATCGATTTTTTGCCCCCATCGGGACGTTGCATGCCGGTCCAATGTTCAAGCAGCTTTTCCACCTGCTCGAAATCGCCTCGCTGCTCTTCCGCCCGCACACCCAGCAGAATCAATTGGCGAAGGGCCATCGGATCATCGGTCGCAACGGGCACCTTTTGCAGCGCTTTGACCACTTCGTCGGCCGCCTGGTCTTCCAGAATGTTCAAGCTGCGCACCAGGTAGTCCCAGTTTTCACCGTCGGGGTTTTGAGCCAACGCCATCGCCACGACCGCGCGGCGTTCCGGTTCGCTTCGCCAAAGTTGCCTCAAGTAAGACGACGACTCTCCGTCACCCGCGGTCGCCAACATGGCGATGATGCCGGTTCGCAACCGACGTTCCACGTCGCTGGGGTGCGGCTGGGCGATCAGCTTGCGATCCAGTTCGCGAAGGACCTGGGCGGTCGAATCGTCGATCGGCCGAGGCAGTTTGTAGATGGCCGCGAGTGCCGCATTGCGCCACACCGCGCCCTGCTCCAAAATCGCCATCACGTCTTCGTCGGAAAGGGATTTCGCAAAGTCGCGAGTGACGGCCATCAAGTACATCGACAACGATCCGCTGTCTGCGGAGTTGGCGGTGTTTTCGTAGTACTTCAAGATCTTGAATCGTTGTTCGGCATTCCAATCATGCGACAAGAATTGCAGGCACATCGCCACCAACGTGCGGTCGACTTGCGGCGCGTCGGAGACAAGGAAGTCGAGAGCCCTTTGAGCGACCTGGTCAGCCTTCAGGTAGGCGGCCAGGCGAATCAGTTCGTGGTTCATCCGATGGTCGCCGGCTGGGAATTCTTCCGCAATTTGATCGCGCAGCGCGGTGACCTTCGATGGATCGATCTTGCCACGATGCAGTGCAACCTGGCACAGCCGCAGGGTGTCGACAAAATCAGCATCGCTCAAAAACTGCGTCAGCAATTGACTGGATCGTTGCAACACCTGCATGCAGGTCGCTTCGGTCGGATCGGCATTGACCAGCGCCAACATGCCGACGATGGAAACGCGGTCGTCGTTGCTGCTGAGCACTTCGTCGCGCCAGGTTTCCACCGGCATCCGTTCTAGGACTCGTCGGGCCACAAACGACAAAGTGCGGTCTTCTTCGGCCAGCAGCGGTAAGAGCTCGTCGGTGGTTTGGGGCAGGTTCCCACTTCGCAGGATAGCTTCGCAGGCAGTGCGGCGGACGCGCGCGTTGCGGTCCTTCAACATCGCCACCAGCCTGGCGCCGCCGCGTCCGTCGGGATGCAACGCCATCAACTGCGCGGCTCGCACCCGAACGTTTTCATTGGGAGCTCGACTGAGTTCCAGAATCAGCTCCTCACTGGGCACCGGACCGAACAGCTGCATCAAATCCATCGCCCTGGTGCGGTAGTGCGACGGGTTGTCGTCGCTGTAGGCAACACCGGCGACCAACTGGCCCCACTTGTCACCCAATTCTCGCTTGATCGATGCGATTTCTTGCCGAGCCCAAGCCGATTCGAGTTGGGGTTGTCGGATCGCGGCGGCGATGCCCGAACCAAGATTCTTCATTCGATCGGGAATTTGCCCCTTGTAGATCACGCGGTAAACGCCGCCGGCCGTCCCGCGTCCGCCGGTGCAAAAATACATGGCGCCATCGGGACCGATGTCCAGATCGGTCACGTTCAACGGCTGACCTTTCAAAAAGACCTCGCTATCGGCGATGAAACCGGCGCCGCGCGGTTTCAGCCGCACGTTCAAGATCCTGCCTTCCGACCAATCGGCCAGGAATAGCGAATTGTGGTAGCGCACCGGGAACATGTAGTGTTCGTAGCAGATCGCGCCGGTGGGACTGCCGCGGCCGGTATCCAGCAGGTTGGGCAGGCGGTCATAGTAGTGTTCCGGCCATTTCGCCCAACCGGTGCGCCAACCAAATTCTCCTCCCTCGGTCACGTCAAACAGGGCGGTGGGACGATACCAGGCGGTGTCGACGTCGGCTTCCATGTCGGCGTCGTGAACAAACATTCCGCCGCTGGGGTGAAAGACCAGGTCATAAGCGTTTCGAATTCCTCCAGCCACTCGTTCGACCACCGTTCCTTCGGCGTTGGTGCGAATGATCGTTCCACCAGGCGCCTTCACTCCGCGACCATGGCCGGCCGGGTCTTCGTAACGGGGCAGTAAATCGCCCTCGTAGTAATCTCGCAGCGTTTCTCCGTCGCCGGTGGTGCCGGTTGCCTGCACGTGGCTTCCCAGTGCGACATAGATCATTCCATCGGGGCCCAGCCGCAAGCCGTGGGCTCCGTGTTCACCACCGTTGCCTTTGAATTTGACGATCGCGCGAACCTGTTCCAACGTGCCGTTTCGATCGGTATCGGTCAGCCGATAGAGCGCTTGTCCGTCGGGCCCTTCGCCGGTGACGAAGACCTCGCCATTGAGCGCCAGGATTCCATGGCACGATTTGACCTTGTCGCAGTACGTTCGCACATGTTCGGGAACACCGTCGTCGTCTCGATCAAAGACCAGCAACAATGGCCCGCCTTCCTGAGAGACGATGATGTGACCGAATTCGTTGAAGGTCATCGCGATCACGCTGCCGACTAGATCGTCGCTCAGCACGCGTTGGACGCCGAATCCTTTTTGGATCTGAAATCGTTCTTGTTGGTCGGTCTGTTTTTCGGCAACCACGTCTTCGTCTCGATCCCAGGGGACGGTGTCACCCAGCGGTCCGAACTCGGCGGCCGATTCCCACAGTCGGTCGTTAAACAACACCGTCTGCCACATCGGGTTTTCTTCGGTGCTGGTGCGCCAGGACGAATCGCTGCTGAAGGTGAACCATTTTTCCCCGTCATTGGGGCGAATCGACACTCGCGCAGCAAGCGCCGCGGTGTCTCCGTGGGTATTGACGACGCTGACCGCAACGACGTTGCGGCCGATTTCAAGATGATCGGTGATGTCGTACTGCTGCATCTGCCGCGACGAAGAGCCCTGCCCGACGCGATTGCCGTTGATGTACAGCTCATATCGATCGTCGGCGGCGATTTCGATTCGCCCCTCGGCCGGGACTCGCATGTTGATCAGCTTGCGAAACAAACAGGTTTCGCCTTCGGCAATCGGTGTCTGCAAAGAACTCCCGGTTGCCCAGATCCAACGAGCTTCGTCAGCGATCGCGGTGGCGGAAAGAAGCAGGGTGGCCAGCGAGCAAAATAGGGCGCAACGGCGACTCGAAAGAAAACGTGCGTAGCCTTCCATGGCGTTTTATTGGTTTTGGGGAAAGCGGGTCGGGTCCGAAGATCGCCACGAAGGTTAGACTTCACCCCCATTTAGACGCAAGGCTGATCTGAAATTGACGCGATTTCGGCCTGCAGACACGCCAATCGGATAGCAAACCGCTCGGTTGGGGCGTAAAAAGGTGGGGCGGGGCGAGGCGGTCGTTTTCGCCTCCTTGATTGATAGCACTATTCTTACCTTTTTATTTTCTACCTCTGGTTGGTTGGGGAGCGTGGCAGATGCGTTGGCGTGGACGTCGGCAAAGTGACAACATCGAAGATCATCGCCGAATGAGTGGAAAGACCACCGCCGCGGCGGGCGGTATCGGGGTCGTGATCATCGCCATGATCATCGGACTGTTGGGGGGAGACCCGCGGCAGTTCATGCAACAGGCGGCCCAGAGACAGCAAGCTGCTCCGGCGGGTGGAGCCGGAGGCGAACAGGAGGAGCTGAGTGCGGAAGACAAGGAGCTGGGTGAATTCGTCGCCGTGGTACTGGCCGACAGCGAAGATGTTTGGAAAGGCCTGTTTCCTCAAATCGCCGGACGCCCCTACCAGGAACCCACCTTGAGGCTCTTTCGGGCTCAGACGAATTCTGCCTGCGGCGCCGCGACGTCGGCTGCCGGACCGTTTTATTGTCCCGCCGACCAGAAGGTCTATCTCGATACCGCTTTCTTCCATCAACTTGCCCAGCAGCTGAACGCGCCGGGCGATTTTGCCCAAGCCTACGTGATCGCTCACGAAGTGGGACACCATGTCCAAAACCTGCTTGGCAAAACGGGGGAAGTGGACCAGTTGCGCAGGCGTGTTCCGGAAGCCGAATACAACAAGTACTCCGTCAAACTAGAACTGCAGGCCGATTTCTACGCCGGCGTGATGTTTCATCACGCCCAACGAACCAAGAACATCCTGGAATCTGGCGACATCGAAGAGGGCTTGAGGGCCGCCGCAGCGATCGGTGACGACACGCTGCAAAAAAGATCCCGCGGGCACGCGAATCAGGAAACGTTCACTCACGGAACGAGTGAGCAGCGGATGCGGTGGTTCATGAAAGGGCTGCAAACAGGCGATCCCGCTCAAGGGGATACCTTCAACGCCACCCAGCTCTAGTGGCTTGAAGTCGGTGAAGCGACCGCGATTTGTTCTTTGGGCCAAAGGCCCGCACCTTGCTTAGCCCAGGGCGAGGCAACGTGAGTTTTACGAACGTTGACGCTGCCCTGGGGCAACGATCGTCTCTCATCTCCCCGGCTCCTTGCGAGCATGGCGGCAAAGCCGCCATGCTCGCAAGGAGCCGGGACCGAGTTGCCCGCGTCGGTGGTCCCAGGGCAGCGGTATTGCTCGCAAGACTCGCAAAACCTCGCCCTGGGCTATGCAAACGACTGCACCTTCGGTGCGTAAGACGGCCTGCACTGACATAGGGCCAGCCGAGGCACAAACAATCCGATGGACGTGCCTGCACCTACGGGGACCGCCGCGCTACGATGAAAGATGTTGATTTCGTACGTTTGTACGCATAAAATCTCTTACGTTTGTAAGCCAATGACCGCACCTGGCCTACCTTCTTTGGATGCTGTCTTGGCGACTTTCGCTACCGCCGAACTGTCTCGACTACTTTTGGCGCGCCAGTTGGTTGAAAATCAGTTCGGCCTTGCTGGCGAGTTCGTCGGCGCTGTGAGTTTTGAATTTCGGCTTGTCTTTGTATTCTCCTTTCTTCAACAGGTTGGTGGCGTAAATCGCCTCCCAACCTTCACAGCATCCGGTTAGCGCCACATCGTTTTCTAGTGCCCCTTTGATGACGCGAATCATTTGGCTATGGGCCTGCTTGTCTTTGTGAATCAGGTCGGTGTAGCTACCGCCGATCACAAAGATGGCGTCGAATTCGGTCGGCCTGGCGTAAGCCAGATTGATGTTGTCGTAGGCCGCTTTCAGCTGGCCGCCAAAGTCTTTCTTTTCTGTGCCGTAGTTAGCCGACGCGGCGACGATGTCGATGTCTTGCGCGGTCAGTCTGCCGGCCAACATCTGAAACTGATCTTCTCGAAAATTTTCCGAACCGACGATGATCAGCGCTCGGCCGTCGCCGCCGTTACGAATCGCGCGGTCGCCTCCGATTCGCGGCGCGATCAGGTTCCAGATTGGTGCGGCCATCACGGCGGCCGCGGCGATGCCCAACAGGGCCAGCGCCGTCGCCCCGTTGCCGGCAAACAACTTTGCGTGTCGGCGTCGTCTGGGCCTCTTTCTTTCGGCAAACGACGATGTTTCAAAGTCGGTATCCGCCGGGGACGGTTCGATGGTGAACTGCGCAGTGGGCTGGTCGGGAGAAATCGGTTGGGCAGCGATCGCTGCTGTGGCGGCGGGGAGGGGCATCGCCATCTTTTTGGTCTCCGCCGCTTCGATGGCTGCTTTGGGAATCTGCCCCGACTGCAGCAGCCGCAAGTCTTCCAACACCTCCTGCATCGACTGGTACCGGTTTTCGGGTTGCTTGGCAAGCATCTTGTGGACGACCATTTCGATATCGATCGAGACGCCTGCCCGCTGCCACAATTCGGGAGCGGGTTGTTCGCGATGGGCGACCAAACGCTGCATCACCGTTTCGCCGGGAAAGGGCGGGTGTCCGGTCAACAAGAAAAAAAGCGTGCAGCCCAAGCTGTAGATGTCGCTTCGCGCATCGGCGTTGCGGCTGTCGAGCGCCTGTTCGGGCGACATGTAGTCGACCGTCCCAATCACCACCCCGGTGTTGGTCATCGCGGCCAGCACCGAGGCATCCGGATTGTCGGTGATCAGGGTGTCGAACCTGGCCAAGCCAAGATCCAACACCTTGACCGACAACTGCCCCGTTTTCGGATCCCGTGTCGCCACGATGTTGTGCGGTTTGACGTCACGGTGAATCACACCCTGGTGGTGGGCGTAGTGTAGCGCCTCGGCCGTTTGAATGCCGACTTCCAATGCATCTTTCGCGCTCAGCGGCTGATGGGCCCGGACGTGTTTAGCCAAATCATCGCCATCGATGTACTCCATCACCAGGTAAGGAATTCCTTTGGCCTCATCGGCGTCGTGGGCGACCACGATGTTGGGATGGCTCAGCGCCGCCAGGGCTCGCGCTTCATTGCGAAAGCGATCGATCACCGCTTGCGATTGCCGTCCGGCCGAATTGACCACCTTCAAGCAGACAATGCGTCCCATTCGCGTGTGTCGTGCCTTGAACACGCTGCCCATTCCACCCTGGCCCAGCCGATGCAAGATGGCGTAGTTGCCAAGTACCAACCCTTTCCACCTTCCCCGCAGCAGCAGCTTCGCTTGAAAGGGTGTCAACTTGCGGTTTTCAATCAGCGCCTTGGCCAGCGTGCTGCTGTCATGATCACGATCCGAACCGTTCCAGCTGAGTTCGCTGAGCAGCTGATTCAGCTCTTCACCCGGCATCAACCCGCTACGGCGAAGACCGTCAATGAAATCGGCAGCCGAAACCGTCTGCGTGCTCGACCTTCCCGTCTGCTGCGTATCATCGGTGTTGGAAAGACGCTGAGCGTCGCTGATCAATCGCGACAAGCCGGCGTCTTCTCCTGGTGGCGGCGGAACTGCTGCGCGGCGGACGGCGGCGATCACCTCATCGCTTTCGGTCGACAGCCGGTCGACTTGGTCCTGGCAAGTCTGGCATTCATCAAGATGCCGAAAAAGTCGCTCGGCAGCCGATTCGATCAGGCTTCCTGAGACCAGTTGGGCAAGGAGATCCGGCGGCGGGCATTCGGTCTGCGCGGCGGTGTTCATCGGAAAAATGGATGATGGTTTCTTTCAGAGATCATGTTGGCTTTTTGGGCGTGCCCTGGGGGTTTGTGAGGTATGGAAAATCGTAGCGAGCTCGGAGAGCATGCCGACGGCCACCTTCCGAACGGTGCCGCGTAACGTCTATTGGATCAAATCCTCCAATACCAGGCGCAAGCGGCGGCGGATTCGATAGTTTGCTTGGCGAATCACCTGCGGCTGGACCCCCAGTTCTTTGGCCACTTCGGTGGCACTTCGCTCTTTGATCGCCACCTCCTGAAACGCCTGCCAGTTCCTCGGCTCAAATTCCTCTCGAATCAATTCCATCGCCCGGCTGACAATGAATGCGTCCTCGCTGGCGGCCAATTCCTGATCTTCTTCGTCAAATGGATCGGGAACTTCCGAGATCCGCAGCTGAGCTTCGGTGCCGCCGGTGCCGACCGCTTGTCGGTTCGCCCTGCGGTGATGATCAATGGTTTTGGTTCGCACGATCGTTTTCAGCCAGGAACGAAAGGACGCGACCGAACGCTGCGGTTTGAATGTTCCCAGTTTTTTGGCGACCGTCTGAAAGGTCTCCTGAAACACGTCGGCGGTATCGTCATCCGACAGCCCCGCTTGTCGGCACCAGCGTTGCACCAACGGGCCGTACAAGTGAACCAGTTGGTGCCACGCCTGTTCGTCTTCGGCAACCGCCCGTCCCAGCAAGCTCATCGACGTGATGTCAGAATTCGCGGACACGGTGATTCCGTCAGGGCTTGAGGGTGCCGAAAGAAGCAGGAAATCGACGAAATCGATTATACACATTCATCATAACGATGCTTCGCTGAGACCGACGCATCTAGTATCCTGGGGAGCGGTTTCGTTTTCCGATATTTCCGATTTTGACGTTTCCATCGAGAGTGGACGATGGCCACAACCACTGAAAGTTCTGTTTCCCGAAGTGACTCCGGCAGCAAGAAGACCGACCTGAATCGGCGCACGGTGCTCAAGAGTGCCCTGGCGTCGATCAGTCTTCCGGCGCTTTGCGCGATGCAACCGCGCTCGGCGAATGCCGACAACCATTCCGATGTACCGTCGCGAATGGTCGTTTGCCATTTCGGGACAGGAATGAACATTCGCGAGTTCTTTCCGGCCGACACAGGTCGCGATTGTTCGTTACCGCGAATCCTTCAGCCGTTGGAAGACTTTCGATCTCGGATGACCGTGTTGTCCGGCATGCAACTGGAACATGGCGGCGGGCACACCGGCGACTATTCCTTTTTGACAGGCACGGAGGGCTGGACATCGTCGGGGATTCAGGGAGGCGTTTCCGCCGATCAGGTGGTGGCGCGTCATGCCGGCAAGTCGACTCGCTTTCCGTCGCTACAGTTGTCGATCGCGCGAGGCACCAACTTTGGCAACCAAGGATTGGCGACGTTGTCGTGGAGCGAAAGTGGTATCCCGCTTGCCGCCGAAAACGACCCACATGTCATTTTCTCGCGATTGTTTCAGATCGACGATGTCAAAGAGGCCAAGGCCAGAGAGCAGGGTTTCCGCCGCCGCGGCAGCATCCTGGATCTCGTTCGTGATCAGGCGACTCAATTGCAGCGCAACGTCGGCAAGCGTGATCGGCAAAAACTGGACGAATACTTCACTTCGGTGCGGGAGATCGAACGTCAACTTCAACGCGACATCGATTGGTCCAAGAAACCCAAGCCAAAACCACAGCTAGCAGGAATCGGAGACTACTCGCAGTCGCTGACGCCCGATTCAAAAGATTTTGATTACACCCGATATCAAAAGCTGATGTACGACCTGATCGCGCTGGCACTCGATACCGATTCGACTCGCGTGATCACCTACAACGTCCGCCGCGAACTCGCCGGCGGCACTTTTGCAGTCCATGGTGTCTCCAAGGGTTTCCATGCGTTGACGCATCACAACAACGATCCCAAGAACCTTGACGAACTGGCGAAAGTGGACGAAATCAACATGGGGTTCTGGAACAAGTTTCTTCACCGACTCGATTCGATTCCCCAAGCGGACGGCCGCAGCTTGCTGGAGCATACGGTGCTTGCTTATTCCAGCAGTGCCGGGATGGACCATTCGCGCGACAAACTTCCCACGGCTGTCTTCGGCGGCGAAGCGTTGGGCCTGAAGCACAAGACTCACCTGCAAATGCCTCAGGGAACGCCGCTGGCTAACCTTTGGCACACCATGGCCGATGTGATGGGCGTCAAGACCGACACTTTCCAAGACAGCACCGGCGTGATTTCAGCATTGGTTTAGCTCGGCGTTCATCCTCTGGGAGTACAAGCGATTTGTCACCGCTTTCCTTGACTGGCCGCTTTTCGGCAATCGTCGCGATCTTTTTGGGACCGGCGCCGATCCTTCGCGCGTCACCACCGGTCGTTCAAGATTCGGTTGGTGGCGAGTATCGACTGATTGAAGCGAACCATTTCGAGATGGGTGCGGCGGCGCCCGAGTCCTTTCGCAAAGACCATGTCCATTTCAATGTCGACGATGATCGGCCGATTCACCCGGTGATCCTTTCCAAGCCGTTCTACATGGCCACGACCGAGGTGACGGTGGACCAGTTCCGCCGCTTCACCGACGACAGCGGGTATCAAACCACCGCCGAAAAGGCTGCAACCGGAATGGTCGTTTGGGATCCCGTCGATGATCCTGATAACGGACGAGTGAAATCGACGTTTCGGACCGACACCCAGTCCGACTGGAAAAATCCCGGCATCCCACAGCAAGGTTCGCATCCGGTCGTTGGTGTCAGTTTCCACGATGCCAAAGCCTACTGCGATTGGCTGAGTAAGAAGGAAGGGGCACGCTACCGTTTGCCGACCGAAGCCGAATGGGAATGCGCCTGCCGCGCCGGCACGAACACCCCTTTTTCTTTTGGAAGTCGTTATCAACAAACGATCCATCGCTATGCCAATGTTGGAAACGTCGAACTGGAACGGGCCTCGCCGGGACGCGTGCGGCTGCAATGGATGATCGATCCCGAAACGGATCCGGGCGATGGGCACGTTTTCACCGCGCCGGTCGGCAGCTACCAGCCAAATCGGTGGGGACTGTTCGATTTGCATGGCAACGTTTGGGAGTGGTGCGAGGATCGTTACTTGGACACCTTCTACAAAAGGTTCGATCGCCAGGGACATCGCCAGGTCCGCAAGCGGGCGATCGATCCGCTCTGTACGGAGAGCTGGAACGAACACGGCGATTGGCGAGTGATTCGTGGCGGCAGCTGGTTCGTCGCTCCGATTCAATGCCGCAGCGGATCGCGCGGAATGTTGGAAGCATCCGATGCGGCTTGTTACGTGGGATTTCGAGTCGTTCGGGAAGCGGACGACGAACGGGTCCGACAATCGCAACGCCGTCACCAGAAGTCCGAAGCTGCTTTGCAAAGGCTGGGTTCCGCCGCCCGCGATGTGCTGGAAGAACGCGACGGGCATCTACATCTGGAGTTTTCATGCCGGGACTTGAATGAACAAGTCATGCAAGACCTTGCGGCGCTTCAGTACGCGGTCGAATTGCAGATCACTCCGCCTGGCCGCCTGGCTTCCGATCACATTCGACAGATCGCCAAGATGGGGCACTTGACCGGATGGATCCTCAGCGCCGGTGGGGACCTTTCCGCCGACGACTTTGCCCCGCTTGCAAAACATCCCGAAATCCAGCGGCTTCAGATCACTGGGATTCCAGGTCTTTCGGATCGGCTGCTGAACCATTTTCGGGAAGCCGAAGGATTGATTTCCATCAACTTGCAAGGCGATCAAATCACCGACGAAGGCTTGATGCGTTTTCCGAAATTGCAAAATCTGCGAACACTGCACGTCGCCAGCACACGATCGCAGGGGTTGGCACTGAGTCGGTTTTCGGGATCGTCGCTACGAGAGCTTTCGTTGGCGAGATTGACCGACGAAGCTGCCGAGAACCTGCGGGGCTTTCCGACGGTCCAGAGCTTGAATCTGCGCGGCAGCCCGATCACCGCTGCTGGGCTTCAACATGTTGCCTCGCTTCGGCTGTTGGAAAACCTCGACCTGGCCGGCTGTTCCCGTTTGGATGACGCTGATTTTCAGCCGCTGTCGCTTTTGCCGCACCCGCGCCGAATCCAATTGGCCGAAACTGCGGCGGGGGATCGAGCGATGGCGGCGATCCGTGGGTGCAACACTTTGCAGGGACTTTCGGTCGGCAGCAGACAGCTGACCGACAGGGGGTTGAAAACGATTTGCGAGATGGTTTCGCTTCGAGAGGTCACTCTGTCTGATCAAGCAACCGAGATCACCGACGACGGCTTTGCTGACTTTTGGCGGCTGGTCAATCTGGAGACGCTGACACTGCAGGCACCCGAAATCACCGGCCGCGGACTGGCACCGCTGACCGAACTTCCGAAGCTGCGAAGGCTGAACCTCAGTGGTCGTGCCCTATCTGATGCCGCGCTGGGCAACGTTGCTCGCATGGAGCATCTCGAAGAACTTTTCATCGGCAGCTGGCAGGAAGGAGGCCCGACGGGATTGACCGACGAAGGATGGCTGCAACTTGCCAAGTCCTCGGGGCTGAAAAAGGTGACGTTGATCCGGTCGGGTACCACTGTCAGCGTGAAGCGATCGCCCAGCTTCGATCGCAAAAACCTGAACTGAAACTTGAACTGCGGTGACCAGAATCAATTGAATCGCCCGTGATGAATCGAACTCCATCAACAGCGTTCCTGCCAAAATTCGCTTTGCGCGCGATCGGGATCGTGCTGTTGGTGGCCTGCGCATCGACCGTATTCGGCCAACAAGACGACCGGTTCGAATTGGTGATCCGGCCATTCTTCGCCCAACATTGCCAGCGATGCCACGGGGAAAAGCTTGCCGAATCGGACTTGCGTGTCGACGTTTTGAAACCCGATTTTGGGGACAATCAGTCGCTTGGCCACTGGGTGGAAATCCTTGACCGCATCAACCTGGGCGAGATGCCGCCCGAAGACGAACCGCGCCCCGATGTCCAGACTCTTACCGAAGTCGCCGACTGGATCACCGCACGATTGGAAAAGGCGCGGCGACGCACCGACAGCACAGAAGGACGAATCTTGCTGAGGCGGCTGAGCCGTTTGGAGTATGCCAATACGATGCGAGATCTGCTGCATGTCGAATTTGTCGCCGGAGAGGGACCGATCGATTTGCTGCCGCCCGACGGTTCGATCGCCGGTTTCGATCGCGTCGCCAAAGCGCTACTGATCGATCCGTCGTTGATGAATTCCTACTTCGACGTCGCCCAGCGTGTGGCCGACCGCGCGATCCGTTTTCGGCCGCCGCTGGTTCCCGAAAAAACGTTGCGATTCGAATTTCGCGACACGGTCGGCTCCGCGATGGACTACCTGCTTCAACAGCGCAGCGCCCACTTGGACGGCGACATGATGGTGGTGATGGAAGGTAGCGCCAGAACGTTTGCGAAACTCCGTCATCCCTTCAATGACAAAGAGGTACCGATCACCGGCCGATATCGGGTGCGAATCCGTGCTGCCGCCGATCCGGGAACTTCCGGAAAACCGGTATACATGAACGTCAAGCAAGGACCGAGCGCCAGCATCGCCCAGTTTCGGGTGGACGCCACAATTGACGCTCCGCAAGTTTACGAATTTGTCACCACGCGAGACGCGTTGTTTCAGGGTGAATATCAAGTCAGCATCATCGACGGCACTCAGTTCACACGCTACGTCGGTACCCGCGGTCAGCAGCAGCGGCTCGCCGCCGACCTGTTTCAGCAAGGTCGTATCCTGGAATCGAATCGAATCAAATCACGCCTTCGCGCTCAGGGCGACTTCGATACCAGCGTGCGGGGAGCGTTCAACGACCATGTTTTACACTTGGATGGCTTGCCAAAACTCTACCTTGATTGGATCGAGGTTACCGGGCCGCTGCAGGGTGAGTTTCCGCCACGGAGCATGAAGTCGCTGTTACCGGAGGGTTGGCAACCCGAACAGCTTACTGTCGCCTACGCCAGGAGAATTTTTCGCCGACTATTGCCTCGCGCCTATCGACGGCCTGTTACCACCGCGGAAGTCGACGAAATCGTTTCGCTGGTCGAAGCGGAAATGGCACGCGGACATGACTTCCAAACGGCGCTCAAAACCGGCCTGATTGGCGTGCTCTGTTCACCCAAGTTTTTGTTTCTCTTTGAGCCGACCGAGAGGGACCTGCCACGAAAACTCAACCACTTCGAACTCGCATCGCGGCTGAGCTACTTTCTTTGGAGCAGCAAGCCGGATGATGCTCTGTTTCGTTGCGCGGTCGAAGATCGTCTGGCAAACGAGGAAACTCTGTCGGCGCAAGTTGACCGGATGTTGGACGATCCGCGGATCGAGGGCTTCTTTGAGGGCTTTGTCCGCCAGTGGTTGAAGGTCGATGAGTTCGGCAGATTTCCGCCCGATGAGCGGATCTATCCGGAGTACTACGCCACGGAATTCAGGGGAATCGATCGCGACATTGCCGAACAGCCGATCGCGATGGTACGAGAACTGTTACGTAGCAACGAATCGATTTTGAATCTGCTCGATTCCGATTGGACGACGGTCAACCGCCGATTGGCGGCGTTTTATGGTTTCGATCAAGTCATCGGCGATGATTTTCAGCGGGTGTCTCTTTCCGGTAGCGGCCTGACTCGTCCTCTGGCGATTCGTGGCGGACTGCTGGGTATGGCGGGAGTGCATCGATGGGGCAGCGACGGAAATCGCACCAAGCCGGTGGAGCGGGGGAAATACGTTCTGGATGTTCTGTTCAACGATCCGCCGCCACCGCCGCCACCCAATGCGGGTGAAGTGGAACCGAACATTCGCGGCGAAAACTTGACCGTTCGCCAGCGGCTGGGTCGACATCGCCAGCAAGCGACCTGCAACAACTGTCACCGGCGAATCGATCCGTACGGCTTGGCCCTGGAGAACTTCAACGTGATCGGCCGTTGGCGCGACCGGTTGGACGGTGAAAAACCGCTTGCCCACTGGGGCGACAACCGGCCAGTCATCGATCCTAGCGGCAAGCTTCCCAACGGAATCGAGTTTGCAACTTACCTGGAGTTCAAGCGGGCGTTGATGTCCCAACAAGATCGCTTTGTCCGCGGGCTAGCCGAAAAACTACTCACCTACGCCTTGGGACGAACGATCGAAGCGTCCGACCGAAACGTGATCCAAAGAATCGTCACCGCCGCCAATCGCGATGGAACCACCCTTCGGTCGCTATTGAAACAGGTCGTGATGACCGATGAGTTTCAACAGAAGTAACCGCCGCGCAAGCCCTGCGAGCTCACAAGGATTGCCTCAGCCCTTTGGGGCTGCTTCTCCGTGTATTTCCTGTTCTTCCTCGATTTCAAGTTTGTCGATACCTTCGATCAACCTGATTGCTTCTTCAAACTGCTTGAGCTTTGCCTGGGAATCTTCGAACGTTTTGATCGCGTCGATCATCGAATCCTCTGATTCGTACAGCCTGGCCTGCGGCAACTGTCCCTGATCAACTACTTCGCTGGTCGACGCATGCTGCTGCTTTGCCAGGTCGTATCGCGACTTGGCGAAATCCAGTTCTCGTTTCAGACGTTTGGACATCGCTTCCCATTCGGCGGTGGCCAGCGCCAGATCCTGCTTTGCTTGTTCAAGTTTGATTTGCGACTGTCGATATTCAGACGACGTAATCGCTTTGCGATCGTGCAATTGTTTCATCACCGCGTGGCGGTCGGTCGTGGTCAGCACGCTTAGCCTTGCCGACGACAATCGACGTGCAAGTTCAAAGACATCGTTCGATCCGGAAGAAATGGCGATGTTTGGCACGCCGGAGCGGGCGAAACCGATCGTCGATTTCGAATTTCCCGGTGTGGTAACCCGGACGCCAGGTGCTTGCGTCGTCACTGCTGCCACCGCCGCCTGGGCCTGTGGAAGCTGCTCGGAGTTCCTTAAAACCGGCGGTCCAGGCAAGCCAATCGGTGTGCGCGAAAACGTTGAAACTTTCCCCTGATTCAAAAGAGGACGAGAAGCGTTCAGCGGTGAGCCGTCGGCCGCCCCGCCTGGCTGCCATCGCAGCGGATCGGGCTCACCCAGCAGTTCATCGATTCGCCGCTGGACGATTCTTTCCTTGTTGGTCTCGCGTTGGGCGTGCATTTCTTTCAGCGTTTCAAGACGCTCGGCCGTTCGCTTGATCTCTTCGCCCTGCCGCGTGTGCTGGGCGTCAAACTCTTTTTGAAGCAGCTCCTTCAAATTCGCCAGTCCCTCTTCTCGACCCTCGTCCTCTTCGTCGGATTCACGCAATTTTTGAACCAGCGTCATCACCTCCTTGCCATGGGTGACGCCAGTGACATAGCGAGTGGTAACGACCGGCACGCGAACCACTTCGTTACGCGTCGAGTAAACGGTTTTGCCCGTTTCCCCATCCACCACCGGTACAACGACTTGACGCTGTACTTCTTCGTAGCTGGTTTCATACACCGGCCGACGGTGAAGCCACCTTGATTCATTCACCGCGACCGGCCCGGACACTTTGGCCGGATCGTGACCGACTCCGGCGGGTGCGCCGAGAGGGATATGCGGATCGGCAGCCAACCTTTTTTGCACTATGCGTGCCCGATCTTGTTGGGCATGGATCTTTTTGTAGCTGGCAAAGTTGCTCATCAAAATCATGGCTGGAACGAAAGCGACGGCACAAAGCGTTCCGATCACAACTCGCATCGTCACACCTTTGTTTCGTTGGGTTCGGTTCATTTCTTATCCTCACTGGTGAAAGGGATGACGGGCGTTTGGATCGATCGTTCTGTCGAAATGGGTGGCGGCGATACTGCCACCTGCTCGGTGAGCAGATCAATCTGTCTGTTGATCTCGGAAATCTCGCTTTCGATCGCATCGTTTGACCAACCAAGCTGGCTTGGCGAATCTGCGGCAGGCGTCGTCGGCTGCGAAACGGTTTCCGGCTGACGGTTGGGCTCGGGTTGGAATTGCCTGGTGGCGGCAAAGGTTCCCAGCAGCACTGCCACCGCGGCGACCGCGCCAACAAACAAGTGGCCGGTGCGACTGCGATAGTTCTGAAGCGATTTCGGCAGCGGTTGTCCGCTGGGGTTGCGAACGTGTGCTAATGAGTCGCGCAGCAGCGACGCCGCCTCGGTTGCCGAAGCGATTCGCTGGTTTCGATCGATCGTCATCAAGCGGCTGGTGAGCCGATCGAACCAGGCGGGCATCTGTTCGTTGATTTGTTGAATCGGCCGCGGCTTGGATTCGGAAATTTTGCGGAGCACTGCCAGCGGCGACTCGGCGCGAAAGGGTGCTCGGCCGATCGCCAGGGCGTACAACAGACTGCCCAGGCTGAACAAGTCACTTCGCTGATCCACTACCTCGCCGCGGGCCTGTTCCGGGCTCATGTATTGCGGCGTTCCCGCGATCATCCCGCTCATCGTCAGCGTGGCATCATCGAGTGCGCGGGCCAAACCAAAGTCGCTGATCAGAACACGACCGTTTCCTTCTTCGATCAGGATATTGGCAGGCTTGATATCGCGATGAATCACTCCGTGACGATGCGCCGCTTCGAGTCCTTCGGCGATTTGCAGGCCGATTCGCAACACCTCGGCCAATTCCAGCGGGCCATCCTGTTCAAGACGCTGCTGCAGGTTGCCACCGTTGATGCAAGGCATGACGATGTATGGCAGACGGCCAGCGGTGGCGATGCTGTAGATCGGAACGATTGACGGGTGAACGATCGCGGCCGCCGCTTGGGCCTCGCGCATGAACCTCGCTCGCGCCGCCCCCACTCCGGCAAGATGGGGCGACAGAATCTTGATCGCGACCGGTCGACCCAGCAGAGGATCGGTGCCGCGAAGCACGACTCCCATTCCACCCTGGCCGATGACCCCTTCGACCGGATATTGATCGATCCGCCCCAGGCCGCTGCCGGAGGATTCATCCAACAGCGGCCGAATCCAATCCAATGACGAATCGAGCGTCCAGCTTGGATCGGTATCGATTGGCCGCGGCTGCTGCGCGGATCCGATCGTGCTTTGGGACAACACACAGGCGGTTTCTTCCCACCACCCTTTTTCGCCGGCGATCTGTTCCAGCTCTCCGCGACACGCCTCACAGCTATCCAAATGCAACTCGACTTGATCGGACTGCTGTGGACTCAGCCGGTCATCCAACAACTCGCGAAGAGTATCGGCGTGGATATGTCGATTGGGTTCGGCAATCATCTTCTCACCTCATTCGCTTAGCCGGTCGTGCACCAGCTCACGAATCCGCTTCAGTACTCGGCACCTCGCCACATACACCGCTCCTTCTGAAATCCCCAATTCCGCAGCCACATCGGCGATCGGTTTTGCGTCGACGGATGTTTTCCAAAACGCAATCCAGTTGGTTTCGCCGGTACGGCGACGCACTTCGCTGGCAGCCCAGCGAAACAGTTGTTGTCGCCGATCTTGATCAAACTCGTCCCGACATTGCTGATCGCAGGCAAGCTGATCGAGTTGTCGTTGCATGTCGCTTGTGCCGGTCGCCTGTTCGCTGGCGGCACGTTTGCGAAACTGATCGATCGCGGCATTGCGAGTGATCCGCGCCAACCAGCCGCGAAACGAACCTGCGGCATCGACGTCAAACCGGGCGATCGCCGAGGCAACCGACATCAACACTTCTTGGACGACCTCTCGCGCGTCGGCATCTTGCAACCCGCGGCGCTGGGCCATCCGGTAGATCACCGGTTCGTAAACAGCGGTGAATTCGACCCATGCTTGGTCATCGCGCGAATTGCGAAGTCGAACCAGCAAACTGGGACGAGTCGCGGGATCTGAATTCAAGGTGTTCATCCGATTGCCACAGATTTCCAGTGGGCCCAGTACCCTTTTGCAGTGAGCCAAGTACCCTTTCCGGTAGGTCAAGTACACGGCCAGTCAGGCCGCGAAGTGCCGGTCCGTATGGTTACACGCACGGATGGGTGCGACATTGCGCGCAGAGCAAAAATTTCCCCAGAAATCGGCTTCGCCGACGAATACACCGATAAAGAGGAAGGTATTTCACCCATCGATCAACATTTTAGCGCCCGCGGATTGTTCGGAACCTGCCTGAAGTTGAGTGGTTAAAACGTAAGAAGTGGGCACCAAGCGACAGCACCAGCATGAAAAGGGCAAAAAAGTGACCGAAAACACAGCCAACGCCAAAATCACCGATTCCTGTCCTTCGGGACACCGCGTGCGCGGCGATATCGGGCTGGCCGGAAAAAACGTCCGTTGCCCGAAATGTCGCAAGGAATTTGTCTTCGCACCTCTCAAGCCAGTAGCGACCGAGAGTGCGACCGTCAGCGACACCAGCGTGATGCGCATCCTGGGTGAAACTCCCGAACTGCCGCCGGTGCCCGAAAAGAAAGCGGCCGCGACAAGATCGTGCCCCCGTTGCGGCATTTCGATTTCGGCCAACACCAGCGTCTGCAATCACTGCAACACTTACGTCGGTTTGATGCCGCGGTTCATGAAACAGCTGCTCCCCGGTGATTCCGGCAGGCTTCCCAACGCCTAGGAGTCGCTCGGTCCGACCTGCGGGTTGTGTCTTGTACCGTGTTTTCTGCATGTGCGGGCAAGCCTGCCCGCGCCCATGGCTGGTTTCGGCGGGGAAATTGCCGAAAAGTCGAAACATCGCCCGGGAGCGTTTATCATTGATGCTGGTGTAAATTTGCTTCAGTTCAATCGAGCGTGGTGCGATGGCGAACGCGGAAATCGGCGAAGGTACCGATAGGCTCCATCAGGGAACTCTTCCCGATCGTATCCGCACATTGTCGACCGAGTTTTCCTGGATTGCCTCTCCCGATGGAAAACAGCTGCATTGGGTTTCTCCGACCGTCGAACATCTGTTGGGGCGAACGGCGGAAGAGCTGACGTCGAACCCGAAGCTATGGTACGACCAGATTCACGCCGACGATCGCCCCGCCGTGCTTGATTCGTTGCGGCGTCTGCCGACAACGGGCGAAACGCAACACGACTACCGAGTGACCGCTTCGCAAGGCGATTTTGTCTGGCTCCGCGAATCGGCCGTCTTTGACCGCAGTGATCCCGACAAGCCGGTGGTGTGCGGGATCAGCCGCGACATCACCGATCAACGTAACATCGAAATCACCCTTCGAGATTCCGAAGCGGTCTATCTGTCGCTAGTGGAATGTCTGCCGCTGAGTGTGCTGCGAAAAGACCTCCGCGGCCGCATCCAATACGCGAACAACCTGGCCTGTGAACAGATGGGGGTCTCGGTGAAGGAGGTGATCGGAAAAACCGATTTCGATCTTTTTCCGGCCGAGCTCGCCAAAAAATACATGGCCGATGATCGCGCGGTGATTCAATCTGGAAAACTGCACCACGACGTGGAACGCCATCAGAGCGCCGACGGAAAGCAAAACCACGTCGAAGTCTGGAAGGCTCCCGTCCATAGCGCCCACGGTGACGTCGTCGGCATCCAGGTGATGTTTTGGGACGTGACCGACAAGAAAAACGCCGAACACCAGGTCGAGTTCGAAAAATTTCTGTTGTCGATTCTGCTGGATACCGTTCCCGATTCCATTTACTTCAAAGATGCCGACAGCCGTTTCATCCGGCTTAGCCGCAGCTGCGCCCGAAAGTTTGGCTTGGACGATCCGCGTGCTGCGATCGGAAAATCGGATGCCGATTTTTTCAGTTCCGAACACGCCAAAGCGGCGCTGGCCGACGAACGGCGGATCATGGAAACGGGCGAAACCATCCTCGCCAAGATCGAGCAGGAAACGTACGAGGACCGCGAAGACACCTGGTGCAGCACGACCAAGGTTCCACTGAAAGATCAAAGCGGCAAGGTGATCGGAACGTTTGGGATCTCCCGTGACGTGTCGGAGCAGAAACGGGCGGAACAGGAACTGGCCCGTGAACGCGATCTGCTCAAGACGATCATCGATAACGTTCCCGATTTGATTTACGTCAAGGACAGGTACGGCCGCTTCGTCACAGCCAACGCGTCGCTGATCCGATTGCTGAAGCTCGATTCGGCCGCCGACATGATCGGCAAAACGGACTACGATTTTTCGCCCCCGGAAATGGCGTGCAACTACGTCACCGACGATCAAAACGTGATGCGCAGCGGCGACCCACTGATGGATCGCGAGGAATCACACCAGGGCGAAGACGGATCGCCGATTTGGCTGCTGACGACCAAGGTTCCGCTAAGCAATACCGACGGAGAAGTGATCGGGGTGGTCGGCATCGGGCACGACATCACGGAACGCAAGAAAGCCGAGAAGGAGATTTTGGCGGCCAAGGAAATCGCCGACAAAGCCAATTTGGCCAAGAGCGATTTCCTGGCCAACATGAGCCACGAAATTCGCACCCCGATGAACGCCATCATCGGCATGACCGACCTGGTGCTCGACACCCGTTTGGACGCCAACCAGCGTAACTTCTTGTCGATGGTGCAGGAGTCGGGTGAAGCGCTGCTTGCCGTCATCAATGACATTCTTGATTTCTCCAAAATCGAAGCGGGCAAGCTGGATATTGAAACGCGGATCTTTGACCTTCGCGAAAGCCTTGGCGATACGATGAAGCCGCTGGGGCTGAAGGCCCACGCCAAAGGACTCGAACTTGCCTTTCGTGTCGACCCCGCCGCGCCGCGTTACGTGGTGGGCGATTCCGGGCGGCTTCGCCAAATCGTCGTCAACCTGGTGGGCAACGCGATCAAGTTCACCGAACAGGGCGAAGTGGTCGTGGAGGTGGAATACCTGGCCAGCATGCCCGATGAAGTGGCGCTGAAAGTCTCGGTTCGCGATACCGGGATTGGGATCCCCGAAGACAAGTGCAAAACGATTTTCGAAGAATTCGAGCAAGCCGATACTTCGACCACTCGCCGTTTCGGCGGTACCGGGTTGGGCCTGGCGATCTCGTCACGATTGGTCGAATTGATGGGCGGATCGATCGCGGTGGAAAGCGAAGTCGATCGAGGTAGCAAGTTCGTCTTCACGATTCGATTGCAGCCGGCCCCCGACGATGTCGAAGAACAATCGTCCAAGGGAGTCGTTTATGTCGGCGGAACACGCGTGTTGGTGGTCGACGACAACGAAACCAATCGAAGAATTCTGGACGAAATGCTCGGCAACTGGGGAATGCTTCCCGTCCTGGCCGAATCGGGCGACGTCGCTATCGGCGAACTTCACGAAGCGCACCGCCAAGGCGAACCGTTCAAGTTGATCGTCAGCGATGTGAACATGCCCGAAATGAGCGGTTATGACTTCGTTGAAAAAATCCGTGCTGATTCGGACATCGCGGACACTCCCATCATCATCTTGACCAGCGGCGGCCGCGACGGCGAAAACTTGATTCGCGACCAACTTGACATTGCCGAACGGCTGATGAAACCGGTCAAACAATCGGAGTTGTTTGACGCCATCGTCCGTACCCTGGGAGTGACCGCGCCGGAAGACGAAACCTCCTTCGACTACGACGAGGAGGATGATGATGATTTTGGTCAGCTGAAAATTTTGTTGGCCGAGGACAACGTCATCAACCAAAAACTGGCCATCGGCGTGCTGTCTCGGTTTGGCCACGACATCACCGTTGCCGGTGACGGTCAACAGGCGATCGATGCCCTGGAAAGAGACACCTTTGACGTGGTGTTGATGGACGTGCAGATGCCGGTGATGGATGGATTCACTGCAACCAAAGAGATCCGCGAACTGGAAGCGGGAACGGGCCGGCACGTTCCCATCATCGCGATGACGGCGCACGCAATGAAAGGTGACCGGGAGAAATGTATCGAAATGGGAATGGACGAATATGTCGCCAAACCCATTCGCATCACCGTTCTGCGAGAAAAATTGGCCAAGGTGTTGGCCGAATCGCCGACTTCCGCGGACGCGCAAGACCTCCGCGAGCCTGGTAGCAACGTCCAAGTGGAACCGGATGTCGCCGCCGACTCTGACATCCAGCCACCAAGTGCCGCGGCCCCGAAATCGGAAGGGGAGGCTACCGCGGACGATTCCGCCAGCCCGCCACCGGCAGCCGTCGAATCTGATGGAAAAGGCGACCATCAAGTGGGCGGATCGATCAACTGGGAGCATGCCCGTACCACGGTTGCCGGAGACGAACAACTGCTTCGTGAACTGCTCAGCATCTACCTGGGCGAAAGCAAGAAGTTGATGTCGGAGATTGAGCTGGGAGTACACGCGAAGGATCGCGAAGAACTCCACCGCGCCGCCCATACGCTCAAAGGCGCCTCGATGTCGGTCGGCGCCCAGCACACCGCCGAACTCGCCCAACGGCTGGAAGAGATCGGCGATCATGGGCCCTTTGACGGCGCACGCGAGACACTGGATCGGCTAAAATCTTCGCTCGCCCAAGTCGTCGAGACGATCAAAGATCATCTGTCTTAAGATTTCCTTTGTTGTTTGATATCACCCTCCCTCCGGGTGGCCTGACGAATCGGTGTTAAGTGCATTGTTAAAACTACCCGTGCGTTGCGAGCATTGATTCCTGGTACGCCACCGTTCGGCGGGCCGTTCGGGTCTGTCCCAGCGTTGCCGCTATCCAACATTTCAGGGCCGGTGTATCCACTTCGCCAAGACGTTGACGTACCAGACTGCTATCCACTGCGCTGCATAACGTAGGTAGCGCCGCTAACAGGCCGGTGAATCCACCTTTACTGTGTTGTCCTTCCAGTCGCTTGAAACGGCCAAAGAGCGACTCCAACACCTCGGTCGACAACCAAGCACGCTGACCCGGCTGCAGTCGTTGTTCCGAACCACGAACGAAGCGGATTAGCTGCGCCATCAAAAGCCTCAAGCGATCGTGACCCAACCACCGGGCTGCTAACGAATGTCTCAAGTGCCAACGCAAGCGAGAGCTCGTTCCACGTGACAAACCTTCAAGGTTAGGACTTGCAAGACAATTGATTACCGAATCTTAGTAGGTTTATTGGGGAGGATCGTGTAGTTCCATTCCCCATGAAAATTGTCGCGTTTGATGATTACTTCCGAAAGCTGTTCGTCACTGACTCTCTTCCGCTTTTCATATTCGGACTCATCAAGCCACGCGTGAACTTCCAGACCTTCTTCTGTTCTGGTCGCGCCAATCAAGTTGACAACCACCTCATGGCTTTCCAACGGAACGCCTTGCCAGTTGCGGGTGATGTGACAGAACAATCGATGTTCAATCTTGTTCCATTTGCTGGTCCCAGGCGGATAGTGGCACAGTTCAATCTTCATGCCAGTTTCGTTGGCAAACTTTTGCAGTACCCAACGCCACAATCTGGTTCTCGGACTGTTGCTCCCACCACAGTCCGCCGTGATCAACAATCGCTTCGCCTTGGCGTGACGCTTTCGCCCCATCTTCTTCCACCAACGGCGGATCGCCGCGATGGCAAACTCAGCCGTGTCGTGGCTGATCCCCACCGACACTCCAGCCTCATTGTGCGTTACATCGTAGACGCCATAGGGAACCGCTTTCCCAAGTTCTTTGTCCGGGAAGTCGTGGGTCTTTACGCGGACCGGGTCACCCGACTTGCGGTACGTCTGGCCCGCGTTTTTCATCATTCCCAGCGGTTCTTTCTTTTTCGTATCGACCGAAATGACCGGCTGGCCGGTCCGCTGGTAAGCTTTGACTCGATCGGAGATATGTTGAAATTGACTGTCGCGGTCAGGATGCTGTTTGCCCTCGATCGTCTTCCGATTGCCCTGCAAGCTGTAGCCCGCAGACCGCAGAAGCTCACCGACCTTCGTGCTGCTGATCTCATAGCCCTGACGGTTCAACTCCTTGGCAAGTGTTCGCGTACTCTTGCAGGTCCAACGTAGTGGAGACATCGGATCGCCGCGAGTAGTTCCGTCAACCAGTTGCTCCAAGGCGTCAATCAAGTCAGGTTGTTCGGCCTCCCTCGATTTGCGACCTCCGCCTGGACGTCGCTGTCGGTTGCTCGCTGCGGCTTCGGGGTCATCCAGTTCGGCAATTCCGTTGCGAATCGTTCGATCCGACATCCCAGTCGCCGCGGCGACCGCGGCGATTCCTCCGCGTCCGAGCGAACGCGCTTCGGCAGCCGCCCATCTTCGACGTCCCCTTTCATCGAGGTCACCGATCAATGCGGTATACTTTTCGCGAATCCATTCAACAACATTTGCATCCGGCATCCCGCAAGTATCGGAAATCCTCCTGCCCAACGGCAAGATCAATACGGTAGCTTATTGTCTTGCAAGCCCTTAATGAAGCTCAGCGCCCCATCGATCAACCCTTGGCTGGCTTCCCAGAGTTGCAATTCCTCACGGTACTGCTCCAACCAACCGAGCTTCTCTTGCATCCGCTCAGCGGTAATCCCGGCTCGTGACTGGCTCTGCGGGTCACCCAGGTGATGAAGGACCATCGCCGCCCACTTCAACAGCGGGCCTAGATTCATGAACCGAGATTTCTGTTTCAACGGTGGCGGGGTGAAGTGACTCAGTTCGGTTTGTTGTGTCCGATTGCGGGTCAAGCCGACCTGCGTGAGAAAGGTTCGAAATCGCTCACTGCGGCCGATCTGTTTTTCCAGCAAGTTGGCCGCATGGTGTTTGAAGTCTCCCAACACAATCGTTTTTCGTCCGTCTTTTTCCAGTTGCTGCCCCGGTTCCCGCAACTCGATTGCTCCGTCACACAAAAGATAGCGAGGAGCCCCAATTTGCTGCGACAATTTCTTGTACTCCACCGCTACGTCTGCTTTCTTCCACGTTCTTCCCGGCACGATCGCCAACACTTTCACGTCATCCAAACAGAGGGTGGTGCCCGGCTTAGGAAGATCCTCCACGGCGATCCCGATGATCAGCAGCACCTTCTCGGTACCGATCTGACTGGAGTGATCGGCCATCCACAGGACGTCTTGGTCGCGATGGAAGGTCTCTTGCAGTTGCCCCACTCCGACTCGGCAAGTCCACTGACGAATCGAATCGTGCGAAGGAACTTTCCAAGGAAGATTCAACGCGTGAAAAATCGTTTGCAAAGCCCGTTGTGCAGGACGAAAGCCAACTTGTTTGGCCAAGTTGATCGATAAAGCAATCATCGCAGCGGTGAATTGGTGTCCCGCAACGGGCATTTCGGAGTTCAATGGACAGTTCTGTCGATGATCATTTTGCTTGGCGTCTGATTCGCGCAGTTGGGCAATCTTGCGTTCTTCGACCAGTTGCCCCTTGGCCTCGGCCAACTGCCTACGGAGATGATCGAGTTGGTCTTGCATGAGCTCCACTTTTCGTCGCAATCGTTTGGCCCGGTTTCGTTGGGCGTTACGGCTTTTAATCAGATTTCGTTTTGTTTCGTAGTTGGTTGATCTGTACTGAGCCGGAGAAGATCGGAATAATTTGGTCACTGCTACGTCCCTTCCGTGGAATGTTGTTGATATTCATCCCATAGCGAAGGTTCGTGGCAGTTTTCCAATCCAATTTTTTATCTACCCTCCCTATAAACAAACCCTTTCGTCAGGCCACCCTCCGGGAGGGTCGGACGCGGTAGCGGCCGGGGAGGGAATGGTGCGCGAACCCTCTCCGGGCCTGAGAGCCCGACTCGCCCGACTCTCCCAAAGGGCCCAAAGGGAGAGTGTTATCAAATGACGAAGGTATTTTCGAACCATTCCTTCGTCGGCGACTCTTTACTACTTTTGCCGAGACAACCGATGAGATTTCTTGCACTGCTGCTGGTGGCTGTTTTCGTTCTAGTCGGCGGCCACGCCGAAGCGTCCAAGCCCAACGTCGTGATGATCCTGGTCGATGATCTCGGTTGGATGGATCTCTCTTGCCAGGGCAGCGATTACTTTCGCACTCCCAACATCGATCGGCTTGCCGACCGCGGCACACGATTCACCGATGCTTATGCGGCGTGCGCTGTCTGCAGTCCCACGCGCGCCGCGGTGATGACAGGTCGATGGCCCGGTCGTGTTGGCGTGACCGATTGGATTCGAGCCCGATTTCAACGAGGCAAGGTTGGTACGCCTGATAAAAACCCGACCGAGTACGTTGGCGGCCCCCGACAAAAACTGCTCTGCCCGCCCAATCCCTATTGGATGGAACATGCGGAGATCACGCTTGCCGAACTGTTGAGCGAAAACGGATACGACACTTGCTTTATCGGAAAATGGCATTTGGGGGATCCCGATTGGTATCCGACCAGCCAAGGTTTCGACATCAACATCGCCGGTTGCGACATCGGGCAACCGCCAAGCTACTTTGATCCCTACACCCATCCGCGATACAGCTTGGATGGACAAATGGAACCGCGAAAGAAAGGCGAGTTCCTTACTCATCGCGAAGGAGATGAAGCGAGCCGGTTTATCCGCAAGATGGGCGACAAGCCGTTTTTTCTTCACTATTGTCCCTATGCAGTGCATACGCCAATTCAAGCCATCGAAGAAGTCGCCGCCAAATATGAGCGGGAAGGGAAAACCAAAAACAACGCCAAGTACGCCGCGATGGTTGAAAGTGTTGACGACGCGGTTGGGATGATCCTGCGAGCGTTGGAAGAAACGGGAGCGGCGTCCAACACGTTGATCTTGTTCACCTCCGACAACGGTGGTCTGAAAGGACCGACCGACAACACGCCGCTGCGGAGCGGCAAAGGTTACGCCTACGAAGGAGGCATTCGGGTTCCATCGATCGTTTCATGGCCGGGGGTATTGCCAGAGGGGATCGAATCGGTCCAGCCGGTGACCAGCGTCGATTACCTGCCCACAATTTGTGAAGCGACGGGAACCCCGCTGCCCGAAACGGAGATCGACGGCGTATCGCTCCTATCCCATCTCAAGTCGGGCGGGAAGGAAAAGCTTGATCGAGGCGCGATCTACTGGCACTTTCCGCATTACCGGCATGCCCCCGGACCCTACTCGATCATTCGGGCGGGCGACTGGAAACTGATTCGCTGGTACGAGGGCCCGGTGGAACTTTACAACTTGAAGGAAGACCTGTCCGAAACGACCAACCAGGTCGTTCAGATGCCCGACAAGGCGGCTCAGCTTGATCGCATGCTGTCGCAGGAGCTAAAGCGAATCGGCGCCAAATTGCCCCGTCCCAATCCCAATTTCGCGGGCAAAAAATAGCGAGAGCGGGCGGTAGGAGAGGTAGACGACTTTCCCTCTGTTCTTTCGCTGGGAAGACTCAATCAAACTCTTCTAGTCGATATAGATTACTGCTTGTGGAATAGAACAGAAAGCCCTTCCACGAACTTAGTCGAATACGTTCTGCAAATGCTGGTCGCATTTTTTCAAGAGATGGTGCTGGATTCAGATGTGTGTTAGCTCGAAAAAAACGTTGAGTTGACGACGTGTCGGCTAGCGCTAAAAGTAGTTTGTCTTTGGAGAGGAACAGTGCACTGTTGAAAAAAGGCAGCTCAGTCATTCCGGTAAGATTGATGCCTACTTCGAGCACCTCATTTTTTTGAAAATCAGGGGAAATCGAAACAAATTGATTGCGATGGTTGTAGCCAACAAGAGATTCGCTTGCTTCATCGCTTCTATCTATCGTTCCAACTTGCTGAAAACCCTCATGGAGGATGACGGATCCCGTCTTCAGGATATCCTTGAATGCCAGTCTGTTTTTCGAACTCTCAACAGTTGCCAGCGAGTTGTTGTTTCGGAGAAGACTAACACGATCGGTGCTTTTCATAACTTCGGTGGTTTCCGAAGTGTCTTCCTTCCCTTGAATCCTGTATACAACCGTCTGGCTGTCGCCGGGCCTACTGGCGGTCAGTAATACTTCTATTTCACCGTTGTTGGTCGGTCCTAGTCTTGCTGCCAGTATCGACGCAAGCTGTTCCCCTATTCTTATCTTCCGAGCCGAGTGCGGCGAGACATCGTGTCCGCCTGGCGGTCAAACACAGTTTGACAATCGAGGTACGACTCTGGACGTTGGTCGTCGACGACTTGATTAATCAGGCGGATGCCTACCAGCATCCACCCAGAGTTCTCTCACAGAAACGACCTGGGAGCGATTCATACGCAAAAGCTCGATTGTTGCCCGCCCGACGTCTGTAAGCCCCACCAAAACCGTTCCATCCACTGACCAATCGAAATGCTGCGACCAAACATCTTGCTGGGGGTGAAAGAGTCGGCAACTCTGACCTGAATCCGATTCAACTGTCGTTCGATTCGATTTGTATCGATTGCAGGTCGGGCACGCGAGACACAGATTTTCGAATTCCGTCGGGCCGCCAACCGAGCGAGGAACAATGTGCTCGACCTCGAAGATACAGACGGTCAGCGATTCGGCCGTTTGACAATACGCACAGCATGAAGCGAAATGCTCGCGAACTCTCGTTCTAAGTGCGTCGGAAACGTAAGCCGTCACGAAGTTCCCGTTTCAGATTGATGTCGAAGAGTAAACTCAGCTCTCGCTTTCAGCAGGTTCAATTCGTCGACTTGCTTCACCAGGCGATCGAGTTCGCTCAATTCGTCATCTGTAATGTTGCCTTCGGCATTACGAGACAATAGCTCGTTGAGACGCGATTGTTCTCCAGGGACAAGCATCGCGCTGGCAAGGGCTTCCAGGCCAGAGTGACTCACGTCTGGTAGTATTTTCGGCTCGTTCGGCATCGGACCTCCTCAGACATTCCGTTCTCGCGTTTAGGATAGCAAATTCTGCGAATTTGCCTCTACGGCAATAAACCGGCGAGCAATTGCCGCAAAGACTGGCCAGCGTGTATTCGGGCCGCAGGGAATGAAACGCATTCTGCAGTTAATGCCGTGCCTGTCTGTCAAACACAGTTCGACTGACACGCTACGATTCCAGTCGTCGGTCGTACCCGGTCAAATCGTCCGTATGCGTCGAAGGTGAATTCTAGTGCGGTCCTGCGCGAGAGCGAGAATTTTCCCCAGCATTCACGCAATGTGAATGGGCGCGGCAGAGGGCCGCAAGAGTTTGCCGGCGGGTTTCGCTTTTACAAGATCGCTTTTCGCTTCGTGCGCGCCGGCGCGCACGAAGCGGGGTTCGGGTTCGGCGGAAATTTTTTCTGCGCGCGACATCCCGTCATTTTTTCTTTTGCTTCAAACGCTCGTCTCCGGTTGGGTGCGTTTTCTGGTGAACTTCTTTCAGGCGTCCAAGCGTCATATGAGTGTAGATTTGCGTTGTATCAAGCCTCGCATGACCCAGATAAGTTTGCAGCGAACGTAAATCGGCCCCATTTTCTAACATGAGCGTCGCCGCAGTATGGCGAAGAAGGTGGCACGCTCCGCGTTTGTCGATGCCCGCTGTACGTATCGACTGGCGAACAACTCTGGCCAACGCTTCACGCGATAGCGGCGTGCCGGTTCGTGTGAGAAACAACTTGTGATCGCTATGGGCGAGATGCAACTTTGAACGAACATCGAGACGATATTTGTTGATCCAATCGAGTGTTGACGTTCCGATCGGCACGAGCCGATCTTTGTCGCCTTTGCCGTGACGAACGTGGACTAATCCTCGTTCGGCCACAACGTCCGATGGCTCCAGGTTCAAAAGTTCGCTAACGCGAATTGCGGTTGAGAAGAACGTTTCCAGGATTGCGCGATCTCGAATGCCGAGATCAGTTGTAACGTCAGGAATATTCAGCAACGCCATGATTTCGTCGATGGTTAAAACGTCAGCGATTCGACGTTTGCCCGCACTTGGAATTTCGAGTTTCAGAGATGGGTCACGCCGGACGATTTCGTGTTTGGCCAGCCAACGGCAAAACGAGCGCAAGTTGATCAGCATGTGGGCTTGAGAATTGACGTGCAGCGGTTTCCCCGTTCGCTCGTTGATGTGGTGATAGAGATATCGGCGATAGCCGGCGATCACGTCTTCGGTCAGATCGCTTGGCGTGTTGATTTCGCGTTCGTTGCACCAACGCACGAAGCGTTCAAGTTGATTGGTGTTTGATTCGATCGTTCGGGCGGAGTAGTTGCGGAGTTTCAAATCGAGCAAGTATCGTTCGACAGCGGTAGTGAGCGGCGATGTGAGCAAGTGGAGTAGTTCGGACATGGTTTTTCGATTGTTTAGCAAAGGTTTGGGGCACAAAAAAGCCTGCCGAAGGTTCGGCAGGCGGTCGGATGAACGGTGGTCGCGGCAGCGTCTAACGCTTCGAAGAAATTTCCATTTCCGACATCGGATCGATATCGATGATTCCTTCGCTTCGCATCCACTGAAAGATGCGGCCAAGCGTATAGAGGTGATGGGACCGAGTCGATCGCCTGAGTCGTTTGGGCGCGTTGCTATTGATCCGATCAGTCAGATGAGCTTGATAAGTTGCCATCGTCTGTTCGTTCAAGCCAAGCACCGTTTTGATCTCTTGCTGGTCGCACCAGGAGACGAAGCGCCGAAAGATACTGCTGTAGGCTGTGATACTCTGCGGCGAATAGCCACGGCGGCGCAGCTCTTGTAGGTAACGGTCAACAACATCCGCGATCGCCGCTTCGCGGAGAGCTTCGATTTGAAATTGGAACATCGGGAGAATCTTGTTTGAAGTTGGGTTGGGCCATGAAAAAGCCTGCCGGAGTTCCGGCAGGCGGTTGGAGGTTGACGGCTGTTTTGGCGCTCGATCAGCGCAAGCTTGTCGTCTTGAGTTTCACTCGGACCGGTTCGGCAGCAATCTCGTCCAGGTCACTGCTGATGGCGTTGACTTCGTCAGCCGCGGGCAGGATCAACTGGATGGTGATGATCCGCGCCAAGATTCCTGAGATTAGTGCCGTTGATCGCAACTGCGATGCCGCCGAATAATCCATCACTTCTTCGGTCCACCACAACTGATCCGAGCAGTCTTCGATGAGAACGAGCGGAACATTCAGTACGATCGGCGTGCATACGCGGTCCGTGCCGACCGCATCTGTATTGGTAACCGAGACGATCCTGCGTGTTTTATTACCCATGGCAAAAACTCCTGTCATTGGGTCGGCGCGCACCGCTAGACAGAAGCTTCCTGTCGTCGGTGAACTCGCCGATTTGGTTTGCGAAAAGCACCGACGACGTGCCGACGCCAAGAAAATGGGTGGTCGTCGCCGGGCTACGACGACTGTTGTGGCCTCGAAAACAATGAGGCCACGTTTGCGGTTTCTGGAACTTTGGAAAAGTTCATTAAAAAACGCCGTGAATCACGGCGTTCTCGTTGTTTCGGCGGGGTGAAAAGTCGCTGAAACGTAGTCGGATAGCGGGGCCAAAGACTTCGCCTCAGCCCGCAAGAGTTGTGATTAACCCGCAAGACTTTTCGTCGTACTGGGTGATTTCAGCTTCGAAGGATCGATGAGGCCCATCAAGAACGGCTGCCCTTCGTGGCCCTCGCCTTGATAGAGCAGCTCATACACGAACCGGCGGCCCTGCTTGCCGCGATGGACGACCAGGTATTCCAGATCGACTAGCCGCGTTAGGTGGCGATGCACCTGCGTGTCGCTCCACTGCGTCGCCTCGCGGACGTCACGGCGCGTGAATCGGAAAGCGTGACGGCTGACGCCGTTGGCTTTCGACTCTTTCACGACAAATTCGTGGAGGAGCATCAACAAGCGACGTGATTGTGGCGAGAGTTCGTCCAGGCTGCGTCCGAGAACTTCACCAGCCAAGCCGTTCGCTACGGCAATGTCATTCGGCTCGACGTTGATGTATTCAACGGACTCGCCATCGAACTCGCCCGTGTGAATCGTGCGTTGATGTTGACGCAGCAATGCGATCGTATCGATCAACGTGAGATATTTCTGATGATCGCGACGAAGCCGCGTTTTGTGAACGGGAAACGTCAATTGCGGCGCATACGGGTTGTAGACCTTCAATGGGCGAATCAAACGCTGAGCGTTGCGATGCAATCGGCGAAGCCTTGCTGCTGTGTAAACGCTTCGATGAAAATCGAAAACTCTCGACTCACGTTGCTTTGCTTGGATTGCGTCGGTTTGACCTCGGCTTTCATCCACGGAAAGAACGAGGCAACGATTGACGAGTTCCTCGTCAATCTCCATCGCTGTCGTGGTCAACATGATTTGAACCGGTCCTTCGACGTGATGTTGTTTTGTCGTCATGTTGCCATCATCGTCACGACCGACGGTCGCGTGGCGTAGCTCACCTTCACTTTGAAGTAACTTCAAGGCGTAAGTCGCTTCGGCGATTCCTTCGTCTTCGCTGATTGCAAGTGTTCGATGCTTGATTTCATCGCTGTTCAGGTAAAACAACGATTGGCCGGTCATCCCGGAAAAACGAAGTTGATCTTCTTCGGGCATCATCGCGAGGATTGCATCCATTAGCGATGTTTTACCGGCCGACGACGAAGATTGAACTACGATCGCAAGTGGATCGGACAGCTTGCGACTTGTTGCGGCCAAATAACCAGCCAGCTTGTTGATGGGTTCGCCGACCATGCCGCACGCGTCGATGTCGGCGACGATGCGTGCGAGTAGATTGGGATCACGAAGCAACTGCATTGCGGCTTCGGTTTCTTGATCCGATAGTTCAACCGCCGGCTGCTTGACTATTTTTGCCTTTGCGATGCGTTGTTCACGCAACGCTTCGAGTTTCAACAGCAACTGGCCGATGTCGCGTTTGATCAGATCAGCATCGACGAACAATTCAGTCGATGTGGCTTTAATGAACGATGCGCGTGAACGTGCTTTGGCGAGGTCCAACGTGTCAAGGTGAACAAGGTCATCGCGCGACGCCATGATGTTCACCTTCAGCGTGTAGGTGTTCGTGTTCTTTTCGAGACCGCGAATTCGATAGCGGCGATCGTCACGAATGAAGACGATTTGATTTTCTTCGATGAGAAAGTCATCATCCTTTTTGGTGTCGGCCGGAGTGATCGCCGATCCGTCTACCGTTTTTGGCGATGATTGATCCGCTTCGGAACTGTTCGCTTCGTTCGACTGGTCTTCCGCTGATGTGACTGGCTCTTCGTCACCGTTGAGCGGGGCACGCAATTCTCCTTCGCCGATGGTGATTTCTTGATTGCCTTTGCCTTGACGATCGATGCGGCGACCATAGATGCCGGTGATTTTGTCACCGGTGAACAACGGGAATGTCACGCAACCACGTAGCGTTTCGTGGCCGGTACGTTTGAGGATGCCAACGTCACGAAGAATCGCGCGAAGATGGCGGCCAAGTTCAGAATCCCGGCTGGGAACAACTTTGCCGAGGCTGCGATCGGAAAAGCCGACTTGAAACTCAGCAGCTTTTTCCAAACTCAGGCCGAACACGTCAGCAAGAAAACCGGTCACTTTGGTGTTGGCGGCGAGACACTCGGCGTAGTAGCCGGAAACCGCAGAAAACGGCTCGTTTTCAAGCCGTCGTGTGAAGATTGGCGCATCGCCAGACTTGCGCACGTTGTGCGCAGCAGATAAACTGCCCATCGTAAACCTCAGTTCGCTTGGGGTTTGCCAAGGTCCGGGGTGTTGGAAGCACCGCCGGGCCACTTTTTCGCTTCAACGACAATCGTTGAAACTCGCATTCGTGCAATTGAAAGGCTTAACAACCCACGTTGTCAAGCGCGCTTCTGGAAACATTTCAAAGAATTTTAAAAACGCTTATCGCGTTTCGTCTTTGATGGCAATCGTACTGGGTTGGTCAACCGACTACGATTAGAAAATCTACCGGCCAGCAACGTTACTCGCTGGCCGTTAGCAAACGATCCAACTCGGTTGCCGGGGAGGCGGCTGTCGCTCTCGCGACAGACTTTTGACCATAGGGAGAAAAGTTGATTCGACGCCTCGGTGTCTAACACCTCGCGAGATTCGCGGAGGCCAGAAAACGCCGAAGTTTGTCCAGCCTCAGCATTCGTAGAAGCTAGCCAACGAGCCTCCGCATACATTCGAGAGTTACAGGCCATTTTCTCGATCGCGAAAAACGTGTTGGTCCAAGCAATCAATCACCGCAAGGCTCGCAACGTTGAATGCCTCGGCTACAAGGATCGGGACACTTACCGTCTCGCAACCACTTTCCCAATCATAGCATACAAATCTTTCTTCGTTGCCCACATGCTTAAACGCGAATGACCAGTGGGCGACACCGTTTCGGATTCGTCGAAACTTCTCGTTGTTGTATAAGTCGCGCGCAAATGCAAGCGTGGGGTACTCGCGGTAGTTTGATTTGAGGAGTGCTCGCAAAGGCGAACTTTCAGCAGTCAATAGACGTGCGAGTGGACCGTCAACGACCAGAAAGTTGGGAGTCCACCGTCCGATCCATACACCTTGTCGTGCAAGTAGTCGTCCTGGCATCGGAACACCGTCGGCACGAGCAAGTGAAGCGACAATCGTTTGCTGAAGATACGATGTTACTGACAAGCGGATTATCGGATTCGCATCAAGAAAATCGTTAACCGGAGTAAAGTGCTCTTCATTGGAGACCAACGATCGACAATCGTCAGCGAGATCGCTGTACGGAGTCGCAGATTCGGCCCATCGTTTTACTACGCCACGGGCGGAAAGTAACGGGAGCAGTTGGTTCAGTAGTCCGTCGTGGTCGGTTGAAACGTCGAGCTTTGTCATCGATGATCCATTTGTCGAGTCATTCAATAAATGACGTGATGAAGCAACGTAGGTTCACGGGAATGTGGATGACTGTCCGTGTAATAGGAATTCCCCGGTGTAGACACCGGATATTTAGTCTAGCTATTTTCCTCTCATTCTCGGGCAGTGAATCCGTCTCTTCCTCCAGGTGACCGTGAAAGGTGTCGAGCATCCGCTTCAACAAAGAGGTGTCGAGCGACAGATCGGGCTGATATGCCAAAGCTATGCACATCGGAAACCGATAACGCAATTTGATCACCCAAATTCCAATCCGGGCGGTTACTAAGTCGATGGTCGGCAACTGCATTATTGTGAATGACGCAATTGCGGACCAGCGATGCGGTGACGATCTTTTCCAGATCAGCTTCTGGCCACAGTATAGAGAAGCGATCCTCGAAGTACTTTGCGATATCTGCCATTCCCTTGTGCATAGTCTCGTGGACTTCATGATCAACCATTCGGAGGACAACAGATTCATAGTCACGTGCAGCAACAATTGTCTCAAACGACAGTTTTTTGTTTTGCGGAAGCATATTTGGATGTGTTGTGTAAATCTCGCGAATCAAATCAGCAAGAAACGCATCCGTATACGAGAATCCTAGAACAAATGCAGAGTGTGCGATCTGGGTCGTGAATGCTTCGAAAGTATTGGGGAACGGCGTTTCCTCGGATGTTTGACACCAGTCATCATATTTCGTCGCGACAAGATCGAAGACTTCGTTGTGAGCAAGTGACAGATATGGAACGAGCGTATCGAGTTGAGAGATCACACGCTCCAGAAGCTTGGGCATTAGAATTAACTTGGTAAAAGAACTTGCTTTAGATGGTGGCTTTATTTTGATGGTCGCTGGGCAAGAGTCAATTGCTTCGTTAAGAGTTTTGGGACGGGGCTGGGTTTTGTCTATGTTGGATCGCACAATCCTGTCGGCACTTCTTGGGCGCCTTTTTGTGGGACGGACTACGCGAACGGCGCTGACGCTTGTGCTCCGCCGCCACCTTGCGAGTGCGGATTTGCTACCCCGCTCCCAGCTTACTTCGCTGACGCTCGACGCGGTCGCTACCGCCGTCTAAGAAGCGGTCTCGGGCATCCATGCCCTCGGCAATCTTTTTCGGGGCATCCTGCCCCGGCGCTCCGGCTCGAAGACGCAACGGGCCAGTCGTTACGGTTGGAAAGCGGCTACGTGCTCCGACTTTGTCTTCTTCGGTTGTGTTTGTCCTTTGCACATCCCTGCCCGTTGCTGCTCGCCTGCGCTGTGGCCGCTGGGCCGGCTACGCCGGTCCTCGGCTTACGGGCATCGCTCATCATTCGGTAACGCAAACCGAGTACGATCGTTGTGGGGTCACCTGATTCAAGATTTGTTCCCCTTGGTCCGCTTCCCTGCCCGACGCCTCGGATGCCATCCAGGCACCGCGGCCGTCAAGGCGGCGACCGTCCATGGATCGCCGTGCGCTTCGCTCTTGTTGCGCGGTCGGCGGCGCGCGGCGGCATCGTGCCGGGGTTGCGATGGCCGTCCTGGCCATCGCTTTCAGTCTGACGATGCGCGGTCAAACATTGGAACGGTCTTCTCGGGTCCACCTGGGCGTGGATCGCCTTCTCCTTCGGTCCAAGCACATACGCCCGGCGGTTTTCGTCGTACCGTGTTCCATTGGAACGTACTTTGGCTGCACAGAATTCGCGAATTGAAAGATACCGGCCCAAAGCTGCCGGCAACTTTCAAATCGCTTGATCCTTCGACAAAGCTACGGCCGATCGGAAACGTCGCTAGAACGCGACGCACCCGATCGGCCTCCGCAGAAGATTCGTGTGGCGGCATCGTGCCGAAGACGCGGCGGACTTCGTGTCCGCTGAGCAGTCAAGCACAGTTTGACTTGCGGAGTGTGGGGCTATTCGATGGCCGCAGCCCTTTTCCGCACAAGTCATGCCATATCAGAATCACCAATCAGAACATCGCGGTTGTCCAGCATGCCCATTAGGCGGCGTGACCAGCAATACTGCTCACCGTTGATGATGCCAGATGACTTTGGCACGTTCATGAAGTGAGACGCGACGTCAATAGAACGCGACCAGTCTGCTACCAATGACTCGTGCGCCTCGTCAATTTGACAATACAGCATGTGATCAAAGCGAGCCTTTAAAGGCAGGTTTCCACCGTGAACGTGGATCGTCGGAAAGTAGAGGGCGTCGGTCATTCGGGTTGGAAACTCGAATGCCATTGGATGGACATCTGTTTTTTCGTTGCTCTTAAGCTTGAACACGGCGAAACCGAAGTCGCGGTATTGTGGCAAGCTAGCCCAAATCTCGTCGCTCAATCGGAAACGTTCATCGAGCCGCGTAAAGTCAGCAAGTGTCGGGACAAATGATGCATCGAAGTCGCCGACCTCATGCACGACTAACGCCGCAGCTGCGATCGGTGCGCCAAGATCCAGTGTGGCACCACCACGAATTGGGAATCCCATCAACATATCGTCAAAGAAAGCTGAATAACGGTCGAGGTTGATGAAGCGAACGGCATCGTCTGGCGAATTCCGAGGGACGGGTAGCGGCAAAACCATCGCAAGGTCGGTGGTTGCGGCGTATGACATTCGATACACCAGATATTGCGAGCCATTTTGCAGTCGCGCGAAGATGCTTGTGTCGGAGACGTCTTCGACAGGTTGAGAGAAGATACACATCAGTTTTTCTGGATAGTTGATTATCAGCGGTCGCGACTGGAAATTTCGGGATTGTCCACGGCTTAACAACCTTACGGATGTTCTACGTTGCCGATCACTGAAGTGGAGACCAGTCCGTAATCTTTTCTAGATCGGTCTCACGCTCCGCTTTCGCTGTGAGGTGGTCTTCAGTGTGGGCCAAAACGAGCGAATCATCAAGAAAGTGATTCGGCGATGCCCAGCCCCTGTCGATGCGCGGAAATGCGAAATACGTCCAGTCGTCGGGACGCACGAGCAGCAATGACGTTATGGGCCCAGCGGAATAGTTGGTGGTGTGCCATTCTTGGAGGCAAACAGTCGAGCTGTCAGGTGACCAAAGTACGCATTGGCCGAAAATACGGTTGCCGAATGAGCGGTCGTTGATCGAGAGAGAGAAGTAGCAAGGGCCAAATCGAATTTCACCATCAAACGTCAAAATTGCATGATGCTGATCATTTGGGCTGTCGGACCGTGATTCGTCAAATGCCATTGCGCTGTGACAGACAACGTGATTTCATACGACACCCCGTCGCGAGAAACGGCTAGGCTGGGAAAGCTGGTTCGCGACTTCGGTCAACCTCCTCGATTCTCGGTCTATCCGGCTTGGTTTGCAAGCTCCACCGTTCATGTTCAGTCAAACACGGTTTGGCCAACGCACTACGATTTGGTTTTCAATCGTACCGGGTCAAGTCGTCCGTATGCGTCTTGGGGTGTTCCTAATGCGATTCTACAGGGGGAAAGAGATTTTGGCCGGCATTTGCCGGAGCAATCGCCGTAGAGAAACGGGCCAGAGGGCCGCCGGCGATGTTTAGAAGATCATTTGCACCCAAGGCTTCCCGCGCGCCAGTGCGCGCGAATCGGTCTATGCCTTGGGAGTGTATTTTTGGCAACAGCGGTTAGCCGCCCGATTGCTTCTGTTTTCTCGCCGAACATCACTGGTGATATCGTTGCCGATATAGCGGTTCGCCAACGTGCCGGCTCAGGTTCACTGTTGACCATTCCTCAAGATACGCCCAGTACAACCAGTGACGAAGGCTGTTCAAGTGGACGGACTGCATGCGAAGGTTGCTGCGAAAACCGCCACCGCTTCGAGGTTTGTTCAAATGCTTGCGGTAATCTTCAAGTGTTATCGGATCAATCTCGTCGATCCAGTCGATGGAGCGGCAACCTGCCCACGCGATGAATTTGCTCAGGTAACGCTTGTGACGCCGGATCTGCCAGTACGGGCAACCTCGACGATCAAGATGTCGCAAGTAACTTGTGCGAAGGTCCAACAGACAGGGTTCCGAGCCTCGTCGCTGCGGTTGGGAAAAGCGAACTGACATGGTTTCGATCTCTCTATAGATGCTGTCGGCGCGCACCTACAGACAGATCGGGTCTATCGTTGGTGAACTCGCCGAGAGTGGTTTGGCGAAGGGCACCGACGACATGCCGATGCCAAGAAGTGGTTGGCCGACGGACTACGACGGCCAGCAAGACCCCAAACAATTGGGGTCACTTGTTCGGTTTGGACGAAAACTGAAAGGTCCAAAGAAAAACGCCGCGATTTGCGGCGTTTCTATCTTTTCGGGTGATACTCACCCAATGCACGCGCAATGCTCAGGCGGTACTCAATGTGGCCCGCCTGATGCTCGAAGTCAGGTTTGGATGCTCGAACTTGCAATCGTACCCGGTGATTTGAGTTTAGCCGGGTCGATCAACCCCATCAGGAACGGTTGGCCTTCTCGGCCTTCGCCCTGATAGAGCAGTTCGTAGACAAATCGCCGGCCCTGCTTGCCGCGATGGACGATCAGGTACTCCAGTTCGACCAGCTTTCCCAGGTGCATTCGCACCTGGAAATCGCTCCATCCGATCGCCTCGCGAAGATCGCGACGGGTGAAGCGGAAGGCGTGCCGACTGACGCCGGTGGCCTTGGACTGTTCGCTGACGAACCGGTGCGTCAGCATCAAGCAGTTTCGCGTCTGCGGAGAGAGTTCGTCGAGGCTTCGCCCGAGAACTTCGCCCGCCAAGCCGTTCGCCACTGCGATGTCGGATGGCTCCACGTTGATGTACTCGATCGACTCGCCGTCGATCTCGGCAAAGTGAACCGTTCGCTGGTGCTGATGCAACAGAGCGACACAATCGATCAGCGTCAAATACTTTTGGTGATCTCGCCGCAATCGCGTCTTGTCGTTAGTGAACGTCAACTGCGGAGCGTAGGGATTGCGGACTTGCAACGGCTTGAGAAGCCGCTGTGCGTTCTGATGCAACTTGCGCACCTGCCGCGTTACCAGATCTCGCTGGAACGCATCAATCGTTCTTGCTTCGCGCTGCTTGGCTTGAATCGCACCGGTTTGATCGCGCGATTCATCGACCGAAAGAACCATGCAGCGATTGACGAGTTCCTCGTCAATCTCCATCGCCGTGGTGGTCAGCATGATTTGAACTGGACCTTCGACATGGTGTTGCTTCGTCGTCATGTTTCCGGCGTCATCACGACCGACCGTTGCATGACGAAGTTCGCCTTCGCTTTGCAGCAGCTTCAGCGCGTAGGTTGCCTCGGCGATCCCTTCGTCTTCGCTGATCGCTAGCACCTTGTGTTTGATCTCGTCGCTGTTGAGATAGAACAAGGATTGGCCGGTCATCCCGCTGAATCGCAACTGATCTTCGTCCGGCATCATCGCAAGTATGGCATCCATCAAGGACGTTTTGCCGGCGCTCGATGAGCTTTGGATCACGATCGCAAGTGGATCTTTCAGTTTGCGACTGGTCGCAGCCAAGTATCCGGCCACCTTGTTGGTTGACTCGCCGACCATGCCACAGGCATCGATATCCGCGACGATGCGTTGCAGGAGTTTCGGGTCACGAAGCAATTGCATTGCTTCGTCGGTTTCTTGTGGTGATAGTTCGATAACCGTTGCTTTCGGCTCCTTCGCCGTATTGATCTGTTGCTGACGGAGCAATTCCAGTTTGTGTAGCAGTTTGCCAATGTCGCGTTTGATCAGATCAGCATCGACGTACAATTCGGCGGCTGTCGCCTTGATGAACGACGTGCGGCTGCGTGCCTTGGCAAGATCAAGTGTGTCGAGATGAACCAAATCATCACGCGACGCCAGGATATTGACTTTCAGCGTGTAAGCGTTCGTGTTCTTTTCAAAACCACGAATCCGATAGTGGCGATCATCCCGCACGTAGGTGATTTGATTTTCTTCAATAGAAAGGTCGTCGTCAGCCTTCGTTTCAGCCGGAGCGATCGCCGATCCATCTTCCGCTTTGGACGTTGTTTGAACCGCTTCGGAATCGTTCGCTTCGTATGCCTTGCCTTCCGCTGATGCGACTGGCTTTTCATCACCATTGATCGGTGCGCGCAATTCGCCTTTGCCAATGGTGATCTCTTGATCGCCTTTCGATTTGCGATCGACTCGACGACCGTAGATGCCGGTGATTTTGTCGCCGGTGAATAGAGGGAAAGTGACACAGCCACGAAGCGTCTCGTGGCCGGTGCGTTTGAGAATGCCAACGTCACGAAGAATCTCGCGTAGATGCCGACCAAGTTCACAATCTCGGCTCGGAACGACTTTTCCCAAACTGCGATCGGAAAAGCCGACTTGAAATTCGGCAGCTTTTTCCAAACTCAAGCCGAACTCGTCGGCGAGAAACCTGGTCGCTTTGGTGCTCTCGGCAAGACACTCGGTGTAGTAGCCGGAAACCGCGGAAAACGGCTCATTTTCAAGCCGTCGTGTGAAGATTGGCGCATCGCCAGACTTGCGCACGTTGTGCGCAGCAGATAAACTGCTCATCGTAAACCTCGTGTACTCGGGGTTTGCCAAGGTCCGGGGCGTTCGCAGCGCCGCCGGGCCACTTTTTCGCTCCAACGACAATCGTCGAAGTTGTATTTGTGCATTCCAGCGGGTTGACAATCGGTTGTCAATCGCTATCGCCAAAACATTTCAAAGAATTCCAAAAACGCTGATCGCGTTTCGTCTTTGATGGGAATCGTACCGTGTTGGCAAACTGGCTACGATTGGAAAATCATCCTGCCAGCTTCGTTACTCGCTGGCCGTTAGCAAACGATCCAACTCGGTTCGCGGGGAGGCGTCTGGCGACTTCGCGTCGAACTCGTGGTCAAGGCACGAAAGGCTATTTCGACGCTTCGGTTATAGCTTACGGGACAGCAATTACTGCTCTCCAGAATAGGTTTGCTATCCAAGCGGGTATACTGCGGCGGTTCTCCCTGCTGGGACTGGAAAGGATTCACACATTTCACGAACAGCTCTCCGTATCGATTGGTGCAATGATTCGTCATCGGGCGCGGTTAGGGCTCTGTAAATCCACGCGCCAATACGATTCATTTCTTCAGTGCCCATTCCACGCGTTGTAAGCGCTGGAGTTCCGATACGGATTCCAGATGGGTCCATTGGTTTTCGCGACTCGAATGGGATCATGTTCATGTTGACCGTGATTCCACACTGATCGAGCACTGTCTCGGCCTTTCTGCCTCCGAGTCCGATCGCTGTAACGTCGACTATCATCAAGTGATTGTCAGTTCCGCCGCTGACCAAGGGCAGGCCCTTCGACATCAACGTGTCAGCCAGTACCTGTGCGTTGTCAACAACGGCACGGCCATATGACTTGAACTCACTGGTCATCGCTTCGGAAAAACAAACTGCTTTGGCTGCGATGATGTGCATCAGTGGTCCCCCCTGTGTGCCGGGGAACACACTGCGATTGACTTCTTTCAGATAGTCTTGTTTGCAGAGGATCAACCCGCTCCGAGGTCCACGCAGTGTCTTATGCGTTGTAGTAGTCACAAAATCGGCGTACGGTATCGGGCTGTTGTGGACTTCCGCAGCAACTAGTCCAGAGTAGTGGGCCATGTCAACCATCAGCAACGCTCTCACATCCCGAGCGATCTCGGCAAACCTATCGTGTGGAATCTCACGCGGATATGCACTGGCGCCTGCGACGATCAATTTCGGTTTGTGCTCACGAGCAAGCGAGGCGACCTGATCAAAATCAATGCGATGGCTTTCCTTATCCACTCCGTAACTAACGAAGTTATAAAGCTTGCCCGAAATGTTGAGTTTCATCCCGTGTGTGAGATGGCCACCCTGGGCTAGGTCCAGTCCGAGCACGGTGTCACCCGGTTTGAGGCAGGCTAGATAGACCGCTGTGTTGGCTTGTGAACCAGAGTGTGGCTGAACGTTGGCTGCTTCAGCACCGAATAGAAGTTTGGCGCGATCAATCGCTAGTTCTTCAACGACATCGACATGTTCGCAACCAGCATAGTAACGACGGCCAGGATATCCCTCAGCATACTTATTAGCCCGAATTATTCACCAAACAGTGAACAGGAAAAGAGAACCATCGCGTGATCTCCCGCGTTTAACGGGTAACCAACACAAGCCCACAAGCACGGAGAGGATCACGCAATGGGTGAAGGTCAAGGTAACGTTTTTGAGCCGGAATTCAATCGCGCTTTCAAAGTTCAAACCACCGATCATCGGCTGACTTCCAACTCGGGTGTCATTCTCCTACGCGAAGCCGACCATCGCTTAGGGTTGCTCGCCTCGATCGCTCAGCAAGTGGATGATCCCCGGCGACAGGATCGAATCCGATACACGATGACCGAACTGCTGCGAGAACGCGTTTACGCAATGGCCATTGGTTACAACGCCCAGGACGATCTCGATCGACTTGCACACGATCCTGCTTTTCGGGCAGCGGTCTGGGATCGACCTGGCCAAGATGTGGTCTGTGAGCGTTTGGCGAGCCAACCAACTCACTCACGGTTGATCGATATCTTGGCCAGCAGCAGTGGCAATCTCAACGCCATTCGCAATGGGCTCAGTGAGTCCGTCGAGCGGCACCTCAAAGCATCCTCTGGCAGCAGCAGAGTGCGGCATGGCACGATTGACATCGACAGCTTTCCGATCGAGGTTCATGGTTCACAAAAAGGCAGCAGTTACAACGGCTATTATCGGACAACGGTTTATCATCCGTTGGTCGCGTCGTTCTCAGTTGCCGGTGATTACGACAGCACGCGTGAAGGCAAACGACTTGGCAACGGATATCTTCACGCGACGCTTCGCCAGGGCCAGGTTCACACCGCCAATGGAGTCAATCGCTTCATCAGCAATGTGGTGGACAAGGCACGCCGAATCGCTCAGCACCTCGACTTTCGCATCGACGCGGGCTACACGATCGCTCCGGTGCTGGACTACCTGACCAACGAAAACCTGCGTTTTGTCGGGCGATTGAAAACAAATCCCCGGCTCGAAGCACTGGCAGCCGAGCACGTCACTCGCCCCGTCGGTCGTCCCCCCGCCGGAGGCTATGAGTACACTGTGGAGCTTGGACAGTACCAAGCTGACTCGTGGGAGCATAGCCAGCGATTGGTCCTCGTCGTTGTTGACAGCCCTGATCCTGTGACGGGCCAACTGCACTTGGCACCGCGCTACTTTTTCTTGGTAACCAACTGGCGCGAAGGGCAACGCAGTGGTGACGAGCTTCTGGCTCACTATCGTCCTCGAGGAACGTTCGAGGATCGATTTGGCGAATTCAACGCTGCAATTGGGCCGCACTTGTCATCGCAGTCGTTTGAAGAAAACGAAGCAACCATGCTGTTGGCATTGTTGTCTTTCAACCTCAGTTCCCTTTGCCGCATCGAACTGGAGGATGCAGTCGGCGGCTGCTGGGACTTAACTCGATTTCAGCTTTTTATCTTGAAGGTTGGCGGTGAGATCATCAAACACAGTCGTCGTGCGATGTTGCGGATCGCTGAATCTGCTCAGCCGCTTTGGTCAGGTTTGATTGAACGTCTTGAATCTTGGCAGTTACCGGAGTGCTTCTCGCAGCCGACGGCGCGACGGCGTGCTTGGATGCCGCCGCCATCTCATTCGCATCTAAATGAAGTGCTACGACTCTGAGCTGTTCAACCGCCGAAAACACCGTTGGGGGAAAGGGGGCTTTGTGCGCCGATCAGTGGCCAACACCTTCACCGCCGCCGCAAATGCCTTCAATCGAGACAACTCACAGCTAAGCTAAGAACCTACACTGCTTGGTGAATAATTCGGGATTAGTCAGCACGTTACCGGCTGCCTGCATAACTGCAAGCGATGTGTAGTTCTCACTGGCAATCAACTCGAGCCCGTCTTGTTGGCGTTGGGCTTCGGCTTCAATTGCCTCCCAAATAATTGGGTCTTGCTGCTGCAATAAGCTCGCTCGCGACTTCAGTTCACCAAAAACCTGCTTCCTAGCTGGCGTACTTCCCCCCAAGAGTAGCGTCTTAAGCGTCGCAGAAGAAACGCCCGCATCATCAAAATCGCCCCGCTCAATCGCCCATCTTAGTCGTTCGGCCTGCGCTGCAGTCAAACCAGAAACCTCCAAAACCACACTTCCTCGCCTGACCTCATGATCTGGTGGAGATTGCATTTCCAAAAGCTCTTGGATGCGTTTCAGTATCGTCTGTTTGTCTTGTTCGCTGAACGAGTCAAAGTCACGATCAATATTCATCTCTATACTGAATAGTGCCGTTTTTACACTCACAGTTGCAGAGTTGGCCTCACTCGAAAGCGAGTCGGTTTCGAATTCGTCATGCCCAATGTCTTCGGAGTGGCCCAGTCCGTGCTCCTCTATTAGTTGCTTAACTCTACGGCTGCACTTTAGGCGAGAACATACAGAATGAGCATTCTGGAATTGAAATCTTAGGTGTGATCGTTGCGTGAGGGTACGATAGCGGTCAGCCCGCGAGGCTCATGAGTGTGTCGAACATCGCTTTCCTTTTTCGCTTCTCGGATCGGTTGGGTATGTCCACGAAAAATCGTTGGGTCAGCATTTCACCGGCAACCCACCGTCGACGGTCCGCGTGAGAGGGCCGTCGATCAGGATTGTCCCAGGGACGCTGGCTTCGGTCCACCAACACATCGGCTGATCTGTCCCAACACTCCAGTTCGACAAGCGTGTAGAGCCACCCGCAGACGTTCCAGCAAGCGATGTTCGACCAAACGTTGCGAACTTGCTGCTGCCCAGCGCCCCATACTTCTTTCACATCGTGGAAGTGCTCTTCGATCGCCCAGCGATCCGCGGCTGTTTCCAGAATCATTTGCGCGTCCATCTCAGTATCGGTGCTGAAGTATGCTGCCCAACCACCGTCGTTGTGGGTCACCAATACCACCCGAATCTCGCCACCGACCATTTCGCTGGTGGCAACAAAGCTCTTGTAGCGGCAGGTCACTTCCTGGCCGCGATGCTCATAGACCAGGGCTTGCCAACCCTTGCGGTGTCCAGCACGCTTGGAAAGACTGATCCGGTTCTTGCCGTACTTTCGAGGACGCCCACGCTGACCCGGCTTCCGCGCCTGCGGAACGTCAAACAACTTGGCATCTTTGCGCAGTCGGCTGACCACGGTCACTCCCAATTCCTGCATCGGCAGCAGGAATGGCCGAGCCGCGTACGCACCATCAGCGACGACCAAGATCTTTGCAAGAGAGCCCAACCATCGGATGTGGCCTACCAGCTTCTTGACCAACTCGACGGCTAGTTCATGTTTCGTGCGAAATTCCCAACCGTACTTCTCGCTCAACTGATCGACATCACACATTCGGACGTAGAGAGATGAGAGAATCGGCAGCGCGATGGTGCCCCAAGATAGATGCCGAATCAAGATCGCCAGACAGACCCAGTTGTGTCCATAAAGCCACTGTCCATCGGCTGGCCCGGGTGTGGGATTGTGATGAACGTTGGCTCCTTCAACACAGCGTCCGTAACGTTTGGTAGGGCTGTCATCGAGGCCCAGTTTCCAGTAGCCATCAGGCCCCGGATCGAATCGGGCAACGATGCTCGATAGGATCGGTATCATCAGCGATGCAACTTTTGGGCCAATCGCGGCAAGTTGATCATAGAAGAAATCCCAATCATCACGGACGCCGGCAGAGCGAAACCAGCTACTGACGGTCCGTCGCGACTTCGCCAGCATGGCGCCCGCCATGATGATTGGCAGTCGGAACGCACTCCGCGAATCGAGTAGGCGTTGCATCTCCGCGACCAACTTCGCGATGCCTCCAACTAACGGTACCTGGGCTTGGCGAGTCGATCGCCGATTTTGATTGCGCTGATTGAGCCGTTTCCGTTTGTCGTGTTGGGAACGCTTCGCTTTCTTGCCATGTCGAGCTTGTGTTGGTTTTCGAGAACGTTTACGCTTGGCCATCCTTGGCTCTCCGGGAACTGGTGTTGTGTAGTTACCACCTAAATCCCTGAGGGCCGTTTTCGTTGCAAGACCACTTCACGATCTTCTAAGATTTCCCCTAAAGTGCAGTTCGATAGACACTCGGCTCGAAAACCCATGTTCAGTCCCGACTTGGATGTATGCCATCCGCGATTTTGACGTCAACAGGCTCAATGCAGAAGTTCAAGCCGAGCTGGCAAACTGGTTTTACACACGTGGTTGGATCATTACGCAACAAGAGTTTCCGCGCGACTCTGACTTGATTTGGGACTTCTTTTCCGTTGCAACGTCGTCTGAGGCTGAGGGTTGTGTGCTCTACCATGCGACGCGAACACGAAATCTCAATGCGATTCAAACGAACGGATTGTTGCCCGGCAACATTGAGCGCTGCAATTCAGAGCGACTAGTTGGACAGCGCCACTTTTTGCGTGAGGATCAAGTTTCATGGGCCCGTCCCCCGGTCAAGCGACTTGATTTTATCAACATCAATCCCCTGCTGCTGGAACCATCGACGGCGTGTTTTGGTATGTGAGCGGCTGGCTTGAGCGTTGCGAACTTGGTAGTAGCGTTGGCGTTCAAGTTCCTCTTCGTAGCGACGGTGACGGGCTCTTCGCGACAAATCTTGTGAATCGATGTAGACGTCCATTGCACGACGGACCTGTTCGAGCGTTAGCAGGTCGCCATCGGTCACGACGGTCCCCGGACTGAGCTGGGATCGCACTCGGGCACAGAACAAGTGGCTGAGGATCGTCACGAACAGGTGACGATGGACACAGTCCCACCGGCGGCATTCGAAGTGATCCCAGCCCAGTTCTTCTTTCGATTCGCGGAAACACGCTTCGATTTGGAAGCGACTGAACGCGACTCTGAGGATCGCACGCAATGTCCAGCCGCCGCGGCCAGGGACTCGGTTACTGAGAAAATACTTCCACTCGCCAGTACGAACATTGCGAGCGACAATCAGAGTGCAGGCGTTGCTGACTAAGCGACCGTCGTGAGTCTTCCGCCAACACGTGTGCCAGCGGATCTCCCAAACCTCAGGCCCCTTGTTGGTGTCTTTGATTCGATATCGCTGCGGCTTTTGATCGCAGAATGCCGGCGAATACTTACGGAGGTTTTGAACCTCACTTGGCTTTTCTTCACGACGTCTCAATCGGGGGTACTTCTTCGGCCTTTTCGTTCGGTTTTTCGGCGGTTTTCTCAGCACTTTTGGCTTGCTCAGCCAGACGTGAGCGTTTGGCGGTATCTCGCCAACGAAGGCTTCGTTTCTTTGGTCGAGTCCGTCAAGGAACTTGCCGTCGCGAGCGTAGAATTCGTCGAATGTCCAAGCCAGCACTCGGATTCCATTGGCAATCGCTCGATCGATCATATCGAGTGCGATTTCTGCCTTGGTTTTGAACGTCACATCGTCAGGAATGCGAGTTTTTTTCGGCGTGATGGATCATCCGTCCATTCTTTGGGCAGATAAACGCAGGCATCGAGCAGACTGTGGAAAGTGACCGTTGCAAACGACAGAGCAACGTTGACGATGCAATTCTCGATCTTACCTCGGTTGCCGTTGTATTGACGCTTCACCCCAACAGTGTCGTGACCACTCTTGGCCATTCCGCTTTCGTCAACGATCCCCACCGCTTGGCTGTCGGCATGGTCGGTGGCGATGATTTGCTGGCAACGATCGCGAAGCCGCTCATGATCCCACTTGATCGAATCGAGGAACCGCTGAAGCGTCCTGGGTCTGACATTCTGATCGGCAGCGATCGCTTCGGCGTTCTTTCGTTGAACGTCAGAGAGCAATCCCTGAACGTAGATCTGGAGCAGTTTCCTTCCAGGATTGCTGTAAAAACAATCAACAAACAGGGCGAGAAATTGGGCGAGCATTTTGCCGAGCGAGGCGATATCCTTAAGCGACATAGCGGCGACCTTCCGTGGTTTCCGAGTGTGAAACAGTAGCACACGGAAGGTCGTCTCTTTTTGACCATCAAGTCAACGCAGATAAGTCCATTTTGGCAAACGACTTACGAATTCTCACCAGGCGAAAAGTGGCGCTGTCCAACTAGATACTTCGCGGAACATTTACTTCGCCAGGAAACTTGGGTTTGACGGTGATCCAGATGCCCAACTGAATGGGACAGCATATTGGTGGCGGAATCATTTTTCAGCTACGCTTGAGCCACACGGCGACGGGTGGTCAATCATAGGAGTTAGTCCGTTGGGCCTGCAAAATGGTGATCTAATTCGCGATCCGTGGAGTGTGACTGGAATCATATTTCGCACGGACCAAGCAATACTACCCACCCACATCAAAGTGATGGCTTAAAACAGTTGGGTTATGCCAGAAGTATCGTTGTCTTTTGAAGTGTTGGCGCTGCGTTCGTGGTTTCCGGGAGGGAGTCAATCGTTGTGGTCGGAGGAGTTATCACAGGGCTAGGCGCTGTTTTGTTGGAAACCGCATTGCCTGTCGGTGCTTCTCGGCCGCCATTTGTGGGACGGACTCCGCCAACCGGCGCTAAAGCTTGGTGCTTCGCCGCCACCTTGCGAGTGCGGATTCGCTGCCCACCGCCGTCTAAGTGCGGTCTCGGGCATCCATGCCCTCGGCAATCTTTTTCGGTGCATCCTGCACCGGCGCTACGGCTCGAAGACGCAACGGGCCAGTCGTCACAGTTGGGAAGCGGTTGCAAAATCCGGCTTTGATTTCTTCGATTGAGGGTGTTCTTCGCACATCCCTGCCCGTTGCTGCTCGCCTGCGCTGTGGCCGCTGGGCCGGCTAAAGCAGGTCCTCGGCTTACGGGCATCGCTTGTCGTTCGATGGTGCAAACCGTGTACGATCGTAGCGGGTTGCTTTAATTCGAGCTTTGTTCTCATTGGCCCGCTTCCATGCCCGACGCCTCGGATGCCATCCAGGCACCGCGGCCGTCAAGGCGGCGACCGTCCATGGATCGCCGTGCGCTTCGCTCTTTGTTGCGCGCGGACCGTTGGAGCGGTCTTCACGGTTCCGCCAGGGCGTGGTTCGTCTTCTCCTTCGGTCCAAACACATTCGCCCGGCGGTTTTCATTCAAACCGAATTCCATTGGAGCATTCTTTCGTTGCCCAAAATTCGCGAACGGACAGAAGCACTCCCAGAACCTCGTGCAACTGTCCATCCACTTAAACCTTCGACAAAGCTCCGGCAGATCGGAACCGCCACCAAAGCCCGGCGGTACCGATCTGCCTCCGCGGGAGATTCGTGTGGCGGCATCGTGCCGGAGTTGCGACAACCATCGTAGCCATCGCTTTCAGACAAACACGGTTTGACCACCCGGGTACGATTTTGGGCATTGCCTGTAAACCGGCCAACGTGCGTATCCGACGTATCCCGAAGTGAAAACTTCAATCAACATCAACTAGAAAGAGACTGCCTTCGACGTTGGAAAGGCTGTTCAAACATTCGGTATCAACATGAAAATCGTGATACTCGGCTCGGTTTTCCAGCAGCCAGGCAAGGGCAGCCTCGCCAAACGGATAGATTGCCAACCCAGCAGCGGGATCGAATACGATCGCGTTGCCAGTGATCCATTCAACCGAGCCGTCGCCAAGTGCGAAAAGGTCAACGGTTGTGAATTCGGACAAATCACAGTACGCAAAATTCGGCAACGTATTGAAGTTCAAAGATTCTCGAATGTCGCCGAGCGCCCAAAACCAGCCACCAATGAGCGCTTGAAAACCAGCCACTTTTGAGTCGTCCGTGTACGTTTCCCTGCTCACTCCGGAGCAAGGAAACGAACTGCATGGCGAATCAACTACAGGTGGCTAAGGTGTTGTCAATTAAGACTTTGCACGAACAGGGGTGGTCCCAACGACGGATCGCCAGGGAACTTGGCATCAACCGAGAGTCGGTGGCCAAGTACCTGCAAGAGCAGGCAAAACCGGCCAAAGCGCCCATCGGCTCGGATGATTCAAAACCAGCCAAAGCGCCCATCGGGTCTGAGCATCCTGGCGACGATTCAAAACCAGCCAAAGCGCCCATCGGGTCGCGAAGCCAATGTGCTCAGTTCCATGAGCTGATTCTGGCCAAGCTCGAACAGGGTCTTTCGGCGCAGAGGATCTTTCAAGATCTGGTTGGCGATCACGGATTCACCGCCCAGTATCACAGCGTTCGCCGATACGTCGCCAAACTCAAGCGGGCTCAGCCGCTCCCGTTTCGGCGTATCGAAGTGGCACCAGGCGAAGAGGCGCAAATCGACTTTGGCACTGGTGCAAGGATCGTTGACAGCGAGGGGCGACGTCGCAAGACGCACGTGATTCGCGTTGTCCTGAGTTACTCACGCAAGGCTTACAGCGAGGTCGTTTATCGGCAAACCACCGACAACTTCATTCAGTGTCTTGAGAATGCCTTCATGCACTTCGGCGGCGTTCCCAAGACGCTGGTTCCGGACAACCTGAAAGCAGCCGTTCTCAAAGCCGACTGGTACGATCCCGAACTCAATCCCAAGCTGCAGTCGTTCTGCGAGCATTACGGCACGGTTCTGTTGCCGACCAGGCCACGCATGCCGCGGCATAAAGGCAAAGTGGAACGGGGCGTCGACTATGTCCAAGAGAACGCGCTCAAGGGCCGCTCCTTCGAGAGCTTAGAAAAGCAGAACGATCATCTGCAACACTGGGAACGGACGGTCGCCGACACTCGACTTCACGGCACGACCAAGCGTCAAGTGCTAAAGATGTTTCAGGAGGAAGAACGCAGTGCGTTAGGGGAACTGCCGGCCGAACGTTTCCCAAGTTTCAAAGAAGGCCAACGGATCGTCAGTCGCGATGGACATGTCGCCGTCGACAAGTCCTACTACAGTGTTCCACCTGAGTACCTGGGTCGCGAAGTGTGGGTTCGCTGGAACTCGCATCTGGTGCGTATCTACAGCGATTCGATGAAACCGATCTGCACGCACGCCAGAGCAGCCCAGGGGAAGTTCAGTACGCTCAGCCAGCACATCGCCTCGGAAAAGATCAGTGTGGTGGAGCGTGGCACCGAGTGGTTGCTTCAAAAAGTCGGCATCATTGGGCCCCAAACGCGTGCCTGGTCGCGCGCCCTGGTGGCCGCTCGCGGTGTGCAATCAGTGCGTGTTCTGCAAGGGCTGCTGAATCTCTCGGGCAAACATTCCAGTGAGTCGATTGAACAAGCTTGCCGGACGGCGCACTCCTACGGCGAATACCGATTGGCAACGATTCGCAAACTGATCAAGCATGCCGGCCCCGACCAAGAACAGTTCGAGTTTCTTGAAGACCATCCAATCATCCGTAACCTATCGGACTACGGAGATGTTGTCCGCGTTCACTTTGGCAAGGAGGCCAAGCTATGAATGAATCGTTACTATCAACTCTCAAGAAGCTGCGTCTTTCGGGATTGGCTCAGACGCTGGAGGTTCGCTTGCATGAAGCGCAGAGCAATCATCTCACTCATTCAGAGTTTCTGGAACTGGTGTTGCAAGACGAGATGCTTGTGCGCGGGGAACGTCAGTTGGCTCGGCGCATCAAGGCAGCCGGGTTTCGGGACTTGAAAACATTGGAGGATTTTGACTGGTCTTTCAACCCATCGATTAAGCAGAAGGATGTGTTTGAACTGGCAAGAGGACACTTCATTCGCGAAGCCCGCGACGTGTTGCTGTGCGGCGCGCCCGGAACTGGAAAAAGTCATATCGTCCAAGCGCTGGGCTATCAGTTGATCAAGCTTGGCAACTTGGTTCTGTACCGAAGCATCTTCGACGTCGTGCGAGACTTCTTACACGATGAAGCGATGGAGGGACATGAGCGAGTGATGAACCGATACTTGAAGCCGGACCTGTTGATCATCGATGACTTCGGGATGAAGCAGTTGCCCAAACGCAGTGGCGAATTTCTGTTCGAGATCGTGATGCGTCGCTACGAAACGCGCAGCACGATGATGACGTCGAATAGACCGCTAGAAGATTGGGGCAAATTGCTGGGGGACGTTCCGACCGCAACCGCCATCCTGGATCGGTTCCTGCATCACTCGCAAATCTTCACGATCACGGGCAAGAGCTACCGACTGCGAGATCGCGGGAGCGATTCAAAACCAGCCAAAGCGCCCACCGGGTCGAGGAAAAATGGAAAAGGTTCAAAACCAGCCAAAGCGCCCATCGGCTCGAAAGCCGAAGAACAAGATCAGAAGTCTTCAAACAAGTAATCCAGACTCAAAATGGCCGGTTTTGAAGCGCCCATAAGTGGCTGGTTTTAAAGCGCCTGATGACACTCGAACAAACGTCTCGTCGCCGGTCGTTCGAACCAGATATAGCATCGGCGTTTCTTACGAATTCGTGGGTGATGTCCTCAATTATCCCCGGTAGAAGTTTCAACGCAAATCAGGAAGGTTGCTTTTGGACTTTGACTGACTCGCGGGCGCTTCGAATTCGCCCGCCGGTCAGTCAAACACGGTTCGCCCCGACGCAGTACGATTTGGGTTTTCAATCGTACCGGGGCAGATCGTCCGTATGCGTCAAAGGCGTAAGTCGTGGTGTTGCTTTTGGCGTCGGTGGCAGTGATTTTGTTGCCTGCGCGATCGTAGACGCTGCTTGTGGCGTCGCCGGCGGTGTCGGTACAGGTTAAGTCGCGTCCGAGCTGGTCGTAGGTGCAGTCCTGGCCGACGTTGTTGGGATCTCGAATGCTGAGTTGGTTGCCGGTGGCGTCGTAGGTGTAGGTGGTCACTTTGCCGAGTGCATCGTGGTTTTCGATCGTTCGGCCAGCAGCGTCGGTGAGTGACTTGCGGGCTTTGCCGAGCGCGTTGATGGTTTTGGAGACGAGTACGGTTCCGTAACCGGTGATCGTTTGGGTGGCCGGTTTGCCGGTGCAGTTCCAGGTGAGCAGTGAATTGTTGGCCGGATCGAGGATGCCAGTCATCACGCTGCCTCTGCCGGAGGAGATCGCAAAGCGGATTTCGCCTTCGGCGTTGATCGTGACGCGGGCGGTGCCGGGAGCGTCGGCGTCGAAGGTGATGCCGGCTCCGCCGTTGGCTTCGGTATCGGCGAGTTTTGAAAGCGCGGCCGAGAGGGAGATGTTGTTGCTGCCGATCAGCGGGGAGACTCCGCCGCTGGAGTCGAGACCGCTATCATCGGTAAGGTCGTCGTCGTAGAGGTATTGTTCGGTGAAGCCGTCGGTGGAAGAAACGCCATCCAAGCCGGCGATCGGTGGATTGGTAGCGTCGACGACACCGCGGGCGACCAGCCAGGTGGTGCGGGCAACGGGTCGGCCGCGACCGTCATAGCGAGTCGTGACTTCGCGATACGTTTTGGCGTCGACCGGGTTGTCCAAGGCCGAGGTGTGGTCGGTGTAGTCGGCGATGGTGGCTTGGTGGACGGTCTGGCCGACCGCGCTTGTGCGAGTGATGCTGCCATGGCCGAGCGGGTTTTCACTTGCTGTGACTTGGCCGCAGCAATCTTCGTGGTGCGTTTTCCAGATCTTGCCGGCGAAGTCGGTGTGCTGGGTGCGGCGACCGGCGAGGTCATAGACGAAGGATTCAGTGGCCGCTTCGGTCGTTCCGGGCGCTTCGCTATGCGTGGCCGCCAGTCCGGCTGGCGTGTAGGTCCAGGTTTCGGACGCTTTTTGGTGGCCGCCGGTGTCGGTGGCATCGAAGTAGCGGGGAGAGCGGACGGCAAGGACGTGGTTGTCGAGATCGTAATCGGTTTCGCTGCGCGCTTCGATCGTGGTTCCGGCGGCAGCGATGCGGGCGGTTTGACGCGCGCGGCTGTCGTACTCGAAGTGCGTTTCGATGTTGCGACCGTCATGCTGCCGCTCGACGTCGCCCGCCGACGAGTAGACGGTATCGGAAATCATGTAGTCTGCGTTGGCCGTGGTGTCGCGGTTGAGAGCCAGGAAATTGACGTAGGGATCGGGATCAGTTCCGGGGACGGTGAATTCGGGGACCGTGCCGATGACCGTTCGGATCGTGCGTCCGTCGTCATCGTAGGCGTAGAAGGTCTTGCGGCCGTGCGGGTCTTCGGTCGAGTAGAGTTTGCCGTCGACGTAGGTGTATTTGCTGGTCAGCGATTGATTCGCAGAGATCTCTTGGGTCGTTTCCTCGCGGCGAAGTTGATGGTCGTAGACGTGGGTGGTCAGCAAACCGCCGCGGCGATGTTCCAGTGGTAGCTTCGTGCCGGTCAAGTAGGTCCACGTTTCTGTCAAAGCGAGATCGGGAGTGGCGGTCTCGTTGCCGGCGCCATCCATCGTGCCCGAAACGACGGTGCGTGAAGCCAATCGGTGGGACGTGTCGTAGGCGTAGGTGGTGACGACTCCCATCCGATTGACTCGCTTTTCCACTTGCCCTTTGCCGTTGCCGCTGGCGACGTAGAAAACTCGATCGGTCGTGCCGTCGTCGTACAGCGTGCTGATCAACCGGCCCTGGCTGTCGTAGAAATAGTCGATCTGGTCACCCATCGGATCGGTGGTCTTCGTGATTCGTCCCGAAGAATCGTAGGTGTGACTGATTGTCGGACGGCTGCCGCCAATATTCGTCGCCGGCTTGGTGACCGTTGTCAGACGACCACCTGTATCGTAGGCGTAGTCGGTTTCGTTGCCGAGTGGATCGATGTACTTGGTGAGCCGGTTGTCGGTGTTGTATTGCCACTGGTAGACCGCATAGTCGGCCGTTTGGATGTCGTTGCTCGGGTTGGGATCGTAGGCTGCGCCGCCTGAATAGGGATCGATGCCGTTGCCGTTGGACGGATCCTCCAGGATGCCGACCATCTTTTTGGTCATCATTCCGTCGGTGTTGTATTCGTACTTCGTCACCCGGCCCTGACGATCACGGAATCTCAGCGGCCGTTTCTTCGCATCACGGAAAGTCGATTCAAACGATCCATCCAGATAGCCGACGATACCGAACACACCGTCGTCGTCGAAGTTGTAAAACTGCACCGAGGTGGGCGTTTGAATGTAGCCGACGGTGCTGGAGAGCATGTTGGTGGCGCTGTAGGTCTTGAAGGCATAGGCATCCTGTTCCGTGCCGGTGTAGTTGAAACCGCCGCCGGTGATATCGATCTGCCAGCCATCGTCAACTTCGTTGATGAACCGCCGGCGATAACCGTTCTGCTGGCTCAGATTGAAAGTCTCGCGAAACGCCCGCAGCTTGCCACCCCCTTCGTAGACCAGGATCGTTTGTCCCTCGCCGATGTCGCTTAAGCCAAAGTTGGCATACACCACTTCATCGGCTTCGTTGGCGATCACTCGCACCAGGTTCACCGCGCCGTTGTAGTAGAGAATGTCGTTGCCCGACATGCCGGCGACGATGCCGGTCACGTAGGCCTTCTTCTTCTGATGTCCCTCGGGAGCGCGATGATCATCGAAGGTGATCTCGGCGCAGTCTGGCGAAATCGCTGGTCATGATCACCCCCGAATCGATTCAAAAACCATCTGTTAGCGACGGAAGATGTTCAGTGCAAAAACCGGGATTGCCCGCAATCCAGATGCGCGTAGCGAAACCGTCCACCAACCCATCGCAATCCCCACCACGAAAGGAAAAGTTCAATCGAAAAGACTTTGCCCTGAAGGTGCTAAACACACTTCGAGAGAAGCAACTTCAACGATAGGGCTTGCCACAAGACCGTCAATGAGAATTTTTCGCGGTCCTTCTCTTTCCTGCAAATCTTCTCGAAAGACGAGCTTTTGGCGCATGCGAACGTGTTTCGTTGTCACAGCTTGACAAACGGCGACAGGCGGAACGGAGAAAGAGAAGCGAAACATACGAAAATACTCTCTATTTTGTTGTGTTGGACAGTTTGTAAGTCGCCATGTATTGGCGGCAAGGTGACGCCGATACTCCACGTTTATGCCCATTTCCCGAATCTGGTGTTGTCCGACTAGAATGGGGCCTCCCACCTTTCCGCCTTCCGCTTGTCGAGATTGCTTCCCGTGCGATTTCCTTCTGCCTGTCTTTCTATTCGGATTTTTCTTTTTTCGGCCGTAGCAGCGGCTTCGGCGGTTGCCGTGGAACCGCCGACGAAGTCGGATCAGGCTGGTGAAGGGGCCGTTCGATTCGATCGTGACATACGGCCGATTTTGTCGGACAAGTGTTTCTTTTGCCATGGACCCGACCAGCAGCATCGCGAAGCTGACTTGCGGCTTGATTTGGAAGAGGCCGCCAAGGAATCGGTCATCGTTGCCGGGGATGTTGATGCAAGTGAATTGGTCGAGCGGATCCGTACTGATGATCCGGACGCGATCATGCCGCCGCCTGATGCTCACAAGGAACTGACGGCCGAAGAGATCGATCTGCTCACTCGTTGGGTCGCCGAAGGTGCCCCGTGGACGGGGCACTGGTCGTTCACCGCTCCGGCAGTTCCTGCGGTTCCCGATGCGACCGGGCAGCTACGGGGGGCCATCGATGCGTTTGTCGCGCGGCGTCTGCAGCGAGAAGGATTGTCGATCGCCGCCGAGGCGGATCGTGAAAAGCTGATTCGTCGAGTCACATTCGACTTGACTGGTCTGCCGCCCACGCTTGCGGAGATCGATGCTTTTGTGAACGACCAATCGGAGAATGCTTACGAAAAAGTGGTCGACCGTCTGCTGCAATCACAACACTACGGCCAGCGGATGGCTTTGATGTGGATGGACGCTGCGCGCTACGGGGACACCAGCGTCTATCACGCCGATGGTCCGCGAGACATGTGGGCGTGGCGCGACGCGATCGTCGATGCCTACAACCAAAATCTTCCCTTTGACGAGTTTTCCATCAATCAGATCGCCGGCGATTTGCGGCCCGATGCAACGTTGCAACGGCGAGTTCTAGCAGGATTCAATCGCAACAACGGAACGACCGACGAAGGGGGAGTGATCCCTGAAGAGTACCGGGTGGAGTATGCCGTCGATCGCGTCAAGACCACGGCCACGGTGTGGCTTGGATTGACCCTGGAATGTGCTCAGTGTCACGATCACAAGTACGATCCGATTTCGCAAGAAGAATACTACCGCTTCTACGCGTTTTTTAATGTCAGCCGTGACGGAGGCATGCAGACGCGAAAAGGGAACGCTCAACCGATCATCGACATTCCCGATCCCGAAAAACAGCAACAGCTTCCGGCTGTCCAACAGCAGTTGGTGGAAACCAAAAACAGCCTGGACCAGCAAATCGCGTCCTGCCAGCCGGAGTTTGAAAGTTGGGTCAAAAACCAGGAGGGCAAGGCGGCGGAAGAAAAGGGTGTGGAAGCTGCCATCAATGTCGCCTTGATCGCCGGAAAGGGCGACAAGGTTTTTGATTCGACCCAGCGAGAAGGAAAAATTCACGGCAAGGCACAGTGGGTCCAATCGCGCTATGACTGGGGATTGAAGTTCAACGGGAAAAACTACGTCGACTTGGGAAACGTCGCTGATTTTGAACGGACCGATTCGTTTTCTTATGGAGGCTGGGTCAAACCCGATAAGAATCAAACGGGAGCACTTTTGGCGCGGATGGACGACCAGAACTCGCACCGTGGCTACGACATGCTGGTCGGCGGTGGCGGACCCGTTTCCGTTCATATCATCAACCACTGGCCTTCCAATGCCATCAAGGTCACCACCAAAAAGAAGCTCAAGGCCGACCAGTGGCAGCATGTCTTTGCGACCTACGACGGTTCATCCAAGGCGTCGGGCGTCGACATCTACGTCGATGGTGAAAAGTGGGATTGGAACATCGAACAGGACGGTCTTTCCGAAACCATCAAAACCGACAAATCTCTGTTGATCGGCAGCCGTCATCCCGGGACTCGTCTGAAAGCGACGATCGACGAAATTCAGGTTCACGATTGCAAGCTGGACCAGCAGCAAGTCAAAACGCTCGCCCAGGCGCCGCCGATTCAATCGCTACTGAAGATCGAATCCGCCAACCGCACACCGCAACAGCTTCAATCGCTACGCGAGTATTTTCTGACCACCGAAAACGAACAGTATCGCGGTTTGAAAAAGCAGCACGAGTCGTTGAGCCGAAAAGAGGTGGACCTGAAAAAGCCGCTGACGACGGTGATGATCATGTCCGACATGGAGCAACCGCGCGAGACGTTCGTACTCAATCGCGGCGCCTACGATTCGCCGACCGAAACCAAAGTCGAAGCGGACACGTTGTCGGTGTTGCCGCCGATGGCGGGCGATGCGCCTCGCAATCGGTTGGGTCTGGCCCGTTGGCTGTTTCGTGACGATCATCCGTTGACGGCGCGTGTCACCGTCAACCGTTATTGGCAAATGCTGTTTGGCACCGGCCTGGTTGCCACGCCGGAAGATTTTGGGGCTCAGGGCGACTTTCCGTCTCACCCGGAACTACTCGATTGGCTGGCCACCGATTTTCGCGACAGCGGCTGGAACATCAAGCGAATGATCAAGCAGATCGTCATGTCGGCGACCTACCGTCAAAGTTCAGCGGCACCGGCGCAGTTGTATCGTCGTGATCCGCAAAACCGTTTGTTGGCCCGCGGTGCACGGTTTCGATTGCAGGGCGAGTTCATTCGAGACAACGCGTTGGCTGTCGCCGGATTGCTGGTCGACCAGGTGGGAGGTCCCGGTGTGAAGCCGTACCAACCTCCGGGACTGTGGGCCGAAGTCGGCTTGGGCGGTAATCCAAAGTTCGTGCAAGACCACGGCGATAAACTCTATCGCCGCAGCTTGTACACCTACTGGAAACGTTCGGCTCCGCCGCCGTCAATGCAAATCTTTGACGCCCCGACTCGTGAAAAGTGCACGATCCAACGAGCCCGCACCAATACGCCCCTGCAAGCGCTGACGACGCTGAACGATATTCAATTTGTGGAAGCATCCAGGCATTTTGCCGAGCGATTCATCCGCGAGGGTGGCCGCGGTGACGACCAACGAATCACCCACGCGTTTCGTCTGGCGACCGCGCGAGCGCCCAGTGATTCGGAGCGACAGGTTTTGAAAGAGATCTATCGCGACGCGCTGGATCGTTACCAAAAGGATACCGCGGCGGCAAAGGCCCTACTTTCGGTTGGCGAATCTGCCAGAGACGAAGTGCTGGATGAAGCTCACCATGCGGCCTGGACAATCGTTGCCAGTGCCATCTTGAACTTGGACGAAACACTTACCCGCGAATAAAACCTAGAACTAAAATCAAAATCAAAATCAAAATCAAAAACCTTTCACCCCATCGATCAAATGGATCCTCGTCAAGACTTTGAGCGTCAGATGACGCGCCGTCAGCTCCTGGGCCGCTCACGCGGATGCTTGGGGGCTGCTGCGCTGGCATCGCTGCTGCATGCGGACGGCGTCACCGCTGCCGCACCAAGTTCCCATCCAGCCAATCCCGGTTTGCCCGGACTGCCGCACTTTCGCCCCACCGCGAAACGGGTGATCTATCTGTTCATGGCGGGCGGCCCCAGTCATATCGACATGTTCGATTACAAGCCGGCGCTGCGCGACATTCATGGTACGGAACTTCCGGATTCGATTCGTAACGGCCAGCGATTGACTGGAATGTCTAGCGGGCAAAAGTCGTTTCCCTGTGTCGCGCCGATGTTCACGTTCCAGCAGCGCGGCGAGCGTGGAACTTGGATCAACACCGACGTCTTGCCGCATACCGCGTCGATCATTGACGAACTGACGATCGTTCGCACGATGAATACCGAGGCGATCAATCATGATCCCGCGATGACCTACATCAACACGGGGACTCAGCAACTTGGCCGCCCCAGCATGGGATCGTGGCTCAGTTACGGACTGGGCAGTCCGATTGACGATTTGCCGGCTTACGTGACGATGATCTCGGTCGGTGCCAAACCGGGACAAGCACTTTTTTCACGCCTCTGGGGCAGTGGCTATCTGCCGTCGAAGCATCAGGGTGTGCAGTTCCGAAGTGGTGATTCACCGGTGCTTTACCTGTCGAACCCACCCGGAATCGACGGTGGCTTGCGGCGCAAAATGCTGGACGGCATTGCCAAACTGAATGCTGAACGTTTTGGTGATGTTGGCGATCCGGAAATCCAAACCCGCATCGCGCAGTACGAAATGGCCTACCGAATGCAAACTTCCGTCCCCGATCTGATGGACATGCGATCGGAGTCGAAAGCGACTTACCAGTTGTACGGTCCCGATTCGGAAAAGCCCGGCACCTTTGCGGCCAACTGCATTCTTGCTCGCCGGTTGGCGGAACGGGGTGTGCCGTTTGTGCAGCTGTTCCATCGCGGCTGGGACCAACACGGCAACCTTCCCAATGACCTCCGCAAGAACTGCAAAAGCGCCGATCAACCCGCCGCGGCGCTGGTCAAGGACTTGAAACAACGCGGAATGCTGGACGACACCGTGGTCATCTTTGGTGGCGAATTTGGTCGTACGATCTACAGCCAGGGCAAACTGACCGAAAACAATCATGGCCGCGACCATCACGGCCGCTGCTTCAGCACCTGGGTTGCTGGCGGCGGGTTCAAACGGGGATTCGACTACGGCCTGACCGACGACTACAGCTACAACATTCTGGAAAACCCGGTTCACATCAACGATTTCAATGCGACGATTCTGCACACGTTGGGGATCGATCACGAGCGATTCACGGTCAAGTATCAAGGGCTTGATTCCAGGTTGACTGGTGTCGAAGGAGCCCGCGTGATTCCGGAACTGCTTGCCTAGTGCTGGGGGGAAAAGAAGATGGAACTGGATACCGCGCAGATTGGAATCGTCACCGTCTCCGACCGCGCCAGCCGTGGCGACTACGAGGATTTAGGTGGTCCGGCGATCCGTGATTACTTGGCCGAAGTGCTGACCAGCAAGTGGCAGCCGGTCAATCGTGTCATCTCCGACGATCAGCGTTTGATCGAAGAAACGCTTTCGGGTTTGTGCGATGACCAGCAGTGTTGCCTGGTGATCACCACGGGGGGAACGGGGCCGGCAAAGCGCGACGTCACCCCGGAAGCAACCGAAGCGGTGTGCGACAAGATGATGCATGGTTTTGGCGAACTGATGCGCAAAGTCTCGCTGGAAAAAGTTCCCACCGCCATCTTGTCTCGTCAGACGGCCGGGATTCGCGGCACTTCGTTGATTGTCAATCTGCCTGGCAAGCCCAAAGCGATCGCCGAGTGTTTGGATGCCGTTTTTCCCGCCATCCCCTACTGTATCGATCTGCTCGAAGGCCCCCGATTGACGACGGACGAAAACCGGTTGGTCGCCTTCCGGCCAAAATCGAAGTAGTACCGCTGCATCACAGCTTGGGCACCACCAGTTTGGATCGCTGTGGCGCCACTCCGATCTCGGCGATCACGCCGCTGTTGAACTCGATGAAATCGTTTTCGATTCCGTCGCTAAAGATCACACCATGTTCGGGCATCAGACTTTCCACGCGAAGGGTGGATGATTCGTCGACCACTCCGGCAACCATCTTTGCGCCGGTGGTGCGGCTTGCAAACGGTTCTCGTACCACCCAAGCAAGTCGCCGATCGCTCCAGGTCATCCTGGGCGCCTGGCCCTCCTGGCCGCCAATCCAATCGGTGACACCTCGCGACATGTTGAACACGCTGCTGAGCCAACCGGTCGATCCGGCGCCGGTCGAAACGATCACACCGCTGGACGATTGGACTTCATGCTGCTGGTGACTGTACAGAACGTAGCGGGCGGAGATATGAGTGCGACGACCGACAAAAAAATCGTTGAACGCCAACATTTGCTGTCCGTCGGGAAGGGTCACCTGCGCCAACGTGATCTCCTTCCACACACTTTTTTCCTCCAGCGTGCGGCGGACCATTTTTCGTGCTTCGGCGACCCGAAAGGGCATCAGCACACCATCAATCCTGGTCGGATCGGGATTGATGGCGACGATGGGAATGTCGCCCACGTACTTGGCTGTGTTGGCGACCAATCCGTCGGGGCCAACAACCACGACCAGCGCGGTATGCCGGAAATCGTAGGTGGGCAAAAACCGGCGATGGACGTTGACCACGGTAAAACCCAGGCCTTCGATCGACTCTTCCACTTCGTCGACCGACCGCTGATAACGATCGTCTTCGGCAACATACTGCTCGAATTGTGACGCCTCGTCCAGCGCGGCGACGCCGGTCGTTTCTGCCTGGTCTCGAAAGTGGCGATGGGCTGTTTTCAGCCGGAACCTTGCCGCGCCTTTGGTCCCAAACTTCGCCAACAGCCCTTTCAGCCGAGTCGTTGTGGTGACCAGCGCAATGGAAGGGGAAACGTACATCGCCCGTCACTCCGCCGAATCTTCGCTGTCGACCAGTTGCCTTAGCAGATCGGGCGTGATGTCAAGCCGTCCGATCTTTCGCGCGTTTTCGGCAAGTTCTCCAAAGGCCATCGCGATCAACTCTTTGCTGCTGAGCGAATCGGAGCTGGCGACCAGCGTTCGCCAATCGATGTCGCGCATGGTATCCAGCGTCGCCCGCAACGTCTCCACTCGCACCTCGGCAAGCTTGGCTTCGTTTTCGGCTTGCTGAGCCACCAGGTCGGCGCGTCCTCGTTCGATTGCGACATCCGCTTCCAGTTCCGCCTGGCGCACTTCGCGCTGCTTCTCTTGAACCACCCGTTCGGTCTGCAACTCGTTTTCACGAATCTCTCGTTCCAGCAAGATCGCCGTGTTGCGACGCTGATGAATCGCTTCGTCGGCCTTCTGCAACAGCGACTCGCGTGCTTCGGCTTGCATCGCGGTTGCCATTTCGGGTTCGGCACGAATCGACAGCACAACGACCGAGTCGATTTGCAGGCCCAGCGACGACGTGGTTTCCAGGGTGGATCCTTCTTGCATCAAATGGTCGCCCAGCGGACTGGCGGCGCGAAGCATTTCCACCAGCGGCCGCTCGCGAGTGAAGTTCTGAGTTTGCGCCTGCATCAACCTCACCAACCGCTCCTGCAAGTTGTCCGGGTCGTCCGAAGCGTATCGTCCGTAGGAGTCGATCGAAAAATCGAGCTGCCCGGCAAGCAACACCGGATCGGTCACGCGGTAGGTAAGATTTCCTTGAATCGTGACGTCTTGAAAATCGGCCGTCTGCTGTTCAAAGACAAAGGGAACATCCTGGCTGGCCTGGTTGATGCGAATGACGGTGGAACCGGGACCGAAATAAAACAGAGTCAATCCGGCGCCCTGATTGACCAGCTGGCCGTTTTTGTAACGGATCAGGTAGGTGGTGGGGCTGGAACGTAGATAGTGCAGGCCAAGCATGGTGGGTTCGTATCGGTTGTGCGGAATCGACGCAGAGAGGTTTTCCCCATTTAGATCGTACCTCAAAACTTAGCCGGCGGCGTGCCTGACGCGCCCGCCACAGAGCGTTGATATCGATGCCAGCTTCGTGATCGTCGTCAGCCGAAGAATCGATATCCCCGTAACACTCGCATCCTTTTCGCGCAGTTTGAAGCAAGCTGGCAGTCTTGGCCGATGCATTAGCTGTTCACCCAATCCATCTCCCTGGCTTGGGGTCGCCCGTCACCAGGCAAACCGATCGGCCACAGACACCCTCCCCTGTGAATGTCAACGTCTGCGCCACCAGAGCAGTTTGCCAGGCATCGGAACCGAACCCAACACATCTGCGTCGCCAACATTCATGTCACATCCTGATACCATCAATTCGAATTCTGATGCGGAGACCGTGCCGCCCAAGGCGCCCTCGCGAGTATCACGCGCTTCGGCGGCACAGTCGCCGCTGGAAACCTACCTGCGCGAGATCAATGAAACCGCATTGCTGTCCGCCGAAGAAGAGCTGGAGCTGGCCGAGCGGATTGGGCAGGGCGACGTGATGGCCCGCGACCGAATGGTGCGCGCCAACCTGCGGCTGGTCGTCAACATCGCTCGAGGCTACACCGGCAAAGGACTCGGACTGCAAGACTTGATCGAAGAGGGCAACCTGGGACTGCTGCGGGCGGTCGAAGGGTTTGACCCGACCGTCGGGACTCGGTTCAGCACCTACGCGAGCTATTGGATCAAGCAATCGATCAAACGCGCCTTGATCAATAGTGCAAAGACGATCCGTATTCCCGCCTACATGGTGGAACTGCTCAGCAAGTGGCGGCGAGCGACGGCGCGGTTGAGCGAAGAGTTGGGACGCACGCCGACCAACGAAGAGGTGGCCCGCGTCTTGGGGCTTCCCAAGAAAAAGCTGCCGATCATTCGAAAAGCGATTCGGATCAGCAACAGCACTCCTCAAAGTGACCAGACCGAATCAGGTTGGTCGCTTGGCGAAATGGTGATGGACGAGCGGCTGAAAGCGCCCGACGAGGAGATGCTCGATCACGACATTCTGCGCCACGCGATGGAACTGCTGGGCGACTTGGAGGAGCGGGAGGCGACCGTGCTGAAGTTGCGATTCGGGCTGGGCGGCACCGAACCAAAGACGCTGAAAGAAATCGGTGCGGAACTCGGCCTGACCCGCGAACGCGTTCGGCAAATCGAAACCGAAGCGTTGCGACGACTTGCCGACGGCCTGACCGACCCCCGCGAGCGAAGTTTCTAGCGTTCTGTCAGGACCTCCTTTTCGGGCAGCGGAACTCGCCAAGAGTTTCGGCAATTCCCCCGGCCGGCCGCAACTCTTGGCAAGTTTCGCTACGGTTGGCCGGTTTCGCTACATCCGCGGCGAAAACGCTCGCGCTGCGGCCGGAAGCCGCAGCGCGGACGACGGGCGGAAAAATCGGTTGCGAGAGAGTAAAATCAGGGGGTGTTTGTCAGTCGCCCTCCGCATTCGAGATCTCGCATGCCCACCACCCTCCTTGCCCGTCTCTGTGTCGTTTTTCTCGCTCTGTTCCTGCTGACCCCGCCGGTCACCGCGGACGATCCGCCCAAAAAGGCTGACGAAAAACCAGCCGCGGAAGAGAAAAAGGAGCAACCGAAGAAACCTGCCGAAGAAAAGAAGCCGGAAGAAAAAAAGAAGGCCGAAAAGCCGGCTGAGAAAAAGCCGGCTGAGAAAAAGCCGGCTGAGAAAAAAGCGGACGAAAAGAAAAAGCCCGAACCGCCCAAAAAGCCAGAAAAGAAAGCGGACGAGAAGAAGCCCGAGCCCAAAAAGGAAATGAAAAAGGAGGAGAAGAAAGAGGAGCCTCCCAAACCGGTGCCCGCCTTTCCCGATCCGGGCCTGGAAGCAGCCGTTCGCGCCGAAGTTTTCGAGAAACGCTACAACAAGGAACCGATCACCAAAGAAGATGTCGCGAACATCTCACGAGTGGTCGGGCGAGGAAAAAAGATCAAGAGCCTGGAGGGGCTGCAGCATTGCAAGGCCCTGATGCTGATCGACCTGACCGACAACGAGATCGCTGACCTACGGCCAATCGCGGAATTGAAACGGTTGCAGTCGGTCACCCTTGCCGGCAACAAGATCAAAGACCTCAAGCCGCTTGAAAACTTGACGGCGATGCAGCTTCTTGATCTCTCTGGCAATCAGGTTCAAGACCTGTCGGCACTCAAAAAGATGTCCAATCTGCGCACGTTGTACGTCGCCGGTAACCAGCTCCCCAAGCTCGACCCGATCGCCGACCTGTCGAAAATCTGGTCATTGGATGTTTCCAACAACAAGCTGGTCGATTTGGGGCCGGTCGGAAAACTTGGTTGGTTGACAACGCTGGACATCGCCGGCAACCAGGTCAAGTCGCTCGATCCGCTCAAGACACTGGGCGAACTTGATATGTTGCTGATGTCGCGCAACCAGGTATCAGACCTGGCGCCGCTGGTGGAAATGTGCAAGAAGGATGCCGAGGGAGAACGTCGGTTTGCGCCCTACATGGAAGTCTACCTGGGAGAAAACCCGATCGACGAGAAAAAGAAAGAAGAACAAACGAAGACGCTTCAATCCTTCGGCGTCGACGTCCACGACAAGTAGTCGCGGAACTAGAGTTCTTGAAAGAAATCGTTCCCTTTGTCGTCGGCGACGATGAAGGCGGGGAAGTCTCTCACGGTGATCTTTCGGATCGCTTCCATGCCCAGTTCGGGGAAAGCGATCGTTTCGACCTCCTTGATATTTTCTTGCGCTAGAATCGCTGCGGGACCGCCGATGGAACCGAGATAGAAGCCGCCGTATTTCTTGCAGCTGTCGGTCACCGCTTGGGACCGATTTCCCTTCGCCAACATCACCATGCTGCCACCTTGGCTTTGGAAAAGTTCGACGTAGGGATCCATCCGACCCGCCGTGGTCGGACCAAAGCTGCCACTGGGCATTCCTTCGGGCGTCTTGGCCGGCCCGGCGTAGTAGACGGGATGGTTTTTGAAATAATCGGGCATCGGCTGGCCGGCGTCCAGCATCTCCTTGATCTTCGCATGCGCGATGTCGCGGGCCACGATCAGCGTGCCATTCAGGCTGAGCCGCGTTTTGATGGGAAATCGCGAAAGCACCTGCAGCACTTCCTCCATCGGCCGATCCAGGTCGACGATCACTGGCGGCGCCATCGCGGGCGCTTCTTCGGGCAGGTACTTTTCGGGGTGGTACTCGAGTTGTTCCAAAAAGATTCCGTCGGCAGTGATTTTGCCTTTGATGTTGCGGTCGGCACTGCAACTGACGCCCAATCCGACTGGGCACGATGCGGCGTGTCGCGGCATCCGAATCACGCGAACATCGTGTGCGAAGTACTTTCCGCCGAACTGGGCGCCCACCTTGGATGCGGCAGCGATTTCGGCCACCTTCGCCTCCCAATGTGGATCGCGAAATGCACGTCCTCCCTCGCTGCCGCTGGTCGGCAGTCCGTCCAAGTAACCGCAAGAGGCTAGCTTGGTGATTTTCATCGTCGTCTCGGCGCTGGTGCCGCCGATGACCAGCGCGATGTGATAGGGGGGACAAGCGGCAGTGCCAAGATCCATCAGCTTCTCGGTTGCGAATTTCAGCAGGCTTTCTTCGTTCAACAAGCTCTTGGTCTGTTGATACAGGTACGACTTGTTCGCCGATCCGCCACCTTTGGCAATGAACAGAAACTTGTAGGTGTCGCCGTCGTCGACCAGCAGATCGATCTGGGCCGGCAGGTTGGTCTTGGTGTTCTTTTCCTCGAACATGGTCAACGGAGCGATCTGCGAATAACGCAGGTTTTTCTCCTGGTAGGTTTCGTAGATGCCGCGGCTGAGCGCTTCCTCATCGCCGCCTCCCGTCCACACCTGCTGCCCCTTTTTGGCAAAGACGATCGGTGTTCCGGTGTCTTGGCAAGAAGGAAGCTGGCCATCCTTTGCCACCACCGCGTTTTGCAGCAACGTGTAGATGACAAACCGATCGTTGTCACTCGCCTCCGGGTCAGCCAGTTCACGCTGCAACATCTTCAAGTGCGAGGCGCGCAGGTAGAAAGACACGTCCGCAAACGCATTCTTAGCCAGCAGCGTCAGCGCTCGCGGATCGACCTTCAAGATCCTCTTTCCATCGAACTGGGCCACCGAAACCAGGCCGTCGTCAGCCGGATCGTTCAGCTTCCGGTATTCGGTGGTATCGTCGCCCCACTGAAAAGTCGGTTCGTATTGGAAGGATTCCATGGCTGCGTCGTCCTTAGGTCGGATCATTCGCGTAGGCCGGACCAAGGTCGCAAAACCATGCCGTAACTGCGCGGGGCCAGTTCGTCGTTGCACGTAGCGTGCGCGCCGAAAAAACTTCCCGCAGGCGACCGAAGTTCCGGCACTGCAAGGGTTTGCTTGTTACGGCCTACGATGATCATGAATAATCTAGGTTAGGGGAGAGATTGTTGTCTGGAAGCTATTTCACCACCAGGTTGACCAGGCGACCGGGAACAACGATCCGCTTGACAATCGTCTTGCCGTCGATCGCCGCTTTTACCTTTTCGTCGGCCAAGGCCGTTTCGATCACCGTATCCTGATCGGCATCTGGAGACACGTTGATTTTCGCTTTGACCTTGCCGTTGATCTGGACCGGCAATTCGATGCTCGTTTGCACCAATGCCGCTTCATCCCACTCGGGCCATTTTTCTTTGGCGATCGATTCTTGGCCGTCCAGCACCCTCCAAAGTTCTTCGCAAAGATGCGGTGCGTAGGGTGACAAGAGGACCAAAAACGTTCGGACTGCCTCCTTGGGGCGAGTTTTGCAGCGAGTGAAATGATTGGTGAATTCCATCATTCGCGCGATCGCGGTATTGAAGCTCATCGACTGAGTGTCTTCGGTGACCTTCTTGATGGTTTGATGCAAGACCCGGCGCTGCTCGTCATCGCACTGCCCGTCGGAGATCGCGGAGTGTAAGAGCAACTCGTCCGACTTGTCATCGACGACCATCCGCCAAACACGATCCAAGAAATTCCGCACTCCGCCAACACCGGTCATGCTCCACGGCTTGGTCGCTTCCAACGGTCCCATGAACATTTCGTACAAACGAAGTGCATCGGCCCCATATTCTCGGACCACTTCATCGGGGTTGACGACATTCCCGCGGCTCTTGCTCATCTTGTAAGCTCGACTTTCCACCTTGATCGCCGGATCGTCGGCACGAACGAAGCCGTCTCCCTTCTTTTCCACCTCGTTCTCTTCGAGCGCCACGGGGCTGACCAAATTGCCACCCGAATCGACGAAGTTGCCGTCGGGTGGAACTTTTCGGACTTCGCCGGCCGACACCGGTTTGCCCTCCGCATCGACATACCCGGTGAATTCGACCTCCCCCAAGATCATGCCTTGATTGACCAATCGTCGAAACGGCTCCGACGTACTGACGTGACCTCGATCGTAAAGCACCTTGTGCCAGAATCGCGAATACAAAAGGTGCAATACCGCGTGTTCGGCACCGCCAACGTAAAGATCAACCGGCATCCACTGCCGCTCCTTCACCGGGTCCACAAACACTTGCGAGTTTTTGGGGTCGATGTAACGAAGGTAGTACCAACAGGAACCGGCCCACTGCGGCATCGTATTGGTTTCGCGACGATATCGAGTTCCGTCGATGGTGACGTATAACCAGTCGTCATCCGCTTTGGCAAGCGGCGGTTCGGGACGACCATGTGGCTTGAAATCTTCCAATTCGGGCAATCGCACCGGCAACTCACTTTCCGACGCCGTGCGCATGATTCCGGTCGCCTTTCCGTCGGCATCCAGTTCATGAAGGATCGGGAAAGGTTCGCCCCAAAAACGCTGCCGGCTGAACAACCAATCACGCAACTTGTAGTTGACGGCGCCGTTTCCCTGTCCGACCTGGGCCAACGATTCGGTCACCGCCTGCTTGACCTGGTCGGTCTGTTGGCCGTCAAACCGGCCGCTGTTGATCGCTTCGCCCTTGGCCACGAAACAGAAGTCGCCGGCCAAAATTTCCTGACGCTGCGGATGGTCTTGGGGCGGGTTGACCACGGGAACGATCGCCAGATCAAACTGCTTGGCGAATTCGAAGTCACGTTCGTCATGCGCCGGAACCGCCATGATCGCTCCGGTTCCGTAGCCGGCCAAAACGTAATCGGCAACCCAAATCGGAATCGATTGCCCGTTGACTGGGTTGATCGCCTGGCTGCCGGTAAAGACGCCCGTTTTGACTTTATCGTCGGTGCGCTCGCGATCGCTTTTGAACGATGCCTTTTCGCAATAGTCACGTACGGTTTCGGATTGTTCGTCGGACGTCAAACGATCCAACATCGGATGTTCGGGCGACACGACCATGTACGTGGCGCCAAAGAGCGTATCGGGACGCGTGGTGTAAATGCGAAGCGATTGGTTGTCGGGATCGGCGGGAAAACCGGAAGAGGCGCGCGACTGTTTCCAGTTCTCGAAGGCGTCATCGTCACCCACAAAAAAATCGACCTCCGCACCGGTGCTGCGACCGATCCAATCCTGCTGCAACTTCTTGATACCGGCCGGCCAGTCAAGGTCGTCCAACTCCTCCAACAATCTTTCGGCGTAGGCGGTGATTCGCAACATCCATTGGCGAAGCGGAATTCGTCTGACCGGATGGCCACCTCGTTCGCTCTTGCCGTCTTGCACTTCTTCGTTGGCCAGCACGGTCCCCAAAGCAGGGCACCAATTCACCAACGCGTCATCCTGGTATGCCAGGCGATGCCCGTCACGATACTTCTCGATCGCGACGCGTCCGGCGGCGGTGACGTCGGCGGGAATCGGCAACTCGTCAATTGGGCGTCCCTGTTGCCGATCCACATCGAACCAGGTGTCGTACAACACCAAAAAGATCCACTGAGTCCAGCGAAAATATTCCTCGTCGGTCGTTGCCAAGACGCGATCCCAGTCGTAGCTGAAACCGAGCATTTTCAATTGGCGAGTGAAATTGTCGATGTTCTGTTGAGTTCGGACCTTGGGATGTTCGCCCGTTTTGATCGCGTGCTCTTCGGCCGGCAAGCCAAAGGCGTCAAAGCCCATCGGGTGCAACACGCTTTCGCCGCGCATCCGAGCAAAGCGGGCAACGATATCGGTCGCGGTGTATCCTTCGGGGTGTCCGACGTGCAGCCCGTCCCCGCTGGGATAGGGAAACATGTCCAAGATGTAGCGTTTTGCTCCGGACGGCATCTCGGGCGTGGCGAAAATGCGGTTTTCTTCCCAGAACGCTTGCCAACGGGGCTCGATTTCTGCGGGGTTGTAACGAGGCATGGATCTTTCAGCCGATTGATGGGAGGGCAAGTTTTCGCTCCAAGGGAAAAGGACCTGGGGCGAAGTGCCGGGGTTCAGTGCGAATTCTAGGTGATCGCTCCGGTTTCGTAAGGTGGACGGCGTCGGCAGCCGCCATTTTGCCGTCGTGAAACTGCGACGAAGCGGGCGAATGACGTTGACCCTTGGTGTCGCCGAAGATTAAGGGTCGCCTATGAGCGTTCCTGGAATTCGAATCACTCTGCGGATCACGTGGTGCGCCGCTGCCATCATGCTGAGCGGCTGCCGAATGGGTGTGCCGCTTCACGTTTGGCAACCGCCGCAACTGGAATCGACCGTCGGCCGGCGTGTTGCCGTTTCACAACTAGCTGGCCCCGAAGAACTGGCCGAAAAAATCGGCTCCCAGTTGATCGCCACCGCGCCGCGCGACGCCGGGCGTGAAACCGAACTGGTCGATGCAAAATCGTTGCAACCCAAGACCCACATCCAACTCGTTTCGGCAACCGACCAGGCGCCCAACGATGTCGCGCTTGCCGCGGTCGCCCGCCGCGAAGAGATCGATTTTGTGCTTCGCGGTGAGATTCTTGCGGATCGATACGCATCGCACCGTGATGGGGAGCCGCTGACTTCGGACCAGCCGCTGACGATCTCGTGGCGCCTCACTTCGCTCACAGAAAATCGCCCGGCGGGTGGCCAACCGGTGACAGTGGACATCGAATCTGCCGTCGATCGGTACCCTGACCTGGGATTAGCTGCCGACAAAGATTCGTTACTGGCAACCGCGATGTCACGAGACACATTGCGACTGATCACCCCTTGGATCGATCGCCAGCGAGTCTCGTTGGCGATCCCCTACCTGCTTCCCGGCAGCAAGGAGATACGTCGTGGAAACGCGGCGGCGCTGGCGGGGCGCTGGGCCGAGGCCGAAGCGATCTGGCAAGACGTCATTGCTCGGCAACCGGCACAAGTCGCCGCTCTTCACAACTTGGCACTCGCCGCGGTAGCCCGCCAAGATTTCTCGATGGCCAAAACGTTGGGTCGGAAAGCGGTTCGCCGGCAACCCAGCCGGCTGCACAAAAACACGCTGGTGTGGATCGAGTTGAGACAACGCGATTATCACGAAGCATTCCACCTGCCCGACCCGCCCGAAGGTTGGTTTGTCACCCGAGGGAATTGAATCGGCCTTCTGCCGCCGCCCTGGGTCCAAAGGCTTGACAAGCTTCCCCCTTTTTATCGTACTCGTACTCGTACTCGTACTCGTGCTCGTGCTCGTGCTCAGCGCCAGCGGTGCTCGTACTCGACTCACACCTCACTCGATTACAAGCGTTTTTACCGACGATTCGAGTACGAGTATGAGTACGAGTATGAGAAAGAGAAAAGGTACGAGGGAAACATGGGGTTGATGGATTGCGATCATCTTCTACCTACCCTTTCCAATCAATTCCGGAACGTTTTTTGAGTAGCGGCGTTATCTCGATTCGCGGTTGTCGTGTCCACAATTTGCGGGATGTCGATATCGATATTCCGCGTGGAAAACTGGTGGTCGTGTGCGGTCTTTCTGGTAGCGGCAAGACCTCTCTTGCCCTGGATACTTTGTATGCGGAAGGACAACGTTGTTACATCGAGAGTTTTTCGGCGTATACCAGGCAGTTTTTGCAGCGACTGGATAAACCGGATTGCGACAGCATCGTCGGCATCCCGCCGGCGATCGCGGTGACTCGCGCCGGGGGTTCCAGAACCAATCGCAGCACCGTTGCTACCTCCACCGAAATCGCCGACCACCTGCGATTGCTGTTTGCAAAAGTTGCTCAACTCCGCTGCCACTCGTGCGGCAACCTCGTTCGCAGTGATGATCCGGCAACCGTTGCCGAAGAGATGGTCGGTGGCGGAAACCGGTCGATGATCGGTTTTCCGGTGTGGCTTCCCAGTCGCAAGGATGCCAGCGAAATCTTGCTTGGACTGCAACAGGAAGGATATCTGCGGCTGATTGTCGGCGGCCAAACCTTTCACCTATCCGACAGTGATCGGTCGGCGCTGGCACGAAAGGTGGGCCGCAAGGGAACGGAGTGCATCGTGGTGGTCGATCGCGTCTCGTCCGATGCCGATCTTGGCAGGCTGACCGAGTCGCTGGAGACAGCCATGGCCGAAGGGCGCGGCAGAGCCGTGGTGTTGACGATGCGATCTGGCGATCCGGGCGATGCCGATTCGCCCAAGGACAACCGCCGGATGATCGACATCGACGCTCAGCGGTGGCAACAGAGAATCGTCAGCCGCGATCGGCGCTGCGATCAGTGTGACATCGACTATCCCGATCCCGTTCCGCGATTGTTCAATTTCAACAACCCTTTGGGCGCTTGTCCGACCTGCGAAGGATTCGGCGACATCGTGGATGTCGACATGGATCTGGTCGTTCCCGATCGATCGCTGTCCCTTGCCGAAGGCGCGATTGCTCCCTGGACGACACCGGCCTATCAGCACGAGTTGGAAGAACTCCTGGCGCTCGCCGACGACTACGACATTCCCGTCGATGTTCCTTACCGCAAACTGAAAAAGAAACATCTAAAACTGATCCAACACGGTGTTCCAGAACGCGACTTCGGCGGCCTGGACGGATTCTTTGCCTGGTTGGATCGAAAAAAGTACAAGATGCACATTCGCATCTTTGCGTCGCGGTATCGCAGCTATCGGCCATGCGGCGATTGTGGAGGCAAACGATTCAAACCGGAATCACTCGCCTACACCGTCGGTGACAAAAACATTGCCGACATTCTGAAGATGCATGCGGACGAGGCGAGCGATTTCTTTGCGAATTTGAAACTGCCGCAGCGCGATTCGCAGATCGCCTCCGAGCCGCTCGACCAGATCATCGCCCGGCTGGGGTATCTGCGCAGTGTCGGGCTCAGCTACCTGCAACTTGACCGAACGCTTCGCACTCTTTCGGGCGGTGAGTGTCAGCGGGTGGCGCTAACGTCGGCTCTGGGCAGCAGCCTGGTCAACATGCTTTACGTGCTGGACGAACCGACCGCTGGGCTTCATCCAGCCGATGTCGACCGACTGTCAGACTCCATTGTGGGGCTGCGCGATCGCGGCAACACGGTGTTGGTGGTCGAACACGATGAGACTCTGATTCGGATGGCCGACCGCGTCATCGAAATCGGACCTGCCGCCGGCGTTTCGGGCGGCCGCGTGATGTTTCAAGGAACACCCAAGCAAATGCTCCGCGACAAGAAGAGCCTGACGGGGCAATTTTTGTCGGGCAAGCGAGGCTGGACGTTGCGAGATCGACAGCCTCGGTCGCCGCGCGGCTTCATCACGCTTCGAGGTGCCAGCGGCCACAACCTTCAAAACATCGACGTCGATTTCCCGTTGGGTGTCCTCTGCCTGGTAACAGGAGTTTCGGGCAGCGGTAAAAGCTCGCTCGTTCAAGATACTCTTTTTGGCGCCGTCGCGAAGCGAAAATCGGGCCAACAAGTTTCGTCCCTACCGTTTGAGACGATCACCGGTCTGAGCCAAATCGATGACTGCATGCTGATCGACCAATCGCCGATCAGCAAAAGCCCGCGCAGCTGTCCGGCAACCTACGTCAAAGCCTTTGACCCGATTCGCAAGGTGTTTGCCGACACGGTCGACGCCCGCACCCGAAACTATGGACCGGGCCATTTCAGTTTCAACAGCGCAAAGGGGCAGTGCAGCGGTTGTGAAGGTGCCGGCGTCCTGGAAATCGACATGCAGTTCCTAGCCGATGTCTCGATGCAGTGCCCGACTTGCCGCGGCAGCCGCTACCGCGAAGACATCTTGGATGTGCACTACCGCGACCGATCGATCGCCGACGTGTTGGACATGACCGTGGGCGAGGCGCATTCGTTTTTTCGCGGTTACGAAAAAGTGCAATCACGTTTGAAACGGATGATCGATGTCGGCTTGCAGTACATCAAGCTCGGCCAACCCGCGACCACGCTGTCCAGCGGAGAAGGACAACGGCTCAAGCTGGCCGCGTTTTTAGCCACAGCAAGCCGGCGGCGAACGCTATTCATTTTGGACGAACCGACCACCGGCCTACATTTCGCCGACATCGTTCGGCTGGTCGATTGTTTTGACGCCCTCCTTGCCGACGGCCATGGCCTGGTGGTGGTCGAACACAACTCGATGTTGATGCAAGCAGCCGACTACCTGATCGACCTGGGACCGGGCGCCGGTGACGAAGGAGGGCAAGTCGTTGCCACAGGCCCCCCCCAAGAACTCTCCAAGCACACCGCAAGCCAAACCGGCATGATCCTGCGCGAAGCGACTTCCAAGAAGTAGCCAGCGATGTCCAGTCTGAATGCACGGCCGGCCAATCTTATTTCTCAGAGGCCTTCCGCAGTTGCCTTCACCTCGTACTTTGTCGATAGTAGCAATCATTTGGTATGCTGATCTCCGTGAGACTCCCAGTCTCGTACAGGGGACTTTCACCCCACAACAATCACGCCCATGCCGGGCGTACCCACCGGATGCAAGTGAGTCGCCAAGCTGAGTCAACTGAAGTGGTCAGTCGTTCACGGCGATCACGTGATCTGTACCGTTCGTCGGCGGAAGTAAGAGCTACCACCGGTGCATTGATGTGATGTACTTCGAAAAGAACGACTCATCTCGACTGCGTCTTGTCTTCAATGCTGTGCTGCGTTCGGTCTCCGAGTTAGCCCGAACGGTTGCACGCGCCTACGCCATGTCGGCTTTCATGATCACGGTGGTCGGATTCATCTACTATCCACGTCCTCATTGTTCGCACTGGTCAGCTCACAAACGCGCTGCGTACGAGGTGATTCAGTTTGGGGGTGAACAAGCTTCGATTGCCTTCATTTTGTGCTGTTTGGCGGGCGGCCTTGCCTTGTATTCGACGACACGAAAAAGACGTCCTCTTGCGACAGCGTTTGCTCTTGTCGTCGCAGCGATGTTGATGGTCATTCTGACCCCACCGTATTAACACCAGCGATTCACATCTCCGAAAATGCTTGTTGACGGTGCCTTCGTTCGGTAACATGCTGCTAGGGTGAGTTGGTCCCCGATGTCGCGGGCTGACGAACCAACGGATGCACGCCGAGTCCTCGAACTTCTCTTGGGTGATGGTCCGTTTACTCATCGGGCCGAGTGATCCGGGTCGGTTTGTTTGCCTAAGCACAGTACATGAACGAGCCGTCACCACTGCTGTCGCTGCCGACAACGCGACATGATCGGTGGACGCTTTTAGACTCGCTCATCGACCGCTGGCATCCACCGCACACCGGACCTGCGTCATCCGATGGCTAGACGCGGCGAAAGGAGTGCACGGCGGCACGGCACGTTTGTAGGGGGGAGGGTGATCTCGTGGTGGTTGCCATTACTGGGTGTCGCCGGCCTTTGTGTGTGCGAACAGATCAACGCCAAGACGCAAAGGCGCGGAGACGCAGGGGCTCCTGCGGGATTTGCTTTGCGTCCTTGCGCCTTCCCGCCTTTGCGTTACTCTTGCTCTGCCGGCAATGTGACGTTTGGTGGTTCAGGAACCGTGAACGGGGACAGAGTGGTCACCAGCTTGCGCGGTGACCCCGTTGAGCTTCTCAGGATTCGAAGACGAAGCTGGCACGGCGCCGGCGCAACTGTTCTAATCGATGTTCACGATGGCCCGCGTGAGGCCGACAGAGTTCAACGTCCGGTCGATCCGTGTGCATTCAGCACCCTCATCGATCGCGATTCGTTTTATCCGGCAGCAGACACCAGCTTCAGTTACCGCCATCGGAGCAGTCATGGCTCACTACATCGACGGATTCGTCCTTCCCATCCCTCGCGATCGCCTGGACGATTACAGGCGTCTTGTTGAAGCGGTTGCGGAAATTTGGAAGGAACATGGTGCGCTCGACTACTCGGAATATGTCGGTGACGATTTGAAATTGGAGGGAACGCGCTCGTTCACTGATCTTGTCGCTGCAACGGAGGATGACGCCATCGTGTTTGGATGGGTCGTATTTGCTTCTCGTGAGGCTCGTGATCTGGCAAACGAGAAAGTCGCCGCGGACCCAAGGGTGGCGGATTTGATGGATTCATCGAATACAGGTTTTGATGCGAAACGGATGGCGTACGGTGGGTTTCAATCGCTCGTTCGATCATCCAAAGCGAACAACGGATAACGATGGTGGTCCGTTTTACCGAATGGAAGCTAACGAAACTCCCAGTCTCCGCTGATCCGGTCCGTATTGGGCACAACAATGTTCGCTGCACCGCCTGTCGTCAACCTGCTCGTGATTCGGTCGCCCGATATCGAACGCGCGGTGACGTTTTACCAGCAGATGGGAATGTTGTTTGACCGGCACGCGCACGGCAAAGGACCGCAGCACTACGCTTCTGACATTTGCGGATTCGTATTCGAAATCTACCCGCAGCGAAATACTGACGACATCACGACCAACACTCGACTTGGATTCCATGTTGACGATGTGGATCGCGTCGTTGATCTGCTCCGTGAAATGGATGCTACAATCGTGACCGAGCCAATGGATTCTGAATGGGGCCGTCGGGCCGTCGTCAAGGATTTCGACGGCCACACGGTTGAATTGGTGACACCGGCGAGTCGCGAAGCAAGCGTCGAGGAAAACGACAACAACACACACCGCGCTGGCGACGCATAAGACGCCAAATAACAAAAAAAACTGTGAGTTGGAGCACTGTTCGCGCGGGGATTGGAATCAAAGTCTTCCTTTTGTTCCCGGCTACGGCAGACGTTTACACGACTAGGAATGGCTGTACCGACCAACCCGTATGCATCGCCCCAAACAACGTCCGATCTGCCGGAGCGTTGGGCTATCTCTGACGACGAGCTCTCTACGCTACTTGTCGACGAATCGTCATCCCGACACGAAGTATTCGGTGATATCGGGGACGTGAATCTGTACGGAGCGAAACATCGCCGCAAGATTGCCGGATCGCCTGCGGAGCGCATGACGAGAGCTGGACTTTATCCTGACGTCTATCAATCGGTAGAATGGTGGTGCTTCGTGTTCGTGCCGATCGTACCCATCGGAACACGCATCGTTGCAATGTATCGCGAGGGCCTACCCGACGGCGATGATCACGGGCGATCCATTCCGACCACGATGGATTGGGCACAGGCATCGATCCATGCGATCGTCGGTATATTGGGACTGGGCGTTACAGCACTTGTTCTTTATGCGGCGTTTCAGGCTACCTAACCAATTTCGAGCGAACCTAGCTATGCAGACGATGGCACGCCTGCTTCTCTTCATCTGCGTTACGTACGTCCTTGGATGTTCTCGATCAGACGGTCCCCCTTCAACCACCGTTGGAACTCAAGAAGTGACGACACAAGCTATCAAGCACGGTCGCGTGACGCTGACCGCCCATAAGATCGAAGTCGGTTCCCCGAATGAATCCGCTATACAATCTGGCTTAGACACTGCCACTTCCGTACTAAACGACCTCCTTGAAACTGAAGAATTGAAACCTGCTACAGGAACTTTCGTCGGAAGGTTTCGCCTCGAAGGTGATGGGACGGTCAGGATGTTCCTGACTGATAAATCGACTTCGATAGCGAATGCTGATGGGGGAAAATTGGAAGATGCCTTCGTTGGCGCTGCGTTCGCTGGCAAATGCTCATTCCCGGACCTCGGCGATATTGCGATGTTGTATGCTGAGTTCAAGATTGAACCACCGCAATGATCGGCAAATAGCAATCCAATACATTCGGCCGACGAGTTCAACGGAGGCTCAAGCGACACGGTGCTGTTTTTCTCCAGGCCAATGTCCACCGCGCTTTTTCGGTGAATTCAGGCGATCGCCGACCAGAGAAACGAATGTCACCATCGTCGCGAACACCAGAGGGAATGCCGGGCAAGTGCCATACTTGTGGTTCGCAGTCGAACGTTCTCGCATCGATGCCACCGGGTGACAGTGTCTGTCCGGTTTGCGGTTCTCACCTTTGGATTCCGTCTCTCGAAGCCCGACAACGACGACGTTTTTTGATGTTAAGGCGAAGGGGCACACGACCGCGTTTGGTTCGCAAACTTACTTGTCGCAGCGCCCGCAATCAGGCGCAGTACGCTGGGTTTGTTGCTGACGGCTACGGCCGAGCCATCTCCTCCATTGAGGCCGAGGTTCGCTCGTTTGTTTTACGTGAATACTGTGACGAATGGGAAGCTTCCGGCCTGATCAGGCGATGGTTTCTATGGCGGAAGATCGAACGCGAGATCGCGAAACGCGTAGCTGAGCAGGCCGACGAGCTCTCCTCAGCCTCCCTCTTCTGACGCGCTTCGATGGTGCGTTTGATCGAAGATGAGTCAGCAGAGTGAACAGAGTCTGGGGGCGTATACTCCGTGCTCTCGGTTTGCTCTTGTTCCAATTGAACCCGCTGGACGAAAAACCGGCAGGATCGCCGACTTGGGGACAAGTCGGCCTACGGTGAAAAACGACCATTTGGCCAATTTCGGTGCTGCGGTTATGCTAGAGATCGCGAAAGCCCCGCTCACTTTCGTGTGGATCGGCCGTTTTTCCCGCCTGCGGCCGGCAGAATTTTGTAGCGTCCGGAGATTTCGCCCGTCGGTACGATGCGACTTGGGCAGACAAGACGGCGCGTTTTTTACCCGCTCAAGGTCGTTTCATCGCCATCGAGATGTCTGATCATTTGACGCAACGTGGTGCCAGGGTCGTTGCGGCCGCTGGAAATCGTGCCGGCATTCTGTTGTCGATCGCTCTGATATTGGTCGTCTGGGCGGGGCCGACGTCGGCACAACCGCCGGAACGCCGGGAACCGATATCGAAAGAGCACGCCGATTTTTTTGAGTCCAAAATTCGACCGCTGCTGATCGAGCATTGCTACGGTTGCCACTCGCAAGAATCGGGCGAATCGGAGGGAGAGTTGTTGCTCGATTCGGCCGATGGGCTGCGGCAAGGAGGTGTCCGCGGAACGACGATCGTTCCTGGCCAACCCGACAAGAGTTTGCTGCTGAAAGTGATTCAATACGATGACGCTGAGCTGCAAATGCCTCCGGATGGAAAACTGGATCGAGCGGATATCGAAGCGATCAAGCAATGGATTGCAATCGGTGCTCCCGACCCAAGAAGCGATTCCGGCAAAGAGCAGTCGGCGGCTCCGTCACCCTTGGATCGTGATCCCAAGACTCATTGGGCGTTCAACGTCCCGAAGAGGGCGCGAGTTGATTTTGGTGTCGATGGTCGGTCCCGCGATCTGATCGATGCGTTTGCTCATCACCGGGCGTCGGCCAAGGGGTTGAAACCGAGCGTCGAAGCGGCGAAAGAAGAATTGGTTCGCCGTCTCTATTTTGATCTGACCGGTTTGCCGCCAAGCAAGAAAGAGATCGAACGGTTTGTCGGTTCGGAAGACCCGGCCGCCTACACTCGCCTGGTTGATCGGCTATTGGCCACGCCCGACTTTGGCCAGCGGTTCGGACGACATTGGATGGACGTGTCTCGTTATGCCGACACCCTTGGTTATGCCACCGCCGGAAAAACTCGCCGTCACACCGGCAGCGAGCGGTTTCGCGATTGGGTGATCGATGCATTTGCGTCGGACATGCCGTATGACCAGATGCTGCATCATCAATTGGCTGGCGATCGAACCGATCCCGAAAACGTAAACGGCAATCTGGATGCGATGGGATTCTTAACCTTGGGGCGCAAGTTTTTGAATCCTTTGGATACGATTGACGATCGCATCGATGTGATCAGCCGAGGATTGTTGGGGATGACGGTGGCTTGCGCGCGTTGCCACGATCACAAATTCGATCCGATCCCGATGGCGGATTACTACTCCTTGGGCGGAATCATCTTCAGCAGCACTCAGCCCCAAGAGGGCGCCAGTCCGCTGATGTTGGTCGACAAGGACCGGCCGATTGATAGCCCCATTTTGATTCGCGGACAGATCAGCAATCGTGGCCCGATTGCGCCGCGACAGTTTCTGACTGCGCTGCGCCAACCGAATGAACCTCGATTCAGCGACGGCAGCGGTCGTTGGGAATTGGCGCAGCGAATCACCGATTCGGACAACCCGCTGACCGCGCGGGTCATGGTCAACCGGCTGTGGGGACACTTGATCGGTAAGCCTCTGGTTGATTCGCCCAGCGACTTTGGGTTTCGCACTCAAGCTGCGGTGATCCCAGAAATTTTGGACGATTTGTCGGCCGAGTTTTCCGAGCATTGGAGCATCAAGAAAACAGTACGACGGATCGTCCTGTCGCGAATTTACCGGCAATCGTCGGACGTCACTTCCTCGGCGCTTCAGGCCGATCCGGACAACGCTCTGCTGGCTCGCGCCAATCGGCGGCGAAGAGATTTTGAATCGTTGCGAGATTCCATTTTGTCTGTCTCCGGTGCGATCGATCACTCGATTGGCGGCGAACCGGTGGAAATCACGCTGGACACACCCAGTCCGCGGCGCACGGTCTACGCGATGATCGATCGTCAAAACCTGCCGGCTGTGTTTCGTACTTTTGATTTTGCCAGCCCCGACACGCACGCACCTCTTCGCTATTTCACCACCGTTCCGCAACAAGCGTTGCATTTGCTGAACAACAAACAAATGTTCGATTTGGCAAACCGGACGGCCGAAGCGATTCGCAGGGACGCCCGCAGTGACGAACCCGATGTGTTGGTCACCGAAACGTTCCGCCGCGTGCTGGGCCGTGATCCGACTGCGGCCCAGCGGCGGATGGCGGCCGAATTTCTGCGGCAACCGGCCTCGCCTCCACCTCGTTCGCTCGATGCCCGTTCGCTGTGGTCTTACGGAACGGCAACGATCGATGAAAAGAACGGACCGACCGACTTCAAGCCTTTGGGTGTTTTTCAGAAAAGCCGTTGGCAACCCGATTCGAAATTCCCCAGTCCCGGAGCGATGGGGCACGCCTATTTGGGAAAGGAAACGGGTCACACGGCAAGCGAGCGTTCCATTGCGGTCGTGCGCCGGTTCACCGCGCCTTTTTCGGGCCAAGTCCGTTTGATTGGTACGATGGGACATCGCAGCGACAAGGGGGACGGCTTTGTTGCCGCCTTCTGGGTCGCCGGCCGGCGTCTCTTTCAGGAAGTGCAAAAAAGCAACGACCGCCCCTACGGACCGCTTTCCGACCGGATCGAAAAGGGGCAGACGGTCGACTTTGTCGCGACTGCGGGCCAGTCGTCCTCGTTCGATACCTTTTACTGGAACGTTCGAGTGAAGATCGTTGGCGACGACGGCCGCATTCTGGAAACCGACTCGACCAAGCACTTCAGCGGCCCGTTTGATGCCCAGACGGTCCAACCGCTCGATCGTTTGGCACAACTCGCCCAAACCTTGTTGATGAGCAACGAGTTTGCTTTTGTAGACTAAATGTCATTGCCCCACCCAACATGACCTCCATGAACATTTCGCGCCGTCAACTGCTTCGCAACTGTGGCGTCGGCTTTGGTGCCTTGGCGCTGGGCGATTTGATCACTCGTGACGCGGCCGCCGCCGGCCAAGTGTCGCTGCACTATCCAGCCAAGGCGAAGCATGTCATTCACCTGTTCATGAATGGCGGGCCGAGCCACGTTGACACTTTCGATCCGAAGGAAGCGCTGGAACGATTGCACGGAAAATCGGCGCCCACCAAAAATTTGCGGACCGAACGGCCGACCGGCAATGTGCTGAAGTCGCCTTTCGAATTCAAACAATACGGCCAGTGTGGGCTGCCGGTCAGCGAACTGTTTGCTCAAACCGCCCAACACATCGACGACATCTGCGTGATCCGTTCGATGCACGCCGACGTGCCCAATCACGAACCGTCGTTGATGCTGATGAACACGGGCGAATCCCGCCTGGTTCGCCCCAGCATGGGGTCTTGGCTGACCTACGGATTGGGCAGCGAAAACGAAAACCTTCCCGCGTTCGTGACGATGTGCCCAGGCGGCTATCCGATCAAGGAATCACAGAACTGGCAGAACGCTTTTCTGCCGGGCAAGTATCAGGCGACCTACATCGATTCCAGTGGCGAGCGCATTGAACAGTTGATCGACAACATTCGCAGCAGCAGTGTTTCGGACGTCGATCAACGTCAGCAGCTGGATCTGCTTGGACAGCTGAACCGACAACACGCCGAAGGTCGGCCAAACGATCAACGCCTGGAGTCACGGATCGAGGCGTTTGAGTTGGCGTATCGAATGCAGAGCGAAGCAGCCGAAGCGTTCGATGTGGCTCGCGAACCCGATTCCGTCCGTCAAATGTACGGCAAGGGTGCTTTTGCCAGGCAGGCGCTGATCGCTCGGCGGTTGGTCGAGCGCGGCGTACGATTCATTCAGCTTTACACCGGCGCCGGACAACCGTGGGACAATCACGATGACCTGGCGGAGCGGCATCGAGCGGTTGCAAGTGGCGTCGATCAACCGGTCGCGGCGCTATTGACCGATCTGAAGCGACTTGGATTGTTGGATGAAACGTTGGTGCTGTGGGGCGGCGAATTTGGCCGTACTCCCGTTGTCGAGATGCCCAAGAAGGGATCGAACCAGGGCAAGATGAACGGCCGCGATCACAACCACTACGGCTTCACTTGTTGGATGGCCGGTGGAGGCGTCAAGGGCGGCCAGGCAGTCGGAGCGACCGACGAACTTGGTTTCCAAGCGGTCGAAAACCGAGTTCACGTGCATGACTTGCACGCCACCATCCTGCGCCTGGTCGGCTACGATCACGAAAAGCTGACCTACCGCTACGCTGGCCGCGACTTCCGCCTGACCGATGTCCACGGCCGAGTCGTCGAAGAGATTCTGGCCTGACCCGGCTCCCTACACTCTTTTCTCCCCTTTCCTTTCCTTCCGGCTCTCCTCCTTTGGTGTCTTTGTGCCTTTGTGTGAGCTTTTTCGAGCGCACCGATCGCGTTTAAGAACCTCACACAAAGCCACCAAGACGCGAAGGAAGAAGGGAGTTCGTAGAGGCCGACCTGTTTCAAGTCGGAAAACGAAAAAAGGCGAGGCCGGCTCCGAAGAACCGACCCCGCCTCGCACGGGGGGACGCTTGATATCTCGTCGTGCTTCACGTTGTCAGTAGCGTTCCCGATACATGACTAACCGTAGTCCGATTCCGGCGAGTTCGCCCTGTTGGAATGAGCCGAAAGGTCGATTTGGGCGGTGATCGCCCTGAAAAGAAACGGTCTGTAACGATTGCCCCGATCGTAAGCCGAAAGGGTTATCATTGGCCGACTCGTTTGCAGCAATCTGACTCCAATCGGCCCGATACGTTGACCACCGAATTGCCTCCGCCTCTTGATGTGATCGCTGTGGGAGCCCATCCCGACGACGTCGAAATCGCCTGTGGCGCGACACTGGCAAAACTCGCCCGCCAAGGTTATCGAGTCGGCATTGTCGACCTGACCGACGGCGAGCCGACACCGAATTCACCTGGTCCCGATGTGCGGCTGGCCGAAGCGGCCGAGGCGGCATGGGTGTTGGGCGTGCAGGAGCGAATTCAGCTTGACCTTCCCAATCGGCGGCTGATCGATTGTTTTGAACATCGCGTTGCCTTGGCCAAGGTGTTTCGTCGATTTCGTCCCCGGCTGGTCATCGGCTTTGGCGACAAAACCCCGATGGCGTCGCCCGACCATTGGCAGGCGATGCAAATCACCGATGCCGCGGTTTTTTACAGCCGTCTTTCGAAGTGGGACGAACATTTTGACCAGCTTCCGGTTCACCCCGTCGCCGCCCAGCTCTATTTTCGATTGGCGGTGGAACCGGACGCGATCCCCGGCAATTCACATCATCTGATTGTTGATGTTTCGGAAACCATCGATTTGAAGATGGAATCGATCGGCTGTTACAAAACGCAGTTTGATCATAAACCTCAGATCATGGATCGGATTCGCGCCGCGGCCGTGGTGACCGGGGCGGCCGCCGGCAAGTCGGCTGGTGAGTCCTTTGCTGCCGCAAAACCGTACGCCGTCGATGATCTGATCCGCACCGTTTTGCCGCCGTCGTCGTAGATCTGTCGCCGCTCAAGTCCGCCGCATGGCGACTACCGGATCGAGCCGTGCTGCTCGCCAGGCCGGCAATATGCTGGCACCGATACAGATGACCATGGCGATGCCGTACATCATCGCCACCGACCAGAGTTGAAACTGAAACAGACGCCCCGGCATTTCATCCCCGAAATTGTTGCTCAAGTGCCGCTCCAGCAGACCGTGGCCCAGATACGAAAGCGCCATGCCGATCAGCAATGCCAGCGTCGCGCCAATCACTCCCAGGATCGCGCCCTCGCACAACATCAACAACACGACGTCACGATCTCTTGCGCCGACAGCCTTCATGATTCCAAACTCCGGCATCCGTTGAAGCACGGAAATGATCAGCGTGTTGGAGATACCCAGCGCCGAAGCGGCCAGCACGGCGGCGGCGATGGAGTAGATGAACCAGCGACTGTTGTTGATTTGCCACTGCACGCTATCAAGGATCCCCAGCGCCGAATCGGCAGAAAGCCCATGGTCTTCAATTGCCTCGGTCACCGACCTGAGGTTTCGAGAACTATCGATAACCACCGTGGCGCTGTAGTAGTCGTCACGACGAGCCGGGTTTTGCGATTGCAGCTCGGTCGCGACGCGGTGATGCAAGAACAAGTCCCCCTCCGAACCGTGAAGGTACATTCGGAACAGATCCGACAGGGAAGGATCATCATTGCTACGGACGACGCCACAGACACGAAAATGACGCGTGACGCTCAGCTGCTGCTCGGTGTCCTCCTGCGACTCTGTCGAACCGGCAAGCTGAGCCGACAAATCCTTGGTGGCCTTGCGGATCATTTCCTTCTGAGGGTCCGACAACGAGGTGCGATCAAGATCACCTACCAATTTTGAAATGGCGGCGGCAAACTCGATTTGGTTGGCCAAGTTTTCTTCGGTCAAGCCATGTTCGCCGCTCAAGTAGCTGTAAAACGTCCCGATCTTGCTGCCACCGACCTGGTAGTGCACTGTCAATGGTTGGCCGATCAATTCCGCCAACTGCGCGTCGCTGTGAAAACCGAATTGATAGGCAGCAAACTCGCTGATCAAAACCTCATCGCTTGCTTCGGCCGGCAACATTTTTCCGGCGATCAGCCGATCCGACAGACGTCGGCTGTTGGTATCACAGCTGAACAAGTTGGCCGCCAACTCGGTTTCGCCCAGGTTCACTCGGCACTCCAGGTGGTTGCCGGGAATGACTCGCTTCACGTGCGGGATTTTTTCCAGCGCCTCGATGTCTTGCAGCGAAATCGTCCAATGAGATTCATCGGCATGATCCCTCTTCCATCGATCGGTGAGCGCCTCACGCAGCCGCTCGCGACGTTCGTCGCTCATTTCGCCTTCGACCACGATCGCTCCGTCGGGAGGTTCGATGTTGGCATAGTAGCTTGGCCGAACACGAATTTCCCTGGCGTACTCGGACGAGTCAAAAATCGCCTGCACCGCATTCCAGATGCCGCTGGTTGCGGCAGTTGTCAACAACAGCACCATGCAACCGATGATCACGCCCAGCAGATTCAACAAGGTGCGAAGTTTCCGTTGCCGCAGATCGTGAAGGGCCAACCAGGCAATGTCGATCAATCGCATGGGTCGCACTCCGATATCTTTCCGTCCGCCATTCGGAAGCGACGGTCACCGCATTTGGCGGCGAGTTGTTCGTCGTGAGTGACCAAGACGAACGTAGCGCCGGTTTCCTCGCACAATTCCAAAATCAACGCCTGAATCTGTTGCGCCGTGAGCGAATCGAGATTCCCTGTTGGTTCGTCCGCCAAAAGCAGACCGGGGCGATGGACCATCGCCCGCGCGATCGCCACCCGCTGCTGCTCGCCTCCCGAAAGTGCGTAGGGCAGATGATCGGCGCGATCGGCCAATCCGACTCGCCGCAGCCACTGGGTTGCCTCATTGCGGCGACGGTTTCGCGAAACCCCGCCAAGGGTCAAGGGAAGCTCGACGTTTTGAAGTGCCGAGTGATGGGGAAGCAGCTGGAAAGCCTGAAAGATCACTCCGACGTCGCTGCATCGATAACGGGCCATCTCACGCCGGCTCATTTGGTTCAACTGCCGGCCACCGACAGCTAGCGTCCCCGAGGTGGGGCGGTCCAATCCGGCCAACAGGTTCAGCAGCGTCGATTTACCCGAACCGCTTTTCCCTACGATCGCGATCTTCTGTCCTGCTTCGACCGACAACGACACCTCGGCCAGCGCGGCGACGCTCCGTCCGGCGTGTCCGTAGGTTCGCGACAAGCGATTGGCGTTGATCATGGTGCTCGGACATTTCCTTCGTCGTCGTCTTCGCTTACTACTCTTCCGGCATCGCTTCGTCTTTGCGGTGGCGTTTGTGCAAGTAGAGTTTGATCGGGACTTCGCCAAAGGGAAGGTGATCTCGCAACACTCCCAGCAAGTAACGTCGATAATCTTTGCTGAACGCTTTGGGGTCGCTACACATCAATACGATGGTCGGCGGTTGGCTGGCAACCTGGGTGGCATAAAAAATCTTCGGACGCCGATTTTGGTGCATCGGCGGCTGGTGAGCCTCGATGGCGGCGCGGATGATCCGGTTGAGCTGCCCCGTAGAAACCCGTTCTCGCGATTGCTTGAACAGCATGGTGGCGTGATTGAGCAGCGCTTTGACGTTCTTTCCGGTTTGGCCGGTGATGAACGCGATCGGCGCGTAGGACAAGGTGGAAAATTGGCCTCGTAAGTAACGGACCCAACGATCGGTCGGCATCGCTCCGTGAAGTTGGTCCCATTTGTTGACCACGAAGATGCACGGTTTGTGGTTGTCAATCACGTATCCGATCAACTGTTTGTCGACCTTGCTGATCGTGTCGGCCGCGTCGAAGAACATCAACACGACGTCGGCGCGGCGAATGCTTCGCTGGGCGCGATGTGTCCCGTAGAACTCCAAGTCCGTTCGTTGGCTTTTGCGTTTGCGCAGTCCCGGTGTATCGATGGCGGTAAACGTCTGCCCATCCATTTCGAAATGCACGTCGACGCTGTCGCGAGTGGTGCCGGGCACCTCGCTGACAATCATCCGATCGGCTTGGGAGAGCGTGTTGACAAAAGTGCTCTTGCCGACATTTCTCCTGCCGACAATCGCCAACTTCATCCGCGGCGTTTCGACCGTCTCCTGATTCGGTTCCGGAAGCCGATCGACGATCAGCTGCATCAGGTCGTCTCGGTTACGATTCTGAGTCGTGCTGACGCGGATCAGATGCCCACGACCCAGGCGATGAAACTCCTCGGCGTGGATATCTTGATGCTGCTGGTCTGACTTGTTGGCGACCAGAATGACGGGACGTTGGACACCTCGCAAACGCTCGGCCACTTCTTCGTCCAGCGGCATCAGTCCCGATTGCACGTCGACCACTAACAGAATGACATCGGCCGAATTGATCGCCAATTCGATTTGGCGGCGGACGTCGGCGGTCAGGTCATCGGGATCCTCGATGCCCATGCCGCCGGTATCAACCAGTTCAAAAAACCGATCCTCCGCCTCGATCAGCGTTGTCATCCGATCGCGAGTGACTCCCTCGAAGTCATCCACGATCGCCAGCCGCCGACGGGCCAACCAATTGAACAGGCTGCTTTTGCCGACATTGGGACGGCCGACAATGGCGACTTGGGGAACAGGCATGGGGATAGGCTCAAAGGACAATCGCAAACGCAAAATCGTATTCCGACATGGTCTCAAGACAAAGCCCCGGCAGGACGAGTTCGTTCAGATTGTTACAATGGGCGCACCGTCGGCGATTTCTCCGAAACCGCTTCCTGCTTGCGTAGCCAGAAGCGGAGAGCTGGCCGACTGTCGGCGATTTCTCCGAAATCGCTTCGCGCGTAGGAGCCAGTTCGCCCAGCCGAGAAGTGAAGAAATGGAAGAATCGAAACCTTCATCACCGCTGTCAGCAGACGAAATTGCCTCCCAGGCGTCGGCTCTGGCGGAACACTTGCAGCGATCGGGCGTGCAGTTTCTTCCTGCTCAACGTGCCGAAAATGTCGAACAGCTGGCCTCGAAGTTTGCAGCTCCGACCCCGCCGACCGACAATCCGCCTTCGCCCCAAAAGACTCCTCCGGCACCGCCACGACCGGCCAAGCGGTTTACTCCGGTTAGCCTGATCGACTCTGGCGAAGATGCTTATCCCGGCCCCTCGCTACCAACTGCCGAACGACAACAACAGCTTGATGTGATTTCAGCGCAGGTTGCCGCCTGCACGCGCTGCGAGGTCCTGTCGGACTGCCGAAACAAAACGGTGTTTGGCGAAGGAAGTCCCAATCCGCGGGTCGCCTTTTTTGGCGAAGGACCGGGGGCCGACGAAGATCGCAGCGGCCGGCCGTTTGTTGGCAGGGCCGGCCAGTTGCTGACCAAAATGATCGAAGCTTGTACGTTTCGTCGCGAAGATGTCTACATCCTGAATACGGTCAAGTGCCGGCCGCCGGGAAACAGGAACCCCGAACCGGAGGAGATCGCCAACTGCCGCGAGTACTTCGAACACCAACTGTCGATCTTGCGTCCCGAATATATCGTTTGCCTGGGCGCCGTCGGCAGCCAATCGCTGTTGGGTAGCAAGTTGTCGGTGGGAAGGCTGCGAGGAAAATTGCATCGTTATTTTGAAAGCAAAGTGTTGGTGACTTACCACCCCGCCTATTTGTTGCGAAACCCGGCAGCCAAAAAGGCTGCCTGGGACGATTTGCAGCTGATGCTCCGCGATGCAGGAATCGATCCCAAAGCGGGAAGGTAGCAACCGTCGGCCAGTTCTTCGCTCCTGGCTGGGTAAGTGCGAAGCGATTTCGGAGAAATCGCCGACTTTACGAACTGGCTGGATACGCGATGCGATTTCGGAGAAATCGCCGACGGGGGGCAATTCCTATTGACCATTGTCGGCGGATGGGAACAATCGTCACAGACAGTGAAGCAGAGGATTGCTCACTCGCGGCGGTGGAACTGCCGTGAAACTTTCATCCGTCGCGATGTGCAGGGAGGCCCATCATGCGTCACGTGCTTGATCGTCGTTTAGCACGCACCTTCGATTCGATTCACGATCATGGTGTAGAAGAGAAACGGGCGGCCGGCGCCATTTCTCTTCGCAGCGTTTTGGGGACGGCCCGCTTCTTTGCCGGCAACGATATTGAATTTCGTTCGATTGCCGCATCGGCCGCGACAGCTGCCGAAGGCGACCTGGTGGTCTACCGCATCGGTGAAGCATGCCCCGCGCAACTGGTTGCCGACGCGGTTGCCCGTGGTGCCGCTGGGATTCTCAGCGAACAAGTTCTGCCTTGTCCTTTGCCGCAATGTATCGTGGGCGATGTTGATTTGGCGTTGGCCGAAGTGGCCGCCAAGCAATTCTCTCATCCCGATCGAAAACTGCTGACCATCGGTGTTGTCGGATCCGCAGGAAAGACGTCCACGGCGCTGCTGGTTGCCTCTTTGTTTCGCCAATGCGGAATTCGCACCGGCTACCAAACCGATCTGGGTGATTGCGACGGAATTGTCCAAACCACTTCCAACGAAACCGTTCCGGCTCATCGTGAATTGATCGAATGGATTGGGCAGACTGCCGATGCGGGCTCTCACGCGGCGATCATCGAGCTTTCGGATGACGATGCGCGCCGAGGCGGTTATGGAGCGGTTGAATTTGACTTGCTGGTCATGACCGGATCGGTTTCTCGAAGTACCGATTACGGCGAATCAGGCTTGCAGTGTGCACTGGAAAGATTGACATCTTCGGGAGTGGTCATCGCACCGGCGGACGACCCCAAAGTGATGCGTATAGTTCGCGACAGCGGCGCGAAAGTGGTCACTTACGGAATTCGCCAGGCGGCCGACGTGACCGCCAAAATCATCGAGCAATCGGGCGGCATGACCACGTTGTTGGTTTCGCACGGCAACACCACCGCGGTGATGGAATCGAGCCTGTGTGGCGCCGCGATGGCAGCGAACCATGCCGCCGCCGCGGTTGCCGGGTTGTTGGTCGACCAACCGCTTCACGAAATCGCCGAAAAACTGGGGCAACTGCGAGAAATCCCCGGACGTGGGCAGTCCCTGGATGACCAACAACATGCCGCGGTCATCCTGGATGCCGGCGGCTCTCCGGAACGGGCGGCGGCGGCATTGCGAACTTACCGCAGCATGAAAAGCGGAGGCCGGTTGTGGTGTGTTCTGGCCATCGATGCCGGCGACCATCCCGAACAGCTCGCCCGTTACGGCAGCCTTTTGGAACGGTTCGCCGACAACGCCATCATCACCTCCCAGCCAGACTGCCAATCCAAATTCCTGTCCGCATCCCACTGCGTGTTGGACGGGGTCGAAAAGTGTGCAGCCATGCGGCTTGTCGCCGATCGGCAGCGCGCGGTGCGCTGGGCGGTCGGTGAAGCACGCCCCACCGATACGGTGTTGGTGATCGCGGCGTCCTTTGGCACGTCCGCTCATCAACAACGAAGCGAAATCGACCGCATCCAGTCATGGGTCGAATCGGAGCGTCGGGCGCTGCAAGAACCAGCGGAACCGAAGATCCTGAAAATCGCGGACTATTGAACTTCTTTTGCTCCTTTGTGTCCTCGTGACTTTGTGTGAGTTTTTTGGCGCTGTCGGTGCGTTTGAAGAAGCTCACACGAAGGCACAAAGGCCCGAAGAAGAGGAAGGAAAGTAGGTTCCGATAATTGGCTAGAGTGACCAGCCTTCCCGTGGTTGGCGTTGGATGAAGGGGTCGGCTTCCGAGCAACCGATGCAGACCATCTTCTTAGGATCCCATTTGATTTTTTTGCCGACCCGGTAGGCGACGTTGCCAAGATGATTGGCTTCGGTGAGCGGTCCGGCGTAGCTGAACGGGCTGCCGGTCTTCCCTTCGCCTCGACAGGCGAGCAAGAATTCGTGGTGATGTCCGGGCGAATCGGGAATGAAAGGTTCCGGCCGCCGGAAATCGACGAATTCCTCTTCGGGCAACAGCATGTGCTTTCGATAGTCCGCCAACAACATCCCTTTGGTGCCAACGAACAACACTCCGTTGGACCACTGCGGTATCTCGCCATCTTTCCATCGCTGCGGCTTGTGCGTTCCCTGGTACCAGGAGAGTTCAACCGCCGGCAGATCCCCGCGCGGTCCGAAGTCATAGACCGCCGTCATCGAAGCGGGCGCGATTTCCGGGTGAGGTGGGATGCCGAACGATTCCACCGTCCGCGGCGCATCCAGCTGAAGCGCCCAATAAGGCAGGTCGTTCCAGTGGCTGCCAAGATCTGACATCGTGCCGTTACCGAAATCCCACCATCGGTACCAATTCGGCCCCGGGAAATAGACGCTGTGATAGGGCCTTGCTGGCGCGGGGCCCAACCAAAGATCCCAATCCAGGTAATCGGGAGGCGTCATCGATTCCGATGGCCGACGATCCACAAACAGACGGTCCTTGTGCTTGGCCGCCTCCGCTTCGGTTTGCAGGCCCCAGGCGCGCGAAACCCAGACGTGCGCTTCGGTGACCGGTCCGATGGCGCCGCTTTGGATCAGTTCCACGACGCGGTGATAATTTTCGCTGGCGTGAATCTGAGTGCCCATTTGAGTGACCACTCCGGCTGCAGCTGCCGCCTCGGTCACTCGTCGAGTCTCATCGATGTTGTAGGCGAGCGGTTTTTCACAATAGACATGTTTTCCCAGCTGCAATGCCGGCATCGTCGCATAGGCGTGCACGTGTTCCGGCGTGCTGACAACGACCGCGTCGACGTCGTTTCCTACGTCGTCGTACAGCTTGCGAAAGTCCTTGAACTTCTTTGCTTTGGGAAAGCGATTGCCGACGATGTCCAATGTTCGCGAATCGACATCACAAATCGCGGCAACGTCGATCAGTTTGGTGGCAAACATCGTTTGCAGATTGCCGCCTCCACGGCCGCCGGCGGCGATGAAAGCAACTTTCAGGCGGTCGTTGGCTTGGGCAGCTTTGACCGTGGCAGGAGCGACCGCGGCCGCCGCGGCGGTAAGGGTGGTAGACGCAAGGAAGTCTCGGCGAGAGAAGTTCGTTGGCTTGCGCATCGAAGGGCTCCTGAATTCGGGCGGGAAAAAATGGGGGGATCGGCGATGACAGTCGGCGACTTCTCCGAAGTCGCTACGAATCTCCGGTTCGGAGAACCGATCAACAGTCCGAATAGCCAGTTCGGAGAACTGGCCGACGTAAAAAAAAACCGGGCGACGCTGAAAGTGCGACGCCCGGTTCGTTGAATCCAAACGATCCGTCAGCGACGCGAGCTTAGATTTCCCAGCCCTCGCGGTATTCTCGCTGCACGAACTGATTGACTTCGGGAACGTTGGGACTGGTCAGCTCCTTGGCGTTCCACTGGATGCGTTGTCCTTCGCCGGCACGCATGGCCAGGTTGCCGACCAAAATGGTCTCGGTCAACCGACCGGCGTAGCCGAAGTTCGACATCGTTCCCGGTTCGTACTCGCCCTTGACCGTGCTGACGAATTCCCATTTTTGTCGCTGGTCGCCACCTGCTTTGTGCGGAATCCGCGGCAGAGTCTGCTCTGGCTTTTCGAAATCCTTGAACTTGTCTTCGGGCAGCAGGTAGTACTTCGCGCCGTAATCGTCCGGCGAAAAGAGCAAACCTTTGCTGCCGACCACCACCGCACCGCTGGTCTTGCGGTTCGGATCCTGCTTTTGCCTTTCGATTCGTTTCTGGAACGATTCGGGAAGCTGCGAAAGAATCTCGTCGTTGGGCAAGTTGCCGCCGTCGTACCAATGGAACTTGCAGGCGGGCAAGCCATCTCTTTCGGGAAACTCGAACACCAGCGAAGAACTACCTGGGAAAGTTTCTCCCTCGAAGATGCCCGGATTCTTCACGGCGGTCACCGCGATCGGATCCCACAACTTCAGCGCCATCACCGGCATGTTGGTGGTGTGGCAAGCCATGTCGCCCAGCGCACCGGTACCGAAATCGACCCAACCGCGCCAGTTAAACGAATGATAGACTCCCTTCTTGAAAGGCCTCATCGCTGCCGGTCCGATCCAAGCATCCCAATTCAATCCTTCGGGCACGGGATCTTCGCCCGCCGGACGACCAATTCCCTGAGGCCAAACGGGACGATTCGACCAAATGTGCACTTCACTGACGTCACCGATGGCGCCGCTGCGGATCACTTCGACCGCTTCGCGCAGCCCGTTCTCCGAAGTGCCCTGATTGCCCATCTGAGTGACCACGCCCATCTCGGCGGCAGTTTCGCGCATCATCCTCGCTTCGCGAATCGACCAGGTCAGCGGCTTCTGGCAATAAACATGCTTCTTCATCCGCATTGCTCGGATGGCAGCTGCCGCGTGGGTGTGGTCAGGCGTGCTGACGGTCACGATGTCGATCTTGTCGCCCAGCTCTTCCAGCATCTCGCGAAAGTCGGTGTACTGCTTGGCATCGGGAAATTCACGACCTTTTTTGGTCAACGTGCCGCCGTCCACGTCACACAAACCGGCAATGGCAACACCGTTTTCGGCGATGTGGCTGGTATCACTGCCACCTTTGCCGCCAACGCCCACGCAGGCAGCTGAAAGGGACTGAAGTGCTGATTGGGCGCGAACTTCCGGGCTGGCCGAAGTCCAAAAGCCAACACCGGCCCCCAAGGCGGCGGACTGACCGAGAAAGCGGCGACGAGTTGTCTGTCTTGTCATGGAAAAAAGTTCCCTCGAGGTGGAAATAGGCGGGCTCTGGGGGGTGAAGATCACATCCTACCCAGACGTTTGGTGGCATATTTTCTCCCAACACAATAACAAGGAGCATTTGCCTAAACAATCATCGGCTCCGTGGTTTGCCGTCGCACGGAGACGCCCAGCAGACCGGCCAGCTGCCACGGGTTGCCCGGCCAGAGCATGTTGGCGAAAAGTGTGCCGGAAGGGGCAGAATCTGGCGCTCGATTCGTTGCCAGTTTCTCGTCAAAGGTCTACCCTGACGGCTGTTGACAACGGTTTGGTTTCTAGTGGAGCCCCCCACTCATGACGATGTCCCACCCTTTAATCCGACTGCGCAAGGCAATCGCACTCGCCTGTCTTGTCGTCGCCCCCCTGGCGGGCTGTGATAAAAAAACGCCTACCGCTGCCCAGCCGGCTCAAAGTGAACCCGAACCGACCGTCACCGAGCCGGCTGCTCCGCCGGCGGAAGACGATGCCGATTCGGTCGCCGCGTTGGAAAAGGCTGGCTTCGTGCTGAAAAAGGACAGCGCCGGACTGGTCACCGAATTGTCGATGTCGGCCAATGAAGACATCAGCGATTCGCTGCCGCTGCTGGCCGGTCTTCCCAATCTTCGAGTCGCCAGTTTGTCGGGACCAGAACTGACCGACAAAGGCTTGGAAGTGCTCGCCGGTCTGAACAAACTGACCAAGCTTGATTTTTCCAACTCGGCCATTGGCGACCCGACATTGGAAGTGGTCGGAAAGATCAAATCGTTGGAGATCCTTTTTCTGCGACGGACGAGTGTATCGGATGGCGGCCTGGCGAATCTGATGGGACTGGCCAACCTTCGTGCCCTTGATTTGCGAAACAGCAAGATCAGCGACGACGGGCTAACCCATCTGACCGACCTGAAGAAGCTTGCCGACATTCAGCTGGAAAAAGCGAACATCACCGATGCCGGAATCGCAAAACTCGCTGGACTGCCGCTGAAATCGTTGAACGTCAATTACTGCACCACCGTCAGCAACGAATCGCTCCAACTGCTCGGTGGTATCCCGACGTTGACTTCGATCCAAATGGATTACACCAAGGTGAACGACGAGGGAATGGCAGCGGTCGCCAAGTTGAAGAATCTCAAGCGACTGAGATTGCGAGGAACGGATGTCACCGGCGTTGGCATCGCGCACATCAAAGAACTCAAATCAATCGATCGCATCGAACTTCGTGATTCGTCGTTAGATGACGACGGGCTGGCCGTGATCGCGTCGCTTCCCAACGTCACCTTCCTTGACATCGCCGAATGCAGGCTTGTCACCGCGGAAGGAATGAAGCAGATCGCAAAGCTGAAGGGACTGACCTACCTGAGCCTGTGGGAAACCAAGATCGACGACGAAGCTTTCAATACCTTTGGCGATCTGACCAAGTTGACCGAAGTCAATCTTCAAGGTGCAACCTCGATCACCGACGAATCGACTCCCACGCTGCTGAAAATGAAGGAACTGCAACGATTGAACATCGGTGGCACCCAGATCGGCCAAAGCGCCGAGGAGTTCACGAAGTTGCCGAAGCTGGTCTACCTGAACATCGTCAACAGCGGCGTCGGTTTCGACGTCGTCGATACGCTGTCGGAAGCCAATGCCGATCTAGAAATCGTCGAGTATTGAGCAAAGTCGGCGAGTTCTCCGAACTCGCCCTCCGCCCTCGTTCCCACGCTCCGCGTGGGAACACCACCCTGCCGCTCCGCGGCACCACGATCTATCTTGCTGCGACTGTCCGCAGAGCGGACTTACCTTGCGTTCCCACGCAGGAGCGTGGGAACGAGAGAGAACGAGTGACAAAGCGATGTAGCGAAATTGCTACGGCAGGTCGATGGTCTGCAGCAACAGGGGCTGGTTTTCTTTTTCGATCACCACCATCGCACGCGTATCATCCAGCTGAGCAAGCTGGATGACGCCTTGCAGGTCATTGATCGTTTCGTAAGTTTGGCCAGCAGTTCCGCCGCCTCGAACCGGTTCGGTCAAACCTTCATTTTCGGCCAGCTTCTCCGTGCTGACTTTCATCACGCCGCGAGCCGAATTGGCGATCAACAGAAAATCTTTGCCACCTTGTTTGTAGGCAATCATGTCCAACGGCCGATTTCGATTGCCCAATTCGGCGACCGTCGTTCCGGTCACTTTGGAGTTGCTTGCGATTTTGCCGATCGGAATTTTCACCAGCGGCGTGCAAGTGTATCCCGCCAATACGCTCGGTTCGCCACCGACATTGAACGGAACAAAGGTTTGGATGGCCCGGTTGTCTTCCGAACGTCCATGTGCCGCGTGATAAATCTCTACCTGCATGCCGCGCGACTGTTCGCGGAAGGGAAAATCAAACTGCAGCACGGTGCTGGGCGAGTCGGCGGTCGACAGTCCCGAAACCAACAAACGTCCTTCGGTGAAAGCGACGTCGGTGATCGATTCGTTGCGAGCATTTCGGCTGCCGCGGCGGCTACGAACTTCTTTGTCCTCTGGCGGATTGGGAAGCGTGGCGACGGCGTGTCCGACTTTATCAAGATTGACGCGGCGGACCGTGTTACCGGAAACCTTTGCCAGGCCAGGTTTCCCATTCACCGTCACCGTCATGAAAGCGTTGCCCGTTTCAGGATTGACTGCCAAATCAATCACCGACGCTTTGCCGCCGCCGAATGCCTTCGATACGTGTCCGGCCAAATCGGCGATCTCTGTTTGGCCGGCGGAACTTTCTTTCTTGTCTTCGGTGTTGATGGCGTAAACCTTGGCAGCCTTCGGGTCACCGACAAAGACGACTCCGGAGGGACCAAACGTCATCGGGCCGACCGATTGAAGTTCAACCGGTCCGGGCGTGAGCCCAAAGATTTCGGCGGCGTCCAAACGTTGACCCGATAGAACGAGCACGGCGGCAGCCAGCAAACAGACGGACGTGGAGTGGAGAAATGACAGACGCATGGAACGAATTCCTTGAAACGTGGTTCAAACGACCGGTATGGCGCTCATGGCCGCCCACCAAGCGGCCCCGTTCGCGTCAGTGTACGCGTTTTGTACGGAAGCCGGTGGTGGCAGGCGGCAATTTTCGAGCAGAATTTGCTCGATGGAGGCCGACTTGTCCCCAGTCGGTGAATTCACGACCAGTGCGGTCTAGCCGTTCAATGCTTCGTCGATTTCGACTCGATCCGCATCTCGTTGCCGTCGATCAACAGGCCGTCGTCGGTCATTTGCAACTTCGTTGCCTTGCCGGTCATGCGCATCCCGCCGCGATTGATTTGTACCGTGCCGGATGCTTCCAGCAACATCTTGGGTTTCGCCTGCTTTTGGCCAGAAATTTCGAGATGGATCGATTCCGCTTGCACCACCGTGTCGATCGCCAGCCGCAGCGTCGAATCGGACTCTGACGACATTCGCAGAGCGGAGGTACCGCCGGCGTCTTGGGCAGCAGTCATCGCCAGCTTACTAGTCACAATCTTGATCGGTTTCTTGTCGCTGTTTCCTTGCTGATAAACCACTCGAACCGTATCGGCCTCGATCATCGCCCGATCATCGCGCACGTCGAAGGACTTCATTCCAGCCGCTTCGACCGTCACGCCCAGCGTCGACATCACTTCGTCCATCGGGCTCGACATCGGAAGTTGGCGCCACGTGCGAACCTTTTCGTTTTCGTCTTGAACCAGGCTCGGAAATCCGCTCAATCGCACCATCCTTTGTGGCGCGGAGTTGGCAGCACGGTCGGCTGCCTTGGCGGGGACTATCGGCGTTTCTTCGGAATCGGCTCTTGTGCAAGTCAAGGCCAACATCACGAATTGGGATCGGCCATCGGATGAGGGACGAATCGAAGCCAGCAGCACCGATTTTTCTGGCTCGGTCTCGATGGTGGTGGTGACGGTGTCGCGAATCACTTCGGGCGCTTGCACGGCGATGTCGTTGTGTCTTGCCGAAGCGACTTTCATCACGTCGACGTTCTCCACGGCCGACATGGTCCAAGCCGTCTGAAGCACGATGCGGCCTCGATCAACGATCCGCCCCAGCAGACCCAACTCAAAACCATCCTGCAGAACCTGCACTGTCGGATTGACCGCCGCCTCCGGTTGTTCTTCTCCCGTCGAATGGACACCGACCACAAAGGGACGCAGCGAAGTCGATTGCACCACGGCATATTGGCCTTCGAACAGAGTGACCTTCGGCATCGAATCGACAGGCTTCGAACCGGTCTCTTGCCAAGCATCTCGGATCGTATCGAGCTGCTCCGCCGTGACGGTTGCCGTGAACAGAGGAACGATCGCTTCTCGCTGCCGCCGCACACGTGCCGACCAAATGCCGGCTTGCTTGCCTCCCGAAAGATGCCGACGACGAAGGGAGCTGTATTCGACCACGCCGGCTGGATCCTTCGTCTCCCGTGTCGGCATCAAGTACCATGCCAGGTCGAATTGGCTCAGCAACTGTTTTGCTTTGTCATAATCACAGCGGAACATTTGGGTTTCCACGGCAATTTGCGCACGCTGCTCGGAACAGATTTTCTCAATCGCGTCGGCGATCTTTTTTTGGTCCGACGCCCCGGCGAAAACGTGCAGCGTTGTTCCGGTCCAAGCCAACCGCCGATGCGGATCGTCAAAAGAGATCGACAGCCAACCTCGCAGATCCGATTCCACACTATCTTTGACCTCCTCCTGGTGTCGTTGATCGCGGCTGTATTTCTTGACGAAAGCGGAAAGGTCGTAGGTCTTGGCAATCATCGGTTCCGAGACCGCCCGCGGCTGGGCCGCCCGGTCAGAATTCCCTTGCAGTGAAGGTTCGTCCAAAAAGGTGAAGGTGTCTCCGCCAGCTTCCACGATCGCCACCGAATCACCCATCAACTTGGTTCGCACCGAAAAACTCGGGACGCCTTGATGGATGAATTCCCATGGTCTGGGAGCATCGGCGACCGATTTCTCGTTACCGTTTTCCTGCGCGACAGAATCAACGGCGCCGGGAAGCACCATCGCCGCAACGGCAAAAATGATGATCGCCGACAACCAGCGGTTTGCGTTTCGTTCCGTACTCGTTTTCATGATTCGCTCCATTCGAATTCGTGTCACGTTCATTCCCCGGAAACCAAGCACAACCGGGCTGTTTTTCCAGCTTGTTTCGTTCCATGGATCTGTGTCAGGCTCCTCCGCCAAAACACGGATCACCTCCAACAGAGATCTCGCATAACCGGCCGGTTTGTGGTCCGTCTTCAGAATCACATCGCGGTCGCATTGCACTTCGGTCGATTGGCTCAAGCGAAACGACGCCCACCAAACCAAAGGATGGAACCACCACAAAGACGTCGCGACGACTTGCAACCATCCGATCCAGACATCTCGCCGCCGCAAGTGCATCAATTCGTGAATCAACACCGCGTCCACTTGTGAACCGCCGCAACCGGCTTGTCCGTCTCTTTCCACCACCACGGCAGGAATGACCACGCGAGGTGAAACGACGCCCATTGCCGCCGGCCCCAAACGGCTGCCGGTGACCAACAGTCGAGTTCGACCAGGTGCTCCGACACGCCGGCGCAACTCCGCGAATCGTAGCACGACCGTTTCACTGGGCGGCAGCTCGGATGCTTCGACCATCCGCCGGAAACGCAGCGCTCGCCGAAGACGAATCGAAAAACTGACGATCGATCCCATCGCCCAAATCCCTAGTACCCAAGCGGCCCATCGGGCCCCAGGAGGTGACGGTTCGACAACAACTGACTCGCTCTGCACCGAGCCACCCATGGTAGACGCCTGAAGGTCTGACGCGTCGGAGGCACTCACGCTAACAGCAAGATCCTCCCATGGATCTGCTGATTCCGCCGCACGCCAAAAGGGATCACTTGATGTAACGAGACTTGCGGTCGTCTCGCTAGGTGGCTGTGCGCGTTTGTTCTGCGAGTTCTCCATGACAGGCTTGTCGGGCGAACCAGGCTCTAGCGCGGTCCTTGTGAAGTCTTTGACTTGGATGTCTGTGAGATCGCTCGCAGGCGCAGGATTCACCTCCGCCGGCATCCAGGCAAAAATGCTGGTCGGGCTGTCCCACAGCGGTGGAACGATGCACTTGATCAAAACTAAACACCAAAGCCCATGTACCAGCCGAGGCCAACGGGTACTGATCGGCCGCGAGATGGTCAGCGTGACGGTGATCAGCAAAGTGATTTGAAAGAACTGTTCCGCTGCCGCCGGCAGCCACGTTTGCAGGCTCATGACTCCTCCTCCATTCGATCGATCAGGTCCTTCAATTCATCCAGTTCTTCCGGACTGATTCGGCGGTCTTCGATCAGGTGACGGACCAGCGGCAGTGTGTCGCCGTCGAACAATCGATTGACCAAATCGTCAACCGTTTCGCGAATCACCGTTTTGGGCTTCACGCGAGCGCGATAAACGCGAGTCCGTCCGTTCAGTTTGGCGGTCACGTACCCCTTGGTTTCCAAGCGGCGTAAGTAGGTTTGAACCGTGCTGAACTCCCAGTCACAACCTTCGGCCAGCAGCTCGTGAACTTCGCGAACCGTTCCCTGGCCAAGCCTCCAGAGCGCCCGGGCGACGTCCAATTCCCCTTTGGATAATCCAGGCCGATCGACCATCAAGAATCCCTCCCGTTTTTCAGAAAAAAACGTTCAACTACAAATGTACGTGCCAATCTATGCGTACATTTGTGGTTGAGTCAAGATCATCTGGCGGGCGAAGGCACGCTCATCGGGTTGTTTGTGGAGTGTCGGGCGATCTCACTTGTTTCGCATCGAAGGTGCAGTCATTTGCTTAGCCCAGGGCGAGGTTTTGCGAGTCTTACGAGCAATGCCGCTGCCCTGGGGCCACTGCGCGGAGCGCCTCGGTCCCCGCTGCCTGCGAGCATGGCGGCTTTGCCGCCATGCTCGCAGGCAGCGGGGAGATGAGAAACGGTTGCTGACCCAGGGCAGCGTCAACGTTCGTAAAACTCACGTTGCCTCGCCCTGGACTATGCAAACGACTGCACCTTCGGTGCGTAAGAAAACGTGCGCAGATTTCTTAGCCACACGAAGAAGCGAAGGGTTTTGACAGGATGAACAGGATGGTGCACTCATCCTGTCAAAATCTCGTTGCTAGGACAAATCCCGTTCAACAGACGCTGGAATTCATGATCCAATTTCAGTTCGCGGGCCACCGCCGCGAGGTCCAATTGGCGAAGAACTTCCGCCGTGATCGGGCGCTTGGCATCCCAGAAAATCCTGGCTTCCAAAAAACGCCTTGCCGGTTCTGAATGCAATAATCGTCGAACCAGTTTTGCCTGTGCTTCCGATTGCAAAGAAAGGAAATAACTGGTGTCGTCAAAAATCACTGGTCGTCGATGGACCGGACCAAACACCGCAAAGGAAAGGTGTTTATAAAGTCCGCAGATCGCCACTTTCCAGGAAGCGAAGGTGTAACCGCCGATGCCAAACAGCGCGAATCGATCTCGCGATCGATAGATCGATGATTTCCGGCGTGAAAACGCCGCTTCGTTCGATTCCAGGTACGCCATCATTTTGGGATGGCTTCGATCCAACAGGCTGGTGTTATCTTTGACATCGATTTGCGGCAGCAAGATACGACGTTCCAGGCAATCGGCTCGCTGATTGGACACGTCGGCACCTTTGGCCAGCGGGTAGACGCGATCCGCCTCGACGTCGACTACCTCACCCTGCCGGTTAACCAAAAACTGGCCCTCCTGCTTCAGTTCCAGCACTCCTGAGGCGTCGTGTTTGACGCCGCTGCGCCACCGCAATTGTTCGGCGGATCCGTCCGACTGCAGATGTGCCGTTGCGGCTGCTTCTTCAGGATTGGGAACCAGCTTGCCGCGAAACCAGCCCATGGCGATTTTGTCAGCCGGCTGCGATAGGCCGTCTGACCAAAGACAAACCTGCGTCTGGTCTTTCGAGTGACTTGCACGTTCGCTGGACCGGTCGGCGGCGTCACAGCGTCGCAGCATCATCAGGCAGGCGCCGACGTGGACTCCGAAGTAACGGCGTGAATTGACCGATCGAAGGCTGACATCGGTAAGCAAGATCGCTTTGGACCAGGCGAACTTCAACACCTTGCGGGCCGTCGCCGTCTTGACCAGCATCGCCAGCGTGTCATCCGGCTGCATGATTTGCAGTAGAGTTCGCAGAATCGATTCGGAGAGATCGAAGTTAGATCGTCCCGTCATCGCATCGATGCCGCGAACGCGTTCGGCGTTCGTCTTGCGCGGCAGGTTGCCCGACGCGAGAATGCCGAGTTGGGAATTGGTTACCCAGGGCGGATTTCCTAAGAAGAGCACTGGGCCCTCCATCCCGCTGCGTACCGCTTTCCAGTCACACGAAAAGAAATCCTGTTCGATCACTGTCGCGCGGCGGCCGAGTCGGTGTTTGCTGCTGCGAACATAGCTGGGATTGATTTCGTAGGCGAACAGTTTTGCATCATCAAAGGCTTCCGAAGCGGCAAAGGCGAATTCTCCTTCACCACACGTCGGTTCGACGACGGTGGCAGGGGGGGCGATTTCGCGACCGATCACCGCGCAGCATTGGCGAGCCAAACTTCGAGGCGTTTGAAAATCGCCGAATTCGACGGTTTCATCCGAACGTCGGACGCTCACGTGACGAACTCCCTTTCCCGATGCCGCGGTTCAACGAAAAACGGCCCCACAAACGATGTAAAATGCCGGCAGACCGATCGAACCATCGAATTGACATGCCAAAGATTTTTTTATCGTATCGCCGAGAGGACAGCGAAGATATCGCAGGTCGTTTGCACGATCGCCTTTCCGCCCATTTTGGCGACGATTCGGTCTTCATTGATATCGATTCGATTCCGCTGGGGATCGATTTCCGCAAGTTTCTCAGCAATTGGGTCGCCCAGTGCGATGTCTTGTTGGCGGTGGTCGGCGACGGCTGGCTGGAGGCAAAAAATCCCGATGGTAGCGATCGTTTGGGGGATCCGGCCGATTTCGTGACGGTCGAAATTCAGGCCGCACTGCAGCGCGACATTCCAGTGATCCCGTTGTTGGTCGGTCGAGCCGTGATGCCCAAGAGTGATCAACTGCCAGGTTCGCTTGCCGATCTTGCGTTTCGAAATGCTGCCGAAGTCCGATCGGGACGCGATTTTCACAGCCACGTCACCCGCCTGATCGAAGCGCTCGAACACCAGTTCCAATCAGCGCCGGCCAAGTCCGAAGAAAAGCCTCCGGCAAAACCAGAGCCGCCGCCTGCCGAAACGCCACCCGAAACAAAGCGAGTTGCGGAAGACGATCGGCCGCACGAGCTTTCACCGGAACAGTCAGCGGAAACCATCACCCGACCGGAAGTTCCCAAACCGACCAACCTGGGATTTGAACATGTTGCGCTGGACGGCTCGCCGCGCGGATGGTTCGATGGCAACGGTTTCGTGGCTCACGTTTCCACCGACTATAAGATCCAGGTGGTCAATCGCGCCGATCTTGGTCTTCACAAATGTGCGCAGCTGTTCAGCTACCAGTCTGGTCCGCGAGAATTCGGAACGCTGATGCAACGATGTCCCGCCAGCCATCTTGTGGGACACCGCGTAAGGATCGAAGCCGACCTGGCAACCGAGACATTGGACGGCAGAGCCGCGCTCTGGCTGCGAATCGATGATCCTATGGTCACGCTTTATTTTAACAACATGCATGATCGCCCTATCCGAGGCGATACGATGTGGACCAATTATGCTTTAGAAGCGGAAGTTCCAGCCGGCAGCACGCGGTTGAACTACGGCATCTTGCTCGTTGCCAACGGCACGGTATGGGTCGACAATTTCAAAGTGCTGGTCAAAACCGGCGGCCAATGGCGTTCTGTTTGACGCTTGGAAAATTGTCGTTCCGTTAGTTTGCTTCGCGAAATTCACCGCCGCTGTTTTCGGCTAGCGATCGCAAGAAGCTTTCGGTCGGCCCGCCCACCGAGATTCCGATGGTGTTGATGTTCAAATGACGCCAACGATTGCGGTAAATGATGTCGCCAGCGATTTGGCTTGGATTGACAATCTGTCCCCTGGTCGGCTTGCCGTCGGTGAGCAAGAACACCGCCTCCAGGTTGTCGTCAAAATCAAGCGCCCGACGCAGCGCCCCATACGTGTTGGTCGCGTCGCCATACTTGAGCCTCTGGACATACAGAATCGCCGAACGTTTGTCGTCTTCGGTCGCTGGGGAAAGATGGTCGCGCCACTGGCGGATGTTGGTATCGAAAGAGACGATCGCAAACTCCGCATCTTCGGGCAGTTCCGTGATCGCCTTGATCAATTCTTGCTTTGCTCGGAGCAATCGTGACCCGTAGTTGGTCATTTTTCGCATGCTGCCGGAATGGTCCAGCACAAACAACACTCGTTGTGCGCGGATTTCGATTCCATAGTATTGCGGTTGTCCAAAACGAATCGGGTTGTAGGAAGAGTAGCTCGCCTCCTGATTGGCGTCGGGATCAAATTTTGCGGCCCGAAAGATACCGCCTGCTCGGTTCTTCCACGCTTCGTACCGTTTTTGGTCGCCGCGAAAATCATCTAGCGTCACTTCGGCCAGGATCTTCCCGATCTCGAATCGCAATTGCCCATCCAGCTTCGATTCCAGCTGGCCAAGGATTTCGATGGCATCAGGATGCCGCATCAGCGCAAGGCTGCGCACCAGGTTGAATCGAAAGCCGTAACGGCCGTCAAATTCGGGCCGGTCGATCTGACGTTGCAGCGAGTCGATTGCACCGTAAAACTTGTTGCGGCCCAGCGCATCGGCGCACGACATCGCCAGGTCGACGTTGGGACTTTCCAGCAACTCAATCAGCGCCGCCTCCGATTCGGGCGTGTCGACCGACGCGATCATGTTGATCATCTGAACGATGCTGGGCGGCAAATCCGATTCTTTTAGCGCCTTGGCTTGCACCTTGGTGGCGTCGATCAAATCGCCCAGTGATTCACGCAGCTGATGCGTGTCGCCTTGCAGGTTTGCCAGCGTCTTGACGCGAACGCTTTCACTGCGGCCGGTCAAGATGCGAACCAGACGCGATTTGGACTTTGGCGACTCGGCAGTCGTCAAAGAGGGCGGTCCGCCGACTAGCACGGCGGATATCAAGACGATTCGAGAGAGGTTCACCGTATCCCCATATCGGATGAATCACCACGTGGTACCGCACACTCGATTTTATCCGATCTTCCCAGCAGGTCGTCAATGAACAAAATCGCTACTTCGAGCGAAACAGTTCACTTTGCGCGACCAGTTGGATCAGGTCCCGCATTCCGTTCCCTTTTTTGCCCAGTTGGTCCAAAATCGAGTCGATTTCGGGCCGATCGGTCGGTTCGATTTGACGGCCAATGGCGTAGGCGGCCAGCTTTTCAGTCAGCGCCTTGGCAAACTGGTCTTTTTGCCCAAGCAGGATCTCTTTGAGCCCGATGATGTTGTCGAACGATTTTCCGCTGGGCATTTTTCCCGACGGATCGACCGGGACGCCCCGGCCGTAATCGTTGCGCCAGCGGCCAATCGGGTCAAAACTTTCCAGCGCAAATCCCAGCGGATCGATTTTTCGATGGCAATCATTGCAGCTGGCGACGTCGCGGTGCTTTTTCAACTGGTCGCGAATCGATTTTGCGCCGCGGATATCGGGATCGAGCGGTTCCACATCGGGCGGCGGCGGTGTCGGGGGCGTGCCAAGAACGTTTTCCAACAACCAAACGCCACGCACGACCGGCGACGTATCGATCCCATTGGCAGTCACCGTCAACACACTTGCCTGTCCCAGCAGTCCGCCGCGCCGCCGATCGGTGATCGCTACCCGCTGAAATCCGCTGCCGCCCGGCGGCGTGATGCCGTACAGCTTTGCCAAATTCTTGTTGACGAAGGTAAAGTCCGAATCAAGAAAGTTGGCGATGTCCAAGTTTTCGTCAATCAGGTAACGCGTGAAAAGATGCGTTTCCCGCCGCATCGCGCTATCCAGATCATGGCGATAGAATTCCACAAAATCGCTTCGATCGGGTGGCATCGAACCGAGGTCGCCAAGCGTCAGCCAGCTTCCCAACAACCCGTCGATCAAGGCGGCCGATCTGGGATCGTCCAACATTCGTTCGACCTGACGCCGCAGCACTTCGGGTTGGGCAAGGTCACCGCTAGCAGCGAGGTTCCATAGCTGCTGGTCCGGCATCGACGACCACAGAAAGTAGGACAGCCGCGAGGCCAGCGCGTAAGGCGATAGCTTGGCGTTGTTGGCGGGCGCATCGGTTTGCCGGGATGAATCGAGGTACAGAAAGTTGGGCGAACAAAGCGCTGCTCGCAGCCCGTCGCCATAAGCTTGCAGCGGCGTGCGGCCGGCTTGCCTTCTGGCCGCAACAACCTGCATGATTCGATCGATATCTTCTTCGGCAGCGGGACGCCGATAAGCTCGGCCAAGAAAGTTGCCGAGGTGCTTGCGCATTTGCTGATCGCTCAGCTGCCCCGTTTCGACCACGCTTTCCCACTGATCGCCGAGCACGGCGCGGTGGCTTTCGGTTGGCCACTGATCGTAAATCGGTCCAGTGATCTCGATCTCGTGGATGTGGATCTGTGGCAGCTTGCCATGCTTGATCGCGTTGAAACGCGCACCGACGATTCCACTTTTGATGTTTTTGGGAAATTGATCGCGGTACTTTTTAACCAGCCGCCCCCACATGTTCCGAGCGTCCATCAGGCCGTTGCGAAAAGTGAACCGCGGCGTGATTCCTTTGTCCAACCAGATTTTCACCGAGTACCACTTCGGCTCGTCCGCCAATTCGATTTCGGCCAACAGCGGTTCGTTCGGCTGCGGCAGATGCAGGTTTCCGGCCAGGTGATCGCCGGCAACGATGCCCAACCGAAGCGGTTCACTCGGATCGGTACCCACGAAGTCGAGGTCATAGGGATGCTGCCGGTGAAGCGCCTCGGCCTTCAAGCGGATTTCGTACATTCCGTCGACCGGCACACCTTCGGCAAATGCGTGAATCGGACCGTACGCTCCTTCGTGTTTATCGGCGCCGACAACGTCGTACAGCGTCATGTGCTGGTACCGATTGGTCGTACGGTGAACCTGGTCGATTTCTGGTTGCTGTCGAAAACCGTCTCGAAACACCCACGTTTGCACTTCCGGCTTTTTCAGCGGTGTCATCGCCTTGTCGATCACCAGATCGGCCGCCTCCAAATACCGGGCAAGCAGGTGTCCGGAAGTGACCAGGGTGTCACCAAGGTTGTCCAGATGGTCGGTGGTCTGATCGCGCGGAAAGGTTGACGTGGGATCAAACATCGTGACGTCCAAGTGCAACAGGTCTCGGACGGTGTTGTGGTATTCGCGTGAGTTCAGTCGTCGCAGCACCGTTTGTCCGCTGCTTCGATCGCGAGAGGCGTGATAGCGATCGATGATCTTGGTTAACGCCGCAATCGCTTTGCGACGCTGCTGGTTGGAGGGTTGCTTCGATTCTTCCGGCGGCATCTCTCCCAGGTTCAGCTGGTCCAAGATGTCCTGGAAGTCGACCAGCGAATTGTCATCGGTAATGGTACCGGCAAGACGATCGAATCTCCGGTCTCCCTTCTGCTGGTTGGCGCCGTGGCACTTCACGCAGTAGTCGCGAAGTAGCGGCGCGATCGAGTCTTGGAATGCGGCTTTGTCGGCAGACCGAGTCTGCTGGGCGACAAGAGAACCGGCCGACAGGGCCGCGGCAATGGCAACGGCGAAAACCGATGGCCGAAAGATGGCGACGGGCATCTTCACGCAAGCTCCAGTCCCGGCAGCGGCGCGTCGGCGGTCCCAAAGTGATGGGTGTCCGCTCCGAAACGCTGCAACATCGAAACGTAGAGACTACACAGGGGAACGCGACGCGTCGTTTCTTTCGGATAGCGCCGGTGTTGGCCGTGCTTGAATCCGCCGCCGGCCAACACGATCGGCAGGTCGTTGTTGGTGTGAGAATTCGCGTTGCCCATTCCGCTGCCAAACAACACCATCGTGCTGTCCAACAACGTCTCGTCACTTTCGGGTTGCTTGATGCTGCGAAGTTTTTCCACGAATCGAGCAAGTTGTTCCACTTGATACAATTCGATTTGAACCAGCAGATCGATATTCGCTTGGACTTTGCCGTGATGCGACAGGCCGTGATAACCTTTTTTGATCCCCAGATCGGAAGCTGCAAAGCTGCCGCCGATTTCCAGCGTCGCCACGCGAGTCGAATCGGTTTGCAATGCCAACGCCATCAGGTCATAGATCTTTGGCAAATCGCGAGTCAGTCCCTCGTTGCTGGGCTCGTCAGCAGGCGGTTTCGGCTTGGAAATGTGTTGCCAGTGACGGTCGAGGTCGAGTTTGACTTCGACGTCGCGAATGCTGGAAAGATACTCTTCCAATTTTTCCGAATCCAGTTTGCTCAGCCGCCGGCGCAACGATTTCGCGTCTCCTGAAACGGCATCCAGGATGGAACCTTGCAGATCGATGCGATCGGATGCTTTTCGTTTCGATTCGGCATCCTCGTCGATGAACAGCGAGCGAAACAGCTCACGTGGTCCGGGAATGGGCGGCACACGCGTTCCTGTTCTCGTCCAACTCATTTGGCAACCGCCGTGCAGACCGCTTTCGGATCCGATGGTCAAGGATGGAAACCGCGTGCGCGAGCCGACGAATTCCGCCGCGCGTTGATCCAGGCTGATGCCTCCGTCGGGCATGCCGCGAGCGTCGGCATGTTTGACGCCGGTCAAAAAAGTGTGGACGGCGAAGTGGCCTCCTTTCAGGCCGTGATCCAAATGCGAAAAGAGAGTGAAATCGCGACGGTGTTTTTCCAGAGGCTTCAGCAGCGTCGTCAGCTCATAGTTGGTTCCCTCTTGCTCAGGCCAAAACGCGCCTGGATACATTCCGAACTCGTTGCCGATGCAGACCATGCGTCGAGGCGGTGTGGTGGTCGGTTGATCGTCGGCCGAAGCCCGCTTCGCCGATTCCATCGCGGGCAATGCGATACTGATACCAGCCGCCTTCAACAGCGTACGTCTTTGCAGATTTCTCATTCAACTCTCACGTTCCTGAACCAACTTTCCAGCCCACCATTCTACCCACATCGACCCCCATTCGGAACAACAACCACGCTCCCAGCTCCCTCTCTCCCGCTCTCCCCCTCTCCCTTCCTCCAAGGAGAAGCCATCGGGTTATACTTGCAGGCAGCCCCACCTCTCGCCCCTCTCCTGCCTGGGTGAACCGTCATGTCAGGGATCTTCCGGTCGCTCTTGTGTGTTGCTTGCTCGTTGGCGGGCATTTCGTCGCAGGTGGTGGCAGCCGGGCCACCGGAGGCGACGTTTCAACACTTGGAGCAACAGTTTCGCGACGAGTTTTCTCCGTTGCTTCGGCAATATTGTTACTCGTGTCATTCGGATGACCGGATCGAAGCAGAAATTGACTTCAAGACGTTTTCGAGTCTCGATGACCTTCGCCGCGACGTCCAAGTCTGGCAGCGAACTCGCACCATGCTCGACAGCGAGCAGATGCCGCCCATCGAGTCTCGGCAACCTTCCGAAAACCAGCTGGCGAAGATGCGGTCGTGGGTGAACGGATTTTTGAAGGCCGAGGCGCAGTCTCGCGCAGGCGATCCCGGTCGAATCGTTCTACGCCGGCTTAGCAATGCCGAATACACCTACACGATTCGCGATCTGACAGGAATCGATACGCTCGACCCGACCAACGAGTTTCCTGTGGACGGAGCCGCAGGCGAGGGCTTCACGAACGTTGGCGACGGACTGGTGATGTCGCCTTCGCTGGTCACCAAGTACCTGGATGCTGCCAAGGAAATCGCCAGGCACACCGTTTTGCTGCCCGATGGAATCGTCTTCTCGCCCTACACCACCGAGCGCGATTGGACGAATCAGTGGTTGGCAAAGATCCAATCGATTTATCGCCAGTCGACAGACGATTCGGGTAGCACGCGCGTCAAGCTGCCAGGCATCCAGTTTGATGCCAAGCAAGGTGGAAACTTGCCAGTCGAAAAATACCTCGCTGCGACTCTAAGGCAGCGGAAGCCTCTGTCGTCCGGCGAAGCCACGATCGACGATGTGGCTCGCGCGCACCGGTTACGGTCAAAATATTTGGGACTGTTGTGGCACCGATTGTCGGCTCAGCAGCCAGATGAAAACGTCCTGCTTGAATCTCTGCGAAGAAAATGGAAATCGGCTTCACCCAACGACGCGCCACAGTTGGCATCTGAAATCAAACGTTGGCAAGATTCGCTTTGGAAGTTCAACGCGATTGGGCACATGGGACGAGCCACAGCGCCCAAATCGTGGATGCAACCCGTTTCGCCGATCGTGTCCAGCCAGCAACTTCGGCTTCCTTTGTCCGAATCGGATGAGCAGGAATCGACGTTTTATTTGACAGTCGGAGACGCCGGTGACGGTAATGCGGGTGACTACGTGTTGCTGAAAAACATGAAGTTGGAAGCACCGAATCGACCGCCGTTGTTGGTGAGAGACGCAGCCGGAATCGCGAAACGCATCGCGGAAGTCCGACGGGAGATGTTGGCCCGGACGTCGCAGTACTTGGCAGCTGCTGCCGAGACGTTGGAAAGCGACGCAGCCGATGCGGCCCAGAAGCATCGGGTGGATCGCGCACTGCTGCGAGTTTGGTTGAACTACTTGATGATCGACGGCGGGACCGTTCCTGTCCAAAATCACTTCACCGAAAAACTTTCAACGAATTATGACTTCGTCCGAGGTTGGGGATCGCATCAAACGCCTTCGATCCTGGCCAACTCGTCGGACCAGGAGGTTCGTATACCCGGTCAATCCAAGCCACACTCGGTCACGGTTCACCCATCACCAACCCTTTTTTCGGCGGTTGGCTGGAGAAGCCCCGTGGACGGCCCCATCAAGATCGAAGCAAAAGTTGCCGACGCACACGACGCGTGTGGCAATGGCGCTCAGTGGTTGCTGCAACGGAAAGGGGTCGGGAGTGTTCGCAACTTGTGGCAAGGTGAATACGAACGTGGGGGTAGAGAGGCGAAATCGATCGACAAGTTGTTCGTTCGTGCCGGGGAACTGGTCTCGCTGATCGTCGGCCCCCGGCAATCCGAACATACGTGTGACTTGACCCACATCGACCTGGTGATCTCGGAAGTGGGTGGCCAGGGGCGAGTTTGGGATCTTGCCGACGACGTTTCCTCCGATATTCAGGCGAGCAATCCGCATCCCGATCACCACGGAAACGATGACACGTGGCATTTCTACCACGGCGAGGTTGCGGGGCTTCAGCGCAGTTCCAACTCAACCTCGCGTGTACCTCCCGGATCATTGCTTGATCGCTGGGATTCCGAAAAGGATCCGCGGGTCAAGGAGAAGCTGGCGGTAGAAGTCCAGCAGCTTGTTTCCGCCGTTGAACCCGAAGAATCGGGTTCGGCCGACGCGGAGCTTTATCGACAGTTGCACTCGCTGCCGATTCCGTTGAATCACCCTTTCTTGAAGCAAGGCTTGGAGACCGATGATCGGTTTGGCAGACATCCTGTTGGCGACAAGATCGCATCCGCCGACATGGTTGTGCGATCGCCTGCGGTGGTCGAGTTTCGGTTGGATGCGCAAATCGCATCGTCGCGGGAAGTGGTGGTCGATGTTGAATTGGCTCAGGCTCACGGCAACGAGGGAAGTGTCCAAACGTCGCTGCATGCGCGGCTTCCCGTTGACTGGCAAATACTTCGACCAACTCTTCCGCTGTTGATTGCCAGCGACAGCCAGGCTCGCCGCCGATGGGACAGGGTATTGGACGAATTTCGGAATCTGTTTCCACCGGCTCTCTGTTATGACAGGATTGTTCCTGTGGACGAGGTCGTCACGTTGCTGTTGTTTTATCGAGAGGATCAACACCTGCAACGTTTGATGCTTGACGAAAACGAAATCGAGCAGCTCAATCGGCTTTGGGACGAACTCTACTACATCAGCCGCGAACCGCTGAAACTGGTGGTCTCGCACGAGCAGCTGTACGAGTTTTCGACTCAAGATCGCCCTGACTATGTGAAAGAGTTTGCGCCCCTTCGCGAACCTTTGAAAAAGCGGGCCGAAGTTTTTCGACAGAAAATGCTGAAGGCCCAACCCAGGCACATCGACGCGGTGTTGGAATTTGCGGCACGAGCCTGGCGACGTCCCCTGGGCGATGATCAACGCGACACGCTGCTGCGGCTCTATGACGACTTGCGGCGCGAGGAGATGAATCATGAGGAAGCGATTCGATTGGTCATCGCTCGCATTCTGACCTCTCCCGCCTTCTTGTATCGGCACGAGGTGCCGAAACCGGGCCGCCAGCAGGGACCGGTTTCCGACTGGGAACTCGCCAGCCGGCTGAGCTACTTTCTGTGGTCGTCGATGCCCGACGAGGCGTTGTTGGCCGCCGCCGAAAAAGGGGAATTGAGCAGCGAAGAAGTCCTCGATGAACAGGCCATGCGGATGTTGCAAGATGCCCGCAGCCGTCGATTGGCTGAGCAATTTGCTTGCCAGTGGTTGCACGTTCGCGACTTTGATCATAACGAAGAAAAGAACGAAAAACTCTATCCCGAATTCGCCGATCTTCGCACCGCAATGTACCAGGAGACACTGCGGTTTTTCGAAGACATGTTTCGCCACGATCGATCGATCCTGACGATGCTGGATGCCGATCATACGTTTCTCAACGAAACACTCGCAGGGCATTATGGCATCGACGGAATCGAAGGCCCGCGATGGCGGCGAGTCGAAGGTGTGAGCAACCACGGCCGCGGCGGAGTGCTTGCCATGGCGACCGTGTTGTCCAGCCAATCGGGTGCCTCGCGAACGAGTCCGATTTTGCGCGGCAATTGGATTTACGAAACGTTGTTGGGCCAGCGTTTACCGCGTCCGCCCGCCGATGTTCCACAGTTGCCCGACGAAAAACCGGTCGGTTTGACGGCTCGGCAGTTGATCGAGCAGCACAGCCGACAACCGGGCTGTGCGAAATGCCACGACAAGATCGACCCCTTTGGATTTTCGTTGGAACGCTACGATGCGATCGGACGTTTGCGAAGCGAGCCGATCGACACCAAAACGCGGCTGCCTGACGGACAGACGATCGACGGTATCGACGGCCTTCGTCACTACTTGATGAACACTCGCCGAAACGATGTGGTGAAACAGTTTTGCCGCAAGCTGCTGGGCTATGCGCTGGGACGGCAGGTGCTGCTATCGGACGAACCCCTGTTGGATTTGATGCAGCAAAATCTGGAAGCAGGCGGCTATCGTTTCAGCCACGCCGTCAAAACGATTGTCAACAGCCGGCAGTTTCGCGAAATCAGGGGACGCGAGTTGTCGAGGATTGAGTACGATCAACTGGTTCCTCTTGGCATCCACTTCCGAGAACAAAGATGAAACATCATTTATCTCGCCGCACAATGCTTCGCGGATTGGGCGTCACCATGGCGCTGCCTTGGATGGAATCTCGTTCCGTTTGGGGTGACGAAAGTGGCAGTGAGAATGGGGCCAGCAACGCGCCGGTGCGGATGGCCATTTTGTTTTCCGGCTGTGGTTTTCATAGCCACCAGTGGTGGGCCAAGGGAAAACATCGCGAAATGGAGCTTGGCAAGGTGCTGGCACCGCTGGCCGATTTTCGAGATCGGATGACCTTCATCAACGGCTTGTACAACGCCGAGGCCTTGAAGGGAAATATTCACAGTTCGCAAACTGGCAACCTGTTGTCGGGCGCGCCGCTGGCCGCTGGCGGTTCGATTCGCTCCGGGACGAGTGTCGATCAGCTGGTTGCCCAACGAATCGGCCGACAAACCAAATTGCCCAGCCTGGTTCTGGGTTGCGAAAAGTCGAATCCGTCGGTTCATAAAAACTATTCGATGCTGTACAGCTCGCATATCTCGTGGTCCAGTCCCACCACGCCGACGCCGCTGGAAGTCTATCCTGCGTTGGCTTTCGACCAACTGTTCAAAGACACGGCGCAGCGAGGTGACCGCAGCGTATTGGACGCGGTGTTGGAGGACGCGCGAGACTTTCGCCGAGAGATCAGCTTTACCGATCAACAGAAACTAGACGAGTACCTTCACTCGGTCCGCGAGATCGAAAGCCGTATTGAACGAGCCGGACAGCGGGGGGAGTTGCAGGGATGGCGGCCAACGCTTTCCGCCCCCAACATTCCCCGGCCCCAAGACGGTTACCCCCAAGACATCGTCGAACACATGCGACTGATGTGCGATATTCTGGTGCTTGCTTTCCAAACCGATACCACTCGCGTTTGCACATTGAAGTTGAACAACGACCACGGCACCTTGCGGTTTCCGCACCTGGGGGTCGACTACATGATTCACCACCTGTTGTCACACAACGACACCGACGATTGGTTGAAAGTGAATCAGTTCTTCTTGGAGCAGATGGCCTACATCGCCGGCAAGCTCGATTCGATCGCCGAAGGGGACCGCACCGCGCTTGACAACTCGATGTTGATGCTCTGTTCCAGCATGCGAAACGGGCATCATGACGCAACGCGGTTGCCAGTGGTGATGCTTGGCACCGCCGGTGGTCAAATCGAAGGGGGCCAGAACCTTGACTACGCCGACAATCCGAATCGTCAAATGTGCCGGCTGTACCTGAGCATGATGGATAAAATGGGTGTGCACCTGGACCGCTTTGGAGACGCGGTCGAACCGCTGGAAACGATCTAGCGTACTGAGCTGTGATGAGCGAAACGAATTTCCAACAGGACGTATGCAATCCCTATCGCGCGCCGTCAGGAGACTGCCAGCCGCTGCTCAAAAAGAACAGCCTGGTTTGCCCTCATTGTGAAGTCGCGTTCGAACTCACGTGGCGCATGTACATCCGCGAGCGCAAACGCCTGTATCGCTGTCCCCATTGTGGGCGCGTCTCAAGACTCCTCTACACGCCGAAGTATTTTTTCAAAGCGATTTTCTGGTCGGCGGTGTGGATTGGCGGAGCTTCAGTACCGCTATTTTTCAATCCCGGACCTGTTGGATTCGCCCTTGCCGGCTGTCTTTTCCCACTGGCCATCTGGGCAGACTTCGCACTCGATCGAAGACACGACTGCGAGTGCCCCTTGGTGCCGATAGCGAACGAATCGGTGATACCAAGCCACGACACATGATGGAAACCACCTTCCAGTTCTCCGGTCGCGATTCGCAATCACAGTTCCTCGTCTTTCTGATCGTGATGGGCGCGGGCGCGTTGCCTCTTCCGCTCCTGATCTCTGGTTTTGGCTTCAAGGACGCCGCGATCTCTTCGGTCGTCTTCGCGGTTTTGGTAACGATCGGGTTGCGTGCTTCCATTGTCGTTTCCACCGCAGGCGTGGTGATCACTCGGTCCTGGTTTTTTGTTCCTTACCGATGGTACACGGGCGCCGAGATAGAAGACGTTTGGTTTGGTGGTGACTGGGGACTTCCCGACGGAGCGTCAGGTCTTGTCGTCAAGCTGGACGGCCGCGAGATACACATTGGGTCCGCCAAGACAATGCATTCACTCTACGAAGCGCTCTTACCCCTTCGGCGTCGCCTCGCGCATGAGGCAGAAGCTCCCTAGCCCCCGGCAAGGCTTGCGTCAGCCCTTCGGGCTTTTCTTCCGCACCGAAGGTGCAGTCGTTTTCTTAGCCCAGGGCGAGGTTTTGCGAGTCTTGCGAGCGATACCGCTGCCCTGGGACCACCTGCGCGGAGCAACTCGGTCCTCGCTGCCTGCACCCGATTCTGCGATTCTGCCGCTTTCGCGCAGATGGGGTTGCGGTGATCGGGGCGCTTTTGCTACCCGCGAGATTCCGTTATCTCTCTACCGCTGCCGGTTTGCAAACATGAAGCCGCTCGTTCACCTGCTGATAATCGTCACCGTTGCCTGCGTGCTCGTTTTTGCCGGATGCAAGGCGACACGAAAAGACACCGCTGAGATGGATACGCTACTACAAACAGTTTCGTACGATACCACCGTTCCCGCGACCCCAACTTCCGCACCTGCACCCGCCCTACCGCAAAGCACCTCTGCCAGTTCTGGGGCCAGTCTTACCGAAAAGGCAGGAGCGTTTCGACAGTCCATTGGTGATGGGCTGCGGACTGCGGCGGGATTTCTATTGCTTGGGGTCTTCAAGGTCTTTGAATCTGCACTCGGTTTGGACGACGATGACGACTCAACTCCCCGAGGCAGGGCCGACCGCAACTTCAATCAGTGGCTGGATGATCGAGCTCAGTGGCGACGTGATGGCTAGCTACGAACCGGAATCGGTTTCCAGCAACTGGGTGATCGCGGCTTTCATTTCTTGGACCGTTTTGGAGCCTCCGCCGACGTACAGCCGAGCGATCTTGCCGTCTTTGCCGACGATCACCATCTGCGGAATCGCCCGTGCTTCGTAGCGATGGGCGGCGACTCCGTCGATGTCGAGTGCAACGGGGACACTGAGTTTGTGTCTTTCCAGGACGGATTGGACATGATCGGCCGGTTCTTCCAGGTTGATTGAAACGAGCCGAACCTGCTCCGGATCGAAATCGGCCATCGCCTCTTCGACCAGCGGCATGGTCTGCATGCAGGGTGCGCACCAGGTTGCCCAGAAATCGAGGACAACGATTTTCCCTTTTTGTTCGGAAAGCACAAAACGTTCACCGTCGAGCATGTCGAGCCGGATTTCGGGGGCCTGCTGCCCGATCAATGCCGATTCGATACCCACTTCACCGCCCCCGCCGGGAAGGTCTTGAGCCATCAGCGGTTCGACCGCTGCGCGCAGCGTCCAGCGGTTGTAAGGCAGCACGGATACTGCGTCACGGATCCCGTCGCCAAACAGGATTTGATCGACGTCGCCAATTTCAAAGCGGCATGTCCCCAGGACATCGCTGGTTCCGGCAATCGATTTCTCGTCCACCTGTTGCGGATCGAATGTCACGCGTTTGCCGTCCCGCTTGAGCACTTGCGCGAGCTGCAGAAATGGCGAAACGATTTCGGCCGGTTGATTCTCATCTTCCGCTTTCTGCTTGGCGAGCAACTCTTCGGGATGAAACCAGATGATTTGTCCCACCCGGTCACGCGGGATCTCGAATTCTTCTAACTGCAGTTCGACACGGATCATGTCGTCACGAAATTCCAGCAGCCGACAACGCAGGAAATCGCCGTTGCGCGAGCAGAGCAAATGAGTGGGGGGCGAAGATTTTTGCAACCGGGGCAGCGTGAGCAAACGCTTTCGCTTGGCATCTTGCAAATTGGGCGGTGATAGGTTGGGCACCAGCTCCAACGCCTTGACTTTGTTGTGTGGCACCAACGTATCGTCGGCAACCGCGGTGGTGATGCTGACTCCCTGTTCATTGATGGAGCTGACCAGACAGGGAATCACGTCGCCGGAGCGAACATGCAACTTGTGCGCGTCGGGTCCAACCGGTTTGGCAGGTTTGCTGTCGACTTTTTGCAGAAAGAGTTGCCCGAAATTCAGGCCGCGTTTCTGCTGCTGCAAACGAAGGCGTTGCATTTGCAGAGCCCTTTCGGCGGTCCGTTGTTGCTGCGGATTGACCGGCGGCGGAGGTTCGCGGTAAATGATCTTGCCGCTGGTGCCGATCCGCAGAGAGCTGGCGCTAAGACAACCGAATGGAAGCCAGCGCAACGCGGAGACGCCATCGGCTTCCTGTTCGGTTGCCGGAACTAAGTGGCCGGTCAATTTGTGCGGTCCCAGCTCCAACCGGCCGCTGCGGCCCGCCGTTTCCGGTTGATCGGGAATCGGGTCGCGTTTCATCACGATCAGCGTGCGGGCCATTTCGTGTGGAACGCGGACCGGCGTTTTGAATTCTTCACTCTCGATCACCCAGTGTTTGGCGGTGATCGACTGGATGGCTCCGGAGATGCGGGTGCCGTCATGCAAAAACATGCTGGACTTCGCTTCATGCGCACCAGCAGTCGCTGACGCTATTTTCACGGAGACGACATCTTGGACCGGTACCAATATTTCGTCACCGTCGGTACCGGCCAGAACGAACTCGTTCTTTTCGGCGTCCAGTTGAACGGCGTCGCCGGAAGTGACCGTCCCATCGACACGGGTCATCACGATGTCGCCGCCGATTGACGACTTGGGGATTTTGCCGGACCAGCGCGAAATACGAAGCCGTTCCAGCCGCAAGGTTCCACTGCGGTTGATCAATCGGACGCCGCGGCCCACCTTGATCGCGTCGGCCAGATCGGGTGGCGTTCCCAGTTCGGCAAGTTTGGTGCCATCGGAACGAAACACCTGCAAATGCCCCGTCCGTTGATTCAAGTAGACCATCAACCGGATACTTTTCTTGTCGGCAAGCGAATCGACTTTTTCGACATCGGCAGCCGAGTCGTATTCCCGCATCACCGCCAAAGTGTTGCCGAAAGTTTCGAATCTCCAGCCGTCCGTGCGAGCGTCTTTGCTGCTGGTGTGATCGGCGGCGATGGCGACCACAAAGTTCGGCTTGTCGGCCCAGGAGACCTCAAATTCGACCATTGCCAGATCCGGAACATTCAAATTGCCGTTGATCGAGGCGTCGTTCTGATCGGTCCACAACTGGGCGCCATCTTCCATCCAGTCCTTGGGCTGCCAATCGGTCGTGGACCAATCTTGAATCCCCGCCAGGCTGGCAAAAACCAGCGTTGGGTTTTCTTCGATTCGATACATTCGGCGAATCGCATCCGAACGGACTGCGATGCTTCCGAACAATGTGGAATCGATGCCCACTTCGGCGTCGGTCCATCCAACGAGCCTGCCCGAAAGAAGATCGCCGCTGATCAGTTCAAAAGCAAACTGGCCGGATTGGACCATCTTCTCGCGAGCGGCCGGAAACTTGATCGACTTGACGGCGTCGGACCGAATCTGAAACGGTTCTACGAATTCGCTGCCGTGCCAACGAATCACATCGGGCGAGTCGGAGGGAACGATTTGTCCGGCGATCGTGTTTCCGTTGATCAGCGAAACCACGCCCTCGACTTTTTGCTCCGCCGGTTTCGCGGCGGCATCGGAAGTTTCGTCCTGCGACTTGTTTTCGGTGGTGGTTCCGAAGTCGGGACCGATTCGCACGGCGCGAATTTGTTTGGGCGGCTGGGCCGGTTTTGCCGGCGCGGGTTGATCTTGGGCGGGCAACGGCTGGGGCGCGATCAGCAGCGCGATCACAGGCAGGGTGCGCAGGGCGGACGTCATGGATTCTCACCGCTCGTAAATCGGAAGGAAGCGATAATTGACCGCCAGCGCCAACAGCGAAAGGGTGGTCGAGACGTAAGTGCCCTGCGAGCCGCGGAAACTTCCATCGTCGCCTTGCACCGTTTTTAGCCGCCGCACGAGGTTCTTGTTCCATTTCTTCCAGGCATCGATATCGCCCTGAAAAAGTGCTTGGGCCTGGTAGTAGCTCTGGTACTCGATTCCTCCGTGGCCGGCGCTGCCGCCTTGAATTTTGTTTTTCAGGTAGTTCAACGTGGCGTTGTATTGTTTCAAGTCCTTGCGTCTGGCGATCGCAAAGACGAGTGTTCCGATAGAGATGCGGGCCAACGATTCATCGAACCCACCGAGACCGCCGGAATAGGCAACCTGTCCGGAAGGAGCGGTCATCTTGACGAAATAAGAAATCGCCTTGTCGATCGATTCATCGGGAACCTCGATGCCGGCATTTCGGGCCGCCAGCAGACCCATCAACACGGCACCGGCGACGGAGGTGTCCGCGTCGGTGCCGCTGGGGCTGTATCGCCAAGCGCCCATCGAGTTGGATTTCTGGCTGGTCACCGCGCCGCGAACCGACAACTCTAGCGCTTGTCCGATCGACAATTGTTCGTCGCTGTTTCCGCCCGGCCACAAATTTCGGTCGTCGACGGCCCCGTACGCTTCGGCCAAACCGAGCATCGCGAAACCGTGATGGTACATGCTGTTGCCGAAAAAACCGGTATTCTTGTCCATCGATCGAATCATGTGCCGCAGGCAGCGACGGATATTGCTGGCGTACATGCCGAAATTCGGGTCCTCGCCCGACGCCAGAAAACACATCAGGGCCATCCCGCCGACGCCGGGACCCTGGTGATTGGAGGGCCAGTTGCCCTGTTCGTCTTGTGTTCGCGCCAAGAACTGCAAACCGCGGTCGTACATCTCGCGCACGTCGCGCGGGACGACGTCGCCGGTGCGAATTTCCAGCGATTGTGCGGCCAACTCTTTTTCGCTCACCAGGCAAGCGGCGGCCAACAACATCAGGGCCAAAGGATAACGCGTCATTGTCCAAGGGCCTCGCGCTGCATTTTCAATGTTTGTTCCATCGCTTTGGCCTGACGCAACATCCCGTCGATCACTTGCCATTCATCGTTGCTGAAGACAGGTTTGAGTTTTTCTTGAGGCATCTTTGCCATTTGTACCAACACAACATAAAAATGCATGCTGGCCTGGCCGTAGTAGTCGGGCGGTTCGGTTTCGTCGACAAGCAGTTCGATGATGGTATCGCGTTGTTTGCGAGTCAAAGGAACTTTGCGTTCGAGCATCGACAACGTCATGCGAATGTTGTCGACGTAAATGGCGATATCACGAGTTTCTTTCATCTCGTCAAACTCGGCCCGCTGATGATCGTCCAGGGCGGAACTGACCGTTTTGGCGAACAACGATTTGGGGCCGTGCAGCCCGGCGGCAAACTTGGTGGACAGCGGCTGAGTTTTTCGCCAAACCGCCTGCCACTCGTCACGGGGAATGCCACCGAACGTCATCCCCCGCTTGACTCGTTCGTACTCGTTGAAGAAACGATGGATGTCACCCTGGCCGGCAAGTTCCAGTTTTTCTCGTTGTTGATCGGACAGCTGAACGGCACTGGCGACAAAGTCGATCTGTATTTGCAACGCTTCGTCGGTGTACTTACGGGCCGCGGCATACGATCGCTGGTTACCGAACACGTTTTGGATAAACGATTGCTCGGTGAATTGGATCAAATCGTTCGCAAAGGCAACCTGCGCCTCCGCCTGTGCCGGCACGCAGCAGAGGGCGAACATGACCAGAGCTGGGAGCGTTTGGCGGATCGGGCTGCGATTTCGTATGGAGCCTCGACAGGTCATCACGCCTCCACCTTCTTCTGAGAATCTTCTTCACCAGCCTGCTTGCCGCCGCTGCCGTCGGCTGGGCCGGGTTTATCGAAGGCTTTCAGTTCGACGCCGCCTCCGAACCAGTCCTGCAACCCCAGTTCCATCTGCCACCCAAAGTTGACACTGGTGTTGCTATTGCGCTGCGACCAAAGCGACCGTTGACGTTCGCTGAGGTGGGGCCGCAGCACATGCGATTCGGGCATGCGGGCGTATTGCGGGTACATGAACAGCCGCGGTCCGCTGGACCAGGCGTTGTTCCACTTGCCTTGGAGCGTTTCGGAGAGTTCGTCGTGTTGGTCGGGAGTCAATAGTACCGCCGCATCGATGTGAATCAGCATCGTCCCCGCAGCAGCCTCCCTTTCGGCTGCCAGCCGTGCGGCGAGTTCCTGGCGGTATTGTTCGGCCACGTCGGCAGGCATCATCTTGTCGACCTGCTCCTGCAATGCCGCAGTGATTTGACGACGCGGCTTGGGCCATTGGTTGGCTGTTTGCCTGATTCTTTGCAGATCTTCGTAGTGCTTGGAGAGCCTGGCGGTTGCCAACAGTCCGCTGCGATGGATTTCGTCAAATTGCTTTTCCGTCGGGCGGCAAACTTTTTTGACGAAATGCAGCTCCGCCGTCAGCACCTTGGCAATGAACGGCGTGTACATGTTGGCAAAGTCGGCACCGACGTTGTTTTTGATCACCGCAATCGGCTTGGCGGCCACGGCCGCTGGCACCACGACCTCATCGGCAACATCTCGGTTGTTGCCACCAAACAAGCCGCCGATCACCTTCAACACGCCTCCCTCCTCCTGGGCCGCGGCATTGGCGGTTGGCAGAAGGAGGAAGACCAGCAGGGTTGGCAAGGCGATGACGGATCGGCGGAAGCGGAGAAGGGAAAACGGTGACACAACGGTGGCGGGTGCCGGCTTGGGGTGAGTCGGCGTGAGGGAGAAGGTTGGGGAGGCAAGAGAGGAGGTAGTGCGCGCCGACTTGGGACAAGTCGGCCTACGGGGGGGCCGCTTGTTCATCAGTTGTTTTGCCAGCCTTCCAACTGGTTGAAGTACTTGTCCAATCCGCTGCGGAATTCTTCCGGGTAGCCTGGACCGGTTTTCCCAGTCGACTGCGCGGCACTCAAATCCTCGCGCACTTCCTTTTCGTTGACGCCGCTGCCGACCAACGCAAGGGCCGGTGTTTCGGTGTCACCACCGCCACCGCCGCCAGGGCTGGAACCGCCACCGCCGCCACCGTTGGGATTGAACCGTTTGGACTGCAACAACAGTTCAATGATCTCCGTTTCGGCGGCGATCGCCGGAGGGCCGGTTTCAGGTTGCCGGAGGATGTCGACGGTTTCGACCATCACTTCGGAGACCTTCGTCAGCAGGGCGATCTCTTTGGCAAAATTGGCCTGCGCGTCGGGCAGCTCCTTGATCCGGTCGACGACCTTGTCCATCCGTTCTCGGAATTCGTCTTGGGTGCGTGAGAGTTCTTCACCGGCCTGCGCGTGCTCGGTATCGGTCACGGCAGGACGAGCCTGTTCGGCAACGCGAGTTTGTTCTCGCAATTTCACTTCGCCTTCCAGGAGTTGCAAAACTTCCAAAATGATCGATGGCGGCAAACTGCCGGCCGATTTGCAGCCCGGTCACAACCCGCCTTTGGTCACTTCGACCAAATCCTCCGCCCAGCGATCGAAGTTTTCGCTCCAGTATTCTGCCTGAGCGATCGACAATCCGTTTTCCTTCTTCAGGTCATCGCTCAAGTGCCGCAGGCCCGCGGTGACATCTTGTTTTCGCATGTCGTCCAAAACGGCTCGGAATCTCATGAACCGACTCCGCTCGAAGTAGGCCGCCATGTCATCCATGATGTGGGACGCTTCCTGGCTGCTGACCGATTCGACTTCGGAAAGTTCAGAAAAAGTTTCCGCGTTGGATTCTTTCTGACGAGCGGAAACGCCAAAAGCATCCGAGACCAACGAACCGAGTTTCATCGCCACTTGCTGCTGTTTACGAGAAGACGCTTTGAGTCGTTTGACTAGCGTGCTTCCTTCCAGGTTCGCCAGGACGGTGTTCAGTTCGTCGACGATTTTTTCGAACTCGGCCAACAGATCTTCCTGTTGCTTGACCGCTTCGTCGACCTGTTCATTGGCGGGCGGCGGGGGCGCGTCGTCGCCATCTTGTACGCCGCCGGCCAACATCGTTGACGGCAAAGTCAATCGGGGTGCGCCGCCACTTTCTTGCTGCGGTTCCTTGGGCTCTTTGGGTTCCGGCTGATGATGCGACGATTCGATGTCGGTGATCGACGGAACCTTGGTCGGATCCTTTTCTTTGTCGTCCGACTTCTTCGGTTCGGGGGTTCCCGATTGGGTCAGCCGATTCTGTCCAGCTTTGGGGGCTTTGTTTTCCTTGCTTGCCTGCTGAGGCACCGCCGGTGCTTTGGAGGCCTGTTTCAACAGATCGGCGACCGAAGGCATGCGGTTGGCGCTGATGTCTTTGAGCACCTGCATCATTTCGGCCCACTTGTCCAAATGGCCGACGCCGATTTCGGGATTCCGCATCGCCTCCTTCAGCAACATTTCGCCGCCCTGGACCAAATTAGTCAGCCGTCGCCCGTTAGCCCGTTCGCGTTGAGCTTGTGCCGAGAGTGTTCGGCGGTTTTCCGGTTGGTCCAACTGCTGGGGTGTCATGTTGCGCAGCTGCTTGTTGGTTTCGTACAACTGCATTTCACGGTCACGCACATCCAAGCTCATCCGGTGCCAGCGGCTCAGTTGCGAAGTGATCCAAATGGCGTGCTGTTCGGCGTTGAGGACGTCAAAGATGCAGGTGGGCGAGTAGATTCGTTCGCGATCGGGGAAGTAGTCCTCGACGAACACTCGGACGGCGATCGGTTGCGGTTGGATCTTCAACTTGGCGGCGGAGAACGTCGCCGCCAATTCCAAGAAGTCGGCTTCGTAGTCGCCGGCGCCGATCACCTTTTCGCCCTCGGCAAAGTCCTTGATCGTGTTATCCAGCCCTACCCACTCAATACCGACGCGGCGGACGCCAAAATCGTCGCGGGCGCGAACTTTGAATGTCAACACTTCGGTATCCAGCAGCACTTTGCGACGCGGTAAGTTTTCACAGATCAGCGTCGGCATTTCATCATCGACCCCTTCGATCATCAGCTCGAACGGTTTTTGGCCGGTCAAGCCGTAGCGGTCTTCCCAACGCATTTCGATTTTTGCCGATTGGTCGACCGTGACCGGCTGGGTCGAAAAGTGGTCGTCGTCGGTGGGACGCTGCTGGCCGTTGACCGATGCCGAGGCCAGATCGCGCGAGGCGGTGGCGGTCAAAGTGGTCTCGCTTCCTTTGACCACCGACATCGTTGCCCCGCGAATGTTCTTTGTCAGTGTCTTGGTGCGACCTAAGTACTTGGGCAATTTCACTTCCGCTTGAATCCCGCTCAGTTCCGGACGCAACATCGGTTCGATTTCGGTTTGCCCCGAATAGTCGCCGACCTTGACGTTGAGCTTGTTGGCGGCGATCTGGCCCGGAAGTTCAAATCGATACTGGTCGTCTTGCAGCGACGCTTCTTCGGAAGTCTGCCCGGCGAGATTGACCTCGGCGGTCGACGGCTTCCACTCGGTCGATTCATCCAGTGCGATCGACACTTCGAACGATTCACCGTGCGGCACAACCATCTTTTCGGGAAGCGGCCTGATCGACGCGAACGTGTATCGCGGCGTGTCGCTCCAGGGTGCCAGGAACCGCGCCCAGGCATTTTTGGCGGCCGAGGCGGTGAAGACCAGCAAGGCCATCGCGGCAAAGGCCAGCAGTCCGGCGGCCCAACCGCGTTGAACATGTTGAGGATGGGGGATGGCGTCGCGAAGGTCCTGGTTTTCCACGCTGGCGGCAACCTGCTTGATCGCCGCCTCGACCAACACGGGCGAACGCGATTGTTCGCTGCTGTCTTCGGACAATTCAATCACGCCCAACAATTGATCACCCGCGCTGGGATGGGTCTGCGATAACAGACGAGCAAGTTGATCCATCCGCCGCCGCCGCCATACCCAGCGTTCCAGCGCAAGGGGCACCAGGGCACAGGCGACCACCGCGCCGATGAAGATCAGACCGCGGATCACCGCCGGTGTGTCAAAAAAACGATCCAGCGCGTAGGTCAGTAAAAAACCAACCAGCACACCGATCGCAGCAGCCGCGAACGCCTCGAACATCTTCAATCGCCATACTCGGCTGCGAAATTCAAGCAGCTTGGCCCGGAGCGACTCGGGGATTTCGAGGCGGCTGTTGGAAGTGATCTGCATGGGACCTCTTCTCCCAATTTTGGAATCGGCGGCCGGCAGACGAAATCCGCCTGCCGACGGTATCTGGTTATTGATAATTGTTTCCTGCCCAGCGGACTACCGCTAGACATGTTGTCTAGTTTTCGTGGTCAAATCTGCCGGCAAAGTCGCACCTGGCAGCTTGAACAATGGTCAAATCAGCCCAATGGCTTTCCTCCATACCCAAAATATGCCTAGCAGCACTATCACCAGGGCAAATGTCGCCGGATGGCTCCAGATTTGTAGTCTGCGGATCGACGGTGGAGGCATCGGCAGATCGGCAAGCGCCTGGATCACCGTCTCGATTTCTTCGGGGCGAACCGATTTTCCTTTGGACACCATCGCCAGTTCATCCAGCACTTCGGGCCGAGCCGGTTTGCCGACCTGTTCCACTTCCTGGCCCTGGACAAAGAAATTGGCATTCAGGGTTGCCGAAGTCTGTCGGCAGGCGAGGGTCACGTCATGTTTGCCAGGTTCGCTGGGAATGTAACGTCCCTGGAAAACACCCCACTGGTCGCCTTCGGCTTGCAACCGAATTGTTTCGGTCTTTCCTGACGGAGCGATGATGCGGGCGGTGACGTCGCCGCGCTGGAGCGGTTCGCCGCCAGCATCCATGACGTGCGCGTGGAACGTCAACGTGCGCCGCATTTCAGGCTGGTCGGGCGTGTAGTAAAGCCGCATCGTTTCGCCTTTGGCCATGTTGCGCTGATACGCCATCCAGCGAACGACCTGTCCCCAGAACCGATAGTGATACTTGTCCTCGACCCCTTTTCGCCATCGCCAGGCGCCGTCGGTTCCCATGAACAACACTTTGCCGGCACCAAAAGTCCGCGTCGCCAGCAGCGGCAGGCGTCCATATTGGTTGGACATTTCGCCGTGCACCGCCAACACTTCGCTGCCCGCTTTGGCGCGAACGACTGGAGCGTACCACTGGAAACCGGGCAGGTCTTCCCAGACTTGCACGTTTTCTTGACTGGTGTCGGCAAGCTTGGTCAGCAGGCTGCCGCGGCCCCGCTCGGTCAATTCGAAATGTCCGGGAGTCCTCGATCCCCATCCGCCCGGTTGCGCTTCATCCAGCTGCACCGGGCAGAGGTCCATCAATTCGGTTTCCAGCAAGCTGAACTGGCGGCCTTGCCAACCGGGCATGAAGACCAGCCCACTGGCTTGATGTTCGACCAGCCCTTTGATCAGTTCGCACTGTTCCGCCGTCATCTGGCCATCGTCCAGTCCGACGTCGCCCAGAAACACCACATCGTACTTTGCCAGGTCTTCGATCGCTTCGGGAAACGCTTTGATGTAATCCTTGGAACCGCCGCCGACCTTGTCCAAGCCAGGATGGAACAGCAAGCAAGAAACGTCGACGCCCGGATCGCGCGACAGCGCGTTGCGCAGGTAACGGTATTCCCATCGCGGGTACGATTCGACCACCAGGACTTTTAGTTTTTCTTCGCGAATCGCGATCGGGGCGGTTTGTTGGTTGTTGCCGGGAATCGTTTCATCGGCATGCTTGGGGACGGTGACGGTGATCGAATAGTCACCGGTCGTTTCCGGTTTCCAATTGATCGCGTCGGCGGTTCGCCCCATCGGCGCGATGCGAACATCCTTGGTCAACGTTTCGCCGTCGGAGGTTTTCAAGGAAACCGTGGTCAAGAATTCTCGCGGCAGCGAGCTGTCGATGGTGAAGGGAATTCGGACCACTTTGCCGGCCGTTCCGAAGGTCGGCAGATCGACGCTGATCAATTCCACGTCGGGCAGCTTGGTGGGACTGCCTGAAGCAACGGTGAAGACGGGAATTCCCTTGGTGCGAAGTCGCGAGGCGGCTTCGACCGGTGGTTTGCCCTGATTCCAATCGCCGTCGGAGATCAACACGATGCCCATCAGTTGGCTGACCCGCGACGCGACCTCCAACAGCGGTTCGTTCAAGTTGGTGCCGATCGAACTGGATTGCTGATCATCCTCCTTGACCATCGCAATCGGTTCGATAACCACGTTGAGCTTTTCGTCCAGTGAGTTCCAGGCGGATGCTTCGGTCAGCGGCTCGATCGCTTGGGCGCGAGTGATCGCGCCGGTTTCTTTGTCGTTGCTGATGACGTCCCTGGTCTGCATGCTGGCCGAACGATCCCACAAGACGGCAATGGTCGGCTTGACGTCAGGACGATACTCCTCCACCCACTCCGGTTGGTTCAGCAGCACAGCCACCAAGGCAACGATGGCGACTCGCAACAGTTCCAGACCGCCCAGCGACGGTGAGTATCCACTACGGTGCCAGGCAAAGTATCCCAGCGCCGCAGTGACCGCGACCACGACGATTGAAATCGCAACCGATGCCGGCGTGCCCATGAACGATAGTTGTTGAACCGAATTCATGTCGCTGCTCCCTTGGTGGCCAGCGGTGAATCGGAGCCCGATCCGGCGGCCAGCCTGCGGGGGATGCAAAGGACTGCTTCGGCGATCAGCGCGATCAACATCGCCATCAGGAACAGCCGCCAAATCTCCTGGATCAAGGAGGCTCCGCTGCCGGCGGTGTCGTCAACGCGATCAAAATCGAGCTGATCAAACAGGCTTGCCACCCGCTCGCGGGTAACCACTGCGGCGACATCTTCGGACTGGCTGCGGTTGATCGCCAACAACTTGTCTTGTTCGCCGTAGACGCCGGCATGAGACGCATATTCGTTGGACAATGCGTCTTGCTGCCCCGCCAATTGTCGCCACTGGCTGGTGTCGGCTTCCCGCGACTCACCAGCGATCACTTGCCTGGTATTGCCCAGCGACTTGGCACCCTCGGCAAGGACTCGTTGGATCATCGCGTACAACACCACACCGTCTCGGGCCAACGACGAATCGGTAGCGGCGGCGGTGGTCGAAAAAAAGTAGATGTTGCGGGCGTCGGTCACCGCTTGAGCCAGTAGCGGAGCGCCGCCGTCGAGCGTTGCCAGCGAAAGTTTTTCTCCGTCGAGTTCGCAGTAGCGTTTGACCTTCAATTCACCGACCGGCAACGAAGCACCGCTCCGCGTCTTCGACAACAACCCTTGGTCGCCGACCCAGGTGGATACTTGGAATTGTTGATCGTGTTCCTGCCAATCGATCCACGTCAGCCCGGCAAACGAATCGTCGTTGGGTGTTGAGGGGGGAAAGAAGATCACTTGCCCGCCCCGATCAAGAAACGCTTGCAGTTGCCCGCCGGGGCTGTCGGGTGATTTTCCGGGGGGCAGCGCCGATTGCCAAAGGACCAGGGACACGTCGTCCCAGTCCAATCCAACCAGTTGTTCCGGCGTCAGCGACTGCGCCTGACAAACGACTTCGGTAGCGGGTGAAATGGCGGCGGCAAATTCAAGCGGCCGGCTGCTTTCGGGATCGTCGCTGACCACGACGGTTTGCCGAGTCACCGCCTGGTCATAGACGAAATAAAATTCGTTGTCCGAGGGGCTGGTGTCGGACGGAATCGACACGCGTCCCCAACCTCGCGTCTTGCCGCCATCCAATTCGAACGGGATGTTTTTCAGTTCCAATTCCGTGCCGGTCATTTCAGCGGTGAATTCGCTGCGGGCTCCGTCCAATTCCAACGTGATGGGAATGGGGACGACCCCGTCGACTGGAGTCATCTGCTGGACGCGAATCGAAAGCAACAATTCTGGTCCTGAGGCACCGTCGACGCGGCGAACATCGGTCACCCGAATCGAACGATTCAGCGGGTCGACGTCGGCGTAGGCCAACAAGTGGAAGCGGACCATCTGCGGCAGTTCGATCAGCGAGGTGCGAATCGCATTCCAGCGACCGCTGTCGTCTTTCCAATCGTTCTTGCGCACGTCGCTGCAGATCCAAATCTCACAGCGGCTGGGACGATTGGCCCGAATGTACTCATCGGCGATCTCCAACATCGTCGGCAAATCGGCCGAGGAGCTGACGGCGGCTGTTTCGGGCAGATCGGCAAGTACTTCGGGCGATTCGATTTCGACAGCTTTTTCGCTGGCGCTGTCAATCAGCACGTAACGGTTGGACTGTAGCATTCCCAGCGATCGAACCAGTTGATCGACGCCCGACTGCAACTTCGACCGGCCGCCGGGCCCGCTTTGGTTCATGCTGGGGGAACGGTCTAGCAGAATGATGGTGGTGTCGACGCGACTGCCGGCAGCCACGCCCAGCCAGCCACTGGTCAACGGGCGGGCGATGGCGAACAACAGCCCGGCCACGGCGATCGTGCGGGCGGCCAGGATCAACCATTGCCGCAGTCGCGCGTAGCCACGCGACATCCGGTTGGCTTGCAGCAGGAACAACATCGCCGCCCACTGCACCGTTTGAAATCGGCGCTGGTTGATCAGATGAATGATGATCGGCAACGCGATCACCGGGATCGCAAACAGCATCGCCGGCTGCAAAAAGCTCATCGAATCCCCCGCGATTTCGTCCGCCCGGCCAGGAACTTTAGCAAGACCTGTTCATACTGCTGGTCGATGCTGATGCGGTGATAGTCGATCGCCGATTCCAGCACGATCGCCTTGATCTGATCCAGGTACGCCTGCAGCGCCTTGTGATAACGATCGACGATGTCGGTCGGTTCGGCAAAGATGGACGGGCCACCTTCCATGTCGACAAATCGCGTCGGCCGCCGGAATTCAAAACCAAGCTCCTGCGGATCGAGCAAGTGAAAGACGGCGACGTCGTGCTTGCGGAATCTCAAATGATCAAACGCCTCACGCAATTGTTCCGGGTCGACGAACAGATCGGAAATGATCACGATCAAAGCTCGCTGTCGAGTCGTTTCGGCGAATTCATGCAGCCGCGATACCAATTGAGTGTCACCGCCGGGCTGCGAATGTTCCAGCACATCAAAAATGCCTCGCAGATGCGACGGCGTGCGGCGAGGCGGAATCGTGCGGACGATTTCTTCGGCCACACAGGTCAGTCCCACCGCGTCGCCCTGTTGCACCGCCAAATAGGCAAGCGAACCGGCCAGCCGCCGCGCGTAGTCCATCTTCGTCGTTTCGCCCGAACCAAAATTCATCGAACCGCTGGTGTCCATCACGATGCAGCAACGAAGATTCGTATCGGCCTCGAACTCTTTGACGTAGAAACGATCGGTCCTTCCGTAAGCCCGCCAATCCAGCCGGCGAAGGTCATCACCGGGAACGTAGCGGCGATACTCCGCAAACTCGACGCTGGCTCCGCGATGCGGACTGGCATGCATTCCGGAGACGCTGCCGATCATCGCCCGCCGGGCAAACAGCGGTACCGCTGCCAGCCGCGCCAGGGCTTGCGGATCAAGAAAGCTGCGGTCGTTGTCGTCGTGAAGCAAAACGGAATACCTTTCGCGGTCGGCGATTTTTTTCTGTCGGCGATTTCTCCGAAATCGCTTCGCGTAGCCGGGAGCGGAGAACCGGCCGACATTCGGCGATTTCTTTCTGTCGGCGATTTCTCCGAAATCGCTTCGGAGAACCGGCCGACAGCTAATTAGGGGACGCCAGCACGATCCATTTGCCGTCAGGGCTGAAGCAGACGGAGGTGAAGGCGCGGTCTTTGTCGACGTCGTCTACTGGTTTCAGCGAATCTTCCTGGTCGGGCGAAAACTGATACAGCAGACTCTTTTTCTTCTCCTGCGAGTACATGTTGAACAAAATTCGTTTGCCGTCGGGAGACCATGCCAGGTCGCCGGCGAATTGTTTGTTGGAAGCGTGATACGTTTTTAACCTGGGGTCCCCTGTCATATGGACGATCGCCAGTTGCTGTTTATTAGGCAATCGTCCTTTGAAGACCATTTTTGTGCTGTCGGGCGACCAGCACATGTTCCAAAAAATGTACTGATAGGGATGGTCGTTTTTTTCCAGCACCACGCGTGACTTGCCGCTTTCCACGTCGTAGGCCCGCAAGGAATTGTCGTTGGTGTAAGCGATTGTTTTTCCGTCGGGTGACCACTGCGCCGCCCAACCGTCGGAAATGCGTTGGTGTGCGCTGCCATCGGCATTCATGATCCACACTCCGCTGCCCCCTTCGTAGCGCGAACAGGCGAACTGCGTGCCGTCGGGAGACCAGGTGGGCATCAGGCCGTCGCAAAGGTTGTGTACGTTTTGGCCGTCCAGGGTCATCTTCAAGATTCGCGACTTGCTGATCCCTTCCACAGGAACGACGTCAAAAGCGATCCACTTGCCGTCATGAGAAACGGCCGGTGACCCGCACGTCGGAAACTCGCGGCGGCGATAGACTTCGCGAGTTTCGGACGAATCGGTGGAGACCAGCACCAAGGAATGGAGCGATTTTCTTTTGAATTCGAACTCCAACACAGACAGTTTTTTGTCGTCGTCAAGATCGAAATGATGAAAGTAAAACCGGCGCAGCAATTGAAACAGATTGCGTTTGCTGGAAAAAACGAATTCCTCAAACGAGAGCGCGTCGTCGTTGTTTTCGTCTTTGGGGATGGTCGCCCACGAATAGTTGAAGTTACCAAGCATCGACAAGCGATATTCGTTGAGCGAGAGTTTGCCATCACCGTCGTCGTCAAATCCCGTCAGCGCCGACGAAACGAGATTTTTGCGGTACTGGGGAACTGAGGCTGCCAATTCTTTCGCGTCCAACTGCGCGTCCAGGTTGGTGTCGGCATCACGAAACGCCGCGATTGGATCGACAATGTTCGGACCATCGGCACGAGTGAACTCTCGCAACGTGACTTCGCCGTCATCATTGCGATCGGCGTCGGCAAAATCCTCTTCCGCCGTCTGCGGCCTCCACCAGGTCTCGATGAATTCCGATTTCGAGATCACGTCGTCCGCGTTGGCGTCGGACCTCATGAAGCGGGCGAAATTCACCACCCGCCCATTCTTCAGCCGCAAGCGTTCTCCGGTGCTCCAACGAATTCCGAGTTGGATTTCCAGGAACCGCTTCGCTTCTTCGCGGCTGACCATGTGGTCGCCGTTGGGGTCGGCTTGCGAAACGATTTCGCGATCCAACCGGCGGCGATTGTCGGTTGCCAGCGATGCCGCGAAGTTGATCGCAAAAAAAGTGCTGTTCATCTGCTCTTGGGGGCGATGGTTCCAGCCGTCATAGGCTTGATCCATTGCCTCGATCGCTTGCTCCAGCAGCCCATCGAACGGATCGGGCATCGGTCCCCGCTGGGCAGCCGTGCCAATGCCCGGCATGGTGGCGAATTCGGATCGCGAGATCAAACGATTTCCGTTCAGGTCAAACAGCTGGAAATCTCGCTGGAGAACTTTTTTGCCGCCCTGGCGCTTCAAGTATTCCTGCAGGCTGAGTTGTTTGTTGTTGTCGGTGTCAAGTTGGCCGAAGGCGGCGTCCCGCTTTTCGTCGATCGCTGAACCGGCAGCCAGGCAGCACCTGCCGGCCGCGGTCAGTCCCAGGGCGCAAAGCATCGCCGCCGCGAATTCCACGGTAGGCCGACTTGTTTCCCAGGCGGCCAGTTTCGGTTTGGGCAACCCCGACAAAAACTGCATCGATCAACCCCGCGCTGCCGCCGTCGAAACTCCCGCGGGCGATCCATTGTCGATTCCACCTTCGACCGTCTCCTGAACCAGACGCTTGACAATCTGCCTGGCGTCGACCCCTTCGCTTTGGGCAGCAAAGGTGGTGATCATGCGATGTGTCAGCACAGGTTCGGCAACGGCTTGAATGTCCTCCAGCCGGACCATGTACTGGCCACTTAGCGCCGCGCGGGTCTTGCCGCCCAGGATCAAATACTGAACCGCGCGCGGACCGGCGCCCCAGGAGACCAAAGGCTTCAACCAATCGGGGGCAACGTCCTCTTTCGGACGAGTCTTGCGCACTAGCTTCACGGCAAACTGATAAATGTGTTCCGGCACAGGAACTCGGCGAACCAGATGCTGGAACGCCAAGATGTCTTCGGCGTGAAGCAGCGCGTCCAGTTTCGGTAGCTCGTCCCCCGTCGTGGTGCGAGCGATCTGAACCTCTTCGGCCTCCGAAGGATAATCCAGCTCGATCAAAAACATGAACCGGTCCAGCTGGGCTTCGGGAAGCGGGTAAGTCCCTTCCTGTTCCACCGGATTTTGAGTGGCCAGCACCAAAAAGGGCTCGTCCAAATCGTAGGGCTTGCCAAGCACGGTGACGCGGTGTTCCTGCATCGCTTCGAGCATCGCCGCCTGGGTCTTGGGAGGAGCCCGGTTGATCTCGTCGGCCAAGACGATGTTGGCAAACACCGGGCCGTGCACAAACTGAAACTCGCGGCGCCCTTCGGCGGTGTCCTGCAAAATGTCGGTTCCCGTGATGTCCATCGGCATCAGGTCGGGAGTGAACTGCACGCGAGAAAAATCGAGCGACATGGTTTCGGCAAGCTTGCTGACCAACAGCGTCTTGGCCAGCCCCGGTACCCCCATCAACAGGGCGTGGCCCCGTGCGAATAAGCAAATCATCAGCTGCTCGATCACTTCCCGCTGGCCGACGATGACTTTGGCCAGCTCGTTTTTCAACTGCGAGTGGCACTGCTGAAGTTTTTCGATGTGTTGGACATCGTCGGAACTGAGCTGCTCCGTCGGACCGGCAGGCTGCGAGGATGATTCATTCATGAAGTGAGAATTCTCCGATCCGCGTGTCAAAAAATGTGGCTCAAAACAGACTATACGTCTGTACGGTGCAAAACAAGGCTGGCGAGACCCCGTGAAGATGGGAAGGCTTACCCGCCCCCGATTATAGCGGCTGCGCGCAAGTTCCTCCGGAAAGCGGTCGCTCGCCGCCAAGTCTCTCAGTGATCAAACCACTTTAACTCGCCAGCGGCCCGCGTGCCGAGCGCCCCCCAAAGTCCGTAGGGACTGGGGCTGCCCGGTCCATTGCTGCTTCCCAGATAGACCGTTGGCTGCGAAGGGTCACCGGCGTCGATTTCGTCGGTGATGAAGCGGATGCTGCCGTCGCCAAAACAAACGTTGGCGCCCCCCTGATGACGACTGCTGGTCGGCAAAATTCCCCAGCAATCGTCGCGATCATCTCGAAGCACCACCTCGCTGTTGGGAGGCAGGATGGTGTTGCATCCAGTGTACAAAGGCATGCCGTCGGCCCAGCGAAATCCCCGTCCAAACGGAGGCGTGGTGGCGAGCTTTGACGTGGAGGTTTGCCAGAATTGGGGGCGTTCGGTGTCGATCAGATCGTTCTCGCGAACCCAATTCGGATTGTCTCGCAGCACTTCCGCTCCCGGACCAGCCGCCGGTCTAGTTCGGATGCAGTGGTCTCCCAGGTCGGTGGCGATCTCACCCAACATGATCGTCTGGGCCAGGCCATCGGTTGCGTCGCCCAATCGCATCACCATTCGCGGAACAAACATGCCTCGCATCGCTGCTTCGGTCTGGGCGGCTAAATCGGGGTCGCGAGTGAACCGCCCGTTGACCTCTTTCAGCGGCCCGCTGTCGGCGCACATCACGCCGTCGCCAAGGCAAGCGGCGTAGTTGGTTCGCCCCATCGCCGGCGTTCCGACACCCGGATCACTGGGACAGCGGTACATGGGCGGTTCGATGGTCCATGGATAATAGGTCGCCGTGAACGGTTCGGGGCCTCCGACAACCCAAGGTGGCTGGGCAGACGCATCTTCTCCTTCGGCATACGTTTCGCCCTCCGATTCGTCGATCGTGGTCATCATGCCGATTTCCCAATCCTCGATCACTCGGTAGTCGCGAGGCAGGGGGCGATGAATCGCATCCCACGCGCCCGGACAATCCAGAAACGGCAGCAGCGGCACCAGGTAGCTGAGACGGCGATCGTTGTCCTGCCCCTTCACGGTGCTGCCCTCCGTTCCAGAAAGAGGAGTGGGCAGCTGCTTGAAGGCGGAGTGATAAGTGTGAACCGCCAGACCAATTTGCATGAAATTGTTGGCGCAGCTGGTTCGCCGCGCCGCTTCTCGCGCCGACTGAACCGACGGAAGCAGGAGACCGATCAACAGCGCGATGATCGTCACCACCGCGAACATCTCGATGACAGTGAAACCTCGGTGTGGATGTCGAACGATCATGGCGTTTTTTTCGCGAGGAGTAGCTGGTCGACCGTCGGCGATTTCTCCGAAATCGCTGCGGATTGCCGGACGATTCTCCGTTTCCGGCGATCGTGATCACGATGCGATTTCGGAGAACTCGCCGACGGATGCCAGTTTATCACATTTCGAGCGAAGAAAAGACACAATGTCTCGAATTTCTTGCAATCAGGCGACACCTGCCTCGGCGGCGACATTTTGGCCGCTGGTCCAGCGGGTGAAATCGTTCTCGTCACGAACAACGCGGCGGTAAACGGTGTCTCGTTCGATCGGCTCTCTGCCCGCTTCGATGATCAGGTTGCGAATCGTATCGACGGTGAGGCATTCGGGCGTGGTCGCGCCGGCGTCGTGGTAGATCAGTTCGTGCCGGACGGTGCCGTCGATATCGTCGGCGCCGTAGGCAAGCGCGGTTTGGGCGGTTTCTATTCCCAGCATGATCCAGTAGGCCTTGATGTGCTGGATGTTGTCCAGCATCAGCCGGCTGATCGCCATCGTTCGCAGGTCCATCAGCGCCGACGGTTTCTTGATGTCCGACAGCTTGGTGTTTTCCGGGTGAAACGCCAGTGGAATGAAGACTTGGAAGCCGCCGGTTTCGTCTTGCAGGTCACGCAGCCGCAGCAAGTGATCGATGCGGTGAAAGGCATTTTCGACGTGGCCGTACAGCATCGTGCAATTGGTTTTCAGTCCGACCTGATGAGCGGTGCGATGAATGTCCAACCAGGCATGGGTGTTGGCTTTGTGTTCGCAAAGCTGATCGCGCACTTCGGGATGAAAGATCTCCGCGCCACCACCAGGCATGCTTCCCAAACCGGCCGCCCGCATGTCTTCCAACACCCAACGAATCGATTTCTTGGTTTGAAATTCAAACCAATTGATTTCGACGGCCGTCCATCCCTTGAGATGAATCTGCGGATAGTTCTCGTGCAGCAGCTGAATGATGTGGCGATACCACTGATAAGGTTTCTGATGATGCAGACCGCCGACAATGTGCATTTCGGTGCAACCGTTTTCGGTCGCTTCCCGGCCGCGATCGAGGATCTGCTGGTCGCTCATCACGTATCCCTTGGGATCGCGCAGGTCGCTTCGGAATGCGCAGAACCGGCAGCGATAGACGCAGACGTTGGTGGGATTCAGGTGAGTGTTGATGTTGAAGTAGCCGACGTTGCCGTTTTTCCGCTCACGGACGACGTTGGCCAGTTCACCGACGGCCTGCATCGGCAGTTCCGGGGAATACAAAAAAATACCGTCATCCAAAGAAAGCCGTTCTTCCGATTCGACTTTGTCGCGGATTTCGCGGAATCTCGCTTCTAGCTCCGTCGCATTCATCGCAGGCACTGACAATCTTCGCTTGTCGGCACTGCCGCCGACTCATGGTGGAAGGGGGATTCACCGAAACATAGGGTGGTGTGCGATTAGAACCGCAGTCGGTCGTTTCAGACAACCGTGGGTTTCTATTGGATTTCGCAAAAAGCTGGTGTTACAGCCACCAGCAGTCGACCACGCCCACGGCCAATAGCGTCAGGCTAATTGCCGCATTGGTATGAAAGAAGGCCTCGTTGACTCGGTCCAGATCGTTCGGTCGAACCAGCAGGTGTTGCCTCACCACCAGTGCGGCGACCATCAGCAAGACCACCCAGAAGGTCGTTCCGAATCCGGCCGACCGTCCCACCACTGGCAGCAGAGCCAACAGCGCCAACATCAGCAGGTGAAAAAACGCCGCGATCCGCAAAGCGCCGGCGACACCGAACCTGGCCGGAATGCTATGAAGCCCCGCGCGTGAATCAAACTCGGCGTCCTGGCACGCATAGATAATGTCAAAACCGGTGACCCATGCCGCGACGGCTGCTGCCAAAACCAACGGTGCCCCCAGGTCGGCCGGATACAGGATCGCCTCGGTCCCACGAATCGCCAACCAAGCACATACCGGCGACAGGCTCAGCGCCACGCCTAGCCAAAGATGAGCCGCGGCGGTGAATCGCTTGGCCAAACTGTATCCACACAGGAAGATCAGCACCGGCACCGCGGCGATCAGCGGCACGACATTGGGCAGGAACAACTTGGTGGAGGCGACGAAGCCGGCCGAGCACAGCGCGGTGAACCCCCACACTTCGCCGCGCGACAAAATCCCAGCCGGCAGGTGCCGCTTGGCCGTCCGCGGGTTTTCTCCGTCGATCTGGTGATCGGCCAAACGATTGAAAGCCATCGCCGCGCTGCGGGCAAAAACCATACACACCAAGATGCCCAACAGGTCGCGCAGCCTCAGCACCGCGGCATCGCCTGATGGAAGCGGCGCCGACAGAGCCATCGCCGTTGCCAGCGCCGCAAAAGGCAACGCAAAGATCGTATGACTGAAACGTATCAGGCTCAGCCACTGGGGCACTCGCGACCACCATGGTGGTGATGGATTCGGCTCAGTCATCAGGTGAGAACAATCGGACAGGGGAAGCGGACAACCGACGTTGTAACAACCGCAAGCCACAGTCGTCCATCACACGTCGCACTGCGTTCCCGACGTACAGCTGGGGAAGTGACAGGTAGATGAGGAGAACACTAATGAGCTCTAATCGACACTGATGGAGGTGGAATGGAGCAACGGTGGGAACGGATCGATGTTGGATCAGAAACGGCTCCAACTCATCGGGCGGCTTTCCTGATATCCTTTCGACTTTCCTGATCTCCTGATCTCCTGGTCTCCTTTCGATTAGTGCCGATTAGAGCTCATTAGTGTTCCCCCCCCAAACCTCCTCACTTTCCCCTGGGTTACCCTTTCTATGACTCGACTAGCGGACGTCATCCAGAATAAACCGTTTCCACTGCAACTTTCTTGGTTGGCCAAAGTTGATCAAATAACCGACCTGCTTTCTAGCGATCCGCATGTAGTTGAATAGCTGAGCCTCGTGTTCAGAGCAGAGATCTTTGGTAGCCTTCAACTCGGCGATGACCTCGCCGAACACCAGCAAATCGGGTCGGTATTTTGTCTCCAGCGATTTCCCTTTGTACAAGACGTTAACCTCGGCTTTGCTTTGGAATGGGATGTCACGAAGCCGCAATTCGACCTCCAGGCTTTGCTGATAGATTTCCTCAGCCATTCCGTATCCCAACTCGTTGTACACCTCGAAAGCAGCCCCCATCGGATCATACCCTTCCTGTTTCAACATCGAATTGCCCCTTGTCGTCGTTCCAGATCTCTCATCCTACTGTGCCCAAAAGCACCAAGCAGGTGAGTGAACACGAATAAGCCCTAATCGACGCTGATGGAGGTGGAATGGAGCAACGGTGGGAACGGATCGATGATGGAGCAGAAACGGCTCAAACTCATCGGGTGGCTTTTCTGCTGTCCGGTTCGCCCCAAGAGGTTTGCGATGCCCTTTCTATCAGTGTTGATTAGGGCGTATTAGTGTTCCCCCAAACTTCCTCACTCCCCCTTCTCCTTCTTCATCATCTCCATTGCTTTCTGCTGTAGTAGCTCGTTGAGTTGGCGATTTTCGATTGCCTCTCGGCCGTGGTACTCCGATTCGGCCTGTTTTCGCAGCGCCTGGTAGATTGCCTGAAGAGCAAAATGAGCGGCTTCCTGAGAAGGGTCGATTTCCAGTGATCGTTTCAGCGCCACGATCCCCGCTTCGACATTTCCGGTGTTGTTTTCGCACAGCCCTAGAAAATAGGTGTCTTGTGCGTCGCGGTGATACGAAGCGAGCTGGCGATACAGCTGGGCCGCCTTGGCATGGTCGCCTTTTTTGAACGCGTCCTTGGCCAGCAGCCGAGTGGCATCGATGCGATTTTGCGTCGGGCGTGGTTCTTGCTTCAAAACCTCGCCCGCCAACATATTGGCAATCTCCCGTTGCCCCTGGTCGCGGGCCAGCCAGCTGAGCACGGCGTTGAGCTTCGGATCCTCCTTGCCCTTCTGCTTCAATTGAATCAACTCGCCCGCCGCTTCGACGCCGTAGTCGGCAAACTCCGGCCGGCCCGCTCCCGTTCGGAGGACTTCGTACTTGGCGATCGCGGCACCGCGAGCTTGTTCTTGCTTGTCCAGGTAAGCAACGTCCAGCACGGGCGTGAGCCCGGCGATCACCTCACGAGCCTCTTTGTCTTCGGGATCGTGGATGCCGATACGGTGATGGTGGAACGCAGCGTGCACTACGTTCGTATCGGCCTTGGGCATGTGACATTGATAACAGCTGTTGTCGGCCAGCCGCATCCGCTGCTCATGCGGCTTGCCACAAGACTGGTCTTCGTGACAATCCAGGCAGATCGAACGATAGTGGTCGACCCTGTCTTCCGCTTTGACGACGTCGTGCGGATTGTGACAACTGACGCAGGTCAGCGATTCGGTTTGCTGGTAACAACCGCTCATGTGCATCTGTTCGACGTGCCCGACGATCTTCATCGAATCGTCTCCCAATCGATATTGGTAGTCGATACGGAAGTCGGTCAGCGGCAAACCGGGACGAAAGTCCCATTCATTTTTTCCGGCCACTTCGACTTTCGCCGCGGCTTGCAGGTGGCACTGTTGGCAGACAGCTTCGGACAGTTCGCGAGTGAGGTTTGCCGGGTTCACGATGGTGTCGTCCGGCTGCGACGAGTCGTTTGCCGCAGTCGCTTCGGGTTGGTCACGATACTTTTGAACATGCAGCTGACCGGGGCCGTGGCAGCGTTCGCAGCCGATCGTGGTTTCCAGGATGTCAAAGTCGAATGGATTGCCCTGTTTGCGATCGATGTTTCCGACGTGACAGAAGACGCATCCGCTGCTGACCTTACGTCGGAAAGAGACGTGCAAGGGGCGATCGTAACCAGGGGACATGCCCCAGTCCTGCGAACCGGTGAACCAGGAAATCGGCGACTGAGTCCAGTAGTTGCCGTCGCGAAAAAGGTAGCTCTTTCCGTGTGCACCCGAACCGATCGAAAAGACGATCGGGTATTCGGTCAAACTGCGTCGTTGGCCATTGCCGCGATAGATGATCTCGCGATGAAGCAGTTCCCCGTTTCGAACGGCTGCCTCGTAAGTGTGTCCGGAATACTGGTGCCGAAACGAGGATGGTTTCGGCTCGTTTTCCGCGTTCGTCGGTTCGGCCGCCACGCTGTGGGTGGTATCGAGGTAGCTGCGATGTTCCTCCCGATGGCACTCGATGCATTTTTCGCTACCCACGTATTGGACACCCGTTTTCGCATTGGCCGGCACCTCCGCACGGCCGCACGCAGCGACCCCAAGGGCCAGCAGAACGCCGGCTGCCGCGGGCATCGCTGGGAATCGAAAGCCAACTTTTGAGAAAGTGAACCAGGTTGCCATGTTTTCCACTCGACGCGACCGGACCAAGCGAACAAAAACGCTTGGCGTCAAGTTTAACCTGTCTGGTTAGGCAGCGCGCCCAGCCGTTTCCTCAAGTGTGCGTTTTGGCACGATTGTGCCGGTTGTTTTCGGGGCCATTTTGGCGATTTGCGCGCCCGGTCTATCCAAGCGTCGGACCTTCCCTTGGTGTGGAACCGGCTAAGCAGTTCAGTTCCTGACGGTCTTGCACCTTCGTTCGACCAGTCAGATTTTGCAGCAACCATCGATACACCCTGAGCGACTATCATGTCACCATCGCCCCACCAAATCGAACCGACGCATGTTGAAAAACAAAGGAAGGTGGCCAGTGGTTGGCTGCCACTGTTTGTTTTCTTGGGTTCGATTCTGATTGCCATTGTGTTGATCATCGCCGGCGCAGCCCATAGCAACGCCGTTTTGATCTTTCTGGCCGCGCCCGGAATTCCGCTGGGAGTGATTGGGCTATTCGGTTTGATGGCGATCACGCCCAACAATTCTCGCGTGTTGTTGCTGTTCGGCGAGTACCGGGGGACGGTGAAGGATTCCGGTTTCTTTTGGGTCAATCCTTTCTATTCCAAGAAGAAAGTGAGCCTGCGAGTCCGGAACTTTGAAACTGGATCGTCGTCCACACCCGAACAAAAAAATGCCCAGGGAACCGTTCTGAAACCCAAGTCCCGTACCGCCGGCAGGCCTTCCAAGGTCAACGATCGGGACGGAAACCCGATCGAGATCTCCGCGGTGGTGGTTTGGAAAGTCACTGATACCGCCGAGGCCTTGTTTGAGGTGGACGACTACGAACACTTTGTCGAAGTGCAGAGCGAAGCTGCCCTGCGAAGTTTGGCGACACGTTTTCCGTACGACAGCAAAGACCACGAGGTTTCTCTGCGCGGCAGCACCGAAGAGATCTGCGACAAGTTGCGAGAAGACATTCAAGACCGGCTTGAGAAAGCGGGGGTCACTGTTCTGGAGGCAAGGATCAGCCACCTGGCGTACGCGCCGGAGATTGCCGCGGCGATGTTGCAACGACAGCAAGCCGGCGCGGTCGTTGCCGCGCGAACTCGAATCGTTGACGGTGCCGTGGGGATGGTCGAAATGGCGCTGGAACACCTCAAGCGTGACGAAATCGTCGACCTGGACCCTGCGCAGCGGGCCACGTTGGTATCCAACTTGCTAGTGGTGTTGTGCAGCGACCGGCACACCCAGCCCGTGGTGCAAACGGGAGCGTGAGACCGATGACGCCAACTCGGCCTGGTGGCCCGGCGCCCGGCTGAACAAACCGACCTATACTTTGGTCTGACAGGCATTTTTGAACGACAGAATGAAGAAATTTGTTTCCGATGCGTGGTACCAACCTGATATTCGTCACAACCCAGCAGTCCCATGAGCTTTGAATCAGAAAATCGTCGCGATCAGTGGCGTGAAATCGAGGGGATTCGTCCCTATTTCATCTGGGTGATTCCGATCATTCTGCTGCTGATTTTGGCCTTCACATCCATCTATACGGTGCAGGCAGAATCGCAGGGGGTGGTGCTGCGATTCGGCAGGTTTGTCAAAACGGTCGACCCCGGTTTGCGATTCAAACTGCCCTTCGGAATCGATCGCGTTTCGATCGTTCCGGTTCGGCGGCAGCTGAAACAGGAATTCGGTTTCGGCACGCCCGGCGCAACCAATCCGACCCAGTTTTCTTCCGAACAGGAATTGGAACGGAGCATGGTGACCGGCGACCTGAATACGGCGACCGTGGAATGGGTCATTCAGTATCGTATCCAGCAACCGGAGCTTTATCTGTTCAAGGTTCGCGAGCCCGGCAGTACGTTGCGCGACATTTCCGAATCGGTGATGCGAACGGTCGTCGGTGATCGCACCGTGGATGAAGTGATCACGATCGGTCGGCAAGAAATCGAAGCCGACGCGTTGAACCAGTTACAGGTGCAAGTCAACAAATACGAACTTGGCCTGAGCATCGATCAGGTTCAACTGAAAAACGTCAACCCGCCGCGTCCAGTTCAACCCTCGTTCAACGAAGTCAACCAGGCTCAGCAAGAACGAGAACAGCTAATCAACGTCGCCAATGGCGAATACAACAAAGAGGTGCCGCGAGCCAGCGGCGAAGCCGAGCAAAAGATACAGGCGGCCGAGGGCTACGCGACCAAGCGGGTCAACGAAGCCGAAGGGGACGTGTCGCGATTCGAAGCCGTGCTTGCCGAATACCTGAAAGCTCCTGAAGTCACCAAACAACGAATCTATATCGAAACCATGCGTCAGGTGGTCCCCAAATTGGGACGGAAAATCATCCTGGACGACAACGCCAGTTCTGTCTTGCCGCTGTTGCAACTTGGCACCGACGCACCGAGGAGTCAACGATGAACAAGCTCTCTTTGCCTCTTTTGGCCGGCGCCGTCGCGGTCGTCGCCTTCTTGGGATTCACCGCGGCTTACACCGTTTCAGAAATGGAGCAGGTGATCATCACCCAGTTCGGTAAACCGGTGGGCGATCCGGTTGCTGATGCCGGGTTGCATTTCAAACTGCCATTCATCCAGGAAGTCACGCGGATCGAGAAACGTATCTTGGCGTGGGACGGGCGCCCGGTGGAAATGCCGACCAAAGACAAGACCTACATCGTGGTCGACACGTTTGGCAGGTGGCGAATCAACGATGCCAAACAGTTTTTCTTGCGGCTTCGCGATGAACGCAGTGCCCAGTCTCGCCTGGATGACATTTTGGGCAGCGAGACGCGAAACGCGATCGCCAAACATGAACTGATCGAGGTGATTCGAACGACAAAAGATCGCCAGCCGGTTCGCGACGTCGTGCTCGTCGATGCCCCCGGAACCATCGGCGTTCTTTATCCGATCGCGAAGGGACGCGCCAAAATCGAATCGGAGATCTTCCAGAAGGCGGCTGGCAAGCTGACCGATTTCGGGATCGAACTACTGGACATCCGTTTCAAACGGATCAATTACAACGAAAGCGTTCGACAGCGAATTTACGAACGGATGATCAGCGAACGGGAACAGATTGCCGAACGGTTTCGCAGTGAAGGCGCCGGCGAGGCAGCCAAGATCATCGGAAAAAAAGAGCGTGACCTGCTGAGTATCGAATCGGAAGCGTACAAGAAAGTCCAGGAAATCCAGGGGGCCGCCGATGCCCAGGCGACGGAGATCTACGCCAAGGCGTACAACCAGAGTCCCGAATCGGTTGATTTCTACGAGTTCATGAAGACGATGGAGACTTACCAGGAGATGCTCGATCAAGACAGCACGCTGATCTTGACCACCGGCAGCGACATCTTCAAGTTCTTGAAAAACGTCCAGCAGCCACAAGATTAGCTTCCTTGGCGAAATTTTTTCGCCGCCATTTGACCCTGGCTGGGAACTGTTTCATCATGCTGGCTGAGTCAGCCGGGGGACGGGTCGATATCTCACGATGTTGTTGGCCCCCTTCCCGCGGTGGTCACGATTGGAGAGCAGCTTCACTCCGGCCGCCGACCTGTTTTTCGAACTTACTCATTCCCATTGGCGGTCCGAACGATGTCCGAAGAAACCAGTCAAAAAAATAGCGGAACGTTTCGCAAGTTCTTCCTCTTTGCGGTCCTGGGATTGTTGCTCGTGGGCTTGGCGTACGACTATCGCGTCGCGCGGCCTGGCGTGGATGCCGCCTATGACAAGCTGACCAAACTGAACGAAAAAAACAATCTTTCCTCAGGCGGATTGACCCAGCAGGAAATCGCGGAAGCTGTCGGACGCGATCCGGTCGAAACGTTCAATGACGGCGGCGACATGGTGGAGGTGTACAAGTGGCGTGCCGGGTTGCCACTGAAAACTCACAATCTGTACGCGGTCTACAAGAAGCGGGGCGACAACTACACCTTTTACCGTCACGCCAAATACGTGTACGACAGGAATTCGGAAATCATCCCCGACACCACGATCGAAACGAGTGATTTCACGGCGGAAGAACTCGCTCGAATCGAAGCCCAAAACGCAGCCTACGATGAATCGACGGGCACGCCGGCCCGACCACCGGAAGGCGGCGAAGCGGAAGGCGGTGGCGAAGCGGAAGGCGGTGGCCGTCCACGCGGCAATTTTGATCCGGAAGCGAGGTTCGCGGAAGCCGACACCGATGAAGATGGCGTGTTGAAGGGTGACGAAATCAGCGGACGGATGAAGGAAAATCTCGCCCAGATCGATACGGACTCGGATGAATCAGTTTCCAAGGAAGAGTTCATGGCGTTCGTCGAGGCGATGCGGGCCAGGTTCTCCGGTGGTGAAGGCGGACAGCGCCGCGGTCGCCCCGAATTGGAGGAGGAACCGTCGGAACAACAGCCGTCGGACGAAAAACCGGCAGCCGACGATTCGCAGGAATCGGAGAGCGAAACTGAATCCGCCGAGAAAACAGCCGAGTGATTGAAAGAAAGTTTTGACGATGCTGCGCAGAGAGTTCTTCAAAAAAACGTCGGCCGCTTGTGCTGCAGGGACCCTTGCAGCGAGCAGCGGTCGCTTGGTTGCCGGCGAGTTCACTGGCAAGATCCACAAAGCGGTCAAGTTTCACATGGTCACCGGCGATGAGCCGGTGGAGGACAAGTTTCGCTTGGTCAAGGAGCTTGGATTCGACGGCATCGAAACCCGGGCGAAACTTGGCCCGCAGGATGCGGAATTGGTGCGGTCCTACCGTCGCGCTAGTGAAAAGACGGGACTTCCCATTCACGGCGTCATTCATTCCAGCAATCCCGACCTGGCGGGCGCAATCGATCAGGCGAAAATGCTCGGCGCCAATTCGGTGCTGCATGTGGTCCGTTATGACAAGAAGATCGGCTACATGCAAAATTACCGAGAAACGCAAGCGATCATTCGCCGTGCGATCGAGCATGCGGAAAAGCAGCAAGTGATGATCCTGGTCGAAAACGTTTGGGCCAGCTACCTGATCGAACCGCTGGGGATGGCGCGGTTTCTGGACGAGCTGGACAGCCCGATGGTGGGCGCTTACTTCGATGTCGGCAACGTCGTTCGCTGGGGGTGGCCGCAACATTGGCTGGAAGTGCTGGGCAAGCGGGCCAAGAAGCTGGACATCAAAGAATATGACCTCAACGTGGCGATGAACGAAGGAATGAGAGCTGGATTCGGCAAACCGCTTGGCCAAGGCAGCATCGATTGGGCGAAAGTACGGCAGCAATTGGCAAGCATCGGTTTTCAAGGCTGGGCAACCGCCGAAGTCAAAGGGGGCGACCGCCAGCGTCTAGCCGACATCGCTGCGCAGATGGACCAGGTACTCGACCTGTAAAGACCGTCGGCGATTTTTCCAAAATCGCATCAGCAAAGGCCCGGAGGGCTGGTACAAGCTCTGCCGGTGGTGCAAGCCACCGGTATCGGGCCTATCGTTCATTGCAGCCACGAAGTGGCGATACAAATGTTGGCCAGGACCGGTGTTTTGTGTCGCCACTTCGTGGCTGCTTGTCAAAAGAGTTCGGCCACCGGGGCCTGGCGACCCCGGCAAAGCGTGTATCAGCCCTTCGGGCTTGCCAGACCGTCGGCGATTTTTCCAAAATCGCATCGTAGCCAGTTCGGAGAACTGGCCGACTGTCGTTACAGTTGGCCGCGGACGATGAACCCGATGATTGCTCCGACCAGCAGGCTGAGCGGAATGGTCACTGCCAGGGCGATGGCGATGGGCAGCGCGTGGCTCTGCGGTGCGGGTTGAATCCAATCGCTTTGCGATTCGTTGGGCATCGGTGGCGGTGGCGGATCGGAGAGTCCCGTTCCCGATGTACTCAGTCCGCCCGAATTCTGCATGCCTGCATCGTCGACGACTAACCGCAGTTGCGATGGTTCGTGTGGCGGCGGCGGCGGTGTCCAGGTTTGGCGATCGAGCGGTTGTTCAACCACCTCCACGTCGTTGTGAACCCACTCTTCCAGTTGCTGGGCAACCTCGGCAGCAGATTGGATGCGGCGCGAAGGCTCTTTTTCCATCATGTCGGCGATCATGTCGACGAAATCTTCGGAAAGGCCGGGGACGAGCCTGCCGGGATGCCAGGCCGATTGTTCACAATGCCGCCGGCATTTGGATTTAGAATCTCCGCCGGGAAAAGGAACCTTGCCGGTAACCGCGTAGTAAAGAGTGCATCCCAGCGAGTAGATGTCTGCCAGCGGTCCGACGGCATCGGGGCTGCGGATCGCTTCGGGTGAAAGATAATCGGCGGTGCCGACAATTTTTCCTTTGCGAGGATCATCGCCCAGCGACATGCTCCAACTGGCCAGGCCGATGTCCGAGATCTTGGCGTGGCCCTCGGGCGTGACCAGGATATTTCCCGGTTTGACATCGCGATGAACGAGACCCAGGTCGTGCGCGTACTGCAATCCACGTGCGGCCTGGGAAACGATCAGCGCCGCATGCTCCATCGACAAAGGCCCGCCCTTGTTTTTGATCAGCCGCCGCAGATCGGTACCCGGTACAAATTCGGTGGCCAGGTAAGGGATCTCGCCGTCCTTGCCGGCGTCGTAAGCGCGAACCACGTGAGGATGATCCAGCCCGGCCTGCATGCGAATTTCGCGAATGAAACTCTTGCGAGCCTCTTCGGTCAGCCACTCCGAAGGCAGCATCTTCACGGCGCACTCTCGCCCCATCACCTGGTGCACTGCTTTGTAGACTCGCCCCATCCCGCCAGCGCCGATGTAATCGGTGATCATGTAGGGGCCGAGAGTGAATTTGGTGCGGCCCTGGCGAAGCTGCTGCACCTGGTATTCGGTCAGCAATCCGCTTTTGACCAGCGTTGCGGCGATCACCTCTTCGTCGGCCGTTCCGGCAAGTTCGACCACTCGCTTGTACTTGCGAGGGCTGATCAACTTGCTGCGGATCGCCGCAAGTTCAAATCCCAGCGTTGGACGTGTCTCGGGGGAGGACATGGACGACAAGGTAAAGAGGCGGTTTCGTAGGTGGCCGGAGCTACTTGCTAGATTAGCGGCTTTTCCCAAAAAAGGGGTCTGACCCTCTCCGGGCATAACAATCGTCAAAGAAAATGGCCGCCCTCCAAAGGGTCAGCCCCCTTTTTTGGGCAAAACCTAGGTTAGCACAAACTTTCGTCCGCGCTATCTTTTCGCGTCGCCTGCGAAGACCAGCAGCAGATCGGAAACCTGATGGCCCGCCATCGGCAGCGAGACCTGATCGTCCTTGGTCTGCAGCACCGCAGGCGCCCCCTGCTCGCCAAGCGGATGTTCCAGCGGCTCCTCGCACAGCTCCTCGATCAGCTGGGCATGTTCCACGTTGTGGATGAAACGAAGCACAGCCGTGCATGATTTCGACCGCGTTTGAACCACGCGCGCTAGCGCGGCCAGGCGACCATCGGCGCGGCGGCCCACATTCAATCCGATCAACTCAATCTCTTTGGGAGAAGAATGCATCAGCCAACCAAGCGGCGCTTGCCCGCTGCCGGTTTCCACCGGAATCTGAACGGGAGGTGCGATCAGGGTCTTTGCCGCGGCGACCGGATTGGTCACGTCGAAACCGTAGTTCAATTGAAACGTCGGCTGAGACTCGCCTCGCACGGCCAACAGCGTATCGAGAAAACGATCGCCGACTCGAACGTGATAAGGCAATCCGTCGGCGGCAACCAACGTTTGACGCTCCGCTTCGTCAATCACCACGCCCAACGGGCAGACCAGCCGCCGGCCCCGCGCCCGGTGCACCTTGTCTCGCAGCAGCGGTCGAAAGATGGAGGACTCGTTGGCCACCGCGACCCGCGCCGCAAAGTAGTCCTGCCAAGGTTCGGCGGTCAACGGTCCCGACGGTGTGATCTGTCCGGAAACTGATAAAAAACGGCTGCCGCGACAAAGCGAATAAGCCAACTTGAATTCGGCCAGCGTCTTTTCGGTTTTGTTTTCGTCTTCGACAAGGACCCCTTCGACTTCCAAAGTTCCTTTCGCTGCCGACGATTCGCCGATGCGCAGATCGTTGCATCGCATGGTGGCGGCGACCGATTGAGCCTTTTCTCCTTTCTTGCGACGCACCAGCCGCATTGAAAAGCGATTGCCTCTCGCGCCGCCGCTGTACACCCCCGCGATGCCGCCCGATTCGGGGCTGATCGAAACCTCCATGAACTCATTGCGCAGCATATTCTGTTCGGCGATTGCCTTGCTGCCTCCCAAACCGAAGAGCTTGCCAAGCGAAAAACCGCCCGACGATCTGCTGCCCGCTTTTTCGACCACGGCAAATCCGCAAGCGGGCACGTCGACGGTGACTGTCGAAGTCGATCCCGCTGTCGAAGCGCCGTAGATGTGATCGGCATTCGGATCCGCAGCACCGTCCAACTGGACCGAATCACGCCAGCCGACGTTGTTGGGGTTGATCAGCAGCACCGCCGATTTCTTTTTTGATTGGCCTTGGTCTTCCGCTGCCGGTCGACCGATCGCTTTGGCGAACGATTCGTTGGAGACGTTGGTCGAATCGGAACAGATCAGCGCCGACAACCCGGCAAGCTTGGAGCGAGTTTCCTCTTCCACCACGCGGCGAAACTCGTCCGCGGCAGTGCGGAGCGGATCGGTTGCTTCGGCGGCCACCTGCTGTGACAGGTGTTGGTCGGCATCGGCCGATGCGGCCCGATGGTTGCCGTGATGATAGGGATGTTCCCCTTCGACGAAGTAATCATCCAGCTTCCAAAACTTGCCCAGTGCCAGGCTCCACGAGGCGACCCGGCGTAGGTCATGAAAGCTATCGCAGCCTTGACCCGGCCAATGAGCCAGCAGCGCCGTGGCGATCTCGCCACTGTCGATGGCTTCGCCAAGCTTGGCTCCCAACGACAAAAAGGCGGAGTCGCCAGCCGCGTCGATCGGTTTGGCGGTCAACGATTCGATTTCCGCACCACCCCCACGAACCATGACCTTCGCTTCGTCGCCGAACCCGCTGCCGGCGGCAAAATCGATCGGAATCGATCCCTGGTAGCCCAGTCGAACCAGGGTCCCGGTCAAATCAGACGGGGTTCCGCCGGAAAGTCGGGCAAAGACGGTGGGGAGCATGCCCAATTCCTGCTCGGTCGACAAGCTGGCCTGGCGAAAAACGGCTTCGGCCTGGTTGAACGTCATCGTATCCAGGCAGTGACTTTCTTCCGGACCTCCGCCCGCCCATCCGAAATCACCTTGGGCAAGCGCCCGGCGGAGACTTTCCAGACGCGACCGTTCCTGACTGGCTAGCGCTTGGCAAACCTTTCGGTCCAGCAGCACGTTTTGCGGAGTCGGCAGCACGCCAGCAGAATCGTCCGCACCGATCCCCGATTCGTCCTTGGATTGGTCGTCGCCACTGGTGCCATTTTCCCTGCTCGGCGAGACAGTTTCGGCGGAGGCATGTTGCTGGAAAAACGAATCGATCGTCGTGTCGGCCATCAACACCAGGTCGACCAGGTGCGGATCGGAGGAAAAATAGTGGTCCCTTTCCTCCGCCAGGCAGTCAAAAACGTCGTGCATCGCCTCGATTGCCGCCTGACCGTCCTGGTCCAAAAACGACTTGGCGGCAGCCACGATGCGGTTTTGCAGATGAATTTCGTCCAGGTTGCTGGTGTAGCGAAGGCGGCGGGTCATCACTTGGACCTGCAAAATCGCAAAACCGGCGGCGAAAAAATCATCGACACCGATCTGACGGCTCTTTCCAGCCACCGGTGGCGGAGAATCCTGCAAACCCAGAGCAGCCAGCATCTCGCGACGGTCCGAACCGGTGATCCACTGGCAGCCTTCCGACTGCAGGCATTTGGTCTCGTAGCGATCCGGAAGCTGGGCCAGGCTGGGACTGGGGACCGTCAAGATTCGGCGGCCCACGGGATCGGGGGGCGAGTCGGCGCGATACCAGGTTGGGATCTGGCCCTGGTCGGCCAGCAGGCGGGGATGCCACAGGACCGTCCACGCCGCCAACAGGCTACGAGCGTCATAATCGGATAAATCGGAGGGGAAGTCTTCCAACGTGGCCGCTGGAATCAGCACCCCACACTCGTCAAATGCGGACATATTCAAGGAAAAGTTTGACTTCTAGGTGCGGGAATCGATAGACTGGAAAGACGCAATCGCGCGTGGGGGAATCCTGCGGTAAAGGCCAAGTTCAGGATCGAATGAGGACTGATGCCGACCACCACACTTATCCAATGCTTTTCCGTTTTTATTACTGCCGATATCGTGTCGGCCGATCTGTTCCCAGAATCAGGCGTCCCCATCCGGAGTGTGCTAAAGTCCGCATTCGACAGTCCACAGCAAACATCCTTGAATTCCAAAGCAGATCAAGTTGTCCCCGAATCGGCCAGCTGGCAGCCAGTTTGGAAAACTGGCCGACAGTCGGAGACGGGGCGACGCCCCGTCCTCCCAAGCCAACTTGGAGGAAGAATTGGATTGGAATTCAATCGCATGGTGTAATCTGGGGATTGTAACTCGAAGATGCGGCGATGGTCTTCCCCTGGGGCCCCCGGGGAAGGAACAGACCCGAAAACATCGGCCGTCGTGTTTTGGCAGCACTGCCAGGCAGCGAGTGATCACGATAGCCTCCCGACCAAAACATCCCAAAGCAACTGTTCACAACAAGCGAAAATCGTAATGGCAAGCAGCTCTAAAAGCGTTTGGGGAATCGAAATCGGACAATCAGCGCTCAAAGCGCTGCGATGTTCTTTGCAGGATGGAGAGATTGTCGCCGATGCGTTCGACTATATCGAGTACCCGAAAATCCTCAGTCAGCCCGAAGCGGTGGCCGAAGAACTGGTTGCCGACGCGATCGAACAACTGCTCGAACGCAACGATGCGTTTACCGAAAAGATCTGCATCAGCGTTCCTGGGCAAAGCGGCTTGGCAAAGTTTTTCAAACCGCCCCCGGTCGAAGTCAAGAAGGTTTCGGACATCGTCAGGTACGAGGCACGACAACAGATTCCTTTCGATCTGGACGACGTGGTCTGGGATTTCCAGATGATGCCGGGCAGCATGATCGAAGAGGGGTATGCGCTGGAAAGTGAAGTTGGCCTGTTTGCGATGAAACGCGAGCAAGCCTACCGGCAACTCGCGCCGTTTGATGAGGCCAACATCGAAGTGGACATTGTCCAGCTCGCTCCATTGTCGCTCTACAACATGGTCGCCTACGATCGAATGAACGAACGGCTGGACACCGACGTGTTCGATCCCGATAACCCGCCGCCGTCCAGCGTCCTGCTGTCGATCGGAACTGATTCCAGCGACCTGATCGTTACCAACGGTTTCCGTATTTGGCAGCGAAGCATGCCGATCGGCGGTAACCACTTCACTCGCCAATTGACCAAAGACCTGAAGCTGACTTTTGCCAAGGCGGAACATCTAAAAAGAAACGCTCGCGAGGCGGTCGATCCGAAGTTGATCTTTCAGACGATGCGTCCGGTGTTCAACGATCTGGTCACCGAGGTGCAACGTTCGATCGGGTTTTTCCGCAGTATCGACAAGAAGGCGGAGATTTCAGAACTGCTGATCACCGGCAACACGGTCAAGATGCCGGGGCTGGCCGCCTACCTGGGCAAGAACCTTGGTTTTGAAGTCAAGGTGCTGGACCGGTTCAATCGCCTGGTCGGCGATGACGTTTTGACGATCCCGACGTTTCGCGACAATGCCCCAACCTTTGCTGTCTGTTACGGCCTGTGCTTGCAGGGACTGGGGGTATCGCAGGTCCATGCCAGCTTGGTGCCGCAAGAGATTCTGACGGCGCGAATGATTCGAGCCAAAAAGCCGTGGACGTTGGCCGGCCTGGCGGCGTTGATGATCGGCATGGCGGGCCACTACGCGTTCACTCAGCGCAGCTGGGCAACGACTCACGATAAACGTTGGGACGGCGCGACAGCGAAAGTGACTGCGATGCAGAATCACTCCAACGAACAGAAAAGCATGGATGCTGACTTGACCGCCCAGCTCGATTACCTCAACTCGATGGGCGTGCAGGTTTCGGGAGACGCCGAACGACGCTTGATGTGGATGGAGCTGATCAAGACGGTCAACTCGGCGATTCCCCGCGAGAACTATCCCGACGGCAAGGTTCCCAAGGACTTGCCGCTGGACGAACAGAAGGACTTTCATTTCACCCAGTTCGACACGAAGTTCTACACCGAACTGGCCGATTGGTGGACCGACGATGTCTCCCGGCAGTATCGCAGTGAGTATCGAAACTGGGCCCGGTTGATGGGACGCGAAGTGCCCGAAGACCTCGATACCAATCCCGGTCCCTCCGGCGAAGGTTGGGTGATTCAGTTGCAGGGTTATCACTACTACAACAATCCCAAGAACAAAGGGCTGGAAGGAAGCCAGCACATTCGCAAATACCTAACCACCAATTTCATGGATGGCAAAGTCAAACTGCCGGTCGATACCGATGCCGCCGGCAACCCGGTGATGGAGGAGTTCACCTTTGCCGAAATGGGGCTGACCTACCCGCTTCTGTTGGATGACCGCGAGCCCGAAATGGCGTCCGTTCCCAATCCCAACTGGGATCCCGAAATCGGTCTGCAACTGCAGCCCGGAGGCGGTTTTCTCAGTCCTGATGATGACGTGGATGCGGATGAAGAGGGCGCGTTGCCTGAACCGCCGACGTTGCAGGTCTTGAAGCTAGAATTTGTCTTTCAAATCGTCTGGCAGGAAAAAGTACTTAGCATCCGCGTCTTGGAAAAGAAAGAAGCCGAGGAGAAGGCTGCTGAGGAAGCGGCCCAGCAAGCTGCCAGTGGCGGAGGGGAACCTGTCGCCGCGGTAGAACCTTGATTTAACCGATATCCAATCATCCACTCACACTGGATGCGATAAAACCATTCGTTCGTCACACTAACCGACCAATCAATCATGGACCAAGTCAAAAAGCAACTTGCCGTCGTACTTCAGTACGGTTTCTGGATCGGCAGTGCGATCGTGCTGTTCGGTTCCCTGGGTGTCTGGTACACCACCACGTCGACGCTGGCCAAGGAAAACGCGAGCAAGACGAGCCAACTCAATACAGCTCACACATCCGTTACGAATGTGAAAGCGGAGATGTCCGAGCAGCCCAATGCCCTCTCGCACGCCGAAATGGAACGGCTGATCGGGTTAAGGCAGGATGATGTGTTGGAATCGTGGAAGTCGCTTTACGATCGGCAGCGCAACATCTTGACTTGGCCTACCGAGGAGTTGACCGAAGAGTTCGTGAACGAGTTCAAAGACCTGATTCCCATTGAGGTTCACGTCGATCACCCCACGGAAGAAAAGGACGAAATCGAATCATACCTTCGTACCCAATATCAACGGTACATCGGCAACGCGCTACCGGCGATTGCGGAGATCGCCGATGCCGAGTGGAGCGCCAGTTTCTCCCAGTCGGCCTCGATGGGGATGGGGGAATTCGGCGACATGGCGATGATGATGTCGGGAACGCGGCAGGAAGTTTCCATCACCGGCAAGACGGAAGGCCCGTTGGTCAAATGGTCGCCCGAAAGCCAAAAGTCGGTGCTGGACGACCTGTTTCCGTGGCGCGGCCAGGGCCTTCCCCCCTCCACGCTGGAGGTCTACTACTCTCAAGAGAACATTTGGATCCTCAAGCAACTGCTGCAGATCATTAGCGAGGTCAACGGCGACGCTCGGCAACCTTATCAAGCCAAGATCCGCGAGATCCGGGCGATCCAGATCGGCGAATCGGTCAACTTTGACGCCGGAGAGGTTTCCAAGCCGGGCGAAGGTTTGATCGGCAGCGGTTCTGGCATGTATGGAATGGAAGACATGGAGGAGATGATGGACATGTCGTCGATGGATACCATGGGGACCATGGGGACGACTGTCGAAGCACCCGATCCAGGTGAAAACCGCTACGTCGACGGAAAGAAAGAACCCATCGCCGGTTCGGCGCTCCGTTCGGCGCTGAAAAGCAATTCGGCGGCCGATGCCGAGATCGCGGTCGCCAAACGAGTGCCCGTGATGATGTCGCTGCAAATCGACCAGCGCGCGATCCAACAGCTGCTTGCCGCCTGCGGTAGCGCACCGCTGATGGTGGAAGTCAGCCAGGTTCGCATCTTGCCCAAACAAGGAATGAGCACACTGGGTGGAGCCAGCGGAACGATGGGGATGATGGAGGAGATGGAAGAAGAGGATGATATGGGAGATTCGATGGGTTACGGCATGGAGGGCATGGGGATGGGCATGGGAGGAAACATGGTGGTGGCACCGCCGAAGCCGGCCGAAGAGTTCCCCATGGACATGACCGTTGAAATCTATGGATTGATTTACATGTACAACCCTCCAGATGCCGAAAAGCTTGGTGTCAAGGATGTGGATAAGGATACAGTGATCGAAGGGGTGACCGAGCCGGCGCCGGCACAGGCCGCGACACCGGAGGCACAGCCCGAGCAGACCAATGATGTGCTGCCGACACCTGCTCCCGGTGATCCCCAGCCCGATGCGAATTCACCCGATACGACTCAGCCGCCCGCCGATCCGGACGCTGAGCCGCCAGTTGCTGATGCCGGTGCTCAAACGCCTCCGCCGGCAATTGCCATTCCTCAACCCTAGGTTGTAGCGATGTTGATGTGGTTGGGCCGTTCTTTGAATCGGCCGACCTTTCACACCAAAAACTCTTTTCTTCACGAATCGTAACGAGGGACCTATGGACGCTGACAAAATCAAAGACTTTTTTCTCTTCCATGTTGAGAAGATGATTTTGGTCGTCGTGGTGGGCGCGTCCGGATTTTTGCTCTACCAGGGACTCCAGCTTGATAACTACCTGGATACCCACGATCCCGATCGATTGGGGGATGATGCGACACAGGTCAAACTGGAAATTGACGAAGACCATAACGATGCGATCATTCCACCCCGTATCCCCACTCTGGATATCGTTGCCCAGACACAGAAGCGTTACAACTCAGTCGATCCGACGCCTTACAAGCTGCCGCACTTGTTGGAACGCCAAGGCGAAAATGTAATCGTTCGCCGCGAAGACCCCGTGCTTTCTCCGCCTCAGCAGTTGCTCGTGCAAGGCGTGCTCACGGCGATCGCAGTCCGCTCGGCAAGCCCCGATTACCCGCTTGCCGCACTGGATCCTGCTGACGAGGTTGAAAAAGTAGAGGCGCCGAAAGTCCGCGAACCCAGACAACGCAGATCTCGCCGAGGCGGCGGCGACATGGAAGAGATGATGATGATGATGGGGGAGTTTGAAGAGGAAGAGATGGAAATGGAGATGGAAATGGATATGGAGTCGGAGTTCTCTTCCATGGCCGGTGGCGTGCGCAAGTTTGACCCCAAGTTCGATTTCGGAACCGGTCGACCCAGTGTCGGCCAAGACCAGAAGCATCCCATTCCCCAAACGGCCTGGTTCATCGCCGGTACGGCGCTGATTCCCCACCAGGAGATGTACGACGCGTTTGAAAAGGCGCTGAGATCTTCCGATAACTTCACGCCCACACGAGACACGCCCTACTATGTCAATTTCGAGGTGCAACGGGCTGACGTCACCGACAAGCCAGTCGACCAACTGGCCGACGGCGATTGGATCGATGTCTGGAATCGGCGGATGTACACGATTTTAGGAGCAAGGAAGTGGGCCGGTTTCGCACCGGAAATCGTGCCAGAAGATTACCGTGACAATATGGTCACCACCTGGATTCCGCCCGTGTTGCTGGATGACTATCGCACGTTCTGCTCGCATCCACTGATTCCGATGAAAACGCAAGCGGAACTGGAAGCCGAGATCAATGCGGTTGAAATGGACATTGTCGACACTCCTGACGAAGAGTTGTTCAGCGACGATTCCACCGTGCTGGTTGCACCGGGTGAAACCGGAGGCGACAGTTATGACCAGATGGATATGGAAGATGCCTACGAGGAAATGGACATGGGAATCGGCATGTCCCTCGGATTCCGTTCCGGAGGCATTGAAAGGAATCCCGTGGAGTACAAACTGATTCGTTTTTATGACTTCCGTGGTTTCAACAATCCGCCACAACCGGGACGCAAATATGTCTACCGCGTTCGCTACGCGGTGAACGACCCGAACTTTCCGGCCCAACCGCGGATGCAACCCAAAGTCAGTTCGCTGACGGCGGACTGTGCCCAGCGCGTGCTTGACAAAATGGCCGAGGCGGAAGCGAACAACGAACGATCTTACGAGCGATGGACCGATTGGAGCGAGCCTTCGGCACCCATTTCACTGCCGACGCGTGAAGAGCATTTCGCCGGTCCGGTCGAGCCGGGTGCTTCCAGCAAGTGGACGATCGGCGGCAAACAGGTGTCGATCATGCGGGATCCGCCCACGGCAAAGATCGTTGCCAGCCAGTACAGCGACGAGTTTGGGACGCGGGTGCCGTTGCGATTGGATGTGACCGAGGGATCGGTCCTGAGCGCCAAAGTCGAAGCGGCCGACATCGTCGACCAACTGAATATGGAAGTGAAGAAGTTGCCCGATGCGGAGCTGGTCAGTGGCACGACGATCGTCGATCTGGACGGCGGGGCCGAGCTATCGATCGCCGATGGGCTGACCGCGCCCGGTATGATGTTGTTGTTTGAAAGCGATGGCTCGCTGAGTGTCGCGGACGACATCGGTGACCAGGAGTTCTATCGCATTCACTCTTATGCGGATGAACGAGGCGAGTAGGTTTGCCTTTCTCGTTTTTTGGAGTGCGGTGACTTGTCACCGCTTTCTTTTACGTGCGGGACGACATTTTTGACGTTCCCTTTTCAACTTCACCTGGTAATCCACAGACCGGTACTGTTGATGGAGGCGTCAATAAGGGAAAGCTCCGACAAGTCGGTGCACTCCAAAAGCACAGGATCGCCGACTTGGGGACAAGCCGGCCTACTGTGGAGTCAGTGACCACCGGCAGAGCCGGTGGCTTGAGGAAGGCCCCTAAAAGGGGCCGTTGTTGGTGGTGTTAATCTAAATCAAACAAACCGCGTTCTTCGTCACGCTCGTGTTTTTCCTGGTTCTGGATGTACTCCTTGATCATCGCTTCATCCAGCCCCACAGTGCTCACGCAATAGCCGCGTGACCAGAACGCTCGTCCATACAAGCTTCCTTTCACTTTTCCGAGGTCGCGGTTGATCCGAATGGCACTCTTTCCTTTCAAAAAGCCTACCGTATTGGCAATGCTGTACTTCGGTGGAACGCTCAATAGCATGTGAACATGATCCGGCAAGGCATTCCCTTTCAGCAGCTCAATCTCCTTTTGCTGACAAAGCTGCCGAAGAATCTTCCCGATCTCCAGCCGAAGACTTCCATAAAATCTACGCCTCCTGTACTTTGGAACAATCACTACGTGGTACTTGCAGTCCCACTTCACGTGGGTTTGGCTACGCCAGTCTTTCATGGGGATCCTCCTGCGCCCCTCGGGGCCTTCCTCAGGAGGATCCTTTTTTTATGCTCCCGGAACGGCGGAGCCTAGTGAGTACTCACCAGCAAAGCTGGTGGTTTACGATCATGAATTAGACACCACCCTCCTGAACGCAGTTGATGCAGCGGCGCAACCGTTGCATTGGGTTTTGTGCCTGGTGCATGTCGATCCTGGCAAGCAAGCTCAAGATCGGTTGGCCCGCGCGAATGTTCGTTTGTGGGGCGGGTACGTCGCAAAGGTCGATGTTCAGCGATTCGTCGGTTTGGTTGTCGATGCAACATGCGATCGATGGAAGGTCCATCACCAGATCTTGGCGAGAAAAAACAATTCTCTTGACGTGAATCGGCCGATGACGCTGTGACAGCGGCGTTTGCAGCCGTTGGCATCGCTCCGCCAACCAGCCGCTCTGGCTTTGCAGGGCGGTGACGGCCAAGCCGATGAGCGACTCGTCGGATTCGAGTCGCCGCTGTTGGCGCATCGATCGTTCCACCAATTCGCTCGATCCGCTCCAGCGTGGATTCACTTCCAGCAGCCAAACCTGCCCAGATCGATCGACGATAAAATCGGCGTTGAAAAGTCCTCGCAATCCTTGGCGAGACAGGGATCGACCAAGACGTTGAAGTTTGTCGACGACCCGATGGGGCAGCGGCGCTGGTCCCGCCGATCCGGCGTACACGAATGGCTTGCCACCGCACCTCGTGAATGCACTGCGGCAGATTCCGATCAGGCAGCACGATTGGCCGTCGCTCAAGAACGTTGCGCCGTAGGCCCGGCCGGCGATCCATTGCTGAAAATAGAACGGGGAACACGGTCGATTATCGTTGTCGGCAGAAGTAGCAAGGTTGGGCCCCTTTGCCCAGCTTACGCCCAGTCCGCCCGACATCCCAAAGCGTTTTTGCAGCCAACGAGTGGGGGCTGGATGCTGATCGGGCGGAAAGCGAAGGCCCGATTGTCCAGCCACCTCACGCAAAAAAGCTGGTTGTTGCAACTGGTTTCGCAATGTCAGCGGCGGTCCCAGTAGGGGGTGTTTTGTACCAAGGGACTTCAGGACTGCCGCTTCGTCTTGCATTCCTCCCACCTGCATTGCCGGTAGGGAAGCGAATTGAAGTGCGGCGGGGGGAAGGTCTGGTCCGGCGAGCTGGTGGTGGTGATCGCACGCCTGCAGCGTGTCGGTGTCCCCGAACGAATCGATTCCGATGACAGAAAAACCGGCCTGGCAAGCGGATTGAGCGGCTGCGCGAACCGAAGCACCGACAAGAATCAGCGTTGGCTGCCGGTGCCGTTTTGTGAAGGTTTCAGCCTGGAAATTGCCGGGTGCTTGCATCACAGGGGAGGTCTGTTAGTTTTTCGCTTCTGAGGACGGCCTGAATAGCCCCGTCATCCTGAGAATCGGGACGCGCAGCCAATGTGTCTTGAAAAACATGGGATTGGGTCTACAAGGCTTTCAACGCGGCAGATGTTCGTTGGCCGAAAACCATTCCAACGGGCCGCCAGAAACAATCTCCTGAATTATCACGCACCCCCAAACAAAGGTTGACCCCATGCAGTTTAGCGTTGGCGAAGCACTGGTAGGCGACGGCAATGAAGTCGCTCACATCGATTTGATGATTGGCAGCAAGGATGGACCAGTTGGCGTCGCATTCGCAAATGCGTTGTCGACTCAAAGCGACGGACACACCAACTTGTTGGCCGTGCTCGAACCGAATGTTGCGGTGAAGCCGTCGACCGTCATGATCACCAAAGTGACGATCAAGGGCATGAAGCAAGTGGTCCAAATGTTTGGCCCTGCCCAGGCGGCTGTGGCCAAGGCGGTTGCCGACGCGGTTGCCGAAGGCATCATCCCCAAGGATCAAGCCGAAGACCTGGTCTGCGTTTGCGGCGTCTTCATTCATCCGGCTGCCGAAGATGACGAAAAGATTTACAACTTCAACTACGAAGCCGTCAAGCAATCGCTGGCCAACGCCATGTCCGGCAAGCCGACTGCGGATGAGATGATTGCCAAGAAAGATACGGCCGCCCATCCTTTCAAAGGCGACTTCTAGTTTCCGTTTTTGGCGTCCTTCGCTTGGCGAATGATCGTCTTCATCAGCCGCATCACGCTAGCGACCGGTTCTCGTTGTCAAATGCGAAAACCACGCGCCGGCGCAGTGCGGCTGATTTTGTTTTCTTCTCTTCGGAAATCGTTTCCCGGCGACATGCTCGATGACCAAACGTATTCTCATTCAGCTTGATAGTGATCCCCATTCCAGTTCTTTCGATTCGGTGGTCGCCATCGATTCGGGCGTCGATCACCTGTTGCAGTACAGCGGTGTGCAGGCGACCAACGTGACGTCGTTGGTGCATGGAGCCATGTTCACGCGTGGGGGTGACGACCTGAAGCATACGGCCATTTTCATTGGCGGCAGCAACGTTGGCGAAGCCGAAACATTGATGAAAGCTTGTCACGACGCATTCTTTGGTCCCATTCGAGTGTCGTTGATGTTGGATGCCAACGGCTGCAATACGACCGCGTCGGCTGCGGTCGTAGCAGCCGGCCGCCATGTGTCTTTGCAGGGCGCGGTGGCGGTTGTGTTGGGCGGAACCGGTCCGGTGGGACGGCGGGTTGCCCAGCTGTTGGCCAGTGATGGTGCGGCGGTGAAGCTGACCAGTCGCTCCAAAGATCGTGCCGCCCGCGCTTGTGAAGAAGTGTTGGAAAAAGTTGTGGATGCAAAGGTCACGCCGGCCGAGGTTTTTGGTCACGACCAGGCTGATGCCGTGATGGCTGACGCCGAAATTGTGATCTCGTGTGGTGCCGCCGGTATTGAACTGGTCAGTGAAGAAACGATCCGTCGTATCGAGCCGTTGAAGGTGGCGATCGATTTGAATGCCGTACCACCGGCTGGAATCGGGGGTGTGGGCGTCACCGACAAAGCCAAGCCACTGGGCAGCGCCGTGGCCTACGGAGCGATCGGAGTTGGCGGATTGAAAATGAAGACTCATCGCCAGGCGATCAACGCACTTTTTCAACGGAATGATCAAGTGCTGGACGCTGCCGAGATTTATGCCATTGCCAAATCCATCGGCTGACCGAACCGCCTGCCCAAAAGTGCTATCCTAGACGCCCTCTCGTAGGCCGACTTGTCCCAAGTCGGCGCGCGCATTCAAGACCGCCACACGATCACCTGAAAGTCCGTTTTTGGGAGTTTTGACGTGATCGGCGGTCCTTCCAATCTTTAGTGAAGGCAGGCACATGAAACTCAAAGTCGCGGTGTACAACACACCAAAGTCAGCGACGCAGTCGTCTGGAATCCTCACCTCAAAGACAACAGCGGACGCGCCGACATACAAGCGATCAAGCAACAGCTAAACGATGCGTCGGACCACTACCCGATCATGGCAACTCTCGACATGACCGCCATCAATCTCTAACGCGTGAATTTTACAGTTGGCCTAGCGGTAGTAGTGATAGCCTTGCAGCTCGACTACCCAGCCATCCTCGTCGATGGCCTCAGGGAGAGCTGAAGTCACTGCGCCTGCGAGTTCCCTGTCGAGAGTGGAACTCGCACGGTTGGCTCGCATAGCTGCATCACCGTACAGCAGTTCAAGAAACTGGTTTTTGGGCAGTTTGGATAGTGGCCACATGACGGTGATGGAGTTCATTCTCAATCGTTTGTGGAGATCGTCTAGTACACCAGCAACCGACTTGCGCGGCAGAGTTTTTGATTTCAACGTGATTGGCGATCGCTGTGCGGCGAAAACGGATACGTCGTCCGCTGGTAGAATTCTCACTTGATGGATCGCCAGCTTCTGGGAACTCGTCAGACTGGTCAGAAGCTGTGGCATCTGAGACAGTTGAAAACATTCAATTGCGATTTCAATGATGCAATCTTCGCCATCATCCTCCGCAGCGAAAATCGTGATGTCAGCTTCGGGCCTTGGTACCCAATGAAACTGCAACTTCAATGCATGCTTGTTCTTGTTCTCTTGGGAAACTGTCGGGTCGGCATCTGCCGACGGTTTTTTGGTAACATTGTCGTCGTCCGTAGCGGTCATGTTGGAAGAATGACCCGCTGACTGGTCGTCGACGGCTGGCGTCTTTGCAACAACCGGGTAGCAACAAATCATCACAGCAATGCATCCAAGTACGACCTGAAGTTTTCTCGACAGGCGAGGTGCTACTTTTTCGTTTGCGATCATTTCGAATCTCCTTTGGATGGAAAGTGTTTCACCGAAACCGCTGGCAAGCGATGGCAACATCCAACGCTCGCGGTCAATCAGGTCGATCACCTGAAGCAGCGTATCGGCGTAAAGGCGACGTATTTCTGTCTCCCCTTGCATCGCCAGTGCATCACAGCTTGCCTCCTGCGAGATCTTCAACTCGCGATGAGCCCAGAACGCGATTGGATTCCACCAGAACAGGGCCGCCGAGAAAAACGCAATGAGGTTGGACCAGTGATCGCGACGTACGTAGTGGGCAAGTTCGTGGCGGACCACGCAGGCGATTTGTTGTTCGTTGAATTCGTCGACGATGAACTTTGGCAGAACGATCCAAGGACACCCACGAAATACCCAAAGCAGCGGTGCGATTCGGGCATTGACAATGCATACGGTTGGAGAAACCGCGACACCGAGCTTCGTCGCCTCTCGCCGGCCGATTTCATTGACCATGGGGTTTTCGCAGTCAGCGCGCTGCAACAACACTTGCAGCCCGCGCATCGGAATGCAGGCTCGAATCACGATGACGATGGTCACCACAAGCGAAACCAACAAAAGAATCCACACCCTATCGAGACCGAGCCAAATGGCATTGCCGTCATCGTGGATTCGGCGTTCCTCCAGCACCGAGTCGACGACGATCGTCGGTGCAAGGCTGGTCGTTTCCACAGTTCCTCTTATTGCGACGTGATTCGCCGCCGTCAAACGCGGCAGTACCGGCACGGGAAGCATCGGCGGCGTAAGAAGCTTGAAAAGAACCAATAGCCACAAACTGTGCCGCAACGAGGGACGCTCACGCAGCAGTCGCGTCCATCCGGCCAACCAAAGGAGGACTGCCAGAATCGCGGAAATCACGACGTTCCAGGCAAGGATGTTGACAAGCAAAGGCATCACATTGTCGCTAAAGATCTCGTAGTTCAGAAATGATTCCTACTTCATGCCCTCGATAATGTCTCGAATCGCTTGGCGCTGCTTCCGGCTCAATTTGGCGCGGTCAACCAGCGCCAACAGAATCGGAGAAAAAGCGCCGCAGAAGTGGGCATCGGCCAGTTGCTGCAACTGCTGACCCACCAGGTCTTCGCGATCAACCGTCGCGGAGAATCGATGCGCGTGCTGACGATCGTCTTGACACACATACCCCTTCTCAGCCAATCGATCGAGCAAGCTTTTGACCGTGGCGTGTAGCGACGGGGAATGCTCCCCGTACAGCTCCTCCACGATTTCCCGAACAATCGTCGGTCCCCGTTTCCACAGCACATCGAGTATTCGAAGTTCAGTCTCGGTGACTTCGGCAGCCTTTCGTGGCATGACCCATCCCATGCTTCCAAGAAAATCTAAGGCGTTATGTCTGACATAATAAGGCATTTTGCCTGAGAGTCAAGCCAAAACGATCTCCAGGTCCAGAATTAGCGCCACCAACTGGGACTGGTCGCCTTCCGCACGACGTTGATATTGACCCCCTGGAAGCGTTTGATTTGTCGCCAACTTCCCTGCATGGCTTTCAAGTCCGCGTGCGCCTTGGCGTCGCGACGCAGGTTCAGCCGCGTTTTGAGTTCGCGTTCGCCGGCAACGAAGCTTTCGGGGCGTTTCCGGCCCATCGAGAGCTGCGGACCGAGCAACCAGTTGACACATTGTATTAAATCAATAATACAAGTCAAGGGTTCCGCAATTCTCGCCGCACCCGGCATCTCACAGGAAGAATCGTAACCGCGAAAGACGCGAAACAAGCGAAAAGCGACTCGGTGATCTCTGTGGCAAATCTACCTGCGCCCCTGTCTTGTCATGGAGGAGACGATGTGTCTAGCGAACGGCGATTCCGACCGCCAGGGTCACCGGCTTGCCGGCTTTGTGTTCCAGTTGCGAACTCAGTCGATAGGAACTTCCATGATCCTCAGGAGAGGGTTGTGCCACGTAATGCAGAGGCCCTTCGCCGAATGGATCGTGGTGAGACGCAAGTGCGTTTGAGCCATCGGCGTGGATCGCGACAGCCGCGTCAAGCAAAGCGGCATGGCAGGAGCATACGGCCGACGCCTTGTGCATCGCTGCGACGTTGGGAGTCACAAACGGCGCGATCGGGTTCGCTTGGACTCGCTTTGTCAGCTCCGCGTTTTTCACCTCAAACTGTTCAGGTTGAAGCGTCAATAGCATCCGCATCTCCGCATAGAGTGGCCTTAGCGCGCGGAGGTGTTCCAGGCACTGTTTGCGGTCCCCGGCAGCTAGCAGCATGTCTTCCATTTGCTGTTTCGATGTCGTCAGGGTAGAGCAGAAGTCCAACAATTGTCCCTCGCCATCGGCTTGAAGCTTGTCGACCGCCCAATCGAGGAACAATTCCTCCTGCGCGATTGTCTCGTGTATTGGCGTTATGTTGGGGGCAGAACGTCGTCGAACCATCGTGCGCTGAACCAGCTCCGCTTCGATTCCAGGTAGATAGGCTGCCAGAACTCGCATCGCACTCATGTCGATCGAATACGCTACGAGAACGCCAATGATCGTACTGTCGCGGCTTGTGTGTCTGGCAATCGTCATCGCGGCGATGATGTCGTCGAGAGCTTTCTGGTCGTCCTGCTGCTCAAACGAAAGCCGAGCGCGAACCAGCGCCAGCCTGGCCAACTGCCTAGCTTTGGCAAGATGAGGAAGTAACGTCTCGGCTCCATCAGCACGCAGGTCAACGCCCCAATCACACGACCGGATGCTCGCGCCATGGTGTAGCATTCGCAACGAATACTCGCCCTTCTTTGTCAGCTCAGCCAATTGCTTATCGATCTTGTTCGCAAACCCGTCTTCAGAGCATGCCGCCACGATCTTGCCGTTCAACTTCTCGCTGATCTGTGGCATCGCCGAAAACGCCTGCCAATACTTGAGCGCGGCGTTGGGCATTCTATCCGCAGCCAACACCGGCACGTTCGCAAGAAAAATGCAGCAGAACGCGGTTAAGAAAAATCGTTGACTGGCACTCATCGTTACTCCTTCTTTTCGGTTGATTTCGTCGTCTCTCACATCACACGCGTTAATTTTCCAGCTCAAGCATTGAACTTCGGTCGTTCCACGCGACAACGAGTGCTTGATCTTCATGGTTGGTTGTGAACAAGTCCGCTCGGCGCTCAATCAACGTTTCCCAGTCGTCGGGTGAATCGTCAGGCGACAGTCGATAGGCAACAAAAGTGGGCAGCGGCACGGATTGGAGTTCTTCGTCATTCGACATCGTCATCTGGCGCGGGCTCGGCGGTCGCTGCTCCGGAATGTCGTCGTGCTGACGAAGCACAACGAGGGCGAGTGCAGCGACGCTTACCAAGCCACCAACAGCGATGGTTGTGCGCTGGCGGACAGTTCTGCGAGAACGCTCCCTTTGCATGGTCATTCGAACTCCGGCCATCACACGGTCCCGCAATTCGTCCGAGATATCTTCGCCAGCTGGTTGCGATAGATCACGCTCCAACGCATGAAGGTCGTCAGGCAAATCATCTGGCTCTAACATGTCTCGTTCCTCCATTGGACTCGCAACTTTTCGAGTCCGTAGCGATATCGGCTGGCGGCGGTATTCGCGCTGACTCCCAACAGCTTGCCAATTTCGGCGAATGTCAGCTGGGCGTCGGTCTTCAGCACGATGACTTCACGCTGTTTTTCTGGAAGTTGCTGGATCGCTTGATTCAATGTTTCTTCGTGGAGTTTGGCTGGATCGGTTGTCGTAAGGTGGGCAATTTCGTCGAGCGAGTCACAGGAAGCTGGCCGCAAGTATTTTCGTTTCAGCAAGTTCGCGGCGACGCGATGCAGCATCGTGAACAGGTAAGCATTCAGGTTTTCAACAGTTGCCAAACGGTGTCGTGATTTGACGAGTGCCACAAAAACCTCCTGAACTGCATCGTCGGCGTCCGCGTCCGACGCGAGCATACGGTACGCCGCTCGGCGCAATCGCGGCCCAACCGCATCCAGCAATTCGCCGAACGCTTCTTCATCACCCGCGGCAAGTGCGGGCTTCAGATCGTTGATAGGGTGGAATGAGTCAGGCATGTGCGTCTATTGTGTAAGAGCGTCCCATGCACGAGATTTGTCTTTTTCGGTCCAAGATTTCGGCAGATCGCCCAAAACCGATCGTAAGAGGGTGAGGACTAGCAGGCTGCTGACTTCTGGCAGATTAGTCGGACGACGTCAAATTCTACGTGCATTGACCGCGTTTTCTGCAGTCACCTTTCCCTTCGAGATGGTTCCTCCGGGAATGGAGTGGCCATTGACGTTGTACCCATTCGTGCTCGTGCTCGAACGAACAACTTTGGCCGCTATCAGACACGAAGCAGCAAGCACCAGCGTGCCGATCGATTACGAGCACCGCTGGCGCTGAGCACGAGTACGAGCAGAAAAGAAGCAGGAGTATGAGCAGGAGCAAAAGGCATTCGGCCTGATCGGCAGCTCGTTGGATGCTACCACTGAACTTCATGAAGAGTGTTCGGGAGAGGCCGGGGTTCTCCGCCCCGTGGGGAGGGCTTGGGTGCAGCTTGGCTAGAAGCCGCTTGGCACTGCTTCTATGATTCCTTGCAGTAAACCATGCCCCACCGTATTCGATTTGAGATATCTGGTTGGCGGGCTTGAACCGTTCGGAACCACTTTCAAGCTGAGGTCGATGGGCCTTTCGGCATGGGCTGAGATGCCGTAGCGATAAAACGATAGGACGGAGGTGGTGGCTGTGTGGCACTGTACGCATTGACTGAGGCCACCGGGAATGAAATCTGCCCCCATCAACGGTTCCGTGGCGCCGACTCGGCGCAAGGAAGTTTTTTGCGGGGCGCGGAGCAGACGCGGATACGATAGACGGAAAGCCGCGCTCTTCATGGGTAATCCAACGCCCGATTTGGGGTTGACCATCGATGTCGCCTCGTTCACTTCGATCGATTCGATCAAGGGCGTCGAAGCCAATTCACCACTGGGCGTGATGGCAAGCATCCGAGACAGAAGCAACGTTTGAGTTCCACTGGGAATCGCCGGTGCAGGTCCTGTTGGCTCCTTCGCGGCCACGCCAACGTCGGGCAGCAACGGTCGCGCTACCTGGCGAGCACGTTTGTTAAAAGACTCGACAAACTTCAAACCTTCGTCGCGTCCGCTGGGTAATCGCAAAAACAGCAGTGACTCCGACCGATGTTCCCGACTCGCCTCGTGAACGACTGCGATACGGTCGTTCGACCAGTAGACGACCTGTAGCCACGGTCCATCTTGCTTGAAGAGGTCTTCTGGCAATTCAAGGCGATTGGCGACCCTTATCGGTTCTCCTGCGTCTGACAGCGGTTGCGTGGTGTAGTTGTTCGGCAGCTGTTCGATTTGATCTTTGGTCAATGCCAGTTGCCTGATCAATCTCGCCAATAGGTTGTTTGAAGGACGTCCCTTGCAAAATCACTCTCCCTCCGGGAGGGTCGGACGCGGTAGCGGCCGGGGAGGGCATGGTGGGCACACCCTCTCCGGGCCTGAGAGCCCGACTCTGGGATGGTGAAAACTCGCTACGCGGCTGAAAAAAGTGTTTCGTTGGTCTTTGCCTGGGCGTATGCTCGGGTGCGACGGGATTGCGTCGAATTGGTTAGCCCCGAAGATCTTAACCAGGCTTTGACGTCTTTGTTTAAGACCTTCGTGAATCGCCCTCGGATCTTTGCCGCAGTGCACTCGTCAAACTGAGTCGCGAAGACCGCAAGCAAGCTCGTAAATGTTCCTCGACCGTGATTTCCTTGTAACGCCTTGAATCCCCCAAATCCGGATTCGAGCACTTCGGTGCTGCTGGGCAAGATGATGTCGGTGCAATCGAGCTTCTCAAGTTGAGCTTCGTTGTGCTGATAGAATGAGACAATTTGATCGCTAAATTGAAACGCCAACTCGTCCCGGACTTCACAATTCGATAGACGTTCTCGCAGGCTTTCACTGGCTCCGGCGAATACGCCTCGTTCGCTTGCCATCGTTAATGTTTCGCCAATCAAGCGACGGTACTGACACCACAGTTGCAAGTCGGCCTCGAACTGACTGATCCAGCCCAACTTCTCGACGATGCGTTCATGATTCGAGCAGGTCGTCTGGGTCAATTGGTTCTCAATCATCTTCGCCCAGTCGATCAATCGTCCAAAATCCATAAAACGGCCTTTCTCCTTCTTTCGAGGTGGCAAGAGATGCTCCAGTTCGGTCTGCTGAATCGCCGCAGTGGTCGTGCCCAGTTTGGCCGAAAACGCTTTCCATCGCTCGTCGCCACGAAGCAGTTTCTTCAGCAAATTGGCAACCTTGTGCTTGATGTCGTCGAGGTGGACTCCCGAAAAATCCTTGCTCTTTAGGCGGCGAACGCCTTCGTGCAACTCACACGCTCCGTCGCTGAGAACCGCCAGCGGTGTACCAAACTGCTCAGCGGTATCACTCAATTGTTTGGCCACTTCTTCTTTGTCGCGTGAGGACGTTGGTAAAACCGCAAGTGGCGTCATGTCTTGACGTCGCAGAGCGCGATCGTTTGGCAACTGGCTCCGGCGAATCCCCAGCACAACGAGCACAAACATTTTTCCTAACTGAACGCTGTGGTCGATCATCCACACCCAGTCGTCTGCTCGGGACGCTTCTTTGAGGATCGCAACGCCATTGCGACAGATCCAGTTTCGCACCGCATCTCTTGAGGGCACTTCGATTTGCAGGTGAAAGGTTTCGGCAAAGCACTCGATGACTTTGGGAACTGCTCGGACTCCAATCAGTAGGCTCAGTTGGCAGCAAAGACAGATCATTTCGGCACTGAATTGATGACCGGGCAAGTTTTTCCAATTTGGCAGGGAGTTGGCCGAGTGTGTGACCTGTCGGTCGAGACGCTGTTGAAGATTCTCAGTCAGATTTCGCAGCCGCGTCTGTTCCCGCTGAGCCTGCTTGAGTTGAAGGCGCGTCTCTTGAATCTCCTGTCGCAAACGCAATGCACGCGTTTTCCAGCGATTTCGAGAGAAGAACAACGACCGTGAGAGACATCGCCAAGGCGACTTGAAATGCTTGAGTGTTTTAGCGGATGATACGTGCACTGTTGCGCTCCTTCGCTTCGTGGGTTTAGACACAAAACGAATACGCTGGGGCGTAACAGTTTTAAAACATCAATTCTCCGTAAATCCCCTAAACCCCGGCGGTTTCACCATCCCAGCCCGACTCTCCCGGAGGGCCCGGAGGGAGAGTGTTGTCAAATGACGAAGTCGGAGCACTCCAAAAGTGCGAACCTAGGTTTCATCCAGCAGGAAACGTTGGGCCCGGCGCAGGCCGACTGCTCTGGACGATTGCCAAACCGTACTGACCTGGCCGATGTGTTGGACCAGGCTGGGGGTGGGATACCAAAACGGGATGTTGCGCTGCCATGCCCACGATCCCACTCGGCTGTCGATTCCTGCGGTGCTGTCGATCAATTCCAGTTCGTTTTGCCGGATCGATTCGGTCAATTCCACAGCGATGGACATGGGAAAGGCCCAGGCAACTGCACCCAGCGACCACGGCTGTTTCAAAGGTTGCCAGCCGTTTTCGCCGGTCGTGTAGTCGGCGGATGAATAGAGTGAAACCATGCAATGCTGACTTTGGGGCCAAAGCAAAGTCTCCAGGTATTGCCGTAGGGCGCAGCCGGCGGGAAACAAAGCATCGTCTTGGAACAGTAGCACCACGTCGGCATCCGAATTCTGCTCGACCAGACCGGCTAGGGCGCGCTTCCAGGCGATCCATGCACCTGAGGGCGAGGATCGGGAGACCTGGCGGCAGCCTTGCAGGGAATCTGGGATGGTGACCGTTCCGTCGGCGAAGATCGTTACTTCCATGTCGATCCAGCCACAGCCCAGAAAACTTGCCAAAGAGGTTTCCAGTGTCGGTTGCCGCCGCGGACAAGTCGTCACACCGACCGCCCACCGACGCACGTTACCTGTGGCTTTGGCGGTGATCGGAAGAATCGTTTCGACCTCGGCCACAGAGAGTTCTGTGGCAGCGGTAAATCGCTGCACGTCATCGACACAATCTTCTTCTTCGGGCAAGAGCGTGGGAACTTGTGACTTTGCCCGTTCGATCAACGCCTTTGCCTTTGCCGTGTCACACTCGCTTGTTCCGCCGCGAGAAGTCACCTCTTCGGCTAGTTGGAATAGCAAGGAAGCGACAACCGGATTCAAGTCGTCTTGAGTCGGTAAGAACGAATCGCAACACGCCTCGCATGCACCGTCGGGGATTTTCAGGAGGCTGCGATCGGTCACGCCCGATAGTTCTTTCAGTAAACGACAAGCCGAGCTGTGGTGATCGATGGGGACTCGATACCTACAATCCTCTGCAGTGCGTTTGCCTGTGACGTTCATGGGCGGATCGGCCGGGTAAGGCCAACGTGGCGATGGAGCGAACCGAAGGGACGTGGATCGAAAGAGCCGCCGCCGTAGCGAATCAGACGCCGATTGAGTTCCTGGTGAGATTCCTGGTTGGCCTGACTGCCCAGTCCGCTGCTGCAGTGCTGTGTTGCCGACGAACTGTGGCAACGATAGCGAAGTAGCACGTCGCGGGTCACGGCGATGTTGCTGCGCGAATAGTAGGCTCTTGCCTGCAGTTCCGTATCGACGCCGGTTCGGTTTCGTTTGGCTTCGCCAAAATCGGCGTATCCGCCCAGCTGTCGAAACCAATCGACTTTCATGACCAACGTTGGGTTTTCCAGATAGTATCCAGCACTTCGGCGTCGAGGATACTTGGAGCGACGGAAAAATTTTCGAGCCTGAGATGGAGCTCGGTTTTGATGGGAATGTGCCTCTTCCGATGGAATGTGCGCGACGTGAGGGATGATCTGCGGGTCGCCGAAAAGTTCGGTTGCCGATCCCATCAGGTCAGCACCCGATACTTCCAGCAGATGGCAACAGCGTGATAGCCTTTCGGGCAGACTGATATCGTCGGCGTCTTGGACGGCGACCATCGATGTTTCGGCAAAATGGGAGACATTGTTGAAGGACGAAAACGGGCCGAGATTTCGCCGGTTGCGATAGAAACGAATGTTCGGATGACTTTGGAACGAATTAAAAAAATCGTCGGTTGGTTCGCGGCTATCGTCGTCGACCAGATGGATCACCACGTCAACCTCCCGCTGTGCGAGAAGGCTTTCCAGTGATTGGCGGACGAAATCAAGTTGGTCACGAAACGGCAGCACCACATCGCAAGCAGCGCGCCGTTGAGGAAATCCGTCGCCGCTGCCGGCAATGGGTTCCATTAACGGAATGAGCGCATCGGGCTGTTGCCCAAAGGCGGGCAACGAATCGGCCACTGCATGTTCGTCGATGATGAATCTTCGCTGCTGTTTTGTGGCGCGAGTTAAAAATTCGGTGGCCGCATCAAGGCGTGTTCGGCAGATGCCTCCCATGTCTGCCACGGTGGCACGCCGCATGACCAAGGTGGGTAGCTGCAGCGTGATTTCGTTGTGGTTGCCATCCGGTGAAGAGGAGACGAGCAGCGAGTCGTTCCGGTCGATCGCAGCGGCATAGAATTCACCCCCGTCTCGGTCCAATGCGAACAAGGCTCGAAACAACCGATCGGGGCGACTCAGGGTATCGGCGGTCTGAACGGCGACGAAGGGAGTTTCCAGTCGTGGCACAAGCGTGTGCAATACCTGCCAGGTCGCGGGACCTGGCAATGGCGATTTGGCGACGTGGTGCAACCGCACGTTGGGAAGCTGTTTGTACTGCTGAATCGCCATGTCAGTGCCGCCGTCTACGATCAAATGCAGCACCACGAAAACATTTTTCTGATCGAGCACTCGATCGGCGATTTGCGCAAGTTCCCGTCCGCCGGCGCGGCAATCCAGCAGAACATCGCAGCAATAGGTTGCCGGTGCAAAATGGATGGCCGATTCCAGCAAGATGGCTGATTGAGCCCAATTGCGCAACAGAAATTGTGCCGAATCGGAGTCGCCGTCAGCGTTTTCCGTGGCGTGAAAAACGAGCGAAGAAATGACGGGATTGGTTTCCGGCGACGCCAGGGGCGGCTGCTGCACACAAACTTCACAGGCGGACTGATGGACACGGCAACGATCATCTGCCGCGCCCGTCAGCCGCCTGACGAAATCACAGACGGCAACGTCATCGTCGCCCGTTTCGAGCGGTTGCCGAAATGGGCAGGAAATGGAAACCACGAGCTAGGCGGTGGCCGGCGCCAAGCAGGGAGTGGCACGCAATTGACCTTTGAATCGACCTGCAATCGCAGGCGGATCACCCGCCACGCCACCGTTTTTCGCCTCGACAGATTTCAGCTGCCATGCCTGGCCGTCATATTCCCAAAGGGTTAGTCCCTGGGGAGCTGAACGGCCGTCGCTTGATTGAATGCTTAAGAATACGTCTGACTGCGCGTCCCACATGAGAGTTGATCCTTCCGCAAATAAAGGTTTTGAGGCGCTGCGTTCTTCGCGAAACCTCATGAAGCAGGCATGAAGATAACGTTGTCTTGGAAAACAATCAATTATTTATCATCGTTCTGCCCAACCACGACGTCTGACGGTTCCGAGTCGTGTACAGATGTTGCGGATCGCGCGATGCGAAATCCCAGTGAATAAAACCGGGTCCCCGCTGGCCACACTCCCTCGCGGAACGATCGGTCCGATTTTGCGCCGTTGTTGTTGTTACCGCGAAACTGGCGAACGTTGCTGCTGTCCCACTGGCCACCGGCGGAGCACCATTCTGAAACATTTCCGCAGGTTCCGAACAAACCCAAGGTGTTGGGCATGAATGTGCCCACCGGATGTGTCGCGATGTTGGGATTGTTGTCGTACCAGGCAAAGTTGGTTTGAAGTGATAAGTCGTAGCCAAAGGGAAAGGGTGTGACGGCGCCGGCGAAACAGGCCGCTTCCCACTCTTCGGGTGTCGGCAGGCGGTAACCTCTGCGGTTTAGGTAATCGGGGTGAAGACCGATCGGCTCGTCAGACGCTTCTTGGGACGGCGGTACGTCTTTGGGTATGTCTTGGAGAGGCGGATAACACATATCCTCCTCACCAAGACCATCTTTCTTGGACCGCCAGCGACAATAGGCAATGGCATCGAACCAGGAGACCAAATGCATCGGACAGTCATGGGACGCGGCTCGATCCGGCATGATCGAACTGACTCGGCCTGCCCGGAATTTCAAAAACTGTTCGATGGTGACTTCGTGGGAAGCGATCTCGAAGTCCAGGCCGTCCCCGGTCACTTGAATCATGGTTTGGCCGTGCGGGGTGACCGACCAGTTGCCCTTCCCGGTTTGGTTTTCCGCGTTGTCAGCTTGGGTTTTTGCCAGCCAATCGTCTTGTTCAAATCGCCTCAGCAGGTAGGAGGCGGCGCTATGAACGCCACTATCGCCGTTTTCCTGATGTTTTTCCTTGGCAAGGAAAATGATTCGACGCAAGTCGGTCGGATCGAACTGCTCCGGAGAATATTTTCCCAACGCCAGCAACAGCCCGGCGGTTTCACCTGGGTCTTCGGCCGATTCCAATCGGTTGAGCAGTTTCGCGGGGGCGATTTCAAACCTGGAGATTCGGTCGATCAACCAGGATCGAGAATCGGGGATCTTCGAGTGATGCAGCAACGGCCAAACCGTTTCGTCGGCGCTTTGTGCCATCAACAGAATCGCTGCGTTCGCTTGCCGGTTGGCCTTTCGATTCTGGACCGCTTTCGGGTCCTCCAAATCGGGGGAGCTGTCGACCGTTTGGGTCAACAGGCTATGGATGTCGTCGAAGTTTTTGCCAAGCGATTTGAGCACCGCAACCGTTCTGGGGCCGCGCACGTCCAATAGCACATCGGCAAGCCGCGGCAGGTCATCGGCATAAAGGTCCATCACGCAGTTGATCGCCAAGTCGCGCCGCTGGGATTCAGATGGATCGCGAATCGCTTTCCACAGCGGCTGAAAAACGACCGACTTGGCCGGTCGAATGCATTCCACAAGTCCCAGATAAACTCGAGGCTGTTCCGCAATGTGGTCCATCAGTTGATTGCCGACAAAGCTCGCCACGGATTGCCATTGTTCCGAATTCGCATCGCCCGATGGGGGATCCAACGTGGCGAGCGCTAGCGCCGATCGAAAGCGGAGATTCGAATCGGCTTTTTCGTTCAGCAGTGTCTTCCATAAATTTTCCAGTAGCCGATCGACGTTGTGCGAGGTGAGTTGCTGCGAGATCACCAGCTGCAAATCGAAATCGACCAACAGTTGTTGTCGGCTGACAAAGTCAAACAGTTCCTTGTCTTGAGGATCGACGGCAAGCAAACCAATCGCCGTATGAGTTTTGGCTTTGGAGTCTTCCTTCATGCGGTCGAATCTGGAACGCAATTCCGGAAGGCTCCATTGTTTGGTCTGCCGGATCTGTTGAACGATCTGCGGTACTTCCGGAGTGCTGGCGACTTGCAATTGGTCGGCCAGCGCAACAGCGCGGTTCAGGCCGCTCCACCAGTAGGCGCCCCAGGCACCCAGCGCCAGCAGGCAGACGGTGACCACGGTCCCGACGAGATGCTTGCGCGTTGCCGCTTCGAGCATCTTTTGTTGCGAACTATCGCGGTGGGACCGCTTGGTTAGCAGATGAAAGTAAATCCATTCCACCCAGGTTGGCAGGTGCCGTTTGTCGGGTCGGGCTTTCCAGAGTTCGGCGCGGTCAACCAATAGCAGCGCCGCCCGGCCTCGCATGGTCAGCTGCTGGTGCATCTCCAGCCATTGCCGCACCGCCGGCACCAGGAAGTCATGAGTCAGCTGATAGAATCGTTCGGAAGAGGAGGACGAGTCGCCGCTGGAGGGACGTTTGACCCCCGTCGGATCGGCCGGTGTGATCAACCGCAGATCGCTATCGAGGATCTTCATCAATTGATTGAACTGTTGCGGCTGGTTTTCATAGCCTGAAACCTCACGCAGTTCATCTTCCAAACGCATCGCGCCTCGGATATTCGACCCCGCTTCGGGAAGGAGCGCGGCCAGGATGGCTTGGACTGCCCGTTGATGAGACCGGTTTTGCGCCGGCGCGTTGGGCGAGGAGAACGATTCGTCCAAAAACCGGGCGCCCACGCCTTCGATCCCGCCCAACATGCTGAGCGATTTGGCGTCCCAGGGCCGGCTTTTCATCATTTCCGCAAATGTCGCCAGCCGCACCGGAATGACGGCACCATGTTCCGTCAACCCCTCGATCGCCTGCTGCAGAAAGACCTCTTGTTGCCTCGACCATTCCTTGCTGTGTTCGGGAAGCTGGCCGTAGGCGCGGCCGAATTCGGCCAGCACATTGCGGGCGTGTGTCTGATCAAATCGATCCACTAACGCCAAATTGCGCGTGCTGACCAGATCGACCTCCAATTCCTCCATCAGTTGGCTGACGGCAAGCCAAAAATCGTCGCGCACCAGGAACAGGCATTGCACGTTCAATCCGTCACATTGCCGTAGCGCAATCGGCAACAGTTCATCGTCGTCTTCGTTTCGAGCGTGCAACCACTGTTCGAACTGATCGATCACCAACAGCACTTTCTTGTTCAGATCGCTTTTGGCGAATCGTCGCAACCAGGAGAGGCTTTCGGTGAGATCCAGCCCGGGCGGAAGACCGGGGCAGCGCACTCGCAACGAATTCAAAATCCGTTGCTCGGTACCTTCGCCGGCGGCTTCGATAAAAATGACGATCACGGCGTCGTCAAGCAGCGGGACTAATCCTGCTTTGACAAACGATGATTTTCCGCAGCCGGACGGACCGTAGATCACACCGGCTCGGAACGATTCCAACGGGTCGTCCGAAAGAATACGTCGTTGCCAAAACCGAAGGCTGTCGGGAACACCGCGACGATCGCGTGGTCCGGGCAACAGGTGATGAAAAAAGTAGGCATCTTCCAGATCGAATGATCGCAGGCCGCGAGGAATGATGTTGGCCAGCCGGGAACTCCGCGAGTCGCGAGAAACGCCCGAAACGCTGGCCGTCAGGGCCTCCTCGATCAACGATTCGCTTAAAAAACCTTCCAGGTCCGTTGCCAGCGCCGCGGCCGATTCGTAACGATCGGCAGCCCTCTTGCTCATCGCTTTGCGACAGATCCGATCCAGCTCTCGCGGGATGGCCGGGTTGTGGTTTCGCATCAACAAGGGATCTTTGTTGATCACATCGTCGATCACTTGATTGGGCGACTTGCCGGGAAACGGTCGCTTTCCGGTCAACAGTTCGTACATCACCACGCCCAGGCTGAAGATGTCGCTGCGACCGTCGACCAGGTGCGCTTCGCCGCGCGCCTGTTCGGGGCTCATGTACCCCGGCGTGCCCAGCCAACCGCGGCGACGTTCATGGGCGTCTTGGGCAAGCGCCAATCCAAAATCGCTGACAAAGCAGTGGTTGTTGCGGTCCAGCAGCAGATTGCCTGGTTTGATATCGCGATGCACCACACCCTGGTCATGAACCGCCTGCAGGGTTTCGGCGACCGACTGGATCAGCCGAATCGCCTCTCGCAGCGGCATCGATTCGCGGTGGATCCGCTGCCCCAACGTTTCGCCTTGGATGTACTTCATGACGACGAAGCATCGGTCTTCGAATCGTCCGAAGTCATAAATCGGCAGCACCCGCAGATGGTCCAGGTTGGCCAGCATTCGGGCTTCGGATAGATAGCCCTCGATCGCTTCCAGGGTCATGGCCCGATCGGCGTGCGGAATTTTTACGGCAACCTGCCGCTTCAATTCCGGATCGCGGGCGAGATAGACGCTGCCGAAACCGCCCGAACCGAGCACCTCGTCCAAGTGATAGCGGCCCACGGTCTTGCCCAGTTCCGGAGGGTCCTCGGCGCGAACGGTTTCGGGATCGGCGGAGAATCGATGGTCGGCAGTTCGGTCGACCGTATTTTCGGTATGAATCTTGTTCGTTTTGACGGCCAGGGCGGTTTGGGCGTCGAAAACATCCTTGATAACCGAGGCAAACTTGGGGAATTCGAGGAAATAGTCGCCCACGGTAAGTGGCATGCCGCGCTCTTTGCGGACCTGCAGATCCGTTTCCAGCAACTCACGAAACAGCTCGGCACGCCGTTCGGCAGGCACCTCCTGTTCGGAGACCCCGTCCATGAAGGCATGCAGGCAAGGAGCCTCGTCTTCGTCCCAGCGACTTCTGAACCGGTCGCAGAGCTGGTCGAAGTCGCGTCCCGGTTGATCGACAGTGGCGGGGCTAGTCATTCAAACAAAGCTCATCCTGTTGCCAGTCCAGCGACTGAAGCCAAGGGGAAACATCGGATTGGTATGTTCGTCAGCCGGTTTGCGGCCGCCCCCGTGAACATCCGGTTGTTCATGACTGATCATCATAGCAGCAGCGGGCTGTTCGTAGTTGCTGTACGGTGCGGAGGCAATGTGGGGTCAACTGTCCTGCCCTCCCCATCGAAATCCGCTGGCCCTGCGGGCGATCGTATCCCACTATATTGCCGAGTAGAACGGCTCCCGCGGAGTGGGGGCGGCGGATGGCAAAGGGGGGGTGAAACCGCACCATGGTGGTTCGATCAGATTCAATTTCGTAGCCCGACCGTTTGTAGCTCGACCGTCCCGGTCGTGATTTGCAGCGGAGACCGCCGCGCTACGATGGAAAACAAACCGAAACGTTCCGTTCGATGCATCAATCGCAGCCCGCCGTGTACAGGTTCTTTTGTGTCTTGCAGCGACGCAACCGTGCGCCCGATTCGGCGCTGCGAGGCAAGATCGCCATCAGGCTGCATACAGTGGACGAAGAGACATTGGAGAAAGTCACCGCATCGGGCGATCAACCGTCACGGACAGTTCGCCGACGCAGCGATCTTCCGGAAACGCCCGAGGGGATTCCCATCGTTCAGGCGGAACAGGCTTTTGCGGTGGAAATCATCAACCATTCCCAAGAGAAAATTTTTTGCGAAGCCGTTTTTCTGGGCAGCGATTATTCGATCCATCCGCTCAGCAGTTTGGCGTACGAGGATGGTTACAAACCGTTCGACGGCCAACGAAAACGAGTCGACCCAGGCGAAACACAGTGGTTTGGACTGGAAGCAAGTGGAGGTGTGATCGCCTCCTATCCGCCGGATGATCCCCTGCGGCGAAATCAGTTTGTCGAAGAGACGGAATTCATCAAAGTCTTTGCCAGCGCAGCGGAAGCCTGTTACGACGCTTTTACTCAACAGGGACTTGAGTTGCCCAGCGACGAGACCGAGTCGGCGTTTGACCTGGTGTTGGCTTCGGAAACGCAACCCGCCAGCCGATCTGTCCAATCACACCGCCCGAAAAATGAAAGCGACTGGGCGGCGGCCGAATCGCGGTAGCTTGGGATGGCCAGGACGCTCGGCTCATTGGAGTGGCGCTGCCGGGCAGCAGTTCGATCGAGCTGGTCGGACTGGAGCTGGACGTTGCGGCGGAGTTCGATTCTCGGCAACTCCGTTCGGTTTGCCTGTTGTTCTACGAGGTTGCAGCAGTCCGATCTTCGGAAGCTTCAGAGGTTCTCTGGGAGTGTTTTCAGACCGAGCGACTGCCCAACGAGCTGACAAAGTCGCTCCGCAGAGTGTTGAAAAAGTAGCTCCGGCTACGAAGTGAACCACCAGCTTCCCGATGGTGTCTGCAACGGGCGCGTCCGATCGGTTCCCAGGCTTCACTGTCAACGTTAGCATGAGCGTCATGAAATTCACGAAAATGCATGGCGCGGGCAACGACTATGTTTATGTCGATTGCTTTGCCGAAAATCTGCCTGATGATTTGCCCGATCTGGCTCGTCGAATCTCCCACCGCCGTTTTGGTGTTGGCGGTGACGGGTTGATTTTGATTCGGCCCAGCGATGTTGCCGACGCGCGGATGCAGATGTTCAACGCCGATGGCAGCGAGGCGGAGATGTGCGGCAACGGAATCCGCTGTCTTGCCAAGTACGTGCATGACCACGGCATTGCGCCAAAGCGATCGCTGCGAATCGAAACTGGGGCTGGTGTGTTGGATCTGCAGCTCGACGTCGGTCCCGACGGGCGGGTATCGCAAGTCACGGTCGACATGGGACCGCCCGAACTGGAGGCGGAAAAAGTACCCACCATGTTGGCCGATTCGAGCAGCGTGATTGGGCATGTCGCCACGTTCGACGGCCAGCAGGTCGAAGTCACTTGTGTTTCGATGGGCAATCCGCACTGCATCCTCTTTGTCGAATCGGCCAGTGATGAACTGGTGCTGGGGTTGGGCCCAAAAATCGAGAACGACCCCATGTTTCCTCGTCGGACCAATGTTGAATTTGTCGAAGTGATTTCACCGACGGAGGTGAGACAGCGGACCTGGGAGCGCGGATCGGGAGAGACTTGGGCGTGCGGCACGGGGGCTTCGGCAGTGTGTGTGGCCGGTGTGCTGACCGGGCGGACCGATCGAAAAATCCTCAATCATCTGCTTGGCGGCGATTTGACGCTGCATTGGGACGGCGCGTCCAATCACGTCATGATGACAGGTGGCGCGACGGAAGTTTTTGACGGCACGTGGGACGTTTGATACCCGACTTTCGATAGCAGGCAGCGGCAAATCCAGTGAGCAGCGGTCAGCGCGGCGAACAGCCTCCCGAAGCGATGTCGGTCAGCGAGTTGACCGGACACATCAAAGCGGTGGTGGAAGAAACGTTTCCACCGCTGTGGGTCGTCGGCGAGATCTCTGATCTGACCCGTCCTCGCAGCGGTCATGTCTATTTGACACTGAAAGATGACGATTCGCAGATTCGTGGTGTCATCTGGCGCAGTACCGCGGCGCGTCTGAATGTCGACCTGCACGACGGCCAAGCGGTGCTCTGCTTCGGTGAATTGGAAGTCTACGCTGCACGTGGCACCTACCAACTGGTCATCCGCAAGCTTCAGCCACAAGGGCTCGGTGCGTTGCAGATCGCTTTCCAGAAGCTGCAAGCGAAACTCAACGCGGAAGGGCTGTTTGCTGTCGAGCGGAAGAGGCCCTTGCCAAGATTTCCACGCCGAATCGCAGTGGTGACCAGCCCGAGCGGAGCTGCGGTTCGCGATTTTTTGAAAGCGGCCGACAATCGTTGGCAGGGAGGACAGATTGTTGTCGTTCCGGCATTGGTGCAAGGTGAGGGCGCGTCGCGTTCGGTCGAATTGGCGATTCGCGACGCACATCGGCTGCATCCAAAGCCCGATGTGATTCTGTTGACCCGCGGCGGCGGCAGCTTGGAAGATCTTTGGTGCTTCAACGAAGAACGCGTGGTTCGCGCGGTAGCAGCTTCCAAGATTCCGATCGTTTCGGCGATTGGACATGAAATCGATATCACTCTTTGTGACCTTGCCGCCGATGTGCGGGCGCTGACACCGACTGACGGTGCAACACAAATTCTTCCCGATGGAAATCTGGTCGAGAAGATGAATCGTGAAATGCGTCGCCGGCTGGATCGGTCGATCCAGATGGCAATGCAAGATCGGCGCGCGCGGTTGGAAGCGTTGGCCGAACGAACAGTGATGCGCCGGCCGCACGAGATGGTTCATCTTCGTTGGCGCCGGTTGGATGAACTTGACTTGCGCGCCAGGCGCGCCATGTTTGCCAAACTGGAAATGGGTCGAGCCAATCTCGCAACCGCCGCGGCAGCGCTCTCGGCGCTATCTCCCCTGGATGTGTTGACGCGAGGGTACAGCGTCACGATGGATCCAAACGATCAGGCCATCACCGATGCTCGGGCGGTGGATGTTGGTGACGTGTTGCGAACCAAGTTGTTTCGCGGCGAAATCGAATCGGTGGTTCAACGAATCGACAAACCGGAACAGTAGTCGATCGTCTTGTGAGAATCGTCACAAAGTTGCCTCGCCGAAAATGTCAACCGAAACTTTTTAAAGTTGGCTATTTTTACTTTGCGTCTTTTTAAGGGAATTTAGTTGACCCTTTAGGGGGTCACGACGTAGAATTAGTTGCACGCGGGGAAGAGGCGATTTCGGCTCGGTTTTCCGCTTCTTCTCGGCTGCCCGACCACACCTTTTCTCCTGGTCGGTATTCCTTTTCGCACGGGATCATATTGGCTGATTCGAGCCGACAGCCCACCGGCGGGCAACGTCCCCGGTGACTTGAAGGTCCGATTCATTGTCAATGTCTTTGCCACTTCGATTGGGGTGGAAAGTCACAGCGATCTGACCTCGCGCCACCGGCCTGACTTGTCCCGCTGAACCGGGAACGGCTGGTCCATTCAAGTGGAATGGGCGCCGCAACGACTAGGGACACGGTCTCCTTCGAAGCGAGCGGGTCAGCAAATGGGTCATTTACTGCAGCGCCGTCATCGGCACACAGCCGCTGCGCGCCCCAGCAGCGCTATGAAACCTTCGGCATCGGTGCCCTTGGGGATCAAAAGCTACGAAGGGCTGCCTGCGTTTGGGCTGTTACAACATGCCGCGCAGGCCATTCCCGACCGCGAAGCGATTCGATACGGCGACCAAAGTTGGAACTACGCACAGCTCAACGAAGATTCGATTCGTTGCGCGGCGATGTTGCAGCGGATTGGTGTGCATCCCGGTGATCGCGTCGGGATCTTATTGCCCAACGTACCGGAATACGTCATTGCCGCCAACGCGATTTGGCGCGCCGGTGGAGTCGCGATCGCGATCAGTCCACTGATGGTTGCCGAAGAAGTTCAATCGCTCGTTCGGGCAACCGGCTGCCGATTGGTCGTCTGTTTGGACATGCTTGCCCACCTGGTTTCGGGTGCCGAAGCATCCGATTCTTCGGCGGTGGGGACGTTGTTGGTTTCGATTCGCCAGCATCTGCCGGCGCTGCAGCAACTGGGATACCTGTGGGCGCGTCACAGTCGAACCGGCCATTGGACACTTCCTGAGACACCTCATTGTCGTTGGTTGTGGAATGAAATGGAGACCACCGATCGCAACTGGCAACCGATTTCGATCGATCCGGTGGAGGATCCCGCTTACATCATTCCTACCGGAGGCACGACGGCGGCACCCAAAGCGGTGACGCTCAGTCATCAAGGCATGGTCGCCAACGCCTGGCAGCAATACGAGTGGACCGAGAGATCGTTTGCTGAAGAAAAAATGCTGGCGGTTTTGCCGTTCTTTCACAGCTACGGAATGTCGGCGACGGTGATGGCGGGAGCAGCGATGGGAGCAACGCTGGTCTTGCACCATCGTTTCAACACTCGGCAAACCATTCGTCTGATCAGCCAGCATCGTCCCACGGTGTTTCACGCAGTGCCGGCGATGTTGGACGCGATGAACGAGCGGTTGCGGGCTCATCCGGCGGACCTGAGCAGTCTGCGATGGGTGATTTCGGGCGGCGCGCCGCTGGAGGAATCGATCGGCAGCGAGTTCGCTCGGAACAGCGGTGCCTTGGTGGTGGAAGGTTACGGGCTTTCGGAAGCGTCGCCGGTCACCCATGTCGGACACTTGTTCCAACAGCCGCGTTACGGATCGATCGGCATGCCCCTGCCTGAAACGGAGTGTCGCATTGTTCAAGTGCAAGACCAGTCCACAGAAGGTCTTGCACATTCGTTCGACCGGTCCTCAGAAGGTCTTGCACATTCGTTCGACCGGTCCGAAAGGGGCGAACCCGTGGATGTGGAAGAAGGCCAGGTCGGCGAACTGATTGTTCGCGGTCCGCAGTTGATGCTTGGCTATTGGAACGATCGCGCGGCGACAGCCCAAGCGATTCGCGGCGGATGGCTACATACCGGTGATCTGGCTGTCAAGGAAGACGACGTCTATCGCATCGTGGGTCGAAAAAAGGATTTGATCATCACGTCGGGATTCAACGTCTATCCACGCGAGGTGGAAGAGGTGCTGCGGCAGTGCGACGACGTGTTGGATGCTGCTGTGGTCGGCCAGCCCGATCCGCATCGCGGCGAAGTCGTCAAAGCGTTCATCGTGCTGAAGCCGGGTGCCACCTGGAACGAGCGGCAGCTGCACGAGCATTGCCAAAACCATTTGTCCAAACAGAAACGGCCCCGCGTCTTTGAACGTTGTCATGGCGATTTGCCCCGAAATTTCTTGGGCAAAGTGATACGCCGGCATTTGCGCGAGGCCGATTCCGATTCTCCGCTAGCGGTCAACCAGGAGGTGAAGTGATGGAAACGAAAAAGAAAATAGCGGTCGTCGCCGGAGCCAGGACTCCGTTCGCGAAGGCTTTCACGGCGCTGCGAGACGTATCGGCCGTGGAATTGGGACGGCTGGCAGTGCTCGACGCGCTGCGGCGATGCGGATTGTCCGGCAACGACATTGACGAGGTGGTGATCGGAAACGTTTCCGGCCCGCCCGACGCCGCCAACATCGCTCGCGTCATTGCATTGAAGGCCGATTTGCCGATCGACAGGATCGCCCACACCGTCAACCGAAACTGTGCGTCGGGAATGGAATCGATCTTGGCCGGTTGGCAGGCGATCGACAGCGGACGTGCAGACATCGTGGTTGCCGGCGGCACCGAATCGATGTCGAACATCCCGTTGCTGTTCAGCCGCGAAGCGTCCGCCATCTGGATGAAGCTGGCGAAATCCAAGACGTTGGCCCAGCGTCTTCGCACGATCGCCTCGATGCGGCCGCGACACTTCAAGCCGATTGCGGGAATCGAGCTCGGCCTGACCGATCCCGTTTCTGGTTTGAACATGGGAGAAACCGCGGAGGTATTGGCCGAAGAGTTCTCGATCACTCGCGGCGAGCAAGATCAATTTGCCCTTCACAGCCACCAGAAGGCGGAAGCGGCGCAACAGAAATGTTTTTTGTCGGGCGAGATCACACCGGTCCAACAGCGAGGCGGCGAGACTTTCGACAAGGACAATGGCCCACGTCACGGTCAATCGATGGAACAACTTGCCCGGCTGCGTCCCTTTTTTGACCGCGAAGGGAGCGTCACGGCCGGCAACAGCTGCCCGCTTACCGATGGTGCCGCGGCGCTGGTGCTTGCCCGCGCTGAAGACACCGCCCGTTTTGCTTCACCGCCGCTCGGTTACATCACCGGATACGCGATCGCCGGCTGCGACCCGCATCGAATGGGGCTTGGACCCGTTTTTGCGACCGCAAAACTTATGAAGCAAACCGGTCTTTCGATGGACGATTTTGACCTGATCGAGATCAACGAGGCGTTCGCCGCGCAGGTGATCGCCTGCCAGCGGGCGATGTCGTCCGCAGCATTTGCAAAGAAGGAACTGGGCCGCGATACCGCTGTCGGTGAGCTGCCCGTTGATCGGATGAATGTTCACGGTGGAGCAATCGCGCTGGGGCATCCTGTCGGGACCACGGGCACACGTTTGGTTTTAACGTTGCTGCGTGCACTGAAGGCTGCCGGAAAACACCGAGGGCTGGCAACACTTTGTGTCGGTGGCGGACAGGGATTGGCCGTGGTCGTGGAAACCGATGTCGAATGAATCAATGGCTGAGGAGATGAAGATGAATACCAAACCGTATACCAATTTTGAATTGACCACCGACGATCGCGGCGTGTTGACGGTGACATTGGATGTGCCGGGTCGGCCGATGAACGTGCTGGATCATTCGGTGATGACTGAGTTGGAACAGATCGTTCATGAGCTGGAGGAGAGCGACCAGATCAAGTTGGTTGTCTTCCGCAGCGGCAAAGAGAGTGGTTTCCTGGCCGGAGCGGACGTGAGAGCCATTTCTACCATTCAGTCGGGAAGGGAAGCCGGCCAACTGATCGAGGCGGGCCAACTGCTGCTGCAGCGGATCGAGTGGCTGCCGATTCCGACGTTGGTGGTGATTCACGGTCCCTGCTTGGGCGGCGGACTGGAACTGTCACTGGCGTGCGACTATCGAGTGGCCCGCGACAACAGTTCGACCAAGATCGGATTGCCCGAAATCAAGCTCGGCTTGATCCCCGGATGGGGCGGCACCCAGCGTCTACCGAAACTCGTTGGTTTGTCGGCGGCGCTACCAATGATTTTGACCGGAAAACACCTCGACGCATCCGAAGCGGTCAAGGTGGGGCTGATCGATCGCGCTATCGATCCGGACCGCTGGGACGAAGGTCTGCAACGGATGATCGACGATGTGCTCGGTGGCAAGCATGCCGCGGCCAAACCAAAGCGTCCCCTGTGGCGCCGTCGGATGGACGGCACACGTCTGGGCCGCTGGATCGTGTTCCGAATGGCCGGTCGTTCGATTCGATCGAAGGTACGTCACTACCCGGCACTCGATTCGGCGTTGAAGGCGATTCGAATGGGATACGATCCGGGGCCGGCTGGATATTCGTGCGAACGCAGCGAGTTCGTGAAATTGCTGGCCACGCCCACTTGTCGAAACCTGCTCGGCCTCTTCTTCGCTCGCGAGCGGGCGCGGAATCTGAAGACATGGTCGCCGGGAGTCGGTCGCGCCGCACACGACGAACCGGCTCGACGAATCGGCGTCGTCGGCGCCGGGGCGATGGGCGCCGGGATCGGCCAGCTTTCCGCCTATCGCGGTTTTGACGTGGTGATGAAAGAGGTCAATGCGGAAGCGGCAGAGGCGGGCCGGGAAAGGATCGAGAAGTTGTTCGATTCGCTTGCCCGGCGGAAGGGATGGAGTCCGCAAAAACGATCGACGCTCGTCAACAAGGTCTCGGTCACCTGCGACGACGATGCACTTGCCGATTGCGACTTGGTGGTCGAAGCGGTGGTCGAACGCGACGACGTCAAAGCGGACGTGTTCAGTACGTTGGATCGAGTCGTCAAGCCGAGCGCTATTTTGGCCAGCAACACTTCGTCTTTGTCCGTGACTCGAATGGCCGAAGCGACCAAGCGGCCGTCGCATGTTGCCGGGCTGCATTTTTTCAATCCGGTTCATCGAATGGAATTGGTCGAAGTGGTTCGAGCCAAGGAGACCGATGACGAAACCATCGCCCGGCTGGTCGGTTTCGTGCGTGCGTTGGGCAAGACACCGATCGTCACCACCGATTCACCCGGCTTCCTCGTCAATCGAGTGTTGTTTCCCTACTTGGGCGAAGCGGTGTTGATGGTTGCCGAAGCGTACGACGTGTCGATGATCGACAAGCAGGTGCGCCGCTTCGGAATGCCGATGGGGCCGCTGGAGCTGTTGGACCAGGTGGGATTGGATGTCGCGCTTCATGTTGCGACGTCGTTGGATGACGTCTTGCCCGGTGTCACACCCGTGATTGACCAACTGGATGTGATGGTCAGCCACGGTCACTTGGGCAGAAAATCGGGCCTCGGTTTTTATCACTACAACAAGGGAAAACGTGGTGAAGCGGCCGACCTGCCCAACGTCACCCCCGGTTTTGTTCCGCCCGATGATGGCGACGACTACGCAGACGATTCGCTGACCACGATTCAGCGCCGGCTGGTTTACCCGATGTTGGCCGAAGCGATTCGTTGTCACGAGGAAAAGGTGGTCCGCGAGCCGTGGGCGATCGATCTGGGGATGGTTTTGGGCACCGGGTTCGCGCCGCATCACGGTGGCCCGTTGCACCTGGTCGATTCGATCGGACTGCGCCGGGTATTGGACAACCTGGATCGACTTCGCACGAACTTGGGCCAGCGGTTTGCGCCACCAGCGGCGCTGGTGCAGATGGCCGATCGCGGCGAATCGTTTTTCTTGGAAACCGAACCCGTGCAACCTTCGCACACCGCGGCGTCGTAGGAGAGTGTTTTGCAACCCTGCCATGAAAGGAGATTGTCATGAGTCTTGATTTTAGAACTGGTCCCCGTCACGACGACGAAGATGCTCGCACGACCGAGCCTCCACAGACACCTCGCTCGGGCAAGCATGCCAAGGGAGAATCGTTTGCCGAGGTCGCCTTGCGGCTGGGCGGAGCGACGGCGGACGAAGCGGCCCGCACCGGCGCAGTCGATACGGCCGATGACCAAGTGGAAAACCTCTTCGCGCCGCAATACAAGACCACCGCCAGTCCGGCGCATCGCGCAGTCTGGGACCGCAAGGTTCCTTCGGAGCTGTTCTATTGCGCGCCCGACGCAGATTCCCAGGCAGTCAGTGGCGTGGTGGATCGGTCGTTGCAGCTGGTGCGCGCCTATCGTGATCGTCGCACCCTGGTCAACTCGGCCGGAAAGATCTCCGACGAGGTGTTGGCGGACCTTGGTGATGCCGGTTACTGGGGATTGCTGGTCGATCCCCAGTACGGCGGTACCGGTGCGTCGATGCGCCAGTTCGCTCGGATGATCACGCAGATGGCGACCATCGATCCCACCATCGCCGGATTGGCTTCGGTGCACGGCTGCATCGGTGCGGTCGATCCAGTACGGTCGTTTGGATCGGCCGAACAAAAGACTCGTTTCCTTCCCAAGTTGGCCGACGGAACTCGCCTGTCGGCCTTTGCACTCACCGAACCGGGTGCAGGCAGTGACTTGACCGCGCTGAAAACGACCGCCGTGCGTGACGGTGATCACTATGTGGTCAATGGCGAAAAGCTGTTCATCACCAACGCGATTCCAGGAAGGACGATCGGATTGGTTTGCAAGATCGATGACGTGCCCAGCGTCCTGGTCGTCGATTTGCCGGAGACGGAGGACGAAAGTTTTCAGCTGAACCGATACGGTATCTATGCGCTGCGACGCGCACACAACAACGGATTGGTGTTCCGCAATTTTCGAGTGCCGGCGGAGAATTTGCTGACACCGGCTCTGGGTGACGGCTTGACCATCGCCTACCACGGATTGAACCTGGGACGCGTATCGCTTTGTGCCAACGCGGCCGGCACGATGCGATGGATGTTGGCCGAAATGTTGCCGTGGGCCCGGTATCGCGAGACCTATGGCCAGGCGATTGAAAAACGTGAACTGGTTCGCCGACGCATCGGACGCATCGCCGGACTGATTGTCGCCTGCGATGCGCTGACGCAGTGGTGCGCCGGTTTGATCGATCAGGGATACCGTGGCGAAATGGAATGCATCGTCGCCAAGATTTTCGGCAGCGAGTCGCAGAAAGACGCCGCAATCGAGTTGTTCATGAAGACACACGGTGGCCGGTCGTTTTTGGAAGGTCACCTGTTCGGAGACAACGTGCACGAGTTCCTTGCCCCCTGCATCTACGAAGGGGAAGGGGAAATGCTGGGCATGGCATTCTTCAAATCGTTGGTCAAACAACATGGCAAACAGTTCTTTGAGCCGATCGGACGGACGCTGGCCGAATTGGGTGTCCGCAAGCCGAACCTGGCCAATCCGGCGCACCTTTGGGCTCTGCGATCGCCGATGGTTCAGTATGCGAAATGGTTTGCCGGCCGCCGTTTGGGCGGTTCCAGTTGGTCGCCGTTGCCGCCGATGTCGTCGCAGCTGCGCGGTCACGCTCGCTTTGCACAGAAACAGCTTTCGCAGTCGGCGATCCAAGTCAGCGGAACGATGCGAAAGCATCAATTGAAGCTGGCCGATCGCCAGTGCCGCATGTCGGAGATCTCCTCGACGCTGCAAAACGCGATCGTGATGTTGGTGACCAGCCTGTACGCGGCCGAATCCGACGATCCGATCACGCAAGAAGCAGCCGACGCGGTATGCCGTGAACTTCGCACCCGCATCACTGGCGGGAAGATGAGCGATGCCGATTTTCGTCAGGTCACTCGCCTTGGCGAGATGATTGCCGAGATGAATTGGGGGGAACTGCAAGAGGTAACGTCCGAAAAGATTTTGATGCCGTACAAGTAGTAACGTTTCAATCGTGCCGATCGAAGGGTGCGGCAGTTTGCTGAGAAGGGTTTGGATTGATGAGACTAATGGACCTGTTCAGTTTTTCGAAAGCCGCGGTGGCTGAACCGACGAAGGGACAGCGGCGGGCGACCATTGCGTTGGGCGGCGGGGGTGCTCGTGGACTTGCGCACCTGGGGGTCATGCAAGCCATCGGCGAGACAGGAGTTCAAACCGAGCAAATCGTGGGTGTCAGCATGGGTAGCCTGGTCGGCGCGCTTTGCGCTGTCGATTCGGATATCCACCGCGTGCAGGCCAAAGCGATCGAACTTCTGCGCTCGCCGGTCTTTCAACTCAAACAGGAACTGCTGTTCGGCGCGGAGATGCCGACGCAGGACGAGGAGAGTTCCGGCAGTTACTTTGCCTGGTACGGCCGCATCAAGAAGTATCTTGCCACCCATCGCAAGTTGTCTCGAGCGGTGACCAATCCTTCGCTGATGACCGAGGAACCGCTGATCGAAGCGGTCGAGTACCTGCTACCTGATGTCGAGATCCAGGAGCTACAAACTCCCCTGTCGATCGTCGCCATTGATCTGCTGAGCGGGCATCCGGTCGTTTTGGAAACGGGATCACTGCGAACCGCGGTGCGAGCGTCGATCGCGATTCCCGGATTTTTTCCACCCGTTCCCTGGGGAGAGATGCTGCTCTGCGACATCGGCGTGGTCGATTCGTTGCCAGTCGGCATCGCCAAATCGTATGCCACCGACCTGACGATCGGAGTCGATGTTGGCCAAGAGCATACATCGATTCATCAATGCGGCACGGCGCTCGATGTGATGACCCGGATGCAAGACCTGGGTGAGATCCTATTGCGGCGGCACGTATTGGACACCGCCGACTTGATCATTCGTCCCGACGTCGGCAACGTCGCCTGGTTTGACTTCAGCGAACCGGAACGACTGATCGACGCCGGCCGAAAAGCGGCCCACCGAGGACTCGGAAACCTGCTAAAAGATCAATGCGCCGCGTGAACAGCTTGGTGCGTCGCTGCGTTCCAAGCTCGCAAGCCTTGCCCCCCGAAATGAAACCTGGCTGTTAGCGCGGGTTGACTTCATGAATGCGACCCGATCCAGTGATTTGCTTGCTCTCATTCAGCTCAAATGTTGGCCTGGGTTCGTCTGCGTTTTCGAACAATCACGGTGAAAACTCCGATCGACGCAAATGCTGCAAGCGATCCAGGTTCGGGAACGGACACAAAAGCCGAGTGTTGGTAGAAAACATTGCCGCGCAGTGCGGGATTTGCTGGCGATTCAGAGTGTTGCTCAAAGCTGATATCGATCCTGCCCAGCACCGTATTTCCACCCAGTTCAAAGAAATCGACCCCGTTGATTGTGAATTCGCCAAACACCTGGTTCGATCCGCGGTTTTGAAAGGAAACGTCCATGCCAGGTTCACCAGCGCCGGCAAACGCAGCACGTCGAGCATTCAGATAGGTTCCAACCTGAAGTGGCAAGCCCACCGTGTCGGTTCGAAAATGGATCGTCGAAAACGTATTGAAACTTGCTCCAACCGCATCATCCAGCACCCATCGAACCGAGCCTGAAGAAGCGAATATCTGAAGTCGAGAGCCAAGGTCGTCGTCGTATTCAAGCGTCAGATTTTGCCCCTGGCCTACGAAGTCTCCTGCTTCGCTATCGATCATCAGACGCATCAAGCCACCATACGCATTGCCGGCGTTGGCGAGAGCAAAAAGTAGAGTTGTGCAGAACGCTGCGCGAATAAATGGTTTCATCAGTAGCCAAGTGGGTTTTGCGTACATTTCGAAAGGAGGATCGGAGTTTCCAGGGAGTATAGCAGCTCGTGGACGAATGTCGGCGCTCCAATACGAAGAACATCAGCCATAACCGAGCCACCACGGTGTCCCTGGCGATTACTTTGCGGGGGTTTCTTGGAGGCGAATGTTTCGGAACGCTACGGTGCATCCCTTGCCGTGGTCCTGGAAAGCGATGAGTCCTTTGCTGCGGCTCATTTCTGCATCCTGATCGATGAGCGTGGCAAAATGGACGCCGTTGATTTTTTGGACGAGCCGATCACCCTTGGCAATGATCTCCATCGTGTTCCACTCGTGTTCCTTGTACTTCGCTTGTACCTTGGCGGCGTCTTGGAGCTTCGTGTTGGCTCGCGTGCCGTCTTTTTCGATGACCGCCTTTTCACCCGCCGTGCTCATCAGGAAGCGAGCCTGTCGCTTCGGGTGCTCCTTGTCGAGAAGGGAGTGGTGCCAGAGGCCCATGACGTCGGCCTTGGCGACTTCAACCTGGTATCCGAAGACTTGCCACTTGCCGAGATCGTCACTGCGAACCTGGACGCCGGAGTTACCTTTGTCCCAACGAAATTCAAGGCGAAGAACAAAGTCGGCGGGCTGGCCGCCGCGCCAGATGAGCCAGTTTTTTTCTTGGGAGGCTCCCGTGCACCAGATCTCGCCGTCACGAACTTCCCAGGCGCCAGGTTTGCCGTCCCAGCCGGTGAGATCGCTGCCGTTGAAAATGGAAACGAAGCCGGGTTCGTCATCCGCGGCGTGAAGGAGCGTGGGAGTGAGTGCAAGGGCAAGGATGATGAGAAGAAGGTGTTTGTTCATGACGGAGGTTTTGACTCCTGTTGGTTGACGAAACGGGGACACGCTCAGCCCCTTGCACAGAACGCAGATCCCGACCTGCCGATCGTTGCCGGCACCGACACTAGAACCGAGCTTTAAATGAAGTAACATTCCATTCCAAATCTTTTTCGTTCAATGCTGCGCACATGATGGTCGAGCCGTCAGTGCGAACATTGATTAGCCCGTATGTTGTGCTAGCCGCGATCCGATGATTCGAAAGTCGCCCTACGCCTTTCTTTGGCGCTCGCGCACCAGCATCAACGATTTCAAACTTGGCTCGCAGCTTCTTCAGCTCATTCTGATCGTACGTCTCGGCCACACTGCTTCCGGTGACGCCGCGCATTTCGTCAACAGAGGTGATTCTTCCAAGTGCGATACTACGAGCTAACTCCGTTGAATAGACCAGGGGTGTGACAAGCTTGTCACTCTTGACGACTTCTTTACCAGTCAAACCGCAGGCGGCGATAATTTCCGGCTTTGGGTGATCGTGACCTTCGCTATCGCCGGAGGAAATGATCGTGCAAGATGGCTCAATCGCTTTCAAAAACGAAATCGAAACATCGCCACTTCCGTGATGGCACGCCTTTGCGACGTCACTCTTGAATGTATCGGTGCTACCAGCATAGTCTTTCAATAGTGATGCCTGACTGTGCAGGTTCAAGTCTCCTGTAAGCAAGATGCGCGACTTCTTGTAGTCAAGACGCAGGAGAACACTATTTCCGTTCGTGTTTTTGCTGTCACCGTCCGGGAATTTTCGAATCGCTGGTTTCCCACCCACGTCAAATTCTACCGGAGCAAGAACGTGGATCTTCATGTTCGTGCTGTCGTATCCAGGTAGAGTTCCTGTTGAGTGTCCCAAACTCGCAACTGGTGTCGGCAGGTTACCGCTTGTTTTTGCTTCCTTGACTCTTCGCAAAAACTTAGCCCACTCGCCCTGAAGTTTCGGCTGGCTTCCGGAACTCCTTAAGCCATCCTCCAAACTCGCTCGGCCCTCCAACAATCGTGTCCACATGACTCCTTCGGACGTCGATGTGGACGGTCCCAGCGTTCTGCCGCGCCCCGTTTTTTTCCACCAAGACATCCCGGCATGATAGAACTCTTCAACCGTCACCTTCCCCGCGTCCAGTTCCTCATGTTGACTTGGATCGAGCAGATCCCAGAGCCCGCCATAGTGGTCTTGATCGTTGTGTGAGCAAATCATCGTGTCGATTTGGATGTCGTCACGCTCATAGTCTTTCACAAATTTCCAGTCGACGAAGTCGGCAGCATTCTTCCCCGTCGGCTGACTTCGTCGCGGCCATCCACCATCAATCAGGATGTGACGACCGTCCGGAGTACGAATCAACACACCGTCTCCTTGCCCTACGTCGATGAAGTAAAGCTCCAGAAGGGACGGTCCAAACAATCGGCTCTTGTCAACGAAACCAGTCATTCCGCGTGCATGCACCTTCCAGCGAGAACCAGTGTTGTTGATGACTCGCACACGGTCGCCCCAAAGCAACTCGAACTTCTGGTCGCTTCCGGTCACAGCCTTAAACAAAGGTGTCGTAAATGCGTTCTTTCCAGATGCCTTTTTGACGCGGGTAATCATAGATGCCTCGCAAACGCGGTTAGAAACATGTAGACACGAAGGGATGTCGAGGCAGCAACGATTTCAAGAACGACGTTATTGTTGTGTAGATATTGCATAACGCCCCGATACTCCGACGAACGTCGTTCGTTTCAGTATCGCCGGACACCCATGACGATGCAAACGTCGTCGCGACTAGAATTGTGCACACACGTACATGCCTAACGACCTCGCGGCAACACCGCTTCTGTTACGATGCAGAGGATACCGACGTGACATTCTTTCACGATCATCATCGTTTACTGATTCAGATCTCTCTTTCTTCCTTCAAGTCCACGGTTACTCATGAACGCGCGACTCATTCCCTTCCTCCTGTGCGTCGTTTTCATCGTTGGCGAATCGGCCGCTCAAAAGGGTGACCGCAAGAAGAACCCGTCCGGTGAGGCGACGTTGCATGAAGATGCGTCAGGTTTCCCCGCACTACTGAACGATGCCAAAAAAGACGCAATCAAGGAATGCTGGGATCTCGGTGAGCCCGGCGAATTCACCAGCCGCCATCCTTCTGCTGACGCGGCCGTGAAAATCAAGTACCGGATCTTCGAGCGGGCTGACGAAAAGGCGGCGATCGTGATTAGCAGTGGGCGAACCGAGTGCATGTTTAAATACGAAGAGACAATCTATGATCTCTATGAAGAAGGTTACTCGGTATACATCCACGATCATCGAGGCCAAGGTTTCTCCGGGCCGACGATTGGGACGGAGAAGGATCCCAGGTGGACCCTACCATCAGGAGACCTTTGACCTGAACACTGCGAAAAAGCAGGCGCTAACGCACAGCCCCCAGCGCTACCAGCGCGTTCGTGACCTGTTCACCACGCACGAGCTTCTCATCGAGCATGACGACTATCGCAACAAGACCATGCGCTTGATCCGCGATTTTTTCGCAAAGCACGCCCAAAGCAGCGACTGATACATCATGTTTCATGATGGTGGTGCAGAAGTAGTATCGGTCGCCCGCTGCAAGTGGGTGGGCTTTCTGCGGGCGGTTATCCGATCCCTGTCAGTTAGCGAGTCTTGTCTGACGGTAGGGCCGGTTCTACCGGCCACAATATTTTCGGCCGGTGGAACCGGCCCTACTTCACTTCGCCAGCGAGGGCGAGCTGGATTTCGTTGCTCACTTCGGTGTCTTTTTCTATGCGAATTCGGTTCTTTAGACCTTCGATTGCCTCGTTGGTTTTGATTCGGCTCAGCGCCCAGGCCGAGGCGGCTCGTACGATCGGTTCGTTGTCGTTCAAGCCGATGATTAACGTGTTGACGGCTGCTGGGTCGCGTTGATTGCCCAGCACGATCGCCGCGTTTCTCAAGATTCCTCGGCGGCGTGTTCGCCAAAGTGGTGTCTTGCGAAATCGCTTGCGAAATTCGTTGTCGTCGATCGAAAAGAGCTCGGCCAGATCGAGCGTTTCCAGCCGGCGCGGTGGGTGGTCTGACTTTCTTTGTGGTTTTCGATTCCACGGGCACACTTCTTGGCAGATGTCGCAGCCGAACAACCAGTCACCGATCGCCGACCTCAGTGGTCGATCGATGTGGCCGCGGTGTTCGATGGTCAAGTAAGCGATGCATTTGGTTGCATCCAGCACACCGGCTTGGGGAAACGCATTGGTTGGGCAAGCTTGCAGGCAGGCGGTGCAGGTGCCGCAGTGAAAGCCATCGTGAGGATCGTCGGGGGGAAGTTCGACGTCGGTCAACAAGCAGGCCAGAAAGAAATAACTTCCCAGTGTTTTGCTGAGCAACAGTGTGTTTTTGCCGCGCCAGCCAAGTCCGGCTAGCTCCGCGACCTCGCGTTCCATCAGCGGCGCCGTGTCGACCACACCACGCACGTTTGCTTGGGGATACTCGGATTGCAGCAGCCGGCCGAGTCGCTTGAGTTTGGGGTGAATGGTGTCGTGGTAGTCGTCACCGCACCACGCGTAGCGGGCGATCTTTCCGCGACCGATTTTGGCGGTCTGAAATCGGCCGCAATCGTAGGGATGCGCCAGGACGACGATCGACCGCGCCCCGACGAGGATGCTGCTGGGATTTTGATAGGCACCGCTGCGGTTGGCGAAGTAATCCATTTCGCCGGCGAAGCCTGATTCGATCCAACGAAGCAGATCGTTGTAGCCGGTCGACGTGACTGCCGGCGTGACGCCACAGAGAACGAATCCTTCACTCGTCGCGGCCTGGCGGAGGAAGTCGAGCGCGGATCGAAGTTGCGTCAGGTTTTGATCTGTTACCCGACGGTGACCGCTATCGTTCGATTCGTTGTCCAACTGGTCGCGTCGCGATTCGATCATGGTTGTTGCGAATGGCGTGGCGGTAGTAAGTTTCCAAGCAGAGTGCCGCCATCGAAGTTGTGTAGACCGTTCCGCCGTAGCGTCCCCACATCGTATCGGACGACCAGCTGCCGTCGGGGCGTTGTGTCGCTAACAGTCGTTGTTGTAGTGCCTGATTCCATTGTTGCCAGGCATCGTTTTGTAGTTGGTGCAGACCCAGCGTTGCATAGTACCAATAATAGTAGTTGTCTTGACCGACACCGGGAGGTTGTTGCAAAAGGTATCGCTGGGCCTCGTCCAATTCCGCTTGCGGCACTTGCTGTCCGATCAGCAATCTGGTCGCCAGGGCTTCAGCGGTCATCGTACGGCTGGGTGGTTCATCGGGCCGATAGCTTGCCAGCCCGCCCGTTTGTCCTTTTCGGACGGTGAGAAGAAACCGTTGGATGCCGGCCACGGCGCGGTTGTCGATTGGAATTTGGGCGCGGTGCCCGGCGTCCAACACCATCGCTTGCCAGCCAAGTTGGCTGAGGTCTCCGGGGTCGCCGGGGATGTATCGCCAGCCGCCGGTGGTGGGATGTTGTTGAGCCAGGGTGTAGCGGATCGCTCTTCGAGCGCACTGGATCGACGATGGATCTTTGGTGATCGCGGCCGTCTCGCACATCGCCAGCGCCGCCATCCCGTGGGCATAGTTTGCCGCGTAGGGCATCGCTTCACCGGCGAGCGATCCGTCCGGTTGTTGGGTTCGAATCAAATAGGCGAGTCCGCGATAGACGTTGTCGGCGTAATCGCCTTGCAAGTGGGTATGTCCGGTGCCGATCATGGTCAGCAGCGCCAGTCCGGTGATCGCCGATTCAGCTCGCGATCCCGTACCGGGCCGGGCCACTGCTAAAACCTGACGATTTTCACGACCGCCGCCCGAGGCGATCGGATCCCAGGCTCCGTCTGCTCTTTGGGCGTCGGCCAAAAAACGCAGCGCCGCTTCGACCGCCGCTTCGGTGCGGGCGTTGCCGCCGGTTTGCAACAACGCCAACTCTTTCGCCCCACCGACGCGGTTGGCGAAATCGCTTTCCAGCGCGCCGGGAACCATCGCTTCAGGGGCTGTCGATTGGGCGACCGGCGTCGCTTCGATGGCGCTGGGCGTCGACGAGGATTGCGGAACCGAAGGTGATTGCGGTTGAACGTTCGCGGCTGCCTCCACATCGGCAGCCATGGGCGCCGGCTCGGTCGCCACCAGCGCCTCGGCCAACATTTGGCCCAGCTCGGAATCGAGCGAGGCGATTTCGGTGGAGCTCTCTTCGGGCGTTGGCGTCAAGCTATCGGGAACTTTTTGGGTACTTTCGATCGGCGGCGTATCCTCGGCGACATCCGATGGGGTGACTTCCGTCGGTACGGGAGGTGGAGGTTGTTTCAGCAGATCAGTCAAATCGGAAACAGGAAGCGGCGCGATCGAAGCGTGCTGTTCGGTTCCTGACGCGTCGGCTACGGAAACGTCGGGATCAAAATGGGAAAGTTCAATGGTGCCCGCGCCGGGTGGTTGTTGGGAATCGGGATCGGGCGAAGCGGTTCCGCCGTTTTTCTTCGGCAATAGGGGAACCAGGAAGATCAAAGCGGCGTGCAGCACGATTGACACCATCAAGCAAACAACCGCTGCCTGCCGTCCTTGCCGCTTGCGACGTCCGAATAGCCAAAGAGTGATTAGCAGCAACGCGACCGCCGCGGCCGCGACCGAATAGACTAGCCGAGGGTCTGCCCAAAGCTGGGCTGGATCTTTCAACGGCGCATCCTCGTCGAGATATCGATTTTGTCCACACCGCTGCTGCGAACGGCGCGCAGCACTTCCATTGTCCGCTGGTTGGTGCCGTTGGCGTCGGTCAGCACGATGACCTTCATGGCCGGGTAGACCGCCTGTTGTTGCCGCAGCGTATCGGTCAGTTGTGGTAGCGACGTGACCTGGCCGTCCAAACTGACGGTGCCGTCGACTTCGATGGCGACCTCGCGCTGGTCAGGAACTCGGGTGATCGAACGCATTTCGCCAACAGTCGGGACGTTCACGTTGATCCGGCTTTCCGCTTCACTGAACTTGCTGCCGACCATGAAGAAGATCACCAGCAGAAACACCACGTCAATCATCGGCGTCAGGTTGATCGTCGCGTCTTCAGAACGTTCTCGGCGAGTAGGCATGATCGGGCGATGCTTGGTAGGCCGGCTTGTCCCTAGCCGGCGGGCAGATTTCGGTCCTCGCCGACATGGGACGGGGTCGGCCTACATACCAATCAGGCGGCGCGCCGTTTTCGTGAACTTCGTGAGCTGGAGTTGTTTTCCAGGCCTTCCGCCGAAATGCAATCGACGACTCGCTGACAAAGTTTGTCGATCTCGTTCAGATAGTTATCCGACTTGCTGCTGAAGTACATGTATGCCAGGTACGCCGGGATCGCGACACTCAATCCGCCCGCGGTGGTCATCAGGGCCACGCTGATTCCGGATGCCAAAGTTTCAGGACGCCCCAGCGAATCCTGAGAGCTGATCACGTCGAATGCTTCGATCATTCCGATCACGGTGCCCAACAGGCCCAACAGCGGAGCAACGTTGCTGATCGCATGAAAGACGCGCAGGAATCTTTTTAGTCCGTCCGAAACACGATCGCCGGCGTCCATCACCGCCTGTTCGATCTCGAACATCGGTCGGCCCCAGCGTCGGACGGCGGCTCGAAAGACTTCTGCAACGGGACAGTCGAACTCTTCGCAGATTTCCGTTGCCTCTTCGTAACTGAGCTGTCCGTCCTCGACACATTCGGTGAACCGTCGAACAAAGGGACGCGGGATCACTCTCCGACGGCGCAGCGCAATCAGTCGTTCCAGGGAGAGGGTCAGCACGATCAGCGAGCAAACGCCAAGCGGGATCATCAACCAGCCGCCTTGTGCGATTTTGCCAACAATTGCCGGCATTTCCCAAGCCGCGGAAGCTTCTTCGGCTGTGCCCTCTGGGGCATTGGTATCGGTCGTCGGAGCGGTCATGGCGGCCGATGGAATGGTGGGAACCGTTGTGGTCGGGGTGCCGCCGAAGTTTTGGTTTTGCTGTCCAAAGGGCTGTTGCGCGATCCGCACTTGAGGCTGAGGCGCGGGATTGAAGGTCGGCTGTTGAAACTGACCCATTGCCGGTGGGATTGTTGTCATCCACCAGCTTGCCCCGCCCGCCAGTACCAACATCGGAATCAGCCGCGAAAGCAGTCCAGGAAGATGGTTGCTTCCACGGAGCTGGCGTCGAGCAGGTCTTGCACCGCGGTTCGATCGGGACCGCGATGGAGGATTGGTTTTGCTTTCGCGGTGCTCGTTCATCGTCTTAAGATTGGCCTGGATTGGTTGTTTTGCGGACCTTGCTCGGGCGCGATGGCGGCCAGTCGGCGTCGGGCCATCGCCGCATGGGGACTTTCAGCAAACCGGTTCAACAATCCCCAGTAGCACACCGCGGCCTCGCGTGTCCGCCCCAATTGTTCAAAAGATTTTCCCGCTTGAACCAGCGATGCGGCGACAAACAAGCCGTCACGATCCATCCCCTCGACCCGGCGATACGCTTCGATGGCCTGGGCAAATTTCTGTTGCAGGTAATAGGTTTCGCCGATCAACCATTGCGCCCGGCCTCGCAGCCCGGCGTCCGTCTCGGTCGATCGAATGACGCTTTCCAAGTGACCGCGCGCCTGATCGAACTGGATCTGCCGAATCGCCAATTCGGCTTCCAGCAAATGGACCAGTGAGAGTTGAAAAACGTCGTCACCGGCTGCTTGTCGCGCGGCGGCGATTCGCTTGGCCGCCAGCGACGCATCCTTGCCCAGTGAGGTCTCCGTTTCGGCACAGCGAAGCAGCGTCGCAAAATCGATAGCTCCGCGAACATCCACCAAGTGATTCCACCAGCGATGGGCGTCGGCGGTGCGGCCGGTTTGCATCAAGGCTTCGGCGAACAGACGTTCGACCGAGACCGTTCGCGAAGGGGGCGAAGAATCGGTCGATTCCGTTTCCGAAGCGAGCGCCAACATTGACCAGCGCTGCGTCCGACCCGCCCATCGGCAGGCTGCCTCTCTTGCAGCGGGCACGATTTCGTTTTCCAAACCTTCCGGTGGTGAGACCAAGAGGGTTGCCATTCGTTCGGCATCGGCTGGTCGCTCGGAGTCGGCCAATTGCTGAAGCGTATCGGCCGTCGTCTGTCCCGACTTGTCGATCCGAGCCAACTGGCGAGCGTAGGTGTCAAAGAAATCGGCAGCTTCGTTGCCCATGGCGACGACCAAGGCGGATTGCAATGTTTTCGCGTTCAACGATTCGATTCGCTGGGTCGCCGCCGGCGTCAACAACCACTGTCGTACCGCGGGCGCCATCGTGGCCGAGTCGGAGGCAGCGGGTTGATTCAGGACAACTTGAATTGCCGCTTCTGACGTGGGCCAGCGGCTTAGCAAATCGGCAAGCATGGCGTTTGCATCGTCATCACGCCCGGCCTGTTTCAGGCACTCCGCACAGGCTCGCGCCGCTCGCGCCGCGTCGGTGTGGTCGGGGTAGGCATGAATGAAGGCGGCCAACTGTTTCGCCGCCTCGACCGGTTGTTCTCCTGCCAGTGCGATCGCCCAGGCGGCACCCAGCATCGCTACCGGTTTTTCCTGCGGTGATGCGTGATCCAATGCCAGGGTGTATGCCCTGAAAGCCAATTTGTAATCAGCGCTGGTCAGAGCCGCCGAACCAGTCCGCAACGCCAGTTTTGTCGCCATCTGGCGATGCGAGTCGGCCACTCCACCGCCGGCTGCGAATGTGGGAACCAGCGCATCCAATGCATCGTTGATCTGCCCTGTTTGGATCAGCACAGACGCGGCTGCCAAGCGAACCAGAGCCATCTTGTCGGGCGATAACGACTGGGCCGCGGGGCGCCCGGAGGCAGTGATGCTGCGACCGTAGAACTCTGCCGCTTCCTGAACTTTGCCCGCCTGCTGAAACGCATGGGCAAGTCGCGCAAGTACCAATGTCGGATCGAAACTTGTTGGTTCGGACGAATCGATTTGCCGAGCCACTTCGGCTGCGGCGTTCAAATCGCCGTCGGTGATCAGCCGATCGATTTCGCTCACCGAAAGATCGGCGGCCAAGACACGGCCCGGAAAAACCAGCGGCAGGCAGACGAGTGCGATACAGACGGCTGCACGGCGCAGCAGTGACCTGGCACCGAGGTCCACTTGGTGCCGGCGAAATCCGAAAGTCAAGCAAGGGAAGAAAAGCAGTGGGCGCGCCATACCAATTTCCTGTCGGTCGATCGTCACCGCTGGGATCGCTGATCCACAATCCCGCAGATACCCCAAACCGCAAAGCCACCGCAATCCCTTCTTTGGGTACAAACGGCAATCCTGTCCCCGCTCCCTTGCGAGCATGGCGGCTTTGCCGCCACGCTCGCAGGGGAGCGGGGAGATGAGAGGCGGTCGTTCACCCAGGGCAGCGCAGACGTTCGTAAAACTCACGTTGCCTCGCCCTGGGCTAGGCAAAATGCTGGACCTTTGGCCCGAAGAACGAGTCCAGATTTCTTCCCTCATTCTCTCGTTTGGATAGCGCCCGTTTCGCCTGCCTGCCCCGCATTCCTTCGGAACTGGTCAAAACAGAGCTAGGCTGCCGGGGGTCTTTCATCTACTCTGTAAACACAGAAAATCCCGTTTTTCCCGGCCTTGGCAAGCAAGTCATTGCCGGACTCTGTTGCCTCCGATTTCCGATTTTCCGGTTCTAGAACATTTCGCATGCTCAAAGCACTCGAACTGGCCGGATTCAAGAGCTTTGCCGATCGGACTCGGTTTGAGTTTCCCGACGGCATCACGGTTGTTGTCGGGCCCAACGGGTCGGGAAAATCGAATATCGTCGATGCCATCAAATGGGTTCTGGGCTCTCAGAGCGCCAAGAGCCTCCGCGGCAAAGACATGTCGGATGTCATTTTCAAAGGTTCACAGACACGAGGGCCGTCTGGGACCGCCGAAGCGACGATCATCTTTGACAATTCCGACGGTGATTTGCCGATCGACGCACCCGAAGTCCACGTCACCCGCCGAGTCTATCGCAGTGGCGAAGGCGAGTACCTGATCAACAACCAGGCGGTGCGGCTGAAGGATGTGAAGAACCTGATCCGCGGGACGGGAATCGGGATCGACGCCTACAGCCTGATCGAACAGGGCAAGGTCGATCGGATGCTTCAAGCCAACGCCAAGGATCGACGAGCGATCTTCGAGGAGGCGGCGGGCATCAGCCGGTTCAAAGCGAAAAAGGTGGAAGCGGAACGCCGGCTGGCGCGAGTCCAATCGAATCTCACCCGGCTGGGCGACATCGTCGACGAAGTGGCCTCGCGATTGCGGAGCATCCGTAGCCAGGCAAGCAAGGCAGAAAAGTACCGCCAGGCCAGCGAACGGCTGAAAGAACTGCGTACCCAAGTGGCCTGGACCGATTGGGCCGAGTTGTCGGTGGAGTCTGATGCGGCCGGGTCAGAGTTGTCGGTCGCGGCGGAAAAACTGCAGCAGCTGGAGACGCTTCGCGAACAGATGTCCGAGGAACGTCAGGCGGCTGATTTGCAATTGCAGCAGATCGCCGACGAGTCACGGGCAGCCGAACAACAACGCGCCGAGTGGTTGCAGAAGATCGCGGAATTGGCCGGCCGCCGCGATGCCGACAACATGGCGATCGGGGATCTTCGCGACAGCGTTGCCAAGTCGCTGCGCCGCGTTCGGTTGTTGCAGACGCAGGCCGGATCAGCCGCCGCGGAGCTGCGCGGTGCCAACGAACGGCTGAGCAGTTATCGGCAGGAGCTCGATTCAGTCAAAGCACGCAGCGCCCAGGCGGAGTCCGAGCGTGATCGGATTCAGGTTGAGGTTGGCGAGGTGCGCCAGCGCCGTAACGCTGTCCAACAAAAACATCTTGCCGCCGTGCGACGCGTTGCCGATTTGGACGCCAGTCGCCAACGCGCCGAACAACGGGTCGCCGAGTCAACGCGATCGCTTGCCAATTTGGAGAAACGATCGGGCGCGGCAAAAAAGCTGTTGTCCGAAGCGACCGAGGAGGCAACCGCGTCGCGGCAGAGGGTGCAGACGCTGGACGCCGAGATTGTTCAGGCGGCAAAAGAGATCGAACTGGCCGACGCGAAGCTGGCCGAAAACCGCCGTACGCTGCAAAGACGCCGCGAGGAGATTTCGGCCTTGAAGGTTCGGCTGCAGGGAGTGACGGAGCGGCACAGCGTGCTGGAAGACCTGACGCGGCGACAGGAAGGTGTCTCCGGCGGAGTTCGCACGATCTTGAAACAGCTTGCCGATTCCTCTTCGCCACTTGCCGAAACGTTGCATGGAATCGTTGCCGATTGTTTCGAGGTGGATGTGAAAGTCGCGCCGCTGATCGATGCCGCGTTGGGCGAGCGAAGTCAGTATGTGGTCGTTGCCGGCGATCAATTGCAACAGGCGATCCTGGACGGCAGTCTGGAAATCAACAGCCGTGTCGGTTTGATTCGCATCGACGAACTCCCTTCTCGTCGGCCCGGTGACCGAATTCGATTGGACGGACTGAAAGGCGTCATTGGGCGTGGCGACCGGATGATCCAGTGCGATCCCGCCTACCAGCCGCTTGCCCGGCACTTGTTGAGCAACACCTGGTTGGTCGATTCGCTGGCGACCGCTTGGGCACATCGCAAGCTCAGTGGCGCTGGGTTGCGATTCGTGACCGCGGCCGGCGAATTGCTCGATTCCGATGGCACCACCGTGATCGGTCCCGCCGGTAAGTCGACCGGTTTGGTCAGTCGGCGCAGCGAATTGGCGGCCGCTCAACAGGAGATCGGGCACTACCGATTTCAACTTTCCGAAGCCGAAGCGGAAACGGAGCGATTGGATGCCAGGGTCGACCAGGAGGCAGCGGCGCTGGGGCGCATTGAGCAGCGGCACCGCAATCTGGTGACCGATCGAGCGGCTGCCGAGGCGGAGCGTCGCCACGTGGAGGAACGGTTGCAGTCGCAACAGATCGCTTGCGACGAAATCGCCGCGGAAATCGAACTGACGACCGAGCAACGAGATGCAGCCGGCGAAGAACTGGAAAACCTGACTCGCCAAATTCAACAGGGCCAACAAGAGATCGAATCGCTCGAATTGCAGGCGGCCGAAATCGACGAAATGCTCTCCGAAACTCAAACCGCTTTGCAAACCGCCACCAGTGGAGTGATGGCGATCTCGGTCGACGTCGCGCGGGCCGAACAGAAATACGAGGCGCTTTCGGCCACGATGCAACAACAACGTCGCGATCAGGATCAACGCGAAGCAGCGGTGGAAGAAGTCCGCGGCCAGGCGCGAGACGGCAAAGTGAGGATTGACGAGTTGACCGCGCGTGTTCTTGACGCGACCGATAAATTGGCCCTACTTCAATGGGATTCCGATCGCAGTGCCGACCGGATCAAGGAGTTGGCCCAAGCCGCTGCCGATGTCCGTCGCGAAAACCGCGAGATCATGCAGGCCAGCGAACAGGCGATGAAAGATGTTGCGTCTGCCAGCGAAACGGTTCACGCCGTCACCGCCCGACGGGACAACGCGAAGCTCCGGCTTGATACGCTTGCCCAGCGGTTGTTGGAAGACTACGAGATCGATCTTCGCAACAGCCAACCGCCCGAAGATCACCAGCCACCGGAGGATCGCCAGGCGGCGGAGCGCGAAATCACCGACCTGAGAGCCCAGTTGCAGCGCACCAGCAGTGTCAACATGGAGGCGCTGGAAGAACTGGAAGGGCTGCAAGCTCGTTACGACGAGTTGCACGGGCAGTATCAGGATTTGACGGCGGCCAAGGATTCGCTGCAACGAATCATCGGGCGGATCAACGCCGATAGCCGCAGACTGTTTTTGGATACCCTGGAAGCGATTCGACAAAATTTCCAAAAGCTGTATCGAAAGTCGTTCGGCGGCGGACACGCCGATTTGATTCTGGAAGAGGCCGATGATCCGCTGGAAGCAGGGGTCGAAATCGTGGCCACCCCGCCGGGCAAGCCCAGCTTCAGCAATTCGCTGCTATCGGGTGGTGAAAAGGCGCTGACCGCCGTCGCTCTGCTGATGTCCATTTTTCAATATCGCCCCAGTCCGTTCTGTGTTTTGGACGAAGTGGATGCTCCGTTTGACGAAGCAAACATCGGCCGCTTTGTTACCGTGCTGAACGAGTTTTTGGATCATTCCAAGTTCGTCATCGTCACGCACAGTAAGAAAACGATGACCGCCGCGACCACGTTGTACGGCGTCACCATGCAAGAATCGGGAGTCAGCAAACAGGTCTCGATTCGCTTCGAGGATGTCAGTGAAGATGGAGAAATCAGCGAAGGCGAAGCGGCTTGATTGAAGTTGCATCTGTCCTTGCTTGCTGACCGTCGGAGCGCCGGGTTACACCCAGGGCAAACTCGACCTTCGCGACTGACTATCTCTGGTCCAGCAATTGGGCGGCTTCGACCAGTTCGACGAACTCTTCTCGCAATCCGTGTGGATCGTTGCCGATGGATGCTTGAGCGACTTCGGTGACGGCGTCGTAGTTCCAATCGCCGCCGTACTTGCTGCCGCGCAGCAGCATGCCAAACCCGGCGACGGCGGCTGCGAATTGGAATTCCTGGTCGGTTTGGTCGAAGGACAATCCGCTGTCGATCACGGTGTGCTCGGCGAGTTGGCTTTCGGTTTGGCCGGGCAGTTTGTAACGCAGTCGGACCAGCATCAGTTCGCCCGATTCGGCCGCTGCCGATGGTTGGGCTGGCTTCTGGTATTTCAGTGGATCGGTTTTCGGCAACACCGTTTCGGTGGACACGCCGACCGGCACGATTTCGTACAGCGCAGTCACGGTGTGTCCCGCACCAATCTCGCCGGCATCCTTCTTGTCATCGTTGAAATCCTGGTCGGCTAGCATGCGATTTTCGTATCCGATCAATCGATAGCCCGCCGCGACCGCCGGGTTGAATTCAATCTGAATCTTGACATCCTTGGCGATCGTCACCAGCGTTCCCGAAAGCTGCTCGACCAACACCTTCTTTGCTTCGTTGTAGGTATCGATGAAGGCGTAGTTGCCGTTGCCTTTGCCGCTGATCTGTTCCAACATCGCGTCGTTGAGATTTCCCATGCCGAACCCCAGCACGGTCAGGTCGATGCCCGCTTTCGATTCTGTTTCCACCATCCGCACCAGCTGATCGGTGCCGGTTTGGCCGACATTGAAATCACCGTCGGTACACAGCAGGATACGATTCGTACCTCCCTCGATAAAATGATCCCGGGCGACGCGGTAGGCCAACTGCAAGCCTTGGCCGCCGTTGGTGCTGCCACCTGCGTCCAATCGGCTGAAGGCGCCGAGGATCAAGTCTCTTTCGGTCGCCGGAGTGCTGTCGAGCACCAGGCCAGCCGAACCGGCATAAGCGACAATCGCGACGCGGTCGCCGGCGCCCAACTGTTTCAGCAGCAACTGCATTCCTCGCTTGAGCAGCGGCAACTTGTTCGGTTGATCCATCGATCCCGACGTATCGATCAATAGCACCAGGTTGCTGTCGGGACGACGGTCTCTTTCGATCACGCGACCTTTCAATGCGACACGGGCCAATCGATGTTCGTTGTTCCAAGGACACCTGGCAATGGCGACGTGGGTGGCAAACGGTTCGGTTTGATCGGATACCGGCGGGTCATAGTCGTACTGAAAATAGTTCAGCAGTTCTTCGATACGAACCGCATCAGGACGCGGCAGTTGGTTGTACTGCACCAGGTATTGCCGCACCTTGCTGTAGGAAGCCGTATCGACGTCGATCGAAAAAGTGCTCAGCGGCGAGTCGCTGACTCTTACGAACGGGTTGTCGACGATGTGATCATATTTCTCGCCCCCGTCACCTGGGCCGATTCCCTCATCCGCATCGACTTCCATGCCCACCCCTTCGGCTGCTGGGGCTTCAAAATCAACGGGAGCTTCTCCTTTGGATGCAACCGACAGGTCGACGGCGGCCGATTGCAATTCAGCCGGCGCGGCCCGATCGGCTTCGGCCGCCGGCTTGGCGCGGCACCCGGCGACCAGCACGATTGCCAAAGCCACTGTGAGTCCCCAACCGCTTGCGGCCAATCTGTTCATCACCGATCCTCCGTTAAAAACGCCCGCGTCTGAAAAAACAGGCTGGCTGCCTGTGAGTACTACTTTGCCACTGGGTACGACGAGGCAGCAGGGACGATGGATTGGCGAAAATCGAAAAATTTCTTAGCTGCAAGAAGGCTGATTCACCACGTCAGCCTTCCGCTTGCAGATAAGCCTCAATTTTGGCGTGAATCTGGTCGCGCACCTGTCGAAAAACCTGCAACTTTTCCTCGTCGGTTCCCACAGCATCGGCGGGATCGAAGAAAGGCCAGTGCAACGTCTGCTTGACTGCCGGCATCACCGGACAGCTCTCCTTTGCCGAATCACAGACGGTGACGGCCAGGTCGATCGGCTGTTGGAGAAACTGGTCGACGTGCTTGCTTTGAGCCTGGGAAAGATCCTCGCCCAAGTCCTGCATCGCCTTGATCGCCAAGGGATGAACGTATCCGGCTGGACGGGAGCCTGCCGATTCAGCTGTCCAGTCGTCTCCACCCAGCCTGTTCCACAAAAACTCGGCCATCTGCGAACGGCATGAGTTTCCGGTACATAGAATCAAGACTCGCTTTTTCATCACCCGTTGCGTCGATCCGTATCGTGGGCCGGCTTGTCCCAAGTCGGCGATTCTGGGAAAGGGGAAATCGAAAGTGATCGCCGACTTGGGACAAGCCGGCCTACGATGATTGTAACGTATGTTGTACTGTGCTCTTGCCTTCACCCAGGGCTGACTTGTTGAAGCTTGCGTGAAGGTTGGTCGTCGGCCGGACAGGAAAATCGGAAGGAAATTTGCTTGAGCGGTACCAATGCCACCGATCGGAGCCATCGATCTGGCCACCGCTGGGGTCTGCTCATGCTGGCAGCCTGCGTGGTGGCGTTGGTGATTGCCGGCCTGTTGGTTCCCGTTCCGTTTATCAGCCGGGTGGCGGTCGCGGTAGGCGACTTGATGCACGCCCCGCTGTTCGGCTGTCTGACACTGGGCGGAATGCACCTGCTGGAATACCTTCGGCCACTGCGATCGGTGGGGAAATCGCTGATGATCCGGTCGATCTGGGTCGCGATGTGCTTGGTCACCTTCGGGATATTGATCGAATGGATGCAGTCGTATTCCGGGCGCAGTTTGGCGGTGCATGATGCGATCGCAAATGGCCTGGGCGTGCTGGCGGCATTGTTTTGGTACTGGTCACGAAGCATGACGCGATTGGCGGTGGATCGTCGCTGGCTGCCGCGAGTTCTTCTGATTGCAGTGGGCATCGTGCTGTCCATTGCCTGGTGGAGGCCGGCGGCGATGCTGCTAGATGTTGCGGCCAAGCACTTTCAATTTCCAATGTTGGCTTCGTTTGAGACAAAAACGGAGTATCAGCGTTTTTATTTCGGGCAATGTCGGCCCAGGAGGACGCGTGAAAACGCTACCGACGGAAACTACGCGATGGAACTGGTTTACCAGCCGGCGCAGCATCCGGCGGCAACCATGATCGAAATGGTCCATGACTGGTCGGCGATGGCGGCGTTGGAAATGGACGTGACGCTCGATGCATCGCACGATCGCCCCAGTGCCCGCTTCATGGTGAAGGTCACCGACGATCGTCACGACGGCAAACACAACGACACCTTCCGACAGCAGTGGGAATTTGGGCCGGGGCAATCAAGGCACATTCGCATCACGCGCGAAGAACTGCTCAGCGGCCCCGACACCCGACAGCTTGATCTGAGCCAGATTCGGTTTGTCGACCTGATGCTGTTGGATGTGGAAGTGCCAACGACGCTGCGCATCGACGCGATTCGATTGGCGTTGTGAATTCAGTCGATTCGCGGTGACAGCCGGATGTTGCGATACTGGACGCTGGTATGGTCGCCCTGCAAGTAAATCGGACCGTCGCGGGTGACGTCACCAAAAAGTGCTCCTCCAGTGCATCCTTCCACCGGTTGGTTGTCGATGACCCGTTGACCGTTTAGCACCACGGAAATGTGACGGTCGACCAGTGTCAAATCATAAGTTTGCCAGCTGCCGCCTGGCAAACCGGCATTCTTCGACGGTGCAATCCTGCCAAAAATTGCTCCCGGTCCGGCGATGCCTTGCATCGGGCTGTCACGATCAACGACCTGCGCTTCGTACAGACCTCTCAAGTAGATACCGCTGTTTCGCTTGGCGCCGACATTGAATTCGATATGCAGCTTGAAATCGCCGAAAGTCCGTTCGCTGCGCAGGTTGCCGAAATCCCCGTAGGCACTGAAATCCTGCTTGGGAGTTTCGTTGGTCAGGACCCCGTCTTGGACGCTCCAGCCGTTCTGAGCATCGGCGGGTTGAAGTTTCCAGCCGTCCAAGTTTTCGCCATTGAAAAGCTCGATCGGCGGGCCAAATTTGATTTGGGCCAAATCGGGCCGCGGCGGCATCGGTGGGCAGCGCCGGCCGGTTGCCTGGTCGGCTACCGATTCCTGGTCACCAATCCGGGCAACCACCATCTGCCCGTCGATGACCCGGGCGACAAACTGCATCGCCTTGGCTCCGCGACCCCGCTGCAAATGCAACGCGCCGTCTTTCATTTCGACACTTGCCATCGGCCTGGGCGATCCGACTCGCCACAACAGTGAAGCGGTCAAGCCCGAATCGGTTTCGGCAACGTCCAACCAGCCACCATAGCCGTCAATGAAATTGAGCCACCATTTTCCGACATACTTGTTGGCCGGGCTCGATTGCTTTGCCAAAGTGACGTCGCCGACGGGTGAGTGGTGATCCAGGAACGCCAGCAGATCGCGGATCTCTCGATCGGTCATCAGATCGATCAAACCGTCGGGCATCATCGAAGTGGTCAGCGGTTTTCTGGCGACGATATCCTTGGTCGAAAACTTCCGCTCGCGTCCCCGGTTATCGCGAAAGAATTCGGTACCGCCGCCCCCGTCGCGAAGCAAGATTCCGGTGAAACTCTGGCCATCATCGGTCAGCAATGACCAGGGATAGTATTGAGGATCGACGTCGCGGCTTGGCTGCAACAGCGCCGTCAGCAACCGATCAGGATTGCCGTCGTTGGAGGTGGCCGACAGATCGGGACCGACCACGTTGCCGCGGCCCGAGTGGCGATGGCAATTGGAACACAATCCAACCTTGGCATGAAAAAAGATGCGGCGGCCCGATGAAACATCAGGTTGCCCGTGCAGTGACGCCAGCCGCTTGTTCCATGCCGCCGTGTCGGTGACTGCCGGACGTCCCTTCTTGATCGAGGTTGGATCGAGTGCCGCGCGGGCCAATTCTCGCGAATCGGAAAAATCCGCGGCAAGATTCGTCAACAGTTGTCGTGATGGGGCGTCGAGTTCAACAAACCTCAACGAACGCAGTGACTCTTGCCGAATCAGCGGCTGCGAGGAAGCTGCCAATTCCAGCAAAGCGGTCCTGGACTGGTCGCCTCCGCCGGACAGTCCAGCGATCGCGTCGGCTCGTGTTTGCAGTGCCATCTTTTCGTCGCTGGCGATGGCGATCAACCGCGATACGGCTGCCGGTTTGCCGCTGGCCGCCAGCGATCTTGTCAACTCGCCGGCCAACAACGGATCGACAGTGGTCAACAGTTGATCCCAAACCTTCGGTGAAAACTTGCCGGACGAAGGATCGATCAACCGAAGTGCAAAAGCGCGTGTCTGCGGCGACGCGTTTTGGTCCAAGACGCGGCGAAGCAACATGTCGGCATCGACAATTCCCGCTTGCGGATTGCCAGAGAGCGTATTCCAAGTTGCCAGCGCAGCCTCGAATAGCTTGTAGTCCAATTGTGGTTCGGCCAACTTTCGACCAACGTCGTCCCGGTACCGCTCCAATCGGTGGTCGGCGATCCAGCGAAGCGTTTCGAATTGAACTTCGACATCTGGATCCCGCCAAAAAAAGTCGACCCATCGATGGTCGGTCGGTCTCGCTTTGCGGATCGCCAACAGCATCGTGATCCGGTCGGCGGCGTCGAGTTTCCGGACACTCGGCGGATCGAATTGGTCGGTTCGCCGCGCCAGTGCACTGATGGCAGCCGATACCAGGAAAGGCTCCTCCAAGCGAGCAAGTTTCAGCAGTGTCTGGTCGTCCAGTGAATCGTCGCCGCTGCGCAGCTGCTGGGCGAGCGTTGCCTCCTTGGTTGGCGGCTGCAATTCCATCTGGCCAAGCCAGGACGCGTCGTCTGGATCAATTTCCAACTTCCAAACTCGACCATAACCGTGAAGCTTGTAAGAACCGAACACCCAATCGGTCAGATAGAAAACGGTCGGTGACGCTTGCACGATGCAGGTGGGCCGAAACTGTCGGCCCCCTTCGACCAGCGTGATTCGCTTGGTGGAAAAACTGGCACCGTGGGCGCTCAGTGGATAAAAATCGATGCGATGATCCGTCCAACTGGGCACCACCAGCCCTGCTCCCAGCGGCGCGATGCCGCAAGGTGCTTCCCCCAAGCTGTGAAGCATCGGCAGCGTACCGCGAAGCTCGCCGTCCCAACAAACGAAGGGATGAACCGGCGCGCCGCCGTAAGCCCGTTGGTACCCGTAATCGCCTCCTTCGACCACGTGCAGCAGGCGACAGGGTGGACGGGAGCCCGGATCGTTTTCAGCGGCGAAAATCGTTCCATCGCTGCGGACGCAGATTCCGAAAGGGTTCCAGAATCCTTTGGCGATTCGCCTCAACGAACTCCCGTCGGGCCGACATCGAAACACGCCTCCTTCGCCCGTTCCGGTAATTTGGTCGCCACCGGCACCGGTAAGCGTCCAGCTTTTGGAATAGTTTTCGCCCAGCGCGAAGATCAGATCGCCGCTGGGATGCCAGGCGATTCCGCTGCAACCGTTGTGGGGATAGTCGGCTTCAGTCTGTAGCACCGCAACGTCTTGTTCCAAATCGCCCACGCCGTCGCCATCGGTGTCGCGAACCCGCAAAATCCGATCCCGCTCGGCCAAGTAAACCCAACCGTCGCTGCCGAGTTCCAGATCCATCGTCGCGACCGTCTTGTTATAAAAAACGCGTCTTGGTGAGGAGAGGATGACGATTTCGTCGTGCTCGGGACCATCGTAATCATCGGGACGAAAATGGGTGTGGCTGACTGCGACCCAAACGTTACCGGCATCATCGATGTCGATCCCGGTAGGCGTCATGACATCCGGATGCTGGGCAACCATCGTCAGCCGCACGCCGTCTGTGGCCACGCGAATTTCGGGCGCCAGATCGGGCTGCTGTTGACCGTGGCAACATCGCGTCATCGCGAACAACAAAACGGCCAGGTACACGCTTCGGCTAGTCACCATCGCTACCTCTTATCGTAGGCCGACTTGTCCCAAGTCGACGATCCTATACTTTCGGAAACGGAGGCCAGGTGCGCCGACTTGGGACAAGTCGGCCAAGCATCTCACCCAGCCTTGGCGATCGCTTCGCGGGCGACAACCAGGCACTGCTGGATATCGTCGATCGGGTTGTCTGGATTCGCTTCGTATTCCAACGAAATCGAACCATCCGCGGGGAAACCGATCTTGCGAAGTGTTTGGAACAGCGCCACGACGTCCAGAAATCCTTTTCCGATGATCACGTTGTGAGACTTCTTTTCCTGTTTCTCTTCATCCTTGATGTGAAGGGCAAAGACCCGCTTGTTCAATCGCTCAATCGCCTCGATCGGATCTTCTTTACTGCGAATGAAGTGTCCGGTATCGACGCAGGCGCCGATGCGCGGGTCGTGGCCTTCGACGGCGCGAACCACCTCTTCGATCTTGTCATAACTCGATCCCGGACCGTGATTGTGAATGCAAATCCGGATGTCAAATTCGGCGACCAACTTGTCCAGGCTGCCGAATGCGTCGGGCGTGGGATTGGCGGTGATGTTTTTCAGCCCGGCCCGTTTGGCGAACTCGAAAACCTTGCGGTTTGCTTCGTGATCGGCGGTGAACTTGTTGACTCCATGAGAGCTCATCGAAATGTCCGCTTCGGTGAGCAGTTTTTTCAGCGCCGCAAGATCCTCATCGGTCGAATCGATGGCCACATGCTTGCTGTAAAACTCGGCGTAGTGCAGACCCAGGCCGTGCATGTGACGAACCGCCTGATTCAAATCATACTTACGAAGCGAAAAACTTTGGATTCCGATCGGCCAGCCGCCAAACGGGTCATCCGCTTCGGCTGCCGACAAGATTTTGGGGGCGTCAAAAAAAGTCGCCCCCGCGGCAGCGGCGGACGAAAGGGCCAGAAAACGACGGCGAGTAAGAGAGGGCATCGCGAGACTCACGAAAAACGGTTGTCGGAAACAAACGGAACGATTGTAGTCGATGCAGCATGCACCTTCAGCTTCCGGCGCGGTAGAATCGTGTCGGCGGTTTTCAGCTTCCCCACCCGACTGACTGACAAGCAACATGATCCAATCGCGTACTTCTCTTCTGTTGTCGCTCTGTTTCTTTGCCATCACTTTGTCCGGCCGCTGCCCTGCGGACGAAGCTGGCGGCAAGTGGATTCAGATGTTCAATGGGAAAAACCTGGATGGCTGGATCCCCAAGATTCGCTATCACGACATGGGGGTGAACCATGCCGATACGTTTCGAGTCGAAGACGGATTGTTGACAGTCAGCTACGACGGTTACGACCAGTTCGATGAAACGTTTGGGCACCTGTTTTACAAGGACGATTTTTCGCACTACCGCATGCGGGTCGAGTATCGCTTTGTCGGCCAGCAGTGCGCGGGAGGACCGGGATGGGCGATTCGCAACAGCGGCGTGATGCTTCACGGCGAACGCCCCGACACCATGACCAAGGACCAGAAGTTTCCCACTTCGATCGAGGTCCAGTTGCTCGGCGGTGACGGCCAGGAGAAACGTACCAACGCCAATCTTTGCACGCCGGGAACCAACGTGGTGATGAACGGAGAACTGTTCAGGCCGCATTGCACAAAATCGTCTTCCCAAACCTACCACGGCCAGCAGTGGGTGACGGTCGAAATCGAAGTGCGCGGAAACAAGCTTGTCAAACACATCATCGACGGCGAAACGGTGCTGGAATACACCCAGCCGCAACTGGATGATCGCGATGAGCACGCAAAGAAGCTGGCCGACAAGCAAGGCACACTGATGCTGGACAAAGGAAGCATCTCGTTGCAATCGGAAAGCCATCCCATTCAATTCCGCAAAGTGGAATTGTTGGTGCTGAAGCCGTAATCCACGGTAGGCCGACTTGTCCCCAAGTCGGCGAGCGCACCTGCCGCTGCTGCACCTACAGGTCCCGCCGACTTGGGGACAAGTCAGCCCGCGATTTAGTGAAATTTGCGCCGATTCGCGTTATGCTGGCGCGTTCGTCTGAGTGCGAGCGACATGTCGCTGGCCTTTTCGCTCATTGTTTGAAGGTGCTCGGCCATGGATCACGATCCTCTGCAAGTTGATGCTCCCCCCAGCGAGTTTCATTCGCTGGTACCCGAGGAGGCTCGGATGGCCGATCGGGATATCGAACTTGCCCGAGTGCTGGTGAAAGCTCACCGGAAACTGACCAAAGAGATCGGCAAACGGATCGTGGGTCAAACGGAGGTGATCGATCAACTGCTGATCGCCATCCTGGCCCGTGGACATTGCCTGCTGGAAGGTGTGCCGGGATTGGCCAAGACACTGATGGTTCGTTCGCTTGCCGAGGCGATCGAATTGACCTTTCGCCGCATCCAGTTCACGCCCGACTTGATGCCCGCCGACATCACCGGCACCGACATCATTCAAGAGGACTCTGTCACCAACAGCCGGCAACTGGTGTTTGAAAAAGGGCCGATTTTTTCGCAGATGCTGTTGGCCGACGAGATCAATCGGACGCCTCCGAAAACCCAAGCCGCGCTGCTGGAGGCGATGCAGGAACACTCGGTGACCGTCGGCGGCCGAACTTACCCGTTGGACGAACCCTTTTTCGTGTTGGCGACCCAAAATCCGATCGAACAGGAAGGCACTTACCCGCTTCCCGAAGCCCAGCGAGACCGATTCCTGTTGCACGTGAAGGTGAAGTACCCAAGTCGCGCTCAAGAAAAACAGATCATCGAACAGACCACCGGGTCGGCCGAAGGGGAGATCCGGCCCGTGCTGACCGGCCAACACATTTTGGCTTGCCAGCAGATCGTGCGCAAGGTTCCGGTGCCTGATCACGTGTTGGAGTTCGTGTTGGACCTGGTCCGCAAAAGCCGTCCGGAAGAGGACGAGGCGTTGCCGCTGGTTCGCCAGTATGTCGAATGGGGTCCTGGTCCGCGAGCGGCGCAGTGCCTGGTGATGGGGGCCAAAGTTCGCTCGCTGTTGAAGGGTCGCTACCACGTGACCGCCGATGATGTCCATGCCTTGGCAGCGCCGGTGCTGAGGCATCGAATCGTTCCCACATTCAATGCCGAATCGCAGGGAATCACGGTCGACGAGATCATTCGGCAAATCGTGGCGGCTGTCTCCGGCGGCAAAGAGCTTCCGTTGATCTAACCTTGACCAAGGGTGGAGGGGAGGATTTTGTCGTGACCGATCTGATCAGTGCCGAAGACCGTGGACATACAGCAGGGCTTCAACTCTTTGCTCGACAAGTGGTCGAAGGGTTTTGTGGCGGCCTGCACCGATCGCCTCACAAAGGTATCTCGGTCGAATTCAAACAGCATCGCCAATATGTTCACGGCGACGAAATCCGTCACCTGGATTGGCGAGTCTTCGGAAAGACCGATCGGTTTTACATTCGCGAGTACGAGGAAGAAACCAACCTCCGCAGCACATTGCTGCTGGATTGCAGCGGATCGATGGGTTACGAGGCAGCTTCGTCGCAAGGCCCGAAAACGACCAAGTTGCAGTATGCCAGCAGGCTTGCTGCCTGTTTTGCCTACCTGATGCTCGGCCAACAAGACAGCGTCGGTGTTGCCACCTTCGACGATCGGATTCGCGAGATCGTTCCGAACCGCTCGACGCCCAGCCATCTGCAGTCGCTGGTCGACGTGATGGAGCGCTGCGAGGCGGGCGGCGAAGGTGATATCGGCGAAGTGCTGGGCCTGCTGTCGGCCAAACTGGGGCGCCGAGGCCTGGTGGTGATCCTGAGCGACTGTTTTGGCGACGCCGATTCGTTGCTGAAAGGGCTGGCCCAGCTGAGGCATTATCGCCACGAAGTGATCATCTTTCAGATCTGGGATCGTGACGAGCTTGAATTCCCATTCAAACAATGGACCCGTTTTGATTGTTTGGAAATGGAAGGCTTGAAGCAGATGGTGGACCCGGCCCACATGCGGTCCGCGTACATGGAAAATCTGGCACGATTTCGCGACGAGTTGCAGCAAATTTGTAATCGCACCCGAATCGACCTGGTGCCGATGATCACCGACCAGCCCTACGCCAAGGCTTTGGCAAGCTACGTGGCAAGCCGCTCGCGAAAGCGACGGAGATAACACTGCCGCAACGGTCCCGCGGCGGCGAATCGAGGAAGATGAGAACCGAATGACCTTTTTGAACGTCACTTTAGCGATCGGCGCCGCCGCATCCGGGATCCCCGTGGTGATCCACCTGCTGAATCGACGACGCTTTGACGTGGTCCGCTGGGGAGCGATGCACCTGATCACTCCCATCCTTCGCACCAATCGAAGGCGCATTCGATTGGAACAACTGATTCTGTTGTTGATGCGAATGGCGATCCTGGCGTTGCTTGCCCTTTGCATGGCCGGCCCGGTGCTGACCGGTTGGCATGCCCTATCGGGAAACGCAAAGACCTCGTTGGCTCTGTTGTTTGACAATAGCTATTCCATGGATGCCGCTTCCGGAGCCGCCACCGGTGTCGAACTTGCCAAGCGAAATGCGATTCAATTGATCGAGCATCAGCCTCGCGGATCGGACGTGGCTGTTTCGTTGATGGCCGGTGGGAAAGTGCTGGGATCGACCTCCCCCACCACCAACCGAAAACGTTCCGGCCGGGACATCGGTGAACTGCCCGCCGGATTTGGTCCCGCCGATGTGACGGGTGCTTTTGAACATGCGACCCGCTCGCTGACCAAGATGCAGCACGCCAAACGGGACCTGGTGATCGTCAGCGATTTTCAAGCGGGCGACTGGGCAGGCGAAGCGTCACCCGCATTGGAAAAGGCAACCGAGCTGATCGATGCGATGCCGATTCGACCCACGGTCACCCTGATGCAGGTGGGTGTCGGCGCGACCGACAACGTGAGTATTCAATCGATCGAATTGTCGCCCGCCGTGGTCGCGGTCGATCAACAAGTCAATATCCGAGTGAACTTGCGCAACCACGGGGAAGTTCCTTATCCGGGAATTCGAGTCCAATTGCAAGTCGACGGCATCGATCGGCATTCGGAAACGATCCATCTGGGTGGTCGAGAAGATGGGCAGCTGTTGTTTCAGCACACGTTTGCCGATCCCGGATCGCACGTCGTCCAGGTTCGCGCCGAAGCGGACGCCTTGACGTTGGACAACCGTTTTCTTGCCGCCGTTGCGGTGTGGGATCGGCTGCCGGTGTTGCTGGTCGATGGCGATCCCGACGATGATCCGTTGAAGGCCGAAACGGGATTTTTGCAGCTTGCGCTCAGCCCGTTCCTGACCGCGGCCAGCATGCCGGAAACCGTCGCAGACGAAACGTTGCCGCGAGCCGATCTGTTGGATGCGCGCGTCGTCAACCACACGCAGCTGAGCGATGATGATTTCGACGACGCGCGAGTGGTCGTGCTTGCCAATGTTCCGCGCCTCAGCAGCCAGCAACTGGATGCCGTGAAGGAGTTTGTTCAGCGCGGCAACTCGTTGTTGGTCTTTCCCGGCGACCGAGTCGATACCGATTGGTATCAACAGCAGATGTGTGAGCATTCAGGTTTGATCGGAATGACATTCGGTGAGTTCCAGACACCGGCGTCGGTCGCCAATGGGCGCCGGGTTGCCCCCAACATCGATACCGATCCCGTTGACGCCGTTTCCGAAGGCCAGCCCGCAACCGGCGAAGGTACGTCGCAGCGACAGACCGTTGCGATTGCCGAGGCGCAAATCGATCATCCCGCGCTACAGCTGTTCAACGATTCTCGTCACGGCAAGCTCTCCGATGCAAAAATGGTTTCGTGGTATCGGTTGTTCACTCCCACTTTGCCTGAACATCCCGATGGCCGCGGAACCAACGTGGCCCTGCGGCTGGAAAATGGCGATCCGTTGTTGGTCGAAAACGGCTACGGCAAGGGACGGGTCATCGTTTGTTCGACTACCTGCGACGATGCCTGGAACAACATGCCGGCGCGGCCGTTTTATCTGCCGTTGATGCAGCGGCTTGTCACCTACCTGGCGACCGCCGTCGAACCGCGCCGCAATCTTTCGGTGGGCCAAACGATCGTCGCCCAAGTGCCGCCCGATACTGGACCAGTTGTCATCACCCGTCCCGACGGTAAGCAGGTCGAAGTCCATGATCGCCCCGATGGCAACCGCGAAATCGTCGAGTACTCATCCACCGAGCAGGAGGGACTGTACACGTTGCAGGCCGCATCCCTTCCCGCCATGCACTATGCAGTCGTTGCGCCGCGAACCGAATCGGAATTGGAATTGCTGGATCAGGACCAATTAGGTTCGCTGGCCCAGTCGCTTGGCGCGACCGTGGTGAAGTCGACGGACGAATTCATCCAGCAGGATTCTCGGCGTCGATACGGACGCGTGATCTGGCGATACTTGTATTGGGCGATGCTTTGCCTGGTGGTGTCCGAAATTTTGCTGCAACAGCTTTTTTCGGGTCTCTCGTTCCGTCAACCGAGCCCGGATTATTCATGATCAATGTAGGCCGTAACAAGCAAGCCCTTACGGTGCCGGAACTTCGGTCGCCTGCAGGAAGTTTTTTTGTCTCCCGCGCTGCTCGCAAGTACGAACCGGCTTGCGCGCAGTTACGGCACGGTTTTGCGACCTCGGTCCGGCCTACGCGAATCATCCGGGCTAGCCCACCGACAGGAGAGGCGAAGCGATGGAATTGAGTTTCGAAGGGGACATCAACGTTTGGGTGGGACTTGCCGTCGCGCTGGTCGCCGCGGTGGCCATTTTTCGCCTCTACCGCCGTGAGACTCGCTATCGTTCCGAAAGATACGCGCCCTTGCTTCCGCTGCTGCGCTGCGCCGCGGTGGCGATGATCGTGTTGATGTTGACCGGGCCGGTGCTGCGAGGAAGCGTGGGCGTTGCCGATCTTTCGCGTGTGATCGTGTTCGTCGATAGTTCCAAGAGCATGGGGCTTACCGATGCCACGATGCCAACCGATCGCAAAATGCTCAGCGCCCGGCGGCTTGGTTGGATCGACAGCACGGAGGTGGACACGTCTCTTTACGATGCGGCGCAGCTACTGGCTTCGGTTGTCAAACCGTCCGAGGGAACTCCGCCGGACGAAACGTTGCGACACTACCGCCGATTCGTTCGCGCCGCAATCGACACGTTGTCGGACGACGATCCCTACAAAGAACAATTGGTCGCGGAGCTTTCGCAGCCGCTGGACAAGATCGCTGATTCAGACGGTCGTTCGATGACCGACGCGCCGCTAAGCGAACAGCTGCAACGTTTGCAGGTTTCCGCTCAGTCATGGCGAAGTCGTCTGGAATCGGAGTATCGACAACGTGCCGGTCAGACAAGTCCGTCCGATTCGAAAATGAACGACCTGTCCAATCGCCTGGACGAACTGAGTCGTTGGCAACGAGCTGAAGCGGCGCTATTGGATGATCAAGATTCGTTGCTTGCATCGCTGGCGGGCAGCCATCATGTCGATCTGTTAGCCATTTCCGGCAACCTTAGCGACAGCGAAACAGTTCGGCTTTGGCAACCGCTTCAACAAGACGACTTTCCCGATTCGTTCGATCCTCACCAGCCGATCGGTCCCAAGACCGACCTGGTAAGCCAAATCGATTCGCTCGTCGGACAACTGCCAACATCGCAGCGATTGGCGGTTGTGTTGATGAGCGACGGACAGCACAACCGTCAGCACGCTGGCGCAGCGAGTCCGCTGCATCTGGCCCGGTTGCTCGGGCGGCGAGGAGTACCGATCTTTCCGGTGGGATTTGGCGCCCTGGAACCGCCGGCCGACCTGGCGGTGCTTGGAGTGCAGACGCCCGAAGCGGTCTTTGCCGATGACCGGGTCAAAGGCGATATCCTGATCAAGGACAACATGCCGCCTGGCCAGCCGATGCAGATCAACATCGATATCGAAGGACAGAACGTTTGGAGCCGGCAGTTGACGACCGGCGGTCGCACGCCGCGAAACGCCGAATTCGATTTTCCGATCAAAGACCTGGTCGAAAACCGGCTTGCCGAATCGGTGGGCGATGCCGATTCGATCAGCATGCCGCTGACGATGACGGTGAGTATCGAGCCGGTCGAAGGCGAAACGCGGGATGACAACAATTCGTACCAGGCCAACGTACGAGCCATCACGCGGCCGCGTCGGGCGCTGTTGATTGACGGCCGGCCACGGTGGGAATTTCGATACCTGCGAAACCTGCTTGACCGCGACGATCATTGGCAAGTCAACCAGGTGTTGGCACGAGGCAGCGGTGGACGAATGATTTTGCCGCGAGGCAATCGCGATGGTGCGTTCCCGGCGGATCGCAACCAATTGTTTACTTATGACGTGATCGTCCTGGGGGAAGTATCCGCGTCCGCCTTTGATGATCGTGAACTCGATTGGATCCACCAGTTCGTGGCCAGTGGCGGCGGCGGGCTGATGTTGATCGACGGCTTGCGGGGCAAACTGCGAAGTCATTCCGATTCGCCTTTGAAAACACTCTTCCCGATCCGCTGGACCGCCAACCACTCCGCCGGACTGCGCAATACAGCTCTGAATTTGACCGATCGCGGCCGCGCGACCGCGGCACTGGCGTTTGACGGCGACAGTGACCAATCAACCATCCAGTGGAGCCAGCTTCCGCCGCCGCGGTGGATCGCTCCGGTCGAGGCGCTGCCGGGTTGCGAAACCTTGGTCGCCGCCGCCAATGCCGACCAGATGACCCCGGCATTGGTGATGCGCCGCTACGGCGCCGGAACGGTTTTGTACAGCGGCTTTGATGATTCGTGGCGGTGGCGATATGAAGTTGGTGACGAGTACCACGGGCGATATTGGAATCAGATCGCATCGTTCATCATGGAATCTCCCTATGCGATCCACGATCGATTCGTCTCCATCGATACCGGAGGGTTCACCTATCAACCAGGCGAATCGGCGAATCTGAAGGTTCGATTGCGCGACCAGCGCGGACAACCGATCGTCAATGCCAAAGCCGACGCGATCTTGTATCGTGACGATTCGGTGGTAGCAACCGTTCCGCTGCAAGGAGCAGCCGAAAGCGGCGGCGTGTTGCGAGGTACAACCAAACCGCTGGATCCGGGCAGCTATCAAGTCGGGATCCGAACTGATCGATTCAGCGAAGAGGTGTCGGATGTGCGAGCAGAGTTTGTGGTGCTGGGCGATACTTCAGGCGAACTCAGCGTGCTGTCGTGCAATGAGGAACTGCTTCGGCAGATGGCCGAACTTTCAGGCGGACAATACCTTCGTGAGGAAGACGTCGCGCGGTTGCCCGATTTGCTGGCCCCGCAAGCGGACGGAAAAGACGAGGTGGCCGAATTGGCGCTGTGGCGAAGTTGGTACTGGTTCCTTCCACTGGTAGGGTTGTTCACCATGGAATGGTTGCTTCGAAAACGAATGGGATTGATGTAGGTGATTTAAACATGACTGGTCAACTCGATCCCGCCGTCGCTCGCAAACTGGACGATTTTCGATCCCGCCGCCGACGGTTGATCCTTTTCCGCGGGCTCTGCGCCGCACTTGTTGCCTTGATCTTGGCCTTGATCGTTGTCGTCCTAGCCGACTGGTTGTTGTTTCTGCCCGAACCGGTGCGTTGGCTACTCAGCAGCCTGGCATACGGCTGTGTGGCGGTGGTCGCGTGGCTGACTTGTCTGCGATGGCTGCGCCGGCCGACCGATTTGTCCGATGCGGCGAGGCTGATCGAAACGGTCCAGCCAGACCTTCGCGAAGACCTGGTATCGGCAGTCGAACTGGGCGATCCCGCCTCCCAAAAACCGTGGCACTCACAAGCCTTTCGGTCGTTCTTGCAGCAGAACGTCGCCGACAAGATGGGTGAGGTGAACGTCTCGTCGCTGTTGCCCTGGGCGCTGGTGCATCGTTGGATCCACCTGGCAATGGTGGCGGCGATCCTGTTCATGACGCTGCTTTGCATTCCCGGTCTGCATTTCGGGCGCCGCGTCACTCGAGCGCTCCTGCCGATGGCCAGCGTCGATCGTGTTTCGTTGACTCAGATCGAAATCTTGTCGCCCGATCCACCCGACACCGCCGTGGCCGTTGGCGAGGAAATCGAGGTGTTGGTCCGCATCGGCGGAGCGGGAAAAGACGACGACGTGACTTTGCAAACCACCACCGACCGAGGCGAGTCGGTTCGCGTCCCAATGACGCCCGCTGCCGGCAGCCAACGAAGTTTTCGATCCACGGTGCGAATGGGACGCGAATCGGTTCGCTATCGCGTTTGGGCAAACGACGCGCGAACCGACGAGCATTTGTTGATGTCGCGACAACGCCCGCAAGTGATTTCGTTTGAAAAGACCTATCGTTTTCCCGACTACCTGCAGCGGCCTGCCCGCACCGAATCGAACAACAGCGGTGACTTGGTTGCCGTCGAAGGCACGGAGGTCGACCTGGTGGTTCAGGTCAGTCAACCAGTGACCCTGGCCCACCTGATGATCGATTCGCAGTCTGGCAAGACGACGGTGCCGATGATTCCAGTAATCGGGAGCGACGGTGCGCTGCAAAATCGTATGCGAGCCACCGTCGCACTGACCTCGTCGGGAACCTATCGAATTCGGCTGGTCGCCGCCGAAACGGGATTGGAGAATAAATTCAGCCCCGAGTATGCCTTGGGCGCCGAACCAGACAAGGCTCCGACGATAAGAATCGATCGCCCACCGCTGGCGATCCTGGTTCCCTCCGACGAAGTCGTATCGATCGTTGCAACGGCCGAAGATGATTGGGCTTTGGAACGCGTTGAGCAACAGGTGCGCATCGGCGACGGCCCGTGGCAATCGTCGACAATCGTCGAATCGTCCGAAGCGGTCGCCAACGTCGAGGTCGAACATCGCTGGGATATCTATCCGTACGACTTGGAACCTGGCAGCGTCCTGTTTACCAAGTTGGTGGCCGTCGATCGAAAAGGCAGTCGCGGCGAAAGTCAAACCATTCGCGCGGTGATCAGTTCGCACGAGTTTGATCCGGGGCGCTGGTCCGCCCTGGCCGATGCCAGATCCGCACAAGACGCGCTGCGAGAACTTGTCCTGGCAGCCGGCAAGTTAAAGGAAGCAACACTGGCGGCCAGTGATGCGGCAACAAAAATCACCGCGATGTCGGCGGCCGACGACTGCGACCAGCGAGCCGGAGGGGCGCTTGCCGCGGTTTTGTCGGCCGTGGAATCGTCGCCAGGAGGCCGCGATTCGATCGACTTAGTATTGGTGGGTCGAGCCATTTCGCAGGCTTCGTCCGTGGGCGTTGGCTTTGTCCGAAAACACCTTGCCGCGGATGATTTTGACGAGGCGCGAAAGGCGGCCGAGTTCGTTCATTCCCGCGCCGGCCAAGCAGCCGATTCCTACGATCATCTGTTGCGTTTGTCCGAAATCGCGGCAATCACCAACGACCTTTTGAAGTTGCGTCGACTACATCGCGAAGCAATCCAACGGCTGGATGTGGGAACGGCCCAGCGACTCGATCGTCGCATGCAGGCAATCGGAGGCGAAGCGGCCGTGATGGCCGATGTTGTCGCGGCGATGAACCAACACGCCGACGAAAACGAATCGATTGTCTTGAAGCAGATCGAAAGCGATCTGTTGCAGTTAAAAGAACTGGGCAATCCCTTCGGCGGCCCGCTTCGGAAGGAAACGATTCGCCAAGCGGAAGTGCCGCTGCAGACGGCACTGGAAAACTCGATGTCGTTGTTCCGCGAGACGCTGTTGGATTCGGTGCAGCCCCGCAAAGCATTGCTGCGAGTCGCCGGCGACAGTCATTCCACGGTAACCCGCGCCGCGGACTATGTCCGACAACAGCATGAACTTTCCGGCGCCGCTTTGGACGCCGCCGTCACTGAATGGATGGCAACAGCATCGCTGGAACAAAAACGCCCCGATAGTAATGCGCCGTTCGTTGCCGACGCCTCCAGGGCTTGGCGGGCGATCGAGGCAATTCGTTTTGACGCGGACGCGGGTGGCGATGATCAGCAAAAGGCGGTGGAGCGGCTGGAACAATTGGCCGGAGCGCTGGAAGTTTTGACTCTCGTTCAACAAACCGATGACTTGATCGGCATCGTCGCCGCGATTGCTGGTCGCGATTCGGCGCCGCGACAGGAATCGGCGCCAGCCGAACAGGCTGCCGACGCGATGATCAGCCCCAGTGATTGGTTCTGTGCTGAATCGCAATTCCAGTCGCTCGTTTCGCGGCTTCGCCAATCCAGTTTGCCGGGCGAAGCAACTGAGATCATCCATCAGTCGCGTCAAAGCGATGGATATCGGCAAATACGCCAAGAAATGGTCGACCGTCCGCAGCTGCAGCGGAACATCCAAACGAAAACTCCGCAGCTTGGCCAGTTGCTCGCCGATTTGAAACGTGCCCGTGATTTGATGCAGGACGATCTGGAAGAAGCCCGCCGACTGCTGCAACAGCTTTCGCCCAGGTTGGATCAGATGTTGGCCCAACTTGCCGAAAAGGTGTCTGACGACGCGGAACAGTTGGAAGAGTTTTTGGACGATACGGAACTCGCAGCAGACGAAATCGCCGACGAAGTTCAACAGGAACAACAAGAACTGGACCAATTGGACAATCAGCTGGATGAAATACGAGACGCACTGCGTGAAGACGCAGCCGAACAAGACCTGATGCAGGAGGAGGGACGCCAACGGATGCGCGACGATGATGATGCGCTGGCGATGTTGGAAGATCAACCCGAACCCGCTCGCAGCGCCGTCGAAGAAGCGGCGCAAGAGGACGATCCACAGCAACAACGCGACGCCCTGGCAGAAGCCGCCAGCCGACAGGCCGAGCTTGCCGAACAGCTGCAGCAGCTTGCCGAGCATTTTGAGAATCTGCATGAAGGAGACGCCGCCGAATCTCGACAACAACTGCGACAAGCGGAGGAAGAGCTTGGAATTCGTGAGCAGTTGGACCGGCAGCAAGAGGAATTGGAACAGCTTGCCGCGCTGGCCGACCTGCCGCCGGAAGAAGCTTTGCAGGCGTTGGAGAACGAACTGGCTGACAGCGAACCGATGCAACGGGAACTGGACGATCTGAATCGCCAACAACTCCAACAGACCCAGTCTCAATTGCAACAGGCCGAGCAGCAGCAGCGCCAGGTCGCCGATGATTTGCAGCAGCAAGCCGACTCGGTGCGGAGGTGGAACGAACAACTTTCCAGCATCGGACGTCAAGCATCGGAGCTTGCTGAAAACGAAGTCGCCGCCGCCGAAGAGACCCTACAACAACAGCAAGCTGAAGAACGACAACCCGGCGATCAACCCGGTGATTTGCAACCTCAGCAGGCCGACCAAGAGCGCGGTGGTGAGGAGCCGCCGGAGGAGAATGCTGATACGGAACAATCCGATGCCGGGCAGTCCGAACGAAGGGATGCCGCCGAAAGGGCTGCCGAAGCAATGGAAAGGGCTGAACAACAACTTGCCGAAGCGGCCGAACAGTCCGAAACAGGATCCGATTCACCACAGGTTTCCGAATTGGCCGAGGCGGCCGAGCAGGTCGCCCAATCGCTTCGCGGCGCATCGGACCAACTGGAACAGGCCAGCCGGCAAGCGGAACGAGCCCAGCCGAATGGTGAACAGAACGAGTCCGCCTCGGGCGCCGAAGAAAACAATGACTCGTCCGAAACATCACCCGGCGAACCTTCGTCACCGGCGGAGCAAGCTGCGCAGGCAGCTGACCAGGCGTCTCAGCTGACCGAACAAGCAGAGCAATTGGCCGCCGAACTTCAGCGCGCCGCAGACGGTCTGTCGGAAAGCAGTGCCGAAAACGTTCGGGATGGTCCGGCGCAGCAAGCGGTGGAACGTGCACTGCAGGAGGCCGAACAAGAACTCTCACAAGCCGCGCGGAATGAACAACGTCTCGGCAATGATGACAATGCTGATCGCCTGGAGAGAATTGCCGACGCAACCGAGCAGGCGAGCCAGTTGCTTGAACAAACCATGGAGCAGACAGGTGCTCAGCAACAACCGCCGACTGCCCAGACGCTTGAGGATGCGGGCAGGCAGCTTGACGCGGTGGAACAAGCGATCGCCCAACCAGCCGAAGAACTCGAAAATTTTCTCGCTGGCGAAGCGGATTCCGCAAGTCCATCCGAACCGGGCGAATCGGAACCAGCTTCCGATGAAACCGGCCAGCCAGGAATGCCCGAGCCGGGCGGAAGCGATCCCGAAGCTTCCCCGTCGCAACAGCCGGGCGGATCAGAACCGGGCGGATCGGAAGAGGCCGGATCGGAACCGGGCGAGTCAGCCACTTCCAACCAAGAAACCGAAAATGCATCTCCTTCCTTTTCACGGTCGATTGCTCGCCAGTTGGCCGAAGCGTTGAACGAACTGGACCGCCAGGTATTTGCGCCGCCTGGCGAAGCGAACCCCGGTTCAAGTTCTCCAGGAGACCCATCAAACGAGACACCCTCTGGCGAAGCGTCCGCGCCGTCCGATAACAGTGACTCGGCGGCTTCGGAAAGTGGCGATCGGGCGACCGGGCAGCCGAGCGGCGCTCCGGCCAGCCAATCGAGTTCCTCCGAAACTCCTTCCGATTCCTCCGCCGCGTCGGGCCAACCCGGACAATCCGGTCAGCCCGGCGATGATGCGAACCAGCCTTCGGATGCTCCGTCGCAGTCGTCCCCGGCAAGCGGATCGTCACCTGCGGAAAGCGGCGCCGCGGCCGATGCAATTTCCGCGGCAGCCCAGTCGCGAGCCCGAGAGATCGCTCGCAGCCGCGGAAGTTCCACGTCGCCATCGTCCGATCCTTCGGGTACCAACTTCGCCGATCTGTTGGGCGGCGCGGCGGTCGAAGGCGGTGCTGCGTCGTTGGACGCTCTTCCGCCCCTTGGGCAGATGAAGAAAGAGGATTGGGCAAAGCTGCCTCCCAAGATTGCCCGTGACCTCCTGGACGGACGCCGCGAAAAAATCTCGCCCGAATATCGCCGCGCGATTGAAACCTATTTTCGGTTGATCGCGGAAAAGTCGAGGAAGGATCCATGATACAAAACCGATCGACCCAAGTACCACGGCGCGGCGGCAACCTTGTTCTCTCCGGCAAGCCGATGATGCCGCTTCTTATCTCGGCGATGTTGTTTTCGTGGCCGACGTGCCGGGCCGACAATCCTTTTCAGAAAGACCGAGTCGACGCGGCGATTCAGCGCGGCATCGATTACCTGATCGCTGAACAGTTTAGCCGAGGTCGATGGGCCGGCGCGATCAACGACGGCCAGGACCACAACAACCTGGTCGCCATGACGTCACTTTCCATCATGGCGATGGCGGCAGTCGGACATCAGCCAAGCGATCCGACACCCCAGGGCAAAGCGATGAAAGCGGCGCTGGATTTTGTCTTGAAGCCAGAAAACCAATTGCAAGAACACTATTACGGCGCGGACGGATCGCGGATGTACGGTCACGGAATCACCACGCTGATGTTGGCCGAGATGCTTGGCATGGGTGCCGACGACCAGCAGGATGAATTGATTCGCACGCGGTTACAGAACGCCGTGAATTTGATCCTGGCTTCTCAACAGGTTCCCAAAGGCTGGAGGCATCAGGGTGGCTGGCGTTATTCGCCCAATTCGAGCGATTCGGATCTGTCGGTGAGCGTGTGGCAGGTGATGGCGATGCGGTCGGCCAAAAACGCCGGTATCGATGTACCCAGCGAGTCGATTGATGCGGCGGTTGAGTACATTCGTCGTTGTTACAGTGATCGCCACGGAGCGTTCAGCTACGAACCGGGACGGAATCCCGACTACGCGATGGTCGCGGCAGGGCTGTTGTCGATGCAAGTGTGTGGCCAGTACGACGCGGACGAAGTCAAAGCTGCCGCCGATTGGCTCCACCGTCGCGAACTGAACTACCGGCATCACTGGTTTTTCTACGGAACTTACTACTACGCCCAAGGGATGTACCAACGAGGCGGTCGATACGCCGATCGAGCCAGGAACCGCGTCGAGGATATTCTGCTCCGCTACCAATCCGATGCCGGATACTGGTCGGCATCCAGCGGCCAGGAACGAGGCGCAGGCCGCGTCTACAGCACTTCCATGGCGCTGCTCAGCCTGTCGGTCAAGTATCACTACCTGCCGATCTACCAACGTTAGCCGACAGTCGGCCAGTTCTCCGCTCCTCCTCGTTCCCACGCTCCCGCGTGGGAACGCCCGGTTATCCGCTCCGCGGAGAATTCCCACGGAGTCCGCGAAGCGGACGTTCAGCGTGTTCCCACGCGGGAGCGTGGGAACAAGGAGAGGAGGAGAGGGATTCGAAAGCGGTGCGATTTCGGAGAAATCGCCGACGGTCATCTTGCTGCGCCGAATCGGCGGCGGATCATCGTTTCCATTTCGGTCTGTGAAATGGCTCCGTCGCCGTTGGAATCCATTTGCGCCATCCTTTGCCGCATCGGCGCAGGGATCTCGTCACCCATCAGCCTGCCGTCACCGTTGCGGTCGTTCTGATTGAACATCCTGGTGATCATCGACGCTCGATTCTGGTTTTGCCCCGGACCGCCTCGGACGGCTGGCCTGGTTCTCGCCACGCCTCGGTTGCCGCCGGACGCTCTGCGGCTGCCGCCGTCACGATCACGCTCGAAGGAAACGCGATACTGCTGCGTCACCGGGACACAAAACGTTTCGGCGTCATCACAAGCAAAGTACTTGACCGTTACCTTCAGCGGATCGGACGACCGGCCCGAAACTTCCACCAGGAATTCGCGAGGATCGGCATCCGCATCAACATCCACCTTCGGCGACGTCGCTCGATCAGGAGTGACGGTCACGCCATCAGGAGCTTCGATGGCGATCTCCAGCGCCGGTGCCTTGTTGTTCCAATGCACCTTGTAAAGCGGATCCAAAAAGAAACCGAGGTACAACTTGTCTTTCCCCGATTCGGCGCGCAATTTGGCGTAATGGGGTGTGTCCGATTCCAGCGGTTCGATTTTTAACGGCGACATCGGACCCGGCAACTGGACGCGCCGGACCACTCCGGTTTTCGCCTTTTGCGGAGCAGGCTGTTTCTTCATCTGCAAGTCGGCGATTCTGGTTGGGCGATCGACCGCGCCCACCAATTTTGTCAGGTCCTCTCGCAGCTGGTCCGGTTTGCTCCAACTTCGCGACACCACGATCTTGCCTTCGGGATCGATGACGAATTCCGAATTGGGCCGATCACCCAATGCGTGCTTCAAATCATTTTCCATCGTGTCACAGATCCACTCGATCCGCGAACCGAGCGTACGTTTGGCCTCGGCAACATGCATCAGCCGTTCTTTCAAATCGAACGGGGCAACGTAGCCGTTGTTTTCGGGATGAGCCAACGATTTGTAGATGTAATAGAACTTGACGCCCTTGGGTGCAAAATCTCGCTCGACCGTCTCCAAACTGGGGACGTTGCGGATGAACGGCGGTCAGGTCAGACACCCAAAGACCAGCACCGTGTAGCTGCCCCGCAGCGACGCGGTAGAAAATTTTTCGCCCTGCTCGTCAAAGGCGTCGACGTTGGGAAGCATCGTGCCGGCGGCGGGCGTCATCTGACCACCGCCACGGCCGGGTCCGCCACGCTGGGCAAACACCGGGCAGGCGGTCGAAAACACCAATAACTGCAGGGCAATCAGCACGCGTCGAATCATGTTCGCTTCCCAAGGTTGGCCGGCGAAAAGGAGTGGGACATCGATGTAACCATACCGTGAGTGCAAAGTACCGAGCCATTTCTTGCATTCTTTTCGGGGATTTTCCAGTAGGCCGACTTGTCCCAAGTCGGCGATCCTGTACCGCCCTCCTTGTTCCCACGCTCCTGCGTGGGAACACACCGAACGTCCGCTCCGCGGACCCAGTGAGAATCTCCGCGGAGCGGATAACCGGGCGTTCCCACGCGGGAGCGTGGGAACGAGGCTGGAGGCTAGCTTCGGAGAACTAGCCGACGATTTGCCGGCACTTTTGGCGGCGGATATACTCATTCTTCCTCCCCCCACCTCCCACATTTTCAGAGCGTTGCTGTGAAGATCGATTTCGGCGTTCGCCGACGATGGCCCCTGCTTTCTCTCCTTGCCCTCCTGTCAGCCTCGGCGGTGATCGCCTGCCAGGTACCCGTTTTTCGCTTTGCATTGGAGCGATGGCCGGCCGACAAGTACGAACTGATCGTGTTGCACGATGGTCCGCTGGCCGACGTGGACAAAAAGCGGATCGCCAAGCTTCGTGATTCCGATCATCTCTCGCCGGTTTCTGCGAACTTCCACGTCGACTTGTCCGAGATGAAAGAGACGACCGATCCGGTGTTGAAAGAGTTGTGGGCCAAACATGCCGATGACGGTCAACCGATCGTGGTCACTCTTTATCCGCGGAACGCCCAGGAAGTTCCCGATCGTATCGCCGATGTCTCGCCCCTTTCGGATCGCCTGATCGAACACCTGGCCGATTCGCCGGTCCGTCAAAAGGTCATTCAAAGAATCGCCGACGGTGATTCGGCCGTCTGGATCTTTGTCCCCAGCGGCCACAAGGAACAAGACGCCGTCGCTCTGAAAACGCTCAAGGAAGAAGTCGCCAAAAACCAGCGAGAATTGGAGCTACCGCCGCAAGACGAAATCGAAGCCGACGAATTCTTCAACGAAGATTCGACGATCGAGCTGCGTTTGTCTTTTTCGATTGTCACGCTTGACCGCGACGACCCAAAAGAGCAGTACCTGCTGAACCTGTTGCTGGAAAGCGAGCCCGACTTGCGGTCGCTGGACCAACCGATGGCGTTCCCGGTGCTCGGTCGCGGTCGCGTGCTTTATGCGTTGGTCGGCAAAGGAATTTTCCGCGACACGATCACGATGGCATCCAGCTTTATCGTGGGACCTTGTTCCTGCCAAGTGAAAGAACAGAATCCAGGTTTCGATCTATTGCTGGCCGCCGACTGGGACGAAAAGGTTGGAACGGTTGCGCTGTCCAAGCCGCTGCCGTCGAAGTCGACCGAACCGGTGTTGTTGCAGATCCCGCCGGGAAAAAAATAGGCCTATTCGACCGGATCGAAGCACAGCAGGCGACCGTTTTCCAACGAAACAAAGATGCGTCCGTCGTGATTCATCGCCGTACCACCTTTGACGGCGACCGCGGGCAGTTCTTTGATCCACTGGTCGCTGCCGTCTTCGGTACCGATGGAAACCAAGAACGAATCATCTTCGCGGCCATCGGGATGGCCGGTTGCCATCAGTGTTGAATCGGTCACAACAAAACTGGTGAATCGTCGATTCAACCGATCTTGCCACAGCGACGGCGGCAGTTTTCCGCGACGCACCCAACGCGCTGCTTCCTTGGCCGGCTTGGGCGCTCCGGGCGGCAGCGCGGGATGTCGGGCCAAGTTGACAAACTGGCTGCCTTCGTAGCTTGCATCGTGAGACAGCAAGCAACCGTCGCTGCACTGGTAATCAAGCGACACGTATTTTCCGTAAGCGGGATAGTAGGGATAAAACGCGGTTCGGAACTGCGAATTGACCTGCTTCCTGGGCGTGTTCAGACACTTCAGCGATTGCAGGTCGTACCTGGCCGTTTCATAGACGCCGCCAGCAAGAAATCTCAACTCACCATCGACGATCGTCAAGTTGCCTTGCATGCTGATGCCGTTGTTGACTTCTTCTTGCAGGGTTCCCGAAGTTCGATTGGAGGCTTTCAGTGCTCCGCTGATCGCGTCGAGGGCAACGACGTGTGTCCCGTCATAGTGGGTGATCCCCGCGGCGGCGTAGACAGTGTCGCCTTCGACCACCACGCCACCGGCAACGGGCCAAGCGGAAACGAGCCGCTCGTAGACCGGAATCCAATAGTCCTTGGGACCGACCCGGTAAGACCACAAGAACCTTCCGTCATGCGCCGCCAGCGCATAAACGCGACCGTCGGCCGAACCAACATAAACTCGGTCGTGGGCAACCACAGGCGGATAGTAGATGGGACCGCCGGTGTATTTTTTCCAGACAGGTTTGCCGTCACGATCAAGCGCCTGCACCGCGCCGCTGCGGTCGGCGAGGAAGACCATCGATCCGGCCGTCACCGGCGCCGTGGGCAACACCGATTGCGATACCTCCGCCGACCAGGCTAGCCGAACGTCGTCGGGGATCGCAACCAGAGATGCATCGCTGCGGGCGCTGCCGCCTCGGTAGGTGGTCCAGTCGCCGGGACGAGCATCGATCGGTTTGACTTCGGCTTGCAAGTCGCCAGTGATCAGGCTTGGTTGCGACGCAGCCGCCGCCGACGAAGCGGGATCTTCACCCGGACGGATAGCGATGTTGCCGTAAAGAGACAACTGGCAACCGCACATCCAGGGTCCCCAGTAAAGATGCCCACCGGCGACCAGCACACCATCCTGGCAAGGTGGCCGCATCGGATCGATATGCTGAGCGGTGTTGGAGTCGGTCAACACGCGAACCGTTCCGCCGCTGGCCCGATAAAAGATACTGTCGGCACACCCGGTGGCTCGCGTGCACGCGCGGCGAGCCGGAAAGGTCGCCAGAACCTTCCCCGTTTTGTAATCCAACTTCATCCCGTTTTCCGACTTCTGCGGGCCGGCGGCCCATACTCCGTCGTCCCGCAGCACCAGCTGCAGATTTCCGATCGGGTAAGTCCACTCCAGCGAACCGTCCTTTGCCGAAGCGACCACCATTTGGCTTCGCTGTGGTCCAGCAAAAAACAGGTGGTTCTCATCACACTTCATGTAACAAGTCGTCGCGTATCCAGTGATGTAATGCTGAGCACGCTCGTTGCCGGAGATCGCTTCCAACAGGTCTTGGTCGGTATTTTTCCACAACAGTTTGCCGGTGTATCGATCGACGGCGGCGAGGAATTTTCCGGGACAGAAACAAAAAATCTGGCTCTCATTCATGCAGACGGCGCGGGCGTCCAGGAATTCGTCATCGCGGAAATCCCAAAGTCGTTCCTTGGTCTTCAGGTCGATGGCGACCAAGGTTCGCCCAAACCCGAACGATGTTCGCGGATCCTTGTAATCATGTCCGTCCCACATTCCCCAAGGCCAATGTCCGAGTCCTCGTCGGACGGCGCGTTGCGTTTCAATCTTGACTTCCGGATTTCCGACCAACGCGTACATCACGCCGTCACGCATCGCCATCCACTTCCAGACTGGTCCGTCGCTGATTTCTTTATCGACCTTGATCTGATCGCGAATTTCTCCCGTTTCGCCGTCGATGATCTTGCACGATTCGTGATCGCCAAGATAAAGCGCGTCATCGGTCGCGATCATCGTGTTGCGATGGAGCATGAATCCGGGCGATAGCGGCCGCTTCCAAAGGATGGTGCCGTTGTAGGCATTGATACACAGAAGCGTGTTGAGCATCTCGTTCTGGTTCGCCTTGTGAGCGATATGTCCCATCGCTTTGTAGATTCGCCCACCGGCGATCACGGTCTGTTCGGGCATCGGACTGAATTTCGGATAACCGATGAACTGGGTGCGCAAATCGCCGCGCACCAAAAGGTCCTCCGATTGCGGGTTGTTGTCGGGGCCGTGATAAGGATGTGACCAATCGTCCGCCCCTTTCGGAACGGCCTTGGTGATCATCGCTTTGCCAGTGATCCCCACGCCGCCGGGACGCAACACTCGACGAATCTCTTCGTGCGGTGTGACGACCGAAACGACTCGGTCGGCAACGTTGTCTCCCAAGTGAATGGAATCGGCGGTCCCAATTTCGACGAACAGCCGGCGCCCAAGCAGCTGCGCCTCGTCGGCTGCTTTTCTCATCTCCGCGGCATGATCAGCATCGGACGTCTGAAAGAAAAAGGTCAACTCGCTTCGCCGGCATGCTTCTATCAAACGCGGGACGTCATTCGGCAGCTTGCCGACCACGGCGACAATGCCCCGCTTCAGATCCAATAGCTTCAGGTCATCATCCGTCTGGTCGGCCCACCCGGTCGAAGCACCACCAAGGCTCCATCCAAGCCAAACAGCTGCCAACAACAAAAATCGATGGTTCATTTTTGGTCCTCGCACACAAGCAGATCCCCGCGACTGGTCAAGCCAATATTCTATCCCAGCCGCAACCAGGGCGCAGCCCTCTCATGAAGAAGAAGGGGATCTGCCGCTATCCCGCGACGGATGATAGGATTGGCGGCCAACGTGGTGCGGTTTCAGAGAAATCGGCGACGATCACGATAAGAACACGAAGGAACAGCATGCCTGCCAAGATCATTTACACGCATACTGACGAAGCCCCCGCGCTGGCAACCGCGTCGTTGTTACCGATTGTCCGAGCCTTTACCCACCCTTGCGGAATCGAAATCGAAACCAAGGACATTTCACTTTCCGGTCGGATCCTGGCCAACTTTCCCGATCAACTTTCCGGTGATCAGAAACGATCCGACGCGCTGGCCGAACTCGGCGCGCTGGCGAAAACTCCCGAAGCAAATATCATCAAGTTGCCCAACATCAGTGCTTCGATTCCACAGCTGACCGCCGCGATCGAGGAACTTCAACAACACGGCTTTTCCGTTCCCGATTTTCCACAAGACCCTCAAACGGAACAGGAAAAGGAAATTCGGGCACGGTATGCCAAAGTGCTCGGCAGCGCGGTCAATCCCGTTTTGCGAGAAGGCAATTCTGATCGCCGCGTCGCGGCCCCGGTGAAAGAGAACGCCAAAAAACATCCCCATTCGATGGGCGAGTGGTCCGCGGATTCCAAGTCGCACGTCGCCCACATGGCTGATGGGGATTTCTTTGGAAGTGAGCAATCACACGTCATGGCCAAAGCGGGTGAGGTACGAATCGAACTCGTAGGCGACGACGGCGAAACGAGCGTCTTGAAAGAATCGATCGCGCTGCAATCGGGCGAAATCATCGACGCGTCGGTCATGTCCTGCCGGGCGCTACGCCAGTTTCTGGCCCAGCAGATGGATGATGCCCACTCGACTGGAGTGCTGCTCTCGTTGCACATGAAGGCCACGATGATGAAGGTTTCCGATCCGATCATCTTCGGGCACGCCGTGGCAGTGTACTACCAAGAGGTGTTCGAGCGGTTTGGAGACCTCTTTGATCAACTGGGGATCGCTGCCCGCAACGGCATTGGCGACGTCTATGCAAAGATTGAATCGTTGCCCGAAGATCAGCAGGCGGAGATCAAGTCAGCCATCGACGCGGTCTACGAAAATCGTCCCCCGTTGGCGATGGTCGATTCGGACCGGGGCATCACCAACCTGCACGTTCCCAGCGACGTGATCATCGACGCCTCGATGCCGGCTGCCATTCGCGCGTCGGGAAAAATGTGGGGACCGGACGGGAAGTTGCACGATACCAAGGCGATCATCCCCGACCGTTGCTATGCCGGGATCTATCAAGCAACGATCGATTTCTGCAAGCACAGCGGAGCGTTCGACGTCACCACGATGGGCAATGTCTCCAACGTCGGACTGATGGCACAAAAAGCCGAAGAGTACGGTAGTCACGACAAAACTTTTGAGATTCCGCATGACGGTACCGTTCGCGTCGTCGACAGCTCCGGCAACACGTTGATGCAACACGACGTGAAACAAGGTGACATTTGGCGAATGTGCCAAACCAAGGAGATCGCGGTGAAAGATTGGGTGCGGCTGGCGGTGGCCCGCGCACAGGCGACCGGATCGCCGGCGATTTTTTGGCTCAACCAGGATCGCGCCCACGATGCGAACTTGGTCGAAAAAGTGAATCGCTATCTTCCCGACCACGATACCGACGGCCTGGAGATTCAAATCATGTCACCAGTCGACGCGGCGCGTCATGCCTGCCAGAGAGCGGCCGACGGACTGGATACCATTTCGGTGACGGGAAATGTTTTGCGAGACTATCTGACGGACCTGTTTCCGATTCTGGAACTTGGCACCAGCGCCAAAATGCTCTCCATCGTTCCGCTGTTGGCCGGCGGAGGATTGTTTGAAACCGGCGCCGGCGGTTCGGCACCGAAACATGTTCAACAGTTTGTCCAAGAGGGACATTTGCGTTGGGATTCATTGGGCGAATTCTTGGCGTTGGCGGTCTCCCTGGAAGATCTGGGCAACAAAGGCGGCGGCGATCCGGCGCTCGTGCTCGCCGAAACACTGAACCGAGCGGTCGGCAAGATTCTTGACAACAACAAGTCGCCAAGCCGCAAAGTGAACGAGTTGGACAACCGCGGCAGCCATTTCTATCTCGCCTTGTACTGGGCCGAGGCAATCGCGGGGCAATCGCACCACCAGGAGTTGGCGGACCGTTTTGGCGACGTCGCCAGGCAACTTCGCCAAAACGAATCGACAATCATCCAAGAACTCAACGCCGCTCAAGGAAGCTCGGTCGACATCGGGGGGTACTACCAACCCGACTGCGAAAAAGTTGCCGCCGCCATGCGTCCCAGCACAACCTTCAACGGCATCTTGGATTCCCTGCGATAGCCGCTACGAAATTCGACTGAAGCGAACGGTATAAATCTGAGGCAGGGTGTTGGAAATGCACTGCCAATGATCACCGCCATTTTCGCTGATCCATATTCCGCCAGTCGACGATCCCATCGCCAGTTGCGTTCCCTCCCTGTCAACGTCCAAACCATGGCGGAAAACGATGTCGTAACAATCTTGTTGGGGAAGCCCGTCGCGTAAGGTTTCGAACGTTTCGCCACCGTCACGAGTGCGGGTGACCACCAGCTTGCCGTCGACCGGTACTCGACATTCATCTTTGACACCCGGAACAAACCAGGCTGTCTTTTCGTCTTTCGGATGCGCGCAGGCGGCAAACCCGAACGTCGATGGGCCTGCCTGCTGGATCTCGCGGTAATTTTCCGAACCATCAGTTGAATGGAAAATGCCGTTGTGATGCTGAACCCACATCACGTTTGGATTGGCATCGCACTGGGCCAGCCGATGAGCGTCTTGAATGCTCAACCGATCCCTCATGTCGGGCGGCATGAACTCCGCCCTCAAACCGGTTCCGATCAGGTCCCATGAACCGCCGGCATCTCGAGTTCGCCAGACGCCGCCGCATGAAACTCCGATGGTGACGTGTTGGCTATCACTTGGATGAACGCAGACGGAATGAATGCCGGGCTCATCTTTGCCGCCTCCGAACCACTCCATCCGCTGCTCGCAATCCCAGAGCGGTTGATTCAACTGCCACGATTCACCGCAATCGTCCGAGCGAAACAGTCCACCCGGAATCGTGCCTGCCCACAGGCAACCCGCCTGGTCATCGCCGGCCGATTCCAGCGCCCAGATTTCCGACAAGCTGGCCGGCCCTGTCGAGGGCGGCTTTCCCTCCTCCATTGATGGAATGCCGATCACCGCGCCGGAGGGATAAACCGGAACGGCAAGTTCCTTCCAGTTCTCGCCGCCATCTTCGCTACGACGAAGCTTGGTACCAAAGTGGCCCAGCGTCAGGCAGGCGTAAAGCGCACCATCACGATGGTCTTCCAAAAACATGGTGACCGGTTCGCCCAAAAAATCGACACGGTCGATCTTCCACCCGGAGGGCCCCTTTCTCAAAGTGAACAGCCCTTTGCGAGTTCCCAGACGAAGTGTCGATGCCATGGCTTTTAGCTCCAGCCTGCAGTGTTGGTGCGTTGAGCGGGAATACGAACATGACCTAAACGCGGCGGCCGATCAACCTTTTTGCCCAATCGTCACCGGCGAACCGAATTATCCTCCCGAAAGCGCCTGCATGACATAGATCTCCGCGTCGTCCGCAATCGGAATGTCCAGTCGGTCACGCTGTCTTAACAACTGGTTGTCGACAAACAACGCGACGTGTTTGCGAACGGCACCCTGATCGTCCAAGACGTAACTTCGCAGGGGAGGATTGTCCTGAAACACCTGTTCGAGCGCTTCCCTCAACGTGGTCGCTCGGACCGTTACCGCTGGGCAATCGACGTGCCGCGTCAATTGACGTGTGAATTCGATTCGCGGCATCGACGACGCCTTGGAGAGTTTGAAGGGGTGTGGAGAGAACAGGTTTGCCGACTTGGGGACAAGTCGGCCTACTGGGCTCTTTCGTTAATGACTGGGTTGGAGAGGGAACCGATTTGATCGACAGTGATCGTGACAGTGTCGCCATCTTGAAGAAAGACGGGCGGCGTGCGGGCGGCGCCGACGCCGTGCGGTGTTCCGGTCAGGATCAACGTTCCCGGCAGCAGTAGCGTGCTGCCGCTAAGAAATTCCACCAAAGTCGGCACGTCAAAAATCATGTCGTTGGTATTCCAATCTTGCATGACTTGTCGGTTCAACGTCGTTCGGATGCCCAGCGAATTGGGGTTGGGAATTTCGTCGGCAGTCACAACACACGGCCCGATCGGGCAGAACGTGGCAAACGTTTTGCCGCGGCACCACTGGCTGCCGCCGTAGTCCTTTTGCCAGTCCCTGGCACTGACGTCGTTGGCGCAGGTGTAGCCGAATACGTAGTCCAAAGCATCCGCTTTGGACACGTTATGGCACGGCTTGCCGATGATCACACCCAATTCGCATTCGTAATCGACCTGTTCACTAGCCAACTTGCGTGGCAGGACGATGGGGTCGCCAGGGTTTTGAAGCGAACCACAATTTTTCATGAACACCACCGGGAATTCGGGAATCGGAGAATTCCCCTCCTCGGCATGTTTACGATAGTTCAAACCGATGCAGATGATGTCGCTCGGCTGTAGCGGCGCCAACAACTTCTCCACTTCGGCCAGTTCACCCGTATCGGTCAAACCTTCCAGCAGTTGCCCTGTGGCGCGCGTGATCGGCTTGTCGGCGTGTTGGAATCCATGGTGAATTTCACCGGTGGGATCTTCGTATCGAATGATTTTCATCTTGTCTTTCCTACGAATTCGAGGCGTTATTCGATTTCTCGAATTCGGATGTTTCGGAACTTGAGGTTGTTCGGTTCGCCGTGATCCTGAAAGCCGATGTAACCTTCCAACGGACGGTCTTTCATCGCCCCTTCGTCCAAACGAACATCCACGATCTGCTCGCCGTTGAGTTCGACTTGCAGGTGACTGCCGATGCAGGTGACGACCATCCGGTTCCATTGGTGTGGCGGTCGAGACATGTTCTTTGACGCGCCCACGGTACGAATGATTCCGCCGTGATCGTGCGGACCAACCGGACCTTTCTTTTCGGAACTGTCCAAAATCTGCGCCTCGATTCCTTGTTCCACAGGATCGCCGGTGTCACCGACACGGAAATAGACTCCGCTGTTGCCGCCTGGCGGATAGGAATATTCGACATCAAGAACAAAGTCTTTGTACTTCTTTTCTGACCACAGGTACGCGTCGTAGCGCTGCCAACCTTTTTCTCCCGGCCGCGGTTGGATCAGCAGCGAACCGTCCTCTTGAGGCAACCAGTTGCCGGTCGTTTTCCATCCGGCCAAGTCCTTGCCGTTGTACAGCGACTTGAACTTGCTCAGATCACGAATCTTCAAGTTGCGCCATCGGACTTCGTAAGGCCCCTGGCCCGCACCGATACTGTGAACCTGCAAACCGATGAAGCCTTTGGGATGCGTCTTGAATCGTTCTTGGTGAGTCAGATCCGAAACGTGATGACCGTTGAGCCAAACTTGAATGTTCGCTCCCACGGCAACAACGTGGTAAGCGTTCCATTGGTCATTCTTGAAATAAGAATGATTCGCGCGATCTTCGTCCGGCGTCATCCATCCGCCTGCCGCTTCTCCGTAAACGTAGCCCGCCGAACCGTTGGTAGCGATTTCGACTTGAGGCCCGTTCACACGACCATCGGGTGTGTCGCCCTTGCTTTGAGATCGGATTTGAACGCCCGAGTTCAGTGCACTGTCGACTTTGACCTCGAACTTCAACTCAAAGTCACCATACAGTTTATCGGTGCACAAAAACGAATTGGGGCTACCTTCGGCAGTGGTTCCCACAATCGCGTCCCCTTCGACACGATAAACGGCAGTGCCGTTGCGCTGAGTCCAGCCGTCAAGATTTTTGCCGTTGAACAGATCTACAAAACCGTGGTCGTCGGCCTGACACATAGCAAGGGGAACGGCGGCAAACAACAAAACGATAGCGGCAACACGGGGCATCGCGATACTCCTTCGGGTGGGGCGGGGCGTCAGAGTAACAAAGGAAGGGACTCCCATTGTAACGCTCGACGGGCCGACTTGTCGCTGGCCGCAATCCAAGTCGGCGCTTCTTTATCGCCGACTTGGAGACAAGCCGGCCTACAATGAATGTCCGTCAGCAGCAGCGATGCCTGTTGGCCACAAATTGACGACAAGCTCTTACCGCTTCACGACACAACGTGGAGCGAACTTTTTGAAACGAGCAATCCCGTCACTCGTCACGCCCGTGGCGGCAACATCGATGACCCGCAGGCTTGGCATTTCGGACAACAGCATCAAACCGTCATCGCTCACCTGTGTACCAGAGATGTCGAGAGATTCCAGATAGCTCAGATCTCGCACCGCTTCCATTCCCTTGTCGGTCACGTTTGTACGAGCGAGTCTTAGATATCGAATACGCGGAATCTTCGCCAAGTGAACCAGATCACTGTCCGATACATCCGTACCGTTGAGGTCGTCGGTCACGATGGCTTGAAAATAGTCGTCTCCTAGGAGTCCGCGCAACCAATCCGGACCTGGCAATCGAGGGTTGATGATCCCGAAATCGTTTTCGTCCAATTGGTAGTCGAAGAAGACTCTTCCGCCAGAGTCACGGATGAATGCGACGGCATCGCGTTGGTTGCGCGCCCGATGACTCTGATATCCCAAGTAAACCGCGAACACCAAAACCATGAGCAAAAGTGCGCGAATCGAAAACCTCAACCGGATTCGACGTCGCCAGCGCATCGGTCGATCTTCTCGTTGAGTGTCACAGTTGGCCGTCAGTTCCATACTTTTGGCAAGTTTGACTTCTAACTCAGTACCTTCGTGGTGCACCTCTTTTTTTACTGACAAAGGGGCAGCGAAGCGCTCCGTAACCACCACGAGCGGGGATAGAAATTACCACGAAGGGCATGAAGAACACGAAGAAGACAAGCAAGCCTTAGAAAGGGCAGCACACGGTTGACGATTGGGCGACGATGCCGCGGAGTTGTTAAAAATAGAGAAATCGACTATTTTTCCATTTGTTGAACGCAGGCGCGAGGAGTCTGCCCTCAGTTCGGGGGGCGTGTGTTGTGATTTGAGTTGCCGTGGAAAGAGGATACCACGACCAGCGGCGTCACCTTTTCTCGCCGTAAGTCGTTTTAATGCAACAACTTACACTGCTTGCCAGCGTAGCTTCAATTGGCAGAGCATCGCATTCGTAATGCGGAGGTTGTGGGTTCAAATCCCACCGCTGGCTTTTTGGATCTGTTTGACCGATATGGGCGACACCTGCCCAAAAACCTGACTCGATTGCCCGGTTTTGGGCGGGAGATTCGTCTCGATGAGCGAAGTCGAACTCGATGTGCTCGACTTGAAGGAACTGGTTCTTTCAAATAATTCGTTCGGACCGTCCGATGTAGGGGCGATTCGCACGGCGATTGCCGAGAACTATGGCCATTTCGGCGAACTGCGCGACGCGGTGGGCGAAATGGAGGCCGACACTTCGTTGAGCCCGGCCGGAAAGACCAAGATGGGAGTCTGCCAGTTCTTGCTTGGCAAGTTCAAGGATTCGCTGGAAACCTTGCAGAGCGCCGACGGCAGTGCATTGGCGCTGTTTTATCAGGCCCGCTGCCTGTTTGAGCTGGGCCGGTACGAAGATTCGATCGGTGCTTACGAGCAGGCCCAGAAATCGGGTTACAACGAAGACCAGTGCAAAATCGGCATTGCCGAGGCTCATCGTTATGCCGGCCGAGTCGAAGAGGCACTGGCAATCCTGGACAACATCTTCGGTCCCGCCGAACAGACCGCCGACTACATGTACCAGCGTGCGGCAACGATTGCCGCGGTAGGCGGGCGTATGGAAGAGGCGATCAATTTCTACCAGCGCGCCGTCCAAACCGACGAAAACCACGCCGGCGCCCTGTTCGGGTTGGCGCTGGAATACGACCGGATGGGTAACGATGAAGAATCGTTGGCGCTGTATGAACGAGCCGCCAAAGCGTTCCCCACCGGACTGGGAGCCCTGATCAACCTGGGACTGATCTATGAGGACAACAATCAGTTCGACAAGGCCCAGATGTGCTACAAGCGGATCTTGGATTGCCATCCCGATCATCCCCAGACGTTGCTGTACATGAGGGATGCGTCGGCAAACGGCAACATGGTGTACGACGAAGAACAGCAGCGAAGAAACGACCGCCTGACTCAAACCTTGAGCATGCCGGTCACGAACTTCGAACTGTCGGTGCGAAGCCGCAATTGCCTGCACAAGATGGGAATCGAAACGATCGGCGATCTGACCCGCACCAGCGAAGCGGAGTTGCTGAGCAGCAAGAATTTCGGCGAGACAAGCTTGTTTGAGATTCGCGAGATGCTGACCAGCAAGGGACTGTCGCTGGGACAGTTCGCTCACGAAAAGAAGAGCAACGATCCGCCGATCGATACCAGTCACATGTCGCCTGATGAACAGGCGCTTCTGGACCGGCCGATTTCGGAGTTGAACCTGTCGGTTCGGGCCCGCAAGTGCATGGCCCGCTTGCAGCTCAATACGATCGGCGAATTGATCCGCAAGACGGGCGACGACATGCTGGAATGCAAAAACTTTGGCGTCACCAGCCTGAACGAAGTGCGGGAAAAGCTGGCCGACCTGGGCCTGAAAATGCGCGGCGACTGACCTTCACACTCCGAGGCCCATGAGCCGGTTTGACTTTCACGTTTCTCACCGCGATGCGTCCACCGCGGCGCGGCGCGGTGTTTTTTTGACGCCCCGTGGCAGCGTTCAGACTCCCGCCTTCATGCCGGTCGGTACGCAGGGGACGGTCAAGGGAGTAACAATCGATCAGGTTGCCGCCAGCGGCGCCGAGATGATTTTGGGCAATACCTATCACTTGGCGCTGAGGCCGGGACCCGAAACCGTTCGGCGACTGGGCGGACTGCACGCCATGTCGGGTTGGGAAGGCCCGATCTTGACCGACAGCGGCGGCTTTCAAGTCTTCAGCCTCGATGCCATCAATGACGTCACCGAGGATGCCGCTACCTTCCGAAGCCACATCGACGGCGCGACGATTCGCTTGACACCGGAACGGTCGATCGAGATCCAAGAAGCACTCGGCAGTGACGTCGCCATGGTGCTGGATCATGTCATCGCCCTGCCCGCGGCCAAGGAGGCGGTGATCGACGCCACCGAGCGATCGATCCGCTGGGCGCGGCGCTGCCTGCAAGCCGCCTCGCGAGACGATCAGGCGGTCTTTGCCATCGTCCAAGGAGGCCTCGACCCACAACTGCGAGTGCAGTGCGCCACAGAATTGGCCTCGATGGACTTCGAAGGATTCGCCGTCGGCGGGTTGAGCGTCGGTGAACAGCCCGAAGAGATGTACCGCATCACCGCGGCAACCTGCCCGGCGCTGCCCGAAGACAAACCGCGGTACTTGATGGGTGTCGGCCGGCCCATCGACTTACTGGAAAGCGTGGCGCGCGGAATCGACTTGTTCGATTGTGTGATGCCAACCCGCAACGGACGCAACGGATTGGCATTCACCGATTCGGGGCCGCTGAAGCTGCGAAACGCGATTCATCGCGAAGACACTCGGCCGTTGGAACAAGATTGCCCCTGCCTGGCCTGTCGCCATAGCCGCGGTTACCTGAGGCATCTTTTTGTGGCCGGCGAAATGCTCGGACCCACGCTCCTTTCGATCCACAACCTGACCTACTACCAACGAGTCATGCGCGAGGCGCGCGAGGCAATCGAACAAGATCGCTTCGAGGTGTATCTGAACGAAAAGAAATCCGGCTGGGGAATGTAGCGTCTCTTCAAATTCCCGGTAGGCCGGCTTGTCCCAAGTCGGCGATCCTGTACTCGCCGACTTGGGGACAAATCGGCCTACATGAACTGCCGCCAGCAGCCCCCCCATCTCATCTTTTCCCCTTGACACCCCATCTATCTAGTGTACTATCTAACTAGGTAACCCATGAACCAAGTTCAATTGGTCGCTCTTTTTTGGTGGGCGAAATGTTTTTATCCATCGATGTTCATGCCGACGTGGCGATCTATTTGCAGATTGTGCGGCAGGTGAAATTCGCAATCGCAGCCGGCACGCTTACTCCGGGCCAGTTATTGCCCAGCGCCCGAGTGCTCAGCGGACAACTGGCGATCAACCCCAACACGGTCGCTCGCGCGTTCACCGAGCTTCAAAACGACGGCGTGATCGAAGCGATTCGTGGCCGCGGGATGGCGGTCTGCGACGGCGCGGCGGCGGTTTGCCGGCGCGAGCGAGAGGGAGTGTTGGCCGAAAGAATCGGTGTCGTGCTGTCCGAGGCGTGGCATGCCGGTCTCGATCGGCAGCGGATCGAAGCGATCGTCAACAAACACCTCAAACGTCTCACCAAAACCACCCCCAGCGTGCTGGCGCCGGCATCGGATCCAGCAGCGGTATAAGTTCAGCCATCTCATCTCCCCCAGCGTTTGCCGTCCCCGTCATCTGGAGCCAGTTTTCATGCAACCGGTCATCTCCGCTCAAAAATTGACGATGCGTTTTTCACGTTGTTACGCGTTGGCTGGCGTCGACCTTGAAATCCAGCCAGGCACGGTCTTTGCCTTATTGGGAGAAAACGGCGCCGGCAAGACAACGATGATCCGTATCCTCACCGGCTACCAAAAACCATCGTGTGGATCGTGTCGTGTTGGCGGAATCGATCCAACGCGCGATCCTCAAGGCGTACGTCGCCAGATCGGATACGTCTCCGATTCACCGGCACTGTACGACTGGATGACCGTGGCTCAGATCGGCGGATTCACCGCATCGTTTTACGACCCCACCTTTCTGACGCGATTCCAGGAATCGGTCCAGCGATACCAGCTGCCGACCGATCGCAAAATCAAACACCTCAGCAAAGGGCAGCGAGCCAAAGTCGCCCTTTCTTTGGCTCTTGCCCACGACCCGGCCTTGCTGATCATGGACGAACCGACCTCGGGACTGGACCCGAAAGTTCGCCGCAGCTTTTTGGAAAGCATGATCGATCGTGCGGCAACCGGTAGAACGGTTTTTCTGTCCAGTCATCAGATCAGCGAAGTGGAGCGGGTTGCCGACACGATTGCGATCCTGCATCGCGGCCAGATTCGCATTGTTGCTCCGCTGGCCGAGCTTCGGCAATCGATTTTCGAGGTGGTGATCGACGTTCAGGATCCGTTTCGTTCGCTGCTGATGTTGCCCGAACCGGCCGAGGTGCTGAGCGAAAACACGATGGCTCGTCAGCACCAGTTGTATATCCGCAACTTGGAACCGGCGATGCTGGAAACCATTCGCGACACTCCCGGCGTGATCGACGTTCGTCATCGAATCGCGACGTTGGAGGAGATCTTTGTTGCCTACACCGGTGATGAGGCGCCTTCGGAATCTGAACGGCCGGCAGCCGATTCGCACGAAGATTCAAACGGTCTGGACAGTTCGCACCAACCGGCAGGAGCGATCACGTGAGCCAAGCCATTTTAGAACCGCAATCCCCGTCGCTCGTTACCGGCCCGCGGCTGAACCGCTGGTTGATCTGGAAAGAGATGCGGTTGCTGCTGCCGCTGGCGATTTCCGTCGTCCTGATGACGATTTTTCTGGCCATTGCACAGCTTTTGGCCGCCAATGATCGAAGCGATGCTGCAAGGATTGAACTTTCGCTGTTGCTGATTCCCGGTTTGTTTGCAACGGGTGCCGGATTGGTGTTGGTCGGCTACGAACGCGATCAGGGAACGTTAGATTGGCTGATTTCGCTGCCTCCATCACCCCGCCAGCTGATCTTGACCAAGATGGCTCTGGCTGCAGTGATACTTGCCGTAATGTGGGTGATCGCGATGATCGGCGTCGAGGCATTGGGGACGTCCACCCATAAACTTTCCCGCTGGCGACTGGTCGATTTTGGCGGAAACTTCAATGGTATGACGCCCGTTGCCTACCCGCTGTGGATGGCGCATTCGCTGTTCATTTTGGCGGCCAGTTTTTACGTTTCCTGGCGAATCCGAAGCCAGTTTCAAGCCATCCTCGCTTTGATGGTGCTGTCGTGCCTGCCGATGGTCGCTTCTGAAATGATTCCCTGGTGGAAAATGTCGCGACCATCCGGCTGGTCGCTATGGAATTTTGAACAGATAGGCTGGTTTGTCTGCTCGCTGGCACTGACGCCCTTGGTAGGGGCGATGGCCTATCGCCGCGCGATCAAAGCGTTTTCCCCGCAGTCAGTTCCCAGGCGTCTGCCAAGAGTAACACTACGGCTGGAAACTTCGGCCGCTACCGTGCCCTTATTCGGTTCGCAGGTCGCGCCGCTGGTGTGGCAATCGGTTCAATCCGCGCGGCTGCTGCTTTTGTTGCTCTCCACAATGATCCTGATCGGTGCGTTGCGATTGGTTCTGGCAGTCGTGGAAGCAAGTGACGAAGAGAGTTTGATCTTCGCGCTGGGCAATTCTCTGCCCGTGCTGCTGGCTGTCTCCTGGCTGGGCGTTTCGGTATTCAAAAACGATGGGGGCGTCTCGAAAATTCAATTCCTTGCCGATCGCGGTATCTCGCCGACCAAGGTCTTTGCAGCGCGTCATGCGGTACCCCTGGCGATCGTTTCGGTGGCAGTGATCCTGTACACACTGCTTGCCAGCCGCGCGATCATTCGTCACGACGATGTCGGCACCTTCGGTTTGCCGAGCATGTTCATGGTCTGGATCGTCTTGATGATCGTCTATTCGGTTTCCCAGTGGACATCGCAGCAAATACGAACGTTGACGTTGTCGGTGATTCTGGCGCCAGTCTGTTCGGCGCTTGTGTTGAACTGGTTTCAGCTGACCTATTTTCGGTGGCACGCGCCACTGTGGACGATCATCGTTGGAATCGCGCTGCCGATGCTGGCCGCCTGGTGGATGATGGCACGTTACATGGATGCGCGCGACCGTCCGCTGTCGATCGTTTGCTCGATCGCGATGGTCGGCATGATGATCTTTTTGCCGCTATGGTCGTCGCAACCGACGTTTACCGCACAAGCCATGCCCGGTGACCTTCGTCTGCGGTTGCAGGCCGAGGGTGACAAAGCGCTACGATTGGCGCCGCCTGCTGTTTCGTTGACGATCGCCCGATTCACCGGTGACAGAAAGCAAGGTGAAAAACTTTCGATTCAGCAATCGATGCAACTGTTGCGGACGCGATCCGAAAAACCGGAAGAATTCATCGTGCCCTTCGACACCCTCCAGCAAGATCCTCGATCGGCTGCCAGCATCCAGGTGGCACGGTGGGCGAATCTGCATCAGAGGTTGATGTACGAACGAGTCCGATTCGAGCAGGCAGCCGAATCGGCCGACGACCTTCCGCAAAAAAACGGCGCCGTCGCCGAATTTGCCAACTGGCTGGACGCGGCGTCGATTGTTTCGCAGTCGTTGCGGCGGAGCGTCCGCTGGGGTGACCAGGAAATCGCGGATCGTCTGGAGATCTGGCTGGTCGATACGCTAACCAGCGACGCGTTGCAGCCGTATCGGACAACGGAATTCTTTCGAGGTGCCGCGAGCCGGCTTCCGGACGAATCGATCCGAAACGCCGCTCGACGAAAAGCGATCCTGGCAACTCGCAGCAAGTACTCCCAGACGGCGACAACAAAACGCTCGCTCACCGGTTTGGGCGGCATCCAAGTGGTCGACCCCAGCTCCGCACGTCTTGATACGATTGTCTTGACCGCACTGGATGCATCCGGCACCACGGAGATTGGGTCCAACCAACCTTCCTGGCAACATCGAATGCATCATTTGCTTCTGGATCCGTCGGTAGTACCGCTGGAACTTGGTCCTTACGGCAATCGTGCTCGCAAATTGCCAGCGATGATGACGATGCTATCCAGCCCAGCTTTCGGAGGTGTGAGATTGTATCCGGCGCAGTTCTGGGGAATGCCGTGGGAAAAAAAGGCGAACGAATTGAGACGTCAAGCGGAACAAGCGATCGACACCAGCAAGACCCAATCGGAGGTGTCCCGATGAACCATCGTCACTGGAATTGGCGAGACTATTTTTACCAGGCAATCGCCTGGCTGCCTCCGCTGGGGGTTGCCGCCATGTTCACGGCAGCAGCACTGACGTGGCACACGAATCAAGAGTCCTTGGTGGAATCCACTACCAAAATTCACTCCAATGCCATGGAGAACGACGAAACGATCTTCGCGGACTGGTACGACAGTCGGACCTCGAAAAAGCACACGCTGGAGCTGAAGATGCTGGGAGCAGCGGCTGATGCGTGGTTCGGCGATGTGGTCGAGTCGTTTCCCGACGAGAAGGATTCACACTATTTCTTTGCCGGTGCGAACCTCGACAAGCACAAGGACAAGGCCGACTTCATTCCTCACCATGCGCTGCAAGCGGCGCCCCTTTTGCATCGACTGAAGGCGTTTGCCGAGACTGATGATGCAGCGGTTTGGATTCCGATGTCGCTGGACGAAAGAATGTTGCCGGAGCCAATCAGTCAGAACTTGATGCAAGTCCTGCAATTCGAGTTTTTAGACGCGGTGCTCAGCGACCAGCCTCCACGGGCGATCGACGCGATTCGGCTCTGCTACCGCGTTGATACCAAGATCAATTTGGGGAGATCGGGCTTTTCGATGCTTGCCCAAACCCTGGTACGGAACTCGCTTTCGCAAGACATCTGGTCCGAATCGGAACTGGCGATTCTGCAAGAACTGTGTTCCGGCGATGGCGATGAAAGTTCACTTTGGCGCGATCAGATCACGGCCGAGTTTCTGATCGCATTGCCAATATTGTCGGGAGCCGGCCATCGTGGCAAGCAATTCGAAAAACTGCGGTTCGGCAGGTCGACACCTCGGGGACCGGAAAAGCTGGCATCCGTTTCCAGCATTGCTCCCAGCGAAGTAGGCGACGCAGCGGCGGCGCTGGCGCAAATCCAGTCGACCGGCGGCGTCGGCACCTGGAATCACTACAGCCAAGTTGCCGGAATCACCAGCCAACTGCGACACCGCCAAGGGAAAGAATTCCAACTGGATCATTGGTTGAAGGTCCCATTCATGAAAGGTGCGTGGATCTCCGGTCTGGTCGCCTATCAACAGCACTCCGCTCAGAATTTCTTGACCATCGCCAACACGCAGCGATGGACGCGATGCGCAATCGCGCTCAAGCAATTTCGTCTTCGTTTCGGCCGCTGGCCATCTGACCTGAGTGAACTGTCGGAGGTCGATCTGCCCGCCTCCGACACGGTCGACTACCTCGGTGACAAATTCTTCTACCGGATCGAGGACGACGCGACGGTTGCACAACTATGGTGTCAATCCAAAACCCCGCCCATCGTCGGCGGCCAATTCAGCAGGGGAACCCAATCAGGTCTCATCTGGACCGACTTCGTAGAAATCCGCTAAACAGCTCCTCTTCAAAGTCGTTCGGAGGCGTGGAGAAGAAGGGGGACCACGAATAGCACCGATTAAACGAATAAGAAAAAAAGTGGTTGTAGGCCACTCATCGCAATCATAGGGTGCATGACATGGTTTGCTAGGTTTTGGCACGCCGCTGACGGAATCCTTGGAATCTCGTTCTTCGGCGAATCCAAAATTCGGCCTGATCATGTGTGTCGCTGAGGTCGTCGGCGATCAGTTGAAGTAGCGGTTCAAGGTGCTCGTCTCGCCAGAATTTCTCCGTTCCTTTGATGCGACAGTTGATTTGCTTCTGCGTTGATTCGACCAGCGAACTGGTGATCGGCAGCCCCGCTCGGCGATATTCATGGTATCTCATGCGAGAGGCGTTGTTGCTCAGGTAGGTGATCGCCCGAGCCAGTGATTCGTCCTGGCCACAATCATCGCTTTGGGAGACCAATCGCATCGCGTTGATCACAGCACTGACGTCCCCCGCCCACACCAAGCCGAGCCACTTCAGGTACGTCTCCCAGCCGTCCTCGACCGTCGCCGCGGTCGAGATCGCGGCACAGTACACGTAGCTCAGCGCGTGCATCAAATCGGTGATTGGGGTGTAGTGCGAGAAGTGACGCCCCCAAAGCGACCAGTTCACTTTCAAGCCATCAGCGATACAAGCCTTCGAGGGCGCCTTGTTGAAGCCCCGATGATAAGCTTCCGCCGCCATTGCCTCACCGAGATGATCGTAACCACGCCGAGTCGCCACCACCGTTTTCACTAGCGGTGGTCCACCACTCCAACGTTTGACCTCCTTGTTTTCGCGGTCGTCTGAACTGCACGGTGGATCGTCTGCTTTGGCACCGTGGGGCTGATTCGATGGATTCCCTTCGAGGGTATCACCCTGGCGGACTTCCTGCTCGGACTCTCCTGAAGAGCCATCACAACTAACGTGTTGACGATGGATTTCATTGAGTTTGGGCACCACCCACAACGGATCGGTCAGTTCCGCGGGAATCTCTGGGTGGGGATCATCGACGCTTGGACTCGACAGAAAAGTTTGCAGCACGCCGCACTGAGTTTCTCGCCACCAGCGGTGCTTTTTATCGGTCGGTTTGTCATTGCCCCAGAGTTCATCTCGAATCTGGGTTCGTCCGCCATCGAGTTCCACCACCGCGACACGGCCGGACCACGTGTTGGCCGGGGCTCCGCTGCCTTGGCCGTGCTGCTGGGCGGGAATCGATGCGTCTTGAAACTCTTTGATTCGCTCGCTCTGTTCCTCGATTCGCTCGTTACCAATACGGATTGCCACTCGCTGGCACTGCTTGGTGTCAACGCTTAACTCGGCTAAGTCGCTGAGGTTGTCGCTGGCACGCTGGTAGGAACGCTCGCGAGCCGACGCAGTGGACACTTTCCGCAGCACCGCTGGCGTTTGCAACTGGTCGACATCACAGCCGAGCGTTTTGTACTGAGGGAAAAAAATCGAGACGGCACGTCTCGCATCGATAAACGTCACACTTGAATTTGACATCACCCCGTCTGCTCTGCAGGCAACGTGCCTGGGGCGGTTTCTCAATCAGCCGTCCGTTACATCGTGGGCAACTGTGCGGTTTCTCGGTGTCCTGGGCCTGCTTGCCCAGAAGCTGCGAAATCACGTCCCGAGTGAGTTGGTCGATCGAGCCAAGCACTTCGTCTTCGAGGGTATCCAGATCGACCTGGCCAAGATCGGCCAGCCGTCCCGATTGGGTGAGTTTGGCAACGACGGCATCAGCCAACTCGTCGAGTGAAACACGCGGATCGGTCGAATCCATGACCTATCTCCTGAGAAAGTCCCATCTAAAACCCCCAGCCTTCCTGGCTGCGACCAAGGGATTGTAAACCTCCTCGGAAATCGAGCCGACCCCAATCCGACTGCGCAAACCATGTCATGCACCCGCAATCATATTCCTGTCCGAATCCATCTTTCTTCATTCGTGCTATTCGTGCTATTCGTGCTATTCGAGTGATTCGTGGTTGTTTCTTCTACGAGCTTGTACCGCCGGAAACTGCTCTGAGTTTCTGATCTCAAAAAAAGTTGAACGGCGTTGCCGCGTGTGTTACAAACTCCTCCGTTTGTGACTCGCAGCTTGGAGGGTGGACGCAGGTCTAGCTTGGTGTTTTGCACCGTGGGCGGCGCTGCGCCGTCCGAGCGACAATGCTTTTCATTGCATCACAAGGAAGACTGTTTCAGGCTCGCTTTCGACCCGTCGCACTACTAGTTAGCGGCGGGTCTGGAGCAACCTCGCCAATCGCCGTTCCGCCGCTCAACTAGTAGTGCGACGGGTCGGCGATCCAGTGAGTCTTCCATGTTCCAGGTCTTGAAGTAGATCACGCCTTCCAAAAAAAGACGGATTCCAGCCTGCCCGATGGTGCAGGCTGGTCTCCGTGCTGCGTGTCGTGAAAAGAAAACCGGAAACAGGCGTCGCGCTGTCGTCGCTTTGCGGGAAACATTCCACTTGTGCATTGGATCATCGCGGCGTGGCAGCTCTGGTGACACTTGACGATGTTCGGCAAGCGCAGCAGTGTCGTGATCCAGCGATGGTACCGCTGCTACTGCAATTGCTTGACCAGGACGACGAACAAGGCGACCAGGCAGTGCCCGATCACGCCTACACGTTTCCAAAATTTTTCAGCGAAATCCAATCGCGCCCATTCCGTAAAAAGTCGCTCGAGCAGCAGCGGGTTTATCGCCAACAGCGAATCGCCGAACTGGAATCGGCCGACACTGCGGCGCCCCTGCCGGATCGTTTTCGCAGTCACGAAGTACTGTGGGAATTGTGGCAAGCCGGCGACAGTTTCTCTCGACGGTGCCTGTTGGAGCTGATCGCGAACGTTCCGATCGTTTATGGGCCGTGGAAGGGGCTGAAGCGAATTTTCAAAGAAGCCGAACAAGTTGACGACACGGTGGTCTACGGCGCCATCGCGGCGCGGCTGGACATGGCTCTGCACAGCGGCGAACACGGCGTCAGCAAGAAAACGCTGGGTTACCTGTGCCGGCGCAGCTGGCGGTACTTGCGACGACTGGGAGAGACGCTGCCGGCCTGTTATCCAGACGTCGCCTCCGATTTTCTAAAACACTACGAGGAGACGTATCACCTGCAGAGTTCGTACATGCACTCCTGGGTGCTCAATCACATCTTTTTTCACCAGACCAGGGAATATTCGGGAACCAAGTTTCTGTTTGGCCGGTACGACCGCAAAAAAGGTTATGTCACTCGCCCCACCAGTTGGTTGAAACATCGAGCGTTTGCCGAAGCGTGGCGCCGCTCACCCCGGCCGCTCTTTGCCCTGTTGCAGGAAGCCAAGTGTGAAGCGGTTCGCCAATTCGCCGCAGCGGCGTTAAAAGCCGATTTTCGAGCGGCGCTGCGAGACGTCGAACCAGCCTGGGTCGTCCGCCTGGTTGCCGCCGGAAGCGGATCGATTGATGAATTTGTGATTTGGATTCTGGAAAACGTGCCAAGGCTGGAACAGGCGAAGTTCCGCGAACTTGGTTTGCACGACGCCGTGTTGCAATTGTTCCATTCCAAGTCGTCCAAGGCATGCCAGTTTGCCGCTGACTATGCGCGGACCCACGCTCGTGATCTGCCGATCGATCAACTGCTGCGGTTGGTCGGCATTCGGCACAAAGCGGTCCGATCGTTGGCTCTGGACCTGCTCAAGTCTCGGCAGCCGCGAGACGAAGTCGGACTGGAGGCATGGGGACGCCTGCTGGATTACGAACATGGCGCTAAACTTGCCGGCGAGATGTTGCACAAGCACTTTGGTGCCGCTGAATTGACGGCCGAGTGGTTTGCCGAGCGGTTGTTGTCCCGGTCCGACGCGGCGCGATCGTTTGCAATCGATTCGCTGGCCAAATTGCATCCGCCAAAGAAACTGGGCAGCGAGTATTTCGTTCGCTTGATTGCTCAAACCGATCCGTCAGATTGGTCACACAGTCAGTTCGTTTCGCCCTTCGCCTGCCAGCAGCTGGAAAAGATCGGCCTGGCCCAATTGGATTCGTCTTCTCTGAAACATCTGTTGCTTCATCCGGCAACCCAAGGGGAAGTGATCGCCTGGGTCGAACAGGGTTTGCTGAAGCCCACCCAATTCACCGCCGAATTCCTGAAGTCGGTTGCCTACCATCCCAGCTGGGAATCCGATCCCGTGGTGGTCGAACTGAAGAAAGGTCCGCATGGTGACGCTTACAGGTTCCATCCGGAATTGTCGGCCCAGATCTTGCAGTGGTTACAAGACGTACGTCATTTCTCCCCCGATCAACTTGGTTTCGAATGGTTGATGGAACTGGTCCGGCGAAGTGAGCCGCGCTATCACGACTTCGCGGTCGAGACGATGTCGAAAGCGTTCCTGCCGGCCGATTTTGCGACTCAGGATCCAGCGGCCGAAACAGAAAAAGCATCGGAGCCCAGTGAGGAGATCCACGTCGACTTGGGCGGAGCGTCGTTTGTGTTCACCGGCAAGCTGGCGACGATGACTCGTAGCGAAGCGCAGAACAAAGTCACTACCGCCGGCGGCGCCAATTCCAATTCGGTCACCAAGAAGCTCGACTACCTGGTCATCGGCGATGACGGTTCACCCCTTTACGGTCAAGGTCGCAAGGGCAGCAAACAGCTCAAAGGCGAAAGTTTGATCGAGGAGGGCGCGGGGCTGAAAATCATTTCCGAAACCGCGTTCCTGCAGATGCTTGCCGGCGAACAACGCCAGTTTTCGGACGATGCCGTCGAAGCGGGTTGCGCGAAACTTTGGCAGATGATGACCGACGCGGAAAACGAGGACGATGCACTGGCCCGATTTGCCCGCACCTACATTCGCCGGCATCACCCCGATATCTGCTTGAAGGAAACCGATCGGCCAGTCGATCCGGGCGCGGAGATCCCGGCTGAGTTTTTGAGTTTCGATCGACTCAAGCCACTTTTCCGAGATTCACGAGGTTCCGTTCGCTCTTTGGCGATGGAGCTTGCACGCTATGAGTTTGCCGCTTGGAACCCGCCGATCGAAGGCGTGGTGGAAATGTGCGAGTCGCCTTTTCCGGAAGTCCGCCAGTTCGTGGCGACGTCGTTGACCTGCGAGGACTTGCCCGACAATCGGCGTTTCCGTCTCGATCCCGAAGTGCTGACCGCCGATGCGGTTTACAGTTTCTGTGAATCGCGAGATGCGGAAACACGGGCGCTGGGAATGAAGCTGATCGAAATGCACCCGCGTTTGAAGCTTCCCGAGGAATTGTTTCGCCTGACCGAAAGCCCCGACGGGCAAGTGCGCGCTTTTGCGATTCGTACTTTTTGGTCGCTGTATCGCGACCGTGGTATCAGCAACGATTGGAAACCGCACTACCGGCCGAAATCGACCGTGGGAACCAAAAAGAAACCTCTGACAGCCGAGCAGGTGGAAGCCAGAATCGGCAGCGGCGCACCACCGCGCCCCGACGCCTTGCCTGCGCAGGTGACACAAATCGAATCGCTGCTGCGAAACGTTCTGTATGAGCTGCCGCCGCCGCGGCCGCCGCGCGACGAGAACAGGTCGCTGGAGAACATCGTCAAACTTCGACGACTGCCGGCGCGGCAAGCAAAACTGCAACTGGTGGAAACGATTCGTGATCTGGCGATTGAGGATGTAGAGTTTGCCGCCGTGGTTTCGCCGCTGCTTTGCGAATTCATGAATTCTCGTGGCAAAAGCGAACAGGCAGCTTGCCTGGTCGCGGTGACCAGAATCCGCGCGGCTCATGGTCCCGCCGGCACGCATCCCGAGCAGACACAGGATGTGGAATCATGAGTCTGAAAGAACCGGCATTGACCTATCGCGGTGACATTCGCGCGATCGCTTCACGAGACAACATGCTGGCGTGGGTGACCGTTCATCCGCAAAATGTGCCGACGGCGCTGTACCGCCTGGATGCCGAATCGTTGGAGATGACCGAAGCGGCGCTTCCCTGCGGCGCCCTTTCGGTCGCCATGGATGAAAAAGGATTTTGGATCGGCGGCGATGACGCGAAGCTGTACTGCTTGACCACCAAAGCGAAATCGCCGCGGGCAATCGGCGAATTGCCGGCGCCGGCAAGCAAGTTGGTGATGTTGCCGGAAAACCGGATAGCTGCTCTCTGCGACAACCAGCTCGTGTTGCTCGATCGCACCAAAGGAAAGGAGCTGCAATCGATCGATTTGACCGACCAGGCTTCCGCACTGGCGGCGGATCCAACCGGACAGTGGTTGGCGGTGGGAACGGTGGGCGGAACGGTGTCGGTGTTCGACTGCGAGGAAAAGTCGGAGTTTCTGTTGAGCGAATCGGAAAAGTTACACGAGGGCGCCGTTACCTCGCTGCTTTTCGAACCGGAGGAATTGCGGTTCATCTCTGCCGGCGCCGATCAAAAACTGCTGATCACTCACGCTCGCGGAAAGCTGGAACCGGAAGACCGCGGTCGCGGCAACCATCACAAAGAACGTGTCTCGGCAATGGTTTTGGTACCCGGAGATCGCTTCGTCACCGGCAGCCGCGACAAATCCTGCAAATCATGGACGCGCGCCGGTGCCACCAAACCTTCGACCCTTGCCGACGGTGTGGGCAAAGTCGTCGACATGGCAGTTGTTTCCATCCACCGCCGCCAACATCTGGCCGTCGCCTGTCAAGACAATTCGATTCGGCTGTTCCTGCTGGATACCGGCGGTCGTTTTGATTCCGCGACGCATCGAATCACCGATGCTTACGGTCGAGCCCAAAGGCTGTTGGACCGAATCGATGCAGCGGGACGTGGCGAGGGATTGAGCGAACTGTCCGACTACGACGATCATCGCAGCGTCGAGATGATGTCGGCACACGTGAAGTCCGAAAAAGACCATGCGTTGCGACTGCGGGCGACGGAGTTACTGGCCGGATCAAAATGTCCGCTCGCCACGAAACTGCTAGAACCGCTGCTGAAACACAACGACAGCGCCGTCCGTCTTGCAGCGCTGTCGGGATTGTTCGACCGTTCAAAACCTTCGGCAGACCAAGCGGCACAAGACGAATTGCAACCAGTGCGGCTGGCGCTGCGAGCGAAGCGGGCCGATGTCGGTGTCGAAGCGGTCAACCGGTTGGCCAAATTGGCGTCCGAAAACGAGGCTGCCGGGGAGATGTTGATCGAAGCGATCAGCCACGACACGCCCGAAGTCCGCTTGGGTGCGCAGTTGCTGCTGGAAAAAACAATCGGCAGTGACAGCCCCGATGCAAATTTGACTGCGCTCGGTTCCAAGCAGCCCGATGCCAGAACACTTGCGCTGATGCGTCTGTTTCAGCGCAAGATGCTGTCGCTGCCGCGCGTCCAGGCAGCGATTCGCCGTGGTGGCGAAGATGCCGACGCCGAAGTTCGCCGTCACGCGTTTTTGATCGCCCTGCTGTCGCGAAACAAATTGGCCGCGGCCGTTCGCTGGTTGGACGACGATTTCCATCGGCAACTTTTTGACCTGGAATCGTTTCATATCGAACCGACCAAACGAAAAGAGCGGAGTCTGCCGAAAGCCAAGAAGGCGAAAACGCAGCTCGATGGCGAAGACTTGGCGCCGCTGCTGGAGGCGATGTCTAGTCGCGCGATCGACACCTGCTTGCGAGGAGCCCGATGCTTGGCGCTGCTTGGCGACCCGCGAGCATTGGGCGTGCTGCTGCAGTTGAGCCGCGAGGAAAACGCGAAGACGCGAGGGGAAGTGTGCCAAGCACTCGCCACGCTGGGAGACTCACGCGCCACCGGGCGGCTGGAAACGCTGCTGGAAGACGACGCCGAAACAGTACGTGACGCGGCGTACACCGCCTATGCCAAGGTCACCGGAGACGATCCGTTGCGCGGCCCCGCGTCGGGACTTGCCTGCGGTCACGAAGATGTTCGTCGCCGCGCGCTACAGTCGCTGGTGGCGGTGGTCCGCAAATCCAAGAAGATCGCCGCGGACCAGCGGGCCGATCCTTTGCTGGTCCGAGCGCTGAATGATTCATCGTCATCGGTTCGCAGCGAGGCGTTCAAAGCGATCCTGAACATGCAGTGGCAAGGCGGCGGAGCCGAGACACTGCGGTTCGCCCTGGGCAGCGTTCACGCTGATATTCGGCGCGAAGTGTTGACCGAACTGATCGCCCAAGACAAACAGCAGTGGGCCTGGCAATTGCTACTGCAACGGTTTTCTGATCCCGACCCCGACATCCGCAGTGACGCCTTTGAACATGCCGTCGCCAAAACTAAGAAGCGCGACATCGCCCCCATCCTGGCCGGCCTGCAAAGTACCTACAGCGATATTCGCTTGAAGGCGACCAAGAACTTGATCTCGATGTCGACCGCCGAGTCTCAGAAAGCCTTGGCAACCGTCTTCAACGACGGCGATCGCGAAGTTCGGCAGTTGGCACTCGGCGCGATCATCGACCGCGACGCAACCGAGTTGTTTGCCGCGGCGATGTCCAGCAAGCATGACGATGTTCGCATTCGAGCCGCTTGCGCGCGGGCGGCGCACGGCGATCCGGAAAGCCGCCAGCCGCTGGTGGATGTGATCACGCAGCCCGAACCGGAAGATCGCGAAGATCAATCGAGGTGGCAGCAGAAGGTTATCGAAGCGCTTTCCGGTTTGGGCAAGTTGGGCGATGCCACGACCGCGGAGCAAATCACGCCGCTGCTGGAACATCGCGACGCATCCGTTCGGGCAGCCGCTGCGGATGCAATGGTCTTGTTTCTTGATGCTTCCGAAGGTTTGCAAGAGAGTTTTCAGCAATCGCTGCAGCATTCCGATCCCGGCGTCAAGTTTCGCGCCGCGTTGGCCCTGGCGATCGCCGGCGACAGCACTGCCATGCCGGTGCTGTTTTCCAAGGATGCCGGCAAAGTTCTTTCGCGTGGCAGCCGGTTGGCGGCAGCGATTGTTTATGACGACGTCGGCCATTCGCGTTTGGTCGCCGACCTTGATTCGTCTCAGCCGTGGGTTCGCAACGCGGCGTTGCTGACGCTGCTGTGCCGTGACCTGCTTCGGCACGATGGTTCCCCAAGCAGGGCGGTGGCCTGTCTTTCTGCCGGTCCGTCGCGAGTTCGCCTGCTGGCCGCGCAAACGGTCGAGGTCTTTGGCGACTCTCAAGGCCAACGGGATCGCTTGCTGTATCTGCTGAATGATCGTGGTGACGCGGCCGCTTGGGAAATCACCGACGTCGAACTGGACATGCTGGCCAGACTGCTCGTCTTCGGCCGTTCTTCCGTTCGCTTTCGTGTTGTCCAGGCGCTGGAGTATTTGGATCAAGAAAAGCCAGACCTCTGGAATTTGCATTGGAAACTGCTTCGCGAACGTTTTGACGACGAAATTCAGCAAGTCGCGCAGCAGGCAGAGCAGATCAAGTTGGTCAAACAGCAAGCCGATTCTGGCAGGTGGAAACAGGTTGCATTGGGTACCTACGTTGCGCTCGTTCGCCAGCAGGGCGTCGATCAGCCCAGTTTTGGAGTCACGGTGATCGGGATCCGACAAGCGGCACTGCGCCGCTTGCTCGATTTCGCCCAGCCGGACGAATCTTATCGTGAAGCGGTGGTCCCCGTTTTGATCCAAGCTCTCGGCGATCCCCATCAAGCGGTGCGATCCCAGGCAATGGAGCACTTGGGAAAGTTGAACGTTGCCGCCGATACTCGCGCGCTTGCCGCGATCGAATCGGGGCACATCGACATGGCCACCGAAGGAATGCGGTTGATGACCGGCGATGTCGATACCGACAAGGCCCGCGCACTGTTGCAGGAAATCATTGCGTCGCGCAGCGATGCGATCGCGGCCGAAGCCGCCGAACTGCTCGCCAAGACAACCGACCGAGTGGAAGCTGCCACCGCCGCGCTCCGCTCACCCTCTCGCCCGTTGCGTTTGCAGGCGGTCGCCTGGTTGACGGCCGAATACGAACAGAATCCACAGGCGAAGAAACAGTTGCAAGCGGCACTCGACGCCCGCGACACTCGTGTGCGCCGGCAAGCGGCGATCGGATTGGCTGACCACAAAGACCCACTGGCCTTTGACGCGCTCGTAAAAATGCTCGACGATGCACCCTCGCCCGCCGCAGCGGCGCTGATGAAGCTGGGGGACGTTCGAGCTGCCGACGCGGCCATGGACCGGATCGAAAACGACCCACAGAAAACAGCAAAGATCGATCTTCTTTTTCAACTGGTGGGCAGCTTCCGAAACACTGCCAACGTCGATCGCCTGCTGGGCATGATGCAGCAGGCCGATTGCCGCGATCACGCCGCCAGGGCGCTGCTGGTGATTGCCGGATTCGACCAGCCGATCGAGGACCCAGGCGATCAGTGGGTCGATCGCACTTGGGAAGAAAAACAGCATCCTCGGCACGATAGTGTGTTAGCAAAATTGATCGCCCGTCACTTGGAACTGGAATCTCCTCGCGGCAAGTACATTCCGCTGCTTCCCGCCGCGCGATGGTCGCGCAGCGGTGCGGTCGATCCGGTCCTGGCATCGCTTGCCAACCATCCCGACGACGCAGTTCGCCGCGACGCGGTCGAATCGATTGGATGGCGATTGAGAAAACGAGCCGAGGGCGAACAGGATGCCAAACAACAGACGGCTCTGGCGACCACGCGGAGCGATGCGCTATTGGCGGCATTGCAGCACCGCGATCCCGAAACAAAATTCCTGGCCGCCGAAGGGCTTGCCCTGGCCAGCCGAACGAATGTGCAAGGCCCCCAAGCAACTGGTCGCAAGGAGGGGATCACCGTTCTGATGTCGGCCATCGAACTGCTCAGCGACCTCGGTCAGCGGCATCGCGCAGTGCTGGCGCTGGGCGAAACCGCCGATCCGCAATCGTTGGACCTGCTTTTGCGTTTAGCCGGTGACGACGCGCATGCGCTGCAAAATTCGGCGGCAAAAGCGATTGGGCACCTGGGCAACACCGACGAAGCGGAAAAGATCCTGGCGTTGCTGAAGCGTTTGACCAGTGCGTCGTGGCCTGTCGCAACGGGCGCGCTGCAAGGTCTGCGTTACTTGGATACCGCCGGGGCGTGGCAGTTTTTGCGAGATCAAGCCCAGCAGCTCGATGGCGGCCTTCGCGACGTGGCGATCGAGCAGTTGTCGTACAACGACGATCCGGCGACCAAAGACCTGTTCCTGGAAATCTTGTCGGGCGACCAGTGGCACAACGGTACTGTGAATGCCGCGCGGCGATTGTTCGGTGCCGATTCTTTGGAACCCGATTACGTGTTGCTGAATTCGGATAGCCAATACGACGTGGAAATGGACGACGAGTTCCACTGCCTGGCCCGCGTTTGCGATCAGGGGGTGGCGGAACGAATTTTCGATATCTTGTCCGGCTGCGAAGAAGACGTCCGACAAGTGCTGGCCACCAGCTTGTTGCAGCGAAAACCGCAACCGACCGATACCGCCGCCGACGCGCTGCAAAGCAAAGCCTGGCAAGCCGTCGACGTCGCCGCCCATATCATCGGACGAAGCGAAGACAAGAAGTTCGTCAAACCCATCGCCCAGGCATTGCGGTTTTGGACCGATCGCTGGAACGATCTGCGCGAGCGATCGACACATACGTCACAACGGGAGGAAATGCGCGGCGCCCAGCAGTGCTTGCAGCGGATCGCTTGGGCCGCCAGCCGCCTGTGTGCCGGCAAATCTGAGTTGCTAACTTTGCTGGAAACCAACCAACATGTACTGTCGTTCGCGCCGGTTCGGGTCGCCGCGATCGAGGCGCTCGGCGAAATGAAGCTGACGAAAACCGACATCGCAAAGCTCCTGCCGCTGACGTCCGACGGCACCGCGGCGATCCGGCGCAAAGCAGCACAACTGGTTGCTTCGCACGATGCGGCAAATGTCTCCGCCGCTATCGACGAGGCGCTTTCAGATCGTGAAATGTATCAGCAGGTTGAATCAACTGGCGTCGACGTCACCTCGGTGCTGGGCAGTGCGGCGTCGCAAATCCACCATCAACCGATCGTTTTGCCCACCTTGATCAAAAATCAAAACGTCGAAGTGCTGGCCGAAGTGGCCGCCAACGCCGAGGCGTCCGAGACTGCGCGGCTGGGAGCAATCGAAGGCCTGGGACGGATTATCACTGCACAAGCACAAGAGCGTTTGGCCGAAATCGCGCAATCAGATTCCGCCGACGAGGAATTGCGGAAAGCAGCATGGAGGTCGCTGCGCCGATCGAAACGAGCGATGGTGGCGAAGGTGTAGAACATGACCGAAGAACAAGAAAACAACAGATCAGACAATGGCGACGACGGTCAGTCGACCACCGAGATCGGCGTCAGCTATGCCGGGGAAAGCCGGGCGATGACGTCCGGCGGCGGCACCCAGCTGGCGCTGTTTGGAAACCTTCGCCGTGATCCCGTTCACTTTGATGGGATCCTGCGCAGACCAGTCAAATTACGAGAAGCCCTTTCAGCGTTGTATGCAATCGTCGGCAGCGATTACCGCTACGTTCCGAAAGACCGTACCGCCTACCATGCCTTCCAGCGGATGCGACGCCAATCGGCCAACCTCAACGCCTGGCAGGCGCAACACGCTTACTTTGACTGGTTGGCCCGCAATGACCCGCTTGCCTTCTTGATTTTGGATCCGGTCATTTCCGTTCATCCCGACAAAGTCTTCTTTGAAGTGTTCAGCAAAGACGAAGGGACATACGCCAATTTGGCGGTTTCGACCGAGGCGTTTGATCTGCAGTCCGAACCGCAGTGCGGAACCACCAACATCGACTTCAGCGAAAGCCTTTATCAGAGCATTCAGCAGTTTCGCAGCTATCGCGACACACGGCTGACCATCGGCCAGCAAGCAGTGACCATCGATACGCCCGGCGAAGAAAAAGTGCTGGAAAAGAAAATCGCGGTACCCGATTCGTGGCTGCGCGGTTTCTTGCAAGTTCAATCGGCTGCCATGTTGCCAACCGATTCGTTTTCGATCAAGCCGATCGATCTGTACAACGCGCTGCGGCATCTGCGCATGCACGCAGACCAGAAAGGCAAGCGACGGGGTCTGAGAATCGAGCTGATTCCGGGTGAAAAGCCGAGGCTCGTTCTGGAGCCCTGGGAAACGGTGATCGAAACCTCGGCGCAGCAGCACGAAGGCCGTCAAGCGAAAGTGATACGTGTTTGGGGCAGACGGCGATTGTCGTTGCTGCGACGGATGCTGCCGATGACTCAATCGGTCGATGTGCACTTGACCGGAAGCGGATTGCCCAGCTTTTGGGTGCTGCGCGCCGCCGAGATGACTTTGACGCTTGGACTGACCGGCTTCACGGCATCGAATTGGTCCAAGTCGCTGGACTTCGATCTGCTGTTGCCACGACAATCCTCATCCAGCAAGCCGTTGGAAAAAATCGTTCAGCATCTATCTACCCGTTGGCGTGACAATCAATTGGAACTTGGCAAGGTCACCAAGCTTTCCGGTGAAAAGCTGGTGCAGCAGATCCAAACCGGCTGCCAACAGGGCCAGATGATGTATGACCTTCCCGACGGAGTCTTCAGGCTGCGTCCGCTGGTCGACGTCCCCCTGGACATGAAGCGACTGGAATATCGAAATGTGCGGGAGCGGCGAGCCTACGATTTGTTGCATCGCAAAAACGCGATTTCGATTTCCAGTGAAAACCGCATTCACGGCAGCGGCTTGGAACTGACCGGCAAGGCGGTCGTCGAGGAAGATCGGCGTGAGTATCGGCCGCAACTGTTGCTCAGTGACGAAGGATTTGTGGGCCGCGCCGAGTGCACTTGCAGCCTGTTCCGCAAGCAGGGTTTGCAGGCCGGCCCCTGCAGCCATCTGATCGCGCTCCGATTGGCCCACGCGGTTCGCCAACAGAAGCTACGTGAAGGCAAAGGAACATCCACCGTCACGGTCGAAACGCGAACCTACAGCCGCCGCGACAAAGGGATCGAGCAGGTCTACCACCTCACACTCGATCGCCGCCGGGTCAAAGTCCGCTGGGGAAAAATGGGCGAAGAACTGCGTGTGCAACAATTGAGTTTCTCATCGACCGACGCAGCCCGAAAAGACTACTTCACACGCGTCGAATCCCTGGTCAACAAAGGTTATTTGGACGCCAGCGGATAGCGGTTGGAAGAAATCTCACACAAGACACCAAGCACTCCTTTTCTCCCTTTCCACCTTCTTATCACGACTTTCACTTCCTCCCCCCACTTCCACTTCGTCTTCTTCTTACTTTAATTCCTTATCCCTTCTTTTCTTCTTCGTGCCTTGGTGCCTTCGTGTGAGATTCCTCGCCGCCCCAATCAACCGGCGATGTCATAGCAATGCAATTCATCCTGATCCCGCAAATACAATCTCTTGTCGGCGATCACCGGATGAGCCCAACTCTTTCCGTTTCTGGACTTGATGTTGAACGATCCTTTCAAGTGATAGCCGCGGGGTGTTGCTTCGATCAGCGCCATCACCGCATTCTCGTATCGGAAATACAAGTGTCCGTCGGCGGCCACGACCGCTGCTGATCCCTCGCCCACGCCGCGCTCGGGGCCCCACATTTTTCTGCCCGAAACGAGATCCAAACAGAGCGGAAAACCGTTGTTGTGTCCGTGCCCCATGTAGACGTGGTTACCGATCAGCACCATCCCGCCATGATGATTCTGGACCTCGCTGTTTCGTTTGTAATAAACCTCGTTGTAACGCACACTGCCACGGCCGGCGGGCATCAACTTCAGCAACACGCTGCCGCCGTCACCATATCCGGAAGATCCGAAAACGTAGTCACCTTTGACGAGCGGCGTCGGTACGTTGGCCGTCGTGTTAGCAACGTCGCCATAATGCCACAGCATTTGGCCGTCGGAAGCGCGAACGCCGATCAAACCTTTTCCGACCAGCGTCACGTATTGCTTCACCCCGCCGCCGTGGCTGATCACTGGCGAAGAGTACCCGGCGCTGCCGCCGTTCATCGCAGTCCGCCAAACCACCTCGCCCGTTTGTTTATTCAAAGCGACCAGCACGCCGGCATCGCTTCCCGGCGTGCAGATCAAACGGTCGCCATCAACCAACGGCGATTCGCTGTAACCCCAACCGCTCATCATGCGGCCGCCAAAATCTCGCTGAAAATCCTTTCGCCAAACCTCCTGGCCCGATTCGATGTTGGCGCAAACCAGAACACCCTCGAACGAAAGTCCAAACACCAAATTCGAATCGGGATCGACCGTTGGTGTGCAATTTGGATCTTTGTTTCCGCCCACGGGAACTTCCCAGATGGGCGAACCATCTTCGGCCGACACGCAGATCAACTTCGTGCCGCCGTTTTTCTTTCCCATCGTGATCAACTTGCCTGCCGAGATGACCACCGACGAATACCCACGTCCCAAACCACGCGAGGACCAGGCGAGTGGCGGTCCCGATTCGGGCCACGATTTCAACAATCCCGTTTCGACCGAAATCCCGTCGTTCGCGGGCCCGCGCCAACGAGGCCATTCGGTCGCCGAAACGAGTGTCGCGGAGTTGGAACCGGATGAAGGTCGCGAACCGCTCGCACTGTCGGTGGCTTTTGCCGAACGCCGATGACGGGCAATCCAATTTCGGTCGGCACCACTGAGTCTCTTCAGTGGAACGTCAATCGTCTCACCATCGGTCTTCCGCAGAGTCACCGTGCCGTCGACCAAATCGACAAATTCAGCTTCCACCTTGTACCTGCCACTCAAGTCGCTCCAAGTGCGCTGGTCGGCCCTCGCCTTGGAAACAAAGTGAACCACGACGATCGCGGCAATCACAGCCGACAGAAAAACGAATCGTCTCATCAGAAATCTCATCTTTCAGGCAAAAATCGAACCAACGACAGAGGTCGAACGATTGATCGTAACGCGGGTTATCCGAGAAAGCCACCAACGCGCGGCCAGACAGCTCATTTCCCCGAAGACTCAAAAGAGGTTTCACTTTGCCATCGCATCCAACTCGCTGAGCTTGAATCGGACGCTCAGGATGTAGGGGGCTTCTCCTTTGGCCCAATGTCCGTAAGTGGTGACCACGAAAGTGTCATTCGGTAACACTTCGACTCCCGGATAGGTCGTGTCGTAGCCTTTGGTGTTGTCCTTGAGACGGACCGAGTACTGGCCATCTCGACCGGCAACGATATCGTCCCAGGTGCCGACCCAGCCAACCCAATCACCCTCGAAAGGCCGGCCCTCTGCACTCTGCTTGGGCGACCGGCAGCGAAAACTGATAACCAATCGCCCGTCGGCGCCGTACTTTCCGGTGTGACGGTCACCGGTCAACGATAGCGGCAATTCGCGCGGTTCGCTCCAGGTCCGACCCTCGTCTTTTGAAAAGATAACGTGTGAGTTCTTACGACGAGCATTTTCGCGCAACAGAACTGCGAGTGTTTTGCCGTCGGGCGAACGAATGCACCCCGGTTCGCACAAATGCACTTCGGCAGAGCGATAAACCGATTCCGGAAACGACCAGGTCAGCCCACCGTCGGTAGAAAACGTTTTGTACAACGTCATCGTCCGAACGCTATTTTGCGTCTCTTCCTTGGCGAAGAAACGGCCGTCGTCATGGAACATCGCCAGGTAGTGACCTTTACCGGTCGTCAGCGATTCGACAAAGCCCATGACGACGATCCCGCCCCAATCACCCACTGGTTTGAGTTCACTCCAGCTGGCCCCGTCATCTTCGGTAACGGCCAGTCGTGCAGGATACAAACCCGACCACATGATGATCCGTTTGTTGCCTTCAGCATCGACAACGCGATGAAGAGTCGGAACCTCCTTCGACGTCGCCCAACTGGCAGGAGTCGGCAACCGGTCGCTCCACGTCCGCCCTCCATCGTCACTGCGTTTGTAGACGATCGCGCCACGCCCATGCCCTTTCGGGTAAACACACAACATCGTCTTGCCATCTTCCAGCAAACAGGTGGTCGGATGTCCGAGGTACTGCCCGGCTTCTCGGTCCACGACAACCTGACGATCAACCTGGTCATTCAAGTCAATGGTCGTCGGGTAAGCGGACCTCGGTTCATCCGCCACCGCGACGCAGGGGACAACGAACAAAAACAACAAGGCAATGCGCATCGGATCACTCCACGTTGATAAGTTCAGACAGACGATGGGCGGGCCAGATCAAGCATTTCCAACCGCCTTTCGGCGTGCTCTCCGAACTCGCGTTTTCTGGACGCACATCGTTTCACGACATCTCCTGTTAAGTTCCAAATTCCAGCGGGGTAAGCAAGTCTTGAAGGGCGCATTCAGCTGCGTCAGTCGATACTTTAACGCGATGGCCGTAGTCCTCGCTGTAGCTATTAGCCAATTCAATGCGCAGGGCATTGAGCAATCTTTCGGACAGCAGTGCGTTGAAGACTCTTGCTGGCGAAGTGCAAACGACATTGTGGAATTCTTTCTCTGTATCGCCAGACATCAGGCCTCGGCGGGAAAGGAGATAGAGATTCTCGGCGTCCGCTTCGCTGACTCCATCTTCATCCAACAGTGCGAGATCAAAGACCAAGTCCATACGCGGAGAATCACCTGTTTGCGGCGTGACTCGATAAAGTTTCCAAATGTCTCCGTTGGTGACGACAGCCCAAGGCGCCGAGAGTGTTGCAGCGTATACACCCGCTTGTTCGCGGACGTTCGATCGCAACCTTGAACGAATGTTCTTGCACTCGATCACCACGCGAACTTCGTCATCATGGACAATCGCGATATCGACACGCCCCCCCATTACCTTTCGTTCAGTATCAAGATCTTCGTCGCCGTACCCAAGAGCAGTTCGCAGTACGTCGACGCACCAAACTCGGACCTGTTCTTCTGAGCTTTTTGAAGCCTCCGCAATCGATTTCAGTCGTGGGTGTAGTGCTCGAAATCCTTCACGAGCAGCTTGGATGTGTTCATCACGGATCTCGTTTTTAGACCTACGTTTTCTACGTTTTCGCTCGACTTCCTTCTCCTCCTCCGCCTCCACGACGAGAAGTTCATTGTTCGTGGGCGATTCCAGTTCGAGAGTAAACCTTGTGTGACACTTCGGGCAGCGTACCGGTTTTCCGATCAGCGACTGATGTTTTTGAAGTACACGGATGCGAGAGCTACATTCATCGCATACAGCGATTCCAAGCAATTCGGTCATGAAGAATCCCCTGAGTACGAGTGCCAGTCTTACATTTTTATCAGATTGTTTCACCAGGGGTCGGTTCCACAAGTCAACATTTCCGGTTGGAAGCAAGTACAGGCACAGTGAAGGAGTTGTTCTTCGGGCCAAAGGCCCAGCACGTTGCTTAGCCCAGCCCAGGGTGAGACAACGTGAGTTTTCCGAACGCTGGCGCTACCCTGGGGTTTGCGAACGTCTCCCATCTTCCCGATCCTGGCGAGTTGCCCGCGCCGGTAGCCCCAGGGCAACGGTATTGCTCGTAAAACTCGCCAAACCTCGCCCTGGGCTTGGACTAAACAAATAGCTGCACCTTCGGTGCGTAACAAACCAGACCATCCAACGCTCCACTTGTCGATGCACAACCAATCCGATTAGCGCCCTCGCACACCATCCCGGCCATCACCAAAAGTCAATCTTCGCGATTCCGCTGGCGGTCGGTTAGAATGGAGCCCGCTGGTGATTGCGAGGGAGAAACCCATGCCGAATAGAATCTCGATTCAAGAAGCTCAAGGAAAACTGAAAGACCTGATCGCAGGTTTGGCTCCCGGTGCAGAGCTGGTCATCACGGACGATGAGCGCCCTATCGCGAAGCTTGTCGCTGAATCATCGCCGCCGGCCGACGCCGCAAAACGTCAAGGAGGCCAGCTGAAAGGCCAAATCGTGATCGCCAACGATTTTGATCAGCTTCCCAGTGACATTGCCGAAGCGTTCGGAGCAGGCGACGGATGAGACTGCTTCTCGACACGCACGTCGTTTTGTGGTGGCTCGACGATCCGAACCAACTTTCCGCAGAAGCACGCGAAGCGATCGCAGAACCTACCAATGAAGTTTTTGTCAGTGCGGTGACCGCTTGGGAAATCGCGATCAAGCGAAGCCTTGGTAAGCTTACCGCACCATCCGACATCGCAACTGCGATCATTGATGCTGGTTTTGACGAGTTGCCTGTAAGCTCCCGACACGCCTGGGCCCTCGAATCACTACCACCCCATCATCGCGATCCCTTCGATCGGATGCTGATTGCTCAGACGATCGAAGAAAACTGCACACTGGTGTCACGGGACGCGGTGATGTCCCCGTATTCAGTCCCGATCATTATATGTGATTAAGAATCAATCCGGGGCGTGGCAATCGCTACAGATGCACAAGCGACCGAAGGACGTTCCACAAAAGGTTTATGACGGAATCCGCCGCGACGCACGGGACAACCATCGCGACAACTTCTCAACTCAGCTGTACGTGATCGGCAACCAGATCAAAGCGTACAGAGAACTCGACTCCTTTGATTGGCCCAAGGATATCCCGAACGAAGCACTGCGAGTGATCGCGGGCAAAGCCTATCGAGACCATCGGACGAATTACAGTACGCAGCTTTACGTCATCAAAAGGGAAATCAAGGCGTATCGCCGCCTTCACTCAAAGTAGCCCGTGCGTCCTTTCGTGCAGGTGACCGGACAAGGCACTCAGTCTGAATGAATGGCGGCACCCCATCGCCCATAGGGATCGTCGCTCGCTCGTGCGGTCAGCGACTGATCGCACCCGCACTGCATGCGGAGATGAGGCCCCGATTGGTAACGGACTTTTTCCACGAAAGATGTGCAGCCCGCTCTCGCGATAAACGACGCCGCATCCGAATGTGATGCGGGCAATGTTGACTCGGGCGGACCCTCGCGAGAACCAGCGAGCGGTTCCATTGGCATCATCGGTTCGGGTTGGTCCCACGGCATGCAACCGGTGATGAGCAGAAACGAAATGAGGCGGAAATCAATACGCAAAAGACGGTTGCGGCCGTTGCTACGTCGGTCGATCGATGAGCCGAGCGGTCTCCGCATCGTACTGTGAAACCTCGCGCCTTCGTGCCAGCGGACCTAGTTGACTCGCGGAACGTAACGACCGTCAAAGTCCGTGGTCCAACGATTGCCATTGATCTTTGAACGCTGGATCAACTTTCGCACGCTTCCGTCATGGTTGCGCGAGTAGGAGACGCGAATTGGGGCAACCGGTCGGTCGGATCGTGTTCGAGCTACGAACGACATCGTTCCGCCGTGAAAGCCTCCGCTGAAATGCACCACGTTGCCGTCGGCATCAATGAGGGTTTGCTTCCACCGCCGTTCGCCCGGATCGTAGTAGTTGATACTTGTACTGGAAGCGCCGCTAGCACTTTTCAATTTTTCGGTGATCAGGAATCCTTTTTCGTCTTTCGAGATCGTACTCACACCGACGACTTGGCCGTCGCTGTTGATAACGTCCCAACGCCCAACCCAGAAATCAAACTGTCGATAAATCTCACGGTCCGCGTTCGGTTTCGCTGCCGACACCAATTGAAGGAAATCGGGATCGCTTTTGAGAAACGCGAAATCGACATCGTCCGCGATGGACGTTGCGCTGACGAACCCCGAATCGATGGCCAGTTTGAGTGTTTCGATCGCGGCATCGCGGTCCGACTGCAACGCAAAGGCGCAGGCAAGGTTGTACAACGCCGTTGGTCGGGATCGCGGAAACGTTGCTGCCTGCTTGTGCGCTATGATCGCCTCGTCCAACTTTCCATCGGCGTGCAGACAATATCCAAGCATGAACCAAGCGCGGCCATCGGATTTGTCCGTCTCGGTGATTGTACGCAACAGACTGGCCGCTTCCTTCCAATCGCGATTTGCTGCAGCACGTTCCGCTCTTGCTCGAAGCGTGTACGTGTTCACCACTTTCGATCCGTCCTGCGATTCTTCGCGGGCCTCTGCGTCAATCCTTCCGCCGGGAAACAAAAGCAGCGCCAGCCCCACTGCGTAGATCCAATAACGACGCGGGGTCTTCTTGCGGAATCGGACAGGGTTGGCCACGATATGTTCGACTCGGACGGAGGTGATGTCGGCGGAGCGGATTCCTGGCAATGCCGGTGCGGTGCTCAGTGCCGCATGCAACTCCAATACGTCGAGCAGACATCGGGCATAGTCTCGAGGGTTGCATTCGAGATTCGCGACGACCTCTTCGTCGCAGCATCGTTCGCCGACTCGATTCGCCTGCCGACACGCCCACCAAACCAGCGGATGAAACCACCAGATAAGTTGGGCAACGAACTGAAGCGCACCAAATAGTGTGTCGCCGCGCCGAACATGCAGCAGTTCATGCAAAATGAATGGTCGCAGCTGTCGAGGCGACTTGTTGGCTGCCAACGCCGCGGGCAGAATCAAAACGGGGCGCGTAAGTCCAAACACCATCGGACCGAAATTCGAGTCGGAAATGATCACACGAACGTGGGACTTCATGTTGAGTTGTGTCGACAATCGGTGAACCTCGTCGACAACCTCTTGACTTCCCGCGTGACTGCGCCGCTTCAACGTACGGTAGACCCAGACCCATCGGCTAATCGCGAAGCCGAGCAACAGGATGAATCCCGTCGCCCAAACAGCCACCATGGTTACAAACACAGGATCAACTGCGATCATGTTGCCAGCGGGAGGCAAGACCTGAGTAGTTTGCTTGCCTTCCTCGACCTCACCAGCACCCGTTGGCGGAACGGGAGTCATGTGTCCCTCGACGATCGCTTCTTCCGCCAGTCTCGGTTGGAGCCGGCTGAACAGTCCCGCCGGGCTGCCCCATAGTGGGACCGTCAGGCTTTTTACAATGACGACGATCCAAATGACGTGCATCAGATGTGGCCGGTTGCGAAAAACCGTCCTGCCCAGTAACCCTGCCACTCCGATCAGAATCGTCAACTGCCAGAACTGTAACCAGAATAGCTCCGCAATCTCATTTGTCATCAGTTGCATCACCTTCGTCCTCGATCTCGTTCAACATCTGTCGCAGTTCCCGAATCTGCTCGGGACGGATATCAGGGTCGTGGATCAGATGTCGCATCAGTGGAATCACTTCGCCGTCAAACAGACGAAGCATGAGGTCATCAACGGTCTCCTTGATCACTTGATGCGGACGCACCTTCGGGCTGTAGATCTTTCTTCGCCCGGCGCGCTTGGCTCGGATGTAGCCTTTCTGTTCGAGCCGCCGGATGTAGGTTTGCACGGTCGCGTAATCGATATCGCACTGGCGGGCAAGTTCGTCATACACCTCCCCAACGGTTGCTTTGGATAACCGCCAAATTGTCTTGGCGACTCGCAGCTCGCCCCTGGATAAGGCCGGTCGCGGTGGCATGAAACACTTCTCCAATAAGTACAAACGTACCTAATGTATAGGTACATTCGTACTTATTGTCAAATCCTGTTGTGGAATTGGTCGTCGCCCTCAAGTTGCGACAGCCGTCCGTTTGGGAGCAACTCAGCGTCTTGAAGCGGACGGGTCTTGTCGAGTTTCGCCAGGATATGCGAACCAACCGGAGCTAATCGCCCGCGGGTTCGCTGAGCAATTCTTGACCTACGCCACCGGCGCGCCGATTCGCTACAGCGATGAACCAGCCGTCGATCGTATCGTTTCCGATTCCGAAGCATCCGGATACGGGATACGGACGTTGATACACGCCGCGCTGACCAGCGACGTGGTCCTTCGAAAGTGATCTACCTACTTCATCTAGCCAACGAGAACGATCAATGCCGAAAGACTCATTGAACTTCCGTAACATGTTGTCGCGTCGTCACCTCCTGCGGCGACCGAGGTCTTGTCTCGCCGTACGGTGAACTTGAGCAGCGAATGGTTGCCAACGAGGCTTGGACGCACCGCCCCAAGCCTCAAGTTGAACCCCCGCCGCCGCAGTCCATCCCCCGCGACACCGTAGGCGTTGCGGGCGTTTTCCTGGACATTATACGCATGGCAATGCTGACCGATTCGACTCGATTCGTCACGCTGCACGTCCCCGGCGACTACCACGGCCTTAGCCATCATGGAATGGATGCTGGTACGATTCAGCAACTCGCGTCGGTTGAGCAGGGGATGATCGACCAATGGGCCCGCTTCCTGCGAACGCTGAAGTCCGACGGGTTGCTCGATGAAACAATGGTGCTGATGACATCGAATCTCGGAAACGTGTCGAGTCACGATACCAAGAACATGCCGGTCCTGTTTGCCGGAGGCGGTTTCCGACACGGGCAACACTTGGCGTTCGACCGGCAGAACAATTATCCACTGCCAAACCTCTTCGTGAGCGCACTACAACGGCTAGGACTCGAGCACGACTCGTTCGCCACCAGTACCGGAACATTGACCGGCCTCGAGGCGTCTTGAGATTCTCACAGGCACCGAAGATAGAAACATGATCGCAGCAAAAGTCATCCAAGGAATCAATCAGTGAAACAAAGCACTCTTTTACTAGCCATGGCCTTCGGTTGCTTGATGCCTAGCAGTTACGTATCGGCAGACGATTCCGTCAAGGGAAAGTCGCTCAGGGCAACCATGCTCAATAAGGGCAAAAACTTTTCAAAACGGGCGGCAGAATCTGGGCTGACGCGAACTATAGAAGTATGAACCTGGAGTCCAACAGTCCCGAGCCACAACATTCCGTATCCGAAGCGGATTTTGTGCGGCTATTCGCTCGACATGAGTTGGCGTTGCGAAATTACGCGCGTCTGATTCTGCCCGACTGGAGCGGTGTGGATGATGTGCTGCAGGATGCCAGCGTCACGATGTGGGAAAGCCGACAGCGGCTACGGGACGAAAGCGGCTTTCTGCCTTGGGGAAAAGTCATCGTTCGTCACAAGTGCTTCAATGCGATCGCGAAGATGCGTCGCGACCGCCTCGTTCTCGATAAAGACGTTCTCGAGCTGATCGCTGGCGAAGAAGACGCGGACACTGTCTCCGACGACTTGAGCCGTATTCATCTTTCGTTGACGGAGTGTCTGGGTGAACTCACCCCAGAACGCCGTGAACTGGTAATGGCGCCCTACCGCGGGGCAGGCGCAGTCAAGCAGCTTGCAGAGCAAGGCGGCATTCGCAAAAACGAAGCAGCAAATGCAAAGCCGACTTTACGCGATGATGGAAGAACTAGGGGGGATGGAGATCCCGATGAATCCGCCGCGCGGACGGCAACAGAACAAACGTCTTCGCAATCGTGACGGTGTGAAGGCGGCGGACTTCCCCGAAGCGTTCATCGTTGATGAGCCACTTCGAGAGATTAAGTAGGACCGCCCAAACTGATGACATCCCAGAACACTCGCTTCACAGAACGCTCATTGACACTGATCAGACACTCATCCAAGTGTTCAGAATCGATTCACCAATCAACATGCAAATGAAACAATACTTCCTCTTGTTGATCGTCGCCTGCTGTTCTCCGGGCGCTCTTTTCAGTCATGGTCAGGATGACCTCTCGTGGGCGTCCAGGGAAAAGACCGAATTCACGCCCAATGTCCATCATCCGAACATTAAGGGTGTCACACTATTCGCTCAGAACCCCGGCATCGTCACGCCGATTGGAATCGCGGTCGCGCCCGATGGCCGAGTGTTTGTTCAGGAGAATCACACACACAAACGCAACTCAGACTATGTGGGACCGAAGACTGACCGGATTCTTGTTTTTGAAGACAAAGACAAGGATGGCATCGCTGATGATCGGTCCGTTTTCTACGAAGGTCACACCTTTAGCACGGATCTGTTGTTTGGCCCCGACGGTCATCTCTATGTGAGCACTCGCTGGTTCATCGGTCGTTTTCGGGACGCCTCCAAAAGAACCAAAGCGGAGGGCGAGCCAGAGAAATTAATCATCTGCGAAACCGATGGTGACTACCCGCATAACGGCGTCGGAGGACTTGCGATCGATCCCGCAAACCCTGAGTGGCTCGCATTTGGTTTTGGCGAGAACCTTGGCGCGGATTACACCTTCGTTGGCTCGGACGGCGTGAAGCTTTCAGGTGGCGCCGAAGGTGGGTCGACCTATCGTTGCCGTACCGATGGCAGCAAGCTCACTCGTCAATCAACCGGACATTGGAACGCCTTTGGAATGGCATACGATCTCGCGGGAAACCTCTTCAGCACGGACAACGATCCCAACGCCATTCCACCGAATCGTTTGCTACCTATCGTTCCCGGTGCCGACTTCGGCTTTGAATACCGATACGGTCGATCGGGACTGCACCCGCTGGTGTGTTGGTACGGCGAGAATCCAGGAACACTTGGAATGATCGGGGCGTTGGGAGAAGCGGCATGCGGCTTGATTTCTCATGGCCCCGGAAAGCTGCTGAGTGCTTCATGGACTGATAACCGCGTCGATTTCTTCCCAACCCTGTGTGCCGTGTCCGGGCAGGAAGGTTCAATGGATGACGACCTTGACGGCGTCAACCTGCTGCCATTGCTGCTGAAGCAACAACCACTCAAACGGAAGGCCTTGTATTGGCACTACCCTCATTATCACCACGGCGGAGCCTCTCCTCACGGCGTCATTCGCAAGGGACAGTACCGATTGGTCGAACATTTCGATGGTATGCCAGCAGAGCTGTATGATATCCAGAGCGATATCGGTGAGGCCGTAAACCTCGTAAATACCAGGCCGGAATTGGCCAGTGAACTGTTGACGGACTTGCGCGGATGGCGACGCGAAGTGGACGCGCAGATGCCAGCCCTCAACCCAAATTACGACCCCAACCGCATCCACGAATCCATGTTCTACCACGAGTGGGCAGACCGGCAGCGTGGCGAAAATGAGAAGTGAGACTCAGGTAATGAAAGTTCGAATCTCGAAATGGTCCAAGACGTTCGTCGTCTTTTGTCTTGCAGTGATCACCCTCGTTGGCCACTCAGCGGCCACGGACAAGCTCAGTCACTCGCTGGCCGACTTTGAAGGTGAGAATCCTGTCGCCGGGAACAACACATCACATAAAGCAAAAGTGTCCGCTGTTGACGATGTCCCCGAAGGCGGAGGCCGGGTTGCAGCGAGGACAGTTGTCGATGCGAGCGCGGGCGCAAGACAGTTCTTCGGCACGGGCTTTCGGTTTCGTGTGTCTGATCTGTCATCCGCCGGCGCGATCAGCCTGTGGATTAAGACCGACATCGAAAGCCAGTTCAACCTGCAGATTCATAACGGGACCAACGGCAACGCAGGTGTCAGCGTGTTTTCCTTTTCAACGGCAAACTCGAAAGAGGAATGGAAGAAAATTACTGCCCCACTTGCGAAGTTCACGAAGCCGCCATGGGCGAAGTCCAAAGCCGACCTCTCGAACATCTCAAAGGTCCAGGTTACGGCCTTTGGAAACGGTCCGTACGACGGGAAGTACATCATCATTGACAGTATCAGGACCGAATCTGGTGGCGCGTCACCTGTTGGTGAAATGCCGGCTCAGCGCGTCGCGATTCTCAAGGCACGCCAAGCAAAGCTGAAGGAACCGGTGATACTCAAGCGAGGCGAACCCGTTGACATGTTCGACGGCAAGACGCTCCGCGGTTGGTTCACTTCGCCTCGTGTTTACGTGCCGCGAAACGAAAAGTTTGACAGTATGCCTTCGGAACGCCTCTACGACGAGGTCATCAAGTTCTACACGGAGAACGAAGGTGGCGGTCGCATTCCCAACAAGGAACGCGTTAATAACAGAGGTGTGTGGGAAGTCAAAGACGGCGCCGTGATTGGCGGACAGGTACCGGGTTCAATCGCCGGTTCGTATTTGATTACGGAAAAGACCTACGGCGACTTTGAGTTGACTCTGGAAGCCAATCCGGACTTCCCCATCGATACTGGCATCATGGTTCGCGCCCACAAACTGGGTTCGGTTGGATATCAGGTGCTCGTCGACAATCGACCAAACGGTTCGATTGGTGGGGTTTACGGTAACTCCGTCGGGTCGTTCCTCGCATGGCCGTTCACCATCGATGGCGATGAGGAACCGGGGAACAAGATCGCGAACATTCGTGAGGGCGTCGTCGAATCGAATCCGCTTCGAGGAGGAAAGTTCAAGTCTGACTACTCCGGCACGTTTGAAGAGTTTAAGAAAGTCTGGAAGCCCAACGATTGGAATAAAATCAAAGTGCGTTGTACCGGTCGCCTTCCACTGATCGAGACTTGGGTTAACGGGGTCCTTGTGTCGAGGGTCGACACGGCAACGCTTGCGGATGTGGTACCGGGCTACGATGCCGAAGCGATCTTCAATCGTATCGGCAGGAAGGGGCACATCGCGCTGGAGGTTCACGACAGTCCAACACGTCAGCGTTGGGCTCCCGGAGCCAAATGCCGCTGGAGGAACGTGCAGATTCGAGAGCTTGAGATCGACGAGACAAAGCCGAAGAACATTACGCTTTCAAAGATAGACGATCGGCTTTGGCTCGTCGGCTCCGAAGGCAAGATTTTGTCCTTGCAGAAGTGGTAGCTCTTTTTACCGGCCACTCCATCGATCCCGAAGAGATCTTTCCAGATCTTCAGGTTCTCGGTCTTAAGCGTTTGGAATGAGAAGTTCCCGAACCGGCCAAAGCTCTTTTCGGTTTCGTTAAAAGTCACACTGCCGTTACCGGCCCCGCCAACGGTGTTGAGATCAACTCCGTGTTCGCCTTTCGGTTCGGTCCCAACACCTCTCGCAGTTGCGCGGTTTGGGCGCAGTTTCGTCAGGATTCAGTCCGGGATTTCGAGGAGACGGCGGTGAACCGATTTCACGAAGTCCGAGCGGACGATGCAACCTCCCGCACGAACAGCGATGGAACTCAGAGATCGAATGGCAGATCTCGCCCCACTGTTGTTCGCCGTGGTCTATGCCTATTCTGTCTCGCTCTTCCGCTTCTGGGCAAACGCGTTAGCGCTGGCTCAAGGTCTTGGATTGCGTATCCGGTTCGTTCTTCTCTTCGAGCAGGGCTTTCGCTTCTCGATGCACCAGAGCGATGTCGAGCATTCCGGGATGGGTGACAAAGGGGAACTCATCTCGTGAAAACGTTGACAACACTTGAAAGCGGTCTTCGATGGTCTTGAGGTCGGCTTGGGCCTCGTTGTGGCGGCCGAGGCGATGCCGGACCATGCAACGAAACAGCATCGCCGTGTTTCCCATCATCTTGCCTTCCGGGTCGAAACGGATCACGTCGGAAAACAGTTCTTCGGCCTTTTCATTGTTGCCGCTGCGGTACTCGGCCATCCCGAGCGTGTTTTGAAAATGGTGCTTTCGCGCGCTACTTGGGTAGGGGAAAGTCACGGAAAGCCGAGCCGCGGCAACCGCTTTCTTTAACAAGCCATCATCTTCAAGCGGGGCAACCAGACAGCCTCGTGCGACGTGCGAGTGTAGACGTGCCTCGTCGGAGTTGGTCGGCTCGATGAGACGCCCGAGTGCCTCGCGCCCTATTTCTGCTCGCTGTTGTTCTTCTTCGAACCACGCCAGTAAGACGAGCAGTTTCATGATTCGCTCGGGCCCACCGGGCCAGCGTTTGACGTGCTCGATCCGAGACGAGAGCAACTTGCCGACGCGCTGGTCGCTTGTGAATTCAGTTGGAAGCCCCAGCTTCAGTCGCGCTTCGTTGAGTTGGCTGACGGCCTCCTGCATTCGAGCAGGCCAGCCCGGCAGGACCAATTGGTCCACAAATGCAAGGACGCCAAGCGCTCCCTCGGCCTCGCGTACCCAGGTGCGCGCGTTCTGGTCCTGCCCCAACTCGATTGCGGCCAACGCCTGGTCGATTCGAGCTCGAGCGAGGTGTTGATCGAATAGGTACGAACGGCCCGGCGCGACCGGTTTGGTATGCAGATCAATGCTCCGTTGTTGAACGTCAATCGCCTGTTGCCATCGACCCGCTCGCAGATGGGCGTTTCCCACGCGCTGGAGCAGCGTGGGATCATCCAATGTCTCGGCTGCGTCGTCGGTGTCGAGCCGCGTCGCCAGAAATTCGCCGAAGTGTTCGTCGAGTTGCAAGGACCATTTTGAATTCTCGGTATTCGAGTACACATCGACAGCGGCAGCGAGCTTGACAATCGGGTCAATCGGGTCAGCTGCATCAGGATCCGTTTCAGACGCGACCTTGCTCCAGAAGTTCTCCGCTTCCGCGAATTTGCCCTGCAACAAGTAGTTGAGTGTCAAATTCTTGCGAGCGGTGTCGAGGTCTGCGACGGTCGACGGCGGTTTGCCTTGCCACCGTTCGGCCAGGTCAAGAAAGATCGGCTCGGCTTCCTCATACTGGCCGTTCTGCTGCAGCGCTAGGGCGAGATTCGTTTTGGCCCAGAGTGTCGAATGGATGTCATCGTCACCGCGAATCCTCACCATTCCGGCTACGGACTTCCGTCCGTAGGTGATCGCTTCGTCCGTCCTTCCGAGTTTCCGGGAGATGGCTGATAGATGTCGCAAACTTGCAGCAGTTTCGAGGTGGTCGGGGCCCAGGGACTCAAGGGCCTGTTCATATGTGCGTTCAGCCAGCGCCATCGCTTCCTGCAGCCGACCCCGCAATTCGTAGCTTGCGGCAAGATGGTTCGCGGTTGCGAGAGTTGCTTCGTGTTTTTCGCCATACTTTTTCAGATGGCGGTCATACAGCAGTTCAAACTTACTGAGTTGCTGCTCAAGTCCGAGTCCCCAGGTCGATTGGCTGATGGTCGACATCGTCGTTGGGTGAGTTGGCCCAAACGTATTCTCGTAATGGGCGATCAGTTCATCGAATATTTCCAGAGCCTCATCCTTACGATTTGAGCTTCTGTACTTTTTTGCAAGGTCGTGTTTGGCGTCCAGTGCCAGTTTGTGGTCGGGGCCAAGTTTCGTTTGCAGCAAATCGATCCGCTCTTCGGCCAGCATGATCGCCTCGGCATGACGGCCCGCTGCCCAATAGTCGGTGGCGAGAACGAACATTGCCGAGAGTGTATCAATGTGATCCTCGCCGAGTCTCTCTCGGCGCGAGGCGAGCTGTTTTCTGTGAATTGCGATTGCTTCATCATGGCGTTTTGCAAGGCGAAAGACTGCGGCGAGTGAGGATCGCGCGGCCTGTGTGTCGCGGTGATCAGGTCCGAGTTGTTTGGTCCTCAGAGCGACGATGTGCTCTCGCAATTCGATTGCCTTGTCGTAGTCGCGCGCCGATGCGTGGGCTGACGCCAGAGAATTTAGGGCGCTGATGGTGTCGCGGTGTTCCTCGCCCAACGTTTGTTTCCGGGTCTCAACAACGTGTTCGCAGAGCGAGATCGCTTCGTCATACTTGTGTTCGCCCTGAAGAAAACCCGCCAGCGTCAACTCGATTCTCAAGGTGGCACGATGTTCCGTTCCGTGATCACGTCTCAGTTCGTCCAGCGTACTGTTCAACAGGTGCAGTGCTTTATCCTTGGACTGAGCCGCACGGTAGGCCGAGACGAGCGTCTGAATGGAATCCGTCGTGTGCGGATGGATCAGCCCCATCGTTGTCTTGCGGGAGTCGACGATTTCCTCGCCCAAGCGAACGGCGTCATCGAAACAGCGGACACCGCGATAGTGCGACGCCAGATTCTGCATGAAGAACAGAGTTGATGGATGCTTGCGGCCGTAACTGCCGGATGCCCGTTCCACGACTTCCTCGTAAAGCGAAAGCGCTTTCTCGTTGTGTTCTGACCGGTCGTGCTGCACCGCGAGATTGTTCAGCATCGTCAGAGAGTTCGGATGATCGTCGCCGTAACGTGCCCGCGTGATCTGCAGGTTGTCGCGGGAGAGTTGAACTGACTCTTCCAGTCGACCGTCCAACGACAAGGTGGCGGCCAGAACGTTGTTGATCCAGACAATCGTCTCTTCGCGATCCGCTTCGTCCAAGTGATTCGCACGTTCGAGTGCTCGTTCGCAGAACTGAATGGCTTCGTCGAACTGGCGAGCGTTTTTTTGCCACCATGCGATTCTCCGCATGGTGTAAAGAGTGCTGGGGTGATTGTGGCCCAGCGATTGTTCTCTGATCGGCAGGACTGCCTTGTGGAGCGCAATGGCATCCTCGTAACGTGTGCTTTCACCATATGTATCGGCGAGGCTCGCCATTGCTGAGAGTGTCGCCGGATGCTGCGCTCCCAGCTTTTGTTTCGTCGCTCCGACCGCTTCCTGCTTGAGTTCGATTGCCAGATCGAGCCGGCCCTGTTCGCTGTAAAGACTGGCGATGCTTCGCAGCGATGTCAGTGTGCTGGGATGGTCCGGTCCAAGATGCTCCTGACGCAGGCCGAGGACTTCCTGATGAATTCGCAACGCGTCGGCTTCGCGCCCTTTGGTGTTGTAGATTCCGGCCAACTGGCTCATCGAGTCGAGTGTCGACGGATGTGTTTCGCCCAGCTTGCTGCGGCGACGGGACAGGATGCTGTCGACGCGGTCGATTGCCTCGTCGAACTTGCCGTCGGACGATTCGTACGACGCCAGCACGCTTTCCGATTCCAACGTTGAGGGATGATCGCCCCCCAACACTTCGCTGCGAAGCGTGAAGACACGCTCGGCCAGTATGCGGGCTTCGGAGTTGCGGCCAACGGAACTGTACGCGCTGGCCAGTTGGCTCATGCTCTCCAGCGTCCGTTTGTCGACTTCACCCAGGACCTGCTGACACCGCTCGAAAGTGTCTTCATGCATCGTGACGGCATCGAGGTAGCGTCCCGAAGACGACAGGGCCTCGCCGAGGCCGCTCATCGCGATCAGCGTGTCGGCGTCGTCCGGGCCAAGATGCTCGTTGCACAGCTTGTGCGTCTCCTCCTGAAGCTCGAGCGCGCGACGAATCTGACCGGCCGCGATCAGGGCGTTGCTAAGGGTGTTACGCAGCCTGAGCACTTCGCGGTGATGCGGGCCGTATTCTGTTTCCAGCAGCTTTTGCGCTTCTTCGAGCAACTTGACCGCTTCACGCGGCAGGCCCAGCCCGTCAAATGTGTCGCCCAGCGCGTGCAACAGGCGAGCCTTGGTGTTGGGATCGCCGATGAAGGAACCGTCGAGTTCTTCGACGGCTCGGTCGAGTACATCGACGACTTTGATCTCTCGGCCATCGAGTTCGGGATTTGGGCTGCGGAATGCTTCGGTTAGATACACGGAAACCGTTTCGGCCTGCTGGCGTGCTCTGTTGGCTTCGTCGCGCTGTTGTTGGACTTCGGTCAAACGTTGCTCGGCCAGTTTCTCGGCGGCCACGGCACGATCGCGATCTTTAGTCGCCCGAGTTTCCGCGACGAGGGCGCGGTTCTTTTCCTCGGTGGCCACATTTTCCGCACGGGTCGCCCGGACGGCCTGCCACGTGGCCACGAAGACTCCCAGGACCAGCGACGCGGCAATCGCCGACGCAGTCACCATCGCGGCTCGGTGCCTGCTCGCAAATTTGCGAAAACGATACCTGGTCGACGGCGGACAGGCTTCGACCGGTTCGTCGTTCAAGTAGTGTTCGATGTCGTCAGCAAACTTGCTGGCCGTTTCGTAGCGCCGAGTTCGATCCTTTTCCAACGCCGTCATCACGATCCAATCGAGCTCGCCCCGCAACAGCTGGTTCAGTTTTGCGGGCTCCGTTCCGCGATTGCCGGCCACGTCCGCTGCCGTGGCGATCGTGCTGATTCGCGTACTGGGCCTCGGCGGCTCCTCTTCGCGAATGATCTTCAGCATTTCGTCGAGCGCCGCGGAACGCAGACGCTTGCTGTCGACCGGCGTCGCTCCAGAGAGCAACTCGTACAGAATCACGCCCAGCGAATAGATGTCGCTGCGTGTGTCGATGTCCATCTGGTTGAACTTTGCTTGTTCGGGGCTCATGTACTCAAGCGTCCCGATCAATTGACCGTATTGGGTGAACATCGTCTTCTCGGTCAGCTTCTGACCGGTCGCTTTCGCGATTCCGAAGTCGATGATTTTGGGTACGGCTTGATCATCGTATTCCGCGATCATGACGTTGGACGGTTTCAGATCGCGGTGAATGATTCCCTTTTGATGCGCGTGCTGGATGGCTTGCAGGATTGGGACAAACAACTCTAGCCGCTGGCGCGCCGTTAAATGATGCTCGTCGCAATACTTGGTGATCGGTGTTCCCTTGACCAGTTCCATCACGAAGTAAGGCCGTCCCGATTCAGTTTCGCCACCATCGAAGACCCGGGCGATGTTTGGGTGATCCATCATCGCCAGGGCTTGTCGTTCTGCCTCGAAGCGGGCGACGACCTGCTGGGTATCCATGCCAGGCTTGATGATCTTGAGCGCTACGATGCGCTGAACCGGCTTGGACTGCTCGGCCATATAGACCACGCCCATGCCGCCCTCGCCGATCTTCTGCAGCAATTTGAATGGGCCGATCTTCGAACCGGGACGCTCGCTCAGGATGCGTTCCGGCGGCACATCGATCGTCGCTTGCAGTTGAGAATCTCTCCCGTCCGATTCACCACGGTCAAAAAAGCTGTCATCTCCCACGTGGGCCACCAGCAGTCGTTCGACTCGCTGACGCAGTCGGGCGTTGTCGCCACAGGCTTCGTCGAGGTATTGCGGCCAGATTTCCGGTGCGTGGTCGTCGACCGCCGATTCAAAGATGACGCGTGCTTGTGCGGCAAGATCAGGCATGATGTCCCTCGAATGCAAACGGACCGCTTTGAGGCTGATGAGCCGATCAGTCTCTATTTGCAGTGCGAGATCAGGCGAAAAAGGGTCTCACAGAATCTCAGGATTCATCGAACTACTCCAAAATCAGTGATCTCCAGGCAAATCCTCCAACTCAGCTCGCAACCAGGCTCTCGCGTAGGTCCAATGACGGAAGGCTGTCGCGCGGGAGATTCCCAGTGCACTAGCAGCCTCTTTCACCGTCATGCCGACAAAGACTCGTAACTTCACAAGCTGGGCAACGTCGGACGACTCCTCTGCGAGACCCTCCAGGAGATCATCGATTGCGATGAGCCGATCGGAATCTGCCGCCACCGCCAAATCGATCTCCTCCAGTGAGAAGCGGAGTCGCTGACCGCCGGCTTTTTGAGTTTGTTTCTGCCTCGCGCGATCGACCAAGATGCGCCGCATCGCCTCCGCCGCGGCTCCAAAGAAGTGGGCGCGACCGCTCCAGTCAGTTTCGCGTGGCGTATCAACGAGTCTCAAATAGGCTTCATGCACCAATGCGGTTGGTTGTAAGGTTTGCCCCGGCTTTTCTTGCGCAAGCCTGGCAGACGCCAGCTTCCGCAGTTCCTCGTAGACCAGGGGCAGCAGTTGCTCCGATGCAACCGAATCTCCCTTGTCAATCTGTTCGAGGATCTCTGTAACGCGTGACATCAGATCAGGATACAGGATTCGCAGGCGACACACCAAAACCACTTCAGATCGCCATGGCCAGCATTCATCCAGTAAGGATCGGCACGGCACTTGTGGTGGATCGATGCTCTATGGCACGCCGATCTAGTATCGGCGCGCAGGTCTCCGGGGCACGATCGAAATCCGTCGTCCGCCAAGTCGCTTAGGATTGTTTCACCTCCGCGCCCACGGCCAAACGCAATCTGATGGCGGGTGATGCAACCGCCTGTACGAGTCAGGGTCAAAGTCCGAATTGGCAAGGGCTGTTCATACGCCTTTGCATAATGGCATTGCGGTCTACGGTGTGGCCACATGTCGGGGAAGGCGATTCTTACAGAACTTCCATACTGCGTCCGAAAGCAAGAAATCTCGGCAAGCTGATATCGGCGTTTGCGACTGGCACATCACGACTCGGCAGAACTGTACGGGCTGCTGATCGTCCGGTTGTTACCGGATTCAAGTCAGGCGGCGAGCACAACATCTACAATCATGGCCACTGCTGGAGAACGTGTTACTATAGCCTGAATGTCTGACCTCAACACAACCTGCTGGACCGTAATCCGCGAAGCGGCGGAGGGCCACCCGAACGCGCGGGAAGAGTTTGCTCGCAGCTACATGTTGGCCGTGCGAACCTACTTAAAAGCACGCTGGTCGAGTCCGCTGATGCGCGGGTATATCGATGATGCTACACAAGAAGTCTTTGTCGAGTGCTTTCGTGACAACAGTCCGTTGAAACGGGTTGGCAAAGACATTACCACCAGCTTTCGAGCCTATCTGTTTGGGTTGGTCCGCAATTCGGCTCGCAATTTTGAAAAGAGACTGGCAGTACCTCGCAATCAACCGGGAGCGAGCTTAAGCGATGTTGAGATTGCTGCAGATGACCCGTCCCTATCGGTGGTGTTCGATCGTGCTTGGGCGAGAATGATCATCAAGCAGGCTGGTGAGAAGCATCGCGAGAACGCGAAACAGAAAGGCGAATCCGCTCTGCGCCGAGTCGAGTTGTTAACCATGCGGTTTCAGCACGGGCTTCCCATCCGCCATATTGCGGACGAGTGGAATGTCGATGCTGCCATCCTCCATCGAGAATACGCGAAAGCTCGCGACGAGTTTCGCACGGCAATGCGCGAAGTCATCCGTTTCAATCATTCAGGGACCGATGCTGAAATTGAGGATGAGATAAAGTTGGTAATGCAGCTGCTGTCGACGTAACCCTCGCAAGCGACAGGGCTTGCGCCCGCATGCAACTCGGCAGCGAGTCGTTCGGCGATGCAATTCGTAATGGTTGCCGCCGGTTCCAACGATGCGTCCGATGGCCAGGCCGAGATTATTCTCGCCTTTTTGAAAAAAACTTGCGCGAAAACGTCTTGAGCTGCTACCCAGCAATAGAGCCGGTTTTTGCGTGTAGAACAGCGAGTCTGATTGGCTCTCTCTCGATAAATGTTTGCCTGCAAAGGATAACACCATGTCCGATTCATCCGCGTCGCAAGACGATTCACTGGATGCCTGCTTGGGACTCGCATTTGGAGCCGAGCAAGACGCCGATGCGGCGACTTGCAGCCAAAGTGTGCTGCAGTCGTTAGGGCGCCTGATGCAAACCGTTCCCCAAGTCACCTTGCGGGACTCTCCTGAGGAAGTCGCGATCGAGCCTGTGGTGAGGCCCGATGCGGCTGCTGAATTCAAGGCCGACGCGCAATCCCGCTACCGAATTGATGGCGAAATTGCAGTCGGTGGCATGGGACGGATACTCAGAGGTCGTGATACGGATCTGGGGCGCGACCTGGCCGTCAAGGTGCTGCTCGACAAGCATATCGAGAAACCGGAAGTCATCCAGCGATTCGTCGAAGAGGCCCAGATCGGCGGACAGCTCCAGCACCCGGGCATCGCGCCGGTTTACGAGTTGGGACGATTTGAGGATCAGCGACCCTTCTTCACGATGAAGCTGGTAAAGGGAAAAACGCTCGCTGCCTTGCTCGATGCAAGAAGCAGTGTTGATGCGGATCGGGCTAAGTTGATCGGCATCTTTGAACAGATTTGCCAAACGATGGCTTACGCTCATAGTCGAGGTGTCATTCATCGTGACTTGAAGCCCGCCAACATCATGGTCGGCGCTTTCGGCGAAGTGCAGGTGATGGACTGGGGGCTGGCCAAGGTGCTGCGATCCGGTGGAGTTGCCGATGAAACCAAGGCAGCCAGTAAACAGGCCAACGTCAGTATCATCGAAACGATTCGCAGCGGAGGAAGTCAAACACTCGATGGCAATCTCGATGTGGGAAGTCAAACGCGCGCCGGCAGCGTCATGGGGACTCCGGCTTACATGCCTCCCGAGCAAGCGATGGGAAAGACGGACTTGCTGGATGAGCGTGCCGACGTGTTCGGTCTCGGCGCCATCCTTTGCGAAATCCTGACAGGCAGCCCTCCCTACATCGGCGACGACGGAAGAAGCATTCTGCGCAAAGCGACGAGTGGCGATCTGGATGATTGCCATCGTCGCCTGCACGAATGCAGCGCCGGGCAGGACCTGGTTGATTTGGCTCTGGCGTGCCTCGCTGCTGAACCGGAAAAGCGACTTCGCGATGCCGGTGTGATTGCGACCCGGATTAGCGAACACCTTGCATCCGTCGAACGAAAGCTCAAACAGGCCGAAGTACGACGCAAGCTGACCTATGTCGTTGCCGCTTCGTTGTTGCTGTTGGTTTCATCACTGGGCGTTGGAGCCGTCTGGCTGCAGGCCAAAGAGACCGAGGCTGCCAAGCAGGTTGCGATTGCCGAACGACGGCGGACGGATGAGAAACAGGCGGCAAACGAACGGCTGCAGCAATCCGTTTACGCGGCAAGACTTTCAATGGCTGGCTGGCATATCGATACCGGACGGGTGACCGATGGAATTGGTATTCTGGATTCGCTGCGACCGGAAAAGGGAGCAGAGGATCTGCGCGACTTTGGGTACCATTTCTTAAGACGGCAATGTCGACTGCCTCAAACAATCGGAAAAACAGATTGGTCTGAGTATCTCGCCTCCATTCCTAAGGGGTGGGGTTACGATCCTAATCACCGGTACGTGTCGGCTTCCGAGAATGGAAGCCGAATCCTCGTTCGCTGGGGCATAAGCGGCGCCGATAGCGGCACAACTGTGAAAGCCGCTGTCTACGATTGTCAACAAAAGCGGGAGATCTGGTCGATTGAGGTGCCATCCGCTCGCACCAAGTTTGCTCTTTCGCCAAATGGAAAGCAGGTAGCGATCTGGCATGGACCGAAAAGAAAACTCGAACTCGTCTGGAATGGACCGAAAAACAAAGTTGAACTCATTGACATCGATAGCCAAAAACGCAGGACACTGCCGCTGCCCGAGAACCCGGCCGTGCCGTTGATGGGCGTGGGCGATCATTTCGACTTCAGTCCCACCGGAAAGTACCTGGTCAGTTTTGCAAGACCGCGACCGGCACTTTGGACTTCGCCGAGTCCTGCACAAATTGAAAGCTTTAAGGCTCAGGGAATGAAGATTCCCGACCCTCAACCAGCTCACTCAGGAACTCTCGTGCTCTGGGACACCGAAACCGGCTCGATTCACTCCCAAAAGGAATTCCCCAACACAAACACCTCCAATAGCTTGGTCATCAGTCCCGACGGATCTCGAATGCTGACCTTCGCTGCAGGCGAGTCTTCCGATCCGTTGCGGTTTACAGTCTCGGTGTGGGACGTCGCCAGCGGTGACAAGGTTCGTGATATTGTCCTCGATCCTGGGCAGTATCTGGCCATCGCAATGCCTCATTTCTTTCGTTCCCGCTTCGACCTCGATCGATTGGGTACTGTCACGCCAACGTTTTCTAACGACAGCAGTCTGATTGCTCTGTCCGGCGTCAATCTGCTCCATGCCGATCGCCCCGCATTATGGATATGGGACGTCGACTCCGGCGAGAGAGTCTTCAGTCGGGAAGTCAATTATGTTGACTATGCCGAGCAGATGCCTCTGACCTTCAGCTCCAACAACAAGGTGATTCTTGATCAAGGGGGCGACATCTTTCGAGTCAGCGACGGCAAGAAATTGGCCGCGATTGAACCATTGGTTACCCCACGTCAACCTGGTGTTCACCGTGCGGATACGGTTGACCACTCCGTTCGCGACATTCAAATTTCCGTCGACGAGCAATCCGTTGAAGCCGTGACGGAGGACGGTCAGCGCGTGAGCTGGAAGACACCATCGCTTCAGGAGCCTACTTTTCAGCAAAGAGACAGCCTTTCCATGTCTGGCACCAACTACTTTGTGTCCGCCAGCGGCACGAGGGTGGCGTGGTTTGACATGAAGAAAAAGCGGAAAGATGACGTGTACGAACTGATCAAAACGCGTGACCATTCAGGGAACGCCGCTGCACTCCGTTTTCCACGGATGGAGGCCTCCACACTCGTATCCAGCTCAACCTCTGACATCCGAGACGATGGTCGATTCCTCGCGTTGAGGATCGCAAATGAACCGGCGAGCAGAGTCACTTCACGCTCGCCCAAAGTAATGACCGTCTGGGACCTGCGTGATTCTTCACGATATGCCACGGTCCGCCTCCAAGAAGACAACAGAAGAATTGTTGCCGCCCGATTTGTGCCGAAGCAAGACTGGCTGCTGGTCGTCACGCGCAGCAGGGAAAAGGGCCAGCCGCAAACGGACCGACTGGTCTTCTGGGATGTTCAGGAGAAGCAAACTTCCCATTCGATCGTGGTGCCACGGTCCAAATCGATCGCTTTTTCCGAAGATGGCCAACAACTTGGCGTCGCCTACTACGAACGGAAGGACGGTCACGGTCAGCGGTATTTGTCAATCTACTCGACCAGCGATATGAAACGCCTGCACAAGCTGCCGATAGATCCTCCGATGCCGCCAGATAGAAACGGTCCTTTTCCCTCGCGGCTCGCATTTCGGCCAGGCAGCAATGAGATCGCCGTCCAGACATCCGAATCGCTCGACCTGTGGAATCTCGATGAAGGCGTGATTCGACAGTCAATATCGGGGATCGATCAGGAGGAAGCCTTCGGCTGGACAGCGAAGGGAACGCGACTGGTCTCACTTCGTCAGGACAATCCCCTGGGCAACTCCACACTCACCGTTTGGAACCCAGACAATGGCGCGCGCCTATTGACCCATGGTGCCCAGTGCTATGTCACGCCGGGCAATACGCTCAAACTCGTGCCGGGAACAAACACACTGTTCTCGTGGGCCAACTACCGAATCCAGTACTTGGATGGAACGCCCGTCGCTGAGAACGATTGAACGTGCTCTGCCTCCGGTTGAGGACGACATCGAAAGGCACTGACAAGCTGGTTTGGCAGGAACGACTTGGTATTATGGAGCCATCATCCTCTGGAAGAAATCGCACTGACATGAGAACCAATCACGATGTGAGCTTCGGACGTGATCCGGGAGTTCCTGCACCGGTGCCCTACTCCAAGAGTTGCGCCGACTGAACCAAGTCAAAAGAGTTCAACAACTATGCTTCATCCACGCCTGCTTTCGGCTGCCAAGGCAATCGTCATGCTTTCGTTCATTGGCCTGGCCAATGCAGGGGAAGCGGATGATTCAAGGTACGCCTTCACAAGAACACATATTGAAACAAGCAAGGCGGATGTGCTGGAGAAGATTCAGTCCGACGTCGTGCCGAAGGTGGAGCAGGCAGGAGGATTACTCTACGCGATCTGGACTCCGCCTGAGGAACTGCCAGACCCGAAACATCCAATCTTGGTGAAAGCGTCTGAAATTCGTGAACGACCGGTCGAGATTCCCCAGATGACGGACGACCAATTCATCGTCATGTTCGCCTGGCCGAAGGATGCCATAAAATCCGAGGCACTTGACGCGGCAATCAGTCTCGTCGATGGAATCGAGAAGGCCACGACTCGGAACTTTGACCCCATCTTTCTTGAGAATGGGCTGAGTATTCCCACGGGCCACGGTTACTACACGCATCGCGAACAGCGATTTAGTTCGGAAGATATCCCCAAGGTCATACAACTCAGCAATGAGGCATGGAGGACGTGGGAACCCTACTGGGGAGCAGACACGATTGCGTTGTTTCGCGCCCGGACGGATTCGAAGCAGCGCGGTGAACTCTTGAGAATCGCGTGGTATCCCACAGCTGAGCGGTGGGTCGAGACTCGTGCCTCAAAGCGCGAACCGGAGTCCAGAAAGAGATTTCAAAAACGCAAACAATTGCAGCTACCCGAAGGCAGTCGCATTTTCGGGACGAATCGTGTCGTCAGCGACGCAGAACTTCAGGCTGCCAATGCACGGGCACTGGTGGTCGAGCATCTGCACCTTTTCCACCAGACGGATGCAAACGCGATCTCTCTGCAAACAATGGGTTCTCCGTTGCACTGGAGAAGAGCAAACGGCAAATACAGAAACCTCTCGACAGCCAGGGATGTTGAAGACTTCTTCTCCGCGATTTTTTCCAAACTTACCGAAGAGCAACAATGGGTTCGCTCGGCGACGAATTCACTGGACGCATACGCTCTCACCAAAAACCTGACGTTAGTGGATTACCACTTTACTCGTGAACGCGTTGACGGAAGCCCGATTGAGACATTCTCGGTCGTGTATGTTGTCAACAAATCAGCCCACGGCTGGCGAATTATTGCGATGTATGCCTACGACAAGGACAAGAGCCTTCGCTCGTCGTTTGTTGACAAGAGCAACCAAAGGGCCAAGGAAGTGGTGGCATTAATTGATGAACATCAACGACTGTTCAACGCATCCGATGCCAAGGCAATCTCCGAGAAGACCGTCGCAACTCCGAATTATAATTGGAATGGTGTGCGTGCCACACGTCAGGACGTTGAGAGAGACTTCGCTAGCCTGCTTGCGCAAATCAAAGAACAGGGATGGAAACGATCCGTGAAAGACGGATTGGACGTGTATGTACTGAGTGATTATCTGGCGTTTGCCGACTACAGCTTTTCCAGATTGGACGGCGACGGAAAGGAAATCAGGAAGGGTGCGTGCGTATTTGTCGTGGGTAAATCAAACGACAGATGGCGAATCATCGGCCAATATCGTCGAGCGCTGAAGAATTCGCTGTCAGAGAAAGGGGTTGAGTAAACAACCAAGAGCTCGTAGTTCCCAAAGCCAGTTTCAAAAGGCTTTGAGGATAGTGAACAGGCAGGCGAGGTGCCGGATGCCTTCGGTATAACGAAGGCATCCGGCATTCCTCGCTGCAGGGTGGGCTGATTGCCCTTCACGATGACCGGGTAATCGCCGCCCCGTTCGAGAATCTTCTCGCAGACGTCTCGCTGACAAAACATCGCATCGTCCACAACCACGCGGCCCTCCAAGACTAGGGTCTTCCACTTGCCCTTTTTTCTGGCCTGAATACGCAAGCCCGTGTTCTTGTATGCACCACCATCTTACTTGGGCCGGACCATTGTCAGGTTCAGCGTGGCCAGGGCAACGTTCTCTTGCGGAATGACACCTTGGTGACGGCCTGCTTAAGTGTGGTGTTTTTGTGATGCCTCAAAGCAACCGAGGATTTACGAATGAATACCGACTAGTCTTTTGCACGGCAAAACCGAGCGGTCAGTGTGTTTGCAGGTCAAGTTTTCGCGGTGGGCACTTCTTGAAGAAATCCCATACGGCCACCGGTCGATAGAAGTCGAGGCAGCGAGTATTTGTATGTCTGGGGTTTCGGTTTCCTTCCTCAGGCATTCCGTGTGCAGCGTGATTGCCGCCTTCCACAAACCAGAGTTCCATCCGCGCTCCACTGACGCCGGGTCGATATCGCTCGATGCGCACCGACATCCCATCGTCCTTATCCTTGTCGGGAACTCGACTGACAACAGGTTCTCCTTTGATACCGTTGAGCTTCAGGTAGGTTTCCATCATCGTTTCAGTCTCGACGAGAAAACCTCGTTCAGCCAGACTCGCTATTCGAGAATCATTTTCACCAATGATAGACAACATTGAAACAGGGTGTTTGGGTGGGGCTTCGAGAATTGTGGGCATTGCGCCGATCGAAGGCGCGATCCCCGCGATCATGTCAGAAGCATGTGACGCCAGTTCGTAGCAGAAGCTACCGCCGGCGGATGATCCGGATGCGAAAATCCGTGACCGGTCAACTCGAGCTTGTTTCGCTACATCGTCCACAATCAAACGCATTCTCGCCACTTCGGTCCTGCTTGCTTTGGTCGCTGCGCGTCGTCCTGCTTCCCTGCCTTTGAGTTTCCCTGTTTCCAGGACTTTCTTACGAAGTTCAAGATCCCACGTCAGCCAAACGGCTATGAATTTCTCTTTCTCGGCGTGCGGTGCAAAGTGTCGAATCTGGTCCTCACCGCTGCTGTTGCTGCCCGGAAATATCAGCAGCAGCGGGAGCGGCTCGGAATGTTGCGGGATATAGACCCGATAGTCGTGGTCTCGTTCATCAACTCGAATTGTTCGAATATGAACGGGATTCGGTAGTTGCTTGATGATCTTTGCCCACGGCGGGTAGTCTGGCAGGTGTGTCCGACTGTCTCCGACGTCCTGACTGAGTGCAGTCGTCGATCCGATCGAGAGAGAAACCAAGACAGCCGGGAAAAGGAGTGCATTTTTCATTTCAGTGCTTGTCCGTACCCAGTAAATACTAAGCGACGCAAGAATGACGCGGCATGAGTTCAAACATACACGGTCAATTCCAGACGAAGAAGTGTTGATGGTGAATCTTGTCGTCTGGAGTACGATTGGCTGCGGTTTTGGCCTCCGTGAGCAACTTTTTGGCCGCGTCATGGTCTCCCTCTTTCGCCGCGATCGTTGCTGCGCCGCGAAAGCCATTACTCAAATCATCAACGGGGAGCCCTGAAGCTGTACCCTCCTCAGTCAGTCTCACTCCTGAAGAAGGCTCGCAAGGTTCTGAGGTCGCAAAAACGCAAGCACCATCGAAAGCGCCGCCTCGTCGAGGTTCGAACATGGAATGAAAACCTCGGGACAATTGACTCGCGCTTCCGGTGTGTGGGGCCGGTAGCGCGACTGGGAATTGTCGGATACGTCCCAGGCTTATGGTGCCTGAGGGAGTAGGGCAAACGCATGCAGCTGTATACTGCCTTTCGAGACAACTTCCATCGCTCCCACGATGTGACCGGCATGGTTGATGGAAGTCGCCTCGGTCAGTTGAATCTTTCTTCCTGTATCGGCAAGCGTGTCGAGATCAAGCATTTGCCCATCCTCCCAGAGAAAGGCTGTCTGCGGTTGCTTGCTATCGTTCGTGTTGGACCAGCCGACGACTTGCCCCGCGTTGTTCACGCCGAGAGCGACGCTTGCCTCACCTCCCAATCGCCCCAGCGGCGTAATCCCGGTTGCCGCCGACCAACGAAACGCTTGCTCATTTCCGCCGCCGCCAACAGGGCCACCAATCCATCCAACGACCCAACTGCCGTCCGGACTGATCGACGTGGCCGTGCCTGGAAGCGAGGCCCGGGACGTATCAAGAGGCTGCACGACCAACACGCCGTTGTCGTAAAAGGCGATTGCTGGTCTGAAGAACTCGTTCGTTCCGGCCATGACTGCCGAATCAGAAGTATCCGAAGGAATGAAGTTGGTTCCTGTATCCAAAGGCTCACTGGGGACACCCTGGGCATCAAGCTGCCACAAAGCACCAGTCGTGTTGGCATGTGTGCCGACAATCTCGTTGAAATTGTTGATCGCAAACGCGTCGGAACTCTCGCCCACAAACGGAAGTTCCTGCAGTGCCAGGCCTGGAACAGATACCCATGACGGCCTTGGTGGATCTCCTTGGACAGTGTTGATCGTGATCACACCCCAATCATTCACGTCGGTTGCTGTTGCTTCCCAGGCCTGCGGAGGCAGCCCAAGGTCGGTCGTGGTGACGCTACCATCGATGTCGATTTCCCATAATGCAGGATGAATACGGACCGAAGGAGTCAACCGTGTATGGGAGTCTCCCACAACCTGGATCGTGCCGTTGTTGTCTGGCTCGTTGACAGACAACGCCACGCTCTGGGAAAAGTTCGGGAGATCTGTGACCGGCAGCCCGACGAGATCCACAAGTTGAAAGGGTGCCGGTGTACCGCCTCCATTCCCGCCGCCCGGCGGCTTACCCGGTTTCTTGGCTTGCACAGGGTTACAGAACAGCAGACAGGCCATCGTGATGACCAACAGGTTTCGTCGTGTAGGATTCCGGCGTTTCATGGTTTTTCTCTTTTAGAAACGGCGGTCCGCGTCGTAAACTTAGAATGCCGTTCATCCGAGGCGCGGACCGTGTCCCCGGTGTATGGCTCTGTTCGCCCGGTGAGAGGTTGGTTAGGCCTGACAACTCACCGGGCGACTTTTGTTGATTGTTGAGTTCGTAGGCCAGGACTCGTCCTGGCCTACGGTTGCTCGTGATCCTTGGACACTAGGCTATCTGTTTGACTGAGTTCCAGTCCGAGCAGCTCGGCAGCCTCGGATTGAAGATCTAAGTTGAGCTTCAGGTTGCCCGGTGGATCATCTTTCATTAGTTGCGCGAGTTGATCGTAGTGCTCTCGAGCCATATCGGTTTGTTCCAGCCGACAGAGCGTCAACGTGTAGTACCACCAACGGGGCCCGCTTTTCAGTGACGGGCCCGCATCTCCACGAGCTTTGATCGTCCTTTCGAGACCTTGCAGCGCGTCCTCGTACTTGCCGACCTTGTAGAGATGTTGCGCAAGATGCCCCCAGTCGGCGGCCTTTCGTTGACTGGGCTCCGGAAACAGCGCGATCAATTTGTCGCAAGCCTGTTCGTATTCGGCTTCATTGCCGAGCGACCGGTGGCATAAGGCGTACTCCACGTAGAAAAACCGGTGATTCACGCCGAGCTTGTCGGCTCGTTCGAAATAACGGACGGCCTCGGCAGTTTGACCTTGTTCACGAAGCGTCTGAGCGAGTTTGACACAAGCCACGGCAAGGTTTTGTTGATTCGCACGCTTCGGTTTCTGTTGCAGCTCCTTGACGAAGTGCTCAAAGGATACGACAAACGCGTCAATGGCCATGTCGGTCTCTCCGCCATCTAGCAGCGCCTGTCCGTGATTGATCCGGTTTTCCGATTGAGCACTCTCAGCGAACTGATTCGCTTTTTCAAATGCCAGAATGGACTCTTCAACTTTCCCAATTCTGCGAAGGGCCTCCCCTAAGTCACGGTAAACGAGACCGTTTTCCGGGTGATGCTTCAGAAGTTCTCGATAGACCGTGATGGCTGCGTTGATATCTCCGAACTTGACCAACATTTTCGCCAACGCCAGTGACACCTTCCGCGTAGCGACATGCTCAGGGCCCAGCACCTTTCGGCTGACAATCATCGTCTGCCGATAGAGAGCCATTGCCTCCGCCGTGTTGCCGAGTTTTGCATGGACCTTCGCCAGCCAACACTGCATTTCCAGCGTGTCTGGGTGTGTGGCCCCACAGACACGCTTTTGAGTATCGACGGTCTTCGACAAGAGTTTGAGAGCTTTCGCTTCGTCTCCGCGGAGGTGGTAACATGCGGCGACTAAATACTCCGAATACAGCGCATAAGGATCCTCTGCGCCACGTACGCGCCGATACGTCTCGAGTACTCGCTTCTGAAGCTCCAGGGCCTCGTCATGTCGGCCCATTCTGTTATGTCGGATCGCGATGCTGGTCTGGGTCAACAGCGTCGATCGATGTTCGGGACCAAGTGTCCGCATCTGTCTATCGAGCACCTCTTGATGCATCGCAAGCGATTCTTTGTCGCGGTCCGTCTCAAATAAGATAACCGCGAGGCTGTGCTGCGCTTGCAGTGTAGGGAAAGCATCGGAGCCCAGTTCCTGGAGATAGAGCTCGTATGCTCGCTTCAATTGTGACTCGGCCCGCTGATAGGTCCCCAATTGCGAATAGGCTCGTCCGATCGTGCCACGAATCTCGGCTTCAACAAGCGGTTGATCCTCAAATCGATCAGCAATCGCGTGACTGGCACGATCAAGCAACGTGCGGACCTTGATGTTGGGGTCGCGGGCGAATTCGCCTCCGAGCTGCGCTTCGACATCCGCCTGAGCGAGCAGATCTTTGAGGAGAAAGTCTTTTACAACAGTCGCAATGTCCGCTTCGTTGCGAGCAAGCTTGGCCGCGGCGTCTGCCCGAGACGCCTCCGCCGCGGCAGTTTTCTCGGCCTGCTCAGCGCGACGCCGCTCTTTCAGCTCACTCGCCAATCGGCCTTCAGCCAGTAGTTCAGCCTCGACGGCGCGATCGCGTTGTTGTGTTGCTCGTACTGCCTGCCAAACGGCCACGGACGAGCCGATGATCAGCGACAGTGCAACGGCCGCAGTCGTTGCAATCACGGCCTTGTTGCGTCTGGCAAATTTGCGGAGTTGATAGCCTGCTGAGGGCGGACAAGCTTCGACAGGCGCGTCACTTAGATACCGCTGAATGTCAGCCGCAAACCCGTTGGCCGTTTCGTAACGACGATCGCGTTCTTTCTCCAGGGCTTTCATCACGATCCAGTCCAGATCACCCCGCACCATCTGACCAAGTCGCTTTGGATTTGTTCCTCGGTTACTGGAGACGACATCACTTTCTTCGCTCATCGTTGTTAGCTTCGTGCTGGGCTTGAGCGGTTCCTCTTCGCGAATGATCCGCTGCATCTCCGCATAGCCGGCTTTTCGCAATCGTGCAGCGTCAAACGGTGTTCTGCCGGTGAGCAGTTCATACAGCAGCACGCCCAGAGAATAGACATCGCAGCGGGTGTCGACGTCCAACCCGCTCATCTCCGCTTGCTCCGGACTCATGTAGGCGGGCGTACCGACCATCTGGCCGTAGGCTGTGAAAAGTGTCTTTTCGGTTAATTGTTGGCTGAGCGCCTTCGAGACACCAAAGTCGATGACCTTCGGAACGGGCTTGCCATCGTGCAGTGTGACCATGATGTTCGAAGGTTTGAGGTCGCGATGAATGACCCCTTTTTGGTGCGCATGTTGAACAGCGTGGCAGACGTCGACGAACAACTTCAGGCGTTGTGAAGTGGCAAGATGGTTTCTGTCGCAGTACTCGGTCAAGGGAACTCCCTTGACCAGTTCCATGACGAAATAGGGTCGGCCGCTCTCGGTCGCACCCGCGTCATAGACTCTGGCAATGAAAGCATGGTCCATCAAAGCCAGAGCCTGACGCTCGGCTTCGAACCGGGCGATCACTTCTTTGGTGTCCATTCCCGGCTTGATAACCTTGATCGCAACTTTGCGGCGTACTGGTTGGGTCTGCTCCGCCATGTAAACGACGCCAAATCCGCCCTCGCCGATTTTCTGTAGAAGCTTGTACGGACCGATCGTGTCGCCCGGTTTCTCCGAGAGCGGCTGGTTGACCGTGGGAGCAGGCTCGAAGACGTCCTGATCGAGGAAACTCCCCGCCTCCTCGTGCGACTTGAGCAAGGCCTCCACGTTTGCACGCAAGACATCATCGTCGCCACAGGCTTTGTTCAAAAATGCGGTTCGCTCCGCAGGATCCTTCCGCTCCACGACCGCCAGAAAGATTTCTTCCGTCTGCATTGAATTCGCTTTCCTGGCACTAGGTTGTCATCTCGTTATTACCCAATGCGACGAAAGCGAGGTGCGCGCTCCACCTCTGCAAAAAGAATTCCGAGATTTAGTCGGAATCGCCACTATCGGTAACCTGTCGATGGAGCCAAGCCCTCGCAAAGACCCAATACCGATGTGCAGTCACCCTTGATATCTGTAGGGCCTCCGCCGCTTGCTCGATCGTCATACCTCCAAAATAACGCATTGTGACAAGCTCAGCCTTGGCGGGGTGGTCTTGTGCGAATCGCTCAAGCATTTCGTCCAGATCAATCAGATCTTCAGGAGTCATGCGGGTCGGCAGATCCGCGATTTCGAGATCGAGTCGAGTTGCCTCGCCCCCATGTTTGAGCCGCAACTTCCGGCGAGCATTTTCAACCAGGATTCTCCGCATCGCTTCCGCAGCTGATGAGAAGAAATGGCCTCGACTGTCCCAACTCTGCGCCTTGTCGACATTAACCAGCCGCAGGTAAGCCTCATGAACCAGCGCAGTCGCCTGCAGTGTCTGCCCCGGTTTCTCGTGACCCAGCTTTGCCGACGCCAACTTCCGCAATTCCTGGTAAACCAGCGGCAATAGCTGCTCCGCTGCAGAGGAATCACCATCTTCGATCCGGCCCAGAATTTGTGTCACGTCGGTCATGTAAGCCAGGATAGCTTCGCAACCAACCTGAGTCCAACATCGGACTGGGGCAACAGCGCACTGAGGGAGACTGTCGCTGCTGTTCGACAAAACCTGGGTTTTCGCCACCTGGTGCACGCCAGCGGAAACTCCATGTCGACAGATTCAGCCAACGATATCGATTCGCAAGCCGCCCTAAGTAGTCTCTGCTCATTCCGCAGCAATCTGCGGCGGATGGACCAGTCGAACGCACGAAGACATCCCGCTGCGCCGCATCGGTGCGGGCACCTCTGTCAGTTAGCAGTTTGGGCGCAGCTTCCTCGCAATTGCCGTCTCGATCAGCCGCAATGCGCGCCGGAAGGGAATCGGTTGGGGACAGGCATAGATTGGAATCGAATCGAACTAATGCCTGTCCCCGGATTTCTCCTGCCCCCGGATTTCTGCCCAGATTTCCCTTAATCATGCCTGTCCCCAGGATATCATCACAGCGATTGACGGTGTCACGATCGAAGATTGAGGGGGGCTTCGCCGCGGGGTCAGACCCAGTTTTCGGTTTTCAACCGAAAACTGGCGGGCGCGGATGGTATGATCGAAGCGATTGATTGACCACGCTCGTCGGAACTGATTGGACTCTCCAACGCGATTCCCGCGCGGGCTGAGGGCTGAAAGCCCGGCGGGGCACGATGCCCTGCAACCTCTTCAGCTGGATGGCGAGACCGCACACCCGAAGCTATGACGATGGCGGCCGGATGACCAGTAGCGTGTACAATAACGGGATCACGGCCACCCATACCGGAAGAGAGTGGGACGAGGAACTTGAACTCTACCACTTCCGGGCGAGGATGTACGATCCTTTGACGGGACGGTTTTGCACCAGAGACCCAATTCAAAGCCCAGATGTACCGTTGGAAGCTTATACGTATGTTTTAGGCCATCCGACGGGTTTCTTTGATCCGTCAGGAATGCGTAGAGTTAGGCCGCGAACCGCGCGTCCCAAACGTCCAGTATGTTGCACATTCAAACAGATCTGGACTTCAACAATCTGGTCAGAGAGTGTTCAGTGTGAAGAAGGACGGTCTCCACTATCGTGTTGTTCCAGTCGCGCTGGGCGCCCTTTGAATTTCGGGAACTCGCCGCCAAGATGGCCACGAAAGAAGAACTTCGGGAGGTCAAAGAATCTCTGGAAGCAAGGATCAGTACTGTGCAAGCGAATGTAGAAAGGTTGCCGACCGCCAAAGACTTGAAGCTCCTGGGCCAGCAAATCGTTATCGCTCTCGGCGGCATGATCGTCTTGGGCGTGACCATCTTGGCCGCCCTGGATCACGTTCTCAAGTAACATCCGCCTTTCAGCCGGGCAGGGGGCTGCGCTCGGCTCAATTCGTTTTACGTGCGGTCGGCTGACTAGCTCAGACGAGATGGCGTCCCGGTCGGCCATCAGCTCGTGGAACTTTTGATGGGCAAGCTCCCGATCTTTCCCAAGAGCGATTTGCCTACCGTCGATCGAGCAGTACCAACTTTGGGTCTGTTTGCGGAAATAGGGCTTGGGTTGACGCGGCATGAAGTCCTCGCGGTTTCGTGCATTGAAACGTGCATTTGGCGTTTCAATGTTCGCGGGACGTTGCAGAAAGGCAATGAATTGCCGAATGGGCGATGAGGGACTCGAAACCAAACTCGAAAACCTCGCAAAAACCGGTGCCAAACCGAAAGCACCCACCACGGCGGTTGCCTCAGCGGTTGCCCTCTATCCGATATCAAAGGAGTTGGCAGGGCAGATCTTGGAAGCCGAGTCGGTTCATGATCAATCCGACGTTCCCGGCAATTCTCCGTCCTCCGCGCCCACTGACACCAGTGTAATAGAATCGCCGACTATCCTGCATCATTGGTACTCCATGGACGCGGTCGGACGAGAGCACGCAACCGAGACCGTCGAAGCGCTCACAACGCTCAAGCCTGCCGACTGTTGGCAAGTCCTCGCCTTTGCCTGCCAACTGGCCCAAGGGCGCAGTTTGGCCGAAGCCAAAAACGTCGTCGTGTCTGGACTCCATCAAACCCGCCAAGCAATCCGAGCCGCCGTGCTGGGAAAAGACGAAACGCATTGGCAGTGCGCCACGGAACTGGACCTCTACGCCATCCTGCAACTAAACGAATCCGCCCAGCCAATCCGTTGGACCGGGCTGATTCACGAACTGCAAAAGCAAGAAGTCAAAATGCTCGCCGATAAAGACGAATACACGGTGTTGTTGATCCCTATTCGAATCCAACTTCCTGATCTACCGTCCTACGTCAACGTGTTTCGACTAACCGGCCATTGTCACGTTGAGCTCGCACAGATGAGCTACCGAATCGTAATCGATCCGTCCAACTAAGCAGGAATCCAAAGGTAGAAGGCAGGAGCATACGCCACTGAATCGGCACACTGTGTCGCAAGCTCTGTGGCGTTGTTTCGCAGGTCCGGTTTTCGACCGATCCTCTCGGCATGTTGCCAGAAAATTAATTGTTCTGCTGAGTTTCTCCCCTTGACCACGGACGCTGAAACAATGGCTGCGCATTCTGTGTCACCAAGTTTTCTACATACATCGGACGCCCCAGGCAACAGCGCAACACAAGCCAAAGGTGGCTGATTTGTGATTTGGCGCTCGTGAAAGACCTATAGTTATGTGTCAGGGAATTGGGTTGACGTGCTCTGCTTCATGACAGGTTTTGACGCAAGCAAATATCCCGTCATCCGGGCAATCGCGGAACAATTCAGGCCGCCAGTGATTGCATAGTCGCTTATAGATATTTGTTCTCAGAGTGCTTTGGTTGGATTCCAGAAATCACTAACTGTTCAAGCTCATTTAGTGATGAGTTTTTAGCTATAGTGTTGCGATACGCAATCAACATATCTGTCAGTTTGCCAGCATTCCAAAAGTGCCATGATTGAAAAAAAGAATCGGCGGCGTTCGCGCAGACAACAGTATTCGACACGTTTTTGGCGGCCTTCGGTAGAATGCCTCGAAGCTCGTCATCTGCTTGCGGCGGAGAGCTTTACCACGAATCCTATCCAACCACTCGATGTCGACCAAAACAGTCGTGTGACTGCGTTAGATGCCTTGAGAGTGATCAACCAGCTGGCACGAGTCGGATCCGAAGCGGAGCCTGATCCAGGCGAGTACTTCGACGTGAATGGAAGCGGTGATGTTTCGGCACTAGACGCTTTGCTGGTGATCAATGCTTTGTCACGAGGGCCAATATTGGCTGGCCGTCTCGTCGATGATACCGGTGCGGCAGGCCGAGCCCAGTTCGACCTGGTCACGCAATCTTATGCACTTCAATTTCAACTCACCAACTCATCGCCGCAAACTAAAGTCGAAGTCAGAATCGGAGGGGCGGAAGGTTCACCACGGTTTGACCTAACCAATCGTTTCCAGGATGAAACCCTTTTGCTGACGCCCCAATTGATCGACCAAATTGCGGGGGCCCCTTTAAGTGAAGGTGACCATCAATTCGAGTTCTTTGTTAACGATCGTACGCAAACAGAATTTGTCATCACAGTAGATCGACAGGCCCCCACGTTGCAGCTTTTGAGTAGCCAAACGCTTCGTGAAACCACGGATACCTTAGCTATTGAATTCGATGAGCCGCTATCCGATCCAATATTCGATCCGCAGGTTTTCCAAATCGCTGGTGCCCAATCGTCCGTGGAGTTGATCGATTATGTCATGGAATCGGGCCTTCGCGGAAGCCTGATCCTCAGCGAAGACCTACCAGACGATGAGTTCGAACTGAGCATTTCTGGCGATATTTCGGACGTAGCGGGCAATCGGGTTACCTCTGTGTTGCCGTTTGAGGTCGTTGATCCACCAGGAATATCGAGCGTAAGCCCTCGAAATGGTGAAGAAATGGTCAGTGTGACTCGCGAGGCGATCATCCGGTTTGACGAACAGATTGACCCGGCGACTCTCACTCATGAATCCTTTCAAGTACTGGCCAACTCTGCTCCAATCCCCGGACGCATTGCCGTCTCGCGAACCGAACGATTTGCAACCTTTTATTTTGACCAACCATTGCCGCCATCAACAGCAATCCAAATTGCGCTCGATGGTGATCGCATCATGGGTCGAGACGGTTTAACGCTCGACGCAGACAATGACAACTTCCAGGGTGGTCGCCGAATAATCGAGTATCGCACACTGCCATTGACGCGGATCAAAAACACAAACGTCTTTGGATTCGTTCGTGATTCGATGAGCGGTGAACCGATTGCTGGAGCGACCATTCGAGTTGACGCCTTTCCGGAAGCCAACGCAGTGACGGACGAAACGGGCAGGTTCGTGCTTCAAGATATGCCAGCACCTGATTTCTTTGTGCATATCGATGGCTCAACATCGACGAACACTCCGGAGGGTTTTCGTTACCCCGTGGTTGGCAAGCCATTTCACAGCCTGCCCGGTGCGGAAATTCAATTGTCGATGGACGGTGAGCCTTTCGATATTTTTTTGCCACCCATCTCTCTTGACGAGGCTCAAACTCTATCGACGACAGATGCAAGTGCTATTGTCTTTGGCGAACAAACGGTAAGCCAGTTGCCACAGATATTCCCAGATGTTGATCCTACCTTATGGGAAGTGATGGAGCTGAGCATTCCGGCGAATTCGGCAATCGATGAAAACGGCGTGCCGGCGACCGAGGCACAGATCGTCCCCGTCCCGCCAGATCGAATTCCGGCACCACTGCCGACAGGCATGGACCCCACTTTTGTTGTTTCGATCCAAGTTCCTGGAGCGACGACGTTTGATGAGCCGGCGCCAATCACATTTCCAAACACAACCGGCTTGGCCCCAGGCGAACAAAGTCTCATCTGGTCATTCAATCATGATTCGGGAAACTGGGAGGTGATTGGTACTGGAACCGTCACGCAAGACGGACGGGCAATTCAGTCGGACCCCGGAGTGGGAATACTTGCGCCAGGATGGCATATCGAGTGTCAGGGAACGCAAGGAAGCGGAGGACCACCACCACCATTTCCTCCACCGCCGCCCGTTCCTCCATTTGATGATCGTGATGTTGACAGAGATCGTCTGCCAGATCGAGAGGATCCAGATGATGACAATGACGGCATAGCAGATCGAGATGACAACGATGACGACAATGACGGGATCGTTGACTTAGACGATGTCGATCACTTGCGCCCGGCCATATTCGAAATCGGAATAGACGTTCAGGGATCGGTCCCCAGTTTTGAATTGGGCTACACCTACGAGGCCATGTTTCCAGGTTTAATCGTAGAAAACGGTCAAACTCCGATTTTTGAAACACAGAAAAGGAACTTTTCTACCGAACTCTTTCGAACAACGTTTCAACTTGACACCAACAGTTTTCTTGCCGGTCTAGCGCGATCACTCACTGGGAGCATCGAGATAGTTTCAGCTTCCGCGCGTATCGAGGGAAATCTTGCTCCCAGCGCAACGACTCCTGGCGTTACTGTCGAGAAGGGAGAAACCTCTGCTGACCTTGTATTGCCAGGTATCTCCGTTGCAGGTGCAAGCTTGACAACCAAGTCATCCGGGCTGATTTGCCAGCTTGCCGCTCACGTAGGCGGGCTTGCAAACTTGTGCGGTGTTGGAGTTACCATTAGCGCGGGACTCGCAATCGAGGGCGGCGTAGGAATAGGATTGGAGAGGATTTCCGTTCCGTTACCTGACCGTGATGGGGATGGCACAAGCGATCCGGCCGAAGAGTCGTTCACCACCCGCTTTGCGCTTTCGATTCCAGGGCCCTTCATTGCATTGGATTTAGGCGCGATCCAAGTGACGGGGTTTCTGCGTGAAATTTCCAACACCTCTGTATCTTCAGCCAGCGAGAAACGACAAGCAGAATCAGAAGCGATCACTTCGGATACTGCTGCTGTTAAGCCATTGTCAACGTCTTTTGGGTTTGGAAACGATACTCGTTCATACTACCGATTCTTTCCAGTAAACGAAGGGATTCAACTTGCGGGCAGAACAAATCCGCTAGGCGAATTCTCGACTGTGTTGCCGCCCAACCAGGATTTCAATCTTTTTCTTTATGAACCGAGCAAGAATCTGTCAACGGTTTCCGCGGTCAGAACCAGTCGTAGTGGCGACACCACCGAAATCACCATCGTCCGTCAAACAGTTGGCGGAGTTGACACTGATGGTGATGGAGTGCCAGATGTCGGTGAGGCGGCAATTGGAACACGAATTGACCATAGTGACTCAGACGCTGATGGAATCGACGATGGCAGCGAATTAGCTCAGGGGACGGACCCACTTAATGGACTGTCGTTTCCTGTTGGACTGGTCGCGTCTTTAGAGCTCGCTGGGCAAGTAGAACATATCGAAAGCGGAGTTTTTGAGTTCGAAACACAAACACGCTCTATCGGATTGGCAGCAACCGGATCGCATGGATTGGCTATCGTTGATACATCAAGATTCGATCAACCCGTCGCGTTGGGTCAGATCGATCTTCAAGGCAATGCGACTGACGTTGCGGTGGATACCGACTTGAAAATCGCCGTAGTCGCTACCGGTCAAGCAGGTGTTCAATTCGTCGACGTCTCAGACCCAATGATGCCGGCGCTGATTCAGCGCAGTCACGTGACAGCGACTCAAGTTGAGGTCGTCAATGGCATTGCGTACGCCTCCAGTGGAAGTGGATTGGTATCTTTTGACCTTGCAACCGGATTGGAGATCACGCGGCACCCAATTAGTAGTGCATCCATCACTGGCCTGGCACGGGCAGGCCGGTTCCTCTATGCGATGGATTCCAACCGCGTCCTCAGTATCGCTGAAATTGACGGTGTGACGCTACAATCCAGAGGCGCGATTGCGTTGCCACAAGGTGCAGGAAAGCTGTTTGTCGACCAAGGAATAGCTTATGTCGCATCCATCGAAAGTTACTTTCGCGGAGGATTCTCGACAGTAGATGTTTCAAATCCTGACAATCCCATCTTGATCAGCGAGTCAGATGTCGTTTCTCCCTTTGTCGCTCCCGGGACCGCGATTGCTACCAACGGATCGGGATTGGGTGTACTCCTCGGAACACCGGATCGAAGCAATGCACATTTGGTTCAAGTACTCAATGTTTCGGATCCCAATCAAACCAACTCGTTTTTAACTCAGTTTGCACTGCCCGAATCACCACGAGCTGTAACGTTGGCGTCAGGACTCGCTTTTGTCGCAGGCGGCACGGGAGGATTCCATGTGGTCAACTATCTTCCATTCGACAATCAAGGCATCGCACCCACAGTTTCGATTGCCAGTGACGCCGTTGACATCGATCCGGCCGCTACCGGCATACAGATCGAAGAAGGCAGCAGCATTCCTGTAGCAGTGGAACTCAATGATGACGTTCAGATTCGAAATGTCGAGTTGCTCGTAAATGGTGCCGTTGTGGACAACGACGTGTCAGCGCCATTTGACTTTATCGTAACGGCTCCTGCTATCGCTTCCGAAGTTGAATCTTTGACGCTGCAAGTGCGCGCTTTCGACACTGGTGGCAACTCCAGCCTGTCAAATCTGCTGGTCTTTGGTTTGACGGAAGACATCACTTCACCCACTATCGTGGGCACTACTCCGGAAAACCAAAAGGCCGGTGTTGACCTGTCATCATTCTCTTTGTTCTTGAGCGAAGGGGTCGATACGAGTTCTATCGATCTCGACAAAATTTCGTTGGTGGACCTTGGCGATGATGGGCTCATCGGCGGAGGAGACGATCACCCCTTGCCTATCAGTGACGTTTCTACCTCGTTTGAACGGCGAATAACCGTATTCACGGAATCTCCGTTACCTTCTGGTAACTACCGAGCCGTGATTGCTGAAGGCGCGTTTACCGATGTGGCGGGTAACGCTTTTGGAAACGAGTTCGATTTTTCGTTTGCGAGTTATGAATCTGCTCCCAATACAGTCTTTTGGATTGGTAGTGATGGAGAATGGACCAACGGTAGCAACTGGAGCAACGGGGCGATACCAACAGTCGATACAAATGTCGTCATCAACCGGCAGGGCAGGGACCTAACCATTACTATCCCAGCTGGCTCCTACGAGCTTGGTGACGTTTTTAGCGAGGAACGACTCGAACTTACTGGTAGTAGCGTTGAAGTTATTGGCAATGTCGTCGCCGAAAACGAGTTCTCAGCGACGAACAGTGCTATTACTGCTCGTGGACCTTTGGGCGTCCTATCCCTCAACGATCAAGCTGAGTTGAACAACACGAGTCTTTTAGCGGCGGACCAAGGCGTGATTGTTGCTGGTCAAGGGGTTTTCGATGCGACTAGCAGCCGCACAATTCGTGCCGATGGAGCTGGCAGTTCGATCGACTTGGCGGGGCTGGCAACGATGACCGGGCCGTCGAGTAGCTTCAGCAGTTTGAACATCAGTGCGATCAACGGCGGAGCGGTGACGCTGCCAGCCAACATCAGCCGAAACGTCAAGCTCGAAGTGGACGTGCAGAGTACGCTGGACACTTCGGCGGTGACCGAAATCGACGCAGTGACCGTCGATGCAACGGGTGCGTTTGCGTTGTCGTTCCCCAACTTGCAGCGGATCGTTAATTCCAGCCTGCTTGCAACCGGTGGCGCACAGTTGAGTTTTCCCATGGCCACGGAGTATGTGGGAGGTAGCAGTCGAACGATTCGCGCCGATGGGGCCGGCAGTTCGATCGACTTGGCGGGGCTGGCAACCATGACCGGACCGGCAGGTAGCTTCACTAGCCTGGCCATCAGTGCGATCAACGGCGGAACAGTGACTCTGCCTGCCAACATCAGTCGAAACGTCAGGCTCGAAGTGGATGCACAGAGTACGCTGGACACTGCGGCGGTGACGGAAATCGACGCAGTGACCGTCGATGTAACGGGAGCGTTTGCGTTGTCGTTCCCCAACTTGCAGCGGATTGTCAATTCCAGCCTGCTCGCTACCGACGGCGCACAGCTGAGTTTCCCTATGGCCACGGAGTACGTGGGAGGTAGCAGTCGAACGATTCGCGCCGATGGGGCCGGCAGTTCGATCGACTTGGCGGGGCTGACAACCATGACCGGACCGGCAGGTAGTTTCACTAGCCTGGCCATCAGTGCGATCAACGGCGGAACAGTGACTCTGCCTGCCAACATCAGTCGAAACGTCAGGCTCGAAGTGGATGCACAGAGCGTCCTGGACGCGTCGGCGGTGACCGATTTGACCGATGCAGATATTGGCGCCGATGGTGCAACAAGTATCGTTTTTGGGTCGTTGACTCGGATCGTTGACGTGAACCTAGTTGCACTGAATGGTTCGCAAATCTCAATCCCAGTTGCGATCGAGTTCCAATCAGGTGTCGCCAATACGATTCGAGCCGAGGGGGCTGGAAGCAAAATCGATTTATCTACCCTGACGGGGCTCGTGGGATCGACCAATCCGCTGTTCAATGAACTAGTCGTTGATGCGACAAGTGGAGGACAAATTGACCTACCGGCGACGCTATCTCGAGCAGTCGAACTTCGGATCGACGGCGACAGCACACTTGACATGTCTCAAGTCACCGAGATGAACGGAGTTGTTCTGGTAGCCAACGGCCCAACCGACTTGGTGCTGAACAACCTAACCAGTCTGATTGACGTCGACTTAATAGCCATGGCAGGGGCGCAAATACAGATCCCGTCAGCGATCGATTACCAAGGGGGTGTGGCGAATAGGATTCATGCAGACGGATCAGGTAGTCATATCGATATATCGGGCATGACCGCCTTACTTGGTTCAACGAACCCACTGTTCAACGAGCTGATCGTTGACGCGACAAACGGGGGAAGAATCGACTTGCCGGCTCGTCTTGATCGCCCCATCGAGCTTCGTGTGGACGAGAGCGGAACGCTTGACGTATCCCACGTCGCCCAGATGAATCAAACAAGAATTTCATTGGATGGCCTAATCAATCTCACGTTCTCTGCCTTGGAGGAAATGGCGAATGTTGATTTGATCGCGCGAGGTGGAGCAAAGATTTCTGCTCCGGTTGCAACACAATACGAAGGTGGGTTTTCCAACACCATTCAGGCAGATGGATTGGGAAGCAGCATTGCCCTCGGTTCGCTAACTTCCGTCATCGGATCGAATAACTCTTCATCTTTGTTGTTGGTTGAAGCAATCAACGGAGGGACGATCATTTTGTCCGGAAATGTTGCACAGAATGTGAGTCTGAGCGTCGACGGAGACGACTCGATGTTTGACGTGTCAGGCGTGACCTCATTGAACGACACCAACTTATCAGTTCGGAGCGGAGCACAAATGGCTTTCGTGGGTCTGCTTTCTTTCACTGCAACGTCCTCGAATTTGGTCGAGTCAGTTGGATTGGGGAGTTGTCTTTCGGTCGCAAACGTCACGGATCTTGACGACGCTGTTATTGAAATGCTCAATGGGGGGCAGGTGAAGTTTCTATAGTGCCCATGCTGGCACTAACAGTTTTGCGAAGTTCTGAGCTATGCGCACCTGGAGCCCAGGAAGATCTACTAGCAACGCAAAAACAGAGTTGGACCTCTACGCTGTCGCAGAACTGAACGAATCGGCCCAACCAATCCGCTGGACCGTGTTGGTTCAAGAACTGTAAAACTGAGACGTCGAAGGGTTCTTCAATCGAAACGGGTGCCAACTATCTTCCGTTCCCATCCAAGCACGATTGTTTGGTTTGTCAACGCAGGCCAACGTGTTCCGGCTAACAGGCGACTGCCGAGTCAAACTCTTGCAGATGAGCCACGGAATCGTGGATGCCCCTTGTCACTAGACCAAACCTTGGCATGGCGGCAGGAACTTGATTGCACAACGGCGGCAAACGCGACCGCTGGAAACGTTCAGGCTCAGTCTCGGTATCAGAGGGGCGTGCTATCGCTCCCACTTCGCCTGCTCGATATTGCGAAGCGCCTCAGATTCGAGGCTTTGGGCCATATCACGCAACGCCCGTGAAGCGGCGGGACACGTCTGCCGAAGCTGCCCTGCTCGCTTCCCAAGTTTCTCGGCTTGGCTTTTCTCTGACTCACCCGTTGGGTCAACGAAGTGAACGCCGCGTGCATTCGATAGGCTGACTGAAAGATGCCGTGGAAACGTCTGCGGCGCTGCTTCTGCAAGGACGTTGATGGCATCGACGACTTCTGGCGTAGGCCACGTTTCGATGGAACTCCACGCTCCACTTGCGATGATGCTAGGAAGCTGAAGCCCAACCGCAGTCAGGTAGCGTCGTTCTGTTGCGATTCTTGTTACCTCGGTAATCCAATCAGCAATCGACCGACCGCTCATCGGACACAGTTCGGACTGCCCTGGCAACTCTGCCACTTGGCGAAGTAGACCGCCTACCTGCTTTGCCTGGGCCCTTGCCTGCTCGTTACCCTGCGTAGCTGATGCGCCGGTATCGTCTTTCCATGGATACGCGAGCAATTCGACGAACAAAGATGGGTCGTCTCTAATCGCGACCAGCAATCCCTTTGGCTGGAATTTTCGGCTTTCATCGTTTTCGAACACCTCGTGATAAGCCAATTCCAGTCGAACAAGCCTTACGATTTGAGACATTCCAATCTTGTAGAGTGTCTTGAAGAGTTGCTGAATCTCCCACCGCAGGCTTCCATGGTTCCCCTCGTTTCGGTCTCGCTCAACGAATGGCAACGCTTCCAATGTTTCAAAAACAAGATCGGCTGCATCCTCGCTGACTTGCACTCGACGTCGCGTCAGCAAGTCGAGTGAGCGATCGGCGCGACCGACTTGGTTCAGATTTTTGACAAAATAAGGAAGTCTACCCTGGGGAATTTCCCATGGAATCGAGGCGTTTTTCCAATACATCGCTTGGACTATTTCGCTTTGCCTATCAATGCTGTCCCAAACTTCCGGTACAAGAGGAAGGCATTGCAAATACGACGCGGCCGAGTCGTCTGAAGGCATCATGGACAAGAGAGGCAACACCTCCGTCGTGAGGGAATCTTTACGGTCCCACGACCAGACGGCAATAAAACCGCTGGCGAGCAAGCGATCGGTCTTCGCATCCGAGGAAAAAAACGGCAGCAATTCGTCAGGCTCAATTTGTACAGCCTCTGAATTTGCTAGGGCTCGCCCGACATCGTATGAATCGACATGCTCAATCGCCGCCAAGCGAAACAAACCGGCAAGCCCCTCAAGACGCCAGACAGATTCCACGATCGACCTTCTCGACTCAGTGATAAGCTCTTGCTGCTTCTCGTGATTGAAGCGATCGGAAAAGTGCCGCGTGCAATGGTTAGGATTCAATCCGCTAAGGAATGCGTGGCATCCAGCAAGTACCGGATCTTCCGGAGTTGACGCATTAAGCAGATTCCGCAATCGCGATCCGTGTGCCTGGTAACGCCGAACCTCTCCGGGGAAATGTTGCTCAGATTCGATTGTTGAGTCGCCAATTTCATCTACATCTACGACGTCGCCATTCTCCAATCGTCGCTGGGCCGCGTTCCACTCCATAGCAATCAGCATGGCGTTGATGGTTTCCCATAGCAGACGCTTACCCACTTGATCAAATACGCCATCAGCAAGCTTCGACTCATAGTCGTTAAGGACTGCTACATACTGTTCGTCTTCGATGTCCCCACAAAGTTCGATTAGGGCACTCCATCGCTCTGCGTCATCGGCCGCAAACAAAAGCAGTTGCTCAACACACCATCGACGTTCGGTGCCGACTTGCAGATATGTTGTGTTTGAGTCATATCCTTGCGCCCAATCTCGCCATGTTGGTAATTCTCGACATGCCCAACTTGAGAGCCCAGAGGGAAACAGCGAGATGACCAACCCAAAAGCTGTTTCTGCGTCTTCATTCAGCATTCGAGAAATTGCGTCCTGACGCATTGGCCAGTCAGCGTTTGTCTGTGGACAGCAAAGCTGAAGTGTCTCCCGAATCGAGTTTGACGGGTTGTTTCCAGACTCAATCTCCGGATTGAGTTTGGCCAACTTCAGTAGAATGGAAATCGCTCTTGCCAAATGATCTTGGGACCAGCAGAGTCTTTCAATCGCCCATAGAATGCCTGTGTGTGCGGGTGAGTCTAGGAGTCCGGTCCTGGATTTATCCATCACCTCAGCGAGTGGGCCTTCGGGACGCGCATCATGCTCGAGCGCGTCTAACAAAGCATCCGGCGCCGCCTCTGCCAATATCGACAATTCGCTGCCAAACGATGCCCAACGGCTAAAACTTGCCGCTTCTAATGTCGATCGCACGATCCATTCGACAAAGGATGGACTCATGGACGGGTCGAGTTTTAGCCTTGCGGCTCCGATCGATGCGGCGATTGCCAGGGAATGCACGACGTTTTTTCGCAAGGTCCCTGAAAACTCTGGGTGTTTACCTAAAAACTGAGCCGTGAGCCGCTCATTGCTAGACATTCCGGCAGTTGGATCGTCGTCTGCAAGCAGGTATCGGATGACGTCAGAAAAACTTTCTACGACAGACTTGGTGATTAGTGATGCATAGCGAATCCAGGCAAGTTCTGGCGAGAGAAGCCGGAACTTGCCATCCGCACGGAATAGAAGCCCATACGGGTCATTCGAGTCTGAAACTAAAGACGCCTCAATCTCCTCGTATGGCAATCCAGAAAGAATCGAAAACACCTCGCGGTCTGCTGGGTGGTTACCGTTCCAGCCAACCAAAAGCAGGCAGGTCACCTTCACTCGATCATCGAGACTTGAACCGATTGATCCGGCTGGTTCGTGTAGGCCCGACAGCCGATCTAGAAGAAGCTGCCCGTTTCCACCGCACTGTATCGCGTGTTGCTTTGCGTCGGCTTCGCAAATGCCGGAAGAAATCAGCGCTTTGCGAACGTCAAACTCCGTGAGTCTCGGGAGTTCAGTTTCGCCGGACGATGAGCAATAGACGACTCGGTGATCCCGACTGGCAGCTTGTTGGAGCTGTTCCCGGGTCGGCTGAACTTGTGGCGCAACGATCAACCCCAAGTCTGTTGACTCTACGATAGCTTGTTCCCAGCGTTCACGGGAATCCACTACAAGTGAGCCTACTATCGTTGACAAATCACCTGAGTCAACCACTGAAGCAACAGCAAAAGGTAAGACTTCGGCTGGAGATCGACTTGAAATCCCCATCGGTCTAGGATTTCCACCGTCTTTCGCAAGATGCGACAGAACCTGCTTCTTTAATTCATCGCGACCAGCAAGGAGAATCCTTGGGCTGACGGAACCAGCCTCCGTCGTTGCAATGTTCTCCCAATACCCTTCAGCATCTCTGAGGCCTGCCACGGCTTTGCCAAGCATCCGAGAAAACCAAGCTTCGACGCACGGGCAATCCGACAACCAGCCGAGTATGTCGTCCACGTCAAAAACACGGACCGCCTTCCAATTTGCAATGACCTTATCTTTGGTTGGGCCCGGATCCTTCTCCCATTCGGCTTTCTTTTCCCAGTGCCGTGGCGTAACGAACAGGTAGCTCAAACGCTGTTGCGTGGAAGCCGCTGTTCCCGACGTCCTCTTCTTGAAATCCGAGTTCGCTTTGGAAACATGATTTTTGTTGGTGCCGAGTTCCCAAACTGACTCACCGTCTGGAATATACGTGGACGCGTTCCCGGCGTGGATGTATCCATCGAGACCGGAACGGCCAACAGAGTCACCATACGGCATCACAAGTGCATTCAACGTTTGGTTTGACGCAACCACGAGACGACGGATCAGCTCTGGAAGTTGCCCCTCAGCATGTTTTGTATCCGCCCAAGAGAAAATGTCTGTTCGCGTAAGCACTGTCACTAGCCCCTTCAACTTCCATTTCCAAAACAGCCTAAGGCTTTCCCAAAAGGCCAAAACAGTGATTTTATCGGCGTCTCGCCTCAGAAGGGGTGCCAGCGGTACTTCGGTCGCGAACTAATTTCGAGCAATCGGTGCCAACAGAGTGCTGGTCGGCAAACGGCGACGCGGATTCGAGACAGAGCATTCGAATACAGTTTTGCTAAGCTGAAACCGCAGTCGTTTCGTCCAGTCTTCAGCGATATACGAGAACGATCCTCACAATTCAACAACCTCAGGAGAAACCATGGCCGATACGAGGTGTCAGGATCTGGCAGAATTTGGCAGGGAATTGGGCGAGGTCACCGGTGATGATCGGTTGCTGACCGCACTTGCGTCTGGCTGCCATATCGGAAACGCGGCCGCGACGGCGGGCATTTCTGAGAGAACTGCGTACCGAAGGCTAGCCGACCCTGAATTTCGAGCAAAGCTGAACGAGGCCCGAGAGTCGTTGCGAGAGTCTATTCTGGCGCGCTTGGCTGATGCGGGACATGACGCGATTGGAACGCTTTGGGAGATGATGCAAAGCAGCGAGGACGAAAACGTCCGCCTGAAAGCAGCGAAAACACTTCTCGATTCGCTGATGCGATCGCATTCAACGATGTCGTCACCTTCAGCGGGACGTGCAGCCGCAAAGAGCAACAAAGGCACTCATGCCGGCGCAGTGGTCATTCATCTACCCGATAATGGGCGCGACGAGCTTCCGGCGAGTATTCTTACAAGCAACGAACCGTTGTCGGAAAGCACCAGCGTTGATGAAACGGCTGATTTATTGCCCTCTGATTGAAACGAACATTTGCTGGCCCAACGTTTTTGATTAAGCGGGAAAAACAATTCGGAGGGGACGGTGGTCTCGGAATTCATCAGGGAAAAGCAAGGCGTCTTCCTGGACATCAAGTCGCGATTTGACAAGTGTGTGGCGCAGGGCACTAGTTCAATGCCCATTGCATACCTGCGACGGTCTGGCACTTGCTCTGAAAAACTTGAGGAGCTGCTCACCTCAGTTCCAACGCTTTCACTTGATGATGACGCTTACTGGAATGTTGTTGCTGCCGAAGACTGCGCAGCGCCCGATGGACAATGGGAGCAACTATTCGTATCAACGTCAGGTCGCGCTCATCACGGCGACGACCAACTGGCATTCAACAACTGGAAAACGATCGCCGAAATTGCCGGACAACAGCTCACAAGATACTTGTTTCAAGTTGGAGAATGTTACTTCCCCACTTCTCCTATTATCCTCTGGATACAGACGATGGTCGCGTTTCACGATCGCGGACAGTTGTCTTTTGGAATGCGAACAAAACATGTCGACGAGGCCGCATGGATCGAGTTCTGTCGGCAATCCGGAACGGGCGAGGAAACAGCCGAATTGGAGTCATATGTTGAAGCAAGAGGAATGCGGACCGTCTGTGAGGACGTTGTGACGGCGTCAGTGTTGATGTCAACCTGGCTGGCGACGCACGATTGGCCGTTTGAGGCTGAGTTGGATACGAAGGTTGACGAGAAATCGACAGACGAACAACGCAGCGAATCAAATGCACACCCACGTATGGAACAGGGATCGACAATTCCTGCCATTGAAGATGACGCAGAGTCCCTGACAGCGCAACAAGAGCTTGGCCGCAAACTTTGGGAATACGCGAGTGCGAATCATTCCGTCGGCACAGATTTGTACAGGCTGGCTAACCTCTTAAAGAACGGCGAATGTGCCTACGATGAGGCTGGCGAAGTGCTGTTGCCGATCGACCAAAGCAAAACCAATCGGACCAAAAAGTTTCACGCCATTGCGGCTCGGCTCAACAGGTTGGTCAAGAAGAAGAGGCTGAATTTCCACGTGATTCGTGATCCGGATAACAAGAACCAGGTCACAGTGAAATCGGGATACAAGAAAAAAAAAGGACGGGAAAAAGCAAAACGTTAGAACTTTGCGGGAAGAGTGTTAGAAGTTCCTCTCGCTACAAATCGTTTCTTCCAGTCGTATTGCTCTGGACGGAGGAAACAAGATGCCAAGGAACAACCTTGATAGTGGGGTAGTAGATCTCCCAAGTCAGCCCATTCTGAAGACTAGACTCGCAGCAGTTTTAGCCGAAGCAAAACGGCTCCGATTGCTGATTAGGACAGCTAAGGAATTGGAGCGAATCGAGATCGATCACGAGAAACGCCTCGAACAGAAGTCGGAGGCGGATCATGGATAGCCTTTCACCGCTCGAAATAGAAAGACTAGCCGAAGCAGTCGCTGAGCGCGTAGCGGACAGGCTTACTAATCGACGTCGACTTCTGACTCGGTACGAGCTTGCCGAGGTTATCAACGTTTCTGTTCCGAAGCTCGACACGATGTTGCGGGATGACGAATTGCCCGTGATTCGGGTTGGCCGCAAGGTGCTGTTTGATCCGCACGCGGTGATTCAGCACTTAGCCCATCGGTCGCAGGGAGGCTGAGTCGATGTCGGATTATGCGTGCTCTCGCGGACGTCCACCTCCAATGCTGACCGAAGCTAGTTCAGTTTGTGAACTTCGTCACCGGCCAGCATCGATTGCTGACGGCGCAGTCCTTTTGGGCCAGCTTTGATTGGCTGTGCCCTCAAACAACAGTGTTATCGAAACGAAAAAGGCCGCCACTGCTGCTATCAGTGAACGGCCCGGAGGTTAAAACAACCATGAATCATTCTAGCAACAATCCAGAATCCAATCGAACCGATCTGAATAGAGATCGTGATCCCGTGGACGGTGCGGCCGAGCAGCAGAGAAAGGACGGCGGGCCGACGGACCCGTTCGATCCGGCTGCACTTCGGTTGAGTTCAAATACGACAGCGGACGGGATCGGTGTCAAACGCAAGATTGTGACGGTCAAGGTCGGCAAGCCGAACAAGATGGAGTTCTGTCGGGTTCATCCCGAAGAAGCATACCGCATCGATACCGCGACGATCGAAGACAAAGTCAACCACGAAACCTATCTGGTGGCTCGTGACCTTTGGCAGGAACTGCCCGAGTTCATCACCCCGGTACGGCTTTGTACCGCCATCACTCGACACGGATCGCCGTTTCTTTGGCCTGCGAAGTTGCCTGATCCAAACGGCCGCTCGTTGGACTGGTACACGTCGATGCAAGAGGCGCAGCAGCTAGCGACCAAGAACTGGGTGCGCGTACAGGCCGATATGTCGGCGGGAAGCTATGCCGTATTCGAGGCCACTGGAAACCTGCCGGCCCCCGAATGGCCGGAGTTAACATTCCAAGAACTACTGAAGATCGCATTCAAAACTCGATTCATTGAATCGATGGATCATCCGTTCTTACGAGAAATGCGTGGCGAAGTGTGATGGACTGGCTGAATCAGTTTGATTCGGTTTGGTCGATAGATTTTGAATTCTCTCAGCCATCAGGGGAACGTCCCAAAGTTGTTTGCTTGGTGGCTCGTGAGTTTCATTCGAAAAGAATCCTCCGAATCGGCATGGATGATCTGGCAGCAATGCGGGATCCGCCATTTGATGTTGATGCACGTACGCTGTTTGTTGCTTTCTTTTCTTCCGCAGAGTGGAACTGTTTTTTGGCGTTGGGCTGGCCGGTTCCGATTCGAGTATTGGATCTGTGGTGCGAATTCAAAAACTTGCTCAACGGTACTACTCCACCGGCCGGATTTGGGCTGCTTGGTTGTCTGACGTACTTTGGACTGGATTCGATGGATGCGACGGAAAAAACGGGAATGCGTGAGTTGGCGATGTCAGGAGGCCCATACACACGGCAACAAATGTCCGCTCTGCTCGACTACTGCCAATCCGATGTCGATGCGTTGGACCGGCTACTACCAGTGATGATGCGCGTGATTGACTTCCCTCGCGCCGTTCATCGGGGGCGATACATGCGAGCGGTGGCGTCGATGGAACATGGTGGCATTCCGATTGACACAGAGACACTCGACTTGCTCCGCCGGCACTGGGAAGGAATCAAGGCAAGTCTAATTGAGGCTGTGGACAAGGACTTTGATGTCTACGAAGGGCTGACATTCAAACAAGATCGATTCGCGGCTTACCTGGCGCGACATGGGATTCCGTGGCCGAATACGAATAGCGGACGTTTGGCGTTGGATGATGACACCTTTCGACAACAAGCGAAGAGCTACCCCCAGATTTCACCGCTTCGTGAACTGAGGCATTCGCTTTCTGAGATGAAGCTGGAAAAACTGGCGATCGGATCTGATGGGCGAAATCGAACCATGCTAAGACCTTTTGCTAGCCGATCGGGGCGCAATCAACCTTCGAACAATAGGTTCATTTTCGGGCCTTCAGTATGGCTGCGAGGATTGATCAAGCCTCAATCTGATCGCGCGTTGGCTTATGTGGACTGGTCACAGCAGGAGCTTGGAATCGCAGCAGCGCTATCGGGCGACCGCGCGTTGATGCAAGCCTATCGGAGTGGCGATCCATATCTGGAATTCGCGAAGATGGCTGGAGCCGTCCCACCGTCGGCAACCAAGCGAACTCATCCCACCAAGCGTTCTACGTTCAAGGTTTGCATGCTGGCAACCCAATACGGAATGAGCGAGTTCGGATTGGCGGCGAAGCTGAACAAGCCGGTTGCTTTCGCTCGAAACTTGCTTCGTCAACACAAAGAAACGTTTCCGGTTTTTTGGGAGTGGTCTCAAGCCCAAGTCGATTCAGCGATGTTGACTGGACATTTGCGCACGGTGTTTGGATGGACAATTCACACGGTAGGTGACGACAACCCGCGTTCGCTTGCCAATTTCCCGATGCAAGCGAACGGTGCCGAAATGATGCGACTGGCATGTTCACTTGCCGCAGAAGACGGAATTACGGTGTGCTGCCCCGTTCATGACGCGTTATTGATTGAGGCTGATAGGGAACGGATCGTCGAGGTGGTAACCGAGACGCAGGACATCATGCAGGAATCCGGGCGAATCGTACTGGACGGATTTGTCCTCGAATCCGAAGCCAAGATTATCAGGTATCCAGATCGATATTTCGATGAAGATCGTGGCCGAACGATGTGGGAACGAGTCGTCGACCTAGCCGCGCAGGCTGAAAGTGATTCGGAACGGCGTTTCTCAAATCGGGAACAAGTTGTCTCGAATATGGAACGGGATGTCCCACCCGTACCTTCTTATTAACAGTTTCTATGTAAATGGATCTTCTCTTTGCAGGTGTCTGATGGATCTCGAATCATTCGAAGCGACAGAAACGGATTTGAGCGACTACTTCGCTGACCGACGTGACGAGCATGCCCCAATGAAGCGACAGAACAGAAAAGAGAAGCGGGACCGCCAGGCACTGCCAAGGCATCGCGAGGGAGAGAGGTTTGTACGAGGCCCGATTCCAATGAAGTGGCTAAAGTTGGCGTCCACATGTGGGAGTCGGGCTGAAGCCGTGTCCCTGCTGCTCTGGTATACGGCAGGCTGGCAGAAATCGAATCCGGTGAAACTGACTCCGTCGGTATTGGCGGAACTGAAGGTTCATCCGAAAACGGGAAGGCAAGTATTGAAAAAGATGGAGGAAATCGGATTGGTGAAGGTGGAGTTTCGTCGTGGGCGGTCCCCGGTGGTCACTATTACGGAACCTCGGGAGAAAGTAGGTGAATAGACCGCCTACCAATCGTGTGATTTCAGCCGATACAATGGCGTCCGCCACGGCTAGGCTTAGCGGCCGAACACCGGTAACCCGTACCGGCCGCCGTGGCACTTCACGATACGGGATCAACTGACGGGAGTTGAAATCTGATGGCATCTTTGCGCTTTGAAGATGATCGTGGCCGATGTGGTTGGCGATTGCAGTTTCGCGATGTGGAAAAGCGAAAACGGAGCATCTGGCTCGGTAATGTTCCCGAGTATGCGGCCCAGGAAACGAAACAACACGTCGAGCATCTATTGGCTGCGGCCAAAAACAAACGTCCACCGGAGTTGGCGACTGCTGATTGGCTCGGTGGAATTGATGATGATTTGCGCAACAAGCTGGCTCGTTGCGGTCTTGTTGAACCGGTCGCTAAACGTGTCGCCCGTGTGTTGACGTTGGCGGATTGGTTGGATGAATACGTCGCCGAACGACAGGACGTCAAAAAATCGACAAGAGACACCTACACGAAGGCGAAAACAAATCTGCTCGATTACTTCGGTCGTAAAAAGCTGTTGCGCGACATCACGGCAACGGACGCCAAGAAGTGGCGGGTTTGGTTGAAAACTAAAGGCAATCGCCGCAGTAAGCAACGTAAGTCGATGGCCGACGATACAGTACGGCGCCGAACGGGAACGGTGAAGCAATTTTTCGCCGAAGCCATTGAACGGGGCTACATCGAGTCGAATCCATTTGAAAAGTTGGCGAGTACCACACAAGGAAACGACAAGCGGCAGTTCTTTGTCGAGGTCGAGGTGATTGAGCGGTGCATGGAGCATTGCCCCTGTGGCGATTGGCGGACGATTCTTGCATTGGCTCGATTCGGTGGCTTGCGGTGTCCGTCAGAGCTTGTGTCGCTTCGCTGGACCGACGTTGATCTACCGGGCGGAAAGATGGTGCTCAACGCCAGCAAGACTGAACATCATGCGACGGGTGGTGTACGAGTCTGCCCGATCTTCCCGGAGCTAAGGCCGTACCTGGAGGCGGCTTGGGATGCGGCACCGGAAGGCGCAGAGTTTGTGATCAATCGGTATCGGCGACCGGACCAGAATCTTCGCGAGACACTGTTGAAAATTCTGAAGCGAGCTGGCGTGACGCCTTGGCCCCGATTGTTTCAGAATCTGCGAGCCAGTCGAGAGACAGAATTGATGGCTCGCTATCCGGCAAAGGATGTTTCGGCGTGGCTTGGAAACTCGGTTCCCGTTGCGATGCGTCATTACGCGATGGCGACCGACGAGTCGTTTCAGGCGGCAGCCGATCCAAACGGCGAAACGGTGACTCGGAAAGAGCCCAAGGAACCGGCATTCCCCTCTGATGCCGAGAACGGCGGTTGCCCTGGCGGTTCCATTTCAGGGGAATCTGGCGCTATTGGCGAAGAAGTCCCGAAACAACAAACCCCCGTTTTCGCTGGGAAAACAGGGGCATTGATAGTTCAGGATAGCGCGGGGCACTATTGGGTAATGGGCGATGAGGGACTCGAACCCCCGACATCTTCGGTGTAAACGAAGCGCTCTAGCCAACTGAGCTAATCGCCCGGATTCGCGCTTTGTTGCTAAGCGCGTGGGGTTTCGGAGGGGTGGCCGCAGGAACAAAGATCGCCTGCCGGCTTGATGCGGGAACCTACCGGGAGAGCATTCGGGTTCGGCGCGCTCGACGCTCGGCTCGGAGGCGGGCGCGGCGATTGGTCTCGCTGGGCTTTTCGTAGTATTCGCGGCGACGCATCTCTTTTTTGATGCCGCTTCGTTCTACCAATTTGCGGAATCGGCGGACGGCTTCTTGAATCGTTTCCCTGTCGCGAACCACTAGCTTGACCATTTCTGCTCCGAATTCATCGTTTCAATATGCTCCCCAAAAGAGGGATTTGGAATGTCCGTACCGGCACCCCGGTACGACTGAGACTCCGAAGTCTAGCGAGCCGCCTCGGGAAACGCTAGAGCACGGTGGATTGAAGGAATCTCGGTGTTTTCGCTGCCAGACTTGAATTGGACCTGAAAGACAAACCACGGCGAAAAAACGGGGCTGGCGGTAGTTTTCGCCTCAGAGGTAGACGCTGGCCAATCGATACAGATTCTCTCGCTTGGCCGACTGTTGCGACCGGCGCTCGCCTACCGGCCGACGGCGATTTGGCCGATTCAGGGGATGCAGTGGCGAACCCAACCGCCGCTTTCAGCTCCCCCGCGAGCTCCCGTGCCCCGCTTCCATTTCCCGCGTGGAAGGGGCGCGGCTTGTTGGCCCAGAACGCTCAGGACTTGTCATGTCACCGACCCCAACTTCCCATACCTCCGACACCGAACCGGGCCAACTGCTGAGCGAACTGGAAAAACGACAGGACGAAGTGCTTCATGACCTGGACGTGCTCGATGCCAAGCTGAATGAGGTACTTCGCGGTCTGGGGGTGACACCCGACGAAAAGCCGGAAGATTGACGTGCCTGGCTGAGCCACTTGATTGGGCTTTCGGTGGATTACGGCTTTGCCCAAAAAAGGGGTCTGACCCTTTGGAGGGCGGCGGTCTTCTTTGACGAATGTTGTGCCCGGAGAGGGTCAGACGGGTCAGACCCCTTTTTTGGGCAAAGCCGTGGATTAGCATGGCGGCCGAAATTCTTGGCGAATTCCGCTACCGCTCAACGCCAGGTGAAAGCCTAGTCCTCGTTTCCTTTGGTGAGGTGTCCGCTGCGGTTGATGGCGATCAGCAGCCACATCATCACGGTGATGCTGCCGATCACGCCGATGATGCCAAGTAGGCTAAGCTCGCGTATCCCCAGCACTGCTTGATCGGGGAACAAGACGGGCGGCACTTTGTTGGCCAGCATCAGGGAAGAACCCAAAAAGACGGCGCTGGACATCAGCCCCAGCACCATGCGGTTCATCGTCGGTCCGAGCCTTTGGTGTTCGAGCGTCAGCTTGGCTTCGCCGCGACGCGCTTGCTGCAACAGCGCGATCACTTGATCGGGCGCCGCTTCCAAAAAGTTTTCCGCCTCCAGGTAGATACGCCGCGCCTGTCGAAGACGTCGACGCGGGCTGAGCCGCCGAGCCATCGAGCGGCGCATGAACGAGCGGACAACGTCCAGCGAGTCGAATCGCGCCCCCAGTTCTCGCAAGGTTCCTTCCAGCGAGATCAACATCTTCAACAACAACGCCGATTGGTTGGGCAGTTTGATTTTGTGCCGATGAAGGATTTCGCTGAGTTCATTGAGCGCTCCGGTCAAATCGAACTCGCCCAAACTCTGTTTGCCGTAAGTACCGATGAACTCCGCCACATCGATCGCCAGTGCTGATTCATCCAGCGTCGGCGGCGCGTCACCGATTCGGCAGATCAACCGGGTCAGCCGGTTCTGGTCGCCGGTCGAAATGGCGACCAGCATCTCTTCAATTGTCTCGCGAAGGTTTTCGTCAATCCTGCCGATCATGCCGAAATCGAGAATACCGAGGCTGCCGTCTTCCATCACGATCAGGTTGCCAGGATGAGGATCGGCATGAAAAAGCGCTTCGTCAAACAGCATGGCCAAATAGACGCGGGCGATCGTTTCCGAAAGCCGTTGCTTGACCAACTGCGTCGATTCGATCAAGTCACGATTCTTGGCAGCCGATCCGTTGGTCGAAGGCACGGGCAGAGATGCCTCGGCGGCCGCCGCCGATTCTTCTTCGGCCGATTCCAGCAAGAAATCAACGAGCGGTTTTCCAATCAGTTCCTCCATCACCAACACTCGCCGGGTACACAGCGGGTTGATCGGGCGCGGGATCACGGCATCCACTTTCAGACGATCGAACATCTCGGCGAAATGTTCCAGGTTCTGTCGTTCGCGGCTGAAATCGAGTTCGCGTTGCAACATCGGCGCGAACTGACGCACCATGTCGCTTGGCCGCCAAGCCGCCAACGCCTCGACCCGGTCGGCCAGCTGGGCCAATCCAGCAAGCACCTCGATGTCCTGGCGCATCGTTCTTTCGATGTCGTGACGAATGACTTTGATCACCACGTGAGTGCCATCATTGAGGACGGCGCGGTGGACCTGGCCGATTGAGGCGGTTGCCAGGGGCTGAGGATCGATGCTTTGAAAGTGACTGCGGTAATCGTCACCCAGCTCCTGGCGAAGGGTATCACGAACTTCGTCGATATCATCGGGACGCACATCGGCGCGGAGACTCTTGAGTTCCTCGCCCAATTTTGGACCCACCAGGTCGGGACGAGCGGCCAGGACTTGCCCCAATTTGATGAATGTCGGCCCCAGGTCGGTCAGTGCCATTCGCACCCGCTGTTCCCGCGAGTACTGTGAGAGGGGGACACCGCCGCGATCCTTCAGCGCATCGCGAAACGGCAACCGGAAGCGAGTCAGCCAGTCGGCCAGGCCATATCGCCGAAGCACCGCGAGAATTTCCCGCCACCGCTTGAGATTGCGGTACAGTTGTGGGATCGCGGTGATTTTCATGATTCAGCGAGAAAAGAGTGGGTGGGGGGATGACTACTATTGTGATTGCTATTTTGTGATTCGGGATTCGGGGAAGGATCTTTTCTTCGGTGTGGTGGCAGGCTCTCTTTTTGACGCTTCAGCTGATGGCCGTTTCCGTGGCCATTTCGGGGGTGATTGGAGTGCCGGCGGCCTGGGCGGCGTCGAGCCTGCAGGGGTGTGGACGATCCGGAAAATGGATTGCCAGACTCTTTTTTGCCACCTTGGTGGCCGCGATTGCGACGCCGATGATTCTTCACGCGGCAGCCTGGGAGGCAACCGCCGGGAAGTTCGGCTGGCTGCCGCTGACCCAAACCGGCAGCCGATCGAGTGGCTGGGGCGCGTTCGGAGCATTTGGCGGACTGGTCGCCTGCGGCTGGATTCACGGTCTGGTCGGCAGTTCGCTGGTCACCCTGGCTACCTGGTACGGAGTGCGGCGAGTCCCGGCGGCTGTGATTGGCCAAGCCTGCTTGGACGCAGGACCAGTGGTGGTTTGGTGGCGAGTTCGATTGCCGATGGCGATGCCCTGGTTGGTCACGTCGTTGTTGGCCACCGCGGCCCTGGCCGCCACCGAGATGACGGTGGTCGACCTGTACGGCTTTCGAACGATCGCCGACGAGTTCTATCTTTTCTACGCGACCGAAGTTTCGGTCTCGGCCATTCTGATCACCTGTTTCTTGCCGCTACTATTTACCGGACTGCTGCTGACGGCGATCGTGATTTGGCGGCCGAGGATGCCGAAGGTCAATTCGGAAGAACAAAGTCGTCACGCGGCCGAACAACCTCTGTCCGGAACCCATTACCACTTGGCGATCGCCGTCGTGGTCTTGGTCGCAGCGCTGGTCTTGTTGGTTCCGATCAGCGGACTGGTGATCAAAGCGGGCCATCAGGTCGTGGTCGAAGCAGGTTCGCGAACCGCCAGCTGGTCGATCGGCAAATGCTTCGATTCGGTTTCGTCGGCGCCGGCGTCGTTCGCTGCTGAATACCAATGGACACTGCTGCTTGCGGTGATGACCGGCATGACGGCAGTGTCGATCGGCACTGTGATGGCTGCGGTCGGAAGAACCCATCGTGTTTTTGGACGATGCATCGACATGCTGTCCATCGCGGCAGTGCTGATCCCCGGTCCGATTGTGGGGTTGGGGGTGGTGCAGTTCTTTCAGGCGGACATTCCGGGATTTCGGATGCTGTATCAGCAGACGCTGGTCCCGACTGTGATCGCGCTGCTGTTTCGCGCGGCACCTGTCGCCTATTGGGTGATGCGGGCCGGCTACCTTGGGATTGCCGACTCCGTTTTCGAATCGGCACGGCTCGATCGATCCGCACTGGCGCGGTTTTGGCACATCGATTGCCCCACGCTGAAGTGGACGCTGGTCGGAGCATTACTGGCCTCCGGGATTGTCGCCTCAGGTGACGTACCGGCAACGCTGCCGGTATTGCCGCCGGGCGTCACCACGGTGGGAACGCGGCTGTTTGGTTTGTTGCACAGCGGCGCAAGGTACCAGGAAGCGGCCCTGGCACTTTGGTACGTCGCAGCGGTGGTAACCATTGCAACGATGGGACTGAAATGGGGAGGCGGCCGCCGTGTTAGAATGGGCGAGTAGCCGCCATGCAGGCAAAACGCCAGGCGATTGGCACTGGTAGAGCTCACCGGAAGAATTACGATGGCGGAAAACCTGCTCGTTCGCCGCGTTTTTCTTCGGAAAGATTGGCCGAACTTGTTGCTCGCATCGGACTGAACCACTACCTCCTCTTCCGACAACGAATGCCATGCCAAGGTTGGTAACCGCTTTCACAATCCTGCTGCTGGTCGCTCCTTTTCAAACCCACGCGGCGGAAACGATCACTTTTGACGACCAGGGTGTCAAGCGAACGATCGAAGCGGAGATCTTGAGAGAGGCACAAGACGGCGGCTTGATGGTCCAAGCAGACGACGGGCGAATTTGGATCATACAGCCGGAAAACCTCGTCGATCGCGAATCCGACTCCTCGCCACTTCAGCCGATCGACGCCGACGAAGTGCAGCGGCGGATGCTGAAGGAATTGCCGCGCGGCTTTAAAGTCCATCGTACCCAACACTACGTGATTGTTTACAACAGCAGCGAGGCCTACGCGAAACGGGTGGGAGTGTTGTTCGAACAATTGCATCGAGGCTTCTTTACTTATTGGGACAACTTGGGTTGGGATCTGCCCAAACCGAGATTTCCGTTGGTCGGATTGGTGCTGGCCAACCACAAAAGCTTCCTGGCTCACTCCCGCGCCGAAATCGGCGACACCGCGAACAGCCTGATCGGGTATTACCACCTGCAAAGCAATCGGATGACGACGTTCAACGTTCCCAACTGGGAGCGGAACGCCGCAACGATCATTCACGAAGCGACCCATCAACTGGCTTACAACTGTGGCTTGCAGCGCCGCTTTGCCGACAATCCAATGTGGGTCAGCGAAGGATTGGCGATGTTCTTTGAATCGCCCGACCGCAGAAACCCTCACCGGTGGCAACGTGTCGGACGAGTCAACCAGGTGCAGCTGGCCCGTTGGCGCAAGTACGTCCAGCGACGGCCGCGCGATTCGCTGTCGACGCTCTTGGCCAACGATTCACGTTTTCGTGACCGGAAGACTACCTCGGATGCTTACGCCGAAGGCTGGGCGCTGACCTACTTCCTGATCAAAACTCGCCGCAAACAGTACGTCGCCTATCTGCGCAAGCTCAGCGAAGGCAAGCCACTTGTCGAGCGGACCGAGCGGGAGCGTATCGACATGTTCGAAGAAGCCTTCGAAACCAAGATCGACAAACTCGACAAAGCGCTACTGGCCTACATGCGAACGGTCCGAGGGTGAGCGAAGTTTGCGGTGTTCTTCCATCGCAAACTTCGTCACAACGTCCCTAATGATCCGCGTAGACTCGCGTGCTTTCTTCCTTGGTCACCGGGACGGTCAATTGGTCGCTGATGACGACTGCTTTGACCAGGTGAGTGCCGGGGGCGACGCCTCGAACTCGGACCCGGTAGGTCGCCTCGCCACCGGCAGCCAGTTGCGGACGGGGGCGGAACACCACCAGGCCTCGACCGTCGGTTTCGGCGTCTCCGTCGGCGCTGATCAGTTCCAGTGCTGGCGGCAGCTGCAGCTGCATGCGAACGTTGGTGTCGTTCTTGGTGCCGGTATTTTGCACCTTGATTTCGTAAGCCGTTTCGCTGCCGATTTCGATCGGGCCGCCTGGATTGGTGATCTGAAAATCCAATTCGGCAAACGCGTCGACCGTGATCGATCGATCGCTCTTGGCAACCGCGCCCAGATCAGCGCGAGCTTCGATGTTGATGGCACGCTGACCTTCTTCGACCGGCAGCAACGTGAGCGGAACGGCGCCGCTACCACCTTCGGGCAGCTGGGCCAACGACCAGAAGACGGTGTGACGCGTCGGATCGTATTGTCCCTGGTTGTCGGTACTGACAAAAGTGAATCCGCGATCGAGCTGGACAGCGATTTCGACGTTCGTTGCCGGGGCGGTACCCACGTTGGCGATTTGCAATTGGTAGGTTGCTTGTCGTTCCAGGAAGCGTTTGGCCGGTCCCACCAAACCGATCTTCAGTTCGGGCGCGACCACCTGGACGGCAACAACGTGTTCGTCCGCCAGCCCGTCATCGCCCAACAATTGAATTCGATTTTCGACCACTCCCGGTGTGACGGCTCGCAGACGAAGCACTTGGCGTCGTTTTTCACCCGGTGCGAGCGTTCCGATACGGTTGTCAAGCTGTCGGCCTTTGGGGTGTTCTAAACCATCGGGAACATCCTCCTGCAGAATCACGCCGGTCGCTTCGCCGCTGCCAGGATTGGAAACTTCCAATTCGATTTCCAGCTGCTGGCCAATCAACACTTTTTCGGGAGCCCGCTGAACGATTTTCAGTTCGGGGCGAGTGCTGATGGTGCGGACCGATGCGGCCGCCTCGAAAGAAACTCTCGCCACGCTGCCGAGTTCGCCTTCCTGTTCGGGAATCAGTTGCATCGTGACGGTTCGTTCATCACCAGCCGCCATCGCGCCCAGCTGCCACAGCAGCATGTCGCCTTGCATCACCGGCGCGGGCGAGGCATCGATCAGCCGCATTCCGCGTGGAATTCGATCGTACACCGTGACATCCAACGCTTCGGCGGAACCGACGTTTTGAACGTGAATGACAAACGATGCCGGTTTGCCCACCTTCACTTCGGCCGGAGCGCGTTTTTGAATGATGACGCTGGGTGATTGAGCACCTTCCAGGCGACGATCGCCGGGAGAAGAATGGGTCGCTGTCGGATCCAACTGTCCCGCAGACTGCTCGTAGTTGGTGGCTTGCAGACCGGCCTGGCTTTGCTGGAAGTTTGGATTGGGCAAAGCTGCCACTCGGGCTGCCGGGCCGATCGAACCTTGACGCAAAGTGCCTGTGTCGCCAATCCCGGCTTGCGGCGAGGAAGCGAAGCCTGCGCCCGACGGTCGTTGGCCTACAGTTGGTGATCCGAGCATCGGGGGAGCTGCCAATGTCGGCGCCGTCGAACCTTGCAGGGAAGGGATCGCTGGACCTTGCTGCAAGGTTGGCCCCGTCGGATCGATGGCTGTTTGATTGATCGCTTGTGGCTGGGCTGCATAGACTGCCGATGGCTGGGCTGCATAGACTGCCGATGGCTGGGCTGCATAGACTGCCGACTGGTTGATGGGTGTGGGTTGGCCGAGCCCGGTGGCGATGTCCAAAGCCGGACTTCCGGAGGTGGCGACCGGTGCCGGTGCCCCGCCCGTGCTCAGGCTGCCGCCCGAACCAAAGGTGATGTCGGTTGGCGCGGCGACACCGATTTCAGTCGTCTGGTTCGGACCGGGCATCGGGTTGGCTGTAGCGGTCGATGGCAACGGGTTGCGCATCGGGTTGGACAAACCCGCCTCATCACGCAGCGCATTGGGATAGGTTTGGGGAATGGAACCACGCTGCGGTTCATTGGGCAGCTGCAAGGTGGAATCGACAGTTTGAACACCGACGTTGGATTCGGGACGAAGCCCCAACGTAGGCCCTGCACCCAGCGGCAGATCGGGCATTTCCGCCGAATCGATGGTTCCGTCGCCAGCATCAGCTGCGCCGGCGGCTACAGGCAGCGACATCGACAATGCTGGTGCTTCAGCAGACGGCGGCGGCGATTCGTTTTCTGGCAGAGCCCAATTGGGAACATCGGTTGATGCAACCGTCGGTTCGCCTGAAGTTTCCAAACCACCTGGATTGAACGCCGGCAATTCCAGCGAGTTCGTTTCGGGCTCTTCGGGCTGATCTGCCGGCGGCGGCACTTCTTCGGTGTGTTGTACCAACTGCACCGCCGACGACGACGAAAATGCCCCCGCAGCCTGTGCCAACGCGGATGAAGTGGACGGGTTTTGCCGCGAATCGGGACCGGAAACGGCTGCCAACGGCGACGGTGGCTGTCCCAGTGACGGAGGTGTCGTGGCAACCCACTCTTTGGATGCAGTGTTTTGGCGATCCTTCTGGGCTTGCGCCGCAGCGAATGCACCTAACAGGATCGTCACAGCCCCTACGCCAAGTCGCGCGCCAAACGATTTCATCATTGGAATACCTTCCCTGATTCCCCCGCAGAGCTCTCGGATCCATCGGAGCTACCCAAAGTACGGGATTTCTTTCACGAGTTTGGACTTGGTTAGCAAATCCAAACCGGCGGCGCGAAGGCTGTTTTCATCGGATCGCCGTTTTTGCGCGAGCACGCTCGTCGGGAGCAGGCACGTTGATCTGGAAAGTTCGCTTCTTGGGCAGTAGCGAAAGTCGCCAAGACTTTCGGGGAATCTCAATCCCGCCGAAACTCTTGGCGAGTTTCGCTACCTTGAGAACCACTCCATCGTTTTTGGATGCGTCAGTCCAGATCCCTGGTCCAGACGTCACCTCGCTGCTGCTCGTGAAAATGCAACGTTTGCAGCTGCTGGTAGAGCTCAGTCTGTGTGCCGTCAATGACCGATTCGACCGAAAAAACGTGCCTGGCAGCCAACGACTGCAAAATCGACGCGACCAAGAACGATTCGGCCGCATCCAAGCTTCCTCGCTGCAGCGCAGGTTCGATATCAAGGATGGCGTGGCGTGAAACCATCACCTCTGCTTCCGGATCGCTGCACCACAGGTCGACAGTGGCCAGAGGTTTGCCGGCGCGGTCGATCAACCGGTATCGCTCGATATCAAAGTGGGCCATCGCCGAAGCCGAGGGAGGATCGGGCACGGTTGCAGTTTCACACGCCAGCTGAGTTGACCGGCGCAGCTGCACCGCCTCGCGGCTGATCGGCGGACGATAGGCTCCGGTCGATGCCACCATCTGTACCGCCGACTGGGCTGACGTGAAACCGGATTGAGACAACAGCTCGGTGATTCGGCCGTCGGCTTGGGGAATCCCGATTCCATGGCCAATCGGCTCAAGCCCTGCGTATCCAAACCGATCATCACGTAGCAGGCCCGCATTGACGCGGTCGATTCCCAAGGATGCTAGTCGCTGCATCGATTCGGCGAGCAATTGCCGTCCGATCGACGGGTCGGCTTCGGGCACCAGGCAGATCGCGCAGAGCACTCCCAACCGGTCTGCCGATGGGTCGATGGCGAAGTGACACCATCCACAGGCGCGGCCATCTTCCTCGGCAATCAGCAACTGGGAAGCATCAAAGAAGGTTCGAGAAAGAATCGCTTGTTCGATCATCGCGACGGTCACCGGCGGCGGCGGCGCGATCATCGACCAGTGACGTATCCATACGTCGGCCAACGCGGGAACGTCAGCATTGTGAAACGAACGAATCATGTTTTCACAAAATGGATTCTCGACCAATCGTCCATCGCGAAACGGTTCACGATGGAGCCAGCCAAATCATGCCACAACCTTGGTTGCGGCAGAAGAACCCCGCCTCCAGTCGGCTTGGACTTTTGACAACCAAATTCTTCGTCAACCAGCCCGCCAGCCTGTTTTTTGCTGCCGGAGAGAACTGTTGTTTTTTTACCGCTTGCTAGAATTAGGGTAGTGCGTTCGTTTGGACAAAAGGTCAACCCAACATCATGTCACTCGGCCCCTCCGAATCGACTCCCGAAAAACTTCCCAGTGACGTGCGGGTACAACTGGGCGGGATCCTGTTTCTAGTCTCGTTGCTGGTTTTCTTTCTGGCCAGCATCGTGCTGTACGCGATTTATGCCCACTGGCGTCGCGACGACCCTCAAACCAGCCAGCCGCTGCCGTCAGGTTTTTTGGTCAGCACAGCCTGCCTGGTTTTGATTAGCGGCCTTGTGCATGGCGCAACGCGGGCCGTACGCCGGGAAAGACGCCGTCTGACCAGTTCGCTGCTGGCCGCCAGCGGATGGATGGCGATCGTTTTCATGGGAGTGCAATTTCACTCCATGAACCAAATGCTGGCCGGCCCCGCCTTGTCAGAGGGCACCGGCAAAGGCGTGGCGGGCATGATCGCCGTCCTCGCCCTGCTGCATGCCTTGCATGTCGCTGGCGGCGTGATCGCCATCGGGATCGTTTCGGTCCGATCCCTCGCAGGAACGTACGACCACGAGCGTCATTGGCCGGTCGATTTCACCGCCCAATACTGGCATTTTCTGGACTTCGTCTGGCTCTGCATGCTGGCCGCCTTCTGGTTCACCACCGGCGGGATGTAGGTTTTGCCTTAGCCCGGATTATTCGTGTAGGCCGGACCGGAGGTCGCAAAACTATGCCGTAGCTGCGCAAACCGGCTCGCGATTGCGGCAGTGTGCGCAACGAAAAAACTTCCCGCAGGCGACCGAAGTTCCGGCACGGTAAGGGTTTGCTCGCTACGACAGTCGTGAAAAATCCGGGTTAGTTCACCGGATTGGGTTCGTAGGGGATGTCTTCGATCAAATCCATCGGCAGCGGTGCGACGTGCAGGCCCGCTTCCTTGGAAATCGCGTCCACCGCTTCCTGAGCCCGCTGCACGATGCTCTCGCGAGTCGTTCCCTTGTACCGAGTCGATGACGCCCCCGGACTGACCGGTCCGTCAAATTCGATCGATTCCAGGTGCTTGATCAGCCGAACGTGATTCAGAGGCCCTTCCAATTCCGGAAGCACTCGATCGACCGAGGTCGCTTTGGATTGATCAACATCCTCCGGGACCGAGGCAAGTCGCACGGCCACAATTTTCTCGGCAGGAATCTCGCTGATCTGATCCATCGCTCCTTCGCCGACGACCCAATCCCAGGTATCGATCATGTACCCCACGTTGTCGCCGGCGACCGCATCGACCAACGCGATGAACCCCTCGACATTCCTCACGAACGGGAACTGCCGCCCCTCTTCCAGCTCCTTGCCGGCGGAGAATCCGATACCGAGCTTGATGCCGCGCGACTGAAGCGTTTGTGCGATTTGCGAAAGGCGCTCCCGCTGCGTCTCGAAGTACTCGTGATAGGGCAGCCGATCGGTTGCCGCGGGCAGACGCAGGTAACAACGCTGCACCTCCAGCTCCTTCGCCAAGTCGGCGATCGGGTGCAGCGTCCCGACCTGGGCGATGAACGCGTCGTCATCAGCATCCAAGTTGACATCCAGGTCGAAACCACCCACCTGGATCTTGGCGGCATGCAGGTATTTTGCGGAATCTTGGGACGAAGTTCGTTGGGCGCGGCGCAACATCTCGGTCATGTCGACGTCCATGCCGCTGAACGCGTAGGTCAACGCCAACTCGATCAACTCGCTCTGCCGGCCGTTGATTCCGAGTGCTTGTGGGGAGAAATTCTTGAACATGAGATCCGTTTCCTGAAACTGGTTTTGCTGGAGTGCCCGTCGTCGCCGGCTCGGCTGCCGACCGCCCAAGGATCACTTGGCGATGCCGGACCGAGGAGGCGGCGCGGGGGTGTTATGGTGAAGATATCGATGGCAGCGTGGCCGACCTCTGGCACCGTTCGACCAGTCGACACGCCATCAGTTCACGGTAGGTTGCAGGGTTGGGTGCTGTTGCCAAGTGACAGAGTATCGCAGAATCACCCAAATCAAGCCAAGGGGCGATCAACGGGCAGTCGGCCAGGCCTGTAGAAATACGATGCGATTTCGGAGAAACACCGACGGTCGGCCAGTTCTCCGCTCCTGGTGACGCGATGCGACTTCGGAGAAGTCGCCGACTGTTGGCTCCTGGCGACGCGATGCGATTTCGGAGAAATCGCCGACGGACTTCGAAACACGACCTACGACTCTCAACCCCAGGACGCTTGCCCGTGCCCGACCCTGTTCCTCCTGCCGACAACGATGATCGGGAACCTGCCGAGGCGACGGTGGTGTTTTTGGGGACCGGGACCAGCGTGGGGGTGCCCGCCTTGGGTTGCACTTGCACGGTTTGCCAGAGCGACCATCCACGCAACAAGCGAACTCGTTGTGCGATCGCCGTGTTGTTGCCACAAGGAAACTTGTTGGTCGACACCCCGCCCGACCTCCGCGCACAACTGTTGCGTGAGAACATCCCGTTGATCCACTCGGTCCTGTACACACACGAGCATGCGGATCATCTCTTTGGGCTGGATGACCTGCGTCTTTTTCCGTTTCGGCTCGGCACCCCCGTCCCACTGTTTTGCGAACCGCAAGTGGAACGCCGCATTCGAACCTCTTTCGACTACGCGTTCAGCGACCATCAGCCGACTCATCCGGGGGCCACTCCCAGGCTTGAATTTCGGACGATCCGCTCGGCACCATTCGAAGTCCTTGGCACCACGGTCACCCCAATTCCGATGAAGCATGGACCTCGCTTCAACGTGTTGGGTTTTCGCATCGGTGACTTCGCCTATTGCACCGACACCAACCAGATTCCGGAGTCGTCGATGCGATTGCTGGAAGGACTCGACACCTTCGTCCTGGGCGCGCTCCGCGAAGCCCCTCATCCAACCCACTTCAATCTGGAAGAGGCGTTGGCGGTCGCGGAACAATTGAAGCCGCGCCGCACGTTGTTCACCCATATCTCTCACGATCTGGATCACGACCAAACCTGTGGGACGCTGCCCAACGACGTCGACTTGGCCTACGACGGCCTGAGGATCAAGATTCATCCGTCTTAGCAAATGTCTTCCTCTTCTCGTACTCGTACTCAGCGCCAGCGGTACTCGTACTCGGATATTGCTTCTCGCGATCATTCAGGATGCTGGATGCTTCGAGTACGAGTACGAGGTACGAGTACGAGTACGAGGTACGAGTACGAGTACGAGGTACGAGTAGGAGGTACGAGTAGGAGAAGAGGAAGGCGAAGAGGAACAAATCCTGCAAACCTTTTTTGCGCCGGTGCCCACGGGTCCTAGCGGAACGATTAGGTTATTGGCACCCGAAACATCAACTTGCGTTTTCACCATCCCTCCTTCCGTGAAGTTCGGCATGCCCGCTCCCGACCCCATATCCAGCCAACGGCGTTACAACACCCGGCTGGGGATGGTTTTATTTGCCATCTATTTGTTGCTTTATCTCGGTTTCGTGCTGATCAACGCATTCAATGCTGATTTGATGGAACGCGCGGTGTTGTCGGGCTTGAACTTGGCCATCGTCTATGGCTTTGGGCTGATCATCGCCGCGCTGATCCTGGCACTTGTTTATGGCGCGATGTGCCAAGAAGAATCTTCCGACCAGGGAGATTCCGAATGATTTACGATCCCTCATGGATTGCGATTTTCGTCTTCTTTGCGTTCGTGCTCGGCACGATCGGGCTGAGCCTCTTTTTGGGGCGCAAGGCCAAGTCTTCGGAAGGATACTTTGCGGCGCACGGCCAGATTCCCTGGGCGGTCAATGGGGTAGCTTTCGCCGGTGACTACCTGTCGGCCGCATCGTTCTTGGGAATCTGCGGCATGATCGCGTTCTACGGGTACGATGGTTTCCTCTATTCGATCGGATTCCTGGCGGGCTGGATCGTGGCCCTTTTTGTGATCGCCGAGCCGATGAAGCGGTTGGGGCGATTCACCTTTGCCGATGCGCTCGATTCGCAATTCGATTCGCGCGGAATCAAAGCGGCGGCCGGCGTCAGCACGCTGGTGGTCAGCGTTTTTTACTTGATCCCGCAGATGGTCGGAGCGGGGTCGCTGATTCAACCACTACTTGGCTGGCAACACTGGCACGGCGTGGTGATTGTGGGAGTCGTGGTGATCACGATCGTGGTGACCGCCGGCATGGTTTCGACCACGTGGGTCCAATTCCTGAAAGGTTCGCTGCTGGTTGTCTTCAGCGCGGTGCTGGTGGTGATGTTGTTGGTTCGCGGCTTTCAAACCAACACCGATGCATTTCAAACCATCGGGCCGCTCAGCAGTAGCGAACTGACCGCCAACGTGATCGACGGCCGGCAAGTGATCGCCCCCGACGACGGCTGGCAAGAACATCCCGACCTGATTCGATTGCAGCGAACCGACGGCAACGGTTTTGACTTATTTCACGTCGATTCGATCGAAGGATCCGACGACAGAATGCTTCGCCAAGCGCAGTCGGTCACCACGGTCGACGGCAACGTGTTGATTGACGGAGCGCCCCTGGGAGTGGAGGAGGGGACGCGGCAGCTGAAGCCGATCGGATACCTCTCGAAACTTCCCGACGGAAAGACGCAGTCGGGCACCGTCGGCCCCGTTTCGTTTTTCACCACCCTGGGCGAAAGCGAAGTGATGTTGTGGCGCAAAGACAAAGTCGTCAAACATCAACAGGGATCGACGACCGTTCACTACCAAAAACCGACTCCGGGATCGCAGGTGTTGCGGCCGGGCGAACATCCCAAATTTGCCGGCATTCGCAAAGACGATTGGAAGGGAAGATTGAATTTCGTGTCGCTGATGTTGGCTTTGTTTTGCGGCACCGCGTCACTGCCGCACATCTTGATTCGCTACTACACCGTCAAGGATGGTGCGGCGGCAAGGAAGAGCACGATTGTGGGGATTGCCAGCATCGGCTTCTTTTACGTGCTGACGCTCTACCTGGGGTTGGGCGCGATGACCAGCGGTGCGCTCGACCCGACCGACACCAACATGTCCGCGCCGTTGTTGGCAAGAAGCATCAACCAGTGGCTATTTGCGATCATTTCGGCGATCGCTTTCACCACCGTGCTGGGCACGGTCAGCGGACTGATCCTGGCCAGCAGCGGCGCCGTGGCCCATGATCTGCTGCAAGGTGTCTTGGGTGTTCAAATGAACGAAAACCAAAAAGTTCGCGTCGCGAAAATCGCCGCGGTGGTGGTGGGCGGAACAGCGATTGTGTTGGGAGTTCTTTTCAAGGAACTGAACGTCGGCTACCTGGTGGGCTGGGCATTCAGTGTGGCGGCCAGCGCGAATTTGCCGGCGCTGGTGATGCTGCTGTTTTGGTCGCGAACGACTTGGCAGGGCATCGTCGCGAGTGTGGTGGTGGGAATGATCAGTTCGCTGGGCTGGATCCTCGTTTCAGGCGATACCTACGCCGCCGTTTACGGTTGGGATCCCAAAGATGCACTCGCACCTTTCAGCCAACCGGGCATCGTCACCATTCCGCTTGCCTTTCTGACTTTGGTCGTCGTTTCGCTGATGACGGGCAATTCAAAGACGGCGGCTGCCGATTGAATGAACAGGTGTACCGGGTGAGATTTCGTATTTTGCGACAACTGGCGCGGTCGTGACGATCACGATGAGTCGATCGCCAAGAATTGGTGTATCGACTTCGATTCGATCGGCAATGCAGAGGATGGTCCGTCCGCCCAATCGACTATCATGGATTGGCTTGCGCAAGCGGGTGATTCAATCCATAGCAGGGCACGACCATGGCAAATCGATCGAAATCCCGGACACCGGAAGACCACGATGATTTGAATTGGCTGCGGAACTTGAGCCAAGCGGATCTTCTGCGGCTCGCTCGATTCTGCGGCATCGAAATTGGCAAGGACAATCTTGATCGCGACGAATTGATCAGCGTCCTCCGCATGGCGCGGATGGAAAATGATCTTGCCGATGCCATGTTTCGAAACTTGACGCGTCCGGCAACCGCGTTTGATGTCAAGAATTCGGGCAAGGTCATCGAGTCGCGCGCGGCCAAGATGGCCAAACAGAACAAACAGCAGTTGCGGCAGACACGGCGGTCGTTGAAAGCGGAAATCGCTCCGCTGAGGACGTTCGTCGATCGAGCCAAGTTTCTCAGCGGCATTCTCACCATCGTCGCCGGATTGGTCGGGCTGAACTTGTGGAACTCGATTCGTAACATCGGCGAGCTCGAAACCCGCATGGAAACGAGTTTGTCTGACGCCGAAAAGCAGTTGACCACCGTTCAGTCGGATTTGCAGATTGCCCAGGGCAATGTCGCGTCGCTGACAACCAGGCTGGACGAAAGTCTGAAAAAGGCCAGTCAATCGAACACCAATGCCCGCCGGATGATCGATTCGCTTGGCAGGCATACCGGCATTCAGATGATCGGAAAATCGATTCAGCGCTTGGATCGATTGCGATCGATGAAGCTGTACCACATCAGGCCGCTGATGGCCGAACTGCGGCTTGATATCGAGGGTGATTTGCGGATGCTGGAAAACCTTCGCGCAATGGATGCGGAGGAGGGCAGTAACGATCAGGCATTCTTTGAATCACTCCATCAAATCAGTCTCGCCATTCTTGACCTGAGTGCAATCTACAAGAGCACCGGTGAGATCGATCTGGAGCACGTCGAGGAAGTTCGAAAGAAATGGAACAGCCTGCAGGCAAGGGTTTACCACATCGAGGCGAAGCTCAGCGAGCTTGGTGTTGGCGGCGACAGTGCAGAACTCTTGTCAAGCACCGGCAGCCTGGCTCGATTGAGAACGACGATCTATCAAGTCGAGGCGGCGCTGGCGATTCAGGAGTATCGCGCCTCCCAGGGTGAGAAAGACCCCAGGCTGTTGGACATCGCTCAGAGCAAGTGCCTGGCCGCCATCGCACAGGACGCATCGGCGTCGATGGCCTACATTCACAACGGATTGATTTCTTCACTGCGAATCAGTCGAATTCGGGCGAGTGAAAAGGACCCCAACCAGAAGTTGAAGGAAATCGAACTGGATCTGCGCGAGGGCATCGCCTGGTATCGACGGGTTGCCAAAACATCACCCTCCCCCGAAGTCCAGGTCTACGCGCTCAATGGCCTGGCCTACATGCTGGCGAAAACTGGAGATGCTTACATCGAAGCATCGACGCAGCCGGAGTGTGCCGAGTTTGCCCAAGAGTACCGTGACACGGCAACGCAGCTGCTGGACAAAGCGGAACAGGAGATCAACGCGGCAAAGGTAGCCGCGGCGGCGATCGACCCGGTGGTTTTGACCACCGAAGCCGATATCGAAATGTTCCGACTGAAAGTAGAAGTACCGGAAGAAAACGAAGACAAATCGAAAAAATACGCGAGGATTCTGCAGCTATTAAAAACAGCCGTCAACAACGGTTACACCGGCTACTCGCAACAAGAAAAAGACGATTTCTTCAAGGGCCGCCCACACTTCAACAGCCTGAAAGCATTGAACCCCTACTACAAAGACGAAGTCTACCAAATCATCACCCAACAACAGTGACCAACACTCCCCCTCTCCTCACTCACTCCCGCCACATCCCAAGCGGTGATACGAGTAAAATTCCCTGCATCAACTTCGACTCGATCCTCGATGCGGCGAAACCAGCATGCGTGCATCTCACTTCCTGCCAGGCGTGGTATGCCTGGCCGCGGTCGCAACCACAACGTCGTCGGTCATGGCTCAGGATGCTGCCGCCAAGACGTCGCAGGCTGCGGTGACCGATCTGGCTGAGATGATGCCGGTTGTGTTGTTGGCAATCGGCATCATTTCCGTTTTGGGCATGATCATCGGTTTGAAGCTGAATGCTTTTTTGGCGCTGATCATTTCCGCATTGATCGTCAGCCTGGGTGTGGGGCTGGTCGACGGCCAGCCAGCCGGCAGCCGGATGGGTGCGGTCGTGGACGCATTTGGAAAGTCGGCCGCCAGCATCGGAATCGTCATCGCGATGGCGGCGATCATCGGTAAATGCATGCTGGATAGCGGTGCAGCCGACCGGATCGTTCGCAGCGCCGTCAAAGTCACCGGCGAAAAGAAAGCGGCGCTCGGCTTGATGATCAGCGGATTCATCTTGGCTATCCCGGTCTTCTTCGACACGGTCTTCTATTTGTTGGTACCGCTGGGACGCAGTTTGCATCGGCGAACGGGCAAGAACTACCTGCGTTACCTGATGTCAATCGGCACCGGCGGGGCGATCACGCATACTTTGGTACCGCCGACACCCGGTCCGTTGTTGGTAGCGGCGATTTTGGGAGTCGACATCGGCATGATGATGATGATCGGCGGGTTGGTTGCGATTCCGGCTGCAATCGCGGGATTGATTTTTTCGGTGGTGGTCGATCAAAAAATGCCGGTGGAAATGCGGCCGCTGGGGGTGGGAGAGGAAAAGCACCAGGCACTCGCTGAAGAGCAACTTCCGTCGCTATGGGTGGCGATCCTTCCGGTCGTCTTGCCGGTCTGCTTGATTTTCGCCGGCACCGTCGCCATGACGCTTGCCGATGCCGAGGATCTAGCCGCACTTCGTGTTGAAGATATTCAAGACTACAGCCAATTGGCGGCGACCCTCGACAATGCTCCGCCAGGCTCGCCCGGCGACCAGCTGATCTCCAGCAACAAATTGACGTCGCAGCAACGGGCGGTGCTGACCACTGACGCCAGCGACGATGCGGCCAAATCCGAAGTGGTCTCGCTGCTGAACAAAGTGCTGCTGGATGTGGAATTTTATGACGAAGCGGCTTTTTCAGGAGTCGAGATTCCGGAGGTTGCCAAAAAGAAAATCGCCGCCGACAAACTGCGGATGAAACCGGTGGATATCCGCCGCATGAATCGAAACCTGCTGGAGGCTGCTTTTCCCGACCTGATCGCCGGGCACCAATGGGAAACGCGGCGGCGATGGCTTTCCGACCGACTGGGTTTGTGGAGCAACCCTAACTTCGCGCTGCTGTTGGCAGCACTGGTGGCGATGCTGACATTGAAATACATTCGATCGTTGTCGTGGCGCAGCCTGGGCGAGGATGTCGAGGAATCGTTGATGAGTGGCGGGGTGATCATCTTGATCACCGCGGCCGGGGGAGCCTTTGGCGCGATGTTGACGGCAACCCACATCAGCGACACGATCAAAGATTATTTCGCAGATTCCGGCGCATCGGGAATCGACCTGCTGTTGCTGGGTTTTGGGATCGCCGCCGTGTTGAAGATCGCCCAAGGCAGCAGCACCGTTGCGATGATCATCGGCGCCGGCATGATGGCAGCGATCATCGGTGACGCCAAACCACAGTACAACATGGTTTACGTTGCCACCGCAGTCGGGTCGGGTTCGCTGCTGGGAAGCTGGATGAACGATAGCGGATTCTGGGTCTTCACGAAAATGGGCGGTTTGACCGAGGGAGAGTCGCTGCGTAGTTGGACGCCGCTGCTGATCGTGCTGGCACTGGTCAGCCTGGGGGTAACGATCTTGCTGAGCCAAGTCATGCCGATGTGAGCTGAAAATTGACTCGACAAAGCGACTCGAACGAACGAAGTACGATGACGGCGGGCTGCCTGCTGGCGCTGGGATCCGCGCTGCTGACCTGCTTGATGCTGTTCATCAATGGATCGTTGGTCATGGCGCTGCTGGCCGCCTTTGCCTCGTCAGGGCCTTCCTGGGCGACCAAGCCGGAATTTTCGCAGTTCGTCTTGTTTTTACTGCCGGTTGTGCTGGTCGTTATCCAGTGGATGATGATCGACTACGTTCGTACCAGATTCCGTCAACGATCCCCCGAATGAGCATGCAGCTGTATTTGATTCGGCACGCCGAAAGTGAGAACAACGCCAGACCCGAACCGTTGCGTGAAGAGGATCCGCCGATTTCGGAACTCGGCAGGCGGCAAGCGGAGCACTTGGCCCGATGGGCAAAGTCTTTGGAGATCGATTTCCTGATCACCAGCCCGTTCTTACGAACTCTGCAAACCACGCGGATGATTACCGACTCCGCTTCTCGCCCGGTACAGGTTTGGCACAACGTTTTTGAACAGGGTGGCTGCTACCGCGGTCACGGCCCCGACGCTCGTCAGGGTGCGCCGGGATTGGGCCGCAAAGCGATCCAACAACATCTCTGTGAAGATGAATCGATGTGCACCGTCGACGCCACGATCGGCGAGGAAGGATGGTGGTTTGGAAAAGAACGCGAAACAGATGAGCAGGCCAGAGTCCGCGCCGCGCAGATCGCCCAGCGAATCACGGAGTCGCTGGTCGGCAGCGGGTCGACCGTGGTTGCCGTCATCCACGCCGACATCAAACGGCTGATCCTGGCCGAGCTGCTCGGACCCCACATCGATCCCCGCCATCTCGGCCCGCTTCACAATACGGGAATCACCCGGCTTAGCCACAACGGGGAAATTTGGACCCTCGACTGGTTCAACTCAGTCAGCCATCTTCCCGCTCCCTTGATCGGCCAAGGCGAAGGTTATTCGGGCCGGTAGGCCTCGGGCGTCGGCCAGTTCTTCGCTCCTGGCTGCGCACAGCGGCTTCGGAGAAGCCGCCGACGGTACAGATTCGCCGACTTGGGACAAGTCGGCCTACGATGTGGAAAGTTAGACCTTGCGACTCTTTGCTCGTCCTCTAAAATCAGAGTTCATTCATACGCGTACTCGCCCGCAAGGAGACTGATTTGCTTACTGAGTCCACCGTCGAGAAAATGTTTCGCAAAATGATGAATGACCCGAAACGCGACGAGGAGACGTTCGAAAAGGCGGAAGAGTTGTTGGAAGAGGAGCTTCGCCCCGAAAGTCCCCTCCGGCATCGCTTGACGGTCGAATTGGATGAGCTCCGCTCGCTGGCGACCAAAAGCTAACGCTTCGTCGATCACCGGGTGCCGCAAAGAGACAAAATAGCAACGGCCTCGCCAAAGTTTTGGCGAGGCCGTTGTTGTTGAATCGGGATCGCGAAATATCAGTGGTTCAGGTTGATCCCGAACGTGCCGCCAAACATCACAATGTCCTGATCCCGGTCGCCGCCGGCGATGAAATTCCCAGCACCGCCGCGCCATACGCCCCGTGCGATGTCAATCACTTGGACGCCGCCGCGAATTGACACCTGCTTGGTCAGCTGGTAACCGATCTCGCCTCGGACATCGAAGCCAACATAGAACTCTTCGTTGCGATCATAAACCGGAGCGGTTTCGCGATCGATGATGAAGGTCACATCGGCGTCCGTTCCGATCGCGCTGTAACTGGTGATCTCTTCGGCTTGCGATGCTCGGGTGCTCTGCCAGTTGCCTCCGAAGAAGACTCGGAAGTCAGTCCCGAAAGTAAATCGATCGCGGTACTTGAAGTAACGGAAACCGAGTTGGCCACCGAACATTTCGTTCTTGGTGATCGCGGTGTTGGAAACCAGAATCTCCGCGTTGGGGAAATCCAGGTAGGGCACGCGGTCGGTATCGTTGGCCGAACGATAGTCTTGGTTGCCGTTGATATCCCGAATCCGCATCCAGCGAACACCAACCAGCGGCTCCAGAATGCCGCCGTAGTGATACGGTTCCAGCCGCCAAACTTTGTTCAATTCGTAGCTGTCGTAGTGGAACAGGTTTTCCGTGTCGGTGATGTCATAAAACCGAGTGTTGTGGCCCGGATTGTTTCGTTCACGTGACGGTTCGCCAAACCCAAACGGAGGTCCGGGGTTGTCGGGGTTGAACGCCAAATCATCCAAGTTGATTCGATTGAGACGTTCGCGGCGAACCTGGTGAAAGGCGCCGACGTTGTTGTCGGTCCAGGTGAACATCCAACCGTTGTCGACATCGGGCAGCATGTATCCCAATTCGTAACGGTGTCCCCAACCGCTATCGACTTCGATCTCGGAAATGCCGGGAGCATCCAATTCGGGCCGAGAACCGTAAAGGTTCAGCCGATCGTAGGTGGCAAACCATCCAGTCGGAGCCCGTTTCTTGGCCTTCATGTCGGCCAAGTCCATGTTGTACACCGGCTCGAACCAGTGAAAGTCGGGGTCGAACTGAAATGGATCAGCCACAGGCGCATATTGCTGTGCATGTGATTTTGCGACTCCGCCTAGCAAAGCCAAGGCTGTGAGCAGTCCTGCAGTCAGCTTCCTTACCGACATCGCTTGTTCCACCGTCTTGCAGTTGTTCTGGTTCAGAAAGTGGCCCCCGCCACCATCCGCCGCGTTGCCAATCGAACGCGAGCCTGTGTCCCGATCGCGATGATTTTGCTCGGTGGGTGGTCTATTTTAGAAACCGTTCCGCCGAAGCGCAATCAACGCGATGAGTTCGGGTTGTGCGGGTAGTATCGGTCTGACGGATCGAAAAGGCTTAGTCTGTTTGTTCTCAAAGCAGCAAAAGTCCGAGAATCTGCAGAATCGTCACAACTTGACACACCCCCAACGCCCTACTTTTTGCCCAAAGCCCTTTTGCTGGCAAAGAAATCGGTCAGGATTTGACCGCAAGGTTGAGCCAACACGCCTGCGGTGACCTCGCACTGATGGTTCATCCGGTCGTCCTGAAGCAACCTGTACAGGCTCTCCACCGCCCCCCCTTTGGGATCCGAGGCGCCGTAAACGACCCGCGGCAGACGCGCCTGCAAAATCGCTCCGGCACACATCACGCAGGGTTCCAAAGTGACATACAGGGTCGCCCGCTCCAATCGCCAATCCTCGATCGCCGCCGCTGCCTGAGTGATCGCGATCATTTCGGCGTGAGCGGTCGGATCGTGCAACGATTCACGTTGATTGGCAGAGCAAGCGATGATCGATCCCTCTCGGACAATCACCGCACCCACCGGGACTTCGTCCGCCGCCGCTGCCTCGATCGCTTGTTCGAGCGCCCGCGACATCCAATGCGAATCCGCATCCGTGATCGACTGTGAAAGTCGGTCGGCCATCAAGCACCCTCCCAAACGCACCGGTAGGCCGACTTGTCCCCAAGTCGGCAAGCATTCTCTCTTCCGACTCCGGCTTGACTCATCGACCAGACTCGCCGACTTGCGGACAAGTCGGCCTACGATGTTTACTGGTCGTCTTCTTTGGCCGCGAGCTCTTTTGCCTGGTCGATTTCCTTTTTCGTCAGCTTCCTCAGGCGGATGTTGCGATATTCGGCATCGCATTGAAAAGCTGCCAAACCGAGCGGAACGCAGGGGTCCATTTCATAGCGAATGTCGAACTCATGCCCTTTTCGAATTTGCTCGCAAACCGGTTTGCCATCGATCCAACATTGGATTTGGTGAGCGTCGACGCGGGCGCGAACGCGGTACCACTTGTCGTTGTCAAAGTTGCGAAACGAAGTCGTTTCGTTGTCACTCGCATCCCGGCCATCGACGCTGCTGATTCCCACAATGCCGCCGCCCCAGCCGCCCAGAATGAAGCTGACCTGGCCTTTGCCAACCGGAAAAGTCAGTCCGCAGAAGAAGTCAAAACCGTCGGTTCGCCGCGCCTCCAACTCCACCTCGAAATTCTCCCGAACGACGTCGCCTTCCCAATGGACGCCGGTCAACGGATCTCCGAGCCCGATTTGGATGACGCCGTTCTTGATTTCGACCGGTCCGTCACCGCCAAACTGGCAAGCCTTCCACTTTCCTTTCAGCGGTTTCCAATACTTGTCTTTGTCGCCTTTCCCCTTCCCGGAATCCTTTGCTGAGTCCTTTTGGGTGGCGGCTGGCTTCGATTTGGCTTGACCTTCCTTCTGATCGGGCAAGTCGGCCCAGCCGAATGAGACGGCAGCGACACTGGCCAACAAAGCGCCCGTGCACAAGGAAAATGACTGGCCAAATGGGTTTCGATTCACGATGGATACCTTCGGCGAAGAAACTTCTGGGGATGGGAGTCAAACGTGTCCAACATTCCAGCCTACCCGATTCGAGGCTCGGCGATGCGACCGGTTACCAAGATTACAATACTCGGCCTTCGTTTGGGCGTCGTGGTATTGATCGCTTACTGGGCCCTGATTTTTTTGGGCACGCACCTTCCCGCCGCCGCCGACTTTTCGCCAAAAATCAGTGACAAAACAAAACACTTCGGCGCGTTCTGGGGACTCGGCACACTGATGTGCTACGTGACCACGTCCCAGCAGCTTTGGCGCCGATTCGGCACGATCGCGATCGTCGGCCTGGCCTACGCCGCGGTGGATGAAATGACTCAGCAGCTGATCCCGGGCCGCGTGGCCGATCTGTGGGACTTCGCCGCCGACGCCGCCGGGCTGCTGACCGCCATCGCCCTCTACCTGGCCGCCAAGGGAATAGCTCGTAGAGGATAGGGGATAGTCTATAGCGAATAGAAAATAGGGCATCCCCTAACAGCTATCGACTATTCCCTATCCCCTACAAATTCCACTCGACGACGTTTTCGTCCTCGCCCGATCATCGCGTAGCTCCATTCGGCTTGCATCGCCTCTTCCGAATCGGCGAATTCACGAATCAACCAACCGCGGCGAGCAGCGGGTGAACTGGGGGGCGGCGAGCGGCGGCGGCGTTGGATTCGTTCGTCATCGACCAGCCGCAGTTCAGGGCGTGCTTCCATCAATTGAAAGAAATATCCGTCTTCGGAAAGTTCGTGGTAGCGAAGATCGATTTTCTTCCGCTGCGACCACTCGGCCTGGTCACCCAGTTCATCGATCATCCACCGCTTGGTCAGCCAGTCGACGCGGCCGATCGCGGCATCGGTATCACTCGGATCGACACGAAAGGCGATGATCGCGTCGAGCAGTTCGCGCCAGCGGGCCAACACAATCTTTGCCTCGCCACACATGTTTGCCGGCGTGGACTGAACAAAGGCTTCTGCCGCCGCCAAATAAACCTTCTGAATCTCAATCGCCGACATTTCGCCTCGGTTGGTCGGCACGCGCGAAATCAAGTTCCAATCGCTGGTGATCCTCTGCAGGCAGTGAAGCGGCCGACGCAGAACCGGCATCCCTTCGGTGGCACCCGATTCGATCATGTCCAGAAGCAGCGAAACCGATCCCACTTTCACATACTCGGCAAGATCGGCAAGATTCGAATCGGAAAGCCCAATCTGTAGTCGTTGTCGGCGGCGAAACATCTGCCTGGTCGAAGTCAACGACAGGAAGGACTTGGCACAAAACTGACCGAGCCAATGGCCGTAGACGTAGATCGGCCGCTCGCCGCGGAATCCGCCCATGTCGGCTACCGCATCGATCGCCATCGCCTTGGCGCTCATCTGATACCGCCCATCATGATCCAGGTTGCCGCTGCCGCACAACGCGACTCGCGACACCAGCATGGCAGTCAAGTATTTGCGTTGGGGACGAAAGGCAACGTGGCGAGCAACGAAGCGGAGCACCATGACGGTGGGAATATGAACCAGCCGCAACAACCCGATGAAGATCGCCGTCATCCAGGAGGGTACCGCGTCAAACATGTCCTGCGGTTCTTTGGAGAGCGACCGCAGGCCGCCGCGAAAGAATCGACAAACGACCACGCAGGCAAAGATCCCCACCATCAACGGCAGCGAAACAATCAGGCTGATCACCTGCATGCACCACAATGCGACCACGAACAGCCGATAGATCAGCAGCCAGATTCCGCAAGCGACGTCGGCTTCGTAGTTTTCGTGACACCCGTAAACGTGTCCCAGCGCGTCCGAGCTGTTTTTTAGCACGCGTAAATCAAAACTGGTTTCGGAATCGGCTGCCGCATCGGCTGCCAAAGCGTCGATCGATCGTTGGCAAGCCAATAGTTCGTCGGGACTTCGTACTTCCGGCGTGGCGATCTCCACCAATCCGCCGGGAGAAGTGTGCATCGAGGGATGCGATTCGAATGTCACGGCGCCGCCACTGGCCAAAAACATCTGTTCGCTGTCAAACAGCCCGGCAACCGTCGGCTGGTCGCGGCGAATCGCTTCGCAAATCTGGACGTAAACCATGTGCGAGGGAGGCAGATCTTCGCGATCCAAGTCCTGCGGGTCCGCCACCAAGGTCGCGTATTCCGTTTCCAGCCCAATCAACCGCGAAACGAGCGGATACTTTCTTTGCCGCCGCCGGCGCGAGCGGTCGGCGCGGTCACTGGCCCGACGCGAGGCGCGACCCTCCTGCTGATCGTTGGTTCCGCTGGGACGTTTCAATCGAAAATGTCTACGGGAAAGGCGTAATGGTCTGCTCAACAGGAGGAAGTTTGCCGAACAGACAGCCGATAGGGCGAGAAGGACGATCACCCCCCATTGTAGCGAATCGTCGCCCAATCCCAGCAGAAAAACCGCCCCGAATTGGGGAAGTCTTGTCGGCGTGCTCTCCGAACTCGCTACGTCGGCGACTTCTCCGAAGTCGCTACGCGCTGGCCGGGAGCGGAGAACCGGCCGACCATCAGATACGATTGATCTTTCTTTCCAGACGCAATATTTCCAACATTGCTTCCGCCGCCTCCACACCTTTATTGCCGACGTTGCCGCCACTGCGATGAATCGCTTGTTCCAGCGTGTTGCAGGTCAGCAGTCCAAAAGCAATCGGAACGTCCGTTTCCAAGCTGAGGTTCATGATCGCCGTGCTGACGGCGCGATTGATATGCTCGTCATGCGTCGTTTCGCCCTTGATCACGCAGCCCAACGCCACCACGCCCATGACACCGGCCTGTGCAATCGTTCGGGAAACGACAAAGGGAAGTTCCCAGGCGCCGGGAACTCGCACCACCGGCAACCCTTCGCCGGAGTACCCAGCAGCCGACAGTGTCTCCACGGCCCCAGCGACCAAAGCATCGCAGATTCTTGGGTTGTAACGGCTGGCAACAACCGCAATCGTGCCCCCTCGGGGCAATTCACCGTCGAGTCCCGTGATTTCAGTCGACATCCTTCAAACTCATCAAGAATTCGGCGTTGTTTTGCGTCTTGCGAAGCTGCGTCACCAGGTTTTGCATCGCATCGGCGGGCGACAGTTCCGCCAACGTACGGCGCAAGGTTGAAATGCGACGATATTCTTCCGGGTCCATCAGCATCTCTTCGCGACGCGTGCCGCTGCGGCTGACATCGATCGAGGGCCAGATTCGCCGATCGACCAAGGCTCGGTCCAGAACGATTTCCAAGTTTCCGGTTCCCTTGAACTCTTCAAAGATCACATCGTCCATGCGGCTGCCGGTATCGACCAAAGCAGTGGCCAGTATCGTCAGCGAACCACCCTCTTCCACCTTTCGCGCCGAACCGAACAGTGCTTTGGGTTTCTGCAGAGCGCCGGCATCCAGTCCGCCCGAAAGCAACTTGCCGGTCGATTCACCATCGCTGTTGTGGGCGCGAGCCAGGCGGGTGATCGAATCGAGAAAGATCACCACGTCGGTGCCCGATTCGACCATTCGTTTCGCTTTCTCGATCACCATCTGAGCGACTTGGATGTGCCGCTGCGCCGGTTCGTCAAACGTGCTGCTGATCACCTCGCACTGTGGACCGCGAACTTCGCGTTCCATGTCGGTGACTTCTTCGGGCCGTTCATCAATCAGCAGCATGAAAACGTAGGCGTCGGGAAAGTTTTGCAGCACGGCCCGCGCCATCTGCTGCATCAGGATCGTTTTTCCCGCCCGGGGCGGGCTGACGATCAGCCCCCGTTGGCCAAAACCGATCGGCGTCAGCATGTCGACCACGCGAGTGCTGATTTCGTCGCTCTTGTGCTCCATCATGATCCGCTTGTCGGGATGCAGCGGTGTCAATTCGTCAAACGGTACGACGCTTTGACGCTGCATCGGATCGTGGCGGTTGATCGCTTCGATGCGCAGCAGGGCAAAATAACGCTCGTTTTCCTTGGGCGGACGGATCTGGCCGGCAACATGGCTGCCGGTCTGCAATCCGAAACGACGGATCTGGCTGGGAGAAACGTAAATGTCGTCGGGGCAGGAAACGTAGTGGTATTCCGGGCTTCTCAGAAAACCGAACCCGTCGGGAAGGATCTCCAACGTTCCCTCGCCGTACATCAACCCGTTGACCTTCATCCGGTGCTTGAGGATCCGGAAGATCAACTCCTGCTTGGAGACGCCGGCAAACTCCTCGAGCCCCTCTTTCTCGGCCAGCGCGAGCAGTTCGTCGTGAGGCGTCTTTTGCAGCAGCGCGATGTTCAGCTGGCCCAGCTGCTGACCGTCACCGCTGGGAATACCGACCCGCTCTCCCGCCTGATTGGCTTCGCTGACGATTTCTTCAGGAAGCGAAAGGGGATCTCGTTCGGCGTCCAGCTCGCGGATTCGCTGGTCGACTTCTTTGTCAGGGTGTCGGGGGCGGCCACCGTGACGATAGTCGCGGTACTCGCGTTGCCCATCTTGGCGCTTGGGGCCCTGTTTGTCCCGTGGGCGGGACGGCCGATTGGAAGGCATGACTGTGGAAAGGAGATAACAAATGAGGAAAAGGAGAGCGGCGCAAGCGCCAAGGATGATAATGCGGTAGGCGGAAAGTTTCCGTGAAACGGGAAGGAGAGAATGAAGGTGGGAAAACTTTCGATGGATGAGCGATAGATGAATGAATACGAACGATGGTTCAAACCGTGTCGGTCGGAGGCAAGCAGTGCCGGTCGGAAGTATCTTGTGCGTTTTGCTCTAGGAGTGAACTCCACTGCTGCCCGACGGTATCGGTAAGCTGCCCGAGGGAACCGTTATTGGTGACGACGAAATTGCTGAGCCGACGTTTCTCTTCGATGTTCAGTTGGTTGTTTTCGCGGCGCTGTAGTTCGGCTTCGTCCCACCCACGCGCTTCGGCACGCTTCAAACGTACTTCGTTGGATGATTCGACGCACCAGATCTCATCGCAACATCGATCCCACTGGGACTCGAACAAAAGAGGCACGTCCAGGATCGACGCCACAACACGACGATCCGATGCCTCTTTCAATTGCCCGGTGATCACCCGCCGCGTCTCAGGGTGAATCACACTCTCTAAGTATGTTAATGCCGCTCGCTTGGAGTCGTCATCCCCGAAAACTTCCCGGGCCAGCTTTCGCCGCTCGATTCTCCCATCATTACCGGTGATTTTTGAGCCGAAATGGGCGATCAACTGCCGCTGAACCGCCTGCTGCTGGAGTACCCTTCGAGCGATCTGGTCCGCGTTGATCCAAGTCGCCCCGCGATCCTGTAGCAGCGAGGCAACGGTGGATTTACCGCCCGCGGGTGAGCCAACGATGCCGAGGATGATCATGGACAAACCCAAACAAGCGGTCGTGCAAAGCTGTTTTTGCCCCCAAAACTCGACAAATTAAGGGCGGTCGCCATGCCGCTGATTTTTTTCCCGCTTTTTTTACGCCAGCCGACATCGTCCGGTTCAATTCGGCCAGGGCAACGAAGTGGCAGGTGACAAAGCTTCACTGGCCCCCAGAGGTAGCCGCCACGGCTGCGAACGGAGGGAGGGAGGACGATTTCGCAGCGGAAAACTATTTCACCGTCCGATCTTCGGGCAAGTAAAGAAAGGCGTTGCAATTGGGGCAGCGAATCAGCATCGACATCTGCAGACGATCCATCAGCTGCGTGGTCAACGTCTGATAACAGCCGCCGCACGATTCAGATTCGACCGGCGCCAGCGCTTCTTCTCCCTTGGCACCGGTCAGCCGGACGTAATCAGACTTGGCCGCGGCGGGGATCTCCGCTTCGGAAGCGGCCAGTTCCGCTTCCACCCTGGCCAGTTCTTCGCGCAGCGAAACCATCTTCTTTTCGACTTCGTCGACGCGTGATTTGTGTTCGGCTTGCTGCTTGGCCAGGCCCTCTTCCGCTTCAGCCAGCTCCGCCTCCATCACTTCCAGCTGTTCCAGCGCTTCGAGGATCTCGTCGGCCAGCACGCTGTTGGCCTGTTTGTCGGCCGCGATTTGTTCTTTCAGCGTCGCAAACTCGCGGTTGCTTGAAGCGGTGTTCAGCTTCGCTTCCATCTCTTCGATTCGCAGCTCGCGCGACTTCAGCTGGAGCTGCTTTTCATCCGAGGCGACGCGTGCTTTTTTCAGCGTTTGCCGCGTCGCCTCCACTTCTCCTTCGGCCTTTTTGACGATCGCTTCCCCCGCTTTGATTTGCCGGGGACCGCGATCAAGCTGGCCGCTCAAGTCGGTGCGTTGTCGATGAATTCGATGCAGTGTGCGGAGAAGTTCGGTGCTGATTTCGATCTTCGAAGCACTGGACATGATGACGTGCCGTGTATGAGGAAGAAGGAGTCCCCGCGAAGGGCACAGGCACGCTGGCCGGGTCTGCAGCTGATCCGATCAGGCGCGCCCCCAAAACGGACATCTCCGTTTGACCCGTTTCTTCCTCCAACATCGACTTACCGCATCAGTCCGTCAAGCCGCCGTCTTCAGAAATGAGTTCAACCGTTCGGCTCGAGACGGGCTTTGCAGCTTGGCGACCGCCTTCGCTTCGATCTGACGAACGCGTTCACGAGTCACTTTGAAGATGCGGCCGCATTCCTCCAGCGTGTAGCTGTAACCATCGACCAAACCGTAACGCAGTCGAATGATCTCGCGTTCGCGGTAAGTCAGCGTCTTGAGCAGCTCGTCGATTTTGCCTCTCAGGATGCTGCCAGCCGCCGTTCGGACCGGGTTGTGGCTGTCGCTATCTTCAATGAACTCGCCAAAACTGCTGTCTTCCGTTTCGCCGACCGGCCGATCCAGACTGACCGGGTGCCGGCCAATGTCCATGACGCGGCGCACCTCTTCCAATGGGATTTCGGTGACCTTGGATATCTCCTCGTAGGTCGGCTCGCGCTTGAGCTCCTGGGTGAGCCGTTTTTGAGCCTGGCGCAGTTTGCTGAGCACGTCGATCATGTGAACAGGAATTCGGATGGTGCGGGCCTGATCGGCGATCGCACGCGTGATCGCCTGCCGAATCCACCAGGTCGCGTAGGTGCTGAATTTGAACCCGCGGCGGTATTCATACTTGTCCACCGCTCGCATCAATCCGGTGTTGCCTTCCTGGATCAGGTCCAGGAACGACAAGCCGCGATTGCGGTACTTTTTGGCAATCGATACGACAAGCCGTAAGTTGCCACTGCTGAGCTGCCGCTTGGTCGCTTCGTATTCTTCGAAGTGCCGGCGGGCTTTGACCATCCGGTTGTGCAAACTGGCGGGACTTTCCTGAGTGACCAGCATCAGTTCGCGAAGCTCGTGACGCAGATCGGCCGCTTCGTCACGGCTCACCGCATCGGTGCCCAGTTCGGCAAGCCGGCTGCGGATGTAGTTCATGCGCCGTGAGATCTCTTCCAACTGTCCCAGCAACGGCGTGACCCGACGGCTGCGAAGGCTCAACTCTTCAACCAGCTGCAGACACTTGCGACGGCTGCGAATGAACCGCCGTCGGATTTCGGCCTTCAAACGGGGCGAAGTGCTCTTGCGAACCAGTTGATCAAAATCAAGTTTGTTTTGCTGGATCAATTTCTCCAACGTACGCAGGTTGTGCGGCATACGGGCGCTGATCTGTTCTTTCGTCAGCCGCTCGGTCAGCGAGACTTTGATGGTGCGATCAAAAGGCAACTCGCCGCGACGAACTCGCTGCAAGATGGTGACGGTACTGCGCAGGGCATAGTCCGATTCCAGCAGGGTGCGGCGAAATTGTTTGCGAGTGATTTCGATTTTCTTGGCCAACGCGATTTCTTCTTCGCGGGTCAGTAGCGGGATTTCGGCCATCTGGCTCAGGTACATCCGAATCGGATCGTCGCTGGCCCTGGGCAATTCCGCTACCGTCACCAAGGGCGCCTCGCCAGCCTCTTCGACCGCTTGGCCGCGCGATTCGGGCACGTTGGGCTCCGACTTTCCGGCAGCCGTCGTCTTTTTGTCCGAAGATTCAATCAGCTTGATGTTGTGACGCTCGATCGCCAACAACAACTTGTCCAGTTTTTCCGGATTGACGTCTTCGTCAGGCAAGTAGTCGTTGACTTCGTCGTAGGTCAGAAATCCCTGTTGGCAGCCGCGGGCAACCAACGTGGAAAAATCTTGATCCATCAAGTGCATCGTAAAAACCTCATGTTTTTAGCGTTTGGGTCGGGAAAGATGGGTACCAGCCGAAACCTGGGACGCTTCGAAACGCCCCAATCGATCCGGCGGGTAGTGTTCGTGACTAACCGGGAGCCGACTTCGCTATTGCGCTCGCCGCCTCCGGAATGCTTTGGCTCCTAGGACTGGTTCTTGAGTTGTTGACGTGTTTTTTCTTGCTCGAACATCGCTTTCAGCATCGCGTCCTCTTCTTCTTCCGGCAACTCGGCCGATTCCAACTTTTCGATCTGACGGGATCTTTCGGCGGTGAACTCACGCTCGCGATACCGCGTCATGACAGCCGCAAATCGCTCTTCGCACGTCAGCGTCGATTGTTCGGCATGCTCCTGGCTGCGCTGCTCCAGTGAGACAACGGTGTTTTTGAGAGGTTCGTTTTCAATGACCAACAACAACGACGAAACGTCCAATTCGTGGCCAGCCAATTCGAGGTCCTGGTAGGCCGAAAGCAACATTTTTGCCGTGATCGACTCCAACCAATCAGGATCGATCGCCTCGACCGCGGTGGCGGCAAGATCAGCATTTTCAACCAAGGCCTGAAAGAGTTCGCGATCGATTCCAGTTAGCGGCGGCAGTTCAACCGGCAAACCATCAACCGGTTCGCCAGGAAGATGTCCGGGTGCTTCACCATCAAGCGCATCGGGCGATAGCGCCGATTCAGCAAACGCGTCGTTCGGATCGATGGAGCCCCGCCGCGGTTGCTGAAACTTGGCTGCCGGCCGCTGCACGGCCCCGCCCGATTGCCGGCGCTGTGCCGAAAACGATTGGCGGCGCTGCTGTTCACCACGGAAATGTTCCAATCGCCGCTCCAACCGCTCCACTTTCAGCTCGAAGGTTCGCGCCATTCGGTTCAACAATTGGTCGGTCCTGAGGTCATCTCCACGCGGAGCCTTGGCGATGATACGCAGCATCGTGTCGGCGGCCGTGGTCACATCGTGCGTGTCGCGAATGACATCGACGCCATCGGTCAATCGGGCAAGCTTGTGATCCAGAGCGTCGGGGGCCTCTTTGACCAGTTTCTCGAAAGACTCCCGGCCGTGCTGAGCCAAATAGTCAGCCGGGTCGCTTCGGTCGGGCAGTGTCAGCACCCGCAAATCAACCTCGGCACCGACGAACAATTCCAATACCTGGTCGGCGCGCCGCTGTCCCGCTTCGTCTCCATCCAACACCAACACGACACGCTTGGCAAAACGCTTGAGGATCTTGACGTGTTCTTCGCCCAACGCTGTTCCCAACACGGCCACCACCGGCTGGACACCCGATTGCCGGGCCGCCACAACGTCGGTGTACCCTTCCATGACCAATGCTTTGCCGTCACGGCGAATCGCATCACGAGCAAGTTGCAAACCGTAAAGCTGGTGCGACTTGCGAAACAATTTGGTCTCGCGGCCATTGATGTACTTGCCGCCGGCATCGTCACCGTGGCGCCGCGCGATTTCCGGGATGACTCGGCCGCCCAACGAAATCGGCCGGTTCTGCAAATCGTGAATCGGAAACATCAAACGACCGCGGAACATGTCGACATGGCCGCCGCCGCTTCGCTTCGATGCCAAGCCGGCTGCATGGGCGACTTCACCGCTGAATTGATTGCGACGCAACAAGTCGACGGCAAAGCTCCAGGAATCGGGCGCAAATCCGATCTGAAATCGCTTTCGGTTTTCGTCGTCGATACCGCGCTGTTGCAGGTAATCTCGCGCAATCTTCGCGTCGTCGCTGTTGCCGTTTTCCAGCATGTCGAAATAGGCGTCGCAAACCAATTTCATTGCCGCAAACAGCGTATCCTTGTCATCGGGGCTGCCCGGCTTGGTTTTTTTGCCGCGACGATATTGATCGAGGGGGATCCCGGCCTGCTCGGCCAAGCTGCGCAAGGCGGTGGGAAAATCCACCCCATCACGGCGCATCACAAAACTGAAAACATCACCGCCGATGTCACACGGCCAACACTTCCAGGTTTGGCGTTCTTGATTGATCGTCATCGAGGGACGGCGATCGTTGTGCCAGGGACAGCGGGCGAGGAAGTTACGTCCCTGAGGCTGCAATTCAAGCGTGGCACCGATGACATCGACGATGTCAACCGCGCTGCGCACTCGCTCTTTCAGGTCGAAGTCCGCGGGAAGGGACAAACGACAACTCCATTGAAAGGTACCGCTTTCGGGGCGAGAGAGACGTTCGGGCAGATTGGGCTTCGGCGCAACTTGAAAAAACAAGCACACCGGGAGCCTTCCTCCCTGATCGCCTCGCCTGAAAGCCGGCGAAACTTTGTCAATCGGTCCACCCGCCACGCTGTTTCGTGGAAGCCACCAATTCTGCGTCCTCGGTTTGACGAGAATTTGGTGTTCGGGCAAATTTCGATTTCATGCAATCCGTTGCAGCGTAACAAATCTGGCCGGCCCTTTAAGCCCACCGCCAGAGTTTCGCCACGAGCGACCGAGGATTGTGCAAATCACAGCCGCCGGGGTCAAGATTGGTTTTTTTGAGTTGCCCGCAATAGGGGGTGCAGTCACGGAAATCGGGTTGGTGGTGGAGCGTTGGACGATCTCGTTTGTTTCGCACCGAAGGTGCAGTCGTTTGCTTAGCCCAGGGCGAGGCAACGTGAGTCTTGCGAACGTTGACGCTGCCCTGGGGCAGCAACCGTCTCCCATGTTCCCGCCCCTGCACGTATGGCGGCTTTGCCGCCATACGTGCAGGGGCGGGAATCGAATTACCCAGCGCCCGAGGACCCAGGGCTGCGAACGCGCAGTCGCCTGGACAAAATCGCCGATACGTTGGCGATCATACGCTTGCACCAACCAACCACGTGAGAACCAATCGCATTCCCGGACCTCTCCAACGCGCTATCCCCCGCCTCGCCCAATGCGACGTTCTGCATTTTCCGTAAGGGTTCCCCCGCTTCCGTCGCGGCCGTTGGCCCGTCCGCGCCTTGACACACTGAACCCAATGTCGTCACCGACTCGACCGCGCCACCTGCGCCGACCAGCGGTGTCCCTTTGTGCACGATCCAGTCGGCTGGTCAAGCAGATTTCGCTCAGAATCTGGTAGGCTGACGGACTGACAACCCAACCGGGGATAATCTGGCAAATAAGATCAGCGGCAACCGGGGATAAACCCGCCCAGCCAGGAAATCCCGGCTTGGACCGCATATACTCAAGTTCGTTGGATGATAGAACGTGCCCTGAACTATTAGTGTTTATCAGCCTCAATTAGTGTTCTGGTTGCGCTGGATGATTTGAAACACTGATCCACGCTGATTGATACTAATGGTGCGCTCGACGATGGATCGATTCGCCGTTGGTTTGTCAGTGTCTGATTTGATGGCAGCCTTGAAGTGCTATCGCGATCTGTTGCCGGTTTCAAACTTGAGCTCAGCTGCCAATTAATTCGTGCGTCCGCTTCCCTGCGATCTCAGCGCCCTCTGCGTTTCAACGATTTCACGGCTGGCGACAGAACGAACGGATCGGCTGCGATGCTCGATGCCCGCGTCACGCTTGAACGCTGCCGACAATCCTCGCCAAACAGGTTGCGCTCGATGATGGGCGGCCCGATTTGGCGCGTGAAGATCGGCTCGGTAAACTTGGGTCACGGTCTGGGGTAATGGTCGCTTCATCACCTCTGCTAAACACCAACGAACCATGCGATGCAACGGAGCGGCGGCAGCGCGGAATCAAATGGAACGTCCTGGGTCGCCGCCCGCTGATCGCCGCCGTTATCCGTTTCAATTCGACCACTCAATCGATTTGCAATCCGTTTCAACAAGCGAGAATCAGTATGTCGAACCTGACACCTATACCATCGAACCATGACATGTGGCGTGCTTATGCACTTGCACCGGCGGTCACTCCTCTGACGTTTCTCGCGATTGTGTCTATCGGTGGCGTCACGCTACCCGCAAAGGCCATTGCACTGGGGTTCATCACATGCTACTTGGTTGCGGGATTGATTGGCATGCCCATTGCATTTTCGCTTCGCCGCAGAGACTTGCTCAATGCATTGACAATCCATGGTGCTGCATTTGCTTGGGGCACGATGTGGGCATTCTTCTGTACGTTTGCGGCTATTTATGTCGTCGGTGCGATCGGTGGTTCGATTCAATCGCTTCCGTTGACAACCGCATGGTTCTCGGCACTTATGGTTCCGCCTGTTGTACTCGCAGGGACCGCATTTTGGCTGCTAGTCAAGAATCCAAAGTTGATCTGAGATGGATGAACACCAACGGTATGCGCTGACACAACCAAGGAAAAACCAAACCAAAACCAAGGAGAATTAAAACCAAGAAGAGTGGAGGGTCTGTTGTCTTGGCGAGTTCGCTACGAGCTTTCGACGGGCTCTTGCGCGACGATTTCCTCTAATCGACGGCAGATTCGATCGATCTGCGTCTGGGCATCAAAGTCGGCATAGCGTTGGGCGAACTGCTTGGCTCCGGCCGTGAACGAGTCATTGGTCAACAACATCTTGAGTACCGGGCCGAAATCTTCCGGTTTCTCCGGCAGTGCTCCAAAGCCGGCGTCCAGCTTGGCTACCGCCGACCCGTTGTAAGCCTGTTCCAGCTGCAAAGGAATCTGCATCGTCGGCGTACCCGAAAGCAGCATCGTCGCCGTCACACCATGGCCGCCGTTGAGAATCGCCAAGTCACACTCCGCCGCGACCTGCGCCAGATCCAACCGCTCCGAAACAAATCGCACGTTGTGCCCCTCGTGCCGCTGGCGAAAATCCTCCCTCAACTCATCGATGTAGATCAATGTTGGACAATCGGTTTGCTTGATCTCGGTGATCAACTGCGGCAACGTTTTGAACTGTTTCAAATACCCAAAAATGCGTTTCGTTCCGGGAGCTTCGGGCCACTGGGGCGACGCGCCTCCGGGCGACGTCCAAGTTCCACAGTAGTCGGCCGACTCCCGATCCGGGTAGTGATCCAGTTCGGCAAAGGTCTGCAAAAAGGTATGATCAACATCGGCATACAGCTGTGACATCCGCTCCAGCGGCGCAACACCCCACGCTTCAAGCACACCGTTGACGTTTTCTAACAACCGTTGCTCGTCCCGTCGCAGCGTCTCCGAAACATCCGGCAGCCAAGGGCGGAAGTCGGGAAACGGAGAAACATCGGGAGGGCAACAAAACCCGATCCCCATGTTCACTCGCGATGTCGCGACAGCCCGCGATGCCAGCAAAGCGGTGGGAGCATGATCGATCAGCACCAAATCGGGCTCGACCAGCCGCAACAAATTCCGCCATGCCTCCGCCCGGGCAAACAACCCGTGGGCGTCGGCAAATCCGCAGCTCTCCAAAACATGGGCAAAGCTGCGCAGTTCTTCAACACGATCTCTTGATCTCACCGGCCTCACCGGCGATTGCAGGCAAACCACGTCGAATCCATCGAGGTAGCTGCTGGCTTGCGCAACATCATTGGCAGCGACGGTCACGTCATGTCCACGCTGGCTCAACCAGCGCACGATCGGCACCAACGGTACCATGTGTCCCAAACCGCCCCCCAGCTCCAAGGCGACCATGATTCGTGCCATTGCAATGCCCCCATCCGGATGATTCGAAGTGTAAAAATGTGCGTTCGTAAGCCAAGACAAGTGCCCGGCTAAAAAAGAAGCAGTTTCGCAATCATATTTGCGTCCCTACTCCTACTCCTACTCCTACTCCTACTCCTACTCCTACTCCTACTCGTGCTCGTGCTCGTGCTCGTGCTCGTGCTCGTGCTCGTGCTCGTGCTCGAAAATCATGAAACAGCCAGCCGAGTACGAGTACCGCTCCGCTGAGTACGAGTACGATGGAAACAAGGCCGAAACTTGACGTTTTGGGGTCAAGCTTCGGCCGATCATCATTTTCTCGCGATTCTTACCTCAACGTCGGCAAAGCACCAACATTAACGTTCCAATCGTTCACGAAGTCCCAAGTGTTCCCGGCGCGATTGAAGACCCCATGGGTGTGGGCTCCGCCGATCACCGTTTGCAGTGCTACCAACGTGGTGGTCGCCGCAGTTCCATCACTGGTGGTTGAATGAACATTGATGGGCGCGGTAACCGAATTCTGCCGCCCAAAGAATCCATTTCCAGCAGTCACACCGGCACCGCCGACGTCGCTGAACGAATCGGTGACGGTCGTCCCGGTGTGGTTGTTGTCACCAATGAATCCGCCCACTCGTGAGGCCGTCCCGACGCCAACGATGGTGATCGACCCGGTCGCATACGACCTGCGGATCACGCCACCGTCGCCGTTCTGGCCGGCAAAGCCACCCGCTTCCTCGTCGCCCCCTCCGTTGGTCACTTGCAAATCGACAGTAGCGTGCGAATCGGTGATCGTGCCTCCTTCGTTTTCACCAACGAATCCGCCGACATGGTGCAAACCGTGGACGGTCGCGATCGCCAGAGAATTCGAAACCGTGCCGCCAGCGTTTTTGCCAACAAATCCACCCGCTTTGTCGTCGACTGGATTGCCAGTGCTACCGACAGTTCGCTGCGCGAAACTATCCGTCGCCGTTGCTCCCGGATCATTGTCAATCCGACCGATCAATCCGCCAATCTGGTCCTCGCCAAGAATGGGATTGTCCGTCTGGGCGTCCGGATTCTCCGCTTTGCCGAACGAAAGCGTGCCGTCCAAAGCTCCGATCAACCCACCGGTTTGTTTGAAACCGGTCACTTTCCCGGTAGCGATGGAGTACTGCTGCACGCTGTTGACCACCGTACCGGTGACATCACCATCCTGTTCGCCTACCAATCCGCCGACGTGATTGTCTAGCTCAAACGTCTTGTTCTGCAACAACCCGGTCGTGTCGTTCACTTCGCGGAACGTATGCGAAACCACCGTCGCAGGCACCTGCGCGATCACGTCACCATCGGCGCGGGAATTGATCACGAAGCCATCATCATTGACCTGCCCGGCCAATCCGCCCACGTTCAACAGATGGGTCGAGCCATCGTGTTGCACCAGGATTTCGGTCGTGCTGGTATCGATCACCGAAACCGTTGTGTCGTCGGTTCCAGCCTTACCGACCAAACCTCCGACGGCGAATCCAACGTCCCGCTGCACATTGTTCACATCGGGCAGCGATCCGCCCGCGGTGATGAACGATGACGTCGTCCCCTCGGTCGCCGAGGTCGCCGTGACCGAAACATTTTCGATCTTCGCGTCACTCAGACCAGCCAATCCGCCGATGAACCGGCGTCCGGTGATCTTCGGATCATTCAGCGTCAAATCAAGAATCGCGGCGTCACGGGTTTGACGGTTCGCCGTCGTCAAGCCGGGGTCGTCGATCTTACCGAACAGGCCGATGAAATCTTCGTCATCGCGATCGATAAACAGATCGTCGATCGAAAAACCATCGCCGTCCAACGACCCGGTAAACGCCGTGCCGTCAAAATCGACTCCTTCAAACGCGTTGTTCAGTCGATCGAACGCGTTGCTGGTATCACGGCCGATCGGCAGGAATCCGTCGAAATCGGTGCCGTTGTAATTCCATCCGTCGGTCGCCGAGGCGTCGATGTCATTGCCCAAAATGTAGTCTTCGGTCAAATCGAGCGACATCATCTGCAGCTGCGCCACGTTGGTGATCACTTTGCTGCCACCACTGTCGCGAAGATGGTCATGTTCCATCCGCAAGTGGGGATAGCCAGCCATGATCCAGTCGTTGGCGAAATCCCAGTTGGTGAACGTCGACTGCCGATGCATCTCGTTGGTCGTCTTTCCGGTCACACCGGAGGGATCGGGATCGATGTTGTCCACGCCGTCAGACGTTCCGGAGGTTTGGGTATCCCAGAACACATCTGAAAACGTACTGCTGCTGCCCGAGCTGAAACCGATCACTCCGCCGTTGTATGACGTGCTGGCGTTGACGGTCGTGGGAGTTCCGGTGGCGTAGTTGCGAAGCAGATCGGTGGTGGCGGCGTAACTGTACGTGTAGCCGATCAAACCACCGGCATAGGCGCTGCCGTAGCTGGTGGCCGTTGTATCACCAGTGGCGTAGTCGTTCGACAAATCGACGTCGGCGACCGTCCCCGAACGCCTCAGATAGTTGTATCCAATCAGTCCACCGGCATAGGCACCGGCGTAACCACCGCCGTAGGCCGAACCGTCGTTGGCGGCAACCGTGCTGTCGGAATAACTGCGTTCCATGTTCATCGACGCGTTGCCGCTGGAAGCGCTGTATGTGTAGTTGTAACCAATCAGTCCACCCGCGTAGGCACCCCCGTAGCCGCCGCCGTAGAACTGCGGATAATGCGCATCCACATCCCCCTCGGCAAACGATTCGGTGATGTCCGAACTCTTGGTGCCGCTGCTGACATACAAATAGTTGTAGCCGATCAGCCCACCGGCGTACTTGGCGGTATTGCCGCCGCCGTAGGCCATCACATCGCCGCTGGCTGAACTGCCGTCGATGTCCATGTCGTTGGCGTAGCCGATGAAGCCGCCGACATAGCCGCCATAGCCACCGCCGCCGTAGTAATCCGAATCGGTGTGCCCGAAAAGGTCCACGTCGGTTCGGGAGTCCTGGATGTGGTCGTCGGCTGTGCTGTAGCCGTAGCCGACCATTCCTCCCAGGTACATCCCACCATAAGAAAGGACGTCGATGTCACCGGTCACCTCGCTGTCGGTGATGTCGGTGTTGTAGGCGTACCCGGCGATCCCGCCGACGTAGGCATTGTCGCTGCCGCTGTAGTTGGAGTCGATGTTGACGTCTTCCAACACCACGTCGGTCACCGAGGCGCCGCTGGCGTACCCGAACAGGCCGACGTACTGGGCCGAACTGCTGATCTTCAATCCCGTGATCTTGTAGCCGTTGCCGTCCAGACTGCCCGTGAACGGGCTGGCGGACGTACCGACTGGCGTGAAAAACGATCCCGACGCGTCGATGTCGGCGTTCAGCGTGTGACTGCCCGATAAACTCATCGATTGCAGTTGCGCAAGCGTGGTGATCGACGCCAAGAGATTACGCCGCTCCAAGGTTTCCATCCGGATGCTGCGTTTTCGTTGACGCTTGGACTTCTTCGTTTCTCTGCGAAGTCCACCCCCTCTACGACGCGCGCTATCGAAAAACCCCATCATTAGTGCCCCTTGTTTGTAAGGTGATCAAGAGCCAACCACGTCAACCACCAACGGGTGGAACGAACTGTTTCCAATCATCTCACTGGAAACCGGACTCGAATGATGCAGCGTTTCAAGACCCATGGTTCCACGGGTCTCGCCTTCGAAAAGATATTTGCCCCACAATTCGACCGGTCTGATATTCGCCCCTATTCCGTTTGCGGTTTCTACGGTCGAGAAAAACGGAAGCAAGGGTTATAGCGTTACTTGGCCGAAAGCGTTAGGAGAAAACTCAAAGTATTTTCCAAAATATTCACATTGGCTGATCGTGTACCCATCGCTGGCTGGGTGCGCATGCTGTCGGCAACTTCTCCGAAGTCGCATCGCATAGCCAGGAGCGGAGAACTAGCCGACAGACATCCCACCATCAGGTTGCCAGTGAAACCTGCAGCCGCAACGATATTGCTTTGGCACCCTTCCCATTGCTTCTGCCCTTTTCTTTTCCAAGCTCCCCAGCGTCGTTGTCATGTCCACCATTGCCGCTCGCGTCGAAGAATTGCGTGCTGAGATTCGTCGTCTGGACCACCTTTACTACGTGGAAGCCAGGCCGGCTGTCACCGACTTGGAATATGACCGCCTGCTGGAAGAACTGAAGCGGCTGGAGGAGGAGAATCCGCAGCTGCAATCGCCCGATTCGCCAACGCAACGAGTCGGTGATGCGCCGGTCGATCATTTGGTGCAGGTTCCCCACAGCGTTCCGATGTTGTCGATCGACAACACCTACAGCCGCGAAGAGCTGCAAGCCTATTTTCAACGCACCGAGGGCTTGCTGGAGGATGAACCGATTGAATGGGTGATGGAATACAAGATCGACGGCGTCGCCGCCTCGGTCCGCTACGAAGCGGGGGCGATGGTGCAGGCTCTGACTCGCGGTAACGGCACCGTTGGCGACGATATCACGCACAATATCCGTACCGTGAAAGATCTGCCGCTGCGCACCGTCGGCGACGATCCGCCCGACGTGCTGGAGCTGCGCGGCGAGGTGTACATGACCAATGCCGACCTGGCCGATCTGAACTTGAAACAAGCCGAAGCGGGCGCCGAACCCTACAAAAACACTCGTAACGTCACCGCCGGGACGATCCGCCTGTTGGACCCGTCGACGGCCGCCCAGCGGAATCTTCGCTTTTTTTGCCACGGAGTCGGTGAGACAAGTGGCTTGAAGGCGACCAACCACATCGATTTTTTGGCCGAGGTGGGCAGGCTTGGCATTCCCCCCACGCCCGACGTGAAATTGCTCAAGGGCTCCGCCGCTGCGCTACAGGCCGTGGCCGAAATCGAGGCCGAAATGCCCGATTTGCCTTTCGAGGTCGATGGAATCGTTTTCAAGGTCAACGATTTTTCGCAGCGAGAGCGATTGGGAGTGCGCAGTAAGAGTCCGCGCTGGTTGATCGCCTACAAGTTTGAACGATACGAGGCCATCACGACGCTGGAATCGATCACGGTTCAAGTCGGCAAGACCGGCGCGATCACGCCGGTAGCCAACCTGAAACCGGTCGACATCGCCGACACCACCGTTTCTCGTGCGTCGCTTCATAACGCCGATGAAATCGACCGGCTGGATGTTCGCGTCGGCGACGTGGTGGTGGTCGAAAAGGCGGGAAAAATCATTCCCAAAGTGGTCCGCGTCGAAAAGCACCAGCGACAAAGCGAACTGCCGAAGTGGGAGTTTCCGACCGTTTGCCCGCAGTGCCAAACGCCGTTGGTGCGAGACGAGGGGGGCGTCTACATTCGTTGCCCCAGCCCAGCCTGCCCGGCCCAACTGCGGCAAAGGCTGATCTATTTCGGCAGCCGCCCCGGCATGGATATCGATGGCCTGGGCGACGAAGTGGTCGATCTGCTGCTGGGCCACAAGCTGGTTCACAGCTACGCCGATCTTTATCGGCTGACGGTCGATCAAGTCGCCGAGTTGAATTGGCTGAAGAAGCGGAAAGGAAAAGACGGCCAAATGATCGACGTGCAAGTCGGTCGTCGCAACGCAAAGAACCTGGTGGAAGGAATCGAAAAAAGCCGCACGCGAGGTTTGGCACGCGTGTTGTCGTCGATCTCGATTCGCCACGTCGGCCCCCGCGTCGCCCAGGTGATCACCCGCGTTTATCCGACGATCGAAAAACTACGAGCGGCAACGGTGGAGGATCTTGCCGCGATTCACGAGATCGGTGACGCCATCGCCGCCAGCGTCTACGAGTTCTGCCAGAGCGATTACGGCAAGCAGACGATGGACGAACTGGCGGAAGCCGGCGTGGAACTGTTTGATCAGCCAAGTGAAGATGACCCGTCGGGCGACCTGCTGGCCGGCAAGACGATTGTCGTGACCGGAACGCTCCAGCATTTCAAGCGAGACGAAATCAAGACGCTGATCGAAAAGATGGGCGGACGCGCCTCCGGCAGCGTCAGCAAGAAAACCGATTTTGTCGTGGCCGGCGAAAAAGCAGGAAGCAAGCTCGCCAAGGCGCAAGAATTGGGCGTGAAAGTGCTCAGCGAAGAGGAATTCAAGGAGCTGGTGGAGGAATAACCCGCCGGCGACTTCTCCGAAGTCGCTTCGCGCACCGAAGCCAGTTCGGAGAACTGGCCGACAGTCGGCGACTTCTCCGAAGTCGCTTCGCGCAGCCAGGAGCGGAGAACTGGCCGATAGTCGGGTTACATTTTCGCGAAACCGAGCACTTTCGTGGTCAGGTCTCCTCCCATCACCACCAGTTCGTGGATCGCGGCGTCGACATCGTCAAACTGCACGTCCAACGTGTCGGATGAGTTTTCCGAACCGCTGCCGGACATTTGTCGTTCGGCGGCCAGTAGGATCGCGCGTTTGCACAACTCTTCCAGAAATGCCGGGCTGGCTTTTTCGGTCCGCTTCGCCCATTCGGCGATCAGCGCTCCCCCCGAACTGGCATCACCCAGAAACAGTTTCAGCAACTGCTGCCGTAGCGGTTGGTCGGGTAGTGGGAACTCCACCGTTTGCGAAATACGACCGGGACGAGAGGCGAGTGCCGGTTCCAACACTTCGGGCCGATTGGTCGACAGGATGACGATCGTATCGCTACCGCCACCCAAACCATCCAACTCGTTCATCAACTCTTGCAAGCGATCGACATGCAAATTCGATTCGCGCCGCGGCGCCAACAGATCGACATCTTCGATCACCAGGATCGACGGCTGCAAGTACTTCGCCATTCGAAACGATTCGCGCAATGTCTCTACCGACATATCGCTGGGCACAATCACGGTATGTTCGGGGCAGCATCCGATCAAGTATTTGGTGATCAACGTTTTGCCCGTCCCCGGCGGTCCGTGCAGCAGCAGACCAAGCCCTGCCTTGTGGCCAAAACGTTCCAATTGCCGACGATGTTTTTGCCTGCTGCGAACCAGCCGCTGCAACAGATCGACCAGAGAATCGGGAAGCACGATCGATTCGCGCGGTGCCTTGGGCGGAGCCGTCATGCGAATGGTTTGCCCGGAGGTACCGTCTTGGGGCGAGGCGATCCGCAACATCTGGCCTCGATAAATCGATTGCGCACTCGTTTGGCTCGACAACCAGCGGATGATCACGTTGGCTTGTTCTAACGAAGTGGCACAGACCTCCAGTGAAGCGAATCCGCTGCCGGTCGACCACGCATCCTCTTGCCCAAACATGTCGATGCGACCGTTGAACAACAGCCTGGCGACAAACGGCTCACCATCACGATGAAAAAAATAGACGCCATTGGTGGGAACACTGATCAGATTTCCATCGACCCCTTCGATGGTGTTCCAATCCACTTTTTCAACCGCAATGTTGGTGAGTTTCAGGTTGGAAAGCAGCGAGTTGACATTGGCACCCAGGCGCTCACCCGATTGTTCTTGGCAAAGGTATTCCAGGGTGTTCACGTAATCGACAACGCGGCTGGAACCGACGTCCTTGCAAACGAAGGTCACGTCGTCGATGGGCCGCTTCATGTGCTTGATGACCAGTCTTTTCAGGCCAAATAACCAGGCAGACCCAATTCCCCAAGCGACCAACAGCAGCGCAACGCCGCCGGCCACCAACACCGCCATCGCGTCGGTTGAAAAAATCAGAGTCAACAACACCCCTGCCACGCCGCCGGTGACCAAAGTGAGCCAAATCGTGTTGCGAAGAGTTTGGTGCATTCCGTTTCGCATCCGCCGATGCGCAGTGAGTAGAATCGTGGGTCGTCGGTAGGGCCCTGTGTTGGTTCTATCGCGTCAGTGAGCCGAATGTTCACTGAAAAAAACGCTCAAAAGAGACGACACGCGCCGCCGGATTTCAGTTCGGTGGCAGCGGCGCAAAAATTGCCCGGTGCCAATACACTGCCTACATGAAAACGGTGGACCGTTGAAACAAATTTTCGGATTCTTGCTGATCGCATGTCTGTGGATCGGGGACAACCGGTTTGCCGAAGCGCAATCTTTATCGCAAAAGCTGATCGACGAGGGAGCGACGCGGCTGGCGCAAGCGGCCAGAGAAAAAGGCGACGCAGTACGCGGTGCGATCATCTATTCACAGAAAAAACTCAACTGCACCCAATGCCACGCTCGAGGTGCTACCGACTTGCTGGGCCCAGACCTGACGCGGATCGGCAAAGAGGTGAAAGACGAGTTCTTTGTGGAATCGGTTTTGCAACCGTCGAAGGTCATCAAGCAGGAATTCGAAACGGTCAACGTGCTGACTGTCGGCGGCCAAGTCTTTACCGGACGAGTGATCACGGAGGATGACCAGTCGCTGACCTTGCGCGACACGTCACCCGCCAGTCGCCTGCTGAAACTGCCCAAGCAGGCTATCGAGGTAACCAAACGCAATCCCAAGTCGTCGATGCCCGACGGCTTGGCCGACCAGATGGACGACCGACAACAGTTTCTGGATCTGGTCAAGTATTTGATGGATATCGCTGCGACGTCGACCGATGCCGACACTGTTCATCCCGTGGCGAGCGGAACAGTGCAGGATCGAATTCGTGGCCTGGCGTTGTTGGACGAACTGTTGTGCACCAGTTGCCACCACGGCAACATCGGTGGCATGATGCCCAGTAAGTCGGCACCCGACCTGGCTTCCTCTTTGGGCAGAATCGATCCGCAATACGTCGCCCGGTTTATCGCCCAGCCGCATCGCGTAAAACCAGGAACGACCATGCCCGATGTGATGGGATCGATGCAGCCGAGCGAAAAGCAAGTAGCGGCCAAAGCAATCACACACTACTTGCTTTCTCTAGCCGGTTCCCACTTCGATCGGCAGGCGATCGATGGCGAAGCAGCCAGCCGAGGACAAACCCTTTTTCATTCCGTCGGTTGCGTCGCCTGTCACTCTCCACGAGACGAGCGGGGAGCCGAAAGACCAATCGACGATTCTGTTGCCTTGGGAAGGGTGGAAGAGAAGTACAGCCTCCAGGGACTGGTCTCTTTTTTGAAAGATCCGCATTCGTCGCGTCCATCGGGACGAATGCCCAACATGACACTTTCTCATTGGGAAGCGGTCGACATCGCCAGCTACTTGCTGCAGCGAACACCGGAACCGAAAGAAAATCAAGAAGCGGTTTCCGCGTCGCTGGCGTCGGTCGGAAAACAAAAGTTTCGCCAGTTCGGTTGCGCCGATTGCCATCGACAGGAAGGCATCCAGCCTCACAAGTACACGCCACTGGAAGAGCTCACAATCGATCGCGGATGTCTATCGGACAGTCAAGGTACCTGGCCGGATTACCAGTTGGATGCGAAGCAGCGGGATACGCTCCGCCTGGCACTCGACCGGCAAAAGGATCGGTTAACGGAAACCGAACAGATCGAGTTGACGATGCATACGTTACGATGCTACCGCTGTCACAGCCGCGACGGAATTGGCGGCGTTTCCGAGCAGCGCAACGATCACTTCCACACCAGCAACCAGAATCTTGGTCCGCAAGGAAGAATGCCGCCGTCACTGACGGGAGTCGGAGCGAAACTGAAACCAAAGTGGTTGCGGTCGGTATTGGTCGCCGGCCGGTCGATTCGCCCCTACATGAAAACTCGTATGCCACAGTACGGCGACACGCAGATGGAACATTTGGTGGATTTGTTGGGTCGCGCCGACCAGTCTCCCGGCCATGTCACTTTCGGCAATCTTCCCGATCACAAAGAGGCCAAGAAGATCGGCACCGAATTGGTCGGACGCGGAGGATTGAATTGCGTGGCCTGTCACACGTTCCAACAAAAACCTGCCCAGACGATGCCGGCAGTCGACCTGACCGAAATGGCCGACCGGTTGCACAAGGAATGGTTTTATCGCTACATGCTTTCGCCACAATCGCTCAGTCCCGGCACGGTGATGCCGTCGTTTTGGCCGGGCGGCAAAGCGATTCGCAAGGAAATCCTGGCTGGTGATCCGAATCAACAGCTCGAAGCGATCTGGCAATGGTTGGCCGACGGCCGGCAAGCTAGAACACCTCGCGGACTGATCTTCAAACCGATCGAATTGGTAGCCACCGAAGAAGCCGTGATGCTGCGGCGCCGTTACCAGGGGATCGGAAAACGGGGCATCGGTGTCGGATATCCAAGCGGAGTGAACTTGGCGTTTGACGCCCAACAGCTGCGGCTGGCGATGATCTGGAAAGGAAAGTTCGCCGATCCGGGCGGTGTGTGGAGCGGCCAGGGATCGGGCAACGTTCGTCCGTTGGGAGCCGATTTGATTCGAATGGTCCGCGGCCCCGATCTGGATCGCAAGCCGTGGCTGTACACCCAGGATGAAGACCGACGACCACCCGACCATCAATTCACCGGCTACTATTTGGACTCGCTGAGGCGGCCAACCTTCACCTACCGATTGGGCGACGTGGAAGTGGAAGACTATTCGGTCGGTGCCGGTGATGATCGGGCAGAATCACAACCAGATTCCACCGGCCGATCTACCTTGAAACGAACCGTCACCTTCACTTCGCCCGGCCCGCGCGAAGATCTTTTCTTTCGCGTTGCCGACGGCCAATCGATCGCGGCGTCAGGCGACCACTTTCGGATCGACCAACGGCTGGTCATTCGGATTGGCCCATCGCACACCGGCCAAGTCATCCGCATGGACAAGGGAGCTTGCCTGGTGGTTCCGCTCCAACTTTCCGCGGGCAAAACAAAACTGACCATCGAGTACTCGTGGTAGGAAATCGCTCATGAATTTTCGCGCTGCAACGCTACTGCTTGCCGCATCGGCGATCGCTGCACTTCCTTCGAATTTTCGACCAGTTCACGCGCAAACGCTTGGCGAGTACTGGGATACTGCCGAGGAAGAGTCGAAGTACTACAGAATCGTGGAAATACCGGTTCCCAAGCAACTGTCGATCGAAGCGGGGAGTTTTGAAACGCTGCCCGATGGCCGATTGGCGATCGGCACGCGGCGCGGCGATATCTTTCTGGTCAGCGGCGCGATGGATGAAAATCCGTTACCAAAATTCCATCGCTACGCCAGCGGTTTGGATGAAGTGTTGGGCATGTCCTACCGGGACGGTGCGTTCTACGTGACCCAGCAAACCGAAGTCACTCGAATCACCGACACCGACAGAGACGATCGTGCCGACCGATTTGAGACCCTCAGCGACGTTTGGGGCTTCAAGCACTATCACGAATTCGCTTTCGGATCGAAGCTGGATCGGGAAGGAAACATCTGGGTCGCACTTTGTCTTTCCAAGTCGTACCACTCGGATGCTCCCTTTCGCGGTTGGTGCTTGAAGGTCACGCCGGACGGAAAAACGATTCCCGTTTGCAGCGGCATTCGCAGCCCTTGCGGAATCGGTCCCAACGAACACGGTGTGATGTTCTATGCCGAAAGCCAAGGACCCTGGAACGGTTCGTGCAGCTTGAAAGTGCTGCAACCGGGTGGCTTCATGGGCCATCCGGTCAGTTTCAATTGGTACGATCTTGCTCCGAACATGGGCCCAAAACCGGTCGAACCCAACACGCGTTCGCGATTGCTGACCGAACGTGCTCGCGTCAAAGAGCTCGTGCCTTACGCGGTGGTGTTTCCTTACATCAAGATGGGCCGATCGATTTCAGGATTCATGGTCGACCGGACGGGCGGGAAGTTTGGGCCGTTCGAGAACCAGATTTTTGTGGGTGATTTCAGCCTGAGCGTGGTGATGAGAGCCACCACCGAGCAGGTTGGCGGCGTCTGGCAAGGGGCTTGTTATCCGTTTCGCGAAGGCCTGGCGACCGGATTGCTGGCGGTTCAGTTCACTCCGCAGGGAAACTTGGTGGTCGGAGGCACCAATCGCGGTTGGCCGGTGCGTGGGCCCAGGGAATTCGCGATTCAACGGTTGGATTGGACCGGTATCGTTCCTTTTGAAGTGAAGGAAATCAACGCCCGGCCAAACGGTTTTCTGGTCACCTTTACCAAGCCGGTCGATCGCCAAACGGCGGCGCAGGCCGAGTCCTATTCATTGACGACGTACACCCACATTTATCAACAAGGTTACGGCAGCCCAGAAGTAGACCACACGACGCCGCAAGTCACCGGCGCAGTGGTTTCTGACGACGGGCGACAAGTGGAATTGAAAATCAACGGTCTGATGCAAGGCCACATTCACGATTTCGATTTCGCCGAAGTCCGTTCGGCAACCGGTGATCGCCTGGTGCATCACAAGGCGTACTACACACTGAACGAAATCCCGAAAGATTGAGCAGCCCAAAAGGCGGCTCGTTTTGGACTGCGGTGACTTTTCGCCGGTTTCTTTTGAGTTCTCCTGGGGATTTCGGCCCGTTCTTGCTCGTACTCGTACTCGCCACAAAATGCAGCGAGTACGAGTACGAGTACGAGCAAGAACAAAAGGCATTCGGTCTGATCGATGGTTTGTTGGGCGCCATTGGTTTGCCAAAACCCTACAATGGAGATCGACTCCTTCAAGCCGGACGGGTGAAACCATGACATGCATGCATTTGCGAAAATTGTTTCAACTATGCGACGAAAATGAGCTGAAGTTCTCCAGCAGCGACTTGGTTCACGTGGTCTGCAAACAATGCCAACAAGCGGAGGTCTGTCCGTCCTTGTTGGTGGAAGAATACGAAGCTCGGCAAAGCCAAGCCGATACCGACGGCCCCGAAGAACCCCAAGACGCCTCGCCCCCTTCGGAAGCCGTGTGAGAAACCGGTCGGCGATTTCTCCGAAATCGCTTCGCATGCCGTCGGCGATTTCTCCAAAATCGCTTCGTGCCAGTTCGGAGAACGGGCCGACGATCTTTCACCACGGGCATGCTGCGGCGTGGTAAGTTGGGCCTTCTCCAGCCTGGCGACCTGTGGTCATGGAGGTGCCTTTCGGGCGTCTGACTTTTCCCCTGCCGAAAGGAACCAGCATGTGCGCGAATCATCTGCGCCGCCCACTTCCCGAAGAACTTGAACCGCTCGCCGAATTGTCGCTCGACATGCGAGTGACCGGCAGCCGGTTGGCGTCGCGGATTTGGCAGTCTCTGGATCCGGAAGCGTGGGAGCGCAGCTCGAATCCATACATGATTCTGCAGAACGCGCATCAAGACAGACTGGAGCAGGCGGCCAAGGACCAGTCGCTGAAGGCGCAGTGGAGCCAGTGGTTGCAGCGGCGCAAACGATACTTGGAAAGTCCCGGTTGGTTCGGCGAAAACCATCGCGACTCGCAGTTGAAGGGAGTCGCCTATTTCAGCATGGAGTTTGGGTTGAGCGAAGCGCTGCCGATCTACTCCGGCGGCTTGGGGATCCTGGCAGGCGATCACTTGAAGAGCGCCAGCGATTTGAATGTACCGATCGTCGGAATCGGACTGCTTTATCAACAGGGATACTTTCGACAGGTACTGGCGGATGACGGCTGGCAGTTGGAAGCTCTGCCGTTCAATGATCCGGGCAGCCTGCCGGTGACACCGCTTGTCGATGTAGACGGCCGTTGGCCCCGCGTGCGATTGGACCTACCGGGCAGGACACTGTTTCTGCGTGTTTGGCAGGTGCAAGTCGGCAAAGTCAAACTTTACCTGCTGGACAGCAACCATCCGCTGAACAGTCCTTGGGATCGCGGCATCACGGCAAACCTGTACGCCGCCGGAAAGGATAGTCGGCTGTTGCAGGAAATCGTGCTCGGCGTAGGCGGATGGCGACTGCTTGAAAAGCTGGGGATCAACGTTCAAGTTTGCCATCTGAACGAGGGCCATGCCGCGTTTGCGGTGTTGGCCAGGGCGCGCAGTTTTGCAGTTCGCCATGGCGTTGACTTTCCAACCGCTTTCCACGCCACCCGCGCCGGCAACGTCTTCACCACTCACACGCCGGTCGAGGCGGCGTTTGATCAGTTCGATCCGGCAATGTTGGCCAAGTACATTCAGCCGTTTGTCGAAGAGATGGGAATCACGATGGGCGACTTTTTTTCGCTCGGCCGCCGCGATCCCCATGACCTGAACGAACCCTTCAACATGGCTTACCTGGCGATGCGCGGTGCCTGTCACATCAACGGCGTCGCCCGGCTTCATGGACGCGTCAGCAGGCAGCTATTCAGTGTTCTCTTTCCAAGCTGGCCGGAGGTCGAAGTACCGGTTGGACACGTCACCAACGGCGTTCACATCCCGACGTGGGATTCCGCACCTGCCAACGAGCTTTGGTCGCAGGCTTATCCAGGGAAGGGTTACTGGGTGACCAAAATGGACGAGGCGGTCGAGGCAGTCAAACAGGTGAAGGACGAACAGATCTGGGATTTCCGCGCCGCGTCGCGAAAGCTGCTGGTCGACTATGTGCGCCGGCGGCTGACGCGGCAGACGCGTGAATCGGGGGCGGCAGACCAGTTGGTCGATCGCGCTCGCCATGCGCTCGATCCCAACGTGCTGACGCTGGGTTTTGCGCGGCGATTCACCGGTTACAAACGCCCCAACCTGGTGCTTCACGATGCGGAACGTTTTGCGAGGATCCTGACCAATTCGCAGCGGCCGGTGCAGTTCATTGTAGCTGGGAAAGCGCACCCAAACGATGACGACGGGAAGCGAATGGTTCGCGCGATGGCCCAGTTTTCACAGCGTGACGATCTGCGGGACCGGGTGGTGTTCTTGGAAGACTACGACATGGTGCTGGCCCAACATCTGGCCGGTGGCATCGACGTTTGGCTGAACAATCCACGACGCCCCGCCGAAGCATGCGGCACCAGCGGTATGAAAATGCTGGTCAACGGCGGTCTCCATTTTTCCACGCTCGACGGCTGGTGGGACGAGGCCTACACACCGGAAGTCGGCTGGGCTTTGGGCAACGACGGCGAACATAGCTTCGATCATGACGGCTGCGATGCCGCGGAGTTGTATGAAACGTTGGAACAACGCATCGTGCCGGAGTTCTACGATCGCGATCATCAGGGTGTGCCTCGAGCGTGGATCGATCGTATTCGAGCCAGCATGACCACCTTGGCCGCTCGGTTCAGTAGCGATCGGATGGTCCGAGACTACGTACTGCAAGCTTACTTGCCCGCCGCGCAAGCGTTCTCGAAACGCTCGGCGGACGGAGCAAAACTTGCCAAGCAGATCGAAATCTGGCGGCATCGGATCGCTGACGGCTGGCAGGAAATCAGGTTTGGTGAGTTGCGCGTCGAAGAGGCCGACGGCCACTTTCGCTTCGAGGTCCAAGTCTACCTGGGGGACGTTCCCAACGCCTCGGTCCAAGTCGAACTCTATGCCGAACCAGCCGGCCATTGCTCGGCCTGCCCGATCGCGATGCAAATGGACGGGCCAATTCACGGCGCGGTCAACGGCTATGTTTACATGGCGTCGGTCCTTGCCGACCGCCCCAGCGACGATTTCACGCCGCGAATCATACCGCATCATCCCGAGGTGCAGGTTCCGCTGGAAGAAAACCATATCCACTGGTATCGCTGATACCACACCCCGTCAGGTTTCCGTCGATTTGTACCGCTGACGTAGCCAGCCAAACGACACAACAGGAAGATCAAAATGGCGATGAGAAGAACAATCGTGAAAGCAACGGCAATCACTTTGGCCACGCTCCTTGCGTTGGTGATTCAGCCAACGGGTGCGGACGAACCGGAGGCTCGTTCATTTCACATCTGGGCGACAAGCTGTTCGCACGTTCCGGCAGACATCAAGCGAGGTCGCGAGAGCCTGGCAAAAGCAATCCGCCAATCGGAAGGGCTGGAAAAGAACGCACCGGCGTTTGATTGGGACATCATGGTCGACGCCGGCGATCTGTCGGCTCATCAGACGCCACCGGGAGACCGCGACGGGCAAGAGTTGCAGCGTCAATATCGCGCGATGACCAAACATCGGCGAGAACAGGTCTACAACGTGCCCGGCAATCACGATGCACCTTACTACGACCATGGACCTGGGTCATGGTTCCGCAAATGGGCCGACCCGCTCGGCGAGAACACGGAATGGTCGGGTGTTGATTCGCAGCGCCGACCGTTTCCCGTCGAAGGAACGTGGCAGCGATATCGGTTTCAGGCGGGCAACATCCTGCTGCTGATGCTGGCTGATCGAAACGACGCGCCAACCCCGGTCGGCCGCGGTCACAGTAGCGAAGGAAACAGAGGAGGTTGCCCGGCGGGAGCCGTCACACGTGAAACGTTCAACTGGTGGAAACGCCAAGTACTGGACAATCAGGACAAGATCATCATCACCATGCACCATCACGTCCTGCGCGACACAACCACTGGTTCCGGCCACGGCGAAGGGCATCCGCGCTACCACGGCAAGTCGGGCGGAGCCGAGGGGTCGTCGTACCTTTACTACCTCATCGAAAACGACGATCCCGATGATTTTCGATATACCAAGGACGCTCATGTCTTCGAGGATTTTCTTGACGCCTTTCATCGGCAACATGGGCGCGGGGCAATCGATTTGTGGATCGGAGGACATACGCACGTCCACGGCCCCGATGACCGGTGGGGCGGAAAGACGATCACCGAACGGCGTTGGGGCGTGACGTTTCTGCAAGTCGCCGCCTTGACCAAGCACCACGCCGGCTCGCAGCCGCTCAGCCGATTGCTCTCGTTCACCGACCGCAGCGATCGCGTCACCGCCAAAGTCTATTTGCACGAGGCGTCTTACCAGAACAATCCCGTGGGTTGGTACGCGCCGGCGACCCAAACCATTCCATTGCGTCACAAGTTCGCCGCGCCGCCCCCCATCGAATCACTGCCGCCATTTCCAAAGGCTGCAAGGGTTTTTGACCAACCGTATGCCGCTCAGGCACCAAGTCGATCACCAAAGAAAGCCGCGCAAGCGAACGTCAAGGTTGAAAACAACGTCGAGATACCGATGCGAGACGGAACGCTTCTTCGCGCCGATGTCTTTCGGCCGGCAAAGGAGGGAGCATATCCGGTGCTGATGGCGAGAACAGCTTATGGCCGGCAGGGGCTCCATCGCCAGGCACGACACTTTGCCAACCATGGTTACATCGTCGTCTGCCAGGACACACGGGGACGCCACGGATCGGATGGAGTCTGGGGCGGCTGGTGGGACGCCTCAAAAACGCTCGACGACGAAGACGGCTACGACACCGTGCAATGGTGTGCCGATCCCAAAAACCTGCCGGGTGCCAGCGGCAAAGTCGGCACGTTTGGTGCATCGTACAACGGTTTCCTGCAATGGCGAACGGCAGCCGCCGCTCCACCCGCACTGGTCTGCATGGCGGCTCACAGCATTCCCGCGCGATACACCCAACTGGAAGGTCCTGGTTCCATTCGCCCCGGACGCCGGCTGCAATGGTGGAACATGATGACCACCGATGTGCGCAAGCGAAATGGTGACCCAGCGTGGAAATACGATCGAGACAAGTGGCTGAACTTCATCCCGCTTGGCAAACTTCCTCGCCAACAGTTTGAGCATCATTACGATGCGATGATGGATTGGCTGCGCACGCCTCATCACGATCCGTGGGCGTTGGAAAAGGGCGTACCAAACGTGGCGGTACCGAATTTCGACGTGATCGGCTGGCACGACCACTGCAACGGTGACGTGCTGCTGCATCGAACGATGATCCAACATGCAAAGACCGAAGTCGCCCGAACTCGATCGCACACCGTGATCGGTCCGTGGAGCCATACCGGCCGCGGCGGCAGCAAAGTCGGCGGGATCGACTTCGGTGATCAGGCACGTTACGACGTCACCGCGGCAACGCTGCGCTGGTTCGACTACTGGATGAAGGGAAAGCAAAACGGCATCGAAAAACTTCCACCATTTCGCATCTTCGTGATGGGAGACAACCGCTGGCGCGACGAACAGCAGTGGCCGCCGGCCCGGGCGAAAACAATGACCCTGCTGCTCACCAGCAAAGATGGCGCCAACACGCCGGCCGGTGATGGAAAACTGGTGAATGTCAATCCGGCCGAATCGGGCAGCGATCGTTACACGTACGATCCCGCCGATCCCGTTCCCACGTTGTACGGCAAAGGGGCGTTCACCGTCCCCGCCGACCAGGCACCGTTGGCAGATCGCGAGGATATCCTGGTCTTCCAGACCGAACCTCTGAACGAGCGCATCGAAGTAACCGGCAATCCAGTCGTTGCTTTCCATGCCAAGACGTCCGCTGGAGACACCGACTTCTTCGCCCGGCTGATCGACGTTGCTCCGGACGGCAAAACAGTCGACGTGGCGATGGGACTGGTCCGCGCAAAGTACCGCAACGGCCGCACCAAGCCGCCTCAGCCGATCAGGCCCGGTGAAGTGGTGCGATACGAGATCCGTCTCCGTCCAACTTCCAACGCGTTTCTGCCCGGGCACCGCATCCGTCTGGATATTACCAGCAGCGACTTCCCGAACTACAACCGCAACCACAACATCGCCGGCAATCCCAACTTTGATTCCACCCTGGTCATCGCCCAACAGACAATCCTGCACGGAGGAAAGTACGCAGCCGAGCTGCGTCTGCCTGTAATCCCCAATCGCTAACGTGTCTTTGCATGAATCGCAATCGCCCGACAAACAGGTAGTTCACTCAAAATCGCGACTTTTGCAACATCATTCTCCCCTTTGCGTCGTTGTGCGAGGCTCTTCTTCGTCGAATAAGTATCTCACGCAAAGGCGCGAAGTCGCAAAGTGTAGAACTTCCTTCAAGCCTCCTTTGCGACTTGGCGCCTTTGCGTGATCCCTTTCATTACCGTGGTGGCCGTATTCTATGGGAATTGACCAGAGGAGATTGCAGAAAGAGAATGGACGCCCAAACCCTGCCCAGACCGTGCTGACACTACAAAGGCCGATTCAACATGCCCCCACTGCTTATCAAAACACCGGCCGGGAGTCGTCGATCATCTTTGCGTCATTGGTGTCGCAACATGGCGACGCAGACATTGCTGGTGATCGCGGCAACGATTCCACAACTCGTTTTTGCGCAGCCGCTTCCTGCCCAGCAGGCCGATCGCCCAAACATCGTTTTGATCCTTGCCGACGATTTGGGTTACGGAGACATCGGCTGCTACAACCCGAAATCAAATATTCCAACTCCCCACTTGGATCGACTGGCGGCGCAGGGCATGCGTTTTACAGACGCCCATAGTCCCTGCACGGTCTGCACACCCACTCGATACAGCTTGATGACCGGGCAAATGGCTTTCCGTGTACCGCGGGGAGGCACTGTTTTTACAGGTGCCGGCGGTCCTTCGCTGATTGCCCGTGATCGATTGACGTTGCCGGCGATGTTGCGGCAACAAGGCTACGCCACTGCCTGCTTTGGAAAATGGCATGTGGGGATGACCTTTTTTGATCAGCAGGGAAAGCCAATTCATCAAGGCGGACTCGACGCGGTCAAGCGAATCGATTATTCACGCCGAATCGAAGGAGGCCCCATCGATTGCGGCTTCGATCAATTTTTCGGCACGGCATGCTGCCCCACCACCGATTGGCTCTACGCGTTTATCGATGGCGACAAAATTCCTGTGCCGCCCACCAGGCAGCTCGATCGCGGCCCGCTGCCCAAGCATCCTTATGCCAACGACAATCGGCCCGGCATGGTAGCCCCCGATTTTGACTTGGAAGAGGTCGATATCACCTTTCTGGAAAAAAGCCGGCAGTTCCTGAAGCAACACACCCAGGATCATCCCGACCAGCCCTTTTTCCTGTTTCATTCCACTCAGGCGGTTCACCTGCCGTCGTTTCCCGGCAAAAATTTTCAAGGGAAAACAGAGTCGGGTCCGCACGGCGATTTCATCTTCGAGTTGGATTACGTCGTCGGTGAATTGTTGAAAACGATTCAGGAGTTGAAAATCGTCGACAACACGTTGGTCATTTTTTCCAGCGACAATGGACCGGAAGTACCAACGATCTACCACATGCGGCATGATCACGACCATGATGGGGCGAGGCCATGGCGGGGCGTAAAACGCGACAATTGGGAAGGTGGACACCGAGTGCCGCTGATCGTCCGCTGGCCCGGCAAGGTACAACCGGGATCAACGTCGCATCAAATCACTTCGTTGACCGACGTGATGGCGACGATTGCCCAGATCACGGCCGCCAAACTTCCCGACGATGCTGCTGAAGATAGTTTCAGCATGCTGCCGGCACTTCTGGGACAAGACGACGGCAAACCAATTCGACCCTACATTCTGCAACAGGGATTTGGAGGATCAAGATATCTGGCGATTCGCCGCGGCAAATGGAAGCTGCTGGCGCACAAAGGTTCGGGGGGCAATCGCTACGAATCGCACCGGATGCTCAAGCAATACCATCTGCCCGACACCGCACCCGACGCACCAGGGCAGCTCTACAACTTGGAAACCGATCCGGGCGAAACCACCAACCTTTATTTCAAACGTCCCGACATCACCGACGAACTGGAAACGCTGCTCAAAAGCACACTCGAAAGCGGGCGAAGCACGCCGTAGGCCGACTTGTCCTCGGGGTCGGCGAGCGCACCGAGATCAGCCGCGCGCCCGACTCAGCGGCGATTGGTGCCTATCATGAACCACCCCATTTCAGGAAAGTGACATGATCGCATTTGCCGTCCCCGGTCCAGCCGAACTCATCGTGATTGCAGGCATCGTACTGGTACCGCTGCTGATTGCGGCTGCCGTGGTAGTGGCCGTCGTCCTGGCAACACGCCAAAACCAGCGTTAGCCATCACCGCAGGCCGACCCCGGGACAAGTCGGCCTACATTTCGACTGCGAAGCATACTTCGCACTTGTTTCTGGCCAGCTGCCGTACTTGGATTTGCTTTGGATTCCATGACTGGATCGTTTGCTGCCAGCGATCGATCAGCCCGACGGCGTCGTAGTCGCCGACCTTCAGGGTGATCAGCAAGCCTTGCAAGTCACTGTGGCGATTGGTGACGATGTTTCCGACAGTCACCAGTGTTTTGTCGGGTTTGACATTCGAATCGACCAGCAACCATTTCGCTCCCCGATACTCTCGACGCGGCAAATCGCCAGCGCGTGCTCGAATGTGTCGAAACTTCGGGTGGCCGGCAATCCGAGGATCCATGTCGGCGGGATCGATTCCGATCACCTGCGTGCCCAATTCCAGCAGCCGCCCGCAGGCCCCACCCGGCGCGCTGCCGATCTCGACACACAAATCACCCGGTCGCAAACGAAAACCGCTCCACGCGATTGCCTCGGCCGCCTTGTAATAGGCTCGTGAAATCGGCGGATACGTCGGCTTGATCGGCTGCACGCCGCCGGGCCATCGCGAGGGCCAATCGCCGCCGGCGCGGTGAACGCCAAAAAACCAGTACGAAGGATCCACCAACACGACGTCCAACACCGTTTCACCCGGACCTGCGATCTGGTTGGCGACGCTACAGCGCAGCCCATCGCTTGCCAGAGCACCGACCAGTTCGTCGGCGACCGCGCGAGAGACCTCGTCGATCCCCGGTTCAAAACCAAATCGGCCGATCGGAGCCCGGTCCTTCGGCCAAACATGCAGCTGATCGATGCTGCCGATGGCAACAGCCCCCTCCAGCTGACTTTTCAACTGGGCGATTTGCAACGACAAGTTCTCGTTGCGGGTTTGGCCGATCGATTTCGCGGAGGTGCGAATGAACGTCCCGCGGGGCGGACCTGCCGCCTGGTCGTTCTTGGCCGTTACGAATCCAGGCCTTGAAAATGCCAACCGCCATCCCTGATCGGCAATCGATTTTTTGACCACCGCTTCTGCGCCATGGGCGCAGCACAGCATGGCAAACGTGGGAGCGTTTTGGTTTTGGTTTTGCGCTGCGACGGGGCTGGTCAATGTTTTCCTTCACGGTGGTTGGCGCGATACGACTGCAACCGATCGGCGATTCCTGGGATCAACTTTGCAGCGTTTTCGTAGTACAGCTTTCGAAGCACGTCGTCGGGCAGGTCGACGCCGTAGATTTGCCACATGCCTTGCGGCGGCGGAATCTTTTCGCTGTAAGGAAACGACTCGTCACGTGTCTCAAAGAACCGCCAATAGAGCCTGACTCGCTTTTCCGGCCAAGGCCCGTCGGTTCCAAACAGCAGGCGATCGGCATGTCGAATCAGAAAATCTCTGGCCGTGAACGGCTGTCTTCCCAACTCGGCGATCCGCGACGCCGGTTCGATCCACAAGTTGGGATAACGATCAAGCCACTGGGAAACCAACTTCAAGTCTTCAGCACCATTGGCCACATGGGCACCGATGAATTGCGTGTTGGAATGCCGCTCGATCACTCGATTGCGCGCCTTCAGCAATTCCATTCGCGAGGGAAATTCATCCCCGTGAAAACTCCAATCCGGATGCCGGCTCAACTCCTCCCAGCGTTCGTTGGTTTCGTCGACCGGATCAAAAAAAGCCGCCGGATCCGCGGTGTGAATGATGACAGGAATCCCCAGATCTCCACAGGCCTTCCAAATCGGATCCCAACGACGATCATCGATCTTGATCAAGCTGCCGTCGGGATTGCGATACCCCAAGCCAAAGCGTTTGAACACCTTCAAACCGCAAACACCTCGGCCGACCGCTTCGGTCAATTCTTCAGCGGTCCGCTGGGCAAACCCGTTGCGGTGACAGGCCCAGGATGCCGGATCGTCTCGGTCCCCGTCACCCTGCCAATCGACGTTGGCAAAGATCGCGAACCGATCTTTGTAACGCGGCCACAGGTATCGGATATGTCGATCAAGCTGGCTGCCCAGCCGCCCGTCCAGGGAAACGCAGACGGCAACGTTGTTCCGGTCCATCAGCTGGACAAAATCGTCAAGAGCCTGCCGGCTTCCGCGAAGTTTGAAATGGAAATGAGTGTGGACGTTGACGACGGGAAACTTCGCGAGTTTCTTTGGATGTTGGGCGACGCGCAGCTTACTTTGGGGGCGAAAGTTCCGCAGCAACAATTCTCGTCCGTCGCGCCCGTCCAAGATTGCTGAGTCGGCCGCCGGCGGCTGGGCCGGCGCAGTACCGACCGCAGCCATAAACGCGCACCACGTTGCCGCGGCAGCGACGCAAGGAAAGTCGGTTACAATACGCATGGTGAAAGCTGGATGGCTGGCTGAATATCACGAGGCAGGATGAATTGGTGAGCGAAGATCGCACACAATACCAGACCGCGGGCGGCGAATCGGCGAGTCAAAAACTGTCGATGCGGGCTACCACTCCGCCAGCCGAAGTGCCCGGATATCGGTTGCAGCGGTTCATCGGCTCCGGCGCGTTTGGCCAAGTTTGGGTCGGTCGCGATCTGAATACCGGCCGCGGTGTCGCCGTCAAGTTCTACCTTCATCGCGGCGGCGTCAATTGGTCGTTGCTTTCACGAGAAGTCAAAAACCTGGTTCTGCTGTCGGCCGATCGGCACGTCGTTCAGGTGCTGGAGGTCGGTTGGGATGCCGATCCACCCTACTACGTGATGGAACTGGTGGGGGGAGGATCGCTGGAAGATCTGCTGCAAACACGTGAAAGATTGCCGGTTGCCGAAGCGGTGGAGATGTTCCGCAAAATTTGCATGGGGCTGAATCACTGCCACGGCAAAGGGGTGCTGCACTGCGACCTGAAACCGGCCAACATTCTGCTGGGGCAGGATAACGAACCACGGCTGGCCGATTTTGGACAGAGCCGGATGTCGGACGATCAACGACCGGCACTGGGAACGCTGTTTTACATGGCACCGGAGCAAGCCGATTTGAATTCGACGCCCGATGCCGGATGGGACGTCTACGCCGCCGGCGCGATTCTGTTTCGTATGCTGACTGGCAAACCACCCTATCGCAACGACACGATCGTCGAACAACTCGACACAGCCGGCTCGCTGCCCAAGCGGTTGGAAAGGTACCGCCAGGCGATCGACGGCAGCCCACCACCCGATCAACATCTCCAACGCCGCGACGTCGATCGGGCGCTGGCGCGCATTGTCAGCCGCTGCCTCGCTCCCGATCCAGACGATCGATATGCCAACGCGCAACAGATTCTGCAGGATCTGAATCGGCGCGACACGGCGCGGTCGAGACGTCCGTTGATGTTGCTGGGCATTGTCGGTCCGCTGTTGATCCTGATGGCAACCTGTGTCTACGGCGTTCGAAGTATCAGGCGAGCCAGCGAGAGTACCAAATCGGCCCTGCGACAAGAGGCGTTCGGTAGCAACCAGGCGGCCGCTACCGCCGCTGCGTGGGCGTTGGAAAGCGAAGTCGACCGCTATTTTCGTCTGGCACGTGACGAAGCAGCAAACCTGGTGCAACCGTTGACCACCGCGTTGGAAGATCAGCAAGTCAAAGACACGCTGGCAGAAATCTCCTCGCTGCAAATCCCGGCCAAAACACAGGACACGGGCGCCCGAGATCGTCTGCTGGATATTCCTGCCCGGTTGCAGCTGACCGATCGATTGAATCAGCGACTGGCGCTCTACAAAGATTCTCCCCCGAATTCCCGAAAACTGCGACTGGCATCGATGTTTGTTACCGACGCCCAGGGAACGATCATCAGCATCGCCTACAACGAACCGGTGGAACGCGCCGACAACTCGGCCGGCAGAAATTTTTGTTACCGAACGTACTTTCACGGCGGCCGCCAGGAACTGGCCAAGACCGATCCGCTGATCGGTCAAGTCAATCCGGCAACATCCATTCATTTGTCCGCTGCGTTTCAAAGCACGGCGACCGGACTCTGGAAAGTTGCAGTCAGCACGCCGATTTTTCTCGATGACCAGCACACGGAGCCCAACGCACTGTTTGTCGTCACCATCAACCTGGGTGACTTCAGGCTGCCGCAAAACAAGGAAGGAGGTGCCGCGGTTCTGGTGCAAGCACGGGAAGGTTCCGACCGGGGCACCATCCTGCAGCATCCGCTGATGGACGCCCGCCGCAGTGTCGGCCAGACACTAGCGAACGAAAAATACCAACTCCCACCCGAACTGTTCGATCGGCTGGCGGCCGGCGGCGACGTGAATTACCTTGACCCGATGGCCGGCGCCGAAGACGGAACGGCGTACGAAGGTGACTGGCTTGCCGCCATGCAAACCGTCTCGGTGCCGTACGAAAGCGATGCCGGTGGCCAAGGAGAAACAACCAATACCGACTTGTTGGTGTTGGTGCAGTTCCGGTTGGACAAGGTGATGGAGCCCGTCAATCAAATGCGAACGGCGCTGTTGTGGGAAGGAGCCGCAGCGCTGCTGTCGATCCTCTGCGTCACCCTCACACTCTGGTTCTTCGTCCGCCGAGTGGGCGATGTAAGAACCGTCAAAAGAGAACCCGAAACGCCCCATTCCGGCACCACCGAAACCATCGCCGTCAACTGACGCTCCACGTTGGTATCGAGGACAAACAGTTTTCCGGCAGGCTCAGGCCCAGGCATTTCTCGGCTCCTTCCAACGTCGCTGGCGGCAAGTCGCGGTCGCTTCCAAGTCATATTTTGGTCGATCTGGTCCGCTGGGGACACCGCAGTCAAAACCCGTATTGTCGCGGGAAAAACCGTTTTGGGTGTGCATTGAATGGGTCTTTGTGGGTAAGATGCGCCGTGGAATTTGCCCTGTTTCAGATTGGGTGTGTTGATCGCATGCGTGAGTGATGCAATGTTTCGACGATTTCTTATTCTGCTGTTGGCCACCGCGGCGGCTGTTCCGATCATCGCCGCCGAACCGGTGAAGATTGATCTTCGTTATCGCAGCTACCGAAACTGGTCGCTTCACCTGCCCAGCGAGAAATGGTTGGCGGTCAAGGACGGTATTAAGATTCCGCATCCCGGGGGTGATCTTTTCGCCGTCCGTTTTGAAGGAAACGATCTTCGTTTCGACACCGACGGTGACGGCCAATTGGACCGGACGATCAAGCCTCTGGTGGATGCCAAGACGCAAGTCTCCACGACTCGCGTGGTGCTGACGTCGACTTCCGACGATGGCAACAAGTTTCGATACGCGGTTCGTTTGCGAGACGACGCCAACGGTTGGGAGTGGGCTCCGGGTGGTGCGATGGCGGGAACCATTTCCACTGCTGCCGGCCCGATTCCGATTCGCATCATCGATCAGGACGGTAACGGGCGTTTCAACGATGTCGGCAGTGATGCCATGATCGTCGGCGCCAGCGACAACGCGACGTTTTTGTCCAAGACCGTTTTTGTCGATAACCGCCTGCAGCAGCTGGAGGTGGCCGACGACGGAATGGCCGTCACGCTATCGGACTACGACGGCCCGACGTCGATCGTCGACATGACCACCTCGTTCGATGCCAAGGCGGTGTTGTTGTCGGCCGTTTTGTTATCCGATGACCGGCAGCACTCCTTTGATGCGGGGACTGCTTTGGGGCCGATCGAAGTTCCCGCCGGTACTTACACCGTTGCCGGCGGCCTGCTGGGACTTGGGCAGCATCGAGTGCAGATCAGCTCCGGCAAAATGAAACCGCTTCAGTTGGCGGCCGGCCAATCGAAGACCGTCGATTGGGGCGGCCCGGCAAGGAGCGAGTTTCAGTTTGTCCGCCAAGGTGATCAAGTTCAGTTTTCGCCCACTGCGATCTGGTATTACGGGGACGCCGGCGAGGAGTATTCTCATTGGACGCCGGTTGGGAAGTCGCCACAGTTCAAAGTGATCGATGCGGCCAGCGGAGCGGTGTTGGAGGTCGCCATCCTGCCGGGCTCGTGCTGAGGCCGCGGTTTTGTTCCGGTCGCCGTGAGCGTACCAGCCGCTGCAAAGATTGATGTCCAGATGACCGCAGAGACCTTCGCCTTTGGGAAGATCGAAGGCACGCCCTTGAATTAAAGCGTGGAATTCGGCGAGAAATTCGACTTGGAACCAACAGAGCCTCCATTCCCTTGTGGGATGGCGGCTCTTTTTTCGGCCATCCGGATCGCGACAGGTGTTTAAGATAGTATCCGTCCTCTTCCCCGGAACCTCCATGTCGCAAACATCCTCCTTCGTAGGCCGGCTTGTCCCAAGTCGGCGATTCTGCAATGGAGGTTCTGCGCGCCGGCTTGGGACAAGCCGGCCTACGGTGGGTGTGCTGATGGCCGTTTGGTTGTCGGCGGCCTGCCTGGCTCAGGAAGCTCCGCTGATGACGGGCGAAGGGGGCGCGATTCCGGTGCGAGTGATCGACGGAAGGATCGTTGTTTCCTGCGACATCTCGGGGACAAAGCTGCGAGTTCCCGTCAACCTGTGGTTCGACTTCGACGGGCCTTACGGTTTGCAGCTTCACAATCGCGCCGCTGCTCCCTTGCCAGCCGAAACGCCCGACGGCAAACCGAGCCCGTTGACGCTTCATTTTCCAGACTTCGACTTGGAAATCGCACGCCGCGAACTCGGGCCCGAAGAGGAGTTTGAGGATTTCACGAAGTACCATTCCAAAGAAATTGGCGAAAACGCGTTAACCGGCGCCATCGGTGCCCATCTTCTGAAACACTTTGACGTGGTCTTTGATCTTCCTCGCCAGCAGATCAGCCTGTTGCCGATCGGTGGATTGGCGAGCTACGAAGGCGATCCCTCCAGCAGCGCCGTGATCACGCCGGTAAGCGTTCACAATGATCTGGTTTGGTTGCCGGTGACGCTGGAGGGGCAGCAGGGGAAACTGAAGCGGGCGATGGCGATTGGGTCGTCGCGATACGATTCGATCATCGAGCGGCAACTCTGCAATGCGTTCCGTCGACCGGCCGGAAACGTCGGCCCTGTGAAATGCGAATCGATCGATTTTGCTCCCTATGTTGCGTTTCGCCCCGATCAGACGGTGCAGGTTCATCCCGACGGCGTAGCGGGCGTGTTGGGGATCAACCTGCTGGAAAACTTTCGGGTGCACGTCGATCGACAATCTCTGCTGGCAACACTGCAAAGCGCCCGATCACCCTCTTTTCCGGAGCAGGAACTGGCCTACTTTCAAGCGATGGTGGCTGAAGATGTGCCGCTGGTCCAACAGTGGTTGCAGGAACACGGACAAACCAGGTTGGGACGCGAGGCGGCGGAGTTTCTGCTTTCGCTGTTGTTAGATGAAGGAGCTGATGTCGACGAACTTGGTGAGGCTGTTCAGTGGATCAACGACACCATGCCCAAGGACCTTCGGGCGACTCGCCTGTTTGACCTGATGGAAGAATTGGTCAACGAAGGCGAAGAAGAACTGGGGATTCTTACCGGCAAACTGGGTGTCAAAAGTGCGCGAGCCGACCGGTACCCCGAATCGAACTACAAGCTGCACGGTCGATTGGGCGAACTGCTGCTGTCGACCGACAACCGAGAAGCATGGCGGCATCTGTTGTCGGCCGCATTCGGGCTTCCCGAAGATGGCATGATCAACCTGAACTTGGGCCGTTGTTACGAGGCGAGTGGAAAGAAGAAACGCGCCTTCAGCCGCTACATCCAGGCCTTGGTCAAAGAAGAGAGTTCTGATCTGGCGATGCAGGCATTGGTACGAATGGATGCCGAGTTGCCCGAGCCGCAGCGGATGACGATCGAGACGATCGATCGCATGATCTCCGGTCGCGTGCGCAACTATTCGGCGCCGACGACTCACGAGGTGGACACCGAAACCAGAACCAATCGCCGCTGCGTGGTCGAGTTTTTCACGAACGCTTACGTGGGAACCGAAGAACGTGGCGGGGCGATCGGCGGCGCGCTGGGCAACCAGGGCGTGATGTCGCATTTCGCGCCAACCGAATGTGTGTTCCTGTCGTATCATCTTCCCCAACCGCGGTGGGAGCCGTTGGTAACGCCGCTTGCCGAGCATATGGCGCAGTGGTTGGGTGTGCGTGGTCCGATGGTGCAGGTGGTCGACGGAGTGCTTTCAGCGCCGGGATTGGGAAAACACCGGCATGCTGAACGTATTTACGAGGCGACACGCGACGCAGTTGTCGGCCGGTTGGAAAGATGGACACCCTTTGAAATCGATGCCACGGTGGGCCAGCAAGAAAGGACGCTGCGCGGCAACGTGGTTGTTCGCGGGCCAAGACGCGAGCGAGGTCAGAACAAGTTTTTTGTTCAGGTGGTTGTTGCCGAGCGCGGTGTGGTCTTTCACGGTTCCAGCGGTGTGGTCATTCACCGCATGGTCGCCCGGGGCCTGGCCACGACCGAGTCGCTGGACGGCGTCGTTTATCAGCCCGATCAGCAAGGTGAATTTGAATTCGATTTTGTTCGCCCGCTGGCTGACCTGGAAGCCGAAAACAACGCTCACCTTGACCGCTTGGAAGCGGGCCAAACGGCTGGCCGAACGCGGATGGGATTACGGATTGAACCCAAGAGTGTCGAAGTGATCGTGTTGGTTCGTGACGCGTCCAGCGGCGAAGTTGCGCAAGCTTTCCAGTGCGATATCGATCGCGGGGAGGTAGTGCAGTGACCCGCTCTAATCTTGGCCAAACACTCGACCGCGTGGTCGAAAATGTCACGCTTCAGATCGAAGCGACACGGCGCGAACAATACTTGCGATCGCGAGCGGGCAGCGCCGTGGCGATGCTTGCTGTCGTACCGATCTTGGCAGTGATTCTGCAAGCAACCCGGTACTGGATGGGCTTGCCGGCCGGTTTCGGATTCTCGTTGGTTTGGGCAATCGTTCTGAGCGTCGCCTTTCCTTGTGTTTGGTTGTTGGCAAGAACGTTGTTGCATCGCGTCAAAGTGACTCGGCAACGTGCGCTCGGCAAAATGGATCGTCAGCTCGGGGCGAGTGAGCGGTTGGTCACGGCGGATCAGTTTTTGAAAGAGCCGGCGCCCGATCCGTTCATGCAAGCGGCAGTAGAAGACGCCGTCGAGTGGGCTGGGCGCGGCAGGAGCGAAAGTATTCCTCCAGACGCTTACCGTTGGACTGCGAGCCGGATTTCGTGGGCGGCCATTCCGATTGCGGCATTGCTGCTGTGGCTGAGTGTCTGGATTTCGCAACAGGCTCGCCCGATGATCGATGATGTCGATTCACCGACGGCGCTGGCGATGGCCGAAAATGCGATCACGCGGGATGACAGCGATCGCAAACCAGCGTTTCACGAAGCTGTGACCGAGCAACGACCTGTGACAGTACCGGCCGAACAGTCGCAATCCGACCGGCGACCCGATCGACGCGCCGGTCGCAAGACCACGGCGACCGTTGCTACGCCTGATGATGCTCAGCAATCGGAAGGACGTCTTGCTGATGGTGAAACGAGCGAAAGCCAGCGTTCGTCTCATCCCTCCAGCGCCCGCGGCGAACCCTCCTCCTCCGGGCAGCCGTCGAAGTCAGACACTCCGTCACCTCGCCGCACGAAAAAACAACAGCAACCGCGCGACCAGAAAGATCGTCCTGAAAAAGAACGCAAACAGGACGAGGAACCGTCGGGTTCTACCGCCGGTCAAGGTTCCTCTCGTGGTTCGAACAACAACGCGGCGGCAAGCGATTGGTCCAGCAAGAGTCAAGCCGCCACTCCTGATGACGAAGAAATCGAGCAGGAGGACGACGTGGATGACGAAGACGAAGAACAAAAATCTCGTGGCGGCGTCCAACCCAACATGCGTGATCGCCGTACACCGGTCAATCGTGACTTGCAAATCGGCTTTGGAAACAACCGCCCCAATCCCGACGCCAACGGTCGCGGCGGTCCGGGCGGACAAAAGAAGTCTCGTGGTGTGGCTTCGCTGGTTTTAGGCGTTCCGATTCCCGATCGCGTTACCGGCCAGCCCAACAAAGGTCGTATTCGGATCACCCAGCAGCGGATCACGCCAGAGGTGGAACAGGGTGAATCGGTTGCCGCAGAAGATCGCGGCAGCCGCCGCTTGCCAGTTGGACGGATTGCCCATCCCGATCTTTCGCCGTGGCTGCAAAATTTGGTCCGCCGATACTTCCTTGACCGCCGCGATGCGGCGCCGCTGCAACCGGGCAATTCAGTTCCGCCCAGCCCACAAGAATCAACAACGACATCTCGTTCCGCCGAAAGTGACGATTCGCAATCATGACTTCTACTCCCACGATCGACGATCCAGCGGCTGTCCGAGAGGCAGCGGCAGAATTCCGCCAGGTTCACGCCGACATCCGCAACGAAGTTGCCCGCTTGATGGTGGGGCAGGAACCGGTGGTCGAAGGAGTTTTGGCGGCGCTGTTCGCGGCTGGACACGTGTTGCTGGAGGGTGTGCCGGGGCTGGGGAAAACACTCCTGGTCAGCTCGCTTGGCAAGGCGATTCATTTGAGTTTTCGCCGGATCCAATTCACTCCCGACATGATGCCGGCGGACATCCGCGGCACCAACGTGTTGACCGAAGACGAATCGGGAGGAACGAAGTTAGAGTTTCAACCGGGGCCGCTGGTGGCGAACCTTGTTTTGGCGGACGAAATCAATCGTGCCACCCCGCGCACCCAATCGGCGCTGCTGGAATCGATGCAGGAGAAGCAGATTTCGGTTGGTAGCCGCACCATCATTTTGGAAGAACCGTTCTGTGTGATGGCAACGCAGAATCCGGTGGAACAGGAGGGAACCTATCCGCTGCCCGAAGCTCAGTTGGATCGTTTTTTGTTCAAGTTGATCGTCGGCTATCCGACCGAGGAGGATTATCGAACGATCTTGCGCCGCACGACGGCGAACGACGAAATCGAACTGGGCGCCGTTTCCGATTCCGCCACGATCGTTCGTATGCGCCGTGTCGTTCGTGGAACTGCCGTACCCGAACATGTCGAGTCGGAAGCGATTCGTCTGGTCATGGCGACTCAGCCGGGAAACCAGTACGCGCCCGATTCGGTGCACCGTTTGGTGGCCTTGGGGGCGTCGCCGCGCGGTGTACAGGCATTGATCTTGGCCGGAAAAGTTCGCGCATTGCTCGCAGGGCGTTACGCCGTTGCTGGTGAAGACTTGCGCGCCGTCGCTCACGATGTATTGCGCCACCGCGTCTTGGTCAATTTTCAAGGCATGTCTGACGGAATCACACCCGACAACATCATCACAGAAGTACTCAACCACGTTCCATCGGTCGCTTCGTAGCCTTGTAGGCCGACTTGTCCCAAGTCGGCGCGCCTGTTCGATATTCCGGATCACCGACTGGGGACAAGTCGGCCTGCAGTGATTCATGTTCCACGACGAATTCAATCTTCTTGATCCGCACTTCCTTCAACAGGCTGACGCCCTGCGCATTGTGGCGCGCCGTGTGGCGCCGGCCGGTCGTTGGGCGGAGCACCGGTCGCGCGACCGCGGACAGGGTTTGGAATTTCGCGATTACCGGCCTTATTCGCCCGGTGATGAAATGAGGTCGATTGATTGGAACATCTACCGCAGGCTGGGCCGTGTTGTGATTCGGCTGTTCGAGGAGATGGAAGACCTGCCGATCTATTTGCTGCCGGACTTTTCGCGAAGCATGTGGTTGGAAAATCGGCCCCGCGCGACCGTGGCGATGCAAACCGCGATCGGGCTAGCTGCGATCGGCTTGGACCAGCATGATCGGGTTGGAATTTTTCCGTTTGGCGACCAGTTGGACGTCAGTGTACGGCCCACTTCGGGCCGAGGCCGCGTGCGGTTGCTGGCCGAGGCACTGACGTCGATCGCCATCGACGCAAGAAAGAAAGGGAGCGGCACCGATCTGTCGGCGGCGGTGGCGACTCTTCGCGGTTTGGGTTTGCGAGAGGGACTGGTGGTCGTCATCTCCGATTTTTTGGATCCGCGCGGTGCAAGCGAAATCCTCCGTGAACTCAAGCGATTGCGGCATCGCCCACTATTGGTGACGATCACTCGGAAAGAAGACCGGCAACCGAATCTGCGCGGGGATGTTCGCGTTCGTGATTGCGAAACCGGTGCCACTCAAGATGTTTCGATTGACGAAGCGGTGTTGCAGCGATACCGCGCCGCCTACGACCGGCACTTCGACGCACTGCGAACGTTCGTGCAACAACGCAAAGGGGGTTGGTTGGAAATCGACGCCGACAAAGATGTCATGGATCAGTTGGCGGCGTTGTTTGACGGTGGGAGGTACGTGGCGTGAGCTTCGGACTACTTTCCGTCACTTCGGTGTTGCTGGGTGTCGCCGCACTTGCGATCGGGTTGTGGTTGGCCCAGCGGCTACGAGTTCAGCACCGCGAGGTCGAAGTGCTGAGCACGATTTTTTGGCAGGAAGCGTTGCAGGAAACGCGGGCGCGGGTTTTCGTCAAGCGATTTCGCCATTGGTGGGCCTGGGTGTTGTTGGTTGCGATCGCATCGTTGCTGTGGATGTTGATCGCGAAACCGGAAACTCATTCGCTGGATGGAACTCGGCACGTTGTCGTGGTCGATTGGTCCGTCGACGACCCACAAGTTCGTCAAAACGATCTGGAACTGGCGATCGAAGTTGCCAAGGCAATGCCGACGGCCGATCGTGAAATCATCGCCGTGGGCACAACCCTGCAAACTTTACTCCGACCTGGCGAACCGTTGGAATTGGCGCGGCAGCGCTGCCCAGCCGATCCGGTCGTCGCTCCTCGTGATTTGAACTGGGCCATCGATACACTTGCCGCGCGGGCAACCCAGCAGACTCCGTTGTCGATTCATTTGGTTGGCGATGGAGCGATCGATGCAGGCCGATTGGATTTGATCGCTAGACAAATGGACGGCGAACGATCGAAGCAGTTTTTTTCGGTTCACCGCGTTTCTCGTGATCATGGGGAGCCCAAGCCGGCGTTGGCTACGTTGGGCGTTGCTGATTCGGTCGATGGACGCTGGGACCTGGTGGATGTTTGGATCGCGATCGACCAGCCGGAATCAGCCGTGTCAAAAAACCAGTTTAAAATCACCAGCGGAGGAGCTCCGGTCGAGAACGAACTCGAACTTCGCGAAAATGGTGTTTACCAGTTGCGGGGATTGCCTGCTGATGGAAGGGATATCGAAGTCGCGCTGGATGACCGGCTGGTTGGAAAAATCACGCTCCCCGATCGGGCGCCGATTCGCGTGCGATTGGAATCCGATGTTTCGCAGTCGCTACGCCAGCTGATCACGATCGATCCGGCTTGCAGCATCGTTGACACCGGCGGCGATGTGATCATCGGTTCGTCCGACGAGGCCAACTTTCGACTGGTCGGCGATGATTCGTCGGCGTTTTCGATTTCCGCCGATAGCGATGATCCCGAACAGACGTTGGCTGACTTAGTGGGCCGATTGGCGTTGGAACAGATCGATGCCACGGGGATCGCCCAGCAAAGCGGCCGCGTGGTGGACGTTCAGCTTTCCCACGCGGAGACTCGCCGCATTGCGATGTGGAAGAGTCTGTTCACGCCGACGTTTGATTTTCAAGAAAGTCGTGCTTGTCCCGTGTTGGTTTCGCGGTCGGTTCGCTGGTTGGCCGATCGCCCTGCCATGGTTCCCTGGGCTGAACTGGGACAGAAACTACCCGCCGCTTCCCCACCGTTTGGCCGAGCAACAGAAGAGCAAACACGCACCGCCGATGGCCGCACGATCAGCGCCAGCCGATTGGCGGCGCCGGTGGCGACCGAAGCAGTAACGCTTCAGGAATCACAAGGCGCATCTCTGTTTGCCGCAATCAGCCCGATCACCTGGCTGGGATTGTTGGTTTCGTTGTTGTTGGTCGGTGAATGGGTGCTCTATCAACGAGGGCACATTCCATGATCACCCTTGCACCATGGTGGTGGTTGCTTGCAGCGGCTGCGCTACTGTCCTGGATCGGACCGTGGCGAGGCCGTAATTTGCCACAGAATCTTTTGCGGTCGGCTTTGTTCCTTTCGCTTGCAGCAGGGCTGTCGCGTCCGCATCTGAAGCGAGACGATGCGCCGCCGCAGCGGGTGCTGATTGTCGATCAAAGCGACAGTGTCGATCCGTCGGTTGGCGATCACGTACTGCAACAAACGGTCGTTTTCGCTCGGCAAGACAGCGATTCTCTCAACCACCTGGTGGCGATCGGCTGGGCCGACGACGAAACGTTGGCGCAGTGGAACGAAAATTTTGATTCGGTCACGTTGCTCGGTTCGTCCGGTCCGAGCGGAACCACGCCATTGTCGGCAGCACTGGCGCACGCCGAAACGCGGATTGGCCGAACGAGTCGCGGCAGCGTGATGCTGGTCAGCGACGGATTGACAACGCGAGAAGACGACGCCAGGGCGATCGCAAGCCTACGCCAGCGTGAAATACCGATCGACGTCGTCCCTTTGCCGATCGCGCCGATGTTGCCGACGCCGGTCGCGATTTCGTGGCGAGAGCCGTTGCGAGTCGGTTCGTCGGCAATCATCGATGTGACGATCGTAGCGCATCAGGCCCAGTCGTCTGGCAAGGTATTGTTGCGCACCGCCGACGGCGTGCTCGCATCGGCCCAGTTCGACGATCCGAAAGCCCGAGTCGTTATGCCCCTTGAGTTGGAACCTTCGCAAGCAGGTTTCATCGACGCGGAAGTGGTGGTGACTTTGCCGGGTGATTCGGAAGTCGAAGAGGTGCTGCCTGTTGTCTTGCCAGTGGATCAGCCTCATCGCGTCTTCTACCTCGGTGGGCTTCAGGAAAGTGGTGCCCAACAGCTTTCTCGTCTGTTGGGAGGCGGATTCGAGTTGATCGCGGCCAATCTCAAGGACGGAAAATTTTCGTTTTCGCCGGAGAACGAATCGGACAACGGTCGTTCCGCCAGCAGTTGTGATCTTGTCTTGATGGACGACTGTTATGCCGATTCGGTATCGCCGCAAATGGAACAACAACTGATCGACGCGGTGACCGACGAAGGGCTAGGGTTGGTCATGAGCGGCGGGCGCGGTTCGTTTGGCGCGGGTGGATGGCACGATCGGCCGATCGAAAAACTGCTTCCCGTGGAGCTGGTGCAGAAAGAAGAAAAACGCGATCCGTCCACTTCGTTGGTGATTGTCATCGACACTTCCGGGTCGATGACGGGGGTGCGAGTCCAGCTGGCCAAGGAAGTTGCGAGGTTGGCGATGCGGCGGTTGTTGCCTCACGACAAGGTCGGAATTGTCGAATTCTACGGTGCCAAACGCTGGGCGGCCCCAATTCAACCGGCGTCCAATGCAATCGAGTTGCAGCGGGCGCTCAACCGCATGGACGCCGGCGGCGGCACCGTGATTCTGCCGGCGCTAGAAGAAGCTTTTTACGGATTGCAAAATGTCGACACTCGTTACAAACATGTGCTGGTGCTGACCGACGGCGGAGTCGAATCGGGCGACTTCGAATCGCTAATGCGAAGGATGGCCGCCGAGGGAATCAACGTGTCGACCGTGCTGGCCGGCGGCGGCTATCACAGCGAGTTTTTGGTCAACATCGCCAATTGGGGAAAAGGACGTTTTTACAACGTTCCCAATCGTTTCAACTTGCCGGAGATTCTGCTCAAGCAACCGTCAACGGCAAAGCTGCCCAGTTATCGACCGGGGGCGCATCGAGTTCGCGCTCGCGGCGGATCGGGATGGTGGGGAGACGTCGACATGAGCATGGTTCCCGAACTTGCCGGCTATGTCGAATCGAAACCGCGCAGCGGAAGCGAAGTGTTGTTGGAAACCGAAGCCGACGGTCATCCAGTGTTGTCGACCTGGCGGTACGGGTTGGGTCGGGTCACCACGTTCGGTTCGGAACCGGTCGGCGAAGGAACGCGACCGTGGCGAAATTGGGGCGACTACGGCAAAGCACTTGCCCGTGTCATGGAACGGACCGCCGCCGATTCTCGCGACCCGTTTCGTTTTCAGTGCGTTCACGACGGAGGTGAATTGGTGGTTCACGCGATCCGGCAACGTCCGCGAAGCGGAACGATGTCCGATCCGGTTCCCGTGGCGCGATTGGCAGGCGACGACATCGGTTCTGACGAAGGCGAGCTAACGTTTGTGGCCAGAAGTCCCGATCGATTTGTGGCCAAAATTCCCGCGGCACCACCCGGTGAAACGTTGCGACTGGAGTGTTCGGCAAGCAGCACGCCGGGGCGCCTGCAACGATTGACCGCGGCTTCGCCCGTTGTAGATGAACTGCGAGTCGACCCGGCACATGGAATCGACCTGCCTTCCCTGGCCGTCGCGGCGGGCGGAAAGGTGATCGATTTTGACAAAGATTGGATTGGTTCGGCAGCTCCGCAACTTGGCGGCAAACGTCTGACTTCGTTGGCGCCGTGGTTGTTGGGATTGGCGTTGATGATTTTTCTGGTTGAGATCGTTTGGCGTCGCCGACCGAAACTGGCGCCGGCACGCTATGCTTCAAAGGCCCGTTCTCAGGAGGTGACGTCAGGGTGATGAACATTCGATTCCTCCTCATTGCGACCATCGTGGCGCTGCCTTTCTTCTGGGCTACGGCTGATGCACCGAATGCCCGTTTGAACGACAGCGTGATCGCGGATGTCGATCGTCTCGTACGCCTGTCTCGTTCCGGTCAGCCGGTGACATTGGAAAACCTCGACCCGCTCTACCGGGCCGCGGTGCTTCGTGACGGCGACGTCCAGCCATTGATGGCTTGGCTGTCGCTGCAGCGTGGTGACGCAGCCGGCGCAAAGGCACGAGCTCTGGCCGAAATCGAAGTTCACGTGGCGGCCCGGCGCGGTGATTTGCAACACGCCTCCGACGTGCTAAACAAGCTCCTGAAGATGGAAAAAGTCGCTGCCGAGCGATTGGACCTGCGCATTTGGCAGGCACGTCTGTTTGACGCTTTGGGCGAGGTCGATCGTGCCAAAGCGACTTATCAATCGCTGTTGGAAGAGGATCTAAGTGAATCGGACCAACAGATGGTCCGATTGCGGCTGGCATTGATGGGACTGCTGGGGACGGAGACCCAAAACGCGAAAGCCGATGCCAAAGAGCTGATTGAGTTGGCGAAATCGTCGCAGGACATCCCTTTTCGGAACCGCGCGTCGATCGTATTGGCGGTGCAAAATCAGTATTCCGAAGCGATCAAGCTGTTCACGATCCAAGGCGAAGGGACGGAACGATTTCGCAGCGCCAGCCGTTTTGCCGAATGGGCGATTCACGCCGGTGATCGCGATCGGGCTATCGAATCCTCTTGGGATGCCGCTGGTTCATCGGAATTGAAACGTGATCGTCGCTATGCACTGGCGCTGCTGGTCGAATCGTATCGCATGAAGGCCAAGTCAACGCCGGCGCCAAAGCCGAAGGAGGGTGAAAGTAAAGATGCGGCAAACGCCGCGGCTCCCAAGTACAAACCGGGACTCGAAGCGTTGATCGAAGCCTTTGAAGAAGAAGAGGGTGACGAAAAACCTCTTCACCAAGAAATGCGGGAGGTCTGGGTCGATCTGCTGCGCGAACTGGGGCGTCACGACGACGCCATCGCGCTGTTCAAATCAAGCTCGCAGGGAGATAGCGGTTTCACCATCGAAATGCGACGTGAGTTGTTGGAGATGGAAGGTGATGCGGGAAACATCGACCGTCTGATCGCTTCGTATCGCGAATTGATCGACGCCGAACCGGAGCAACTTGTTTGGCGGGGCGGCTTGACTCGTTTGCTGCTGGAACAGGGACAAGACAAGGAGGCCGCCGACCTTTGGGCGACGTACATCGATTCCTTGACAAAAGGATCGCAATTGCTCGCCTCCGCCCAAACCTTGGGCGGCGTCGGGTTGGATGATCTTGCCGCCCAATGTGTGGAGCGAATGGTTTCATTGAAAGCAGACCATGGGCAGGGACTACTCTACCTGGCCGATTTGCAACAACGGCGTGGCCGGGTGGGCCAGGCCGAGGAAACGCTGATGCGAATCGCCGACATGCCCGATGTGGGGGACGCCGTTCGCAGCGAACTGGCCGGTGCTTTTGAACGGGTCGGCCGGCAGGACAAGGCGATCGAGGTGATCGAAGCGATTCGCGCTGCCCGCGAAACCGTTGCCGAGGATGTCGAGATGCGGCTGGCGTGGTTGTACAGCGAGGTTGGCGACGAAGAAAAGGCACTTCAGCAATGGTTGGCGTTGTGGCGAAAGATCACTTCGGTCCCGCGACGACGCTACGTCGAAGACCGGCTGATGACCGTGGCCAGCCGGTTGGGAACCTTGGCCGACATCGCGATTGAGTTGGAGGAAAAACTTGCCGATCAAAACGCGGACGATCGCGAGGCCGGGTTGTTGGTGAGGATCTACAGCCGTGTCAACGATTCCGTCGCCGCTTCGGAGATCTTGGAAGAGTACATGAGCCAGACGGGCCGCAATGAAGTCGAGCGGTTGCAGGAAAAAGGACGTATCTATCAAGTCTGCCACGACTACTGGAACTACGAGAAGGTGATCGAGCGGTTGATCGAAATCGACCCGGAAGGAACGACCGAGTACCTTCGCCAGCTTGCACTTAGCATGTTGGAACGGGGCAAGGCTCAGGAGGCCCGCAGGGTGCTCCTGGATCTTCGCGACGCCGACGACGGCAGAGATTCGATTGGCGGCGAGTTCGAAGCGGGCGTGCTTTCTCTGGTCGGAATGAACCGCGAAGCCGCAGACGCCTATCGACGCGGCATCGCTACCTATCCCGACCGAATCGAATCGTACTTGTTGCTTGCCAACCTGTTGAAGGAAATGGGCGAAACCGAGCGGGCTGTCGGGATGTTTCAGTACCTTGCCGAAAACGCCGATCGCGACGACCTGTTCACGATCGCGATCGACGGGCTGCTGAATATGGAAGCCAAGGGCAAAGTGATGCAGTGGGCTCGGCGAATCACCCTCCAGCGGCTTGCCGGCCGCGAGGACAAGAACTACCTCTACCAGTTGCTTGCCGACCTGTCGTCGGAGGTCAACGACAAAACGGGCCAGATTCGCGCCTTGGAAAACTCACTGGCGGTTTCCGGAACACGCCGGCTTTCGGTGCTGCGCGAGTGCATGGATCTGTCGAGCCGAATTCGAGGTGGCGTCTTCTACTCGACATCGTCGCGCGGTCCCACCAACGCCGGCAACAAACCTTTTTTTGCCTTTGGTCGGCGATTGATCGGTCTTGGTGAGTTGATGCCGCCGCAAGTTTTTCTCGATCTCGGCCAGGCGTTTCTGGCCGATGGTGATGTTGACAGCGCCGAGCGGACGTTTGGGCTGGCACGCAATCTTGCCGATGAGAGGGCCTATCAACGCGAGGTTGCCGAAATTTTTGAAAAAGGGGGCAAGCAGGCCGAAGCGCTGGTGCGTTACGACCGCTTGCTCCGCACCAGCCCTTCCGATGTTGCCCTGATGGCTCGCGTTGCCAAGTTGAATGAACAGGAAGGTCACGACGATGTGGCGTTCCGATTTTATCTTCGCGGTCTCAACTTGCTGATCGATCAGACTCCGCTGACCACTCGCGAAGACACCTCCAAGAACAACAGCGGTTGGTCATGGGGTGGCAACCGAGACGCTTATCAGACTTACGTCGATCGCTTGCTGCGCGGCTTGCTGGTGACTGCCGACGATGGTTCGGTGGATGAATGGTTGCAGGATCAACGATCGCGGTTGGACCAAAATTTGAAGGAGCTTCGGCGGCGATCGAGCGAAGGTCGGGGCGCAGCACTGTTGTCGGATTCACCCCGAATCGAAAAACAATCCGATGCTTTGCAGAAAATGTACTACGCGTTTGACTGCATTCATGACTTGGAAACGATGCAGCGGGAGCTGATTCGTACCTTCGATTCGGACAAAAAACTGCTGGAAAAATTTGCCGCCGACCGTATTTCACGTGGACGCTACGACAGCGCCGGTCGCCTGATGGACGGCGATTTACCCAGCGACGATCAGCGCAAACGACTCGCCACCATGCTCGGCCACACCGACAGCCGGTTGCAAACATCACAGCCGCTGGCACCGGCCGAAATGTGGCGGCGATTCCTTCCCCATTGGATGGCCGGCGAAAAGGAGCAGGCACGAAACATCCTGCGGAGAGTCGACCAGTCGAAAGGGACCAGTAGTTCCGGCAGCGTTGTCTACACGGTGGTCAACGGTGTTCTGGTGCCTCGCACCACCGGTTCGGGAGCCAATGTTTCCTCGTGGATGCGAATGGCTTTGCACTTGGGCGATCGGGGGTTGGCGTTGCAGTTTGCCCGGTCGCGGCTGGCACAATCGGGTCGGTACGGTTCTTCAGGAATCAAGCGGCTGTTCGACGGTTACCGCGGAATACTGCCAGACGATTCTTTTCGATCCTTGGCCCGGTACGCGGCGAATTTGTACAAGGACGACAAAAATCGAATTGCCGAATACCTGTGGATCATCACGCAGTTGCGCGATGATCTTGGCGAGGATTTGCCGAGCGATGAACAGCTGCTGGAGAAGGTTGAGGAGAGTGACCTTGCGCTTGGTTACCAGTTTCCATTTTCGCTGGCGATCGAAACGTTTCCCGAATCGATTCGCGGCGAGGCAATGGCTCACGTGGTCGACGCGATCGAAAAAAAATCTCGGCCCCGCGAACTGATGCGGATTCCTTTTCGGCACAACGCGCCGATCGACCAGGCGACAGCCAAGGCGATCTTGGATGCGATCGCCAGTGGAATTCAACCGGCGCTTCAAGACGACTATTTGAAGTACGCGGTTTACTATCTTCCGCGTAGCGGAACGGCACTTCAAAATCCAGAAAACAAGGACGTTGCAATCGCCGCGCTGGATCTTCTCTCGTCCGACGAAATTCAAAAACGTGACCGCCGAATCGCCAGTATCGCCCAATACATCAAGGCGGTGGTTCTGCACCAGTCCGGCCAAACAGAGCAGGCTTTGGAGATCGTCCTGCCTCGTTACGATCCCGAAGAGACAATCAGCGATTATTACCATCGCTACGCTCGTGATTGGGCCACGCGTGAATTGATTGCGGTGGCACCGCTGCGATTTCTTGAAGCGATGGAGGAGGATTCCGAAACGTCGAAGCGAACCGTCACGCAAACCGACCAGCGACTCGCGATCATCAAACGGAGTGGTGACGAGCAACTGCTGCAACAAGCTTACGAGCAGGCGATGAAGGACCACCCTGACCAAACGAAGTACGTGGCGCAATACGAACAGTGGCATCAACGGGCCGGCCGAATCGGCGCCGCGATTGACATCAACCTACGCAGCCTCGCTCGGTTACCCGATGACGACGCTGGCCAGGCAAAAGCGAAACCGATCCGACGTCGATTGGCGGAACTCTGGTTTTCGGTAAACCATCGCGTCAACGGACTTCCCCACTGGTTGCCGGGTGACGAAGAAGATCGTCAGAAGTTTGCCGAAGAGGTCAAGGCGAGAGAAAAGAAAAAGGCGGATCAGGAAAAGGCGAATCAAACGGCCCAAAAATCGCCCGCGAAAGAAGATGCGGAAAGCGAAAAGCCGGAAAAGAAAAAGGAGTACTCCCAATCGATTGCCGGCGTCAAATCAGCACTGGGCGACGAGGATCCGGAAGCTGCTGCAGGCGCGCTGCGCGGTGTGTGGCGTGCTTTTCCGGGGGTCGTCGAAAGTCCCTACGGATATCGCAGCGGACGAAAACGCATCAATGGCCTGACCTGGCCAAGCGATCCAAAACCCAAGACGAACACACCTCCGGCTGAACCGAGTGAATCGCAGCGCCGAGAAGCTCAGCAGCAGCAATGGGCGAATCTCCGCGGCGGATTGGCAACTTTCGCGGTGCAACCAACCAAGACGGAAAGGAAGAAACCTCAGAGTGCGTGGAAGGTATTGGCCCGCGAACCGTTTGGCGTGGCGGAGATGCGGCGCATCTTGCGCAGCCGGACTCCAGCGGAGTTGACCGGCGTCTCGGATGTTGTGCTTGGTTTGTTGGAGGCCGATCGGATCGACCAAGGAGATCAAGCCATCTTTGACTCCCTGGTTCAGAAACTTCAAGGCGGACGATCTAGCACGGTGGAGTTGACGCAGTTCTTCGCCATGTTGGAGGAAGATCCCAGTCGCATCAACGAACAGAACGAATCGGTCATGGACGTGTTGTTGCAGCAATTGGATCTCACTCAATTGAAAATGGCGAACCAACTGGCCAAGGTGTGCGGCATGATCGGACAGCGCCGCCGCGCCGCCGCACTCTATACGCACTGCGCGCTGCTGGCGCCGTCCCAAGGTGTGACCTTCATGGGATTGATCGGGCAGGCCCGTGAATCGTTCGAAGGCCAAGAGTTGATCGACCTTGCCGAACAAATGTTCGCAGTCACTCGTCAAGACGAAGCAAGCGTTGCCGGCATGTTGGATTTGCGCATGGAGCTGCTCCAACCCGACGAAGTGGCGAAAAGGTCCGCGGTGCTGTTTGTCGAACTGGATGACGATCCGCGTGCCTATCCTATCACGCGGGCGATCCGCGGCGCGGTCTTGTTCGCTGAAGCGGGCCAGTACGATCGGGCATCGCAATGCCTTCACTGCGCACTGTTGCGACACGGCCGCCCCAAAACATCATCGACGTCGTCGTCGTACTACTACTACGGAACGGCTCGTCCCGCCCTGGTTAGCCGGCAAGATCTGAAACGTGTTTTCCCCGAAGACGCCCGCCGATTCGTCGACTACGCGGCTTGGTTGTCGGCTGCATCAGAAGCCAACCGAAAACTGATCGAAAGCGGCGAATTGAAACCCGATATCGCCGTGGAATCGCAAACCATCATTGCTCTGCGTCAATGCCAGAACGATCAGCGATTGTCGGCCAGAAAATCGCTCGCCTGCATTCCCACGGAGCTGGTTGCCGAAGCGAAAAAACACGAGCTGCTCGTGATCGACGTGATGCGGGAATCAGGCATGAACGCGGAGGCACTGCAAATCGAATCCTGGTTGTTCGAAAACGAAAAACTCTCCCACGTTCGACTGGGAGATCTGTTGCGAGACAAACGGATCGTCGAAGGTGACATCGAGGCGATCCAGTGGGCTGACGAATTGTTGTCGAGATCCTTGGACGAGGATCTTGTCTTGGCCGCTGCGGAACTCATGTCACTGGATCCCGATTACGACGATCGCGTCGCCACGATCATTCAAAAGCGCCAAGCCGCCGAAAGCGAATACCAGCAGCGAACCGAAGCGGCGAACGATCGCAAGAAAACCCGAAACCAATGGAAAGTCAGTAGTCAGTAGGGCCGGTTCCCACCGGCCGGCCGTAGGTCGTCGTCGGTTGCCTGACCGTCACGGCCGGTGGGAACCGGCCCTACTTGACTTGATTCTTGGAAAAGATCGAAGAGGCGATCTACTTCTGCCCTTGTTTCTTCGTCAAGTTGCCATCCGTTGGGCACTCGCCTGGAATCGTTTTCAAAAATTCCTCGCTTGGTCATCAAGTACTTTTCGATTGCCAGAAATCCGTCCAAGCCTGCTTGCAGTTGCAAGTTCACGATCGCGCAAATCGGAAAATAGACTCGATAGGCTACCTCGTCGTCTCCCGCCTGTAGCGCCCGCCAGAGCGTGACGATTCCATCCAGCAAATCGGTTCCCGGCATCGTTCCGGCGATCCCTCGACGATAAGCATCGATCAGCAGGATGCCTCCCGATCCATCAAAAATTTTCGCACGACCTTCGCTCCGATCGCGCAGTAGCGACAAGTTTGGGCCAATGGGGGCTGCTTCTGGTTTGAAGAGAATCTTGTCCTCGCCGAAACGGTCCAGCAGTCCAACGAAGAGTTCGATTGACAGTGCACCGCCGACGTAGGACGAGGCGTCCTGAACGATCAGCGGCAGGTCGACACATTCGGCGATTTCGCAAAAGTATCGCCACAATTGATCTTCGGGGAGTGCGGTGGCGATCGGCGGAATTGCCATGACGGCATCGCAGCCCGAGCTTTGCCCGTGGCGAGCAAACTGTCGAGCCTGCTGAATGCTTTCGGCGCCAACGCTGGTCACCACCACACCGCGACCGGCTGTCATTTCCACCAAATCATCGGCAAGCCGAAGTCGCTCCTCGTATGTCAGCCGAAGAATTTCCGACACCATTGCGGCGACGACACCATCGCAACCGACATCAAACGCCCAGTCCACCTCGCGGCGAAGACTTTCGCGATCGATCTCGTTGCCGTCCACAAAGGGTGTGTGGATCACGGGAAGGACGCCGCCGATAGAATGATTCATTGCGATCCTTCCTTTACCAATCACCAACGCTGCCGTCTTGGTACCAAACTCGTTGCGGCACTTCTTGTTCAAACGGGTGTTTCTTCACTTCGCTTTCGTTGATTTCGATTCCGAGACCCGGTTTCGTGTTCGCCGTGACCGTTTGGGTGCTCGGATCGATCGCGAAACCCTCTTGCACCACATCGCTTCTCCACGGCACATCGTTGTGAACCGATTCGCAGATCACGTAACTGGGCTGTGAAAAACCGAACTCCAACGAAGCAGCCGTGCTGACTGGACCTTGGGGATTGTGAGGAGCGAGCGCGATTCGATGCGCATCGGCCAAGGCGGCGATTCGTCGCGCCTCGGTGAATCCGCCGCAGTGTGTCAGATCCAACTGGCACACCTCGCAACCGCGGGCCGCGAACAGATCGCGAAAGGCGGCCAGATGGTTCAGTCGTTCGCCGGTTGCGATCGGCGTGGTGACCGACGCATTGATCGCGGCCAGGCTTTCGATATTTTCAGGCCAGCACGGTTCTTCCAAAAAATAGAGTCCGTACGGTTCCAGTGCCTTGGCCATCTGCATCCCCATCGCCGGGGATGGGCGGGCGTGGCAATCGACCATCAGGTCGACGTTGTCTCCGACTGCTTCGCGCATGCTTGCCACACACGCCTCGGCGGCCTTGATCGGTTGTTGGCCTTCCAGCGGCATCGTCGGTGGAACTGCCATCGCTTTGAAGGCTGAAAAACCTTCTGCTACCGCCCCGCTTGCCAATTGACCAAACACTTTGGCATTGTCGACTGGCGTTTCATAAAAACTCTCCAGGTTTCCGCCGCCCAGGTGGCAATACAAACGAATCCGATCTCGGACCGGACCTCCCCAAAGCCGATGGCAAGGCACGCCGTGAACTTTGCCCAATATGTCCCACAAAGCGATGTCGATGGCGGCAATGGCGGTGGAGCGAACGACGCCTGTACCATGCCAAAAATGCTGCCTCCACATCGTCTGCCAAAGCTTCTCGATCGCCGTCGGATCTTCTCCAATCAACAGCGGCTGCAGATCCTCGATCGCCCCGACGACGCTGCGGGTGTGCCATTCAAGCGTCGCCTCTCCCCAGCCGAATAAGCCTGCCTGGTCAGTCACCACTTTCACGAAAATCCAATTGCGCATCCGAGCGTGGCAGACAAGTGTCGTGACACGTTCGATTTTCATGGTGGTGTCATGTCCGTTTTTGAAAGAAGAAACAGGAGGGCGGGTGGAGCGAAGTTAGGGTGTGTCTTCAAATCGTGGCTGGTCGGCATTTTGCCACTTGCGGCAGTTCATTGTAGGCCGACTTGTCCCCAAGTCGGCAAGTACAGAATCGCCGACTTGGGACAAGCCGGCCTACCACGGAATTTGAAGACACGCTGTGACAAACCACTAGGGAAAGGTTTTGAGCAGTTCGATGGTTTCCGCAATCAGTTTCTCGTCGGCTTGTTGGCCATAGGGTGTACGTTCGACTTCATAGCCTCCCTTGTCGTACTCGCAGGAGATCGGCAGGTAATCGCCACCAATGCCGTCGGAATAGCCGCAGAACATCGTGTACTGAAACGGCGACGCTTTGCGGAGGGCGACGCCGATTTCTGCAAAGGGTTCGCCCGGCATCGAAATGATCCCGACCTCCCCGATTTGCCAGATTTCGACTTGCACTTCGATCGGTTCGGCGGCGACCTGCTGTTTCCACTTTGTCAGCAGATCGCGGAAGCGCCGCACCCGCGCTTCGGCTTGATGGATTTTCCAGGGATCCTTGCTCGCTTTGGCGGCGACCACCTTTCGAATCGCACCATCCAACCTCGCCGCCATGTTGTCGATTTCCTTGTCGGTGTATTGGCGGCGCGGCAGCTGGATGATCTTGCTGCTTCGAGCCAACGTGCTGCTTCGTGGCCCTTGAACTCGCCAATGTTGTTTTGCCTGATAAGCGGTCGATTCCACGAATCCTTCGAACGTGGGGACACGATCGACCGTCTCGATCCCGAAAGCCAACGAAGTGGTGCGGTGACCGAGCATCGCGCCAAGCCGATGTGCCACCGAAAGATCGCCGGTAAAACCCTCGATCGGTCCCTGGTTGCCCGCTGCGCCTTGAAAGAACAGGCACTTGGCGGTCGGCATCGCCTGTTCGACCACTTGGCGAACCATGCCGATCCAGTCGGGCGAAATCTTTTTGTTTTCGTAGGCCAGCACAGTACCGTGGCAAGGGAAATTGGCAAGCACGGCGATCGGATTTCCGTCGCCGTCGTCAATCCGAAAAACAATCAAGTCACGATCGACAAATCCTTCCGGGTTGCGGCCAACTGCGGGAGGATTTTCACCGTCGGCGCGCACCCTGCGATTGATGTTGATTCGTCCTTCGCCTTGGTTTCCGTAAATGTGCGCCGGCTGAAGGTTGGCGTTGGCTTCCACGATCAGCCCAACGATCTTGTCGATCACGAAATCGTCGTAACGTTTTACCGCTGCCTGGTACTCACCCAGATCCAAACCGGCTGGACCTTTGGCAGCCGATACGTTGACAGCAGCATGAGTATGCGTGGCAGCCAGGCGAATGTTTTCTGACGGGATGCCAGTCAACTTCGCCGCTCGCTGGATCGATGCCTCCAACCCCTCGACGAACAGCCGATCGATGTCCACCATCGCAAACTTGGTTTTTCCATCGGCAAGAACCAGCGCCGTTGCGCACAGACCGAGCGGGTCGTTTCCTTCCGAAAGAATATGTGACTGTGAACCCCAGTTCATCTGGGCAATGCCTACCGGAGGCGTGATGTCGGCACGCGCCACGCCGGCCAACAATCCGGATGGTTTGCTATCCTTGGGGCCTTGCTCGATTTCGTCCGCGGTCGTCCCCAGGCTAACCAAAAGGATCGACAGCGCAAACCAACAGAACCTGTTCATGCCGCACACTCTTTCGCTTGGAATTTCACTCGCCGAAAACGTTCGATTGCCAGATTCCCTTCTTTCCGCTACGTCTTGTCCGTGATTCATTTTACGTGCTGTCGCCAGGGCATGGGCATGGTTGGTGGATGACGATGGCGGCTCTTCCGCTGGTCTTTCGGACGGTCTTTGAACCAGGTGACCAGGCGTACCAGTTGCTTGACTGCTTCGTCGTAAGCCGCTTTGCCCTTTTCCACGGTCGCAAGTTCCGCTTCGCCCAGCACTCCCGTTTCGGAATAGCTGCTGGTCCATGAGACGATCGTTGCCGGTCCCTGACACATCAGATCCACGTAGTTGAATGGACTGTTTTCTTCGTTGAAAGAAATCGTTCCATTCTTGATCTGATCTTTGCGAACGTTGTCTTCATCCAGATAAAGGTAGAGCGAAGTCTCCAGTTCGCAGGCGTGGGCACAGCCACCGGGAAACTTGCTTTCGCGCCATCCGGGTAAGAAATCTTTGTCGACGCTAAGCAGTTCCCACCAGGCGGCGAGAATACACTCCGCATCGGTTTCCAAATTGGTTCTTCTGGCCACCAGGTTCAAGTTCGGCATGTTCGAACCGTGGCCATTGAGCAGGATGATTTTCTTGAATCCGTGGTAGGCCAACGAACGCGTGATGTCCAACACGTGGTTCATGAAATGTTCGTAATCGTTGTTGATCGTGCCGGGAAAATCCATCACGTGACCGGTATATCCGTAAGCCACGATGGGCAGAACCAACATCTTATCAGGAGCCTGTTGCCCGGCTCCTTTGGCGATTCCCGTTGGGCAGACCAGGTCAACATCCAGCGGCAGGTGTGGCCCATGTTGTTCCACCGCACCGCAAGGAACGATGCACACCTTGCCCAGGTCGATCGCATCGTTGATTTCCGGCCAGGTCAGTTTTTCGTACCGGTATTCGGTTTCAGCCCTCGTGCTCATTTGCAATCACCAGAAGAACGTAAAAAGAACAAACGTTGTCAACACAATCAAAACGACAGCCAATGCTTCCGGACACAGCCAGCGCGGCGGTGCCTGCTTGAACGGATGTTGCGGAAGCGGCCGCAGCGAACGGCTGCTGGAATGTAACCAACCCGATCGCTGGCGAAGATTTTCGGTGGTGTACTTTCCCAGCACAAGTGTCACCACCAGCGCCGCTAGCGCCGTGATCGCCATCGCCCAAACCAGGGCGTGCCAGCGTCCGGTAAACCAGGAAGCCAACCAGGAAATGTCCTTCACCTCGCGGTCGACCAGCGCGATCACTCCATAGCATGCTCCCACAAGGATTCCGATCATTCCCGCCTTGGCATGGGCGGGTGTGAAAACGCCGATCAAATAGACCGTGAACAGAGGTGTGACAAAGACGGGGATCAACGTGAGGAAGGCTTGCAACATGGTTTCCTTCGAACCGATGAACGGAACGTAGGCGAAACCGAGTCCCAAAATGACCACGGTGGCCCAGCGGCTGGCTTTGACGTAGTGCGCGTCGTCACGGTCGGTCGCGATCAACCGCGCGTAGATGTCGCGAGTGAACAGAGCCGAAAGCGAAGATCCCATCGAATCAAATGTGCTGATCGCAGCGGCGACGATTCCAGCGACCACGATGCCTTTCAAACCGGCGCCCAGGTACAAATCGGCCATGTGTGGATAGAGTTGGTCGGGCGATTCGAAATCGGCAAAAAGAGCACGACCAAACAACCCGATCGAAGCGCATCCGACCATGATCGGCATGCTGATCGCTGCTCCCAGCAGTGCGGCCATCTTCATGTCCCACAGCGACCTTGCTCCCGCCAAACGCATCGTTTGGCTATGGTTCACGCTCCAATAGCCCAGTGCGATGATGATCCAACCGATCGCCACCACCAGCGGCGACGTGTCACCGTCATCGCCCCGGTAGCGGCCCATGTGAGCAAGATCGGAAGCAGGTTTTGCATCGATGGTCATGCCGGCGAGCGTTTCGCGCATCGACGTCCAGCCGCCCGCTGCGTTGTAGACCGCGACAAAGATCACTGCCACACCCACAAACATGATGATGCCCTGCGCGGCATCGGTCATCACGACCGATTTCAATCCACCCAGGGAAGTGTAGATCGCCGCAAACACGACCAGGCCAACGATCAGCGTCCACGCCGCGCCACTGTCTAGCCCCAAGAGTCCGGTCAACAGCAAGTACAAAGACCAGATCATCAATCCCAGCATGCTGCTTCGGTATTGAATCTGAATCAGGGCACTCAGCACCCGCGCGGCGGGACCGAACCGAGCCTCCAGGTACTCGGCGTTGGTGAATTGACCGGCGCGAGCCATCGACGGCACGAGGAAAAAGGCGGCAAAGCTTGCTCCCAGCAGACTTCCCAACGTGTGCACCATGATGATGTGCAGCCCTTCCTTGTAGGTCGTGCCGGTCAGCGACACCAAGTCCGCGTTGTCGACATTGGTCGCAAACATCGACAAACCGATCGCCCACCAGGCAAGCGATCGTTTACCCAGAAACCAATCTTCACTCGTCTTGGATCCGCGGGCGATCGCCAGCCCATACAGCATCACCGATCCATTCAGAATCAATACGATCAGCCAGTCGATCCAAGTCACGCCGGTACACCGAAAAAGCGGGCAGCAGTTTTCAACCAGAATAGCAGGTTCAAGTTCCTGCTCGTACACCGTGACGACCAGGTCGGTACGGTCACCGGTGCGCGCTGGCAGAAGGCCGGAACCCGCTTCGGTCTGCAGCACCTCCGCACCCAAGGAGGTTTTCTTCGAGCTAGAGGCTTGTCCAGCCGACGCGAGTTTGTGTCTTTTACGATAAGCAGTTGCGAAGCAACGATATGCTATAGCATGGGACGCAAGTCCCATGTGGGGATTTCGTTGATTGCGGAAGTCGCGGAGCGACGACAGGGGCAGTTCGATGAGCGATACGTCTTTGCAGAAGAGATCGTCGCGTAGTTCCTGCCGTCGCTGCGCGACTCAATGTGTTTTGGCTATTTTGACCTCGGACTCGCGTCCGAGGCTAACGCCTACCATCGCTTCGCGATTCTGGAACTCGCCGAAGATGCATCGGCCGAGGCAGCGAAGAACTTCGGCTATTTCGCATCGACGAATCGACCGAAGCGGATCAGATGCGAGTTCACTTCGGTCATCGGCACCGACTGCAGATAGCCAACGCCGCGATAGATTTCGGGTTATCCAACCTTGCTCGCGAAAGACGTGAGCCAATTTGCGTCAGTGTTCGCACGAGGGAGAGGGGAGCCAGATCAATAAGGACTACCGGTGAGCCGACTAACCTGCCTTGGCGAGGTTTTGTTTGCGGAGACCTTCGATGTAGTCGTGGACGATGTTGATCACTTCGCGATTGTAGAAATCGTCTCGGTAAATCACTTCATCGCCCAGCTGTCGCTCAAGCTGTTCCGCTTCGTCTTCCTTCTGCGCGTCCAACTGCTTTCGCCGCGCCATGAAATCGGATTCCTTCAAAGAGACCGAATCCTGTTCTTTCTGGCTTGCATAAAGCTCCACTCGGCGAATCAAGTCGGCGAACTCGGTATCTTTTTCGATCCGAGAAACGCTCCGCATACGAAGCTGGCCGATCAGATCGGGCGGGACCATGCTGTAGACCTCGTGCCGAGCGGCTTCGACCTTGTCGTGCTCCAAGGCGTACTTCAGGTCTGCTTCGCCGATGTCCATTTTGGCCGTGATGCTGGGCAAAACGACGTCGGCTGTAACACCCTTTCGCTGAGTGCTCTGGCCGTCGGGCAGATAGAACTGCTGCAAAGTGACCTTCAAAGCGCCGTAATTCTCACGGTTGTTTAAAAACAACTGCTGGCCCAGGTCCATCAGCGTTTGTACCGTTCCTTTTCCGTGAGTGGCCGGGTCGCCGACGACGATGCCGCGGCCGTAATCCTTGATCGCACCGGCAAAGATCTCGCTAGCACTGGCGCTGAACATGCTGGTCATCACCACCAGTGGTCCGTCCCAGGTCGTTCCGCCGTCGTCATCGGAGTACTGTTGGATGGAACCGTCCGAATTCTTGACTTGAACGACCGGTCCGCGATCGATGAACAGGCCGGTCAGGTTGATCGCTTCGGTCAGACTGCCGCCACCATTCTTGCTCAGGTCCAGAACAATTCCGTCCACCTCTTTGGTCTTGAAGTCTTGAATGATGCGTCGGACATCGCGGGTGCTGCTGCGGAAGTCACGCCGGTTTCGTTTGGCTGCATCCATGTCCAGGTAGAAGCTGGGCAGATTGATGTAACCGATTTTCAGCGTGCCGCCTGAATCGAGCGAAGAGTGTTCGATGACCTCGCCACGCGCGGCGGACTCTTCCAACTCAATTCGGGCTCGAACCACTTTGTACACTTCGACATTGCCCACTCCGCCCGGCTTGACGCCCAGACGGACGACTGTCCCTGCCTTGCCGCGGATCAAATCAACGACGTCGGTCAGCGGCATTTCAACGATGTCAACGAATTCGCCCTCTTCGCCCTGGCCGACACTGACGATGACGTCATCCGATTTCAGTTTGCCGTGTTTTGCCGCGGCACCACCGGGAATCACCCTGGTCACCACGGTGTTGCCATCTTTTTCTCGCAGCTGGGCGCCGATGCCGTCCAGGTTCAGCCCCATGGTGATCTTGAAATCTTCCAGGGAACCGGGCGACATGTAGGTCGAATGTGGATCGTATCCGCTGGTCACCGCTGTCAAATAAAGTTCCAGCAGGTCATCGCTGTCGGTGTCTTTCCAGCGGCGGGCATAGCGAGCGTAGCGGCGACGAAGCAAGTTGATCGCTTCGGCACCCTCTTTGCCTTCGTCTTTCAAATCGAGCAACGCGTATTTGATCTGTCGACGCCAGCGATCTTGGGCCTCATCGGGAGTGACCGCGTATTTGGCAGCTTCGGGGTCGACGATGATCTTTTCGTCTTTCTGGAAATCAAAATCGGAACCCAAGATGTCTTGGGCCACCGAAACACGCTCATCGACTCGTTGAACAAACCGACCAAAGATCTTGTACGCCAGGGAAAGATCGCCGGCGCGAACCATGTCGTCGATCTTTTTCGAACTCAGCTGAAACTCGTCGACATCGCTCTGGTAGAAGTACAGCTTGAGCGGATCGAGCGAGTTGATGAACAGGTCCAAAGCGCGCTCGCTGATGGTGTCGTTCAGACCCTGCGAGGAAATATGGTTTTTGGGCATCAAGCTGGCGATCAGCTTGGCAACCACCCGGTCTTTGGCGGTCGGCCGGGCAAGTTGGAGAGTCTGCTGCTGTTGGGGAGCCAGCTGCGGAGCCGCTGGAGGTTGTGACTCAGCCGAAGGCAAAAGGAGAAAGCTAGCGACGACAGCGGCTGTGATCCAAGGGAGGTGCCTCAAAAACTTGCGCTGGAGGAAGGAGGGTCGCAGACTGCTGTCCATAGTGGATTCCTGGTTCAGATTTGATGGATGGGTCCGGAAAGGATGCTGAGACAGGGAGATCGTTCGCCCCGATTCCGGCCAGTCCAATAGTAGGAAAGTGGCAAATGTGGAGCAACTCCGTTTCTTCGCCTAGTTTACCACATCGGTTCATGCCGGCTGACGTTTAGGGCGTGTTCCCGCCGTAAAAGTTCCCTAGCTGGTGATTCTGCACCATTAGCTGGGCCTGCCTAACTTGTCACGATAGACGCGGCGATCTTGAGCATAGGTTTCCTTGTCGGGCAGCGTCGCTTGTTCAGGATCGGTTTCTTCCAAGAGCCGCTTGAGGAAGGGGCGGCACCAACCGCAACCCGTTCCGGCTCCGTAACACTGCGACAGCTGGCTGGCGAGGGTCGGTTTTTCGGCCCGAATGAATTGAACGACTTTGCGCCGGGTAACGTGGAAACAGAGACAAAGTTCATCGTCATCGTTCATCGGCGGCCCCCTCGGTGATCAGCCACGTCGCGACCCGGCAGGCATTCAGGTAATCGTCGATCACCAAGTATTCGCCTGCCGAATGGATTTCTCGTTGCCCACAGCCAAGGGTGACTGCTTCGATGCCGTGGCGGAAGAGCCAGTTTGCATCGAGGCCACCATCGGCGATTTGAATGAACGGCTGGCGACCGATTTTGCGAAGCGCAACGATCGCGGCTTCGATGGAGGGATGGTCGTCGGGCAGCGCAAACGATTCGTAGTCAACGTGGGACTGAAAACCAAGCGTGCCCGAAGTCCCTTCGTCATTGGCCACTTCGGCGGCCGCCTTTTCGAATGCCGATCGCATTTCGGCGACGATCCGAGTTCTCATTTGCGGATCATGGCTCCGGGCTTCGGCGCGCAAAGAAACTTCGGGAGTGATCACGTTGGTTGCCGTTCCTCCTTCGATCACGCCGACGTTGGCAGTGCCCGATTTGCCGTCCTGCTGGATCTTTCCTAACCAGCCACGATCGTCCAGGTCGGCGATCGCGCGTGAAGCCATGACGATCGCGCTGGCTCCCTTTTCTGGTGCAACACCGGCGTGCGCGGGAATCCCAGTCAACTGAATATCGATCCGCTCTCCGCCGGTTGCGCCGCTAGTGACTTTTTCGACGGTGCCGCCATCGAAATTGAAGGCTCGATCGACTTTGCCGATCGCCGACACATCCAGGTTCCGGGCACCTTCGAGCCCAATTTCCTCCTGCACGAAGAACGCGATCACGGCGGGAGGAAATTGCCCATCCCCCTTCTTCAATCGCTCGATCGCAGCGGTCAAGATTGCCGCACAGCCGCTTCGATCATCCGCTCCCAGTCCCGTGTCGACTTTGCTTCGAATGACGTCGCCATCGATGATCGGTTGCGACCCGACGCAGATGGGTACCGTGTCCATGTGGGCCGACAACATCGTTCGAGGACCGCTGCCGCTGCCGGGAAGAGTCACGATCAGGTTGCCGCAGTTGCCCGCCACCCTGGTTCGCGACTCCGCACCGTCAAAGTGGATCTGCGACTGGCCGAGTCCCGATTCTTTCAGCAGCTGGACGATTTTGGCCGCCACGTCCGCCTCGTCACCACTTCCACCAGGAATCTGCGTGATGGTGAGGAAGCGGTCGATTGCGGCGTCCTTGTTCGTTTCGGCACGACTCATCGATTCATCTCTTGGCCAGGGTTACACTTGACAGTCTCGATCACTTTCCAACCAAACTAAGGCATAGCCAGCCGTTTGCCGAGTCATCAGGTCCGTGAACCTTCCCGTTGTCGATACAAATCCGGCTCCCGACGATTCACCGGCGAGGGATCCGCGCCGTCATCTGCTCGACTGCACGGCGGATGAACTGAAACAGTGGTTTGTCGAAAACGGCCAACCGGAGTTTCGCGCCGCCCAGGTGACCCAGTGGGTCTTTGCACGCCGCGAAACCGATTTTCAACGGATGAGCAACCTTCCCAAGGCATTGCGGGAAAAACTGGATGCGTCGTTTCGCGTTTTTGTCGCCACCGAATCGATTGTGACCCGCGCCAGTGATGGAACGGACAAGTTGCTGCTGCGGCTGCCCGACGGGGGAGAGGTCGAATGCGTGCTGCTTCGCGACGGCACGAGGCGGAGCATTTGTGTGAGCAGCCAGGTTGGGTGCGCGATGGGTTGCGTTTTTTGTGCCAGCGGGTTGGACGGAGTGGACCGTAATCTGACCAAAGGCGAAATCGTGGAGCAGATGTTGCGGTTGCAGGCGCGGTTGGCAGAGGGGGAGCGGCTCAGTCACATCGTGATGATGGGAATGGGCGAACCGCTGGCCAATCTCGATCGCGTGTTGGGGGCGCTGGATGTCGCGCGGGCTGCCGACGGGCTGGGCATCAGCCCGCGCCGAATCACGATCAGCACGGTCGGCTTGCCGCCAGCGATCGATCGGCTTGCCGCTCAGAAAGTACCCTACAACCTGGCCGTCAGCCTTCACGCACCCAACGACGATTTGCGCAGCGAGTTGGTTCCGGTCAATCGGAAGGTTGGCATCGATGCAGTGCTGGAGGCGGCGGATCGTTATTTTGCATCCAGCGGCCGAAGGTTGACGTTCGAGTACGTTTTGCTGGGCGGTGTGAATGACTCGGAAGATCATGCCCGTCAATTGGTTTCTGTATTGCGCCGTCGCAGTGCGCTGTTGAATGTGATTCCCTACAATCCCGTCCAAGGCTTGCCCTACACCACACCGACCGCGCACGCCATGGAAGCTTTTCGCCAGATTCTCGAAGGCGGCGGAATCAACGTCCAATTCCGGCAACGCAAAGGGAGTGAGATCGACGCGGCATGCGGCCAACTTCGTCGCGGCAGGGCTGGCAGTCTGCCCGAATGAGGCGCGGCAAAGAGATGGTTTCGGTTGTTGTGCCGGTGGGATCGAGCTACTTCCTCCCCTGCAATCGTTTCGATCGCTACACCAGGTTGGACGCGACAAGTTTTTTTGACCGCTTCACGCCAAAAAGTATGCAAGAGTTCTGCAAACATCAACGAAACGATCTGGACGGTCGAGCAGCGGGGGCTGTGGTGACGTCCTGAAACATCGAATGTCACCTGTGAGGTTGAGATCGTGATCACGCGAATTGTCGCTACTGCAACGCTGGTTCTTGTTGTCGCCGCCCAAGTGGATGCGGGACAGTTCGGAAGGTTCGGAAAACAACGACGTTCCTACTCCACTCCCCAAAGGCAAAGCAGAACAACGGGCAAGATCCAAGTTCGTCGCCAGCTGCCCCTATCGCCCGAAAAAATGACGGAAATCTACGGGCCCAGCATTCTGATTCGGTCCGAGAAGACCGCGAAAGCGACAACCGAAACGAAGGACTCGCGTTTCGTCACCCAGCCGACCAGCTAGTGCGGTCCAAGTAGGCCGGACCGAGGTCGCAAAACCATGCCGTAACTGCGCGAGGCCAGTTCGTACTTGCGCGCATTGCGAGCGACGAAAAACTTCCTACAGGCGACCGAAGTTCCGGCTCCGTAAGGGCCTGCTTGTTGCGGCCTACATGGGAATCACGACGAGGCCTGGTAGAGGCCGGCCCGCGCTCCGGTGGGATCCTCGATCACGGCGTATCGGCCGCTGCCGACTTGGCGAGGACCGTGCAAGAGTTTTCCGCCGTTTGATTGGCACACTTCGATGCTGCGATCAAGATCGGCGACGTTGATGTAGATCAACCACTGGGCGGGAAGCCCTGCGTTTTCGCCACGGGCATGGCAGATGCCGGCGACGGTTTGCCCGTCCGGAGTGACCATGCAGTAATCTTCGTAGTCGCCCATCGGCACGGGACTGGCCGACCAACCGACGACTTTCTGATAGAAATCGCACACGTTCTTGACATCGTCGATGGTCAGATCCGTCCAGGTGATGGTTCCGGGGCGGTTTTCGGGTTCACTCATTTCTTCACCACGATCGGTTGGATGGCTCGAAGGTTACCTGCAGGCTGCACAGAGTACTTGTAACCGTTTTCATCGCCACGTTCACTCCATCGAGAGAAAAAGGGTGATTCGGAAACGCTTTTTTTACTGCTCCATTCCGATCCATGGGCAAAACTTCAAGCGGACCGTTAACGCTTGGAGCGAGGTGCGAGCCGATTTTCGCGAGCCAGCCTCAAGCTGGCGGCCATCTGGCACCCAATTGCTTAAACACCGAGAGGTTTGTCGTGACCAAACGCATTGTCCTATCCGTCGTGCTGGTTGCCTTTTTCGTCGCTGAAGCTGATGCGCAAAACCGATTTCATCGTCGGCGGGGCGTGATTCTGGGCGGCTTGGCCGGTGCCGCCGTGGGCGCCGCGATCGGTGACAAGGGCGACAACGAAACCGCGGGGGCACTGATCGGAGGAGCTGTCGGAGCCATTGCCGGTGGCGCGATCGGTGACCAGAAAGACCGCCGCGTCCAACAGCAACATCACCACGCCTATCAAACCCAGTACTACCGACAACAGCTCAGCCAACAGCAAGCCGCGGCGAATTGGCAAGCACAACAGCATGCTCACCAACAGCATCGGGCGCAGCAACAAGCGGCGCGGGCGCTGTCCAATCGAGACGTGGTCGACCTGGTTCGTCGCGGTCTGGGAGAGGCGACGATCATTCAGTACATCCAAATCAACGGTGTCCAACAGAGGTTGGGGGTTGCCGATATCATCAGCCTGCATGAACAGGGTGTCAGCGAACCGATCATCAACGCCATGCAAACGGCGCCGGTCGCACCGCCGGTCACTTTCAGGCCGGACGGTTATCCCGTTCCCACGCATGCGGCGCCGATCAACAGTGCAACCGGTCAAATGGACGTGCAAGACCTGCACGGGCCCGCTTCGGAAGTGATCGTGGAAGACGATCACGGTTATGGGCAAAGCATCATCGTGCCCCCGGCAACGACGGCGCCAATGATCGACCCGACCAAGCCGTACGTTTTCCCAGAGGCGCGATAGTCGGCGATTTCTCCGAAATCGCTACGCAATCCAGTTCGGAGAACCGGCCGACGGCAAACTAACTCACCGATTTGGTTTCCAATCCCAATTCGGCAAGATGCGCCGCGGTGCGTTCCACGGTGAATCGGATCTGCTGCTCACTGTGTTCGCTGGTGACAAAGAAACGCAGTCTGGCTGCTGATTCGTCCACCGCGGGATAAAGAATCGGTTGAACATTGATGCCGTCCGCTTTCAACCGGTTCGACAACCGCAGCGCGACCATCGAGTTGCCGGTGATCACTGGAATCACGGGTGTTCCGCAACTGTCTCCGGTATCCAAATCGGCCTCCTTGCAGAGCCTCAAGAACAGCTCGCTGCGCTCCCGCAGCCGCTGAACTCGCTGCGGTTCGGCTGCCAAGGTATCGATGGCGGCGATCGCGGCGGCGACCTGGGCCGGCGGCATTCCGACGCTGAACACGAAACCTGGCGCGGTGTAACGAAGCAGCTCGATCAGCGCCTCGCTGCCGGCGATGTAGCCTCCGCACGAAGCTGCCGACTTGCTGAGCGTGCCCATCCAAATATCGACATCGCGAGCGTCAATCCCAAAATGCTCGCCGATTCCGTGACCGCTTTCGCCCATCGTTCCCAGACTGTGCGCCTCATCGACCATCAACATCGCCTGATGTCGTTTTTTGACTTCGATGAACGCGGGAAGATCTGGAAAGTCACCATCCATGCTGTAAACGCCCTCGATGCAAATCAGCACGCGGCGATACTGCGAACGGACTTCGGCCAACAACCGATCCAGCGTTTCAAAATCGTTGTGAGGAAACGGACGCCGGCGCGCACCCGAAAGCAACGCACCTTGGATGATGCTGTTGTGCGCAAGTGCATCGTGAACGATCAAGTCGCCGGCGCTGACCAAATGGCCGATCGTTGTTTCGTTGGTCGCATGTCCGCCGACCATCAAGATCGATGCGTCGACGCCGGTCCAATCGGCAAGCTTTTTTTCCAACTGTCCATGAATCGGTTTTTCGCCGGAGACCAATCGGCTGGCCGAAACGCTGGTTCCATACTTGGCCACCGCATCGGCGGCTGCTTGATTGACTGCCGGATGGCCGCTCAATCCCAGGTAGTTGTAACTGGCAAAACTGATCAGTTCTTGGCCGTCGACGATGGTCGTATCCCGCACTACCGACTCGTGGACCGTGAAGTACGGGTTGGGCACTCCGGTCATCAACATTTGCCGCATGGTCGCTTTCAAGCGGCGGTATTCAGGAAACTGCCCGACATCGAATTCCGGTTCGACCGCCGATTCGGCAGACGCAGCCGGCTGGCTGTCGCCGTTGCGATCGGCCGGTGATGTCTGTGGCACGGTTCCGCTCAGCAGCGCCTCGGCCCGAGCTTCGCCGCCGGGTGGAAGATACCTTTGAATGGCCGAAGCGGTTTGACCGATCGTTTCGATCTCATCGAGCACCTGTTCGGGAAATCGGCCGCCGAAGGTGCGTTCCAAGCTGCGAGCGATCTCCAAACGTTCCAGGCTGTCCAGTCCGAGATCAAGCACGATGTTGGTATCCAGATCCAACGCGGTTGCCCGCTCGCCGGCAACATGGCGCACGTGGTGCTTGATCGCCGCCACAATCGCGGGACTGACACCGTCGGAGGAAATTTTGCCGCCTCGTTCGCTGGCGGCCGCGGCGGCCTGCATCATCGGACGACCTGCATCGACGGCCGCGGGTGTGGACGATTCTTCCCATCGCACCCACTTGGCAATGATTTTCAAATTGCCATCGCGGATCGCATGAAAACAGGCGTGCCGTTGGATCTTGCCGCTGCTGGTTTTGGGAACGGAATTGCTACGAACCAGGAAAACCGCGTCGGGAGGCAATTCGTGATCGGCGGTGACGGCGCGGCGAATCGCTTGCATCTGAGCGTCCCAGTCGATGTCGCGGGCGCGAACGGTTTCGGCCACGATCACCAGTTGCTCGCGCCCGTCGCGTTCCATCGCCAGCGCTCCGACCGAACCGGCCTGCACGGCATCGCTGGAACGTTCCACTGTCTCTTCGATGTCTTGCGGATATCGATTCACGCCGCGAACAATGATCATGTCCTTCAGGCGGCCGGAGACGTAAAGCTGTCCGTCAAAAAGGAATCCTAAGTCACCGGTTCGCAGGTAAGGGCCGTCGCCGTCGACGGTCTTGGCCGCGAACGTCTGCTCCGTCAGATCCTTGCGCTGATAGTAACCCTTTCCGACCGAGGGACTTTGGATCCAGATCTCACCGATCGAATCGCTGGGCAATGCTTTGCGAGTTTCCGGATCGACGATGGCAATCTTTTCATTCGGCAGAACGGCGCCACAGCCGATCAGCCGCCGGGCCGATTCCTGTTGCGAATCGACCGGGCGAACGATTTTTTCATCCAGACCGGGGCCGTCAAAGGTAGCGGTGACCGGTCGAGTTTCAGCGGGACCGCCGGTGACGATCAACGTGGTTTCCGCCATCCCGTAACAAGGCAAAAATGCCGAACGGCGAAATCCCCAGGGGCTGAATCGCTGGACAAAGGCGTCCAGCGTCGAGGCGCGAATCGGTTCGGCACCGTTGAAGGCGATCTGCCAACAAGACAGATCGACTCCTTCCAGTTCGCGATCGTCGATTTTGTCAACGCAAAGTTGGTAGGCAAAATTGGGTCCGCCGCTGATGCTGACTCGATGTTTCGATATCCCTTGCAACCATCTGGCCGGACGTTGCAGAAACGTCATCGGACTCATCAGGACGTTTGGCCTGCCGATGTACAAAGGCATCAACACGCCGCCCACCAATCCCATGTCGTGGTAGGTCGGCAACCATGACATCCCCGCGATCGCTCCCCGTGGCTCGAACGCGTGCAAAATCAATTCGCTGTTGGCGATCAGATTCTGCTGCGTCAGCATCACTCCTTTGGGCGAACCGGTCGATCCGGAGGTGTACTGCAGCACGCCCAGCGAATCGCTTTGCAATGCCGGTCGTCGCCATCGCGGCTGATCGCGGCAGCCTGGGTCGTCCGTGCCCAGTAGTTGCACACCCACCAGGTCGTTGTGCCATCGATCGCCGGTCAGTTGATCGACCACCTTGCGAGTCGAAAGTCCCCAGCGAGCGTTGGCGTCGACCACAATCGATCGAATCCGAGACGCCTTGCGATTGCGGCGGGGTGGAAAGGCGGGAACCGCGACGGCACCGGCGGCGTGACAGGCAAAAAAGCCGACCACAAATTCCAGTCCCGGCGGATACAACAGCAGAACGCGGTCTCCCGATCGAATTCGGCACCTGCCCTGCAGATAACCTGCCAGCCCCCTGACTTCGTCCCACAACTGGAAGTAGGTCAATTGCTGCTCGGCCGATTCGGAATCGGTGGAAATGAAGGCGACGTCATCCGGTCGCACCGTTGCCCAATGCTCCAAGACCGAGACATAGTTGTCTCGTGGGGGCAATTGGTCGCCAAAAAACTGCTGCAAATCCACGGAGGAAGTCACTGCCTTCGAATCAGGTGTTCGGGTCGCCTGCCCAGTGAGTTTTCGGCAATGGATTCATGCGGCCGAACCAATTGTGTTACAAACACGTGTACATGGAAGGGAATTCGGCAATCGAAGCGGGCCGTCGCAGAAAAAAACGACACCGAAGCTCCCTACTGTAGTTTCCCATTGTCCCCAAAACGGAATCAAATGCCGGCGTTTTGGGGGAAATCCTGCCTGCTGCCGACGGAAAAGCTACCAGGATAACGAACCTTGCTGTCATTTCCATTCCATCTGATCCCCCATTAGATGGAGGTGGCGGCAAGTCGGATATTTTACCACCACAACCTCTTTTCTCCACTTGCGCCAAACCGACCATGCCTGCCGAATCGAGCTCGCCCCATCGCCGCCAAACTGCCGCTGGTGATTCCTTTTTCGGACAGCAAGCTGCCTTGATTGATCGAGTGGTCGATTTGCTCGATCCAAACGGAAACATCTTGTTGGGAATGTCAACCGAACAGGCCTGCGCGGCGGTCCGAAGTGGAGATGCCGATCGAGTGCGGAGCATTCAAGGACAGTTTGCCATTTGTCAGCAAGCAGGAAAGACCGTTCGGATGGCGCGGTCGATCGGCCGGCCGATGCGATACTTTCTGGCCAAGAGAGCCGAAGGCCCGGCACTGGTGGTTGCTGAACGGATCGATGAAATCGCCCGGCAGTTGAAAGCAGAAGGTCTTGGTGACCAGTTTCATCCTTCTTACACGCGAATGGTTCCGGCGCACCACTTGTTGGAACTGCGGTTGGTGGGTTGTCCCGATCCCAATCCGACGCTGACTCGATTCTTTGCCCCGCCCCGCAACCGGCTGCCAGCCGACATCGACGCGATCGGTCGTCAATACATCGGCAAACTGGCAGAGGTTTGTGACCGGTGGATCGAATCGATTCCCGAAGACCAGCCGATTGGGGTGATGTTCAGCGGCGGAATCGACAGCGGCAGTGTGCTGATCGTGATGGACCATCTGATCCGTCGCCGCGGCCAATCACCGGCGCGTTTGAAAGCATTCACGTTGGCGGTGCAAGGCAATCCGAGTGATAGTCGTCAAGCGACCGAATTTCTTGCTGCGATCAATCAACAGATGTTGCTGGAAGTGATCGAGGTACCTCCGCAGCAAGTCCGTTGGACCGATGCGGTGCGGGTGATGGAGGACTATAAGCCGCTGGACGTGCAGTCGGCAACGATGGGGTTGGCGCTATTGCGCGAAATCCGTCGCCGATATCCGCAGTGGCGATACCTGATGGATGGTGACGGCGGCGACGAAAACTTGAAGGACTACCCCATCGAGGACAATCCTGAACTGACGATTCGCAGTGTGCTGGGAAACCGGATGCTGTACCAGGAGGGCTGGGGAGTGGACGCGGTGAAGCACTCGCAGGTTTACAGCGGCGGTCAAAGCCGCGGACACGTTCGCACCAGCGCGCCGGCGACGTCGCTGGGATTCAGCGGTTTGAGTCCTTACGCGCTGCCCGATGTGATCGAAGTGGCCGAGGCGATTCCTTTTGTCGAACTGACCGATTGGGATCACGCCAAGTTGTACGGCCTCAAGGGAGCGATCGTCGCGTCCGGGATCCGGCAGATCACGGAAGTAGAAATGCCGGTCTTTCCGAAACGACGATTCCAACACGGTGCCGCCGATGGCGACACCTTCCAGGCGCTTTTCCCGCAGACCGATCAGGAATACCGCGATCACTTCGCCAAAACGTTCGAAGCGATTGCAGAATGATCGCGGTCATTCTTGCCAAAACTGGCGTTGCCACTGGTCGGGTTTCACTGCCACGTCCGAATCGTCGTCGTAGTGCCGTCGCAGTTTCTCCAAGTCCTCTTTGAGAGAGGCGATCGTGTCGGCGTGCTTGGGATCGTCGTACAGATTCGTCAGTTCATCGGGATCGTTCTTCAGATCATAAAACTCCCACTGGTCAAACTGGTAGAACCGCATCAGCTTGTAACTCTGGCCACGAATTCCGTAGTGACGCGGGACCATGTGGACGCTGGGATATTCGTAGTAGTGGTAATAGATCTGGTCGCGCCAATCGTCGGGCGTCAGCCCTTCCAGCAGCGGCACCAGTGAACGTCCTTGCATGTCGTCGGGAATGTTCGTACCGGCAACCTCCAGAAAGGTTTCGGCGTAATCGAGATTTTGAATCATGGCGTCGCACGTCGATCCCGGCTTGGTGACGCCCGGCCATTTCGCAATGAACGGCATCTTCAGCGATTCTTCGTACATCCATCGCTTGTCATACCAACCGTGGTCGCCCAGATAAAAACCTTGGTCGGATGAATAGATGACAATCGTGTTGTCGGCCAAACCCGCCTCGGCCAGGTAGTCCATCAGCTGCCCGACGCTGTCGTCCACCGTCTTGACGCATCGCAGGTAGTTCTTGATGTAACGTTGGTATTTCCATCGCACCAGATCTTTGCCCTGCAGATTGGCCTTGGTCAGCGCCGCGTTCTTGGGGCCATAGGCCGCATCCCAAGCCGCCTTCTGCTCTCGGGTCATCACCGAGTAGTTGCGCCAGGCCGATTTGTCGGCTCTGATTTTGGCATCAGGATCGAACCCTGCCGGCGGATCGGCGAACAGATCAAAAACCAGGTGCATGTGGCGATCGATTTCCATCTCCTGATACCGTGCCGGCGGAGCATTGTCGGCATAGTCGTCAAACAGGGTTTCCGGTTCGGGAATCGTGATGTCGTCGTACAGCGTCAGGTAACGTGTCGGCGGCATCCAGCATCGGTGCGGTGCCTTGTGCTGGCACATCAACATGAACGGTTGATCTTTCTGTCGACCGTTCTTTAGCCAATCGAGCGCCAAATCGGTAACAACGTCGGTGCAATAACCCTCGATCCGCTCGCGGCCGTCGGGACCAATCATCATCGGGTTGTAGTATTCGCCTTGTCCGGGAAGGACTCGCCAACTGTCGAAGCCTTGAGGCAGACTTTTCAAATGCCACTTGCCGTAGATGGCGGTTTGGTAACCGGCTTTCTGCAACAGCTTGGGAAAGGTTTGCTGCGAACCGTCGAAGTTGTTGCCATTGTTCATGAACCCGTTTTTGTGGCTGTGTTTTCCGGTCAGAATCACGGCGCGACTGGGACCGCAAATGCTGTTGGTGCAAAAGCTATTACGGAACACCATTCCCTGTTTGGCCAGCGCATCGATGTTTGGCGTCGGGTTGATCTGCCGATAAAGACCGTCGTAGGCGCCGATGGCATGAGGGGCGTGATCGTCGCTGAACACGAACACAATGTTGGGACGATCGGCGGCATGACCCGGCGCGGCGATTGCCAGGGCAAAGAAGACGGCGGCGAGTTTTTGATGCATGGTGGGCTGTGGGAACGAGTTTCACGGATTTTCGACAAGGCAGATTCTAGCCAGTGCCGGCGGCCGGCTCCATCGATTCCGTTTTTCTCCTTGATCATCACGGGCAGCTTTTCGTAGACCACGGTCCGGTCCACCGACATGGAGGCCGGCTTGTCCCAAGTCGGCGATCGTGGAACCGGTCGATTGAGGAGCATTTTCGCGTTGTACAACCAGTTCGCCACGATCGTGTTGTTCTCGATGGTGGCTGGCGGCTGCGCGTTGCCGACCGGGTTGACTCGGTCACGATGGGCGATGGATGCCCCCGAATATGCTGAAAAGTATTGCGACGGCGCCGAAAAGACCGATGTTGCCGGCAAACTGAAACAGGCGGTCGATGCGAGGTTTCAAAAAGGGGCGGGCGGTTACTTCGTCTCCGGCGGGCTGATGTCGCGTCCGGGAGCACGTAGCGAACTGGCGGGGATCGACTTCGGCTTCGAAGGATACGCGACCTCGTATCTGACCAGCCGGTGTTCGCTGATGCTGATGACCGACGGCGACGATTGGTTCACCGGCGCCGACGCTGGTGTGCGAGTTCAGACCCCGACGCGGCTGGCACCGTTTGCTGGCCTGGGATTGTTCGCCGGGTACGCGAAAGAGGTGGTGCCGGCCGATGACGACTGGATCGACAACGATGATGACGGCTTCGTTGACGAATGGGGCGAGGACCGCGAGCGCTTTTCCGATTTTCTGGCCAGCGTCTATCCGGAGACGGGCGTGCATTTCTGGTGGACTCCCAACATTCGATTGTCGGGATTCGGACGATACATGATCACCACCGAAGGCCGGGATGACGATGACTGGCTGATCGGCGGCGGGATCGCTCTTTTCACCCGCTGATCCAAGCGGTTTCTGCTGGATTTCAGGCCCACCGCGGGCGGATTTCCCGAAACTCTTTGCCGGCCATCGTGTTGTACAGGTGTGGATGGATGACGTACTTTTCGTTTTCCTTTCCTGGACACACACTCGCCGAAAGAAGCCCGCTGTGCCCGCGGCTGGTGATGGACCCATCACAAATTTTTGGAACTTACCTTCCTTGGAGCTTTTCAATCATGCATCTGTTCAACCGAGTCTGTTTGGCAACAGCGATGGTGGCGGCTGTCCTTGCCAGTACCTCCTTTGCGCAGCCGCCTGGCGGCGGTGATCGCGGTGGCTTTGGCGGTCAACGTGGTGGACCCGGCGGCGGTGGCCCTGGTGGGCCGGGCGGTCGTGGTGGTTTTGGTGGTCGCGGTCCAGGAGGCCCTCCGCCGGAAGTGTTGATGCGAATCGTCCCGGTTCTGGCTGCACTGGATGCCGATCAGGACGGCAAGATCTCCAAGTCAGAAATCGAAAACGCAACGGCCGCTCTGAAAAAGCTGGACAAGAACAACGATGGCGATTTGACCGAAGAAGAAATGCGGCCTGACTTCGCCGCCATGGGTCGTGGTCGACCGGGCGGCCCTGGTGGACCGGGCGGCCGCGGTCGCCCAGGTGAAGGAGGCCCCGGTGGGCCGGAGGGTCGTGGTGGACCGGGAGGACCCGGTGGTCGCGGCGGACCGGGTGGCCCAGGCGGTGGGTCGAATCCGGAAGAAATGGTCGGTCGGTTCATGCAGATGGACAAAAACAACGACGGCAAGTTGTCCAAGGATGAGGTTTCCGAGCGGATGCAGGGGCTGATCAATCGCGCCGATACCAACGACGACGGTATCGCGACGCGAGAAGAACTGATCGCGCTTGCCCGCAACATGGGAGGCGGACGTGGCGGTCCCGGTGGACCTGGTGGTCCCGGTAGCCGCGGCGGCGATCCCAGCCAGTTTGTGAATCGGATATTCGAGAGTCGTGATACCAACAAGGATGGAAAGCTAAGCGCCGACGAAATGCCCGAACAGATGGCTGGGCGATTGGATCAGATCGATACCGACAAAGATGGCAGCGTTTCCAAGAAAGAAATGGAAGCGATGATGGCTCGTCGCGGCGGCCAAGGTCGTCCGGGCGGTGCTGGCGGTCGCGGTCGCGGAGGTGAACGCGGCGGCGATCCGGGAGGCCAACGTCCTCGCCGACCCGAAGCCGAAGAATAGATCGCACCGCAAAATCAACGATCCTCATCAGCGGCCACCTTCTGAGATTCAGAAGGTGGCCGTTTTTTTAGCCTTCAGGTAGCGAAAGTGAATCACGTCGACGCTTGCAACATCCGCTCGACCGCTTCGCGTCCGGTCATGCCAACTTCAATGCCCAGCTCCTTGGCCCGCGGCGTGCAATCGACAATTTTCGCGTCAAACAGATCTTCGGGATCGGTAAGCGGGTTTTCTGGAGTCCCCTTGGCTATCGCGATCGCCTGTCCAAATTCGGCCGGAGTGGAGATCGAATAAATTCCGCAGCCGACGATTCCAGCCTGAGTAAAGATCGAGCAATACTGGCCTCCTACCCAAAGATTGCTCACGCCCAGTGCGGTCCCGTGTTCAAACTGCAGAAGTTTGGTAGTGCTGCTGGGAAGGTGGCTCATCACTTCGCCCTTGGTCGTCGGTAGGAGTGCACGTTTGGCAGCGATGATAGGTGAACCAACTGGGACACGAAAGGACTGTCGGCGACTTCTCCGAAGTCGCTTCGCACGTGCCAGTTCTCCGAAGTTGCGACGAGCAGGTCGTGTTGATTGTGGTAAACTCTGGTCCTGGTTCATCACTGCATCCTGTCGTCGTTTGCTTGGCAAGCGAAAGGCAACTCCACCAACCCCTTTCCAATGAAAATGCTCCGCACACTCCTTGTGATATTGCCGTTGCTTTGTTTCTGTGGCATCGCCGTTGCCGATGAAAAGCCTGCGACGGAAGAGACCAAAACAAAAATCAAGCCGGGCCCGGACGATCCGCTGGAAAAGACCAAGCCCGGCCCGATTGATGAGGACGCACCCAAGGAGTTCAAGAAAACCGAATCAGGTCTGAAGTACCGAATCTTGCGAAAAAGCGAGAAAGCGAAACCGACTCGGCGGAACGTGGTGACCGTCCACTACAAGGGATGGCTGGACAACAAAAAGATCTTTGACAGCTCCTATCAACGGGCCCAGAAGATCTCATTTCCGCTCAGCAAAGTCATTCCGGGTTGGACCGAAGGGGTGCAACTGGTCGGCAAAGGGGGAATGATCGAACTGGAGATTCCCGGCAAATTGGGGTACGGGCAGCGGGGCATACCGGGAACGATTCCGCCAAATGCCACACTACATTTCCTGGTCGAACTGTACGAAATCAAGTAAGTCGTTCGTCCGGCACAAGCGAGAGGGGGGAGAAAGGGACGAAGAAAGAAACAACCTGCTGCGACATGCATAGAAACGATGCATGTCGTTTTTCTTGCGCGCTTGGCTATCCCTTTTTTGGCAAGGATTCTCCCCTTGCTGGCCGATAGTGAATGACGTTGACTTCTGATTCTCGAAGGCATAACGTTTGCATAACAAATTCTTAACAATCAAGCTGGTGCCAGGAAGTCGCTAAGCCGAGGTGGATTTGTCGTGATCATTGCCGGTGTCGAACTATCGCAGGACTTTGTCGCTTCGATGATGGGAACGGCCATATTCTGGTACGTTTTCCTGCGAGAAAAAGGATTGCCTTCACGATCCAGCGCAAGTTAATGCGCGGAGCAGCCTGCTCCCTTCTTGTGGTGGGGATCCCCACCAAATCCAGCCGATTCTCCACCATTACGTCCGTCAACGATCGGCCGGTGATGTGGACGGTTGTTCATATCGCTGGTGCCTTCCCATCGTAGGTCACGATCGGGCCAGGCCCCTGGTTTACGCGTGGGGCCCTGGTTTACGCGTGGTGAAATGACTGCGGAGTTGACTCAGGACACATTTGGCTGTGCGATGCGAGGTGACCGAACGTATAACGGGTAGCCAACGGTCACAGCAGGAATTGGCCAAGCAATCAGGCTTGGGGCGATAGAAACTCGGCTGCCACCATCAAGATCTCGTGTGAGATGACGTTACTTTACTACGACGAAGTTTTCTTGCAGCACGACACGGGCGGCCACCCGGAGAATGCGGGGCGGCTTCGTGCCGTGTTGCAGCGGTTACAGGATAACGGTGTCGACACCCAGTGCACGCGGCCGCAGTGGCAACCGGCATCGCGGGGGCAGCTTCTTCATGTGCATGCGGACGAATCGATCGACGCGATCAAGAAATTCGTTGCTGGCGGAGGCGGCCAGATCGAACAAGACACCATTGTCAGTGAACGTTCGTATGTTGCCGCACAGACCGCCGCTGGCGCCGCCTGCGACGCGGTTCGTCGAGTGGTTGGCGGCCAGGACAAGCAAGCGTTCTGCCTGCTGCGACCGCCAGGGCATCATGCGATGCACAACCATCCGATGGGTTTCTGTTTGTTCAACAACGTCGCGGTCGGGGCGAAGTTCGCCGTCAAAGAACTCGGTCTGCAACGAGTCATGATCGTGGACTGGGACGTCCATCATGGTAATGGAACTCAAGCGACCTTCTGGGAAGATCCCAGCGTCGCTTTCCTTTCCATGCACCGGTTTCCCTTCTATCCCGGCAGCGGCGCAGAAAACGAAACGGGAGAAGGTGCCGGTAAGGGAACGACGGTCAATCTGCCAATCCGATTCGGGACGGCGCCAAAAGAACAAATCGATCGATTTCGGCGTGGCGTGGAGACATTGGCCGAGAAGATCAAGCCTGAGCTGGTGATGATCAGCGCCGGGTTCGATAGCCACGTCAATGACCCGATCGGATCGTTACAGCTCCAAAGCGAAGACTTCGGGACGCTCACCGGCATCCTGCAGGAGGTGGCTGCGGCCTACGCCGGCGGCCGTTTGGTCAGTCTGCTGGAAGGTGGGTACAACCCGACGGCATTGGCCGAAAGTGTCGAAATTCATTTGCGGACTCTGCTGGAGCGGAATGGGCAGCGAGATGGCGACCAATCCTGAAATCGATTCGATCGATCCCGCAGAATTTTCACGCTGCCTGTTCGACAAGTCAGCCGACGCGTTGTTCCTCTTTCAGCCTGGTGACCTGAGTTTGGTCGCCGCCAATCCAGCGGCTCAAAAACTGACCCGGCTGACGTTGCGGCAGCTGTTGAAACTGTCGATTGCGGAATTGGTCCAGCCGGAGCACGGAGAATCGCTACAGGAATTGCTCGATTGCTGCGCCGACATGCGAGTCTTTCGTTCCTCGGAAGCTTATCGCTTGAAGTGCCGGCAAGACGATCCTGTCGAAGTCGACATTGTCGTCAGTCCGCTCAACAGCGATCCCAATACGTTGGGCATGATCACAGTGTACGACGTCACCGAGCGGCGCAGAATCGAAGCCAACTTGCGAAGGACCGAAGCGCTTTTACAAGCAACGCTGGACGAACAGGTGGGGCACCTGGAGGCGGCAACGCGCGAGCTGCGCGAAAGCGAGGAGAAGTATCGTACGATCGTCGAAGCGACGCAGGAGTGGATCTGGGAAATCGACGTCACGGGGATTCACACGTTTTCCAACCCGGCGATCGAGTCCATTCTGGGATATTCGGCCGACGAAGTGGTGGGCAAATCGAGCTTGGTATTCATGCACGAGGAAGATCGTGCCAGAGTGGAAAAACAGTTGCCGGAGATCATGGCGGCTGCGCGGGGATGGCAGGGTTGGGTGATCCGTTGGCGACACAAAGACGGTAGCCAACGGTATCTGGAAAGCAACGCCACGCCGATCTTCGATATCTTCGGAAAACATATCGGATACCGAGGGGCCGATCGCGATATCACTCAGCGTATCCATGCGGAGGAATCTCTGCGGGCGCGCGAACACGAACTGGTTCACGTATCGCGGCTTTCGACGATGGGAGAGATGGTGGCGGCGATCGCGCATGAAGTGAACCAGCCGCTATCTGCCATTTCCAATTTCGCGGACGCCGCCCAACGGGTGCTGGAGGATTCCGATCATTCGCCCGATGAGCCTCTGTTCAGTTGGATCCAGCAAATCGGCCAGCAGGCAATACGCTGTGGCGACATCATTCGTCGCTTGCGGCATTTCGTCCGCAGAAATGATCCTCAGCGCCGTCCAGTGGACATCAGTGAGATTGTCCGCGATTCCACCAAGTTGCTGGACGGTTGGCTGCATCGATGCGGAATCGCGTTGGACATCGAACTACCCGCGCAGCCACCGATCGCTCTGGGAGACGAAACGGAACTGCAGCAGGTGTTGGTGAACCTGGTTCGCAACGCCTGCGATGCCACCGTCGACGCCCAAGTGGCTCAGCCCCAGATCCGAATTCAGCTGTCGCTGGGCCAGGACTTCGTACGGGTCGATGTGGCTGACAACGGTCCCGGCATTGACGATTCGACGATCGCCCGTATGTTTGACCCGTTCTTTTCGACAAAGCCGGATGGTATGGGAATGGGCCTGGCGATCAGCAGGTCGATCATCGAAAACCATCGGGGCCGGCTGTGGTTGGACGAAAATCGGTCCAGCGGAACATGTTTTCACATGGAATTGCCGCGATCGAAACCAACAGAAGATGTGGGGGCCGCGGCGGAGTTGCCACCCTTTTCGTCTCCCCTTCGGCCCCGTATCGACAAGCGCATCGAAGGCGGCCGAAACCGATGAACAATAGCCCAGTTGTATTTGTAGTCGACGATGACCAGGCAGCCGCCGCCTCCGTTGCCGCGCTGATGAATACCCTCAAGCTGCAAACCGTCGTTTTTCACAGTGCCGAGGATTTTTTGAAAGCCCTGGACGGTTCCGCACAGAGTGCCACTGATGACCCGGCAAAGGGCTGCCTGATTCTGGATATTCGGCTGCCGGGAATGAGCGGCCATCAGCTGCGAGATGAATTGCTGAAGAGGGGCTGGAATGTCCCCACGATCTTCATCAGCGGCGACGCCGAACCGAAATGTTGTGAGCAGCTGCTTCGCGAGGGAGCGGTTGCCTGCCTGGAAAAACCCTATTCGGGCGAACAGCTGTGTGCCGCTGTCCAGTCAGTTCTAAAGCAGGCGTGATTCACTTTGATAGTTTTCCCTACGCTAAGGAATTGTTCGGAAACAACTTCGTTGTTTGAATGACGTCACTTGCAAAATCACTCTCCCTCCGGGAGGGTCGGACGCGGTAGCGGCCGGGGAGGGCATGGTGGGCAAACCCTCTCCGGGCCTGAGAGCCCGACTCGCCCGACTCGCCCAAAGGGAGAGTGTTGTCAAATGACGAAGTGATTTCCGAACAATTCCTCTAATTGCGCTGCGGTTATCCGCGATGGTTTGTGGGCCAGGGCCTGTTGGAAGATAAATCTTTGACCGCCGCATTCTTCAAGCGAAATCCGTCGCGAAAACGTATCAATCCTGACAACATTTAACTTTCCAGCGTCTATAATCTCGGTTCGATTTTTACGCCGCAGCAGCTTCGCGGCGCCGACATGTCACCTGCTTGCCGAGCCTTTCTGTCATGAACCGCCTGCTCCTCGTATCGCTGCTGGTTGTTACCCCCCTTGTGCCCGCCATCGCACAGGCCCCCTTTTCCGGGATGAAGTACCGAGTTCCCCGAGACGCCAACACACTGGTGCTGATCAATGCCGAAAAGATGTTCGGTTCGGCAGTGGCGGATGCAGAGCGTTGGAACGAGAAGCGAAAGGCAGCTTACGATGCCGGCCTGCTGGCGCTTCCCCCGGATGGAACGGAGGTATTGATTGCCGGTCGCATCGATACGGAGTTTGGTGATTCCGTCTGGGAATTGGGAATGTTGAAGCTGCGTGGCGAGCGAAACATCACTTCGGTGGCGGCCCGATACGGTGGCACGATGGATGAAATCGTCGGCCGAGGCGCCGCGCGGCTTCCCAATGACCACTACGTGATCCAAATCAAGGAAGACTTGATGGCGTCTTACATTCCTGCCAACCGGCAAGATGTCAGTCGTTGGCTCCGCTCGACCGACGTCGGTTCCGCACAAGACCTGCCGCCCTACCTGGAAAAAGCGTTTGGCTATGCGGCGAAGGTCGGCACGCCGATTGTGATGGCGATCGACCTGTCGGGTGCGATTTCACAAGCGGAAGTCAACAGCCGCTTGGAAGAAATCGACTTTGTCAAGAATTCCGGCGCCGACATCGGACAACTCTCCAAGCTGCTTGCCGGGATTCAGGGAGTGACCCTGGGCGTGACGACCCTTGACCGCGCGGCAGGTGCCATCCGAGTCGATTTCGCCGAGTCGCCGCAGGCGCTTTCGAAGATCGGTAAGGACTTGCTGATTCGGGTCTTGCAACGCCAAGGGGCCATGGTCGACGACTTCTACGATTGGAAGCCGGCCATTCAAGGCAATACGTTCATGCTTCAAGGTGCGCTGACGCCCGATGGTACGCGACGTTTGCTCAGCGTGTTGGAGCTGCCCAAGTCGCTTTCGGATGCCATGCACGATGCCACCTCGCCGGGCGTCGACCAGGAGGGAAAGGCCACGCTGCTGGCCTCGCAACAGTATTTCAAGTCGATCACCACACTGCTTGACGACCTGCGAGGCAAACCAAAGCGAGACGGCGTCAAGACGTTTGGGCAGGCGGCGATGTGGTATGAGAAATATGCTCGAAAGATCGACCGTTTTCCGATCATGAACGTCGATGAGGAGCTGCTTGATTTTGGTGCCACGATTGCCGCCAGCCTGCGAAACGCGGAAATGGCAATGAAGGGCGTGGGCATGCGTACGGCCAATCGCACCATGTCCAACAATCCTTCTTCAGGCGGATACTACTCCGGCAGCCTGGGAGGCTATCGGGCTGGCCTGGGCTACAACGGCGGTCTTTACGGTTCCCCCGGATATGCCGTCGGTCTCGGACCAGGACGCGCTTCGCTGATCGAAAAAGGACGAACCGACGCCATCATCCGAACTCAGGAACGGTCTGCCGGAGCGGCATCGGTTCAAGAGATCTGGCGCCAAATCGATGAAGCGACCGCCGCGATGCGACGCAATCTGACTGCGAAGTACAGCGCCAACTTCTAGGGAAACTCGTTCCTCAGGTAACGAAACTCGCCAAGAGTTTCGGCCATCCCCACTTCAATCACTCAGCGGTTGCGCCGCCCAGTTCGCGGCGCAACCAGGCTCGCACCATCGTCCATTCCGCTTCGACGGTTCGCTTGGAGACGCTGAGCACCTGCGCGACCTCTTCGACCGTCAAGCCACCAAAGAATCGCAGCTCGACGATCTGCGCTTGCCGCTGATCCAGTTTGGCAAGTTTTTCCATCGCCTCTTCGATCGCCAGCACATCTTCATCGTTGCGATGGCTGACGCACATTTCGTCCACCACTTCGACTCGTGGCATGCCGCCGCCCCGTTTGAGTCGTTTCTTGCTACGAGCATGATCGACCAGAATTCGACGCATGACTTTGGCGCCGATGGCAAAGAAGTGAGTCCGGCTTTTCCAGTCGACGTTGCTTTTGCCAACCATCCGCAGATACGCCTCGTTGACCAGCGCCGTCGGCTGAAGCGTATGAGCGGGCGATTCCTGGTGCAGCAGCTTTTTGGCTAGGAAACGAAGTCGATCATAGACCAGCGGCATCAATTGCTCGGCCGCATCCTGGTTCCCACCGGCTGTCTGGGCCAGCAATTCATGGATGTTGCGATCTTCTTCGCTCATGTTCAATCGCGGTTTTTCGCAAAAAGTCCTGCGGATGACCTCTTCTTGCGCCGCATACCTCGGTGAGGCCGACAAGCGGCCCCTGAAATCTAGTTGAAAGAGGCTATCCCGTGCAATCTTCTACCTGTCTTCCCTCCGGAAAGAACCAGCCGGCCACCGACGCCGAACTCATCGAAGCGGCGCTGCGCGGACAGCAAAGCGGGTATGAGCAGTTGATGCAGCGTTATCAAAACCGATTGTTCGTTTCGATTCGACACGATGTCGGATGCCCGGTGATCGCCGAGGATATTGTGCAGGAAGCCTTCGTGCGAGCGTTTCGGTATCTCGATTCGTTTAAACGCCAAAGCAACTTTTACACGTGGCTCTATCGCATCGCGCTCAATTCGCGGCGCGACTACATCCGCAATCGCAATCGAATGATATCGTTGGATGCGGTCAGTCAGCCCTACGAAATGTCGACCGAGCTGCGAGAATCACCGGCTCACTGTACCGAGCGACAAGAGGAGCGGTGCCAAGTCCGCGCGGCGCTGACAAGACTGAGCGATCACTATCGCACGATTCTGATTTTAAGAGAATTTGAAGGTTTCAACTATCAAAGGATCGCCGAAATCTTGCAGGTCGGCAAAGGCACAGTTCGCAGCCGGCTGTCCAGGGCACGTGCGCAGCTGAAAAAGGAGCTATCGCCCTACGTCAACCTGGGCACGGCACAAGGCCACCAAAAACCGAACAGGAAAACTCGCCGCGGTCGCCACGCAGCGGTTGTACCCGAAAGTGCCAGCGACGGCTCTGCTGCAACTGTAAAACCTTCTGCAGGCTCAGCGGGACCTACTGAGGTTTCTTGACCGACAACACGGCGCAGCCAGCGTGACGAATGACGTGATTGGAAACGCTTCCCAAAACCACGTCAGCGATCGCCGAACGACCGACGTTGCCCATTACGATCAGGTCAATTTCCTTTTCCTCCGCGTAAACTTCGATTTCATGGTACGCCGTGCCCGGACGAACCGCCATCACGGCACGAAACTGCTCGCGCTGATCGGACGACAGCAGAGCGATGAACTTCATCGACATCTTGTTCTCGTGTTCGTCACGGAACGCCTGGTCGGTCGTCGACTGCATCAAAATCGGATCATCGTCGACAAACAGCAGGTGCAGCCGCGCATTGCAGGGAGCGATGATTCGTTTGGCATACTCCAGGGCATAAATAGCGTGCTCGCTGAAATCCATCGGAACAAGGACTTCGGCAAGCGGTTGAATCGGCTGTGACATCGTGAACATCTACCAGAGGAACAAACGGCGCGACAGAACATCGTTTTAGTACAACTGGCTTCTGACAGATAGGCGTGGCAGGCGGCGCCCGCCGGTAGTGTTGTTCATCGCCTCGATAACCACGTTAGAATAGCCCAGCCATTTCGGTGGAATTCTCCGCGGAGGATTTGCCACGTTCGACCGCCGGCCTGAGGAACCCCTCCAGCAGATGAATGCAAAAGATGAAGACACGGTCGAGGATATTCTGGCGATCCAGTCGGAGCAGCAGATTGTCGCGGAGTCGTTTGAAGAGCAGGAGCTGGAGATCGCCGCGATGACCCATCGCGGAAAAAAACGATCGACCAACGAAGACCAGTTTTGCGTCGTGCGCCGGTCAAGGTCAGGCGAGGTTTTGGCGAGCAGCTTGCCCGCCGACCAACTTTCCTCCGGCGAAGATCGCTCCTGGTTGTTGACGGTCGCCGATGGCCTTGGCGGGCAGGTGTCGGGCGAGGTCGCCAGTGCGACAGCGATCCGGACGATTTTGGAATTTGCAAATCGCTTGAGCAATTGGATCATGAATCCGGTCGACGGGCTGCGCGACGACCTGGAAGAACGTGTCGACCTTTACATTCGTGCGATCCAGGGAGCATTGCAACAGCAAGCCAAATCGAATCCCGTGCTGGCCGGCATGGCGACCACCATCACCTCGGCCTATATCTTCGGAGACAACGCGACGATCGTGAACTTGGGTGATTCGCGTTCTTACCTGATTCGCCCCGATAAGATCTACCAGGTCACTCAAGATCACACGTTGGAACAGGAGCTGAAACAGCAGGGGCTTTCTTCGCAACATGCCCGCCCCTATCGCAACCTGGTGACTCGCTGTTTGAACACCAGAAATGAACCGGTGCACGTCGATCTGTTCCATATCTCTTTGCAAGCGGGTGACTACTTGCTGCTCTGTTCGGACGGACTGACCGACATGGTGGCTGACCCCGTGATTCACCACGTGGTGATGTCGGCACCGTCGACCAAAGGGGCATGTGAACAACTGATGCAGCGGGCGCTTGCCGCGGGAGGCCGAGACAACATCACCATCGTGCTTGCCCGCATCAAGCAAACTGCAAGCAGCACCAGGCAAGCCGATTCGGGAGCCTCGACATCATGAGACCGAATCGTGTCGCCGCCTTCGCTTTGGCGATTCTCTGGTTGGGCGCAACGATGGGGCCGCCGGCAATTTGCCAGGATGACGATCGCGACCCACCTTCCCGACCTCTGAGAGTCGTTGCGTACAACGTTCAATTTCTGCCCAGTGTCGCCGGACTGCTGAACAAGCGGCCTCATGGCAAGTATCGCGCCGACGCCATCGCCAAGCGGTTGGCCGATTGCGACATCATCGGATTGAACGAAGTTTTTGACCTCGAAATACGTGAGCGGATCATTGCGAATTTCAAACGATCGATGGGACCGGACGCCGCGGTGGTCGTTCCCGATTCGCAGCACCGTTCGTTTGTCGGTGTCGATAGCGGTTTGGTCTTGTTGAGTCGCTATCCGATCGTCGAGTCCCATCGTATGAAGTTCGGAAACGACAGCCGAATTGCTGACTACGGAATCATGGCGGATGGCCTGGCCGCCAAAGGAGCGATTCACGCTCGTATCGCCGTGCCGACCGATCGCGGAAACCGGTCTCCAAGACGACCGGCAGGCTGGTCGCAAGTCGACGTGTTCCTGACGCACTTGGAAAGTAAGGACGCGGCGCGGCGGGCCGAGCAGTTTGTGATGCTTGCCGAATTCATTGGCAAGCACGCCGATGCTTCCAGGTCGGCACTGCTGCTGGGAGACATGAATACGGCCGGAAATCAGCTAGAAATGGAGGATAGGACATCCCAGTACCACGTGATGATTGGGGCGCTGCGCAAGTCGTTGCCCCGCGTGACGGATCTGTGGACGGTTTGCGGCAGCGAAGGCGGTGGAACGGGAGAGCCTGGTGCCGACGACGGCGGCAGGCGTATCGACTACATTTTTCTTTCCCGCTGCGGCGGCAAGGCGACGCTGATTCCCCGTAGCGTCCGCTCGATGCCGCTGGCGGATCCGAAGGTGGGCTACCTGTCGGATCACTGCGCCGTTGAAGGTGTACTAGAATGGGGAACCACCGACCGTCCGGTCGAATCCAGCGGGCGAAAATAAGGCGGTGTGGAAAGTTAGTTTCATTGATCGTTAGGAACCGAATGCGAATTTTGCTGTTATTGGCCGCGTGGTGTGTGTCGTCATCGTTGGTTGCGGCCCCGCCGAACATTTTGTTCATCTTCACCGACGATCATGCTTGCCAATCGATCGGTGCCTACGGTTCCAAGATCAACCAGACACCCAACATCGATCGGATCGCCCGCGAGGGAGCTGTGTTTTTGAATTCGTTTTGCGCGAATTCCATTTGCGGTCCCAGCCGCGCCTGCGTTTTGACGGGCAAACACAGTCACAAAAACGGCTTTTACTCAAACGGACGAGGACCGTTTGACGGTTCCCAGTTCACTTTTCCTCAGGAACTGCAAAAGGCCGGTTACAACACGGCGATGATCGGCAAGTGGCATCTCAACTCGCAGCCCACCGGGTTCGATCATTGGGACATCTTGCCGGGACAAGGTGCTTACTACAATCCGGACTTCATCAACAAAGACGGCAAGCGGCGTATCGAAGGTTACTGCACCGCCATCACGACGGACTTGGCGATCGAGTGGCTCAGTAGCCGCGATCCAGACAAGCCTTTCCTGTTGATGTGCCAGCACAAGGCGCCTCACCGCACTTGGGCTCCCGACCTGAAGTACCTCGATCGCTATGCCGATCGGGACATTCCCGAACCTCCGACGCTGTTTGACAAGTGGCGCAATCGCAGCAGCACGTTGGCTGGCAACGCGATGTCGATCGATCGCCATTTTTACTATCACTACGACTTGAAGGTTCACCAGAGCGTGCCATTTGCATCGGCTCGCGAACAACGCCTGAAAGATGGCGAGTATCGTCGCATGACGGAGGCGCAAAAGAAGGCTTGGGACGCCGCTTTCTTGCCCCGCAACAACGCGTTTTTGGCGAACCCGCCGAAGGGTGACGATCTTGTTCGCTGGAAGTATCAGCGATACATCAAGAACTATTTGCGCTGTATCGATTCGGTTGATGAAAGCGTCGGGCGGCTATTGAAATACCTGGATGACGGCGGGTTGGTCGAAAACACCATCGTCATCTACAGCTCGGACCAGGGATTCTATCTGGGCGAACATGGATGGTACGACAAGCGTTGGATGTTCGAGGAATCACTGAAAATGCCTTTCGTCATCCGTTGGCCGGGAAAAATTCCTGCCGGCAGCCGCTGCGATCAGTTGATCCAAAACATTGACTACGCGCCAACCTTCCTGGAGGCGGCGGGGTTGGAGATCCCATCCGATGTCCAGGGAAAAAGTCTCGTTCCGTTGTTGCTGAATCCGAAGAGCGACGACTGGCGTGACGCGATCTACTATCACTACTACGAACACGGCGGTGAACACCAGGTTCCACGACACGAAGGAGTGCGCACCGCCCGCTACAAGCTGATCAACTTTTACTCCAACGACGGCTTCAACCTATTCGACCTAGAAAAGGATCCGCAGGAACTTCGCGACGTTTCCAAAGCTCCAGCCTACCAACAAGTGCTCCAGTCAATGAAAACACGGCTACAACAGGAACGCCAAAAGTACGACGTCCCCGACAACCAAAGGCGCTAACCAGCCCCCACTCTTTTGAGTCATCACACGTCGGCGCTTGGCGGCGATAAAATGTATACCTGCACAGCGTGGGAATCAGCATCGTCGGCGGGTGCGGACGATTCGCTGAAATCACAGTGTTCGCATTGCAGGAAAGCATTATCTGAGATCGTTCATCTACGTCAGCCGGTAGCATGTCTTGGAAATCGAGGAAGTGGATTCTTGGTTTGCTGATCTGGGGAGGACTCAATGGCGGTGTTGTTCTTTCCCTGGACTGGCACCAGCGCAGAACTCTTGAAACCAAGCACCAGTTGCGGCGCGGAATCCTGAGTGACTTTTTGGAAAGGAAGTTGCCAGTCCGCATCATTCGATGTGATGATTCGCTTCTGCCCCGGTTCTGTCACCACGTACTGTTCGTTCGCTTGACGATCGATCACCCAAGTTCCCCTCGGTAGCTCCTGAACCTGTACCGTGAAGTCCAAGTCGTCATCGGTCCAACCGCAATCTACGGTTTCCGAAACACCGAAGAATTGCACAGGTTCTTCGCCTTGCCCCAACAACATGCCTCGCCAACGTCTTGGAACGCTGCCACCGTTTTCATCGCTCCACTCGATATCAATCTGCAAACCAATCGACTCGGATTGTGAAATGAATCGTCGAACGCGGTAGGGATGGCGATCTTCCAAACCTGCTGACCAAAATTATTGCTGAGCTGTTGAACACCGTCACTGCCGTCCTGTCCTTTGTCGTTCAGGAAAACAATGACCGGACGTTTACGATCATCTAACACATATGGTTGAAACAAAACATAACGCTGCCGATAGCCAACCGAAGAAATAAAAACCCTCGCACTAAACCCCAACGACACCTGCGCACGGCGACGGCCGTCATAGACAACAGCAAAAACAACCACTGCCACAACCAACAGCACAATCAAAAAGCGTTTCGACATCTTTTCATTGTAGGCCGGCTTGTCCCCAAGTCGGCAAGTACAGGATCGCCGACTTGGGGACAAGCCGGCCTACAATGGAATTTGAAGACACGCACTAATGAGCGATGCAGCCGCTTGTTGGCTCACTTCCGCGACGACGCTAAAAAGTTTTGCAGGCCTTGGGTGATGGCCATGCCGTCGGAGCCGATGGCGAGGAAGGTGAGTCCTTGGTCGATCCATTTTTTTGCTTCGTCCGGTGTCGATAGGATGCCGGCGGTTTTTTCGGCTGCCTGGCAGGCTTGGATGACCGCTTGAATGGACTTTTCGAATTTGCCCGGCTCCAGGGAATCGGGCCAGCCTAGGTTCACTCGCAGGTCGAGCGGACCGATGAATAGCACGTCCACGCCATCGACGGCCGCGATCTGCTCGGCCGCTGCTACTGCTTCGGGCGTTTCGATTTGTACCACGACCAAGGTGTCTCGATTGGCGCAGCGGAAGTATTCTTCGAAGTTCAGGCCGAAGGCGGCAGCGCGAGTACTTTTGGCAGTGCCCCGTGTGCCTTGAGGTGGGTACTTGATTGCTTCGACTGCTTGCCTTGCTTCTTCGGCGCTGTTGACGTAGGGGACCATGATGCCGGCGGCACCCGCGTCGAGCGTGCGTTTGATGACGACCGGATCGTTCCATGCGACTCGAACGATCGGTGAGCTGTTTCCTCCGGCGGCGACTGCTTGCAGCTGCTGCACCAACACGCCGTAATCGCCGGCGCCATGTTCGGTGTCAATCAGGACCCAATCAAATCCGATCCTCGACGCGATCTCTGCCGAAATCGGGCTGCCGATGCCAAGGAAGGTGCCCACCAACGGTTCACGGCCAAGCCGATTGCGTGAAATCCAATTCAATGTTTGATCCCTCTGGTAGGCGGCCGTTTGGTAAACGACGTATTACTTCGCATCGATCCGCACAAAATCGTTTCGGATTTCGGGACCGGTGTGAATGGTGGCGGTCGTTTCCGATATTCCCTGCGGGACGTGAAACGTCTGTTGTCGTCGCTTTTGTCCTTCGAACCAACCGTAGGTGACCGAAACGTCGGAGTTGCTGTTGGTTTCTCGCAGTCCGTAAAGCTCGGCGGCCAACAAACCGGTTCCGTAACCGCCGCCGTTGAGCCGGACTCGGACCAAGGCGGCGGATGTATCGGAAGCTTCTAAGTCGGTCGCACCATAAACCCATCCACTCGAAAACTCGTTGTCCGAAGGCGGAATCGCTTCACCAAGTGGCCGCCAGGTTTTGCCTTGGTCGAGTGAATAATCGAGATGAAACTCGGCCCCTTCGGGCGATGGAGATCGGACTCGAAAGCGAGCCGCTCCTGAAAGTCCGACGAGCCGCGTTTTTGACGGCACGCGAAAAACGACCGTTCCCGGCTTGGGACCGCGAGTTTGATAAGCGAATCGTTGATCGCCGGAGCGGCCAATGAATTCCAAGTTGGCGGAACGAAGATCGCGTTGTTCGAATCTGTCTGTGGTCGGTTCTTCACGCACCAATTGCGGCAGAACGGGAACCACGCTTCGGCCTTTTGACCGATAGGTGACTTTTGTTCCACCAGGCTTTAGATGCGGGTAGATCGTTTGACACATCTGGCAGGTCGTCACAAAACGAATGCTTCGCAAAGTGCTGCTCTTTTCTTTCAAAGTGAGCCGGACGTACCAACCGTATCGTCCTTTGGCCTGGTCGGTCGCATCGAAGCGGAACGTCCCATCGGAACTGCCCAGCACTGCCCAGGTTTGCCCTTGATCGGGGCTGACCGAAACCGAAATCGCGCCGTCGACATTCCCTTCGATCACCAATCCGTCTGTCGCTTCGTTTTGCATTGGATCTTGATCGTCCACTGGATCGCCGCAAATGACGTAGGGTGAAAAATGCTCAAACACCATCGACATCGGCTTGTCGTCGCTGGCGCTTAAACCATTCGCGGTCACACGGAGATTGGCTGGACGCCGAAGCAGCCCTTCCAAGCAGGTGTCGCGAGTCAGGTCGGGAGCGTACTGAAAGACCGCATTGCCATAACTGGTGCGGCCACGGCAATTCGATTTGTCGCCCTCATGAAACGGCTTTTCGCTTCCGGCAAACGTCCACAGACGATAGGGGCCGTCTTTCTGTTGATGCCAAAAACGTCGCTTGGAAAGATCAATCTTTTCGTTCGCTTCGGTATCGGCGGTGCGGCCGAAGGCATCGGGGTGAGCGTATCGAGTCAACGATTCTCCTGATCGCAGGTGCACGACCGCCGGCTGCGCCGCGTAGCCGCCATGATACAACTTGTACCAATTACCACCGGCGGCGACCTTTTTCCAGCCCGCTTTCATGCCTTGAAAATCGGATGGCCAGGCAAACGGATAACGGGGCAACCCGCCCTGATCACGGTCCAATAGGCTCAAGTCGCCGATGATTTCGTCGTAACCGGCGACAGCGCCGTCGCGATCGAGAACAATTCCCGCCATATCGGTGTCAAACATTCGCCAGCGACCGTCCACGAAAACTTCGCTGTTGGAATGTCCTGGAAAAGCGCGGCGACGCGCCTGGTATCCGGCTGCTTGCCAATAGGGTTCATTCCAGGCATGAACCGTTCCGCACAGTCCGTATCCGTAAGAAAAGCGGCCGCGATTGGCGTCGTAAACAACCATTTCGTAATCCTGACGATCGTTACCGGGAGCGCGACCGGGCTGACACCATTCCTGGGGCGAATGAAGATGCCATTGGTGAGTCAGCAGGTAGCGAAAAATCGCCAACGACTTTTCGTGATCGGACGTTGCGTTGTGCGTTGCCCAGCGCACACAATCAGCCGGCGTCTGAAACTTACCCTCACCGGGATAGAGCGGGTGGTTGGTATGGAGCAACACATCCCCCACCTCGGCAAAACCTCTGCCGCCGCAACAGACAACGACAACCGATAGCCACAAAATCACTAAACGCATAAAAATCACCTCGATACGTCAAAGTGAACGATCTTAGCTCAACTTTCGCACTTTTTTGGAGTGCGGTGACTCGTCACCGCTTTCTTTTACATCCGGGACGTTTTTTCGTTCTCTTCCCGATGCCACCTGACAATCAATTCACTCACATTGTTGATGGAGGCGTCAACAAAGGAAAGCTCCGACAAGTCGGAGCACTCCAAAAACAGCAAAGGACAGTCACGAAGCGATTTCGGAGAAATCGCCGACAGACGATGGGAACAGAACCATGGCAGATTTGTACGTGAACTCTCGACTGACGATCTCCGCCGAGGAGATTATGATCACGGCGGCGCGTAGCAGCGGCCCCGGTGGTCAAAATGTCAACAAAGTGAACTCCAAGGTCACTTTGCGATGGTCGCCTGCGCGCTGCCAGAGCATCGACCCTGCTTGGCGACGGCGGCTGGAAACCCGTTACGGTGGCCGAATCAATCGCGAGGGGGAGCTGGTTTTGCACAGCGAAAAATTTCGCGATCAGAGCCGCAATCGTGCCGACGTCCGACAGAAGCTGGTCGACTTGCTGCTCGATTGCCAATCGGCTCCCAAAAAACGAATCGCCACTCGGCCAAGCCGCGCTTCCCAACGACGCCGACTGGACCAAAAAAGACGCCAGTCACAGAAAAAACAATCGCGTCGAAAACCGTCTCGCGACGAGTAACAACGAGAATCACCGGTGAAACTCGCCAGCGGCAAGCCCGCCAAGACTTGCCAGCATTAAAATGTCAATCCTTCACCCCAAAATTGTCGCTGGTATACTCGGATATCGGTAGCGATATCGATTCGGATGATATCGCCCGTCGACAATGCTTTCCCGTACTTCGGCCGATCGGCGAAGTGGCGGGCGGGCAACCCAACTTATCGTTGTGAATGGATTGATGAAGCGACAAATGCATCTGGATGACCTCCTCTCCAAATGGGCATTCGACCCGGCGACTCTGAACGTGCGACTGGTCAAAGGCAAAGACGGCCGCGACGTGATTCAGATGCGAGTCGACATGGGTATCCTGCAACTGGAAACCACCGGCCGGCCCGACGGCACCCAGTTTGACGAGTACGAAACCTATTTGGAGCGTTTGCAGGACAAACACCTCAAAAATCCGAGTCATGTGCTGTCGGAAATCGAGTGTGCCGAGGTCGATCGCGAGTTCATGCAGTATTACCACCGTCGCATCTGTTGGTTACGGCTGCAGTATTATCATCGCGCCGTGATGGACGCCGATCACACGCTACGCCTGATGGACGTCAGCGATAAAATGAGCCCGGACGAAGAGTGGGCTGGTACTCATGAACAATATCGTCCCTTCGTGTTGTTTCATCGCACGCAGGCCGAAGCGCTTGGGGAACTGGAGGAGAACACGGCCGAAGAAGCGGTTCAGGCGATCAACGGCGGCCTGGAGAAAATCCGCGAGTTCTTCATCAAGCATGATGCCGAAGAACATTTTGATGACGACGAACTGGTCGTGAGGCTGATCGAACTGCGTGAATCGCTGCGCAGCGAATACGCCGTCGGCCAAACGCTCAAGGAGCAGCTCGCCGAAGCGGTGGCCCAGGAGCAGTATGAGTTGGCTGCGCAGTTGCGAGACGAGTTGACGCGACGGGAAACGAACTAACGGAAATCCCGTGCGGTCCAATCGCGAATCCCTTTCGATTCCCCTGATCGCCCCCGCCCGGCTCGGTTCATCGACTTGGTTGTTGCACCTTCGTTGGTTTGCCGTTGCCGGCCAATTGGTGACGATCGTCGCTGCCGGGCTGGCGACCAACGTGGCGCTACCACTGGGACCGCTGCTTGTCCTGGTAGGACTGACCGCCGTGACCAACGTGGTGTACGGATTGTGGTTGCACCGAAGTTCGGCCGAACCCACCCTGGACACGTCACAAGTTTCCGACGAATCGACTCTGCATCACGGCGTTGCATTGGCCTTGATGCTGCTGGACCTGGTGACTCTCACGGCCATGCTTTATTGCAGCGGCGGAGCGAACAACCCGTTCAGTTTTTTCTACTTCGTCAATCTTGCAGTCGGCGGAGTGATGATTCGACCTCGTGCCGCCTGGTCGCTGACCGTGATGGCGATCGCCGGATACACATTTCTGTTGTTCGATTCGATTCCCGTCGAGGGGATCAGCGAGGAATTCCCTGGCGGTTTGGGATTGCGGACCGCTGGGCTGATGCTGGCCTTTGCGACTTGTTCGACGGTGGTAACTTACTACGTCACGCGGACGGCTGGCGAGCTGAAGCAGCGCGAACAACAACTGCGACGAGCCCAAGCCGAACAGGCGGCGAGCCATCGGCTGGAAGGGCTGACGACGCTTGCCGCCGGCGCCGCACACGAATTGGCCACCCCTTTGTCCACCATCGACGTGATCGTTCGCGAACTGTCTCGCCACCTGGAAGGCTGTGAAAAACCGGAATCGGTCGACACCGACTTGAAACTGATTGACGGAGAACTGGAAATGTGTCGCCAGATCCTCGCTCGGATGCGAGCGGCCGCCGGCGATTCGATGGCTCCTCGCTGGGACCGCACGACGGTAGGCGACCTGATCGATGCGACGCTGGAGGGAATTCGTGATCCGCACCGCGTGGTGGTCACAGACAACGTCGAAACGGTGGAAAACCAAACACTTTGGGTGCCGCAAGAGGCAGTCGCCCAAGCGGTTCGCAACCTGATTCACAACGGGCTGGATGCCAGCGGAGACGAAGGCCGCGTTCGCTTGTCCTCCAAACTGATTCCGACAACCGGCCAGGTGCAGCTGATCGTGGAGGATTCGGGCCTGGGAATGACCGACGAGGTCTTGGGCCGCGCATCGGATCCGTTTTTCACGACCAAGGAACCAGGACGCGGAATCGGACTGGGATTGTTCCTGACTCGCAACGTGATCTCGCAACTGGGCGGCAAACTGGAATTCCAGAGCACACCGAGGGTGGGTACCAAAGCGATCGTCACCCTGCCGCTTGGTGACCGAACCGAGAACGAAACGGCCGGTACAGCCGACACCCCTTCCGTGTAAGCCGGGGCGAAATTTCTCGGCAGTTAGGTTAGAATCTCTTCGCGTAGGTCAACTTGTCCCAAGTCAGCGAACCTGTACTCCACCGAATGCCCGCAGACCGACCTTCCCCTTCCATCGACTTGCGGGCTCCGGTGATCACCAGCGCTGACAACTCCCACCTCAGCCTGCCCAAGAGATTCCGATGATCGAACCTTCTGAATCATCTCCCGTTTACGATGCTGAAACGGTCGGCGCCAGCAGCATCCTACTGGTGGACGATACCTTCGTCCTGCGTGAGCGTCTGTCGCTGGCGATGCAACAACGCGGTTTTCGAGTCGAGACGGCGGGCAACTACGAAGAGGCGGTGGAGGTCTTTACCGAGCGGCCGACCGAGTTGGCCGTGCTGGACCTTCGCATGCCCGGACACAGCGGCCTGGAACTGCTGAGAAGGTTGCTGGAACTCCAACCCGACACACGAATCATCATGTTGTCAGGATTCGGCAGCATCCCGGCGTCGATCGATGCGGTTCGCGCCGGCGCCGTCAACTTCCTGAGCAAACCGGCGGACGCCGACGATATCTTGACCGCCTTCATGCGCGGCGATGAACCGAGCGTTCCCGAAGGCGCAGTCGCTTTTCCGGCACCTTCGCTGGCCCGAAATGAATGGGAACACATTCATCGAGTCCTCTCCGATTGCGGCGGCAACATCTCCGAGGCGGCCAGAAGACTCGGAATCCACCGCCGCAGCCTGCAACGAAAACTCCGCAAGCGAGCCCCTGAAGACCCGGCCGTACCGGAACCGGAAGAAGAGTGAAACTGAATTCGCGACGAGTCGGCTTACATCACCGAGAAATAGTTTTCACAGGCGAAGTCGAGGTACTCGTTCTTCAGCTCGACCGGTAGGTCGTTGTAAAGGCAGTAGTTCTTGACCTGCAACAACAAGTCACGTGGCTGGCACATCCGCATCGGGCGGTTGACCGGCACGTAGTGAGTCTGGATCAGGTAGTCGATCGCGTCGGGGTTGTAAGGCACCTTGGTGATCTTGCACATGATCTCAAACAACTTTCGAAAATCCGATTCCGGCGGATTCTCGGCTTCAATCTTGTAGGGAATACGCCGCAGGAACGCATCGTCGACCAGATCCTTGGGCTCCAGGTTGGTACTGAAGACGACCAGCTGATCGAAAGGCACCTGGATCTTTTTGCCGCTGGACATGTTCAAAAAGTCGTAGCGTTTTTCCAGGGGAACGATCCAGCGGTTGAGCAATTCGTCGACGCGCATCTTCTGGCGTCCGAAGTCATCGATCACCAGCGTGCCGCAGTTGCTCTTCAATTGCATTGGCGATTCGCTGATGTTGCTTTCAGGATTGCACTGCACCTCCAGCATTTCCATCGTCAGTTCGCCGCCGGCGACGATCGTCGGCCGTTCGATTCGCACCCACCGTTTGTCGTAGCCGGCCGCATCCAGCAGCCCGCTGCTCCCTTCTGGCATCGCCAGAACATGGTTCATCGGATCGAAAACTCGCAGTACGTCGCCATCGATGTCGACCGCGCTGGGAATCCAAACGTATTTCCCAAACGCGCCAGTGACTCGTTCGGCGATCGACGTCTTGCCGTTTCCAGGAAAACCGAACAAAAACATCCCGCGTCCGCTGGCCACCGCCGGCCCCAGCTTGTTCAACATCTTGGGATTGATCAGCAGATCCTTGAAGGCGTTCAGCAAGTCCTTCTTCTTTGGATACTGCCCCTCGATCGTCTGCTGCTTGACGCTGTCGATGTAAGCGGCAAGCGGGACGGGGCAGGCGCCGTAGTAGGTGCAATCACGCGTGTGGTTACGGGCGATTGCCCGCCCCGATTCGGTCAGCACGTAAACGTAGTCGTTGGTCGCCGTGGCGTTCTTGTAGGCAACGTTCTGTTCCATCTTCAGCCGCGTGAGCATCGGCTCGATCATTCGAAAGGCCAACCGCACCTGTTCGGCAATCTTGCGTCCCTCTGCTTCGCCGACGTTCAGTAGGTAGCGGTAGATGATTGATTCCAGCAGCGTTTCATTCACCCCTGCCTCGATGATGTCGGTCGGTTCGGCGGGGCGCCACGGTTCGTCGCGCGACGGTTCAAAACCGACCGGGACGGCAATGTTTGGCTTGGGCGCGGCAGCTTTTTTCGCGCGGGCCGGCGGGGCTGCAGGCGGACGTGGCACCGGGCCTCCGCCGGGCGCCGACGCGGCGCCGGCCGCGCGGCGCGGCTGCTGTTTGGGACGCTCGGCGGGCGGACTGCTGGCGCCCGATTCGTCTCCACTGAGCGTTTGGATGCGGGAGAGCAACGCGTCCAGCTTGTTGTCCACATCTCCTGAAGCATTCGATGCAGATTGACTCATGTGGATTCCCTCATCCCCTGGTAAGACCACGCGGTAGATTGATCGCAGCGGCACACGCCTCTGCTGACCACTATCGACCCTCACGATTCACCTGCTCCACAAACTCACCCTGATCGTTGAACAGTCGTTACAAACCGAACAATCAGAACCAAATTGCGGCCTTCCGCAGCCCCGCGTCGATCGATGAGCTATGGATTGTTGATCCCAACCGTTTTCTTACCGGATGATCCGCTGGACCGATTCATGCCCGTCTCACCCCCCCG
>CBDCUW010000005.1:1372500-3914721 GCA_965222745.1 Rubripirellula sp.
AGCGTCACAGAGAGTACGCCGAGCATGATTGCGAATGTGATTGTTTCGTCCGCCGGCCAACACAATCAGCGTTTCCGCTCGCAGATTGGCGGCGTCGCGAACCGCGTTCAAGGCATCAACCACCGCGTCTTCGTAACCGCGCCCGTCGCTGCCGGTGAAACCGCCGACCCAGGAGAGCGAAGTCACTTGCAGGGAAGTTTCGGCCAACAATTCGATCGCGCGGTCGATCCCAAAATCTTCCAACTTGGGCCGATAGACACCGATACCGGTGAAGCCTCGCGCCGCATACGCTTCCGCGTCCTCCTGGAAGCTCCATCGCAGCGTCGACAGCTGACTGATCGCAAGAATATTCATCCGTGGGTCTTCACCAAACACTCGTTTCCGTTGAATTGTCGCGGCAGTATGCATAGCAACCACCGAATTGTAAAGATTCCTTCCCAGGTGATCTGCGTCAGTTCACAACCAAATTTTGTTTTTCGTTTACCGGGCAAATTGCTGCCATTGAATCACCCAAAGTGAACGGAAAATCACTTCATGTGTGGCAGTCGCCGGCCCTGGCTGCGGGCGGTGGTCAATTCTTCACCGATCTTGTCGATCGTCAGCGGCACAATGGGAATGGTCATCAAACCCTGCGGGTCGATTTCGCTACTGGCCCGACGTTTTGCTAGCTGCTCCACCTCCTGCTCCAGCTCATCCAGCCACGCCGGCACGTCCAAACCAACTCCGGTCGGGTGACGAGTGAGCAGTTCGCATTCTTGTTCCAGCAGATCGAAAACGCGGCTTTCCCGATTGGCTTCGGCGTCGGCCATTGCCGGCCCGACCAGAGCGCGCATGCGGTCGATCGTCATCGGCTGAACGAACCGTTCCAGAATCCGGTCGGCGACGGTGGGCATTCGCATCGCGTAATCGTTTTGCATCTTGCGAAGCTTTTCGACGTAAACATCTGCTTCGGTGCCAATCCGTTCACTGAGGCTGCGGCGCCACATCATGGCCGCATTTTCCAATCCGCTGCGAACCAGCACTTCGTGCGCCCACATCACAGGCTTGAGGTTCCAGGCAATTCGTTCGTAACGCACTCGCAGGCGAAGGAAATCCAAAAACATGTACACCAGGTCGCCACGATCACTCTGCGTCGTGGTGCTGTTGTAGTCCAAGTACTCGGTGTGATGATCGATCAACGATTCGTAGACCAGCGTGATCCAACGTTCGGCTTCCGCGACTTTCAACCGCCCCGATTCCAGATCATCAAACAGCTGCGTGTCGCAAAGGTGGTCTTCGCCTTCATCCATCGCCCGCTCCAACCACTTGGCGACACCCTGATGCAAGATGGCTCGGACGTTTCCCAATTGCAGAAACGTTTGCGTGAACATCGGGTCGCCATACTGCTTGATAAAACCGACCAGAGCGGACCATTTTTTGCCGTCGGTCACCATCTCCAAAGGCGAAAGGCGCAATGTTTGGCTGTGGGCCAGCCAACTGCCCAGCAACGTCTCGGTCAATTTTTCCAACAGCGGAATGAGCGTATCGGCGATCAGCTTTTCATCCAGCTGGCGATCGGTGCCGGCCAGTGACTGTCGCGTCGATTCCACCAGCGACGCGACCAACGATCGGAATCCGGCGCGGAACAGGCTGTCGAATTCCGTGACCGCTCCGACACCAATCTGATTCTGCTGTTCCATCTGTCGCGCTGTTTCGACCAGATGACAAGCCTCCGAGATCAGCCCGCGCCGGGGCAGCCAGTGCATCAAGTGTCTCAACACGCGTTGGCGCAGCCGGGCGACATAGATCTTGACCGGATCACCGCCGCGAGAAAGCGGGATGTACAGCAAGTTTTTGTCCCGCAGTGCTTCCAAAAAGGAAGGGAACATCTGCCGAGCACTCTCGCTGTCACTGGCGATCAACGCGGAAAACATCCGGACGGCCTGCGCGTCATCTTCGGCCATCTCTTCGAGTTCTTCACGGGCGCAGCTTCCCGGCAACGTCAGCAGCGCTCCGGAAACCAGCCGCCGCGAATCGGACATTTCCACCGCCGTGCCGATGATCCGTTCCATCAACGAATCCCTCAACACCCGGCGGCGGTCATAGCTGCGCATCGACTCCTTGTCGCTGCCGGCCGGCGCGATCTTGAAATGGCGAACGGCATCGAGCAGTTCCAACAACCCGATGCGGTTTTCGCGCGCCCTTTTGGCCCACGATCCCAGCGAATGCAAGCGATCTTCCAGGTCTTCGGCGTTTTCATCGGCCACCGCGATGTCAGCAGCCACCGCCCACATCCGCGCCAGTGATTGCAGGAAGTTGAGGTGTTCGTCCAAACGTTTGGACTCCGCTTCCAATTCGTCCTGGCTGCCGTCGTCACCCGTTTCAAACACCGCGCCGTCGAATCCGTCATCGGTCGTATCGCGATAAGTCATTCCCTCGTAGGCAGCGTCAAACAGTCCTTCGTCTTCTTCTTGATCGGCCGCGGTCAACTCGCGTTCCCAGTCTTTGGGTTTGGGCGTTTGTTGGCCGAGGTTGAACTTGGGCGAAGACCAAAACTCTTCCGCGTTCGCTTCCAGGTAGTCGAAGAACTTACGGACCATCGGCCAGACTTCGCGCGTATCCTTTTGGGACGCCTGGTCGATCGAGGGTTCGCCGAATCCGTCATCGTCGTACTCGGCCGATCCGCGCAGCCGCAACAGCCAGCGCTCGGACAACCGCGGCAACGAATTTCCGCCACTTCGCAGCCCAACGCGATCGGCATTGCTCAGCCAGTGAACGATCAGCGCCATTGCCGGCACAAAATCTTCGCGTTCCAACAGCGCCGAAATCACCAGCGAATAGGCTCGTGGCGAATCAAACAGGTCGGCGTGCGGCGCCCAGAACGCGACATCGCCCGCTTCAGCACCGCCGCGGTGCCACAACCGCAGCGCGCGGGCCACCAGCTTTGCTGATTCGAAGGACTCCAGCGGGTCGGTCGCTTCGATCGAATCGATCGTGTGAGCGGCGAATTGACGAAACCAAAGTGCGATTTCGTGATAACGCGATTCCATTTCCGAATAAACCGCGTCGTTGTTTTGGGCAGCCGCCTCGCTCCAAACCCTTGCCGTGTAACCAAAAAGTTGTTCGATCAGATACAGCAGGTCATCAACCCGCGGGTCGTGCACACCACATTCGGGGCCGGGATACAAACTGAAGTTTCCGCCAAAACCGAGAATGTCCCAGGGATCGATCAACGCGCCGCATTCGATCGCCCGTTTGAGTAGGTCAAAGGCAAGTTTGGGCACCGCGATCGCCTCTTCCAGATTGCCGGCGCGGATCGCCCGCAGCCCCAGCGTCATGGCGCAATCGATCCGGCACATCATTCGTGCCGAGGCAGCAGGAACAGTATCGGCCTGCCTGGTCGCCGCATCGGGATATCCCATTCGGGCGTAAAGCCGCGCCAGTTGGACGTGCTGCAGCTGCGCAGCGCGACGCTGGGCCAGCGCGGCGTTGAGATGTTGGCGGGCGGCGCCGAACGGCTGCCGCCGAAGTTTCTGTTCACCGGCCAATCGCTGGGCGTGGTCACCGGTGATGCAGCTCAACCGATGTTCGTAATAAGCGTCACGGTAACTTGCGATCGGTTGCATCAACGACCCAAGCGTGACATCCGACGTCAATGCCGACGGTCCCCAACCGCTGATCCCCGAAGCCATCAGGATCGTGCCAGCAAGCACCGACGCCGCTTCGACCAGCAGCTCATCACGATCCACTTCCGGCTGGTCATCCAGGCGGCTCAGCAGCGCGTCCAAAGTCACTTGTCGAACGACGAATCGATCGTAGTAACCTTCGTCATCAAAGCGGCGCTGGTCCCAACCGCCAAAATGATAATTCGGCCTTCGGTTGACCGGATGATCGAAATCGTAGGCCCGTGGATCCAGCGATAGCTCTTGCAATCGATCGGGATCAAACGAGGCGGCTCGCAAGATATCTGGATCGGTGGACTGAAACGCTTCGATCGCCAGCGAGATGATGTCGTGATAGGGCCCGGCCGACACGCCGGCATCGCGAATGTACAACGGCACCGGGCGAACAAATTCGTGGCGATACGGTTGGCAGCTTCGGTTTTCCAAAACCGCCACCGGCCGGTAACCGACGAAGTCGTCCAGCAAATCGATCGCGGCTTGCACGATCTTCGCATCGGCCGTCTCGTCGTCGATGCCAATAAACAGTATCGCATCGGCTGCGCGAGCCAAAAAGAAACCGTTGAACAAAACTTCGGGTTCTTGATGAAACAGCAGGTCGCGATGGAAATCGATGTAATCGGGCAGCAACTGACTCCACAGCAACCCGATCGCCCGCGTCGCCTGCCGCGTATCGCGAAAGGCGGACGACTGCTGTTTCAACTCGGCCAGCGTTTCGCTCAACCAATCCTTGACCACCAACCAGGCGGGTGGACCGGACAGCGGATCGCCCTGAGACGCAGCGTCGAACACCCCGTTCCAGGCGGCAAGTGTGGCCGCGTCGCTGTTGCCCGATGAGAAATTCAGATACCCCGCCAACCGCTGCAGCGAGTCGCTCAGTGAATCGGGTGGCAACGTATTGGACATCACGCGGGCGCTATGCTTACACGAGATAGGGGTCAGCTTGACAGAGAGCCGGGCCACAACGGACCTCCGGCCATCCATCGAAACTGGTAACTACTTCCTACGGGCCTTCTTTTTGACCGTTTTTTTCTTGGCAGCCTTTCGGGTCACCGTCTTCTTTTTCGGGGCCGCTTTCTTGGCCGTTTTCTTTTTGGGAGCCGCTTTCTTGGCCGACTTCGTTTTCGCTTTGCCACCGGCAGCAGGCGATTTCTTTTTCACTTTCTTTTTGGCGGTCTTTTTCTTCGCCGTTTTCTTTTTGCTGGCGGCCGAAGCGGTCTTCTTCTTGGCAGCTTTCTTCTTTGTCGTCGGCTTGCCGAAGGCGGCTCCCCATCCTGCGGCGTATTTCTCGTTCGTTCCAATTCTCAGAATCGTCATCTTCTACGTTTCCTTTTCCTGTGATGGATCAATGGAAGGATCAACCGTGAATGCGGACACAAACCGCTTTCACGTCTTGTTTTGTGTCAACCGGCGTGAATGCTTTTGTAACGAGCGCGGCGGGCACTGCCGCCTTCTGGATCGTCCCCCATCCGCTCGCGATAGTTGCGTTCGTAGGTGTCAAAGTTGCCTTCGCACCAAGTCAGTTTTCCGTCGCCCTCGAACGCCAGGATATGGGTCGCCAAGCGATCGAGGAACCAGCGGTCGTGGCTGGTCACAACCACACAACCGGCGAAGTTCGCGATCGCCTCTTCCAGAGCGCGAAGGGTATCGACATCCAGGTCGTTGGTCGGTTCGTCCAACAGCAGCACGTTGCAACCCTGGCGAAGCAGCTTGGCCAAATGGACTCGATTGCGTTCGCCACCGGAAAGGTTGCCGACTTTCTTTTCTTGATCGGGACCTTTGAAGTTGAATCTGGCCACGTAGGCTCGCGAGGCGATGTTGCGGCCGCCCATGACAATCGTCTCCGTCCCGCCGCTGATCTCCTCGAACACCGTCTTTTCACCGTCCAGGGAATCGCGGCTTTGGTCGACGTAACCGAGGTCGACCGTTTTGCCAATCCGAATCTCGCCGCGATCGGGCGTGTCTTGCTCGGTCAGCATGCGGAATAGCGTGGTCTTGCCGGCGCCGTTGGGACCGATCACTCCCACGATGCCGCCGGCCGGCAAGCGGAACGACAGGTCGTCGATCAAAACTTTGTCGCCAAACGCCTTGTGAACGTTCTTGCCCTCGATGACCAACTCTCCCAGATGTTGTCCGGAAGGAATCTGGATCTCCAATTCGTCGGGACGATCTTCGAAGGTTTGCGCCGAAAGTTCTTCGTAAGACTTGATTCGCGCTTTGCTTTTCGCTTGCCGCGCCTTGGGGCTCATGCGGATCCATTCCAATTCGCGAGCCAGCGTGCGCTCACGCGCTTTCTGCTGCCGCTGCTCGATCGCCATCCGTTTTTGGCGTGCTTCCAACCAGGCGGTGTAATTCCCCTCAAACGGAATTCCCTTGCCGCGGTCAATTTCCAAAATCCACTGGGCAACGTTGTCCAGAAAGTACCGATCGTGTGTCACCGCGACGACCGTTCCGGCATACTGCGCCAAGTGTTGCTCCAGCCAGGAAACGCTCTCGGCGTCCAAGTGGTTGGTCGGTTCGTCCAACAGCAGCAGGTCGGGTTGACGGATCAATAGTTGGCAGAGGGCGACACGTCGACGTTCGCCGCCAGACAACTTGGTCACGTCAGCATCACCCGGCGGCAGGTTCATCACCGCCATCGACATTTCGACTTGGCGATCGAGTTCCCACAGGTTGCCGGCGTCGATCACGTCCTGCAGCTTTGCCATTTCGTCGCAAAGCTTTTGCATTTCATCGTCGCCCGAGACCTCGCCCAGCAGCGCGCTGATTTCGTTGTAGCGATCCAAAATCGCCTGCCGCTCGGCGACCGCTTCCTGAACATTTTCGAAAACGTTTTTGGATTCATTCAGCGGCGGTTCTTGTTCCAGATAGCCGACCGTGAACCCCGCGGTCAGCCGGGCGGTGCCGTCGAATTCCTTGTCCTGTCCGGCCATGATCCGCAGCAACGTCGACTTGCCCGCGCCGTTGGGGCCAAGCACGCCGATTTTCGCGCCGGGATAAAACGCCAACCAGATGTCATCCAAGACCGTTTTCTGGCCGTGTTTTTTGGTCAGATGTTCAACTTGGTAGATGTATTGGCGTGACATGAAAACGGCTGGATCGAGAGCGACAATGTGTGTTTTTGGGGAGCGAAAGCGGGACCGGGCACGAAGCCTCATTCCCACTCGATGGTTGCAGGCGGTTTGCTGCTGATGTCGTAACAGACTCGATTGACCCCTTGGACCTCGTTGATGATCCTCGAACTCATCCGGGCCAGCAGTTCGTACGGCAGGCGGCTCCAGTCGGCGGTCATGAAGTCGTTGGTATCGACGCTGCGGATGGCGATCGTGTTGTCGTAGGTTCTCGCATCGCCCATCACACCGACGCTTTGCACCGGCAACAACACAGCGAACGATTGACTGGTTTGCCGGTAAAGCCCGGCATTTTCGATTTCGGAGACCACGATCGCGTCGGCTTCTCGCAAGATATCCAACCGCTCCTTGGTCACTTCGCCCAAACAGCGAACGGCCAGACCGGGCCCCGGGAACGGATGCCGCCAAACCAACTGTTCCGGCAAACCAAGTTCCAGTCCCAACCGCCGCACTTCGTCCTTGAACAGATCGCGCAGCGGTTCGATCAGATCGAATCCCAATTCGTCGGGCAAACCGCCCACGTTGTGATGCAGCTTGATCGTCGCCGCCGGACCGTCGGGATCGGCGCCACTTTCGATCACGTCGGGATACAGCGTGCCTTGAGCCAAAAAGTGGGCGTCGGCAATCTTGTCGGCTTCCTCTTTGAAACATTCGATGAACGCGTGACCGATTCGGCGCCGTTTTTCCTGCGGTTCACTGACACCCGCCAAAACCTCCAAGAAACGCCGCTGAGCGTTGACGACGTGCAGATCGGTTTTGAAGTGATTGCCGAACTCGTTGATCACCAATTCCTGCTCGTTCTTTCGCAGCAAGCCGTTGTCGACCAGGATGCAAGAGAGCTGAGGGCCGATCGCCTGGTACAAAATCGCGGCGACCACAGACGAATCAACGCCACCGCTGAGCCCACAGATCACGCGCCGCGAACCAACCTTCTCGCGTATCTCTTCGATCGCTTGCTGAGCAAAATCGCCCAACCGCCACGTCGGTTGGCAACCACACACCCCGATCACAAAGTTTTCCAGTAGCTTGCCGCCTTGCGGTGTGTGAGTGACTTCGGGGTGGAATTGAATTCCAAATACCGGCATCGTGCGATGCCGGATGGCCGCGATTGGACAGGTGCTGGTGTGAGCAAGTGTCTCGAAATGATCGGAAACCGAAGAGATCTGATCACCGTGGCTCATCCACACATTCATTTCGTCGGGCAACCCGTCGAACAATGAATCGCGACGATCGATCTGAAACGTCGCCCGTCCGTACTCTTGCGTCGGCGTGTTGTCGACCTTGCCGCCCAATGCTTCGCAGGTCAGCTGCATGCCGTAGCAGATTCCCAGGATGGGGATACCCAAATCGAAAATCCCCGAATCACACTTCGGCGCGTTCTTTTCATAAACGCTCGATGGACCTCCCGACAGGATGATTCCCTTGGGCGCAAGCTGTGCCAGACGCTCCGTGGAAATGTCGTGCCGTAGAATCTGGCAATAGACATTCTGGTCTCGGACACGGCGAGCAATCAGCTGGGCGTATTGCGAACCGAAGTCCAAAACAACGATTCGCTGGCCCATCAGCGTGTCGGAAGTGGCGCGGGTGGCGGTGGCTGTTTCGGACTGAGTCATGCGAGTTGGATTCCCGGATAGAATCCCGAAGTGTAGAAAATGGCACTTCGATACCCAAGGGGCCGCACATCGTCGGCGATTTTTCCAAAATCGCTACGCGTAGCCGGTTCGGAGAACCGGCCGACAGACATTGCCAGTTCGGAGAACTGGCCGACAGACCCTCCCTCAACCAAAGCAAACCACGGTGCGTATCCTTCTGACCAACGATGACGGCGTTTTTGCCCCCGGTTTGCTGGCGCTGGAACAGCAGCTACGTCATTTGGGCGACGTTTTTGTGATCGCTCCGGCGACCGAACAGAGCGGCGTCGGGCACTCGATCACCTACCTGACGCCGCTGATCTGCAAGTCGATTCACCGCGAGGGGCGGCATTGGGCATGGGCGGTCGAGGGTTCTCCGGCCGATTGCGTCAAGCTGGCCATCGGCGAATTGCTCCAAGACGAACCGGTCGATTTGGTGGTCAGTGGCATCAACAGCGGGCTGAACGCCGGCATCAACGTCCTGTACAGCGGGACGGTCGCTGCGGCCATCGAGGGAGCTTTTTTTGGGGTGACCAGCGTGGCCGTTTCGCTCGAGTACGACGAGGACGCCGATTACCAGACGGCTGCGGTGATCGCCCGAAATGTAATCAGTGGGTTAACACCGCAGCCGGAAGCGGCCGGAAAGCTTTTTAATTTGAACATTCCCACCGCGGCGACCCTTTCGCCCGGCGAGCTTCGGGTGGTGCCGATGGGTCTGGCCCAATATGGACGCAGCTACGAAAAACGGCAAGATCCGGGAGGTCGCGACTACTACTGGGCACTGTGGTCGGAACCGCAGCAACCGCCGCCCGAATCGGCCGACGTGACCGAACTTCGACGTGGAAATGTGACCCTCACACCGCTCCATTTTGACCTCACCCAGCGGCAATTGCTGGCCCAGATGCCCGACTGGGGTTTGAAGACCTGATTCGGTCGCCTGGACGTCTTGCACATTCGTTCGACGGTTCCCGCCCTACCCAATCGCCCCGGTTCGCAGTAGGCTTTTCGCTTCTTTGGGAGGGAGATTTTTGGCTTTTTCGCCCTCGCGCCCACGTCCACTTCAATGAATGGTTGGCAGCTGATGAGCGTTGCATCGACAGACATCCAGAACCTTGCGGTTGATACGATTCGCACTCTCAGCATGGATGCGGTTCAAACGGCCAATAGCGGCCATCCGGGGACCCCGATGGCGCTAGCCCCGATCGCCTATCAGCTCTTCAATCACACGCTCAGCTACGATCCCGCCCAGCCTCATTGGCCCGCCCGCGACCGCTTTGTCCTCTCCTGCGGTCATGCGTCGATGTTGCTGTACAGCGTGCTACATCTGGCGGGCGTGAAAGCGGTTGATTCTTCCGGCCAGCCGACCGATCAGCATTCGATCACGCTGGAAGACATCAAAAACTTTCGTCAAATCGGCAGCGTTTGTGCCGGCCACCCAGAATTTGACGAGGCGGCTGGAATCGAAACGACCACCGGCCCGCTGGGCGCCGGCGTCAGCAATTCGGTCGGAATGGCGATGGCCGAGAAGTGGTTGGCGGCCAACTACAACACCGCCGACCATCAGCTGTTTGACTACAACGTTTACGCGTTGTGCAGCGACGGCGATTTGATGGAAGGGGTCGCCTGCGAAGCAGCCTCGGTCGCGGGACACCTCCGGCTTGATAATCTCTGCTGGATCTACGACGACAACAACATCACGATCGAAGGCGACACCGACCTGGCGTTCAGCGAAAACGTCGGCGAGCGGTTTGCGGGACTCGGTTGGAACGTGATTCACGTTTCCGACGCCAACGACCTGGCCGCCCTTGGCAAAGCGATCGAAGCGTTCCAGGCGTGCGACGACAAGCCAACCATCATCATTGTCAAAAGCATCATCGGGTTCGGAGCCCCCAACAAGCAAAATACTCATGATGCCCACGGCGCCCCGCTGGGCTGGGACGAAGTCGCGCTGGCCAAGGAAGCTTACGGTTTTCCCAAGGACGAAAAGTTCTTCATCCCCGACGGGGTGAAGGAGCATTTCGCCGCCGGAATCGGTTCGCGCGGCGCCGATGCCTACGCTGCCTGGCAGGACGTCTGGTCGGCCTACCAGGTGGCCAACCCGGAAAAAGCGGCCCAGTTGCAGGCGATGTTCGACGGACGCCTGCCCGACGGCTGGGACAAGGACATTCCCGTGTTCGAGGCCAGCGAAAAAGGAGACGCCACTCGCAATAGCAGCGGAAAAGTGCTCAACGCGATCGCCGCCAACGTTCCTTTCATGATCGGCGGATCGGCCGACCTTGCACCCAGCAACAAATCGGACCTCAAGTTCGAGGGGGCTGGCGAATTTTTGCCCCGTCAGTACGGCGGACGCAATTTGCACTTTGGCATTCGCGAACATGCGATGGCCGGAATCGTCAACGGCTTGTCGCTGTCGGGCCTCAGGTCCTACGGCGCCACCTTCTTCGTCTTCACTGACTACATGCGAGGCGGCATGCGGCTGGCCAGCATCATGCACCAGCCGGTGTTGTACATCTTGACTCACGATTCCATCGGCGTGGGCGAGGACGGTCCGACTCATCAGCCCGTGGAACATCTGACCGCTTGCCGAGCGATTCCGGGACTGTACGTGTTCCGTCCCGGTGATGCCAATGAAGTTGCCGAATGTTATCGAACGGCGATGCGGATCGGTGACCATCCCTCGGCGTTCGTGCTGTCCAGGCAAAACATGGCCACGCTCGATCGCACCGTCTACACCCCCGCTTCTCTGTGTAGCAAAGGCGGCTACGTTTTGGCCGATTGCGACGGAACCCCCGACGTGATCCTGATGGGCAGTGGCAGCGAACTTGGCCTGTGCACCGAAGCGGCCAAGCAACTTGCGGCCGAGGGAATCCAAGTTCGCGTGGTCAGCATGCCCTGCATGGACTTGTTTGCCCAACAACCCGACGCCTATCAAAACGAAGTGTTGCCGTCGGAAGTGACCAACCGCGTAGCGGTCGAAGCGGGAATTCGGATGTGCTGGGACCGCTGGATTGGATCGGCCGGAAAGTTCGTCGGGATGGGTGGTTACGGTGCCAGCGGGCCCTATGCCAAGGTCTACGAACACTTCGGCATCAACGTCGACGCCGTGGTCGCAGCCGCCAAAAGCTAACCGTCTCTGCTCTCTCTTTCTCCAATCCTGCTTTCTTCCCTTTTCGGCTTTCTTAACTTCGTGCCCTTCTTCTTCGTGCCGTTGTGCCTTCGTGTGAGCTTCTTCGAATGCACCAGGACAGGACAGGAAAAGCCTCACACGAAGACACAAAGACACCAGGAAGAACAGGGAGCAGGAGAAGAAAGTTACCGATCGACGCGGCGAGCCATTCGCAGATCCGCGTCTTCGGCGGCGTCGGTGTTCAGTAGCGCTTGCAACTTCATTTCGACCGTGTCCTCGCCCGGCGCTTCCATTCCCGGCGGGCTTCCCCAAAATCGCGTCCGCTCCTCGCTGGTGACCAGCTCCAATTGGGGAACGGCATTGAGGCGTGGATCCCCCGGCACTTCGATTCGCACGATGTCGGCTTTTTCGCGAAAGTCGGTGAGCACGGCTGCCAATTTTGCCGCCGCTTCGACGCGAGCGTCCCCGAAAAGGGTGCCGGCGGGACGCCCGTCCACTCGCAGCCCAGGAACGGTGATGTGGATGAACTGCAGCGTTTCCACCTTGGCAAACTGATCGGTCGGCAGCAACACACCTTCGCCATCGACGGGCACAAACCAATCGCCTGGCTCGTTCGGCTTTTCCACCAGCACCATCGCTACCGGCTTGCGATACTGCAGATGCACGTCGACCACGCCGCCGGGGAGCTTGCGGACGCTGACGACGCGACTCACCCAGGGATTGTTCATCAAAAAGGCGGCAGCGATCTTTGCGGTCGCCTGCGGTTCCAGCAGTGACAGGCTCTCCATGCCGGTGTTGTGGTAGGTCGACGCGACGATGTCGGTCCGCACGTAGGGTGGCGGCTCGGTGACCCGAATCAGTGCGGGGTCCACACCGTAGAACTGGCCCGCCACATGGTCGGCGCCCCAACGATGCCACGCCAGGTAACCTCCCACCACCAGCAGAGCCGGCCAAATGATCGACAGCGCCGCGGGCGCCTTGATCAGCCGACGAAGCAGATCGCGCACCGGCCGATGCTTTTCGTATTCCGGCGACCTCATCGCCATGATCGCGCCCTTCCCTGCAGTCCTTTGCCGGCGCCGAAGTCCTTTTCCAATTATTCGCGGCTACCGATCCAAGACCGGAATTACCAAATCTGCAGGTTCAACTGCAAGTCAATCCCCGTCTGCAACAGGACTTGTTCACGAACGCGTTCGATCAGACGCAGACATTGGTCGCTGGTCGCCCCGCTATGGGCCACCAGAAAATGGGGCTCTTTGGGGTCCAAGGAGACGTCACCTTCGCGAATCCCAGCCAATCCGACGCTGTGAATCAGCTCTTTTGCTGGCATTCCATCGGGATCGACAAAGGGAACGGCAATCCGACGTTCTTCGGTCGGCAAGGAGGCGTTGCGGCCGATCCACAGCTTCTGCATCCGCTTGGTCAGTTCGGCCGAATCGCGCGGTTCGAGGGCAAAGGTGATCTCCAGCAGCGTCAGACCGCTGAGAGAAGTCTTGCGATGCGAAAAACCTGCTTCCTGCTGGCTCAATTCACGGGTCGATCCGTCCTTTTCCAGCACCGTGACGCTATGGACGGCTGATCCAATGTCACGACCGCCGCTGGAGGCGTTGCCGACCACCGCACCGCCGACCGAACCGGGGATGCCGACCAAGTGTTCCAGGCCTCCCAGTCCCGCGCCGACCGCTTTGATCACGGCGTGGGACAGCTTCGCACCGGCCCCCACTTTCATCTGGTTGCCGTCGATCGCCAATCCACTGGTGGCGGCAGCGGCCAACGAGATGACCACACCGTCCAACCCGGCTTCACGAACCAGGATATTGCTGCCCCCGCCCAGGACTCGAACGACCAGCCCACTTTCACCGGCAGCACGAACGATTCTTTTCAGCTCGTCCTGATCGACCGGCTCGGCAAAGAATCGCGCTGGACCGCCAATGCCTAGCCAAACCAGCGGTCCCAGCGGCTCATCCGTTCGCACCAAGTGCAGCAGATCGTCCGGAAAACTCATGCGAATCGCTCACGCCGTTCTGTTCCCAAAAACTCAAACTCCGCTGTAGAGAATAGGGAAAAGATAGCAGAGCCTTCCAGCCCCAGTCATCTTTAACCGCGGCCCAGGGCTCGGCGAATCAGCGAGCGGACCGGCTGCCGAGGTTGGTAGCCCATCAATCGCCGCCGCTTCCAGCTGCCCGAATCCGATTTGGTGAACACGATGATCTGCGGCAACATCCGCTCACCCTTGGTCAGCTGACGAGCCAATTGGGGCTCTTCATCACGATTGATCACCGCCAGACTGACGTCATCCAGTTCACCGCTCTGTGCCATCGTGCGTATCGTCGTTTCTTTCAAGACGTTGCAGGCCGGGCACCACGGCGCCCCCACCACCACCATCAGCGGCTTGCCCTCTGCCACCGATTGCCTGTAGGCATCGGCGTAGTTTTGTTGCAATTGTTGTTCACTGGTGACACTCGATAGGACCGCAGCTAACAGCAACGAAACCATTCTTAGCTCCCTCAATTCAAGGATGAACTACCCCTCGCGGAATCGACACCTTGTCGAAAAATTTGCTACCAGCTGGTCAATCGGCTGGCACATGATATGGATAAGGACCGCTTGGGAGTCAAATGAAACTCCTGCTCCACCCAGCCCGCTCCCTGGCATTAGCCCGTGAAATGAATCGTCCACGAAAGCTGGGCAACATGAGCACCCTCCCAAACAGCCGATTTTGCGGGCCAACGGGACCGAGTGCCGCTCGCTGAGCCACAATTTCGGATAGCTAGCAAAATCTTTCCGATCAGGTGAGCCCAGCAGGTTGGGCGGAGTATATGGGTGCGGCTGACCGCATCAAGGGTCGGATCGGACTTTTCACAGAATCGATCCCGGCGGTCTGAACGAATTTTGCCATAAGTCGTTGTTCGGGCCGCCGCCGATGACGCTAAACTATGCTCACGACTCGACTTGGGGCATACCAAATCAGTGCGTCAAATTGATGCACCCAAATGGCGGAGGGGCAGAAAAATGTCTCCACTACCCACGATTTGCACGATCATCCAATGCACTTCCGTTCAGGCATTCGAGATTTACTAGCATGAAACTACGGATCGGATTGATCGGGCTTGGCGACGCCTGGCAGACACGTCATCGTCCGGCGCTGAGGATGCTTCACGATCGATTTGATGTGCGAGCAGTATTCACGTCGGTCGCAAAATTGGCGGAGAATTCCGCGGCCGAATTTCAAGCCGACGCGGTCGACGGCTACCGAGCGTTGGTTTCGCGCCGCGATATCGATGCCGTGATGATTCTGCAGCGAACCTGGCTGGGATGGCTGCCGATGCTTGCCGCCTGCGATGCGGGCAAGGCGATTTATTGGGCGGGCGATCTTGATTTTGATCCCCATCGAGACAAAGAAGTGCGACTGGCGATCGAACAATCAGGTGTCGCCTTCATGACCGAATTTCCACGGCGACTCGCGCCGGCAACACTGCGGCTGAAGGAATTGATCGCGACCCGCCTGGGTTCACCGAGGCTTGTGTTTTGCCATCACCGGCTGCAGGACACCCCCGAAGGAGGACGCAGCTGTGCGGCAGATCGATCGCAACGAGAGTTGGTTGAACTGGTCGATTGGTGTCGCTACGTGGTCGACCGAGAACCGGCCAGCGTGATCTCGACCGGTCATCATCGGGACGATACAGCCGAACCACCCGATTCGGCTCCTTCGGTTTACCGAAGCCTGTCACTGCAGTTCGCAGCTTCCAACGGTCCTCCCGTGACCGCTCAAATCAGTTGCGGCAGCTACATTCCCAGCACCTGGCACGAAGCGATCGGTTTTCGACCGCCATCGGCGATGCAGATTCGATGCGAGCGGGGAGTCGCCTTCATCGATTTGCCGGCAACTCTGGTTTGGTTTGACGACGCCGGCCGGCATCTAGAATCGCTCGACACCGAACTGCCGGTGGGCGAACAGCTGCTCACACAGTTTCATCGCTCGGTCACCAGCCTGGTGCGCAACATGAGCGACTTAAACGACGCCTACCGCGCCGCCATCATCCTGGCCGCCGCCCAGCAAAGCGAACAAGAAGGTCGGCGAGTCGAGGTGTAAAACTCCAGCCCACATTTACTCGTGGACACTGGCCAGCCAAATGCGCGTTCTGGAAAATCAACACCTGCTGCAGGGTGAGCAGGCAATTCTGTTTATAGCCTGGACAAGAGAATCTTAGTCGATCTGCGAAAGCATGCGGCCGAAAAACAAGAACTTGACATCCGCAGTGCGCGCGACCCTGTCTTGGTTCAACGGAAAACGGAATTTACAGTCCAGCGAGTTGAACAGTGCGGCGGCTTCCTGCCGAATGTCCTGGCATCCTGCCAGAAAGGTTTTGCGTTTGAACGGAAACATCGAAGGGAAGAGGACAACGTCACGTGACATTGCCACCCCTTCGACGTTTCACTTGGCACGGCGCTCGAGTTGGTCCTCCCCAGAGCTCTATCCTCCGACCAAGCGATCGTAGTCTCTCACATCAGCTCGCTATTGCAAGCGCTCGATCGGCTTCGTTGCGACGGCGCGATCAGGCGTGTCAAACGATCGTGCGGTCCCGCGCCGATGGTTTACACCCTACCCGAATTGGACGTTGAGGCTGTGTCTGAGCAGTCTCACGCCGAGTGAGCCAAGCTGATTTTGTGGAATGCCAAACGGCCGATGCTGCCATCGAGATTCTTGTTGCGATGGATGAGGCCAGCTTCGTCCCAGAAACATCTAGAGAACAGCCAATGCGCAGCCTTACATCGGCACTTCAGCGCAACGAGAAGTTTGCCGAGGACAATGGCAGTTCGACGCGAATCCGAATCGCTCCAAAGACTCCGCAGACCAGCCTTGTCGTAGGCAGTTCCCAGAATCTCAACAAATTGTCCACCCCCGTTTCGTGTTCTCGTTGCTTCGGCTGATGTGCTTTCAATGGTGAACGAGATGTTACCGACCTAACGATCTAGTACCTTACCCATCTTGAATTGACGGGTTTTCGGAATTCGATTTTACTCCGGCTTTTCCAGCCAAAGGAGTGGTCGATGAGCGATACGTTATTGAGGGGAAAGTTCAGGGTAACACTGCTGTCCGAAGAGCGAGAGTTTCTTGTCTCGCTAGTGTCCAAAGGGAAAGCGGCTGCTCGAAAGTTGGTTCGCGCCCGAGTCCTGTTGCTGGCTGATGAAGGGGAACAGGGACCGGCCAAAGCCGATACGGAAATCGTTGAATCACTCGGTTGCGGCTTGCGCACGGTAGAACGTGTGCGAAAGAAATTCGTCACCGAGTCTCTCGAGCAAGCCATCTCCAGCAAACCTCATCCGCCCCGACCTGAAAAAATCAAGATCAAAGGCAACGTGGAATCACAGATGATCGAAATTGCTCGCAGCGACCCGCCAGAGGGACGCAGTCACTGGACCGTTTCCATGATTGCCGAGCAGATGATCGCCTTGAATTGTGTTGATACTGTTGGCAAAGAAACGGTCCGCGTGGCACTCAAAAAAAGGGAATCGCACCATGGGTAGTCAAGACGTGGTGCTTCCCCAAAGAAAACAATCATGAGTTTGCCTGGCGAATGGAAGATGTTCTGAGCATCTACGAATTGCCGTATGACCAGCGTTTCCCAGTCGTTTGTATGGACGAAGCGAGCAAGCAACTGATTGGTGAGGTGGCTTGTCCGACAAGGCTGGAGATTGGTAAGCCGCGTCGCCAGGACTACGAGTATGTGCGCCACGGAACGAGCAACCAATTCATGTTTGTTGAGCCGTTGCGTGGTTGGCGTCATGTCATCGTGACGGCTCGCCGCACGATGCAAGACTGGGCTCGTTCGATCCAAGAATTGGTCGACGTCCACTTTCCGGATGCGGAGAAGATTCGCTTGGTACTGGACAATCTCAACACCCACACTGGCGCGAGCTTGTACGCAACATTTTCACCTGCCGAAGCTAGACGCATCTTGGACCGACTGGACCTTCACTACACGCCCAAGCATGCCAGCTGGCTCAACATGGCAGAGATTGAAATCGGAATCATGAACCGTCAATGTCTCAACCGCCGGATCGATGACATAGCGATAACGACTCAAGAGATCGCTGCGTGGGAGTCGCATCGCAATGCACTGGAAGCTAAGATTCACTGGACGTTCACAATCGAAGCAGCTCGCAGAAAAATGCCCCAAACCTACCCGTCAATTGAAGCCGGGTGAGGTACTAGTACCCGCCTAACGATCTGGTACCCGAAAAATGAGTCCGGCAGGCTATTCCTGCGCACATTGGTTCACCAAGTGTCAAAGTCACTCCAAAAGTCAACCCAAAACTCGGGTTTTCTGCAAAAAAAGCTTTACTGATGCAGAACCTCTCCTACAATTCGGATGGGCAACGGAGTCCAGTTCAACACGTGTGTGGAGTGAGACTTCCGATGAGATTATCCGAGACCAGTGGCAGTCGTCTCAAAATCTCCATTTTTCAGGGGATATTTGCATCGATCGATGTATCCAACATCCCTTGGCTCCCCTCTATAAAAGTGAGTGGGAATCATCCCGATCGTGCTGGTGGAACACCGCTGTGGACCGCTCCCTCGACTGGGGTGCGGCAAAACAACCGAAACAACCCATTTTTCCACTTCTCTCTTGATTCACCGTGAGCATCATGGGAGAAATCTGCCGATTAAGGGAACCTCACTACCTAGTTGACAGCATCAAACCACCCGTAGTTAATAGCGGCCACATCATGCCTTCGCATTCGAACCATCTGGGCACATTTGATGAGCAACTTGGCCGCTTGGATCACTATAGGTGCGTTTCACGTTTTCGCGGTCGTAGCCTTTTGGGGGCTTGGAAACAATGTCAACGCGTTCTTCATTTTGACAGGATTGCCAACCGTCTGTTCAGGTGCGTGGGTCTTGTGTGTTCTCTTGGAGTACTTCCGCGATCCACCAGTTATACCCATACTCTGGGGATTCCTCGTGGGGTTTACCGTGCTATGGGCTTGGTTCGACGTGTCGGTCAATCTGATGCGATTTGCGTTTGCTGGGACGAGTTTCGTCACGCTGTGGGCGGGATGGTTTCACGGCGTCCCTGGTGGCGCACTCATTCGTTACAGTGTGTACTGTTGCGCAGTTTTTGTTGCAACATTTTTTTTGATTTGACGCGTGTTTATGCCGGTTACTCCTCGTTATCGCTCCAAAACTTTGATGAAGTGGCATCATGTCCGACAACAAACTAAGCACTTCAGAATCAAAACAGAAGGTTCCAATGAACTCTGACACCATGCAATGCCGGCAGGAGCGTTTGGATCGTGCGAATGCGAGGTTCGCCGCCGTTCTCCCGTATGTTGTTGCCGGTTTTTTTGCCGCATCCTGTGTATTTATTGGTAAGGAAAGCGCAGAAACGAAGTCCGAGCTTGGTAACCTTTCTGAAAGTCATACCGCACTAGCACAAGACCTTGATGATCTCCGTCACGATGTTGCGACCCGCCAGAAGAATCGTGCGGCGTTACAACGACTAGGAATCTTAATAAACGTCTACTCCGATGAAGTTCGAAAAGAACACGGCGACATTAGCCGTTCGCGGACAAACGACACAGAAACTCTTGTTTCAAGCTATATCAATGCGTTGCCAGGCCAAATTGAACTGAACCACAAAATAAACAAGACACTCAAAGTTGTGTCACTTGAGGTGGAGGATATGCCTTATCTGAGTGCGGCACTCAATGATTTCAATGGTGTAACCGCAATTCTAAACCAAGAGTACGAATCCGAGGGTGATGCAAAGGCAGCGATTGATAGAGTCGCGAGTGGACTACAAAGCATCCATCGACGATTAGACCTGCTCGCAGCAAATCCTGGAGCAGCATCAAGCCAACTTCTTGAGATTGAAGATTCACTAGTCGCCGCTACAGAGGATGCACTAGTGGAATTCAGCAAAACCTTACAGAAATTTGATGAGCAGCAATCGGAATGGTCGGATGTTCCGATAAACGACATTCCAAACGAAGAGGCTTATCAGCTTGTCAAACTCGCCGAGTCTATTTGTCGGCAAAGCAGGACGTCATACATACTTTTGTCATCGTTGGTTCATTCTTCGCCGAAATTCTCAGAATTGCAGCAAACGTTTGCGAGATGCCAGGAAAACGCATTCCATCACATTGACTCGCTTGCAGAGCGATTCAAGTCGCATGAAACGTATCAACTTGCGCACTCAAAGCTCAAGGATTACAGTGGCAGCGTTGATCGTCGTACCAACGCAATCAACGCCGACTCCGCGTTTTTGAATACTATATAGTGAAGACTGGTCGTCGAACTCAGTCTGATTCCGCAGAATATGCCGGCAACCCGCATTACCCATCCATCGGATTGGATTGAATCAGACGACATCGCCCTGAACAGATCGTCAAGAAACTGCGCAATGCGGAAGTCATTCTCAAATCAACGACGTCTACTCGCACTCAACTGCAAAACCAATCTTGTCAACGTCGAAAGTGAAAGCGACGCGAACGACCCGGGCGTGAAATCGATTACGAGCTGCGCTGAGTACGAGTAAACGCTCGTGCTAAACCGATGCCCCGATCATCTTGAGAAATTTTTTTGGCGTTTGGGTATTGGCAACGTCGGCTTTGGTTAGTCCGCCGCGGCGCGCTTGCTTGATGCCGAATTGCATCACGTCCATTCCGTCGGTCGAATGGGCGTCGGTGCTAATCACGATCGGGATTCCCAACCGCTTGGCGGCAGCCAGATGGATGTCGTTGAGATCAAGACGCGCCGGGTTCGCGTTCAATTCCAGCATCGTTCCGGATGCTTTGGCCGCTTTCATGACCGCGTCCATATCCACTTCGTAAGCGGGCCGCCGATTCAAGAGTCGGCCAGTGGGATGGGCGATGCAGGTGACGTGAGGATTTTCGATCGCGCCCAGGATGCGTTCAGTGATTTGGTTGCGAGATTGTTTTTGTCCGTAGTGGACGCTGGCCAACACCCAATCAGCTTCGGCCAAACAATCATCCGGCAGATCCATGCCCCCTTTTTCTAAGATGTCACATTCGATTCCTTTCAAGATCACCAGTCGACCTTCGTACTGAGGCCGAATGTCATCGATCATCCGCCACTGCTCGCGCAAACGCTGGGCGTCCAGGCCCATCGCCATCGAAACACGCTGGCTGTGATCGGTGATCGCGATGTATTTCATGCCGCGGGCAACAGCGGCATCGGCCATTTCAGCAAGGGTGGCTGTACCGTCGGTGGCCGAAGTGTGCATGTGCAAGTCGCCGCGAACGTCGGCCAATTGAATCAACTGCGGCAGCGCATCTTGTTCGGCCAACTCGAACTCCACCCGATCCTCTCGCAATTCCGGATCGATCCAGGGCAGCCCGATCGCGGCGTACACGTCCTCTTCGGTCGCCCCGGCAACCTGGCTGTCATCGTCGGTACGGAAGACGCCGTACTCGTTGATCTTCAGTCCTTTGTTTTTTGCGATTCGTCGCGTGTGAATATTGTGTGCCTGGGAACCGGTGAAGTACTGTAGCGCCGCGCCGAACTGATTCGGTTGAACCAACCGCATGTCAACTTGGAACGCTTTGCCGATTCGAATGGAAAGTTTCGTATCGCCCCGTCCGATGGTTTGAGTGCGGTCCGGGTAAGCTTCCAAGTGATCCATCGCAGCGGCGCGGTCGGCGGCAACAACCAACAAATCAAGGTCACCGATCGTATCGCGGCCACGACGATAACTTCCGGCCCACCGCATCTGCTCAATCCCCTGGCAGCCTTTCATATGCTCGCCGATCGAGCGGGCGATCTCGTCACCTTGGGACCAGTAGATCCGCTGGGCGGCTTCTTCAGCGATCGACAACCCTTCCAAGATCGCTTGCTGGGTCTTGGCGCCGAACCCTTTCAACGTACCGACTCGATTCTCCTCACACGCTTGACGCAACTGGGCAAGCGATTCGATGCCCAGCTCCTGTTGCAGCTTGGCCGCCTTCTTGGCACCCAGTCCCGGAATGCGAGCCATCTGGATGACCACCTCCGGAACTTCTTGGCGAAGTTTGATCAGCTGCGGCAGGGAACCTTCGGCAATCAGAGTCTTCGTTTTCTCGACCAGCGTTTTTCCGATCCCGGGAACATCGGCCAGGTTTCGCGAATCATCCTCCAAGATGGCCGTGACCGGTTCGTTCAGTTCTCGAATCGCCTTGGCGCCATTGCGGTAGGCACGAATCCGAAACGGGTTTTCGCCGCGGAACTCCAGCAGTTCCGCCATCTCCTCAAAGGTGTCTGCAATCGATACGTTGTCCATGATGTGGTCGGTGTCGCCACCGTCACTGAAAGGTTTGTCCGGTGATTCGGCGGTAGGCTTCTTTGTATTTGGCGGCGGTCTGCTCGACCACGTCGGCCGGCAGCGGTGGTGGCGGCGATTGTTTGTCCCATCCACAATCGGACAACCACTCGCGAACGAACTGTTTGTCAAACGATGGCTGTGCCTGGCCGGGCTGGTAGGAATCGGCGGCCCAAAACCGAGAGCTGTCGGGGGTCAGCACCTCGTCGATCAATACCAACTCGCCAGCGACCATCCCGAACTCAAACTTGGTGTCGGCGATGATGATTCCTCGCCCGGCCGCCTTGTCGGCAGCGGTCGAGTAGATACGCAGGCTTTCATCTCTTAGCCGCATCGCCAGGTCACTTCCCAATTCCTCGATCATCCGGTCGATCGGCACATTTTCATCGTGCCCCTCTTCCGCCTTGGTTGCCGGCGTGAAGATCGGTTCGGGCAACTTGTCACATTGTCGCAATCCGGGCGGCAATCGGTTTCCACAGATCTCGCCGGTCTGCTGGTACTCTCGCAAACCACTCCCTTCCAAATAGCCGCGAACGACACATTCGAACGGGATCACGTTTGCTTTTTCGGTCACCATCACCCGTCCCGTTAGCGGCGCGGTGTCAAACTGCGTTGACATTTCCGGCGGAACATCGATCGATCGAAGGTGGTGGCGCACGCTCAGATCGGAGAACCAAAACTGGCTCATCGCGGTCAGCAAACGCCCCTTGTCGGGGATGCCGCTGGGCAAAATGAAGTCGAACGCGCTGATGCGGTCAGTGCTGACGATCATCAATGTTTCGCCCAGATCGTAAACATCACGCACCTTCCCGCTCCTTCGGGGAAGGGGCAAATGTGTTTCAAGCAGGGCTCCCGAATCGTCAAACCGATAAAAACTTGCAGTTGTCGAAGGATTCATGCCAGCTAATGTCGCAAACGTGCCGACGTGGGGAAAGGGTCGGTCGGCTCGCCGCTGGCGTGCAAAGCGAGTAAGATAGCCACCTCCGACGTACCTTCCCCTAAAATCGTGGGGGGTCGTCCGGCTTTCCAAATTTCGTCTCTGCTAATCTTCGTTAGGCGCGGCGCGTGGTTATGGGGCACTTTCATTTCGATGTCCCAGACAAGGCGCACGAATTTGTCTCCAATTCGTTGTGGAAGGATGCCTACATCTGTGGGATCGAGGGCGTCCCGTGGCAGTCTCAGAGCCAATTTGATGGCTCTCGATTGACGATCACTCGCAGCATCGATTCTTCTGGAAAGTTGTACATCGCCTGCCCCGTCGAAGACTTGGGCTACCGGACGCTCAGCACTTGCAGCCTGCGTCCGATGGATGAAGCGCATCTGTTGCCGCTGGAACTTGCCAGGGGCAGCTGTTTTCGGGTTCGAGTTCAGTCGGACGCCTGGCAACGAGCTGGATTGACGCTGAGCGACCAATTTCACGAACTGGTCAAGCAGGGGACCGACCGGTTCCTGGATGCCGCCCAGAGGCGCGCCGACCCGGCCAGTTCGGCCGAAGCATCGCTGGACGCCATTCGCCTGCTGGAACTGGCGATCGCCGACCTGGGTGAATCGTACGCGGTTCAGTCGATCGCCTTCCGTAAACAACGCGAACCTCAAATCGGTACGCTGCTGGCCGGCACGGTGATCCCTCCCTCGCCAGACGGTTCCCCCCACTGCGAAGCCTTCTGTAATGCGTTCAATGCGGCCGCGGTGCGGTTGAGCTGGGCGGAGATTGAATCTGATTCTGGACGTTACGACTACGACAACGCCGACCAATCGATTCAGTTTTGCGCAAGCCGAGGATTGCGAGTGATCGCCGGGCCGCTGATCGACTTTCGCGAGCGGCTGATGCCCCACTGGTTGTACTTGCTGGAAGATGATTTCAACGCGTTCTTGGCATCGGTCGCCCAGTTCGTGGAAAAAACGGTGATGAAGTTCCGCGGTTCCGTCCAACTTTGGAATTGCGCCGCGGGATTGAACACGCCTGGCCCACTGCAGTTGGACGACGAACAGGTGATGCGAATGGCGGTGGGGATCTTGCAGACGGTCCGTCGTGCCGACCCGAACACGCCGGCGGTGATCAGTTTCGATCAACCCTTTGGCGAATACCTGGCCAAGCATCGCGAGGGGATTTCTCCGCTGCACTTTGCCGATGCGTTAGCGCGAAGCGGGCTGGGCATGGCCGGTTTGGGTCTGGATATTCGAGTCAATTACTTGCAAGACGGAACGCTGCCCCGATCGGCGATCGACTTTGGCCAAATGATCGACCGCTGGGCGACACTCGGCATGCCGCTGCTGGTTCAACTTTCGGTGCCCGGTGGCGAGGGGACCGATGAAAAAGCGGTTTCGCCCAGCGAAGTGTTGACCTACCAACCTCAAGCGAGCGATTTAGCGGCCGAGCAGCTTCGAATTGCCGGTCCGATGATTCGCACGTTGCTGGCCAAGCACATCGTGCACGGCGTTGTGTGGGACGGATGGTCGGACGCAGAGCCGCACGTGCTGAGCCATTCAGGATTGGTCGACGCCAGCGGACACACTCGTCCGCTGCTCGATTATTTGACGCGAGTTCGACGGGACTTTCTGGTTTGAATCACCAGATGGTTTACGATTGAGGGCCGTTTCACGCTGATACACGCCCCACTCGCTTCCTGGATGAATCAACCATGCTTGGATTGGATCGTTTTCGCCTCTTGACGGCCGTCGGTTTGGCCCTTTCGGTTTCGCTGACCGAACCCACTTTTGCTCAACAAGAGATCCTGCCGGCCGGCAAGGTCGAAATGGTCGGCTTTGCGTTCACCGAAGGCCCGGCGTGGGACCCCCGCGGTGCGCTGTACTTCAGCGACATTCCTCGCACTACGATTCACCGCTTGGATCGAGACCAACGGCTGACGGCGTTCACCACCGATTCGAAACATACCAACGGAATCATGATCGCCGCCGACGGCCGGATGCTGGCTTGTCAGATGGATGGGCAGGTCGTTTCTTACGACGTGGATACTGGAAAATCGACGGTGTTGGCCAGTGAATTTGAGGGGAAACGGTTCAACGCACCCAACGACCTGGTGATCGACAAAGCGGGCGGCATTTATTTCACCGACCCACTCTTTCGAGCTCCCACGCCGCTTCCGCAAGGAGTCCAAGCGGTGTACTACATCAGTTCATCGGGAAGCGTTTCTCGTGTCACCGGTGACATCGCCGCACCCAATGGAATCGGCCTGTCGCCCGACGGCAAGAGTCTTTACGTGATCCCAAGCCGGCAAGCAGAGATGTTGGTTTACAACGTCGACGCACCTGGAAAACTATCGGGCGGAAGAACGCTTTGTCGACTGAAACAACCTGCCGGGAAAGACAACACCGGCGGCGACGGAATGACGGTCGACGTGGAAGGCAACCTGTACATCACGACCAATCTGGGCGTGGAGATCTTTTCGGCCGAGGGGAAACATCGCGGTCTGGTCACTTTTCCTCAGCAACCAGCCAACGTCACTTTCGGCGATGACGATCGAAAAACGATGTACGTGACCGCCCGAACGGGACTCTATCGAGTCGCGATGCCGATCGCCGGACTGCCGCCGAATTGATCATCCTACGGCCAGCGATCGGGCACATCGGGTTGCTGCCAGGCGCTCATTCCTCCGTCGACCAGCAACGTTTGGCCGTGGACGTGCTGCGCGGCGTCCGAAAGCAGAAAGACCGCCGCGCCGGCACACACTTCCGGTCCGGGGACTTCTCCGTTGGGCGTGTGGTACTTCATCCACGAATCGAGCCGCGCGTCTTGATTGAGCACATCGGTCAGCGGAGTCCGAACCAATCCGGGTGCCATCGCGTTGACTCGAATCCGATGCGGCGCCAGCGTCACGCAGAGTGATCGTACCATCGCCGCCACGGCGCCTTTGCTGGTGTCGTAGGCGGAATGATCCGGTTCGGAAAGCACTCCGTTGATCGAACCGGTAAACAACACGCGACCGGCCACACCACCGGCAACCCACTTTTTGGCAAATGCCTGGGTCAGGAAATAGCCGGAAGTGACGTTCAAGTGCATGGTTTTGATGTATCGATCAAAATCCATTTCGAAGTAAGGCGCGTCGATGTAGGTGCCAGCATTGTTGACTAGCAAATCGATATCCGGCATCCGCTGATATGCCTGATCGACCAACCGATCCAGATACTCAGACGGCGGTTGCGCCATATCGGCCGTGACCAATTCGGCTTGGACGCCCTGGTCGCGACATGTTTGCAGCGTCTGCTGGGCCATTTCATCTTCGCGCAGTCCAACCAGCAGCACGTCGCCGCCAGCACGGGCAATTCCGACGGCGATCGCCGCACCGACTCCTTGAGTGCCGCCGGTGACCAGTGCCTGATGTCCCTGTAAACCGAATGGATGGGATGGGGTCATCGTTTCTCTCCGCTTGTCAGCCAGTTTTCCAAACTGGCACGCGTGCGATTTCGGAGAAATCGCCGACGATCTGTCAGCCAGTTTTCCAAACTGGCATGCGTGCGATTTCGGAAAAATCGCCGACGGTCTCGAATCAGCATCTCAATCCTCCATATGGCAATTTCGAGAATTCAGGCGGGTTCATGGTCCGATGGAAGGAGTTCTAACGAAGTGAGGGATGATTCGTTGGCTCATCTTCTTTCTCTCCGTGCAACTCGCAGACCTCCCTGACAACGATACGTATCGGCAACGACTGATTGTCGTGAACCGACTATCATAGTGACAGCCGGAGGGCATCGGTTTGAACCATCCATTGATGTATCGGATTCCATCATGAAAAGGCTTTTCCCCAAGAGAAACCGATTGATTGTCATCCTGGCGGCAGCGGCGGCCATGTTATCGGTTTCCGGCGAAGCGGTTGCCCAGCGACGAAAAGCGAAGCCGGCCCCCAAGCCAGTCAAAATCAATCTGCCCGCCAGCGTCCGCGAAAAATCGAAGGTCGACATGAAAGTCGCCGCGGTCCGTGCCAACACCCGGTCGGCCATCGTCTCCCAAGCCAGCCGGCTTGATTCGGTCGTCGAATCGAAACTGTACGCCGAGGGCCAGCGGCCCAACGAGCTGGCGGATGACGAGGTCTTCCTGAGGCGGATTTACCTGGATGTGGCTGGCCGAATTCCGACCCTTGCCGAGGCGACGAAGTTTCTGGAGTCGAAAGATCCCGACAAGCGTTTGCAGTTGATTGACAGGCTGCTGAGCAGCCCCGATTACGTCAGCAACATGTACAACTTCTGGGCCGACACGCTGCGGCTTGTCGAACGCCCACAGCCGAACATCATCGCCGATCCGTTTCTGGCTTACGTCAAAGACTCCATTGCATCCAACAAGCGGTACAACCGCTGGGTCTACGAGATGCTGACGGCCAACGGCAAAACGTGGGAAGACCCGGCGGTTGGGTTTCAGCTTCGCGACGACGGGATGCCGCTGCCGTACATCGACAACACGGTACGAGTCTTTTTGGGCACCCAGGTTGGTTGCGCGCAGTGCCACGATCATCCGTTTGACGTTTGGACCCAGTACCAGTTTTATGAACTGGCCGCCTTCACCGCCGGCACGCGAACCAGGATTCAACGCGGATCCCCTGGATTCAAAAAACAGAATCCGGCCAACCTGCTGATCACCGAAGCCAGAAAGCGTTATCCCAACGGCCGAGTGCCCGGGCAGTTCCAGCGTCTGGCGCGAGCGAACACCTACAGCGTTAGCGAAGTCAAAGCGACGATGAGGCTGCCGCACGACTACGCGTACGAGGATGCCAAGCCGAAGGAGATCATCAAACCGGCGGTGTTGTGGGGAGAGATCCCGACGTCGGCTGCGGGGAGTTCGCCACGGGAACAATTCGCCGCTTGGGTGACCAGCCCCGAAAATCCACAATTTAGCAAGACAGTCGTCAATCGACTCTGGAAAAGATTCCTTGGTGTGGGATTGGTCGAACCGGTCGATGACTTCCGCGACGAACATCCTTGTGTCAACGAAGAACTGATGGACCTGCTGTGCAGCGAGTTGATCCGCAGCGACTTTGATCTGAAAGAACTGACGCGGCTGATCCTGTACAGCGACACCTATCAGCGCCAAGCCAGCGATTATGAACTGACCAGCGGCGAGAAGTACTATTTCCCCGGACCGGTCGTGCGGCGCATGACGGCCGAACAGGTTTGGGATTCGATCCTGACGCTTGCCGTGCACAATCCTTGGCCATTCCAACGTCCCACGGCCGACGAGATGGCGCCGATTGTGAACATCAACTTCGCCAATGCCGACTACAACAGCGTCAAACGGATGTCCGAGCGGTTTGGCGAAACCTACTTCATGGGTTACTACAAACGTTCGCTGAACAAACACGCTTATCAGGGGAACATCCTGTGCCGGGCCAGCGAACTTCCCACTCCCGTTGCCGCCGATCATTTTCTGCGTCAATTCGGGCAGGGAAACCGTGAAACGATCAACGCGGCGCAGCAAGATGCGACGGTGCCTCAAATTTTGGCGATGTTCAACGGGCCGATCACCCACGTGATGTTGGAAGCGGGATCGGCGATCGTTGACAATGTCTTGGCGATCGACAAAACCGCTGATCGAATCGACGCGATCTTCATCAGCGTGCTGACGCGGCGGCCCCACTCCTCGGATCGCATCGTTGCCTCCAAGGAACTGGGGCAAACTCGCAATGACGGTGTCGGCTACGGCAACATCGTCTGGGCGCTGTTGAACACTCGCGAATTCCTTTTCGTCCAATGAAAACGACTCCCGATCAGAGATGACAAGAACAATGAGCCGACCCGATTTCAGCAGTGACGATCGCCGCGCGTTCATGAAAACGGTGGCCCAAAAGACTCTGGGAGTTTCCTTTGCCGGCTCGATCGCCTCTTCCGGGCTGTTTGGCGACCATCGCGAGGCGCTGGCGGCCAGATCGGCCGGAAAAGCCAAGCACATCATCTATCTGTTCATGGACGGAGCGATGACGCACCTGGATACCTTCGATCCCAAAGTGGGTGTGGAGGAAGCGGGTGAGACCAAACCGATCCAGACTCGTGTTGCCGGCATCCAATACGGCGATCGGTTTCCGAAGCTTGCTTACCTGGCCGGCGCGATCGCCGTGGTCCGATCGCTAAGCACCGAAACCGGTGCGCACGACAAGGGCAAGTACCTGATGCGCACCTCCTACAAGAAACTCAACAGCATCGAACATCCGGCAATGGGCGCATGGATGGTTTCCGAGTCGGGACGGCTGAACATGGAACTGCCCGGCAACTACTTGATCGGAGCCAGCAACCGTCATCCGGGTGCCGGTTTTCTGGAACCGTCGCTCTCCCCCGTGCCCATTGCCAACGCCGGCGCCGGATTGAAAAACACCAAACTGCCCAAGTACCTGCCGGGGGAACTGTTCGAACGACGCTTGGCACTGGCCAGCATGTTCGATCGCAAGTTTCAAGCCAGCAGAAAAAATGGCCGCGTCGAAGCGTACAACCAGTTGTATGGAGAAGCCAAACGATTGATGGGCAGCGAGCACTTGAAGGTGTTCAACATCAAAGATGAAAAGAAGGAGGTCCAGGACGCTTACGGTAACAACCAGCTTGGCCAGGCCTGCTTGCTGGCTCGCCGCCTGGTGCAAAGCGGCGCCAGGTTTGTCGAAGTCACCTATGGCGGCTGGGACATGCACCAGGAAATCTACACTCGGCTGAACGATCGTGCCAATCACCTGGATACAGCTCTTGGCAATCTGCTGCTTGATTTGCACAGCAAGGGACTGCTGGACGAAACGCTGGTGGTGTTGACGACTGAATTCGGACGCAAACCGAAGTTGAACGTCAACGCCGGACGCGACCACCATCCAGGCGCTTTTTGCAGCCTGCTGGCAGGTGCGGGAATCAAAGGAGGCCAGGTCTACGGCGCCTCTGACGACAAAGGTTTCTCGGTCGCCAAAGACCACGTGTCGGTCTCGGATTTCAACCGCACGATCGCCGCGGCTGCCGGTTTGCCACTGGACAAGGAACGGTTCGCGCCCAACGGCCGCCCCTTCAAAATCGGCGGTAACGGTGATCCGGTCAAAGAGCTGCTGGCGTAAACCAGTAGGCCGACTTGTCCCAAGTCGGCAAGCCAGCACGGTCAGCGCGTCGCCAACACCGTCGGCGACTTCTCCGAAGTCGCTACGCGTAGCCAGTTCGGAGAACTGGCCGACAGCCTGTCGGCGACTTCTCCGAAGTCGCATCGCGTAGCCAGCAGCGGAGAACTGGCCGACGATCTGAAACCAGTCAGCTTACGCTTGAGCTATAGTCGAGAGGTAAGAGAGCTCTCCTGTGGCCCGCGAATCTGACATGATCGGCACTATCCCATCGAGCGCCGCTGCGCCTGCGCAGACGGTTGCCGCGGTCGCAGCTGCCGATTCGGTCGAACCGGCAGCTGGGTCGTCACAACCGTCACGATCCGAATCGTCCTCGGGTCACAAGCGCACCGTGCGGTCCGATTCGCCGATCCTGGCCGGCTTGATCAGCATGATCCTGCACACGATCCTGCTTTTGATTTTGGCGTTGTTCACTTACAGCGCCAGAGGCGGGCACGGATCGGCCATCACCGCTCGTCAGGGTGAACCGGCAGCAACCATCGCTTTGGATGCGGTGGAAAAGAGCGATCGGCGCGTCCAGGATCCCTCGCTTGCGCCCCAGCCGATCGCGGTGAACCTGATTCCCCGGCCTAGCGCGACGATCGCTTCTCCTCTGTCGACACCTTCGACAGCCAATCCGATCGATCCGGCGCTACTGGCGACCTTGAAAGCGGGCGGCGCGCTAGCACAGCCGTCATCTCAGTTTCGTCTTCCCGGTGGCGGACTTTCCGGCAGGACGGCTGAGGGCCGCGCGAAGTATGGACGCAAGTGGGGCGCGACCAGGGAAAGCGAACAGGCGGTCGACGAGGCGCTTCGTTGGCTTGCCGATCATCAACGACCCAACGGAAGCTGGTCGTTCAACCTGCAGCTCGATCCTTGCAACGGGCGCTGCCGACACAGCAAGAAAGCGGGTGACACACCGACACCGTCGACGGCCGCAACCGGCCTGGCACTTCTCGCTTTCCTGGGTGCCGGACACACCCACCATGGCGATGGCCCCTACGCCGAAACCGTCCGCCAAGGGCTCTATTATCTTCGCGCGGTCGCCGGAGAGGCCGAAGCGGGATACGACTTTCAACAAGGCAGCATGTACGGACAGGGCATCGCGCTGATGGCCCTGTCCGAAGCGTTGGCGATGACCACCGAAGGGCAGCAGCGGGACGCCGACCTGGTCGACCTGGTCCATCGGGGTGCGTGGTTCACCGTTATCGCTCAACACGAAAGCGGCTCGTGGGGATACGTGCCGGGCAGTCCCGGCGACACCACGTTAACCGGCTGGCAAGTCCTTTCCCTGCTGGCGGCCAAGCGAACCGGTGCGCCGCTGAAGACCTACACGCTTCGCGACGCCAGAGAATTCGTGCTGTCAACTTCCTCCGAAGACCAACGTTATCAATTCGGCTACCAGCGTCCGCCCGGCGAAGTCACGACGACAGCGATCGGGTTGACCCTGCTGCTGTACTTGGGCGAATCGCCGAACTATACCCCTTTCTTTGATGCACTGACTGAACTGGCTGATCGCGGCCCCACACTCACCAACGTGTATCACGACTACTACGCAACGCTGGCGCTTCACCACAGCCAACACCCCCACTGGGATCGCTGGAACAACGAACTGCGAGATTTCCTGGTCGCCAAGCAGGCCAAGAGTGGGCACGAACGCGGCAGTTGGCACTTCGACGATCGTTGGGGCAACGTGGGAGGCAGGCTCTACACGACCGCCATGTGCGCGATGATCCTGGAAGTCTACTACCGCTACATGCCGCTGTACGCCGAAGTGGAAGATTTTCCACTCTAAGGCCGTAGGCCGACTTGTCCCAAGTCGGCGCGCGCAACCAGTTTGTCGCAAGTACAGATTCGCCGACTTGGGGACAAGTCGGCCTACATGGTGCTTTACGACCCGATGTCTCCCCGATCGCCCGTGGTTGCCGCAGCGATGTCGGCGGCATAGCACTCAATCAGTGTTGTCTGATTCGCACTGCGGTCCACTTCGCGCAGTGCGCGCAGCGAACGGTCCAGCCGCGAAAGTGTCTTCGGGCAAGCGATGCGACCGGACGCACTTTCGCGCGCTCGGCGGCGGAAATATTGAACCGCCATCGAAAAGACATCACGCATCGCGTGACGTCGTTTGCTGGCTTCTTTTCCCGCCTCGTCGACGTGAGACGAAATGATTCGACTGAGCGCCACCGGATCGGGATGCTCCGAACCCAACTGAGAATTCAATGCGTCGCGAAGCTGGTCCGCCTCACCGCGGAGCAATCGCAGGGCAACGTGCATGTTGCCGCCCGCGGTGTCGACCGCATCGGCAATCTGCTTCGATTCGGCTTCGACCTGGTGAACCTCACGCAGAAACCGAACTGCATCATCGCCGACCGGTGACGTCAGCCGAATCGTTTGGCAACGAGACCGAATCGTCGGCAACTGCCTTTGTTCGCTGGTGCCAATCAACATGATCAACGCACCCGACGGCGGTTCTTCCAGCGTTTTCAGCAGGCAATTCGCACCTTCTTCGTTCAGATAGTCGGCATCCTCCAAGATGGCAACTTTGCGACTGCCGTGGATCGGTTTCAACCGGATATCGCGGCAGAAACCTTCCTGCATCCTCGCTTCCGGAGGACCGATCAATGCGTCCAAGGGGATGAAGGCTTTGTCATCCGGTTTTCCGATACGAATCAGATCAGGATGGGTACCAGCGACGACTTGCAGGCAACCTTGGCATTTGCCGCACGGTTCCATCTTCGCCGGCTGGCTCGACTGGCAAAGCAGCGTACGTGCCAGCAGCGTGGCAACCGTTCGTTTTCCCACACCCGGATGTCCGACCAGCAGAAAGCTACCGCCGAGCCTTCCTTTGGCGATCGCCGCGGCCAGCCAACGGCGAATGTGCTGATGCCCGATCAGCGCCGACCAGCTATCCATCTCTCTTCTCGTGACTTGACCAGGACACTAGTGATCCACCGGCTGTGTTTTTTCGATCTCGGCGATCTTGTCCAATCGCGAGGCGTGACGTCCGCCTTCGAAGTCGGTGTTCAGCCACATCAAGACCAGGTCATCGATCGGACGTTCGCCAATCATGTCACCGGGCAGGCAAAGAACGTTGACATCGTTATGCCGCCGGCTCATCTCCACCATCACCTCGTCGTAACAAGGCGCGGCGCGGACACCGGGAAATTTGTTGGCGGCAATCGCCATTCCGATACCGGTACCGCAAATCAGGATGCCTCGATCGGCCTGACCGCTACCAACTTTTCTAGCCACTTGGCAGGCGAAATCGGGGTAGTCGACTGCGACTTCCGAATCGGTTCCTTCGTCAAGCACGGTAAAGCCGGCCGACGTCAAAGTCTGGATCAGCCGCGACTTGATATGTACACCGCGGTGGTCGCTTCCCAGGGAGATCGTTAGCATCATGTCACCTCTAGTGGTCGTCCGAGGTGGTTTCGGGAAAAAAGTCGTCATCAAGATAGTCCAGCCAGTCGGACAACTCTTGATCGATTTGGTCGGCGCACTCCTGGTAAACCTCGACAGGCATTCCGACTGGATCGGTGATGTCGCCACCATCGCGGCGAAGAGTAAAGACTCGGTCGTGCATATCGGGCCAGGCGGCGAGAATGGCATCGCGGTGTCCGCGGGTCATGGTCAACACCAGATCGGCGACATTCATGACGGCGTCGTCCAAAGGACGGCTGCTGTGACCGGTCAGGTCAAGCCCACGGCCACCCATCACCTCGACCGCTTGTGGGCTAGCCCCGCTTCCCGTGCTTGCGGCGACGCCCGCCGACAAAACGCGAACCGCATCCTCGCTCCCTTTTCGCGTCCGAATCTGCTCGCGAAGCAACGTTTCCGCCATCGGGCTGCGACAGGTATTTCCGGTGCAGACAAGCGCGATCACCGGTTTGATGAATTGGTTCATGGCGGCTCGTTCGATCACACCTTCACGTAAAATCTCAAGCCGATTGCCGATGATCCTGGCAACCGTCGATGCTCCACCATAACGAGTCGGACCGTCGTCGAGCAGCAGTGGAAGCGAATCACCCAATTGGGCGGCAACCGGCGGAGCGGTGGTGTGTGCCGGTTTTCCGCTCAGATTCGCGCTGGTCAACACCAGCGGAGCGGCCAGGTAACGATGAATATGCGAAAGCACTCGGTGGTCCACCACGCGGAATCCGATGCAGTCAAAGTCTCCCGTGATCCGGCGGCGGACGCCCACCGGCAACTGGCTGGCGGCCGAATTCTCACCGCCACTGGGAATCACCATGGTCAAGGGACCGGGCCAACATCGGTAGCTCAGGCGGCGCGCCGGCAGGGGAAAATCGCAACAAAAATCGCCCGCCGCTTCTCGGCTGCCCACCGAAATCGCCAGGGGGGCGTCCAACCGCCGCTTGATTTCGCAAAGACGCTCGACCGCCGATTCCGACAGCGCGTGGGCGGCCAAGCCGTAAACCGTTTCGGTTGGCAAACCGACCACCTGTCCCTCGACAAGTGCTTGAACGGTGCGGTGAATGATGTCCCGCGGGTCGTCCGTCGCCTGAAGGTCAAGAATCTTTGGCATGGACGGACGTTGGGACTGCTACACGATAAAATGGAAAGCATCCATTGTAAGAACCATTGAAATGCGTTCACAAGTCGGTGACTTTGCCACCATGATCGATTCCATCGCGACCCCATCCGAACCCAAGGTCTCTCGGCGGAGATTCGTTCGCACCGCAGCGGTTGCCGCCGGCGGTTGTCTGTTGTCAACCGGCTGTGTGCCCATCGGCCTGGGCTCCAAGCCGGAGCTGGTGTGGGGACGCCGCGGATTCAGCGAGGGACGGTTCTTGAAACCTCGTGCGATCACGATTGACGAAAGCGACCAGCTGTACATTGTCGACACGACCGGCCGAATCCAAGTCTTTGATGTCGACGGCAACCTGCTCCGCTTCTGGAAAACGCCGCAGACAAAAAACGGACGCCCCACCGGTTTGGCAGTCCGGCCCGTCGACGCCGACGCGGCACAGCCTCGACTGCTGGTCGCCGATACGCATTACTACCGCATGCTTTCCTATACGCCCGACGGACAGCTGCAACAAGAAGAACAGATCGGCGGCACCCCAGGTCACTCACCGGGCGAATTCGCCTTCGTGACCGATGCGGTGTGCGACACCGATGGATGTTTCTACGTCGGCGAGTACGGTGACTCCGATCGCATTCAAAAATTCGATCCCGATGGCAACTTCCTGACGCAGTGGGGCGGCACCGGACACGCACCGGGGCAGTTCGTGCGCCCGCAAAGCTTGGTGATCCACGAGGATGTTTTGTGGGTCGTCGACGCCTGCAACCACCGCATCCAGCGGTACGACATCCGCGAATCGACGCCGCAGTTGATCGACGTCTGGGGCCGCCAAGGCAGCCGGCATGGCGAGTTCTTCTACCCTTACGATCTGGCCATCGCCAACGATCGGACCGTGTTGGTGATCGAATACAAAAACCAGCGGATTCAACGGTTTGATCCCGAGGGCAAATGGATTGCCAGCTGGGGCGGTCCCGGTTTTGAACCAGGCCAGCTGAACCAGCCCTGGGGCTTGGTGGTCGATTCGACAGACCGCGTTCACGTGCTGGACAGCAACAACCACCGAGTGCAGCGAATTCGCCTGCCCAGCTGAGTCTCCAGCGTAGCGAAACTCGCCAAGAGTTTCGGCGATCGCGGGGATTTACCGAAAGTCTCGGCGACTTTCGCTACCCGCACACGACGCGATTTCGGAGAAATCGCCGACGATTTTCTGGCGGCCTGACCACACTTGTCACCCCCGCGTCGGATACTCATGACAGAGAAAAAACGACGACTTTTGGGAGGGCTAAACCATGAACCGAATTCTTCGCCGCGCCATGTTGGACTCTGACAATTACGTCATCGAAATGGATTACGCCGACGCCAAGGGCAACCGCACTCACCGGGTGGTCAGCCCGATTCGCTTCATGGGCAGTTACCGCTTTCTCGGTCTCTGCCTGGGCCGCGAACAACCTCGACAGTTCCAGCTTTCCCGCTGCAAGAACATTCGCTTGGTACCCGCAGCGGAAGTATTGATGCCGATGCCGATTCAACAGCTCGAAGGCAACTGAAACTCGCGAATTTGGCAGTTCGACGCAGGCGTTCCACATAGGCCAGGTCCGCTCCCTGGCCTACCACCGTAGCGCCGCTCTCCGCTCAATGATCCGTCTGTCCGCCCAGGGATCGAACGGCCCACTTTCGGACCATCGCCACTCGTTGGGCGGGAGTGCCGTGCAACATCGTTAACGCTTCGGGGCCGCCAACAATATCGAAAGCGATTTCGACGTCAGCATCGCCGATCAACTCCTGGGCATGGTAGAGTCGAATTTCCGCGAGCGTACGCAAAGAGCGAGATTTTTTGCCGCCCAACAACGAAGCGACACGTTGCCGAGCCACCTTGGACGACAGCGCGGGAAGCTCTGCCGTCTTGGCACTGCGGTCAATGATCATCAACAGGTTGGCTAACTTCTCTTCGACATAGGCCCGTTCACCGCTGCGTCCACTGCTGGCAAGCTGCGCCGCTTCCCAGCTGTCCATCCCCTTGGAAACGCCAAGCAGTTTGCCGTTGGAAACCTGAATCAGACGGCATCGCGAAATGTTTTGAACCATCTCGTTGCGCCCCTGTTTCAGGACCACGTCAAAGTGAAGTACGAAATCAAGGTCGGCGCTTTGAGCCACCGGAATGATTTCATCGGAGGCACCCTGTCCCAGATAGACAATTCCCGGCAACCACATCGGCAGCGGATCGGGAATGGCGGCAAAGACATCTTCCAATTCGTCGTTCAGCGTCACGCCTGAGGGTGGCGGTGTGGCGGCTCCCTGTCTTCCGGCAAGGACATCACCCTCTTCTGCTTCCTCCATGTTGACCGTGATCAGCGCCGGTCCAAAGTCACCTGATTGAAACCGTTTTTTGAAAGCCTCGCCAATCACTTCCGCAACCAAGCCAAGGTACGAATCGAGTTCTTCCTTGGCGGCATCATCCAGCATCTTCCGAACCGGACCGGTGCTTTGAGGACGTCCCGATGAGCGGCGACTACGAGGATCGCTGCCCCCGAAATCGCTCATGTCCATCTCCATCATCATTTCCTCGTCCCGCATCTCCTCCATCTGCATTTCCATGTCTTCCTCCATGTCCATCATCTCTTCATCAAAGCCCTCGTAGCCTCCGCGAGCGGATCGGCCTTGGCCTCGATTCTGAGCGAGTTGACGACCGCTGGTCGTTTCACGAATTGGCTGAGCTTCGCGTAGCGCGCCGGTGCCGCGCACGGTCATGGAAACACCAAAGCGGGCATTCCAAACGGGACGGCGCAAAGTGGAGCTGTACTTGACCGTCTTCAAATCGACAACCGAATTGGGATACTCAGCCGCCATGTGGCCGAACGCCAATTCCAGTGCAAGCGGATAGTTGCCGGCCGCGAAAGCAAGATCCGATTCGCGTTTGAGAACCGGTCCGGCTTGAATCGCATCTTCAAGCTGCGGAGCAAACAGCGACGACAGGTCGATGTTCAGTGTCGAACCCGAATTGCTGATCCCGTAAAAAAGCATCTCATCGGACGACCTGCCTCGACCACGAACACCGCCACCGGCCCCCGTTCCGTAGATGTCGTACTGGTCCTGCATGTCTCCGTAGCCATCGTAATCCTCCATATCCTCCATCATGTCGACTTCCATTTCGGTGTCGTAACCGGAGTCACCACCGCGGTCATTTCGGCCACCCGGCTCGGAGTCCTCCAGGGTCTCTTCTAGTCGCTGGGAAGGGCCGCTCAATCCTTGAGCCGAAGCATCGGGCGCAGAAAAGGCGGCGATGCCGATTCCGGCCAGCAGAAACGAAAACAGAGAGCCGGCAGTAGCTGGACGGTTCTGAAACTTCATTGTCGCGTTCTCGTTAGGGAGGTGTCCGGGAAATGAATGCGCGGCAACGGCAATAAAACGCTTCCGCCGACCGCAGCCGAATGCCCACAAAATCTCTACGTTTTAGGTAAATCCGCCGATTTCGAAGAACAAATTCCGGCAACAAATCAATGCACATTGCGTATGATAGACCGCTGGAGCTTTGCTGTGGACACTTTTCTGGTTCCAAGATGGCCACCGCGCGTGGGGGCGGTCGACGGCGAAAACCAATTTCCCGGCTGATTGGAGCGGGGCGTGGGAACTTTTCGTGACTCCGTGAATCCAACTCCCGATCAGCTCTGCCAACCTTGCAGGGGGGCTGCGTCCAACAGGATTCATTTGGTCCAGGCAACACAGATGGTCAAACGTACAGATCGACGACTGAAATCGAATCGCAGAACGGTGGTTCGCCGCCGTCTGCTGGTCGAACAGCTCGGTGATCGACGGGTGCTTGCGGCCATCACCGGCGCCGTCTTTGACGATGCCAATTTCTCTTTCCACCGAGATCAGGGCGAAGTCAACCTCGCCAGCCGGCTGGTCTACATCGACGCCAACGACAACGCCACTCTGGATGAGGGCGAGCAGTTTGTCGTCGCCGAGCAGGACGGTACCTTCTCGTTTCCGAACCTGGGCGACGGGACTTATCTGCTTCGGCTGTTCAATGGAACATCCAGCCAGCAGCAGACCTCACCCGTCGAAGCGACGATCTCGGGTGAAACGGTCGAGGCCAACGGCACTCAGTTGCTACTTGGCAGCGGCCCCATCGTTCTTGGCCAGCAGGGAATCGTCTTAGGTGATTTGGCGTCGGGACTGGGCCAGAACGTTCCCGTCGCCACCGAACTGACCAAGATGCAAACGCTTCCTGACGGCACGGTGCTTGTCATCGGAAACGACGAAGGGGGCGACACCGCCTGGATTGTCGATCCCGCCGACGAATCGGTCACCGCAGTGGATCTGGCCGGCCAGGGCCAACCGGTTCAATGGGCCGACGTTGCCATCGATGGTCAGGGACACGGAGTGCTGATCGAACACTCCCAAACCGTTTCGACGATTCACGCGGTGGACGCGTCGGATCTGACGATTGGTATTGGAGTGACGACCACGTCGACGACCGTTCCGGCCGGCACCCAAGTCCTCACCTCCGAAACAGGCACTCGCAGCGTCTTTGCCTCGGCGATCAACGACGGAATGCAGTTCTCTTTGTGGAGCAATTCGTCGGCAACCCCGATCACGGAAACTCCCGTCGATGTGGCCGGCGCCTTTCGCATGCTGGCTTACGATGACGCGTCGGGCTTGTTGGTCGTTCGCACGTTTGGCGGCGGCGTCAGCGTTCACGATGTGAATCAAGACTTCGCCACGCTTCACTCGTTGCCGGATGTCACCGGACCGGTGGCGATCGACGACCCCCGTGACCTGTTGATGACGATCTCGCCGATCGACGCCATGTTGCGATTGATCGACATGCGAGACGGCGCCTTGATCGCCGACCTGGCATTGGACGCCTCGATCATCGGCCAAGTTTCCTCGCTTGCAATCGGCGATCGCCCCGATGCGATTGTGGTGTTGGGAGCTGCGGGGGTGACCGAGGTGGCGCTCAACAAAGCAGCGGCCAATCGAGTCCAAGTGCAGGGTGGGCAGGATCTCGATTCGATCCTGTTCGGAGTATCGCTCAGCGACAGCAACAACGCGCCGGGTTACGATTCGTTGCCTGGATTGACGACGACCGAAGATGTCACCCTGGCCGAACCGGCACCCAAGGCCCTGGAAGGTGCCCGCGACCCCGAAAGTGACCAGTTCGTCCTGATTCAACGCGGACCTGCCGAAAACGGCGTCGCCACGCTATCGGTGTTGGGCGCAGTCAATTACAGGCCCAATGATGATTTCTCCGGCGTCGACATGGTGCCAGTGGTGCTGCATGACGGTCGCGACGTTTCCGCGGAAATCTCGCTGCCGATCAACGTAACCGCGATTCCCGATCCGCCATTCGACATCGACGTCAGCGGCGACCCGATTCCTGAAAACATCCTTCCCGGCAGACCGATCGCCGACATCGAAATCATTGACGTCGACGTGGAACGAAACCACGAGATCGTGATCGATGACGGCCGCTTTGCTGTGATCAACGGCGAGATTGTATTTGTCCGCGGACACATCGACTTTGAAACCTCGCCGACCATCGAGCTGACGATTGACGTACACGATCCGGAAGCAAACTCGTCGATCACCCGGCTGGTCACCTTCCTGGTCAAGGACGAAAACGATCCGATCACTGCCATCACACCTGAAACCGGTTCGATCTCCGAAAACGTGCTCGGCGACATTGTGGCGAGATTGGAAGTCGAAGATGAAGACGTTGATCAGATACATGAGTTGAGCGTTGATGACAATCGCTTTGTGATCGAAAACAATATCTTGCAACTGAGGCCCGATGTCGCGGTGGACTACGAGGCCGAGCAGGAAATCCAAGTGAACGTCACCGCTGATGATGGCGAAGGCAGTTCGTTCACTCAGCTAGTGACCGTTCACGTGCTTGACGTCGTCGAACAACCCGGCGCGATCTCGCTGAGCGATCGATCGGTGGTCGAACTTGAACCTGGAGATATCGTCGGTGATGTGATCATCGATGGATCGCCACCGAATGAACGATTCGAGCTGACTGTCGACGATCCGCGATTCGAAATCCGAGATGCTATTTTGCAGCTGGTCGAAGACCAGTTCGTCGAACGAGTGACCCAGGATGAGATCGAACTGACCATCACGGTCACTGATCCGCAGGGTGAATTCGAACCGGTCCGCGAGACGTTCATCATCTTTGTGCTCGAAAACGATACTCCTTATCACAACGACGAAAATCCCTACGACGTCGACCACAGCGAAGACGTGACCAGCCTCGATGCGTTGATCGTCATCAACTACCTCAATGCATTCGGTGTAGGACCGGTCGGTCGGGGCGATCCGGTCAACAGCCACGACGTCAATGGCGACCGAATGGTCTCCGCGTTGGATGCACTGCTGATCTTCAACGAGATCAATCGCCGCAACAACAGCAGCACGGTCGGTTCCGACCAGCGTCAAAAGAATCAGCTTCAGGCCCCCGACGACCAGCCGGCAAGTGAAGGAAACAAGGTCGACGATTCGTCCAGTCGCGAAGACGTTTTCAACAATTGGGCTCCGCGACAGCAGAAGGCGGCTGATTCAACGCCTGACAATCCGCAGTCACCTGCCAATCTGCCCAACCCCCATCAGGCAAATTCCTCGGAAAAAGAAGACTACGCCGCTTCGGTGGACCAGACGATCCACCTCTTTTCATCGGACCAGTAGTTTCCGGGCTTCCATTTTGCAGACGTAGCGAAAATCGCCACGACTTTCGGCCATCCCCCGCTGCGCCCGAAAATGCCGGCCAGTTCCGCTACGACGGGCTCCCCAAAACCGCTTACACTGGATGCGGCTGTTGGGAACCCAAAACTTGCTCCTGGGGAGGTAAAAATGCTGGCATCACGTCATCCCAAACGGTTCTGGCTGCGCGGCCGGAGACACATCGGCTCATTCCTCGCGATGACGATCGCAGTTTGCGTTGCCGCCACTGCCGCGGCGCAAGAAGCACCAGAACCCGATTCCAGCAAGTGGCTGGAACAATTCGCGAAGTACAAAATTCGCTGCGGGGAAGACCCTTCGGGAGGCAGTTTGAAGCTCGTGCAAGCTCCCCTGTTGGCCTGGACGAATCCAACCGATTTTGACATGACCGGTGCGACCTTTCTGTGGACCTGTGGCGGCCGACCCTGCATTGTGACCAGCGGTTTTGAGTTCGATATTCGGAATGAACGTCGAGTCAAACATACGTTTCATTCGCTTTCCAGCGAGCCGGTTTCGATCAGTTCAGACGGTCAAGAGATCTGGAAAACGGACTCGCCCGGAATCGAGTGGAAATCGTTGCCAGAAAATGCGATCGGCCGAGGTCTGGCAGCGCTGCGACGAGCCGCTCGGCAGTTCCGCGTCGAAATGACATCGCATCGCGACCAAAAGTACAAACTGCGTTTGATGCCGGCACCGTTATTTCAGTATTCATCCGCCGACAAAGACATCATCCATGGCGCTATTTTTGCTTTCGCCAATGGAAACGATCCCGACGCGTTGGTGTTGATGGAGCTGTTCAAGGCCGACGGCCAGCAGAGAATACGTTACGCCTTCGCGCGATCGCATTACTACCAGCTGGAAGCCAGTCTGGGTGAAAAATCGGTTTGGAATGCCGAGCTGGATATCAGTCAGCAGAACATCTACCAAAAAGGTTCACGGCTGCCGATCAGCAGTACCTACCTGAGCCTGATCGTTCATTCAGAAGACATCGTGCCGGGTCAGTAAACAACCGTCGAGTTGCAACGTCGGCGTGCTCTCCGAGCTCGCTACGCGCGTTGACGGTTCGGAGAACCGGCCGACTGTCGGCGTGCTCTCCGAGCTCGCTACGCACGTTGCCGGTTCGGAGAACCGGCCGACTGTCGGCGTGCTCTCCGAGCTCGCTACGCGCGTTGCCGGTTCGGAGAACCGGCCGACTGTCGGCGTGCTCTCCGAGCTCGCTACGCGCGTTGACGGTTCGGAGAACCGGCCGACTGTCGGCGAGTTCTCTGAACTCGCTACGAATTGTCCTACGTCGGCAAACTCGGACAGCGGCGGCCGATCATCCCGCTTCGGCTTCCGCTGCTTGCTGGGCGATCAGTTTCTTTTGGAACCTCGCTTGGACGACGTCAACGACGATCAACACGGCCAACACAAAGTAAAAAGTGGTCTTTGCCATCGGTTCGATGTGGTGACCGAACAACTGCAACTGGGCCAGGTGCCCCCCTTCGCTGACCAACATCACACCGACGATGAACAAGATGAACAGGCCCAGCACCTCGTACATTCGGTTCCGCTTCAGAAACTCGGCCACGCGATCGGCAAGCCAGATCATCAGCAGACCGCTGATCACGATCGCGGTTGCCATGATCCATTCATTCTTGGTCAATGCCATCGCGCTCAGGATCGAATCGAAGGAGAAAACCAGGTTCATCGCGACGATCAAACTGATCGCCTTGCCGACGCTGCCTTTCGATTGTTTGCCCGGTGTGTGTTCGATTTCATGAATGGCAAGCAGGTGATAGATCTCTTTCAACGCCGTCCACAGGATGAATGCTCCGCCGCCCAAAACGATTAGGCTGTGCCCGGTGACCGCCGCGGTGATGAATTGGTTGTCGACGTCCCAAAACGATTCCTGCAAGGCGGCGATCAGCTTGATCACCACAAACAGCAATGCGATTCGGAAAAAGATCGCCAATCCGATCCCCGTTTTCCGCACCATCGATTGTTTGTCTTCGGGGACGCGTTTGCTTTCGATCGAGATGTACAGCAGATTGTCAAAACCGAGCACTGCTTGTAGCAACACCAGCATTCCCAGGGTCAGCAACCCTTGAATCGAAAACAACTTCTCGACCTCTCGCGATGTTTCACCGGTCACCGTTGCCGAATCGGGTCCCGTGCTGGCCAGCAGTGCTATATCCTGAATCGAAGAAAAAGCTTCAAACAAATCGAACATCGTTGACCTGTCGGGTAAAAAACGTTGGAGAAAACGGGGGCGGTCGGAGATCGCTTGGTGGCGGTTCTCGTGAGTGCGAGATTATGATGTCGCCATCTCCCCTCGACCACCTCCGTGGTCACGTTTCCTTCCACAGAAACTCGCCTTGGCTCGCCATCGGCATTCCTCCTTCCCTTTCACATCACATTGACATGTCCATGAACCGCATCATCGTCGCACTTTCGGCCGCGCTTTTGGCGTTGTTTTCAGCCCCTGAAACCTCCGCCGACCAACCGCAGCTGTATGAAGTCCGCAGTTACCTGCTTGGCGAAAAGCCTGACGTCGCCGCGATCGATCAGTATCTCGGCCAAGCGCTGATCCCGGCGCTCGAGCGTCACGGAGTTGGCCCGGTCGGCGTCTTTACCAATTCCGAGAATGACGAATCGGGCAGCCCTCGGATTGTGGTGGTCATTCCCTATGACAACGTCGGACAGATCACGGAAGTAAAAGCGAAGCTTGCCGGGGACCAGCAGTACCTGGCCGACGCCGATGCTTATTTGAAGCGAGAACCGAAGAACCCTGCCTACCAACGGATCCAGAGCGAGTTGTTGTCGGCGATGGACTGTTGGAGCGAGTTGAAGGTTGCCAAAGGGTCGCTGGAAAACGACAAGCGAGTTTACGAACTACGAGTCTATGAAAGCGCCAACGAACGGCTGGGTGATTTGAAGGTCGACATGTTCAACAATGGCGAAGTGCCGATTTTTCTGGACTGCAAAATCCAACCGATCTTCATCGGGCAATGTGTCGTCGGTCCGCAGACACCCAATCTCACCTACCTGACACTCTACGAAAACGAACAGGCCCGCAACGAGGCGTGGCAAGCGTTTCGCGTCCATCCCGACTGGAACGTCCTAAAGAAGGTTGCCAAGTACAAGGGAACGGTCAGCCACATCGACAAATACGTCCTGGTCCCCAAACCCTATTCCCAGATGTAGTTCCCCGTGTAGGCCGACTTGTCCCAAGTCGGCGCGCATTGTCGGCCAGTTCTCCGTTCCTGGCTAGGCGAAGCGACTTCGGAGAAGTCGCCGACGGTACAGGCTTGCCAACTTGGGACAAGTCGGCCTACGAGGATCTTGCCTAGTCGTTAAAAGCTGTGTGCCGCTTGCGGTAGCCCCACTTTTCTGGTCGCCGTACGACTGTGCGATCGGCAGCGGTGGCGGTACGATTGGCGGCATGACACCAATGATGCGGCAATATCACGAGGCGAAGGCGGCATGCGGCGATGCGCTGCTGCTATTTCGCATGGGCGACTTCTACGAGCTGTTTCTCGATGATGCGAAAACGGCGGCCGATGTACTGGGGCTGACACTGACCAGCAGGGACAAGGACAGCGACAATCCCACGGCGATGGCCGGGTTTCCGCATCATCAACTGGATGCCTACCTGCAAAAGCTGATCCGCGCCGGGTTTCGTGCGGCCGTTTGCGAACAGGTCGAGGACCCGAAAACGGCCAAGGGGCTGGTCAAACGCGAGATCACTCGCGTGGTCAGCGCCGGCACGCTGACCGACGACGGGCTGCTGGACCCACGCGAAGCCAACTATTTGGCAGCGATCTACCTGCGTCACGATCGTCGCGGCAATGACGATGGCCAACAACAAGTCGGCATCGCCTGGGCGGAACTTTCCAGCGGCCGATTCGAAGCGGGCATGTTCGCGCTATCGCGGCTGGAAGACGAATTGGCTCGGATTGGGCCCGCGGAAGTGATCTACCGAGAAGATGACGCGCGGGTTGTCACCGATACCACCGCACCCTGGTCCTGGTCACCTCGACCCGCCTGGTCGTTCTCCGAAGACGCCGCCCGCGAGACGCTCTGCAAGCAGTTCGCGGTGCACAACCTGGATGGATTCGGTTTTGAACAGGCCGACACTTTGGCCGTGCAAGCCGCCGGCGCTGTGCTGACCTACCTGCAGGAAACACAGCGGGCCAGCTTGGATCATTTCCGCAGTCTGACCGCGCACCATCGCACCGGAGTGTTGCAGATCGATGCTTCGACCCGCCGTAGCCTCGAAATCACTCGAACCCTGCGGTCCGGTTCTCGCGAAGGATCGCTATTGGGCGTGATCGACCGAACATGCACGCCGATGGGTTCTCGCTTGTTGGCCGACTGGGTTGCGGCACCCCTGATCGATTCCGCTGCCATCGACGCGCGCCTGGACGCGGTCGAGGAACTGTCGCGCGACGAGTCGTTTCGCAGCGACGTACGGACAACGCTCAAGAAAACCTTTGACTTGACACGGCTGCTGGCGCGAATCGCTACCGGCCGAACCGGACCGCGTGATCTTCAACAAGTTTGCGGAACTTTGGCTCGATTGCCCAGCCTGAAAGCGCGGGTTACCGATCGAAGCAGCCAGCGTCTGTCGTTGATCGAAGCCCACCTGCATCTGTGTCCGGAACTCCGCTCACAGCTGGAGCGGGCATTGGCCGATGAATGTCCCTTGTCCGCATCCGACGGCAACTTCATTCGCGCCGGATTCGACCAGGAACTCGATTCGCTGCGAGAGCTGGCCCAGGGCGGTAAACAGTGGATCGCCGAGTACCAGCAGCGTCAAATGGACGAGACCGGCATCGCCAACCTGAAGGTCGGTTACAACAAAGTTTTCGGTTATTACTTGGAGGTCACCAACGCGCATCGCGACAAAATCCCAGATTCGTTCATCCGCAAACAAACGTTAAAAAACTGCGAGCGGTTCATCACTCCGGAATTGAAAGAGTACGAAGAAAAAGTTCTGGCCGCGGACGAAAAGGCGGCATCGCGAGAGCAACTTTTGTTTCAGCAACTGCGTGCCGAGACACATCGGCATCTGTCGACGCTGCAGGAAGTGGCGATGGCGATTGCCGAGTTGGACGTGCTTGCCTCGCTGGCCGATATCGCGTCAGTTCGCGGCTGGGTACGACCAAGCTTAACAGACGAATCGGTGCTTCGAATCGAAGCGGGACGCCACCCGGTGTTGGATGTCACGATGCCTCAAGGTGAATTCGTACCCAACGATTGCATTCAATCACCCGAATCGGGAATGATTTTGCTGATCACCGGACCCAACATGGCCGGCAAGAGCACCTACATCCGCCAGATCGCGCTGATCACATTGTTAGCCCAAGCTGGTTCGTTCGTGCCGGCCGAATCGGCGGAGATTGGAATCGCGGACCGTATTTTTGCAAGAGTCGGTGCCAGTGACGAACTGAGTCGCGGCCAAAGTACCTTCATGGTCGAGATGGTCGAAACTGCTCGTATTCTCAACACCGCCTCCTCTCGCAGCCTGGTCATCCTTGATGAAATCGGGCGTGGGACCAGCACCTACGACGGACTCTCGTTGGCGTGGGCGATTACCGAACACATCCACGAACAAATCGGTTGCCGAACCCTGTTTGCCACCCACTATCACGAACTGACTCAACTGGAAGAGTCCCTGCCGCGAGTGGCGAACTTGAACGTCGCGGTCAAGGAGTGGGATGAAGAGGTCGTGTTCCTGCACCGCATCGTCAAGGGCGGAGCCGACAAAAGCTATGGCATTCACGTTGCCCGATTGGCCGGCATTCCACCGGAAGTCAACGAACGGGCCAAGGACGTGCTTTCGCAGCTGGAAGCCGACCACCGCGACGCACTGGACCGCCCCACGATCCAGGCTCCGGGAAGCAGTAGCGGCGGCGGAAGTTACCAATTGACACTGTTTGGATTCGCGGATCATCCGTTACTGGAACAAGTTCAGAAACTGGATGTCAACTCGATGACGCCCATCGATGCGTTGCAGTTCCTGCAGAAAGCCCAACAAGAACTCCAGACACCCGAGAAGTCTTCGGCACGTTCGTAGCGTCAGAAACGCCTCCTGCTTTTGGGTGCAGGCACGCTAATCGGGAGCTATCCAAACACGGGAATAAGGGAAGAAATCTGGGCTCGTTCTTCGGGCCAAAGGCCCAGCACTTTGTTTAGCCCAGGGCGAGGCAACGTGAGTTTTACGAACGTTGACGAAGCCCTGGGTCAGCGACCGTTTCTCATTTCCCCGCTCCCTGCGAGCATGGCGGCTTTGCCGCCATGCTCGCAGGGAGCGGGGACCGAGTTGCTCCGCGCAGGTGGCCCCAGGACAGCGGTATTGCTCGTAAGACTCGCAAAACCTCGCCCTGGGCTAAGCAAACGACTGCACCTTCGGTGCATAAGAAGGAGGTCCGACTGACGCAGGACCAGCCGACGCACAAACAATCCGATGAGCGTGCCTGCACCTCCTGCAACAACGCCTTCGCTCACGAAACGGTTAGATACCAGTTCGTTTTCCAGGGCCTAATCCCGATAGACGGGATTGTAGCCGTCGTAGTAGGGCGCGACGGGGTAGGGAGTTCCCGGTCCCGCGGGGTAAGGCCGAAACAAATCCGCGTCGCTAGGTCGCTGCTGGAACTGTCGCGGTTGGCGAAAAATGCCATCGGGGTTGATCGGATCATACTGAGACGGCAATCCATTGTCGGAGTGATCGCCGGACGGTGCTTTGCCGGAACGACCAGGATATCGCTGGCCGCCTCCGAAAGGACCATATCCACCCAATCCCAAGTTGAATCCGGTGTACGGGGCACCCCAATTGGGATAGGGCGTACTGAAAGGCCGGTACGGAAAACGCCATTCGCCGTAGGGACGCACTGGGTCACCCCATCGTTCCACCCGATGGTAGTTGTCAGCTGACTGGCCGTAGTTCAGCGAGCTGCGAGTGTGCGTGTAACCGCTGCTGCGAAAGTTGGTCACTGTCGCGACGACGGGAGGCACGATGGGTTGATACTGCGCAACTCGTTGGCCGGTGCCGTCATGCGTATAGGTACTCGGCAGGGTCAACCAGTCACTTGCAACCGAGGTGCCGGCCCAAAGAAGCAGCGTTGTGAGGAGGATCGCATATCGCATGAACGCCAAAATAGTTCGCCTTTGGCGTTCACGTCGAAAATCAGCTTGCCCCAATCGTCCGATTCACAATTCGCGGCGTTGCAATCGTTACAGCCGCCTCAGCCCGTCTTCGGTCATCGGCGTGGGAATTTCAAAATCGATCTGGTTGATACGATCAAGCGTCTGTGGATCCAAGATCAAATCTGCTGCTTCTAACGATTCGTTCAATTGTTCCACGGACGTCGCACCGATGATGGTCGAGGCGACGAAGTCATGTTGCCGGCTCCAGGCAACAGCCAGCGCCGTTACCGAGTATCCAATCGAGTCAGCAACCTCGGTCAGCCGCCGAGTGGTTTCGAGAGTACGCGGGTTGACAAAGCGTTGTGCCATTTCTTTTTGGCGATCGTTGCCGGTAGCCAAATAGGCCGAAAATCGGGCTCCATCCGGATTCCCGTCCTGATACTTCCCTGTAAGAACTCCGCCCCCCAACGGCGAATAGGGCAGCAAACTCAGATTCTCCCGCCGCAGTACCTGAGCGAGTTCGCTTTCGCAGCGGCGGTTGATCAGGCTGAAGTTGTTTTGCACTGTTTGGTAACGGTCGACGCCACGCACATCGGCCGCCCACAAGCTTTTCATCACGCCCCAACTCGTCTCGTTGCTGCAGCCGATCAGGCGAACTTTTCCGGCGTCTCGCAGCTCCGTCAGTACGCCCAACACTTCTTCATAAGGCATGCCGTGATCAGGCCAGTGGGTCTGGTACAGATCGATGTAGTCGGTGCCCAGACGGCGCAGCGAAGCTTCACAGGCATCGATGATTTGCCGGCGATCGAGTGCCGCTTTGCCGTGCCGCACCGGCGCCGTGAACCAGCCATGGCCAGGCCCGGTCACCTTGGTGGCAACGATCACCGCTTCGCGCGGCTTGGTTTTTAACCAACGCCCAAAAATCTCTTCGGTCACTCCCGCCGTTTCCGCCATCGGAGGAACGGGATACAACTCGGCGGCGTCAAAAAAATCGATTCCCGCTTCCCAGGCACGATCACAGATCGCGTGGCTGAGCTGCTCGTCACATTGACCTCCGAAAGTCATCGTGCCCATGCAGATGTCCGAAACCACCACTCCGCTACCACCGAGACGTCGCCGCTGCATTGCCAGGGAATCCTACCTCAAGACGAAAATACTTGGATGAAACAAGCGACAAAAAACCGCCGCGCGGCAGTCAAAATTCCGCCAGCGAGAAACTGGCGGGATAAAGTCGCTTTCGGCTGCTAGAATACAGAACTATCTACTCGCTTGCCCTCCCCCCGCGCTCCCGCCCACCAAGAGTAAGAATGGCTGAAGACTCGCACGACATCCGATTCTCGGTGCCCTACGTTCACCGTTTGCGAGTGACCAGGAACGTTGCTGGCGATGACTTTTCGAGTCTGCTGGGTGTGCTGGAAAGTGGTGACGGTGGGGCCGCGAAGGTGCTGGTGGTGGCCGAATCGCAGGTGACCCAGCCGGGCGGGCGAGTCGAAAAAATCATCGCCAAACTCCGTAGCGATCCATCTGTCGATTTGGTCGCCCCCCTGCGAGTCGTTGATGGCGGCGAATCGATCAAGAACTCCGGCGACGTGGTCGAAGAACTGCTGCTGGCCATCAACCAGCATCATCTCGATCGCCGCAGCTACATCATTGCCATTGGCGGTGGCGCGATGCTGGACGCCACGGGGTACGCCGCGGCGATCGCCCACCGCGGAATTCGACTGGTACGTTTGCCCACCACGACGCTCGCCCAAGCCGATTCAGGAGTGGGTGTCAAAAATGCGATCAATTACTTCGGCAAGAAGAATTGGGTGGGAACGTTTGCGGTCCCCTGGGCGGTGATCAACGACGCGGCGCTGCTGGAAACGTTGCCGGAGAGAGATTTCCGCAGCGGCTTCAGCGAAGCGATCAAAGTTTCCTTGTTGAAAGATCGTGACGAATTCGATTGGCTGTGCGAACATGCCACCGATATCCGCCACCGTCAGATGTCCGCCGCGACCCAGGCGATCCACCGGGCTTGCATGCTGCACCTCCGGCACATCACCGAAGGGGGCGACCCGTTTGAGATGCTGGAAGCACGACCGCTGGATTTCGGGCATTGGTCCGCCCACAAACTAGAACCGCTGTCCGGTTACCAAATCCGCCACGGCGAAGCGGTGGCAATCGGAGTCGCGATCGATTGCATTTACTCGGCGATGAAATTCGGTTTTCCGGAATCAGACGTCATGCGAGTTTGCAAAAGCTTGTCGCAGCTTGGATTGCCACTATGGCATCCGCAGCTTTGTCCGGCCGACCGCTTGATGCAGGGATTGGAAGAGTTCCGACAACACTTGGGGGGCAGACTGACAATCACCATGTTGCGAGGCGTGGGAGACCCGATCAACGTTCATGAAATCGACGCGGTGGCGATGAGCCGGGCGATCGCCCGCCTGGGTGAAATCGATGCCGAATTGAAAGAACAGATTGGACAACCTGTTTCGTCTCCCATCACCAAGGTGTCGCTCGAATCAGCCGATGCGACCGGTTCGTGAGTGCCTGCCCACGCGCTACGATTGATGACGACTGCGTGAAGCATCCTTGCGGCCGCTTGCGATCCCCGTTCCGCCTTCGGACGATTCCATTTCGCCATCGCTGATCACGGCATCATCGACGCTTCGCGCAATCATGATCGCCTCGCGAATCGACCGCTTCATCCATTCCGGTTCGTTATCTTGGGCAACGCGGCCAGCCGCAATGTAAGCTGCATAAATTTGTGCAGCCGCTTGCACGATCACGCTTTCACTGTGTTGCAATTTGAAGTGTTTTTTAGCCATGAAAATCTCTTGACTTACATCGGTTCGGCTACGTTGACAAAAACCTTCAATGCGTCTTTGTCTTCGACCAGCAATCGCATCATTTCGTCGTAGTTATCCAAGCCGTCGACGGGACTGGTCAGAATTCGTTCCAATACGCCTGGATACATCATGTCACCAAGTGCCAGATCGCGAATCCCCTGCTCGAAGTGGGTGCGATTCGCGTTGACGCTGCCCAACAACAGCTTGTTTCCCAAAACCCAATTCAGGTTGATGTTGTCCGCGGGGACTTCGATCGAATTGTTTCCGCCGGTGATCCCGGTCCAAACCACCACACCGTTGTGGCCCAGGTGCTGCATCGACTCGAATGCCAGTGCACTGCTGCCGGTGGCGTCAACAATCAGATCGGGCTTGCCGGTCTGAGCAACCAGCTCCGACATCGAAGTCTGCGAAGTGCTGACGTAAGTCGCTTCCATTCCGGCCACAATCTCGGCCTTCAGGTTAGGAGCTTTCCCTCGAGCCAAAGTAAAGACTTCCAAGCCGCGAAGCTTCAGCACCAACGTGGTCAGCAAACCGATCTGTCCCGCACCCAACACGTAAGCGACTCGCGGCCGCCAAACTTTCATCCGCTGCTGAGCCTCGTAGGCCTGCTGAACCGCCTTGGCAGCGCAGCTCATCGGTTCCTGCAGCACGTGCAAGTGCTTCAGGCCTTCCGGCACACGAACGATGTATTCCTCTTCGTCGACAAAGTACTCGGTCAGATAACCGTGCCGCAGATTGATGCCGCGTTCGTAATACTCTTCCTCGCTGGTCATGTCGTTGGTTCCGATCAAGTCATAGATCGAACCGCCCGGCCGACGGACCGTGGCCGTCACATAGTCACCCGGTTTGACTCGCTTGACCTGATCTCCCACCGCTTCGACGATCCCAAACGACTCGTGCCCAATGACCAAAAAATCGTCACCGGGCGGCGCGTTGCCGTAGAGCGCCTCGTTGATCTCGCGGTCGGTCGCATCGACGCCCACTTTCAGTACGCGGACCAGCACTCCCAGCCCTTGGGGGATCTCGTCCAAGGACGGCTTTTCCAGGGTTTCAAGGTGGACGCTGTTTGGTGTTCCGGGTGTAACCGCAACTGCTTTCATCGGGTGTCTCAACAGGCAAAGAAGACGGGCAACGGACCGAGTGGAGAAGAATGGTATCAGGCCGATTCGGAGAAGGTGAGGGGGAGAAAACGACGGCAATCTTCGCCGTTGGTCCCGTAAGAAGCCGAAATCTGACCGCCAACGCCGGTCTGAATGCCCCAAAACCGATTTTTAACACTGCCAGTTGTCAAAAATCGCCGTTCCCGTAGACTACTAGAGAGAGTGCCCCGGCCGGAAAGTTCGGCGGTGGCGGTCAGCCGAGGCTGGGAGAGTTCCGGTCACGTTGTTTCAGGGAAATCATGACTTCATCCACTGGCAGTGAGCTGCGAAGCGTCGATCGCGAGTTGCTAACCCACCTTCGCAGGGGGGATGCAGCTGGAGTCGGCGAATTGACGGAGATGCTCGGCGTGACGGCGACAGCGGTGCGTCAGCGGGTCGATCGGCTGTTGGAGATGGGGCTGATTGAGCGGGAGAAGGTCGTTGCCGGGCGTGGCAGGCCGACCTACCGCTATCGGCTGACGGTGATTGGACATCGCCGCGCGGGGGCGAACCCCACGGAATTGGCCGATGCGATGTGGCGAGAGATTTTGTTGATCGAAGATACCGAGATGCGTCAGCAGTTGCTTTCATCGATCGCCGCACGCCTTGGCCGAGAGTACGCCGCGCAGGTCAGCAGCAGCGACGAAGATACCGTCGAAACTCGGATGAAAAAGCTGTCGGAGATGCTGGCCGATCGTCAGATTGCCACCGAAGTGACGCATTCGGGCGAGTTGCCGGTCTTGGATTTCGGCCTCTGCCCTTATCCCGCTTTGACCGACACCTCGGACGATCGCGCCATGTGCCGCCTGGAAGAAGAAATGATTTCCGAAGCATTGGGCCAACCGGTGCACTTGAGCAGTTGCCGGTTGGACGGAGACTCCTGTTGTCAGTTCTCAGCGGTCAACACATCCGACGTCAATTCCAACTGATCCCAGCCCTTCCTTAGCCAATCCATTTGATTCAACACGATCCATCAAGATGACACACGTACTAAAAATCGAAGGACTCCATGTCTCCGTCGGGGACAAACCCATTCTTCGCGGCGTCGACCTGACGATTCGTCATGGCGAAACCCATGCGTTGATGGGCCCCAATGGAAGCGGTAAAAGCACGCTTGGTTTGGCGATCATGGGCCATCCGGGATACGAAGTGACTTCCGGCGCCATCACGCTGGATGGCGAAGATCTGTTGGCGATGGAACCGGACCAACGGGCCAGGCGCGGAATCTTCATGGCGTTTCAGCGGCCGATGGCGATTCCCGGTGTCAAGATGGCCGACTTCCTTCGCCACGCCACCACCAACGTCCGCCGTCCGGACCGAAAGGAAGGCGAAGAGCTGATTCCGATGCGTGAGTTTCGCAAAGAGCTGAAGGAAAAAATGGCTCACCTGCGAATGGACCTCGATTTTGCTCGCCGTTACGTCAACGACGGATTTTCGGGCGGCGAAATGAAGCGGGCCGAGATCCTGCAGCTGGCGATGCTGCAACCGAAGTTCGCCGTGCTGGATGAGACCGATTCGGGATTGGATGCCGACGCGGTTCGTTTGGCCAGCGAATCGATCGCCGACATCGGACATCAGAAGATGGGACTGCTGATCATCACGCATCATGACAAATTGCTGGAACACAATCCGCCTGAATTCACTCACGTGATGCTGGGCGGAAAACTGGTCGAAACCGGCGGCAAAGAATTGGCCGACGAACTGCACCAGCACGGATACGACCGAATCCGCCAGGCCTATCCCGAAGCGGAGGCGGCCAATCAGGAGATGTTGGCCGAAGAAGCCACCGCCTAAGAAAATCTGCGACACCGAACCCATTTCAAGCCAACGTAAAAGACATCATGTCCACCGACGTTACCGAATCGGCCGAAATCGGCGAAATCAATAAATACAACTTCCGCACTGAAACCCAGGGCGTCTTCAAGGCCAAGAAGGGCCTCAATGCCGAAGTCGTCAACCAGATCTCCGACATCAAGGGTGAACCCGATTGGATGCGCGAGTTTCGGTTGCACGCCTTGGAGGTGTTCGAGTCGAAACCGATGCCCAAGTGGGGCGGCGATATCGAGATCGATTTCCAAGACATCTATTACTACCTCAAACCGACCGATCATCAGGGCAAGACCTGGGATGACGTTCCGCAGGAGATCAAGGACACGTTCGACAAGCTTGGGATCCCCGAGGCCGAACGAAAATTCCTTGCCGGCGTCAAAGCGCAATTCGAAAGCGAAGTGATCTACGGTTCGCTGGAAGAAGACTTGGCAAAGCAGGGCGTGATCTTCACCGATACCGACACCGCGGTCCGCGAGCATCCGAAACTTTTGCGTGAGCACTTCGGCAAGATCATTCCGACCGAAGACAACAAGTTCGCCGCGCTCAACAGCGCCGTCTGGTCGGGTGGCTCCTTCATTTACATTCCCCCCGGCGTTCATATCGATTTTCCGCTCCAGGCTTACTTCCGGATCAATGCCGAAAGCATGGGCCAGTTCGAACGAACGCTGATCATTGTCGACGAAGGAGCCAGCGTCCATTACGTCGAAGGATGCACCGCACCGATGTACAGCACCGAAAGCCTGCATAGCGCGGTGGTGGAAGTCATCGTCAAGGACAACGCCCGGTGCCGGTACACCACGATCCAAAACTGGGCCAACAACATTTACAACCTGGTCACCAAGCGCGCCTATGCTTACCGCGACGCGACCATGGAATGGGTCGACGGCAATTTGGGCAGCAAGCTGACGATGAAGTACCCAGCCGTTCACATGATGGAACCGGGAGCCCGCGGCGAAATCCTTTCGATCGCTTTTTCCAGCGCCGGTCAGCATCAAGACGCGGGAGCCAAACTGGTGCATGCCGCTCCCAACACCACTGGCCAGATCATCAGCAAGAGTATCAGCAAAAATGGCGGCCGCAGTAGCTATCGCGGCCTGGTCCGCGTCGAACCGGGCGCTCACAACAGCAAGAACAACGTTGTTTGTGACGCGTTGATCTTGGACCCGGAAAGCCGCAGCGACACCTATCCCTACATCGAAATCGCCGAACAGGATGTTCAAATCGGCCACGAAGCGAGCGTTTCGCGGATTGGCGAGGAACAGATGTTTTATTTGCTTAGCCGGGGCCTGACCGAACAAGAAGCGAGCACGATGATTGTCAACGGATTCATCGAACCGCTGGTAAAAGAATTGCCGATGGAATACGCCATCGAAATGAACCGGCTGATTCAATTGCAGATGGAAGGCAGCGTGGGATGATTTTGTGACGGCCGCCAGTTCCGATTCTCCGCCGCGTCTTCCTTCCATCCAGCAAATCGCACGGAGGCCGGCTTGTCCCCAAGTCGGCGAATTCCGCCATTGCCGACTCGAGAAAAGTCAGCCCAAAAGATTTTTTGAAATTTGAATTTTGAAATGACTTCAGCAACCACCTTCACTTTTGACGCCGACGGGATCGATGCCTTCATCGCGTCTCGGTCCCAGCCCGATTGGCTGGTTGATCTGCGCCGCGAGGCCTGGCAACATGCCCAGGCGATGCAGTGGCCCGACCGCCGATCCGAAGAATGGATCCGCACCGACATTCGAGCGTTCCAGCTTCACAAGTTCGCTCTGCCAGCAACGGCGACCGCCGGTGCGCCGATCGGTTCAGCGAACGTCGAAGACCTCCAGGGAACCGGTCATCAATTGCGGCACGGTGTTGATCTGGCCGGGTCGATGGAGACAATCGACAGTTGCCCGATCGCCGAAAGCCTGGAAGAAACCTACGCGTCCAAGGGCGTTGTTTTCGGGAGCCTGGAAAGGTTGTCTTTGGAGCGGCCCGAACTGGTACGGCCCCACCTGTTCACCGCGTTTGACTCCGATCACGACAAGTTCGCCGCCTTGCACGCGGCGTTTTGGGCCGGCGGTCAGTTGTTGTATGTGCCTGCTGGTGTGGTCGTCGACCGCCCCATTCACATCGGTTCACTGCTTACCGACGGCGCGACCGATACGACTCACACGCTGGTGGTGTTGGAGGAGGGTGCTGAGGCGACCCTGCTGCACGAATCCAATGGCGTGTCACAAGACGCCGGGGGGCTGCATCTGGGCGCGGTCGAATTGATCCAACGCCCCGGCTCGCACTTGCGATACGTGAATCTGCAGGAATGGGGACATCGGACCTACCATTTCGCTCAGCAGAAAGCGGTCATCGACCGCGACTCGTCGCTTCAATGGACGATTGCCGCGATGGGATCGATGCTTGCCAAAGTCAATCAATCGGTCGACCTGATCGGTCCGGGCGCTAACAGCCAGGTCAACGGCGTGATGTTCACCGAGGGCCGACAACATATCGCTTATCACACCTTGCAACATCATCGCGCCCCCCACTGTCACAGCGACTTTCTTTACAAAGCGGCTCAGCAGGACAAAAGCCGAACGGTGTGGCGGGGGATGATCAAGGTCGACAAGGACGCACAAAAAACGGATGGCTATCAGCGCAACGACAATCTCGTCTTGTCCAACTCTTCGCGAGCCGATTCGATTCCGGGACTCGAAATCGAAGCGGACGACGTTCGCTGCACTCACGGCAGCACAACTGCGAAAGTGGACGAGGAACTGATCTTTTACGCTCGCTGTCGAGGTTACACACGCAAAGAAGCCACTCGGATGATTGTCAGCGGGTTCTTCCAACAGATTTTCGACCGCATCACGATTGAAAGTGTGCGAGACGCGTTGGGGGCTGCGATCGCCCGCCAAGTCCGCGAATACGAATAGACTTTTCTGTACCTACGGGAATAACGCCATGGCACTTGCTGAAGATACGGTTCGCGAAGCCTTGAAACAGGTCATCGATCCGGAGCTTTACGTCAACATCGTTGACCTGGGATTGATTTACGTCGTTTCCATCGAAGAGGAAAACGACGAGGGAACGCATGATGTTTCGATCGAAATGACCATGACCAGCCCGATGTGTCCGGCCGGTCCGCAACTGGTGGCCGGCGCCAAGGCGGCTGCCGAGGGGCTGGACGAGGTCCGCACCTGCGACGTCAAAGTAGTGATGGAACCGGCTTGGTCACCCGATAAAATGACCGATGAAGCCCGTGATCACTTGGGCATCTTTTAAATTTAAAAACCTTCCAAGCCGGGCTCTGCGGAACGAATCAGGGCTTTGTTGATGCGAATTTTTGTCGGTGAATATGTCTGCGGCGGCGGTCTGGCCGGCAAACCGGCCGACCAGATTCCCACCAGTCTGCGACTGGAGGGAGCGGCGATGCTGCGCGCGATCGTCGCCGACCTTTCCGAAGTGGCACACGCCGTCGTACCGCTCGATTCCCGCTTCGATTTGACGGTCGATGCGACCGAAACGTTTCAGATCAATCCCGACCAACCGCTTTGGGCCCAGTGGATCGCGGCGGCCAGGGATTGTGACGCGGCGCTGATTGTCGCCCCCGAAAGCGACGGCGCGCTTGCCAAAACTGCCGCGATGTTGCGGGCCGGTGGGGTCGAAGTGATTGCCGGCAGCGGCGATTTCCTGCGGGTTGCCAGTGACAAAGTATTGACGGCCAAGGTGTTGTTGACCGCCGGCGTGGCTCACCCCCTTTCGATGACCCTGTCGGATCGCAAGTTCGAGAATGAATTGGCCGGTTGCGACAGGTTTGTTGTCAAACCGCGCGATGGCTGCGGTACTCAGCAGATTGAAACGTTCGATTCGTTTGATGCCGCCGTGGCCAACCTGAACGACGACCGGATACTGCAAGCCTGGATGCCGGGACAAGCGGTGTCGATCGCGGTGGTCACTTCGGAAACTCAGCAAACCTTTTTGCCGGCGGTTCGCCAACAGTTGACCGACGACACCTGCAGCTATTCGGGCGGCTGCGGGCCACTGGACGACGAATCTCAGCGCCGCGCCACCGCACTGGCTTCGCGAGCGATCACGGCGATGCCACCCACCGCCCGCGGCTTTGTCGGCCTGGACCTGTTGCTGGGCGATCGGCCCAGCGAAGATTTTGTGATCGAGATCAACCCGCGGCTAACCACGTCGTACGTCGGTCTGCGGCGAATGATCAACGGAAATCTTGCGGCCCGATTGTTTGACATGGAAACGGGCCCCGTTTCCTGTTGTGCGCCGGTCGAATCGGTGCGGTGGACGGCTGACGGACAGATTCTAGAGCCGTGAAAGGACAACCGAACTCGCGTGTGCCAGCCGAATTGCTCCAAGACTGTGGTGGGAATCGATGTCGGCGGCGCGAATCTGAAATATGCCGGCGCAAGGGGTGACGCAGCCTTCTCGCGCCACTTTGCCATGTGGCGTCATCCACAAAACCTTGGCGACACCATTGCCGCCGATCTGCAAGAAAGGTTTGACGATTGCGCGGTGCTAGCGGTCACCATGACAGGCGAATTGGCCGACTGTTTTGCCGATCGCAGCGAGGGGGTGAATCACATCGCCGACCACGTTTGCCGGGCGGCGAAAAAAGCAGGTGTCGGCGAAGTACAGTTTTACGGCGTCGACGGTCAATTCCGCACAGCTCGGCAGGCGCGACGAGATGTGGACGTGGTTGCCGCGGCAAACTGGCATGCCCTGGCCGCCTTTGTGGGCAAGGAGATCGCTGCCGATGCGACGTTGATCGACGTCGGTTCCACCACCACCGATATCGTTCCCATTCGCGATCGACGCGTTGCGACCAAGGCAAAAACCGACCATGAGCGGCTGTGCGAAGGATCGCTGGTGTACATCGGTTGCCGCCGCACGCCTGTGTGTGCATTGGTCGACCGGTTGAAATTTCGAGACCAGGAATCGGCCGTGATGAACGAGTTGTTTGCAACCATTGACGATGCCAGGCTCGTTTTGGGATGGCAAGCCGATCGTCCGCAAGACAACGACAGTGCCGACGGCCGACCGCGAACTCGGCAGATGGCGGTGAACCGATTGGCCCGAATGATCGGGCTGGATCACCGCGACGTATCGGCCGAGGACGCAAGTCTGTTGGCCGAACAGATCTTGCAATCCGCCCAACAGAAAATTGGTGCTGCATTGAATGAATTCGTTCAACCCGATTCGACGGTGGTGATCAGCGGTCATGGAGACGACTTGATCGACCTGCCGCCCTGCCAACAAGTACGAAGGCTCTGGCAGGAATTGGGTCCGGAACAATCACGCTGCGCCCCCGCCTACGCGGTAGCGAGTTTGTTTCAGGCTGGCAGCTGAGCTACTTTGCAGAACCAAGATGACAGAGAGACGAAGATGACTTTCTTTTTCCGACTCGTTTTCGCGTCTTGGTTTGTAGCGGTGTTGTCCTCTGGCTCCGCCTCTGCACAGACCGCCGGCGATTTCTTCGAAATCGCTAGTGACGCGCCAGCCGGTTCGGAGAACCGTCCGACAGACGGCAACGACTCCGAAATCACCTCGTCGATCTCGCTGGCCAACTTGCCCAAGCCGCCTGAGAAAATCGAAAAACTGCTGCAGCTGGGAAAAGTAAAATTCGTCTCTGGGTATCGAAAAAAAGACTCACAGACGGTGGCGGGCGCAAAGTTGTCGGCCGCCACCACCTACAAACTCCATTACGACTATCACAGCCGAACTCGCTGGGTCGTCCGCAATGACCGGGGTGGCCGAAAACTGAGAATCACCGTCCGCTACACCAACGTCGAATTTCACCCCAGTCACGAAGTATGGTTTCGCCGGCAACCACAAACCGACGGTTACTGGAAAAACAAACTGGTCCTCCATGAACTGGATCATGTCAAAATATCAAGCGACCCGGCGCTGGAAGGCCGTTTCCGAGAATTGCTCCGCAACAACGCGGTGATCGAAAAAAACTTGGCGGGCAATGTCACCGTCAATGATCCGTACATCGATCGGCTGGTCGATCAGCACACCGAGAAGCTATTCCAACGAATCTCGGAGCTGATCGCTATACGCTACCGGGAACTTGACCGCGTGACCCGGCACGGTCTCGATCCGCTGCCGGAATCCTCGCAATTGCACAAATTTCTTCGCGGTAAGTAAAACACGCGGCCAGTCGCGATGTGGCGATCGGGGCGGGGCGTCGGCCGGCGCGATCCGATTTTGGCACTGGCTTGGGGGTTTGGGGTGATCCGATAGGCGTGGTACAGTTCTTCTTGAAGATGCCGCTCGGCACCTCCCCCACTTTACTTTTGCTTTGGCAAGGCCCCGATGTCAGTCGACACCTACGCGATTTGCCCCTGTGGCAGCGGCAAAAAAATCAAGTTCTGTAAATGCAAGGATTCGGTCGGCGAACTGGATCGCGTCTTGAAGATGGTCGAAGGCGGCCAGGTCGTGCCGGCTTTGGATCGCCTGGCCGGGATTTTGCAGGAACATCCGGATGCGGCCTGGGCGCTGGCCATTCGCGGGCGACTACTGTTGGATTTGCGCGAGTACGATTCGCTGGCGGACAACGCGGACCGTTTCATCCGCTTGCAGCCCAGCAATCCTTTGGCGCTCACCCAGCGAGCCGCGGCGCTGTTGTTCCGTGGTGATGTCGAAGGGGGAACCGAGGCAATACTGGAAGCGCTGACCGAAAGTGGCCGCCAAGTCGATTCCTTTGTCTTGGACGTCATTTCGGTCCTTGCCTACTCGCTTGCCCAGCATGGTGTTTTTCTGACCGCTCGTGTCTACGCCTCGATGGTGATGATGTCGACCGGATACGAAGGCGGAAAAACAGTCGTCTCGGTATTGCAGCAGCTCAATTCGGCCCCAACGATCAGCCAATTGCTGAAACACATTCCCGAAGAAATCGCCCGGCCGGCTGACGTCGATTGGGCCGAACGATACGACGAAGCCGCCAGTCTGCTCAACAGCAACAAAGTCGTGTTGGCGCAATCGAAGTTTGAATCGTTGCAGCGGTCCCATTCCGGTGAACCCGCGATTTTGTCGGGATTGCTCAACTGCGCCATCTGGCGAGGCGATTCCGACGCGCAGTCACAGATGATGCTGAAACTTTCGCAGTGCGATTCGTTGGACTTTGAACAACGCGTGCGGTTTCGCGCCATGTCGGCGCTGGTGCAGACCGGCATGCCCGATTTGTCGGTCGAGGTCAGTAAGTTCGAGGCGGAGATCGACAATCCGGAAGAAATTGAAATGGCGCTGACCGCCGACTCGCGACTGGTATCGCTGCCGCCCGAGATGCTGAGCAACATGCGCGTTTCCGAAGACGACATTCCTCCTCGCGCCGGCTTTCAAATCCTCGATCGCGATAAACCGGAATCGGTCGATACGCTTCCGCCGCTGGAGGAGATTCCGGAGGCAACGGCGATGGTCTTCTTGTTCGGAAAGCAGACCGATCGCGAGGCCAGAATCGAGGTGCATGACGTTCGCGCCGAAAACGTCGACGATGTTCGCGGCCGAGTGTCAGCCGTGATCGGCGATCGACAGCTGGAACAGGGAATCGGTGATCCGCTGCCGCTGATCGTTGCCTGTCAGCCGCCGGTAGCGATGATGCGATTCAAAGCGAAACCTGCCGAAGCCGAAACGTTGCAGGCGCAGCTGGCCGCGGCGCGGATCCCAGCCGCGGTCGTTTCGATGAAGCTGCCGATTTTGGGTGGCAAGTCGTTGCAAGAAACGGCCGGTGACGAGTCCAAGTTGCTGGAACGAACCGCGGTGGTGCGAATCATCGAACAATACGATTCGATTGCCTCGAAGGGTGAAAACATCATCGACGAGGTCTACCAGCTTGCCGGATTGCAACCGCTGCCAGCCATCCAGCCAACCGACGACCAGGTCGAATCGCTGGCAAACGACGAACTCCATCGCGTGGATGTCAGCGGCTTGAATATCGAATCACTGCTGTATCTCTTGCAGCGATGTCAGCAGGTCTCCTCGACACTCGCGCTGCGAAAGTGTGCCAAACAGCTGATCCAGTCCGACGTGACTGACGAACAAAAGCCGGTGAAGTTGGTGGCGTACATTTCTTTGATCAACACCGCGGAACAATCCGAATCGGCGCTGGCGATGTTGGAAGAAGCCAAGGCGTATGCCGAAACCAACGGTGTGTCGACCGCGAATCTGCTGCTCAGCGAAGTCGGGCTCCGCCTGAACGCAGGAGACGGCGTCGGTTTCCAAAAAGCGATCGAAACCTTGTCCAGCCGCCACAGCAACGAACCCGAAGTCATGGCTCAACTGCAGCGGATCCTGATGGCTTACGGATTGATCGGCCCCGACGGCATGCCGCGTACGCAGCCCACGGTCCCGCCCCCCGGAGGCGCCCCGGCAGCGGCGGCACCGCCCGCGGCAGACGGCGGTTTGTGGACTCCCGATGCCGGCAATCCGCCCGCCGGGCCGGCACCCGAAGGAGCCGGCAACAAATTGTGGATTCCAGGGATGGATTAAAAGTAGGCCGACTTGTCCCAAGTCGGCCTGACCCGGATTATTCATGACCATCGTAGGCCGTAACGAGCAAGCCCTAACCGTGCCGGAACTTCGGTCGCCGGTGGAGAGTTTTTTCGTCTCCCGCGTTGCACTCAAGTACGAACTGGCTTGCGCTGCTACGGCATGGTTTTGCGACCTCGGTCCGGCCTACGATTCTTTTAAGCGACTTGGGAAAAGTCGGCTTACGATGTGATGTCCAATCGTGACGAACACTTCATGCAAGCGGCGCTCGAACTGGCCGCGCGAGGTCGAGGGTTGGTCGAACCCAATCCGATGGTCGGTTGCGTGATCGTTCGATCGGGTGAAATCGTGGGCAGCGGTTTTCATAAGAAGTTTGGCGGCCCCCACGCCGAAATCGAGGCGATCCGATCTTGCCAAAACCAATCAGACATCCAAGGTGCAACCGCCTACGTCACTCTGGAACCGTGCTGTCACCACGGCAAGACGCCACCTTGCACCGATGCACTGATCGGCGCGGGAGTGAATCGGGTGGTGGTCGCGATGCAAGATCCGTTTCCGCAAGTCGACGGCGGCGGATTGGCACAACTACGTGACGCCGGAATCGAAACGACGGTCGGTGTGCTGCAGGCGGAGGCCCAGTCGCTAAATGCTCCCTATCTGAAATTGGTTCGCACGGGAACTCCTTGGGTGATCGCCAAGTGGGCGATGACGCTGGACGGACGGATCGCAACCACAACAGGACAAAGCCAGTGGATCACCGGCGAAGCTTCTCGCGCCCAGGTGCACCGCCTCCGCAGCCGCGTCGACGCGGTAGCGGTCGGCATGGGAACGGTCGAAGCGGATGATCCGACGCTGACCGCGCGGCCGCCGAAGCAAAATCTGACGCCAGAGAAAGACCGGACCGCTTGCCGCGTCGCGGCGCGAGTGATTTTTTGTCGCCATCGGCAACCTCGCCCCGATTCGAACCTGATCCGTTCCGCCTCCGACGACGCACCTGTCATCCTGATGGCCGGACCGCCCCTTTGCCAACACGATTGGGGCGAGTCACGGAGCGGCGGGGTCGAGGTGGTAAACGTTCAATCGAATTCAACCGAGGCAATGATCGGGGAGGCTTTGACCGAGCTCGGAAAACGAAAAATGTCCAACGTGATGGTCGAAGGGGGCGCCGAATTGCTAGCAAGTTTCTTTGCCGCTGGGCAGTTGGATGAATGCCACATCTACTTGGGCGCGAAGCTGCTGGGTGGAAAAGATTCACCTGGCCCGATTGGTGGTCGTGGAATTGCCCAAATCACCGAGGCGCCGTCGTTCCAACTCGTTTCGCTGGATCGGTTTGACGACGACATTCGAGCGGTTTACCGCAAATCGAAACTTTGAGCGATTCGTGGGCAAACTAATCTTCAAACAAACCGCCACTTTTGACGATACTCTTTGTTGGACTCGTCGGGCTGCCCGATGAGGGTCGGCCCATGCGGTCCACCAATACCAATGCCCCAAGCAAAACGGGTTTACCCAAGGACGCGTCGGAAAAGTGATTTCTTAAACGGCGCAGGCAGCGCGATCAGCAATCGCGTCAATCCATCACCGGTGAACCCACACGCCCGCTAGCAGCGGGGGCCCGAAGGATTCGGGGAAGGAGAGGGTTCAGGGATGAGGTGGTATTTGCTGGCAGCCGTCATATTCGGCTTGTCCATCACGGACGTGGCGTCCCAAGCTCAGGGACCGCCCGGCGATCGGCGTCTTTCTTTGAGTCGATCGACTCCCCAGGACGCTGGCTTCTTTGCCACCAGCGGCGTGGTTCGATTTCAAATCGTCCACGGTCGGCTTTGCCTCGACCCACCTCGCCATCGCAAGGGATCGCAAAGTCGCGATTCCGACGGAGTCTACGAAAGCATCACGGTAACGGCCGAGCGTGGTATTCCCTCGCTTCACTACGTGTACCAAACGCCCCAGCAGCATCTGACGCTGAGCGTTCAGAAAGCGGGACATGTTCGCATTGAATCGTATTTGCCGAAGACATCCGAGCGGTCCATCTTGGATCAACCCGAAATCGGTTCGGTCAGTTGGTCGCTTTCCCGCGGTGATCTAAATGATGAGCACCGCGGCGCAACGTTGTTGCATGTTCGTCAAGGTGATCCGAGCGGTTTTGATTTGCACTATGGAAGGCTGATCGAGCGTCTGCTGCGCGGACAATCTGTGGGAAAAATCGCCGACGACACTCAAGCCAAGCTACTCCTTCATGCGAATCTAGTCAGCGTGCCGGACGCGGAAAGTATTCGCCAATCGATCCGGCAACTACGATCTTCGCGGCGAACCAAGCGAATGGAGGCCCAGCACCGTTTGCTCAGTTGGGGCACACCGATCGTGCCGATCATCCATGCGATGAATCCTGATGACTTGGATCAAGAACAGCGCGATCGATTGCGGCAGGTTTTGCGGCGGCTTCGTCGCCCGGTCAACGACACGCCCGCGTCATTGGCGATGCTGTTGATCAACGATCATCAGTATTGGTCGTTGATCGCGCCTCGTTTGACCAACGACCAGGTGCAACTGGCAAACCATCATCTCACGCGAGCCGGCTTGGACACCATCATGCTACAAAGCCGCCCGGCCGCGAGGATCGCCGTAGCGAGCGAATGAGCGCGGACCTCAAAACGCTTCACCGCTCCCTTGAACGATCAGGTACTCCGCTCCCGCTTCCAATCGACCGATTCGATCGGCCGTTCCGTCGGGCCAAGTGACGGTTAGGTTTTCAACAAACCGGTTGGCCCCCAAACCGGCTCGCAGGATCGGCTGGTTGCTGCACATGTAGCCATCGCCCGCCAGCGACCAAAGAGTTCGTTTTCGGCCGCCGCAATCGAATCGGACCACCGCCCCCACCGCGTCCCGTGCATCGCGGGTCCCCACCAGCCGCAAAGAAAAATGATGATGATCGGTTCGGGTGCGGTTGATCAACAATCGCGGCGGCTCGTTTTCATGCGTGATCACCACGTCGTTTCTTCCGTCGCCGTCGGCATCGAAGGTCCAGAGAGCGCGGCCAATGTGTGGCTTGGCCATGTAATCGTTCCAAGAAGCCACGTCAATCGACTGATATCTTCCTGAGCTGGCGAGGCGAAACAACTGCATCGGCTGTGCCTGAGGCGGGCTATCGTCGCCAAAGTCACCGATGTGGCCGTTGGTCACCACCAGTTCGTCAATCCCGTCACTATCCAAATCGATTGCCTCGGTTCCAAAGCCAACCGTCATCAACGTCGGTTCGACCAACCCTTGTCGCGCCGTGTCGTCGATCCAATGACCGGGTGTTTGCTGGCGATAGTAGATGTTGTACTCGCGAGCAAAACCGGTGACGTAGAAATCAAGATCGCCGTCACCATCAAAATCGCCGCTTGCGATTCCCATCGAAGCTTGAGACAGAGTCCTCGCGTCAACCGCAATGCCGCGCACCGTCGCACTCTCCTGCAGCGGAATCGCGTTCTCTTTTCCACGACTGAAATAGTGATTGGCGGACATGTCGTTGGCGATGAAAACTCCGATTTGCCGGCCGTCCATCGCGCCAGCCAGGATGCCCAAACCTCGGCCCGCTGAAACGCCCGGCAACCAATCGGAAGTGACGTCGGTGAACCCTCCTCCCCGCCGTTCACCTCGAAACAACTGGTCGGAGTGGCCAGGAAAACGGACGGGATGACACGACACCGGTTGCTTTGCCTGAGGATCCAGGCAAGGTTGGTCGACACCTGCATTGGCGTCGCAGTAGTTCACCGAAACCAGATCGGTGATCCCATCTTGATTCAAGTCAATGAACGCTCCGCACGTCGTCCACTGCCGGAGGTCGCTGGAGATGCGATCGCTTGCATCGGTGAACGTGCCGTCACCGTTGTTGCGCAGCAAACGATTTTGGCCAAGATTCGCAAAGAACAAGTCGGGAAACCCGTCTTCGTTGTAGTCGCCCACGGCGATCCCCTGGCAAAAACCGGTGTCGCCCGCCTCTGCAAATTCCGTCACATCTTGATACCTTCCGTCGATGTTCCGCAGCAACACGTTGGCCGCCGAATCACGACCGCGCATCGAACCTCCCGCCGCGGCAACGATCACATCGGCCGCGCCATCCAGTTCATAGTCGATCGCGCCACCGCCGCTGCCCATCGAATGAATCAGCAGCGGTACGCGTGGTGTTTCGATCGAATGCGGAATCAGAAAACCTCGTGAATCTGTTTCGTCTGCCAGCAGGAAGTGAGCCGTATCGTCGGTGTCGGGCAACACAACATCGCGGTCTCGTTGCTCGATTCCTTCCTGCTGGCTCGGTTCGGGCTCCGGTAACCGGGACAGATCGACTGCCAGCACCGGATGTCCTTGTTTTGAAAACCAATCGCGATCCCGTTTTAGTGTTTCGATCGCCTGCCGGCGAAGGTGCTGCAGCTGCTGCGACGGCTCTTCCTTCAACGTGGTTGCCACCGCCAACCAGGCTTCGGCTTCCCAGTTCCTACCCAGGTCAAGAAGCGTCTGCGCAATCTCGGTCGCCACTCGTTGGCTTTTTTCTTGACTGCCAGCAAATCGCTCCAATCCCTCGCGCAGCTCCAACAGGCGGTCAGCACGGGCGCGGCAGTCCTCCAACACGGCAGCCAACGTTGCATGATCCAGAGACACCTCGGCGGCCGATCGATCTGCCCGTTCGCGATCGACATCGGCTTGCCCGCTACGACTCAGCTGCAAGATGCGAAGCACGTCTGCCAGGCGGGCCCAAGCCTTGCCGTGATCGCCACTTCGACGCGCCGCTTCCCAGTAAGCTCTCGCCGCCTCCACATGCCGATTCCGTTCAGCGGCCCAGTCACCCAGGGTCAACCAGTAATCGCATTGCTTTCGGCTTTCGGCGCATCGATTGGCTGCCCATTGGGGAATCTCTTCGCTACGACCATCAGCAACCAAAACCTGGCCCAACATGGCATGGGCGGGAGCAAAGTCAGGGTGATGCTTCAGAATCTGCTCCAACACCAACCGGGCCGCACCGGTATCACGATCATCCAGCCGCGACTGAGCCTCCGCCAAACGAACTCGATGGTCGCTAGGATTTCGTTGTTTCAACACCTCGGCAGTTTCAACCGAAAACCTGCGCATCGACATGTCGGTCATGCCCACCAACATCGCCGCGTCGAATTGACGATCACGAACAACCCGTTGGTAGTGAAGCAAAGCCAGATCGGGACGTTGCACTTCTCCCAAAAAGCCGACCAACGTTCGGCGCGCCGAGTGATTGTCGGGGTGAACCCGAAGTGATTGCTCGATCAATTCAATGGCGTTGTAAACTTCTCCCACGTCGACCAATGCCTGAACGGCATGATCCACGCGGGACGGCGGTTGAAAATCGGCCGCGATTGCCGCTTCGGCCAACAACCGGGCTCCCTGGCGCCGATCACCTCCCATCGCGGCGGCCGTCGCGGCGGCGGTCAAAACCTCTGGATCATCCGGCGAGGCGATCAGTGCCTGCGAAGCAAACTTCCTTGCCTGGTCCCACTGCTGCGAACGGATCGCCGCGCGCATCGCCGCTGCGGGATCCTCCGATCGCGGCGACGCGGCATTGCCGCCGGCAACAGGTTTCGACTGGCCCGTGCATCCGCCGGCGGCCAGCAACAGGAAAAGCAGCGTGGCTAAGGTGACCTTAACCGCGCTGCGGGGGAGGTGACCGACAAATGAGTTTGGAAGTTGAAACATTCATTTCACCCTCCCGCTTGCGGGAGGGTCGGACGCGGTAGCGGCCGGGGAGGGTTGTGGAACATGGTCGGAACCAGAACCGTGACCATTGCGTCTGGTGAACTTGTGCCTTAACCCAAGAAATCTTGATATCGCCCGGGCAACCGCCTCGACATCACTCTCAACATCTTCATCCGTGAAACGGACAACCTTCCAACCAAGACGAAGCAAATACGCTTCTCGATCAATGTCCTTTTGACCGCACACGTCGTGGTAACCACCATCAATTTCAACGACAACATTCATGTCGATACATGCGAAGTCTGCAAAGAACGGTCCGATCGGATGTTGGCGCCGAAACTTCAAATTGCAGAGCTGTCTTGCTCGCAAAACGCTCCACAGCAAACCCTCCGATTTTGTCTGCGTTTGACGAAGCGATCCTGCTCGGCTCGTCGTTTTCATTCTTTGTCTCTTCATCCGGCACATGCCCTCCCCGTGCTTACAGCCCGACCCTCCCGCAAGCGGGAGGGTGAGTTTCTAGTCATACCGATGCCGAAGGGAGAGGTGACTGCAAAAAACATGCCCTGCTAGTGGCTGTCGTTTTCGGTAATCAGAGCTTTCCAAAATTCGCCTTTCAAACCACTAGAGCGCTTCTTCGATTCTCTCACCGCCATCCCTCGTCAACAGTGCCTTGAAAAGACCCTGATCGATCGAATGAGTGATGAAGATCACCGCGCCGTCGCCCATCAGGACGTGAAATCCTCCCGCGTGAATGTGTCCCATCTGCGGCAGAGGATTGTCCAGGTCCAATTCCATATTCGCCGGCTTCGACCACGGCACTGCCTCGCTGGCGTCCGCTTCGACGGCCATGATCGTATTGCTCAAGCCGTCCAACACATCGCGAAAACGCGGTTCGCCCTCGCCGTCGGTTTTGATCAACAATTCCTCACCCACCATGGCGTGAAAAACCGTATGTCCGGGAGGCAGCGGCAAACTCGGATCTTGAAAAACCGCCAACGTCATTTTCGACAGTTCGATATTGTGCGGGCTGTCCCAAGGCTCGTCCAACTTGAACTGTTCGTACAGAGCCTGCTGTTCGACGAACGGCAAAATCGCCACCCGCCAGCTCAACAGAGGCTTGCCCTCATCATCGACAATGTCGGTGGGCAGTTTTCCGTAGGCGGAATGGTAGTTGTGAATCGCCAGTCCGACCTGCTTCAAGTTGTTCGAAGCACTCATGCGACGGGCTGCTTCACGCGCCGCTTGGACTGCCGGCAGCAGCAAACCCACCAAGAACCCCGTGGTCGCAACCGATACGCCCGCTTCGCCATCAATCACCAATCGGTCACCTTGTTGCTGGGGAGTGAGCATCGCGGCGATCATCTCGGTCATTCGTTTGGCATAGGCGCGTTGGGCATCCGCCATCGGCCCCTGCTCGACGATCTCGCTTTCCACCTGCGCGGTCGCCATGAACTTCCCCATCTCAATGGACTCGTTCAAAATCTCCAGCAACTCTTTCGCCTTTGCTTCGCTGGCGGTCAGCATCTGGATCTGAAAATGCGTCTTGTCCCCGGCGTCGGCTTGAATCACCAAGGCATCAAGCAACTGCGGAACTTTGGCCAGGTCCTGGAACGCGGGCGGCGCTCCTGCTTGAATCTGCGCGGCCGCCATTTCCACCATGGGTCGCGCCGGTTCAATCGTGGAAAGCAACTGCAGCGTGGAATCTCCCATCGGATTGGCTTCCATGAGTTCCGCAAGAGGACCCTCGCCGGCGGAACTGAGCATCAATTCCAACATCGGCTGGGATGCCAACAGCGCGGTACGAGGATCCGCCAAGTGCAATAGCACCGGCGGAACATTGTCCAACGCATAAACTTCTTTTCCATTGATTTGTTGGGTCGGGGGCGTCGCCAGGAACTGAGGATCGATGTTGGACGGATCGTAGTCCTTGGTCAACTTGATCACCGCGCCGATGGGCGGTTCGCCCGGACCAGCAGGCATCCCAATCAACAGCTTGATTTCGGCAATCGAGTGGAAATCGAGCCCCAAGCTTTCATCACAGAAGGCTTCCGCTACTTCCACCGGCATCATTTCGAAACTCGGCGCCCGGACGATTTGCCGAAGGTTCACACGCACCGCGACCAGGGACGTGGGGGGCACGAATTCGCTGGAAGCAGCGTCCTGGGCCACGCTTCGGCCTGAAAGCAGTACCGCAACCATAAGTAGGAACAGCAAACGCGGTGGCGCAGAACTCATGACTTGAATGCCTCAAAAGAGAAAAATAGCTGGTGACACACGTGAGTTACGGTCGCCAGTGCCCACCTATCCTTGAACCAACAAAACGTGCGAAAGGGGAGCCCTACGGCAGCGGCGATATCTATCGGAAAGTATAGCGATGCCGCCGCCGACATGGGATCGAATCGCCCCCTGGTGGTCCAGTGACGCTCGATTCTGATGTAAACTGCTGCCAGATGAAAATCACCCGCAAAGCGAGTTTTTGAATATGTTCCGTTCGATTTCTGCATCGACTCTCGTTGCCGTCTTCCTTCCCGTGTTGCTCGTTCACCACAGTACCGAATCGACCGCCGCCGATTGGCCGCAGTGGCGGGGCCCAGAGCGAAACGGCTACGTCCCGACAGGTCCGCTGGTCGAATCGTTGCCAGGGGAAGGGTTGGCGCCGCAGTGGAAATTCGAATCGTTTTCCGGAGGCAACAGTGGCGGCTGGAGTTCACCAGTGATCGCCGGCGGAAACGTTTACGCTTACTCGCACACCAAAACTAAAAATCCCGAAGCGGAGAATTTGGGGCCAGCCAAGTACCCGTGGTTGCCGCCAGAGAAACGGACGGGAATGACCGACGCGGAGTACGAAGAGTACGAAGTGAAACGACGGGACGAAAACGAACTGCGCGCCAAAGCCTATCGTTTTGATGAACGCATGGTCTGCTTGAATCTTGATACGGGCGATGTCGTCTGGGAGCGAATTCATTCTTCCAAGTACACGCGGTTCACCCATTCGGGAACACCGTGTGTTGCCGATGGCCGAGTTCTCGTGCTGGGCGCCCAACGGACGGCATATTGTTACGATGCCAGCAGCGGAAACGTGTTGTGGAAAAAACGATTGCCGGGCGATTTTCGTGACGAATACTTTTCCAGCTCGTTTGTGGTTGACGGAAAAATCGCGTTGGTTTCCTGCGGCGCGATCACTGCAATGTCGGTCGAAGACGGCGAAATCCTTTGGCAGGGCGATGAACTGCTCAGCTACCAATCGCACAGCAGTCCCACGATCTGGCAAGCGGGCGAGCAGGCGATCGCAATCGTCAACGTCGGTGGCGGCATGACCAAAGCGTATCGAGTAGCCGATGGACAAAAACTGTGGCAAATTCGCTCGGGGGCAGGCCAATCGACCCCGATCGTTGCCGGCGATCTGCTGCTGACTTACGGTTCGTCTCGCAAAAGCGGTCTCAGCGCTTATCGTTTGGTAGCCGATACGCCGCAAAAAGAACCGGAACTGGTTTGGCAATTTCAACGCGCCGCCGACTCCGGTTCGACCCCAGTGGTTCGTGGTGACGCCGTCTTTGTTCAAGGTGACAAGCGGCTGGCCAAAGTCAATCTGGCCGATGGTGATCCGATCTGGCAGACGACCATGAAGATCTCCAACCCACGATACACCTCCCTGATCGCCGCCGGTGATCAAGTGTTCTATGGTTGGGAAGGCATTCTTTCCTTCCGTGCCGAGGGTGAAAAATATCAGCCCATTTATGACGCAGAAGTCGACTCGGACGGCATGCTGATCGGCGGCGATGATTTGCGAGCCAAACTGAAACTTGCCGAACTTTCCGGTGACGCCGATGGTTTGGCAAAATCGGAAAAAATCTGGCAGAACAACGCTGTCAAATCGGGACCGCTCGGCTGCAGCACTCCCGCCGTCGCCGACGGCCGGATGGTGATTCGGCTCCGCAACGCGGTGGTTTGCTACGATTTGCGCCGTTGATTCTGTCGGTCCAGATCACGCCCTCGGACAATATCTACCGCAAAAAAAATGCGGGTTGCCGCGGGTCGATCGGTTCAGCGAAGGAACTTGTCTGTCAAAAGAGGCGGTCTCAAAGTACGGTGGTGGTCGGCTCCCTGACGCGTTTTGGCTAAGGGGGGCAGCGGGGGACCTGTCCTGTCAATCGGTGCGACAACACTTGAAGACTCGCAACCTTTTCCCTACCTTCGCGGCTCCATCAAGGATGGTGAATACCGAATGCAATCGACCACAAGATACGAACCGAACCCGACGATCACTCAGCATGGAACAGCCGGGGGGACCGCGGATCCCAAATTGCTGCAGCGGTATGAGGAACTCACCCGCGGTGCAAAAGTCAGCTGGACCGGACACCATCATCTACTGCGTCTGCTCGGTCGCGGCGGGCAGGGCGAGGTCTATTTGACGGAGTATCGCGGCACCGACGGGTTTACCGTTCCGGTCGCGATGAAGATCTTTTCTCCGGAAAGGTACGTCGACACGCGAGCCTACGACGACGCGATGCAGCGGGTGGCAACAATTGCCTCTCGCGTGGCGCTGATTCAACACGACAACCTGCTGGACGTTCAAAACTTTTTCGAACGTCATCGCATTCGCTTCATGATGATGGAATGGATCGACGGTTACGACCTTCGACAACTCACCTCGCCCAAGTGCCTGGACTTGTTGGAGGGACGAATCAGCAACCGCCGCTGGCGTTATATCAACGAGGTGATTCTTACCGACGGCCCCGAACAGTCTCGGTTCAAAGCGGGTGTTGCTGTTGCGATCGTCCGCGAATGCCTGGCCGCTCTGGCAGCCCTTCATCGTGAAGGAATCGTCCATGGTGACGTCAAGCCAGCAAACATCATGCTCAAACGCAGCGGTCATGCAAAATTGATCGACATGGGTTCGGCGTTCACTTATCGCACACCGCCGCGAGACCGCGAGTGCACGCCGTTGTACGCCGCTCCGGAGGTGCTGGAAAATTACGAAGCAACTCCGCGTAGTGACTTGGCAAGCGTCGGCTATGTGCTGATCGAATTGCTCAGCGGTTTGAATCCGTTTGCCGGAAATAGCCGGTTGCGAGATCTATTGCATGCCAAGCGTGAATTACCCTCGCGGCTGGACGAAATTCTGCCGGATGAAGTGGTCTGTAACGAACTGCTGATGAACTTTCTGCTCGGCTTGATCTCCCCCGACCCCAACCGCCGATTCCCCAGTGCCGAAGCGGCCGAACACGTCGACAAAGGCGCCGCCGCGTTTCATCGTCAGTTGATCATGAGCGACATGGCAACCGAGTACGACAACGACATCCGTGTCTGGTTGGAGGAGCTTCGTCGTTTGGAAAATGATGAATGACCGTCGGCGATTTCTCCGAAATCGCTTGCGTAGCCAGTTCGGAGAACTGGCCGACGGTCAGAAAACCTCCTAAAAGATAAAGATGACGAGGAAGCATGGATCAGGCACATCTTGAAACGGCGGTCGCGGCAGCCCGTGCCGGTGCCGCCGAATTGATGGCCCGTCGCGACAACCGCGTCGTCCGCGAAAAGGCGCCCAAAGACTTGGTGACCGATGCCGACCTGGCCAGTCAGACCGCGATTCGTTCGCTGCTGACCAGCGCCTATTCAGGTTACGGCTTCGTCGGTGAAGAAGAGGGCGAAAACGAACCTCCCGAAAACGTACTCCGCGGCGACTCCGACGCGCCGCCTTGTTGGGTAGTCGATCCACTGGACGGCACCGTCAACTTTGTCCATCGCCTGCAAAGCTTTGCCGTTTCGATCGGGCTGTTCGCAACAGGCAAAATGCGGTTGGGGGTGGTTTACGATCCCGTCGTGGATGAACTGTTCACCGCCGTCGACGGCCAGGGAGCGATGGTGGGCAATCGGAAGCTCCAAGTCAGCGGCTGCACCGCCATCGAAAACGCACTGGTCGCTTGCAGCTTTCCGGCCGGCGTGCGAGGCGATGCTCCGGAGGTGACGCGGTTTGTGCGAGTCCTGGAACGATGCCGTTCACTTCGCCGCCTCGGTTCCTGCGCCCTCAACATGTGTTACGTTGCCGACGGCCGACTCGATGCCTATTGGGCAACCAACGTCGCCGCTTGGGATTCGGCCGCCGGTACGGTCATTGCCCGCGAAGCAGGCGCCCAGCTGACCGCCTACGACGGATCACCGCTGGATGATTGGAACCCCCGATTCTGCGTCAGCGCCACCGAACCCCTACACGCTTCGATGATCGAACTGCTGTAGGCCGGCTTGTCCCAAGTCGGCGAATGTCGGCCAGTTTTCCAAACTGGCTTGGCCACGAAGCGACTTCGGAGAAGTCGCCGACGATTGCGCGCCGACTTGGGACAAGCCGGCCTACAAAGGATGAACCATGCAACTGGATCCTCAACAGTTGTCCGCCGGGGCGATGTACGCTTGGATGGTCAACTTGATCACGCCCCGGCCAATCGCCTGGGTTTCCACGTTGTCCGCTGACGGATGCCGCAACCTGGCGCCGTTCAGTTTCTTCAACGGCGTTGGCGCCAATCCGCCCACGATCTTGTTTTGCCCGGCAAACCGCCGTGACGGCACACCCAAAGATACGCTGGCCAATATCAGCCAGACCGGTCAGTTCGTCGTGAACCTGGTCACGCCCGAAGTGATCGACGCGATGAATCTCACGGCCAGTGAGTTTGCGGCCGATGTCGACGAGTTTGAAATGGCTTCGGTCGACGCCGCAGATTCGGTGCAAGTCAAACCGCCGCGCGTTGCCGAAAGTGCCGCGTCTCTTGAATGTGAATTGCACCAGGCGATTCACCTGGGCAATGGGCCGGCAGGGGCGAATGTGGTGATCGGGCGAATCGTTTGGATCCACGTCCGCGACGATTTGGTGGACGGCGACCGCCTGGATCCGTCGCTGCTGCGCACGGTCGGCCGGATGGGCGGGGCGACCTACGTCCACACCTCGGATCGCTTCGATCTGCCGCGACCGCAGTGAATGCAACTACTTGGAGTAGAAGTTGTAGCTGGGATTGTGCGGATCGAAATCGGAATCCTTCAACCCAACATTCAGCTTCAAGTTCAAGTAGTTGTACTCTTCGATCACCTGCAACGAATCGCCTTCACGCACCGGCCAGTCGTAGGCGATGTAGCGGATCGGCATGTTCAGCTGATCATCGATGAAGATCTGCGCCTGATAAAAATCGGCATTGGGCCGCTGGGTGGGCTGAGTCACCTGCATCACCGTGCAAACTCGATCTTTGACTCGGGCGTTCTTGCGGAATTCGCATTGCACGTCGGGTGATTGACGAGCTCGTTGTCCGCGTTCGATCAACTTCACAATCAAGTTTTCGACGCCGATTTCGGTCAACGGATAGCGTTGGCCGCGCATCGCGATCATGCCGTTGGGTGGAACGGTTACGGTGGGCAAGAACTTTCCTTTGAAACCGCCTTCGTGGGCAATGATGTTTCCTTCGTTCTTCCCTTCGACGTAGATCACTTCGCGGCCCTTGATCGAACTGGGCTTCAGGAAGTTCAGATAGACGCTCAGCGGCTGAACGATCCTGCCGTCGACCACTTTGCGGTTGCGCACTTTGACGAACATGAATTCGTGCGGATTCAGCGTGTTACCAATCCGCTCTCGTTTGACCAGCAGCGCCGTGTAGTCGACCACGTTGGCCTTGCTGCTCTCCAGCCCGCGTCGAGCGATGTCCAGGGCACGGTCTAGCGGATGCATGTCCGGTGTCGGTGCGACGCTGGCATTGGCCACGCGGTGAACCGGCTCCACCAGCTGCTCGCCTTCCTCGGCAAAGACGCTCCGAGTGCTCGCGACTGCGGCAAGAGAACCAAGGATGGTGACAAACTGGCGACGTTTCATACTCATAGCACCTTCCGTGTGAGCGCTGGGCGACGATGTGCCACCACCTACCGGTTTTATCGCCGGGCCAATATTTCTGCTTTCGTCCGATTTCTTTCGCCGCACCTGCTCTCCCCAACCGGTTCATCTGTCAATTCCGGCAAACTCACGGAACAGCTGCTTTCGCTGAAAATCGGCGGACCGCAACATCGGCGACCATACAGACGCCGATTCACCGATTGCTAGGCCAATTCTGTGGCCAGACTGCTCGACTGCTGCCGGTGCTGACACAATCATCGGGTTGGTGGTGGAATGTCGGACGGTCTCGCTTGTTTCGCACCGAAGGTGCAGTCATTGGCTTAGCCCAGGGCGAGGTTTTGCGAGTCTAACGAGCAATACCGCTGCCCTGGGTCATCGGGCGCGGACAACTCGATGGACAAATTTTGTGGCGAGGCCGCTGGCAGCTGGTCGATTGATAAATATCGGCCAATCGGAAAAGTCTCTGCATTTCTCCCATCCTTCCACCCGGAACAGAATCGATGCCTCGATACGTCATGCAAATCGCCGCACTGCTGATCCTGGGTTCGACGTCGGCGATGGGCGAAACATCGAACGTCCCCGCGGGCTGGCCGGCACCGGTCCGGCAGGTCCAACATGTCGAGTGGGACGGAATCCCGCAGTCGGTAGCCCCTGCGACCGCCTCCCATCATCAACACCAGATTCTTCGCGCTCCTGGTCCGCGGGCCGCGACCTCCGCCGCCGCCCGTCACCACGAAAAATACCTTCAAAAGCATCCGCCTCATCTTTCGATCCAGCAGCGGATTCAGCCGGCTCCGGCCAAGCTTCCCCTGGCCAACCAACGCGAAACCTGGAAGACGCCCTATTCCTACGGCTATTTCGGAGCCAGCGGTCGCCGGCACTGGAGCCGTCACTACGGATACCGCGACCGCTACACCGAATGGCGCCGCCACTAACAACGTCGGCGATTTTTGGCACCTAGCCAGTTCGGAGAAAGGGCTGTCGGCGATTTCTCCAAAATCGCGTCGCACATAACCAGTTCGGAGAACTGACTGTCGGCGATTTTTCCAAAATCGCTTCGCACGTAGCCAGTTCGGAGAACAGGCCGACTGTCGGCGATTTCTCCGAAATCGCTTCGCACGTAGCCAGTTCGGAGAACAGGCCGACTGTCGGCGATTTTTCCAAAATCGCTTCGCACGTAGCCAGTTCGGAGAACGGGCCGACTGTTGTAGGATGGTCAAAAACCTCTCCCTTTGCCATCCGACCGAGACACACACCGATGAACTCTCGTCCTCCCGCCCCGCACGCCCAGTCGCTTCCTGAACCTTCGGTGATTCCCGAGCGCGGTTGGCACTGCGGTCACTTCTTTTATCGCTTTCGGCGTGATTCGATCGACGGCGTGCTCAGCGACGGCTGTTGCGATCAGCTTCGCGCCGCCCTGGCGACCGATTCCGACGACGTGCCCGAACGGCTTGCCGCCTATTGGATCAGTGGACATCGTGCCGATTTTGGCGTGTTGGTGATGGATCCCGATCCGGGCAAAGTCGATTCGATTCACCAGCAAATCATGGCGCCCGGACTGGGAAAGCACATCCAACCGGAATGGTCTTTTGTTTCACTGAGCGAAGTGAGCGAGTATGTGCCGTCGATCGAGCAATTTCGTGATCGGCTGATCGCCGGCGGCGCCGACCCCGATTCGGAGGAACTGGCCGCCAAGGTGACTGCTTACGAACGTCGTTTGCCGATGATGAACCAGCAGCGACTGCGGCCGGAGATCCCCGAATGGCCCGCCGCCTGTTTTTATCCGATGAACAAAAGCCGCGTGGTCGGTGCCAATTGGTTCTCTGAACCCTTCAGCCGCCGCAACTCGATGATGGCCGAACATGCCCAAAGCGGCATCGCCTTTGCCGGTCGAGTCAGCCAGTTGATTTCCGTCGGCGTCGGCCTGGACGATTGGGAATGGATGGTGACGCTGTGGGGCAGAAACCCGGAATACTTGAAAGAGATCGTTTACAAAATGCGTTTCGATCAAGCCAGTGCCAAGTACGCCGAGTTCGGCCCCTTCTACGTCGGCTACCGAGCAACCGCCGACGAAATCCTGCAACACTGCCGATTGGTGTCGTAGCCGCAGGCAGCCTGCAAAAATGCGATCGGCCTGAGCGATGTGATTCCCTTCCAGTGACAACTAAGGTAGTGTTTTTCAAGGTAGAACATCACCCTCCCTCCGGGCCCTCCGGGAGGGTCGGACGCGGTAGCGGCCGGGAAGGGCGCTGTGCGCGAACCCTCTCCGGGCTTGAGAGCCCGACTCGCCCGACTCTCCCAGAGGGCCCAGAGGGAGAGTGTTTTTAATGGCATTCGCCCGCCTTGCCCTGTCAATCGATCGGGACCCAGCCGGTGCTGGTCCGAACCGGCGGCGACGAAGTGCGAATCGTGCGATTGTGTTTGAGTGACGCGTCGCGCACGGGCACGGTGACCGGCGAGGAGACGCTGGTCACGTTGGAATCGTCATCGATCGAAGGACGATTCCATTGGTTGGCTTCTCGTGGCGCCGTGTTTCGCTTCAACAGCGGCGGTGCTTGCAGGACATCGCGGGGAGGCGATACGGCCGGACGCGGTGCGACGGTTTTTTGCTCGAAGGGCGACCGGTATCCGTCGGGCGCCTTGATCGGTGAGAGCCCGGTGAACTGCGGCGCCGTGATGCTGGCGGGATCAGATAGCGATTGTCGCGCGGTTTCGCGCGGCAGTGCTCGTGCGGTGGAATCGGCCGCGTCTTTCATGTCCCAGTAGGAACCCGACGGCTGAGGATCGGGCGTCGGTTCCGGCGGCGGTGATTGTTCGGGAATCGTGGTGTTGCCAGGCGGCGAGGAAACGGGCGGCACCGGCAATTGGGGGCGATCGAGCGGGGCATAGTCGCCGCTGGCAGGCGGAGCTCCGGTAAGCGGCGCGGTGTTGGGTGCCGGTGACCCGTAGTAACCGGGAGCGGTCGAAGGAATCGGTGTCACCGAACCAGCCGCAGGAGCCGCCGCTCCGCCCACTTGGCCAATCGTGCCGGGAGCCGCGTAGTGCGACGGCATCGCTGGAGCAATGGTCGTTGTGGTGCAACCAGGCACGACGGATGGCTGCGCCGATTGGATGCCAACGTAAGGCGTTCGCTGCAACTGTTGTACGTAGGAGGTGCAAGGTTGTTGCACGGTCACCGTCGTGCCGGTGATCGGATCGACCGAAGTGACCGGGCGATAGTAGGTGATCGGAGCGCGGTAGTAGCTGCTGCGATAGTTGGTTCCCAAAATCGATCCAAAGAACCGGGCCAGCCCGCTTCGAGGTCGCGGAGCAGGTTGCACGGGGGCCGCAAACAGCGGCGGCACGTTGGTGGCCGGCAATGCGCTGGGCGGAGTTCCCACGGGCGGGATGGCGGTCACCGAGAGTCGCGGTGAAGTGGACGGGTAGGCCGCCTGGTAAGTTCCCGACAGAGGCAACGACGAAACGACCGGCGCCGCGCCACGCAGTGTCGATGCGATCGGCACCGGTGCAGCGGAAGTTGCCGGAACGGGAACACTGTAAACCGTTTGCGCCGCCGGAGCCGATAGGATCGGACGCGCCGCGGTCACCTGGCTGCCGGCGATCACCGGCAAACCGGTGTAGACCGACGGATTGTTGATCACATAGGCAGGCCGCTGCACCTGGTAGGCGGCATTGACGCGCGGCGAAACCAACGGAACACCTCGGTAACCGGCGGCATAAGGATATCCCGCCGCGTAAGGGTAACCGGCGGCGTAAGGAACCGCGGCAGCCGGCGGATAGTGGACGGCATACGCATCGCCGCGGCCAAACAATCGGCTCAGCCAACAAGCGGACGAAGTTTCGGCCCACTGCAAGCTGGCCGAGACCGCGATCAAAACAAACAGCAAACGTCGTGTGAACACGCCACGATTTCCCGTACAGGAGGATGGTCGGGTATCCAGCGCCCAACTCCACGAGCGCCGACCGGAACCGGAGTCCGTTGCAAGTGGACGCCTCGGGTGGCATTGGGTCAACATTTCATTAGCCAAGTTGACCCGGTTGCGAAGCTTTTCGGCCAACCGAGTAGCGGCAATACCGCTCCTGCCGGTTGTAGCAGCACTCCACTCGACACATGGGAAGTGTTTCGATCGCTATCAAAAGACGGTTTTGGCTTTGTATTCTTGTTCGTGCTCGTGCTCAGCAAAGCGGTGCTCGTACTCAGGCCGCAGGCCGGTACTCGTACTCGCTGGTCGAGCACGATGAAATGGTGGTGAAACGACCAGGGTTGGTTCTTTGGGCCAAAGGTCCAGCACTTTGTTTAGCCCAGGGCGAGGCAACGTGAGTTTTACGAACGTTGACGCTGCCCTGGGTCAGCCGTTTCTCACCTTCCCGCTCCCAGCGAGCATGGCGGCTTTGCCACCATGCTCGCTGGGAGCGGGAACCGAGTTGCCTCGCGCAGACGGTCCCAGGGCAGCGGTATTGCTCGCAAGACTCGCAAAACCCCGCCCTGGGCTAAGCAAACGACTGCACCTTCGGTGCGGGACTCTTCGATTTCTTCGATTTGGCATCGATTTGGTGCGGCATCGATTTCATCGATTTGGTGCCATCCATCAAATTTGATTTTCCATCGTAGCACGGCGGTCCCCGCCGTCCGTCACGACCGAGACGGTCGTGCTACGAAATCGCCTTGGCTCGCACTCGCAGGTGGAACAGTCGAGCACGAGCACCGCTTCGCTGAGCACGAGCACGATTGGGAGGAGGGGAGAAGCGCGAGTGGGGTAGGTGGAAAGATTCCTGGTAAACAAACGTCAACTGGGCGGGCTTCTGCCAAGGTGGCATGGGAACTTCTCGTCAGGCTCCGCCCGTACCTGCCTGAGCGTCGCTAAGTGTTTTGCCTGTAGTGACTTGCAACCCAATTTGAAAGTTACGGCACAGCGGTTGCTCCAAGGGCTGGGCGTCGATGGCTTCTGCCACCGGTGCAGATCGACTGTTTCCACTGCCCATGTGTCGGAATCGGGATCGTTCGGGCAACCACTGCTGTGAACGGCCCCGGGACCGCCTTTGATCCATATCACACCTTCTCCCCAGTTCCACTGAATTCACCGGGACTGGGGAATCATTTTGACGAACCACAGGAGAGAATACGTCGTGGCAAAGCAAATCGTTTTCGACGACGACGCACGCGGTCCGTTGTTGGCCGGCGTCAGCAAACTGGCGCGAGCCGTCCGAAGCACCCTCGGCCCGCGAGGCAGAAACGCCGTTCTGGATAAAGGTTGGGGATCTCCCAAAGTGACCAAGGACGGGGTGACCGTCGCCGAGGATATCGAACTGGATGACCCGTTCGAGAATCTGGGGGCCCAGCTGGTCAAAGAAGCCGCCAGCAAGACCAACGACGTCGCCGGTGACGGGACCACCACCGCAACCGTGCTGAGCGAGTCGATCTTCCGAGAAGGCCTGAAGATGGTCGCCACCGGCGCCGATCCGATGGCACTCTCGCGAGGCATTTCCAAAGCCGTGGAGGCTGCTGTCACTCAGATCGGAAAACTTTCCAATCCGATCAACGAGAAAAGCAAGAGCGACATCAAGCAGGTGGCGACGATCGCCGGCAACAACGATCCCGAAATCGGCGACGTGCTGGCCAACGCCTTTACGAAGGTGGGCAAGAACGGCGTGATCACTGTCGAAGAAGGCCGATCGAACGAAACGACCGTCGACGTGGTCGAAGGGATGCAGTTTGATCGCGGATTCCTTTCGCCCCACTTCGTCACCAACCAGGATGACGTCAGTGTCGAATTGGAAGATTGCTACGTGTTGTTGTTCGAAGAAAAAATCAGCAACAACAAGAAAATGATTCCGCTGCTGGAAGCGGTCAGCAAAGCCAAGAAACCGCTGCTGGTGATCGCCGAAGATACCGAAGGCGAAGCACTGGCAACGTTGGTCGTCAACAAGATGCGAGCCATCCTGTCGGCTTGTGCGGTGAAGGCGCCCGGTTTTGGCGATCGCCGCAAAGCGATCCTCGGCGACATCGCGGTGCTGACCGGCGGAAAGGCGATCTTCAAGGACTTGGGCATCGATCTGGAAAGCGTCAAGCTCACCGACCTCGGTCGCGCCAAAAAGATTCGCATCACCAGTGAAGCGACCACGATCGTGGGCGGCGCTGGCAAGAAGGCCGACATCGAGGCCCGTGTCGAGCAGATTCGTCGCGAGATCGATCAGACCGACAGCGACTACGACTGCGAGAAGCTGCAAGAACGATTGGCCAAGCTCGCCGGCGGAGTCGCTCAGATCAATGTCGGTGCGGCAACCGAAACGGAAATGAAAGAACGCAAGGCGTTGATCGACGACGCCCGTTCGGCAACCCAGGCCGCTTTGGAAGAGGGCATCGTCCCCGGTGGCGGAACGGCGCTGCTGCGATGTCGCGCCGCAGTCGAAAAGCTCGAAAAGACCATCGAAGGCGACGAGCAGCTGGGAGTGCGAATCATCAAGAACGTGCTCGATCAACCCCTTCGCGAAATCGCCAACAACGCCGGCCTTGACGGTGCAGTCGTGGTCAACCGCGTCTCGCAAATGAAAGGCAAGACCGAAGGATACGACGCCAACGCCGAGAAGTATTGTGACCTGGTCCAAGCGGGAATCGTCGATCCGGCGAAAGTGGTACGAGCTTCGTTGACCAACGCCGCAAGCGTCGCGTCGCTGCTGTTGACCACCGAGTCACTGGTCACCGAGATCCCGACCGAAGAGGAAGAAGACGGCGGCGATCACCACCATGACCACGGCATGGGAGGAATGGGTGGCATGGGCGGCATGCCTGGCATGGGTGGCATGGGCGGAATGCCCGGCATGATGTAAGCCGCTTGCTTCCAACCCCCAACCTTTGCTCCCACGCTCCGCGTGGGAGCATCCCACCGGCCGCTCCGCGGCCAACCCAACCAATCAAAAACAAAACCAATCCAAACCTCACATCCAAGAAACCAAAACCATGGCAAAAGTAAATTTGCGTCCTCTTGATGATCGCGTGGTCGTTCAACCCTCCGAAGCCGAATCGACCACCGCCGGCGGTATCGTGCTTCCCGATTCGGCTCAGGAAAAACCGCAGCGTGGAACGGTGGTTGCCGTCGGTCCGGGACGTCTGCTGGACAGTGGCAATCGTGGCGAACTGAGCGTATCGGTCGGTGACACCGTGATCTACGGAAAGTACGGCGGAAGCGACATCGAAGTCGGCGGCCAGGAAATGAAAATCCTTCGTGAAAGCGACATTTTGGCCAAAGTGCTGTAACCGTCTTCTTCGCTGGCCGAATGAACCGGCTCTCTGAACCAACGAACAAACATTTTTGATAGAGGAAACCACTCGTGGCAAAACAACTGCTTTTTGACGACCATGCCAGATCGCGCATGATGTCGGGAGTTGACAAACTGGCCAACGCGGTCGCGGTAACGATGGGGCCGACCGGCCGCAACGTGATCATCGACAAATCGTTCGGCGGTCCGACCGTCACCAAAGATGGCGTGACCGTGGCCAAGGAAATCGAACTGGAAGACCGGTTCGAGAATATGGGCGCCAAGCTGGTCATCGAAGTCGCGCAGAAAACCAGCGACCTTGCCGGCGACGGCACCACCACCGCAACGGTGTTGGCGCGAGCCATCTTCAAGGAAGGACTTCGCAACATCGTTGCCGGCAGCAACCCGGCCGCGATCCGTCGCGGAATCGACAAAGCCGTCGCCGCCGCGTCAGAGAAGCTGATCGAAATGGGACGGCCGGTCAAAGACAAGCAGCAGGTCGCGCATGTCGGCGCCATTTCGGCCAACAACGACGACGCGATCGGCAACCTGCTTGCCGACGCCCTGGAACGAGTCGGCAAGGACGGCGTGATCACGGTCGAAGAAGGCAAGTCGCGCGGTACCGAAGTCAGCTACGTCGACGGCATGCAGTTTGACAAGGGCTACATTTCGCCTTACTTCATCACCGATCCGGGAACGATGGAGGCGAACCTGGAAAACGCGCTGGTGCTGCTGTACGAAAAGAAGATCAGCAACATCCGCGACCTGGTGCCGCTGTTGGAAAAGACGGCTCAAACCGGCCAGCCGCTGTTGATCATCGCCGAAGACGTCGATGCCGAGGCACTGACGCTGTTGGTCGTCAACAAGCTTCGCGGCACGTTGAACGTGACCGCCGTCAAGGCACCCGGTTTCGGCGATCGCCGCAAAGCGATGCTGGGCGACATTGCCACGCTGACCGGCGGCACGCTGATCAGCGAAGACCTGGGCATCCAACTGGAAAATGTCACGTTGGAACAACTGGGCCGCGCCAAGAAAGTGACGGTCGACAAGAGCAACACGACGATCGTCGAAGGCAGCGGCAAACGAGCCGACATCGACAAACGCGTCGCTCAGATTCGTGCTCAAATCGATCAGACCGACAGCGATTACGACAAGGAAAAGTTCCAAGAACGGCTGGCCAAACTGGCTGGCGGTGTCGCGGTGATCAGTGTCGGTGCCGAAACCGAAGCGGAAATGAAGCAAACCAAAGCCCGCTTGGAAGACGCCCTGCACGCCACCCGCGCGGCCATCGAAGAAGGTATTCTTCCCGGCGGCGGTGTCGCTTTGATTCGCTGCCGCGAAGCGGTCGAAGAATCGAAGAAGAAGGCCAAGGGTGACGAGAAAATCGGTGTCGATATCGTCCTGGGCGCCCTGGACTCTCCGATGCGACAGATCGCCGACAACGGCGGCATCGACGGCAGCGTGGTGGTCGACGAAGTCGGCCGCAAAGGTGTCAACATCGGCTACAACGCCAACACCGGCCAGTACGGCGACATGCTCAAAGCGGGCGTCATCGATCCGGTCAAGGTGGTCCGCACCGCACTGGCCAACGCCGGCAGCATCGCCGGATTGCTATTGACGACCGAAGCCTTGGTGACCAACTTTGAATCGGAAGATAAGGACAAACAACCGGTCGAAGGAGTCGTTTCGTAACCAAGACTTCGTCAACGCTTTGACGGTTGGACGAATCCAACGGGTCGCTCGCCCGCCGGCGCGCGACCCGTTTTGAATGTTAACGCAAACCGCCCGGTGGTCCGCCAGGGGCAAGATGGATGTGACGACAAGGCGGGTGTGACGGCAGGCTGCAGCGAGGCTGCCGACGCAACCAGCGTCAAAACAAGGCAACGACTATGGCCGAGAAAACCTGCTACTACGAAGTGCTCAGCGTCGAACGCACGGCGGGCAAGGCAGAGATTGATCGTGCCTATCGTAAGCTGGCGATTAAGTATCATCCCGACAGCAATCGCGACGACGAAAACGCGGTCGAAAAGTTCAAGGAGGCGACCGAGGCCTACGAGGTCTTGAGCGATCCGGAGAAACGCGACCGCTACGACCGCCATGGCCACGCCGGCGTCGACGGAGTCCATCAGTTCAACGATGTCGAAGATATCTTCGAAGCGTTCGGAGACCTGTTTGGCGGCGGCAGCATGTTCGGCGACTTATTTGGTGGCCGCGGCGGTGGCGGCCGTCGCCGCCGCGCAAGACGCGGCGCGGACATTCGCTGCGACGTCAACCTGACGTTGGAAGAGGCGGCGCGAGGAGTCGAAAAAGACATTTCGTTCCGCCGCCGAGTCCGCTGCGAAACCTGCGACGGAAACGGTGCCGCGCCCGGCAGTAAACCGACCACCTGCAACACCTGTGGCGGCCGCGGCCAAGTCATACAGTCGGCCGGCATCTTGCGAGTCCAAACAGCTTGCCCCAACTGTTCGGGAACCGGACAACAAATCAGCCAGCCGTGTGTCGATTGCCGAGGTTCGGGGCTGCAAAACAAACGAGCCAATTTGTCGGTGTCGATTCCCGCCGGCGTCGATGACGGCATGCGAGTACGAGTTCCAGGCGAAGGCGAAGCAAGCCCCGACGGCGGACCTGTGGGCGATTGCTACTGCTTCATCACCGTTCGACCACACGAGCTGTTCAAAAGAGACGGCAAGCATTTAGTGTTGCAGCTACCGATCTCTTATTCGCAGGCCGCACTGGGAGCCGATATCGAAGTCCCCACGTTGGAAGGCCGGCACGACTTGCGAATCGATGCCGGTACACAAAACGGCGAGGTCTTTACGGTCAAGGGAATGGGGATCGCCGATCCGCGCGGCGGCCGGCCGGGCGACTTGCTGGTGCAAGTCTTCATCGAAGTGCCCAAGAAAGTCAGCGCCGAACAGGAACGGTTGTTACGTGAACTTGCCGAACTGGATAATGAATCGGTTTTGCCACATCGGAAATCATTCTTGGAAAAACTAAGGACGTTCTTTGACGCTGACACGCAGCCTCAGGAATTGTGAGTGAATTGATGAGCGAAGACATCAAGCCGGAAGAACAAGAAGACGAATACCAGCCGGAGGAGATGGCCGGGGCGAACGAATCGGAACCGTCCGATCCGGTCGACGACCAACCCCGGGTGGAAACTCGCGACGAGGAGATGGAGCGGCTGCGCGAAACGGCCGATCTGGCTGACAAGCGAGTGCTGCTGGCCCAGGCCGAAGCGGAAAATTTTCGCAAACGGATGCGCCGAGACTACGAAGACAAACTCAAGTATGCCGCCATGCCGTTGGTGGCCGACTTGCTGGAAGTCCGCGACAACCTCGATCGCGCCCTGCAGGCCTCGCAAGCCTCCGACGATTCAGCCGCCCTTGAAGAAGGCGTGGCGATGGTCGCTAAACAGCTCGATGACACGTTGGCGAAATACGGCGTTCGCGAAATACCGGCCGAAGGGGAGTTGTTCGATCCCAATTTCCATGAAGCGATTTCGCAAATGCCCAGCAACGATTTTGCCGAGGGAACGGTTTCGCATGTGGCGACGACCGGATTCCAAATGCACGAGCGCGTGGTCCGCCCCAGCCAGGTGGTTGTCAGCAGCGGACCGGCCGAGGAACCCGCCTAGAGTCTCCTGAGAGAAGAGAAACCCAACGATGCCGACTTACGACTACGAATGTGACGGCTGCGGTCACGCCCTGGAGATCTTTCAAGGGATCAACGATCCGGTCAAAAAGAAGTGCCCCGAATGCGGCAAGAACAAGCTGAAAAGGCAATTCGGTACCGGCGCAGCGATCGTTTTCAAAGGCAGCGGTTTCTACCAAACCGATTATCGCAGCGAAGGCTACAAGAAGGCGGCCGATGCCGACAAGAAAGCCAGCAGCGAGTCGAGTTCTTCCGACTCCAGCGATTCCAAATCGACCGGCTCGTCGGCCAAGTCCGAAAGCAAGACCGCTTCCACCGACAGCGGCAGCAACAGCAATAAAAAATCCTCCGGCAACGACAAGTAACTGTGCCGCACGTCCGTTCACCCGACCGACTTGACGCTGCCCGATGCGGGTTGTTGGTGATCGATGTCCAGGAAAAATTGCTGCCCGCCATTCCCTCGGCCGACAACGTCATCCGCCAGATCCAGCGGCTGTCCGAAGCGGCCGATTTATTGAACATTCCCCGCGCGGCAACGGTTCAATATCCCAAGGGCCTCGGCGGGCTGGAACGACCATTGGCCAAGCTCTATCCGGAACCCGAAGAGAAACTCGACTTTTCAGCCGCCGTCTGCCGCCGTGCCCTCGATGACTGGGCAGATGGCGGCCGCGACCAAATCGTTGTCACCGGCGTAGAAACCCACGTTTGCGTATTGCAAACGGTGCTTGATTTGATCGCCGAAGGCCAACGCCCCTATGTCGTTGCCGAAGCCGTCGCGGCCCGCCACGGCCGAGACCATGAAACGGCCATCGACCGAATGCGAGACGCCGGAGCGACCATCATCACGGTCGAATCAGTCCTGTTCGAATGGCTTTCGACAGCCGATCATCCTGAATTCAAAGCGATCAGCAAGATGATCAAAAAGCGATAGTGGTTGGTCACCTTCGCAATCACCCGCCGATCCGGATGACGCCTCCTCCAAAGGGATTTCCTTTTTTCCTGGGGTCGTCATCCTTGAAAAAACCGCTGACTGCTTCCCGAGCTTCTTCGCGGTGTTTTCTTGGCAACTCGCCAATGATGCGTTCCAGCGTCTGCTCCTTCAACTCGGCGAGCTTCTTGTAGTAGTCTTCTCGCGCCTCTTTGATTTCTTCGCGGAGTTCCTGGGTCTCTTTCGGATCCAAATCAAAATCTTCGGCAAGCCCAATGATCATTGCAAACTCGTCGCCAAATTGTTGCTTCAGCCGTTTCAGTTTTGCGGTTCGAGCGAGTTTCTCTGCTTGTTCGGGTGTGAGGATCTCCTGCGCTTCGATCATCAAGTCTCCCATCATTTGGCTATAACTATTCATATCGAACGACTGCCCCTCATTCGTCTTTGAACTTTCCCGCATCGCCTGAAAGAACTTTTGCGACGCCTCCCGAAGCTGTATTCTTTGTTCCGCGGTCAGGCCCAGTTCCTCCGCCAACTCAGCGTTATACGACAACCGCTGAAGCTCCCCCATCATTAAACTCAGCTTTTGCATCTCCTGCATCTGTTCTTGTGTGGGAATATTGGCTTGTTGCTTCTTTTCCCTCTCCTTTGCCAACTCGGACAGTTTTTTGGTTTGCTTGGGAGTAAGAATCTCCTCGGCTTCCAGCATCATGTCCTCTGCCAGCTTTTTGTACTGCTCTGGGTCAAACTTCCCTCCCTCGTTTGACTGGCGCATTTTCATCATCGCGTCCATCGATTTTTGCGAAGCGATCTGAATTTGCCTTCGCTGATCGGCGGTAAGCCCCACTTCCTTCGCCAGCTTGGAATCGGTCGTCAGACGACGAAGTTCCGCCATCATCGCGCCGACCTTCTGCATCTCTCGACGCTGCTCATCGCTAATCGCTGGAAACTGCCCGCGCGCAGAACTTGAATGCAGCTGCAACACGATTCCGACCACCATCGATAAGACAAACATTCTCAGTGACATCAGCAGTCCTCTTTTGGGTACTGTTGGAAAAAAGATGTCGAACGGGACGGGGGGGTACAATCAGCGTAACATCTGGTTCGCACTTGCGCGCAGCGCAAGCGACGAAAAAACTTCCAAATAGCACGACCGCCGCGCTACGATTCTCCAGAGCGGCAGCGCAATTTGATTACCGCTGGCGGACATTCAGAAAGGGCGGGCGCCAGCTGGGGGCGAGGGCGGCGTCGTCGCTGTTGACCCCCGCTTCGACTCGGCCACGATGATTCAGCAGCGGGTGGTCGGGCATCGATTCCAACGACGAAAGAGTAATGAATTGGACGCGGCCATCTTCGTACAAGACGTTGATGCCGTATCCGCCGTGACCAATTCGCTCCGCACGTATCTTGCCCACTCCCATACCGATCATCGGTGCATCGGACATCACTGCAAAGGAAGAACGTGACTCGAATCGCGGTGGCGTGAAATGGTTTTGTTCGATCACACCTAAGGTGTAGGCGTAATGTCCGCCGACAAACTGCTGCAACTTGCGCAGTCGATCGACCGAAGCACTGTGCAATTGTTGGATCGACACCAACTCCCTTTCGTCTCCACCGGGTTGGTCGACCGACGGGCACCAACGAATCATCGCATCGTCCAACAAGCCCGCCTCCAACAACCTCACCGCGTAGACACCGGCGAACGCTTCGGGGCCTCTTTCGGCCACCGCGGGCAACCGGTTCTGCTCGTCGCGGCTTACGAACTGAGTGATGTTGGTGCCAAGTTGTCGCAGGTTGTCTTCACAGGCCGTCTTTCGCGCTTCCATTCGTCCCTCGGCAAGCGACGGCAGCAGCAAGCCCAGCAACACCGCTGCCGCCAGCGCTCCGCTTGCCCAATCGATCCATGTCACTGGCGAATTCTTGGGTGCGTCAACACCGCCTTGCATGGGAACGAGGGCAGCCGCCGGATTGGCCGCGGGTGGGGGAGGCAGCGGGGGCAGGGCGGCCAACGTCCGATCCACCAGGTCGGGCGGGGGACCTTCGGTCGGCTGGTAGTGCTCCTCCAGCGGTTTGAGAGATCGTTCGATCTTAGCCAGCTCCTGACGAGCCGCCGGATCCTCACGTAACCACTGCGCAACACGATCCATTTCGTGTGGCTCCAGGGCGCCTAGCAGATAGCCTAGAAGATCTTCGTGCATGAACCGACAAAACACAAAGCGTATGAATGTCGCAGCCGAGGACGTCTCGCTGCGATCAGCCGCCAGCCGTTTCTACGCGCCCAACGACGAAAGGGTTCAAAAACTTTGCCGTCCGGGCGCCGGACGCGCCGGAATCGCCGGACGCGTGGTTCCTGAAACTTGCGGCCAGGATGCCGCTACTGGTGAGTTTCGTCCCACAGCAGTCCCAATCGCTGGACCGCCGCGTGAAGCCGACTCTTGACCGTCCCCACCGGGATTCCCAAAGCATCCGCAGCCTCGCGATACTTCAATCCCTGGTAGTAAACCATCTGAATGACCTGCTGCATCGGTTCTCCCAGTGAATCGACGGAGCTGTGCACCCAGTGACTGTTTTCCTGATCGGAGGCCGATCGCAATGGGTCAGGGGAATCCCCCACCAGCTTTTCTGACCAACTGCCAGTCCGATTGTCTTTTTCACCAGAACCCGATCGGTCCAGGCTGACCATCCGATGGCGTTTGTTGCGGCGTTGGACGTCGATCGCCTGATTGGTCGCAATCGCGTAAAGCCACGGCCGAAATCGCCGTGTCGGATCAAATTGGTGGCACTTCAAATGCACCTGCAAAAACGTACCCTGAAAGGCGTCTTCGGCCATTTCCGCGTTACCGATGTAACGACGCAGGTAGCTGTAAATCTCGCGCTCGTAACGGCGCATCAACGTTTCGTACAACTGACGATCGCCACTGCTGCGATACTGAGTGATCAAACTCTCGTCAGAAACGTCGCATTCCGTCGGCGACTTGGTCGTCACGTCACCGGCGTCAGCTGGAGCTCGGGCTTGGGTATCCATTGGAATCCCCGTGTAAAAAAGAGTGGAGAGAGAAGCGGAATGATCAATAACAAAAATGAATCCGCTCGTCAGTGGCCGATTGATTGCCGACATTGCCTCCGGAAAGGAAAAATGGAAACCGTTGGCAGGCTCTCTTTCGACCGTCTCCTAGTATCTCCGAATTTCGCGGCGCGTCAAAACGGATTTGTCGGTTCTTCACAAGATTCCTAGGATCCGCCAGCAACCCCCTGACAGGGCTATCTGGCTCGCCGTGTTCCGGCAAACTAAAACCGTTGCCGGTCAGTCGGCCAGGTCTCCGCTGTTGGCTGTCCCGGATTATTCGTGTAGGCCGGACCGGAGGTCGCAAAACTATGCCGTAGCTGCGCAAACCGGCTCGCGTTTGCGCGCAGTGTGCGCGACGAGAAAACTTCCTGCAGGCGACCGAAGTTCCGGCACGGTAAGGGTTTGCTTGCTACGGCCTACGACAGTCGTGAATAATCCGGGCTACGCGATGCGATTTCGGAGAAAGACTGTCGGCCAGGTCTCCGTTCCTGGCTATGCGACGCGATTTCGGAGAAATCGCCGACGGTGACTTTCCATTCCTCCCTCTAACCGGGACAGCGAAAACCTTGAGTGACTCCAAAGGATCAAACCCGTCTTATCGGTGGGCCAGATCGGGGGATATCAACGCCTTTTTCGGATTGATGCTGGACAACGTTGCCGGGCTGCTGTTGATGGTCAGCCTGTTGAGTTTCGGCTTTCAGTTTCCGGTCGAGTTCGCGGTGTCGTCGATGGTTCCGGGGACCGCATTGGGTGTGTTGATCGGCGACCTGGCGTTCTTTTTTTACGCATTCCGGCTAGCTCGACAGACCGGCCGCGATGATGTCACCGCGATGCCGCTTGGCCTGGATACGCCCTCCACGTTCGGCATCGTGCTTTTTGTTCTCGGTCCGTCGTTCGTTCAGGGACAGCAGATGGGGTTGAGCGATGCGGATGCCGCGATGCGGACGTGGCATATCGGTATCTGGTGCATCGTGCTGAGCGGTGTGATGAAACTGGCGCTGGCCCCGTTTACTGAATGGGTTCGCCGGATCGTGCCGCGAGCCGGATTGCTCGGTTCGCTGGCGGCGATCGCGCTGGTGCTGATCAGTTTTCTGCCGCTGATGGAGATCCTGGGACATCCGTTGCCAGGGATGTTGGCGCTGGTGATCGTGCTGACCACGTTGATCGCGCGAATCCCGCTACCGGGTCGCACGCCGGGTACGCTGGGAGCGCTGGTTGTTGCCGGCAGCGTCTATTACTTGTTGTGCGTGATCCCAGACAGCGGGTATCACTTTCCTGAGTTCACCGCGGTACAGTGGTTTCCGACGGCGTGGATGCAGAGCTGGCAATTCGGTTGGCTCGATTCCTTTGCCGAGGCTCTTCCCTACCTGCCGATTGCGATGCCCTTTGCGATCGCAACAATCGTCGGCGGAATCGATTGCACGGAAAGCGCGGCGGCGGCGGGCGACAAGTACGACACGCGAACCGTCATTGGCGTCGAAGGCATCGCCACGTTGATCGCGGGGTTTTCAGGCGGTGTGATTCAAACCACTCCTTACATTGGTCATCCCGCCTACAAAGCGATGGGAGGCCGCGCGGCTTACACGCTGGGAACGGCGCTGCTGATCGGTTCGGCCGGCCTGGTAGGTTACTTCGCGATTTTGAAAGTGTTGATTCCGATTCCGGTTGTTTATCCGATCCTGGTGTTTGTGGGCCTGGAGATCTCGGCGCAAAGTTTTCTTGCTACTCCACGACGACATTACGCCGCGGTGGCGCTGGCCTGTTTGCCGGCGCTCGCTTTCCTGGCGATGAACCTGCCTGGCAGAATCATCTCAGACGCCGGAATCGATCCGAAAGCGCTGGGGGATTCACTGCAAAAGGATCTCACCACGCTGGGAATGCTCAGCAGCAGTTTCATTTTGACCAGCCTGCTGTGGGCTTGGACCCTGGCGGCCACGATTGATCGAAAACTGAAAGTGGCCGCGACAGTGTTGTTGTTGTCGGCAGTGCTCACATCGTTCGGCGTCATTCATTCGCCGTTGGCGGGAAATCAATTGTTCTTGCCCGTTGGCCCCGAAACATGGGGTGACATGGTGTTGGATGCGGCCAACCGGAGAAACGTGTTGGAGTTTGCCGCCGGCTACCTAGCCTCGGCCGTGCTACTGTTTGCCTGGTCGTTTTATCCGCACATACCGGCGCTGGAAGATCACAACGAATAGTTGCAGCGGAAGGTGGGCCGGCTTGTCCCCAAGTCGGCAAGTACAGGATCGCCGACTTGAGACAAGCCGGCCTACCATGGAACTCGAAGGCTCGCTCTCAGTCGGTATCCAAAGTTGGCGTCAGATCGTCCGCCAAATGCAATCGCCGGAGTAGCGGTCGTTTCTTCATTTGATGGTCCCGCATACGGCAAAGGATATCGCTGAGCACTCGTACTGCTTCCAGAATGTGTGGGCCTTTATTCAGCATCACACATTCGGCCCGTACTCCCATTGCGGCGTCCGTGATCTCGGCTCGTGAGGGAATCCCTGTTTTCGCCAGGCTCTCCAGCACTTGCGTCGCCCAGACAACGGGAAGATGGGCCGCCTCACACATCCACAAGATCTCCTCTTGCACCTCCGCCATCCGTTCCCAACCCAGTTCCACCGCCAGGTCGCCTCGCGCGATCATCACACCGGCTGCCGGACTGTGCATCGCGGCCAACAGCAAGGAAGGCAAACGTTCGAACGCCTGGCGATTTTCAATTTTCAAGACAATTGGCATGTCCGCGCGTCCCAACCGGCCAAGTTCGTTCTGCAACCGCTGTACGTCGCTGGCTCGGCGCACAAACGAATAGCCGACGACATCGGCGTTTGCGACGACGAACGCGAGGTCGGCATTGTCTTTTTCGGTGAGCGCGCCGAGCCGCAAGTCGGTGTCGGGAAGGTTGATTCCTTTGTCGCTGCGCAGCTTGGTCCCCTCCGCGCCGGCGGCGGTGATTTCAAGGACGACATACCGCGGATGCACTTCATCGACTCGCGCAGTGATCTTGCCGTCATCAAACAACACTCGATCACCACGTTTCAAATCGGCGAAGACCGACGGCAAGGTGCATCCAATGGTCGACGGGCGAATCACCTGACCATGCTGGTCATGAGCGGCGGGCGAACCCACTTTGAAGTCATCACCCAGCAACAACCGGTCGCCTCGGCGAAGCACCAGGTACTGCTGGGTGGGCGCCAACACGCCGATCCGTCCGGAGTTCCGATTCGGCTTGCTACCTTGCCGGTGAAGGGTCAGCGGAATCTCCGCGGTCACGTAGGCAGTTCGATCGGCCTCGCCCCAACATCCACCCGACCCCAGTTCGGCGATCCGAATCCAACGATGGCGTCCCCGCGCGTCGGTCAGTTCGATCTTATCGCCCACCTGCAACTGAGACATCCAATCGGCCGTCACCGGCAAAACGGCATCGGCCGGTAGCGGTGATTCGTCACTGCCACCGCCATCATGAAGCCAGATTCTTGCCGGCGCAATCGTTCTGCCCAGCGCATCGCGCCGCGGGCGCCAGCGCAACACAGCTGGTCCGGGTGAAATCGGGCCAGTGCGAAGCTTGGGGCCGGCAAGATCCATCATGATCTTGCACTGCCGATCCTGATCCTCGCACGCCCAGCGAAGGTTTTCGATCATCTGCTTCCAGGCCGCCGGATCGTCGTGGGCGCAATTGATTCGCATGCAGTCCATCCCATGCTCGACCAGGTCGGCGACCAGTTGGCGGTCGTGGGCCGCTTCACTGGGCATCGTCACCATGATGTGCGCTCCGCCCAGCGGAGGCCGAGGGCCAAACAGAGCAACGGTCGATCGATCAAGCAATTGGCGACTGCGGCCAAAGTCAACTTCGGCCGCCTGCGCTGCCGGCGACTGGCTGACACCGGCAAGACGACACAACACCTCCATCACCGTGTTCAAAGTCGCCAGCACGTTCGCTTCGCAGCGGCCCAGGGACGACATTCCTCGATTGGCCAACTCCTGCTGCAAACTCCTCAGGTCTTGCTGCCGCAGGGAAACGTAATGCAACAAGTTTCTGGCACTCGCCCGATGCTCCTCCGTCACGTCGGCCAAACGATCGGCATAAACCCGCTCCACCTCGGCCATCCGACGGCGAAGGTTGTCCAGACGGCCGATCAACTGTGTGGTAGCTCCATCGTTCCCACCAGCAGGCTGGACCGCAGCAGCAGGCAAAGTGATTTCATGGCTGTTGGCCATTTCGGTCGTGTTGCGGTCAGTATTCATGGTTCAATCCGTCGCTGCGTCAGTACAACAATTCCGTCCAACGCCCATCCGCCTCCAACTCGGCCTTCCAGTGGAACCAACGTTGATTCGATCCGGCAACATCCGCCAAAGCGCTATCCAATTCGTCACGAATCGATTCCAACCCCGCCAAATAAACGTGAGTGTTGGGATCGGACAACAACTTGCAGAGTTCTTCACTGCGCGAATGCAAAGCGGTGCCCCAATCGATCGCGTCGGACCAGCCCGGTCGATCGCTCAGCGCGTCGATCGCGTCGAACGTCTGTCGATCGTAGTAGAGCGCAAAGTCGTTCTTTTCATCGTTTCGATAGAGCATTTCCAAGCCAGTTCGCCCTCCATGAAATAACCAAATGCGGCCGTCAAATTCAGGAGAATGCGAATAGATATGCTTCACGAACGCACGAAACGGCGCGATCCCCGTTCCGGCGCCAATCAGAATCAACGTGGCGTGAGGATTTCTCGGCAACTCGAACACCTGGCCGTAGGGGCCGGTAACGGTGAGCGATTGGCCCTCGCGCAAATCGCACAGATAGTTCGACGCCACGCCCTGGTATTTTTCGCCGCTATAGCGGTCGATGTAATGGCACCTTCGCACACAAATGCAGTTCCGCTGGAACCCGTCGCAGGTGCGATGAGGAAGATCGGCGATGCTGTACAGGCGGAAATGATGTTCTTGTCCCATTTCCGCTTGTCCGGGCGCCAACACACCAATGTTCTGGCCCACGTGAGCCTCAAAGTCTTGATCGCTGACTTCAAACCAAATCTCACGCACTTCGTCGGCAGCATCCGCTGCGGTGATTCTTTCGCTGCTGAGCACGGTGGCCTGGAAACGCGTCGCGATGTCGTAGTCTTGTAATTGCATGGGTTACTCCCGATCAAGCTGTTTGAATTGGCTGTTGCTGGTTTCCGCGGCCCGTTGTTCCTGTTGTCCATCCCCAAGCTGGCAGCCGCATCCGTGGCAACCCAATCGGCCGGCCAGAGCATCTTGGCAGGGAGCCGCGCCAACGTGCCGCCGCCAAGCGGCTTGCACGGCAATCCAACCACCCAGGATCATGGAAATACCTACCACTGCTTTGAAAATCTCAAACATTTCAACTGAACAATCCCGCAAACCCCATGAATGAAATGGACAACAATCCGGCAACGATCAACGTCAGCGCCGTTCCTTTCACGATCTCCGGTGTCTGGGCCAGTGCCAACTTCTCGCGCAGCCCCGCCATCAAAACCAATGCCAACGTAAAACCTGCCCCCGCACCCAGGGCATAGACGATCGATTGCACAAAACCGTAACCCTTGCTGGTCTGAAACAATGCCACCGCCAAAATCGCACAGTTGGTGGTGATCAAAGGCAAAAAGATCCCCAGCGTGCGAAATAGCGCCGGACTCATTTTCTTGATAAACATCTCGACCAACTGAACGGTCGACGCGATCACCGCGATGAACGAAATCAGCTTCAAGTAAGGTGCGTCGACGATCGTTAACACCGCTTGAATCCCGTAAGCGGACATCGATGCGATCAACATCACGAACGTGACCGCGCCGCCCATGCGAATGCCGGTCTGCAGCTTTGCCGACACCCCCAGGAACGGGCAGATCCCCAGGAAGTAGGCCAGCACAAAGTTGTTGACCAAACAGGCGCCAATGAAGATCGACCACAAAGGTTCTGTATTCATTCAGCCACCTCCCCTGTTTTCGCGCTGGCACGCTTTTGACTGACCCAACTGAACAGCAATAACCATGCCGCAAGCGTGAAGAATCCTCCCGGCGGCAACATCATGATCACCCACGGCTGAAATCGATCACCAAGCAAGTCGACACCGAACAGGCTGCCACCGCCCAACAATTCGCGAACCGCTCCCAGACACAACAGGGCCAACACGAAACCCGAACCCATGGACAGCGCGTCGGCGGCCGATCGCCGCCATCCGTTTTTCGATGCAAAGGCCTCGGCGCGGCCCAGAATCAGACAGTTCACGACGATCAGCGAGATAAACGCACCCAGCGATTTGTGCAGCTCCACACTGATCGCCTGTATCAGGTAATCGACGATGGTGACGAAGGTTGCAATGACGAGGATGAAAGTGACGATTCGAGCCTGCTTGGGAACGATCCGCCGAATCGACGAAATGGCGATATTGGACATTAGCAACACCAGCGCCGTGGCCAACCCCATCGCCAGCGCATTGATCGCGGTATTGGTCACGGCAAGAACCGGGCACATACCCAGCACCTGCACAAAGACCGGATTGCGTTTCCAGACGCCGTCCAGAAAATCGCTGGTCGCGGTCGTGTCGTGATTCAAAACGTCGGCCATGATTACTCCGTCAAACTTTCCTCAATCGCTTGAAAGTCACTCTGCCGCGAATGAACACGGGGCATCCACTGCGCCGCACTGTCGCGTAACATGTCGGCGATCGCGCGAGAGGAAATCGTCGCCCCAGTGATGCCGTCGATTTGCCAGGCATCGGTTTTTTGCCCCGGTTTGACAAATTCAATCGGATGGGCAAGCTCCGATTCGCCATCGTCCAAAGCAACGTCCAAGCGTTGGAAGTTGCCGAGAAACTGGGCGTCTTTTTCGATTCGATCACCCAGGCCAGGCGTTTCGCGACTTTCTAAAACACGGATCCCAATGATCGCTTGGGCGTCAAAGGAATAGCCATAAATCACTTTGATGTAGTCCTGGTATCCCATGCCGCGAGTTTCAATCGCCAATCCGACCAGCTGCTGCTGATCGTCGAATCCCGCGAACAACAGATCAGCGGAATCGGACGAGGAAGATGCCGGAACAAACCGTCCAGAATCGTCCGGTCGAAATGCGGCGCTGCTGACCGCGCCGGGTAACACGTCCAAAATGGCGCGACTGCGGTAAGCAATCTTGTTTCGCTGAATGATCGGCGCAGTCCACTGATGGACCGACACGATCGCCAGGCTGCAGACGACGCCGATGCCAAGCACCACGGCATAGATGCGTGGTCCTTGCAGGTCTTGCACGTTCGTTCGATCAGGTTGCGGTTGATCGTTCATCGCGTCTGCTCCCGCTGGGCAGCCAGTTTTGCCGCGGCCGCGGCACCGTAGACCCGCGGCTGAATCCATTGATCGATGTGAGGCGATGCGGCGTTGGCAATCAAAATCGCGTACATGACTCCTTCGGGCATTCCGCCCCAAACGCGAATCAACACGACCAACAAGCCAATCAACACACCGTAAAGGAAACATCCCCGATGCGTGATCGGTGACGCCACCATGTCGGTTGCCATGAAGACCGCGCCCAACATCAATCCGCCCGAAAACAACATGAACCATGCCCCGGCGTATTTTTCGGGATCGATGACATGAAGCAGGCTGCTGCAAAGGGCAACGGTGCCAAGAATGGCAACGGGGATCTGCCAAGACATCATTCGCCGGGCAACCAGGTAGATGCCGCCCAGCAAAATCAACAGCGCACACGTTTCACCCGTCGATCCCTGGACCGATCCCAACAGCAAGTCGTTGGTATCGGCGGCGACTTGCTGAAATTTCCAATCGGCCAGCGGAGTCGCCGAGGAGACTCCATCGTAATGCGGCTTGGTTAGCGGGAAGGTCAACGTGGAAGAGGGAAGGGTCGTAAAACGATTTGCCGGCGACTGCGGCCAACTGGTCATCGCCGCCGGAAACGCCGCTTGCAAGATGGCTCGTCCGACCAGCGCCGGATTGAACGGGTTGTAGCCAAGTCCGCCAAACATCGCCTTGCCCAAGCCAATGGCGATCACACCCCCAGCAGCCACCATCCACAACGGCAAACTGGGCGGCAAAACCAATCCGTACAACATCCCGGTGATCGCGGCCGACCAGTCGCCAACGGTCGTCGCGCGGTCGTGGAAACGGCACAACAGGTGTTCGGTGATCACACACGAAAGGACCGCGGTTAGCAGAACCAGCAAAGCCGCCAGTCCGAACGCGTACACCGCGTAAACGCAAACCGGCAACAGTGCCAGCACGACATTCAACATGATCGTGTCGACGCCGGCCGCCGCGGCGATGTGGGGTGAACTTTGGATCGATAGTGTTTTGGACGACTGTGTCATGGCGCTGCTGCTACTTTGCGGACAGCCGCCTTGGCGACACGGAATTGTTGCACCAATGGAATGTGAGCGGGACAAACGTAGGTACAACAACCACACTCGAAGCAGTCCATCAGGTGATAGTCGTCAGCCATCGCCCGGTAGTCACCGTTTTCGGCCAGAATCCCCAAACGGGATGGATTCAAAAAGATCGGACAGGCATCGACGCAGTGACCGCAATGGATGCAGGGGAATTGTTTTCGACTGCGAAGCTTTCCTGTCTCTCGCTCGGTCATCGCGATCACACCCGTCGAACCCTTGGTGATCGGAATCTCCAGGCTTGACGCCGTGGTGCCCATCATCGGTCCGCCCATCACGACCGTCGAAATGTCTTCCTCGACTCCAACGGTCTCCAAGATGAATCGCAGCGTGGTACCGATCGGGATTCGATAGTTGCCTTTCTTTTTGACGGCGGAACCACCGACCGTGACCACTCGCTCTTGAAGTCCCATGCCGTGGGGCAGCAACTTGCCGATTTCGGCGGTGGTCCCCACGTTGACACAGATCACACCGACATCCAGCGGCAGACCGCGAGAAGGTATGTCGCGGCCCAGCAGCGCGGTGATCAACATTTTTTCGGCGCCTTGCGGATACTTGACCGACAAGACTTCGACGGTGACCGGGAGGCCATCGGGAATCGCCGCTCGCAGTGTTTCAGCCGCGTCCAACTTGTTGGCCTCGACCGCGATGATCGCCCGGCTGGCGCCGGTGGCACCCAGCAGGTAGGGAACTCCCGCCATCACGTCGGCAGCATGTTCCAGCATGACCCGATGGTCGGTGGTCAAGTAAGGCTCGCATTCGGCTCCGTTGATGACCACCGTGTCGACTTGCTTGTCATCGGGAATCTTAAGCTTGGCGTGAGTGGGAAATCCAGCGCCGCCCAAACCGACGATGCCGGCGGCGTGAATCGCGGCAACGATCTGACCGGCATCCGCCGTGGCGGCGTCGCAAGACGTTCCCGATACCGCCTCTTGAGTCGAACCAGGAAAAGGCTCCAGAAAAAAACTTGGTTCCATCTTGCCGTTGATGTTCGGCGAGCGGGCGATGCGACGAACGACTCCGCTGGCCGGCGCATGAATCGCCACCGACATAAATCCGTCCGGTTCGGCGATGCATTGGCCGCGCGTCACTTCCTGGCCTTCTGCGACGATCGCAGCGGCCGGTTTTCCGATGTGTTGCGACAGCGGAACGATCAGCACCGGCGCGAACGGAAACTGATGGATCGCCAACCCGCGTGTGTGATCCTTCGACTCCGGGGGATGGATACCGTGTGCAAACGTCTTGCTGCGAAAAAATGCCATCGCTGCGCCTGTCATTGATTGTATTTCTTGGCGCGGGCGATCCACTTGTCGATGTCTTTTTCACTTCGATCTTTGGGCAGTCCCGGATGAATGACTTGGGCCGTGCATCGTTCGGCCGCTTTGACCAGGTCCTTGTAGGGGCCACCCTGTGGATCCTTGATGGTCGCTTTCTTCTGATCGTTGTAGACAAACAAGTTGGGATTCAGCCGAACGCATTCGTCGCAAGAAGTGCACTGCGGCGTATCGATCCACGGTGCCAGGAAATCGCTCGCCGCGTCCGAGGGCGCCACGGACGAACCGGCAGATGCCGCGCCGTTGCCGCCCGCTGGCGAATCGCTGGAAGCTTTCGGGACCACGGCGGCCGTCGTTGCCGGCTCCTCGCCCGTGACAAGCTGCGCGATTTTGCTGGCGATGCGTGTGGAAATCTCTTGGCGAATTTCGGATTCGATTTTCCCGCGATCAAGAGGTTGCTGGTCGACACCGGCCAGCGACCGCAACATCTTCCAGTAATCGCGACGATCTTCGCACGAATCGACAATCGGTTTGGCGACCAACAATCGCATCAGCTGGCGATTGCGATCGACACTCCAGACGTACGGATAACGATCTTCTCGCTCTTCGTCGTCCCGTTCCAGGAAGTCGGCCAGCGGAATCATCTTGTCGTTCCAAGTGTCGGGCGGCGCAACTCGAAAGTGCTTGCGAAAACGAGTTTCAGTAGCGGCAAAATCGGCAAACGTCATCGGCAGATCCATGGCCTTCTGCCGCCCGTTTTCGACATAGTTCAGCGTGTAGGTCGGCCACGGCTGGTCCATCGCCGGATTGCCGTCCAATTCGATGCACTGCTCCAGCGTGTCACCGTGATCGGGGTTGTAACGAAACAGCGGATAGGCGCGTGATTCGACCGCCAAACGAGCTTGATTGGCGCTCATGTCGTCACCGATCCCATGCTCGGGCTGGCACGGCGTGTACAGATTGAACAGCGCCGGCCGCCGCGTCTTCAATCCTTCGATGAATCCTTCGATCAGATGATTCGGCTGCGCGATCGTACTCTGCAAAACGTAGGTGGTGCGATGCGCCATGGCGATCAAAGCCATTTCCTTACGAATCTCTTCTTTGCCCTGAATCGCTTTTCCAAATTGGGCCATGTCAGAAACCTGGCCCATGAATCCAGACGTGCAGGCCTGGCCACCAGTGTTGGAATAAACTTGCGTGTCCAGCACCAGCACTTTAACCGGTTTGCCCGACATCATCAGTCGCGACAGGTTTTGAAAACCGATGTCGTACATGGCGCCGTCGCCACCCAGCGCAACGACCGGCGGACAAAGCTCCCATTCCTCATCGGTGAAGTGCCGCCAATTGAAGTAGGTCAGGTCCAATTCCTCGGCATCGTTTGGCCCCGCAGCCAATTCGGCCTCGGCAAGGCGGATCGCTTTGAAGCCGTCGGCCATCTTGGCCATGTGCCCTTCGAAAACGCCCATCGCCATCGACGCGGCATCCTGAAACAGGTGGTTGGCCCAGGGGAAGGGATAAGGGTTGTAAGGATAGGTGCTTCCCCAAACCGACGAACAACCGGTGGCGTTCAAAATGCCCGCGCTGGCTCGGCCCCGACCCGTCGTTCCCTTGACATACTTCCACTTCAAACTTTTCAACTGAGCCAGCAGGTCGGTCACATGGCGGAGCCAGCGACGATCGATCGGTTCGCCGCCTTGTTGCTGTTCGACACTTTCGGCGATTCCCGCCAGAGTCAAATCTTTGCCGCCGTCGGAATCGACAATCCTGGCAATCGTTGCCGGGTCACCGACATCGATCTCGTGAACGATCTTCTGCTGGATGTGTTGTTGCAGACGATCGATCAAATCGGTCAACCGCGCAACGTGGTGTTCGATCCGCGGCTGCATCAACGCTTCGACCGTGGCGGAAAACAGATGCACGATACTCTTCTCGCCGCAGCCGAGGCAGGCGCCGTCGCCGCTGGCTAGCGAAGTGTAGTTCCGCTTGTCCAACAAGATCGTTTCGAGCGCACCGATGCCCTGTTCGATGTCTTGAACGCGGCTGTACTTTGCCGGAGTGGTGGGAAGGTCTTGCCAGAAGTCCCAGTTGTGACGCAGCGATTCAATCGATTCTTTCGTCTGCGTCACGGGCCGCAGCGCATCATCGTCACAAACCTGCACGCATTCCATGCAACCTTTGCAGGTGTAAGGGTTGATGGTGATGCTCAACAATCCTCCCTCACCAGCCGCCTCTTTTTCTATCAGTGTGAAGTAGGGACGTGAAAGAGCGAACTGAAAATCACCCAGCTCATCGCGGAACAGGCCGAGTTCATGCTTCAGACGATCTTTGTCGTCGTCATTCAGATCGGACCTTCGAATGGTGTTCGTAATCGCCTCGTCCAACATGCCGCGAACGTTCTCGTTCTCGCTCGCATCCGACAAGATCGTTCGCAGGTTTCGTTCAACTTGCCGCACCGCCTTGGGAAGTTGCTTCAGTTCCGGTTCCCGCTTGCGAACTCGGCCAACCACGGTATCGAAAATGTCGGTGACTTCGCTGACCAGCCCTGGAATCGCGGTATCAGGACAAACGGTGTAGCAGTTTCCGCAGGCGGTGCAATTTTCGGAGACCCACTGGGGATGCTGAAAACGGATTCCGGTCATGTCTCGAAACAGCGTCGTCACCGCAGGAACGGTACCCAGTCCGACGAACGGATCGGCGGTTGTTTCGCCGCCCATGCCGCGAGCATAGAAGCTGCCGGTCTGTTCCCAAAAACGATGAATGTCACTGCGAGGCGTTTCGCTCTGCGGCTGCGTCTTCAACATCACCGGCAAGGCCGGCTCGCTGGGCTGCCCGTTGGTACCGGACGAGGAAACGTCGATTTCGCCATGCGGTACCGGTTTGACTTCGTCAAAGCCTCGTTTGACCACCGACACATTTTCTTCGACCACCCGAGCCCCTTTGCCGCCAAACTTGTGCTGCAATTGGGCTTGGATCGCCTGCAACAACCGCTGGTCCGACAGGCCGGCATTCTTGGCCACCGGCGTGGCAGCGAAGAACGCTCCTTGAAACGCGTTGCCCTGCATTCGCAATTGCAAGTCGGGATCGCTCGCCTCTTCTCGCGCGATCTTGAATGCATCCAGATAGAAGAGCTGTATGTTCCGATCGACGATGATGCGACGGTAAGGTTCGGGAATTTGTCTCCAAACCTCGGCTGCCGAAGGTTTGTCGCTTTGAATGATGAATACGCCTTCGTCTTTCAACCCAGCCAGCGCATTGGTGTGCTCGAAAACATTCGGGTCGGGCGAAAGCACCACGTCGACGTAAAAATATTCGCTGTTGACGCGGATCGGTTCAGGCGCGGCGGAAAGGTAGTAGGTTGTCGGTTGCCCTTTCTTTTCCGATCCATATTTGGGATTGGCCTTGATGTGGTAATCGAGCAAATTGAACAGCGTCATGGCCAGGTTCTTGCCAGTCGTGATCGCGCCCCAACCACCGACTGAATGAAGCCGCACCGTCACACTGCCGGCCGGCATCAGATTGGGGTTCTCGCTGCCGCGAATTGCCAAATCGCGAATGTGCGGATAGCTGTCTTCGATTTGCTCTTGATGAATCCGTTGCTTGGGACTGACCGGATCGTCGCGCAAAAAGTCGATCGACAGATAAAAGAACTTGCGACGCGGCGCATCGGGAAGCATGTTTTCCACCGCGGCGACGATTCCTTCGGGTTGCAGGTCGCGGCTGCCCATTCCGAACGATCCAGAATAAAGCGGCGGTGCGTCGGTTATCGATCGGTAGGTTTCCAGATCAGCGAACGCCGGGTGATCCGGGTCGCGTCCGTTTTCCAGGCAGCGGCTGACCGTGGCGCGTACTTCGCGCATCAGCGGCAGGTCAACGGCCAGGGGCTGGTCGAGTCTTTCCAAGACGGCGACTCCCTGCTTGCCTCGCAGCAGCCGTCCGATGATGTCGGTCGGGAAAGGTCGAAACATGACCAGGTTGACCACGCCGACTTTGATACCGCGGCTTTCTCGCAAGTAGTCGGCCACCACTTCAGCAGTCGGAATCATGCTTCCCTGACCAAGAATCAAATAGTCGGCGTCCTCGACGCGATAGGCCATCACTCGCTGGTACTGCCTTCCGGTCAGGCGATGAAATTCGTCAAACGATTGTTGGGCCAGCGGAACGATGTGATCAAAAAAGTAGGGCCGCTGCGCCGCGACACTCTGCATGTAAGAGTCTTGGTTTTGGACCGTCCCGGCCATCATCGGGTTGTCGACATCCCACAATTCGGGGATACGCCGTCGCGAATCGCCATAGATGATCCGCTGAGCAGGGGTGGGGGTGGCGATGATATCGTCGGGGCGACCGAGGAATTCTTCCACAAGTTCTCGTTGCGGTACCCGAATCGACTCGATCAAGTGAGTCGTCAGGAACCCATCCTGTGCGATAACGCCCGGTGTGAGTGCCAATTCGGCGGTTCGGTGTGCGATAAGGTTCAGATCGGCGACCGATTGTGCATCCTTGGCAAACATCTGAAAGAAGCCGGTGTCGTCCATGCAGTGGTAATCATCGTGCCCGGCATGAACGTTCAGGGTGGCTTTGGTCATCGCACGCGCACCGATGTTCAGCACATAGGTCAACCGCTTGCCGACCGCCGCGTAAAGCGACTCGTGCATGTAGGCGATTCCCTGGCCAGAAGAAAAATTGCTGGCCCGCAGCCCGGTCATCGCCAGCCCGGCCGTGACCGCCGCCGCCGCGTGCTCCCCTTCCGGTTCAATGAAGATCAGCGGGCGGCCGGAAATGTTCAGGTGGCCGGCGGCTGCGGCTTCGGCCCAATACTCACCCATCTGAGTCGACGGTGTGATCGGATAAGCACCTGCCGCATCGCTCCCTTCGCGTTCACACATGGCGACGGCCGTGTTTCCGTCAACAGCGGTGATACTGCCAGGAAATCTGAACTCCGATGTTGAATGGGTCATGGGTGTTGCCTGATCCCTCAAATGACGCTTTGCTGGAGGTAGGGTCCGTCGGCCAGTTCTCCGCTCCTGGCTACGTTGCAATTTCGGAGAAATTGCCGACGATCTGTTTTAAAGCAAAGTGCGTGCCCAGTCGGTTCAATTCGTCGCTTCTTCATCCGAGCCACAGAATCCACTCACGTCGGTGACTCGTGAACCACACCTTCTCGAATCGTTTTTCGGGCGGAATGCCCTTTTTGCGGACCGGCATCTTTGTCCATCCAAACGATCGCGCCGGTCGGGCATCGTTGCATCGCCGCATCGGTCAACGGGCCTTGGCAGTAATCGATCATCGGCAAGTTGCTTTTCATGGTGATCTGAGCGGGCGCATCCATGGCGCACCTGCCGCATGCCGTGCAAGCGACCTCGCAGTCGTCCAGAATGGAATCGCCCGCGGCAAGCGAAGAACAGACGATCCACAAACGATGGCTCGCCGGATGAAGTGAAAACAGATCCTTGGGGCAAGCCGTGACGCAATCACCACAAGCGGTGCAACGGTCTTCGTCCACTTCGGGAAGCTGATGACGATTCATCGTGATCGCATCGAAACCGCATGCCCGATCACAGTCACCCAGCCCGAGGCATCCCCAAAAACAGGCTTTCCCGCCACCAGCCACTTGCGCCGCGGCGGCGCAAGTGCCAACTCCCGTGTAGTGAGCGCGAAGCCTGGCGACATTGTTGCCGCCGGCACAAGCCAATCTGGCGACTCGTTTTTCTTGCTGGCCGGCGTCGACGCCAAGGTACGTTGCGATCCGCGCGTGTTCGGCCGACGAGCTGACGGAGCAGCGGGCCGGAGGTACCTGGCCCGAAACGAGAGCTTCGGCGAACGCCCGGCAGCCGGGAAACCCGCATGCACCACAATTGGTGTGAGGCAACATCGCTTCAACCGCGTCGATTCGATGGTCTTCCTGCACATGTAGCCAACGATTGGCGACGACCAACAGTGAGGCCAAGATGAAGGTCAGTCCCAGGATCACAGCGACCGAAGTCATCAGATGTAATAGGTCCACGTCTCCGCTCCTTTCGGGACGAACGTCTGCGATTCTTGTGCCAAGTCCTTCTTTCTCCATTCAGACCTCATTTCTTACGGCGCCGAAGGTGCAGTCGTTTGTTTAGCCCAGCCAAGAAGCCCGAAGGGCTGACACAATATCTGCCGGGGTCGACAGGCCCCTGTTTTTAACCAATTTGTGATCGAAGCCACGAAGTGGCGATACAAGAAGGAGGCGGGTGCAATGTTGACTCAGCAAATTCTTTTGTGTCGCCACTTCGTGGCTATTGGTGAACGGTGCTTGCACACCGGGGCCTGGCGACCCCAGCAGATATTGTGTCAGCCCTTCGGGCTTTGCAGCCGTGCTCGCCGGGGTCGAGAAGATGAGAGACGATCGCTGACCCAGGGCAGCACAGGCGTTCGTAAAACTCACGTTGCCTCCATGGTTACCATCCCACGCCGTACACCGTCGCGTTAGAATTGCGAGGCTGGTGAGTCTTTCACATCACGGGTTCGTTCCGTTAACCACTTGAGATGCATGCGAAGCGGTGGTTTGAGCAACAACGACTACGAAAACGCCGAACACGCATTGGCTTACCTGGCCGACGCCGACAGGATCCCACATCGGACGGAGGGGGAAAGCGTTCTGCTTTCTTTCATTTCACCGAGATCGAGACGAATCCTTGACCTTGGCACCGGCGACGGTCGGCTGCTGTCATTGCTGTTGCTCCATTGCAAGGATGCCGAGTGCATCGGCCTGGATAGCTCACCGACGATGATCGAAGCGGCGCGCGAGCGATTTCAAGACGACTCTCGAGTCGAGATCCTGCGTCATGACCTGGAACAACCACTGCCCGACATTGGACAGTTCGATGCAGTCGTCTCCAGCTTTGCGATTCACCATTGCACGAACGATCGAAAGCGGACTTTGTACCGCGAAGTATTTGACCGCCTGACTTCTGGCGGCACTTTCTGCAATCTCGAACACGTCGCGTCACCGACAGAGAATCTGCATCAACGGTTTCTCGATGCGTTGGGGCTTCGCCCCGAAGAGGAAGACAAAGGCAATATCCTGCTGGACGTGGAATCCCAGCTGAGTTGGTTGCGAGAAATAGGATTTGACGATGTGGACTGCTACTGGAAATGGCTGGAGCTGTGCCTCTTTGGCGGGCACAAGGTCGATCGTGGTGGTTAATCGAGAAGAGGAGAGAGGGAGAAGAGGAGAAAGGGAGAGGGGGAGAAAGGGAGAGGGGGAGACGGGTTAGCAGGGTGTGAGGGTGCGGCCTTGGTTTTTGGGGGTGGCGAGGGTGATGTCGGCTAGTTCGGGTGGTAGCTGCTGTAGGAAATCTTTGGCGTCGTCGGGGGATCGAAACCAGGTGAAGACGCCCGGACCCCAACTGCTCTGTCCGACTCCGGTTGCGCCTCGGTCGAGGAGCGTTTGGACGAGCGACGAAACGGCGCTGCCGTTGTAGGGGCCTCCCTGAATCGATTCAAAGAGCAATCCGCTGCTGTGATTGAAGCGCCCGACCGATTCGGCAAAGCGGTCGAAGTCGCCAGACGCCGCTGCCGGCAGGAGCTGGTCGCTGAGGATCTGCTGTAGCTTGCGCCGTTGTTGCCGGTCTGCTGCCGGAAGCTGCGAGAAGTGCGCGCGTTCGGTATCTCCAGCGACCAACGGGATCGACCGCCGAGGTCGAAAAATCGCGACACACCACCAGCCCGGTAATTCGACTCGCTCGCAGATCGAATTCAACTCGCCTTTGTTCTCGGACGATTCATAGATCAACCCGCCTTGAAAGTAGCCGTGGATTCCAACGGCGGATCTTTCACCACGACCGGCGATGTGGCATGCCAATTCGGTTGCATCGACGTCGTGCCCCACAAACCGGCAGAGTGCTTCGGCGGTGGCCATCGCCAGCTGAGTTCCGCTTCCCAAACCGTGGTGGGCAGGTGGTCGGGCGGCAATTTCGACACGGCAGGCGGGCAGATTGGCTAGTCCCGCCTGGCGAGCAACACGACCAGCGATCTGGCGCACTCGCGATGCCGACGGATCGTCACATCGAAATTCGCTATCAGGGCAAACGACAACTTCGGTGGCCGGCTGTTCCACCATCACACCGACGCCGCCGAAGGGCGCAGCGGTGTCGATCAATCCGAAATGCAACCGTGATCCGGTGCGAATTCGCAACGAGAAACTCCGGCTCCCCGCATCCGAGCTTGCTGCGGAATGAAGCGGTTCAACTTCGGCTGGCGTGTCGTTCATGAATCGTCTTTCGCAGGAACTCGAAAGCACCATGTTCGGCTGGACCGGCCGTTTTGTCGATCAGAGGCTCGAGCCGCTCGATTTCCCGGTCGATCTCGTCGGCAGCCAACAGATGGGTGCGAGTGGCCAGGATGGCAGCCTCGATCACCGCATGCTTGGCTCGGTTGAAGCCAAAAAAGGGACGAACCACCCCGGTCTGCTCGACTCGGCACCGCATGTCGGCTCGCGGCCCGTCGCTATCGACCGATTCAATCGAGACTGCGAACCAGCGATGACAATCTTTCAGGACCCACCAAGGTGTGTCGGTGATCGACCGCACCAGACTCATCACTTCTTCCTGGCCAATCGCGTCGACCGCCGCGCGGGCGAACAGTTCGACATCGTCGGTGACATGAATGACCGCCGCCTTGGTGGCAACCAGGTTTTCGTAAGTGTGAGAGGTTTTGAAAGGTCGCAGGGTGAACTGTGGTATTTCGTCCCCCGACGTCTGCTGAAGATGAGGACCCATCGGGGCAAGGTTGACGATTCCCGTTGCGCTGACCGAAGTGACAACCGATTCCAGGATCACAGCGCCGCCGTTCCTCGTAGCGAGGAAACGATCGAGACAAAGTTGGTCAACGTGATCATCCCATCTTCGGTCAACACCGATTCGGGATGAAACTGGACCCCAAACACTGGCAAACTTCGATGCCGCACTCCCATCACCACGCCATCGTCGCTTTGCGCCGTGACCTCCAATTCGTCCGGGAGATGATCGGGATCGATTGCCAGCGAATGATAACGCCCCACTCGCATCGGCGACCGACAACCTTGAAAGAGGCCCGTGCCGTCGTGGTTGATTTCGCTGGCCATGCCGTGCATCGGTCCGCACCGGAGGACCAGGCCACCGAAGGCGACACCGATCGCTTGATGTCCCAAACAGACGCCCAGGATTGGAATGCCGGAAGAAAGCCGCCGAATGACCTCGACAGAACAACCCGCTTGTTCGGGGCGGCGCGGTCCGGGCGAAACGACGATCGCCTGCGGCTGAAGTCGCCGACAACCCTCTGCGTCGATACGGTCGCTGCGTACCACCTGCGTGTCACAATCCAGCCGACGCAAGTACCTTGCCAGGTTGTGAACGAACGAGTCGTAGTTGTCCAGCAGTAGAATCACAGCGAAGGGGGTACTCTTTAGCCACGGCGTGGTTTGGCAAACTTGATCCGTTCAATCAGCTTGACCACTTGTTCGCCGTCTTTGTACCCACTGACCGCCGTGATGGCCCGAATGACGTTTCCGTATCGCAGGTTGTAATCGGTATCGATCTCGATTTCGGGTCCGTCCTCGCCCTCAATCGGCGCGGTTGTGCCAACCAGCTGAACGACGTTGGCCCGCAATTGATCGAAATCGGTCCCCAAACTGATCTCGTTCAGCGACATCGAAACCAGGTGGCCCTGGTCGTCGGCAACCAACCTCAACTTCAGCGGCAGATCGGTCGGATCGACCACGCCGGAGCTGTTGCTGGCCAGCGGCATGCGAACGCTAAAGTCCCCTTCCAGTTCGACGATCTTGAAAGTCATCACGAAGAACACCAGCAGCAAGAAGACGATATCGATCATGCTGGTCATGTTCAGCTGGCCTTTTTGGCCCTGCTCGCGATTGCGGATTTTCATGACCGATCCTCCTTCACACGCAGTGCGAAATTCTCCAGTTTTTGTTCCTGGGCTACGCGAATCACTTCCTGAACATCCCCAGCGGCACAATCCCTGTGGGCGCGGATCACCACGTTCGCATCGGAGACCGATTTGCCCTGGGCTGTGATGACGCGAATCTCCGGAAGGAGTCCGACCCGCAGCGTTTCGGGCGTGTAATCATCGCCACCCAGAATGATTTCGCCGTCCTGGGCGATATGCAAAATGATCGGAAACTCCAGCGGTGCCTCGGGCGGTTTGACCAATTGGCTGCTGGGCAGTTTGACTTTGTCGTGCGATTCGGTCTGAGTGAAGTTGATCAGCACCATGAAAAAAGCGATCAACTGAAAGGTCATGTCGATCATCGGCGTCAGGTCACCTTCGGCCAGATCGACTTCCTTCGATTTAACTCTCATTTACTTTTCGCCCCCTGTGGTTGGAAATCCTCAAACCGGCTCATCAGATTTTCGCTGGTGACGCCGACTTCCAGCAACAATCGCGTGACTCGATTGCGCAGCACGTTGTAAGCCGCGATCGCTGGAATCGCGATTGCCAGGCCGACCAGAGTCGTAAACAGCGCGGTCGAGATCCCTTCGGCCAGCTGCGCCGGCTTGGGCGTCGCTCCGCCCAGTGCGATCTCTTGGAACGCCGCGATCATACCGTGAACCGTCCCAAACAATCCGATCATCGGGCTGATGTTTCCGATCAACGCCATGTAGCTCAGCCGGTGTTCCAACTTCATGCTCTCTTCTTCACCAACTTCCTGCATCCCTTCCAACGCCTTGTTGTATCCTCGCGACAACTTCGCCAACCCCGCCGACAGGACTTGTCCGAGAACCGATTCGTCGGTGCGGGCCATGTCGTAGGCGGCCTGAAACTCTTTTTCGTTCAGCTTCTCTTCAAAGGTATCGACCAATTCCTGCGGACAAAGGGTTTCGCGGCGCGCCGCCAACATGTTCATCACGAACAACGAGACCAGAGTCACCGAGATCGCCAGAAAGACGGCAAGGTATCCCCAGCCCAACGAGCGGATCACCCAACCCAACAAGTTTTGATTTTCCTTCTCCTCCTCATCGCCTCCGCCATTGGCCGGCTGTTGGTTGCCTCCGTCAGCAGGTGGTTGTTGAGCGGCCGCGTCTTGCGCTGCGGCAGGTTCACCGCCACCGAATTCCGCCGCCGCGTCATCCTGGGCCAGTCCGGTGGTCGCCAGCGAAAGGGTCGCAACGGTACCCAGCAACAGTACCGCCCAGCGAATCGCCTGACGGCGGAGGGCAATTTGAGAAGAAAGTCGAGTTGCAAAACGAAGGAGCGAACCGCAAGCGTCGGACATCAACGAGGCTCTCCAAGAAAAGAAGTAGATTTTTTGGGTGGGGAGTCGAACGGAAAAGGGCTTATCAATTCAATCAACCCTCGTCTCAGAAGAACAGGATAGTCTAGCAAACGTACTCTGGCATCCTCCACTGCCGAGACAATCGCGTTCCAAAAAAGGTTGGAGGGTGCGGATGGAAGGAGTGGGGGGATAGGAGATTCCGGTTCACTCTGCCGATTCGACCGGTACAAGGTCCGAAAATCCGATCCATTGCTGCGACCGCGCCCGATTGCGGCTGCGAACCAGCACCAAAAGGCACTTCAGCGACATCGCCAGCGCAAAAGCAACGCACAACAGGCTGACCGGGGTCTGAGCCTGGCTGGGGCCCCACTCCATGAGATTGATCAGCACCACGCAAAAAATGGGAAATCCGACGCAACCCCAGGCCATGAACCGAAATTCCGACAGCCGGTCCGACCGTGTCAGGAAGACCAGAACCAGCCCGATTCCCAACAAGACGGGACCGCTGACGATGATGGTTTCGATTTCGACCGCGGCGACAAGGGTCCCCAGCCCCAGGGATGTCTGCACGCACAACACGACAACCTGGAACCACCGATCGACCCCTTGCCGGCCGGATGTCACAGCGGAATGCGGCGACATTTCTTCGGTGGTGACGGCGTAAGGATTGGGCGTATCGGCCATTTTGTGGTGCGGCCTGGCTGAGATACTGGGGAACTAGAACCCTGGATAACGCTGCTGAAGCTCCTGTCGGGCGGCGGCGGCACGTTCCGGCTTGCCGACTTGCGGCCACAGTTCGGCCAGCTTCTTGAGCGCCTCGGCATGCGCGTCGGCCTGGGTGGCAAACATCAGGTGAGTGTGCAGGTAGGCCATGATCGCCCCTTCCTTGTCGCCGGCCGCTTCATAGCTGGCACCTTGCGCGTTGTAGATCCTGGCCGCCATTTCCGTATCGGTCGGATTCAGATCGGCAATCAACTTTTTGACCATCCCCAAGCCCTCGGCGCCGTTGCCATCACGAGCCACGGCGACCGCTTTGCCGGCCTTGGCAAGCGTCTGCAGTCGGACGGCGGCAGGCGACTGCGGTTGCAGCGCGATGACTTTGTCAAAATCGGCGGTCGCATCCGCGGCGGCGCCTTTCTTCAAGTTCACCAGCCCCGTCAGGTAGACCGCTTCGATCTTGGTATTGGTCGCCGACGATTGGCCCAGAATTCGGTAGTACTTCAACGCGTTGGAATGGTCATTGAGCGCCAGCGCCAAATCACCCAGCAGCTTCATCGCATCGTAGAAGTGCCAGGAATTTTGATTGTCACCGGCAAACTTGAACGTCGCAGCCGCTGCCGCTTTTTTGTCACCCTTTCCCGATAACGCAAGTTTCGCCTGACAAAGGACCACGTAGTAAGCAAAGTCAGCTTTGACGACGTCGCGGCGAATCGCATCGGGAGTGACGTTCTTCAGTTCTGCAAGCGCCTGGTCGTAGTCGCCATCAACGGCGAACTCGCGTGCCTTGACCAGCGGCGCCGGATCTCCCTGGTACATGATTTTCAGGATATCGCCGGCGGCAAACTCCTGATTGCTCGTTCCCTTTTTCAGCGTGACACTTTCTTTGCTGGTGGCGGTGATTTCGCCACTGACATTGTCTCCCGCCTTGTCATAAATGCGATCGATCGACCAGGCGTTGGTCAGCCCCATCAGCAGGCTGACAAAAACCAACATGGCGGTACGAGAGAAGTCAATCATTGGATTCCTGAATGATGGAAGAGGGTCAAAGTGTGGGCGAGAGTAGGAACAAACGGCAGGTTCGCAGCGGTCGCTAGTTGGCCGCCTTGGGAGGGGGCAATCCGCTTACTTTCTTGCCCAGATCTTTTTGGATCGTCTTGAGCAACTGATCGAACTTGGTTCGCTGCTGGGGACCACCCAAATCGGGATGAAGTCCGTGAACCATGTTGATGTCGCTGATCGCTTTTTCCTTCAGCTTCGGATCTTTGACTGCTTTGCCCCACAGATACCGGCAAAGCGCGACGTGATATCGAGCATCAAAAAAGACCTCTCGATACTGCGGATTGCCGCTGGTCAATTGGCTGACCCGCCCCCAGCCCCAAATCGTATCTTTGTCCCTGCCCTTGGCAGCCGGGTTGGGGCGGGCACCGTTGAGTGCCGAGGCGTACGCTTTGCCGGCAAACTGGGGCGGCACGATCGCCGCCCACTGCTCGTAGGCGAGTGCCGCTTCCAGCTGGGCGTCCAACATCATCGGCTTTTCCTTCAATACCTTTTCCAAAGTATCAATCGCCTTTTTGTATTGCCCCTGCAATCGATAGGCGCGACCAAGTTGGTAATCCACAGTCAGCGGCAACGGATTGTTTTTCTTCTTCAGTTCCTCGAAGGTTTTGATGGCAGTATCCAACAAGTTGGCCGCCTGGCCGGCTGCCTTGATCTGTCCCGGTTGCATCGCGGCGTCACCCAATTCCAACAACGTTTGGGCAACCCAAGTGAGTGTCGCCTGATCTTCGGTGGTGCCAGCGATCTGATCGAGAAAAACTCGAAAAGCTTCGATCAATTTGGCCTTCTTCGCCGCATCGGCCGATTCAAGTTGCTCGCGAATGTCGGTGGCCATCTTCAGGTAGATGCCCGTCAATTTCTGCTGCGCCCCCTCGCCCGATACGCTCTGGCGAAGCTTCTCCATGACCTCTGTCGCGCGGTCCAGCGACGCCTGAGGGTCGTCCTGGGTCGTCATCAGTTGCACGACCGCTTGTAGTTCGGTGCTGTACAGGTCACTGGAGAACTTCTCATCGGGCGGCCCCTGTTTGGAAATCAAAACCGTGGGGCCGTAGCGGGGATGATCCAGCGTATCGACCGCTTTCTTGATCTCGCCTTGCTTCAGGTAAACCTTGACCAACACCAACGCGGCCTTCATGGCTTCGGGTTCGACGATGTCGGTTTTGATTCCGTCCAGACCTTGTTGCAGCCAAGTTTGTGCTTCGTCGATCGCTTGCTTGACCTTGCCGTCGTCGCCCGCCTTGCGAGCCTTGATCGATTCGTTCCACTGCAGCTGCCCCATCAGTCGCCGAAAACTTGCCTGGGCCGGGCCTTCGGGCATTTCGGCGATCATCGTTCGGGCGTCATTCCAGCGTTCCTTGTTCAAGGCGATGGTGATCATCACGCCTTTGGCGCCCGCCGCGCTGGGGTCATCAGGCCAGGTTGTGGCCATGTACTCACCGAGATCCGCCAGAACTTCAAACAAGCTTTCGTTTTCTTCGTCGGGCACTTCGTTGAGCAATTGCTGGAGCGAAGTCAGCGCCACCACGCCGCCTTGCAACCCCATCTTGTCTCCCGGCGCGTTCTTGGCAAGAAACGTTCCGACCACCACCGCATCGCGATAGTCCTGCTGTTCGTAAAGCAGGTAACACAAAAACTGCCTTGCCTGGTTGAGCGTGTCGTGGTTGACGTTGGAATCGACCATGGCCAGCCCGCGCCGCAAGATGTAGATCGCGTTGGCCCTGACTTCGGCCAGTTGTTTTGTCAGCTCCACCTTTTGTTTTTCGGTTTCGGGCGTGGAGTCTTTTTGGCTTTCGTACAGTTTCAACGACTCGGAAATGTTTTCGCTTGCTTCCAGCAGCTGACCTGCTTTTGCCAGCGCGTCGTCCAGATCATCGGGCGCTTCGGCGGTCGGTAATTGGACCGCTTCGTCTTCGCCGATGCCCATGTCGGCCAGCAGTCCCTTGGCAACTTCCGCATGCTCACCGGGAACTTTGCTGGCAGCAATCAGCAGCTGACGTCCCGACGACTGGGCCCGTTTGACTTCGGCCGGCTTCTGGTTCTCGGTATCTTTTGCTTTCTCCAGGTAAGCCTTGGCCAGATCGACCTGCAGCTGCAGAACGCTTGGCGATCGTTTCTCGTTCAGGCGAACTCCTTCGATGATTCCCTGACCCCGCTGGATCGCCGATTGAACATTCGGAGGTGACTGTGACAACCAGATTCGGATCATTCCGCTGGTAGCCTGGTACTTGCTATCGCGCAAGGGATCGGCATCGGGTTGTTCCAGCATCCGGATGTAGCTGTCGAGCGCTTGCTCGGTCATGCCCAATTCGTCTTGCACCTGGCCGCGATACAGCATCGCCATCGCGCCTTGGACGTACGTGTCGTAGTTGTCACTGAGGTCGGTAAATTCTTCGAGAGCTTTTTGCAGCAGTTCTTTGCCCTCTTTACCCGGGTCGTCATAAGTTCGGGCAGCCAACTTGCGGGATTCGGCCGCGTTGATTTTGCCCCTCAAGAAATCGCCGCGATACTGATCTCGCAGCACCAGCTTCTCAGGTTCTTTTTGGGGATCGATTTTCGCGCCCTGCATCCCCTTCAATTTTCCTCGCAGGTCATTGACGATCACGTCAAAAGTTTTGGCGGCGGCCAGATAAGACTGTCGCGCCGACTCCCGCTTGGCGTCATCGACTTGCCCGGCCATCAACTGGGCCGCGCGGACCATTTGCAGATTACCCAGCTGCAACCGAGCCTCGGAAAACCGCGGATGCGACCCCTGTTTCAGGAATTCCGACAGCGCCTCTTCGGCCAAGGCCAAATACTCATCTCGCTTAGCGACGTTTCGGGAAGCGACTGCCGCATCGATGAACGTCTGCGCCTTTTCCAACGCGACGGCGCTCTTCAAATCGGCATCCACACCGGGGTATTCGTCAAGACGATCCAGGTAGTTGATCGCTACGTCAAAATACTTCGCCGCGCGCAAACGTTTCAGAAAATCAGCTGCCGGTTCGCCGGCGGCTCCGGCATGATGCAAAGGCCACAGACAAAGCAAAATGATCGACAGAACCGGGATCCGCCAGAATCGATGTGGAGGCGTTGGCATCGCATTCTTCCGTGGAAAGGAAAAGAGTGGCCGGCGATCGCAGCGCCCTTTGCATTACACTGAAGAGGAAAGCCTGAACATCGGCTTGCCACCGGCAATGGGGCCACCATCACTAGAGTAAAGAGGCCCCCCGTGTTTTGTCAAAGCTTCACCGGGCCGGTTCGATGGGACAAGCGACCCATCGGTCAAGCTGTGGGCACAAAAATCAAGCGTTGACGATCGATCGGGCAGACGCCTATCCCAATGCGAATTCCATCTCAATTCAACGACGAAAGCCTTTACGGCCGCCGCCCCAGCCAGGGCGAAAACCTGCAAACCCAGCGACGTTTGCTGCGGCTGGTCGTTGGTCTAGCGTTGGTCCTGGTGGTGATGAGCAAGGCGAGAAATCCCGCGGTTTATCGAACCTTTTTTGGAGAAGCGGGGCAGAGCCGACCGGTCGCTTTGCAACCTTCCAGCGATTCCGACCAGCCTCACAGCAGCACCGCTTTGCTTCCTCAGGGGGATTGGCAAACCGATCCGCAAAATCCGCAGGATCGGAAGATCGGGCACCTGCTGACCGACGCGCTGCTGCCGAGTGATCAACAGCAATGGGTGGTCGCCCTGTCGCGTTGGCAAAACGGACGCGGCGCCGGAATGGTTCCTTCCACCGTGGAGGATGTGTTGGCGACTCTGGAACAGTCCGAAGCGATCGATGCCGAGCGAAAGAAACGCTGGCTGGAGATGATCGAGTCGTTTCGCGGGAGCACTTCAGGTGCCGCGACGGCGCTGCCGAGACAGGCCGATCAAGCACCTCTGGCTGCCTGGTTGGCCGCGCTGGACGAAACTGCCGCGGGCAATGTCGTCGACGGCGCGGTTTGGCGATCGGGAGACTTCCAGACGTTTTATCGCTACCTCGATCAGGCAGCGAGGATGCCCAGCGAAAATGTCGCCACCACCGGCGCGCTGCCGTTGCTTCAACAACCCGATGTCTATCGCACCCGCTTGGTCCGCGTCGGCGGCAGTGTTGCCAGGGCAGAACGAATCAAGGCCCAGGAAAATGCATTTGGCGTGACGGAGTATTGGCAGCTTTGGCTGCGACCGTCCGACGGTGTCGAACGACCGTTGGTGGCGATCGTCCCAGAAGTACCCGAACTGGTTGCCCAAGTCGGTTCGCAGGCGGCCCTCCGCGAAGGCCCCCAAATCACGATGGTGGGACGTTTTTTGAAACGGCTGGCCTATCGAAGCGAAGTCGGCGCCGACCTGGCGCCCGTCGTGGTGGGGCGGCTGTTGACAGTTCCCATGACGGAGGCCGAAATGGCGGCAAGTGTCGGCTCGGCGCAAGGGCAGTCCGATTCGCGGCGGCTGATGGCGACGATGGTGGTGGCCGCGCTATTGGGGCTTTCCGTGGCCGCGCTGGCGATGTGGCGGACGGCCGTCACCGCGAAACGTTCTCGCCAACTTCGTGTCTCGCATCGCCAACCGTCGGAAGAGTTTTTGCGGGGGCTCGACGATCAATTGCCCGACAGCGACCCCGCCTCGGCACAGGACTGAACAAAAAAGAAGGCTTTGCCAAAAGAAGGAACAACCCGTGAACTTGATCCGCTTTGTACAAGCCGTGGCGATCGTTTGTTTTTTTGCAACGCAGGGCCGGGCTGACTCGGCACTGCCGCTCCTGAGCGGGTTTGATCAAGCGCGGATCGACGCGGTTTATCCGCCTACCGATCCCGACCGAGTCGGCGAATTGTCAAAACTGGTTTATCGCCTTCGATCGGTCGATCGAACGATCCTGGAAAAAAAAGCTGCCGCACAGCCCCCTCAAGCTCTCGGCGACGCCACCACGGTCGAGGGAAAAGTTGCCACCATCGCCAGTTTGACCGTTCCGGAGCGGTTGGTCGAATTTCTGGATCTTCAACATCTGCAGGTGATCGACGTCGAAGGTGACAGCGGTGTCACGCGGGTCATCACCACCGATCTGCCCCTTCAAGCAAAGGCCGGCGACCGAATCCGTGGCGCCGGTGTGTTGGTCGAAAAAGCGGCTGATGCGACGGCGGTCACCGTGGTCGCGGCCCCGCGAGTCAGTTGGTTTCCGCAATCGGCACCTAACGCGGGATGGAAAATGCTCAGCGGCCAAGGTGTCGATGTTGCTTTGTTAGCCAGCGTGGCTGACCGCAACAAGATGCCACTGATGCCCGAAGATGGCGACGCGTTTTATTCGCTGTTGGCCGCCGCGAAACAGATCGGCGATGGTGATCCGACCGTCCCGCCCAAGAAAATCAAAGCGGTTTCGCTGCTGGAAAACCCCAAGGAATATTGCGGCCACTGGATGCAACTTCCCTTGGAAACCGTCCAAGTGACTCGCGTTGCGGTGACTGAGCCCCGTCGCCAACAGCAACTGGGAAGCGACCACTACTACCAAATCGACGCGTTTGGAGATCTGGGCAACATGGTGGTGCAGATCAAACGCCCCGAGGGGGACGAGGGACCGCCGGCGAGGTTCGAAAATCGGTACCCGGTCTCCCTGGTTGTCCGCGATTTGCCGCCGCTGCTGAAGAATTCGATTCGCCAGCAGGAAGGTGGCGACGCGATGGTGTCCGAAATTCGCAAGCAAGTGGTGGTGGACGGCTTCTTTTTTCGCCTCTGGAGCTACTCCACCGACTTCATGAAGCAGCATGGTGGGGGCGACCAGTTCGGGCCGCTACTGGTGGCAGCGCGCATCGACGGCCGACCATCGGAGGGCGAAGATCCGGCGGGAGTCGGAATCATCGGCTGGATCGCCGCGGCAGCCGTGCTGCTGGGGATCGTTGCCATCTGGATTTGGCATCAAACGATCACGCGACGCGATGAATTGGTGAAGGAGAAGCGAAAGCAGAGCGAGTCGGAGCAGCTTCAATTGCCCGACGAAGCGGCGTATTGACGCATCGCCGGAAGGGCGATGCGTCTTAGCGGCAGATTGCGCCAGCGTGTCCACTTGACCGACCGCCGCGATGCGAGACGATATCGATCAAGTCGTCATGTCGGCCAGTTCTCCGCTCCTGGCTACGCGTAGCGATTTTGGACTGTCGGCCAGTTCTCCGAACTGGCTGCGCGATGCGATTTTGGAAAAATCGCCGACAGTCTGGATGTGCGATGCGACCAGCGGAAAAATCGCCGACGATCCTTCCATTTTCTCTTACACCACAAGGTTCCCCAACATGCGTCGAGCCAAAATATCTGTGATCGGAGCGGGCAACGTCGGAGCGACTTGTGCGCATTGGTGCGCCGCGGCTGAATTAGGCGACATCGTGCTGCTGGACATTCCTCAAACGGAGGACATGCCGCGCGGCAAAGCGCTCGACCTCATGCAGTCGTCTCCGATCATGGGCTTTGACTCGAACATCGTCGGCACCACCAGCTATGACGATACCGCCGGCAGCGACGTCGTCGTGGTCACCGCCGGGATTCCGCGAAAGCCCGGAATGAGCCGCGATGACCTGCTGAGCACCAATGCCAAGATCGTCACCAGCGTTGGCGAGCAGATCAAGGCGAGCAGCCCGGAGGCGGTGGTGATCGTGGTCAGCAACCCGCTGGATGCGATGGTCCAGCAGATGTGGACGGTCACCGGGTTTGATTCGGCCAAGGTGGTGGGACAAGCCGGTGTGCTGGACACGGCGCGCTATCGAACTTTCCTGGCGATGGAATTGGGCGTGAGCATCGAGGACATCAGCGCTCTGCTGATGGGCGGGCACGGCGACACGATGGTTCCCATTCCCAGCTGCACCAGTGTCGGCGGAATCCCCGTGACCCAGTTGATCGATTCGGCCCGATTGGACGAAATCGTCGATCGCACTCGAAAGGGTGGCGCTGAAATCGTTTCGCTGTTGAAAACGGGCAGCGCCTACTACGCCCCGGCAGCCGCTTGCGCGCAGATGGTCGAGGCGGTGGTGCGGGATAAGAAACGAGTGATTCCGGTCGCCGCTCTGTGTCAAGAAGAATATGGCGTGGGCGGATACTACGTCGGTGTACCGGTGGTCATGGGCAGCGGCGGGGTGGAAAAAATCATCCAGCTGGACCTGACCGAACAGGAAACGGCAGATTTTCAACACAGCGTGGATGCTGTCAAACAACTCGTCGCCACCATGAATCAATTGCTATCAGCGTAAACGTCGGCGATTTCTCCGCTGGTCGCAACGCGCAGCCAGACTGTCGGCGATTTTTCCAAAATCGCGTCGCGTAGCCAGGAGCGGAGAACTGGCCGACAGTCGCGATTTCGTGAAAGTGAAACCCGAATCGATGCTTCAGCGTTGACACCAGTCGCCTTGCGACCGTAGGTTTTTCAGCATTGATTTGACCAGTCCTGTTGGCGGCGGGACTGGTGCTGGCGAATTCGCTGGTAATTGTTCTTATTCTTCCTTCTATGCCGAGAGCCATGAATCGTTTTCACTCGTCGATGTCATGGAACGATTCAGCCGCCCCCGATCAATGCGGACCAGACGCCTCGGACCATGACGCCGCCGCGATGGATGGGCCTACCTGGCTTGCCGGTTCATCGGACGAGGCCTGGTCAAGCGAGACCGATCACCCGGAAGAGGGCGACCAATGGGCTCACTTTGCCGGTCATCGGAGTTTTTTTCTTCCTCTGCACTACGAACCCAACTACCGCTACCCGCTGATCATCTGGCTACACAGCGACGGTTTCAACGAGAACCAGGTCGATCACGTGATGCCTCACATCAGCGTTCGCAATTACGTTGCTGCCGGCGTTCGGGGTGTCCGCGCCGCCGATTCGGTGGGACACCGTTTTGATTGGCACGACAGCCCCGCCGCGATCCAGGCGGCCCACGAAGCGGTTGCCGAAACGATTGAGCAGGCCTGCAGCCAATTTTCGATCCATGATTCGCGGATCGTATTGGCAGGTTATGGCAGTGGCGGAACGATGGCGCTGCGGATTGCCATGCGGCAGAGCGAACAGTTTGCCGCAGTGGTTTCGCTGGGCGGCAAAATGCCTCATGGTGGCCAGGCGATCAACGCTTTATCCCAGCTGCGCAGGCGTCGTCTTGCCATGTTGTGGGCGTGGGCCGCGGAAAACCCGCGATTCAACCCCAACTCGCTCCGAAGCGACATTCAGTTGGCAATGATGATCAAGGCGTCTTTGGAAGTGCGCCAGTACCCCACCGATGACGAAATGGATACGGTCGTGCTGTCCGACGTCAACCAGTGGATCATGCGGCAGGTCATCGCCGATCCCTCCGGCGCTTCGAGCGACCGATGGGCGAGCAGCCCGACGGCGTATTCGTCCAACTGATTTTTTCGGCGACGATTCTTTTGTGATGGGAAAGCGGACACGATTCTTTCTCACTTCGTTACACTAGTGGGACAGCGTCGGCTGTTTTTCCGAAACCAACCGTCGGCGATTTCTCCGAAATCGCGTAACCAGCTCGGAGAGCTAGCCGACTGTCGGCGATTTCTCCGAAATCGCACCCGCGTAGCCAGTTCGGAGAACTGGCCGACTGTCGGCGATTTCTCCGAAATCGCAACGCGTAGCCAGCTCGGAGAACTGGCCGACTGTTGGCACATGCCGACCTGCCACCACCCGCCCTTGATGCGACCAACCATGACTGGTGACGAATCGAACGAACCCAACCAAGAGTCTGACGTGGCTGAACAACAAGCCGGTTCCAGCGGCAAAACGGTGCTGATCGTCGATGACGACTTTGAAATCATCGAATCGGTCCGATACGCGATGGAAAACGAGGGCCACACGGTGGTGGTCGCACGAGACGGCAACCAGGGATTGGCACTCGCCGAACGAGAGAATCCCGATCTGATGATTTTGGACATGATGATGCCCAAACGCAGCGGTTTTCTGGTACTTGAAAAACTGCGGCGGCTTCGTGACGAACCCCTTCCGGTAATCATGATCACCGGCAACGAAGGCAGCCGCCACAAGGCATACGCGGAACTACTAGGCGTCAGCGACTACATTCGCAAGCCGTTTGCGATGGATCGGCTGGTCGACGCCGTAGCAAAGTTGCTTGGATCGTGATCGACCAGTCACTCTCGCGCCGTTTGGTCGTCTACGCCGCCATCAGTGGCGCACTGGCGGTCACGCTGGGTTCCTTCGGCGCCCATGGCCTCGATTCTTACCTGGAACATCGTGGGGCCGATGCTGAGCTGATCGCTCGGCGGCTGGAGCAGTTTGACGTCGGCGTTCGATACCACCTGCTTCACTCGGTCGTCCTGCTCGCGCTGGCAGCGGTCCCGTTTGGCGCGGCGGCACGAAAGTGGGCGATGCGGTTGTTTCTGGCCGGCTTGATTCTGTTCAGCGGCAGCCTGTACGCACTGGTGATCAGCAACGTCACGCAATTTGCAATGCTGGCCCCGTTGGGTGGTCTCTGCCTGATCGCCGGCTGGATTTCTCTGCTGCCGTTGGCGAAAAGAATATCCAGCGATCTGTAGGGCGGGTCGATTGCGGGCCTCCCCGATCGGCCCGCAATCACTTACCTTGAGGCCACCAACCTCTGACACCCTTCCAAGCTGTTGCCCGTGAACATGGCTGACACGGTCGCCACCGAACTGACCTACCCCGCCGCCTGGCGCCAACGCCACTTGCTGGATCTGGAGAGTCTCTGTGCCGAAGAGATCACCGTCATTCTTGATGTTGCCCAGCAGCTGAAGGAAGCGACCAACAATTGTCGGCGAAAAATACCGCTACTGGCGGGCAAGACTTGCGCCAACCTTTTTTTTGAAAACAGCACCAGGACTCGCAATAGTTTTTCGCTCGCCGCCAAACGCCTGGGCGCCGACACGGTCGAATTCAGCAGCAGCGGCAGCAGCGTTGCCAAAGGTGAAACGTTTGTCGACACCGCCAAGACCATCGAAGCGATGGGAGTCGATTGGGTGGTGACGCGGCACAGCACGCCGGGAACGCCCCACCTGCTCGCACGGGAGCTCAACTGCGCGGTGATCAACGCCGGCGACGGGCCCCACGATCATCCCACCCAGGGTTTGTTGGACATGCTGACGATTCGTCAACATCGCGGCAGCATCGCCGGGTTGACGGTCGCGTTGGTGGGCGACATCGAACATAGCCGGACCGCGCGGGCCAACATTTGGGGATTGAGCAAACTTGGCGCCCACGTGATCATTTGTGGGCCGCCGACCCTGGTCAGTTCACGCTGGTCGGAACTCGGCTTCGAAGTCGCCCATAGCTTGGACGAAATCCTGCCGCGTTGTGACGTGTTGAATCTGCTGCGAATTCAGTTCGAACGCCAACGGGCCAGGCCGTTTCCCAGCGTCCATGAATACGCGGCACTTTACGCCATGAACGTGGCGCGAATGCAACGGGCCAAAAAAGACATCCTGATCATGGCTCCCGGACCGATCAATCGCGGCGTCGAAATCACACCAGAAGTTGCCGACGGCCCGCACTCGGTGATTCTGGAACAAGTCAACAACGGGATCGCGGTTCGCATGGCCGCCCTTTGGTTGCTTGCCGGTCAAATGAAGATGCAAGACCTCCGGGAACCCGGTCAAATGACCGCTAATCGCGGAGAACAGCATGCCTGAACCTTCCGCCCCACGTGCACTGTTGATCGCCGATGGCCGCTTGGTCGATCCCAGCCAGGGAATCGACCGGGTGGCGCGGCTGCTGGTTGTTGACCGAAAGGTGTCGGCGATCGACCCCCGCGATGGTGATCTGCCCCCTTGCGATCAAATCGACGCGGCGGGCAAGATCGTCGCGCCGGGATTCATCGACCTGGGGGCCGAACTGCGCGAACCGGGCAGCGAGGAAGACGAGACGATCCAGTCGGGAAGCAACGCGGCGCTCGCGGGCGGTTTCACGTCGATCCTTTGCTGTGCGAGCACTTCGCCGGTGATCGATTCGCCGGGCGCCGTGGAATTCGTGCGGCAAAAGGCAGCCAAAGCGGCCGGCGCCCGGATCCATGTCATCGGCTGCTTGAGCAAGGGGCGCGAGGCAGATCAGATGGCCGAACTCGGTTTGTTGGCCGAGGCAGGCGCCGTGGCATTCAGTGATGCGCCGCGACCGATGCCCAACGACGCGCTGTTGAAACGCGCGCTGGAATACTGCCGGATGTTTGACCTGCCAATCTTTGATCGCCCCGAAGTACCCGAACTGGCCGATGACGGCGTGATGCACGACGGGCAAGTGTCGTTGGTCCTTGGACTGAAAGGGCTGCCGACCGAAGCGGAAGATTTGGCGGTCGCCCGCGACGTTCGGCTGGCCGAGGCGACGTCGGGCCGGTTGCACGTCGGACCGGTCAGCACGATGGGCGCGGTCGACATGATTCGCCGAGTCAAATCGCGGGGAATCGAGGTGACTGCTTCGGTTTGCCCACACAACCTGTGCCTGTCCGATCGCGAGCTGCGTTCCTTTGATTCCCGATTCAAGGTTCATCCGCCACTGCGTAGTCCTCGTCATTGCGAGATGCTTCAAAATGCGGTCGCCGACGGCACGATCGATGCCATTCAAAGCGGCCACATGCCTCGCAGCCGCGAAAAGAAAATGAACGACCTGGACCTCGCCCCCTTCGGCGCCGCCATGCTGGAAACGACTCTGGGAATCGTTGCCGACAGTTTGATCCACACCGGAGTCCTGGATTGGTCGGCAGCCATCGATCGCCTTTCGACCGCGCCGGCGCGAATCGCCGGCCTTTCTGGTGGAACCCTTGCCGAAGGCGCCACCGCTGACATCGTGATCATCGACCCCGATCAAACCTGGCAAGTCGATACCAAACAGTTTCGTTCACGATGTGTCAGCAACCCGCTGGACGGTCACTCCCTGCGATCGCGCGTCACTCACACGATCGTCGGCGGCGAAGTGCGGTTTCAACTGGAGGGGGCTTTGCCCCAAAAAGGGGCCTGACCAACCCAAGGAAATCCGTAACGTCTGTGACTTCTATGACACCTGTGCCGACCCCGCCGCGATATTTCGGCACCGATTGCGGGCTTTGCCACGAATTGCCGCGGCAGGGCGCCCGATTGCGATTGAAGGTTCGTTGTGAAACTGCAAACGGACCAATTCAACGGGGGTGGAAGTCATGGTTCGAGGAATCGCTGCAAATTCTTTTCACGCGATCGTGCGTGGGCGGCTTGATCAGATCACGCGACGCGGTGGCCGTCGTTTGGAACACGATGACGATCATCGCCGCGGTTCATCGTCACAGCTGCAGCGCCCCAGTGACACTCCGACAACTTCATCCTCCAGCGATCCGTCTCTGCCTCTGCAATTGACCTCCGCATCACAACTCGCCCTGCGAGTGCGTTCGCGATCGAAGGTTCTGATCAACGAGGATGGTTCGTCGCGCGCCGTCACCAAGACTCAGCTTCGATTCCGGTACGACTTCGAATCGTCTGATGGGCAGCGCCTTCAGCTTCGCGCGAAAGCTCGCATCAAACATTCGGTGACAACGGGCAGTGACGGGGAAGTGGCGATCAAGACACGCGTTAAACTTCAGTTCTCCCTGCTGCAACAAGAGGTTTCTGACGGCGTCGCGCCGCTGTTGGAGGGAACGCCTCAGGATCAAAACCAACCCAATCCGTTGCAAGCGTTTCAGGGCGCGGTCAACGCCTTTGTTTCCGACTTTGCCGACGACGGCCAAATCGACGCCGACACCCTGATCAGTTCTGTTCTGGAAGAGTTCAATTCGCTTTTGGACGCATTGTCGGGTCGGTCCAGCGAACCTACCAACCCTTTGCCAGAACTGCCTGTTCCGCGGGAAGCCGTCTTGGACGATGCGGTGATCGACGATGATTCCGATGACCAAAACGTCGTCTTTGCTCTGCCCACGCCCGATCAATCGATCACGCTCCAGCCACAAGAGATCGATCCGGTACCCACCAACGATCCCACGGTGATCGAATCAGAAAACGCGTCGGATGATGACGACGCGAAGGTTGCCAGCCAGCCGGTAACCGACTCGCCGGTACCAAGCGAACCGGCATCAGAAGAAACCGCCGTCACGGTCGCCGCAGTACCGACCGTGGAATCGCCAGACGCACCTGCGCAAGCGACACCGGAGGCAACCGCGCAAGAGGTCCTGCAAGCGGTTCGTATTCGATTTGTCGAATCGTTCACCCAAGTAATCCGAACGCTCTCGCCCAGTGACGACGATGGTGTCGGCGGAACGTTGTTGGTCCAAAACAGCCGGCTCAGGTTCGATGCCCGACTGCAATACGCCACCTCACAACCGGCCGCCTCTTCGACCGAATACCTTGCTTAGCATTCATACTTGTTCCCACCATCCTTCCATCCTCGTTCCCACGCTCCCGCGTGGGAACACCAGGTCGACCGCTCCGCGGTCATACTCATTCTCTTTGTGTCCGCGGAGCGGACGCTGATGCGTTCCCACGCAGGAGCGTGGGAACGAGGTTGGAAGGGAGGGTGATGTCATTCGGACGCTTGCGTGAATTCGTAGGTTCGATCGACGCCGTCGATCGCAAAGGTTTGCTGGTCACCACCCGGCCAGATCACCACCACTTCCTTCACCTCGGTGCTGCTTCCCAACCCGAAGGTGATTTCCGGTTCACACTGGCTGAGGTAACTGCGGGTGGGCATCACCATTCTGGTGATCGTTCGCTCGTCGATTGTGATTTTGACAATCGCGCCAATCGCGTCTCGATTTGCTTTCCTTCCGATCAACCGAACCCGCAACCAATGATTTCCCATCGTCTGGTCATTGCGAAACAACTTCGGTGAACCGTCACTGACGCCGATCACGATTTCCGAATCGCCATCGCCATCAAAGTCACCGTGTGCGGCACCCCGGCCAACGATGGGCTGGACAAAGTCTTCGCCCGTTTTCTCTTCGCCGACTTGCACGAGCTCGCTTGCCGCATCGCGTCCAGCGTTCCAAAACAGCTGGGGCGGCTGCGCATAACGCTGAGTCCGCTGGGTCTTGGCGATCTCCTCCTCCAAGTGTCCGTTGGCGCCAAGCACATCCAACCTGCCATCTAGATCCACATCAAAAAAGAACAACCCAAACGTCAACCCTTGACGTGTCGGAGGTCCGAAACCGGTGTACATCGCCGCGTCCACAAACTGTTTTCGTCCCGGCCGAGCCATGTACAGCGCGCTCGATTCGTTGGCAAAGTTGCCGATGCCGATGGCCAGTGTGCCGTCGTCGCGAAAGATCGCCGAATCGATTCCCATCGCACCACGAGCGTTCCCGCTTTCGCGGTCGAACGCGATCCCGGAAACGCGGCCGATTTCAGAAAAGGTGCCATCCTGGTTGTTGTGGAACAAAAAATTCCGCACCGTATCGTTGGCAACGATCAGGTCGATCCAGCCATCGCCGTCCACATCGACCGGTGCGACTCCCATTGCTTTGCCCAGCGGAACACCGGTGACATCATTTCGGACTTGGATACCGGCCGATTCAGAAACATCTTTGAACTTGCCGCCCCCTTCGTTGTGGTAGAGGTAGGAAAACGAGCCGGCAAAGGCAATCGGCGGCCCGTAAGCACGGTTTTCTCCGTCCAGGGTATGAAATTGATCGAGGTCAACCTGCTTGCTCCAGGTGACGTAATTACAAACGAACAGATCCAGCAAGCCGTCGTTGTCATAGTCCAGAAAACCACAACTCGTGCCCCACGCCTGATCGCTTCCACCCACGCCAGCACTTTCGGTGACATCCACGAAGCGGCCGTCATCGTTTCGCAGCAAGCGGTTTTTTCCAACGGCCGACAAAAAGACATCTCGGTCACCGTCATTGTCAAAATCACCGACGGCGACTCCCATTCCATAAAGGGTAAAATCGAAACCAGCCGCTGCCGAGACATCGGTGAAACCGAGCTTGCCGTCACCCCGATACAGCTTGCAGGGCGACTCGGTTTGATTTTCATCATCCCACGGCCAGCGACTGGAATTCACCAACAACAAATCCAGGTTCTTATCGTTGTCATAATCGAACACTGCCACGCCGCCGCCCATCGTTTCGGGCAGCAACTTGTCGCCGTATCGTCCCGTCTCGTGAACAAACTCGATTCCCGCGGCGGCCGTGACGTCGGCCATCGGCAACTCGGGCGCTTCGTTGGTTTCCCGGATTTCGGGAATGGTCACCTCTTCCACCTCGGTCGATTCCCCGCGGCTCTTGGTAGCGTTCAGGTAGACCAGGATCGCAATCACCGGCAGCGCGCCGATCACGAAAACGATCAACGACGCTCGGAACGCTTTTCCGATGACCGCATCATTTTCGACATCGTCGGATTCCGGAGGTTCAGGCTGGGGAGTATCGCTCATCACGGAAGGTTGGCTTGACGGACTTCGGATGGTTTTGCTGGGCCGGACGTTGTCGATGTGGCAACGTCACCTTGCACCGATGCGTTGTCGGACCGATGCAAATCGTAAATCACCAGCGCTTCGGCGGCATGGTTGGCGGCTGGATAACGCCGCCGCGCCTCTGGAATCGCCAGTTCCGCGGCATTGTTGTCGGGCTTGTAACGAGAATGCAATCGATGGTGGTGCTGCTGCCGATCGGTCTCTCCAGTCATCGAAAAGATCTGAACCAAATTGGCATGGGCGGCCACGTTTTCGGAATCGACTTCCAGAACTTGCTGGAACTGCGACTTCGCATCTTCCAACAGCGTCTTGAACTCAGCCTCCTTTCCCATCACGTCGGCCCGCTGGGCCAGATCAATCAGGGCCAGGCCCAGTTGATTGCGAACCATGTAATCGAGTGAAAAGTCGAAGCCGCGATCGGGGATCTTTGTCTCCAACACCGCGCGCAGTGACTCGGCCGCCGCCTCAAGATTGCCTTGCTGGCGATTGACGATTCCGCTGAGCCAACCGTGAGTCCAAGTGGGTGGCGGCGGATCCATTTCAGCCGCCCGTGCCAGCGATCGCGTCGCTTCGTCCAGGTCACCTTCGGCAAATTGAACTCGAGCCAGATTCAGCGGTCCGTCAAATCGTCCCAGCGATTCGACCATCGCAAAAGCTTCGGCCGCCTGTTTCAACTCCGCCTTTCCTTTCAGCAGCATGCCGATCCCATAGTCATTCCAGCGTTGCCACGTCGGAACCTGATTGTCGCTTGCCGGTTCGGTCGGATCGTCCGCTGCAAGGGTGATCGTATCGCGAGAGATCTCGATGATCGGCAAATCGTTCGGGTCACCCGGCTTGCCAAGATCCAGCGGGTCAACGGCCGGATCGCGATCGCGACGAACAAAATCCAGATACTCGGTGTCGAATTTCCGATACAGCAATCGCGCCGTCACCTCAATCGGTTGATCCAGGTCTTCGGGCACTTGGAAACGATAATGAATCGTCTGTCCAGCACCGGGCGGAATCTGATGGCTGTAAAGGGGTATGAAGATATCCTGGCCGTTGCGGCGGTTGATCCGGTTTCCTTCACGATCCAACATGAACGTGTTGACAAAATGGGACCATGGATCGACAGCCTGGCGGCGATCGCGATGCCCGCTTTTGCCAATCACGCGATCTCCCTGCCGCGCGGTGATCTCCACCCAAACCTGGTTCGAATCGGTGGTTCCTTGAGTGAAGTGGTGCCCCAGCGTCTTCGTACGCAGCACCGTTTCCAGCAAGTAAGTTTGTCCCGCTTCCACTTTCACCTGGTCACCCAGCGGCGCGATCAGCCGGTCATCGACGGAGCCGCCGACACGAAGCCCGAACAGGTCAACACGCAGCGAGTTTTTTAGGATCTTGCGATGCGCCTCGATACCTTCCTGGTCACCGGTCCAGTAACTCAACGCCGAATTGGCACTGGGGAAACGATGATCGTGAACGGCAAGCCCACCGACCGCTTCGGAGTACTTGGCACCGAATTCATTGCTCGCCAGCGCCGGCATGTGACATTCGTTGCAGTTTCCTTCGGCACGCGGCGGGTAGTAAAAACTGCGTGCCCCGTGACCTGACACTCCGCTCAGCAGATAGCTGTCGTAGTGATTTTGGCCTCGCAGCCAATCTTTGTAGGCCGTCAGTTCGCCAGGCAAGCTGACCTTGTGGCAGGTGCCGCAAAATTCGGCCGTCTTGTGAAACGGTTTCAACATCTCGCGTTTATGAAACGACGGCTTCGCTTTGACCATCAGTTCGTTGAGTTTTTTCAGCACGCTGTTTTTGCTGTAGGCGAACGGATAGTGTTGCGGTTCGTCGATCGTGTAGTCCGCGTTTCCAACGTGCGAATCGATCGATTGAATGGCGTGGCAGGCGGTACAAGTGATGCCCGCGTGCGCCGTTTCGTCACCAACGTCGTCGTAATCGGGATCGTCAAACTTTCCGGTAAAAAATGGCACCGGATCGTGACAACCGGCGCACCACCGCGATGCTTGCAGCGAACCAGCACGCTCGGCAACCACCCGGCGAGTCTCTCGGACCGACGCACGGTAGGCGGGATTGTTGAAGCTGCTGAGCTTGTGAACGCTGTGCACCCAGCTGTCATGAATGTCTTTGTGACAACGCAGGCAATATTCATCGTTCATGATCGTTTCGACGTCAATGAACTGGCCCGTTGCGGTTCGGGCAAGCGACGGTTGAAAGTACCCGTCGGGCGCTTGCTGGTGACTCCGCCTCGGATCGGACGCCTGTATCGCGACCAACGCTGCCACCAAAACAGCGGTCGCCAAGGCAACTCGCCGGCCAACATGCCACTTGATTCGGGGGCCAACCAAACGATGCAACCAGTAAAGCCAAATGGCGGCCAAAGGCGCGATGATGTGCATCCAATAGACGACGTTTCGAGTGGTCGGATTGACGATATTGAGCGATCCAACTCGCATCAACAGCAAGCCACTGATCAAGATCACGAAAGAAACGGTCAGCAGTCCGTAGCCAATCTTCACCGCTCGGCGGTTGCGACGATTTCGCGCACGCCACATGTGGATCAGCCCAAATCCGACCGCCGGCACGATCAGCAACAGGCCCAATCCCAAATGGCCCATGAACATGATTTGATAGAGACGGTTTTCATACACCTGTCCGCTGAAGTGCTGTAGCCAGGTGATGGAGGTCAGGTACAGCCCATTGGCCGCCAGCACGCCGAACAGTATCAAAACGACGTACAGGACAATCCGCAGCCGAGGCGTCACAGGGCGAATTGGCGTTTTTTTCTTCGCCACCGCAGCAGATTTGCCAGGTTGTTCGGTTTCAGAAGGGGAAACGCTGGAGGCCATGAAGACGGGCAGGGGGGGCGAAAGGGGGCGGGACACTGTTATGACGCGACTCGCGTCGTTTTTGTTTGCCGGAAATCAAACCGATACTCGTCCGTCAGCAATTTCTACGAAATCGCAACGCTGAACCGACTAGTGGTCCATCCACTAGTCCATCAAACCATCCCTCGCCCCGTCCCAAAAACGACTCGGCGGCTCCTGGCCGCCTCGGGGCCAGAAGGAACGAAACGATTGGTGGCGTCGGCGGTGACGATGATTCTCCTGATGGGCTCGCTGGGCGGCATCCGCTTCGGCGGTCGTGGGCGGATACGACGTCATTTCCTTGAATGGAAGCGGCCCGGTCGTTTGCCCGGACAGCGTGTTCAAATCGGCATCCTTGTCCCAACCAACGCAGTGCAGCACAAAATCGCGCCGCCAACCCTCCGGCGGCTCCTCCTGGGGCACGGCAAAGCGGAATCGGATCTCGTCACCGGCGCCGATCACGACCATCGAATCATCCCACTGGCGAACCAAATCGGTGCAGGGACCAAACCGGGTTAGCGGCCCGCGCAGCGGCGGCCACTGGGGTGACAGATCGGGCCGGGTGTAGTCGTAAGATTCCGGTTGCCGGGAAAGCCCTTCGATTCGCTTCGAAAATCCGTGATAGTCTACCTCGGCCGACTCCAGTTCCAGGTGTTGCACCCGATAGGGAGCCGGCTCTTGCTGGATCGCCAGTTGAGCGCTGTCCCAATAAATCTGGGCCGACGTGCGAATCCGCAGCCGTGGATCCTCGGCCACCAAAATGTCGGTCACGTCGACCACGATCGTCTTCGTCTTGCCTCCCGGAAAACCCATGTACGCAATGGCCTTGCGCCAACCTTCCGAACGGGTCGAATCGGGAACCCAGACCGACGGAAACTCGATCGGAGGCAGTTCGGGGTTCTGGCCGATTTGAATGTTCAACGACGTATCGGTCGGCAGAATCCAGCCAGTCAGTACCAGGTAAACCTTTTCCCGCGTCGAGGCCGATCGTTCCAAGTCGCCGAAATCAAGATCGACCCAATGTGGCGGGCATAACCCTTGTCGCAGCCGGCGATCAAAACCTTGTACGAAATCCTGGTCCTGCCGGGAAAGCTGCTCGGTGACGTCACGTCCGTCGGTAGCGACCGCACCAGCTAGCGATCGCAGATCATTTTTTCGGAACGCAAAAATGGTTGGCTCAGCGATTTCTCCGGGGCCAACTTTTTCGTTGGTCCATATCTCGACGTCGGCGGGATGATCGACCGCCTGCATGGCCAGCTTGTCGACAAAGGCAACTTCCCAGAGTTCTTCGGTGATTCGAAACTCGTAGGCGGAACCGCGCGGCCGTACCACTTGGCCGTCCACCTTCAAATATTCCCACGGCCTGTCCTTTGCCACCACACCGCGGGCCACCTGCAATCCGAGCGGTGCGGCCCACAGGCAATCGGTCATGAAGACAAACTTTTCACCATCCCAGGCATAAAGGTAAGGACACGACCCCTTCAGCCGCTGCTCCTCCTCGACCAACGTGTTGACCGCCGGATTGCGGATCGTTTGAGTCAGCCCGTTGGGCAAAATCACTCGCACACTGGTCGCCTGATCAAAACCGGCTAGCCCAAAGTAGGTCGCCGGAGACGTGATGATCCGAGATCGGTAGTGAGGTCCGAACCGAAGCTCCAACACACTGCCGATGGCATAGTGATTGACGCGACCACTGTTGGCGGCATTGTCCGCGATTCCTTTGAAACGAACGTTCAAATAGTGGCCATCCGATTCGGTCTTGTTGATCGAGACCACGGGCGATCCATCGCGCAAACAAACAAAATCGATCATTCCGTCGCCGTTGAAGTTTGCCAGATGGTGTTCGGTCGCAGGCAACGAATCGACCGAAGTCCAATCGCCAAAACTCCAGGGTCCGATCCGGCAGATCCGCGTCGATTCGGTCGCGGCTACCAGTTCGCTCCACGAATCGTTGTCGAAATCTGCGACCACGGCACCGACGGTGGAATCGTCAATCGTCTCCGTACGATCGACCGTCCAAACACCCGCGTCGGCAGTTTGCGAAAAGACGATCGCCGTTTTTTGCTGGCCACTGACAATCAAATCCCAGGAAACGTTGGCGTCGACATCGGCAACCGCGATACTGCTGGCCTTTTCGACGACGGGAACTTCCTCCAGAAAGCGGCCGCGAAATTGCAGATGCAGCAGGTTTTCCAGTTGTCCGACTTTGCCGCTGCCGGGATGAACGGTGATGATGTCCAGATCCAAGTCGCGATCCAGGTCCGCGATCGCCAAGGCCACAGCCGGATCGTCGGGATCGAATCCACCGTCGTGGCCGGTGACTTCAAAAAAGGTCCGATCGTCACGATTGACGAACAGGCGGACTCCGGCATTTTGGGTGGCAAAAACGAGGTCCAGATCTCCATCGCCTTCCAGATCTCCCGCCGCCGCCGCCGTCACCCCCGAAACATCTTCCAATCCCGTCGTCCCCTCCACCAACTGCAAACGGTCGGCCGACGCGGTTTTCTTTCTGCCGTCGACTCCGATCAAGCGGACACCTTCGTCACCGAAAACCACGATGCTGGGAAAAACGTTGTGTCGATAGATCCCTTCCAGGCTGATCGGTTCGCCTTTGTCATTGGTTTTCACCGCACTTTCAGCCTTCAGCCGTTGCGGATGGGTTTCACCAACCTTGAACAAGTCGACCACCATCATTCCGACCGGTTGCAGATCCAGCTCCATTTCGGCCTCTGCCGTCCAACCTCCTTGGCCATCGTTGTTCCAAATCTGCAAGGAAGTGTTGGAAATGGTTGCCAGGTCATCATCCAAATCAATGTCAAAATCGATCGGCGACAACAAACCGATGTCGCCTGCCTGCGGCAACGGGTGGAAATCAAACGAAAACTCTCCCGTTCCCTTGGCAATCGGGTTGGCTTTTTCGGCAGCTGCCGACAGTCGCCGCAAGGAAGCGAAACTGAGCCGATCCAACGGATGAGGCGAAGCGCGACGGCGATCCGTTTTGACCAATTCGGTCGGGTTCAGCACGTTGAACCAGAACTGCATGTTGGTCGTTGCCTGCGACCAGTCTCCCGCTTCGATGGCGGCAACAATGTTGGCGACCAGCTGATCAGCCGTGACGCCGATGGGTTTGGTATCACGGCTCAGCGATGGTTCGATCGCCGCGGCAAGCTGCTGCGTGCGCAAAACCAGCGACTTCGCTTTGGCCTTTTCACCCGAAATGTTCAACCGCGCCGCGTGGATCGCCAGAAACAGGTTGTCGGGATTCTGTGCTGACAAAGCGGTCAGCGTATCGATCGCACCGCCAAGCAATTCATCGGGCAAGCCATCGCTGGGATCTTCCAACTTCAGCAGCACATCGGTCAGCGGCCCGGCCAAGATGATCGACTGCGGCGATTGACCAACGTCGCCAGAGACCGCCTCGACCAACCGCTCAAACACCTCCACCTGTCGCGGCCGCGTCATCGCTCGCGGCAGCAATGCGGCATAGTGCAGATCGACGCGGCTGCGAAGCCACAGCGGCAACACCAATTCGTCCGAAACATTGTCGTAATCGTCGACGCAGCTGCGAGCTGCCTGGATCGCGTCGGGCAGAGCAGCGCGAGCCTTGGTTCGTTTTTCCTGCGTCGATGATGCATCCAATGCCTGTTCGGCGAGCTGATCGACCCGCAGCACACGGTTCAGCGCACGGTTCAGCGCCGCCGCTTCGTCATCGGCCGCCAAACCAAAAATCTGATCCCAAACCAAATTCGCTTCCTCGGTGGCCAGGTTCTCGGTGGCTGCCAGCGCCACACGAGTCAACTGCAATAGCGGGTCCGGATCATCCGCGGGGGGGCCATCGCCATTGCGACCGGCGGTTGCGGCCAAAAACACGATCAGGGCAGCACCACCCAGACCCAATAGCAGGAACCAGAAAACCCCTTTGCGGCCCGATCCGGCCGATTCGTCGCGTCTTGCCTGAGGTTCGTTCATCAATGCTCCCCCACTGGGTAACTTTTCGATATCCTTGCCGCTATGAACGTAACAAAATATCTCGACTCCTCCGACTCGGTCCGTGTGGGCCTGGTCGACGGCGACCAACTGATCCCGCTGCGATTGGATTCGCCGTGGAATGGTTTGTCCGACCTTTTGGCGACCGAAAACCCGATCCAAACCATCGGTTCTCTGGCCACCGATTCTGCGATCGCCATCGACGATCGCCTTCGATTTCTGCCGCCGATCGACAACCAGGAAGTGTGGGCCGCCGGAGTGACCTACAAGCGAAGTCAAACGGCGCGAATGGAGGAATCGGAGGCGGCCGCATCTTGTTACGACAGAGTCTATAAGGCGGATCGGCCAGAATTGTTCTTCAAAGCCACGCCGCACCGCGTCGCCGGGCATCGCCAACCGCTGCGTATTCGTTCCGACGCCACCTGGAACGTTCCCGAACCGGAGGTCACGCTGGTGCTCGACCCGAAGCTTCGTATCGTCGGGTTGACGGTCGGCAACGACATGAGTTCGCGAGACATCGAAGGCGAAAATCCACTCTACCTGCCGCAAGCCAAGTGTTACGACCAGTGCGCCGGCCTGGGCCCTTGGATCACGCTGTATGATTCGCTGCCGCCGATGGAGGAAATTGGGATCGAATTGAAAATCGACCGCGACGGCGACGTCGTTTTTGATCAGCAGACGTCGGCTGGCCAAATGGCGCGATCGTTCGAGAATCTGGTAGGTTGGCTGGGACGTGACAACAGTTTTCCCAATGGTGCGTTCTTGATGACGGGAACGGGAATTGTTCCCACCACCGAGTTCACACTTCTGCCTGGCGACGTGGTCAACATCACCATTGCCGGTGTTGGGACCCTCTCCAATCCAGTCGTCCAAGGTCGGTAAGTACCAGGCGAAACAGACGGCGGTTGGTTGAAAAACATGGTTCTTCGCAAAATGGAGTGGCAAATCAATGACATCTAGCGAACTGCCGATCCGACCGAATGCCTTCTGTTCCTACTCGTGCTTCTGCTCGTACTCGTGCTCGACTATGAAGTCCGTGGTTGGTCAAGCGGCGGGTGACCACTTTTTTCTGAGTTCTTGATTTCAGGTCATCGGTTGTAGCTCCGGTTGAGCCTGCCTTCGTCGGAGCCGCCTGTCGGTCGCTCGCCCTGCACTCGCGCAGCGAGCTTGGCGACCGACAGGCGGCGGAGACGTGGGTAGGCGGTGCTTGCCTTTGTTGGAGAGCTTCGAGGGAAGCGACTACAGGCTAGGTTTCGACGTTCTGTCCGATTGGATACTACACGACTATTCGAGTTGTCGACGCCCTGCTGTAAGCTTCGTGGCGCCGTCTCATCATTCCTTGCAGGCTTTCCGAATCGGTTGGTTGGAGCTGCTTGTTTTTCACTGGTCACATTCTTAAACGCGGCATCAAGACGCCACAGCACGTGGTGATCTCAGCGGAGGGTCAGTCCTTCGGAGCAGTCAGTCGGTTCAAATTCAGGGAAACTCCTTTCGAGTGTCTTCAAAGTCTCGAGGCTCCATTCGTAATCGCGATGTCGGCGAGCCTCACTCACAAACTGCATCAGAGCACGAGCCGGAGTCCTCGAGACAGGTTCATTTTCTTACCGGTGCCCGTCGCGGGGAGCCTCCGCGTGACCGGCCCTTGCGAGTCGATGAGCGGGGGCGTTTCGGTTTGTCGGCATGCAGTTCGCCTGGCGGGTGAACTTTCGGCCGTTGGGGACGAATTTTTACCTCGGCCGGCTCCACTTCAGGCAACAGTTTCTTGGAATCCCAATCCGCTTCATCTCGCATCATGGCCCAGGCCACCACGGCGATCTTGCGCGCCAGGGCGATACCGGCCTTCTTTTTGCGAGTTGCCTGGCCGCCGTGAATTCGCGTGTAGGTTTCTTTCGCCCAGCGGTTGTAGCGAATGCTGCACCAGGCACATTCGAGCAACAGCGATCGCAGCAATCGAGGGCCTCGTTTACTGATTCGGCCGTTACGGTCGGTCTGACCGGATTGGTACTGACGCGGAACCAGGCCGAGATAAGCAGAGACTTGCCGTGCACTTTTGAATCGATGGGGATTGTCGATCGCAGCGACCAGGGCTTCGGCGGTCTTTCGGCCGACGCCGGGAATTTGCATCAGCCGTTGCACTTGTTGGTTCCCTTCGGCCAGCTGTTCCAAACGCTTTTCGACGATCTTGAGTTTGTCGGTTAGATCATCCAACTGAGCCAGTTCCAGATCAAGTTCGCCCCTCCACAACTCCTTGACATCGCAATCAGCCAAGGGTTTGCGGTAGGAATCAATTCGTTCTCTTCCGCTACACCAAGCTCGTTTGCCAGAGTCGATTTCGATCCCACGGTTGGCAAATAGACTGCGGATGGCGTTCTTGATCCGAGTGATTCGTCGGTCAAGTGTTTTGCGATACTTGATGAGCGTCCGTTGTTCGCGAACCTCCGGCTGAGGTACGTGAACAGCTTGGAGGTCTCGCAACACCGTCATCTTGGCAAGTCTCAACGCGTCATCCTTGTCGGTCTTGCGTTTGACGTTCTTCCAACACCAGGCCTCTTCGTTCGTGCTGCAAACGAGCGTCTTGATTCCCAATTCATCACAAACATCGCAGATCCAGCCGCTCGGACCGCAGGCCTCCATGACGACTAGTTCAGGCTGTCGGTTCTTCAGCAGCGAGGTGATCGCAAACCGTGAGGTCTTGACGCCCCAAAATTCGGGCTCTTGCAGCCGTGTATCAAAAAAGCAGCACATCGAGTTGTATTTGCCGAGATCGATTGCGAGAATCAACATTGTTTTGTTCCGTTGGTTTGGGGGACGAATATTGTGCGACGTGATAGCGTCAGCACGGCTTGGTCAGCAGCTTAACGCAGTCGACCCGCCCCCAGACCACGGACTTACATGGATTCTTACTCCTGCTCGTGCTCGAATCCACCAGCACTCAAAAATTGCAAGTTTCTACCTACGAGTCGATTACGAGCACCGCTGGCGCAGAGCACGAGCACGAGTACGAGTACGAGTACGAGCAAGAACGGCTACTGCTACTGAAATCGCGGAAGAGCCAAAAACACAAACACAAGAAACACGAAAGGTTTTGATTGATGTCGATTGCCACCCACGCGGTTCGCGATGTGCTGGTTGCCGGACAATGGCGAGGCGCGGCGCACCAGGAAACCTTTCAAGCGACCGATCCGACAACCAACATAACGCTGCCGGCGGAGTTTCCGGTCAGCACTTGGGAGGACTGCGATGCGGCTCTGGACGCGGCCAGCGAGGCGTTTGCCCAGCTGCGGCAAATGGATGCCGAAACGATCGCCGCTTTTCTTGATCGCTACGCCGATCGAATCGAGGCGGCGAAGGACGCGTTGGCGGAAACCGCTTTTTCCGAAACCGGTCTGCCGCGCAGCCCGCGACTTGCCGATGTGGAACTGCCTCGCACCAGCAATCAACTGCGCGCCGCCGCCGCGGCTTGCCGGACCGGCAGTTGGGCGCTGCCGACGATCGATACAGCCACCGGTATCCGGTCGTGCTACCAATCGCTCGGACCGGTCTGCGTTTTTGGTCCGAACAATTTTCCGTTCGCCTTCGGCAGTGTTTCCGGCGGCGACTTTGCCGCGGCCATCGCGGCGGGAAACCCAGTGATTGGAAAAGCCAATAGCTCTCATCCCGAAACCACTCGGCTGTTTGCCCAACAGGCTGCCGAAGCGATCCAAGAAACGGGTCTGCCGCCAGCAACCGTGCAATTGATCTACCGCGTCAGTCACGACGACGGAGAAAAACTTGTTTCCGACCCGCGAGTCGGTGCCACCGGGTACACCGGCAGCCGATCGGCCGGATTGAAACTGAAAGGGGCAGCCGATCGCGCCGGAAAACCGATCTACCTGGAACTGTCCAGCGTCAATCCGGTGGTGATCACCCCTGGTGCACTTGCCCAGCGGGCTGATGAAATCGTGACGGAATTCATGACCAGTGTGCTGATGGGAACCGGTCAATTCTGTACCAATCCCGGCTTGGTGTTGTTGCTGGCCGATGAGACGACCGAAGCGTTTGTCCAGGCAGTGACCGAAAAGTTTGAATCGGCCGCGGCCGGAACTCTGCTTTCTCCCGCCGTCGCCGGCAGTCTTGTTGACAGCGTGCAAAAGTTACAGGATTTTGGTGCTGAGCTGCTGACTGGGGGTGGCCAGAGAGAAACTGGCCGCTGTGCGGTTGCCAACACGCTTCTGAAAACAACGGCGAGTGAGTTTTTGGGCAACCCCGAAGGATTTCAAACCGAAGCATTCGGAAACGCGTCGCTGCTTGTCGTCGCCGACGATTTGGCTGAACTCTGTGCCACCATCGAGCAGCTGGAAGGAAACCTGACCGGCTGTGTCTACTCAGCCACCGATGGCAGTGAAGAGCAGGAATGTGCTCGCATCGCTTTCCATCTGACGCCGAAAGTGGGGCGTCTGTTGAACGACAAGATGCCCACCGGGGTGGCGGTCAGCGCGGCGATGAATCACGGCGGGCCCTTCCCGGCAACCGGACACCCCGGATTCACCGCTGTCGGCGTGCCGGGCTCCCTGCTGCGGTTTGCCAAGCTAACCAGCTTTGACAATGTTCGGCCCAACCGGCTGCCGACGCTCTTGCAGAACAAAAACCCGACCGGGCAAACCTGGCGGCTGATCGACGGTGACTGGACCCAAAAAGACGTTTCCTAGTGCTTTGTAGCGGAAGTCGCCAAGACTTTCGGCGATTTTCCTGGCCGGCCGAAACTCTTGGCCAGTTCCGCGACCCTAACTAACCAATGGAAGCTCCGGGCCTTGCCGCCATGCTCGCATGGCCGAGATTCGCTTCGGGCGTTAAACTTTTCTCATGAATGCCCACGACCTTGAAGTAGAAATTGAGTCGTTTGACGAATTAGATCTCTCCCCCGTGATGCGGCGAGCCCTTCAAAAGGCTGGATTCGAACGTCCTTCGCCGATCCAAGCCAGCTTGATTCCCCTGGCGCTTGACGGCGAAGACGTGATCGGTCAGGCGCGCACCGGGACGGGGAAAACCGCCGCGTTTTCGATTCCTATTCTCGAACAGCTCGACCCTTTAGAAGATTGCCGCGATCCGCAAGCAATCGTGGTGGTGCCGACCCGCGAATTGGCCGATCAGGTCGGTCGCGAAGCACAACGTCTTGCCGTCGGAGTCCCGACGGAGATCGCTGTTTTGGCCGGCGGAAAAAATATCACCCGCCAATTGCGGCAGCTGGAAAACGGCGTGCAAATGGTCGTCGGTACGCCAGGACGACTCCAAGATCACCTGCAACGCCGATCGCTGCGGACCGACAAAGTCTGGTGCGTCGTCCTGGATGAAGCCGATCGTATGTTGGATATCGGATTTCGGCCGCAAATCGAACGAATCCTGCGCCGCTGTCCGCGCGATCGACAAACGCTGCTGCTGTCGGCAACGTTGCCTCCGCCAGTTCGCCGGTTGGCCGAATCGTACATGGTTCGCCCGGAAATAATCGATTGCAGCAAAAACGAAATGGCGGTCGAAACGATTGAACAACGCTATTTCACCGTGGCTCAGAATCGCAAAGCCGAATTGCTGGACCGGTTGCTCGAACGCGAAAACCCCGAACAGGCGATCATTTTTTGCCGCACCAAACGTGGAACGGATCGTTTGTATCGCCAGTTGGCCCATTCCTACGATTCCTGCGGCAGCATGCACGGCGACATGCAGCAGCGGGAACGCGACCGTGTTTTGCAAAGTTTGCGAGATAGAAAACTGAAGATTCTTGTTGCCACCGACGTGGTCGGCCGCGGAATCGACATCAGCACCATTTCACACATCATCAACTTCGATGTGCCGCAAGATTGCGATGACTACGTTCACCGAGTCGGCCGAACCGGTCGCATGGGACGAGACGGAATCGCGTTTACTTTTGTGGTTCCCGGCGAGGGAGAGGTGTTGACGAGCATTGAACAGCGCATCAACCGCGAATTGGTACGCGATTCCATCGATGGTTTTGAGTCGGTGCCTGCTCCGCAACAACCCGCGGAAGACCAAGCAGAACCGGACAAAACACCTAAAAAGAAACTCAATCCGATGCACCGCAAAGTGTCGCGGCGCCGGTTGTAGATTCGCCCCCTTGGGTTTCCCAGATACCGTTATCTGGACACGTCCACCAAATTGACCAGCGGCGTTCCGTCGGCAACCGACCGGATCGTTTCTTGCGCCAGCTGCTTGTGATAAAAGCTTCTCACACTTCCGCTAACGGTCAAACCTGTGTCGGTCCCGTCAACTCGCAATTGCCGAAGCTCACTGACGGGACTGTTGGCAAGAACTTCGGTGGCGGCCTGAGCGATATCTTGGTGATACGTCGATTCCATCGTTGTGCTCATCATCCGTTGTACCTCCAGTCTTGAATTCTCCGTAGGCCGGCTTGTCTGAAGTCGGCGATCCTGGAATTCGCCCGCTGAAATCATCGGGCGCCCCTGAATATCACACATCGAAGCTTTTTTGGCTACGCGAATTCTGCCAATTCCACCCAACCTCGAAAGGCTGCCCAACCTTCCGGCTCGCCAACGCCCCCGAATCGGCAAACCGGCAAGGTTGGTGCAGCGGTGACGATTTTGCCGGTTGCCACGACACATCAGGTCACAGCTGACCCGAATTTGGTGGATGGCTGCCCGTCAGAAGGCCAAATTCGACCAACTTGCTGTCCCCGTGACCTATATCTCGCTAGTGGCTCCGCTGCTTGCGGAACCAGGGAAATTGCGCAGGATAGGGTTGGCGGAAAATGTGGCTTGATTTGGCGATCGCACTGAGCTGTGCCGGTGGAGGGCTCATCTGTGGCTGGATCATGCATGCCATTGGTGGTTTCGGAAACTACCGCATCGTCAAGAGTGCCGCGGCGTCGATTGTCGACCGCGACGGCGCGGAGGAGCCGAGTCCGAAACGCATTTCCGAGGTGGCCGGCCGGCTTCGAGACTACGCGATAGCAATGGCCGCCGACGTGGACGCCCATCAAACTCGTGTTCAAGAGGTCAACAATTCGCTTAGCGACGACAACGCGACCTCGCCCGACACGGTTTTCGACGCGGTCAATCAACTGATCGAAGCGAACGAACAGATGCAGGCCCAGCTGCAGTCGGCCCAAGACCAAATTCACGAGCAGGCGGTCCAGATCGAATCGGCCGAACGGCGCGCCCAGACCGACGCGCTGACGCGAGTTCCCAATCGTGGCGCGTTTGACGATCACTTTCGCAAACAACATGCGTTGGGCCCTGGAAAAGCGGGCACACTGGCTCTGTTGGACGTCGATCATTTCAAACGATTCAACGATGTCTATGGCCATCGCGCCGGTGACGAGGTGTTGCGGATCGTCGCCAAGGTGTTGCAGTCCAGGTTGCAGCCGCACGGTTTGGTGGCGCGATTTGGCGGCGAAGAGTTTGCCGTGATCCTGGACGGCTGCCCCATCGATCAAGCGAAAGAACTGGTCGAATCGGCTCGGATCGCCATCGGGCAACGGGACATTCCGTTTGAAGACAAACGGCTTCGGGTTGCCGCCAGTATCGGGGTAGCCGAATTGACCGGCGACGAAACGATCGAAACGTGGCTACAACGCGCCGATGATGCGATGTATCGCTCCAAGGAAGCAGGGCGTGACTGCGGACACTGGATGGACGGTGAGCACCCGATACGAATCCAGCCGCAACCGGCGAGCCCGCAGCAGCCCGAACTGCAATCGCCTGAGGAGGCCCAGGAAGAGGTTTCCGCGGCGACCGACGCCGTGCCACAAAAAACGGGTCCGGGTGCACTGGCGTCTTTGCCCGATCGAAGTTCCCTGGGTGACTCCTTTGTAGAAATGCAATCCAAAACACCGGGAATCAGCATGTTTGTGATGTCGGTGCGGCTAGGCGGGCAACCCGATCAAGCAACGATGCGATCGCTGCTGCAGATCGTAAGAGCCACCATGCGTTCGGTCGACCGAATCGGCTGGGAAGACGAATCGACTCTGCTGGTTTGCATGCCCAGCGTTGACGAAGAAACGGCCCAACAACGTGGACAGCAGATCTGTCGTTCGGCCGACGCTATCCGTTTGGGCGGTGGCACGCAGCAACCTTATCAGGTGACGATCGGTCTGATGCCAGCAGACGATGAAGAGAACTTTGACGAGATCGTTTCCTGCGCCACGCGACTTGCCCTCGAAGCGGCGGAGGAAGGCACGACGCCGATTCGCCTTCAGCAGGGAAACATGGCAGGCGTCTAACGCTTGGTCAACTGTCGTGAAACTCGCATTTCCATTGAATTTGGAATCTTCATTGAATCCGCCTTGACCGGGCCAAAAGCAAGTTCCTATTCTTCGCCCAACGTTGAGGGTTGGTGATCAAACCAACAACAACGGGCAATCGAGTTTGACTCGGTCCTGCATAGGCAACCATTGCTGCGGACAGGCTCAATCATGTTGACACACGGACGTGTCAGCAGCGATAAGCAGAGACAAATCACGATTGTGTGTTCGACTGATCAGGGCAAGGATGCTTTCAGATTGGTCGAGCCCCAAACCACCGGCTCCCGGAACAGAAGCGCGTCGTCCTCCGCCCCCCTAGGACAACGTACTTTCCGGGAGCTTTTTTTATGCGCCGACCGAAGTGATGCTTCTTGGGTAGCGGCCTGGCGTCCTTGTAGCAAAAAACCGCCGCAACACTGGTCCGAGGTGTTCGATTCGTTTTGAAAAGGTATTGGATTCTTACTCGTGCTCGTGCTCAGCGCTAGCGGTGCTCGTACTCGATCGCCACCCCAAATTTCTGCCGCTCGAATCGAGTACGAATAAGAATAAGAACGAGAGCTCGCGTAGGAATAAACCTCACGAATTTTCTTGATCGTCGGTATCCAGGACAAACCGATAACCTGCGTCTCGGATGGTCAACAGATGGATCGGTGCGGCGCTGTCGGGTTCGATGATCTTTCGCAGTCTGGCGATGAACTGATCGACCGCCCTGGTTTGCAGGTTGCCCGACACTTCCCATACCTCGCTGAGCAGTTCGTTGCGGCTGATCACCCGCTGAGGATTTTCGACGAAGTATTTCAGCAGTTTCAATTCCTTGGGCGTCATCCGAACCGATTCGCCATCCACCCATACCTCGTGGGTCTCGAAATTGACTTTGACCTGCCCAAACTCGATTTCGGCAACACTTTCTCGAATTCGTTTGGGCGCCGACGCGGCAGGTTTTCGGCCGTTGGCGTGCAACAAGTTCTTCACCCGGCTGAGCAATTCATCCAGTTCGAACGGTTTGGCCATGTATTGATTGGCGCCGACGTCAAAACCGCGAGTACGGTCTTCGGCCAACGTGCGGGCCGACAACATCAGAATTGGAATGGTCATGCCGGCGTCGCGAATCGTCTCGCAAACCGAATAACCGCTCATGCCGGGCAACATCAAATCCAGGATGATCAAATCGATCGAATCGGCGGCCGAATCGACAAGACGCAGCGCGGTGGGACCGTCTTCCACCAACGTGACTCGGTAGTTCTCCGCTTCCAGGTTGTACTTGATGCCAACCCCAAGATGCTTTTCGTCTTCGACAACCAGGATGTGTGGACGCATGGATGATCAAACCATCGGATACTGAACAGCGGTGAACCTAAAACGCGAACGGGAAACAGTGGTACCTCTGAAATCTATCCGGTAACGGCCGGCTGGCCAACGACGCCCGGAAGAGTGACTTGGAATTCGGTTCCCGGTTGTTGCTGCCGATCGAAAACACGAATCGAACCGCCGATCGCTTTGGTGACGTTACGAACCAGGTAGAGCCCCAACCCCGTTCCCGGCCTGCTTCGTTCCAACTCATTGCCCAATCGCACAAACCGCCCAAAGACCTTGCGCCGCTGATTGACTGGAATTCCCGGTCCGTTGTCAATGATCGATACGATGACATGAGCGTTATCATCCGGGCGCACTTGCACCTCAACGTGCGGCGGCGATCCGCCATACTTGACCGCGTTGTCGATCAAGTTACGAAACAAAATTTCCAACTGCACCAGCTGGCTATTCAACGTGATCGGCGGCGCGTCGACCTGCACTGTCTCTTTGGGAAGCTGGTATCGCATGCAAGTGGCGGCGCCGCACTGCGAAAGCAATTCGTCCAATCGCACGTGTTCTTGGTTGGCTGGTTCAAAACCACGCTCGATCCTGGCGGCATCCAGCAGATGGTTGATCAACGAATCCAGTCGTTCCACATCCTCCAGCATGAAGCGATGAAAGTCCCGTTGCTGCTGCTGGTCGACGCTGCGGCGCGACATCGTTTGCAGGTACAGCTTCAGCGACGCAATCGGACTCTTCAGCTCATGCGTCACCGAATCAATGAAATTGGATTGCCGCCGGTTCAGGTTGAAAGCTTTGACCGTCAACGTCAGGTAGGCGATCACACCGGCCAACACACCCGCAAGCAAGATGGTGCCGGTCGCCAGGATCACCCAAAACACGCCCCGGGAATCCAAGTTTCCAGTAACGCCCAACAGGTTTCCGAAAATCCAGACCGCGGCCAGGATGACGACCAGGACGATCATCACCACCCCCAGGGTGATCGGAGCTCGGAGGGAACGGCGTTCGAGCATGGAAAGGGCGGATGTGGGAGGAAGGACGTGGGTGCCGACACGCCGGCCAGCCGGTGGAAAGACCATGCGGGTCTTCAAATAGCCTTACGGGCCGAGTCGATGTAAAAAACCCCGCGACCTGCCACGGATGCGAAAAATTCTCATAACCACCAACAAGCCCCCTGCCGCGGTACAGCCTGTTTTCCACCTAAATGTCGCACATTGGCTCGAAAATACAGACTTCGAAGGTAAATTCGTTTCGCAGCCAGTTTGAAAAACGGGCCGACGGGGGACAAATTTCGTCTTCGGGTTGCCGAATTTCGGTAATCCACCGATGACGCGAACTAGGCGACCCGCAATAATAAACTAGTGGTGTAGATGATTCCCTACGCGAGGCAGTTGGAGCACGCAAGATGAGTGCCGAGACACGGGCACGACGTTTCTCTGAGCGAACGATCCGACAGGTTCGGTTGGATTGCAACCGAGCGATGGTACGCGCCCGATTTTGCCCTGACCGCAGCGACGTCGTTCAACTTCGTTGCGTCGATGACCAACCCGAAACGGATCAGTCGTTCGGAAACCAACTCTGGTATTTCGAGGGGGTCGGCGTCGACTCGCAAGATAGCCGACACAATGTCTTTGGAGTCGTGGAGTACTCGGTTCAGTTTGGGCTTCACGAATTGGTAGAAGACGGCGTCTTCGATTCGGAAAACCAGCGCGAACGTTTCCGTCATCTGTACGAGCGTGAACTGCATCGGCCGTCGTGGCGGCACCCGGCTCATCGCTGGTTGGCGGCGGGAATCGCCCTGGTCACCGCCGCTTCGCTGGCTTATCTGCTTGTGCGATCGTTGGCCGCGTGAACATCGTTGAATCTGGCAGCAGCAGCCCCCAAACGATTGTCGACGTTCGTGGTTTGGAAAAGGTCTATGGTGGCTGGTCGATCCGGCGGCGGCGGCGTGTTGATGCGCTGCGTGGCGTGACGCTGCAGGCGGATGCCGGTGAGGTTTTTGGCTTGCTGGGTCCCAACGGCGCCGGCAAGACAACATTGATCAAAATTCTACTGGGAGTGGTCCGGCCCAGCGGTGGCACCGCTTCGCTATTTGGCGAGTCGGTGGGCAGTGCGGCGGCGCGAAGCCGAGTCGGCTACCTGCCTGAATCACTGAATGTCGATCCGCATCACACCGCACGATCGGCGCTTCGTTACTACGGCCGCTTGAGTCGAATGCGCGGGACCGAAATTTCCCGACGCAGCGACCAGCTGCTGGAACTGGTCGGTCTGTCAGATCGTGACAAAGAATCGGTTCGCCGCTTCAGCAAAGGAATGCGACAACGCCTCGGCCTGGCCCAAGCGTTGATGCACGATCCCGATCTGCTGGTTCTCGACGAACCGACCGATGGGCTCGATCCGCTGGGCCGCTCGGAAGTGCGCCGAGTGATCCAGCGGCTTCGTGACGACGGCAAAACCATCTTCTTGAACAGTCATATCCTCCAGGAAGTCGAACTCGTCTGCACCCGCGTTGCCATTTTGGCCAACGGCACGATTCGCGGGTCGGGAAGTTTGGACGAACTGGCCGGCGAGCTTCCTACCGAACGGGTGCTGATCGAAACTCCCACACCGCCCGGCAGCGATCCAAAACAGATGGAATCAAAAATCTTTTCCTGCCTCGCCATCGGCGGTGACGATTTGAGGGCGGAAGTCGACCACCAACAGGCTGGGCAACATCGAATCGTCTTCCAAGCGCCCAATCAAAGTGCCATTGACCAGATCGTTGACAACCTTCGAGGTGCGGGGATATCGATCAGTCGGCTGGAGGTGAAACGACCGAGCCTGGAGGACACGTTCATGAAACTGGTGGGCGACCAGCAATCCGACGATGCTTCCGATTCGCCAGCAGTTTCTTCATCGACCACCCTCCCTGAACCAACCGATTCGCCACAGCAAGAGGCTGGCCGCTGATGCGACCCTATCTGACTGTCATCGCGGATTCCTTTCACGCGGCGATCGCTTCCCGGATCCTGTGGGTGGCCTACCTGGCGATTTGGCTGATCCTTGCCGCGATTGCCCCTACCAGCTACCGCGAGGAATACACGACTTCGTTTCGTGACATCGACTTCTACAACAGCACGCAGATGAAGGCGATGCTGGCCAAGGGGCTGGTCGACCCCGACGAGGCCGATTCGCCGGCTGGCCGGTTGGCTGCGGCGACGCCTGCCGAATTGCAAGATCAGTTGCGTCGCTTTGGGGAAGGGGAAGACGTCCGCATCTGGCATCGCACCTTCGTCCAAGCACTCAACGAAATGTTGGACGATGACAGTTGGTATGACGCCGAGGCGTGGAATTCGACCGTTCGATTCCGAGAGCTTCGCGAGTTGAATGCGACCGCGGATGACGAATTGAGCGAGTCCCTTCGCCGCCGCCGGGCGCGGCTGCGAATCGAAGCCGCCTTGCCGGGTGTTTTCGAAACACGGTCGTCCCGGACAGTCGTGTTGACTTATGCGGGCTTGGATTTCCCCGCGCTCATTCCGGCGATCGACAAGCCTCAGTTTCAACGGATGATCAACCAGTTTTTCGTGCCCACGATCGTCGACTTGATCTTGGGATTCCTGCTGGTTTTGTTAGGGGTTCTGGTCACGGCGCACATCATTCCCGACCTGCTGCAACCCGGTTCGTTGCATCTGTTGCTTTCCAAACCCATTTCACGCCCACTGTTGTTCCTTAGCAAATTCGTTGGTGGCTGCGCCTTTTTCTTTGTGGCTGTCATCCAGTTGATCGTCGGCTTGTACCTGATCACCGGTTTGCGTTTGGATGTTTGGAACGCCCGGATCTTGTGGTGCATTCCCGTGTCGCTGTTTCTGTTCGCGGTCTTCTTCAGCGTCTCGGCTGTCGCCGGTTTGAAGTGGCGATCGCCGATCGTGGCGATCGGAATCACTTGCATCTTCGGCCTGTTTTGCTTTGTCGTCGGCTTTGTCGGCGGATTGTTTGACGCGTTGGTACAACGTCCGCAAGCCATTGAGAACTTGATGGTTTCGGGGGAAACGATGTTGGGCGCGACTCACGGTGGCGGGTTGGTGAGATTTGACGCCGAGTCGAATCGTTGGGTGGAAATATTCGAAACCAGACTCGGTCAGGCCGATCGAACGCTGGCACCAATCCAGCTTGACGAGCGTCACATCGCGACAGCCTACGTGCGCGGAGGACGATTCAATCCGTTCGGATTGAGCGCGCCTGACTTGTTGGTGTTGAGTGAGGAAACCGATTGGAACCCCGAACCCGCCCTGCGACTGCCTGCCGCGACCACTCATTTGTACCGGGTTGGGGACCAGGTACTGACGATGAATTCCAATGGGTTGGCGGTCGCCGATCGCAGCGTCATTCTCCGTGCTATCGGCGCCGAGGACGAAGAGGAAAAGCCGCCGACGCAAACCGCTCCAGCGGGCGAACTGAATAAATGGATTGAGAAACTGGCCAACATGACCGGCGCCACCACGGAAGGTTTTCGTTCCGTTTTGCCCCCAGGAACGTCCGTCTCGCCACCTCGCAGTCTGGTGGTTGGCGAAAACGGGCAGTGGTCGATCTACGTCACCCGCAATCAGATGTCCCGCCTCGAAAAGGGGACGTCAGGCGACGGGGAAGGGCATTGGAAGTTGACGGCGGAAAGAAACTTGGACGGAGAAGCGTCACAGCGGGCAGTGACCGGCATCAGCGGCAACGTGTTGATGGTCGGTCGCGCCGAAGAACCGCTACTGTTCTTCGACGCCACCACACTACAGCCCATCGCCAAGCGGGACACCCCTTCGACCACTTTCCCCCTGCGGATACAAGGAACGGGCGATGGAGCGAGTTTTGCCATGCTCAGCAGTGACGGAAGATGCCGCATCGTCACACTGCAAGACTCCACCGTCGACATCGGCAAGCCACTGGGAGTTTCGGATATTGTGACCTTGCTGGTCGATCGTGATCACCAATCACTTCATTTGGTTCATCAAGTGGACCGAGTCGAAACGCTTGACCTGAAAACACTGGAATCGGTCAGCTCGGTAAATCCTTCTCTTTCCGGATGGCGTTTCGTCGATCGCTACGTGATGACGCCGCTAAGAACCGTGACGCCTCAGACCGGTGAATTGCAGCAAACGATCACGGCGATCATCAGCGGCGAATCGGCAGTCTCCAATCCGTATGGCGGCGAGGAAGTGCAGCACGCGAGGCTGCGGATCGCCCGACCCGTCATCGGATGCTCCATCTTCATCATCGTCATGCTAAGCATCGGCTGCGTCTATTTCTCACAGCGCGATTTTTAATCGTAGGCCGACTTGTCCCCAAGTCGGCGACAGTCGGCCAGTTCTCCGAACTGGCTACGCACGCGACGAACGGAAAAGTCGCCGACACTCGCCGACTTGGGGACAAGTCGGCCTACACTCTATTTCCCGGCCAGTCGATACAGTTTGTGGCGGCTTCGGATCAACAATCCGTCGCCGACCGGAACGGGGCTGGCGACGGTGAACTGGTCCGTATCGTCCAGTTCGTTGACGGCAACGACGTCGGGCTGATCACTCGATAGCGGACCGACGACGTAGGTCGTCGCGTTCTCACTGGTCACGTACAAATGATCTCCCGCGATCAACGGCGAACTGCTGAAATCGATTCGCGATTTTTTCAGTTGCGTTTGCCAGATCGTTTCGCCCGATTCGATATCCAAGCAGGTGACCAGGCCGCGAGCCTTCTTGTCACCCACCACGTAGACTCGACCGTCCACCGCGGCTGGTGTGGGAACGTCGCTGCCCAACCCATCACGATGCCAGGCGATCGCGTCGGTCCCTTTGCCGGCGATCAGTTGGTCCATTCGCACACCGGTGATCGTTTCGCCGCGAGCGTAGGGACAAACGATGATGTTGCCCTGAGCAACGGGTGACGAAATCGATCGCCAGTATTGTTCTTGTCGAGGATTGAATCCTCCCAATCGCCCCAGCTCTTTCCCGTTGTCGGCCGAGTGCAGCGTCAAGTGATCGGCGCCCATCACCGCAATCACCTCTTTTCCGTCGACCTGTACCGCAAGCGGCGTGGCATAACTCTGCGATGCCTCGTATCGGTCACCAGCGGCTGCGGGTGTGGAGAAGTTTCGATCGACTTTCCACAACTGGTCACCCGATTTCTTATCAAAAGCAACCAGGTAGCTAGGGCCGGTCTGCATCACGACAACAACCACGGCCGACTCGGTCACGGTGGGGGAAGAACCGAGGTCCCACCACAAAGTGTCTTCCCCAAACTTGTCTTGCAAGTTGGTTTGCCACAGCACTTCGCCCTTGCGGTTGACGCAGCCCAAATCGCCGCTGCGGAAGTAGGCGAAAACCAAATCGCCATCGACCACCGCGGACGGGTTGCTGCCGCTGCCTTTTTGGTGTTTTCCGCCGGTATCCTGGCCGATGTTGGCTTCCCAGTGAGTCTTGCCGGAGGAGGTATCGATGGCCAGCAGAGTATTTTTGCCGGCAACTCCCGACGTCAAGTAAGCGGTCTTCCCGTCGATCACGGGAGTGCTTCCGCCTCGTCCCGGCAACTCACGCTGCCAGGCGATCCCCGATTCGGCGCTCCACTGCCTGGGGTAAGCTTTTCCCGCCGCAACGCCGTTCTGGGAGGCACCTCGCCACTGTGGCCAGGAATCGGCAGCAGTGCCCAAAACGGGCGAAAAAATCATGGCGGTGACAGCGACCAACAACGAAAACGATATCCGCATGGCTGAGCAGACTCCTGGTGGGCTTGGGCGGTGGGAAAGGTGCCGACACAGCGGCAATCCCGATTTCAGATGCACGATTGCCGGCACGCTCTGCTAAAATCTTACCTGGATTCGGCGTTCGAATGGATCGGGTGCCCCAGGGGAAGCGGATACTTCAGATGTTGCGATTGCTTGCTGACCGGATTGCCATGTTTCGCGCCACCATCGTCCTGCTGGGGCTGGCGGGAGGCTGGGCCCAGGGTCAGCAGGCCGGCCCAAGCGCCCGCCCGCCCAGTCACAGCGAATACCAGTCCTCCCTACTGGATGAACTGTCCAAACGAAACTACTCCAGCCGCCAGCAAGCCACACTTGATATGTGGCGGCACCGCGATCTTTCTCGAAACGAGGTTCAGGAAGCGGCGAGGCATCCCGATCCGGAAGTCTCCGGGCGTGCGAAATGGATTTTGCGACAATGGCGGCGCGGTTCCCTGCCCGATACGCCTCCGGAAATCTCCCGGATGCTGCAAAGGACCGATGATCCTTCAGCCATCCGAGAACTGCTGGAAGCGGGCCAGTTCGCCGCCGTGGCAGTGGCGGTGGAGGAGTCGGCTGGAACGGTCGACCGCGAGTCACTGCAGAAAAGGGTCAACGCCGCGATCACTCGCCGCTTTCCGGTCTACATCAAGTCGGCGGTCAACCACGATACCATGGCCGACCTGTTGAAGCTGATCGACTTGACCGCGGATACCAAGGAGATGGCGGTCTGCCGAGTTCAAATGATGCAGCTGCTGGGGCTGGAAATCGACCAGTCCAGTTTGTTGCCGACATCGGCCGAGACGTGGACGCAAGATCAAACCGATCATGCGACCGTGATGGTCCTGACCGTCTTGGGACGACCCGGTGAAGCACTGCAAGCGGCTCGCGATAGCGGGGATGAAACGCTGATTCGCATCTGCCAAATGCTGTCCGGTCGCTGGCGAGAAATGGCGGGGGAAAGTGCCGCGTCTGCTTGGAAGGCGGAGGTCGGATCATACGAACACACCCGGCTTTGGTGTCAGGCTTTGATCGCCGCCGATCGCTGCGGTGAGACTTCCATTTTCGATGAATCGGTCCGGCAGTTGTCCGGCGTCGACACCACTGGATACCAGCATGCGACCGAATTGCGTTGGAAGTGTTTGGCGGGTCACGGACAAGTCGACGCCGCGCTGACCATTCTGGAACAGTCGCAGCCTGGTGAAGCAGCCGTGGTGGCGGTGGCATCGGCTCGAAGCGGTCGCGCCTTTGAAAAGCTCGGCTTTCCGCTCGACCAAATCGATTTGGATATCGATGATTGGATCGACGATGCGATCGAGGCACAACGAGTCACCAGCACCAGCGGGCTGACCGGCGAACTGTCGAGCGAAGTACGAAACATCCTTGGCCTGATGCGCTGCCTGATCACACTTGGCCGCCACGACGCAGCCTGGACGATCGCCTCTCGTCTTTGTGCCAGCGATGCGGATGTCCGAACCATTCCGCTTCGCGAATATGTCCTTTCGACGCTGACGATGACCACGCGCCGCGACTGGGTGTTGCGATTGGCCGAAAGGTCGGGGGAGAGCGCTTTTTCATCCACCACTCGGCGCACACTCTCACGTACCCTGCCGATCGGTGACGAAGACACCATCGAAATTCTGATGGAGGCAATCCGCAAACAGCTGCCCCGTGAACCGTTTGCACGCCGTTTGCGGATCGTCTGCCAATTGCTCCAAGGGACGCCGCCAAAAGGCTTTTCTCTGGATACCGACTTGAAGCGTCTGTTCGACCGGCTGACGATCGGGAAACGCCAAATTCAACAGCTGGGTGGCCGAGCCGTGCTGGGACCGCGTCTGCGTCTGAACCTGAACATGGCCGAGATGTTTTCGGGACTCGGTCGCGCCGACCTGGCATCGATGTGCCTGCAGCAGTTGGTCGAAAACGGAGATGTCGAGGCGACCCTTCAGATTGCCGAAAGTGAACTCGATGGCGGCAGTGCCGAAACGGCCGACAAGTTGTACCAGGCGGTCTGGAGCCGCGTGGAAGGGCAAGGACCGTCGCGACGATTTCAGATTCCCAGGGACGACGTGAACCTTGCCGCCAAAGCACTCGTCGGACAATGGATCGTCGCAAAACGGACGGACGACATCCCTCGCCGAAACAAATTGCTGCGACAACTCCAGTTGACTCTCTGTTCGCCCTCGACCGAGACGCGTGACGCCTTGGCCGGATACCTGGGAGATCGCGGGGAGTTGGACTTGGCGCTGGACGCCTACCTGTCGCTGTTGCCGATGACCGCTTTCGGGACTCCCGAAGCAACCGGGTTGTATCAGGTGGCCTGGAGATATTCACGGCTGGCCAAGGATGTCGACATCCACCAGGCTGCGCGGTGGTACGATCTGGCCGCCGGCGGCACTTTGGAATCGACCGACTATCGCAGCGAGGCCTACATCACCCTGCCGTTGGACGTTCGCCGTTGGACACTGGAAGCGGCAATCGATCGCGACGATGCGGTCGCCGCCAAGCAACATATCGAACGAATTCTGCAGCTCGATCCGATCGACATCGACATGGCCGAACGGCTGCTACCAGAAATGCGCGAGGCGGGAATGTCGAGCCTGGCGGACGAAGCCTTTGCCATGATCATGGATCGTGGAATGGAACATACCCAGGCATTTCCTTTCGACGCCACCAGCTGCAACAATCTCGCTTGGGTCGCGGCGATGAATGGAAAGAAATTGGATGATGCGTTGAAACTGGCCGAGCGCGCCGTGTACGTCGAACCAGACAGCGCGATCTACCGAGACACGCTTGCCGAGGTGTTGTTTCAGCTGGATCGGAAAAGAGAAGCGTTGCAAGTCGAAGAGAGCTGCGTGCTGGATGATCCAAGCCAGTGGCACCTCCATCAACAAATCAAAAAGTACCGCGAAGCACTCGGCGAGAAATAGGGAAAGACCACGATGAATCGCCCAGCTCCCCAAAAACCGCAATCACCCGATCCGCTTGCCGGCCTTTCCGAGTCGGAACGACAGGCGCTCGCCAGAGCAGCGGGCAACAACGAAAGTTCGCGAGATCCGAACGAACTGATGTCGAAAGCGTACGCGAAAACTGGAATCGATCCACTTCAAGCCGACGCGATGCGCAATCCGAATCACGTGATGGCCAAAATTCAGGGCCCGATTCTGGCGGCCGGTGGATTGTTGTTCGTAGCGATCGGTGTATGGAGAATCTTGAACGCCTGGTCCTACTCCGCCATCTCGATCGGGGGCATCGCGATGCTAATCATCGGACTGGTCGGACTAGTTGGAGGATTGGCGGGAACGATCTACGTTGCCAACAAAGGGTAGGGTATCAGTCGAACGCCGATCGCTTAAAAGCACGCCGTTCAACCGACAGTTCGCTATCACAACGAATTGCGATCTATCCGGGTGCAGGGCTCAGCCAGCGCCCACTCGCCGCCACGCTCTCGGCCCCGTCACTGACCTCTTGAAGCGGAGCGATTGAAGACTCTTCCAGTGCCGTCCGGCATTTCTCTCGGTAGGCTTCTGTTCCAACCGCCCCACGAGCGTGTCTTGGTCAATTGTTCGGGCTGAATAGGAAGACACCACCGACGCACGAACTCGGACGTGTTGAGGGTAAAGGGCACTTGTTTTCGCTCGCCACCAAGCGTTCCTTGCGTCCCTTTCCCGAGGCGACTCGGATCTGCATCCGCGCCGAGTCGATGTCGTGGATCCTCAAGGCCGCCGCTTCGGAGAACCGCAGGCCTGCCGAGTAAAATGTCATCAGGAAGGTGCGGTGTTTCAGGTTGGCCGTGCATTGGATAAGACGATCGACTTCTTGTCGGCCGAGCACGGTGGGCAGTGTTTTGGGACGCTTGCCGTAACGCGCAAGTCCTTTTTACCGAAACGTTGGTTACAACCGGACCGGGCAAGGAACGACGCCCCCATCATTCGACCAAAGAGGCAGGCCCAAAGTTGTCAGCGAAGCCAAACGGATCCAGCAACAACACGATCCAGCAACCACCTCACATTGCATCAGAGTGATGCCGAGAAGCTCAAAGTAATTCGATAAAGTTCAACGGCGCGGATCACCGAGGACCGGCGGTTGATTCTCCATTGTCAAAATGCGACGCCCGGTCCTTCGGTGCATCGGATTGAACAGAGGACTTGAACATCGGCTCGTACCTCGCGATGTCAAATCCTTAATGGTTATGCCCCATTGAGTGTTCGGTCAGCAATTGTGTGATCTTCGCGAATCGCTGGTCGTCCGGGTATTGGGCGAGCCATTCGAGCAGTGTTTTCCCGTCCTTGGTGAATTTAACGTTCGGATCAGCGTTGTTTTCAAGTAGCAAACGCACAGTGTCAAGATGCCCATGTCCTCCAGCACAGTAAAGCACTGTGTGGCCCCGTTGATTGACAGCGTTAACGTCGGCGTCATGGTCAATCAACAAGCGGACGATTTCAGTATCACCGTTACGCGCGGCATGATGTATCGGGTAGTCGCCGCGTCCATCGGCGGCGGTTGCCAAGTCGGTATGACGGTTTAGCATAGAACGCACGCGAGCAGCATCGGCAAGAAAAAGTGACGCGAGGAATTGGCGCGCGAGATCGTCCCCCGGACGAACATGAGCATCGAGCGCACCATAGGTAACGAGCAAGGCCACAATTTCCTTGTTATCTGGCACCTCGCCAGCATAGTGGAGCACGTAGCCATCGTGCGCAGAAAGATCGGCACCAGACTCGATGAGGAAACGCACGACATTGATACGACGTTCAAGTGCCGCGTGAAAGATTGGCCGCCATTCGTGTTCGTCATCGGCGTCCACAAGCGTTGGATCGGACGCAACCATTTTGCGAACGGCATCCAAGTCGCCTTTGCGGCACGCACCGTGAATGGGCATTGTCATAGCGGTCTCCGGGGGCATAACGACCGCGATGACCGAGTCGCGGGATTGTGTTTTCAATTGCAAACCGCGCGTCCACGACTTCGGTCCATCGCATCGTTCCGTGCGGCTTGATTGGGGGTGGCATTCGATCTTGCCAACCAAAACATCTTATCGAAGCCAGCCGGCCAAAAGCAAGAATTGTCTGCGCATCGACCGCGCACCTTCCAGTCCTGGGGGCATCTGCGAGTGATGATGTAATCGAAGCGATTGTCGCCGCCGGACGAACGACATTCATCACGCCGAAAGATTCTCCACTCGACCGCGCACCCATTCGTTCTCGACGAGTTGCGTCAGCGAAGCGAACAATTCAATCGAACCAGCGATGCACAGTCCGAGAGTCCTCGCTACACAAAGGCAGAATCCCAATTCGACCGCGCAACTCGTCACACACGGAACGCCCGCCGTCACCGGGTCAATCACGACAAGAGTTCGATTCGCCGAGCGGACGGACTGGAGTAGGTGGGCTACGAGTTTCGTGGCTTTGGCGGTCAGATTCGGGTGAGCAAGAGGAAGCTGGATGCCTTCAAGCAACGTGCAGCGGAGATCTTTCGCCGCAACCGCGGTATCTCGATGAGATCACGTTGCGCAACGTTTCGTTCCTATGCTCGGGGTTGGCTCAGCTACTTTGGGTTGGATCAAGTCAAGACAACGTATGCGAACTTGGACAAATGGCTTCGTCGCCGCGTCCGAGCTTGGTACTGGAAGCAGTGGCGGAAGTCGAAAACTCGACTGAAGAAACTGATTTCCTTGGGCGTGTCGTCTCGTGTCGCTCGCGGTTTTGTGATGAGCGGCAAGGGTCCTTGGCGTCTCTCCCAGACGTCGGGCGTCCAGCGAGCTTTATCCAACGCGTACCTGGCCGCCGAGGGCCTATTTAATCTCGAAGAGTACTGGAAATCGCTTGCATCCTTGTGACGAAACGCCTAGTGCGGACCCGCATGCTAGGTGATGTGAGAGGGGTCCCGGGCAACCGGGACCCTATCTCGATTGGCATGTTATCGGGCGATTGTGTCACATCCCGGGGAATCGCTCCAGCATAGACGCATAGTTGTCATCATGGGCCTCGCATTCAAGAAAGTAGAAGGCCAACCAGAGGTCGAATGAGTCACAACACCGGAATATCTCGACGTTGTCCAGATCATCAACGACGGGGTACGGCTCATGCACGATGTCTACAATTGGTTCTTCGTGGTACAGGACGGAGTGATTGCCATCATCAGTCAGAAGTAGAGAAAAGTGGCAACAACCCTGCCCTTCATAGAAGACTTGCACAGCACGGGAGTTGGTGCGATTCGGCAGTGTAACCAAGGTCGGAAGCGGGTATAGCCAGACATTGTTGTGCCGAATGCGATTTACGAGATCATCGTTCTCGCAAAGCCGGACGAACGATTCCGGAAGCACATATGGCGTGGCCTTCAGATTGTCTTTCAATGCGTCGAAGCGAGTTTGGCGTTCAATATGTTGACTATCTGCACGAGGCGCACGGAACGCTGCGATTTGAGATCGAATGTAACCCTTCGAGATGTCGTTGTTCCGATAGCGATTGGCAAGATCAAGTTCCTCAGCGGAGAGTTGATAGCGTTCGGGCAACAATGCGAATGGGTCACCGTCCCAGTCAGCCGGCAACTCCAGAGGGGATTCGTTCTCGTCGAGCGGGCCCATTGGAGGGCAAGTCGGCATGGAAGTGTTGGGCATTGCTGGAAATTCAGTCGGATAACGAATTGCGATCTATCCGGGTGCAGGAGGCAGACGGATAGATCGGGCGTTGAACTTTGTCGCCCAGGGGTGGGCGGTTTCAAGGACTCGATTAGAACAGTTGCCTGAATGTGATGCCAGTTTCTGCACCCTCGAAGCCAGGCAGTGCCAGCTGAATCGCGGACCGCCGGATGAACGCTCATCGGTGCGCCGGTCGGAGGGGCAACCTGGATGACCAGCCCGCCGTACTCCCATCGTCTGATTCAAAACGGTGTCGCCCAGCGTCACGACGGTGAACCTGCGCGCAAGGTTCAACAATCGCCGCGCGAAAAGCGAGCTAGCTCCCGGCGATCGACCCTACTGTCGCTTCAGCGGATCGTCCACACGCGAATTTTCGTCCTATCCTCTGTCGCGGAACGCTCCGGCAATTCACTGGAACCCCACGCTGGGCCGCGAGCGTCAAAAGCAAACCCCAAGCTGGCAACCGATCGCAGCCGGGCTTCTTGAACAAAGAATTTGAGCATCGGCTAGGGGCGAAGAAATGGAGCCCGCTTTGGAGACACATCGATCCAAGAAGATGGAACCACCGCTCTTCATTCACGCGATGTCAAATTCTCCTTGGTTGAACAGAGGGCTTGAACATCGGCTCGTACCTCGCGATGTCAAATCCTTAATGGTTACCCGCCGTCCGGGTTCTGGGAGGCCTCAGATTCCATGTCTCGTAGGGCTTCAGTGAATTCTTCGACCAGAAAGTCATCGAATAGTTCGGGTTCTGATTCTCGCAAGTCGTCAATTTTGTCCGCCATTATCGCCGGATCAACGAAACGAATATAGATCGCCATGTAGGAATCCTCGTCTTCGCTATCGCTAAGTTGGATCGTGAAGCCGGCGTCTTCCATACGCCAAATACCCATTGTACGGTCGTTGGCGAACGTTGGTTGTTCGTAGTCACCGAACCGTGAATTGATCGCACGCCGTAGTGATTCAAACGGATGTGATCGTTCATAGTGAATCATCGCGCCGTAGCACGCGTTGTCGTTGTAATCCAGAACGACCTGTTTGGGCGCCCAGGTTGCGGTCGCATTCGGCAGCAGCATGGGAATCGCGTCGGTCGGAGCGGAACCAAGTACCGATTCGTTGAAGAGTTGAACGTTTTCGTCAGCTTGAGATTGACTTGCGGTCATTTTGCGCGGCTCGGAGCAACCGAGCGTGGATACAAGAGCGGTGACGACCAGAAGATGCTTCATTTCAGTCGGGTAACGGCGGACAGAGAACTGATCGTCCATTCTAGCAAACGCCGCAAGCCGTCCTCCCGTGCATGTCATTGGTTCGTCGAAATTTGCAGTGATGAACGAGCAGCTATTGCTCCTAACCGTTGTCCAGATTCTATCCATGGTATCGTCAAGCACCGAAATCTACTGGGGTCTTTTGGAATGCGATCAGAGGAACTGCCCCGACGACGAGAAGTATCCACGCAGTGAAAATCAGCCCGACTACATCCCGCGTCGAAGGCGGTTCAATCGCGATTGCAAGCAGGACCAGCAGCGTCGCCAAAGCACCCCAGACGATCGTAGCGAACCGCACGAAACGGCTAAATCGTTGGCGTCCCAGTGAAATCGCTGTTACGCCAAATGCGAGCATCACGATACCTACACTGAGAAAGCGCAGTCCCACGAACAGTGCGCTGGGGATCATCATTGTGCTTTGAAATACGCAGAATCCGCCAATGACGTATAGGAGTGGTTTCACGGGGTTCGATGCAGCGTCGGTTCTTGGCGCAACACCTTCAGCCCTCGGAGGATCATATGGGTTCAGCACATTACAGTCCGGCGAACGGCACCCTTCACCGAGGACGGAAAGTTGAGTGTCCATTCGAGTAATCGCGCAAGCCGTCCTTCGGTGCACGGGATGGTTCGCCGCAAAGCAGCGGAGTAAGCGCCGACCGAAGCGATCAACTTAACCACGATCGTACCGAGCGCGTGGGCCACACGCAAATCCATCCAGCATCTCTCCGGTCTCCCACAAAACAATCATCGCGGGAGAATCTCACCGCCCAGTCAAAAGAAGAAGCAGGATTTTGACACTGTAATAGATCGCAACGGGCGCGACGGCGACCCAGTAAATCGGGTTCTTGAAGCTGCGCAAGAACTTCTTTCGGTTCCGTCGCCGCTTCTTTCGGTTCCGTCGCCGCTTCTTTTGGGCCGGTGTTTCGGATTGTGCGCTAGGAGCTTCGTACGGATTCGCCATTCAAAGTTGATCGGGGAACGTCACGGATCACGCGGTCGCCGCGAGCGATCCTCCACTTCAATAACCACGACTCGGCGACTCGGCGTGCATCCGATTGTGTACGCCCGGCATGGGCGTGATTGTTGTGGGGTGAAAGTCCCCTGTACGAGACTGGAAACTTTCAGGTGTCAGCATACCAAATGATCGACCGTGAAAGACAAGTACTAGACCTCAAACAAGCGAATGCCGGATGAGATTTTACCCAATTTCGCGTGCGCAGCGCGGTCCGCGTCGCTCGAAGCGGCGGGTGTGTTTCTAGAAGTTTGGCCTGCTCGATTTTGGGGCTTTCGTTGGTTGATTGTTTGCGGCTGGTTGACGTTTGAAGCCATTCTTCAAACTCTTGCGCTGACTCGTTTCCCAGTCAGCATGCCCGATGCTACAGGTTCAAGCGGCTGCACAGACGGAAGAATGCCGGCGTCAGATCTCGGAAACCAAGTAGACGATAAATGACACGGCGACCGTGCCGAAGTATCTGGCAGGGAATCGAAATGAACTGATCCAAGAATGTCCGAAACTCCATCCGCAGAATTCGATCACGCTCCGCTTTGTGCTTTGCTTGGTGACGACCGCTGATCGGCAACAACAAACCCGACCACGCTTTGAGCGTCCACGCCAGGGAAGTCATTACCATGGACGACCAATTGCTTTCCAAGTTGTCCACGGGGGCACATAGCGAACGAACGCCGCTGGAGAGTTGCGAGATCAAGTTCTCTTGATCGCAGCGCCGGTTGCATTGAAAGACGATCTCCTTCGCCGTCACGGTCGGTGGATCGTTGCTGATGTAAAAGAAGTAACGGATTTCATCGATCAATCTCGCTTCACCCTTTTCCTTGGAGATGTTCTTGCGGACTACCACCATCCGATAGTCGCGGGCGCACGCAGTCGGCCGATAGCTGAACTCGGCGACATCCTCGCATTGCAGTTCCAAATGGGTGTAGCCGCGAAGTCGAACGATTTGACGCTTCACATTTCGGCGTTTGGCGCGAGGCGGTCCCTTCGGTTTTCGCACCTTTCGCTCCAACGGCTTCCATTCTGATTCGGCCAGATTGTCAGCGATTTCCACAAGATTCCGACGTGCTTCGTATCCGAAGTTGAACTTCACGCCGATCCGGTCCCAGCCGTCGAGATACTCCGTCTGGCGCGAGAAAAGGGGCGCGAGAAAAGGGGTCAGGAGCCGAATTGGCAGGATAGGTAACTTGACGACTGGTAACTTGACGACTATTGCCCCTTGCCACGGTCAAGGTCGACGGCACCACCGTCGACACCAGAAGCTATGACGATGGCGGGCGAATGACCAGTAGCGTGTACAATAACGGGATCACGGCCACCCATGCCTACAACAACGACAACACGCTGGCCAGCATCACCCACACGGGCGGCTCGATCGGCAATTACAGCTACGCGTGGGACGACAACAAAAACAAGACCTCCGAGACGATCACGGGAACGATGAGCGGTTACGGCTTCACCGTCGGATCAAGCGGCTATGACGACGAAGACCGCCTGGTCAACTGGGAACGGGACGACACCAATCTCGACCAATCCTGGAGCCTGTCTTTGGTCGGCGACTGGAGCAGCATCACCGAGAACCTGTCCACCCAAAGCCGCACCCACGGAGCGGCCCACGAACTACTCACAGCTGCATCACAGTCGATCACCCATGACGTCAAAGGCAACATGACGTCGATTCCGGCCGTCCTCCGAAGCGGCTCCAACCCGCTTGCTCTTAGCTGGGACTTCGACAACCGGCTCACCGGGGCCGATGTCGACAATGACTCAATCGACGATGTCACCTACGGCTATGACGCTTTGGGTCGGCGAGTCAAACGCGATGACGGCACCAACGTCACCGTCTTCGTGCAAAACAGCCAGCAAACCTTCCTCGACTACCCCTCCGGCACGGCGGCCACCAGTCCGACTTACTGCTACATCTACGCCAGCTACATCGACGAACCGATCATGCGGATCGGCCGCCAGTACCAGCGGCACGTACCTCGATAGGTAATCACCGCCATCACAAACAGGAACACGAGAGACAGTCCTATTCCAAACCGTGCATTGGTTGTGGTCTGATTGAATCGGTCGCCTTGTTCCCAGATGGCAAAAGAGACCACCAACAGCAATTGGACGACGAGCATCATTTCGAGGTAGCGAAGTAGTCTGGTCCAGCCTCGATTCGGGGACCCAAGAAGTCGGCTTGCATAGCCAGTTCCGACGACGCACGGAACGAGCGAAAGGCTGGCCGATGCAGCCATGCCCCAGAGCATGCCAATGGGAATCATCAGCATGCAGTCATAGTACATGCGAAACGCCAGCAGCTCGCTTTTCTGTTTCGCGTCAAGTTCTTCCAGCCCGGGAAACTCTTCAAGGAATAGCTGCCTTGTATCTTCGCGCTCCTCATCTGAACCAAATGTTCCTGTCGTCAGCTCGGACAGTGGTCCAATGAGTGGCGCAGTCGATTTGGAAACCGATCCAAAGCCTAAGTTCGTTGTGAACAGGGTTATTGCCATGAGCAGACCGGCGACAATTCCGATGGACACGGCTTCCGAACCGGGCTTCGGTTTTGCGACGCACGCCACCGTGCCGCCCACGAGGATCGAAGTCGCAAACCATCCGAGAAGACACTGTCCCAAGTTTGCGGCGGCTGTCTTCGAGTCGTTCATAAAGACGAGCCAACGGCCTGCTGGAACCTCGGCCGGGAGTCTCTCGTAAACTTGGTCCGGCGGAAGGTGTTTCAGATACGAATATCCATAAAACGGACTGACGAAGCACGCCACCAACAAGCCGGCCAGAACGCCAATGATCCCCGCGCCGATTGCCGAGCGAACGTTGACCTTCACCAAATTGGAAATCGCCGAAGTGACGGATGGTCGGCGCACTGAAATTGGTCGACCAACAAGCCAATTGTCCAGATCATCGGCCAATGCCGCAGCCGACGCATACCGCTCGTTCGGATCACGCTCCAAACACTTCATGCAGATACGTTCGAGCAGCCGGTTGGCCTTTGGATTGATCTGCCGCGGCGGTACGACATCGTCATTGATGACCTTCAGCAACGTGTCCATCGGCGAATCGCCGACATGAGGCGGATGTCCAACAATCGATTCGTACAACATCGCACCGATGGAGTAGATGTCAGCGGCCGAAGTGATGTCCTTGCTCGCCGATGCCTGTTCGGGAGGCATGTAAGCAGGCGTTCCAACCACGGCACCCGTTCGAGTAATATCACTGCCGTCCGGTTCGACCGAACGAGCCAACCCGAAGTCAGCGATCATCGGCTGACCGTCCTCATCCAGCAGGACGTTCGCCGGTTTCAGATCACGATGCAGAATGCCTCGCTGATGAGCGTAATGCACGGCTCGTGCGACTCTTTCCAGTAACCGCACCAGTCCACGCAGGTTCTGCCGAAGACTCTCCATCTCACTGGCCAGCGAACCGCCTTCGACCAGCCGCATGGCAAAGTAGTGCTGATTCTCGTACTCGCCGATTTCATAGATCGGCACGATACCCGCATGGTCCAGATTCGCCGCAGCTTCGGCCTCGCGATGGAATCGCTGAACGTCTTGCTCAGACGCAAGCTGACCGGCAAGGATCATCTTCAGCGCAACCGGGCGATTGAGCTGACAATGTCGAGCCTTGAAGACGACGCCCATGCCCCCGCGAGATATCTCTTCCAGCGAGTCGACGTTGCCAAACGTTTCGCCCGTGAAAGCGTTGGTTTCTGGCGAGCCGTCGGAATCAGAATTCACTGTCTCTGCCAGCGCCGATTCCAGTTTTCCGGTTTCGATCACTCCGGCAAGCAGACAGCCCGGACACAATCCCCCCGTTGTATCGGGAGGAATGCTTGTCTGACAGTTTTCGCAAATCGCCTGTTCAATCATGGCCTCGATCGTTCGCCTCTCTACCGTGTATGAAGCATTTCGGGAGAAAGGTCACAGGCGAATTGCCGGAATCTCTCGAAGTAGCTGGGCTCGCAAGAGTTCAGGACAATTCCGGTGGACCGAAGTCTTGCGACATCGGCAACGCGATGCACTGCGAACAAAGTCACTCCGAAGAAAACGCCTCGAACAAACAGCGGATTTCGTCGTCGACATCGTTGGTGTCAGTCGTCGTATCGACGATCTCGGCGCAAACACGTTCCCGGTAGCGAGTTCGTAACCGGTAAACTGCAGTTTTCGTAGCGGACTCGGTCATTCCCAGTCGCTCACCGACTTCGCTGTATTGTTCGCCGGTGTCGGCGGTCAGGAATTGCTTCAGTTCGTCAAATACCTCACCGCGACCTGAGTCCCGGTACTCCTTCTCCAGTTGATCCAAAGCTCGACCAAGCACGGTCTCCGCCCAAGAACGATCAAATAGTCGCTCAGGCGTCTCCGTATTGGACGGCTCCCGAAGAAAGCGACTCTCGAGCTCGGCAGAGTCAATCGAAAGCATATTCATCCCGCCGCCGCGTTTCGCCCGTTGTGACTTATCCCATTCATTGCGGATGTAATTAGTCAACGACGTCAGCAGAAACGTACGAAACCGCCCACGAGCCGGGTCGGCATCCGCGATGTAATTCCGCTCGATGACTTTCTCAAAGAAGCCCTGCGTCAAATCCATCGCGGTATCGACATCGGATTCAAGTCGGCGAGCGTGAGCGTAGAGCGGATACCAGTATTTTTCGCACAGCTTCGCGAACGCATCGCGCCCATCGGGCGATGACCGATGCTGCGCTAGCATGACGAGACTCCACTGAGTGGAATCGAACCGCTGTTTTGGCGAGGAATCGGAAGTTGAATGATCAATCGGCATAGGTACGATTGTACCTGAAGACTCAGGGGAATCGCTGGCCGGCGTCTCCACACCACGAATATCTTCTCATGTTCCTTCGCTTCACTCCGGTTCTCTTCATTGAAGCAAGGCAATGACCGAATCGGTGCTACCGTTTGACCGAGCGTAATCGAGTGCGGTCTTTCCGTGGGTGTCTTTGATATCGAGACCAGCACCGGCATTGACGAGTACGCGAATCGCGGCTTCGCTGTTTGCGTTCGCGGCGACGAGATGCAGTGCCGTGCGTCCATCCAAGTCGCGGGCATTCGGGTCTGCGCCGTGGTCCAGTAGAACTTGCATCTTCCGCGTGTGCCCGTGTGCAGCGTCGTGATGAAGCAACGTTCTTTCGCCGAAACTTTCATCAATGTCCCATCCGTGTTGCACCAGCAAGGGAACAAGCTTAGGCATTGATTTCGCAGACATGAACTTTAGCAAGCCACCGTTGGGGTTAGCTCCGCGATGTAGCAGGAACTCCACCGCATCGTAGGTACCGAATCGCAATTGCATTCCGACGGGAGTATCGCCGACGTGATGAACGGTCGTCCGTGCATTGATGTTCGCACCTGCGCTGAGCAATACATCTGCCATTTCGACCGTACGAAAGTGGTGGATGGCTTGCGCGATTCCACGGCCCGCCGTAAATTCCGAGCGAGCAAGCTGAGCGTCGTCGTCAAGCATTCCGCGAACATCGTCAACGTTGTCGGCTACAACAGCGTCGCGGAAACGAAGCACAACTTCGGGAATCAGCATTTCCGCAATCTGAAGATGTTGCTTCTTGTAACAGTGACCTGAGTTGGAATCGACAAAAGCTCGTAACAAGTGATGGGCTTGATAACCAAGGTCACGGATCAAAGCCGGCGTCTCAGCGACCAACTTAGCCGTCGCTGCGGTATCTCCGGCATGAAACAACTCGACAAACTCTCGCTCGACATCCGTCAGCAGCGCCGTTGCAGGAGCTTCGGAGCGGCTTTTGACAGCTTGAGTCAGTTGGTCCCAACTGGCAAATCCGTACTCGCGAGCGAGTACAAGTTGTACTCGCTTTAGAATGGGCTCGGTGCCAGATTCAAAGTACTGCTGAAATCGAGCGACCGCCTTGGGGTCCTTTTGATTGACACTGCGAAGCAACTGTTTGGCTTGCTTCTTCAGATTTTCCAAGTTGGCATTGGGGCGCAGAGAACGGACATTCATCGTAGTTTCCTCGCATACGTCCTGTCCGCGTTGAACGATTGAGGCAAACGGTGAATGAGCCAATCGAAGACATCAGATGGGCGTTGCCCTTTCCGCGGACTCGGATGCGCTCTGACGGCACAATCCCAGTATAGCGGAATCGAATCGGCCCAACTACATCGAACTCTTGATCTGCTGACAAGGCTCAGGCAAACTCGACAGATTGGCTGAGTCGCATACCGAAAGGCGTGCCGTCGGCGTCAGTGACTTTGCCAGACAAGTTCGCACTTGTCGAACTGGCGTTGCTTGAGTTCTTCTTCGAGCAGCCCGATGTAGAGGCGTCCGTCATCGCCCCACATCCAATGGGGACGTTTTTCGTCCGAGTCAATCTCGAACAGGAGACGCCATTTTTTGAGACTTCTCGTTTGAGGTGTATCGATCTGGCGCGAGTAACCCTCGCGTGCTGGTTCGGTTCGTGGAAATGTGGCATTGCGTCCATTTCGTTCAAGATGCCACTCGTATCGCACATCATCCTGAACGCTTTGCGGATGCCCGAGTAGGTAATGACGGGTGCCGCCTCCGATGTCGTGGTCTCTTGATTCACTCAGCGCTGCGATGAGGTTCCAACAACTTTCGTCCTCTTTGCCACGAACCGTCCATGTCATTTCGCTCAGATCCTGCGGCGACCATCGTTCAACGATCTCGATTCGACATGGATGGTATTCCGGAACACCATCGACAAACTTCGGCATTTTCGCCGTCGCAAGCCTGCTCGTATCCTCGAAATAGTAAACGCGAACCGCACCGGCCTTGCGATGCCCAACCAGCCACGGTTGTTCTGTATTGAAAAAGACCGAGAGCATTCCGTGCTTCGGCAATTCGTCGTATGCCGGCAACCCGCCGAATTCGGCAAGGTTCACCTGCAACAGAAAGCGAAGTGGCGAGAACTGTCGACCTGCTGCTTTCCGTTCCTGTTCGCTCAAGTGCTGATCCAGTTCGACCTTCGGCCACTCGAAGTCTGCGGGCACGTCCGGCGGTCCAGCCATCCGCGAAACGGCGACTTCATTTGCAACATCTGCATCGCGCGTGGGAACCATGCCGATGGCAGGCCGCAAGTCGGCAATCACTTCATCGCAGGCCTCCGGTTCGATGTGCCTACGCACCAGCTTGATGGCGTCTTCTCGGTTCACGGTTGTTCGCTTTCCTGTTCTTTGTGAACAGAGATGGTCTCGATCAGCCGACCTTCCTCTCGATACAGTTCACGTCGATCGTCGTAGCTCTTGCCGCCGTGCAGGTGGACACGATCGAAACCAACTTCGCGAGCCAGCTTGGACGTATCGACTGCACCTTCGGGTAATCGATCACGGTCATCAACAAAGACGAGGGGATCGTCAAGTCCGATTGCATCGAGGCTCGCTTTGATGTGACTGATCCGATCGTGCCCGTCGCCAGCTGTCATCTGCCTTCCGTTGACATCAACCGATCCATCCGCGTTCGCATGAAGCCACACTTCGGCTCCATGGATTCGACTTTCACCGGCCTTGAAGCGAAGTAACAGCACTCCCTCGGCAAGCAGTTCAGTAATGTCGTTAGCTTTGTCTTGGTTCATCGCCGTCCCGAGTTGTTTTGCGTTCTTGAGTTTCAATCTAGAGGCGTTCAATGACAATGGAAGGGTTGCATTGCGTCAGCAATTCCACAAAGCGACCTGCGGGATTGCCATAGTTTGAGGTCAACCAGTACTGTTCGTCGTTCGCGCTGATGAGCGTCAATCTGCCATCGTCTTCAGTGATTCTGACAAGGTCTGCAATCAGCAAATCGAATGAACTTCCAGTCGAGGAGCTGGGACATTCACATCGAATACGACCGTCTTCGAGGACGCAGTGGAAATCATGACGACGAGTCATCGCAAAATAGATCTCCCACCCGAACAACGCTGTAAAACCGACAAGCAGAAATCCGGAGATTGCGTATACGATGGCAGATGGTGAAAACATCGCTACCAGAAAGAAAATGAACGGATAAGCAAGTGCGAGTTGGACGACACAGAATGCCAGATGTGTTTTCCAGCTTCGCGTGTGAGCGAGAGACATTGCTTTTTCAGTACGAGTAATGTGCGCCATCAAACGGAGTTCCGTATCGTTTCTGCGTCGCGATTGTAACACAATAGTGCGGAATCACTTCTCATCAGAATCGGACGGGCAGACAGAAAGACAGCAAGGAAAAGAGAGAAGAAATGGCCCGACGTAAACTCGGTCTGGCCGTTGTCTTGGCAGGCTGCGGGTCGGAGACGGGACCAAGGAGGTCGCGTCCGCACTCAGGAAACGGGCGACGACATTCGCAGGCCACTACAAATTGTGTCCCACTCGAATCAGGTTTCCACTCGGGTCACGAAATCTGAATTCGCGCATGCCGTGTGGCTCATCGACGATCGGGCTCAGCTCAATTCCCGATGTCTGCCAGCGTGCGTGCCAGTCGTCGGCGGACTGCACGTGCAGGTAGGTTGCCGCTGCGTTCTGACTCGGGTTGAGGTTTTCAGATTTCGCCAGATGAAGAAGCTCTTCCCGCTGATGCAAAACAATCGCGTACTCAGGACCACACTCTTCTACGTCAAAACCAAGTGTTCGGTAGAACTCGTGCGACGATGCCATGTCCAAAGCAGGTAGAATCGTTTTGGTGACGATTCTCTCAGACGCTCTCGCCCCAAATATCATGTTTCCTTACTCCTTGCAGTATCAGCTCAACCGACATTCACTGAACCTTCTGCCAATGCTGCAGATTCAAACCACGCCACGTCGCGGTTACAGTGTACTCCAAGTCATCACACAAAAAACTATCCCCAGATGAGCAGCAGCAACTTTATAGTATCAGGCTTTGAGTTGACGAAGGATCAAGGCCGAAGCACTCGTTTACGTCTGGAAGCGGACGGGCTTGCTGCCACGACGCGTCTACGGAACCTGTATGAGTCGCTGCGCGACAAATTGTTTCAGACCGCTACTTCCGGGCCGGGGATGAAACGGTTGGACGGTTTGGCGGAATCGCTTTCGCGACTTGGGATGATCGAGGAATTGGATGCACTCGACGAACTGATGCAGGTCAATTTTACGACCAAGAAAACCGGCGTCTACTCAAAGTGGTACGTCGACAAAATCTCAAAGTGTCGCATGGAAGCGTTGGTGGCTCGACGCGACTACGATCGGGCGATGCAGTACAAGCTGAGCAAGACGGAACGCTCAGTTCTTTTGCGCGGCGTGATCTACCAAGGTGATCTTGACGACGCTCATGCGATGTTGCAGCAGGCGGTCAAGGACCGCGAATCGCCGAACACCTTTTCATTTTTTACCGCTGTGTACAGTGCGGGGCGTTTGGCAATTGTCGCTCATTGGCGGGGCGATCAGAAGCTGGTCGATTCTTCGCTGCAAATCATGCGGTGCTTTATCGAGCAACAACCACTGTCCACTCGACCGCTGGACGAAGGAGTTGACTGGATTCCTTCTGAACTGGGTCTGGAAAGCTATTTCATTGTCACGCTGGCCAGTTCGGGCTATCCGCAGCTTGCCGAAGAATTGTGGAATCGGTTTGTCGAAACGGTTCACAAAGATCACAGCCGAGCGATCCGGGAATATCTCGCAATTCACCTCGCAATGGCAGGCGAAACACAGCGGGCCCTTCGCGTCGCGATGGAAGACTACTCGGAAGTGGACAACCCGATCTGGTTGTGGAAACCACGCTGCTACTACGCGGCCCGCACCGGAGACGTCGCCGAAGCAAACCGCCTCGCTGAGGAGTTTTTCTGCGCGATACGAAAGCGGGGCACCGAACAACTCCATTGGACCTTCAAGTTGCTTCTTTCGTTCATCCAGTGGATGCAACAAGCAGGTCAGCCCGATCTGGCACGTCGCGCCGTCGAGCTGTACATCGAAATCACTGATCGGTGCAGCGGTGAATTCGAGGGGAAAAAACTATCGGCGTTCGTGCGTGAGGCCCAGCCGCACTTCGTTGAGTTCGCGGAGATCATCGACGCGGAGCAGCTATCCGCGTTCGCGCACCGACAATATCAAACCGTCATTCAGAGCCTGAACTACCACGTACCGTACCATCCGGAAGAGTGGCGTGTGGCACTTGCTCGGATCGGGGAAATTCCTCCGTCTCTTGGACGGTTGCCGTTTCACCAACAAATCCCCTTCATCATCACGTTGATTGAATCCGGTCGCCACGACGAAGCGTTGCAGCTCTATCGCGTTATCGCCGATTGGGCGCGAAAGCCACTTTCGGCTGATCCCGACAGTCCCAACAACGCTGGCAAAGTGACACAAGCACGCTATGCGATTCCTCAACTTGGGCCGTACTTTGACGACGTTGAACTGGCAATGGAGTGCATCGAAAAGCTGCAGGCCAGTGACCCGACCACGGACTACCGCCAGCGCGGAGCAGTCGATATCGACGACCAACTCAACACGCGGATTCCGCGAAGCCTCGCCAAAGCAAAAGGCATCGAAGCGGCAACCGGCTGGGCGGAATCACTCGACAACCAAGACCAACAGCTTCAAGCCTGCGTGATTCTCTTGAACATGGCAACCGAACATATCGGGATTGAGTCAAACCACGAACGCACTCCAATCGCAGTAGAACTGAAACGGATCGATCCATGGCACATGGTTTTTCCCGGCGGGTGCTAGTACTAGTATTCCGCCGCAAGTTGGTTTTCAGATGAACCAGATCGTGGCTGTGGCTTCCAGCCGCAGTAGACTGGGGCAAGGCGCCCAGTCACAAGTTGCAGCTACCCGAAAATGGAGTTGAGACAGAATACTAGTTCTGTTCGATCTCGGCTTTGATCGGTTCGGCAGAGACTTCGATATCTTCGTTGAGCAGATGCTTGGCGAAGAAGGTCTTCACGCGGTTGGTGACTTCTCTTCCCTTTGGGTTGTGAGGTCCGTTGATGATCTTCACGAACGTCACGTCGACGCCGAACTCTGTAAGCTTTCTGTTGAAGAGTTCCGACTGAGCGATTGGCACTGTGCGATCCATCGTGCCGTGAACGATCAGGAATGCAGGGTCGTCTTTGGTGACATAACTGGTCGGTGAAGCGGCTTTGGATTCAGGTTGCCGTTGTTCAAGCGGTTTGCCGAACAACTGGTTCGCGCGCCTTTCGTCGAAGATCGCCATTTCAGCCGGGCCGCAGAAATCGACGACGCACTTCACCCGACTTGAAACGCCGGGTGAGCCGTTGCTGCCGTCCAGTTCTTTGACGTCGCTTGATGTTCCCAGCAGGCTGACGAGGTGGCCTCCGGCGGAATTGCCCCAGAGTCCGATTCGGTCCGGATCGATCCCGTGTTGTTCGGCGTTGGCACGAATCCAGCGAATGGCGGCTTTGCAGTCGTGAATCTGTGCGGGCCAAAGAGCTTCGCCGCTGAGTCGATAGCCAACTGAAACGCCAACGTACTTTCCCGTGGCGACAAAGCTGCCCAGCCGCATGGCACCCCATTTCTTATTCCCGGTCGCCCAGCCTCCGCCGTGAATGTAGACGATGGCAGGTAGCTCTTTGTCGGTGCGTTTCGGGGGCTGATAGATGTCAAGCAGCAGCTTTCGATCACCAGCCCGGCCGTACTCGACGTTACGAGTGACGACGACGTTCCTTGGCGTGCGTTCCGGCGTCTGACCGTGGGCTGCGTTCAGAAACAGGCCGCTCGTGCAGAGAATCACGGCCGCGATCCGGGCGATTGATGTCGATGGATTCATTATGATGTCTGGAGCATTCGGAAACGGCAGCAAGGTCTGTAGTGGATGAGGCAACGAATCCCTCGGCACGAAACCTGACAGACAAGGGGCTCGTGGCCTCGCCCACTACAATCATTCACCAAGATACCACGCAATGAAACACGCATCATCTCTCGTTTGCTTTCTTATTCTTTTCGTGTGTTCCCTGACGACGAAGGCGCTCGCCGACGAGCGACTTTGTACTCCCAACATCCTTTGGATCGTGGCCGAGAACATGGGACCGGACCTTGGTTGTTACGGCACGGAGCTTGTGAAGACTCCGCGCGTTGATCGATTGGCTTCGGAAGGAGTGCGATATGAATTTGCATTCGATACGTGTCCGGTTTGTTCGCCGAGTCGATCCGCATTCATGACGGGGATGTATCAGACAACCATTGGTACGCACCATCATCGTTCACATCGACACGACTACTATCCCCTGCCCAACGGTGTTCGGCCGTTGACGCATCGGTTGCACGACGTCGGCTACTACACGGCGAATGTCAAGCGAATTGGCAACGATCAGGCAGGCACGGGCAAGTCGGAAATCAACTTCGACGCAGAAGGGCCCGTGTTGAATTCAAGCATTCGCCTGCCGGAAAAATCAGCTCGCACCAATCCGGATCACCACAACCGCATGAACGACGCGAGGCTGTTTCATTCCAACGACTGGAAGGATCTTCCGTCTCATCAGCCGTTTTATGCGCAGATCAACCTGCCGGTCGTGGAACGGGCTGCGGAAGGCTGGGTGTCATCAAAAGAGAGTCCGCGCTATCAGTTCAGTCATCCGGCGATCATCAATCCCGATGACGTCACACCGCCCCCTTACTACCCGAATCATCCGGTGGTGCGCAAAGAGTGGGCCGGATACCTCGATTCGGTTTGCGGAATGGATGCTCGCGTCGGTCGGATTCTGGACAAGTTGGATGAGGACGGATTGGCTGACGACACGGTCGTGATCTTCTTTGCCGACAACGGGCGACTCGAACTGCGTGGACTCGATTGGTGTTACGACAGCGGCGATCGCGTGCCGCTCGTCATTCGCTGGCCGAAGAACTTTCCAGCGCCTCCGAATTTCAAAGCAGGTTCGATCAACCGGCAGTTGGTCAGCCTCATCGACGTGACGGCAACAACGCTCGACATCGCTGGCGTCAAAAAGCCGGCCAACATGCAAGGTCGAATCCTCTTCGGCGCGAGGGCGGACGCGCCGCGTGAGTTCGTCGTCAACGCGCGAGATCGTACTGACGATGCCATGAACCGCATTCGCTCTTTGCGCACCCATCGGTATCGGTACACACGTAACTTCATGCCCGAAATGCCGTTCATGGCATTGCATCGCTACAAGTATGCGCGAGTTCCGACTGTTCGGTTGATGTATGAACTCCATAAGAAAGGAGACCTCACACCGGCACAGCAACAACTGATGGCAACACGTCTTCCCGACGAAGAGTTGTACGATGTGGCGAACGACCCTTACGAAATCAATAACCTCGCTACTTCGACGAACCCCGAACATCAGCGCGCATTGAAGGAACTCCGAGGAAAACTTGAGACATGGATCGAAGAAACAAACGATCAAGGACGACAGCCGGAATCACAAGGCGACACCAACCACTGGATCCGCGATGCAGCTCGAAAGCACGGAACACCAAACTGGTACGATCCGGTATTCGGAACAAGCAACCTCGCAGTGCCCGCGGATGAGTGATTGCTGAACCAGTGTCACAAGTGATCATTGATGCCCATGAAAGAGTGCCTTGCCCAACGTAATCGAGTTGGCACGATTCGTCCGCAATTAAGTTGCCGCATCGAAGTGGCAACACGTCGCAACACTTCGGGAACGCAATCCATAAATCGTTCATTAATGTTCGTACCACGCACATGTGCAGATAGCAACGCATCGAAAGAACCACTTCACAAAGTGTCAGGGACCAGCTGACATCTCGTGGGTGACAGGTTCGATCTCTTGCTTTAGTGTTCTGAGTGTCGCGAGGATGGATTCATTTCGAATCGAAGTTAGAAATCGCCCTGTTTTTCCGAAGGATAACTCACACAATTCAAAGCCAGTATCCGGCATTTTTACGCCAAGTGGTTCGAATCCGTGCCCGAGAAGCTTCTTTTCGTTCCTCTTGTTTGCAATAAAACTCAAGAATCGCGGCGGTTCGTCAGCGTCAACGTCGCAGAGCAAAGCCATGTGATAGAAGATTGTTAGGGCTTCTGTGCTGAAGGCCCGTCGGGGTGCTCGATACGCCTTTTCCGTTTCGCCTAATCCCTGAATCAAGATATATGAACTACTTGACGTCACCCACTCTTCATCGACATGAAAACAGTCGCACTCGCCTGCCTTCATCGCCGAGTACCCGTGAAGTGTCACGGGTAACACAGTACTTGCGCCTACGATCGTGCCGTTAGATGTTACGACGAATAGCGTAGTATTTCGGTTACGCTTCCACCATCGCACGGTGTAATCGCAGAGAAGCTCGCGATCCATTGGGCCATGTTCGTTCGCAAGTTCAAGTGCTCGCTCTGCGCTCACTTCTCCGCTTCCCGATACCAGTTGGCGGCCAAACGCCTCAGCATGAATGTCAACAGCACGGCGGATATCGCGCTCATCGCGGCAGAAACACCTGCCCTTTGTCCGCTTGGGAAGATCAAGCATTCTTGCTGCACCAAGTGTCTTCAGGGTTCCGCGAAAGAACCCATCCAATAGTGGTCCACCCCGGCTTGCATGATGGTCCTCGGCGGAAACATCTTCGCAGTTCTCGCGAACAAAATCGCTGACGTCCGAATGCTCAAACTCCGCGATGTGGCTGTGGCAGAAAAGCAGAAAGACGCGAACCAAACTTTTCTTCACTGATCGACCAGCCTTTAGGTCTGACAGGGCCTGATTTGAGAAACTTCGGTCAAGTTCGTCGCGCACGAAAGCCTTGACCTCTGCTTGGCGGGGCCACCCACAACTATTGAGGTGCTCGCGTATGTACGCGTTCACGGGGCTGGATGGACCGGTAGCGTGGGGTTGATTGATTCGTTTAGTATCAGGTTCGCTTTCCGCATTGCTGCTACGAGGTATCGGTGATCGATGGAAGCAGACTCGGCGAGGATTGGCAAGCCAGGAATGATTCGATCGCCTCGCCGAGGTACTCCAAGATGTTGCGGCCTTGTTGTTGGCAGGTCACCGCGATGGTGCAAATTCTCTCGAACCAGGCTTGGCCGGTCTTGCCACGTGTCCCTTGCGTCATCCGACGATGAATCGCAACAAAGCGAATTGCCTGCTCAGCAAGGTTATTGGTGGGACCGATCTGTGCGTCGCTAATGAAACGGAAGTAGTCTTCAAAGTGCTGGTAGAAACGCTCGGCCATGTTCGCCGCATGCTGCGTATCGGGCTGCTCGACCGTAGCATCCCAGACAATCTCATCACGAATCCTCTCCAATGACCGACGGAAAGTCGTCTCGCTGGCGAATTCGTCGCGACGGGCAATCGTCTTGAACAGTTTACGGAAATGCTCTCGAAGCATCTGGCCGTAGGCTTGATTGGCCGGCTCGGGATGACTGCATAGGAACTTGATGTCCCGGATCAGATGAGCGATACAGAACTGAAGCTTAACGTTCTCGTCGAGTTTGACGAACTTGCGGTAGGCTGAGAAATAATCACAACCAATGACGCCCTCGAATTCTGCTCCCAGCGTCTCTACCAAGACTTGACTACCACGGCTGGGCGAAATCTTGAAGACCGTAAAGAGGTAAGCACGAAAGCACCATGTCCACAACTTGTCGCCGTTCTCCTTGTGACCAGTCTCATCAACATTAAGATGGCTTTGATCCGACAGTGCCCCGAGTAACTCTTCATAGGGTTCGGCAAGACTTTGACTCACCTTGCCGACCAGCTTCTGAATCATGCCCCGACTGAGGTCGACGCCGATAACTTCACGGCAATACTTCTTGATTTTTCCGATTGACATGTGGCAAACGCCTTTGAGCCAACCGATCAGCGCCGTCATTCGTGGTCCAACCAACCCGGCACGGCGAATATCATTCGGCAGCGGGCAGTGATGCAGCTTGTCGCAATCAGTACATCGCTGGCCAACTTGATGGTGTTCGCTGATGACGACCGGCTGTTCGGTCAGTTCGACTTGCTGATGTTTGCGAATGTTATCCACGTCGTCTTGCAATTGACCGCCGCAGCAAGGGCAGGCGGTGTAACGATGACTCAGGATGTAGTCGATTTGTTGATCAAGAAACGGCTTTCGCTGATGCCGCTGGTGCCCAGGCTGACCGCCAATTTTGCGTTTTAGAGGTCTTCCCGGCTTCTTGCGTTTCTTGGGCGGATTGGTAATGTCGCTTGACGGCGGCTTGGAGGAAGTCGCCGAATTCTTGGTGGATTTGGCGAGTTTATCTTCAATCTTGGCAAGTTGAGCCTTCAACTGGGCAACTTCCGCCGCCAGTTTTTCACATCCTTCGCACTTCTTGGCTGATGACCGTCCCATAGTCAACGCAGGTAACATCTAAACCGACGTCAGATCAACCGAGATTCCGTGAACGCGTACTCGCGTATTTTGTCTGTCAGCCGCGCAAAACTTGGCATGGCCGTTCCGTTTCGTATGAGAATCCGTTTCGTATGAGAATTTGACAGTCAGAAAGTCAAACCGAACACTGAGCAGCATCGATTGATGGAGCATCCGATTCCCGCTGGCATAGGACGTCATTATACGAACATCGACACCAAGGAGATACCGATGGCCCGATTCTGGCAACGTCTACCGTTCCACTCAAACTCCAGTTCACGTCGGAAACGGCGTTTCCGGTCTTTGGTAGCTGGGATCGAACACTTGGAAGTCCGGCAATTGCTCGCAGCAGATCTTGGAACGACGAACGCCGACGACGCAGTTGATCAGACTGGATTCGTCGCGGGCAGCTTTGACGTCAATAGCAGCGGAGCAGCAACGTACAACGTTCCGCTGCAGGTATCGCCGGGCACGGCCGGGATGCAGCCGACACTCTCGCTGGCGTACAGCAGTCTGTCAGGTAACGGAATCGTGGGGCGGGGATGGCAGCTTGCCGGAGTGTCGTCGATTTCTCGATCTTCGGCGACGCTGGCTCAGGACGGATTCAAAGATGGCGTCGACTTCGATTCGAGTGATCGGTTCAAGCTTGACGGCCAAAGGCTCGTGCTTGTCAGCGGTCAGTATGGCACGAGTGGCTCTGAGTATCGAACCGAGAGTGATTCGTTCAGGAAGGTCGTCGCTTACGGTCAACAGGGCCATGGTCCACAGAGATTCAAGGTGTGGACAAAGGACGGGAGAATTCTTGAGTACGGGCACACGGGCGATTCGCGGGTTGAAGCGAGCAACAACCCAAGCGTTGTCAAATGGGCGCTCAACAAGGTAACGGATCGCAAGGGCAACTATCTGACGATCAAGTACGTAGAGAATCGTGCGATCGGCCAGCACTATCCGCACCGCATTGACTACACGGGTAACGAGGCAGCTGGTCTGGTGCCATACGCCTCCGTTCGTTTCCGTTACGAAGGTCGAACGGACGACACAAATGGATTTTTGGCGGGAGCAAAAGTCTCGAATCGCGTACGTCTTGCGGAGGTCTCCACTTGGCACGGAAACGACCTCCTACGGGAATACAGGCTTGAGTACGAAGAATCCGGTCCAACGGACACGAGCTTGCTGAAGACGATCACCGAATGCGCGGCAGATGGAACGTGTTTGGCTCCGACTACCTTCGAATGGGAATCAAGTCAGGACACCGGTAAATTTCAGATTAAAGCGTTTCATTTGCCACATGGAACTCCATCGGTATCCGATGAAGAGAACACGCTTGCTGCAGATTTCAACGGCGACGGACAAACCGATCTCATTCAGTTCGCAAACGGCAGGAGTTTTGTCTGGACGGCAAATGACGATGGCAATTCATTCGATGTGAGTGAGTTCATTCCGTCGGCCGGGTACAGGGTTGGCGAAGCGAAGGACTACAAACTTGGCGATTTCAATGCAGACGGAAAGGCAGACCTGCTGAAAGTCACCGACCATATCTTCTCGACGTGGTTCTCAAACGGTAACGGATCATTTCGTGTCGTTGAAACTCGGGAGCAGGATCGTTACGGAGACGGCCGCCAAATACAAACAGGGGACTTCAATGGTGACGGACGAACTGACCTGATTTTCTTTGACAAGACGGAAACGCAAATCGGAATCTCGGCGGGCGGCGGACGTTTCATGTGGCATCGCTTCGTGCCGTGGAGTGGTTACGACGTTGGTAAGGGCGAGCGATTCGACGCGGCCGATTTCAATGGTGATGGCCGAACGGACTTGATTCACTTTTATGGTAACTTCACCAACGTGTGGCTCGCTTCAGCCAACGGTACGTTTGACGTGCGGCATTTTCGACCAGCCAACAGCTACCCCGATGTAGACAATGGCCATCGGTTCCGAGTTGCCAACATCAACAACGACGGAAACGCCGACTTGATCAACTTCTTAGGCAACCGAATTGATGTATGGGTTGGTAAAGGAAATGGGCTCTTTGAAATTCGGCAGCATCGGCTTCCATCCGGCGTAAACCTCGGAACGGGAAGTCACACGAAACTCGGTGACTTCAATGGCGACGGGCTGACCGACATTGTTGCGTTTCGCAACAACAAGGCGGACGTGTACTTGAACACCAGCCAGTTTTCCTTTGAAAAGCAGGCCATCGGTCTGTGGGCCGGGTATGCGACGGGCGACGAAAGTCGGTACGAAGTGGGGGACTGGAACGGCGATGGGCGAGGCGATCTTCTTCATCTCATGGGTCGCTATACACATCCGTGGATGAGCCGGTTGGAAGCACCTGAACGCGTTTCGCAGATCATCAACGGCATTGGGCACACAATCACCGTTGATTACCAGAGTCTCAGTCAGTCAGTCGATGGTCACTCCATCTACGCAAAGGGGACCAAGTCACGGTATCCCACGATTGACTTCCAAGGACCTCTCTATGTTGTCGCTCAACACAGCGAAAGCAACGGCGTCGGGAGTCTCAATGCGGTCGAGTACAGTTATGCCGGTGCAAAGTACGATTTACGCGGACGCGGATTCCGCAGATTTGATACTCAATTCATTACCGACGTCGAAAGTGGACGTTCAACAGAACTGCGATTCCACAGAGACTCACGTGGTGCAGCCATTGCCCCAAAGCGAGTCATCGAACGACTCAATGATGGTACCATCGTCTCAGAAGTAAGGCGCATTTTCTCCGAGCGTCAGTCGCATGCCGGCGTCTATCAGACATTTGCTCGTTTCACTCGAACGATCGCAAACGATCTCGACGGCAAGGAGATCACGAGCAGTTTCGCTAGCCAGTATCAGGACATTTACGGCAACATTCTGAGCAGCGAGGTTGATTATGGCGATGGGCTTATCGAGCGTTCGACGTATCACTATCACGCCTATGACACCGAAGCATGGATTATCGGCAGTCTCGGTCACGCTAAAACGACTAGACATGCGCCGGGACACGAGACCCGCACTTCAATCGAAGCCTATCATTATGACGACGATGGGTACCTGATTAGGCACTTTGTCGAACCGGGCAATCTTGAACTCGGCCTTACCACGAAGTTTTGGCACGATGCGTTTGGCAACGTTGTGCATGTCAGCAACATCGGCTTCGATGGCGACCGGCGAGTTGCTCGGCGTCAGTTCCATGAGTACGACGACCGTGGGCGATTTGTGACGAAGTCAAAGAACGGTGTTGGGCACAGCCAGCAATTCATCGTTGATCAGGTGTCAGGTCTCGTTGAAGAACAGGTCGATCCGAACGGCAACATCTACCGGATTGAGTACGATGGGTTTGGTCGACCGGTCACCGAGTTCTTCCCTGACGGAACCGAAACGACATACAGGCGCCGGGCATGCACCGGAAACTGCCCCGCAAACGCAGTGCTGTTCGTGACGGCTCGCACGACCGGACAGGCACCCGTGACGAACTATCTTGATGTGCTCGGTCGCACTGTTCGTTACCGGACCCTTGGCTTTGACGGCACGCCTGTCATCTCCGAACAGCGATTCGACAGCCGGGGTCGGTTGACTTCCTCATCTTCCCCGCACTTTGTCAACGAGTCGGCGAATTGGACGCACTTTGCTTACGACGATATGAACCGAGTCATCAAGGAAACAGCGCCGGGAAACCGGGAATCCAAGGTCATCTACGATGGCCGCACAGTGACGAGCATCAATCCACTTGGCCAGCATCAAGTTCAGACGATTGACGCACTCGGACGAATCGTCTCGGTGACAGACAATCTAGGTGGCACTGTCACGTTCACGTTCAATGCGGCAAGTCAGTTAGTTGAAACGAAGGATGCGACCGGCAACGTCATCTACATGACTTATGATGTTCGTGGAAATCGAACGTCACTGGATGATCCCGATTTGGGGCTAACAACCTACGTGCATAACGCCTTTGGTGAAGTCATCGAACAGATTGATGCGAAAGGCCAGACCCAACGTAATACTTTTGATTCACTCGGACGCCTTACTCAGCGTGTCGAGCCGGAAGGCGTCTCATCTTGGTTCTATGATGATAGTTCATTCGGTGAGTTGATTCGGGTCATTGGGCCGAACGGCTACGAAGAAACGGCCACGTATGATGATCTTGGACGCATTGTCTCGACATCGGTCAGGCCTGAAAGTGGTGACGCTTTCTACACTGTTCAGACTTCGTATGACTCCGCCGCTCGCGTAATTGACACAACCTATCCGTCCGGGTTCAAGACCAACAACACTTACAATGACCTCGGATACCTGAGTGAGGTACGCAACGCTAGTGATAATTCTCTGATTTGGAAGGCGGAAAACGTCAACGCGTTGGGCCAGTATGAAGAGCAACTTCTCGGCAACGGCTTGCGAACACAAAAGCGATTCGACCAAGAAACAGGCCGGTTACTGGACGTGTCCACTGGCGACATCCAGCACCTGACTTTCACCTACGACACGATCGGCAACTTGACTCGCCGCGCCGATGCGCTCAACAGCGTACAGGAGTCCTTCACATACGATGGACTGAACAGGCTGACCTCCAGCAGCATCTCGTACACCAACCAGTACGGACCATTTCCGGCAACAACATTCGAGTATGATGCTGGCGGCAGCATCACGTATAAGTCGGACGTCGGCTGGTACCTCTACGGAGGCGCTGGCGCAAGCCAACCGCACGCTGTCACGTCAATTGTCGATTCGAACGGGATTCAGGTCCAGCAGTTCGTTTACGACGCCAACGGCAATCGGGTTGAATCGAGTGATGGCTCGGTAACATACAGCTCCTTTGACAAGCCGATCACGATTACGAAGGGTGATACGGAACTCAGCTTCCTCTACGGCCCAGACCGAAATCGAGTCAAGCAAACAGTGTCAACAAACAACGGAGTCGAAAGCACTAAGATCTATGTGCAGGGAATCTATGAAATCGAAGTTCAAGACGGCAGTGTCACGGAAACGCACTTCGTATCCGGAGGAGATGGCCTCGTGGCAATTCACACGATCAGCGATGCCGGCACAGCGTCTACGAACTTCGTTCACACCGACCATCTTGGTTCGATTCAGTCCGTGACGGACGAGAATGGTGTGCTACTGGAAACTCACAACTATGACGCATGGGGGGCACGCCGAGACGGAACGACTTGGCAACCGACTGGCGGTACCTTCACTGGGTCAACAGACCGCGGATTCACTGTCACCGAGCGCTGAATCTCAGCCAGCGATAGGCGCTTTGGCCTTTCCACCTTTTGGGGGACGCCCCGCATTTCTTTTCACACCAAATCCCGTAAATGACTGGCGTAGGGACCTGGTGCGAAAAGAAATGCTTGGGGGGTTGGTGGCTGAGCGAAAGCGCCCATTGGTGGCCTTTTGAAAGCGCCTGATGACAATTCACTGGGCACGAACACCTTGATTCTGTTGGCCTCGTCCACATGAACGGACGCGTCTATGACCCGGTGATTGGAAGATTCTTGAGCGGAGATCCGTTTGTTCAGGATGCATTGTCTAGCCAGAACCGCGATCGGTTTACGTATGGTCTTAACAATCCGCTCGCAAGTATCGACCCTTCCGGATATTTGTCATGGAGCGACGTCAAAGATTTCGTTCAGGACGAAATCATCGATCCAATCGCAGATGCGGGTCAGGATGTAATAGACGTTGTTGTTGACGGCGTGGAATCTGTGTCCGAAGACGTGGGAGATCTTATTGTTGACTCTTTTGGTGGATTCGTGATTGACGCTGCTGTGGCTGCCATTGATGGTGACATCAAAGGGATCGCGGAGGCGGCTGTTGATTACGCAGCCTCGTCAGCTGGAGCGGCAGTCTCGGAATTCGGCCCAGTTGCAAGCTACATAGTGTCCACCGCTGTGTCGGAACTAGGCGATCTGATAATCGACGAGATATTTTCAGAGTCTGCAACTTCCACAGCAAACATGCCAGTGATGAATGTAGCGTCGGGCAGTTCCCCGTCGAACAATTCTCCCGCTATCGGCAGTTCAGCCATAGCGTCGCCGACTGGTTCAATCATTTCGCCAACACAAACGTCGCTTTCGTATAATCGGGTGTGATCTGCGTAATGCGCCTGATCTGACGGAGTGATTGGTCTACACAAAAAGAGGCTTCCTCAAGGAAACTGTTTGTTCTCAGGCAGACAGCTCAAAAGGAAACCTCATGGATGCTCAAGTTAAGGCAGGAAGCCTTGTTCGCACAATCGCAGAGAAAGAAATTTCAAATTCGGTAACCGAGTTCGCTGCCGAATTGACCTCCAAGGTCGTTGAATTGGTCCGCGATTTTGTGTCCGGCGCCGTCTCGGCGGCCAGAATGTTTACGTTGGAGAATCGGCTGGCCAACTGCGTGCGGGAATTTGCTCGAAAAGTCATCGGGTGGCTTGTTGCGAGCCTTGAACCGGAAATCGAGCGGATGCCGGGTACAGTGAAGCACAACGGCAAGAATTTCCGACGATTGGCTGCCAAGAGCCTGCGGAGCAACATTGTGACGTCGTTCGGCGAAATCTCGTTTCAACGTGCTCGTTACCGCAAAGGGCGTGACGGCAAATTGCTCTTTCCTTTGGAGCAACTGCTGGGAATTGAACACGGATTTACGCCCGCGGTGGCGAACCTCATCGGTAGGCAATTTGCTACCGCTGGCAGCACACAAGGCCGTACGCGAGAGATGATTCGGGATCGGTTTGGAGTTTCGATCGGCAATGAGAAGTTGCGCAAGCTGACGCAGACGCTTACTTGCTCGCTGGAACCGCTGCGCGAGGAAGCTCAGGTAACCAAGTTGACCGAACTGATCGAACAAGCACGCTCTGGTGGCGGCACTGCCGTCCTTTCGGTCAGTCGCGATGGTGTTGCCCTCGGCCTGGCTCCGTGGAGTTTCTTTGAAATGGCCGGTGTTGCTTGCATCAGTGTCTTGAGCGATGGCAAAAAGCTAGGCACGGTGTATCTGGGACGAACACCGGAAGCGAATCAGGAGACACTTTCAAGCGATTTGACTTCACTTCTGACGGCGGTGGTAAAAGCGTGTGGCGACGATCTTCCCGAAATCGTTTACGTGACCGACGCCGGCAAAATCGAGACCGCATACTGGAAGAATGTGCTTCGGAAATTTTTCGTTGATGGTAGTCGAATCAAAATCACGCGTGTCGTTGATTACTACCATGCCAGCGAGCGTCTGACGATCATCGCTGATGCCCTGAAGCTCGAGAAAGAATCCCGAGCAGACTGGCTTTCGCGAACGCGAGCGTTGCTGCTTGAACCAGGCGGGCATGGTCGTGTGTTGCGTTCGATCGCGAAGATGAAATCGGAACACGGTTACAAATCGTCACACGCCAGTGATGCAGAGAAAGCCGAGAAGTACCTTCGCCGGTACAAGCGATTCATGGATTACGCAGATGCCCGTACCCACAATTACCCGATCGGTAGCGGGGTAGTCGAATCGGCATGCAAGCAGATTGTCAGTGAACGGATGAAGCTTTCGGGAATGCGATGGCATCGCGAAGGAGGCCAGCAAGTCATGACACTTCGTTGTATTCTGTTGAGCAAGATTTGGAGCAAAGTGTATGAGAAATGGCTTCAGTCAAAACCGACTGTCGCTGACCTGATGCCCCGCGGAGACCGCTAAAATCACTGTGTTCACCGCGCATCAAGCGGACCGCACCCGTATAATCCATTTAGTTGGACACTTAATGATTGGGGCAATCTGTCTGCCGGATTCGGCGACACGGTAAGTCTAAATGCAACCTCGTATATTCGGGGATGGCTGGGCAGCAGTTCTGCTGTGGATACAGGTTCGGGATTCTATACTGCAGGTCAATGGGGAGGTGCCGGATGGTGGACGTCATTTGGCGGCGCGTCGCTCGCAAAGTCAGTTGGGTACGAAGTCACGTTTACGTACTACACTAATGCAAAGGGCGTGGGCGTAAACATCGTAAAACAAGGCAGGCGAGTGCTTGGTGCCGATTGGCACCGGTTCAAGTTGGGAGAAAAAATCGTCAATCGGCCGCACTACCATCGTCGCGTTGTAGATCAGTTGGGTAATACTGCACATCGCGGTAGCATCCACAACCACCGTCCTTGGCAAGGAGGGTTTTGATCTCCATGAAACCGTCTGATTCTCAAACATCGCTATTTCCTGTCACTGTCTTCTTGGATGATGGTCAAAGCTGGCAGTTCGATAACATTGGCGAGATGGTCATAACGCTAGAGTGGTTTGACTCAGACACCAACGAGTCTACACGCGCAATTGATAAAACAGGGCGTCCCCTTCGATTGAAGGTCGAAAAGCTCAGGCTAGTCGCGTTAGATGTTTGTAACAACGAGTGACCTCCGATGAAGGTGTGTGATGCTGCTTTCGTCGGAGCCGGTCATCGTTGGGTTCACCCGGCCCCGCCCCCGACGATGACCGGCGCAGAGGAAAGCAGCTCTGCGACTTGATTCAGGCGTGGCTCAGTTTCCGTTCGCTCAACCCAAACTCGGCTGCTTTTGTTGGAGAGTGTCGGAAGTTGGGTTCATCGCCATTCTCTATCGAGCCGATTCGTTGGCGAGGCTCAAACCGCAATAGGCTCCGGCTCGATCAACCTGTGACTCAAGGGAATCGACTCACTCGAGAAGGCTGGCCCGCGATTGCCGGTCATCCTTGCGCCGAACTTCGGCAACAGCGGACCATGCTTCCACACGGTAGAGCGGTCGGTCCAACGTTCCGAGCGCGCTGCGTGGCTTTCTCCCATTGGCCATCGGCGGCAAGTGAGACTGCCAGTTGTTTGCGTGGTCGGTTGGCGTCTCCGAACCAGCCGACTGTGCCGCGAACAAGGTTGGGGTTCCGTCAGAGCGACCAACCAATCGTGAATCTCTCGCACAGTACACTCACCGTTATTCCACAACAGCCGCAACACCTAACTTTCAAGTTGTGTTGGCCCAGTGGAAGGAACTCTTGCCACGACGGCACCTCAAGAACATGAATGCGGGATCGGGCGACTCGATAAATTGTCGGATGGCAAAGGTCGCATACAATATCTCGACGGCGTCGTAACGCCTTTTGGTCCCATTCCGGTGAGCTTCCATGTCACACAACTTCCCCGAACTTCAGCCTTTCGTTGACAAGGTTTCTGAAGAATACGGCCCAGATGCCATTGTCGTCTTGTTTGGTTCTCGCGCGAGAGGTGAAGAGAACGAATGGAGCGATTACGACGTGCTGTTGGTCACAGGTGATCTCGACAAGAACGTAACAGCAGTGCGAAAGGTGGTCTCCAAACTGCAACTGGACCTCCACGCAATGGCTCCGGAGGAGCTTGTGGCCAGACTTGAACGCTGGAAGACGGCCTTCAAAAAGAAGCTGGCAGGCAAGCAGACAAAGTTTCAAGTTCAGGATGTCATCGGGTGGGATGCGCTTGACGGAATCTGTCTGGCCGGTCACGAGCCATTTGCAGCATTCCGTAAAATGCGCGATGACTGGATTCGGTCGGGCGAGATACTCGATCCCGGCTTGCTTCGCTTTGTATCGATCGAAGATGGACTGACGGACTTTCAGCGCAAGCTTTTGGAAAGCACGCCGACTTCAAAATCTCGTCGCCACAAGTGCGCGCGGATTGTCTTTGGTGGCAATAAGGAAGCTTGCTATAGCGAAGTTAGGCTGTATGCGTTGCTGCTGGCAATGTCTCAACCTTGGGTTCAGCGGTATCCTCTGTTCGAGTTTCAGGGCAATCGAGGTAGCCGCGAAGGGATGACTCCAGCGGCAATGCGATACACGGAATGCCGTCGCTCGAAGTATCAGGATTTCGGTTTTACGAATGTCGTACCTCCGGCAACACTCCGAAAAGTTCTTGAAGACCTCGGGCAACTGATGCAAAGCAGTGAGGTTACTCGGCAGGACGTTGGGCAGCTTGTGGCCGATGCCGTTGGTTCGGACGCGCAACTGGTAAATCTCTTCCCGAACTTACTCGCAAATGGGACGCTGGGGCTGCCCGGCATCGCCACTCAGTCGCCTCCGTTCTTGCTCTCGCGGGTTGTGGCGGCTCTGAAACAGGAAATCAAGTCGCCTGAAACTTCCGACGACGACCTGCTGGATACCATCGGTCTGCCGGAATTTCCGTGCAGTGGGCGCATTCTGAATCCCAAGGAAACGCGCGCGGCGCTGGCAAACGGCGAAGGGCTGATTCAGTTGGGAGGCACCGTTGAAATGACGACAGCAGATGGTAGCGACCAGCCGGTTCTTGCCGTGACTGACTTGCCATTTGCGATAGCAGGCATTCAGTTCGAGCAAGAGTTGGTAGCTGCCAAGAAGGCGAAGAAGCTAACAGGGGTAAAATCAATCAACAATCGATGCAACTGGAAGTTGATGCGCTACGAGCTGAGTTTGACGAAAAAGGCTGCCGCCGCCCCGGACGCATTAATGGAGACCATCTCAACACTACCGTCGATGACGAATGAGATTGTGATTGACATTCGAGTGATGAAAGGCGACGAACTGGTACGCTGTTCGGTGCCGGATCTGATTCGATTCGATGCTCAACAACGAATCACCGCTCACGATGGATCGGTTGAAAGTGCGGTCACCGAACTGGATGCGATCGCGACGCTTGGCGAATGCAACGCGAACTGAGACGCCTATAACCGGGATAGGCGTGGTCGAGCCAGCCAGCCTCGACTCTGGTATACTCAGCTCGTGTGACTTCCTTTCGTTAATGGAGTTTGAAATGAATGCCGAATGGAAACTCTTAAACGTCGACACGCATCGCCTCGATAATCCTGATTTCTTTGCGTACCCAGCAATCAGCCTCGATCAACGCGAGTCGATTCAGCTTGGTGAGCAGGCCAAGATCCTTTTGTCGCTAAAGAGAGTCGATGACTGGAAGACGAAGGGTGTCTGGGTTGTGGTTGAACGCGTAGTCGGTGCGAATCGTTTTGTTGGACGTCCTTTTTCTGGCTACAGCTTACATTTCCCGCCGAATCAAGACCGTCTGATTGAATTCGGTCCCGACCACGTTTATCGAATGCCGCCGCGCGAGTTCACAATCTGGGGCCGCGATGGTAAACCACAGATCGTATGGGGGAACAGCCAATCCGATTCACAACCACAGACTCCGGACGGGGAAGCAATTCCTGATCTTGAACCGATTTTGACGGTTGAAGCCAACGGCTGGACAAAAATGAAATCGAAGTACGCATCGATGGCACCCGAGCAAGGCTGGCCTTCCTACGACGAGTTGCCAAAAAGTCGTGGAGTAGGATTCATTTGAAACGACTGACAAGTTGGTGGCTGAACGTCTCGCCGAGCCATCCGCGCAACGGGCGCTTTGAAGATCCCCGGTGAAGTTCGAGAATTTCGTCGTAACTTGATTGAACGGGTTATTTCCGGCTCATGATACCCAAGGGCTTCAGGTCAGCGAACTATGTTGCCACTCGACTCTCCACGCTGGTCACAACTCAACCCGACAGGGATCGAGAAGCGAATGCGGTCATTGCTGCGCGGCAAGCGTTCGTTGTTGCGAGGCAAGACGACGCTCGCTGACCTCCACGACGACTTGCTCCCCAAGCAGCAGCGTTACACGGCAACCTATGCTGCGGTTCCGTACCTTCTGCAGTATGCGCGGGCCAGCGGTCTGCAGGAATGTATCAACTCACTGATCTTCCTCGCCAACATTCGAGACGGCGAAGGTGACTCTCACAGTTGCCCCGTTGACATTCTTCAGTGGTATGACGAAGCGATGTCGTCCGCTGGAGAACTCGCTGTCGAAACATACACCAGCGGTGGCGCGTCCGAATCGAGCGCTTTTGAGTTGCTGGCTGCGATGGCATCACTCTGTGGTTGCGAGGGGAACGCTGATCAATTGGTGCGATTCGCGAACGACGAATGCTGCATCGCTTGCCCGGAATGCGAAACGGAGCTTTTTGTTTGGCCGATGGGCGTCGACTTTGGCTTTTTCACAGGGATCGTCGGAAATAAAGACTTCGCGCGAGTGATCATCGATCCAGTGAAGAGCAACATCCCACGACCGCTGACCAATGAAGAAGAGCAATCGCTCTCGTTCGAGTGGCTGTATCACGCAAGCCGCGACGCCGGATACGTGGGGATCGCGGATATGCTGCGATACCTCTACGGTCGCAGATTGTGTCCGGATTGCGGTGAACCGGTCTGATCGGATGTATCAGGAGAAATGGAATAAATCAAGAACTGGAAATCCGCCAGATCTGGTGGCGCACGGTCAACCCATTGATATACGCCTGATGTTCGCTATGGCCACTCATTCAACAATTCAATGAGATTTTCGTGTAAGCCCGAATTATTCACCAAGCAGTGTAGGTTCTTAGCTTAGCTGTGAGTTGTCTCGATTGAAGGCATTTGCGGCGGCGGTGAAGGTGTTGGCCACTGATCGGCGCACAAAGCCCCCTTTCCCCCAACGGTGTTTTCGGCGGTTGAACAGCTCAGAGTCGTAGCACTTCATTTAGATGCGAATGAGATGGCGGCGGCATCCAAGCACGCCGTCGCGCCGTCGGCTGCGAGAAGCACTCCGGTAACTGCCAAGATTCAAGACGTTCAATCAAACCTGACCAAAGCGGCTGAGCAGATTCAGCGATCCGCAACATCGCACGACGACTGTGTTTGATGATCTCACCGCCAACCTTCAAGATAAAAAGCTGAAATCGAGTTAAGTCCCAGCAGCCGCCGACTGCATCCTCCAGTTCGATGCGGCAAAGGGAACTGAGGTTGAAAGACAACAATGCCAACAGCATGGTTGCTTCGTTTTCTTCAAACGACTGCGATGACAAGTGCGGCCCAATTGCAGCGTTGAATTCGCCAAATCGATCCTCGAACGTTCCTCGAGGACGGTAGTGAGCCAGAAGCTCGTCACCACTGCGTTGCCCTTCGCGCCAGTTGGTTACCAAGAAAAAGTAGCGCGGTGCCAAGTGCAGTTGGCCCGTCACAGGATCAGGGCTGTCAACAACGACGAGGACCAATCGCTGGCTATGCTCCCACGAGTCAGCTTGGTACTGTCCAAGCTCCACAGTGTACTCATAGCCTCCGGCGGGGGGACGACCGACGGGGCGAGTGACGTGCTCGGCTGCCAGTGCTTCGAGCCGGGGATTTGTTTTCAATCGCCCGACAAAACGCAGGTTTTCGTTGGTCAGGTAGTCCAGCACCGGAGCGATCGTGTAGCCCGCGTCGATGCGAAAGTCGAGGTGCTGAGCGATTCGGCGTGCCTTGTCCACCACATTGCTGATGAAGCGATTGACTCCATTGGCGGTGTGAACCTGGCCCTGGCGAAGCGTCGCGTGAAGATATCCGTTGCCAAGTCGTTTGCCTTCACGCGTGCTGTCGTAATCACCGGCAACTGAGAACGACGCGACCAACGGATGATAAACCGTTGTCCGATAATAGCCGTTGTAACTGCTGCCTTTTTGTGAACCATGAACCTCGATCGGAAAGCTGTCGATGTCAATCGTGCCATGCCGCACTCTGCTGCTGCCAGAGGATGCTTTGAGGTGCCGCTCGACGGACTCACTGAGCCCATTGCGAATGGCGTTGAGATTGCCACTGCTGCTGGCCAAGATATCGATCAACCGTGAGTGAGTTGGTTGGCTCGCCAAACGCTCACAGACCACATCTTGGCCAGGTCGATCCCAGACCGCTGCCCGAAAAGCAGGATCGTGTGCAAGTCGATCGAGATCGTCCTGGGCGTTGTAACCAATGGCCATTGCGTAAACGCGTTCTCGCAGCAGTTCGGTCATCGTGTATCGGATTCGATCCTGTCGCCGGGGATCATCCACTTGCTGAGCGATCGAGGCGAGCAACCCTAAGCGATGGTCGGCTTCGCGTAGGAGAATGACACCCGAGTTGGAAGTCAGCCGATGATCGGTGGTTTGAACTTTGAAAGCGCGATTGAATTCCGGCTCAAAAACGTTACCTTGACCTTCACCCATTGCGTGATCCTCTCCGTGCTTGTGGGCTTGTGTTGGTTACCCGTTAAACGCGGGAGATCACGCGATGGTTCTCTTTTCCTGTTCACTGTTTGGTGAATAATTCGGGTTGAGATATTCTGGAGGAAGCCTACCGTTTTTTCTAAACGTGTATTTGATCGCGTCTGCTGCTCGACGAACATCATTCTTGCAGTCCTCAATGTCACAATCTGTGCAGGTGCAATTGTCGCACATCGGCAACAGCATCTTGAGAAATTGTTCCTTGGCTTGATAGCTATCGGTAAGTGGATTTTCAACGCTATTTACTTGCCCGGCCGACCACTGCAGTCCATGTGGGTCTAGTGCCTTCAACGGCCTGGAACCAACAAACTCATATTGGCACCATGAACCTCCCCAATATCCGATAGGATCTCTGGAGCAAAACCGTCCACTGAGCGGGTCGTATACGCGGGCCCGGTAGTGATACAGCTCCGCTGTCTCATCCCACTCTCTTCCTGTGCTTCCTGTGTAGGTGTAACGGTTGTCGTAGTTGCTGGTCGCTCTGGCGGTTCCTCCGTTGTCGTAGATGCCTAGCCCGCCGTAAGCGGTGTAGCTGTAGCGTTCCTTGACGTTTCCGTTTTGGTCGGTCAGGGCAATGATGCTGTACTGCTGGTTGCGGTGGTAGTAATGCTCACCGCCTCCGGTGTGGCCGATCCGCATGATCGGGTTCGTCGACGTAGCTGGCATAGATGTAGCAGTAATTGGGGCTGCTGGCCGCTGCTCCGGAATCGTAGTCAGCGAAGGTTTGCTGGCCGTTTTGGACGAAGATTGTCTCGTCGGTGCCGTCGTCACGTTGGACTCTGCGGCCCAAGGCGTCGTATTCGTAGGTCACGTCGTCGCTGCTGTCGTCGTCGACGTCCACTCCCGTGAGGCGATTGTCGAAGTCCCAGCTTAGCGCCAGTGGGTCGCTGCCGCTGCGGAGCACCGCCGGGATGACCGTCATGTTGCCTTTGACGTCGTGGCTGATCGAGGCGCTGGCCGCGGTCAGTAGTTCATGAGCCGCGCCGTGGGTGCGGTTTTGGGTGGAAAGATTCTCGGTGATGCTGTTCCAGTCACCCACCAGTGATAGGCTCCAAGATTGATCTAGATTGGTGTCGTCCCGCTCCCAGTTGACCAGGCGGTCTTCGTCGTCATAGCCGCTTGATCCAACGGTGAAGCCGTAGTCGCTCATCGTTCCCGTGATGGTCTCGAAGGTCTTGGTTTTGTTGTCGTCCCGTCAAATAGGTGAGTGCACGAATTGGACCTCAGTCATGCACATACAAGGGACAGCTACGTGAACGGCTACCCATTGTTTTCAAGGTATTCTGGGCTCCTGTGAGACGCAAATCCTTTGAGAATGCTTTCTGTGATCGCCCACTTGCCGTGTTTCTCGTCTAACTGAAAATAGAAGAATAGAAAACTATGTTCCATTTCTATAGAACATAGACAAATCGCTTCACTACCCTTGTCGTTATAACCTGGCATATGGAGCTTCATGCGCGGATGACCAGGAAATGGCTTCTCGCCACTAGCCGACGTGATTGAGATGCCTGATATTTGCGATCGGATTCTTTCAATTACTCCGTCATTCCCAAGCTGCGAAGGAGTCTGATTTCGGCACTCTAGTGATTGCAAAGTTTTCCTGCTTGCGGTTATTTCGATGATACTTTCAACGTACTCCGTCTCAAAATATGTTCGCGCAGTACCGGTTTCCGAGGAAATTGTCAAGCGATCTATGTCGTATCCAAGTTTTTCGAAAGCTCCTCCCACTTTGAGCAATTCGGTGGTTGAAGTGACGAGGACATCAACATCACGTGATGATATAGTCCGCGAACACGGCACATACACATACGTGCGGTACAATGCAAAGATGGTCGCAGAGAACAAAATAGCGATCATCGCATACTTCAGTGAATAGTGCGCGTACCATCGACGCGATTGACTGCTGCACATAATAATAGATCGTTCACTCTTTAACGCACTCCAGCGAGCTTCGGCTATAGCGGTGCTGGCGGTGGTTCATCGCTGGTCGCATCAAGATGACGGCTGAAGCAGTGCTCCACTGCCTTTTCGTGTTCCGTCTTAATGAATATCTCCAGCTCGTCAATGCACTCTTGATCTCCATCACATTCTGACTTGCGCTGCAAAAAGCACTTGTATCCCGCTGTATAGCCATGGCATTCCGACCAATCTACATAAGGTTCATCATTTCGAATTCGCTCTGCGCGATATACCTGACGGCGGTTGTTGCAAGGGTGCTGATGTGGGAAATGAGCTCTTTCGTGCGCCTTAGTGCACGCGGCCACGATCCGCCGTACTTTCGGATGCTTGGGCTCCAGCCGGTGGCGGCGGTCTTTGTAAACCCACGCACACGCTACCATCCGACCTTCGCAACATATAACTCCGCCTTGATCAACTCCGGGATTTTCATGATCGTTGTCAGCAAGTGCACAACATTGGAAGTCGGTAAGACGCCCACACAGTACATCTGATTGATTTGGCGCCCCCCATGGGTAATGCAGTGGATTCCACCATGGCTTAGGAGGCCAGATATCAAACTTGCCAGAGGGGTCCATTTTGGTCAAAGGACGACTTCCTACATACTCAAAGACATTCCATGGACTACCTTCAAACCCAATCGGATCTCTTCCCAGAAACCGTCCACAGACTGGATCGTACATTCGTGCCCGGTAGTGATACAGCTCCGCTGTTTCATCCCACTCTCTTCCGGTGTAGGTGATTCGATTGTTGTGGCTGGTGGAGGATCTGGAGGTGCCGCTGGCGTCGAAGATTTCTAGCTGGCCGTAGGCGGTGTAGGCGTAGCGTTCGACGATCGTTCCGCTGGAGTTGGTTAGCGCGGTGATGCTGTACTGTCCGTTGCGGTGGTAGTAGCGGTCGCCGCCGCTGAAGTCCAGGCGGACGACCGGTTCGTCGATGTAGCTGCCGTAGACGTAGTTGTAGGTCGGCGAACTGGCAGCGGTGCCGGAGTCGTAGTCGGCGAAGGTTTGCTGGCCGTTTTGGACGAAGATTGTCTCGTCGGTGCCGTCGTCGCGTTGGACTCGCCGGCCCAAAGCGTCGTATTGGTAGGTCACGTCGTCGGTTGAGTCGTCGTCGACGTCCACTCCGGTCAGACGATTGTCGAAATCCCAGCTCAGCGCCAGGGGGTCGCTGCCGCTGCGGAGTACTGCCGGGATGACCGTCATGTTGCCCTTGACGTCGTGGCTGATCGAGGCGCTGGCGGCGGTCAGCAGTTCGTGGGCCGCACCGTGGGTGCGGTTTTGCGTAGACGCGTTCTCGGTGATGCTGCTCCAGTCACCCACCAGCGATAGGCTCCAAGATTGATCGAGATTGGTGTCGTCCCGCTCCCAGTTGACCAGACGGTCTTCGTCGTCGTAGCCGCTACTGCCGACGGTGAAGCCGTAGTCGGACATTGTACCGGTAATCGACTCGGAAGTCTTGTTTTTGTTTTCGTCCCAGCCGTAGCTGAGGTTGCCGATCGACGCGCCGGTGTAGGTGATGCTGGAGAGGGTGTTGTCGTTGTTGTAGGCACGGGTCTCTTTCACTCCGTTGTCGTATTCGCTGGTTAGCATCCGGCCGCCGTCGTCGTAGGTGCGGGTGTCGACGTTGGTGGCGTCGACGTCGACGTCTTCCAGCTGGCCGCGGGCGGTGTAGGTGCGATCGACCTCGGTGCCGTCGGGGTAGGTGTAACCGGTCACCTGGCCCGCCTCGTTGTAGGCGGTGGTGATCGTGTAGGTGACCGAGTCGATTTCGATTGCCTCGGTCGCTTTGCGACCGGCGTCGTCGTAGGTGTAGGTGACCGTGTTGTCGTACCGTTCGCTGTCGGCGGTCAGCATCCGGCTGGCGGCGTCGAAAGTGAAGGTGTCGCTGTCGGCGATCGTCCCCGATGGGCTGTTGGCTGACGTGCGGTAGTCCCGGTCGGTCAGCCGCCCGGCCAGGTCATACGTGTAAGTGACCGTGTCGCCTAGCTGGTCCTCCTTGCGGAGCACTCGGCCGGCCGGGTCTCGGGTGAAGGTGACGATTCCGTAACCGCTATCGCCCGGAGACGTGGCGGCGGTATGGTCGGGATAGGTTTCGGTCAGCTTGCCGCCGGCATCGTTGTAGGTGTAAGAAGTGACGTCGTCTTCGGCGTCGGTCAGCGAAGAGAGCTGGCCGGTGTCGGTGTAGGCGAATTCGGTTTCTCCGCCCAGCCGGTCGGTGATCTTGATTTGACGGCCTCTGGCATCGAACTGGTAGTCGGTCGTTTCATCCTTGGCGTCGGTGAAGCTGATTTTGTTGCCACCATCGTCGTAACTGCTGCTTGTCTCGTCATTTGCCGTGTCGGTACAGGTCAGATCTCGGCCCAATGCGTCGTAGGTGCAATCTTCGCCGACGCTGTTGGGATCGCGGATCTTGGTTTGATTGCCGGCGGCGTTGTACTCAAAGGAAGTGATCTTGCCCAAGGCATCGACACTTTGAATCGTCCGTCCGGCCGCGTCGGTGTGTTGTTTGCGGACGTCACCGAGCGCGTTGATGGTCTTGGTGACCAGCACGGTGCCGTAACCGCTGATGTTGGTCGTGCCGTCGTGCAGGGTACAGGTCCAGGCGATCAGGTCGTTGGGGTTGGTTCCGTCATGCGGTTCGATCATCCCGGTCATCACGGTGCGGCCGGCGGCGTCGGCGATGGCGAAGCGGATCTCCTCTTCGCCGTTGATCACCACGCGGGCGCTGCCGGGAGCGTCGGTGTCAAAGTCGATTCCCGCGCCGCCATTGGCTTCGGTTTCCCCCAGCTTGGTCAGGGCATCATCGAGGTTGACCGTGTAGGTACCGCCGCCGAGTTGGTTGACGGTTACCCCGCCGGTGGTCGCGTCGAGGCCGCTGCCGTCGGCCAGGTTGTCATCGTAGAGATACTGTTCGGTCAGGCCCAGTGTTTTGGAAAGACTGTCGAGGCCGGCGATCGGCGGATCGTCGGCGTCGACCACGCCGCGGGCGGTGAGCCAGATCGTGCGGGCTATCGGCCGGCCCCGTCCGTCGTAACGGGTGGTCACTTCGCGGTAGGTTTTGGCGTCGACCGGGTTGTCGAGCGCGGTGGTGTGAGAGCTGTAGGTTTCGATCGTCGCCTGGTGGACCGTCCTGCCACCGGGATCGGTGCGGTTGATCGTGCCGTGACCGAGCGGGTTTTCAGTGGCGACCACCTGGCCGCAGCAATCCTCGTAGTGCGTCTTCCAGAGTTCGCCGGCAAAATCGGTATGCTCGGTTCGGCGGCCCAGTAGGTCGTAAACGAACGATTCAGTCGCCTCTTCGGTTGCACTGGGGGCTTCCTTGTGGGTTTTCATTAGCCCACGATCGGTATAGGTCCACTGTTCGCGGGCCTTCTGGTAGCCCTTGGTATCACCGGAATCAAAATACCGGGGCGAGCGAGCTTCGGTCACATTGCTGGCATCGTCGTAGTCGGTCTCGGTGCGCAGTTCCAAAGCTGTGGCCAAGTTCGAAAGCGTGCCGCGGCTGGTGTAGTCGGCATCGGCGATCTTGGCGGTTTGCCGGTCACGGCTGTCGTATTCATACTCGGTGGCCGCGTTGCGGCCATCGTGCGTTCGTTCGACGCGGCCGGCGGCATCGAAGACGGTGTCGGTGATGAGGTAGTCGGCGTTGGCGGTGAAATCGCGAGTCTTGTTGGCAACCGCGGTGAAATCGGCCAGTGAAAACTCGTCGGTCGTTCCGATGATCGTGCGGATCAGCCGGCCATCGGTCGCATCGTAGGCGTGATACGTCATCCGGCCGTAGGGGTCTTCGCTGCTGAAGAGTTGGTTGTCGACGTAGGTGTTCTTGGTGGTTAGCGATTCCCCGTCGCTGGTGTTGACGGTCGTTTCGACTCGGCGACCTCGGTAGTCGTAGACGTAAGTGGTCTTGGCACCGTCGCGAACGCTTTCGGTCGGCTTGCCTGTGCCGTCGAGGTAGACAAACGTTTCGGTGGAAGCGATGTCGGTGGTGGCCACTTCGGTGGTCCCGTCCATCTTGGCCGCCGCGATCACCCGCTTATCGAGCCGATCGGCGTCGTCATACTCGTACTTGGTGACGATCCCATTGCGATCGATCGTTTTGACCAGCAGGCCGGTGGAATTGCCGGTCGTCCCGTAGACTCGCTTGAAAGTGCTGCCGTCGTCATACAGCGTGCTGATCAGCCGATGGCGATCGTCGTAGAAGAATTCGACCTCGTCATCCAACGGATCGATGATCTTTTCCAATCGCCCCAGCGTGTCGTACTCAAACTCGGTCTCCGGACGGGTGCCGCCGCTACTATCGGCCGGCCCGGTGATCTTGCTGAGCAGATCGTCGGTGTTGTACGCAAAATCGGTCTCGCTGCCGAGAAAGTCGATCACCTTGGACAGCCTGTCGGTACCATTCCCCGAAGCATGGTATTGCCACTGCATCGAGGCGTAGGCGGAGGTTTGCACATCGTCGCTGGCGCACCGGTCGTAGGTGATATTGCCGTAGGCGTCGACCGTTGGCGTGTTGGCGGTGGAATCCTTGAGGCCGACCTCGATTTTCGTGCGCCGCCCCTTGCTGTCGTAGGTCATCAGGGTGACGTGGCCATTGCGGTCTCGGTAGCGGGTGACCTGGTTGCGGGAATTGTAGCAGTAGGACTCGAACGTCCCGTCCCCGTAGAGGGTCATCGTTCGATTGCCGAGCGAATCGTAGGTGTACGACTTTTCGATGCCCCGTTCGTCGATCATCGAATCGGGGCGCCCATGAATGACCTCGGTGATATCGCCCTCGTATCGCACATGAGAGGACTCGGCGGTCCCGGTGATGTCGAAGTTCTCGTCCTGCTGATCGTAGGAAATGGTCCAGCCATCCTTGTAGTATCGCTTCGGCGCGGCGTAGGAAACACTGTTTTCGGTAACGTAGTGCAATTCGGGACGAACCATGCCGGCCCCTTCGTAGACCGCGGCGTAAACCGACCAGGATTCCGAATCATCCTCGTTGAACGCGAAATAGCTCACCTCGTTCTCGCCATTGCGGACCACGCGGACCACGCCCACCGTGGTCGGAACGACGGTGCCGTTGACCGTTGCCACCGACCCGACCACGTTGACCTTCTTGTGCCGGTGACCTGGTGCTCCCCCCAGGTCATGAATGTCCATCTCGATCATGCCGTTGTCGCCATCGGCATAATCAAACGTACTGGTCGACTCATCGGGATACTCGATCTCGGCGAGGAATCCGCCGCCATAGGTGTAGAGAATATCGCCCGCGCTGTCGGGCAGAGTGACCTTGCTGATCACCCAATTGCCCGCTTCCTGAGTCGACTTGTAGGTGAATTCCAGTTCATTGCCCAGCGAATCGGTGACGGTGTCGATCTGCCACTGCCGTGACGGAGAGGAATCGATTTCGGTTTGCGTCCAGGTCTTGTAGTCGATCGTGAACCCGCTGCCGTCCACGTTACGAGCTTCGATGAGCCGTCCATCGGGAGGATGATTGTCTTGGACATCCCAGCCGGAATCGGCCTCGGCAAGGATCAACTCGAACAACATCCAGCTGCCGTCAAAGTTATAGAGCTTGGCGTACTCGGCGCCGGGAAAATTCAAGCTGGTGTCGACCCCTTCCACGCCGTCAACCGGATCCATCTGATCATCAAGCATTTCCAGACGATCAACGTGCTGCCGCTCGTCGGGCAACAGGATGTGGTCGTCGTCCCACTGGAAATTGAATCGTGCCGAGGTAGATGGCACCGTCAGAAAGGCCCAGGTGTGACCGTTTTCATCTTGCCCTCCCAGGTCCAGCGAATCGTAGGTGTAGACCGCATTGAACGCGTCGGTGTCCATGCGCAACCGCAGGTCAAAGTTGGTAACGATCCCCTGGCCGAAACCGCCGGCCTCAAAGAACTCGCGGCTGCGATGGTAGCGTCTCAGTTCCAACGTCGAGGTGTAGACCCTGGGCACGTCGACCCCGATGTGGATGTAGCTATGAAACGAATCATCCACGTAGGAGCCAACGAAGGTGATAAAATCTTCGCAGACCGGGCAGCTACCCGGATTGACGGTGATGGGAGAAGCACCGGGAGTCGATTGGTTTTCGCCCCCGGTACAGTTGACGCAAGAATTCAAAATACCGCCGCCGGTCCAAACATTGGCTCCGCCGCCAGTCCAAGCATTGACGCCACCACCGGTCCAGGCATTGGCTCCAGCCCACCTCTGCGGCCCCATCGCCGGCCCACCGGCAGCACCGCCGCCTCTTCCTCCACCGCCTCCGGCACCCCCGCCTCCGCCTCCGCCTCCGGCACCTCCACTACCGAACAGAATGAAAAAGACATCTTCGGGGCAGCAGTGTCGCCCAAAGCAATGCACCAGCGGATGGTCACTTGCATTCTCGGTCGCGTCATCCGGATCGACCACCGGCCCGTTGGTCCCCTGGGCACCAGCAATACCTCCAGCAAACAGAATCATCACTGCAACGACAAAAGAGCCAATGGCATTTCGTGAATTCATACCGGACATCGCACTACCATGAGGTTGAAGGTTAGCGAAAAAGCCGTTTGGAATCGGAATACGTAAAAAAGTCATCGCAGCGCCTCCGCTACCGAGGTTGCAGGCGGAGTCGCGACAAAGACTTGAAACTTGACTCGTTCAGTAGCCACCGGCGAAGCGGCGAGAATGTGGACGTTGCCAAAAACGTTGGAACCGTGAAAGGCTGCCTCCGCGATGCCCTCTTCATCAGCGGCCACCGAGATCACGGTCAGGCCGTTATCAAACGTTCCCAAGTCAAACGAAGCGAAAGTGACCGGCATTCCAGGCTCTGTCTTCACCTTCAGCCGCACCGATTCACCCTGCCGAATGACCTGCATGCGGCGGCCGATTCGCTCCAGAACGGGAACACCTTCGCCCGGCTGGGCGCTTTGCCAAACTCGGCCCGGTTCGTGCACTGCAAGATAAGCCTCTGGATTTTTCTCGTAGGCCTGGCGGTCGAATGGCTTGGGCATGAACATCGGGCTCATCCGTTCGGGATGCTGCTTCGTGACAGCCGCTTGATAGACCGATTCAGCAGCAGGACTGGCATCGGGCGCCACAGGTGTCACGACAGGTCGGCGCGTTGTAAGTGCGTTCGAGTCATCATCGCCTTGGCTCGGTGGTCCACTGCGCCGCATCGTCATGGCGTCGGACCTGGGCCGAGGAACGCCACCGACGATGACGATCCCACTTCGTTCAGTGAGCGGAACATCACTCTTGGCATGGGCAGTTCGACCTCACCACGCGAGGCAAAGTAGGCTGCCGCGGCGACGAGCGGGGCGATCAGAACGAACGCCGTCAACCACTGCCGGTGCGTTGTCATGTCTTTCATCGGTTCTTTACTCCCGATATTGGAGCGGGTGGAACTGATAGCCTTGAACAACGCAAATCGTTTCGCACCTGCGTGACAAGACTGGTCCCTTGGAGGTCTTGCACCTTCGTTCGGCCGGTCGCCGACCGCGCACGCACCCAGACTGACCGCCTGATCATGGTTTACCCCCACCTGCATCTGGCGAACAACAGATCGTATGAAAAGACGTTGACTCGGCGGTGACTCATCGGCCGGTTGCCGACCACTGCTCCCCCGAGACAGACAACTTCAACGATCGCGGTGTCTTTCCCAATCGTCAATGAGAGAAATTCTCACCCGCGTTTGGCAGCAAAGAACTTCTTTGCAGTGGGCGCGTCGTTTGCACGCAGCACGTATCTTCTTGCGCCTGCTTGGTTAATGTGTTGGCGCACACTTTGGCGCAACGTCCGCCAGGGAAAGAAAAGTTTTTCTTTTTTGTCGGCCGCGTTAGACTGCATGTAGGTCACACGAAACAACCAGAGATGATTCCGTGAATCCCCAAGCGAAACTTAGCGATGATCGAACGGCTGCGTCGCAGGAATCTCGCGACCAGTCGGATGCGACTTCGATTGGTTCTTGGCAGCCATGGGATCTCTTTCTGAAACGTTTTCCGATCGAGTACTGCCGAAAGCACCGCGTTTTGGTGGCTAGAAATGCTGGCGGCCAGCCACGGTTGCTTTCCAGTGACGAAGCAAGTGTCCAGCGGCTGAGCGACAACATTGGTCGCATTCTGAAAATGCCACTATTGACTGAGCAAGTCGATGACGACGATTTGCGACAACTGATCAACCGGGCCTACGAATCCCAGGCGGCTCAGAAGCCGGCCGGTGCGGATTCGGACGCGGTGAGTCTGGACGAACTTCTTGCCCCGGAGGGAAACGCTGCGCGTGATGACCTGCTTGAAACCGATACTCGCGGCCCCGTCGTTCAGCTGGTCAATTCGCTGCTATTGGACGCGATCCAACAGCGGGCCTCGGACGTCCACCTGCAGCCGTTTGAGGATGCAATGGTCGTGCGGATGCGGATTGACGGCGTTTTGACCGAAGTCCGGCAGATACCCAAATCGATTCAGGAGGAAGTTGTCAGCCGTCTGAAGGTTGCCGGGCAAATGAACATCGCTGAAAAGCGGCTTCCCCAAGACGGCCGGGCAACCGTTTGCGTGGGTGATCGCGTGATTGATCTTCGCCTGGCGTCGATGCCCACCAGTTTTGGCGAGCGAGTCGTGGTCCGCTTGTTGGACAAGAGCGCGCGTCTGTACGAGCTGGCGGAAATCGGCATGGACTCGGCGACACTCGGCCGTTTTTCTCAGGTGATTCACGCCGAACATGGGTTGGTATTGGTCACCGGTCCGACCGGAAGTGGCAAAAGCACCACGTTATACGCGGCGCTTCAGGAGCTCGATACGGACACTCGCAATGCGGTGACGCTGGAGGATCCGATCGAATATCAGTTGGATGGGATCAGCCAGACGCAGATCAACACCAAGAAGGGCATGACGTTTGCAAGCGGATTAAGAAGCGTCCTTCGGCAAGATCCCGACATCATCATGCTGGGCGAGATTCGCGATCAGGAGACCGCGGTGATGGCGGTCCAGGCGGCACTTACCGGACACTTGGTTTTTAGCACGTTGCATACCAACGATGCGGCCAGCGCTGTCACTCGGATGCTTGATTTGGGCATTGAACCTTACCTGGTCTCCAGCAGTGTGCTTGCCGTCCTGGCGCAACGGTTGGTGCGGCGAGTCTGCAAGGAATGTCGCGGCGAAAAAACTGCGATGGAAACCTGCCACCTGTGCCGCGGAACCGGGTATCGTGGAAGGGAAGGGATTTACGAGTTGTTGGTTCTTGACGACTCGGTGCGTGATCTCATTCAACGTCGTGCGCACGCGTCGGAAATACGCGATGCCGGTTTGAGCAAAGGCATGCGGTTGCTTCGTGATACCGGCATGGAAAAAGTTTCCAGCGGCATCACGACCAGCGAAGAGATCGAGCGGGTCACGATGCGCACCGCACTTTGATCGAGTGTCTTGTCTTCACGAAGTCTGAACCATGGCGACGTTTGCGTATCGAGCCTTTGACCGTCGCGGCCGCCGCCGTCGCGGTACGATTACCGCGGCAAGCGGTCGGCATGCGCGCGAACAGCTACGATCCAACGGTTTGAAAGTTGAATCGGTCAGGGAGCGAGCGTCTCGCCGGCAAACGAGTTCGGCAAACCGATCGACTCGTTATCGCTCGCAATTGACCACGGCGATTCGCGAGCTTTCAACACTGTTGCAGGCTGGAGTTCCGCTTCTTGACGCGATCGATTCGGTTTTGACACAGACCAAACGTGGCTTTCACGATGCGATGCTTGCGGTACGTGACAAAGTGGCCGGCGGGCGAGAAAAGGGGTCGGCGAGAAAAGGGGTCAGGGCGAGAAAAGGGGTCAGGAGCCGAATTGTCAGGATAGGTAACTTGACGACGTACTGTCCCTTGCCACGGCCACGGTCGACAGCACCACCGTTGACACAAGAAGCTATGACGATGGCGGGCGGATGACCTCCAGTGTGTACAATAACGGGATCACAGCCACCTGTTACGGGCTTTCTTGATGTCGCATTTTTGGCCGATTTGTGACTGAGGGGATTTTGGCCTTGTTTGGGTCGGTTGGCCGATGTGGGATCGGACGTTCGATCGCACTGTCCGAGTCGACTGGGCAGCGCACAGAATATGCGACCTTTTTGGTGGAAACGGGGTCGCATTGATTCTTCCTGGCGACGATGGTGCGGTATCGTTGCGCCGCTTCAGCTCATGATCGGTGTGATGTTTTCAGGGGGACCGATCGCTCAGGGCCGCCGAGCTGTGAGCGGTATTGTTCTAGCCAACCCTCCAGGATCGTGACCGCTGGGACGAAGTCGTGTCCGCTGAGAATCATCAGGTCGATGTTGTTGATGTTCCGAGCGCAACGGAAGCAGTGCGCCAAGTTGTTTTTGGGATTCACCGTCGCTCGCAGTTCCCCGCAATGCGGAAAGTGTTTCGCGATTGTGCATCGTGGATTTTCATCAACATCTGCAATCCGTCTTGGCTTGCTATTCCAATGGCCGGCCGATTCAACATGATCTAAGATGTGGTGGAACGCACTGTGGTGCCAAACGTACGCCCGGCTATCGGCACCCCCGAATGCCGGCATTCCTGTTCATTTCTCTTGTTGGTGTAGTTCCATGAATCGGTCGTCGTTGACGGTGGTCGGCATTTTGTTGATCTCCCTTGTTCCAGCAGTAGCCCAATCGCAGGGGCCGCCCGGCGAGAGTAGTTTGCCGCCCGGTGAAGTGCCCGATGGGAGCGTTTCGGGACAGCCGCAACGGATCACGTCTCAGGAATACGTGGTGCCGGAGGAGCTGAAGGCCGAGGCTGACAAAGCGGTGGCCAGGTTCATGCAGCTTCGTGACAAGCTGGAACAGTCTTTGGGTGATCAACGCGACACGCACGTTCGCTACATGAATGGACTGGATCGGACGCCCGCGGCCCAGGAAAGGTATCGCCAACAGAGGGATGAATCTCGCCGGTTGATCGATGAAACCTACATCGCCGCCATGAATGTCTTTCAGTACCAACCCGATCCGTTGGCGGGGCAGTACATCATGACGGTCATCGAACATCGAGGCGAACGAGACATCTACGGAACAAAAAAGTAAAACTTGCAGAAATACTCTAGGGCCTGAGCCGGAGAATCCGCCTCCGTGGTCCGGACCTGGTACTAATCGACGATGAACAGCGACCACAAAAACTCAGACTGGTGCAGTAATTTCAAGCTGGTCGGCCATATTACTGATGGCGATTCAGCACACATAATGGCCGCTCAATATATTGACGGAACGCGAGTCGTCTTGAAATGTCTTTGGACGACGTGCGAAGCACGACAGACCCAACACATACAAAATGAGTTAGAGTTTGCGCGACTCGATTGTCCTTGTTTGATGAAATACTACGATGCACACAAACTTGAAAACGGTTGGGTGGCTCTAGAGTTGGAGGAAGTTAGCGAATCTCAGCCGATTGATTTGTGGCCATCTATGTCGTTGGTGGACCTCCAACAGAGTTTCTTGGAATTTGCTCAATGCATAGACAACTTCCACTCCGCAGCATTGGTCCATCGAAATATCCAGCCGTCTCACTTACTCTTGGGAAAAGAACTAAGGATGTGTGGTTTTGGCTTGAGCCGCAGCTTGACGCAACCCGAATGGTTGAATGGGGACGATCTTGAGTGCATTAGATTCTTACCTCCCGAGGCCCAATCGGGAGGATGGCAACGACACAGTGACCAGTGGGCATTTGCAAAGGCGTACGAGTACTTGCGCGAGAATCGCGGACAGAATCTTAGATTTAATCATCCACTCGGAATAAAGGAATTGAATGCGATTCGTATCGCGACCCATTCAAACCCTTCCAAGCGATTCCAGTCTTGCGTAGACTTTGTTAATGAACTCCGCCGGTGATATTGCGGACAATTGGTCCATCCGGGATTATCGTGGGTAGAGATCGAGCCCACCACAGTAAAAGAAGATGGCGGTCTTGAAGTTTTCAACGTTCCGAAAGCCACCAACACGCCGCGAGAGGCTTCGCCGGGTCATGAGAGGCTTCGCCGGGGTCAGGGGTCAGACTTGGTTTTCGGTTTTCAACCGAAAACGTAGCTGACTGAATACTTGGCAAAAAAAGGGGGCAGGAGCGAATGGCACTTAATCCACTTAACTCTCAGTCCAGGCTGAGTTTAGCGTCGGTTGACAGCAAGGGGCTTCACTTGCGATGAGTTTGGGTACCTGACCACTCAAACACACCCAAGCAAGGAAGCCCCCGTGTGCTATCAGCCGTTTGATTCGTTTCGCAATCGAGTCCACCGCGCCCGTCTGTGCGGCGACCTGTACTTTGCCTCGCTGATCTCCAAAGAGACTATCGCGTCGGGCTTTGGCGAAGCAAGTGCCATTCTTGGCTCGGCCCGAGTTTACGACACTTCGGTGAGGGTGCGATCCGCGTTATGCGCCTGATTTCGGCATGTGATTGCTATTCATAGAAAGAGGCTTCCTCAGGAAACTGGTTGTTACCACACAGCCCGTTCAAAAGGAAACCTCATGGATGTCCAAGTTAAGGCAGGAAGCCTTGTTCGTGCAATCACAGAAAGCGATGTTTCTCAGGCGGTTAATGGAATTGCTGGCGACTTGATCAACGCCATTGTCGAGGCGGTTTCGCAGTTCCTTTCCGATGGAGTTTCAGCCACTTCGATGTATGCACTTGAAAATCGCCTCGCCACCGAAGTTCGTCGTTCCGCCAATTCTGTTCTTCAGTGGCTTGTTTCCCAACTGGAACCGGAACTTGGTCAGATGCCCGGAACCATTGAGCACAACGGGCAGAACTATCGGCGGTTGGCGGACAAGACGTTGCGATCCCAGATCCTCACGCCGTTTGGTGAACTGTCCCTCGATCGCGCACGCTACCGCCGAGGACGCGATGGGAAAACGATCTTCCCGATCGAATTGCTGCTCGGAATCGAGAACGGGTTTACTCCCGCAGCCGCTGACATCGTCGGCAAGCAATTTGCGACCAGTGGAAGCACCCAGGGGCGCACTCGCGAAATGATCCAAGATCGCTTCGGTCTTTCGATCGGCAATGAGAAACTTCGGAAATTGACGGCAAATCTTGCAGCTTCTCTGGGGTCACTTCGTCAACAAGCCCAAGTCGCGAAATTGCTCGAATTGGTCAACGAAGTCCGCAAAAACGATCGAACCGCAGTGCTGTCGGTAAGTCGTGACGGTGTTTCTCTCGGCTTGGCTCCTTGGAGTTTCTTTGAGATGGCCGGTGTGGCGTGCATTAGCGTCATCGATCAGGGGAAGAAACTCGGAACGGTGTACTTGGGGCAGGCTCCTGAGTCGAATCAACACACACTCTCGAATGAATTGACATCGTTGCTGGCAGAAACCCTGAGAGCCTGCGGCAAAGACCTGCCCGAAGTGGTCTACGTCACAGACGCTGGCAAGATTGAAACCGCGTACTGGAAGAATGCTCTACGGAAGTTCTTCGTCGATGGTCGGCGAATCAAGATCACGCGGATTGTTGACTACTATCATGCAAGCGAGCGACTGACGACCATCGCGGATGCATTGCAAGTGGGCAAGTCTGAGCGTGCGGATTGGCTGTCACGTGCTCGTGGTCTTCTGCTGGAGCCGGGCGGTCATGGTCGGGTGCTGCGCTCGATCGCAAAGATGAGAGAGCTGCACGGCTACAAGAAGACCTTCGCTTCCGATGCCGACAAAGCCGAGAGGTACTTGCGTCGTTACAAGCGATTCATGGATTTCGCCTCGGCACGAGAGCGAGGTTACCCGATTGGCAGTGGCGTGGTGGAGTCAGCGTGTAAGCAGATTGTCAGCGAGCGGATGAAGCTCTCGGGGATGCGTTGGCACCGTGAAGGCGGCCAGCACGTCATGACGCTTCGCTGTATTCTGCTGAGCAAGATCTGGAGCAACGTGTATGAGAAATCGCTTCAGTCAAAACCGACTGTCGCTGACCTTATGCCCAGCACGAGTCGCTAGAATCATGGTGTTTGACGCGCATCAAGCGGACCGCACCCTTCGGTGACCTTATGGGTATTTCTTTCCCAGGTGATGAGCATCCACCATGGCTGTGTTTCTGCGGTCGCAAAACTGATCACCTACCGAGTTGCCAAAGGCCTGAAAGCGTGCTCAGCCGAAACCGGCGCGTACTGCATTGCGCGTGACTCAAACTTGACGAGCAGTCCATGCATCGTCTCGTTGCGAAAAGCGGTCAAGCCATTGAAGCGAAGAGCCCTGATCATTGGCTTTGGTTGGGCCACCGTGTCATCACTGCCGATGGTGCTACCGTAACAATGGCAGACACGCCGGAGAACCAAGCTGGACCAAAAAAGGGGTCAGGAGCCGAATTGGCAGGATAGGCAACTTGACAAGATGAGCTGGCTGCTGACAGCGAAATCAGACCGGAAGAGTGAGCGGAGGTAGATGTGGCACTTGGGCGGGGACAGATCACGTGTTTCAGAACCAGCGCGTTTTGAAACGTCCCTTATTTGGGGAGGGTTTCATCCTGTGCCCGCCAGTAGAGCTTGCTCCAACGCGGGGTGGACCGTGGCAACACGCGTTCCACGATCGAAGTCGGCAGCAGAGGGCATAATAGCGATCCGCCGAAGCCAACGGCGACGCGAAGGCCTGAACGTCACAAGACAAGGAACGAACCAACGATGGACTCTGAACAGCCAAACGAACCTTCGCAACAACGTTGCCTCTGAGAAGCGTTTGCGGAACAATCGCAAAACATCCAGCGCGATGATTCGGCTGAGGCGTCCATCGAGAAGTCAGCCTTGGACGAGAACCATGCTCTGATGGAAGAGATTGTTGACGAAAGCATCATCGAGATGGGATGGGCTACTTTGGTTTGGCCAATCAGCTGAAACTGTTTGCTCAGCTTGATGGCTGGATACGCCGACGAGTTCGAATGTGTTACTGGAAACAGTGGCGGCGTCCCAAGCGTCGTCGTCAAATGCTCATTCGGCTCGGTGTCCCGGCACGCCAAGCGATTCGTCATGCACGTTCACGCAAGAGCTACTGGCACATGGGTAGAACTTGCTCCACTTCTTCGAACCACGTAGTGCGGACCCGCACGCTACGTGGTGTGGGGAGGGCCGTCAGAAATGGCGGTCCCTACCCGATTTCGTCCGGTCGTTCAACCGCGGGAATCGACGACTATCTCTGAAATCTTACCCAAGTTTCTACCGACTGCCTCGATCTCCTTCTCGATCAGATGGAGCTTCTCCTGCTCTTTGAGTGTCTCGTACATGACCTGGTTGTACGTCTCCATGTACTCAAGGTCCTTTGCCTTTGTGTCCGGATTTGTCTGTTGAATCGTGAATCCGCTCACTTCTAGATACCAGTCCGGAATCCCATCCACTTTCGGGTGGATCACGGTTCCGTCGGGTTCCATCAATGCGATGAACTGGTATTCGCCTTTTTCGACGGCAACGATGACATCGGCTTTCACCGTGCCACCTAGCACCATCAGCACCGCGACGACAGCGACGATTAGCAGAACGATGCCAATGATGATGTAGAGAATCATGTTTTCAATTGCAGGACGAACGACCAGGATCACCCGGTCCGAGCGAAAGAGCAACCATTGCCCAACAGCAACTCGAGGACTCGGCGTGCATCCGTTGGTTCGTTGGTGCTTTTGCAGCGGCGAGAGAGCGACCACCGCCCCCAGACGCTATGGAAAGTGTATCGAGCGCATCTCCGTTCGGCAATTCGATTGCGCATGTGCCGGCGCAAGTCGCGCATCCATGTTCGGCCAGGATTGTCGGCAGTGACTTGGCTGTAGGTCAGATCGTGGCGTCCAATTCTTTGTCTTTGTCGGTCTCCAATCGTGACGATGATTCGCCACAAAAAACACCGACGGACACCAAAGAAGTTAGCAAGTATTGAGTCGCAGCGCGGCCCAACATGGAAGCAGGCAACAGTATGCGACAGCCAAGCCGAGGCAACCATAGAAGATGACGTTGGGAAACACAAATCCGCGTCCAGATCAGCGAAGATGAGTGCCGATTAGTGTTCCCGCACTCCGATGAGCGACCAAGGGAACACTTATCAACGCTGATCGACACTAATCGAAGGCAGTGCGATCAACTGCTCATCCAACGAACGAATTGCGATCTATCCGGGTGCAGGAGGCAGACGGATAGATCGGGCGTTGAACTTTGTCGCCCAGGGGTGGGCGGTTTCAGGGACTCGATTAGAACAGTTGCCTGAACGTGATGCCAGTTTCTGCACCCTCGAAGCCAGGCAGTGCCAGCTGAATCGGGGGAATGCTCTCGGCCAACTCTCTTGCACTTTCTGTCTTTGTGTGAGCTTTGCCCGCCGTTGTAGGAAGTTCACACGAATCCATCCATCGCTGTTTGAACTTGGGCTGGTCCGACAGCCGACTCGAATGCTGGGCGCGATTTCGGCGGAATCGCCGACGGTTAGAAGCGGATGTGGAAACTTGACCGCGGGTGGTAGTGCGGTCGGCGATAGTGGTAGTGGTACCTGGGCGGCGCGTAATGCGGCAGGACGTAGTGCTCTTCGACGATCACCGGCGGTGGTGAAGTGATGATCCGTTCTTGTCGGACAACCGGCGTCTGGGCTCGCGCAACTCGTTGGATACCAGTGGGAGCACCCTGCATCGCCGTGATCACGTTCTCGCTGACACCTTGTTGATGAAGCGAGATGATATCGGGCACCTGCAGTTTGTGTTGAATGCCCCGTTGTTGAACCTGATTGATGATCACCGCGTCACTCAATCCGCTGCGTGTCATCGAAACGATGTCGGCCATCGAAACAGCGGCTTGAGTCGCGACGGCGCGCTGTTGCTGCAGTTGTTGCTGTTGGTAGTAGTAGCGTTGTTGGTCGATCGCAGCCTGTTTGTCGGCGGCATTGCCAAGCAACCCACCTGTCACCGCACCAACGACACCGCCAATGGCTGCTCCGGCGCCCGCTTCGTTGTTTTTATCACCGATCAGTCCGCCGACGACCGCACCGGCCAGCCCGCCCATCGTCGCACCGCGCTGAGTTTGAACCTGCGCGTCGGCGGAATCAGGCAACGATACCATCGTGGTGGTAACGACCAACAGGAAAGTGACGCGATGCATGGCAATGTGCGGTTGGTGTTGGAAAGGAAATTGAAATGACAGTTGGTTTTCCAGCCCAGGGAGACCCCAGCCGGCTGCTGTTGCCACTGTTAGAAAGAAAGGGGTGACCAAATCAATCCCATTTGGCACCTAGCCGATCAATGCTGGCGCCAGCCGCGCAGTGGCTCCATCAAATGATCATCGGCGTTTTCGGGCGAAAATTCCAGGAACGCCGATTTGGAACGAGCCGGCCTTCCAGAATTCAGCGAGAGACGGTGGTTTTGGGGCCCATGATGCCGGTAATGGCCTGAATAAAATCTTGCGCGTCGTCAAACTCGCGATAAACGCTTGCAAAGCGAATGTAGGCAACCTCGTCCAATTTGGCCAAGTGGCGCATCACGATGTCGCCAACCTCCGCCGAATTCACTTCGGAGTCAAAAGCGGCGTAAATATCCGCCTCGATGTCTTGCACCACCCGTTCAATGGTAGTGCTGGGGATCGACCGTTTTGAGCAGGCCCGTTCGATGCCGCGACGGATCTTTTCGCGATCAAGAGGTTCACGAGTCTCGTCGGATTTGACGACACGAACGCTCAACTTTTCGATTTTCTCGGTCGTTGCGAATCTACGACCGCACGTACTGCAGATCCGCTTGCGACGGACCATGTAGCCCCCTTCGGCAGCTCGCGTATCAAGGACCCGGTCATTGTCGACGTGGCAATAGGGACAACGCATCAATTCACCTGAAAATGACAAGCACCAGGCAATATCGTATCGGGCAGCGACGTCCTGTCAAAGCAGACCCATACCGGCGGCCGACAGTTGGTTTACCTATCTTCCCTGCCCGGTAATCGGGGAACCGGAGCCTGCACGGACCAAACGCCGCGTCACATGGTCTATGATTGGGATCGCACAGGAAGCAAAAAGTGTGGTCAATCGGTCCGCGGTCGGCCACGATCACCTGCAAACCAAGCGGGTTCCGATCAAAATAGGGGTCGGTCGCGGCACACACCGCTGCGGCCGAACAACTTACCAAGGTAAGGGGACCAAGGTGTGACCGATTGGTTCATTCAGACTGACGATAATCTTGAAGACCTCGGGCCGTATCGGCCGAGCGAGTTGCTGAAGAAGGTGCGTGACGGTGAAGTGACTCCGGAAACCAAGTTGCGCAAAGATGACAGCGCTTGGTTCGAGGCGAGTGAGGTGGGTGGTCTCTTCGAGGCGGCCATGCGACCGACCATCGAGTATTTTTGTCCACAGTGCGAAACCCAAGTGACCGAACCGCCGGTGAACTGTCACAAATGCGGACGCGAGATCCGGCGGGCCATCACCAAGATCACCGAGAATTCGATCAGCAGCCCGGAAGAAGCATCGTTGACTGGCCAGGCGGGACGAAGCGTTCAAAATTGGCTACGAAAAAAGCGAGCCAAGAAACAACAAGACCGCCAGGGTCAATGACGACGCGGTGCGCGTCGGTCGGTTTCAGGTAGGTAGCGAGTGTCGCCAAGACTTTCGGTAGTTCACCATGGCGACCGAAACTCTTGACGAGTTTCGCTACCTGGCAAACTACCTTGGAACAGATGTCTTAGAAGCGAAGTTCGGCACCGACCGACAATCCGGAAATCAGCAAGTCGCTTTTCGCTCGCGTGTTCACACCGGTGACTCGTGGCGAAACAACGTTTCCGAACTGGCCATTGGCTTTCGCGATTCCGGTGAGGTACCAGACTTCCGCTCCCGCTCGAATCGACAGCAACTGACCGAAGTAGTATCGCACGCCGCCACCGAGTTCGAAGACACCGGCAAATCGTTCGGTATCGTCGAAGTTGTTGATGTGAACTGTGCCGGCGTTGATCAGACGGACTTCCGATTCAGCAAAGTTGATGAACCCACCGATTCGAGATCGGAAATCGGTGTAACCATTTCGGCTGATCGGGTAGAGCAGGTCGAGGCCGGTTTGAATTCCAAACAGTTGGTTGTCGGTCGCGCTTCCAAAGAAGCCCGACTCGGTCGCGTTTTGACTAACAAACGCGTATCGCTCGTCGTATTCCAGGTAGCGGACACCAACCAGCAACCGGGCCACATCCCAGCCGGTCATGGTGCGGCTTCCTTCGACGCTCCAATACTCCGTGGTGTAGGCTTGTGCCGAGAGGAAGACCGGAGAATCGAAGGCGCTGACATCGGTCGGCAACAGCGGCACTCCCGCTTCCAGCTGCGAATCAAGGGCGCCGGCGGCTGAGGTCAGTCCGAATGCCCGATCCCATTCCAAACGACCGGTGTAGCTCAGTTCGTAACCATGGACGCAATCGGGGACTCGGCCGATCGTGACGCGGGCTCCCGGTTCATAGTCGTAGTCGCCAAGCGTGTAATCGTTGGTGAGCGAAAACCGTTCGTTGGTATCTCGTTTCATGTACAAAACTTCGGCCGTCCCATACCAATAAGGGGCACAAGGAGCACAGGGATGTCCGTAGCCGGAAAAGGGCGAGTAACCGAATCCACGTGGCGTACAAACGTCGCCTCGCCGCCGGCAGTACGATCCGCCGCAGGATCCGCCACAGCTGGTGCCGCAAGATTGGCAACCACTGTAGGTCGCGCCGCAGCTGCCCCCGCAACTGGTGCCACAGGACTGGCAACCCACCAGAGCGATCTCCGGTGCCTGAGAATCGGTGCCTGCATCGGCAACGGTGGGAATCGACGAGGCACTGACGATGCGAAAGGCTTCGTTACCGTGAGTGATATGGCCCGCCGCCTGGCTGACTTGGGCTGGCGCTGGGGCACAGGTCATGACACCGAGTGCGGCAACAGCACAGACCGCCAACAGGCGTAGAACACCGCCGACGCACTGGTGAGCAGTGTGCTGACAGATCGAACGGATCTTCATGATCGAACCTCGTTAACTCTCGGTGCGGGGCGTATCCGCGTACTGATTGGGACCGAAGTGAATGGTGGAAAGGACGGGAAATCAACGGCTGCTGGCAATCTGCAATTCGTCGCGTACGGGAACCAAGCAGGTCTTGCGAACCATACGAAGGATCTGTTTTGCCGATGCGTCGCTGTCGCAACTACCGGCCACGACCAATTGCTGAGCGACTCGTCGAACCGTGACCTGGCAACCGGGAAACATTTTGCGAATCGAACGGTTGAGCATCTCGGTACGGTCCACGGACGTTTTGCCGGTCGCAGCCACGGCATCTTGCACGTGTATCTCAAAGGCGCGAACGCGTGTTGGTGCGTTGTCATCGGTGTCTGCCCAAACGACCAACTGAGTGACACCGTTGCCGGTCCCAATCAGTTTCAATTCGTTGGGGCTGGAAGTGAAAGCCTGGCAAATGTTCTTGTCGCCCACTTTGACCTTGCGAACTCGTCCGCCCAGCGTCAACGAACGAACTTGGGCGCGGCTCATGTACAGTGGCGTCAACTTGGCCCCGGCAGCTTGCTCCAGAACCACATCATCAAGCCGGGGTGCCTGCACCGGTTGGACGGTGGGCCGTACGATCGACGCCTGCGCTTCCGCCGTCGGTCGCTCCAACGCCAACGGCAGTGGCGTGACCGCGACCGGCGGACGATATCGCTTGTCATGCAGTGTTGGTTCGGATCGCTCCATCGCACTCGAAACCGCTGGCTCATCGCGATAAATCACCGTGGGTGCTTCCGACTGCAAAATCGGGGCAGCCGCTTCGCGCCGACTGTCAGCTGCGGCGACCGGGGGCGGGGCGAGTTCGGGCTGCTCGTCGACAACGACTGGAGCGGGGATGCCAACCACGGCTGGCTGAGGTGCGCGTGTTAGTGCTGGCTGCGACTCATCGGCACGTTCGGGCTCCAGTTCGACCACCGGCTCGGGCACCGGCGTCAGTTCGGGCAAGTCACCTTCGATCACCAGCGGTTCCACCAGCAACACGGGCTGATGTGGCCGAACGATCGGAGCCAATTCTTCGGGCGTGTGGCCGATGTTTTCGCTTGGTGAAAGCGTGGGAGTGGCTGGGTCAACCGACTGCTGACGATCCGTCACTTCCAGCAGGTCTGCCGCCTCGGCGACAAACTGGTCGCCCGATTCGATCTTCGGCGAGGCTTTTGGTTCGCCGGAAAAGTCGGAAATCGAGAAGGTGATCGGATCGCTGTCGACAGCGGAAACCTCTTCTTCCACTGCTCCATTGGCCTGGTCAGAAATCGAGACGCTTTCCACGATGTCTGCTTGCGGCGCCGAGACGACGGTGGGAGCCGGAGAAGGTAGTAACGACGCTTCGGGCGCTGTCGACTCCGCCAACACCGGCAACGACGGTTCGACAGCCGGCTGATTCAGCTGCTGTGCGACCTGGGCAGTGGGCGGAATCAAGATGATGGAGCTGCGCGGCTCTGGCTTCACACACTGAGCCGCGTGGGGATTCACCGTTGTGGCCGGTTGAACTCGAACGTGGCTGCCACTTTCGCTAGGTCCCTCCGAGGCATTGCGGCAAGGATCGACCGGTTGGGGAGCAAACAAGGAGCGCGATTGATTGGCAACATCGACCTCGGTTTCCACCAGGTCGTTATTCACGTGATGTTGTGAACCGACCAACGGATTGGTCTTGATCGGTGTCGGCAGCGGTGCGTCGACCACCATGGCCTGAGCCTCCGACGGCGCGCCGGCCTCTTGAATCGGGTGCAGTCCGATCGCTGCACCGATCGGTTTCAATCGGATCGTCGGTTGTTTTTTGCCCGATGCAAGTTGCACCGGTGCTCGCTTGCCCGACTGGTTTGCTGGCTGGCAAAACGGATTGGTTTGGATCGACGAGTGTGTCGCCGAAGATTGCAACGGCAGCGGCGGCAGAATTCGAAGGGAAGTCGAACTCGGCGGATCGGCGGCAAGTGCAGGAGTGGCTACCAGAATCGCCGCGATGAGTGCTGCGCGGCGGCAGTTCCGCCGGCGTTGTACTTGCTTGGTATTTGGGTCACGCATGCCGCATCCTTGCGTCCGAGCGATCTGGTCGATGCACCCCCCGCGGCACACCATTGGACGCCAGCGCTGTCGCGCTGGAACGTCGGATGCTTCAAGTATCGGATAGCAGTTGCTGCGACATTAACGATTCTGCTGGCTCCAACGCGTGTAGCGGTGGTTCACGCAGTTCCGATCCTGCGTTTTGAGCCGGTTGGTGTGGCCGGGATCCCTTTCAAGAACCAGCCTGGCGCACCCGCGCTGCCTCGAAGGCGATCACCGCCGCCGAGACCGAGAGATTCAAACTATCCACTTTGCCAACCATCGGAATTCGCACACTTTCAATGGCCTGATTGCCAAGCCGCAACCAACGGTCCCCCAACCCTTCCGCCTCGCTGCCCAGCACCATCGCCAGCGGACCTTGCAAATCGGTTTCCCAAAGCGACTGGGAACATTCCACTCGTCCGGCCAGCACGCGAAGGGCGGAATTCGCCAAAAACTCCGTCGTTTGCTGCAAATCGGCCTCTGCCGCCGGGACGTGAAACACTGCCCCCAAACTGCTGCGGATCGCGTTGGGATTGAATAAATCGCAACGTCCGTCGCAAAGGACCACCGCGTCGACGCCGGCAGCGTCGGCACAGCGAAAAACCGCTCCCACATTGCCGGGCTTCTCAATCTGGTCGAGCACCAGCAGGAGCGGGCTTTCCGGCAAAGCCAAATCGGCCAGGCTACGCCGCGGCTGAACGAACTCGGCAACCACGCCGCGAGCCGATTGACCGTAGGAGATCTTCTCCATCACGCCGGCGGAGACGATTTGTCGCTTCTGCAGCCGCGTCGCCGCGTCGATCACGCTCGCCCGATCACCGGAGTCGTCGGAATCGCATGACGGAGAACTCTCCGTTAAGTAAACTCCACACAGCTGCAATCCAGCTTCGATCGCCCGCGCAGTTTCACGCCAACCGTCGACGATCACTCGGCCAGCGCGACGTCTGGCGCGATTGTCCCGCATGCGAACCAAATGTCGTACGGTCGGATTTGCAGTGCTGCGCAAAACAATCGGGTTGGAGTCACTCATGTGCGAGCGGGCGTGTGAAACGTCGAATGGTGGGTGACAGGACCTTTGACGATTTCAATCCTACACCGACAGCCAGGGACAGATAGACCATGAGCAAGGAGGTGCGTTGCGAAGCGGTCGATTCGCGAAAAGACCAAAAGGCGTTTTTGGAACTGGAACGGACGATTTATCGCGAGGATCCTCATTGGGTCACGCCGCTCTGGATGGTTCGCAAAGAAATGGTGGGGTTCAAGCCGCATCCCTTTTATGAAGACGCGGTGGGACAGGCGTTCTTAGCGCGGCGCGGCGATCAAGTCGTCGGCCGCGTGCTGGCCCTGGTCAATCATGCCCACAATCGCCGCTACGACGAAAAGCGAGGTTTTTTTGGGTTCTACGAGTGTTTTGATGATCAGGATGCCAATGACGAACTCTTTTCCGTGGCAACCAACTGGCTTCGCGACCAAGGCATGACCGATGTTCGCGGTCCGGTCAACCCAAGCTTGAACTACGAGGTGGGATTGCTGGTCGACGGATTCGACTCGCCTCCCACCTTCATGATTCCCCACAACCGCGACTACTACGGCAGGCTGATCGAGGCATTTGGATTCGTCAAATGCCAGGATTTGTTCAGCTACGACGCTCACATCGACATCTTGGAAGACTTGGATCCCAAGTTGATGTTCGTGATCGAGGAGGCAACCCGGCGATTCAAGGTAAGCTGCCGGCCGCTCGATCGAAGCAACTTTGATGCGGACGTGCGATCGTTTCTGGAGATCTACAATCTTTCGCTCCAGCAAACCTGGGGCTACGTGCCGCTGAGCGAATCGGAGATCGATCATCAAAGCGCCGGCCTGAAACACTTGATCGTGCCGGAGTTGACCAGCATCGCTGAAATCGACGGCAAGCCGGTCGGCGCCGGCTTTGGCCTGCTGGATTACAACCAGGTGCTCCAGAAGATGAACGGGCGGCTGCTGCCGTTTGGCTGGCTGAAGTTGCTGATCGGAAAACGCAAGATTGATCGGTTGCGGCTGATCAGCACCAATGTGTTGCCCGAATATCAAAAATGGGGCCTAGGCCTGGTGACGCTGGCCAGAATCTTGCCCGAGGCGATTGATTACGGCATTCAGACAGGCGAGTTCTCTTGGGTGCTGGAAAGCAATTCGCTTTCCCGAGGCACAATCGAACGAGGCGGTGCAAAGCGAACAAAAGTGCACCGAATCTATGATCTGAAGCTCGATTAGCCCACCCAAGCCGGGCCATCCGATCAGAATGGGATCGACCGGTTTTCGGGGTGAGGCAATCCCTGGTCAGCCCGACTGACGAGAATCATAATCGTGCTTCCCCAGTTTTTTCCGCACAGCTGCAATGCCTCAAAGTAACGTCGTCATCAGTGGGCTTGGCGTGGTTTCGTCGATCGGAATCGGTTGCCAAGAATTCTTCGAAGCACTTCGGGCCAAGCGTTCGGGCATCTGCTCGTTGGCCAAGCGTACCGATGGTCACGCCAAACCTGGCGCCGTGACGACGCCCGCGGGAGTTTGGATCGGCGGTCCAATTCTTGATTTTGAACCGAAACAGTACGTCCGGCCGCGCAAAGCGCTGAAGGTGATGTGCCGAGAAATCCAGCTGGCCTTCGCCGCTTCCCAATTGGCGGTCGAACATGCCGGCTTGGAGTCGGCGTTGCCGGCAGAGCCCGAAGGTGATCTACGTCCAGCCGACGTCGGAACGGTTTTTGGCGGCGAGATGTACTATGGGCCGCCCACCGAAATGGAAGAGGCGATCCGCAAGTGCATTGGGCCCGACGGCAAGATCGACGAAAGCAAGTTCGGTGCCGCGGCGATGAAAGATATCATACCGCTTTGGATGCTGAAGTACCTGCCCAACATGCCGGCTTGCCACGTCGGCATCGCGCTCAACGCCCACGGCCCCAACAACTCGCTGATCCTGGGTGACGTCTCCGGTTCGGCCGCCTTGATCGAAGCGGTGTCGTGCCTGGAACGGGGAATCGCCAAGGTGATGGTGACCGGCGCCGCCGGCACGCGAATCAACTCCACGCGAATGAACTACATCAACGACTTGCCCATTCCCGATGCGGTCGACCCAATCGAAATGAGTTCGCGACCTCACACGCCCGATTCCAAAGGGGTGGTCGGCGGCGAAGCGGCTGCCGCGCTGGTGCTGGAAAAGGAATCGGAAGTGGAGGCGAGAAACGGCCGAGTGTTTGCCCGCGTGAAGTCTTATGCGGAAAGATTTTTTCCGGCCAACGGCATGATCGACGGCGAAAGGTCCAGCCGAATCGACAAGGAAGGATACCGTGGGTCGGCCGAAGCGATCAGGTTGGCTGTCGGCGCGGCGATTGCCGACGCCGGTCTTACCGCCGGCGACGTCGGAATGGTCGTCAGCCACGGCATGGGCGACCCGATCATCGACCAGCAGGAACGCAAGGCACTCGACGACATGTTGCCCGGTGTGCCCCTGGTCGCACCGATCGCGGCGCTGGGACACACCGGAGCGGCATGCGGAACGGTCGGCCTGATCGTCGGTGCCATGTCGCTTGCCCAGCAAATCGTGCCGCCGACGTTGAACGCCGAGTCGGCCGGCGGTTGTTTCCGAAGCGAAGCTGAGCCGCTGGAAAGAGATCACGTGGTTTGCCTGTGCCACACCGCCGAAGGAAACGCGACGGCAATCGTGCTGGGAAAATAACCGTTGGGGATGCATCACGCTGCGATTTCGGAGAAATCACCGACGAACTGCATGACGTAGCGATTTCGGAGAAATCACCGACGAACTGCATGACGTAGCGATTTCGGAGAAATCGCCGACAGTTGCTCAGCCTCGATGCGGCTTGGGCACGCGCTGGCTTTTGGGGCCTTTGACGCCCTTGCGACGTTTCTTTTGACGGCCGGTCGCGTCGGACGGCTTGGTGAGTTCGACTTCCGAAAGCGGTTTACCGATGTTGTCTTTCAACTGCAACACTCGGTCTCGCAACGCAGCGGCTCGTTCGAACTCCAAGTTCTCCGCCGCCGCCAACATCTCCTGTTCCAGCGCGTCGATGTATTCGATCGTGATGTAAACGCCGTCCGATTCATCCTTGGCTTGAGCCGCCGTTTTGCGCCGTTTGGCCGCTTCGGTTTCGATACCGGCCAGGATCGTTTTACGGATGGTTTCGGGGGTGATTCCGTGCTCGTCGTTGTAGGCTTGCTGCAGCGCGCGGCGGCGTTCGGTTTCGTCGATCGCCATTTTCATCGAATCGGTGACCTTGTCGGCATACAAAATCACTTTCGAATTGGCGTTACGCGCGGCGCGTCCGATCGTTTGAATCAAACTCGTTTCGCTCCGCAAGAATCCCTCCTTGTCGGCGTCCAGGATGGCCACCAGAGAGACCTCCGGCAGATCCAAGCCTTCTCGCAACAAGTTGACTCCGACCAGGCAATCGAATCGTCCGGCGCGAAGCTCCTGAAGCAGTTCGACTCGTTCAAAGGCGTCCAATTCGCTGTGCAGCCAGCGGCACCGCACGTTCTGCTCTTGGAAAAACGTCGATAGATCTTCGGCAAGTCTCTTGGTCAGTGCCGTCACCAGCACCCGTTCGTCCCTGGTCGCCCGCTGTCGGATTTCCTCCAACAAATGTTTGACTTGTCCGCGAGCCGAAACGACTTCCAACTCCGGGTCCAACAGTCCGGTGGGCCGAATGATCTGCTCGATCACCTCGCCGCCGGTCCGCTGCAGTTCATAATCGCCCGGTGTGGCGCTAACGAAACAGATGGGGCCGGTACGCTCCTCCCATTCCTCGAACTTCAGCGGACGATTGTCCAGCGCGCTGGGCAAACGGAACCCGTGTTCCACCAGCGTCGTTTTTCGGCTGCGGTCGCCGGCATACATCGCCCGAACCTGCGGAACGGTAACGTGCGATTCGTCGACGAAGGTGACGAAGTCATCAGGAAAAAAGTCGTACAGCGTGTCGGGAGTCGCGCCGGGCGGTTTGCCCGACAGCGGACGGCTGTAGTTTTCGATTCCCGGACAATGCCCCACTTCACCCAGCATTTCCAAGTCAAATCGGGTGCGGGCCGACAACCGCTGCGCCTCCAGCAATTTTCCCTGGGCCTGAAAAGTCTCCAATTGCTCCTTCAATTCGTCACGAATCACCCGCAACGCATTTTGGATTCGGTCTTCGGGCATCACAAAATGGCGAGCCGGATAGATGAAGACTCGATCCAGCGTTCGGATCGTTTCGCCCGATACTGGCTTGATGATGGAGATCTGTTCGATTTCGTCTCCCCACATCTCAATTCGATAAGCGAACTCCTCGTAGGTCGGCCACAGTTCGATCGAATCGCCGCGGACTCGGAACTTTCCACGGTCAAAGGCAACGTCATTGCGTTCATAAAGCACGTCGACCAATTTCAACAGCAGGTGATCGCGGCGAGTCACTTCGCCTTTGTGAAGCGCGACCATCAATTCCTTGTAATCTTTGGGAGAACCCAGGCCGTAGATGCTGCTGACCGAAGCGACGATCACCACGTCGCGTCGGCTGACCAACGAGCTGGTAGTCGCCAAGCGAAGGCGATCGATTTCGTCGTTGATCGACGCATCTTTTTCGATGTAAACGTCCCGCTGCGGAATGTAAGCTTCCGGCTGGTAGTAGTCGTAGTAGCTGACGAAATAGTGAACGGCATTCTCCGGAAAGAACTCGCGGAATTCGCTGTACAGCTGCGCCGCTAGAGTTTTATTGTGGCTCAGCACCAACGCCGGGCGGCCGAGGTTGGCGATCACGTTGGCCATCGTGAACGTTTTTCCGGTCCCCGTGGCACCCAGTAAGACTTGCGCGGAGCTACCCGACAGAAACCCCTTGGTGAGCGACTCGATCGCTTGCGGCTGATCACCTGCCGGGGCAAAGGGCTGGTGCAGATGAAACTCGGCCGGCGCTAATTCTTTCACAGGTCTCGTTTTTCTCCGCCCGTTTCGGGCTCGCGAATTTCGCAGATCTCGCTCCACCGAGCGATTGTTTTTTGACCGATGCCGTGCACTCGGTCCAAATCGTCCACCGATTGGAACTGGCCAAGCCGATCACGGTTTTCAATGATTCGTTTGGCAAGCACCGGCCCGACGCCGGGAAGGAGCACCAATTCGCGAGAATCGGCCGTGTTCAGATCGATTCGCAATTGCGCCGGCTCGCCCATTTTCACAGTGGCGTTATGCTGAGGGTCCACGCGACCGCTGAACCCCCGCATGCCGACGATCGCCAACATGACGACACACACCAGCGTCCATTGCACGCGATCTTTGGCTAACGGCGAATCGGTCAACTGCGTAGGCATGCGGCCTCGAAATCGTCCACGAAACGTATCGGTCTTAGCCGGCCCCGGTTGCCGGCCCTTCCGTGTTGGGCATCGGGCATTATGGAGACATTGATTCAGGTGCGGCAACCAGCCATTCCCTTTTTCTAGTGATTGCCGATGAGTGATTATGCACAGGTGACAGCCGATGGAGTGCTCGAACACGACATTCGTGCCCTGGTACGGCTTTCGATTGCCGAGGACCTGCGGCGCGCGGTCGACTGGACCACGGTCTGCCTGATCGATGCCGATCGTCGCGGCGGTTGCCAGATCGTGCCCCGACAACCGGGCGTCTGTGCGGGTGTGGCTTTGATCCCCTGGATCGTCGACGAATTCGATGCCGACTTGCAGGTGGAGTGCCTGGTCGACGACGGTCAGCCGCTGGTGCCCGGCCAGCCGATTGCCGTGCTGCGGGGCAACGTCCGCGATCTGTTGACCAGCGAACGAACGGTTTTGAATATCGTTTGCCGGTTGTGCGGAATTGCCACGCTGACTCAATCTTTTGTTCAGCAGATTGCCGGCACCAAGGCTCGTCTGTACGACACTCGCAAAACCACACCTGGCTGGCGGTTGTTGGAAAAGTACGCGGTCGCCTGCGGCGGTGGCCGCAATCATCGCTGCGGACTCTACGACGGTTTCCTGATCAAAGACAACCATCTCGCCCTGGGCGGCGACCAGCAGGGCCCCCTTTCCGCTGGAACGGCCGCCAGTCGCGCGCTGGCATGGCGGTCATCGAGTTTGGAACATCTGGTAGCGCCGTCGATCGTGGAAGTCGAAGTCGATTCGCTGGACCAGTTCCGCGACGTGCTGCCGGTCGCTCCCGACATCGTCTTGTTGGACAACTTTTCGATCGACCAGCTTCGCCAGGCGGTTGCCATTCGCGACGAGGAAAAATCGCCAGTGGAATTGGAAGCCAGCGGCAACGTCAGAATCGATACGATCGCCGAAATCGCTGCCACCGGTGTGGACCGCATTAGCAGCGGCGCATTGACCCACCAAGCGACTTCTCTGGATCTCGGTTTGGACTGGTTCGATTCAACCGCAAGCTAGGTTTGGGCGGACAACACGAACACATGCCATTGCGGGTTTGCGACGAAGCGCACCGCGGCATGAACAAGACCCTCCCAACCGTTTTGGCTGCCGTCATGCAATCGCGTTCTGTGATCACCTCTCATCGTCGATGGTGGGACTTTGTCCAACCTGCGCTCGATGCCGCGGGCGTGATGGCGTCGCTGGCGATCGTCAATTGGATTGGCCGGGGCGAAGTGAACGAAATGACCACGGTGATGGGAATGGTCGCCATCGTGGTTTTCTTGCTGGCGTCGCAATTGACCGGATTGCACCGCCGCTGGGACGAGGGCAACGCCAATCGCGAGATGACTGATGTCGTCGCGACTTGGGCGATCACCGTCCTGGTCCTGGCCCTGCTCGGTTTTGCGACGCGCTACAGCCAGCATTTCGCTCGATCGATGATGCTTGCCTGGACGATCCTTGCCCCAACACTTGTTGGTTTGGGGCGAATGTGCTTGCGAATCATTCAACGAGGGTTCTTGCGGCGTGGCGTGGGTGTACGACGCGTGGCCATCGCCGGACTGAACGAACTGGGCCGGCAAACGGTCGCCAACATCAGCAGTGAACCGTCGTTGGGTCTGCGAGTGGTCGGTTATTACGACGACCGATCCGAACCGCGAGAAGGAGACGGTGGCGACGAAACCCTGGCGGGTGACCTGAGCGACCTGGTCGCCCTGGCCCGAGGCGGCGGAGTCGACACGGTGCTGATCACGTTGCCAATGCGAGCGGAAAAACGTATCCGCTTCCTACTGGATCAGCTGAGCGACACCACGGCGTCGGTTTACATCGTTCCCGATTTCTTTGTGTTCGAACTGCTGCACTCACGCTGGACCAGCATGGGCGGATTGCCGGCAGTCAGCGTGTTTGAAAATCCGTTGTACGGTGTCGACGGAGTCACGAAGCGGATTTCGGACATCGCCATCGCCACCACTGCACTGATCGTCGCAGCAATCCCAATGCTCTTGGTCGCAGCCGCCGTGAAATTGTCTTCGCGCGGCCCGATCTTTTTTCGACAACGCCGCTACGGGCTGGACGGACGTGAAATCCTGGTCTGGAAATTTCGTTCGATGCGAACTTGCGACAACGGACCGACGGTCAAACAGGCAACCAAGGACGATCCGCGGATCACTCGTGTCGGCGCCATCCTTCGCAAAACCAGCCTCGACGAACTCCCGCAACTGTTCAACGTGATCGAAGGAACGATGTCGCTGGTGGGCCCGCGGCCGCATGCCAGCGCGCACAACGAACAGTATCGCGGCTTGATTCGCGGCTACATGCTTCGCCACAAAGTCAAACCGGGCATCACCGGATTGGCGCAAGTCAACGGCTGCCGCGGTGAAACCGAAACAGTCGACAAGATGGAACGCCGCATCGGCTGGGACCACCGCTACATTCGCAACTGGTCCCTGTGGCTGGACATCAAGATCCTGTTCAAAACCTTGCTGGTCGTCTGGAAGCAGGAACAAGCTTACTGAGCAAGGTTTTTCTGTCGGCGACTTCTCCGAAGTCGCTTATTCGTAGCCGGTTCGGAGAACCGGCCGACGGACAGACAAGTCGGCCTACGATTCTCAATCGCTTCTTGCGGTCACTTCCAACAGGTGATAGCCGAATTGCGTTTTCACCGGTCCTTGGACCACGCCGACTTCACCACCAAATACGGCCGCGTCGAATTCGGGCACCATCTGGCCGGGTGCGAAACTTCCCAAATCACCTCCCCTTTGTCCCGACGGACAGGAGGAATGGGCCGAGGCGACGGCGCCAAAGTCTTCCCCGTCGGCAATGCGTTGTTTCAATTCCAAGCACTCCTGTTCGGTCGATACCAGGATATGACGCGCGCTTGCTTTGGCCATGATTTCCGCTTTCGTGGGAGGAAGATTCGGGTGTGTTCGCTACTTCAAGTTGCGAAGCACGGTGGGCAGGATACCGCCGCCCCGGTAGTACTGCAATTCGACCGGAGTATCGATTCGGACGACGCAGGGAAAGGTTTTGGTCTCTCCCTCCGCGTTGGTCGCGGTGACGTTGATGGTCGAACGGGGCTGTAAATCGTTCGACAAATCGGGAATGTCGATCGTTTCTTCGCCGGTCAAGCCGAGCGATTGCCAGGTCGCGCCGTCGGCAAATTCCAGCGGCAACACGCCCATGCCCACCAGGTTGCTGCGATGGATACGTTCGTAACTGGCAGCGATCACCGCCTTGACCCCCAACAACAGCGTTCCTTTGGCTGCCCAGTCGCGGCTGCTGCCGGTGCCATATTCTGCTCCGGCAAGAACCACCAGCGGCACACCTTCTTGCTGGTACTTCATCGAAGCGTCGTAGATGGCCATCACTTCACCGTCGGGCAAGTGCCGCGTCACGCCCCCTTCCGTACCGGGCGCTAGTTGGTTTCGGATACGGATGTTTGCAAACGTCCCCCGCACCATCACTCGATCATTGCCGCGACGGCTGCCGAAGCTGTTGAAATCACGAACTTCAACGCCACTGCTTTGCAAGTACTTGCCTGCCGGACCGTCGGCGGCGATCGCGCCCGCCGGCGAAATGTGATCGGTGGTGACCGAATCGCCCAGCAACGCCAATACCCTCGCCCCGGTGACCGGTTGGATGTCGGGAACGGCGTCGCCGGTGACTAAATCAAGGAACGGCGGGTGATGAATGTAGGTGCTCGAATCGTCCCACGGATAGAGGGCACCGCCGGCAACTTCGATGGCATTCCACAACTGGTTGCCAGCGACCGCGGCCTCGTACTGCTCGGTAAACATCTCCGGCTGAATCGAACGGGCCACCGTTTCACGAATCTCTTCCGACGAAGGCCAGACTTCTTTCAAGAAGACGTCGTTGCCGTCACTGTCTTGTCCGATCGGTTCGGTTTCCAAATCGACGTCGGTCGAACCGGCCAGCGCGTAGGCAACCACCAGCGGCGGACTGGCCAGGTAGTTCGCCTTGGTCAGCGGATTGACCCGTCCTTCGAAGTTACGGTTTCCACTCAGCACTGCCGAAGCAACCAGGTCTGCCGAAGTGATCGCATCGGCCACCGGTTGCGGCAGCGGTCCGCTGTTGCCAATGCAGGTCGTGCAGCCGTACCCGACGGTATGAAAACCCAACTGCTTCAAGCTCTCCGTCAGACCCGCCTTGTCCAAGTAATCGCTGACCACTCGCGAGCCCGGCGCGAGGCTGGTTTTGACGTGAGGTGCAACCTTCAAACCTCGCTCGACCGCCTTCTTTGCCAACAACCCCGCACCAATCATCACCGATGGGTTGCTGGTATTGGTGCAGGACGTGATGGCCGCAATGACCACCGCGCCGTGACCGATTTCGCTGCTGCTGCCGTCTTGCGAAACGGTGGCCACACTGCCAAGCGAATCGGGCTGGAGCCCGAAGCCGGTTTTGCCAATCGGGGCTGTCAATGAATCACGGAACGACTTTTTCATGTCTTTCAACGTGATTCGGTCTTGCGGTCTTTTGGGGCCGGCAAGACTCGGCTGGACCGTGCTCAAGTCCAACGAAAGCGTTTTGGTGTAGCTGAGCGCCGGGCCGTCATCTTCGCGGAACAATCCCTGCCGGCGAGTGTAGTTTTCGACCAACGCAATCTGCTCGGCCGAACGGCCCGTCTGCCGAAGGTATTCCAGCGTGATGCCGTCGACCGGAAAGAACCCCATCGTCGCGCCGTATTCGGGAGCCATGTTGGCGATTGTGGCTCGATCGGCAACGCTCATGGTGTTCATGCCCGTCCCAAAGAACTCCACAAACTTTCCGACCACGCCTTCCTGCCGCAGCAATTCGACGACTCGCAAGACCATGTCAGTCGCGGTCGCACCGGCTGGCAGGCTGCCAATCAGTTCCAATCCGATCACTTCGGGCATCAACATGTAGAGCGGTTGGCCCAGCATATTCGCTTCGGCTTCGATTCCGCCCACACCCCATCCAAGCACTCCCAATCCGTTGATCATCGTGGTGTGGCTGTCAGTTCCCACCAACGTGTCGGGAATCGCGACCGGTCCCTCCTCGGTCTGCTTGAGAGCCACGACCGAAGCCAAGTATTCGAGGTTAACCTGGTGAACGATGCCGACGTTGGGAGGAATGACGCGAAAATTGTCAAAGGCTTGTTGGCCCCAACGCAAAAATTCGTAGCGTTCTCGGTTTCGTTGGAATTCGATTTCGACATTCCTGGAAAGCGCACCGTCGCTGCCAAAGAAATCGACTTGGACCGAATGGTCGATCACCAGGTCGACCGGGATCAACGGATTGATCTTTTCGGCGTCTCCGCCAATCCGCTTCATTGCCGACCGCATCGCTGCCAAATCGACCACGGCCGGCACACCGGTGAAGTCCTGCAACACCGCTCGATAGGGTTTGAAAGGAACTTCTTGCTTGGCCGGCGCCGCCGCATTCCAGGCGGCCAGATTCTTGACGTCCTGCTCGGTCACCGAAAACCCGTCGCAATTGCGGAGCACCGATTCCAGCAGCACTCGAATGGAAAACGGCAATCGGGAGATGTCACCCAGCCCCGCTTCCTCCAGGCGGCTCAGTCGGTACATCGTGGCAGTTCCGTTGCCGGTATCAAATTGATCACGGGCACCGAAGGGATCAAGGGTCACGATCAGCTCTCAAAAAATCGGGGTTTTACGGTGTTTCAGCGAATTCCAGCGCTAAGTTTAGCGGTTGAAGCCGCGATTGTCTGCCGGCTCCATTTCGTCCCGTTTCCCCACCAACAGCAGGGCGTCAGCGGGGTGGTGACGAAGACTTCCGGCGAGGGAGAACAACCGTCACAGCACCAACGGCTGTGAATTTGGGACAAGTTTGACGGTCTTCGCGGTTCTCGTGGTCATTCCGAATCTATCGGGTCGATATCCAGGTCGAGTGTTATTGAAAAAACCCTTGCCACTGCACGAAGATCCGAGACCTTTCATGTTCTTCAAACTATCTCTCCCCAAACGATTGTTGGCTTGTGCCGCCGCCGGTGGAATCGGCTTGATGAGCATGGCCAACGCTGGTGCGGGAAACTGCGGATGTGAAGCCAGCTGTTCCGCCTGCCCGCCGGTGAACTGCTGCCAATGCACCTGCAAGTGTTCACCTTGGCCCAAACACAATTGCCTTTCCAAGGCGATGGACAAGGTGGCCAGCGGTTTCGAAAAGCTGTTTGGCTGCGGTAGTTGCTGCGAGGATGCCTGTTGCGACGATGCCTGCGACGCAGCGATGATCGAGGAGCTGATGATGCCGGCTCCTCCGTCGAACCTTCATCACCATCACCATTCGGTACCTTCGGTGAGTCCTGTCGCTCCGATGCCGAAAGCCTATCACGGTCCCACCCGGGATATGCGGATCACGCCGACCGGACCGAGCCAATGGCACGATGCCGGCCAGCCAACGATCGATCCGCCCAGCCAAGGACAGCACTTGGGCGCCCCCGGCGCGCTGCCCGAACCAACCGATCGCGTTCCTCCGCCAGTCCGCATGCCGGAGCCCGAACCCCGGCAGACCGAACCGGACAATGGTGGATCGTTGTTCGACACGTTGTCGGATCCTTTCAAGGACGATGACGAAGCAGCCGTCCGAATGCATCGATCGGTTCGTCCCAGCAGCTACCTTCAACCGATCACGGTCAACAGTAGGAACGTCAAACCGCTGTCACGAAGCACCTACACTTCCAGTCGCCGGACCGCCAGAAGATCGCAGTAGTGCGTCCGGTAAGCTTCGATCATCGCGGGAATCGAAAAGTCGCTTTGCACGCGTGACCGATTGCCGCGGCCCACTTCTTCACACAGAAGCTCGTCGTCCAGGAATGGTTCGACGAGCTTTTTCATTGCGCCGTCATCGCCGGCGGCAAATCCTTGCGTCGCAAGTGCGTGAGAGAGAAGTTCCTCGCTTCCTTCCACACGGCTGCAGACGACGGGGCGGCCCGCCGCCATCGCCTCCAACACCACGTTGGGCATACCTTCATAGTGACTGGGAAGCACCAGCAGCCGGCAAGCCTTCATCAGCGGCGCCACATCGGCCTGCCAAGGCAACAGCCCGACACGGTCGTCGCCGATCGCATCGGCCCATCGCCGCAATCCGCCCTGCAAGGGACCGTCCCCGACCAACAGCAGCCGGCGATTGGTTCCGGCGGGCGCGATGCTGTCGATTTGCCGCTGCAGCAGTTCCATTCCTTTTTGAGGATGAAGCCGTCCCACGAACAGAGTCACAATCGAATCGGCCGGCCAACCAATCTGGTTCCAATCAAAGGGGGTCGCCGAGTCGAACCTTTCCACGTCGACACCATTGGCGATGGTCACCACGCGTTTTTTTTCGCAGCCCAGTCGGTCGATCGCAAACTGCTTGACGGCATGGCTGACACAAACCAGGCTCTGCATCCGCCCGACAGCGGCTCGTTCGATGATGCCGCGAACCGGCCGGTGCTCGGCAACTCGCAAACCTCCCACGCAAGTGGCGACGCCGGCTGACCTGGCGGCAAACGTTCCCAGAACGTTGGCGTGGTACATGAACGTCTGACAAACATCGGCCGGTTTCCCAGACAACCATCGCTTCAAACGGTGATAGGTGCGGGGACCGTGCAAAGCTGAACCAGCGTCGCCTGTCGCCACTTCGATGCCGGCTTGATGCAAGCGATCGACCAATTCACCCTGCTGGCCCGTCGGCAGTTTTCCTAACGAGAAGACGCGTACTTCATCTCCCGCTTGGACAAGTCCCGTCGCCAATTCAGTCAAACAGCGTTCGGCGCCGCCAACAAAAAGTTCAGTGATGACTAAGTCGATTCGCATGCGGTGTTCAAGTGAAAAAGCAGCATTTTTCTCGGCCACGCACGCCGAAGGCGACAGAGCGCGGCAATGACCCAAGTGTACGGGGCGGCGATGGGATGAGTTCCCGCCAAACGGCCAGGTTGAATATAATCGGCAGTCCCACCTTCCATCCCACCTGTAGCCGGCAGCACCCTCGTGTCACGCATTTCTCTACGCTTGCCTCTGTTCGTGCTTTCGGCCGCCCTTTGGTTGCCGGCCTGCGTCACCGCCGGCGATCTGGTTTCGCCAAGCCCTGAAGTGTCGTTTGAGAAAGACATTCGCCCGATTTTCAAAGCGGCCTGTTTCCAATGTCACGGCGAAGGGGGAGAGCGCGAGGGCGGGCTGGACGTGCGGCTGGTGCGGACGATGTTGGCCGGCGGCGATTCGGGACCCGCCCTGGTCGCCGGCGACGGCGAAGCGAGCCTGTTGTTGCAGCGCATTGTCAACGGTGAAATGCCGCCCGATTCCGCGCACCGCTTGAGCCGGAATCAGGTGGAAACGGTTCGCCGCTGGATCGACGCCGGCGCACCAACCCTGGGTCCGGAACCCGATTCGTTGCAGAACATGCAAATCACCGACGCCGAACGATCGCATTGGTCTTTCCAACCGATCAGCCGGCCGGCGGTACCCAGCGTTGCCGATCCCAGCCGAGTGCGAACACCGATCGATGCGTTTTTGCTTCGCAAACTGGAGCAAGAAGGTTTTGGTTTCTCTCGGGACGCCGACAAAGGGCGTCTGCTGCGACGAGCTTCGATTGCCTTGCTGGGTACTCCGCCCACGCCCGAACAGATCGAGCGTTTTGTTCAGGACGAACATCCCGCCGCATACCAGCGACAGTTGGACCAGTTGCTCGCTTCGCCAGCCTACGGTGAAAGATGGGGAAGGCACTGGCTGGACGTCGCCGGCTACGCCGATTCGGAAGGCTACAACATTGCCGATGCCCGGCGGACCGGTGCCTGGCGCTATCGTGACTACGTCGTGGCGGCTTGGAACGAGGACAAACCTTTCGATCGGTTTGTGGTCGAACAGTTGGCGGGTGATGAACTGATTTCGTCTCCGCTGAACAACTTGACGCCCGACGACGCACAATTGTTGATCGCGACCGGTTTTCTTCGGATGGCTCCCGACGGCAGCGGCGGCAGCGTGCCGGATGCCAACGTCGCCCGAAACGACGTCGTCGCCGCCACGATGCAGATTGTTTCGTCTTCTTTGTTGGGACTGACCGTCGCCTGCGCCCAGTGTCACGATCATCGGTACGACCCGATCGCACAGAGCGACTACTACCGCCTGCGCGCCGTTTTCGATCCAGCGCTCGATTGGAAAAACTGGCGTTCTCCCGCGCAGCGACTGGTTTCTCTGTACACCGACCAAGACCGGGAAGCTGCGGCGTCGATCGAGCAGCAAGCGAAGGCGATTGACAAACAACGCAACGAGAAGCAAGCCGCCTACATTGCCGCGACCCTTGAAAAACAAATCGAAAAACTGCCAGAGGAGATTCGCGAAGCGGCACGAACCGCCAAACAAACTCCCGTCGATCAACAGACCGACGATCAGAAAAAGCTGATCAAAGAGAATCCCAGTCTGAACGTCACCGCCGGTTCGCTTTATCTGTACGATCGAAAAGCGGCCGATGAGTTGAAAGCGTTGGGCGAAAAGGCCGCGGGCCTCCGCGCGACCAAGCCACCCGAAGGTCGCGTTCGGGCGCTGACAGAAGTCCCCGGCAAGATCCCTGAATCTTTCCTGTTTGCCCGCGGCGACCACAGCCAGCCCCAGCAGCAAGTGACTCCTGCCGGTTTGACCGTCGTATCGCTGAACGCCGAAGTGCCCGACATTCCGATCAACGATTCCAGTCTGCCCAGCAGCGGACGGCGGCTGGCGCTGGCTGGGCGATTGACTGATCGCAATCATCCGCTGCTTGCCCGCGTGATCGTCAACCGAATCTGGATGCATCATTTTGGCCGAGGTCTTGTTTCGACACCGTCTGATTTTGGCGCCCTCGGTGCCCGGCCGACTCATCCGGAACTGCTTGACTGGTTGGCCGCTGAATGGATCGACTCGGGATGGAGCATCAAACATCTACATGGTTTGATCATGAAGAGCACGGCCTACCGGCAAGCCCTGCGAGTCGATCGTGCTCAAGATGAAGCCGATCCGGAAAACTTGCTTTACGGTGGAGCCCGGCTGCGCCGCCTGGATGCGGAGACCCTTCGTGACACGCTGCTGGAGGTTTGCGGAAACCTGAATCGGGAAATTGGCGGACCGCCAGTACCGGTGATGGCCGACGCCGTGGGACGCTGGGTGCTGGGTATCGAAAACATCAAGGACGGCCGCGCGGGAACAGTCCTGGATCTGAAAGGACAGCAGTTTCGACGCAGCATTTATGCGGAAGTTCGACGTAGTCGCCCGCTGTCGATTTTGCAATCGTTCGACTGGCCGGCGATGGCCCCGAACTGCGAAAAGAGAAACGACTCAACCGTCGCGACGCAATCATTGATGTTGATGAACAGCGACTTTGTCGTCGCCTGCGCCGACGCGTTGGCCAGCAGGATCCTTCGCGAAGTCGACAAAGACGAAAGTCGCCAAATCGACCGGCTTTGGAAAATCGTCTACGGGCGTAGGCCGGATGAACATGAAACCGGCCGCGCCCAGCGCTTTGTCGCTCAGCAAACAGAGCATTTTCAACAGCAGCGGAAGTCGCTGGATGAAGAGGCCCGCAACAAGCTGCCTGCTCCTGAGCAAACCGCGCTGGCCACCCTTGCACAGATGTTGTTGAGTTCCAACGAGTTTCTTTACGTCGATTGAAACCGCCCATGTCCAATGCACCTCCTTTGACCCGTCGTCAATTCCTTTCCAGCGGATCGGCTTTTGGACTGAGCTCTCTGGCGCTGGCGTCGCTGCTGCAGCGTGAATCGTCCGGCAGTCCGCCCAAACCTGAATTGGAACCGAAATCGTTTGATACCCTTCCGAAGACGCCGCCCCTGCCAACTCGCGCCAGCGCGATGATCTCTCTGTGGATGCAGGGCGGTCCGAGCCATCATGATTTGTTTGATCCGAAACCGGAGATGGCGAAGTACGACGGCAAACCGTTTCCCGGCGAGATCAAGTACGACAACGCGGCACAAGCAAGTTCGAAAGTCTTCGCATCGCCATGGAAGTTCGCGCCGCAAGGACAATGTGGCATGGAACTGTCGGAACTGCTTCCGCACACCTCCACCATCGCCGACGATATCTGCCTGATTCGTTCGATGCACACTGGTGTCAACAATCATGGCCAATCGATTCAGGCGCTGCAAATGGGACGCGTCTTTGACGGCCGCCCGACTCTTGGCAGTTGGCTGACTTACGGGCTGGGTTGCGAAGCGGACAACCTGCCGGCGTTTGTTGCCCTTCCCGATCCTGCGTCGCTGCCGGTCGAGGGAGTGGAGAACTGGCAGTCCGGGTTTCTGCCGTCGATTTACCAGGGAACGGTGGTTCGCAGCAAAGAGCCGCGGATCCTTGACTTGAATCCTCCTGAGCATCTTGCCGGCGAGGTCCAACAACGCTCCCTTGCGCTGCTGGAGGAACTGAACCGCAGACACATGGCCAAGCGTCCTGGATACTTGGACCTGGAGGCTCGTATCGCGTCCTACCAGCTGGCCGCCAAAATGCAGATCGCCGCATCCGATGCTCTCGATTTGTCCCAGGAGTCACAGGCGACCCGATCGATGTATGGGATCCGCGAAGGCGCCACGGGCGAGGAAAAACAAAAGAGCGATTTTGGTTCGCGCTGTTTGATCGCCCGCCGGTTGATCGAACGAGGTGTTCGCTTCGTACAGGTGTACACTCAGTATCAATGTTGGGACGCCCACGGCGCGATTCTGAAAACGTTGCCGGCATCATGCCGCAAGACCGACCAGGCATCCGCCGCCCTGGTCAAGGATCTGAAAGCGCGGGGACTGCTCGATTCGACCGTGGTTCATTGGGGCGGTGAAATGGGGCGTCTGCCGGTGATTCAAAATGATGCCGGCCGCGACAAGATCGGCAGAGACCACAACACGTACGGATTCAGCACCTGGGTGGCCGGTGGCGGATTCCGCGCCGGTCATGTTCACGGCGCGACTGACACGTGGGGACACAAAGCGATCGAAAACGTGGTGCACCACTACGACTATCACGCCACCCTGCTGCATCTGTTTGGCCTGCAGCACGATCACCTCACCTACCGATGGTCGGGCCGCGACCAGACGCTAACCGATTCTCAACCGGGGCAGGTGATCAAAGAATTGCTCGCGTAGGCCGACTTGTCCCCAAGTCGGCGACAGTCGGCCAGTTCTTTGCTCCTGGATGCGCGATGCGACTTCGGAGAAGTCGCCGACAGTCGGCCAGTTCTCCGAACTGGCTACGCGATGCGACTTGGGACAAGCCGGCCTACTTTTTTTACGCTTGTGGTAACCAGCCTTGTCCGATGTACCACTGGGCCGTTTGCGAGAGTCGTTGTTGGAGCGATTGTGCCGGTTGAAAACCGGTATCACGGCGCAGGTGATCGCAGCGGCAAGCCCATGATCCAGCGGTCGCTTCGCGTGCTTTGTCAAGATTCAGAAAATGCGGCTTCCTGCGGATTCGCGAGACAAACTCACTGATTGCCGCGATCGACCATACCGCCGCCTTGGGATTGTGAAGCACCAAGACGTGGCTTCGACCAAACACATCGCCGATCATACGGCCAAGCTCTGCGTACGTGGGTGTTTCATCGGCGGCGGCATAGTAAATTCCCTCGGCATCACCTTCGTCCCCTGAAATGCGATGTCCCTGGCTGGCAAGCAGCACCAATGCCGTCGCCAGGTCCTGAGCATGAACGATGGAAAACCGGTGATCGAAGAAGGTGGGCACGAGATGAATTCCCCACTTGGCCACACTTTCGAACATCGGAAATCCGGCGCGGTCGCCTTCGCCAAGAACGATGGGAGGACGCACAATCGTGGTCGGCACTCGCGACGCGAACTCTGCCGCAGCCAACTCGCCCGCTCGCTTGCTGCGACCGTACTGCGATACCGGCGCCGGCTCATCGGTCTCATCGAGTGCTCGATCGCCAGGCGCAGGTCCCGCTGCCGCCAGAGAAGAAACGACGACCAACACGGGCGGCCGATCCAATTCGGCACAGCAAGCCGCGACGTTGCGTACACCCTCTTCATTGACTCTTTGAAGCTCGTCGCAGCGGAGGCTTTTGGTGAGTCCCGCCAAATGATAGACGACGTCGACTCCGGCCAGCGCGCGGCGGACGGAATCGCGGTCGGTAACGTCACCGTGAACCAGCTGTGGGTTGAACCGCTGCAGCTGGTCACACTGCGACGTCGGCCGCACCAGGCAGGTGGTCTGTTCGCCCTGATCAGTCAAAAGCTTGACGAGATGATGACCGATAAACCCGGTCGCTCCCGTCACCAAGTTGCGCGTCATGAAACACCGTCACTTTCCCGCCGCGCGAAAGCTCAGAAGTTTTTCATGTTGGGGAAGGGGTCAACCTTCCCCTGCAACTACTCTAATCAGACTCAGGCCGCTTGGCTTTGAGCAGCATACTGGCGGCAGGGTCCGACCAGGATGAACGGGATTTTGCGGCGATAGACGTCGCGGCGGGCGATCGTCGGCCCGAACAGGCCGACTCCCAGTAGTATTTTGGGGGTCACCTGGCGGAGCTCGCCGACCAATTGCCGAATCAGACCCCGATTCCGAGTCCTGTAGCTGAGCTTCATCGATGGCTGATCGTCCAGGGACGAAGTCGATATCGAGGTGTCCATCGGCATTCGGTGGACGATCGAACCGCGAGAATGAAAGTAGTTGTACCCCTCGCCCACATCCTCGCCGACTGGACGAAAAGCCTTGCCGAGCCATCGGCCGTGCATGCCAAACAATCCGCTGGTCACCACTCGCAGGATCGGACCACCCTGACTGAGCAGTTCCGCGTCGTATTCACCATCGAGCGAATCGATCCGCGGCGGCGGCAAGGTGTGAAACAACCGCCGCAGGTTCAGCCGATCGGACTCCCGCAGCCATTTCAACACACACTCGTGATCAGCAAGCTGCTCGGCAGACAGCAAAAGGAGACCGTCAAAAATGCGAGCTTGATTGAATTCAGACATGAAGCCAGCAGTCACAGCAAAGGGTACAAGCAAGGATCCTCCAAACGATATCGACCTGACGACAATCCCAGATGAGAAATTCCAATTGCTAGCAGCCCCGTGCCTCGTCTAACCACATCGTCTGGCAGCGGACAAAAAATGTTTGATAGCAGCAGGATCAACGCATCTATTTTTTTTATCACCCATTTTCCTGTCACACCTGCCGCAAGCGTGACAGGTGATCGCTTTTTGTTGAAACGAGGGGGTTGTCGTGTCAAACATCTTGCCAGTGACGTTGTTGATCGGTGGAATTCTTTCGGCTGCCGCTACTTCGCGGGCAGACGAAAAAGCGGATGTCAGCAATGCCAAGCAGAAGGCACTGGCGTGGATTGACGATTACCGCAAAAAGCAGGTGTTGTTTCACGATAAGGATGTCGAAAGAGTCCGTCAGGAACTTGCCGACAGCTCCCCCGAAGAAGCCCTGCAGTGGTGGACGAAGTCGGCAAAAATCCGTAAAGCCCTCAACAGCAAACAGTGGGCCGAGACGCGTCAGTGGTTGCGCGAATTTTTACGGGTCCAGGCGATCTACTCCGACCAACAGGTCGCCCAAGTCGGCGATCATTCACCTACGCACTTCCGCCAACCTGTTCTTTGCTTTCGCTACGCGAAGCGACTTCGGAGAAGTCGCCGACAGTCGGCCTACGATGGCTGCAAATGATGAACGTGGTATTGGCCGTCGTCCAGATGGGTTTGCATCAGTTCGATCAGATGTTGATGGTGAGTGAACATCAGCACCTGCGTTTGCAGTGACAATTCGCTGAGCGCCCGGATCGCCTGGATTGCACGAGCGTCGTCCATCTGAATCAGGCAATCGTCAACGATCAACGGCACAGGCTCTCCTCCCTGGCCCAATTGGTGCTTTAGCGAAGCCAGCCGCAAGGAAAGGTAAAGCGCATCGGCGGTTCCCGTACTCATCGCCGGTGCCGGCACGTCGGCCACATCCCCGGCGGTTCGTACTCCAAACAAAATCGAATTTCCTTTGGCGTCATAGTCAACTTTCAGCGATTGATATTCGCCGCACGTCAACTGGCGGAAAACCCCTTCGGCCATCGTCAAAACGGGACTTTGATTTTCGCTCCGGTAGTGGTCGATCGCACGGCGCAGAAGGAACGAAGCGATTTTCAGCCGAGCAAACTCCTCGGCGTCGCGACCAATTTTTCCAGCCAGCAACTGCATCGATTGCAACAGGTCCGAGGCGTGACTGCTGCCGCTCGTCGAATCGGCCTGATGTTGCAGCGCCCCGATTTCCTGGTCCGCCTCCGACATGGACCGACGAACTTCGCCCAACTCCTCCTCTTTTTGTTCGATCTCGACATCCAGCAGCGGCGGCGACTGTTGGCTCGCCCAATCAATGAAATCCTCGATTGGCTCGTCACCAGCAAGCAGCGTCAACTGGTTTTCCAGATCTCTCAACGACGATTGCAGTTGCTGGTGCCGGCGTGAACGCCGCTCGATCTCCGGCAACTGGTCGTGCGACTGACATCCCGCTTCGTCACAAAGCTGCTTCAACACGATATCGCAACTTGCCTGCTTCTGCTGCTGTTGTTCAAGCTGTCGCCCGACCTGGTCGATCTGTTCGCGGAGCATCTCCCGCTGCCGCGACGCGGTACGCTCGTGCTGCAATCGTTGATACAGCACCTGGATGATCGCGCTGGGCTCGGCTTGGTCCCGTTGCTTCCATTCCAAAGCATCAGCCAGGCGATGAACACGATTTCGAAAAGTCAATTCATCATCGCCGATGGACCCGATACGTTTGGCCAGAATATCGCGTTCGCGTTTCTTTTCGCACAATTGGTCGATGCGGCGGATCATGGCGATGACCGCCGTGGGATCCGTGTCACCGGTATCAGCAAACGACTGCGTCACGCGTTGCCATTCCTGTTGCCACTGTTGAACATTTTTTTGGCACGTTTCTAACCGTGTTTCGGCAAGGGGCAGCTCTTCGGCCTGCTCTTCCCGACGTCGGCAAAGCGAATCGTACTGGTGGCGGAGCCGGGAAAGTTCGCTGCGCAGCGATACCGCTTCGTCGTACAGCGACACCAAGTCATGCTCCGGCTGATCATCAAAAAGGCCGACCTGGGTACAAGAGGAATCGGCCGCAACCACTTTGGAAGCGGCGACCGCTTCGACCGCAGCGCGAAGCCGCGCGGTTGCTCGCTGCACGCGGCGGCGCGACTGCTCGCAGCGGTCCCGTTGATCCTCCAGGCGGCCGAACACCTGAACCAACTGGCCGTGATCGGCAAGCCACTGTTTCATCCGCGGTGGCGAATCGGCCGTCACGTCGCAGGCGTCCCAGATCGATTGCCAATGCAGCTTGTGCGACTTTAGCTGAGACTCACTCGATTCGATTTCGGCCTGCAACTCTGCGGCCTGCTTTTCGATCGACTCGATTTCCTCCCGCATCCGCTCGCGGCGGTGCACCTCTTGATGATGGTCGCGGATCGTATCGACCATTTCATCGCTGGAACGGATTGCCTGGCGAATCGAATCGACTTGCTCTTCCAAAGCATCGGCATCTTGTGAACGTTCGACAAGTTCGTTGACGATTCGATCGCGGCGATCGCGGACTTGGCGCAACTGCTGTGGAGTTGGCAGCGGGGCATCGGATTGCTGCCGGTCTAACTGGGCAATCGCTTCGTCTCGCCGCCGACAGAGCGTTTCCCGTTGCATTTGAAGGCCGGCCAACTTGCTGGCGGTCGACGACATCTCCTCGCTGTAGCGATCGACATCCAACAGGCTTGGTGGACGTATTCTTGCAGCCTGCCGGTACGTGCCCTGGAAACCATCCAAACGCTGTAACAGGGATTCACACTTTCGCTGCAACTGCTGACAATCCTCTTGCTCGGCCGCAAGTGTCTCTAGCAGCGCCGCCGGCGCACCGACCGCATCAATGACTCCGCCCAGTGCGGTCGGATCGGCGGGCACCGTCAACAGTTTTCGCTCTCGCGACAAATCATCGAGTCGCTTTTTGATCGTTGCCACGGCATCCGCGGCGTCATCACGTTGGCCCACCAGACGCTGGTACTTGGCAGACAACTCGTGAACCCGCGTCCGCAGTGAATCACTGATCCGCAGGCGCTGAACCGAATCTTCTACAGCATCCGCAGTGTCCGTTTCGTCGTCGGTCAGCACGTTGACCGACAGCTCGCGCAAGAGTTCATGGATCTTTCGGTCCGCATTTTTCTGCACCCGAACCAGGTCGATGCGGTCACGATCGGCCTTGTCCCTCGTCCCCACCTCTTGGAAAAGGGTTTGAATCTCCGTCTCATGATGAAGCACTCCGGCGTCTTCGGACATCGCTTCGAGGCGGCCGGTCAATTCGGCTGCCCGCTGCTGCAAATCCTGCTGCTGGGCAACGGCCAATTCTCGATCAGATTCCACTTGTCGCCGCCGCTGCGTGAATCCTTCATCCAGGATGATCGATCCTGCAAATTCGGCCAGCTCTTCAATGGTGCTGCGCCACTGAGGGATCAGTGGCAGCGTTTGGCTACATGCTTGCAGTTTGGAAAGTTCCAACACCACCTTCTGCATCTGCTGGCCAAGTCGCGACCGGTCGGCCCGTTTCTGTTCGATCTGTTGCCGCAGGGCGGTAAACTCGGCAGGCGGCAACTGGGCCTGACGAAGTTCCTTTCTCCGCTCTTCCAATTCCTTGACCGCGGTGTTGATCGTCTTGTTGCCGCGTGGGGCGAACAGCTTTTTACTTGCCTCGTCCAACTCAAGCTGAACGTTTCGCAGCTGGCTGACACCGGCCCCGGCCGCGAACAATATCTCGCCCAGGTCACCACCGCCCTGCAAGATGGCGTCTCCGCCGGCGACCAGTTCGTCGTGAGACAACCCAAACCGGCTCAAAAATGTTTCCCGATCGATTCCGCCCAGCATCTGACTCAGCCGCGATTCATCCACTGGCTGATCATCTTCGCAGTCCCGAAGCGTTCCTTTACGGCCACGCCGTCGAATACACTGCAACGATTCTCCCGATTGGGCAACCAACAAGCCTCCCACACGCATTTGCGCGTTGGCGTGCAGAAAATTGTCTTCGGAAAGGTGTGGCATTCCAAAAAACAACGCGGTGATCGCCCTCAGGCTGGTCGACTTGCCCGATTCATTGGCCCCAAAAATCAAATGAAACGGCCTGGCTCCGGCGGCCGTCGAAAGATCGATCGAAACGTCGGTGAAATGTCCAAAGGCGGTTAGATCCAATCGCTGAATGATCACCGGCCGGCCTCCTGTTGTTGAAGCCGCCCGATCACATCGGCCGAGGCAGATTCGATCAATTGGGCGATCCACCTCGGATCATCCAGCGGCAGCGGCTGACCATCGCCACCGACTTCGGCCGGAAGCTTCTTGAGCAAACTGCGAAGTTCGTGCTCCACCAATTGATCCGCACTGGGATCTTGCCGAAAGTCTTCCACCACCGCAGCCAGGCTTTCCATCGGACCTTCGATGTTGACGGCCGCGGCATCCGTTTGCAGCGGACGACTGCGGAAACGGACCGCTTCCAACCATGCCCGTTGGTCACCGTGGCTAACGGTCGTAGCGCGCAGCGCAGCTTTCAAATTGGCCTGGCAACGATGCAGGTCGGCATGCAAGGAAGTGGTTCCGACCAACTCCACTCGCACCACCAACAACCTTCGATCGACCATCGCCAGCGCCCCCAGCAGCCGAGTCTGGTACTCGTCGATCAATTCGTCGATGTGAGTCATCTGGGAAACGTCGATCGTGCACAGCTTCCAGCGAACCACATCCAGCTGATGAAACGAATGCCGGCACTGGGAGCGCGAATCGATTTCGACGATGACACATCCTTTCTCGCCCGTTTCGCGAATGTGCCGCCCCTGGATGTTGCCGCTGAAGACGATCGGTGCGGCACCATCCAGGCCATGATCACCACGAGCGTGAATGTGACCGAGCGCCCAATAGTCATACTGTTTATCGGCCAATTGATGCGGCGTGCAGGGAGCATACGGATCATGCCCCTCGGCACCGGTCAGGCTGGTGTGCAGAAGCCCGACGTTGAACATCCCGGCAATCGGCTTGGGATATTGCAACGCCAGATTCTCGGTCTCCGCGCGAGTCCGAAAGGAACGGCCGTGAACCGCGATGCCGATCCGATCAAACTGCCGAAGATCGACTTGATCTGACCGCATCATGATTTCGCTGCCGTCGGGATTGCGCGGCAGCGGCAACGAAGAGGTCATCACGTTGGCGGCATCGTGATTGCCTCGAATCACCACCAACGGAATTCCAGCATTCACCAACTTGCTAGCCTGGGCGACAAAGAACAGCCCCGTGTTTTGATCGGGCCAGTCGCCGTCGTACAAATCGCCGGCGATGACCACCAAATCGACCGCCTGGTCCACGGCCAACTGCACCAGGTTTTCCAGCGCCCGTCGCGAAGCGCCGCGGATCTGGTCGACCGGTGCGTGTTCGTACGCGTCCAGTTTTTGAAGGGGACTGTCGAGGTGAATGTCGGCAGCGTGAAGAATTTTTCGATCAGACAACGGCTATTCCTCGCTCCCTTGATGACGGCGCGGCACAGGCGGCAACGGTTGAAACTCAATTGCCACCGATGGTGGTGGATCCTCGACTGCGGCAACAGGCCCGCGGTCGCCGCTGACAGGTCTACTGGGCGTCTTGCACAACCAGTTTGGGTCACCCGATTCAAACAGCGTCAAGCCGCCCTCGGTGGGATCGCCGTCACACTGCAGCGCGTGATAGATCAACGACGCGGGAGTTCGATTTTCGAATTCCGTTTTTTTTGCCGGCTGAATCACCAGATGCAGTGCTTGCCGGGCGCGAGTCATCGCGACATACAACAGACAAAGTGCTTCGGTCATCGCCCCGGCCGATTGTTTTCCGAAAGACCGCTGCCAGGCGGAAGGCAAAAAGTGCCACGACTTGTGGTTCAAATAACGGGTCATGGCAACAGGCGGGCGATTCAGATCATCCACCTGGGCAACACAGTCTCCACTTTGGCGAGTCAGCGATCCGTCCAGCTCCGGCAACACCACCGCATCGAATTCCAATCCCTTTGCCTGGTGAATCGTCATCACTCGTACCGGCGCCGACTGCGGACGTTCAATCCGTTTTTCACGAACCAGGCGAACAAAATCGCGCAGCCGCGGCGCCGCATTGCGCTGGTATTCGATCGCCAAATGGGTCAACTGCTTCAGACGCAGTGTCTCGCGCGGGTCACAGTGGCCCGACAAGGCACCGGCAAGAAACTCCACCGTTTCCGCAATCCCATGATCCTCCGCATACTGACGAATCTTGTCCGCTTCGACTTGCGGCGTTTCGGCAAGGGGCGAACCCATGACGTGAAATTCCCAGCGTCGATCCCCCGGATGATCGGCCATCATCAACGCGGACAGGACCAGTTCCACCGCGGCCGAATCGGTCAGCGGATTGCCGCCCTCCTGACTGACTTCGACCCCCAATCGCTCCAACAGGTAGATCACCTGCGCGACTCCGTGGTTGGTACGCATCAACACACCGACGGACGATTCAGGTGACTGCTCGTTGATCGATGCGGCGATTCGGGCCGCGTCTTCCAAACAGGTCAGCCGCTGCAGCTCGCGGTCCCCGTCGGCGATCCGCCGCGACGTGACCAGGCGAACGTGGCCGGGCAGCTGCTGCTTGTTGGCATCGTGCAGAGGAAATCGCCGCGCGAAGTGATCGATCGCCGAGGCCTCGTACGTCGACTTGCTGGTCCAATCTCGCGAGCTCGACGCTTCAACCATCGGGTGACGAGGCAGATTGCGAAACGTTCGGTTGACCACCTCCAAGACGACCGGACTGCTTCGGAAACTGGTGTTCTGTTCCACCTCCGACACGCCATCGATCTGATCGGTGACGGCGTCAAAGATCTCGGCCACGCCGCCGCGCCAACCGTAGATCGCCTGCTTGGTATCACCGACGCAGAAAAAGGATCGGGCGACTTTCCAATCGGACGATTCCGCTGGCTGGCCATCCGCCTCCAACGCCGCCACCCTGCTGACGATCGGCCGCAACACTTGCCACTGCGCCGGCGACGTGTCTTGAAATTCGTCCAACAGCACGTGATCGATCGCGCCGTCCATTCGCGATTCGATCTGCCGGTGGTCCAACACTGAAAACTCCGCCGCCAGCCGGACGGCGACGTCGTCAAAACCCAGAGCGCGGGCGGCCCGTTTCAAGGCGGTGATGTGTTCTTCGTAAGCCGCCAACACGGTTGACGTCGCTTCGTTTTGCGCATGCAGCAGAGACAAAACGTGAGTCCGCACCGCCGCGTACAAAACATCAAACGGCTGATCGAGTCCTTCGGGAAAGGGACCACCGTAGTACAACACCTCGCTGCGCTGCCGCCGCGCCGCGGCGATGTTGGCCACCAACTTGTCATCCGACAAAGAACCAAAATTGCCCAGTTCCAAGTTCTCGGCCAACTTTTGCAGCTTCTGCCGATGGCGCTTTTGCCGCGGCTGGGCCGACTTCAACAGTTCCGCCGCGCTGGCCAGCGCGGCGTCATCGGGACGCTTGGGCGCAACCAATTGGTGCCAGGCATCATCGTCGCAGCCGCGCCCCGCGAAATAGGCCGACCTGACGACTTGCAACAATTCGCGAGCGACCGAACGCTTGACGTCTCCTTTGCTTAACATCGACAAGACCGCGGCCATTTCCGTCCGATCCAACATGGCGATAACCGAATCGACCGCCAATTCCTGCAACCACAGCTCCTCGATCTCATCGGTCAACCGCCACGCCGGAGGCAGTCCCAGTTCAAACGGAAAGGACCGCGCCAACTGGGCAAACAAACTGTCGAGCGTACAAACTCGTAATCGATGAATGTTCCGCAGCAACGTGTCAAGCAGCTGCAAGCAGACGCTGCGCGGCAAGGTGGCAATGCCGACTTGCTGGCGAAGCGCGTTCAACGCATCGTCGTTGTTTTCGTCGGCAGCGTCGGCCAGCGACAAGAGCACGCGGTCGAGAATTTCGCCGGCTGCTTTGCGAGTAAAAGTGGTGGCCAGGATCGATTCAGGTGCCGCACCTTGCAGCAGGATTTTCATCAACCGGGCGGTCAAACGATATGTCTTGCCCGTTCCCGCCGAAGCGCGAACCAGCATCGGCCGCAGTTGCCCACCGTCCAACACATCGCCGGAAAGCTGCGGCTTGGTTGCGACGGATGAATCAACAACATCCACCGGTCTGCCGGAGCTCTCATGCGCCTGTTCGGCCGACCCAGACATGGTTGGATCGTTTTCGGTTTTGCGATCGGTAGGCGAACTGCTCATGCCGGCGCCTCGTCCAAAACCAGTTCGGCCTGATCCAACAGCCGGTTGGCAACACCGGTCTGCAAAATCATGCCGTAATCATCAAACTGAATTCGTTCGGTGGTCGGTTGAAAATCGCCGCGACGAATTCGACGGATGCAATCCTGAATCAACTCCTCCGCCTGCCGCATCTGCGTTTCACTGAACTGCGCGATGTTGATCCGTGTCTCTTCCTCTTTCTCCGCAACATTGAAGTACCCCAACTGAACACTGGACGGTTCCGCATCGATTCCCAGGAAGGGGATCATCATGCGGTACAGCGGCAATTGCAGATCGATCCACTGATCCCCTCCGGCCGTTTTGCGTAGATGCTTTTTTTCGGGGCGATGTCCGTGAGTCTTGTAGTCCAAGATGGCCCAGCGCCCGTCGACGTGCCGGTCGATGCGATCGAACCTGCCCTTCAGGCCCATCCAAATTCCGTCGACTTCGATCCCCGCGTTTTGTTCGTCGCCGACCGATGCTTCGGAAGCATGGATTCGCCAACCGTCGGCAACCCGCTGGGCCTGCACGCGGGCAACGACTTGCAATCGCCGCCGCGCTTGCGCGACTTGCAGGCTGACCGCCGTCGAAACCGCATCCCCGTAAGTCTCAGCTGCGAACTGGTCCAGATACTCAAACAGCAACGCTTCGATCTTTTGGGGGTCCGATTCGTGCCGATCGTCGCTATCACCAAAGAGCTCCAGGGATGCATGCACTAAGTCGCCGAACTGGTTGGCGGCAAGTTCGCTGTGGGCATCCTCCAGTGGCTTGAGCTTCAATACATGCCGCAAGAAAAAACGGTAAGGACAGGCGAGGTAGTCGCGAAACGCCGTGACACTCAAGCTGTCCATGATCGGACCGTGTGATTCGCCCGCCGGCAACGGCGGAATGGGCAAACGGGTGGTCGAACCGACGTCCCATTGATGTTGAACGATGACGGCGTCGCGCTGGCCGCCAAGCAACTTTCGTACTCGCCGCGCAGCATCCGGTTTGGCTGCCGCTGCCAACAATCGACTCGGTGGCGTGGGGGAACGATCGGCTGCTGCGGCGCCAACGATGAATCGGATCGCCGATCGAGTCGACAGCATCAACTGCGCGGCGTACACGTCGCGGGCATAACGGCGGTCATTGTCGGCCATCCGAAGACGCGTACGGAGTGATCCCGGCAAAAACGGGTCGCTAGTCGTCGCCGACGGAACAAAAGGATGATTCAAACCCATCACCACCAGCGCCGGTGCGTCGTCCAAAGCAAGATCGAGCCAGCCAAGGATTTCGACCTGCTGGGGCGAAGGTGCCGCGACAATACGAAGGTCGGACAACCGCCCTGACAACATGTCGATCGCCGCCGCACCGTCGACATGAAAATCAAGCTGGTTCTTCAACTCGTTCCATCGACCCAACATCCGGCCAGTCGCGGCCAAGGCCATCGAAGTGCGATCCGACCGGTGGGCATCACCATCGTGGTAGACTTTCTCAAGCCACGATTGAATCACTTCGCACCAAGCCGCAATCGGTCGATCGGAGGACGAAAAAACCGACAACAAGTCTTCGATCTGATCCGCCACCGCCTTGGCGGCCGGGTACTGCTGGAAAGCTTTCGGTGTCAGCCGGCGGGCAACGTGAACCGGATAATGCTGAGCCAGCAGACCGTCGACTTGGATCAACCAATCGGGCACTGCTAGTCGCTTGGAAAGGTAGCGATGCACGTCAGCATGCCGCACCAAAGCTGCCAATGACTGCCAGGTTCGGCGCTGCAAATGGTTAGCGACCAGACGCAGCAGGCGACCGACTGACGTTTCGGAAACGGTCCAGCCAAGATGCCGATAGGTTGGCACGCCGCAGCCGCGCAGTTCGACTTCAACCGGGCCGACGTGTGATTCGTCGGTCACTCCCACCGTGACCTGGTCGGTCGAAAAACGGGTGGCATAGTCGGCGATCACTTCGGCAACCGCGGCGCTTTGGTCGGCGACGTCGCCGGCGGCAATCAACTGGTGATCCTGCAGCGGAAGTTCGTGATCCAGCCAAGCCGCAGTGTCGATGCAACCGAATTCGTCAAACTTGAACGCCTGGCTGGCGGGGGCCGCAATGAGGGCAAGAATATCGCTGTCCAAACATCGCAACATGGCCACCAGCGCTGCCGTGATATCGATGGCCCCGATCATCACCACTGTCTTGTCCGTCGCGCAGCGACTGGTGGCCATCGCATGTTGGCGAGCCCAGTGAGGATCGGACAAACCGGCCTCAGCGATCGCATCGATGTAGCGATCAAACAGACGGCTCAGCAGATTCCAGCGCCGTTTTTCCGCATCGGTTTCGGAAGCTTCGGCGATCTCACGAAAACCCAATCGGTTCGCCGCCAGGTCTTCGTGCAATCGGCGAAGCGTACCGGCCAGTTCCAACCAAGGGCCGATCGGTTCCGGCGGTGGAACGTTGGGAACCAACGGTGCAAGTTCCTCCGGTCGGCACGCGCGAAGTACCCGCACCCAAGCCAGCGTCTGTTCAAAATCGAGCGCGATCGGTGCTTCAGGCAAGTAGAGCAGTTCGGGCAACTGCCCCACGGTGATGATGGTGGGAGGCCGATAGTCCAGATCATGTTCCTCGGCATCCCAACGAAGCAGTTCGCCCAACCGTTCGGCGGCACGTTGGGCCGGCAACACGCACAGGAGCGAATCGAGATTCCAAATTCCGTTTTCTGAAAACCGATTTCTCAGCAGAGTGACACTTTGGGGCAACAGAGGTGCGTCCCAGCCAAGAAAAAGCGTCTCACAGGAGGTTGAAAAGAGTTTCACAGGTCAAGTGGGCAGCCACAGGTGATTGGATAATCACTCGGAAATGATTCTTGCGTCCTAACAACTTCGTACCGCCCACTGACACGTCTGGTCACCGGCGCGAGTACGAACCGGTTAATTCTCCCAAAATCTCCCACTTCGCCAATCGCTTCCGTCCCGTTTCCGCCAAGTTTCTTGCTGGGCAGGGGAAAGAGGGGAGAGGGAGTGTGAGAGAGGGGGAGATTGGGGCGATTGGGGCGGTGGGAAAAGAGGGCAGTGGGTGGTTTTTGATTTGGTTCCGGTCGCGGTGACTGGACTAGCTTGGGAATTTCTGCGGGCTGTAGTGAATATTCAGGCTGCTATCTGCCGATACATCGTTTGAAGATTCCCATACCGACGGCAAACTCTCGCCTCAAAAGAGGTCTGACCCCGAGGGGCATAGCTGGGTCAGACCTCTTTTCAGGCGAGTGAATCGAACGTGCCCGTGGAGGCGCACTGCAATGATCATCTGGACCATCAAACTGTTCAACTCGGTGCGACACGCCGTGGCGGGAAGAAAGTATCCCCACCAACTGGCCTGGGCAGTCGCGTTTGGCTTTCTGCTGGGAGTGGTCCCTCACGGAAATTTGCTAGCACTGGGCCTGCTGATTCTGATCTTATCGCTGAAGCTCAACCATGCCATGGCGGGGTTGACCACGATCGGAACCACCTTTGCCGCCACATGGCTTGATCCTTACTCGCACCAAATCGGTGACCGGATTTTGACGGATCCTCAAGTCGCTGGCATCGCCCTGCGGGCCTGGCAGTTGCCGCTGGTCCCCTGGACCGACCTGAACAACACCGTCGTGATGGGCAGCTTTTTGATTGGCGTGGGCGCGTTGGTCCCGATTTTTGTCGTCACTTATCCGGTGTTCCGGTTGATCGCTCCGGCGGCCGATCCCGAACCGACCAGTTCCAAAGAGAACGTCAAAGAAGACGACTCGGCCAGCCATCAAATCATTCTGGTTGATCAAAGCCATTCGGCGATCACCGCGCCCCATCGATCCTCTCAACCAGTTCCAGCAGCCGGCGGCGACAGCTCCCAAGAACTGGGTGACGGCACCGACTTCAACCAGCGGCTGGAAAACGCGTTGAGCGAAGAACCGGCGGAGGAAGGTGCAGATTCCTCCGGCGGTGATATTGCCGTCGAAACTCGGATCGACGTGATTCGCATGAAGGACTACCGCGACCCTGCCGCGCAGGACGACTCGTCCGAACCGGCGACCGATTCTGGCGATCAAGCGGAACCGCAACCAATGGACGAAGCATTGAACTACCTGCTTCGTCAATTGCGTGACTCTCAGCAAAGGAAAGTGGCATGATTCGCTGGCGTTTTGTACTCACACGGCTGATCATCGTCATCGCAGCGATTGCGCTGCTGCGATGGGGACTCGGACCGGTGGCCGGCTACGTGACGGTTCGCGCGTTGGAGAGCATTACTGGCGCGAAGGTCGAAATCGCAAAAACTCGCGTCGGTCTTTTTCCACCGCGAATCCAACTGGTTGATTTTGCGGTCGCCGATCCACGTGCAGACAAAGAAATGCGAGACGCGTTTCGTGCCGACACGATTGACCTGGTGATCGACGGCGAAGCACTTTTGCGTCGGCGATGGGTGGCCAGCGACGGCCGAATCACCGGTTTGCAAATCGGATCGCGGCGCGAGACATCGGGCCACTACGATCAAGTGGAACCGGAACCGACCAGCATTTCCGATGAACCTTCGATGCTGGGAAAACTGCTTCGCTCGGCCACCGACGCAGTGGGCGACCAGGCCGAAGCAATCGTGGGCGATTTGGAAACGGTACGGCGCAGCAAAGAAATCCAAGCCAGCTGGGAAGAAGAGTACAAATCGCTGGTGACCCGCGCTCGCAATCTGGAAAAACAGATTCGCACGGTTCGCGATCAGGCGCGAGGCATCGAAAACCCGCTGCGAGATTGGCCGCAGCTGGAACGGACGTTGGCCGAAGCTCGCGGCGTACGCAATGAATTGCTGACCGTGCGGCAGGAAATCGATTCGCTGCCCGACCGCTTGCAGGCGCAACTGGTCCGATTGGACGAAGCGAAACAGATCGACTTGGCAAAGGTCGATCAGTACGTCCCTGGCGACCTTTCCAGTTCGGATAACTTCGGGATCGACATCGTGGCCGAAGCGGTCCGCCAGCAGATTCAAAAGATACGCAGCTACGTCGACGGCGGCAAAACGGTTGCCAACTACACCATCGTGGCTCCCGAAAGTTTCCGGATCCGCGGCGTCAATCACGACTTGGATCCGATCGACCGGCCCGACCTGTTGGTCCGCCGCTGCCAGGTGAGTGGGCTGATGCGAGCCGACGGAAGCAGCTATGTGATGACGGGAGTGTTGGAAAATCTGACACCGACGCCCGAAGTGCTGGCCGAGCCAACCCGCGCGATGTTGCGGCTGGAGGGTCCGGAAATCTTGCGAGTTGAGTACGTGCGAGATCGGCGTCAAGGCAGCGACGTGGATCTGTTGACGTTGCACTGGCCGCAAACCGACGCCAAGCCGATGCGGCTGGGCAACGACTACGATGCTGGAATCTCCATCGAGGGCGGTCAGCGTGAGCTGTGGATTCAAGTGCAAAGCGAAGGCGATCAGTTGAAGGGCAGTTTGGTCAGCAAACAGGTGGGCCTGGAAATGAACTTGTCGGTTCATCCGCAGTATGCCGAGACCCCCGTGGCAAAGTCGCTGCAGTCAAGCCTCGCCGCAGTCAACGAGGTTGCCATCGAAGCCGGTTTCGAGGGAACCTGGAACGACCTTCAGCTTCAGCTCCGCACCAACCTGGGACAGATCTTCCAACGAGCCACTCAAGACGCCATCGACTCCACGGTTCGTCAGGCGCGGCAAAAGCTAGCCGTCCAAGTCGAACGGGCTCATAGCGAACAGACGTTGGCGCTTCGCAATTGGGTCGGCTCTCGACAAAGCGAAGCACGGTCGTTGTTGGCCAGCGCCGACAAGTCGATCGAGGAGATGAGCCAGAAGGTGCTGGATGAAGTGGGGGATGCCGACGCCTATCTGGGCAAACTGCGATCGGCGATCCGAGGACGCCTGAAATAGCGCCTCGGCCGCACCAGGCTGAGCCTTTTGAGGTTAGAATACGCGGAAATTCTGTATTCTCGTTCAGCTTTCCGCCATCTCTTCTGTCATGAAACTTCGTGCATTTATCGCCGCTGCGGTTGTTGCCTGCGCGCTGCCTGGATGTGAGTCGAAGGGCTCAGTCAACAACGCAAAATTGCTGCGAAGCAAACAGCGTCAACAGATCACCGAAACACAAGATGTGGCTCCGGAAGAGCGATTACAGATTGCGATCAAGCGGCTGGAACTTGGCAACATTGACGAAGCCGAATCGATCGCTCAAGAGCTGCTCATTGCCGATCCGGGCAACGCCTCCATCATCATGCTGGCGGCCAGTTGCCAGGCAGAACGGGGAAACCTGATCGACGCGGCGAAGATGATGGATGACATCACCGGCGATGAAGACCAGGTCGCCGCGGCACTGGAGCAGGCGAGCGATTGGCTGATCGATGCCGATCGGCTGGACCAAGCGCAGCAGAAGCTGGAGCGTCTTATCGAGTTGCAGGGCCCATCCAATCGGATCCTTCATCAGCTTGTCGTGTTGGCGAATAACCAGGGGCGGCGGATGGAAGCGAAACCGTATCTGGATGCGCTGCTGCGGTCGGGCGATGCAACGGAAAAAGAACTGTTCGCGATGAACTGCTTCGCCGACTCGTTCATCGATGAAACATTGCCGCCACCCCAAGAGCCTCGCCAGTGGACGATGACCGTACTGGGCGAAGCGAAGTCGCATTGGTTCGAGGGCAAGCTTCATCAGGCGCGGGCGCTGGCCGATGGTCTCGCCCGTCACTTTCCCGACTCGGCACCGGTCACCGCATTTCAAGGCCTGACTTACTCCCAGCTGCAAGACGAGCCAGCTTTGATCGAGTGGGCGAAGGACTTGCCCGACGCGATTGAAGAACAACCGGAGTACTGGCGCGCGATCGCACTGTGGCTACAGCGGCAGGGACATCACCGGCAAGCTGTTCGCTGTTTTGCCGAGGCGGTATTGATCGACCAGACCGATCGTTACGCGTACTTGGGACTGGCGCAGTCTCTGCTTGCCGCCGGCGAGGACGAAGCGGCTCAGGCAGCTACACAGCGGTTCGATTTGCTGGCCGAATCGGCAAGGATCGTCACGGCGATCGGTCTCCAGCCCGGTACCCGACAGCAACTCAACCGACTCTCCGAATTGACGGGGCAGTTGCGCCGCCCCTGGGAAGCGGTTGGTTGGCAAGAGGTCGCCGCAAAAACGCTTGGCGTTTCGGATCAGCAGCGTCAGCAGATTCGGTCGCGCCGCCAACGGCTGTCTGAAACCCAAGAAGATTCGTCCGATCCCGATCATTGGCGCACTTGCGGCGTCGATCCTTCGAAGTGGCCGCTTCCCACACCTGACATGATCGAGATCCAAGCCGATTCGACCGCCGGATCGACTGCCGAGTTGGTGACGACCCGCCGGCCGATTTTGCTGGTGAACGTGGCCCCGGCCGGCGGTTTCGATTTTCAGTATGACAACGGCGATGATCCGAGTGACGACCGTGTCTTTTTGCATCAATTGACCGGCGGCGGAATCGGCGTCGTCGACTACGACCTGGACGGCTGGCCCGACATCTGTATGACGCAAGCGGGCGGCGACGCATTTGACGCGACCGGTTCCAAGCCGAATCAGTTGTTCAAAAACGTCGACGGCAAAAGTTTTCTTCCGGTTGGCCCGTCGGCCGGAATCAGCGATCGGGGTTATGGACAAGGGGTGGCGGTGGCCGATTTGAACCAAGATGGTTTTCCCGATCTGGTGGTCGCCAACATCGGCCCCAACGTGCTGTACATCAACAATGGCGACGGCACGTTTCAGCAACAAGAACTCCTTGGTCAGCAGGCTGGCGATTGGACCACCACGATCGCCTGCGGCGATTTAAGTGGCGACCATTTGCCCGACATCGTGGAAGTCAACTATGTCGACGACCCGACCGCTTTGAACACGCCGTGCGTTGGCAATGACATTCTTTGCAATCCGAGCCGGTTTCGCCCTGCCGCCGATCGTTTTCTTTGGAATTCCCCCAGCGGTTCGTTTCGCCAGGTGGTTGCACCCTCGCCGGTTGCGCCCAGTCACGGATTTGCCGCGGTCATCGCCAACTTTGACAAGCAGGCCGGCAACGACCTGTTCATCGCCAACGACGCCGACCGCAATCATTTTTGGCGTGATGTGTCAGCAGGCGAAGACTTTTCGTTGGCTGAATGCGGACAGGTCACCGGTTGTGCAACGGGACTTCATGGTGCCAACCATGGCTGCATGGGCATCGCCACCGGCGATTTTGACCGAAACGGACGAATGGATCTGCACGTGACCAACTTCTGGAACCAGCCTGCTGATCTTTACCTGCAGCACAACGACGGAATCTTTATCAACAAGACCGTTCCTTACCGAATCTACAACGACACTCGTCGCACCGTTGGCTGGGGCACGCAGGCGGTTGATTTCGATCGTGACGGCTGGCTTGATTTAGCGACGTTGAACGGCCACGTTACCGACCGAAGCCATTTTGGCGAAAGTTATCGAATGCGTCCGCAACTGTTTCGTGGGCTTGCCAACCGCTTCGACTACGATCTGTCGTTGCAACGTCCCAATTCCTACTGGGATACACCGGCTCACGCGCGAACCATGGCAACGCTCGATTGGAATCGCGACGGTCGACCCGATCTGGTCACCAATCACCTTCACTCACCGGCCGCGCTGCTGGAAAACCAGACCGAAATTGCCAATTGGGTTCAGCTGGAATTGGTGGGAACCGACAGCGAACGCGATGCGGTCGGAGCGGAGGTTTCTCTGCACGCAGGTGAAGTGGTACTGACCGCCTTCGTCACCGGTGGAGACGGATTCTTGTGCAGCAACGAGGCGGTGGTCGATTTTGGCATCGGAACAATCGAGTCGATCGATCGTATCGAAATCACCTGGCCCGCCGGAACCAAACAGTCGATCAGCCAACCAAGACCCAACCAACGCTATCTGATCATCGAGGGCAAAGAAGAGCACTTTGCAAGATAGCCGGCTCCCACTCTCCCACTCTCCCTTTCTCCCACTCTTGTGTTTAAGAAAGGGAGAGTGGGAGTGGGGGAGAAAGGGAGAGAGCTAGTTCGCTTCTCTTCGCAGCGCGGTTAGCTCGATTGCGGCGATCAGCGCTCGCGCCTTGTTGAGCGTCTCTTCGTACTCGGCATCGGGATCGCTATCGGCGACCACGCCGCAACCGGCTTGAACGTAGACCACACCCTCTTTGGCAACCATCGTGCGCAGCGCGATGCAGGTATCCATGTTGCCGCGATAATCGATGTAGCCGACCGCGCCGGCGTAGGGTCCGCGGCGATGCGGTTCGATCGAATCGATGATCTCCATCGCGCGCACTTTTGGGGCGCCCGAAACGGTGCCCGCCGGCAAACAGGCTTTCAAGGCATCAAACGCATCCAATCCCTCGCGCAATTTGCCTTGCACTTCGCTGCTGATGTGCATCACATGGCTGTAGCGTTCGACGACCATCACCTCGGTCAATTCGATCGAACCATACCGGGCGACTCGGCCGACGTCGTTGCGGCCGAGATCCACCAACATCACATGCTCGGCACGTTCCTTGGGATCGGCCAACAATTCTTTTTCAAGCGCCTTGTCCTCTTTTTCGGATTCTCCTCGCCGCCTTGTTCCGGCCAGCGGACGCACGGTGACGACGTCGTCGGCGACGCGGCACATGATTTCGGGCGAGCATCCGACCAATTCACAATCGGGAGTGCGAACAAAAAACATGAACGGACTCGGATTGACGACCCGCAGCGAACGATAGATCTCGAACGGATCCACATCGGTCGTCACACTCAATCGCTGGCTGGGCACCACTTGAAAAATGTCCCCGGCGCGAATGTACTCCACGCAATCTTTCACTGCCTGGCCAAAAGTTTCCCGCGTGAAATTGGACTCGATCTGCAGCAGCGATGGATCGCCTGCTTTGCGCCATTGATCGGGATTCCATTCGTCGGGGCTGGCGGCCAGCGGCGCCATCAGCTTTTCGATCGCCTGGTCGACTCGGCGGCAGGCCTGGTCGCGAGCCTGCTGAGCGTCCTCGGGTGTATCGATCTCTCGGCAATCGGCAAGAGAAATCACCGAGATCGTTTTGGCGACGTGATCGAACACGCAAAGTGTGTGATAGAACGCGAAATCAAGATCGGGAAGATCGCGATCGTCTTGAGGAGCATCGGGAAGGTGTTCGACGTAGCGCACCACGTCGTAACTGGCGTAGCCGATCGCGCCGCCGACAAAGGGAGGCAAATCATCCAGCTGGGCGACTCGATAGTGAAAGTGCGATCGAAACGCGTCCAGCGGGTCTTGGGCCTTGCTGCGAGTGACCGAGCCGTCGGCCGCTTCGGTCAGTTCGATTTCCTGTCGCCTGGCTGCAAATCGTCGCACCGGCTGGGTGGCCAAAAAACTGTACCGCCCCACCTTCTCCCCACCGATCACGCTTTCGAACAGGCAAGCGGGACCGCCGTCGTCCAACCGCCGAAACGCGGTAACCGGGGTCAACGCGTCGCTGAGCAGCCGCCGATAGACGGGAACAAAATCGTGCTGGGCGGCTAACTGGGCAAAGGATGAAACTTCGGGGGTATGCATCAAGTCGGCTTCGGAGCGGGGTGATCGGAGGCGCGGCAGCAGCAGCATCCGAGATCAGGGTCGATTCGTTAGTTTCAACGGAAATCGCCGCAAGGTGTAGGGCCCATCAACCCACCGATTCGCCTTCACGCAGGCCAAGTGCCACGATGGCTGCTCGCGTTGACACTGTAAGGTGCAGCGATAGAATCCAGTTGCGAGGGCCCGCCTTGTCGTTGAAATATAAGATTAGGGCACTGGAGACGGGGCGCTGGTTCGGACCGGGGATAGGGTTCGGCTAGGATACGAACTTCCGCTTGGATACCGCATCCACTCGGGCGCGATGCCGGCGTTTGAATCGCGGCCCAAAATGGGAAAGCGATCATCCCGGCTGGCATTCGAATTTGGCAGAAAACTGGGAACGATCAATGAAATGCCAATACTGCGAAAAGCCGGCAACCTTCCACATCACGGAGTTGACCGAACCATCCGGGCCTCAGGTCATGCACCTCTGTGAGGAGCATGCTCGGGTTCACCTGCAGAAGGAGGCTTCCGCGCCCACGGCGTCGATCACCGGAGTGTTGGCAAAACAGCTGCACCTGGGACAAACCAAACAGGAGCTTGCCGAGTTGGACCAGAAGGAGTGTCCAGTTTGTGGGATCAGCTTCTTTGAATTTCGCAACACCGGCCGGCTTGGTTGCCCTTACGATTACACCCATTTCGAGTCTGACTTGCAGCCGCTATTGACCAACATCCACGATGCGGTCCAACACCGCGGAAAGCATCCCCGCCGCGCCGCCGCCTCGGCGGACTCGCAAGCTCAAATGATTCAGCTGCGCCGCGAGATGGAAGAGGCGGTGGAGCGAGAAGATTACGAGCGGGCATCGGAGATTCGCGACGAACTCAAGCGGATCGAAACCGAGGGCGGAAACATTCCGTCTTCCAGTGACGGAGAGCAGTAGGCGTGAAACGCGAATCTGATTTTAACGAATTGGCTCGGAATTCCGGTGAATGGCTGCGCGGTACCGGTCCGGAGTCCGACATCGTGATCAGTAGCCGGATTCGCCTGGCTCGAAATCTGGCCGACTTTCCCTTCATTCGCCGCTGCAGCGACGAAGATCGCATCAGTATCGAACGCACCGTTCGCGCCCGGATGGATGCGATCGACGATTGGGAAGACATCCGCTACATCGACATCGAACAGCTCTCCGAAATCGATCGCCAGTTTTTGGTCGAACGACAGCTGATCAGCCGCGAAATCGCCGACGCCGACGGGTCGCGGGCCGTTGCCGTCGATCCCGGTGAACAATACAGCGTGATGATCAACGAGGAGGATCATCTGCGAATCCAGGTGATGCACAGCGGACTCGATCTGCGGTCGGCCTGGCAACGCATCGACGCGTTGGACGACAAGCTGGAAAGCACCATCTGGTACGCTTTTCACCCCAAATACGGCTACCTGACCGCCTGTCCGACCAACGTCGGCACGGGGCTACGGGTCAGCGTGATGTTGCACCTGCCGGCTCTGGTCATCACGCGGCAGATCGAAAAGGTTTTTCGCAGCATGCAGCGGATCAACGTCACAGTGCGCGGCCTCTATGGCGAAGGCTCTCAGTACACCGGTGACTTCTACCAGGTCAGCAACCAAATCACACTCGGCCACAGTGAGGAGGAATTGGTCGGACTGGTCGGTGATGACGTGGTGCCGCGAATCATCGAATACGAACGGAAAGCCAGAGACTTTCTGATCGACCAAAGCCACAAGGATCTTCACGACGACGTCAGCCGCGCCCTCGGTATCCTGAGCACGGCAAAAAAAATCAGCAGTGAAGAAACGATGCACTACCTGTCCAAAGTTCGGATGGGAGTGAACCTGGGGCTGATCGAAGATGTGCCGGTGGGAACGATCAATAAACTCTTCATTCACACTCAACCGGCACACCTGCAAAAGCTGCACGGCCGATTGCTCGGTTCGTCCGACCGGAACGTCGAACGGGCGACCTACCTGCAACGGCATCTCAGTGGAAGCCACGGCGAAGGCGAATTGAACTAGCGGGCCCTTCGCTCCTCTTTGGCATCCGGTTTGCGTTATTGATAAACAATCACTCGCGGCTGTCATTTTGGCAGCCAAGAATGATCGGAACAAACCGCGGTTGTTCCCCACTGTGACCCAGAACCACAACAACGGCTGACCGTTGCCGTCCGGCTTTGTCCGTCTCGTTTGATCGCGATGCGGCTGGCCCCAGCAGCAACGGGTGATCAGCTTCCATCTATAAGGAACATGACAATGAGAATGGTTTTTCCACCTTCGACCGGGCGTTTGATCAATGACTTGGCGACCGACATGAACACGCTGGTCGAGTCGATCTTTGGCGAAGAGACCGATGCGCCGAGCGTTAATTTCGCACCGCGAATGGACATCGAAGAAACCGACGACAAGTATGAGTTTTCGCTTGATTTGCCCGGCGTCAAACCGGAAGACGTGCATGTCGACATCGAAGACGATCGGTTGATCATCCATGGCGTCCGCCACGATTCCAAAGAGGACTCTGCCGACGGCAAACGCCGCGTCGAGCGGGCTTTCGGTGAATTCCGTCGTGCTGTTCAGCTGCCCAAAACCGTTGACCGCGAGGCGATTGTCGCGGACTATGAACACGGCGTCTTGACGATCACGCTGCCGAAAGCGGCCAAGGCTGGATCGCGCCGGGTCGTCGTTTCGCACGCCGGGTCAACCGACAAAAAAGAGTGATCGGCGGTTGGCGCCAAGCGGCGCCCACTCGCAGGAAACGAACCGTTTTTTGCCGATAATCCGCGACCCACGGGGACCGAACCGCTTGCCGGCGATTCGATTCACCAGGGGTCGCGGTTTTTTTGTCGACTGGGTGATAAACTGTTAGCTGGCCGAAGCAGGAAACATTTGCGGAAGACCGTGGTGTGGATGAAGAGTCTCAACTGATCGATCGGGCTATCGAGGGTGACCGCTCCGCGTTCACTCGACTGATCGAATTGAATCAGGAACGGCTGTTCGCATCGATGCTGCAGGTCACTGGATCCCCGGACGAAGCGGAGGAGGTGGTTCAGGAAGCGTTCATTCGCGTCTTTGTCAAACTTCACACCTTTCAACGAAACAGCCAATTTTTCACCTGGCTGTATCGAATCGCCTTCAACAGCGCGCTCACCCGCCGTCGTCGCAAACGGGCTCGCGTTTCGCTGGACTTCTGTCGCGAAAACAACGGTCTGGAAGTTTCCGACACGGCCGACGCCGTGGACGAACCGATGCTTCGGCAAGAACGAGTGAAGATGGTTCGCCAGGCGATGCGGACCCTGACCGACGAACATCGTTCGATCCTGGTCCTGCGCGAGATGGAAGAACACTCCTACGAAGACATCGCCGAGATCCTGGAGATCTCCATCGGAACGGTCCGTAGTCGTTTGAGCCGGGCGAGGCGCCAATTGAAAATGGCGCTCGAAGCGATGCAACGAGCCGAGGAATCCAACTCGTAAGTTTACGTCGAACTGGCTGTATGCGTGTGACTGACCTGACAGCAAACATCGTGGTCGCGCTGGCGATCGCTCTGACGGCGATCGTTTTCTCTCCGCAAGCATCGGCCGACGATCCCGTGTCCCAAGCCAGCCCAAGTGTCCGGGTGCTGTTCGATCGTCTGGACACCAGTGACGATGGAAGGTTAACGTTGGGCGAGTTTCTTCAACACTCCGGTGAACAAGAAATTCTACGTCGCGATTTTCGCCTGTTTGACCTCGACGACGACGCATCACACACGATGGTGGAGTTCAATGCCGCCGCCGCTTTCGTTGCCTCGGTCCCACGAGGCGCCATTGCCGATCCGTTTAACGCGTTGGTTCAAAACGCGCTCGAGGCGATCGACGAGTCTCACGATCACTGGAACTTGCGACCCACCGAACTGGTCAACAGCCGGCGGTTTGTCACCAATTTCTTGAAGTCGATCTCGCCCGACGGAACCTCCTCCATCTCCGGGCGAGTCCTTCAGCAAGCCGACCCCAACAGCGACAACCTGGTCAGCCGCACCGAGGCGCGGCAGTTCTTGCAGCAACAGCTTGGGATTCGCTGGTACCGGCCGCTGTTGCGGCGGCAAACAGGCCGGGTCGCCAACTTTGCCCGATTCCTGGAGCTTGACCAGAACCGCAACGGCTCGATCAGCGGAGCGGAATTCGCGGCAAAATCTGACGACGATTCCACCTTTTCTGCTCACGATCACGATGCCGACGGGCGGATCTCGGTGCTGGACTTCGTGCATGAAGATGGTCCCAACTATCGCGACCCAGTTGCCTGGTTTCGCAGAGCCGACACCAATTGGGACGCTTCGCTCGATCGGCAGGAACTCCAGTCGGCGTCGGACCAGGACCGCCGGCATCTGGTCGAATCAACTTTTTCCGGATTCGACGACGACGGCGATGACAGGCTTTCCCTACAGGAGTACCGCCTTTCGATGCACGGCAACTTCAACTATTCGTGGGAGACGTTGCCGCAAGATCAAAACCAGGATGGGCGTCTGTCGTTCGACGAGTTCCAGTTCAATGACTACGAAGCGTTTCACCTTCAACGTCGGCTCTATTTCCATCGCCTGGACACCGACCAAAACGGCACCCTTTCGGGGGACGAATTTCCTTTCCGCTAAAACATGGGTTGATCCCAACGGGGCGGCAGATGGTATATCAGCGAACTCCGCCAATCAGACTCCCACAACCGCCTGTCGGCCCATGTTGGATCCCTCCTCTTCTCAGTTCGATGCATGCAGTGATCCGATAGACAAGCAGAACGATGCGGACAAGAAAGCGCCGCGTCCTTTTCTGGGGATTCGCTTCAAATGCTGTCGCACTTATGGCCGCATCTATCGCAATGATGCGATGACCGCGTACACGGGACGATGCCCAAAATGCCAATCGAACGTTTCCGTTCCGATCGGCCAGGGCGGCAGTTCGGCAAGATTTTTCAACGCCCAATAGCAATTCGTAGCTCGGCCGTCCCGGTCGCGACTGACGACGGGGACCGCCGCGCCACAATGGGCAAAACTAAGTTAGACTCGACCTATCGGGGCGTGGTGTCGATTTGCTAACGTCACCATCGTCGGCCGGTTTGCCACGTTTCACGCGGATGTTTCATGCTTGGGGAATACAAGGTCAGTCGGTGTTCGCGGCAATGCCATACGCAGCAGCGACCGCTGCGCGATGGTGAATGGTACTACTCGGTGGTGCTGGAATCGGGCGAGGAGTACCTGCGACAAGACTTTTCGGCGGAGAGCTGGCAGGGGCCGCCCGAGGGAACGATCGGCTGGTGGAAAAGCCGCATGCCGACGTCGGATGAAAAGAAGATGGTACTGGCGCCGCCGGAAGTACTGGTCGACCTGCTGCGGCAAATGGCCGGCTTCCCCGAAAGAGCAAAGAGTCGCTACCTGTTGGCATTGATGTTGATGCGACGTCGGATCGTTCGACCCGTGAAGGTGGAATCCGATTCGAGCGATGAGGAACAGGCCGACGTGATGCGGGTCGAAGTGGTTGCCGATGGTTCGCTCGTGGACGTGCCAGCCTGCGCCATCAGCCGTAGCGAAGCAGAAGTACTGAAGAATGAATTGAACGAATTGCTTTATTGCGAAGCGGAAGAGCAATAGCGGGGCCTGCGGGTCGGCCGAGGAGAAACGCACGGATGCGAATGCTCGCTTGGATCGGAATCTTATTCGTTTGCTTTGTATCGGGAGGAGCAACGTGCGCCCGTCGGGAGACGCCGCTGCCGTTTCCGCCGCCGCCCGTCGTGCTCCAATCCGCGCCGACGTTGGAAGAGGTCGCGGCGGTGGTCAATCGAACCGACGGGATCTCGCAGCTTTCCAGCAACAGTGTGACCGTCGACATGCAGGGGGCACCGAAACTGAGCAGTTCGACTTTGCACATCCAGCGCGACAAACACTTTCGCCTGCGAGCCGGTATCTCACTGGTTCCCGGCATCGGCGTCGACATGGGAAGCAACGACCAGCTGTTTTGGTTAGAGGTGCCCGAAGGAGTCAGCAAAACGCTTTACTATGCTCATCACGACCAGTACCAACAACAACTTCATCGCGCCGTATTGCCCGTCGACCCGACGTGGATCATGGACGCGCTGGGATTGGTGCATATCGATCCGGCAAACGTGGTCGCCGGACCGGTGCAGCGCCAAGACGGCAAGCTGGAGATTCGCAGTACCATGGCGATGCCCGACGGGGTCTACCAGAGAGTCTGTTTCATCGAACCACAAGCGGGCTACGTCACCGATCAGCTGCTGTACTCACCCAGCGGCGCATTGATTGCACAGAGCCGGGCGTCCAGTCACGTTTACTACCCGCAGCCGCAATGTGCGTTGCCGCACCAGGTCGATCTCACCCTTTCGCCGGCAGCGGGACCGCCCATTTCGATGCACATCGAGGTGGGAAGGTATGCCGTGAACCAGTTGCTTAGCTCCGACCCCAACCTGTTTGTCATGCCGCAATCGGCGTCGAAAGTAGTCGACCTGACAACCCTTTCGGGTGCTCCCCAGGTCGTCGGCACACCGCCCCAAGCCGTCGCGCCAACAGCCTACCGAGCAACTGCGCCAACGCAGTACCCGCTGCGCGGAACGTTGAGGTGAGACCGCTTTTCGCTCGTACTCGTACTCCTACTCGCCACCAAATGCAGCGAGCAAGAGTACGAGTACGAGTACGAGCAAGAGTACGAATAGAAACAGCAACCACCAAATTGCCGAAAGTCTTGGCGACTTCCGCTACGAGGTGGCCGATCTAACTGAGAACCAATCGGGCGATGTTGATGTAGATCACGATGCCCAGGATGTCGACGATTCCCGCCACAAACGGATTGCTCATCATCGCCGGGTCCAGACCGAGTCGCTTGAAGATGATCGGCAGGGCGCCGCCACAAAGGCATCCGCAGACGATCACCGACATCAGCGTCAGCGGGATCACGGTTGCTTCGTAAACACCGGGACCGATGAAGCAAGCGACGATGTATCCAAACAGCCCCAGCACTGCGCCCAGCACCAGTGAGACGACGACTTCACGGCGCATCACTTTGGGCCAATCGCGTATCTTGACTTCTCCGCTGGTCATGGCGGTGATCACCAACGTCGCCGATTGGCTGCCCGAATTTCCACCTGCGCTGATGATCAGCGGGATGAACCAGACCAGCCACTGCACCTCGTGAAGTTCCTGGTCGTAGTTCCACAGCGCCAGCGCGGTCAGCAGGGCGGCACCGAACAGGATCGTCAGCCACAATCCGCGTTTCCACGAGAGTGTCAGCAGTCCGATCCGCAAAAAATCGTCTTCCAGCGGAGCGACGGCAGCGATTCGTTGCGCGTCTTCGGCCAATTCTTCGCGCACCACGTCAATCACGTCGTCGTGAGTGATGATGCCCAACAATCTGCGACCCGTGTCGACGACCGGAATCGCCAGCAGGTTGTATCGTTCCACCTTTTCCGCAACCGACTCTTGGTCCTCGGTCGCCAGCGCGACGACCACATCGGTTTCCATCATCTCGCCGAGTGTTCGGTTGGGATGTCCAAGGGAGGAAACGAGTTGTCGGGTGGAGACGATCCCTCGCAGCAAGTCGTCCTCATCCACCACGTACAGATAATAGATCGTCTCCAATTCGCTCGCCTGTCGCCCCAGTTCTTCCAGTGCGTCGTGAGCGGTCAGCTTTTCGCCCAGTTTCGCCACCTCGGTGGTCATCAGGGCGCCGGCGGTTTCTTCCGGATAGGACTGCAGGCGTTGAATGTCGCGTCGATCTTCGACCGGCAGCAACGGCAAGATCTGATCGACACGTTGATCGGGCAGGTCCTGCAGCAAGTCGACACGGTCGTCCGAGGCAAGCTCTTCTACCAGCTGGGCGACCTGCGACGGCTCGTGTATTTCGAGCATCGCCAGCTGGCGTTCTTCCTCGAAGTAACCAAAGATTTCCGCGCGCCGATCGGGCTCGGCAAACTGCAGCACCTGCCAGGCCTCTTCGTCGGTCAGCCCCTCCATGAACTCGGCGGTACGCCCGGCATTCAGCGCGATGCAGAACTCCCTCAGCTCGGCCTCATTGGTTTCGGCCAACATCTCGCGCAGTTCGGGTAGGAAGAGAGTGTTGACCATGGAGACCGGTAGAAACTCAAAAGGGAGTTCAATTCATAGGCTGGCGTAAATCGCAGTCGGAAAGGATGCTAAACCGCTCTAGTTACTGACACGTTCGACGTATTCGCCGGTTCGCGTATCTACCTTAATCACGTTGCCGATTTTGATGAATCCGGGAACGATAAATTCGGCGCCGGTTTCGACTTTGGCAGGCTTGGTGACGTTGGTGGCGGTATCCCCCTTGGCGCCCGGCGCACAGTCGACGACTTCCAATTCCACCTGGTTAGGAGCTTCCACGATGATCGCGTTGCCGTTGTAAAGCGTCATCGTGCAGACCATGCCGTCCTTGAGGTATTTCCAGATATCGCCGCCGACAGCACCGCTGACCTCGTACTGCTCGAACGACGTTTGGTGCATGAAAACGTAGTCCTCGCCCTGCCGGTACAGGAACGACACGTCGGTCGTTTCCACGTCGGCCGATTGCAGCGAATCGCCTCCCTTGTAGGTACGATCGAGCGTTGTGCCGCGGACCAGATTCTTCAATTTGCACTTGTAAAAGGCGTTTCCCTTGCCAGGTTTGACGAATTGCATGTCGACCATCAAGTAAGGTTCGCCGTCAATTTCGACCTTCAGTCCTTTTCGGAAGTCGCTTGTGTTATAAGTAGCCATGCAGGAATGGCTCCGTGATTCGAGTTGATGAACGCAGGTGATTCGAACGATGTCCGCACACACAACCGGGAGTGATCGTTGATACAGACGCTGGGCAGCGGTTCGCCGGAGGAACCGGGGGAGATTCTAGCGACCGCATCCGATCTTGGTCAGGCCAGTCTCCAACAGCCGGATCCACCGGAGGTTGATTGGCAGACCGCCATGAAGCGGGCGATTCGCAGTTCGTCACAGCTGCGCAGGATGTTGGGGCTGCCAGCAGAACCAAACGCGGCCGCTGCGGTGTCGTTTCCCACATTCGTGCCGCTGGAATTCCTGCGGCGAATTCGTCCCGGTGACGAAAACGATCCGTTGCTCCGGCAAGTTCTGCCCAGCGGCGACGAATCGATTCACCAGGACGGCTTTCGCGCCGACCCGGTGGGCGACCTCGATTCGATCGTCGCTGATCGTCTGCTGCAGAAGTACGACCGCCGCGCGCTGGTGATCGCCACCGGTGCCTGCGGAGTGCATTGTCGATATTGTTTTCGGCGAGAATTTCCCTACCAGGCTCAATCTTCGCAAGGCCAACCGCCAGGCGAAAACTGGCGAGCGGCGATCGACTACATCGCCGGCCACGAAGAGATCGACGAAGTGTTGTTAAGCGGCGGTGATCCGTTGACGCTGGTGGATGAGACTTTGTTTCGACTGATCGAGGCGATCGAGGCAATCGGGCACGTGCAAAGGTTGCGAATCCACACGCGAATGCCGATCGTCATTCCGCAACGTGTGACCGAAGTGCTTGCCAGCCGGCTAGCCGCCAGCCGGTTGGCCGTCTGGGTGGTGGTTCATGCCAACCATCCGCATGAGCTGGACGAGATGGTGATGCGGCGGCTGAGCTTGCTGGTCGACAAGGGAATTCCGCTGCTGAACCAGGCGGTTTTGCTGCGAGGAGTCAACGATGATGCGGAAACGATGATCCAACTGTGCCGCCGGCTCGTAGACAATCGCATCATGCCTTATTACCTGCACCAGTTGGACCGAGTCGCCGGCGCGGCCCACTTTGAAGTCCCCGTCTCCCAGGGGCGGCGATTGATGCAGCAGGTCCGAGCGTCACTTCCCGGTTACGCTGTTCCGCAGTACGTTGTCGAAAGGCCGGGCGAGCGGTCGAAGACGCCACTTTTCAGCTAATGCCGCGTTCCACGAAGCAGCCATGTACGTCCTGGAGAACCCCGTTCTGCAACGAGAGTTGGTGGTCAACTTGCGGACCAACCGCGCATTCCTGTTGCTGGCGATCTATCAATTGTTGTTGGCGGCGGTTGTCTTGGTGGCCTGGCCCAGCGATGAACGGTTGGACCTGACGACTAATCCGCCGTCGGCGCGGAAACTGGTCAACCTGTTTTTTCTGGGCCAATATGTGATCGCATCGCTAATGGCACCCAGCTTTGCGGCTGGCGCGATCACTGGCGAAAAAGAACGCAAGACCTACGAGATGCTGCTGGCCAGCCCACTGCGTCCCGGTGCGATTGTGCTGGGAAAGATGGTCGCGTCGCTGACCCACTTGGGGATGCTGATCCTGGCTTCGTTGCCAATCATCGTGCTCTGCCTGCCGCTGGGCGGTGTGAGTGTTTATGAAGTGCTGGCAGCTTATCTGGGGCTGATCGTATCGGTGATTCTGTTCGGCGCGATTGGTGTCTTTTGCAGCAGCTACTTTTCTCGGACCAGCAGTTCGCTGGTCGTCAGCTACCTGGTGATCTTGCCGTTGGTCATCGTGGCGGTGATGTTTTGGCGAGCGATGGAAGGGGACGGGCTGCTGCGGTTGAAGCTGTCGGTGTTGGTGATTCCCGCCTTCGTCCTTTCGGCAGTGATCTTGATGTGCGCCGCCTCAGCGGGCCGCATGTTGTACCCACCCGATGTGGGCAGCGAAGGAAAAGAAGTGATCGACCTGGAGAAGGAGGCCGAGGAAGCGGTCGGTCTGGTGATTCAACCCGATCAATTTCCCGATCGGCTTTTCGCGCCGCCCAAGAAACAGGAATTGATGGCCGACGGCGCCAATCCCGTTTACGACAAGGAGATCCACAGCGAGATCTTTTCTCAGGGCACACTGATGCTGCGGTTGGTGATTCAGATCAGCATGTTGCTGGCGATCCCGCTGATGGGCGTGTTTCTGTTTTGGCAAATCGAACGAGCGGCATGGTTTTCGGTTTACGTGATCGTCTTCAACATGTTGGTTGGACCAGTCTTTCTGGCGGGCAGCATGACCAGCGAACGGGAACGACAGACACTCGATTTGCTGCTGACCACGACGCTCACACCGTGGCAAATTCTTTCCGGTAAGTTCATTGTCGGCTTTCGGATCTCCGCCGTGTTGACCGCTTTTCTGCTGTGGCCGCTGCTGTTGGGAACGGCGTTGAACAATCGCTTCTGGACCAACTGGGAAGCGGTGCTGTTGTTCTTTGCCGTCGTATTGATGGTCTGCCTGGTCAACTCCGTGGTTGCACTGGTTTGCTCGCTGTTTCAGAGAAAAACCTCGATCGCACTCCTGAGCACCTACGTGGTGCTGTTGCTGTTGTACGTTGCGCCGCCGGCAATCGTTTCGCTGTTGACCATTTTGGATTTTGACGCGGCGCAGGTTGCCCGAAGCGAATGGCTGGGAATCACCAGTCCCTTTTCAGCGGTCTTTGCTATCCCCTTGGATGAACAACTCAAACGCGAGTACGACGAACTGCCCGCCAACGCTGGCAACATGAAGATCGTCGCCGGCTATTTCATCTTCAGCGCTTCATTGCTGGTCGTCTCCACGATTGCCATGGTGGTACGCCTGAAATCTCGCCGAGGACTATCTGAATAGCGCCCCCGTAGGCCGACTTGTCCCAAGTCGGCAAGCGCAATTGATTCCCCAAGTCCGTTCGGAGCACTGACTGACGAACAATCAGCGCAAATTCAACACTCGGCGCAACCTTGCGGCGATGATCGGATCGGTTTGATCGACCAGGCGCATCCTCAACTCCTGGTTCACCGCTGGATCGTTCATAGTCGCCAACACCGAGATCGCGCGGAGTTGAACATCGCGACTTTCATCATCCAGCAACATCACCAACCAGGGACGAGGATCGATCGTGCCGTCGCGGGCAATCACGTCGACCAGTTCCATGCGCACGCGAACATCATCACTTGCCAGCCGGGTGGCGACAGTGATTTGCGAACCGGTGTAGCCGCGGCGAATCAATTCCAACTTCGCTTTTTCGCGAAGTGCTAAGTGGGGGCTGCCCAGCCACTGCATGACCGATCGATCATCCAGCGTCTCCATCGGCGAATCGACCAGGTTGGCCACTGGGCGAATCTCCGCTGGCGGCGGTTGATACGACGTCTCGTGGCGAAGTGCTGTCTCCGACGGTGAGAGCTCGCGCAGCACCACCGCCTCATCGGGCGGCAGCGGCCGAAGCTGCATCGAGGAAGAGCGGTACACCGAAGGCGATTGGCTGACAGCCTCCGTCGGCTGCTCTGAAGTCAGCTCGGCAGGTTGTGGCGAGGCCACGCCGATCGCAATCGGCTGAGCACTTGGCGGCCAATCGGTCCACGAATCGGCTGGCTGGGAAGCCGCCACCGGCAGAGGACGAGCCGGGACGCTCAACCGCTGGGGAATCAACGGTTCAAGCGGCTGGTGGCTCAGCACGCTCGGACCCGGGCGCTCGGACAACGCCAGCATTTCCAATGTTTGGTTGGCGCGGTTGTACAGCTGGCGGGACGTTTCGTCGCTCTGGTTGACGCAATCCAGAATCACAGGATGCAACAAACCGCTGGCCCAACCGGTACGATCATCCGGAAGATGAACGGCGATTTCTTGAAGCGAATCGATCAAGATCTCTTGGTGGCGACAGGTATCCTTTCGTTTCAGCGTCGTCCACTCACTTTGACTGTGTCGCAGTAAATCGTAGGCGGTACGGGCAACATCGATGTCGTCATCATTCATCGCCCGAACGACCGATGGAATGCCGGCGGCGCCCAGCTCGGAAATCTGCAGCAGCCGTTGTCTCTTTTCAACTGGCGTGCAACTCTCGAAACCTTCAGTCAACCGAAAGACGAGCCATCTGCGGTTTTGGCTGCCAATGACCACCGTGACCGACAGGCCGACAGCAACCAGCACCAGTGTTTTCCACGCCTTGGTCCAGGCAAGGCGCTTGGCCGGCGGTTTGGACCGAGCTTGAGCCGAAAATGGATTGGGAATATTGGATGGGTCGCCAGCAAGCATGGGAGATCAAACATTTTGGGGGGAACGCGGCGGCGGATTGTCGCGATAGCACGGCCGGCAAAGCAAGATCATTTCGGCCGAATCTGCTGCTTGATCAAGCTGGCCCTGTAAGCGTCAAAGTTCGCGTTCCATTGATCGCGCAGCCTTCGCGGCACGTCGACTCCCGCCAGGACATCGCCCAGCAATGCCCCCAGCGTCACCAGGTCGCCGGGATCCAACCGCGGCTGTGCCCATGCAACCTTGCCGTCGGATTGCAGCAAAACGAGTGATCCGGGTGTCATCTGAAAACCGGACCTCAGAACGCCATCACGATCGACGATCGCGGGCAAATTCAAACGGCGAGGAATCGACCGTGGATCGTCGACCACAATCGCCGCTCGGACCTGGTTTCGCACCGCTTGTGGCATGTTCACCACCCATTCTTGCAGCACCGCTGTCGCAGCGATCGAGTGTGGGTCACCGCTACAGCGCAGCAGCAGGGTGACGTTTCGGTCGGAACCTCGCTGGGTCAGCGTGAAACTCGAATCGGTCGCCGTCAAACGAAAACGACCCGACCGCGTTCCCAACACTTGCGGCGGTTTTTCCGGTGGCAAAGGAACGAACTTGCGAACATACCGAGGAGACTCCGGCAACGGATCCAACTGCGGATCATCAGGAGCAGTGAAGCTGGCTGCCGCCAAATCGAGACTCAACGTGATCGTTTGTCCGGTAGCCGGATCCTGCGCTGGCGGCAAATCGACTCGGCGAATCAATCCCTGCTGGCGATCGATCCAAAACCGGTAGCGATCTCCCGCTGCGAAGACATGCACCAAAACATCGGCATGATCACTGTCGACAGGCGACGGACCGTACTCGAATCGATTCTCCGCCGCAAACAAATGCTTCATCGGTTCGGCCGCAAACAGCCATTCCAGTTGCGGCGGCGGCCCTGCCAGTCCCGCGCCCAACCGCTGCGCCAGAATCGGATCGGCGAACAACGTCTGTAGATTGGGCCGGTCCAACGAACGTGCAACACTTGCATCCGGTTGCCCGGTCGTCTTCAGCACCTGAGAATCAAACTTCCGGGTGGTCGGATCGGCAATCCAGGCGGTGAGTGAGTTTTGGGCCGACCAAAGTCGCACGTCGTACGACTTGACGTACAAACGATCTCGGTGGAACCAGACGGAAAGGGGTGCCATCTGGCGAATCAACCGCCCCTCCGATTCGTAGCTCAGCCGCACCACGGCCGAGTCATGATACTGAGACGCGTTGCGGTATCGTGTGAAAACGGCGGCCAGGAATTGATCGGCGGCGAGGTCGCGAAAAGAAGCGGCGCGAAGATCGGATGAATCCAACCGGTGGTCGGGTTGCGTCTCGCTTCCACATCCGACGAGGCACACCACCGCTAGCAACGTCAATCCACATTTCGCGGCAAAACGGGCAATCATGTGGCGAATCAACCGTGGTTTAGATGGGCCAGCAGACACCCCAAAAAAGAGCCTGCCTTCTGCTTTGCGTCTCAGGCTACTAAAACGGAGTCTTTCGTCACAACGCCACCCGACAGACTGTTATGTTTCACGAGTTGATACGATCGTTGGCCGCCGAAAGAGTATGGGAATACGAAACGGTCCCGGCAGGCGGTTGCGCCGATGTTTGTCGGCAGACCATCCAATCACTTCACGCGCCGCTTGACTTTCCGCCTCTCGAAGCAGCGATTGTTCCGGGAGATCGCATCGCGCTTGCGGTCGACCCCAACGTGCCTCAACTCGTTGACGTACTGCAAGGAGTGATCGCCGCGATCGGCGATACCGACGCCGGTGCGATCGACATCGTGTTGTGGGACGAAGCGAGCGAGGTAACCGCCAAAGCCGTGGTGGCGGAAGTCGGTAGCTTGGCGAACGTAACGCGTCATGACCCGACCGAGCGAGCGTCACTGCGTTACCTGGCGGCCGATGACGCGGCCGATCCGATTTATTTGAACCGGCGCTTGGTCGACGCCGACCTGGTGTTGCCGATCATGTCCGCCAGGCCACTGGACAAGCCCAGCCAACAAGACTTGACCGGTGTTTTTCCGGCGTTAGCCGATTCGGCAACCCGCATCCGTCATCGCGATGCTTTTTTTCAATCCGAACCGGCTGCCATGCTGCCTGACATTCCTTGGCTGCTGGGCGTTCATTTGCTGCTAAGCGTCCGTGCCAGCGTGGCAGGAAGCGCCGCCCAAGTGACCGCGGGAACTCTGGAAGCAATCGGAAAGCAACTGACTCCGACCCGGCGCCAACCCGATGAGTTTCCGCCGCCGGCGCCGTTGGTCATCGCATCACTCGATGGCGACTGGCAACAACAGAGCTGGACCAACGCCGCCCGCGCTGTGTTGTCGGCCACCCGATACGCCGGCCAGGACGGCACGATTGTCCTGTGGACCAACATCGATCGCCCACCTCAAAACCACTTGGCAAACCTAGGCGACATGGCCGACCCGCCGCCATTTCAACCCACCCAAGACGCCGAGTTCCCACCTTGGGAGGAAGAGGTGGGAGTTGCCAAGGCACTGGCATCGGTCACTGCCGAACATCGCCTGTTGATTCACAGCCGGCTCGATCGAGAAACGGTCGAATCGATGGGAGTCGGTGTTGTCGACTCGGTCGAAGAACTGAAACAGCTAAGCCAATCCTTTTCGGGATGCGGCCTGTTGCGGGCAGCACAATTTTCCGGCGGGACCGCGCTAGCGTGTCAACAACCGACAGGATGAATTCCCGTAGGCCGACTTGTCCCCAAGTCGGCGAAAACCGGCCAATTCTCCAAGCTGGCTACGATGCGACTTCGGAGAAGTCGTCGATGGTTCAATCATATCCCGGAATGATCGCCGATGAGTTGCTGGCGTTGTACGGTTGAGACCAGGTACCGAAATTCGGCGGCACCTTCCAAACTTCCGCGCCGTCGATGGAAACCACCAGCGTGCTTGGCGCCGACAATCGGCCGACGCCGTATCGCCACTTCGATCCATCCGTTTCCAAAAATACAATCACGCCTGGCATGCGACCAGCGACAAACAGAAAAACCGCTCCGTCGGAATTCTTGTTTTCCGGATCCCGATAGCGCTCAATCGGGCGCGGCAACAAACGTAGGCTCAGCTTTTTCTCTTCCGGTGATTCTTCGGAAACAACCTGGTTGGCGGTGAAACGCTGCATGATCCGTTTCATTTGAAACAGACGCTTCGACGGAGTCTGCGCTGGCCGGTCGAAAGAATGTGCAAGACCTTCAGTAGACCGGTCGGCGATTCGAAGCGGTTTCATCGTGACCGCCGATTCCGACGGAGTCCAAGCGGCGTCTTCACTTTTGGCTGTAAACGGATGGGATGAAAGCGACAGGAAGTCATAGACGATTCTTGGACCGCCGCCCAAATAGTCCGGATGCAGCTCAGTGGTGATGATGGCCAGCGGCCGTCCCTGTTTCCCCAGCCGCCAAACCGCTCCGTCAACGTATCCGCGCGGTACATCGTCGTATCGAAAAAGAGGCTTCGATTGCAGCGATGTTGGAAAACCGGGATGAGAAGAAAAAAAGCGAATGCCAAGCGCTCGTGAAACCATCAGCTCCATCCTTGCCTCCTCCGCCTCCGACTGCTGGCCGCTTGCCGGTATCGGCAGCTGGACCAAGACAGCCGCAACGACCATCGCAGGGACCAGGAATTGCTTCGACAGGATTTCCATCATCAATGACCTCGTCTGGCGGGCAGTGGCGTCATGTGGCTGGTGCCACGTCATTGTCACACAGCTCGGTGGCCGCATTGGAACGGTTTCGCCCTATCCAACGACTCCGGCCCCCGCTTCGATTGGGAAAAAACTGAAAATCAAGGAATCTGAAAAGAATTTTGAGATCGGGCGAAAATCTCGTTGACAATTAAGACGCGTTGTCTGTACGTTGGTGGGCATCGTTACATAGTGTCGGATTGTCGCACTCAGAAAGGTTGAGTGATGTTCCGTTTTTCAGTTTCGACGGTAATCGCAGCTGCTTTCCTTTTCAGCATGTTTGGGGGGGCATTGACCACCAACGGCGACGAGTATTCGCCGGGCGTGGCGATCGCCAAATGGCTGGACGATCAACTGGACGAGAAGACGGAGTCGGTCGAGCCGTGTGACGACCTGACCTACGCCCGCCGAGTCTACCTGGATGTATTGGGGAGGATTCCGGGTGTTTCAGAGACTCGTGATTACCTGGCGGTGGACGAACAGAAGCGACGCGACTGGCTAGTCGAAAAGCTGCTCTATCCCACCGACAAGTACGCTGACGAAACGCTGACGACGACGGCGGAACATTGGGCCCGGATTTGGCGCCGCAATCTTTTGCCGCCCGCCCTGGTCAATGCTCCACCGGCGATGCAAATGGAATCGTGGTTGGCGAACCAGTTTTCGGAAGACATTCCGTTTGACCAGGTCAGTCGTGACCTGGTGACCCCATCGGGAAATCCCGGCGGCCGTGCCCTCTACGAAGCTTCCGGCGGATCTCCGGAAGCTTACGTGACGCAGGTGTCGCGCGGATTGCTGGGTGTTCGCATCAGCTGCGCCCAATGTCACGATCATCCATTCACGAACTGGAAGAAGGAAGATTTCTGGGGAATGGCGGCCTATTACTCCGGCGGCGTGGAAGGGAGCGGCAACGGTTCGATTTCGCACGAGGGGAAATCGTACGACGCGAAAACACTGTGGGCAAAGACACCGGCCGAGTCGGGACAGCGTGACCCGGAAGCTTTTGCCGACTGGCTGACCGCCGATGACAACCCGCAATTCGCTTCGTCGGCCGTCAATCGCGTTTGGGAGCAACTGGTGGGTCGAGGAATCTTTGTTGCCGCGAACGATTTGGACACCGCCACCGAACAGGAGCGGGAGATGCTGGACGGCCTGGCGGTGCAATTCCGCGAAGGCGGTTACGCGCTCCGTTCATTGGTTGCTGGGATCTTGAAGAGCAGGGCATATCAGCTTGCCGCCAACTCCGTCGACCGACCGCTGAAAGTACTGGCACCCGAACAAGTCTTTTTTTCACTGGAACGAGCATTGTTGTTGCCGGTCGGTCGGATCAACGAGATGTCGGCCCGGCACAACGGGCGGCGGCTGCAGATGTTGGCCAGATTGTCCGAGGCAATCGGCAACCGGCCTGACGACTACGCGGCGGGAATCCCGCAAGCGTTGTTGTTGATGAACGGCCCGATGACGACCGACGCGATCAACCTGGAACGAAGCCGTTTGTTGCGCGCGGTAGTCGACGCGCCGTACTTTGACGATGCCGAAAAACTCAAAACGCTCTACCTGGCGGTGCTCACTCGCGAACCAAGTGAGCAGGAACAGAGTGAGTTGGAATCATATCTTGACGCGAAGAAAACCGACGCTGAGCGAAAAGTCGCTCACGGCGAAATTCTTTGGGCCTTAATCAACAGTCCGGAGTTTGTGCTATGTCGATAGATCGTTTCCGAGATGGAATTACGCGCCGATCGCTGATCCAAACTGCAGCCTGCAGCGTATTGGGAGTGAGCGCGTCAGGATGGCTGCCCAAGCTGGCCGCAGCGGCCACTGGAAAAACCAATATGTCGTGCATCCTGCTTTGGATGACCGGCGGTCCGAGCCAGATGGAGACGTTGGATCCCAAACCGGATCATGACAACGGCGGTCCGACCAAAGCAATCGCGACAGCAGTACCCGGCATTCACATTGCCGAAAACCTGCCCGGTATCGCCAAACGGATGAAAGACGTGGCGATCATTCGCGGCATGAAGACAAGTGAGGGCGATCACGGCCGAGCGACGGAACTCATGATGACGGGACGTCGACCTGGGACGGGTGGGGTTGAGTTCCCGTCGCTCGGTTCCGTGATCGCCCACCGGATGATCCAAAACGACGTCGACCTGCCGCCGTTTGTCAGCATCGCACCGGCGCGTTTCGGACAAACTTTCGGCGCCGGTTTCCTGGGCCCCCGTTTTTCGCCGCTGGTGGTGTCGGGAAGAAGCAACGATCCCAACGCGCGGGCCAACCTGACCATCGAAAACCTAAGACCCTCCGACGACTCGGTGGTTTCGCTGGACGAGCGTTTTCAGTTGCTGAAGATGCTGCAAAGCCAGTTCGCTCATAAAGATCTGTCGGCCGAAGCACACGTGGCCAACTACGCCTCGGCGATGCGGATGGTCAAAACCAAAGGTGGCGGCGCTTTCGAGTTGGATAAGGAATCGGATGAGCTTCGCGACCGCTACGGCCGCAATCGTTTTGGCCAGGGATGTTTGCTTGCCCGGCGGCTTGTCGAACGGGGAGTGCCGTTTGTCGAAGTCGGCTTGTCGGACGTGCCCGGAGCGGCGGGCAACTGGGATACCCACTCCAATAACTTTGATCAGGTCAGTCAGCTGTGCGAAGTGCTCGATCCAGCCTGGTCGACACTGTTGGAGGACCTGCGGGACCGCGGCATGCTGGAGACCACGTTGGTGGTTTGGATGGGCGAATTTGGACGGACGCCGGTGATCAATGAGGGCGGCGGCCGTGACCATTTCCCCGATGCCTGGAGCGTCGCGCTTTCGGGCGGTCTGGTCCGCGGCGGCCAAGTGGTCGGAAATTCCGGAAAAGATGGGCTGGAAGCGAAAGATCGTCCCGCCTCGGCCCCCGATCTGTTTGCCAGCGTCCTGGCCGGGATCGGTGTCGATCCAAGCGGCGAAAACTATGACGGCGACCGGCCCATCCCCTTGGTCGAAGAGGGCGGCCAGAAAGTGGATCAGTTGTTCGCGTGAGTTCCAGTGGGTGGAGCTTGTTGGGATTTTGGTTCGAAACCGACAGAGGTCGATCATGTATCGCTTTTTGATGGGGACGATGATGGCACTGGCTGCTGCCGACTTGACGGTGGCAGCCGACCAGGCCCGAGATCTGATCGTGATTCTGCCCAATCGACCGCTGCACGTTCGCATCGTGGTGCTGGAAAACGGTGAGTCGTTGGAAGCGGTTCGCCAGTCCTATATCGAAAACCTGATCGCCAGATTGGATGTCGATCAGGATGGTCGGCTTTCTCGCGCCGAAACGCGCCAAAGTCCACTGTTCAACACCAAACGCCGATTCGATGACAATCCCTTCCTGCAGAAGCTGGAACGTGACACGAACGTTTCGATGCGGGACGTGGTCATGACAGTGCAGCGCGCCGCGGGGCAGCCCCTTGCCTATCGCCAAGATGATTCGCTGGCCGACAATGATCTAGGTGTCTTTGAAGTTCTGGATAAAGACGGATCGGGCATGATCGAACCGGCCGAAATGAGACTGGCCGCTTCACGAATCGCCGCCCGTGACGAAGACACCGATCGCTGCATCACATTTGACGAGTTTCTTGATCGACCTGAACCCGACCCGAACATGGCTCCGGGGATGATCGAGATCGATGATACGCCGCCGCCGTCGATCCACGCCGATCGCCTGAGAGATTTTCGCGAGCCGACTTTGCCGACCCGTTTGATCCGGCTGTACGATGCCAATCGTGACGCAAAGCTCAGTGCAAAAGAGCTTGGTTGGAACGACGATCGACTCGCGGCGATCGACACCAACAAAGATCGGCTGCTGACCTCGCGCGAGGTGGCCGCGATGCGACAAGCGGCTCCCGACGTCGAACTTCGGCTTGATCTGGCCCAGCCAACCGCGACGGCGCTGGAAATGATCTCCAGCTTGCCGGGCACCGAGATCTCCCAGCCTCGTGAGGGATTGCTGCGAATCGTTCAAGGCGAGGTCACGATCACCTTTGGCTATCGGCATCGTGATCCGTTGGCCGAAGCCGAGGCGGCCGCGCGAGACGTGTTCAACGAAATCGACCTGGATGCCAACGGCTACATCGATCGCGATGAAATCGTGGAACGTCACCGATTCCAGCGATACTTGTTCGACGCGATGGATACCGATCAGGACGATCGTGTTTTTGCCAAAGAAATGATGCAGTACGTTCGTTCCTTCGCCGAACCGGCGGCGTCAAGCTGTCAAATGACGCTGTACGACGTGGGCAGCGGCTATTTCCAGATGATCGATTCAAGCGATGACGGGCGGATTTCGATTCGCGAGCTCCGCTCCGCCGAAAGTGCGCTCAATGACGCCGCCGGCGGCGCCGGCAAAACGCTGAATCCCTCCAAAGTACGACACAATTATCGAATCGAATTGTCGCGTGGATTGGTTTCATTGTTCGGCGCGATCGACCGCCCATCCGCCGAAGCGCCAACCGCGGTTCTTCGCAAGCCGATTGGGCCCAGCTGGTTCACCGCCAACGATACCAACGACGACGGAGACTTGACTTGGGAGGAGTTCATCGGTCCGGAAACCAGTTTTCGAGCGATGGACACCGACAAAGACGGGTTGATCGATGCGACGGAAGCGGCTGCATACGAAGCACAATTGATCAGCAAACCAAACCGGGAGTAACGGGCGTGGATTTGGAAGTCGCTTCGCCAACCGCCCGCTTCCACTTGTGCCACAATAGGGCCAGAAGAACTTACCGCCCAACCACAACCGCCACTAGCGTCAATCCAGCACCGACGAAAGAAACGACATGAGCACCACTGTGAATTCCAAGCCAGCTACCGATGCCGATATTCTCGCTCACATCGAACAGCTTGGTGCGGCGCGCAAGCGGCTGACTGACGAAATGGGCAAAGTGATCGTCGGCCAGGAGAAGGTGATCGACTACTTGTTGATCGGTTTGCTGTGCCGCGGACATGTGCTATTGCACGGCGTGCCGGGGCTGGGCAAAACTTTGATGGCCCGAACGCTTTCGCAAACGCTCGATTTGGATTTCAAACGAGTTCAATTCACGCCCGACCTGATGCCATCGGACATCACCGGTACCGACGTGCTGGAACCTGATGGCGAAGGCGGCCACCAAATGCAGTTTGTGCCGGGCCCGATCTTTACCAACTTTCTGCTTGCCGACGAAATCAACCGCACGCCGCCCAAGACTCAGGCCTCGCTGCTACAGGCGATGCAGGAAAGCGAAGTATCAGCGGGCACGCAAACTTATCAGCTGTCGCCCCCGTTCTTTGTCGTCGCGACACAGAACCCAATCGAAATGGAGGGGACCTACCCGCTTCCCGAAGCCCAGGTCGACCGGTTCATGTTCAACGTGCGTGTCCGCTATCCAAGCATCGCCGAGGAAGCAAAGATCATTGCCGGTACCACCGGGACGGAAGTTCCCGAAGCAACGGCGATCCTGTCGGCTGAAGATCTGCTGGTGCTGCAAGACGTGGTGCGCAGCGTTCCCGTTGCCGACGACGTCACGCTGTACGCGGCAAGGTTGGTTGCCGCCAGCCGTCCCGGAACACCCGAAGCGATCGAGATGGTCAAGAAATATGTCGGTTACGGTGCCAGTCCACGAGCCGGGCAGGCGCTGGTCCTTGCCGGCAAGGCGCGGGCCGTCTTGGACGGGCGAATGCACGTCGATTTTGCCGACCTCAAAGCGGTTGCCCACCCGGTCCTTCGCCATCGCCTGGTGCTGAACTTCCATGCTCGCGCCGACGGAATTGACAGTGACATGGTCGTCGATCAACTGCTGGACGAATTGCCTGAGGATCCCGTCTGATGGCGCTTTTGAGCCCGCGACCCAAGCCGATCACCAGCGCTGTCGAGGATTCGTCGGGTTGGCTATCGCCCGAAGAGCTTGCCGATTTGACGGGAGTCGAACTGCGCGCCGCCGGCATCGTCGAAGGGTTCATGCAGGGACTGCATCGCAGCCCGTTCATCGGTTACAGCGTGGAGTTTTCTTCGCATCGCAAGTATGCCGCCGGCGACGACCCCCGGCATGTCAATTGGAAACTCTACGCCCGCAATCGCCGGTTGTACGTCAAAGAGTTCGATGCCGAAACGAACTTGAACCTTTACCTGATGGTCGATTGCAGCAAATCGATGCAGTGTCGCGCAGGTAGCCCGCTTAGTAAGTGGCAGTACGCCACGGCGATTGCCGGCGCGATGGCTCAGATTTCGCTTCGTCAGCGCGACGCGGTCGGACTGGCGCTGATGGCTTCGGGCGTGATCGAACACTTGGAACCGTCGGCCAAACCGGGCAGGTTCGCCGACATCGTCCGATTACTCGACCGTTCGCCCAAGCCAACCGAAACCAATCTCGGCAGAGCCCTTTCCCAAGCAGCCGAACTTGCCCGTCATCGCGGCATCGTGGTGGTGCTAAGCGACTTGATGGACGACCCCGATTCGGTTTTGGAGGGACTTCGCCAACTGCGTTACCGGCAACATGAAGTGGTCCTGTTCCACATCCTGGATCCTTGGGAGCGATGGCTTCCCGAACCGGGGAAGGTGCGATTTCACGATTTGGAATCGTCGGTCGAAGTGACCACGGAAACCGATGCCGTTCGCGAATCCTACGTGAAACGAATCGACGATTGGTGTGATGCGCTGCGCAGCGAATGCCTGCGTCAATCGATTGACCTGGTCCAAGTGACGACCGACGAAGCTCCGACTGGGGTGTTGGTCGACTACCTCGTACAACGGTCCAACCAGAAACTGGCCTGATGACGTTCCTTCAACCCTTGTTCCTTGGCGCACTAGCAGCAGCGGCGATCCCGCTTTTGCTGCATCTGATTTCGCGCTGGCAGAGCAAGCGAGTTGACTTGGGGACGACACGGTTTCTGCTGGAGATCCTCAACGACCAGGCGCATCGCAAGCGGATTCGCCGCTGGTTATTGCTGGCAACGCGGATGGCCATGATCGCCATCGTCGTATTGCTGTTTGCACGCCCCTCACTTCCCAAGACTTCTCGTCGTGACGGTGATCGAATGCGGCTGGTTCTGATCGATCGATCGGCCAGCATGGCGGTCCGCGGCGCCGGGGGCCGGTTGGTCGATGCCGCGATCTTGAAAGCGCGTGAGTCGATCTTGGAACTTGGCCCCGACGCACGAATCGAAGTCGCTTTTTTCGATTCCAGCGTGCATCCATTCGGCGATTCAGGTGACTCGCAGCTGGCTGCGCCCAAAGCGTTATTGGGCGGAACGCGTCTGATCGATGCGATGCGGTGGGCACGAGACCGATGTGCAGCGATGCCCAACAGTCGCGCCGACGTGGTGACGATCACCGACTTGCAGCGCAGCGGATTGGACGGCGCCGAAGAGGTCGATATTCCCGCCGATATCGACGTGCACTTGATCGACGTCGGCCGCGAAGTTTCCGACAACCTGGCGGTGATCGACATGCGCGTTCCCGACGGAATCCGCCCACCCGGTCGCCCGCTTATGGTCGGTGCAACGATCTTTAACTTTGGACCGGCCGATCATGTCGATATTCCGGTGATCGTGACTGCCCGCGACGGCGCGGCCAAGCACTACATTCGCAAAACGATCACTGTTCCGTCCCAACAGGCGGTCGATGTCGACGCCGAACTTGCCTCGCTTGCACCGGGACGCTGGGAAATCACTTTGGACGTCGACAGCGAAGACGACTTGCTGGATGACAATCGCCGCCGCACCGCCGCCGTGGTTGCCGATCCGGCTCGCGTGCTGGTCTTGGACGGCGGCAAACGGTCGCGCGACGAAACCTATTTTCTGCGAACCGCACTGGCAGCGGGAAAGGTCGATTTGGAGAACCTGGCTACCGCGCTGGACCCTCCCGATGGCGACGAACCACCGAAGGATGTCGACGGACGTTTTCGGCCCGACGTGATCTACCTGGATGAAGCGCGGGGGCTGCCCGATTTGTCCGATTATCCCCTGGTGGTGGTGGCCGATCCGGGACAGATGTTAGCTGCCGAAACGGAAACGCTTCACTCTTACGTCCGTGACGGCGGCCGGATGATGGTCTTTGCCGGCAAACGGCTCGCCGAGTCGGCGGCGCGCGACTGGGAAGAATCAGGCTTGGCTCCCGGCGTGATTTCCAAGCCGCGTCGCGCCGGCTCGGTTCCCTATCGCATGACAACCTGGAATCGCGAACATCCCATGCTGCAACCCTTTGCCGATCCGCAACATGGTGACCTTTCCCGATTGGCGTTCCATGCCGCCGTTCCAATGGAACCATCGCAACAAACGTTGGTGTTGGCAAGTTTCGAACCAAAATTTCCGGCGATCACCGAACATGAAGTGGGTCGTGGACGAGTCCTCTGGTGCAGCGTGCCGGTCACTCGCGACTACGGAAATTGGACCGCCAGCCCGTTGTACCTTCCCATCATGCAACAGATGGCCGCCGATCTGTTGGGCCAAACCGGAGAAGGCCCGGTGCGTTTTCGGGTTTGTGGCAGCGAGGATTTGCAATTGGAAAAATCGTCAGTGTTGGCAAGAACAAAAACCGATCCCCGAAAACCGGGGTTCTATTCTGATGCTCAGGAAGCATTGACGGTGGTCAATCTGCCTGCTGAAGAATCAGACATCAGCCGAATGGAACCCGCGGAGTTTTACGAAAGCTTTGGGATCGCGCCTCCGGGCGACGCCGATCGGGCGGTCGTTGCGGAAGAAAAACAACAGGACTCAGTCGCCTACGACGAACTTTGGCCGTGGTTGGCGCTGATGTTCCTGGGATTGTTGGTAGCCGAATATTGGTTGGCAGCCCGGACGCCGGGGTAAAAATCGTTTCCTAACTTTGCTTCCAAAAAGCAGGACTTCACCGAGACAGTCAGAGGACGAGTCATGAACGCATTGATCACGCCCCACGATGTCGTATTACGATTTGCGCAGGTGCGACGAGCCATTCTGGCTCATCGCATGCTAACCGCTCTGCTCTGTGGACTCGGAGTCTTCGTTGGACTGGTGCTGCTGTTTGCCACCATCGATTTCTTCTTGGAACTCAGCCACGCCGCCTCCGTCTTGGGACTGTGCGTGTCGGTCGGTGCCGGCGCGGTCACCGCGGGTGTGCTGGCCAGTCGCGCCCTGCGGCTTGGTTCGACCCAGCGGTCTGCCGCGGAAATGGAACGCCGATTTGAATCGATTGGCCAGCGGCTGCGAACCACCATCGACCTGGCCGGTCGCAGCGGCGTGGACAAGCTTCCGCTGACCATGGCACTTGCCACCGAGACCAACGAACAATGCGATTCGGTCAACCTGGAAAGTATCGTGCCGCGAAAAAACACCGCAATCTGCGCCTTGGGCGCAGCGGCACTGCTGTTGGTCGCCTGGTTACCCAACCTGTTCTCTTCCAGCTGGTCGACCGCGATCGCGAGGGCGCTGGGAATCGATCGCCCTTACACCATTTTGCTGGTCAAGCCGGGCGACCTGTTGGTCGATGAAGGAACGCCCATCGAGGCGGTGTTGCAATTGAAAGGACGCGTCGATCGTGACGTCACCCTGCTGTCGCGAGTCGCCGACGACGACCAAGAGTGGAGCGAAGTGGAGCTCCAGCGTAGTGAAAGCGATTCGCCCGACGAGGCCCAGTTCGTCGCATCGCTTGGGCAGATCAAGGAGCCGCAGGAGTATCAGTTTGTGACCAGCGCCGGTTCAACACCCATTCATCGAATCGACGTTCGCTATCCCGTCCGCATCGAAGCGATCGAATTGACCGTCCACCGTCCCCTCTACACCGGCCTGCAAGATCGCGTCTTTGAAAAGACCGACATTACTGTTTTGGAAGGCTCCGAAGTCGTCGGCCGAATTCGTACCCAGCGTCCTTTGGATACGGTCAGCGTCGACTTCAAACCGATCGTCGGAGCCGATCTCGACCAAGGGAGTCAACTGCCCGCAACGATCGTTGCTGAAAAGAATGAAGACGGAACGCAGTGGGAGTTTCGTTTCACCGCCAACGAAAACGTTCGTTGGACGATGAAAGGTGCCAACCAATCAGGCACCCCCATGGATCCGGTTGATGGCCAAGTGCGCGTGAAACCTGATCGCCCGCCCCGCATCTTCTGGAACTCGCCTGGCGACAGCTTGTTTGTGCACACCTTGGCCGAGGTTCCGATGAGCGTTCGTGTGGAAGACGATTACGGATTGACCGAAGCGGCGATTCGATTCGAGATCTCCGGCAACGAAGGCTATTCGCTAGACCCGTTTGACCTGGCCGATCTGGAAGAAGGTGCCGCTCCGACGCCTCGCAAAGTGCTGGAAAGCATTTTGCCGCTGGAACACTTCCCGCTCACCGAAAAAGATTACGTTGCCTACTACGCATACGCGATCGACAATCGACCCGATGAACCTCAACGCGTTGAAAGCGAACGGCGTTACATCGACATCCGGCAATTGAAACTCGATATCCTGCTTCCCGATGAAGATAACGACAACGACAACCAGAACCGGGAAGCGCTGGCAACGCTGGATGAATTGATCGGCCGGCAACGATACCTGATCAATCGCACGCGGACGCTGCAGGTGATGAACGCCGACGAACTGAGCGAAAAACTCGGTTTGCTCGATCGGCACGTGGAACGTCAAGGCGACTTGGCAGGATTGACGCGACTGGTTGCCGAGCGTTTGCAGGAACGCGGTAACGACAACTTGGACGCGATGTTCCAAGCCGAAGCGTCAATGATCCAGGCAGCCGATTCCTTGACCCTCGCCGATTTTGAAGCAGCTCTTCCCCAGCAGGAAGATGCGCAGCGATTTTTGGTCGAAGCCCGTACCGAATTCGAACGGCGGCTCGGTAACGGAGGAAACCGGCGAACCATGTCGGGCCAACGTACCCGAAACAGCATGCTGCAGATGGTTCGCCAACGCCTCCGCCGCCAGGGTGGCGATGATCAACAACAGAACGAAGTGCGAAACCTGGTGGCCAGAATTCGCGCCGTCGCTGCACAACAGCTGAACATTGCCAGCGAGCTGGGCGGCGAAATGGGCGGCCAGTCCGACCCCGAATCGGAAACCGCCTCGGCAACCGGTCCAGCGGATGTGCAGGCCCCTTCCGAAAACGATCCCGAAGAGGGTAACCCGGAAGAAAACCAACCGGCCGCCGAGGAAACTCCCGACGAATCGGGCGACGGTGATGAGATGTTGGAAACCGAACCCGATGCAACTCTGGCCGAACGGCAAACCGCGCTGCTAGACGAGATGACCGAAATTCAGGATCAAATCAGCGGTCGAACGTGGCCCTCTTCGGTCGTCCCCGACCGAACGGAGGCGGCGGTGACTCAAATGGACGAGGTCACGGTGGAAATGAACAGCGAATCTCCCTCCGTCGAACAAGTCGAAACGCAATCGGATGAACTCGCCGCCAACCTGCTTGAATTGGCGTTGAACATCGAACTGGTCAACCCGCCCGAACCTGCCAATCGGCTATCGGGAACCAGAGATTTGACCGCTTCCCTGGCTGTACTGGAGCAGGAGTTGGCTGATTCCTCGACGGAGGATTCGGAGGAAGAAGCGGCCGAGATCGAAGAGCGAGCCGAGGCGGTGGCGCGACGGGCGGAGACGTTGATCGATGTCGCTCGTGCAGCTGCCGATGCCGACGACAATGGATCGGAGCGGTTTGCCGATGCAGTCGCGCAGTGGCTGTCCGAGCAACCTCTTTTGGATACTGCCGGGATTTCCAAGGAAAAAGCCGAGGAAGTTACCGAAGCCGACTCCAAAGGATCGCTTGTCGCCGCCACCAAGGAAGAGCGTGAGATGCGATCGAAAGAACTTCAGAAGATGGCTGGATCGCTGGACGAAATGCTTCGACAAATCATCGAACCGGAACTGGAAATGCTCCGCCAACTGGAACAGCAGGGAGCGGCGCTAGCGGAGGAAATGGACCAACAAGGTGAGGCCGCGCCAGAGGACGTGATGGAGTTTGCCGAGGACCTGAAAAAAGGCAAGTTGGACCAATCGGCCGAACTGCTGAAAGAATCACTTGCCAGTCCCCGAGACGGACAAGAGACATCACCGCTGCTTCGCAGCCAGGGTACTCGCGGTGCGGTGAAGTTTGCCAACGAACAAATTCGTGATCGCATTCGGGAGCTGATTCTTCGCGAGGTGGAAGCAGACCGTGACGGCCCTGTGCCACCGGAGTACCGTAGCGCGGTCGATGACTATTTCCGCCGTGTGATCAATCTTGCCCAGTAAACGCGAAACGGAAAATAAGTGTCGGCGTGCTCTCCGAGCTTGCAACGAATTGCCCAGCATCAACGAACTCCGAGAACAAGCTGACAGTATCTTCGGCCCAAGTATCAGCAACGACAACGCAAATCATGGACATTCAAACCAACTTTGCCTGGAGCTCGCCTCTGTCGGCCATGATCCTGGCCGGCGTGATGGTCGCTGTCGTGGTCGTGATCTTCCTCGTGCACCTTTACGGCAAGTGCTACGGCGAACGCCGCGGTGGGTTGCTCGCGTTGCGGTTGATCGCGATCGCATTGGTCGCCCTGGTGCTGTTGGGACCCACCCTGGTCCGAAAGGAGATGGGCAAGGAACGCCGAAGCGAACTGTTCTATCTGTTGGATGGCTCGCGAAGCATGGAAGTGGGTGATGACAAGTCGCGCTGGGAACAGGCGTTATCGTTTCTGGTGGAAGGGTCCAAGCAGGCAGGCATCGAGTCGAGCCAAAATACTCAGGCCTATCGTTTTGGCCATCGAATCGCACCACTGGATCCTGAAGACGAGGCCACCACGCTGATTGCAAAATCAACCGACACCCGGCTGGCCGACGGGCTGCGCCAAGCCGCTGCCCGGTTCGGATCGAACCAACCTGCCGGCATGGTGGTGATGAGTGACGGGCGCGTTCGTTCGGCCGAAGCGGTTGAACAGATGGCCCGGCGCCTGGGCGAAACCGGAATTCCCATTCACGTCTACCCCGTCGGTGTGGAGGGTACTGGCGGCGATGTCGCCGTGGTTTCAGCAGTCGTTCCCAACCGGGTGAGAAAGTTTTCCGATTGCGAGATTCAAGTGTTCATTCGCAGCTTTGGAATGTCCGGAAAACGAACTCAGGTGCGCGTGGTCAATGCCGACGCCCTGGTCACCGATGAATCGGTCGCCACCATCGCCACGGTTCCACTGACGTTGGTGGGCGGCGCCCAAGCGGTCAGCTTGCCGATTCACATGGATGATCGCGCCAAGAATATCAAGGTGGTCATCGATCCGATCGACGGCGAACTGTCAAGCGGCAACAACACCACCAGCGCCCGAATCGCAATCGACAACACCAAGATCCGCGTGCTGTACCTGGAAGGCGATCCGACCATCCGCACCATCAATCGGTTTCAGCAAACGTTCTTTTCAAACACGATGCAGCCAGTGATGGCGCCGGTGAAACAGGCGCTCTCGGAAGACGAGGACATCGAATGCGTTGTGTTGTCACCCGACGGATCGGGACAGCTGACAGGGGCCACATCGGCTAGTTCACAAATCACGAAGTTTCCTTCCTCACGCTCGACTCTCTTTGCGTTCGACTGTGTGATTCTGAGCAATTTGTCGCCCGACGCGCTGACACAAACACAAGCACAACAGTTAGCCGATTGGGTCGGCGGCCGCGGCGGTGGATTGGTGGTCGTCGGTCCCGATTCGCTGAATGCCGCCGCCTGGCAACGCAGCGCCCTGGCAACAACGCTGCCGGTGACGATGCCGGACCGTTTGGATCGGTCGATCGACGAACGCCTGGTGCTGGACGATCCCGACCATGCCATCTGGCAACTCTCTCGCGATGTGCCCACCAACCAGTTGCTGCTGAGCCAATTGCCCGAGATGCGCGAAATTGGCGTCGGCCTGCAAACCAAACCACTCGCTCAAACCATCGCCAACATCGGCATCAACAAATCACCGGTGATGATTGCCGGCAGGTACGGACGCGGACGCGTTGTGGTCTCCTCGGTGGCGCTGGCCGGTTCGGATGCCGCCAAGTTGTTCAATGCCTGGGGCGATTCCCCCGGTCAGGCGGCGGGCAAGCTTTGGCGGAATATCGTCTACTGGGCCACCGAATCCTCCTCAGTCGGACGTCGCCGGCTGATCGCGGCCGCGGACAAACGTTTTTACCGGCCAGGCGATTCCATCAACCTGATTGGCCGCGCCTACGACGAAACAGCTCGAACCACCAACGGATATCGCATTTGGTGTCTGCTGGAACCGCTCGACATCAACGACATGTCCTTGTACGGCCCCGTGCTGTGGCCTGATGGACAAGCCCGCACCAGCGGCGAAACCGGGCCACGAATCGCCTGGGGCGAAGAGTTCATGCTGAAGCGATCGGCCGACTCCAACGAGTACGAACTGCCGCTGGTACTGAGCGAAAATGACTCCGGATCGGACGGCGGGTTTCGTGTGGAGCTGACCGCGTTTGAGGGAGAAGAACCCAAAGACGGCTTCAGCCACGGAACACAGGTCGATAGTACCTCATTGGAAATCCGCGTCCTAAGTGATCCGTTCGAGATGCGCAACCCGCTGCCCAACCACGACCTGTTGCGACGAGTCGCTTCGGTCTCCGGCGGCACGGTGCTGGAACGTCCTGATCAGTTGGCCGAAATTCTGAGCAATCGCAAGGTCACACGCGAGGCACCGGTGGAAAGCCGCCAACCGGCTTGGGACCGATGGTGGTGGCTGGCCGGTTTGATCGGCCTGCTATCCATTGATTGGGTCTGGCGACGGCTGCTGGGAATGGCATGAGGACGCTTTTGCGTCCTTGGCTTCAGTCTTTGGGGACGATTCCACCAAGCTTCCCTACCGGCATCCTCCAGAACAAAACCGCCAACAATGTCAGCAGAATACAAGTCGTCCCCACCGCGACCAACGTACTGCTCATCGGCTTGCCTTCACTTTGACGACCACGATTTGCCGCGGCGAGGTTCACCTGAGTAGCGCGAATGACGTTATCGAGGACCTCGATCCCGCCAGGCACCTGCTCGCGCCGTTGTTCATCCATGAACTCGATCAACGTCCCCGGCGGCGGCGTGAACTCAAAAAACTCGTCTTCCAACGAATTCACTCGCAACTCGGTAAGCTGGTATGTCGAATCCAATCCAGCAGATAAGCCTTGGGGAGTGATTCGGTGTGAAATACGACGACCAAGCCGCGGCAAATAAGCGTCATCGGCAACCTGCTGAAACTCGCCGAGACGATACTCGACTGCGAACCCTTCACCTGGAATGATCCTACGCCGCAGCGCGAACCCCATGCCCGGATCAATCCACAACTTCTCCCCATCCTCCGCCTCAAGGACTTCGCAAGCCGCGCCGTCAACATCCTCCCTGCCGACACACTGAAAGTTCTTCTTGGTGAAAACGAACGGTATCGGGAAAGTGAAAAGATGTCGCTGGGGAATGCGGTCGCCTGGAGGCCACCAGCCGAGAATCTCCACAATGACCGGAGCCTGAACCTTGAGCGCTGACTCAGAATCGGCGAGTTGCTTGGAACACTCGAACCAACGGGTTTGTTCATTGAACAAGTCAAGCCCCCTGTCGGTCAACCATGTCTTGTGGTGGTTCAAATCATAACGCTCAGGTATCGAGCGGTAGAAATGAACATTCTCACAAAACCGATTCTTTCCTTTGGCCGCATAGACATGCCGCGTGTATTCCCCATCGGTCGCCCCGGTAGTTGTACAACGGTACTCAACATACACGTCTCGAATCGAATCGAAACGGGCTTTCATTGCCGATTGAATTTCAGCAACATCACCCGCACACACTGCCGGTGCGGTACAAGCCAATATGACCAATAGAGTAATTCTCATGATTCCAGTTTCGCCGCTGTAGTTTGCCAACGATTGTATGCCAACGAACCGAGCACCAACGCGATGAAGCAGACGATGAATCCGCGTTGAGCATACTTGCGAAACTCCACCCGTCGCCTGGATTGCTCAATCTTAGCGATCATTTTCTTCGCCGCAGCATCCATCTGCGATTCCTCGGCCGGCATCACGTAGCCCAACACCATCCCTTCACCGTTCGGTGTTTTCATCTTGTAGCGATCGTCCCACACCAGCAGCCCGGTTTGGAATTTGAGCTCTTTCAATTCGTCCACAGGCTGATTGCAGGTCACTTCGTCGATGACATACTCATGACGATGAAGCCCAACTCCTCGATACTCTTCCGGTGCGCCAGGTCCACCACACTTGTCCAAGGTGATGTAACGTGGGAACCATATGCCAGGTAGATCTTCTTGAAACTTATCATTGCTCCAAATACGGCGCGGGATGGTGGTGTCACTGTAAAACTGCACTCGTTTTTTGACGGCGTAGCCCAAGTCATGTGCTAACCAGTACCGATCACGGCCTTCTTCCGTTTCGATCAGTACGCAACGAATACCGTCGACATCGGTCGATTCAACAATCACTTTGAACCCTAGGCTCGATAGAGCGAACTTGATGGGCGGATCGTCAGACTTTTCTTTCTGAAAAACGCTGGCGATCGCCAGCCCCACTGCGAACGGAAAATCACGTTTAAAAAAAGGCCCGTCGCTATCGAGTTTACTGGTATCAATGATTTCAGCCCGCCCTTCCTCCCCCCAGATCCGTCGCAGCCACTGCCCATCAAAAAAATTGGCGCGATGGGCTTTCATTCGAGTCACGTAAAGCTTGTTGTTTTTCCCCTGAGGATCCGAGGACCTCGAAAGCTCTTCGGCTAGTTTGGGATGCTTGGCTCGGAACTCCTTCTGGCCAATCGGCTTTCCCATCTCGGACGGGTGAATTGTCTTTTCCGGTTCTCTACCGCCCCACGATTCCCAATCGGGTTTGACATCCGGTAGCAACCATGCGACTTCCCCCGGCCCACGAAAACTATGAAAACGCCTCTCCCCCCCAACCGCGTAAACGGAGTATCGAGAAACCGGCAAGAAGTCCATGCCAATGTAACGACGAACTGCAAACGCATCGGCAAGAAACAAGACATTGCTCTCATACCTGACCACAAACCTTTCAAGACTCGATGTATCGTCGGTCAATTTGGCTACGATTTTTTCTCGTAGACTCTCGTCGGCTGTCGAGACTCGCCCTGCTGGTTGCGATAGAACAATCGCTGCAAGTCCATAGAAAAAGCATTGTCTGGTCACGTTTTCACACGCCTTGTTTTGAAAGTGTTGAAGGTCACGGCAATCAGCAGTGCTGCTGCGGCGCCAACCCATAGAAAATTCGTCCACGTCTGGCCTCCGGCGGTGACCAGCAAATACCCGCTCCATCGCTCATGAAATTTCTGCGGCTCCCACTGTGAAATCTTGGCTGTCGTTCCGTCGATGGTGGTGATTCGCCGATCATTTGCAGCGACCACAACCACATAGTGGCCCATGTCCTCGATCACATGAAAATGCGCGATCACCGGAAGTTCCATACTCAACAAGCTCTCCGGAGTCGCCTTCACCACGCGGCAATCAACGCCACGATTCTCTGCTGCATCTCGCAAATCTTTTAGCGTCACCCCCTGAAGGTTGGCCTCCAGCTCCCTCACCAAATGGTCGTAGGAAACCGACGCGTTGTTCATTTTCAGGAAGGTGTATAACGAATTCGCACCACACCGATTGACCGTCCTCCATGCCTCATGATCGACCGTCGACGCCATTTCGATGATTGACTCCCTATCCATGGCCGATTCCAAGTCCATCGTCGACTCCTTATCAGTGGTATCGCCTTTGTCGTTGACCACTTCGCCAGGAATCGTCGCCTCCTCGTCAGTAGCCGATTCTGCAAAAACTGGCTCGACAGAAGCTACCAACAAACCGAGCTGCAACAAGCAAGCCGAGATCGAGACAAGAGTTTTCACGGATTCGCCCCCCAGGAAAATGGACAAGTATGCTTGGTGCCAGGGAATGCACGCTCCCCGACACCAAGCAATCGCATCGTCGGCTAGACGACTCGGTTACGACAAGAAACTAGATCATAATCGTTGAACTCGAACTGGAACTTGAACTGCTGTCGCACCCATCTTCGTACATACCCTGGCCGCAGGCATTGCCGCTGCAACCGTCGCACACGGCACTCACGGCGACACAACGGTATGGTCCGTGCCCATTATTACCAATAACATCTCGAGTCGGCTCGCATCCTTGCTCGGGACATGCCGGCGGTTCTCCTGGTCCATGTAGGTCATTGCACCGCGGAAAGTTGTCCGAGGTGTAGTAAACCGGACACGAACTCATCGTCGTACTCGAACTCGAACTCGAACTGGTTCCTCCGAATACGGCGGAAGCTTCGGTGTCCGATACGCTTGTCACCACGCCGCTGTCAAAAGTGAATGCGGCAGCGCCCAGCAACAACGTCAACGATGCACAAATCGAAAATAGGTTTTTCATTTGAAAGCCCCAAAAAAAGGTGTAACTCGAAACAAGAATCAAAGAAACGATAGTGTGGTTGTTCCTATAGGCCCCTCCCATGAACGAGTTGGTTACGATTTCGGCTCCCTGGACTGTTTGAGAAGCCGCACTGCATTGACGGCATGCGTGTAAGGACAATAGTTGTTGGCAATCACCTCGCGCGACTCGGACAGCACGGCACCCTGCAGCCAACGGGAACCGCGAAAAAAACATTCATCCGTCGGCCGCATTTCCGGCGGCAACAGCATCAACCATTCCAAATGATGCCCCGTCGCCAAGACCCGGTTGACTCGAAGTTGCACCAGTTGTTGTTCGTTCATTTCCGCTTCCGAAACGTCTTCCAGCGGCTGGCCTTCCAGCTCAAAAAACCAATTGACTTCCCAAAAACCGTCGGCGTGTTGTGTCTGTTGTAGGTATCGACTGACCTCTTCCAGCCGATCCTTCAACCGGGTCGCGTTTTCGGAACGGAGCAACTGCTGCTTTTGGTCGACCAGAAAGAGTGCCGTCATGCAATACAGCAGGTGAGTTCCGGAGCAGGTCGCATTGAACGACTTGCCGAGCAAGTATTCGCACAATGAATCGAAGTCGTATTCCTTTCCGAACTTGTTGACCCATGTCTTTTCTGGTGGCAGATACAACACCAGGGAAAGAGCTGACCATTCGATTTCTTTTCGGTCGAAGCTGAAGGTCAAGATCGCGTCGTCCAACAGGTCCTGCACCGTCGCCGTCGAGCCGCTTGAAAACTCAATCGGCTGCGTCAGCGGCACACCCAGCGCGGCAAAGGTCGCTAAGATCTGCAGGTCGTGCGACTGCTGGGATGATTCCACGTACGCTCTGGGCCGGGGCACGGTGATCGCCCTGACACCATACGGTGTCTTGATCAAGCCAAATCCGCCCAGATGCTGATTGCTCAGGCTCTCGTTGGTTAGCAACTGCAAAAATGAACAGGCCTCCTCAGCATCCTGGTAAACCTTGAAATCAGGGCCCTCAAAGCGAATCGCATGCAAGACGGTCGAAATATGCTTGGGTTCTTTCGAACGCACTCGGCCCAACATCTGGGCATAGGTACCATCGTCCACCGAATCGACAAGACTGACTCTCGCCACAAGCCGCGCGGGATCGGGTGTTGACAGACTCACCTCCCCTTGCCGAAAACAAGCAGGAAAGACCGTCAGGGCGACGAGCATCACGAGTAACCAAAACGCTCGTTTTTTCATCCTTTCTGCTCCCTTGGTTCGTACAGCGAGACATAGAAACTTTCTTCAGCCGTATTCACCTCTTCAAACAGAACGAGGCGTAAATCGGGATGAAAAAGCCCGGAAGTGTTGAGCGTTCCTGAGGTGAAGATGTACCACAATCGTCCGCTATGCTGCTTGGCGAGTTCGTCACGCGAAATCGACTGAACACCGCTATAGGAATTGATCGTGTCGAACAGAACATTGCTGTTTCCCGAATCCAAAAACTTCAGGTCGGTCTGCCGCAAATAGAATTTCATGGTGTGAAAGAGATATTGCTTTCGCGCAACAACCAAGTCGCCTTCTTGTCGATGATCGACGACGATCTGCGCCGCTGCCGCAGCACCGGGTGTCGGAGAAGCAACCAACGCTTGACCTCGGGCGCAGGAAAACGCGAAGATCGCCAAACAGGCCACCGGAAAAATGGGCCGAAATCGATCCGTATTCAGAATGCAAATCAATCCAACGATGCCAAACGGCATCACGATGCAAGAAACCAGGGGCGCGTCGAATCGAGTGGTAGCCAACGGATAAATGACAACCCCCAGTGACGCAGCCAGCAGGAGACCGATGAAGGTGGAACTGCGAAAACGCAGAAAACATAATCCCGCGATGGTGACCGCCAGCGGCAGAAGAATCCAAACACTGGAGGTACCGGTCGGACCGAGCACGACGTCGGCGGGACCACTGAGATAGCCGAGCCGACTGAACTCGATGACGTAACTATGATCGGCGGCAATCACGCCGGAGAAGAAGAGTGGAAAAGCAACCAGCAGAACTGCTGGGATCAACAACCAAGGAATTCTGGAATATCCCTTTTCATAGATCAGGATGGCTGCCATCACCACAAACTGAGCGACCGCGATTGCCCAGCCCCCTTCAAACGACAGCGCAAATGCAAATGCGATGCAGCCGTAAAGCCCGGCAATCAAACCGCTGTGAAAAAATGGTTTCGACCGACCTTTTGGAGATTCTGCGTTTTCGCTGGACCGGCCGACGACAAAAAGAGCAGCCGAATAGGTGAGCATGAAAGCGAGCGCCAGTTGCAGCGCCGCGGGATTGGCGCGAATCATTTCCTCCACGCGAAAAGGGCTGATCGCAATCAACACCGCCACCACGAGTCCGCAACGCGAGCCGACCACAGGATCGCGAATCGCAAGCTTGGTCAACAAAAACCCGCAGAGGGTGGTGATGATCCCACACAAAATCGAAAGTGATCGAAGCGCGAAGATCGAATCACCAAAAACGGAACTCCACAGATGGAGAACCACGTAATACAGTGGCGGCCAACCCACTTGCCCAGTCGCTGCAACGGTATCGGCCAGGTCGAGCGACGAAAGACGCCAAGCTACAACTTCATCCCGATAAATCTCATGATGGGCTGCCAACACAACGTCGGCTGCCAGAATGCCCACTAAGATTGCGATGAGTAAAAAGTGCAATTCCAATGAATGGAATAGATATTTCATGGTGCCCCTCCAAGAAATCTCGTTCGAGTTTATGGGTCGCACCAGACCGAGTCAAGCAGTTTTCTGTCACGAATTGACTTTTAATCTCTCGCTTGTTGAATTCATTGATTTCGGAATTTCTTGGCGGACAACAGGTCACTCAGGTAGGCAACCTGAACACCGCTGAGAGCGTGTCTTCCGATATCGTAGGCCGACTTGTCCCCAAGTCGGCAAGTGCAGGATCGCCGACTTGAGACAAGCCGGCCTACCTCAAAAAAAACACCTCGCGAAACATCGGTTTCGCGAGGTGTTTTGTGTGCCAAGCGGAGGACACGGGACTCGAACCCGCAGCCCCTTTCGGGGTACCTCAGTTCCAGTGAGGCTGCTCACCAATTCGCTTATCCTCCATGGATCGCTCGCCCAATTGTCCTGCCAACGAGCGATGGCCAACCGATAGACATTTTGAGCGTCCGGGTGGTTCGCCGCAAGTCTTTGGACTCGCACCGGCAAGCTACAGCGCCGAACTTGCACCGCTGATCAGCTTGATGAATTCCTCATTGCTCTCAAACCGGCTGAGTTGCTTAGTGAGCTGCTCCATCGCATCACAGGGATGCATGCTGCTGAGCGTGCGACGGAGCATCGTGACCGCTTCGTAGGTCTCTTCGTCATGAAGCAGCTCCTCGCGCCGCGTGCCGCTTTGCGAAATATCGATCGACGGCCAAACTCGACGATCGGCCAGGCGACGATCGAGCACCAGTTCCATGTTACCGGTACCTTTGAACTCCTGGAAAATCGCTTCGTCCATACGACTGTTGGTATCGACCAGGGCAGTGCCGACGACCGTCAGCGATCCACCCTCCTGGAAGGCCCGCGCGGTGGCGAACAGTTTCTTGGGAATGTCCATCGCCTTGATGTCCAAACCGCCGGTCATCGTCGCACCACCGCGACCGCTGCGACCGACCCATTTGTTGAAAGCCCGTGCCAACCTGGTGATCGAATCGAGCATCAAAAAGACATCCTGGCCCATTTCGGCCAATCGACGCGCCCGATCGACCACCAACTGGCTAAGCCGAACATGGCTTTCGACATCCATGTCCAGACTGCTGGCGACCACTTCACCGCCCAGCACGTTGCGGCGCATGTCGGTCACTTCCTCCGGACGCTCGTCGATCAGCAGCACAATCAGTTTGACGTCCGGATGGTTTTCAGAAATGCCGCTAGCAATGTCTTGCAGCATGATCGTCTTTCCGCTTCGCGGCGGCGCGACAATCAATGCTCGTTGCCCCTTGCCCATCGGTGCCAACAAGTCGATCACGCGGTTGGTGATCGGGCGTTGGCCGCGTTCCAGCCGCAACCATTCCTCCGGGTTGATCGGCGTCAGCGCATCAAAGCTTTTGACGTCGGGATACGATTCGGGCGCCATGCCGTCGACATCCAGGATTTCGCGAACCCGCGGACCCTGCTGTCGCCTGGCTTGCTGGACCATCGCCTTGATGTGAACACCTTGGCGAAGACCAAAACGTTCGATCATCGTGCCGGGAACAAACGGATCGCTCCGTTCCCGCGCGTAGTTGTTTTCCGTACTGCGCAGGAAACCGTAACCGTTGGGGTGAAGTTCCAGAATCCCGTCACCCTCTTCCAACGGTGCGTCGCTGGGGACGTCCGCCGGTTCACGGTCAGCACCGCCTTGTTGTTGACCGCCTCCTCCGCCGCCGCCTCTGCGACGGCGCCTGACTCGCGGTTTGCCGTTGTTTCCGCCGTGCGAGGTAGCAGCGCCACTAGCGCCGGAGCTCCGTCCGCGATTCGTCCGTTTCTTTTTCGCCATGTGTCATCCAGAAGCGCTGAACGCGTTTGCCAGTCTGAAGAGGTCGTGCGGTGAAAGTAGCGTTGCTCCCAATCGGCCAAAGCAAATTTGCCTGGACCAATCACGCGAAGCTCAGCAAGTCACTGCATCGGACATGCCAGAATCGTGTCAGCGAGATTGAAGAAATACCGCACCGAAAGTAAAGGAAAGGGATTCTTTGGAAGGAGCGGCGGTAAGCGCCCAATCTAAGAAACAATTTGGTTGATTTTCTTGAGGATATTCGTTGGCAACCGTCCTGGGATTCGCGCCTCGGTTGTCGCGATTCGATTGGAGCCGGGGCAGTGCTTTGCCAATCAACGGTGGGTGCCCAAGCGATGTTGGGCTGGTGGTCTATGGAGTCGGTGGAATGCGACTTGCAAAAATGGGTTACGGAGCTCGGAGCTTCAAAAAAAACAGGTTGGGGAGCTTCAAAAATTGGCTCGAAAAACGCTTCGGGTGGCTTCCAACGCCAATGGGAAGTGTCTTGGGGGGAGGGGCGGATTCACGACGGTCCGCTCGAAAATCCTCCCACGATTTTTTGGGTTGATCGGGCCAACCTCGATGCGGTTTTTGGCCAATGTTCTCCGGCAAAACCGAGCGTTTGCACCTGCAAAACACTCATGGAGAGGGACGCGATCAAGCCGTCCGGGGAGAGGCATGTGATACCAAGCCGAAGCCAAGTCACACACCTTCATTACTTCGCCTGAAATATAGACTCTTCCGCATCGTTGTCAAGTGACATCCAGGCAGAGTGATGTCCTGCCACAGGAAGAAACCACCCATCGGGTGGGGAAAGGCGAGCAATCGGGGCGAGCAGTCAAAAAGACCGGGATGGGAAACAGGATCGCCGACTTGGGACAAGTCGGCCTACAAGGCTCACAAAATCTCCCCTTTCGACAAACTCACCGCAATTTGTAGATTCCGCTGAAGCTGCAGGGTCTCTGTAGTCGAAAACGATTCAACGAGCATTGCCCTCCCGATGGAGCAGGCTCGACAAACGGAACCTCGTTTGGATTCATCTTTTTCAATCACACCTGCGAACGGAAGGATCTGTTCGCTTTACCAACAAAGTCCCCGACGATAGGACTCTGGTTTGATGCGCAAGGCAGCCCTCTCTCTGATCATCACCGCGATCGTGATGACTGTTGTTTCCACCGCCGCGGCCGAGATCCCCTGGCAAACCAACCTTCGCGCCGCCCATGCACAGGCGCAAGCCGAAGGGAAGCTGTTGCTGCTTCATTTTTACAGCGACAACTGCACTTGGTGCGAACGTCTGGAAGCAGGATCGTTCCAGGCTCCGCAGGTCGGACAGACCGTGGTCAAGGATTTCATTCCGGTCAAGGTTCATGCCAATAAGAATCCGCAGTTGACCGAGATGTTCAAGGTGACGAAGTTTCCCACCGACGTGATTGTGACCACGAAAGGAAAAACGTTGTCGCATCAGGTCAGTCCGCAACAACCCGATCGATACGTGGCGATGCTGACCGCCGCCATTCCCGCCAATACACTGCCATCGAATTTTGCGGCCCAACCACCCGCACCGCCAGCTCCGAAGCCGCAAATCCAAGCCGATACGGTTGCCGCCGTCCCCGATGCAGAACCAACTTTGCCCGGCTACGCGCAGTCGCCCGCACCGCAAATCGGGTTGCAGGCGGAAATCGAACCACCGGTGCCTGCCGAACCGACCGCTACCAGCTTGGCATCGACACCCACCGGAGGCCCGACCGGTTTTGAACTTCCCACCGGTGTGAAAGGCCAACTGGCGAGCAGCCAATCGGAAAACTTGACACTGCAAATGCCCACGCAAGAAACGTTGCCGGCTGCCGAGCCAACCGCCACACAAGCGCTGACCCCGGCGACCGAAACCAACATTGCCGCAGCCAAAGCCGCTCCGCAACCCGAACTGGCAATGCAGGGTTTCTGCGCCGTGACCGTGATCAACGAGAATCGCTGGGCTGACGGAAGTCCCCAGTATGGCGTGATTCACCTGGGCAAGCTGTACCTGTTCGTCAGCGAAGAGGCGATGCAGACCTTCTTGGCCGATCCGGTCCCTTACACTCCCGTGCTGAATGAAATCGACGTCGTTCGCTTTTTCGAGGAGAAAATGATTGTTCCCGGCAAGCGTGAGTGGGGTGTGAAGGATCCGATCTACAACCGAATGTTCTTCTTTGCAGACGAAGCAGCAAGAGACCACTTCGAGAATACGTACGAACGTTACACCGACGCCGCCATCAAAGTGATGGAACAGGCTGTCAAGGACGCCAATCCGGGAACCTAGTGCACTAGCAGAGAAGAAGTGCCAGCCGCTGCGACTTTGGAAAAGTCGCCGACGGTCTTATTGGTCGGTCTGCGTTCGTTGGGCAGGGACGGCATAGCTTGGCCGCAACCCGCTAAGGATGGCCAGCCCGGCTGTCATCGAGGCCAGGGCAATCACCATCCAGAGTCCACGGGCGGCTGGTTTGCCAAAACGTCGCGACACGGATGAGACCGTGCGAAGCTGGTAAGGCGCGTTCCACGGGCCCACGGCAATCGCCAGCGATACGGTGGCAACGATCAGGGCGATCGACCCGACAAGGGTTTCGTCATGACTCACGTTTCCATCCTTCTGATTGTGAAGTCTTCTCCACCGGCAGCAACACAAACCAAGGCTGATCTCAGGCGTCGGTTTGCCGCAAACGTCTGCGTATCGCTCGAATTTGCAGCCGCGCACTCTCCACGTCGGGACAGATCTCGACACAGCGCTGCAGGGCGCTGATCGCTCCCTCGGAATCACCAAGAAGCAATCGGCAACGGGCAAGGCCTTGCCAGGCCGGGTAGTGATAGCGGCAATGCCACAGACAGGCACTGTAAGCCGACTCGGCTTGAAAGTAGTTTTCCAGACCGTGCCAACAGATCGCGAGTTGATGATGGGCCTCGGTGTAAAGCGGTGCCTGGTCCACCAGGATCATCGTCGGTGCCAACGCAGCGGCATACTCACCGCCGTCATTCAAGTGCATCACCTGCAGCAGCTGTTGATGATGGATCGGTGCAGCATCGCGAACCAACAGGGCTCGAAACGAATCGTCAGCCGCCAAACGAACTCCTCGATCGGAATCCGCCAGCGCCCGACCCAGCGGTTCCACCGATTGCCGATCGCCCAACATCCCCAGCGCAAGGGCTGCCGCGCGACGCGTTTCAACGTCTCCTCGGCCAAGCATGGTGGACAGCGTCGCACCGCTATAAAACTCATCCACCTCCGATGCAAACCGAGGCGCATCGGCAGTGGCGAGATATCGACGGTAGGCAGCCGCAAGGCGAGTGGTCCGAACCAAGGGTGAAGTCACAGTATCTCCATCTCTTAGGTGAAGTGCACACTCGGCAAGGTCATCGGATGAGCCTGATTCATCCCAACCTCGCTGGCGTGAAATCGCGCGTCGGGGACACTTCCGAGCATCCTATGCATCTGGCGCCAAGGGGCAACCATGTTGACTCAACTTGGGGCAGCCGAATCTCGCATGTGATGTATACTGGGCGAGTCTAATTACCGGTTTGCAGGGCCACAACCAACGGTCGCTTGGCCGGCTGGTTATTCCCCCGATTCTGTCCGGTGGTATCGCTTGGCAGAGCCCGAAATCGCAGCATTCTGATGGCCAAAGGCAGAACTCTTTCCCGACAAACGCCCGCCGCATGTAGTCGGTTGTTGAGGGGAAAACTTGTTTCTCTCAGCCTCGCCTGGATGTGCTGTTTTGCCGCAAATCTCGGCGCAACCGATTTTTCCGGCAAGAGCCGTTTTTTCACTCAACTGTCCACCTCCATGACTTCGGTTCAAGACGGCAAACCGTTTCGGGAGGCGCTTTTTGACATCGCCGGGCAAGTCGACTTGAACGTCTGGCTGGACCGCAAAGTCGACCCCACTTCCCCAGTCAACGCCGGGCCAGTGGGACCGACGGTTGCCGAGGCGCTGAAAAAGATCGCCTCGCAACAGGATTGCGTGATCATGCCCATCGCCAATGTTGTCTTGATTGGGCGGCCAAACTGGGTCGATGCCACCGCAGCAGCACTGATGTCTTTCGGCACAACCAGCAACGCCACGGTCGATTTGAAATGGGAAGCGCTGACCACACCAACGCAGGCGCTGGCATTGGCCGCTGGCAAGTCGAATGCTCTGTCGCTTCCTCATGACCTGTGGCCCGCGGTCGACTTGAAAAAGATCGATCGCCCGGTTGCCGTGACGATTGTGTTGGCCCAGTTCGACTTGCGTCTTTCCTCATCTTCCGCTTTGGCGACTGTCAAAACAGAACCGGCAGGCAGCCAAGGAAAATCGACGCGTCGATATTCTTTTGGACCAGCGGGCCGATCGATTCTTGCAGCAATGCGACAGGTGGATCGCAATAGCCGCACCAGCGTCCAAGGCAACTGGCTGGAAGCAACCGGCAGCGCCCAGGCTCATCGCGCAGCAACCCACGCGCTGCTGGATCAACAGGCCAAAGCGGCCAAGCCCAACCCAGGCGATGACAAACGCACATTCGAGCTCCGGCAAACCCAGGCTCCGGTGAAGGATCTGTTGAACTATTTTGCCAAGTCTGCTGGCAGGCGGTGCGTGATTCGCCCCGAAGCGCAAGCCGCATGTGAAACCATCATCACCATCGAGGCAAAAAACGCCACGTTGGCCGAGTTGGTCCAAAAGGTGGCGGGCAAGGCGGGCGTGGTCGCAACATGGAACGATGACGAAATCGTCGTCAGCCCGTAAGCCGACTTGTCCGTCGGCGACTTCTCCGAAGTCGCTACGCCCAGTGCTTCGACAGAACACTAGCCCGTTCGGAGAACAGGACGACAGACCAGGCGCGCCGACTTGGGGACAAGTCGGCCTACAGTGCATTCACGAGGCCACTCGGAGCGCTTCGGCTAATGCCTGGATCTGCGGCACCGACAACTGCTCGGCACGCGTCGATGAGTCGTGACCGAGTCGTTGCAGGATTTCGTCGACCGTGTCTTTTTCGATGCGGCCTTTCATCGCGCTGATGACCACGCTGCGCAAGAATTTTCGGCGATGAAAGAACAACGCTCGCACCGTTTGATGAAAATGGGGCAGGTCGGGGAATTTTTCACGCCAACTTTCCACACTATCCAATCGCAAGATCACCGAATGGACTTTGGGGCGCGGCCAAAACACTGCCGGCGGCAAGACACGCACCACTTCGGCGCGGCACAGCGATTGAATCCAAACGCTTAGCGCGCCGTAATCTTTGCTTCCTGGCGAGGCGGTCATGCGGTCACCCAGTTCTTTTTGAATGGTGACCACCATTCGTGCCGGCGGTGGCGATTCATGCAGCAGGTTGCTGATGATCGGCGTGGCCACTTTGTAGGGAAGATTGGCCACCAACATGAACCTCGCCTGGTCACCGATGCGGCCGATCGCGTCTCGGATCTGTTCCATCAGGTCGGCGCGCAGCGAGTTCTTGTTGCGCAGCGCGTCGCCATGAACCAGCCGGACATTGGGGCGCATGGCAAGTTCTTCACTGGCCAGTCGATGCAGATTGGCGTCGATCTCCACCGTCAGCACAGCCCCAGCTTGATCGGCCAGCCGGGTGGTGAGCGAACCGACGCCGGTGCCGATTTCCAACACCACGTCGTTCTTGTTCAGTTCCGCGCTGCGGGCAATCAAATCGATCAAGTTCAAGTCGATCAAAAAGTTTTGACCGTACCGCGAGACCGGCCGCAAACCGGCTGCGGCCAGCCGCTTGGAAAGATAAGACGCGGTTTGTCGCGGTTGATTCAATCGTCGTCCTGGGGCTGAGCAGCGGGAGGATTCAGAGCCTTCAGTGCGGCTGCTTTCAAGTCGGAACCCTTATCGAATTCCAGAGCGCGCTGAACGTACTTCGCCAAGATATCAGTCTCCAAGTTGACTCGATCACCCACTTTTCGCCATCCCAGCGTCGTTGCGCTCAACGTATGCGGAATGAGCGCCACGGTGAACGAGTCACGATCGGCCTTGACCACGGTCAAGGAAATCCCGTCGACGGCGATGCTTCCTTTTTCGGCCACCTGGGACGCCAGACGGCTGGGCATTCGAAAGCGGAAGTTCGACCAAGGCGGATCGTCATGGCGAGCGATCAGCGTGCCCAGTTCATCGATGTGGCCGGTCACGTAGTGGCCACCCAGCCGATCACCCTGGGCCAGGGCGCGTTCCAAGTTCACGCGCGAGCGTATCTTCAGGGAACCGAGATTGGTGCGAGACAACGTTTCCTCACCGGCCTCGAAATCAAAGCTGCGCTGGTCGTTGCCGATATGGACCACCGTCAAGCAGCAACCGTTGATCGCAATGCTGTCACCAATCGCCACCTCTCCCTTGTAGGAGCGGGCCTCGACCGTAAAGCGTTTTCCGGGGGGGTGATTGGCGATGCCGACCACGCGACCGATCGTTTCGACCAAACCTGTGAACATGAGCAGATTGTGAAGGGAAGGGGTATCGATGCGAAAGGCCCACCTGCAATCGACGGGTGGTCACTTCTGAGTGCATTGGACAGAATGCGGGCAATCTAGACAACGCAACCAAAACCACCAACGATGGAATCACGAGGTCCCGATGACTCTGATCGAAGCCATTCACGCCCGACAAATCTTGGATAGTCGCGGCAATCCGACCGTGGAATGCGAAGTTTTGCTCAGCGACGGCGCTCACGGCCGCGCCGCCGTCCCCAGCGGGGCCAGCACCGGTGCCCACGAAGCATGGGAACTGCGAGACGGTGACAAGTCCGTTTTCATGGGAAAAGGGGTCGCCACCGCGGTCAGTAACGTCAACGAAAAAATCGCCGACGCGCTGCAGGGCATGGACGCGACCGACCAGGCCGGCATCGATGCTGCGATGCTCGCCTTGGACGGCACCGCGAACAAGAAAAACTTGGGCGCCAACGCGATCCTGGGCGTTTCGCTGGCCACCGCCCACGCCGCCGCCGCCGCCACCGGACAACCGCTGTATCGTTACCTGGGCGGTGCGGGAGCGAGGTTGTTGCCCGCCCCGATGATGAACATCATCAACGGAGGTGAACATGCGGACAACTCGGTCGACGTGCAAGAGTTCATGGTGATGCCGCTGGGTTTTGAACGATTCAGCGACGCGCTGCGGGCAGGGACCGAGGTTTTTCACAACCTGAAAAAAGTGCTCTCGGACAAGGGGTACAACACCGCCGTGGGCGACGAAGGCGGGTTTGCCCCCGACTTGAAAAGCAATCAGGAAGCGCTCGATGTGATCATGCAAGCGATCGACAAGGCGGGCTACTCCGCGGGCGAGCAGATCTACATCGCGCTCGATGCCGCATCCAGCGAGTTTTATGATCGCGATTCGTCCAAGTACTCGATCGATGGAAAACAATTGTCGGGCGACGAAATGGTCGATTTCCTGGCAGGCTGGTGTGACCAGTACCCGATTTGCAGCATCGAAGATGGTTGCGACGAAGACGATTGGGAAACGTGGAAAAAACTGACCGACAAAATCGGCGACCGCGTCCAGCTGGTTGGCGATGACCTGTTCGTGACCAACGTCGAACGGTTGCAACGAGGGATCGACGAGGGAATCGCCAACAGTATTCTGATCAAGGTCAACCAGATCGGAACGCTGACCGAGACGATTGATTCGATCCAGCTGGCAGCCCGAAACAACTACACGGCCGTGACCAGCCATCGAAGCGGCGAAACCGAAGACGCCACGATCGCCGATCTGGCAGTCGCCATGTCGACCGGCCAGATCAAGACCGGTTCGGCCAGCCGCAGCGATCGAATGGCGAAGTACAACCAGTTGCTGCGAATCGAAGAGATGTTGGGCGATACAGCGCTCTACGGCGGCCCCCTGTTCCGCGGAAAATAAGGCCGAATCAAGTAGGCCGACTTGTCCCAAGTCGGCGGTCCTGTACCGTCGGCGACTTCCCCGAAGTCGCTACGCCCAGTGCTTCGTCAAAACTCATTTTTTGGTAGCGGAGTTTTCTAGGGTAGCGGCCCGTTCGGAGAACAGGCCGACGGACCAGGTTCGCCGACTTGGGGACAAGTCGGCCTACGGTGGAATTCGCTGAACGGGTTCCCACTGGCAGCCGTACTGACTGTGGACGACCTGGTCGAATCACCTGCTGCTGCTCGCCATGATTGCACTCCTTTCCGAACGACCGCTGATGGTTTCGATCATGCTTGGCCTGGTCGCCGGGGGATCGATTTACGGCTGGCTTCAAACGGGCAAAAAACCAGCGGCGGTCACGGGTATGGTCGGTATCTTGCTGATTCCGCTGGTCTGGGTACTGTCGGCATACCTGGTCACCGATCGCGAGGCGATCGAGCAGCTGCTTTACCAGACGGCCGAAGCGGTGGAAAACAATCAATTCGATCTGGTTTATGAAGCGATCGGTGATGAAAAAACCAAAGCAATGGCCAGAAGCGAATTGCCCAAGTACACCTTTACGGTTGCCAAAATCAATCGGATTCGCAGCACCGATGTGATTGAAGGCACCTTCCCACCCGAAGCGGATGTTGACATGAGCGTGAAAGTGACCGTCAGCCGCGGCAGCCTTCGCAACCAACGCGTCTTGCGACGGCTGATTTTGAAGTTGCAAAAGTTTGATGATGATTGGTTGGTGGTCGACTATCGTCATCTGCCGGTCACCGGAGGTCCGGACAGCTATTCCAACCAACCGCTGCGATGAACGCACCCACTGAAAACCGTTCCGCTTTGTTCCTTTCGCTTGACGGAATCGACGGGGTGGGCAAGTCGACCCAAATCCAGCGATTGGCCAAGCATTTGACCGGCGCCGGACACAATGTCTTGTCGGTCCGTGATCCGGGCGGCACCAAGATTGGTACCAAGCTGCGATCGATTCTGCTGGAGAGCGATTGTGAGATGCACCGTCGTACCGAAGCCATGTTGTTCATGGCCAGCCGTTGTGAGCTGATCGAAACGGTGCTTCGGCCCGCTCTTGCAGCAGGCAAGACGGTGATTTCCGATCGCTTTTTGTTAGCCAATGTGGTCTACCAAAGCATCGGAGGCGACGTGCCTGCCGAACAGCTTTGGCAACTGGGCAACCTGGCCAACAACGGCTTGAGGCCCGATCTGACCATTTTGTTGGACATGCCCGCCCAATCCGCCATGCAACGGATCGACCGGCCGGCCGACCGAATGGAATCACGCGGAGTGGCTTACCTGGAATCGGTGCGCGAAGCATTCCTGAATCAACTTCCTCACGCCAGCGACCAAACGATCGTGGTCAACGCCGATCAAGACGTCGACCAAGTGAGCGACGAGATGCTCCAAGCCGTCGATGAGATTCTGAAATGACCGTCGGCGACTTCTCCGAAGTCGCTTCGCAATCCGAAGGGCAAGCCTGTAAGTCAATCGATTGTGCGAAAGCAGTTTGGTGAGATAGCCACAAGAAGCACCAAACAACACAAAAAGCTTTTCGTGCCTTTTCGCGTTTTTTGTGGCCAGGAAATCCGCGCACCTTGAAAAGCTCTTTGCTGTTGGTGACACGAATGAGGGGCGTCAATCCTGAAAACATTGGTTCGACGCATAGGCCCGAAGGGCCGGTACAAGCCTTGCCGGCGGCGCGAGCCGCCGGAGTCGTTCAAGCAAACCATCTTCTAGGCACTGCGACAGACGCGAATGAAGTCCAGGTTCGCCGACTTGGGACAAGTCGGCCTACGAAAATTCTTGGAATGCGTGTGGAATCGCTGGGGTGCTCGCGTCCTTGTAGATAGAGGGTTGTTTCGCCTTTGGTCGCCCTCTCTTGTCCCGTCCTCTTTTCTCGCACGTATCTGCTGCCATCTCCCCCTCCGGGCGGCAGGAAGGGTCTCGGTATGAACAGACTGAAACGGAATCGCCGCAAACGAAACCAGCTTGTCCTTCAGAATCTGGAACCGCGCCAACTCCTTGCGGTCGACGGCTTCGCCCCCATTGACGGTGTGGGCAACAATTTGGACCAGCCCAATTGGGGTGCCGTCGACGAGCAGTTCATCAGGCTCTCACCGGCCGCGTTCGAGGACGGAATCGGCGCTCCGGCGCGCAGTGACCAGATGAACGCGAGGGAAATCAGCAACTTGATTGCCGCTCAAGAAGGCTCGGTCGAAAACGATCGGTTCATCACGTCGATGTGGTTTCAATGGGGGCAGTTTCTTGATCACGACATCGCCCGTGTGTTCGATGTGGCTCCCTTTGAAGAGTTGACGCCGCGCGAATCGCTGGACATCGACGAGAATTTTCCGTTCCACCGTTCTCCCTACGATCCAGATACCGGCGTCACCACGCCGCGACAGTACGTCAATCACGTCACCGCGTTCATCGATGCCAGCGTGGTTTACGGAAGTGACGCTTCACACGCCGCATCCCTGAGGACTTTTGAAGGCGGCAAGCTGAAATCGCAGGAGACCACGGTCGGTGAACTGCTGCCGCTGAATACCGACGGCCTGATCAATGAACCGTCACCCTCACCCAACTTCTTCCTTGCCGGCGACGTGCGATCCAACGAGAACATCGGGCTGACTTCGATGCAAACGTTGTGGGTACGCGAACACAACCGCATCGCGACCGAACTGGCGGCCGGCGAGTTTGCCGGGCAGGATCTGTCGGACGCCGACGTTGACGAAGAGATCTATCAGCGTGCGCGGCAGATCGTGATGGGGTTGGTCCAGAACATCACCTACAACGAATTCTTGCCCAGCACGCTCGGTTTCAACGCCATTGAAACTTATCAAGGCTACGACTCCACGATCGATCCGCAGATCTCCGATGAGTTCGCGGCGGCGGCTTATCGCATCGGGCACACCACACTGACCGACGAGCTACTGATTGCCGGCGGCGAGGCGATTCCGCTTGCCGAGGCGTTTTTTCGTCCGGACATCGTCAACGCGATGGGAATCGACAGCATTCTGGAAGGATTGACGCTGCAAACGATGCAAGAAGTCGATCACCAAATCGTGGACGCGGTACGAAATTTCTTGGACGACGGTCCCGGTTTTGATCTTGCCGCCATCAACATTCAACGAGGCCGCGATCAAGGCCTTCCCGATTACAACACGCTGCGCGAATCGATTGGCCTGGAGCGTCTGCAAGATTTTGACGAAATGACTTCCAACGAAGCGCTTGCTGATCTGTTTGAACTGGTTTACGAAACGCCCGACAACGCCGATCCCTGGTTAGCAATGATCTCGGAAGATCACCTGCCGGGCACGATGACTGGTGAAACGATCTACACGATCATGGTGGACCAGTTCGCGCGGCTTCGCGACGGTGACCGTTTTTATTTTGAAAACGCGATTGCCGACCAGGACCTGGTGGACGAAATCAAGGCGACTCGGCTGTCGGATGTGATTCGCCGCAACACCACCGCCGAAGTGCAGGATGAGGTTTTCTGGACGCGCGACACGCTCGTTTTCCGAAACGGCCTTGATAACGAATGGCTGATTCGTGACTTCGGCGACAACGGCGGCGCGGAGGTGGTGTTCTTTGGCGAGCCCGGCATTCGTGATCCGAACAACCGCGAAGAGACCATCCCCGTGCAACGCGACGAACCGATCAATGCGGTGATCGTCGCCGGGATCAACGAACTGGGCGACGGTTTCTTCATTCCCAATGCGCTCGTTTCGTCCCCGCTGGCTGATGAGGGAATTGACGAGTTCATCATCACCGCCGACATCGATTTCTTTGAAGGCTACGGATTGGGCGGCAATGATCGATGGGTATTCGAGAGTGACATTGCGTCGGTGTTTGCTTCGGGGGACGCCGGCAGTGACCAACTGCATTCGGAAGCCAACGTGCAGAGCGGCGAAGTGGCGTTGACCGGCGGAGCGGGCCGCGATTCCATTTCGATGGACGCACCCGAAGCAGAAATGGTCTTTGCCGATGGCGGCGAAGGGCGAGATCATATTTCAGTTCATGCAGATCAAGCTGACCGGGTGATCGTCGAAGGTGGTTCCGGACGCGACCGAATCACCGTTCGTGCCGATCGAGCAGATCAGGTGATTGTTCTGGGAGAGGAAGGCCGCGATTCGGTGAACGTTCGCGCCATCGGGGCTGGCTCTGTCTTTGTCGATGGCGGCACTGAAAACGATCGCTTGTGGGTGGCCGCCCGTGATGCCGCGGTGGTTGAAGTGCTGGGACAGGAAGGACGCGACCACCTGTTGGTGATCACCAGTCGCGATATCGACACCCACGTCGATGGCGGTCCTGGGCGAGACCGGGTGCAAGTGATACCGCGTTCCCAACGAGACTCCTCCAGAGGTCCCGACCACCGCCGAGGGGACTCGCCGGGCGACAGGTCTCTGGATTGGCTGGTTGATCGAAACGAAATGTCGCGACAGACCGACCGTCTGTTTGCCGATCTGGGTCGCCGTTAATCCGGAAGGCTGGCGCCCTTCGACTCAGTGCCAGCCATCGTAGGCCGGCTTGTCCCCATTCGGCAATTTTGTCCGTCGGCGACTTCTCCGAAGTCGCTTCGCGCAGCCAGCAGCGGAGAGCTGGCCGACTGTGCTCGCCGACTTGGGGACAAGTCGGCCTACATGGGGTTACCAGTTGTGTCGGTATTTCGGGCGGTGAGCCCGGCGCCGACAATTGTCGATTGCTGGTAGACGACCCGTCGATGACCCGTGAAGACGTCTGGTTGTTTACAGGTGAGGCTGGTCAGGAGGACAAGCCATTGACGCGATCGATTCATAGCGGCGGTGCGATCAGCACCTTCATGACGCTTGCCCTTGCCCTAGGCTCGTCATGGATGCCCGCTTTTGCCCAGGAGCAAGAAGAAGCGGCATTGGAAGACGCCGGTGACGATTTGGATGCGCTATTGAACATGGCGGATCAGGACGTCACCCAGCTGGATCGAGTTCGCGTCACGGCGCCGGCTCTTGACGTGGAAGTCTCCACGGTCAGCCGGCAAACCAGTACCGTCGGCCGATCACCCGCAGCTGTGTTTGTCATTACAAACGACATGATCCGCAGGAGCGGCGTCAGGACGATTCCCGAAGCGCTGCGGATGGCGCCGGGCGTCCACGTGGCAAAAATCGACTCCAGCAAATGGGCGATCAGTATTCGGGGCTTCAGTGGCCGTTTCGCCAACAAGCTGCTGGTGCAGATCGACGGACGAACCGTCTACACGCCATTGTTTGCGGGCGTGTTCTGGGATGTTCAAGACATGTTGTTGGAGGATGTCGAGCGGATCGAAGTCATTCGCGGACCAGGAGCCACCGTTTGGGGACCGAACGCGGTCAACGGCGTCATCAACATCATTTCCAAGGCAGCCGCCGACACGCAGGGTGCTTATGCGAACGCCGGGGCGGGCAGTGAAGAGCGGGGATTCGTTTCCGCGCGGCTGGGAGCAAGCCCTACCAAATCGCTCAGCTATCGTGTCTACGGCAAGGTGTTTGATCGCGACCGCGGATACCATCCCAACAACGGCGCTCATGACGACTGGCGAATGGGCCGCCTGGGAGGACGAATGGACTGGACCCCTTCCTGCTGTGACAAGATCACCGTGCAAGGCGATCTTTATGAGGGATACACGGGCCGCCGAAACATTTACGCCGCACCGATTCCGCCCAGTTTTTCGACCATCATCGATGACGACGCCAACGTCGCCGGCGGAAACGTGCTGATGCGTTGGACGCGCACGTTGGACAAAGATCGCGAATGGTCGCTGCAAGCCTACTACGACCGCACCCAACGATCTTATGGTCAAACTCCGTTTCGCGAATTCCGCGACACCGTCGACGTCGACTTTCAATACCGATTTCGTCCTTGGGAAAACCATACGGTGATTTCCGGGTTGGGATACCGCAATTCGCGCGACCGGATACGCAACTCGTTTCCCATCAGCCTGTTTCCACTCAGCCGTGCCGACGACCTGTTCAGCTACTTCATTCAAGACGAGATCGCTCTTGTTGACGACGTGCTTTACCTTACCCTCGGCAGCAAATTCAACCACAGCGATTACACTCCGTTTGAATACCAGCCGACCGCTCGGCTCGTTTGGCTGCCCACCGAACGCCATTCCGTCTGGGCTGCTGTTTCGCGTGCCGTTCGAATGCCGTCCAGGGCCGATGACGACATTCAAGTGCTTGCGGTTCCGCGAACCATTCCAGGACTCTTCCCGACCATCGTTGGCAATCGCGATTTGGAATCGGAGGACCTGCTAGCCTTCGAGGCAGGTTTTCGGGCGCAGGTCACCGACACGTTCTCGTGGGATTGGGCCTTCTTTTACAATCGCTACCACGACCTGATCACGTCCAGGATCGGCGCGCCGACTTTGGCGAACATTCCTCCCGTGGTCAACATCGTTCCACTGACGCTGGTCAACGCTGGCGACGCGGAATCCTTTGGCTGCGAGGTGACAGCAAGTTATCAGGCACGGGAAAACTGGCAGCTCTACACTTCGTTTTCGTTCTTGGACATTCAGGACGACAGCGGCAACGTCACCGACACCGACTCGGCCCGAAACGTCGCTTACTTCCAATCGTCGTGGGACATCGGCTGCGATTGGGAACTGGACCTGATCTGGCGGTACGTCGACGCGCTGCCAATCGTGAACGTGCAAAGCTACAACACGATGGATGTGCGTTTGGGATGGACACCGACACCCGAATTTGAATTGTCGGTGGTGGGCCGAAATCTGCTGGACGGCCAACACCCGGAATTCTCCGACGATGCGGTCACCGGAAACGTGGCGACCGAGGTTCAGCGCGAAGTCTACGGCATGATGACCTGGCGGTACTAGTGAAAGTGATCGAGACGACTATGACTTGCGATACCTCCATGCGCCATTTTGCCGGGCATGCGTCTTTACGACGCTTGCTGCAGATGGTCGTGGTGGCTTTCGTTCTGCTAGCCGGACCGGCGATCGCTCCGTTTGACGCCCGAGCGGTTTTTGCGCAAGACGTCATTGACCGGCACAAAGAATACAACCTCAAGGCGGTCTTCCTGTACAGTTTTGCCCGGTATATCACTTGGGCAAAACCAACAGCCCGACAGGGAGACTTCAAGGTTGGCATCCTGGGGCGTTCTCCGATCACCGAAAGGATTCAGCAAATCGCCCAAAAACGCGACCTGGCCGGCCGCAAAATCGCCGTTCAGACTGTCCAAACCGACGATTCACTATCCGACTATCACCTGCTGTTTGTGTCGAATGAGATTTCGACCAAAGACGCGACTGGCGCAATCGGGCAGATCTCTCGCGGTACCGTGGTGGTGGGCGAGCGCGACGAGCTGTTTGATGCCGGAGCATCCATCATTTTCTTTGTGGACGGCACATCCGTACGATTCGAGCTGAATCGTCAGAATCTGAAGAACAAGGACGTCCAACTGGACGCCAAGTTGCTTCAATTGAGCCGATCTCGACGGTAGAAACCCGTTTTTCTGAAGCGTCGCCCGCATTCTGTCCTAGGCTTACTTTGAAACCAATTTCCAGGGGGGCAGATCTGGACGTCGTGGGACATGAAAACCGAGTGCGCTTCCTTCCTTTCCCGGCTATCGATTCGAACGAGATTGCTCTTGCTGGCAGTCTGCTCGGTCGGGGTTGCGCTTTCGGTCACCTGTTTCGCACTGTCGATCTACAACTATTACTGCCTTCGCCACTCGACGGTCGAACAGTTGCGGTCGCAAGCCCAGATGCTGGCGTTCAATAGCGGCGGCGTTCTTTCCTTTCAGGATGCCGAGTCGGCGGAACAACTGCTGGCTTCGCTGCGAATGTTTCCATCGGTGGAATCGGCCTATCTGGTCGACCGAGACGGCCAGGTGCTGTCGACGTTCCCGCCAAGCCGTCAAGCCGATTATTCGCAATATGCCGGCCAGGCCGATCATCAGTTCACTGCCGACGGCCACCTGTTGATTCGACAAGCTGTCACCGAGAACGACGAGCAGATCGGCCGGCTGGTGCTGGTCGCGAACTTGGAAGGTTTCTACGTCCAGCTTCGTGACTATGTCTTGATCGTCGCGGGAGTGATGCTGCTGTCCTTGGCGATCGCGGCGTTCCTTTCACTACGGCTGCAACGGGCGATTTCCATTCCGATTGCCAAACTGGTCGAAGCGGCGAAGACCGTGGCGGAGAAGAAGGATTACTCCACGCGAGTGATGTGGAGTTCGGAAAACGAGCTGGGGCAACTTTGTGCCACCTTCGATCGAATGCTGAATGAGATCCAAGAATCCAAAGAAGAACTTCAGACCGCACACGACGGACTGGAAGTTCGCGTCAAGGAACGAACGGCTCAGCTGACAGCGGAAATTCAGGAACGGAAACGAGTTCTCGTGCAACTGGAATCGGCCAAGGATGCCGCCGAGGCAGCCAACAAGGCGAAAAGCGAGTTTCTGGCCAACATGAGCCACGAAATTCGCACGCCGCTCAACGGCGTGTTGGGCTTCACCGATCTGTTGGCCAGCCAGATTGACGATGGCGACACCGAGGTTTGCAAGGAATACCTGGAAACGATCCAAACCAGCGGCAAACATCTGCTTGTATTGATCAACGACATCTTGGACATTTCCAAGATCGAAGCGGGGCAATTGGAGGTGGAGCAGATCTCCTGCTGTCCGCACGAGGTGATCACACAAGTCACCAGCGTGCTTCGCGCTCAAGCCCAAGCGAAGGGCCTTGACCTTCAATACCGATGGGCAAGCCAGGTTCCCGAAATCATCCGCACCGATCCGGCGCGACTGCGACAATTGCTCACCAATCTTGTCGGCAACGCATTGAAGTTCACGCACGAGGGCTTTGTTTGCATCACCGCGCGAATCGACGTGCCTCGAGAAGAACTGATTGTTTCGGTGGAAGACACCGGTGTCGGCATTTCCACCGACAAGCAGCAGGGGATCTTCGAACCGTTTGTGCAGGCCGATACTTCGGTCACACGGCGATTTGGCGGAACCGGATTGGGGCTGGCGATCAGCCGTCGACTGGCAACGGCGATGGGCGGCGACTTGGAGGTTTCCAGCGAGGAAGGGCAAGGGAGTTGTTTCACGGCACGCGTCGCCACGGGCAACCTGGACGACGTTCAACTTCGCCGCGGCGCGGCTGCCGATGCCGTCATGCCGACTCGCGACGAACCAGTTCGCCAGACACCCAAGGATCGTGAGAACACGAGCACAGGTCTCTCCGGAAAAAGAATCCTCGTCGTCGACGACGGCCCCATCAACCGCAAATTGCTTCAGGCGATCCTGGAAGAGGCAGGCGCCAAAGTCACGCTCGCAGAAAACGGGCAAGTCGGTTACGAAGTCGGCCGCCAAGGCGAAGTCGATGCAATCTTGATGGACATGCAGATGCCGGTGATGGACGGATATACCTCCGCGAGAAAACTTCGCGAGGCAGGCATCACCATTCCCATCATCGGTTTGACCGCCCACGCGATGACCGGAGACCGAGAGAAGTGTTTGAATGCCGGTTGTTGCGGATACATGACCAAGCCAGTCGACGCACAAGAGCTGCTGGGATACCTGGCGTCGAGGCTCGATTCGCCCACGGCTGATGTTCCGCAAAGCGAGGCTGCCGAGCCACGTGTGGATCAGACCGAAATCTGTTCCGGCGATGATCGGCTTCGATCGACGTTGCCGATCGACAAACCGATCTACGCGGAGATTGTCGCGGAGTTTGCCGAATACGCGGTGGGGCTCCTCACCGAGATCGAGGATCACTTGTCCAACGAAGATTACCAGCAGGTCGCAATCCTTGCCCACAGCCTGAAGGGTTCGGGAGGCTCCGCCGGTTTCCCTGACTTTACCGACCCGGCGAAAGGGCTGGAACTGGACGCCAAGAATTCCAATTCGGCCAACTGCAACAAGCACCTGGCCAAACTGCACCAGCTGGCCGCGCGGATCGAAGTTCCCGCCACGCCCGAACACCAAGTCACGATCTAGGGGATACCAGCGATGACGGTCACCATCGAACAAGACACCTCGCCGAATCCGGCGACCGAGGACAGCGTGCACCATCAACAGACGATCATGATCATCGATGATGTCGCGGTGAACACCAAGGTCTTGCGAGCGCACTTGCAGAACGCCGGTTACGGCAACGTTCGTACCTTGTCGGATTCCACCGATGCGTTGGCGACCATCTATCGCGAAACCCCCGATCTTGTCTTGCTGGACCTGATGATGCCCGACGTGTCGGGGCTGGACATTCTGGAAGCGCTCCGCAGCGACGAGGAGATGAAACATCTTCCCATCGTCATTTTGACGGGAACGGAATCGTCGGAGCTGCGCAAACGGGCGCTGAATCTTGGTGCCACCGACTTTTTGACCAAACCGGTGGACGTGGACGAATTGATCCCCCGTGTTCGCAACACGCTGACGATCAAGTCCTATCAGGATGACTTGGAACGAAGTGTGTTGGAGCGAACGAAACAGCTGGAAGCATCGCGGCTGGATCTGATTCATCGGCTGGCGAAGGCGGCCGAATACCGAGACAACGAAACTGGCCGACACGTGATTCGCGTCGGCCGCTACGCCGGCATCATCGCCTCGCAAATCGGATTGCCCGCCCAGCGAGTGGAGATGATTGAACAGGCGGCGGTCCTTCACGACCTGGGCAAAATCGGGATACCCGACGCGATCCTTCACAAGCCTGGGAAGCTGTCGCCGCAAGAGTTTGAAACGGTCCGCAAGCATTGTTCGATCGGACAACAAATTTGCGAATCGATGGACACCGACGAGTTCTTTTTGTTCTCGCGACACACACTTGTCGGCTCCGAAATCATGAACGGATGCGGAACGCCCCTGCTGGATCTAGCCGGGCTGATCGCGCTGACCCACCACGAGCGGTGGGACGGCAAGGGATACCCGCTTGGACTTTCCGGTGAAGACATTCCGATCGAAGGCCGAATCACGGCCGTGGCCGACGTGTTTGATGCACTCAGCAGCAAACGCCCTTACAAAGACGCATTTCCGGTCGATAAGTGTTTTCGGATTCTGGAGGATGGTCGCGGGACACAATTTGATCCCGTGATGCTGGACGCATTTTTTGCACGCAAGGCCGAGATCGTTCAAACGCAAATCAAGTATGCAGACCATGAATAGCACTAGCTGTACTGCTGTTTTGCCCGACCGTTCGGACGGCATGTCGGACGTTCCACGCGAGATCCTGGTCGTCGATGATGATCCGATCATTCGTCGCGTGATCCAAGCGTCCCTGGCCGAAGAAGGCCATCAGGCGAGCATTTGCCAGGACGGCCAATCGGCTTGGGAACGCATCGCCAATGATCCCCCGGCGATGGTCATCACCGACTGGATCATGCCGGGAATGTCGGGGATCGAACTGACGCGGTTGGTGCGTGAATCGTGCAAGACCGATATTTACGTGCTGGTTGCGACCTCTCGGAACTCGGAAGAAGATTCGCTTCAGGCCATCGAAGCCGGCGCCGACGATTTCCTGGCCAAGCCGATTTCGCAGCAGGAGCTGATCGCTCGCGTGAAACGCGGCATGAGCGTCCTGGACCGCATGGACGAAGAAGCGGCGCTGTCATCCAGAGATCCTTTGACGTCGGCTTACAATCGCCGCGCTTTCGACTTGGATTGCGCAAAACGAATCCAACAATCGCATCAAGACGGTTCGCCACTGTCGTGCGTGTTGTTGGACATCGATTTCTTCAAACACATCAACGACACGTACGGCCACTCGGCAGGCGACCAGGCACTACAGGTCGTGGCAAAATCGATCAACGATCACCTTCGCAGTGACGACCGGCTGTATCGTTATGGAGGCGACGAATTTTGTATTCTGCTGCCGTCGGTTGACGATGCGATCGCGTCAAAAAGAGTCAAGCAAATCCTTGGCGCGATCTCAAAAATCGAACTCAGGGCCGGTGATCGGAAGTTCCATATCCGCTGCTCGGCAGGGATCGCAAGTTGGCGCGAAGACATTCGCGCACCGGGACAACTGGTTGACCTGGCGGACGAAGCCCTGTTGCTTGCCAAAAAAAGCGGGCGCAATCAGGTCAAACGACTGAAGCGATTGGATTCCGCTGACAAACTTTGTGTCGACGCCGACGCCATGGCAACCGTTCGCGCCGACGCACTGATGCTCACGCCTCCCCTGACCGCCCAACGTGGAACTTCGATCGGCAGCCTGGCAAACGAATTGGTCGGATTGCGAATCGATTCACTTCCGGTGGTCGACGAAGACAACCATTTGGTCGGCGTCGTGGCGGAGCAAGACTTGTTCCAGCAGATGCCTCAAGGAAACGGCTGGAACGATCCCATTGACAGCGTGATGCAAACGAACTTCGTTTCCTTTGAAGCAGACACGCCCGTCGACGTCATATGGGATTTCTTTCGTCGCATCGCATTCAATCGCGTGGTGATTGTCGATAAGAACCGGCCGATTGGCACGATCACACGGTCGATGCTGCTGCGATGGGCGGCGGCGTACTACTTCCGAGAAAAGCAACCGCAACTCGACACGGCGGCTTCGTCCCGTGCCAAACGGATCGACGATTTGACGTCGACCATCACGACTGAAATGAAACAGCTGCAAGAGCGAGTGGAAAAGGGCAGCGGCAACGACGTCGTGCCCGCGCTCGTTTGCGGAGCAACGCGATTGCAGGAACAGAGCGATCAGCTTCTCGGTTACGCTCGCTCGATGACCAACCAGTCAAGGCAGGGAGACACCCAAGAGCCCTCCGTTGGCTTCTTTTATTAGAGAGCGGCTCTGTCTTCATTCTCCGCTCAAACGTCGGTGATGGTGATACAGCCGGATGACCTCGTCCAACAGGACGCTCAGCAGCAGCGCGGCGCCGATGATCACCATCTCCCATTCTTGGGGAATCCCCAGCACAACGATCGCCTTGTACAGGCACCTCATCACCGCCGCTCCGGCGATGACACCGATGATCGCGCCCCGGCCGCCACGAAGAGAGCATCCTCCCAAAACCGCCGCGGCGATCGCGTACAGTTCGTAAAACGAACCGCTGGATCCCGGTTGGACCGAGTTCCACTCCAAGATAAACAGGATGCCCGCTAGGCCCGACAACAGACCACAAACCACGTAAGCCAGTGTGATCAGCCTGGCCGTGTTGATGCCGCTGTACCGAGCCGCCTGCTCATTCTCTCCGGTCGCCAACAGATGCCGTCCCCAGACAGTGCGATTGAGGAACAACCAGGCGACCACGGCAACGATTGCCAGCAGCACGCCGGTGACGGGAAAGTCGATCCAGACGATTTCCCAAAACGACTCCGCCTCGCCGGAGATTCGGCCGATTCCGGGCACAGGAATCTTGAAGGCCGCCCCGGTGACGGTAGCTTTGAAATCCGACAGGGCGCTCAACAAACCAACCTGGTCGTCGCCCGTCCAAACGCGGGCCAGTCCGCGATAGATCAGCAATCCACACAACGTCACCACGAACGGTTGCAGATTGGCGCGAGTGACCAGCATGCCATGAATCCATCCCAACAGCGCCGAAAAGGCCAGCACCAAACCGCAAGCGATCAGCGGGGGCGTGTATTGGATCTGATCCAGCTTGACCGTGACTCCCGGCCGCAGTAATCGCAATGAATCGCGAGATTCAATCCAGATCTGCCCGTCGACTTCTACCGTGCGATAGATGTTGATCGCCGATTCACCTGTCGTGCCTCGATAAACCAGCCGGTCGCCGTCGCGCAGGTCGGGCGGAGGTTCCTCCAGCCGCAGCGCCGAATCGCCGAGCGGGCCGTCGGGTTCCGACTGGATGGCGGCAATCTTGCTTTGAAAGTCCGTTCGTTCATAGCGAATGTTGATCGTCTGAACCAGCATCACGCCGCACAGCGCGATCATCGAACCAATCGACAAATCGATCCCGCCGGTGATGATCACCATCGCCACACCGATCGAAATCAATCCATACAAACTGGTATCGCGTATCAACGTTTTCAGGTTTGCCGGCGCGACGAAGCTGCCATTGATCGTCGACGCGATCACGACGATTGCGATCAACAAGGCAAAAATACCTACGTTCTTTAGTTGCACGTTTTGTACCTCGACATCATCATCTTCACGACCAGCAGGGGCCACAGCCCAGTGGAGTTCTGCAGGCTGCGGCTTGACCGATCTAACCGGCTTCCGCCGGCGCCGTCTGCATGCCGACCGCCAGCCGCATGATCGCCTCTTCGCTTAGTTCTTCTGGTCCCAACTGTCCGGTCACTCGCCCGTCGTGCATCACCAACACCCGATCAGCCAGGGCCAACACCTCTTCCATTTCGCTGCTGACGAACAGGATGGCGATTCCCTGGCCGGCAAGCCGGTCCAACAAATTGTAGATCTCTTGTTTCGCGCCGACGTCGACGCCGCGAGTCGGTTCGTCCAACATCAGAACGGCGGGCTGTCGCATCAGCCATTTTCCGAGCGCAATCTTTTGCTGATTGCCGCCGGAAAGGTTCGCGATTGTTGTTTTCTGCGAAGCGGTTTTGACCAACAGTTGATCGATCAAGTCGGCGGTCACGCTGTGCTGCCAACGCGTATCCAGCCAGGGCGCGGTGGGTGCATCGGCCATGGCGGCGATCGTCGCGTTTTCCTGAACGCTTGATTCGATCAGCAGACCGGTCCGTTTGCGGTCCTCGGGAACCAGGGCCAACCCCGCGGCGATCGCGGCTTTTGTATTTCCGGATGGCAGACGCTTGCCCGCCGCGGTCACGACTCCGGCAGCCGGGTAGCGAATACCAAAAATGGTTTCCAACAGTTCGCTGCGTCCCGATCCGACCAGTCCGGCGATGCCCACCATTTCACCGGCAGCCAATTGCAGCTGTATCGGATCGGTGTCGGTTTCCAACTTCAGCTCTTCCACCAGCAGCTTCACTTCACCTGGCGGCTGTGGCTTTCGCACATACAGACGATCGACATCTCGGCCCACCATGGCGGCCACCATGGCGTCGTGGTTGATTCTCTCTCCGCTCAGTTGGCCGGCGCTGCGGCCGTCACGCAATACCTCGACACGATCGGCCAGACGAACGACCTCGCCCAGCCGATGCGAGATGTAGACAACGCTCACCCCGTCGGCTCGAAGCGAATCGACCACCTCGAACAACCGCTCGGCCTCGCGGGTACTGAGGCTACTGGTCGGTTCGTCCATGATCACCACCGAAGCGCCCGTCGACAGCGCTTTGGCAACCTCGACCAACTGATGGGCAGCGGTGGAGAGCGAGCCGAGGCTGGCATCGGGTGCCACGTCCAGCCCGACTCTCTGTAAGTACTCAGCGGCGTCCTGAACCATCCGTTGGCGATCGACCATTCCCAAACGATGCGGTTCGCGTCCCAGAAAAATGTTCTCGGCAACGGTCAGGTTCTCGTGCAAATTGAGTTCCTGGTGAATCAAGGCGACACCGCAGGCCATCGCCGCGCTAGGCGAGGCAAAATGGACCTCCGCGCCGTCCATCCTCAGCTTTCCACCATCGGGTCGTTGAATCCCGGCAAGGATCTTCATCAACGTACTCTTGCCGGCGCCGTTTTCGCCGATCACCGCCAACGTCTCCCCCGCCATGACTTGCATCGAAACGTCGTCCAGCGCCAAAACACCAGGAAAACGCTTGGTGATCGACATCACCTCCAGACGAGGTTTCGCGGCCGAATTCTTCTCTTTCTGGTCTAGCACCGAGGTCCGACGGGGTTTGATCTGCGGAGTGGGTTGGCAAAATCTGCCGAGTGTGGCAGTTGCGCTGCGGGAGACAGTCTAACTTGATTCGGCGCGGTCGCCTGCGCGCCCGACCTAGCTCGACCGTCACGATCGGCACAGCAGGCAAGATGGGGCAGCCGGCAACCGGAGGCCGATTCGGATCAACACATTGGCTGCGGTTTTTCGGCCTGGGATGACGATTGTCTAGACCACGGCCTGCGCTCTTGCGCGTCGCCTTCAACCGGATTGCTCGCCGCGAGCGATGCCTGAATGATCTTTTGGCGGAGAATCCCCTGTGACCCTTACAACTTCGCATGCTGCTCACGCACCAGGCCGTGTTCGCCACGTCGGCAGTGAACAGGCAACGGACCTGGCCGCCAGAATCATCAGTGAAGCAGCACACGATTTGCGATCGCCGATCACCACCATTCGCGAATCGATCCGCCTGATCCATGACGGCCAACTGGGCGAAATCAACGACGACCAGCAATCCTTGCTTACCGACGCCATGAACCAATGCGACTGCGTTGATCAGATGGTGGGGGAAATGGTTCAGTTGGACCGACTGCGAACAGGGCTGCCACGAGTGCACCGGCAGTGGATGGCGGTTTCGGAAATACGCCAGTCGATCGACGAAACGCTTCGGCCCTGGGCGCTGCCGCGACAGATCTCGGTTGTTTGGGACGGAGCCGATGACCCCAACCAGATGGTGTTTTGCGACCTGGAGTCGCTGCGTCGTTTGATCGTGAACCTGGTTGTCAATGCCGTCCGCGCCACAACCGATGGCGGAAGCGTGCTGCTGAAGCTGGAGCCGCTGCGCGGTGGTGAAGCGATTCAATGGCAGGTGATCGACCGAGGGGCAGGAATCAGCCAATCCGATCTGCGTCAAATCGCCAAACACCAGGTCTCCGCCAGCGGTGGTGAAGGATTGGGATTGATGATCTGCCGCCAATTGGCCGCCTTTCATTTTTCGCACCTGAAGATTCGATCGCGGCTCGGTATGGGAACGACCGTGTCCTTCGAAACGGCGGCGGGCGGTCCGGCGGCGGTCGCCGCTTGCTGGTCACGGTGGCGAAGCCGAGCGGGCGACACGCCAGCGCCCCCCTCCAACGCGACCACTCGAATCCAACCCGGTTCGTCGGCGGTTCGCCCGCCACGCAGTCAAGCCGACACGCGTCACGAGACGACTTACGCCGATCGTGCCACCGTTGAAATCACCTGTGACGGCCAAACACCTCGATGCGAACACCAGTTCGCAATCGGAACAGTGACCCTTGGCGCCGCGATGTCGCGCGAAGCCGCCGATCAATTCGATCTTTTGCTTCAACACCAACTGCGGATGTTCGAATTGGCCTATCGAGTTGACGCTCGGCGCTGGGTTTGGGTCCTGGATGCAAACGATGAATCGAAGAGCGAAAGAATCGATACGATCACGGAGAATCTCGCCGGCAAGATTCCCAACATCCGGGCGACCTGGAGCGACGGCCAGGTGCTGGCGGTCGGTCATCGTCGCACGGTCGCCATGCTGACCGACCTGTTGGTCCGCGAATCGTTGACGGCATCGGCGACGACCCGCGTGGCCGACGCCAACCAGGTCCGGCTTGGCACGGCGCCGATTGAAAGGTCCGAGGTGGCGACGATGCGATTGGCCGAGGAGGCAAGTCGGCTGAGTCGCCAACTGAAAGGGCGAAACGCAACCTTACGCGGGCAATCGCGAAAACTGCGTATGTAAAGTCGGCCAGTTCTCCGAACTGGCTGTTGTCCGAGCAGCGAAGCGATTTCAGAGAAATCCGCCGGTTACGGAGGCAGGATTCGATTATCCTTCTGCACACCTTCGGTCGATTGCTTGTACAGATCGGGCAGATCGGTCGGCAGCCGCGAGTTGGAATTGGGGATTTTCTCTGGCGGGAAGTCTTCGCCACGGGCTGCCGATCCCAGCGGCGTGGTCAGTGAATCGTCCATGATCTTGAGGTAATTCTGTAGCTTCCAGGCAGGGATGATCGTCAACCCAAGTTCCGTTGCTTGGGCTTTGATGTCGCCGATCGCCCGGATCGACTGTGCATCACGATCTGCCTGATCCAGATCGGCGTTTTCAGAAATACTGGGAGGTTCGCCGACGACCAAAAATCGAATCGTCGGATCCAATTTGCCGGTCACCGCGCCGGTGGCGGAGACTTCGGCAACCACTTCGGCACCAGCGGCAACGATCATCCCTTTGATCGCGTCGTTGTCGGGTCGCTTGTCACCGTCGATGTCGATGTCGCCGGCCAACGCGATCTTCACCTTTCGGCCAGGCGCCCAGAAAGGCGAAAAGATCATATCGCCCGGAATGATCGGATGGCGAATTTCAGGACGGGCCACCACGCGTGCCTCGGCCAGATGGTCACCGCGCAGATGAGTGACCTGAATCGTCGCTTTGACTTTGGCGTCCTGCGAACGAACTTCATCGCCGCTGATCACACCAAAGGTGACGCCGGTGCGAAGCGCGTCGGCCGTTCCCAGGTTGATCGTCACCACGTTGCCTTCGTGGAAGACATAGCGAATCTCACCCTGAGTGGTCTCGAATCGGTCGTTGCGAAGCTGGTTCAATTGCAGTTTTTGCGTATCGATCGTGCCCTGCAACTTCTCCGCATTGCGTTGCAACTTCACCTTTTCGTCGGCGGCAACTTTTTGGAAGTTGTTGTACTCCCTGCGCGATTTAGTCAGCGCGTCACGAGTCTGTTCCTTTTCCAGGTTGATGCGTTTGCGGTCCTCGGTGAACAGCTTGTTGGCATCATCCAGTTTCTTGATCGCGTCGTCCCGTTTCTGTTCGGCGGTTTCTTGAATCTTGCGAGCGTTGTCGATGTCAGCATCGGCGTCGGTTCGCACCTGAACCACTTCTTGGCGAGCATTCTTGATTGCCTCGTTGCGGTCACGCACCGCGTTGACAAAGAACTCCGGAATCTTCCGGTAGCTTCGATTTTGAGGATCGACGTTGGCGCCAAGGTAAGACATGTCTTTGACAAACTGGGTCTCGATCTCGGCCATCTGCGGATCGGCCCCGACACTTTCCTTCATGCGCTCGAATTCAGCTTCGGTCAATCCTCCGAAACCGATCATCGCCTTGAGCAGTCTTACTTGGCTGTCCAGCGTTCTTCGGTCGCTGTCGGCGGTCTGCCATTGCCCCTTTGCCTTCGCCGCCTCGCCCGCTTGGGTATCACCCCATCGCCAGAGGAAGAAATTCAGGGCAATCGAGAGCACCAGAAAGATCATGCAGGCAATCAAACTGCCGCGGATTACTGAATCGTCACGGGCTGCCATGGTCGAGCCGTTTTGGGGGAATGGGACACGAGAAAGTGGGAAAAGCCGGGGATTTGGCCGCCGGTACAGACTATACAGTCGTAGGCGTTATTCTACTGTCGAGCGAACAAAATGAACGTCTCGGCAGACGATTTCTGCGACTTTTACCGATTCTTCCTCTCCTGAGGCGCCCAAAACAGGGTTGGGCGACTGGAAAAAGGGTGGTCGGCGTCGGCCAGCTTCTCTGCACCTGGCTTGGCCACGCCACGTAGCGATTTCGGAGGAATCGCCGACAAGGAAGTGTGGAAAACCAGGATCGCCGACTTGGGGACAAGTCGGCCTACGATGGGTGCGAAACCTTCGGCAGACAGAGTGGTTACTATGAATAGGCGGGCAGAGCCTTTCCCTCCAACAACGCCCTCCCACGTTAAAAATCTATCTCGAATCGATACCAAACCCATGCACACTCGCCAAAGAACCCATTCCCGGCAAACGCGCAGCTGCTGCACACCCTCCCAAAAATGTCATGCTCGCGGCGGCTTCACGCTCTTGGAACTGTTGCTTGTGCTGTCGATTCTGGTGGTGATCGGCGGTATCGCGATGGTGAATCTGGGCACCGCATCGAACGACGCCAAAAACGATGCGACGCGGACCCAGATCAACAACATTCAGCAAGCGATCAGCTACTACAAAATCCGGATGAATTCGCTTCCGGAAACCTTGGAAGCGCTGCGAGACGGCCCCAGCGAATCGGCCAAAAAAGCGAAGTGGACCGGCCCAATCATGGACACCGTTCCTCTGGATGGCTGGGAAAAAGATTTCCAGTATTCACTCAACGGAAACACGTACGAAATTCGTAGTGGCGGGGTCGACGGGCAATACAACACGGATGACGACATCGTCGAGGAGGGATCCTAGTTTCGGTGGGTCCGCTTCCGCTGGCGATCCTTTCTCACGGGGGTGCGGCTGTCGCGCGGTAGGGCGCCTGCCCAAAAAAAGGTCTGGCCCTTTGGAGGGCGGCGATTTTCTTTGACGATCGTTGTGCCCAGAGAGGGTCAGCCCCCCTTTTTTGGGAAACGCCGCGCGGTAGCAATGCCGAATCGTCACCCTTTTCATTTGTGAGAGTTGTCCGCTTGCCTCATCGTCACGCATTCACGTTACTCGAATTGCTGCTGGTCCTGGCGGTCCTGGCCGCGCTTGCCTCGATCACGCTTCCTCAGACCGGTGTGCTGTTGGGCGACCGGCGGTTGGTCCGTTCGGCGGAACTGGTGCGGATCGAGATGACGCGTCTGCGGGTCGACGCGATGCGTCAGGGACGGGTGATGATGTTCCAGGGCGAAATCGAGGGAACATCGTTTCGAATCAAACCGTTTTATTCGCTTGCCGATTCGACCGAAGCGATGGACCAGACCGGGTCGCAATCGAGTCTGCTGACAGGCGCCAACCAGGCGATCGCGGTGGCGCCGGTTGTCAGCGGCGAGGGCGAAAAGACGCTGGAAATGACCGAAGATGTGGTCATTGAATCGGTTGCCACCATCTCGGCGGCTCGAGCCTACGAAATCGAACAAGCATCCGCGACAGCAGACGAAGCAGGGGGATGGAGCCGGCCGATTCTCTTTTACCCTGACGGTACCACCAGCACCGCTGCCGTCACACTCTCTCACGAAACGATGGGCCGCATCGTGATCAAACTGCGCGGCATTACCGGGGATGCCACGATCAGCGAGGTATTGCCATGAGGGCCACCGCATCTCGCGCAGGACTGGGCAGACGCAACAGCGGTTTTTCGTTGCTGGAAATCCTGCTTGCGCTAGCAATCCTTGGTGGTGCGCTGGCGGTGCTGAGCCAAATCGTTGATCGTGGCGCGACGGCAGCCCGCGAATCGCGCGATCTGTCGATCGCCCGGATCTTGTGCCAGACGAAGCTGGCCGAAGTGCTGTTGGATGCGACGGCCGGCATTTCACCCACCTCCGTTCCCTCAACACCGCTCGATTCGTTCGACTCGCAGTCGTTGACACCGTTTGTTCGCATGATCGAAGTCAACCCGGCGCCGATGGACGGCCTGCTGGTGGTGAAGGTGACGATCGAGGCGCTCAATCCCGATGGCGGCCCGCCGCTGGCCCGTTACTCGCTGACCCGCTGGATGATCGATCCGCTGCTGGGGTTGGAGGAAGCGGAGATGGAAGAGGAAATGGCCAAGGAAGAAGCGGCTGGTACTGCGTCGGAGGAGGGTTAGCCGATGATCACGACGCCTCCGCGCAATTCCACCAGCAGATATCCTCGACCGATCAATCCACGGGTCCGCAGATGTCCTTCAGCTGGCATCACCCTGTTGGAAGTTCTGCTAACCCTATCTCTGGCCGTTGTGCTGATCGGGCTGGTCGGCGGCGCGCTCAAGTTTTACGCGATCGACATGAATGTCCGCGACTTGGAAGTTCGTCAAACTCACCTGGCCGCCGTCGTGATGCAAATGATCGAGGACGATTTGCGGGCGACACTTCACACCGAGCCGGTCGACACCACGGGACTGGAGGGGCTGCTTGCCACAACGGCATCCAACGTCACTGGCGGTGCGGCCGGGGGCCCCTCGGACGAGGACATGTCGGCAGCGGGAATCGATTCGGAAACCGACGAGACCGAAGACGAAACCCTGGCAACCGATTCGGCATCGGTCGATTTGCAAACGGGCGCCGCTGTGCTGGAGATTCCCGGCTTGATCGGCAACCAGTACCAGATCCAAATCGACATCAGCCGACTGCCGCGTCTGGAGGAATACATCCAGGTCTTGGATTCGGATACCGCGAATATCGACGACGTTCCCAGCGACATCAAAACGGTCTCCTACTTCGTCCAGCCGGCCGGGGTGGCCGGCGGCGTGGAAGATTCACTTCGCGAGGTCGAGGATGGTACAACCGGGGAGGAAATGGGCGGGCTGGTACGACGCTCGCTTGATCGCGCCGCAACCATCTATTCAACAACCAACAGTGGTTCATCGATTTTGAATCAGACCGGCGAACTTCTGGCGCCGGAAGTCACCGGGATCGAATTCGCCTACTGGGACGGACTTATCTGGCAAACCGAATGGAGCAGCGATGTGTACGGCGAATTGCCGTTGGCCGTTCAAGTACGCCTGCACATGGTTCAACCCACGGCGGACGCTTCGGCCGATCCGACCGATGCTGAAAACATACGGACGTTCATGCACGTCATTCGGCTGCCGATGGCGCGGCCGATTGAAGAGGAAGAAGAGGACTTGTTGTCGGGAGCCGGAGTATGAAATCGAGGTTCCGACACGGCTTTTTCCTGATCATGGTGTTGATCGTGATCGCGGTGGCGACGTTTGCCGCCTACTCGTTCACGGAACTGATGCTGGCCTACGACGATTCGGCTTACCTTTCGGCCGACATTGTTCAGGCCCGCGTCAACGTGGAATCGGGGGCCGAAATGATTCGCCTGATTCTGGCCAATCCGCCCGACGATCGAGTCGATTTGGGAGGTGTCTTCAACAATCCGCAAGTCTTTCAAGCGGTCGTCGCCTCGCAGGGCGCGGACATGGTCTCGCCGTCGAACTTTTCGGTGATCGCCCCCGGCTTGGACGAACTGGGTCGGTATGGCGGCATTCGCTTTGGGCTGCAAAACGAATCGGCGCGATTGAACATCAACACGCTCACCGTATTAGAAAAGTACTCCGACGCACTGATCCCCTCCCTGGCCCTCGTGGGTGCAGAAGACGCGGCGGATGAGACCGAGCCAGAAAACATTTCCGTTTCGCTGCTGATGGCACTGCCCGGGATGACGGTCGAAATCGCCGAAGCGATTTTGGATTGGCTGGATGAAGATGACGAAGCCCGGATCGAGGGCGCCGAATTCGATTACTACAGCACTCTGCCGACGCCTTACGAACCTGCCAACGGCCCGCTGCAAAGCGTCGATGAGTTGCTGTTGGTCAAAGGGGTGACGCCAACGTTGCTCTTTGGCGCCGATACCAACCGCAATGGGGTGATTGACGCGGACGAGCAGCAACGATTCGGAGTCAGCATTGAAACTCCCGGCGCACTCGGCTGGTCAGCTTACTTGACCGTTCACGGCGCCGAGGCGAACAAGACGCGGGCCGGTGCGCTTCGAGTCAACGTCAACAAGGACGACCTGGAGCTGCTGTACGAAGATTTGGTCGAAGCGTTGGGAAACGAACTTTACGCCAGCTTCATCGTCGCTTACCGCATCGGCGGCGCCTCCACTTCGGCCGCTGCGACACTGTCAAACGCTTCCGCGGGTGGATTGACCGCAGTCAGTGGGGACCCCTTTCGAGAATCATCGCAGAACCAACAAGCACAGCCGGGCGGACCCTGGACCGCCGATTTGCTGGAACAATTGGATCTGACCGGCGGGGGAGGCACGTCGCTGAACCAGGTTCTGGACCTGATCGACGCCACCGTGACGGTCGGCCAAGGTGACAATGCTCGTAGCTATACGTCGCCATTTCCCGGCGATCCGATCTCGATGTCGATTTACCTGCCGATCATCATGGATGCCCTGACGACGCAAGATGTCGACGTGATGCCGGGACGGATTAACCTGAATGAATGTGCCTCCGAACTGTTGTACGGGATTCCGCTGCTGAGCGAGGAAACGGTCGAAGCCATTCTGGAGGCCCGAGCGAACGAATCGGACGACCCCAATCGAAATTATGAAACATGGCCGATGGCCGAAGGGCTGCTGACACTCGAAGAGATGCGAGCGCTGTTGCCGCTGGTCACCGGCGGCGGCGATGTCTACCGAGCTCAAATCATCGGATATTTCGAAAACGTCGGCGCCTCGCACCGCAGTGAAGTGATCATTGATGCAACCACCGTGAATCCCAAAATCGTCTCCTGGCGCGAACTCAGCCACCTGGGACGTGGATTCGACCTGTCGGTGCTGGGACTTCGCAGCGGTGTGGATGCCACCTCGGGTCAGCAGCAACAACAGTGAGCATCGGCAGCGATCGATCGATTGTTTTACGAAAACCAAAACCAAAACCAAAAACCCAAGCACGAAACACAACCATTTCCCAACCCTTCAGTTCGATAGCGGGAATGGAGACGCTGAGATAAGCCATGCCAAAGAAAATTGCGATTGACTGGGACGAAAACGAGCTGCGACTTGTGGCAGCAAACTGCAGCGGCGCCAGCGTCAAGGTGACCGACGCCGCGGTCATTCCGATCGAAGGTTCGGATGTGCTGGAAACGCTTCGCACGGCGATCTCACGGCGCGGTCTGGAATCGACCGAGACGCTTGTCGCCATCGGTCGCGGCAAGGCCGAACTTCGTGAATTGCAGTTACCGCCGGTACCCAATGACGAATTGCCGGAGATGGTGCGGTTTCAAGCGATTCGCAGCTTCGCTTCCGCCGGCGATCAGGCAACCGTCGACTATTTGGTCACCAGCCGCGATGACCGCGGTGTGGAGATGATCGCTGCTGCGGTCGGGCCCGATAGCTTGGCGGAAATTCGCGAAACTTGCGAATCGGCCGACCTGACGATCAAGCGCATCGGACTGCGACCGCTGGCGGCCGCGGCGCTTTACCTGACTCAAAAAGATCAGGGGCTCGATGGCGACACGGTTTTGATCGACTTGCTGAGTGATGATGCGGAGATCGTCGTCGCCAGGGAGGGTCGAGTCATTTTTGTTCGTACCGTTCGCATGCCCAGCGTCGCCGCGGCGCGCCCCAAAGCGCTGGCCGGCGAACTGCGGCGCAGCCTGGTCGCTTGCGGTTCGGACGGACCGGTCGATCGAGTCATTTTGTGGGGACTGGAATCAGTTCATCGCGATGATGTTGACATGCTTTCGGAGGCTTCCGGCAGCCGAGTCGACGTGCTGGACCCATTCGACCTGGTCGACATCGATCGCAAGCTGCGTGGCGAGTTGCCCGAACATGTCGGCCGGCTCGCCCCGCTGGTCGGGCTGATTGCCAGCGACGATGTTCACGCCGATCGGTTGATCGATTTCTTGAACCCGCGAAAACGGGCCGAGGAAGTTGTCAATCCTTACAAACGGGCATTGATGATCGGCGCCCCGGTCGCCGCCGCCCTGTTGCTGGCCTTCTTTGGTTACCGCCACTTGAAGAATCTGGACGCGGAAGTGACGTCGTTGAAAAACGCCAACGCGCAAATGAAACCGAAAGTGGACGATGCGGTCAAAAAGATTGCCAAGACCGAATTGGTCGACGAGTTTCTGGACCTCGACGTGAATTGGCTCAGCGAACTGCGGCGTGTCGCAGTCAAGATGCCCCCTTCGCACCAGATGATCGTTCGCGGCATCTCCGCGACCGGCGATCTTCGCAAAGGCGGCGGTACATTGAGCATCAGCGGCTCCGTGACCGATCCCGATGTGATCGAGTTGCTGGAAACCGATCTGCGAGATGAAAATCACACCGTCGTCGGTGACGGTTCCTCCGTCCAGAAGGATGCCAAGGACGATTACCGGTGGACGGCGAACGAATTGATCACGGTCTCCGCCAAATCGGTTCGTAACGCGCGCTACGAGGCGTTCGCATTGTTAGCTGAAAACGAAGCGGAGGAAGAACCAGCGGCTGATGCCGAAACAGCGGAGGAACCAGCGATCACCGACGAATCCACGCCCGAATCTGCCACTAACCCGCCACCCGCCGAAGACCCGCCACCCGATCAAGATCCACCTGCGGAAGAAGACGCGGAGGAAGACTCGCCGCAAGCCAAGCCTCAAGAACCTGAAGGCCTTGCCGCGGATCCGACCGAGGAGGTGCAATCATGACTCAACGAGAAAGAATGTTGTCGATCCTTGTCGGCGGGCTGCTTGTCGGCGTCGTGGTGTGGTGGGGCATCAACAAGTACCGCACCGCTGTCAATCAACGGACCACTCAAATCACCAATTTGCAACAGGAAAAAGTTCGGCTGGACGAACAGGTGATGCAAGGTTTCATCGCCGAACGACAAATGGGCGAATACCTGGCACGCTCGCTGCCAGGTGATGCCAACCGCGCGAGAAGCGTCTATCAGCAATGGTTGTTGGATGTTTGCCAGAAAAACAATTTTTCAGGTGTGGACCACACCACCACGCTTCCGATCGGCCAGCTGTATCAACGCATCGGTTTTCGAGTTTCCGGAAGCCCGTCGAAGATCGAACTGATCAGAATGATGCACGCGTTTTACGCCAAGGACTACCTGCATCGAATCCGCGAACTGTCGATTCGTCCCAACAAGACCGGCACTTTCACGGTCGAAATGACGATCGACGTGATCGCGCTGATGACCGCTCCGGTCGATGCCGATCCGCCAGGTGATTCGTCGTGGCGAGTCGACGCGGATCTGGCAAGCTACGTCGATCCGATCATGAATCGCAATTACTTCCAACCGCCCAACGCCCCGCCACGGTACACCGGCGGACCAAGGGTCGAAGCCTTCGTCGGACGTGAAACGCCGATTCAATTGGCGTTCAGCGATCCCGAACAGCACAACGTTCGCGTCGAATTTGTCGGTGATCCGCCGCCATTTGCTCGACTCGATTCAAACAGCGCGATGCTTCGCGTTCGGTCGGACGAAAAGCAGGAATTGAAGTTGCGGCTGCGAGCCGTCGACGACGGTTTTCCCAATCGCAGCATCGAGCAGGAATTGACCGTCGCCGTGATTGATCCACCCCCGCCACCTCCTCCTCCGCCGCCGACATTGAAATTCGACGACGCCTCGCAGACAGTGTTGACCGGCTTGACCCATGGTCGCGACGATTGGACCGCGTGGATGCACGTTCGAACGAAGGGAAGAACGCTGAAACTGCGCGTCGGCGATGGTTTCGAGATCGGCAGCCTGAAAGGAAAAGTGATCGAAGTGACGCCAAAATTCGTGGTTCTGGAGATCGACGGGCGGCGGTTCATGCTAAAACCCAACGGCAACTTGAAAGAAGCAGCGGACAAATCCGAAGTGGACTAGCCCGGATTATTCGTGTAGGCCGGACCGGAGGTCGCAAAACGATGCCGTAACTGCGCGGGGCCGGTTCGTGCTTGCGAGCAGCGCGGGAGACGAAAAAACTTCCCGCAGGCGGCCGAAGTTCCGGCACCGTAAGGGTTTGCTTGTTACGGCCTACGTCGTATCTACGGCGGGGACCGCCGCGCTACGATGGAAGAACAAGACGCAGCGGCCAACCAGATATGCCCCATGCCAGTTCGATTCAATGCGATGCGGTCTCGGTTCGATTTGACCGCGAGGTCGTCGCCGTTGACGACGTCACGATGGTCATTCCGCCGGGGCAGATCTTTTCGCTGATCGGCCCCAGCGGTTGTGGAAAGACGACGTTGCTGCGGTTGATCGCCGGCTTGCAAACGGCCTCGGCTGGCGAGGTCCGTATCGATCCGCCGGCCGACGGACGCAGCGGCGAAATTGCATTCGTCTTTCAGCAACCCTCGCTGCTGCCATGGCGAACGGCACTGGAAAACGTCGCGCTGCCGCTGGAGTTGACCACAACTGACAACGCGTCGCATCGCCAATCGGCCTCCATGGATCTGCTGGAAAACGTCGGTTTGGGCGACGCGGCCCACTTGCTGCCTCACCAACTTTCCGGCGGCATGAAAATGCGAGTGTCGATCGCCCGCGCGCTGGTCACTCAGCCGAGCATTTTGCTGCTGGACGAACCCTTTGCCGCGCTCGATGATATGCTGCGCAACCAACTGGGCCAGTGGTTCTTGCAGCTGTGGCAAGAGCGGCAGTTCACCGCGGTCATGGTGACTCACAATATCGCAGAATCGATCCTGTTGTCTCACCGAATCGGGGTGATGCGGGGCGGCCGGCTGGCGGCGCTGATCGACAATCCGCTGCCACAGCCGCGAAACGATTTGCTCCGCCGGTCTCCCGAATTCGGGCAGTTTTACGGCCAACTCGCCGATGCACTGCGGGGCAACGCATGAGTGATTCCGCCTACCCCAACCAACCCGACTCGATGCCGCCGCGACGCCGCCGCGATGACGTGGCCAGGTTCGTTTCTCATTCCAGAAACATGGCAGCCACCGTGTTGGTTGTTGGCGGCGTTGCGGTCGCTGGACTGGCGATTTGGGAAGCGGTCGTCTGGTTGTTCGGTTTGCCCGCGGCGCTGCTGCCGAGTCCGCGGCAAGTCGCGATGGCGGCCTGGGAAGAACGTCAGACGCTGCTGCGCGGCACGATCACGACGGGAGTGGCGGCGACCGCGGGACTGGTTTCGGCGATCGCGGTCGGGTCGATGATCTCGGTGGTCTTCAGCCAATCGCGTCGAATTCGGTTGGCCTTTTTTCCGTATGTGGTCTTTCTTCAAACAGTACCGATCGTGGCGATCGCGCCGCTGCTGATCATCTGGAGCGGCTATCGGTTTCGCACCGTGGTGATCGTGACCGTGATCATTTGCCTGTTTCCGATCGTCAACAACGTCACCGCCGGCCTATTGGCCATCCATCGTGACTTGTCCGACCTCTTCCGTCTCTACGGCGCCACACGGACTCAGCGTTTGCTACGGCTGCAGATTCCGACCGCAGTGCGGTATCTGATGTTGGGCGCCAAAACCAGCAGCGGGTTGGCGGTGATCGGAGCGATCGTCGCCGAGTTCTTTGTCGGCAACGGCAGCAGCTACGACGGACTGGGTACGCTGATGACCGGCTGGCAGGCGCTGCTACGGACCGATGCCCTGATCGCCGCCGTATTAGCATCGACACTCTTGGGCCTGATCCTCTTCGGAACGGTTCAGCTGGTCGCAACCACCCTGTTGCGACGATGGACCAGCACGTAGGCGACGGGTGTCGGTCCTCTGGTCGATCGGCCATGATGTTGGTGTTCCCGCTGCTTCCGCTCACTTTGCGAGTACGCCGTGTCACGCTTTTTGTTTGTCTGGTCGACGACTGCGATCGTCTTGATGGTGGTCGGTTGCAGCCGTTCGGAGCCGGCCCCGGATTCGTCTCTCTCTCCGCAGGCTGGCGGCCAGACGAAAAAACAAGTCGCCGTGCAACTCAATTGGTTCCCGGAAGCCGAACACGGTGGCGTTTATCAGGCTTTGGCCGACCAGACGTACGCACAAAGTGGTCTGGAGGTCGACATTCTTCCCGGCGGCCGGGCGACGCGGGTCGATGCGGAGGTTCACCTCGGACGATGCCAGTTTGCCATTGCCAACGCCGATGACGTGGTCCTTTTCCGAGGCCAAGGAATGGACATCGTCGCCGTCATGGCGGTCGCACAAAATCATCCTCGCTGCATCCTGGTGCAGCAACAAAGTGGCGTGACCGATTTCGAAGGGTTGGCCGGCATGACGCTTCAAAGTCAAACCGGTCGCCCGTTCCTGGAGTTCATGCGATCCAAAGGATTGCTCGATCAGGTTACCCAACGACCATACCACGGCAGCGTCTCATCGTTGGTCGAAGATCCAACCATTGCGATCCAAGCGTATTCGTATGCCGAACCGCTGCTTGCCCAACAGCAGGGAGTGAAGGTTCGGAAGTTGATGGTCAGTGACCTGGGCTGGAACCCTTACTCCAGCGTCCTGATCACTTCCGGCCAATTGATTCGCGATGATCCGGAACTCGTCCGAACCTTTGTCACGGCGACGCGGCTCGGGTGGCAAAATTATTTCACCGATCCGTCGCAAGGGAACACCGCCATCCTGTCCGCCAACAAACATGGGATGACCGCCGAAGTGCTCCAGTTCGGTAGCAAGGGACTGCAAGCCCTGGCGATGCCCGGTGAGATGGAGTTGGCCGAGGTTGGGGCGATGGCAACTGAAAGATGGAAATCGCTTGTCGACCAGATGGTTTCGCTTCAACTGGTCGATGCCGCGAAAGTGAAAGCCGAGGACTGCTTCACCACCGAGTTTTTGGATTAACTGGGCAGGAGTGAAATCAAGCCGCGTCACTTCTGCTGTTTTGCGGACCGATATGACGGCCCAGCATTTCGATTTCTAACCGCAGCAGCTGCCGTGAGACTTCGCTCGCCGCCGGCCGATCATTGCAGTCGGGAGAAGTCATCTTGATCATCAAGTCGATCGCTGGTGCCAAAGCTTGCCGATCCAATCTGTCTTCGCGGCGAATCCATTGATCCAAGACCATTCCGAGCGAAAAAATGTCCATCGGCGGCAGCGCGGCGATGTTGTCAACCAACGACTCCGGCGATGCGTACTGGGGCGTACCGCGAAATCGGCCCGCCGATACCGTGTGAACTCGGGTCGCGAATCCCAAGTCGACCAACGTGACGTGTCCGCGCGAACCCACCATCACGTTGGAAGGCTTGACGTCACCGTGAACCCATCCGGCCGCATGCAGCGACGTGAGCGCTTGGGCGACTTGGCGGACCAACCACAAAGTGACCGGAAACGGTTTTGCCTCGGCCTGTTCAAGACACCGCTGCATCGTCATCCCCTCCAGCCGCGGCATCACGACGTAGGGAGCCACCGCAGAAGTCGAAGCGTCCAAAACGGCGATCAGATTTGGGTGAATCGCGTCGACCGCCGCTGCAGCGAACCGGGTGATCTGCTGGCAACTTTCGATGTCTTCTCGCTGGAGTGTCCGTTTGACCACGTAGTCCCAACGAGGACTTCCGGCAGCATCAGCTGGCTGGGCCATCGTCAGTTCGGTGGTGGAACTGCGGTGAATCGGACGACCCAACCGCCAGATCCCCAGAATCGACGGCCGCTTCGTAGCTTTCCCGCCACGGGGACGAATGTCAGACCGCGAGTAACCCGAACTCTTCACTGCAACCATCCTTTGCGAGCGAACAACAGCTTCGCGGGCAGTGGCCGCGCGCCCTTCTCACATCGACCGACTGCCGGGACCGGATCGAATCCCACCCGAAGCAACCGCTAAACTCGACCAAACCTGCCCATTCAATCCAATTTCTCGCCACACCCGCCAGGGGAACTTCGCTACCATGTGCAGCCCGATCGGATTGGAACAACGCCGCAGGCCGTTGCCCCCATGTCGTGTCGATCGCCTGCTACTTTTCGTCCCCAGAACCGCCGAGCGAACGAGTGTCTGACCAGCCCACCGATTTCAATCCTTACCAAGCGACAAGTGGTCCTGTTTCGCTCTCTGGCGATCACACCTTCCTGGGTCGAGTGGCGTTGGAATTGGCTCGTTGGCAAACTTTTTTTGCTGTGCTGATGTCCATCGGATTCCTCGGAATGATGGGAATGGTGATGCTTTCGATGCTGGGTGGTTCCGATGACGTGGCCGAAATGATCGGCGGGATGGCCTGTGCCGGCGTCGCCGCGATCCTGATCTACGGGCTTCCCGCGTTCATGCTTTGGAAAGCGGCCGCCGGTGCCCGCCGATACGCCAAATCGCCCGGTTCAACCGAGCTTGCCGAATTCGCGTCGAGTCAACTCAGTTTTTGGCGAACGGTGGGAATCATCGCGGCGATCGTTGTCGGGCTCTACGCCATCGTCTTCGTGGGCATGATGCTGTTCGGCGTCGGCTTGTTCTTCTCGACCTAGTGCCGTGTCAAAGCTAGACTGCTTGGTTGTCCGTGCCTTTCATTTTTCAGGTGTTTTCTATGTCGATGCGATTCCTGCCACTCGTTCTTCTTGCATGCCTCGCGGTGGGATGCAATCGATCCACTGAAACCACACCGGGCAATTCGTCCGCCGAGCAGCCGGCCGACAAAGACGGCTTTCCGCGGACTGCCGGAAAGTACACGGTGCTGGGAATCTTGACCGACAATCAAGACAACAGCAAAGCAAAAGAGAATGCGGAAACAACGCTGCTGACCCATCCGGACGTCGCCTGCCTGGTCGGACTATGGAGCAACAATACGCCGATGATCCTGGCGGCACTTCGCAGCAGCGATGCGGTGGGAAAAGTCAAAGTGGTCGGCTTTGACGAACATGCTGAAACGCTCGCCGGAATTCGCGAAGGCACGGTCTTTGGAACCATCGTGCAAAATCCATACGGCTTCGGCTATCGAAGCGTCGAATGGCTCACGTCGATCGCCAAAGACAAACCGGTCGACGTGCCGGAGTCGGGATTGCTGTTCATTCCGCATCAGACGATCACGTCCGACAACGTGCAAGAGTTTTCGGACAAGATGGACGCCATCAAAGCGGACAACGGGCCGCTGCTGTCACCCGATTCGGATCTGGACGGTTCAGGTGTTCGCGTCGCCTTCATCACCAACAGCATCGATCCGTTTTGGACACTCTCCGAATTCGGTTGCAACAAGGCGGCCGAGCAGTTTGGCTGTCAGGTCGACGTGCAGATGCCATCGAACGGTTCGATCGAAGAGCAGAAACGTTTTTTGGAAACCAATGCAGCCAACAAAATTGACGGCGTCGCGATCAGCCCGATTGATCCGGCCAATCAAGTCGCCGTGATCAACGAAGCCTGCGAGTCGATGACGGTGATCTGTCAGGACAGCGACGCGCCGGCATCAAAACGCGAATTTTATCTCGGCACCAGCAACTACATGGCGGGGCGGGCGGCCGGAAAGTTGATCAAGCAAGCGATTCCCGATGGCGGCGAGGTGATGCTGTTTGTCGGCAAAATGGAAGTCCTCAACGCCCAGGAACGCAGCCAGGGAATCATCGACGAACTTGGCGATGAGCCAGTCCCGGCGATGTTCGAAGGACTTTAGATCCTGGGTAGGCCGACTTGTCCCCAAGTCGGCGCGCATCCCGAGCACAGATTCGCCGACTTGTCCCCAAGCAGTCAAGTCAACCCCTGCGGCGCCGGAACTTCGGTCGATCGAAGTGAACTGCTTCGGTTTGCAACGTGTTTTGCCCGACTACGAGGTTGACGCAGCGACGGCGTGGTTCTATCAACCTCGGTCCGGCCTACTGGGCGTGTAATCGATACAACCGGCCCGTTTTTCCTTTTTGACCGCTCGGTGATTGGATTGGACACCTCCGGTGGACGCCGGTCCGCCGATTTGTCTTCTAGAGTGTGTCAACACACCAGCATCCAACCACCCGCAGGGCGTTCTTCATGTCGAGTGTTTCACCGGCCGTCGGCCAACTGCTGCGAGCCCAAAACGAAGCGGTGCGCCAACAGATCGATACCGTGCTGCTGAAAAAGAACCTCGACGCGCAAAAACAAGCCGGCGATGCGACCAACGCGTTGTTGCAGCAAGCCGTTGAAGTCCAAAAGCAACTAGCTGCGGGCCATCTCGACGTGTCGGTGTAGTTCGGCGGCGAAATTCAGCCGCTGCTACGAAAACGCTTTGCGCAGCATCGCCAGGCTCTTGGGAATCGCTGTCTCGTGCTTTTCCTTGCCCTCGAACTCCAGCGAGATGTAACCCCGATAATCGACTGCGCGAAGCGTCTGGGCCACCCGATCGTAATCGATTTCCAGATCGTACCAGGTGCCGCCGCCGAAATAGGTTTTCGCTTGGACGAACACCGCTTCGGGAGCCAGCTGCTTGTATTGCTCGTATTGGTTTTCCAGAAAGTTGCCGGTATCCAACGTCGCTCGCAACCAGGGTGAATCGATCGCGTCGATCACGCGCAACACCCCTTTAGCCGTCCGTCCCAAACCCCAATGGTTTTCCAAACCCATCACCACACCACATCGCTCGGCGGCCGGCAAACATTTTTCCAAGCCCTCGATCACCCAGGCAAAGCCGTCGTCGTCGGTGTACCCTTCCAGCCGAGGTTCGATTCCTTTGTTGGCCATCAGTTCGTCAAAATCCTTCGACGTTCCCCAGCGGCCCGTGTTGACGCGAATCGTGGGAATCCCCAGCGCGTAAGCCAGTTCGATGCAATGAATCGTATGCTCGACGTTCTTTTGACGCTTTTCCTTGTCGGGCGACACAAAGCTTTGATGCGTAGAAAAGCCGCATAGGTCCAATCCGTGCCGGAACGCTCGCTGTTTGATTCGTTGCAACGTCGGATTCGATTCATCCTGCATTTGAACGTGCAGAATCTCGACGCCGTCAAAACCTGCTTCGGCCGCCAGGTCGATGCACTCTTCAATCCCCAACTTGCTGTCGTCGCGATAGCGCCAGTACGAATAGGTCGACACGGCGATCCGGTTGCCACGCCGGTTTTCACCGCGCGACGAATCTTCGGCAGGGGACGCTACCGGCAAGCAACCGATGCCGCCCACCGCCAGACCACCGGCGAGCATTTGACGACGCGAGAATTGGTTTCTTTTTGATTTGTACATCGGCACGTTTCCTGTTCAAGCAAGCTGTCACGCCAGATTCTAACCCGATCGCGCGCAGCGGTGGGAAATCCCGGAGACTGCAACTGGGGATCAGAAATGGCCAAGGTTAAGGCTTGGGTGCCGCCGCGGCCATCACTTCCAGGTCTTGCTGACCGACGCGGGCGCAGAAATCACCAAGTGATTCGTCACCTTCGCGGTTAGCTTTGAAAGCGGCAAAGATACCGACGATCTCGTCGACCACCGTTTCGTCCGGAACCAGGTCTTTGTAAACGTACGCCAGCCGATTGCCCAACCAACCGCCGCCGGCAAAGAGTGTGTATTTGCCCTTGGTTTTACCCACCAGCGCCAAGTCGGCGTTGTAGGGACGGGCGCATCCGTTGGGACATCCGGTCATTCGGATCGTGAAGCGTTCTTTGTCCAAACCGAGCTTGGCAAGCGGTGCTTCCAGTCCGTCGATGATACTGGGCAAACGACGTTCGCTCTCAGTGATCGCCAAACCGCAGGTCGGCAGCGCCACACAGGACATCGACCAGCGACGAACGGTGGAAGTTTCTTCGGTGGTCGGGACGTTGTGCTGCTGGATCAACGAAACGAGTTTTTCTTTGTCGCCTTCGTCAATGTCGGTAAAGATCACACTCTGGTGACCGGTCATGCGGATTTCGGTTTTGAATTCATGACAAACGGCTCGCAGCGCCGCCTTCAGCTGCCGGTCTTCGTTATCGTACAGCCGGCCGTTTTCGATGTTCCATCCGTACGACCACTTTCCGTCACCCTGCGGTTGCCAGCCCATGTGGTCGTCAAAGCCGTGCACATCGTCTTCGGTGCAATCTTCCAGCGGACCGCCAAAATATTCTTCGACCGAGCGGCGGAATTTTTCGATCCCCCAATCTGCGATCAAGTACTTCATCCGGGCAGTCTTGCGATCTTCCCGATTGCCGTAGTCGCGTTGGACCTTCAACACCGCCTGGCAGACGCCGACCACCTGCTCCGGTTTCGCAAACGCCATTCGTTTGGCGAGTGCCGGAAAGGTCTTCTTTGCCGACGGTGTGGTCCCCATGCCGCCGCCGACCAGCACGTTGTAACCGATGATCTTGCCGTCACGGACAACGGCCAACAGGCCCAGGTCCTGAGTGTAAATGTCGATGCAGTTGTCTTCCGGAAGGGCGATCCCCATTTTGAATTTGCGGGGCAAGTACCGAGGTCCGTAAAGCGGTTCGGCAATCGGCCCGCCACCTTCGAGCGACTTTTCACCACTTTCTGGATCGGTCAGCCAGATCTCGTGGTAAGCGGGTGTCTGCGGAGCCATCGCGACGGTCAATTCATCGGTCAACTTTTCCAGCTGGGCGTGAATTTCGCCGGATCGCTTGGCCGGGCAACACATGATGTTTCGATTGACGTCACCGCAAGCTGCCAGGGTCGACAATTCAATGTCGTTGATCCGTTTGATGGTGGGACGGAGGTTGTCTTTGATCACTCCGTGCATCTGCAAAGTCTGCCGCGAAGTGATCTTCAACGTCGAATTGCCCAGCTGTTCGCACAGATCAAGTTGGGCCAGCATCTGATCCGACGTGATCCGGCCACCGGGAATCCGCAGCCGAACCATCATCGAATAAGCCTTGCCGCCACCTTGCTTTTTCAGCTCCGCGCGAGCGTCCCGGTCGTCTTGCTGATACGTTCCATGGAATTTCAGCAGCTGAATATTGCTCTTGTCGAAATGGTCCACCGGAGCGGCGATTTCTTCGGCAATCGTCCCGTGCAAAAAATTGCTTTCGTCTTTGATCGTTTCTAACGGGCTTAGCTTCTGCGTGTCGGAGGACATCGAGCGACTATTTCCTATGTGGATACGATAAATGGTCCGGCGGCACGGCCGGACCATTGGGGGTTTGGTGCCGAGGCTGGATGGGTAGAGTTTCCGTAAAACCGGCTACCTGGGCAACTATAGCCGTCAGAGCAGAATGTCACTATGGCGCTTTGTCGCGGCACCGGCCGGGTGAGTGCAGGCACGTGCACCGCGCCTACTTTTCTTTCGGCCACGCTCCTGGCATCCTGGTGAATCGATTTCGATTCTGCCTCGAAGCCCCGGGACACCGATGACTGCTCAGCGACTGGATGGCAAGAAAATTGCCGCGGAGATTCGGGCGGAAGTCGCCGCTGACGTTGCCGCATTCGTTGGTTCGGGAGTCGAAAAGCCCTGCCTGGCCGCAGTGCTGGTGGGAGAAGATCCGGCCAGCCAGGTGTATGTGCGAAACAAGGGTCGCGCGTGTGAAAAAGCGGGGATCGATGGACGCACGCTTCGCTTGCCAGCCGATTCGAATCAACGCCAATTGCTGCAGCTGGTTGCCGAATTGAACGATGATTCTTCGGTCAACGGCATTTTGGTGCAGTTGCCCCTTCCTGGCGGCAGCGATTTCGTCGAACGAGAAATCCTCGATGCGATCGATCCGCTGAAAGATGTCGACGCATTCTCGCCAGTCAACGTGGGGTTGTTGATGCAGGGGAGACCTCGTTTTCTTCCCTGCACGCCACACGGCATCGTGCAATTGCTTCACCGTACCGGGATCAGCGTTGCAGGAAAACACGTCGTGGTTGTCGGCCGTAGCGACATTGTCGGCAAACCGATGGCGATGATGTTGGCCCAGCGCGACGGTTCTTGCGGTCGTGATGTTGCCAATGCAACGGTCACGTTGGCCCATAGTCGTACCGCGGACCTGGGTGAGATCTGTCGCGCCGCCGATTGTTTGATCGCAGCGGTGGGAGTCCCGGAAATGATTCGCGGTGACATGATCCGTCCGGGCGCTGTCGTGATCGACGTCGGTATCAATCGCGTCAATGACAAACTGGTCGGAGACGTCGCCTATGACGAAGCGTTGGAAGTGGCATCGGCAATCACTCCCGTGCCCGGCGGAGTCGGTCCACTGACCATCGCCATGTTGCTGCACAACACACTGCTGGCAGCGAGATTGCAACAACAAGCTTGAATCCTTGTCGGTCGGCGACTTCTCCGAAGTCGCAACGCCCACGTAGCCAGGAGCGGAGAACTGGCCGACTTTCGTTACAAAAACACTTCTTTGTTGTGGATGATGGTCTCCGGTAAATGCCCGGCTTTGACGGCCTGATCGATCGACTGTTGCCCCTTGTCGTTCTTGGCGTACACCGCTTCACCGGGACTGACCAGATGGTTCCAATATCGTTGGTAAACATCGACCAACTCCCGCTTGGCAGCCAATTCGGCGGGCACGGCATGCAGCATCACCATCCTCTGCTCGCGTTTTTCAAAGAGTCGACGAACCAGCTCCGGCAACAATCTCCCGACAAACGACTCGGCCACATCATCGACGAAGCGAGGAATCACGTAACGCGGATGATCCAAAGGCCCCATCGCCTCGCCGATCGCCGTGGCAAATCGCTGCGACTCCTCTTTCGAAACGTTTTCCAAAAAGATTCGGACGTACCCTCCGTCACGCTCGGCGACCCGAATCGGCGACTCTTTGGCCAGCAAACTCGACCGGGGTGGAAGGGCTTCCTTGGTTCGTTTCCCACGACGTGTTTTCCGCTTGCGACCATGTTGTTTCGCCGTCTGATCTTCCCGCCGAATCTGGTCAAAGGCGGCCAGGATCGCATGCCCGATCGCCAGTGCCAACGAGGCATCGCTCCACGGCACCCGGCACGCTGGAAAGGGAGGGCATCCGCCTCCCTTGCCCCCACCGCGAACTTCTACCGCGCGAATGGGATCGGTCGAATAAGGATTTCCGATCTCCCATTGGCGATAGACTTCGCCGCGTCTCCCGGCGCGGCGAAGCATGTCGTGGTTGATTGCCGACACGCTGCTTTCCAGTAGCTCTGGCCGCAAGTCAGTGAACGCGGCATGAACGTGTCCCACTCCCTGTTCGATCGCGCCGTCATCACAAATTCCGAACACCGTTTGGTGCTTGCGTTTGAAACGCAGGTAGTCGTCCAGCCCTCGGGTGAATTCAGGTGCGATGCAGACAACGTCCCAATTGTTGGCCAGCTTGTCGGGCACATTCGGATCGAGCCGAATGGATCGACCGCGAAGTTGATTGACGGTCATCGACGTGGCGACTGTAGAAAGGTCCACCAAGACATTGATCTTGTTGGCGTCCCAACCTTCACCCAACAAACCTCGAGTGCCAACCAGGCATCGCGTGACGCCACGTTGAAACAGGTCGGTGATCATTTCCACGTAAACTCGCGGACACCAATCGGAACCGCTGCCGGTAACGACACAGAACGTTCCCCGCTGCTGCTGATCCAGGCCGACATTCATTGACTTTTGGCGGAGCCACATTTTGGCTTCACCCAGAAAACGAACGATCAAATCGGCGTCGACCAGCACCGTGGAACCGGTCACCAGGATCGGATCCAGGCTGTTCGTCTTCGGATCGTCCAACAACGATCGAAAAGCGGCGATTGCTCCGCCTGCTTCCTCGTCCAACAGATGGGAAATTTCGGCGGTGACGGCGGAAGTTTTTTCGTAATCCGCAATCACCACGGCGCGAACGTCGCCTCCCAACAGGTCCACCTCGCCCGAAAGAATGGGCACCAATGCCTGCGTTTTGTTACGTGTGTAAGCGATCACTCGCGAAAGCGGCGACGCGCAGGGCCGATGTCCCGTTTCGGTGATCTGGACACCCAACATTCGCAGCCGATCCGTCGCCGCCTTGGCAAGTTCGTGATCCTGCGGATGTGGCGATCGCCGCAGGTAGTGCCTCGTGTAACGATCAATCAGGATCACCAACGATGTTTCTTCATCGCCGGCCGGCGCCGGCACCGCTGGCACATCCGCGGGAATCTGCTGGCCACGCGATCGCAAAAACCAGATCGCGGCCGCGGCAAATTCCGGATGTCGTGCGTAAAAACGGCGCCAGTTGCTGGCCCGCGATGTCGGTTCTCGGTCGGTTCGTATGCGTTTGTCGCGCAGCACGTGCCCGATCCATTGAATCAACGATTCTCGGGGCGGCTCGGCAGGTTGACACAACCATTCGACCAACCCGCGGAATTGCTGATCCGCCTGGGCAATGAACTGCAACTCCTGGGACGTCGGCCGCACGAAGTAAGCGAGATCTTGATAGGGCGCGAGGTAGCCGTCTTTGACAACCGCAGGAACGGGAACTTCGAAATCGACTTCACCAAAGAACCGATCGTAACGATCGATATCCTCCGGCTGGCGACCTTCACGGTCCGGCGGGGTGGCGGTCAGTCCCACGATCACCGGATCGCCGAAGTATTCGCTGACTTCGGAAAGCACACGTCCCCAATGACCCATCAGGTGATGACATTCGTCCAACACCAACAAGCCGACGCCCGCGTCGCGAAGCCGCTGCAACGATGCGACGCACGAATCGTGCAGCATCGCCATCGCTCGGCCGTTTGCCGCATCGTCATCACGCACTCGCTTTCGGTAGTAGGCCAGCCGCTGGTCGTAGTAGTCGGGGTTGTGCCGGCGCAGATCGTCGACCCAGATCTCGGCAGCCGTACTGCTTTCGGCCTGATCATCTTGCAGGATTGTTTGTATCCACAGGTCCAATGCCCTGACATCCAGCTGCTCGTCGGCTCGCGCCGGCAGTGTGATCGATTGATAGGTCAACGACGTCAACAAACGCGGTTGCTGTGGCGATGTGCTCACCAGATCGCTTAGCGGCGATCCGTCTTGGCGGACGAATAGGCTTGTTCGCGCAGCCCACTGAGCTTGAATGGCCGAATTGGGCGAAAGGACGAGTGCCGGCCGTCGCACATGGCATGCCCACAAGTACAACCCGATGATCGTCTTGCCCGAACCGGGCGGAGCAATGATGTGCAATCGGCGTTTTCCGGCGGCCAGTTGCTCTTCAGCAATCGCCTCGACCGTCCGCTGCGACGGCCGAAGCGTTCCTTGAAATCGGATTTCGGGAAAAGGTTCGGCGCGACGGTCGGGCACGCACTTTCGCCTTCCTGGGGATGTTTTGACGGGTGCGTGTGCACCCTGGGGAGTGCTCGCCGACTTGGGACAAGTCGGCCTACAGCGCTATTGCGCTCGAGACAATTTTCCGGCGGCCCATAGCGTTCCGTTGGCTAGCGCGTCCAAGAAGACTTTGTCTTCGAACGTTTCGTTGGAATGGCCGTAGGTGGTTCCAAAGACTCGCGCTTTGCCGTAGGTGTTCGTCCAAAACACAGCGTGTTCCTTGCCCGTTTTTTCACTCACGGACGTTGCCAACACGGTGGTGTTGGGCCAAACCTTTTCGATCAAATACAGCTCGTCCTTTGCCGAAACGTGATTGGTGGGAAAACCGGCCATGATCGGGTGATCGGCCGCAACCACTTTGATCGGGTAGTTGCTTTTGTGTTCGTGTCGCCGGCTGGTCACTCCCAGCAGCTGCCGCCAGTCATCGATTTCAGCGGCGCGGTAGGTGTGCATGGCACAGTGAATCACCACGGCGTTGGTTCCCTCGTGATGAGGCTTGGTGATCTTGCGGATGTACTCAGGTTTCTTGGTGTTGGCGAAACACTCATTGTGGATCACCACGTCAAAACCCTTGGCCCAGTCAGGTTTGTTGTACAGCTCGATTTCCGCTTGAGTACCTTTGCCACCTTCGTTGACCACCGTCCACACGGCCGAAACCCCTCGTTCTTTCAGCGCGATTTGCATCGCCTTGGCCTGAAAGTCGTAGTCGTGACAACAGCCGCCGGTGATCAACAAGATCTTGATCGAATCAGATTTCTTGGGCTGGTCGGCGCGAACCGCGGAGGAGCACAAGACGGAAACAAGGATCGCCGCGGGCAATGCGACTCGCAAAAACAGGCTGGACATACGGTCTCCCGATTGGTTTTGGTTTCGGAGGATGTCGGTAGGCCGGCTTGTCCCCAAGTCGGCGCGCATCCCGAGCACCCGCCAGATTCGCGGACAAGCCGGCCTACCATGCAAGGCACTCTTTCGAATCGAACCATCGCATGATACACCAATCCTTTTGGCGTATTCACCCGCGGCCAAAACTTGTCGCCTACCTGTTCACTGGGTGGCAATCGAGATGGGAATCTTGATGTCGTAATACAGCGGCCCGCTGGTGCTGGTGCCGTCGTCAAACTGCTCGAACTCTTCGAAAGATCGACGCCACGAAAGCCCCGGTTTTCCCGGCACGCTGGTCCACTGAGTGGACTGGGGCACCACATCTTTTGCTGCGGAGGTGAACGGCTTGATGCTTTCGTCGGCTCGCAACACGCGGCGTTCGGACTTCATTCGCAGCCGCTTGTAAAGAGGACGATGAGGCATCCGCCAGGGTCTCGGCATCGGCCGGTCGGCGGCCGCGCGATCCACCGGAATCATAGCGATGATATCGTTCATCAATTCCAGTCCGTAGGCTTCGCCATCTTCGCGACTGCCCGGCCGAACATAGTTCTTGAGCGTCGCATTGTGGCTGCCGTGATGGCCGGTCTTGTAAAGAAGTGTTCTTCCCAGCAGATCGTCGGCAGTCACCGTCGTTCCCTCAGCGGTGTAACTTTGCTCGCGCCACGACAACCAGTTGCCGACCTGAGCATCGCCTGGGAACAACAACACCGCTCCTTTCCCCGGCTCGCCCAATTCAATCGCCAAAGCAAGGCTGGTGTTGTTGGTATCGCTGTCCAGATGCAGCGCCAACTGTTCGGCAGGGCCAAGCCAATCGTCGTCGATGGCCCGCCAATCGTTCTGCTTCCCGAAGTAGTGTTCCTGAAAAAAATGGTCGGTGATCTGCTGAGAGTCTTGAGGCTCTGCGGGCGTGGCTGCCTCCTCCTCCGCTCGCTTTTTCTTCGACTTCGCCACCAGCTTCGATCGATCCAGCATTTTCTTTTGAAACTTCGCTGCAAAGGGATGCTGCAGATCCGTGCTCGGCATGTCGTCTGTCGACGAGTCCAGTCCGGGTGCCAGTCCAAGCGCCTGCAATTCGACGCTGCCGCTGAGATAGGTTTCCTTATACTCGTGATCGTGTCCGCCCCGAACCTTCGAGGGCAAATCCTTTTTCAGAAACCGCTCGTTTCGCGGCGGGCCCAGCGCGAAGGCGCGGACGTTGGGTACATCGGGAATCTGCAACGCCTCGCCCGGATTGCAATACTTCACATGATCGGCCTTGGCGGTCAACAGACCGAGCGCGAGTTCGTTGGAGCTTGGCTTTTTCCTTCGGTTGCCGGCGACACCCAAAACGTTATCGCCGCCATCGTCGTCGCCACTTCCCATGAACCTGGCCTGAAATCCCCGCAAACGTGTTTCACTGTCGACCTGCTGCTTGGCCAAAGACTGGATCGTGGCAACGACGTCGTCGCTATGCTTGTCGTCGAAAGCCCCATCACCGGGCACCTCAAAATCCATCAGCCCTTCCAGATGCTCCGCCAGCGCCGAAGCTTTCTCACGTGCCCGCTTCACCGCTTTTTCGATCACATCACGAGCGCTCGCTTTTTCTTTTCGCAACCGGTCCGCATCGGGGTCACCAAAACGTTCCGTCCAAGCGACCCACAAATGATTGACACTCAAATCGTCTTTCAGGAACGGGCTCTTTTTCTGAACGAACCCGGAAAGATGGTCGGCGTGTTCGTGAGTGGCGACCACCACGTGAATGTTGCTGTCGGTGGACGCTTTCAGGTGCCGCATGACCTGGCCCAGCCGGTCCCTTCCGTGGTGCTGCCGCATGTGAACTCCACAATCGATCAGCACATATCGCGGATCGGACGGCTTGTCGGTACCAAACGCGAGCAGAAAGCAATCGCCCAATCCCTGACGGTACATTCGAATCACCACTTCGCCAGGCGCCGGACGGAGCGGTTGCACGTCCTCCTTGGGAGTGTTCCCCACCACGGCTGCCTTCTTTTTGGTCGCCTTCTTTTTGGTGGTCTTCTTCTTCGCGGTTTTCTTGGCCGATGCAGCCGATTTCTTTACTTTCTTACTGCGTCCAGATGTCGACCTCGATTTTTTCTTGGTGCTACGCCCAGGCGCAGTCTTCTTCGTGCGAGTCTTCCTTGTCGAAGCCACCGTCTTTTTTTTTGTCTTCTTGGCAGCCGTTTTCTTGCTACGCTTCTTTTTCGGCATCAGTAGACTCCCTCATCTTCGTGGTGGCTGTGCACGAACCCAAGAGGTTCCGACTTGTCCCGCTCGGCCGCCGCTCTTGTCGTCAAAGCAAACCTGGCGACGGCGTCCTGCTCGTTTTCCTCGTATTGCTCGCGCAGGAAGTTTGCTTGACGAGCCTGCCGCCGCTGACTCATCGCGCGTTTGCTGATCGCGTATTCCACGCGACCGTTTTCCGGGTCGATGATCAGCGTGCATCCGCCCCGGAACTTGTAGGACAACGAATCATCGTGGGCATCCGCCATCTCGTTTCCCTGTTCGTCAAGCAAGTTCTTTCGAACCCCTTGAGTCATTACCACCACCAATTCTGTTTTGGTTCGCCCGTCGGGCCGATTCCGCAGAATCGGTAGCACTGCGTGCACGTAGAGCCCGCCGTCTCTGATCAGGTAGTCGATATCAAGCCCCAAGTTGCCTTCAATCACTTTCTTTTCTTTCTCACCGAGCAACTTGGCCTTGCGAGAGATCCACATATGAGTGATCACGCAAAACATTTTGTTCTGCAGAAAACGATTCAAATTCCCGCTGCCACCGGGTTGATCCGAAGCGGGAAGATCGTTTGCCGCCCGCATGATTTTCATGACCTCTTCGGCGCCCTCGGTAAACTGACCTCGATCCAGCGCGTTCAGAATCGCGCTCTTGCCGTGGAGGATTTCGCTATAAACCTTGTTGACCGACCGTTCGTCCAAAGAAAGATTGCTCGCTTCATAGGCGATCGCGTTGGACAGAATATGCGGCGGCGGCAAAATGTTCTCGATCGCCGCTCGCACGTCATCGCTTTCCGGAGCCGACCAGCGGAGTGATTCTTCCGACAACGTGCGAACGTCCAACGGATAGATGCCCCGTTCACGAAACGATTCGATGAACGCCAAGCGATACCGATGGGGATCGTCGGGAACCGAATCGGCGTCGGCCGTGATCAAGGCTCGCAGGTAATCCCCAAAAGTGATGTCGACCGGTGGAAGGTAATCGATCGCGCGAACACAAATCGTCAGCACGCGCGAGGCAGCCTTGACCGCTTCGCCAGCGAATCGATTGGCCAAGTCGGGATGAATATCGCCTTCGCGAAGAATCCCGGTACCTTCGGAAGCGATACGGCGAAGATCGGCAACACGATGTTCGTATATTCGCAGGAAAGCGTCGAACACAGCCGCCACCAGAATGGCACCGCGCTGGTGAGGCGCCGTCGTTCGTCCAAATTCAGTCGGGTCGGGCGATTGACGGTTGCCATTTTCGTCCATCGTGCCCAACGCATTTCGCAGTGCCCCTCCGCGTCCAGTCGAACGGGCGAACTGCGACGCCAGTTTCGCCAGCAAATTGTTTCGCGCCAGTTCACCTCGCGTCTTTTGAATCTGATCCAGCAGCAACCCAGGCAACGTAAAATGCTGAAAGATCGCAACGATATCCGCAAACGCCTCGTGAAACGCCAACATGTCGGCGTTGCTCGCTTCCAACAGACGAGGATGGATGCCGTCCAAAATCGCGTGGGCTGTTTCATGAGCGATGATGTCGTGAGACAAACAAGTGAAAACAAGTCCGCCGGGCAGCTCCTCACGCGGATCGGTGGTCGGGGCGTTGAAATACCCAAACAACAACGCCCGCTTGCTGGGCGAGTAATACGCGTTTTGCTGACGCAAAGCGTGGGGATAAATCCTCAGCCGAGGAACAAAACGGTCGCGCAACCAGGCGATGTACCTGCCGTTTTCATCCTTCGATCGTTCGGCCCAGGTGACGCGTCGGCCAAGAATCCGCTCAAAGTTTTTGATGGTGTACATCGTCACGGCGTACACCATCTGCTGATGGAATTGCGGGTTGCCGGTGGAAGGCGACAAACCATCGGTGGCAAGCTTTTCATCCAGGAAAACTGGTTCGTAACAACAACCGCTCGCCGGATCGTAATCGATCACTTCGACATAATCACCGATCGGTCCCGGCTGCAAATCCTCCCAATCGATATGCAGCACACAGCGGCTAATCAGCGCCGTATCCAGCTCGATATCGGCAGCCGGATCCAGCGAGAAAACTCTCAAGCGACGGGGGTACCCCGGTTGCTTACCGGTCGCCATGACAAGTCCTCAAATAGCCGTATGGGTAAGAAAAACATTCTCTCCGTTTCAGCCGGCGAACCACGTCGCCCACCAATCCTAACGCCGGCGTCTAACATAAACGCAGCGGCACCAAATCTCGAACGTTTTCCACCCGCTTGAACAGCCGTACAAATACGCCGTCTCAAAAACCTGGCCATGTTGTTGAATTTGTGCTTGGGGAAGGTGTAGGCTAAACTGCGTTTCCCTCCAAAAACCCACCAGACCCGCCCATGATGCGTTTGCCTTTCTTCTTGGCTTTCGTCGCTCTGCTGCAGGCTCCCGCTTGGTCGACGACTCCCGGCGAGTTCTTTGAGAGCAAGATTCGCCCGGTGTTGATTCAGTCGTGTATCAAATGCCATGGCGGTGACAAAACCAGCAGCGGACTTCGCTTGGATGCCCGCCGGCATTTGATGTCGGGTGGAGATCGCGGTCCCGCCATCATCCCTGGCGATGCTGGCAATAGTCTGTTGATCCAGGTGATGCAGCGGACACACAGCGATGTTGCGATGCCGCCCAAACAAGAATTGCCCAAACGAGTGGTCGCCGATTTTCAGCGCTGGGTCGATGAGGGTGCCCCCTGGCCTGAATCGATCACAAAACAGGGGGCGAGCGTGGGGCGGCATTGGGCGTTTCTACCCCTTCGAAACGTGGACGTCCCCGAAGCCGACGCCGCTTCTTCCTCTCATCCGATCGATCGTTTCATTGCCGCCCGGCGAAAAGAGTTGGGATTGCATCCGGTCGGCCGCGCTGATCGGCGGACTTTGATTCGACGGGCAAGTTTTGATTTGGTCGGTCTGCCGCCAAGCTGGCAACGGACGCGTCGATTCGTCACGGACCAGCGTCCACAGGCCTATGCTGAACTGGTGGATGAACTGCTCGCCTCGCCAAACTATGGCGAACGCTGGGGACGCCATTGGCTGGACCTTGCTCGCTACGCCGACACGGCAGGCGAGAACTCGGACTATCCGATACCGCAGGCGCATCTCTATCGTGACTATGTTGTTGATGCTTGGAACGCCGACAAGTCTTACGACCAATTCATTCAGGAACAAATTGCCGGCGACATCCTGGGCCGACAAGGGCCACCCGAAGAATTCTCCCAGCGAGTGATCGCAACCGGGTTCATCGCCCAAGCCAAGCGTTTTGGTACCGGCGACCTGGAAGACATGCACCTGATCATTGAAGACACGCTCGATACGATTGGCAAAGTCGTGTTGGGACTGAGCCTGCGGTGTGCCCGCTGTCACGATCACAAGTATGACCCGACGACGACAGAGGATTACTATGGGTTGTACGGATTCTTTCAAAGCACCGCGTATCCTCATCCCGGTGGTGAATCGGTCAAAGAGCAGCGCTACTTCGTGTCGACGATTCATCCGTCAGAACTCGCCCGCGCCGACAAGGAGTACTTCGCCAGGCACGCCGACGACATGGATCGGTTGAAGCAGTTGATCGAGTCGGAAAAGGACGTCGAATCCAACAAGGCGGCACTTGCCGCGCTCGAGGGCAAAGCTCCCTCCCGTCTGGCGCCCGTCGCCTATGCGGTCAAAGAAGGCAAAGCGACCGATGCGTTCATTCAACACGGCGGTAGTCCTTACCGCAAAGGCGACGTCGTGGGGCGCCGCTTCCCGAAGTTTCTATCCGCCGGAAGACAGGCCGATATCCCCAGCGACAGCAGCGGCCGGCTGCAGTTGGCACATTGGCTGACCGATCCGAAGAATCCGTTGACCGCCCGTGTGATGGTGAATCGCATTTGGCAGTTTCATTTCGGTAAACCGCTGGTGCCGACCCCATCCAACTTTGGCCTTCAAGGCACGCCGCCGACGCATCCGAAGTTGCTCGATTGGTTGGCGACGGAATTTATCAAGAACGATTGGTCGGTCAAGGCGATGCACCGGCTGATCATGTCGTCGGAGACTTACCAAATCGCCGCAACACATGATACGAACAACGCCGCGATCGATTCGGGGAACGATTACTACTGGCGATTCGACCGCCGCAGGTTGGACGCCGAATCGATCCGCGATTCCATGCTATTGATGGGAGGCAACCTGGATCGGAATCGGCCAGGGGCGCACCCGTTTCCGTCCAAGGACAAGTGGAAATGGACTGCACACCGCCAGTTCAAGGCGGTCTATCCGTCCAACCACCGCAGCGTCTACTTGATGGTGCAGCGGTTGCACCCCCATCCGTTCCTGTCCATTTTCAACGGTCCCAACACCAGCGCCAGTACCGCGTTGCGAGATCGTTCGACGGTGCCAATTCAGGCGTTGTTCATGGCCAATAGTGAGTTCGTTACCGAACAAGCGCGAGGTCTGGCCAATTCGCTGCTGGCAACCCAGCTCAGTCCGCAACAACGAATCGAACGCGCGTATCAGCATGTTTTGCTTCGCGAGCCAAGCGAACGTGAACTGAGTCGCGGCGAAAAATTCATCGAAGAGTACCGCCAACTTCTGGCGAGCGAAGGTGTCCCGGCCCAGCAGCAGATGCCGGCTACCTGGACCAGCTTCGCGCGGGGACTATTGACTGCCAACGAGTTCCTTTTTGTGGATTGACATGACTTCGCCTATCGAACTGGATCGCCGAAGATTTCTCCGCCGCGCCGCCACCGGTGCGGCGGTCGGCGGTGCTGCGCTGAGATCCCAGCTCATGTTGGCAGCCGGTCTGAATAACGGTCACCCGCTTGCACCGCAGCCTGCTCATTTCCCGGCGAAAGCCAAGCGGTTGATTGTCTTTTTCATGACTGGCGGCATTTCACATGTTGATACGTTCGACCATAAACCGAAGCTCAACACCGATGCCGGCAAAAAGGTTGGGAAGAACACGATCAAGGCTTCGCAGTTTCCTTTTCAACCGTACGGCCAGTCGGGTCGCATGGTCAGCGATCTCTTTCCGCACGTCGGGTCGGTCATCGACGAATTCTGCCTGATTCACTCGATGTCCAACGCGTCCTCGGGGCACTCGGCCGCGACGCTGGGGATGCACACCGGATCGATCACGATTCCCCTGCCCAGTATCGGTTCCTGGGTCAGCCACGCTCTTGGCACGTTCAATACGAATCTGCCGTCGTTTGTTGTCTTTGCCGCCCACGAACCGTACAACGCCTACCAATGCTGGGATTCCAACTTTTTGCCTGGCTACCATACCGGCGTGCGTGTTGTTCCTGGCCCCAATCCAATACCGCATCTGAAAAGTAACGTTCAATCGGTCAAACGCCGCGAACTTCAGCGCATCATGCTGCGCGACCTGAATGAGGAGCATTTGAAGATTCATCCCGAGGACGTTCAACTGCGAACGCGGATGATGAACTTCAACACCGCCTATGGACTGATGCAACAGGCGCCCGAAGCGCTGGACATTTCTACCGAGAGCCAGTCCACGCTGAAGCTGTACGGAATCGACCGCGACGACCGGAAATCATTCGGTTGGCAATGCCTGGCCACCCGGCGGCTGATCGAACGCGGGGTGCGAGTGATCGAATTGTTCGACGTTGGGTCAAGCGGCAATTGGGATGCTCATGGCGACATGGAAACCCACCGCCCCTTGGCGAAAAAGATCGACCAACCGATCGCCGCGCTGGTCAAGGATCTTCGGCAACGAGGACTTTTGGATGACACGCTGATCGTTGGCTGCAGTGAATTCGGACGCACACCTTGGCAAGACAGCAACCCCAAGGGTCGCGGCCACCACGCCGCCGCTTTCACCACCTTCCTTGCCGGCGGCGGGGCAAAACGGGGATTGTCTTACGGTGCCAGCGATGACATCGGCGCAGAGGTCGCCGAGAACAAAATGGATGTTCATGACTTTCACGCAACGATCCTGCACCTGCTGGGGCTGGACCACGAGAATCTGACCTACCACTATTCGGGCCGCGACTTCCGCCTCACCGACGTCGCCGGCCGGGTTGCCAAAGAAATCGTCTCCTGAATCATCGCGGTCGGCCGGCCGTTCGTTCCGCTGAGAACACGTCTCCGGTCGGTTTTCCTGGAATCGTCGCTTTCCACTGATCGATCTGCTGGCAGAGCTTGGCGACGACATCGGGCTTGGCGTCGGCAAGGTCCGTCTTCTCGTAGGGATCGGCTGCGATGTCGTAGAGCTCCGAGTAGGTCGCGTCCTGGTTGGTGGCCAGCTTCCAGTTCTCATGCACGATCGCATAGGACACCCAATGATAGGGCCTCGACTTGGGAATCGGCCATGCAGACCGCATCTTCCAGAACAACGGCTTGCTTCGCATCGACGTTGGCTTGCCCAACAGTGTGGCAACCTGGCTGATGCCGTCGGGTTGATAGTCTTCTGGAAGTGAGGCGCCGGCGAGTTCACAGAAGGTTGGCAACAAATCGACCGCGGAGATCATGGACGACTTGTCGACGTTACCGGCAGCGATCTTGCCCGGCCAACGGGCAATGAAGGGAACTCCGATGCCCCCTTCGAACAATGCGGACTTGTAACCTTTGCGACCGCCGGTGATGCCGCGAGCTGCGGCGATTCCGTAGCCAGCTCCGGTTGCCGTGTCGTGCATCAGTTTCAGTTCGGTCGGCCCAGCGGCTCGGGCGGGACCGTTGTCGGAACTGAAGATGACCAGCGTGTTGCCTGTCAGCTTCAGACGGTCGAGGGCATCCAACACTTCGCCAATGCGGTCGTCGGCATGCGACAACACAGACGCGTAAATGTTGTCGCGCTCTTCAAGCTCGCGAAATCGCCAGCGGTATTTCGGAACGGTGTGAAATGGAGTGTGTGGCTCATGAATCCACAGGTTGATGAAAAACGGTTTCTGCTGACGCTGGCTCTGCTCGATGAACGCGATCGCGTTGTCGGCATCTTCGTGAACCGGCATCTGTTCGCCGGCGCAGTTGAAAGCGCCGTATTGGTCGTATCCGTATTCGCTGGGCAACGGCGAGTCGGGGATCATGTTGTTCGACAAATGCCACTTGCCAAAGTGGGCGGTCGCATAACCAGCCTGCTGCAAAAATCTCGGTAGCAGCGGAACCTGTGGACTCAGCCAATCCGGCATGTTGCGTTTGGCATTGTTGGGCACCCAGGCAAAGTGCCCGTCGATGTTGTATCGCGCCGGAAAATGTCCGGTCATGACTGCCGTGCGACTCGGCGAACAGACTCCACTGGCCACCGTGAAACGATGAAAATCCGTACCTTCTTTCGCCAACCGATCAATGTTCGGTGTTTTCACATACGGGTGCCCATGGCAACTCAAGTCGCCCCAACCCCAGTCGTCGGCGAAGATGAAAACAATGTTGGGACGTTCAGCTTGCGCGGCAGAAACCGAGCCTGGAAAGCTGAACGCGAACAGCAGGATCATCAACAACAGTATTTTCATCGCTTTACCACCACTGACTCTTTTTCGTAGCACGACCGTCTCGGTCGTGGCTGACGGCGGGGACCGCCGTGCTACGATGGACTGTCGTCAATACGCTGCGGCCTGTCAACTTGTCGGCAGTGAACACACCCCCAAAGAGAATCATTTTCCAACCAAGAGAACGAGAAGGAAACGATCCATTGAATACCAACGTGAAAGTGATCGCCACGGTCGTGATCGCCGCTTGTTTGCTGGTGCTACCGCAACCCGGCTTCACCCAAGATGCTACCGCCGACAAGAAACCCAATCGAATGAAGGTGCGGCCCAGCATGACCGACGGGGTGATCGCGGAGGGGTCGATCATTTTCAACTATGTCGACGCAAAGCGCCGTCGTCGTTTGACACTTGATCTCTATCGGCCGGAGAATCCTCAGGGTCTTTCACCGGCGATCGTGATGTACTTCGGCGGCGGATGGCAAAACGGACGCCCCGGACTCTTTGCGCCGCTGGCACAGGCGCTGGCGCAGCGAGGCTACGTCTGCGTGGTGCCCGAATACCGACTTTCAGGCGAAGCTCCCTTTCCGGCGGCGGTTCATGACGCCAAGGCCGCCGTTCGCTGGACACGAAAGTTTGCCAAACGATTCAAGATCGATCCGCAACGCATTGCCTGCATCGGCGGATCGGCTGGCGGACACTTGTCCGGCTTCGTGGCCGCGACCAGCGGCAGTGGGAAATTCGAGGGGGAAGGCGAACATCGCGACTCGTCCTCGGAAGTTCAAGCGGCCATCGTGATGTGCGGCCCCATGAATCTTCTCGATCCCAAGACTGTCGAGAGAGTCGAAGTCGCAGCGAACACGCCGACCGGTCACGCGATGATCGATTTCCTTCAAGGAGAAACTCCTTCATCCAACGAGGCCCTCTATCGAGAAGCATCGCCGTTGACTCACGTGGGGTCAAATGCGCCGCCAATGCTGTTCATCGACGGCGAATTCGACAATCCGCGCAATCGGTACATGCAGTTCCGCGCTGTGCTGGATCGGCACGGCATCGTCAACGAGTTTGTGATGCTGCCCAAGGCTCCTCATCCCTTTTGGGCGTACGAGGAGTGGTTCGAGCCAACCGTGGTGGCGGTGGACGACTTCCTGAAGAAGCATTTGAAATGACCGTCGGCGACTTCTCCGAAGTCGCTTCGCGCGCGGCCAAGAACGGAGAACTGGCCGACTGGCGGCTAAAGCCGTTCTTGCAGCTCTACCGGTTCCATCACCTTGGTGTTTCGTTCGACCGCGACGACGGTGGTGCGTTGCCGCAAACCGTCGCGGCTTTCCGCGGTGACCGGCAGAACCTGTCGCTTGTCGGGCAATTCCATCCTGACGGTGAACGAACCATCGGGCTGCAGCTTGACGGGACGACCGGCGACCATCACCGAAGCGCTCGAAGCGGTCTTTCCGTAGATGATCAGCTCCGCATCCACATCGAACGGCAACTTCGACTGTCGCAATAGCGTGGGATCGGCAACGGTTTGTCCTTGATCGCCTCGAATCGGCATCGGGCGCCGCAACCGCTCCTCGAACACATCCTTCAAATCGCCGCCATCGGTGTCATAACCGCCGCTCAGCGAGTAGATCCGTTCGTAGTCCTCGGCGATGTCTCGCCAATGTTCATCCAGCCGCTCACACTCACCCGGCCTGGGAGTTTCGACAACGTTGCTGCGACAGACCGTATAGAAATCACCGGTGTCGGCCAGGTACCCAATCACCACTCGGAATCGGGCGGGCGGAGCGTCGACATCGATGTACCAATTGTCGACACCACCATGAATCGGAATATCGCGTTCAACACTTTCGGCGCGATTGCTGCTGACATCACCAACGGTCAGCAATCGCAACACGGGCGTGGCGGTATGCCATCGTTCTGCCATCGCCGACTGGGCCCGTTCGACGCTGGCACGAGTGATTTCCCAGTTCGCTTGAAGCCAGTACGAATCTCGCACCAACAACACCACTCGATCCTGATGCGGCTCGTCGGCTCGTGATCGATTGGCACCACCGCGGACCGCCGCACCGCCAACCAGCGTGCCAGTGGAAAGATCCTTGTTGCGTTGCATCGTCTCCCGCCGCTTCCTCATCTGCGAACGCACCCGCTGGCTCTTGGCGGAAATGGGGGCGGGTTTGGGAGCTTCTTTCTTTTTGGAGGTGGGCTTGGAAACTTTTCCGCGGGTCTTGGAGGCGGTCACCGAGGCACGACGACCACTGGCACTGCCTGTCGCCTTGGTTTTGGAAGCGGCGCGGGTCTTTGTTTTGGCAGATTTTTCGGCATTCGCTTTTCGCCTCAGACGCCGCTGAACCTTCTTGATCTCCTCGACCAGTTCGTCCTTCTTCATCCCGTGCCAGCCAGGGACCCCGTAGTTCCGGGCCAAATCAGCTAGCTCGCGACGTGTCTGAGCCTTCAAATCTGCGGTTGTGATCACCTGCATCTCCCAAATCCAGATTCAACGGACGGTTGAATCAATGTTGTTAATCTTGTCGGCTCATCGCGGGCGATGATCGCCGTTGTCCCCGTACAGTCCGTTGCGTGAGACGATCACCCTGAGCTACAGCGGAAATGGGCTGTGACCGGCAGGGGTGCGTCTACCGAGAGCAAGGGACCTCCCTCAATCGTTGCCTTCGCCAACGACCTGACAGCCCCAACGGGGTATCAGAACAGTCAACTAAAAGGCGGGGTTCGTGACCCGCTCAAACGGTAGTAACGGCACAATCGTCACCTGAAACATTATGCCAAGGGACGGCCGATAGTTCTAGATGCTGACCCCAAGGATTCGTCACATTGGCTCAAAAACTACCGAAAAAGACCGTGTCAACCGGCAGAAAGGCCAAACCTTTTCTCTCTTCCCCAGTACCTCCGAGGGGAAGAGTCAAAGTGGCCGGTACAGTCTTCCCAATGTCTTTTTTTTGCGGCTTGGCAGTGGGAGAGAGGAAGTGGGGGAGAGTGGGAGCAGCGGAAAGTGGTCCGAAAAGTGGGTGGCACCAAATAAGTAAGTGGTAGCGCGGCGGTCCCCGCCGTCAGTCACGACCAGCGAAAGATGGTGGGTGGCACCAAGTGAAAGCGAAAGATGGTGGGTGGCACAAAGTGAAAGAAGGAAAAAGGGAGCAAGTAGGACGGACTGGGGCTTTGGGAATGCTGGCGGTGTTGATTTTTGGGTGCGGCGATCCGTCGCTGCCACTGGTCCTTTGTCGCCAGTGAGTCAAACTACGCACATCGATTGGCTGGAGCTGACGTCAGGAGCGTGTCGCCAGCGCACGTGGTGCGAAATCGCACACTTTGGCAGGCCCTTCGGTAAACGCAATGTCCCATGAATGACGAGACGCCTCGTACTGGTTCCCCGGAGCGGTGGATGCGATTCGCCGGCATGGGGCTGGAGCTGGCCACCTTTACCCTTGTCATGGCGGGCCTGGGGTATTGGATCGATTCGTACCGCCAACATGAGACGCCGTACGGCCTGGCTGTCGGCACATTGATTGGATTTGTGATGGGGATGACCCGGTTCATTTTTCAGGCGATGAAAAACATTCAGGGCGGTCCCCCCCAATCCTGACCATTGTTCCTCGTACTTTTCACACCGGCATTTTTTTGATTTGTCGGTGACTTTGGCAACGTGACCACTGACCTTGAAACCATCGAATCCGACCGGTCTGACGGAGGTCTGGCACGTTCGTTCGACCAGTCGCTGCTTCGGCAACATGCCCGGCAGCTGTGGGGAGTGACGTTTCGTTGGATGCTGTGGTCGTGGGCGGTCGGTTTTGCTGGAACCATTTTCGCGGCAGCAGCATTGCCGTCGGAAGTGGGCCGCGCGGCGATCATGATCGCGATCGCCAGCGGTTTGATCGGCTGCTTACCGGTGTGGATTGGCCTTCTGCCGCCGGTGGAAAGGGGGCAGGCGGCGTCGGCTTCCCGACGTTCGATCCACCACTTTGTCCGCGGAGCCATCGGTGGAATGGTTCTTCGCGCGATAGGGACCGTTGCACTTTTTTTGACATGCCGTTATCACATGGCCGCGTCAGTGGAATGGATCGCCGCTTTCACCATCGGATGGTATGTCGTACTGACCACGGTGGAGGTCGTCGCGCTCGTTCATCATTCAACACACAGCGCCGAGTCGCTGGGCGGATTGCCGCCTGGGCGGCCGAGTCGCCAATACCTGCCGCAAGTCCACAGCGAATCACCCAGTTAGGCAACCGCAAGTTCGATGATCATCGCCTCCGCCGCCGATCACAGCCCGATCAGCCATGCCGTGCCGCATCCGCTGCATCACGATCCGCTCTTCAGCGTGAACGTTGGCGGAGGTGACATTCCGGCGCTGAACATTCACGACGGCGTTTACCATTTTTTCATCACCAATCATTTGATGATGACGGCGGTGTCGGCGGTCGCGGTGGTGTTGACGTTTTTGTTCGTTGCCAGCCGGGTCCGTCCCAGCGGCGAGGGAATGGAAGCTTACAAAACACGCGGCACATTGGCGCAGCTGTTCGAGACGATGTGCACCTTCATTCGCGATGAGGTGGTCCGTCCGAACCTGGGAGCGCTGACCGACAAATACATTTACTACATCTGGACCGTCTTCTTCTTTGTGTTGTTTGCCAACGTGCTGGGGCTGATTCCGTTTGGCACGCTGTTGCAACCGATCACCGGGAATTCCCATTGGGGCGGATCGGCGACGGGCAATCTATCGCTCAACGTGATGCTGGCCCTGTGCAGCTTCATCGCGATTCTGTTCATTGGAATTCGCGAAACGGGGCTGATGACATTCCTGGCGCACTTCAACCCCTTGGGCTGGGACAACCCCAAGATGTTGTTGATCGGCATTCCGTTGTACTTCATGGAATGGATGGGATTGCTGATCAAGTGCACGGTGCTTGCCATGCGACTTTTCGGAACGATGATGTCGGGGCACTTGGTGATCGCGGCGTTCGTCGGCATGGTCTTCATGGCCCGCGACGTTTCCCACTCGCTTGGTTACGGCGTGCAAATCGCGGTGATCATCGGCGGCATGCTGTTGACCCTTTTAGAACTATTTATCTGCTTCCTGCAGGCCTTCATCTTCACCTTCCTGACCGTGCTGTTTATCTCGATGGTCGCCACTCATCACGACCATGATCACGACGAAGAGCACGATCCGTTGTCGGACGAAGCCCAGATGGACGTGGACAAAGTGATTGACCCGGCACGGCTTGGACCGATGCCTACCTAACCTTTCAACTGACCCTTTCCCCCTACCAGTGTCTTTTCCGCTTGCAAGCGACAAAGCCAACTGTACGAGAGTTTCTTCAGGAGCGAACCGAAGATGTTTAATTTGATGATTCTGGCTCAGACCGCCGAGGAAATTGCCCTCAAGGCTGCCGAGACCGCCGGCTATGGAACGCTGGGCGTCGGCATCGGAATGGGCTTGGTGATTATTGGTGCCGGTATCGGTATCGGACGCATCGGTGGCAGCGCGGTGGACGCCATGGCGCGACAGCCCGAAGCCAGCGGTACGATCGCGACGAACATGTTGATCGCGGCCGCCTTGGTCGAAGGGGTCGCCGTGATCGCGCTGATCCTGATGCTGACCCGATAGCTCGGACGGGCCCACGGCGTTTGTTTCGCCCGGGCGCGATGATGGAAAGGCGGCTGATCCTCTAGCCGCCTTGTTACCGGTACCGATGAACGAAAGATGATCCGCAAGGCGAAAGCAATGTTGTTGCGAAGGCTCAGCCGCTTCACTCTGTTGACACTCTCCCTGTTTGTGTTTGCTGCCTCGCCCAGCGTGGCCGTCGGACAAGATGCTCCGACAGGCGACGACGAAGTAGCACATGCCGAGGAAGTGGAGGACAAAGGCCACGACCAGGCCGATGGTGATGATCACGCCAACGGTGATCACGATCACGCCGACGGTGATCACGATCACGCCGACGGCAACCATGATGCCGGGGGCGGCGATCACGCCGGGGAAGCTGGCAGCGGACATGACTCGCACGGCGGTGATCCTCCCGGAACTCCGCCGCTGTTGTCGTTCAATATCGGCTCGGCCATCTGCAACATCGCCATCTTCCTGGGTGTTTTTGCGATCCTGTCCAAGTTCGTTTGGCCCGTCATTTTGAACGGGCTGAAAGCTCGCGAGGACAAGATTCACGACGACCTGGAAGGTGCCGAACAGGCCAACGCCGAGGCGAAGAATCTGCTGTCACAGTATCAGGCCAAGCTGGACGACGCGGCCGGGCAGGTGCAAACCATGCTCGCCGACGCCCGCAAGGACTCCGAAGCGGCCGGCCAGCGAATCATCGAAGAAGCGAAGGCCGAAGCGGAACGTCAACGCGAACGGGCGATCGCCGATATCGAAACGGCAAAGAAAGTCGCCCTTTCCGATCTGGCCGGACAGACGTCCGACATGGCGATCAGCGTTGCCAAGCAGGTCGTTGCCAGAGAATTGAAAGCGGATGATCACGCCGATCTGATCCGCAAGTCGCTCGAGCAGCTTCCCAGCAACAATTAGCCCCCACTCACCAATCGCGTCCCCACCGACGTGGAACACCGATGACCGAAGCCGTCAAACACGATACCGTGCTGGACACCGGCGCCGAACAGCTGGGCAAAACCTATGCCCAGGCACTGATCGGGGCAGCCCAGAATGCCGGGGTCGCCGATCAGGTGATCGAGCAGCTTGGGCAGCTGGTCGATGACTACTTGGACGGCAGCCCACAACTGGCTGCGGCATTCAGTTCGCCGCGAATCGATGTCGACGAAAAGATCCGCGTCCTGGACAAGATCTTTGGCGACGAGTTCCACCCGGTGCTGGTGAAGTTGCTGAAGGTGATGGCTGGCAGGGGGCGTCTGGGATACGTTCGCGCCGTCCGTCAAGCCGCCGAGGACATTCACGACGAAATGTTGGGACGTGTTTTGGCATCGGTGCAAACGGCGATCCCGCTGGATGATGCACTGCGCAGCCAGATCACCGAGCGACTTGGTGCCGTGATGAACAAGGAGGTTCGGCTACGAGAATCGGTCGACCCCGATTTGATTGGCGGCATGCTGATTCGCGTGGGAGACCGCGTTTTCGACAGCAGCGTCTCCAATCGATTGGACAAGATGGCCCGAAAAACACGAGACGGTTTTTCGACTCAGCTGCTTCAGAAGTTTGAACAATTTTCGTCCGAATCCGACGACTAACCCTACAAAAATCCGCGGGCAAAAGCACGCTCGTTCCACCCCAAGCTTTCATCATTTGACTCATGAAATTTAGTAGCGACGAAATCGCCTCGGTCTTGCAACAAGAGATCGAACAATTCGACAGTAAGATCGATGTCCGCGAAGTCGGTACCGTGCTGGAAGTCGGTGACGGTATCGCCCGCGTTTACGGTCTGTCGGGCGTGATGGCCGGTGAAATGGTTGAATTCCCCAACGGCGCCATCGGCCTGGCGTTCAACTTGGAGGAAACCTCGGTCGGGGTGATCATCCTGGGTGATTACCTGTCGATCCAAGAGGGTGACGAGGTCAAGGCGCTGGGGACGCTGCTGAGCGTTCCCGCGGGCGATGCCGTGATGGGCCGCGTGCTCGATCCGCTGGGCAATCCGCTCGACGGCAAAGGGCCAGTGCAAACCGACGTCACTCGCCCCGTGGAAATCATCGCTACAGGGGTCGCCGAACGACAGCCCGTTTCCGAACCGATGCAGACCGGAATCAAGGCGATCGACGCGATGACCCCGATCGGCCGCGGCCAGCGGGAACTGATCATCGGTGACCGCAAGACGGGCAAGACGGCGGTCGCGATCGACGCGATTTTGAACCAAAAAGAGACCGGCGTGAAATGTTTTTACGTCGCCATCGGCCAAAAGGACTCGGCGGTCGCCGGCGTGGTCGACGTGCTGGAGAAGTACGGGGCGATGGAATACACGACAGTGATCGTTGCCGGCGCTTCCGCACCGGCGCCGCTGCAATACGTCGCTCCCTATGCCGGCACGGCGATGGCCGAGCACTTCATGTTCAACGGCGGCCATGCGTTGGTGGTCTATGACGACCTTTCCAAACAGGCCACCGCCTATCGGCAGATGAGTCTGTTGATGCGGCGGCCGCCGGGACGCGAAGCCTATCCGGGTGACGTTTTTTACTGCCACAGCCGGTTGCTGGAACGCTCGGCGAAGTTGTCGGACGCTCTGGGCGGCGGATCGATCACCAGCTTACCGATCATCGAAACACTCGAAGGCGAAGTTTCCGCTTACATTCCTACCAACGTGATCTCGATCACCGACGGACAAATTTACCTGCAACCCGACCTGTTCTTTGCCGGAATCCGGCCGGCGATGAACGCCGGGATCTCGGTTTCCCGCGTCGGTGGTGCCGCCCAGGTCAAGGCGATGAAGAAAGTCGCCGGCGGTCTACGGCTTGACTTGGCGGCGTTCCGAGCTCTGGAAGCGTTCGCACAACTCGGTACCGACCTGGATGCCGCCACCCAGGCCCAGTTGGATCGTGGTTACCGGATGGTGGAACTGCTCAAACAACCTCAGTACCAACCCAAGAGCGTCGCCGAACAGGTGCTCAGTTTGTATGCCGGTACCAAAGGTTTCATCGATGACGTGCCGGTCAAAGCGGTGTCGCAGTGGGAATCCGATTTCCTGCAATTCGCCAGCGACAAACATGGCGACCTGGTCAGTTTGCTGAGCGAGAAGGCGGACCTGACCGACGAGATCGTCGAGAAAATCGAAGCCTGCATCAACGATTTCAAGAGCAACTACAAACCGGCCGAATAGCTTCACACCCTGCTGGTCTTCACTTGATTGAATAAACTTCACCGCCATCGGAACGATTGATTCATGGCTAATGCCCGCGCCCTTGATAAACGTCGCAAGTCCATTCGCAACATCCGCAAGATCACGCGGACGATGGAATTGATCGCCACGGCGCGCTACAAGAAAGCGATGGATCGCGCCGCGGCCGTGACCGCTTACACCGATCGCCTGTCAAGAATTGTCAATTCGCTGGCCGCGGCGGGAACGGAAGTCGAACACCCGCTGCTGGAAAAACGCGACAATCCCTCCTCCGCCTGCGTGTTGGTGCTCAGCAGCAACCGCGGTCTGTGCGGCGGCTACAACGCAAGTATTTTGCGAGCCACGTTGCCGCGGTTGGAGGAGCTGAAGGGTTCGATCGACGAGGTGGCCTGTGATGTCAGTGGCAAGCGGGGAATCAACGGCTTGAAGTTCCGCGGTGTGGACGCCGATCAGACCTACACCCAGTTTGAAGACCAACCGGCCTACGACGAAGTGGACAAGATCGCGTCGGCCTACCTGGAAAAGTACGTCACCGGCCAGGTTGACCGTTTGGATGTCGTCTACACGAAATTCATCAGCACCGCGCGGCAAGTGGCCACGATTGAAACGCTGCTACCGCTCGGTTCCCTGGATGACGGAGAGAGCGACCAGCAGCAGGAAGGGGGCGGCAGTACGGGCGAGTATGAATTCCTGCCTTCGGCCGAAAGCATCTTGGAAGAGGTCGTTCCGACCAGTTTCAAAGCGAAACTTTTCAAATGCTTTTTGGACGCCGCCGTCAGCGAACAGGTCGCCCGAATGATCGCCATGAAGGGGGCCACCGAAAGTGCCGGCGACATGATCAAACAACTTTCGATGACTTACAACCGCGCCCGTCAAAGCCAAATCACCGGCGAGATCATGGAGATCATCGGTGGTGTGGAAGCTTTGGAAAACTAGTCGGCCGCCAGCAAACCCACGAATCGTCAGCGCTTAACGCAAAAACAAAACAGACAACACACAAGAACAGTCCTACTTCTTTTTCACCATCGCCATGTCCACCGCAACCGAAAATACGACCGGCCGAGTCACCCAAGTCATCGGCTCGACCTTCGACATCGAATTCCCCGAAGGCCACATGCCGCCCATTTACAACGCGGTTGAAATCAAGTCCGAGCACAAGGGCGTGAAGATCGACTTAGTTGGCGAAGTGCAACAGCACTTGGGTGGCGGACGTGTTCGGGCAATCGCCCTGGGCAGCACCGACGGCATGATGCGAGGCATGGAGGTCATCGACTCCGGCAAACCGGTTACGGTGCCCGTGGGAACAGCCACGTTGGGCCGCGTGTTCAACGTGCTGGGCAACGAGATCGACGAACGTGGCCCGGTCGAAGCCGACGACCACATGCCGATTCACCGCGAAGCTCCGCCAGTCAACGAACTGTCGACTAACACTGAGGTGTTCGAGACGGGCATCAAGGTGGTTGACCTGCTGACCCCCTTTGTCCGTGGTGGAAAAGCGGGCCTGTTCGGTGGTGCCGGTTTGGGCAAAACGGTGATTCTGACCGAACTGATCGCCCGAATCGCCAGTAGCCACGGCGGCTATTCGGTCTTTGCCGGCGTGGGCGAACGAACTCGCGAGGGAACGGACTTGTGGCTTGAAATGCAGGAAACGGCCATCGGCGACACCGGCCGCAAGGTGATCGAACAAACCTGCATGGTCTTTGGGCAAATGAACGAGCCGCCCGGATCGCGACTTCGCGTGGCACTTTCGGCGCTGACAATGGCCGAGTATTTCCGCGATTCGACCGGTGCCGACACGCTGCTGTTTATCGACAACATTTTCCGGTTCTCGCAAGCTGGTTCGGAAGTGTCGGCGCTGCTGGGCCGAATGCCATCGGCGGTCGGTTACCAGCCCACGCTGGCGACCGAGATGGGCGCGCTTCAGGAACGGATCACCAGTACCAAGAAGGGCGCGATCACGTCGGTGCAAGCGGTCTATGTGCCGGCGGACGATCCGACCGATCCGGCCCCGGCAACGGCCTTCGGACAGCTGGACGCGTTCATTTATCTGGAACGATCGATTTCGGAAAAAGGAATTTATCCCGCCATCGACCCATTGGCCTCCAACTCGCGAATCCTGGACCCACAATACGTCGGTGACCGACATTACGAAATCGCTCGCCGCGTACAGACGATTTTGCAACGTTATCGCGAACTGCAAGACATCATCGCGATTCTTGGTGTCGATGAATTGAGCGAAGAGGACAAGATGATCGTCCACCGCGCTCGGCGAATCGAACGATTCATGAGCCAGCCGTTCCTGGTGGCCGAGGTCTTCACCGGCAAACCGGGTGAAATCACCCCGCTGACCGAAACGATTCGCAGCTTCGAAGAGATCTGTGACGGCAAGTGGGACCACCTGCCCGAACAAGCCTTCATGTACGTCGGAGCGATCGAACAGGCCGAAGCGGCGGCCAAGAAGATGGAAGAGGAGGCGAAGTAGCCATGTCTTTGCGCTGCATTGTTGTGACCCCTGAACGAACCGAACTGGATCGGGAAGCGGAGTCCGTTTCGCTGCCGATGTTTGACGGCGAACTGGGCGTGTTGAAGGGCCGTGCTCCCTTGATCGGCCGGCTGGGCTTCGGGACGCTACGTCTGCAAACCGCTGCCGGGCCGGAGCGATATTACGTGGACGGCGGTTTTGCACAGGTCGAAGGGGACGTGGTCAGCGTCTTGACCGGCCGCGCGATTCCCGTCGATCTGCTCGATCAGGAAGAGGCCCGGATGGCGCTGGACGACGCCAAGGAGATGCCGGGGGCGACTCCCGAAGAGATGCAGCTGAAAGAAACCGCCCTGCGACGTGCTCGTGGACAATTAAGAGCCTCGCGTTGATCGTGGGGCCTTTCCCCTGCACGAGCGGCTGCGTCGAGTCAGGAATGGTCCTGGTCGGCGATTCTGCGTCGTCATTTCAATCCCAATCCACTGGGACGCTGGGAAATCGCGCCTCGCACTCCCAGTTGCCTGGGGTCTCTTGCCACCTTGTCGGTGAAGATGCGGACGTCGTCCAGGATAGGGCGGACTCGCGCAGTGGCTTCCTCAATGTTGGTGATCGTGCGACGTATCTGGTAGTAGATTTCGTCGTCTTCCAAGAATTGTTTTAGCGAACCGTCGCTGTTGTTGAGCGATCGTCCGAACGCTTCGACTTGAACCAGCGCACTATCCACACGATCCAGCGTATTTCTGACCTGGGCAACCAACTCGTCACTTTGATTGGCAAGCGGGGTGGTGAACTGCTCGATGTTTTCAAAGGTCCTTTGGACGCTGCCGACCGTTTCCTCCGCCGCCAGGCCAACCTGTTCGAACTGATTTCCCACCCGCTCGAAACTATCGAGCGTTTCCTGGGTCGCGTCCAAAGTCTCCTGAACGTTCTGCAACAGGTCGGGCAAACCGGCGAGAGCTTTTTCGAGGTTTTGCTGCGTTTCGGGATTGCCGACGATCGCTCGCACGTCGCGCATTGCCCCCTGAAACTCCTCCAGCGCCAGGATTGCTTCGTCGGCAACCTGGTTGACTTTTTCGTCGGTGCCGCCAACCGCCTGCCGAATCTCCATCGCCAACTGGTTGACGCTTTCGCTTGCCTGGGCAATCGATTGGCCGGTCAATTTGATCACGCCGAAGGTCTCGGATAGATCATCCTGCATCTCCAGCAGACTGGGCGTCACCTTGCCGTAGTCAATCTTCTCCTCGATTCCACTGAAGGGCTGATCCAGAATCTGCAGATCGTCGCCCAAGTGTTCTAGCAGCTCCTCAGCGTCTCCCTTGACGAACTCCACTTGCGCGTCACCTGACACAAGATTGCCGCTGCCGATTTGTGGGATGAACCGGTGGGTCAGGTCGTTGCGGTACTTCTGCTGCATTTCCAGCGTCACCAGCACACCTCCCTTGGGCAGCAACTCGATGTCGGCCACTCGGCCGATGCGAACACCGTCGCGAACCACCTTGGTATTCACGCCGATGCCTTGTGCCGAAGGAAACTCCACCAGCAGCCTGTAATCTCGACTGAGCACGCTGGGAACGGCGCCAAAAAGAAAGGTCAAAATGATGCCGATGCCAATGGCGGAAATCACCAGCACGCCAACGCCGAATCGTAGCTTGTTCTCATCCATGACGCTCACGCACTTTTCATTTCGTTGATTCGCTCACCCGCCTCGCCGCGAACAAACTGGCGGACTCGGCGGTCTTCGGCATGTTCCAGGTCGCTTGGCGGGCCGTCAAACAAAACTTGCGATTCGTCCTGCTCCAATCGTGGCCGGGGATAGAACATCAACACGCGATCGGCCACTTTGCGGGCCGTGTGCATGTCGTGGGTAACCACCACGCTGGTGACGGGATAGCGCCGCCGCGTGTCGAGAATCAATTCGTTGATCACGTCACTCATGATCGGATCAAGCCCGGTCGTTGGTTCGTCGTACACCACCAGTTCGGGCCGCAGAATCAGCGCCCGGGCAAGTCCGACTCGTTTGCGCATTCCGCCGGAAAGCTCGGCCGGCCGTTTTCTGCTCACATCCGCCGGCAACCCGACTTCGGACAGATGCGTCATGACTCGATCACGCACTTCCGATTCGGACACGGCATCGTTTTGTCGTAGCGGAAACGCGACGTTATCAAAGATGGACATGCTGTCGAACAGTGCCGCGTTCTGAAACACGAAACCAAATCGGCGACGTGTATCGGTCAGCTCTTCGTGGCTCATTTCCCCCAGCCACTTTCCGTCAAAGGAAATGCGACCGGCGGTCGGTTGGATCAGCCCCACGATGGTTTTCATGAACACCGTCTTGCCGCAGCCGCTTTCGCCGATGATGGCGGCGGTTTGTCCGCGGCGAATGCTCAAGCTGATGTCCTGCAGAATCAGTTGCGAACCAAAGCGGACCGCTACACGATCGGCCACGACCAACGTGTCGTCGGCCGGCGAGTCTTGCTGATCGTGTTGCTGAGGAAAGGATTCAGTCGCGTTCATATCAGCGATGGTCCTCCGGGATAAAGCCGGTAATAGACCGCATCCAGAATGATGGTCAGGCACAGATCCATCACCAAGATCAACACGAAAGAATAAACGAATGCCGTCGTTGCCGCCTTCCCCACACCCTCGGCGCCTGGTTCGCAGTGAAATCCGCGATAGCAACTGACCACCGCGATGATCCCGCCAAAGAAAATGCTTTTGAAAAGTCCGCTGAACAGATCGTAACCCATCACACCTTCGCGGGAATGATTCAGGTAGGCGGCATGGTCGATCCCCAAGATGATCACGCTGTAAAAATAGCCGCCCACGATGCCCATGAAGTCTGCCATGATCGTCAGGGACGGAATCAGAAAGATGCAGGCCAAGAAACGGGGAACGACCAGGTAGTGAATCGGGTCGGCGCCCATCGTCGTCAGCGCATCAATCTGCTCAGTCACCCTCATCGTGCCAAGCACCGCCGCCATGGCGCTACCGACTCGCCCGGCCAACATGGTCGCCGCCAACACCGGCCCCAGCTCGCGAACCAGCGTGCCATTGATCACCACGCCCAGACGAGTCTCCAGGCCGATCATGTGAAACTGGTGGTAACTCTGAACGGCCAGCACCATTCCGATGAAGGTTCCGGTCAGGGCAACCACTGGCAGACTCAGCACGCCGACCTGATAGAAATTGATCATCATCGTGCCGCGGCGGGGCAGCCGTGTGAACATCCACACGAACATTCTCCACACGAACAGCGCCATGTCCCCGATCGTGGTGACACCATCAACGACCGCCGATCCCCACTGGGTGACCCACTGCGTGATCGGTCCGCCATCGCTGGAAATCGATGATGCTGACTGGGACAAACCTCAACCCGCCTCGTGTTTCACGCACCGGCCATTCAGCGCGCGCAGGAACAAACCTCCACCCATCTCAGGTTGTATCGGTTGCCACGACCTTGAGGATTAGGCGAACGCTTTCAATTTCCCTACCCATGCTCGAAAAACGCCGGGTCAACCGATTCGAAGTCGAGAATGAAAGAATCTTACAGTGAAATTCCAGCCAGATACGCTGGATCTGTGCGAATACCCGTACCGCGCAACCGGGCGTCAGACAACGTCCGCTATGCAATCAGCGCTAGTGCTGAAATCTGCTCCAACGGTATTTCCATCGCACTCGGAAAAGTACGTCAAATTGGCTGCAACAATCTGCTGTTGTTGAGGAAGGTTGTCGACTTGGCCGGCCCGAAACCATACCTTCTGCACGAATCGTTTCAGTTATTGTCGCCTTTTCGGTCTCCGCGGGCTCCAGCCATCGTTAGAAATCGAGACAACCGGGCGGCTGCCGCGCGATGCTCGGAGTTCATCCTTTCCGCATCGCACCGTGGAACAATCTACTAAGACACTATTAGAATCACAGTAGGGTCGCGCTACAACGACGGTGTAGATCAACAATTCGCAAACAAATTCAACATCGATTAGAGTAGATGTCGCATACGACATGGCGGTATCGGAACTGAAGTGCACCTGAGTTGACAATAGCAATAGTTTTTCAGCACCGAATCTGAAACTCGGAAATTGTTTCTGAATCAACGAACCTTCGACGATTCAACCAGAGTCCATTTGATATTCAAGGGGTGCGGTCCGCTTGATGCGCGGTGAACACAGTGATTTTAGCGGTCTCCGCGGGGCATCAGGTCAGCGACAGTCGGTTTTGACTGAAGCCATTTCTCATACACTTTGCTCCAAATCTTGCTCAACAGAATACAACGAAGTGTCATGACTTGCTGGCCTCCTTCGCGATGCCATCGCATTCCCGAAAGCTTCATCCGTTCACTGACAATCTGCTTGCATGCCGATTCGACTACCCCGCTACCGATCGGGTAATTGTGGGTACGGGCATCTGCGTAATCCATGAATCGCTTGTACCGGCGAAGGTACTTCTCGGCTTTCTCTGCATCACTGGCGTGTGACGATTTGTAACCGTGTTCCGATTTCATCTTCGCGATCGAACGCAACACACGACCATGCCCGCCTGGTTCAAGCAGCAACGCTCGCGTTCGCGAAAGCCAGTCTGCTCGGGATTCTTTCTCGAGCTTCAGGGCATCAGCGATGATCGTCAGACGCTCGCTGGCATGGTAGTAATCAACGACACGCGTGATTTTGATTCGACTACCATCAACGAAAAATTTCCGAAGCACATTCTTCCAGTATGCGGTCTCGATTTTGCCGGCGTCGGTCACGTAAACGATTTCGGGAAGATCGTCGCCACACGCTTTTACCACCGCCGTCAGAAGTGAAGTCAAATCGCTTGAAAGTGTCTCCTGATTCGCTTCCGGTGTTCGTCCCAGATACACCGTGCCTAGCTTTTTGCCATCGCTCAAGACACTGATGCAAGCAACACCGGCCATTTCAAAGAAACTCCACGGAGCCAGGCCGAGGGCAACACCATCGCGACTGACCGAAAGGACGGCAGTGCCGCCACCAGAGCGTGCTTGTTCGATCAGTTCGGTCAACTTGGTTACCTGAGCTTCCTCGCGCAGCGGTTCCAGCGAGCAAGTAAGCGTCTGCGTCAGCTTGCGCAACTTCTCATTGCCGATCGAAACTCCAAACCGATCCCGAATCATCTCTCGCGTACGGCCTTGTGTGCTGCCAGCGGTAGCAAATTGCCTACCGATGAGGTTCGCCACCGCGGGCGTAAATCCGTGTTCAATTCCCAGCAGTTGCTCCAAAGGAAAGAGCAATTTGCCGTCACGCCCTTTGCGGTAACGAGCACGTTGAAACGAGATTTCGCCGAACGACGTCACAATGTTGCTCCGCAGGCTCTTGGCAGCCAATCGTCGGAAATTCTTGCCGTTGTGCTTCACTGTACCCGGCATCCGCTCGATTTCCGGTTCAAGGCTCGCAACAAGCCACCCGATGACTTTTCGAGCAAATTCCCGCACGCAGTTGGCCAGCCGATTCTCCAACGTAAACATTCTGGCCGCCGAGACGGCGCCGGACACAAAATCGCGGACCAATTCAACGACCTTGGAGGTCAATTCGGCAGCGAACTCGGTTACCGAATTTGAAATTTCTTTCTCTGCGATTGTGCGAACAAGGCTTCCTGCCTTAACTTGAGCATCCATGAGGTTTCCTTTTGAGCTGTCTGCCTGAGAACAAACAGTTTCCTTGAGGAAGCCTCTTTTTGTGTAGACCAATCACTCCGTCAGATCAGGCGCATTACGCAGATCACACCCTATTCAAGTTATGACAAATCACCCTCATGACCCAGTTACTGATTGGCTTAACTTGCTGCACGATGGCGACCAAGATGCTGTCGCGAATCTCTGGAGGCGTTATTTCAATCAGCTCGCAGAAATCGCGCGGCGACAATTGGGGAACAATTACAAGCGGGTAAGCGACGAGGAGGATGTCGCACTTAGCGTCTTGGATACTCTCGTACGAGGGGTAGCGAATGGACGATTTAGCGATTTGCGAAATCGCCGTGATCTCTGGTGCCTTCTGATCACTCTGACCAATCGCAAAGTTGTCGATCTGAAACGCCACGCAACACGTCTCAAACGTGGAGGCGGCAAAGTTACGCGAGATTCAGAACTGGCTGATCTCGGATTTGACATGACACTAGACGATCTATGCGACACGACGCCAACTCCCGAGTACCTTTCGATTCTCAGCGAAAAACACCTGCTGCTAATGGGCGAGTTACAGAAGGACGAACTAAAACAGATCGCGCAGTTGACGCTTGAGGAGTACACGTCGGCAGAGATAGCGAGAAAGCTCGAAAAATCGCAGCGAACGATTCAGCGAAAGCAAACGCTCATTCGCGAAATCTGGATCAATGCAATGCTTGCCGGTGATTGCGATGCAACTTGAACTCTTGCGCAAGATCGATGAGCTTTGTGACAAATTTGAAGCGGCGCTACAAAAAGGAGAAACTCCGAGCATCAGCGAATACTTGGAAGAAGCCGACGAAAGCTGTCGCCACGCACTGTTCAAGGCGATCTTCGGATTGGAATTTGATCGTGCTGCGACAGAAGAAGAAAAGCTGTCGATCTGCCATTCGCGTCGCGAAATGTTTCCTGAATATTCCCATTCAATCACATTGATTGCAAGCGGATCCAACTCGGGATTTGGTTCTGGTTCACCTAGATCGGTGTTCATTCCGTCAGCAATTGGAAAGTACTCGATCACAGACCGACTTGGCGCAGGAGGATTTGGCGTCGTGTATCGCGCTCATGATACGGAACGCGACTGTGTTGTCGCTCTAAAAGTGCCGCACGCGCACGTAGCCGCAAGCGCAAGTCTAATCCGGCGGATGAATCGCGAAGCAAAAGCTATGGCTGCACTACGTCATCCCGGCATCGTTCAACTTCATTGTGTCGAACAAACAGCTCTCGGCCCTGTACTTGTTTCTCAGTATATCGATGGAATCACTTTGGCTGACGTGCTCGATGGTGGTTTCAAATTCAGCCATTCCGATTCAGCAAGGCTGGTCAATCAAGTTGCCTCCACACTTCAATATGTTCATGAGCAGAAGGTTATTCACCGTGATCTTAAGCCGTCGAACATTATCTTAGAAGGATTTGATAAGTCAGCAACAAGATCGTTTCAAACAGCACTCATTCTAGATTTCGGCATGGCACGCCAAGATCTCACCGAAACCACGCTGACAGGTGATGGGCAAGTGCTTGGTACGCCAGCCTACATGAGTCCGGAACAGGCCCGCGGATCGGGACACTCGGCTGATGCAAGATGCGATATTTTTAGCCTTGGAGTTGTCTTTTTCGAGTTGCTAACTGGCAAGACCCCGTACTCAGGGGGCGTGCGAGAGGTTCTTGACATCATTGCAAATGAACAGGTTCCGTGCATCCGCTATCGGCAACAGGAGATTCCGAAACCGCTCGCCTTGATCTGCGATCGATGCCTCGCCCATGCGCCCGCACAAAGATATCCAGACGCTGTATCATTGCATGAAGATCTTTCGAACTGGCTGGCTGGGCATACGATCAAAACCAATTTCTTGCATGCGTTACCTCGACACCTTAGTTGGTTGCAACGCAAGAGAAGGATTGCGAGCGTCTTGTTCGCTTTCGCCTTGGTCGTCGTCATCGCATTCTATTTGGTTCACTCGGCTCAGAAGAAATACGCTGGCAACGTCGTACGTTCGTATCTGAAAATCCCGATTTCCGACGTCTGCAGTTTGCTGAAGGAAGTTCGCGAGAATCCTCGTTGCCGATCCGAATTGCAGTTACTCAGGAACGACGCGGATTTATCAGTCGGGGCCAAGATGCGAGCCAATGTCGCTCTTGTCTCGTGGGATCGGACAAAATTACCGGCGTTAGTCGAATACTCGTGCGCTCATGCGACACCTCAAGAATTTCAATTTCTTGTTGAACAATTGCAGCCTTATTGCAAGGACGTTGCGTCGTATTTGCGTCCTGCGAACTCGGGTCTTCGAAATCTGCTCGCAACACTTCACTTTTCAACGGGTCCCGCTGAACTGAGTCACCTGTCCAACAAGCTCGTTACTGCATTTGTCACCGAAACGACAGATGAAGATCTGCGGCAGTGGGCTTCTGTTGCACGTCGCTCCCGACATGACGTTTTTACACTGCTGAAAGACAAGGCGAATTCCCGCGAGTCGGACCAAGAAAATCGCAAGGTTCAGCGAGTGCTCATTGAGCTTGCCCGCGATAGGCCCAGTGATTTGCTTGACATTTACACCAGTTTTGGAATTCGCGAAATACGCCAGGCATGTGATGTATTCGAAGCACATCGCAAGGATGTCGTTTCGATTTTGAAGTCGCGAACCCGAACTCCGGATCGTATCCCGCCAGCAGACGAATCATGGTCGAGTCGTGTCGATGCGGAGGTTGCAGAAGAACCAGGCTGGCGTCGCTACGCAATTCACGTGCTGACTTTGGCAAGGCTCTCCGAATGGAAAAAGGTTGAACAGGAACTTGACATCAACAAAGATCCACGACTTCGAACGTATTTCATTGGAATGGCAGACGAGATCGGAGTGAGAGATGACGAGTTATTCTCCGCACTGCGCTCAACTTCGTCACCCATCGGCCTGTATACGCTGGTGCTTGCGCTTGGCGCCAGGAAGCATCTGGACGAAAGCGTGACTTCGAGTTTGTTGGTGTGGCTGAAACACAACTATCAAGACCACTCCGATTCCGGTGTTCATGGTTGCTGTTTGTGGTACCTGAAAAAGCTAAACCAACATCGATGGCTCTCAGAAACGGATGCCCGGTTGGCTCAACAAGACCTGGGAGAAAAACGGTGGTATGTCAACCAACTCGGACAGACATTTGTGGTGATTCCTGGAGCCCGATCGGGACCGGTCAAAACAGAAACGTTCGCCTCGTTTCCGGCAGACCATTGGAAACAGGTGCCGTGGACATTTGCGGTCGCCGCCACAGAAGTACGTTGGAGCGACATGGATACCTATAAGTATAAGCTCGTGCAAAACATGTCCAAATTGTACTCGAGCAAACCTGAGACTCCGGCGCGATGGGTGTCAGCGATCGTGGCGCTCGAGTACTGTCGCTGGCTTTCGCGGTTCGATCCCACGATCTCGGAAGGTCAAACAGGAAACCTCGATGATTCGTCACCGGTAGAACCGACAAGCGAACTGCTTCGGCTACCGTTCGAGGCTGAGTTCCGGCGTGCAAGTTGTGGAGGAGCGGCGACCACGCGGTTCTATGGGAGCAAGGTCACACCCTATGGCGCGTTGTTTGTCAATTCCGCTGAAAACGGGAAGCCTTGCGATGTTGGACTCTGTATGCCAAACGTGCTGGGATTATTTGACACTCTCGGCAACGTATTTGAATGGACTTTGACGATGCCAACGTACGCAGTTCGAAACAACCTGACGTCGAAACGATCCGATCTCGCGCCCCAAAGTGACACATCGTTGCGGCATGTTGGAGGCTCATTTGAGTCGAAGCTCGCACTGTGTGATATTCAACGCCACGCACACTACACTGCGGGCAGTGGCTCAGAATATGCCGGCTTTCGTCCCTATAGAACAGTCTTTTCCGATCCGCGTCACGCCGAATCCTCGCCAAAATCCAGCGTAACTTCCAATGAGAAATCCTCGTTGGAAGCCGAGTAAGCAAAGAGGTCGATGGGGCATGGTCCAGTTGAATCGATCAAGTGAAAACTGCCGTTGTTGAATCGGTACAAACCTCGCCACGACTCGTCTAGCGCCAAAACACTCTGATAAAATCTAAACGAGTCTTTGTGTTGGATTGAATACTGAACGAGGTTGGCTGGGGCTCCGATTCCTCCATGTGAAAGCGCGTGAATGATATACATCGCGCCACTTTGGAGACGATAGGTTGCGATGCAATGCTTGTCACCGTTTGCTCCAACGGAGCTGGAACTGTCGGACTGCGAACATGGGTAGATGAATACGTTTCCCGTGGCAACATGGCTTGGCTCCATGCAGTACCAAGATCCTGATGTTGGCAGTTGTGAACCGAGCAGGTTCCATGGGTCGGTTTGCGAAGATCGTGAAAAGTTACAGTAGTATGATCCGGGGCTGGTGGGGTCGAGAGGGTCTCGGCATTGATGGTCAGTGGATTGAATGTCGGATTCGTGCGATACATTTTGATGTTTGCTCATCTTTCGCCTTTTCATGCAAAGTGGACTGGATGTGGGTTAGCGAGGGCGACAGGTCGCGCGGTTCGAGATCGCCAATATTCGGTGGTTCGCTTGCCTTTCGGTTTCCCTACATGTGACCATGAGGTCAGCTCTGCGATATTCTCCGCCGTGCACTTTCGGTACATCGGCAGCCAAATTCTTCTGCACACTTCCGTTCGCAGATGAGAAGCGCAAACAAAATGCCAGATTCGAGGGTTCTGAACGTAAGGACTCCAATGAGGCATACAATTGAAATGGCAACCAAGCGTCTTGTAGTCGTAACTCATGGTGAGAATTTGCATGGCCGTTTCGTCTGGCGTCGGAGTATTGCGTCCTGCCAACGCCAGCTCCTTCCATTCGTGGGCAAGAACAGAATCACGTTGAATTGCGAACACGCCCGTGTTAATCGTCGGAAAGGCGTACCGTATCACCCGCTGGACTAACGCGTGTCGCGGGTCGTCCTCTGGGAATACATGTTGCCAGGCTCGAATCGGCGAACGCTCGTTCTTGGTCGACGTGATAAAATGACCGTATATCGTTACAGTGAGCGACACATTTTCAGCGGAATCGACCAGCTCTTTGATCGAACCCGCTACGATCGTGTCCGCATCAAGAAAAATAGTGCTCGAATAGGGCGATTGACTTATGAGAACGGCTTTCGTCAGATAAGCCGACTCGTACGCACCATCCGCAGCCACTTCAATGATCCTGCGATGCTGAACGTCAAGACGTTTATCGCTTGCAATCGTCTCACCGATCCCATGTGATGATGCATGCCCCGTGAATAGGGTCACCGGGCCATCGTACCAGTTTCTTAGCGAGTAGAGTGACACGACAAGCCGTGACGCCAACTGAGGGTGACCCAGGAAGTAGACAATTCCCGTTGACATTTTGATTCTCATGCATCTTGGCTGGCCCCATTTACTAAACCGTCAATGCGTCGTGTATGACGACAAAGATTGTCGTGAGAATTGATACCGTATCGTTGATCATCGATTTGAGTGTCGCCGATTGGAACTATTCGGCGATTGCATTGGTGTACTCTCGACGACATCGCATCGATACGTTTCAACGTGGAATCAAATTCAACATGGAATCACATTCATTTCGACGCTACGGTATCCGAGCTGCTTTGACCCTCGCAGTGCTCATACCAACTAGTTCACTGTCGGGCGCTAATGTCGTCCAATTGTCGGATGATACGACGCGAGTTGCCGATCCCAAGCTGCCCGGCGGCGGTGCGTCGATAAGTTTCAAGTTGATGCAAAATGGTAATGCGAACGTGATCGTGGAAGTGCTCGACGAAAGCGGTAGGGTTGTTGCCACCGTGTCGCAACAAGCAATTCATGGTCAAAACGAACAGATCAATCTGTTCTGGGACGGCAGGAACGAGACAGGTGACTTTGTAGATCTCGGCGTTTATTCGATCCGGATTAGGGAAGCAGCGGGGCAATTCGCTGCTGTGCAATACAAGCTGCACGTGATACGGCTGGGGATCGTTGAAGTAGCGGCCCTCGAAAGTGTTCGCGGCAACGACGAGTTTCAAATGGTCTATTTCATGCAGGGAGATGAGTTCCGCTTCTTTCTCACTCCTAGCACTCACGAATTTTCTTTGGGTGCCGGCGCAAATTCCGTTTCAGATCTAGATCTAGACAACGGCGATCCCCGCCCCATCCCACCGATCCACGAAGCCACCAACCGTCCGGTGATGGATGGCAGCGGACTCGCTACGGCGGGCTACAACTATCCTCTTTGCTACCAACGTGATGCGACGCCAAGGTTGAGAATCACAATGGGTAAATCAGCCACGTCCGCATCAGGCGTGTCAAGTCAAACCGTGTTCCCTGCCGGAGGCCATGAAATTCGGTTGCAGGCGGGCCTTGGCACAGCTGTCCTATCAACAAGCCCACCGATTGGCGGCAACAGGATGGTGGTAATCGACGGCCCGCGTTTGCCGACCAGCGTCACCCGGATCGATCACCAGATCGGTTTTTCATGGCAGTATCACGTTCCCGAAACCGGCCGTTGGGTAACGATACCGGGTTCTCTGTTGATACCGTTGCGATTTTATACCGTGTTGAGAGGTCCACAATTCGAAGGCGAACGGAACGGCAATCAGTACAAAGGACCATGGGTCGAAGTGGCGGACCATTTCTTCGATTGGAGTCGCATGGCCCAGCAACCAATTCAAGATGACCACGACTTGATTTTCGCGTTTGTGAAAGGGTTCTTCGGACAATCCACCCACGCAACACAGCCTTTTGAGAATATCGCGTACGATCCACAGACCGAATTCGCCAAGAACGGAACGTTAGACCTGTCGAGGTTGCTGAATGGAGACGGGAACGTTCGGTTCGCAAACTGCGTGGACGTGATGGCCACCACATTGGCGATGCTTTCCATGATGGGGGCTGAGAATCTGAAAGGATTCGCGACAGGCGGGATGGACTTGCGTGCGGTACGGGCTATCGGCACCCCCAACTATTCGCTCGACCTTTTCGGAATTGCCCATTCCCATTCGTTTGATGTTCACTGTGTCGTGTCGGCGGACAATGGGGCCACAATCATCGATGCATGCCTCCAGGTTGACGAGGACGGAAATCCTGATGCGTTACCTGGCATGCCCGGTTGGAACATCAAAAGAGAATTTGCGGGGCCGCAAGGCTACGACATTCTTTCTTCATCGAATGGACTGCAGAAGCACGAAATGCAAACGCCGTTATTGAGGTGAAATTGTGCATGCTCTTTTTCGTTTTGCTTTGCGAGTCTCAGCTCTCTGGATCACTTTCTGCTGCAGCTGGGCCGCAAGCGATGACATGTTAAAGCTTCGACTTGAAGAAACGGCCGAACGGTACCATGCAGACCAATGGCCCGAGGGCGTGACACGTGAGGGCAAGTCGTTGGGAGTTATCGAACCGAGTGGTTGGAAAGGGGGCGTGTTTTCAACCTTCCGCGGACACCAGCAACGAACATACACCCATTCCGAGAATGGGGGCAAGCTGATCGTTGACGCCTTCAACGCCGATGATCCCAAAGGAGCGAATCTCGAAATGCTCAAGTGGTTGGCCTGGAACCAATCTCCTGTGTTGGCCCGCCGCATTGATCCGAACGAAATGGATCTCGGAGATCTTGCTTATGTCAGACCGAGGCCGGGAACGGATGCCGTGCACTGGGTTGCTTTCGTGCGGGGCAACACAGCGGTTTTCCTTAGATACAAGTACGCACGGCCATCGATGGATTTGAACCCCCTGTCGTTCGCGCAGCATCTTGATCGAGCAATTATTAGTTCAAAGAAATTGAATCCTGATGAGAGTCGCTCGAAACCAAAGATCACCGTTCTATCGGGCAGCGGGTCGATGATGGAGGGCGAGAAAATGCCGATCAACCTGGAAATTGATATGGTAGACGGCAAACCGTCCAAGATCAGTTGGAACGTGGCCGGAAGTGGAAACGGCTACATCCGGAAAGAGGGCGACGGCAAATGGTATTTATATTCGACAAAGGCGGGCAACGTTAAGATCGGAGTTGAAATCACCGGAGAAAACGGCGCCTTCACCGTGGGACAACTCAATGTCCAAGTTCTGCCGCTCAATAAGCCTAAATAGCGATTGGTTTTTCCGAACCCCACGACGACCTTCTCATTTCCGGCGCGCCGAGCTCTGATCCGGCGCTACTATCGTCCTGCAGACGCAGCACGCCTTTGAAGGGACTGATCTCGCGGCAGGCGCCGTGTGTTCTTTGCGTGGCGCGATATTTCGTGTCGCGACTGCCGGTTGTTTAGCGGTGTTACTTTTGGCCCGGTATCTCAGAACCATTTAATACGCGGGTCCGAGGTAACTCCCACGACCCTGCATGAGCTGCCAGTGGCAACTCGATTGGACATCGATCACACACCAATGATCTCTGCCCGTCACTGTTTTCGGAGGGCTGCTAACGTTTCGTTGGTTGGACAACGATCTGCGACTCAAACCTAGTACTTGGGGCTTGCCTTCGTCTCGACGAGTATTTCAGTAACAAGAAATGAGGATTTTACCATGCGACTCCGCACTTCCGTATCGGTGGCATCACTTAGCTTCATAGGCATTTTCTTTTTTCATCCATGCGATGCGCAAGAGATTGAGGTTACCAAAGCCGGTGGCAACTATCGTCTGATGGTCGACGGCGTTGGAGTTGCCGATGACGCTCGCCCGATGGAAGGCGTGAAAATCACACAGTTCTCGGAGACCGTACGCGCTGCCACTTGGCAAACGGCTGCAGAAGACGACGCGAATGCGCCGCACTACTGGTACTCCCTGAAGGTTAATGACCGAGAGTGGACTAGGGCTAAACGCACCACTTATCAAATCAAGCTCAAGAATCGTACGTTTGAACCGTTGACGACGGACAATGCCTTGCAACCAAATGGAACACCAGCGGCGCTTCGCGCGCCGACGCGGTCCCAGTTGTACTTGGTTCAATTCACGACCCAGGTTCTGCAGCAGTACCGTGATGCGATTCGCGACGCTGGCGGCGAGGTTCACGCCTTCATTCCGGAACTAACCCACATCGTGCAGATGTCACCGGAAGTGAAGGCCAAGGTGGATGCCCTGCCCTTCGTTCGGTGGGTTGGACCGATGCTGCCTTACTACAAACTTGAAAAGTCCGTTCTTGCTTCTTTAGCAGTTGACTCGAACACCGCTTCAAAAACACGCTACGCGATTCTGGCGACCAGCATAGAGGAAAGGCGGTCACTGGAACGCCGGCTGACAGAGATGAATGCCACGATCAGCGAGCGAGGAACGGGAACGGACATTCTCGTTGCCGAACTCACTAAGTCGCAGCTGCAAAGCATTGCCAGCGATGATTCCGTGCTGTGGGTCGAACTGTCCACAAAACCGGAGATTGATACCGACAACGCGCGTCTGCAGGGAGGCGGCAACTACCTGGAAGCAATGACACCCGGGTACACGGGAATCGGCCTGCGTGGACATGTCCTGGAGGGCATCCATCAATCCCATCCTGACTTTAAAGCAAACGCCCATCGCCAAGCACCAATCGCCGTCAATGACGGATCTTCCTCCGGTCACGGCACGAATACGTACGGACAAATATTTTCCGATGGATCAGGAAACGATCCAAACGCCAGGGGGCTCCTTCCAAATGCTCAGGGGCTATACACGCACTACAACTTCGTCTACAGCGAGGCAGCGGGATCGACCGCCCTAGGCAGCAGGTATGAATTGACCTCCCGTTTGATTTCTGAGCACCGCGTGATGTTCCAAACTGCGTCATGGGGCTACTCGCGGGTGACGGGCTACGACATCCGATCCAAGGAAATGGACGACATCATCTTTGCCCATGACATTCCGGTCACCCAAAGCCAAAGCAACTCGGGAGGGCTTCCTTCTCGTCCTCAAGCATGGGCAAAGAACATTATCTCGGTCGGTGGTGCCTATCATTTCAACAACCCCGATCCCGGCGACGATCGATGGAACAACGGCGCCAGTACTGGCCCAGCCGAGGAAGGACGAGTGAAACCGGATCTGTGCGCCTACTACGACCAGATCAACACGACGGAGGGTTCCACCGGATACACGTCGTTCTTTGGCGGAACTTCGGGTGCTACTCCCATGGTCGCCGGCCACATGGGACTCGTGCTGGAGATGTGGACAAACGGGGCTTTCGGAAACTCGTTGCCGCACCCCGCGACACCACAGTATCGTTTCGAGAATCGGCCACACGCGACCACGACCAAAGCCCTCTTGATCTGTTCCGCCAGCCAATACCAATTTCCGCCGTCAACGGATTTGGATCGCTATCGCCAAGGATGGGGATTCCCAGATTTGAAGACGCTTTACGACAACCGCTGTAAGACGCTGGTTGTCAACGAATCCGACGTACTCGAAACCCTTGAGTCGAAGTCGTATACCGTGACGGTGGACGCAGACGAGCCGATGCTGCGCGTGACCCTTGTGTACGCTGAACCAGGTGGCATGCCGGCGGCCAGCGGGAGCATGTTGCTGAACAACCTGGATTTAAAGATCACTGACCCTGCGGGCAACGTGTACTGGGGCAACAACGGCCTATTACTAGGCAGATTTTCGCAGCTTGGCGGGACCCCCAATTCAGTTGACAACGTTGAAAACGTCTTCATCCAAACACCGGCTCCCGGCCGTTGGGTTATCGAAGTCATTGCCGACGACCTGACCGTGGATTCTCACACGGAAACTCCGCAGGTCGATGCGGACTATGCCTTGGTTGCCATCGGTGTATCGAGATAGAAGGGGGATTAGCTGTGGCGTTTCGCAATCGGTTCGTCACTCGTTACCTCAACCCGCTCGAGGTTGAAGACGAGTTCAGAACGCTGGTAGGGTTATTCCCTTCCCTTTGTGAGCTGACAGAGCTTCCATATTTGACCCATGGATACGAAGGCGATCGGTTGGAAGCGCATGGTAGGCATCACATGCACGTGTTGAGGATCACATCTCCACAGGGAACGAATCCGAAGCCTGCGGTACTGCTGATGCGTTCGCCACACGCTCGTGAATGGGTGAATTCCCTGGCGGTCCTAGAGACGGCCAGGCAGCTATTGGAGAACTATCGCCCCGCCGATTCTGATCCGCACGTTCAATCGGTTGTCACGACCCTGGACCATGCCGAGGTTTTCATCGTGCCGGAGGGGAATCCCGACGGGGCGCGGTACAGCTTTTTCGATCCAGGCCAGCGAATGTGGCGTAAGAATCTTCGGCCGCCACGTGGCTCCGATCATTGTCCGGGCGTCGACTGCAATCGTAACTACTCGAGGTACTTCGGAGCCGCGGGCTCGTCCGGGGCAACTTGCTCCGACGTGTATCGCGGACCTCGCGCGTTGTCAGAACCCGAAACGGCCAATATTGATCATTTGGTAACCCAACATCGCAATATCGTCTTCGCGATTGACAGCCACTCGTCAGGACAAGCGATCTTTCGCCCCAATCCCAGCGGCGGCACGTTCGTGTCCAGCCTTCCTGTGTCCGCCCAGGATCACGCAACGTATTCGCGACTCGAAGAGCTAATGAACGCCGAAATTCGGAGTGTCCAAGGCGTTGAGTATCGCACGGGAACGACCAGCAACCATGCGGGCACGTCTGATGAGCATTTCTTTTTCAATCACCACATCTTCGGGTTCGATTTGGAGTGCGCGCAACAGTTCCAACCGCCAATTGAGCAAGCCGTCACGGCCGCGTTGGAAGTCGCGGCTGCCACACGAGCATTGGGCTGGTGCGCGGCCAGACAGACAGATGTTGACATCGATCCGCTGCTGAAACGTCGACAGGAGTCGGATCAAAAGTCAACTGCTAGCCCTGATCTGCTCGACCGTTTCTGGAAGGCTGACAGCGCGCCTCTGCAGCGTTGGCGACGCTTCGAGGTGAGCGTCACCTGCGAGCGACAAAGCTCGATAGACGTCGCCTCGCAGTTGCTGCACGGCGGCTATGACCTGATTCATGTGGAATCCCGTTTCTGTGAAGTGGTCGCTTCGGCCGAGGACTTGGTGCAGCTACTCAACGATGGTTACGAAGTACAGCTGATCCGCGATGTTTACTCAGAGCGCGAGGAATAAATCCCACACGACCACTTACGTCCGGTAGGAACACCCTTTTTTCACAATGACCTCAGATTTCAGCAAAGGAGAAATCCATGACGTTTCGATTTTTTCTGATTATCGCCTGCGTTTCTGTTGCTACCACCTCAAACGCACAGGAAAAACAGCAGCCAAATGTCGCGAAGAAATACACGGCACCCGGTGGGTTCTTAGAGTCGCTGCCCACAGGCCCGGACAACCAGGTCGAAGTCGCCGAAGATAAAGAATCGCGCGATGCGGGATTTGGTTGGTACAACAACAACCGCGTTAACGGTAATACTCGCCTACTTGGCAGCGATGGGACGACCCAGATCAGTGTCTACGCCCGAGACGTGAAGTGGCGATTCGCTTTTGGCGGTCGTGCTGTTACCAGCCCAAGCGGCAACGGCGGAACAGCCGGTGGAGGGTGGCGATTCCCAAACGCTCACAAATTTGGAATCGTCATCTATCAGGGCAACAATTACTGGAACGTTACCTCGACGAGTCCGTCCAGCCCGACCGTGATTAGCGGAATATCCAATACTCAACCCGTGTTGGTCACGGTCAACGACACCAATGGAAACTATAGCGACAACGGAGGTGCTATTGACATCTACCTGCGCAAAGATAACTGATCCATCGACGAAGCCGCCTTTTGAGAATCGTTGCCGATCCTGCCTTTGAGATGCCAACTCATGGCAAATCCATCCACTTATAGTACGCACACGTCGCAGCCGATAGTCGACGCGGCAGCCGGCTTTAACTGTCGATGGGCCAGTGCAAATCATCTGAGATTCCGATGGTCGACTTTGAGTCTCGCCGCATTGACATGTCGCCGTTCTCCGAGATTTCGTTCATGTTCCCTGGCCATTTGGCGCCATGGGCGTGCCGCTGGACGAATTGGCGAGAATCAACTGCGTGGGGGATTAGCGACCGGCAGTGAATTTCGTGATTGGAAGCGTTTTGGCACGCCAGCCTATCTCCTTGTCACCACTTGAGTAACGGTAAAAAGCTGGCGATGGAATCACGTGATAGCAAGTGAAAAATGTTTTTCTTTTCGCGCCTGCCGAAAAGGCGACCATGTCCACCATGCTGGTCACTGCGACACGCCCGAACCCGCATCTCGTGATGTCGTACCTGCATCAATGCGAAGCCAACTGTCCACCTTTTGATTTTCATTGCCAACCGAAGCGAAAAACTGGCAAGATCTGAGCTATAACCAGAAAACAGGTGATGGACAACGCCGAGCACGAGTACGAACAAAAGAACCCTGGAGCCCTGCCGCTGCTAGGCGAACTGAAGTCTGGGATCGTCCAATCCCAGTCGCTTCATTTTTTTGTAGAGCGTCGTTCGATTGATATCGAGCGCGTCGGCGGTGGCGGCGCGGTTCCAGTTGTGAAGCCGCAGCGCTTGCAGAATGATCTGCCGTTCCGGGCCCTCCAACGCTTCTCTCAGGGTCATCCCGGTTGTTTCGCTGAGATTCACTGTCGCTTGGGCCACGTCACCGGCCAGGCTGGTCGGTGCGGTCGATCGCCCGGTCAATTCGGGCGGCAGATCCTCTGGCGTCAACACTTCCCCTCGTGACAACAACACCGCCCGCTCGACAACGTTTTCAAGCTGCCGCACGTTTCCGGGCCAGGTGTAGGCTTGCAGCGCCTTCATCGCCGCCGAATCAAAGCCTTCGATCTCGCGGCCGCACGTCTCGGCAGCTTCTCTCAAGAAATGATCGACCAGCAACGGAACGTCTCCGGAGCGTTCGCGAAGCGGCGGCAACACGATGTTGACCACGTTGATTCGGTAGTACAAATCTTGACGAAAACTGCCGTCGACCACCGACCGCGAAAGGTCTTCGTTGGTCGCCAAAATGACTCGCGTGTCGACCGAATGAGTCTCGGTACCGCCGAGCGGTTCGAACTGAAATTCCTGCAACACACGCAGCAACTTGACCTGCATCGCGGGGGTGGCGGTGGCGATTTCGTCCAAGAACAAGGTACCGCCGTCGGCCAGGTCGAATTTGCCCGCTTTGTCGGTATTGGCGCCGGTGAACGCGCCTGCGACGTGTCCAAAAAGCTCGCTTTCCAACAGCGTGTCAGGAAGCGCACCGCAAGCAACCTCGACAAACGGACCACCACGGCGAGAGCTGCGAGAATGAATCGCTCGGGCGATCATACTTTTGCCCGTCCCGTTCTCGCCAGTGATCAAAATCGACGCCTTGGCATCGGCAACGCTGTCGATGACGTCAAAGATCTTCAGCATCCGATAGTCGTGGCTAAGAATGTTTTCCAGACCGCTGCGACGATCAAGTTGCGCGCGAAGAGATTCGTTTTCTTTCGTGATCTCGCGCTGCGAAAACGCTCGTCCGATCGCCAGCTGCAGTTCGTCGTCGATCAGCGGCTTGGTCAACAGATCAAACGCGCCGGCACGAACTGCCTGGACCGCGGTATCGGGAGTCGCGTACCCGGTCATCACCAACACGGCGGTGTCGGGATAACGCTGCCGGACGTAGTCGATCAATTCAAATCCGTCTTCATCCCCCAGTCTCAAGTCGGTAATCAACAGGTCATAAGAGGTCGCTTTCAACTGGGTTTTGGCACTTTGCAGTGTGTCCGCGGTATCAACCGAATAAGAAAACTCGCGCAACCATTGGGCCATCGAATCGGCTAGGTGACGGTCGTCGTCGACCAACAGAATCGAGGCTGAGCAAGTCATGACATCGCCGGCAAAATGGCAAACCCGAACCGGTGCGACGGGGGACAACGACAACGTCACCACAGGAAAACACTGGTTCTCTTGGGATATCTAGGTCATGCTTGCGGTGCGGTCAAAGATGCAGGTTGTCCTTGTGACGCCGTAAGCGTCAAAGGTGTTACAACCATCACGAATCATCCCCCTTTTCGGTGCAAGACTGATACTCCAGATTGACTGCAAGTCGTTGCTCTTCAATGACTTGCGTGAATCTATCACCCTAGCAATGAACGATGAAACAGTGAACAATCGTCGACACTGTGTGAGGCAGCTGGATGAGGGGTCTGGTTTTTGCGGATGTTTCGATGGCATTGAGGGTATTGATTGTTGACGACCACGAGGTGGCCCGAGAGGGCCTGTCGGAACTACTCGGAAATCAGAAAGTTGAGATTGCCGGATCTGTTTCAAGTGCCGACGAAGCGATGGTGGCTTTGGATTCCACACAGTTTGATATCGTTTTGCTTGATGTTCGTATGCAAGACACCGATGGGTTAGCAGCGCTCGAAGCGATCCGAGCCAAACATGCTGACCTGCCGGTACTGATGCTTAGCACCTACGACAATCCAACTTACGTCGCGCGAGCCGCAGCGCTGGGTGCAAACGACTATCTTCTCAAGAGCGCCGACCGCGCTCTTTTTGCCGAGGCGATTGATCGCGCCGTCACCGGTGGTCCGCCTCCATCGTCAAGCCGGCTGTGCAGAATCCGCGAGATGATGGAGCAAGAGGTTGACGTTTCCACGCTTCCTCCGGAGTTGCCGCTAACCAGTCGTGAAGCACAAGTGCTGCGCCACGTCGCTTTGGGATTGAGCAACAAAGAGATTGCGAGTTCGTTGAAGATCAGTGTGGAGACCGTCAAGGAGCACGTCCAAAATGTGCTCCGCAAGGTCAACGCGAATGATCGTACCGACGCCGCCGTCCGCGCCGTCAAGCTGGGAATCGTCGATTAGGGAAGTGGAAGAAGCTGCTAGCCGTGCCGCAGCGCCGCGAATGCTTCTTCGGTATCGCTGGTATCGCAAATCACTTTGCCGTCGCGCAACACAATTTGGCGGCGAGCGACCCTGGCGACGTCGGGATCGTGAGTGACCAAAATCACGGTGATCCGATCTCGCTGGTTCAGATCCGCAAACAGACCGATCATTTCGTTGCTGGTTCGTGAATCAAGATTTCCAGTCGGTTCATCACCCATCAGAATGCTGGGTTGGTTGATCAGGGCACGAGCCACCGCGACACGTTGTTGCTGGCCACCACTGAGTTGGCCGGGGTGATGGTCCAGCCGATCCCCCAATCCGACTCGCTGAAGCATTTCGACCGCTCGCTCTTTTCGTTGCAAGCCGCTCAATCCGTGCCGATACAACAATGGCAGTTCGACATTTTCGACCGCGGAAGTGCGATGGAGCAGATTGAAATTCTGAAACACAAAACCAATCTGTTCATTGCGAATGCGTGCTCGCTGGTCGCGATCCATCGCCACGATTTCTTCGCCGGCCAAACGGTACGATCCGGTGGTGGGACGATCCAGGCACCCCAGCGTGTTCATCAGCGTCGATTTGCCGCTTCCCGATTGGCCAACCAAAGCAACAAACTCGCCTCGATCGATCGACAACGTCACCCCGCACAACGCGTCAACGCGCACCTCTTCCAGCTGATAAGACTTGCAAACGTCTTGAACTTCGATCAGCGGCATCGCGTTTTCTAGAGGTACTCGCGTTTTTTGACCAAGCCGGGCATTGGGACGCTGTAGGTACCGTCGGGTTTCGCTTGCAGGGGCGATGGCGAATCCATCGTCAGCTTGTCGATCCCTGGCGCGAATTCATGGCCGTTGTTCAGGAAACCTTGCAAGGTCCATTCCTGGCCGGTGTGTGCCGCCATCCGTCCCATCGATGTGACGGCGCTGGCCATCACACCCCGCTCGACCTCGTTGTAGGGCAAGTCGTCACGGATGGCCGCGACCAGGTCGTTCCATTCCTCTTGGTATGGATTCGGTTCGTCCGGACCAAACGACCAGATCATCTTGTCCTTGTCGATATTGTGTCCGTCGTAGATGCGGCACCGGGCCGGGGTGTGGGAGGCGGTGGAGATGATCCCCAGGCCCTTGGACCCGTGGGCGTAACTGGCAAATTCCCGTTTGCAGCCTGGCATCGTGCGGCCATCGACAAACAACTTGGTGCCATCGGCGAAGGTGTATTCGATCGAATAGGTATCGAAATTTTGATCGACCATTTCGCCGCGGTAGTGCCGTCCGCCGCAAGCAATTGCTCGCACCGGCCAATCGTTTTTCATCCAGCATGATTCGTCGATATTGTGAATCAGGAAGTCGCTGACCGCGCCGCCGCTGAGCCACAAGAAACCATGAAAATTTTTGATCTGATACTTCAGCTCGCTCAAATCGGTGTCGTTCGGCGGAGCGGCGGCCGAACCGGTGGGCCCAGCCATCCGGTAGGCCCGCAACATCGTGACGTCACCGATTTCACCACCTTGAATTCGATCGAATAGTTCTTGCCGAGCTTTGCAGTGACGGCACATCAAACCGACGCCGACTTTCAGATCTTTTTCGAGCGCCAGTTTGTTCAGTTCCAACATGCGTTTGGAAGTCGGGCCATCGACCGTGACCGGTTTTTCCATGAACACGTTCAAACCCCGCTCGATCGCGTAGGAATAGTGCACCCAACGGAAAGCCGGTGGCGTGGCCAGAATCACCACGTCTCCGGGACGAAGCGTGTCCATGGCATTCTTGTAGGCGTCAAAGCCGATGAACTTGTGCTCCTCCGACACCTCCACACGCTCGCCGACTTGTTCATTTTCAGACAGTGTCGTGTAAGTGCCGTTCAAATTGTTCTCGAACACGTCCCCCAGCGCAACCAGCTTGATCGGCCCACCCGAAACCGACAGCGCTTGCCGCGCGGCACCCGTTCCGCGCCCGCCGCAACCGACCAACGCCACCCGGATCGTATCGTCCTGGGCCGCATGCACTGCCGGCGCAGCAGCCAAAGTGGTCGCAGCGGCAACTTGCCCGCTGCTCTTGAGGAATTGGCGCCGAGAAGGATGGGGAGTTTTTGTGTCGGTCATCGAAGGTGTTTCCATGAGGGAGGGTAAAATTTGCAGGCTACAAGACGTTCACTCTTCAGGGTCTTTCTGCAGAGGCTCCGTCTTTTCCCACTTCTGGGCTTTCTCTTCCTGGGACGGTTCGATCAGCGGGCGAACGACCCGAAAGCCGACAGCCCGGGCATCCGTATGGTACCAAATGCTTCGCGGAGTCTGTGGATCTTGCTTCTTCCAATCTTCATGAGATGCCTCTCGCGCGGCGCTACGAAGCATGTCGGGATCGTCGTCCCAACCGCCGCCGCGTACCACGCGAGGATACAGCTTCAACGGAACTGCAAGTGGATTGTTATCGCCCGGTTTTTTGTCGTCGACTTGTTCGACGTACTGGTCCAACACCCATTCCGAAACATTGCCGTGCATGTCGTGAAGCCCCCACGGATTCGGCTTCAACTGGCCGACTTCCTGGTAAGCATCACCGGCGTTGTCAAAGAACCAACCGTAGTCTTCCAGTTCATCCACATCATCACCGAAGGAGTAGGCGGTGGTCGTTCCGGCTCGGCAGGCATATTCCCATTCGGCCTCGGTGGGCAAACGGTAGTAACGGCCTGTTTTTGCACTGAGCCACTTGCAGAAAGTTCGCGCGGCATGTTGAGTCATGCAGATCGCCGGGTAATCGCCCGTTCCCATGCCAAAACTCATGTCGGTGTAGGGTTCGGTCGGCTTGGACACCCCGTCGACCAACAGGTCGCGCGGCGTGGAGTTGATCTGCAACATCTTGCGGCGAAGCTGATCGATTCCCTCACCCCAAGCATCGTATTGGTCCCAAGTCACTTCGTACTTGCCCATCCAAAAGGGCGAGACTGTTACTTTGCGCTGTGGACCTTCGTCGTCTTTGCGGTCCTCTTCCGATTCGGGGCTGCCCATCAGAAAGGTACCGCCGGGAATCGGAACCATCGAAACGGTCAGCTCGGTATGCTCGATCGGCTCTTCGTACGGTTTCATCTCCGACTCCGTCGCAGCCGTCGCATCGGCCACCGGAAGCGGCACCACCTTGTCTTGCGCGAATCCTGCAGCCGAATAGAAGGCTGACAACAAAAGAGCAACCACCAGGAAAAGCCGTTTCATCCAAAAGACCTCGTGTGTTGGACGATTTCCGAAAGCGTTAGGAAGGCACCGACGGGGTCAATCTTAATCCGAGCAAGATCAGACAGCCAATCGCTCCTCTTCATTCGTGTGATTCGAGCGATTCGTGGTCAGCTCTTCACGGAAAAAAGGAACCACGAATCGCTCGAATCACACGAATGAAGAGGAGAAAAAAGTTACTTTTCCGATGTTGTTTGCCCGTGCACGTATCCTTGCGGCGACAGACGTTGCAATTTCCCTTTTTGTCGCTTCCACAATCCGGTCCGGCCGACGATGTTTCCGATGGGAGTGATCTCGGTGCCCAGGTTTTCGGCGCAGGCGCGATCGGCATCTTGCTGGGACATGGTCATGATCAATTCAAAATCCTCGCCGTCGCTCCAGGCATGCTGCATCGGGGTCTTGCCAGTCGTTTCCGCCAGGCGAATCGCGTCGTCATGAATCGGAATCATCGCCATGTCCAACTCGGCCCCCACACCGCTAGAGGCGCATAACCGGTCCAAATCGAGCGAGAGTCCGTCGCTGATGTCGATCGCCGCGTGCACCTGGACCATGTCGCGCAGTCGCAGGGCGAGATCGATTCGGGGTTGGGGCCGCAGATGCCTTTCCAAAATGCTGCCGCCCACGCCGCCAGTGACCACGATCGCGTCACCTTCCCGGGCACCGCTGCGCAGCCAGGCGCTGCCGGTCGGTACGTTTCCCAGCAGGGTGACGGCGATCGACAATGGCCCGGAGTAAGTCGAAATGTCTCCGCCGGCAATCGCGATGCCAAACTGGGACGCGGCTTCCAAAATTCCCTCGTAAACCTCCCCGGCGATGCGCGTCGCGTTTGTTTTCGGTAGTGCCAGGGTGACCAGCGCCGCCACCGGCGACGCGCCCATCGCCGCCATGTCACTCAAGTTGATCGCCATCGACTTGAAACCGATATCGGCAAGGGAGTGTTGATCGGCATCGAAGTCGACTCGATCAATGATTTGGTCGGTGCAGGCGACCAGCGATCCGTCCCCCGGATCGAGCACGGCCGCATCGTCACCAATTCCGACGTCCACTTGGGGAAGCGTCCTGCATCGGCCGCGCAAATAAGCAAGGAAAGAGTGTTCCACGAGTCGGTTGGGTGGGACAGAGAATGAACTGCGAGAAATCGTATCGAATCAGGCGTTATCGTTGATCTCCGTCGGCAGGTCAATTCGCTACAATGACGGGCGAGCAGTAGCGCGCCGCCAAGCGGGACTCATCCCGGTCCGACGCGTCTACCCAATTTTTTCTGTTCCGCCCGAGGCCAATCATGTCTGCCACCCTCTCTTCCGCGCCGGATGTCGAAATTCGCGAAACCGAATGTTTTATTGATGGGAAATGGGTCCCCGCAGCGAGCGGCAAAACGTTTGCCACCATCAATCCCGCCACCGAACAGGAAATCACCCAAGTCGCTGAAGGAGACGCGGCGGATGTCGATGCTGCAGCAAAGGCGGCAAGGCATGCTTTCGAGACGGGAGATTGGGCCAAAATGGACGCTCGCGATCGCGGGCGATTGATGTACCAGCTTGCCGATCGAATGGAAGCCGAGATCGACGAATTGGCCAAACTGGAAACGCTTGACAATGGCAAGCCCTTCAACGACAGCCGCAACGTCGACCTGCCGCTGGCGATCGATTGCTTGAGGTACTACGCCGGATACGCCGACAAGATTCACGGCAGTACGATTCCGATCCGGGGCAACCATTTTTGTTACACCCGCCGCGAACCGATCGGTGTGGCTGGCCAGATCATTCCTTGGAATTTTCCGATCCTGATGGTCGCTTGGAAATGGGGACCGGCACTGGCCGCCGGCTGCACCATTGTGATGAAACCGGCCGAACAGACACCGCTGACCTGCCTGCGCCTGGCACAGCTTGCCAAAGAAGTGGGCATTCCCGACGGGGTGATCAACGTCGTCCCCGGTTTCGGACCGACCGCCGGATCGGCGGTGGTCAAACACCCGTTGATTGACAAGATCGCCTTTACCGGCGAACACCGCACCGCGCAGATCATCACGCGAGAATCGGCCGACACGCTGAAACGGCTGACGTTCGAGCTGGGTGGAAAGAGTCCGAATGTGATCTTTGCCGATGCCGATCTAGATGCGGCCGCGATGGGAGCGTACGTCGGTCTGTTCCTGAACCAGGGACAGTGCTGCTGCGCCGGCAGCCGAGTGTTTGTCGAGCGCAGCCAGCACGATGAGTTCCTGGACAAACTCCAAGCGCTGGCCGAAAAGCGAAAAGTCGGCGACCCCTTTGCCTCCGACACCGAACAGGGACCACAAGTCGACCAGGCTCAATTCGACAAGATTCTTTCGTACATCGACAAAGGCAAAAACGAAGGCGCCCAGTGCGTCACCGGCGGCAACCGTGTCGGCGATCGAGGCTTTTTCATTGAACCGACCATCTTTGACGGCGTTCAAGATGAAATGGCGATCGCGACCGATGAGATCTTCGGGCCGGTCCTGAGTGTGTTGACCTTCGACGACAAGGAAGACATGATCCGCCGCGCCAACAACACCTTTTATGGATTGGCCGCCGCCGTCTGGACTCGTGATGTCTCGGTGGCCCACGAATTTGCTACCCGCGTGCGAGCCGGAACGGTGTGGGTGAACTGCTACGATGTGTTCGACGCAGCGGCTCCTTTTGGCGGGTTCAAGATGAGCGGTTATGGCCGCGAATTGGGCGAAGAAGGGTTGAAGGCTTACACCGAAAGCAAAACCGTCACCATCGCCTTGTGATCCCTTTCGCAGGCCGGCTTGTCGCAAGTCGGCGCTCCTCCTGTACTTTCCAAACCCAAGTCGCTGCTGGCTGACTGGGGACAAGCCGGCCTACAGGCCAGGACATGATGAACGACGCGATCACGCAAGCGGCGGAAAACCAATTCCAGTGGCTGACTCAGCTACCCTGGTTGATGCTGGGTTTGTTTGCGCTGCCATTGATCGTTGCCGCGTGGCGTCTGAAGATCTATCCGACCCTTGCCTGGGTCTTGCTGCTTTGCCTCTCCCTGATCATCGGGCTGGCTGCGGTCTTCTATCCTCCGGCGGTGGTCGCGGTAGGAGTGCTGGACGGATTGATCGTCACCGTCGCCGCGGTCGATTTCACCTTGATTTACCTGGCTGCCAATCAAGGCGTCTCGGTCAGCCGGGAGATACCCCGCACCTGCTCGCTGGGCGTTCCTTTGCAGAGCGAATTGACGGTAGAAAATCGAACCTCACTGACACTCAACGGTTCGCTCTGCGACGACCTGCCGGACAATTTCGAAGCATCGCCCCCCGAACACTCGCTCCGTTTGCCACCGATGGGCCGCATGACCGCCCGCCGCAAACTGACTCCCGGACGGCGCGGCGCGTTCGCCCTGGAGTACGTCTACTTGAAATTCACCAGCCCGCTGAAGTTGTGGGTGCGGCACCTTCGCCTGGAAGAGCGACATCAGCTGAATGTCTATCCCGACATGAAACAGTTGTCTGACTACGCACTGCTGGCCAGAACCAATCGCCTCAGCTTGATCGGGGTCCGGCGGACGCGGCGTATCGGTCAAGACAGCGATTTCGAACGACTGCGTGACTACAGTCGTGACGACAACTACCGGCACATCGATTGGCGAAGTACCGCCCGCCGCCGAAAGCTGACGGTGCGCCAGTTTCAGAGCGACCAGAGCCAACGAGTCATTTTTCTGCTCGATTGCGGGCGAATGATGACCAACCAGCGAGGCGGATACTCGTTGCTTGATCACGCGCTCAATTCGACGTTGATGATGGCCTACGTCGCGTTATCACAAGGCGATTCGGTCGGAATGCTCTGCTTTTCCGACACGATTCATTCTTATATTCCGCCGCGCGGTGGCAGCAGCCAAATGAATCGACTGATCCAAGCCGGTTTCGACCAGTTTCCGCGGCTCGTGGAATCCCGATACGACCAGGCCTTTCTTTACCTTTCGACCAATTGCAAACGCCGCTCGCTGGTTGTCCTGGCAACCAACGTGATCGACGAAGTCAATGCGGGAGCGGTAGTCGATTATTTGGGAAACATCAACGGCCAGCACCTGCCGCTGGGAGTCCTGCTTCGCGACCGAGAAATGTTCGAGGCCGCCGATTCGCCCGACGGTGACGCGTTTCAGATGTACCGCGCCGCGGCGGCTGCGGACATCCTGCTGTGGCGTGACCAAGTGTTGAAAGATCTGGAACACCGCGGAGTGTTGGTGGTCGACGCTTTCCCCGACGAACTGACCGCCCCCCTGGTCAATCAATACCTGGAAGTCAAAGCAAAGCATCTGCTTTGACTTCCTGGTCCTCTTCGTTCGACAAAATGGGGTCGTGCCGTTTTTGCCGAGGATGTTGGCGCCGGGGGAGATTCTTTAGCCGTGGTGGATCGGAGGTCGATCCTTACCGATGGTTCTCCCTTTCCCTCTCCTCTAGTCGGGATCTCAGTAGATGTGGCGTTCAATCTTTCTCGCCGTCGGAATGATGGCGATCATTGTCGGCCTGGAGTGCCTGGTGATCGATAGTGCCAACGTTTACGCGGCCGGCGAAACCGAAGCCTCCACCTTCATCAATCCCCTGGGCAGCCCCGCCCCGTCGACCCGTGAATGGCGGCCGAAGGAATGGTACCCCTGGGCGATTCTCAGCAGTGGTGCGGTGGTCATCATCTACGCCTTCACCCTGCCCAAACGGTTTGGCCGAGCGACCGAATAGCCCGGATTATTCGTGTAGGCCGGGCCGAGGTCGCAAACCATGCCGTAGCTGGGCGGGGCCGGTTTGTACTTGCGCGCAGTGTGCGCAACGAAAAACTTCCCATAGGCGACCGAAGTTCCGGCACTGCAAGGGTTTGCTTGTTACTACGGCCCACGATGGTCCTGAATCACCCAGGATGGCGCGGCTCCGCAGATTTACCGCCAAACTTTCGCCCGCCCGAAAATCCCCCCGCCGGAACTACCGCCGGCCAGCCGCCTCGTCGGTAAAACGCTTGACGACAACTCTCCTGGTTCTTACCTTGCATTAACTTGATTGCAGGCGGATGCCTCTAATATTAGCAGGGCTTATACTGGCAAGAGTGTCCATTGCATTTCCGAACGCTTGAGATTTTCTGCACGATCGCTGAACAGCGGAGCTTTTCCAAGGCTGCCGCTGCGCACCAATTGACTCAGAGTGCCGTCAGCCAGGCGATGCAGCATCTGGAGGAATCGCTGGGGGCGCAGTTGATCGATCGCTCCAAACGTCCGCTCGTTTTGACCACTGCGGGCAAAACCTACTTGCGGGGACTGCGCGGTGTGCTTCGCAGTTACGAACGATTGGAGCAGGAAGTCCGCAGCATCAGCAAGCGGCTGAGCGGTCAGATCACGATCGGCACGATTTACTCGGTCGGCCTCAGTTACATGCCGGAGGCTTGTGACGCGTTTGCCAGGCTTCATCCGGAAGTCGACGTGAAGATGGAGTTCGGGTCGAGCCAACGTGTGGTCGAAATGACCGCCGAGGGGGAAGTCGACTTTGGGCTGGTCAGCTTTCCCAAGAACACAAAACAACTGCAACACGTCCATTGGCAGCAGGAGCCGATGCGAATTGTCTGTTCGGCCAAGCATCCGCTGGCCAGTCAACACGAGGTTTCCCTGTCGCAGTTGATGGGGATTGAGATGGTCGGCTTTGAACCTGGTTTGACTCTGCGACAAGAGGTCGACCAATGTTTGAACAAAGCGGGCGTATCGGTCAACGTACGCATGGAGTTTGACAACGCGGACTCCATGATCCGAGCGATCCAGGCCAGTCGTGGCATTGGGATCGTACCTGAGGCGGCAGTACGCCGCGAAACCGCCAACGGCTCGTTGCGAGTCGTGGCATGCCGAGAGTTGCGCATGACGCGCCCTTTGGGCATTATCTTCCGACGATCGGGACGACTCAGTCGAGCCGCCAACGAATTCGGCTCACTTCTCTTGGGACGTCCGCTCGAATCGGGAAAACGAAGCAAATCCGGCAGCGGGGGACATCCTGCCGTGGACGGTTCCACCCTCGACGCCCGAAGCGAAACTTCGGTCGTCGCCTGAGCCGGGCGATTCGGCGGAGAAGAGCTGCGATCGCTGGCTCGCTTTTCGCGCCGGCGCCACCGGAAGCAAAAAAACAATGGCGAGATAGTTATGACTGGAAACGACGACAAGATGAACCAGAATCTTTTTCATTTGCCGCCCGCCCAAGGGCTGTACGATCCCGAACACGAAAAAGACGCCTGCGGGGTCGGCTTCATCGCGCATATCAAAGGCCAGCCGAGCCATCAGAATGTGATCGATGCCGACACGATTCTGCAGAACATGGATCACCGTGGTGCCTGCGGATGCGAACCCAATACGGGCGACGGATCGGGCATTCTGACCGCACTGCCGCACAAGTTTCTGCGCAAGGTTGCCAAAGCCGACCTGGGGGTCGATCTTCCCGAACCGGGACGTTTCGCCGCCGGGCTAGTTTTTCTTCCGCAAGACGGCGCCGAACGAGTCCACTGCAAAAAAACGATCGAAAAATTGATCGCCGCTGCCGGGCAAAAGCTGCTGGGCTGGCGCGACGTGCCCCAGGAAACCGACCTGGCCGACGTCGGCCCGACGGCGCGGGGCAGCGAACCGGTCATCGAGCAGCTGTTTGTCAGTGCCGCCGACGGCCTGGAGGCCGACGATTTTGAACGCAAGCTGTACATGATTCACAAGCAGGCCAGCCATGCGCTGCGCGGCAGCGAAACGCTCAAGCAAGCGTTGATGTTTTACATCTGCTCGTTGAGCACCAAGGTGATCATCTACAAGGGAATGCTGACACCAGCCCAAGTGTTGCCCTATTTCCCCGACCTGCGAGACGAGGACTACGAGACTCATTTGGCGATGGTGCACAGCCGGTTTTCGACCAACACCTTCCCCAGCTGGGACCGCGCTCAACCGCTGCGGTTCATGAGTCACAACGGTGAAATCAACACCCTGCGAGGCAACAGCAACTGGATGCGGGCTCGCGAAGGATCGGCCCAAAGCGATCTGTACGGCGATGATCTGGAAAAACTTTTTCCGGTCGTTGAACCACATTGCAGCGATTCGGGAACGTTCGACAACGTGCTGGAATTCTTGCTGATGACCGGCCGTACGCTGCAAGAGGCGATCATGATGATGGTCCCCGAAGCGTGGCAGAAACATGAAACGATGCCGGAAGACAAGCGGGCCTTCTACGAGTATTTCTCCTGCTTGATGGAACCGTGGGACGGACCGGCGTCGATCGCCTTCACTGACGGTCATTACATCGGCGCGACGTTGGACCGAAACGGCCTGCGCCCCAGCCGCTACTACATCACCCACGACGACCGGGTGATCATGGCCAGCGAAGTGGGGGTGTTGCCGGTCGATCCGGCGATCGTCAAAGAAAAAGGTCGGCTGCAGCCCGGCAAAATGTTCCTGGTCAACTTTGAACAGGGACGAATGATCCCCGACGAAGAACTCAAAAGCGACTTTGCCCGTGCGATGCCCTACGGAAAATGGCTGCGCGAGCAACGAATTCGACTTTCCGATCTGCATCCCGAAAGCGAACCGCACGGCTTCGACAGCAAAACACTGCTGCAGCGAATGCAGGCGTTCGGCTACACCACCGAAACGATGGCCTTCATGCTGCGTCCGCTGGTGGAACAGCTGCGAGATCCTGTCGGTTCGATGGGCAACGACAGCGCGATCGCCTGTTTGAGCGACAAGCCGCGAATGATCTATGACTACTTCAAGCAGTTGTTTGCCCAGGTGACCAACCCGGCGATCGATTCGATCCGCGAAGAAGTGATCATGTCGCTGGAGTGTTACATCGGTCCGGAACAAAACCTGCTCGCTGCCACGCCCCAGCATTGTCATCGCCTGCTGGTTGACCACCCGATCTTGACCAACGAAGAGATCGCGGCGCTCAAGCATATCCACTATTCGGGTTGGCGCAGCCGCGTGATCGACATCACCTTTGACCGCAACGAGGGCAAAGCGGGTCTGCAAAAAACACTCGATCGAATCGCGGCCGAAGCGGAAGCGGCGGCCGACGAAGGGATCCAGTTGGTGGTGCTGACCGACCGCGCCGTTTCTCATCACCGCATCCCGGTCAGTTCGCTGCTGGCCACTGGAGCAGTTCACCATCACCTGGTCAAACAGGCCAAGCGGACTCGGATCGGACTGGTCGTCGAATCGGGCGAAGCGCGCGAGGTTCATCATCACTGCTTGTTGATCGGGTACGGTGCCGATGCGATCAATCCCTACCTGGCGTTCGAGGCGCTGTGGCAAGCGCGACGCGACGGATTGATGGACCCGTCGATGGACGATGACCAGGTGGTCGCTGCCTATCGAAAGGGAGTCGCCAAGGGGATGTTGAAGGTGATGGCCAAGATGGGCATCAGCACACTGCAAAGCTACAAGGGTGCCCAGATTTTCGAGGCGCTTGGCTTGCAGGATGAAATCATCGACAAGTGTTTCGTCGGCACGGCGAGCCGGGTGCAGGGTGTTTCGTTCGACGTGATCGCCGAAGAAACTTTGCGGCGTCACCAATTGGGCTTTCCACGCCGCAGCGACGATCGTTTGCCGCAATTGCCGAACTTGGGCGAATTTCACTGGCGGGCCGAAGGTGAAAAACATGCCTGGTCGCCTCAAGCCATCTCCAGCCTGCAGATTGCTGCCCGCAACAACAACGAGGATTCCTATTGGCAGTTTGCCCACGCCATCAACGAAGACAATCGTTCGCGATGTACTTTGCGAGGGCTGCTGGAGTTCAAGGAAGACGTGCGACAACCGATTCATTTGGATGAAGTCGAACCTGCCAGCGAAATTGTCAAACGGTTTTGCACCGGCGCGATGAGCTTTGGCAGTATCAGTGCCGAATCGCACGAAACGTTGGCCGTCGCCATGAACCGCCTGGGCGGAAAGAGCAACACTGGCGAAGGGGGCGAGGATCCGATTCGTTTTCAAACTTTAGAAAACGGTGACTCCAAGCGGTCGGCGATCAAGCAAGTCGCCTCCGGCCGATTCGGCGTCACGATCGAATACCTTTCCAACGCCGACGAAATCCAAATCAAGATTTCGCAGGGAGCCAAGCCGGGTGAAGGCGGAGAGCTTCCCGGCAAAAAGGTCGACAAGAACATCGCCCGGATCCGATATAGCACGCCTGGCGTTGGGCTGATCAGTCCGCCGCCGCATCACGACATTTATTCGATCGAAGACCTTGCCCAGCTGATTCACGACCTGAAGAACGCGAATCGACGGGCACGCATCAGCGTCAAACTGGTCAGCGAAGTCGGTGTCGGCGTGATCGCGTCGGGCGTCGCCAAGGCGCATGCCGACCATATCTTGATTTCGGGCGACACCGGCGGAACGGGCGCATCGCCGCTGACCAGCATCAAGCATGCCGGCTTGCCCTGGGAACTGGGCATTGCCGAAACCCACCAGGTGTTGGTGTTGAACGACCTGCGCAGCCGCGTGGTGCTGCAAACCGACGGTGGAATGAAAACGGGCCGCGACGTCGTGATTGCGGCGCTTTTGGGTGCTGAGGAGTTCGGTTTCTCCACAGCGCCGCTGATCACGATGGGCTGCATCATGATGCGAAAATGTCACTTGAACACCTGCCCAGTCGGTATCGCCACACAAGACCCCGATCTCCGCAAGAAATTCACTGGCAAGCCGGAACATGTGGTCAACTATCTGTTCATGGTGGCCGAGGAAGCGCGACGGATCATGGCCAAGCTCGGCTTCCGTTCGATTGACGACATGGTCGGCCACAGTGAAGTGTTGCAGACCGACGCCGCGATCCGGCATTGGAAAGCGGACGGATTGGACCTCACCTCGATCTTGATGCCGGCAAGCAAGCCGCACGACCGGGTCGATGTGATCTGCACCCGGGCTCAGGATCACGGCCTGGAGAAATCGTTGGACCTGACCAAGCTGGTCGAAGCAGCCGCACCGGCGATCGAAAATGGCCAGCCGGTCACGATTCAGTCGCCGGTGGTCAACATCAACCGCACCGTCGGCACGATCCTCAGCAACGAAGTCGCCAAGAAGCACGGCCAAGCCGGACTTCCCGACGACACCATCCGAATCGAGCTGACGGGGTCGGCCGGCCAAAGCCTGGGCGCCTTCCTGGCCCACGGTATCACGATCGAATTGGAAGGTGACGCCAACGACTATGTCGGCAAGGGGCTCAGCGGCGGACGGCTGATTGTCTTTCCGCCGCGAGAAAGCAGTTTCGTTGCCCGAGACAACATCCTGGTGGGCAACGTCTGTTTGTACGGCGCCACCGGCGGCGAAGCCTACTTCCGAGGACGCGCCGCCGAACGTTTCTGTGTTCGTAACAGCGGTGCAAGAACGGTCATCGAAGGTGTTGGCGATCACGGCTGCGAGTACATGACCGGCGGCCGCGTGGTGGTGCTGGGACCGACGGGACGAAATTTTGCCGCCGGTATGTCGGGCGGCATTGCCTACATCTGGGATCGCCAGGGAACGTTCAATTTGAACTGCAACCTGGCAATCGTCGAACTGGAAAAGATCGAATCGGCCGAGGAGGAAGACGAGGTCAAAGAGATGATTCGCCGCCACCAACAATTCACCGGCAGCACCGTCGCCGAAGAAGCCTTGGACAACTGGAGCGATTTCCTCAGCCAATGCGTCAAGGTCATGCCGACCGACTACAAACGCGTGCTGGAAGAAATGAAACGCCAAGAGGAAGCAGCGACTGCTTGAGCGGCGCGCGATCCATCCCACCCAACATTCACTCACGAACAAGAGACAACGAAAACCATGGGAAAGCCAACTGGATTCAAAGAGTTTGACCGCAAGAAAGTTCCCTGGCGGCTGCCGGTCGTGCGAATCAACGACTACGACGAAATCTACACCGAACCGCGAGTCGAACAGCTGCAGGAACAAGGTGCCCGCTGCATGGATTGCGGCGTTCCGTTTTGCCAATCAGGATCGGGATGCCCGATCGACAATCTGATTCCCGAATGGAATGACCTGGTCTACAACAACCGCTGGAAAGAAGCGATCGAACGGCTTCACAAAACCAACAACTTTCCTGAGTTCACCGGACGGACTTGCCCGGCACCTTGCGAGGGTTCGTGTGTGCTGGGCATCAACCATCCGCCTGTCACGATCAAGAACATCGAAAACGCAATCATCGACCGTGCCTGGTCGGAAGGTTGGATTCAACCCAAACCACCTCATTCGCGCACTGGAAAAAAAGTGGCGATCGTCGGCAGCGGACCGGCGGGGCTGGCCGCGGCCGATCAGCTGAACCAGGCGGGACACGAAGTGGTCGTCTACGAACGGGCGGACCGCGTCGGCGGCTTGCTGCAATACGGCATCCCCAACATGAAGCTGTCCAAGGGAGTGCTGCAGCGGCGAATTGACAAGTTGGAAGCGGAAGGAATCAAGTTCGTCACCGGTGCCGACATCGGCAACAACGTCGATCCGCAAACTCTGCGCGATGAATACGACGCGATGTTGCTGGCCTGTGGCGCGACCAAACCGCGCGACCTGCCCATCCCCGGCCGGGATGCGGCCGGAGTCCATTTCGCGATGGAATTCCTTACCGCCCATACCCAGCAAGTGGTCCACCGCGACTCGCTGGGTGACCAGTTCATCAGCGCCGAAGGAAAGGACGTGATCGTGATCGGTGGCGGCGACACCGGAACTGACTGCATCGGAACCAGCATCCGCGACGGCTGCCGCAGCCTGGTCAACTTCGAACTGCTGCCCCAACCTCCCGCCGACCGAGCCGATGACAATCCCTGGCCCCAATGGCCACGGATTTTCCGAGTCGACTACGGCCACGAGGAAGCGGAAGCAAAATTCGGCCACGACCCGCGACAATACCAACTCCTCAGCAAAGAGTTTCTCACCGACGACGGCGGCAATCTGCGCGGCATCAAGACGGTCCAGGTGGAATGGACGAAAAACAACGATGACGCCTGGGAAATGTCGGAGGTGGCGGGAAGCGAAAAAGAATGGCCCGCTCAGCTGATCTTGTTGGCGATGGGTTTTTTGGGCCCCGAACAATACATTGCCGAGGCGTTGAAGCTGGAGGTGGACGCGCGCAGCAACTTCCAGGCGCTGCACGGGCGATTCGCCACCAACATCGACGGCGTCTTTGCTGCGGGCGATTGCCGCCGAGGGCAAAGCCTGGTTGTTTGGGCCATCAACGAGGGCCGCGGAGCGGCTCGAGCGATCGATATCTTTTTGCAAGGCTCCAGCAACTTGCCGGCTCCCGGTTTGACGATGGGAACGGCGATGGAGCTGGGAGTCTAACGTCGGCGATTTTTCCAAAATCGCTACGCACGTGCCGGTTCGACTGTCGGCGATTTTTCCAAAATCGCTGCGCACTTGCCGGTTCGACTGTCGGCGATTTTTCCAAAATCGCTGCGCACTTGCCGGTGCGGAGAACCGGCCGACGATTTGCTCGTGAAACTGAATTTTTTCTCGTTCGCGAAAACCTGCATTGACAGGCGGCTCTGCGGCGTCCTAACGTCGCGCCGGCAGATTGTCAAAGCAAAGTTCTGGTGGCATCGATGGATAAGAGATCGATGCAATCGTGTTAACTTTTGCCGATTTGGTTGATTCTCCGGCCATCGATGGTCCGAAGAATCGAAATGGACGACCAATCCGTTGTCGAGGCTGTTGAAGGTACGCAGGGATGCTCTCAGAAAAGACAAAATACGCAAGCAAGTGGTTGTTGACCGGATGTGCCACGATGGCATTGTTGTCAACCGGATGCCGAAGCATGCCGGGCATGGGCATGTTCGGAATGCGAGGCAGTGAGCCGTCGGCCGAAACGCTCGCCGGCAGCGGACCTTCCACCACTTACCCGCCACCGCCCAGCGCGTCGGTCACGCCCGAGGCGATCGCCTCGATTGCTGGCGGAACGGCCGTACCTGTCACGCCCGGTGTGCCGGCCGGAAACACCGCGCAGGTTGCCGGAGTTGGGATCACGCCCGGTTTTGCAACGCCGGCGACCAACATGTCGGCGGCTCAGGCAAACGGATTCGCAGCCAATACCAAACCGGCCGGCTATGCTCCTGGTGCCACCAAGCCATCGGGATACAGTTTTGGATCGAAAACGTTCACACCCAAAACGTCAACTTCGCTTCCTCCACAAGCGCCCGGTTCTTCCTACACCCGCTCATCGACCTACACGCCCCCATCGACCGGCTACACCATTCCTAACAAGGTTTCTCCGAGCAGTTCGTCGGTGGCGGATAGCAAGCCTGCCGGGGACAGCTCGAACGGGTTCACTCTACCGAGCGACCTTAGCCCGGCGGTTGCGGCGGCAACCGGTGCTGCGGTTGCGGCGCCAACCATGACTCCACCAGCTCCTACTGCCACAGCAAGCGAATCGGTGCCTCCGGGCGGCTTTGCTCCTCCGGCAGCTGACTCGCCATCGTTTTCAACAGCTAGCGCCACCGGAGCGATCACCGCGCCAAGCACTTCGATCACTCCACCGGCACCGCCGGCACCTGCAGCATCGAGTGGCTATTCGCCCGGCAGCACCGCCGGAGCAGCCGGCTATCCCACGGGCGATAGCGTACCGACCACCACCAACGGTTCGTACTTCCGTTAAGGACAGTCGATAACGCGAAGCGACTTCGGAGAAGTCGCCGACAGTCGGCCGGTTCTCCGCTCCCGGCTACGCGAAGCGACTTCGGAGAAGTCGCCGACGGTCGCAATTCACCAGCAGATCTGCTTGGCATCGAAGACAGGACCTTCCACACAGGTCCTTTTGTAGTCCCACTCCTCCGGCCCCGGTTGCCGCACTTGGGCAACGCAGGAAAAGCAGATGCCGATGCCGCAAGCCATTGGCGTTTCCATCGACACCTGGCAATCGATCGACGCGGCCAAACAGGCTTCGGCGACCTTTTCCATCATGATCTCCGGCCCGCAAGTCACCACGCGAACTCGTTGGCCCGGATCGACGTTTCCGATTCGTTCGGCAAGCACTTCGGGCACCAGGCGCTTTTGCCCCGCCGACCCATCGTCCGTGCAGAGGTTGACCGAAAAATCGGACTTGCGAAAATCCTCCACCCCGGCAAGCAAGCCCGCGCGGCGGGCACCGTAGATCAGCTCCACCTCCTTGGCCCATCCCGCTTCGCGAACGGGCGATCCGTATTGCTGAGCCCCCAGTGCCTCCCGGCCTAACACCAACATCGGCGTCTGACCGATACCGCCGGCAGCCATGATCAGCCGGTCGCAGGGTCGGTTGGAAAATCCGTTGCCCAGCGGTCCCCAAAGAGTGACTTGGGTGCCCAGCGGCGATTGTGCCAGCTGCGTCGTCATGGTTCCCTTGCGGAGGTAAACCAAATCGAGCCACCGCGCGATGCCGTCGCTGTCTTGGACCACGTCGTACACGGCCAGCGCCCGACCGATCAGCGGAGCATCCGTGCCGGCCAAGCGGATCATCACAAACTGTCCGGGAACGACCGCGCGGGCAATCGGTTCGGCAGCCACCCGCAGCAAGTACGTTTCTTCAGCAATCAAATCGTTCCGTTCGATCGCCGCATCAAGCTGAACCATTGAATCGGCGTAGTGATCGGCATGGAGTTTTGGCATCAGACCTACTTCTTGCGTTTCCTGGTCACGCGTTTCTTTGTGCTGCGCCCACGTGTCGACGCTTTCTTCCCTTGCGATTTGCCTCTTGCACGTTCGTTCGATCGGCTGGCAGCTGACGTCGAGGAGCGTTTCTTGGCAGATTTCCTCTTCGGCCCCGACTTGGTCGTCGGTCGCCTCTTCTTCGCAGATCGGCTGGCGGTTGATTGAGTCGCCCGTTTGGCCGTCCGTTTCTTGCCGGCTCTTTTCGCTTTCTTTCGGGGCGCGTCGTCCGTGGTGACCGGATCGGCCCCAATCACCGCACCGGTTCGCGGCGCCCCACCACTGGTCCCTTTGCCGGTCGAGTCAAACTTCGCAGACCCCGCATGTCGCGACTGCGAACGAGTGGAAGTCTTTTTCTTGCTGCCACGAACCGCTTTGCCCCGCCTGGCACCTTTTTTGACTGGTGAATCGCTTGACGGATCGGTCGCCTTTTGCAGCTTTCGCACTTCCTCTCGACTGACCACCCGATAGGCTCCCGGCGGCATGTCCCCCAGCCGCAACGGACCGACGGCGATGCGGCGCAGCTGTAGCACCTTGTGACCCAGACGGGCAAGAATCCGGCGAATTTCGCGATTCTTTCCCTCCCGCAGGACGATTTCCATCTCCGTCGCTTTGCTGCGCGTCTTGAAGATCCGAGCACCCTCGACCCGAACGCGGCCTTCGGCGATGTAGATGCCGTGCCGCATCTGCTTCATCGTTTCGCGATCGACGCGACCAGCAACGGTGACGCGATAAACCTTGCGAACACCAAATTTTGGATGAGTCAGTTTTTGAGCCAGATCGCCGTCATTGGTCAGCAAGATCAGCCCTTCGCTGCTGCGATCCAGGCGGCCCACCGCGAACACTCGTTCGCTCTGAGGAACCAAATCGACCACGCGAGGGCGTCCCTGCGGATCGGAATTGGTCGTCACAACCCCGATCGGTTTGTTGACGGCATAGTAGACCAGCTTCTGTTTCTTCAGCAGCACGCCATCAACGCGAACCTTGCTGGTGGCGGGATCGACTGTGGTTCCGAGCTTGGTGACGACATCACCGTCCACATCGACCCGTCCCGCCTCGATCAATTCTTCGCACTGCCGGCGGCTGCCAAATCCAGCCGAGGCAAGCAGTCGCTGAAGACGTTGCTTGGAGGCGGCGGTTTTGCCGGCAGCTTTCTTGCTGGTCGGCTGTTGACTGGATCGACGCGGCATGAGGCACTCGAAGTTGGACCTTGGTTCACGAAGGCCAACGTACCAAAACCATCCCCGTTTGTGACCGAGGCAACACGCAGCGAAAGTCGCCGATGTTCTAGCGTCCCAGCCACGGCATGGCGTCGGGCACCAGCCGATTGCGGACCGGTTCAGCGAGCGGCCGCTGATAGCTGGGTGGACGCGCGGAAGGATCGGACGGAGCGATATCACCCTGCGGAAACGGATCGTGAACGATGGCGTTGGCCTGCTGCTGCCCCATCGGGCCAGCGGCTGGAAGCAGCCCACGGCCGCGGCAACCGGAAACGAATGTCACGGCGCATACGGTCAACGCAGTCAGGGTGATCGAGATGAGTTTGCGACCCATGTTCGCTTCCTTTCGTCACTATTTCGGCAGACTGATCGGCCGCCGACTGGGAGGGGGTGATCGAGCGTACGATGTTGGTCGACGGCCGGCCAAGAGGAGTTTTTCCTTTCCTCACGGGGAATGCGAGCCGAGAACCAGCTATCAAAAGCTATCGAACCGACACGGCATCCCGGGCGAGTTCCGCAGGACCGCAAACAACGATTTCATCCGATCCGGTTCGGGTCGTCTGGTTGATAACCGTCGCCGCGACTGCCGGTGACAACACGCATCAAGAGGGTGGTAGGTGCATGTGAAGAACGGTACCGCCCGAATCGACCGCGATCTCGGCACGATCCATGGCAGCCGGAAGCAACACCGATTGCCCGGTTGCCAGCGCCATCGTCTCCTCGCCCATCCGCACAGTCGCCCCACCGTGTGGAACCGTCAGGATGTGAAACTTGTCGTCACCCTCGATTTCGGCGCATCCCGTCTGAAGAGATCGCAACACAAACTTTTCGCACTCCACAAGACACTGCCAACTGTCAACCTCCGGAGCACCCTTTCGAGGCTGTACGGGTCCCGAAACGTAATCGGTCACTTCGAGCGCCTGATCGATATGCAACGTCCGCGGCTTTCCGTCGGCACCAACGCGGTTCCAGTCAAACAACCGAAACGTTGTATCGCTCGACTGTTGGATCTCCGCCACCAGCAATCCCGCCCCCAGCGCGTGGACGGTTCCTGCCGGAATGAAAATGCAGTCCCCCGGTTCGGGATGGAAGGCATGCAAAACTTGTTCGGTCTCACCCGCATCGATCGCCTGCTGCAGCGCCTTTCGATCGACTCCCCCTTTCAGCCCCGCGTACACCAGACTGTCGGGCAGAGAAGAAACGATGTACCACGCTTCGGTTTTTCCCAGATCGGGTTTGACCATCGCGCGGCCATACTCGTCATCCGGATGCACTTGAACAGACAACACTCGATTGCAGTCCAAGTATTTCAGCAACAACGGAAACTGCGAACCGTCAAACTGCTGCCCCATCAACCACGGTCGATGCTCGGCGATCAGCTCCGACAGCGGCAGTCCGGCCAGGGGCCCGTTCTCCACCACGCTCTGATCGACTCCGTGATCGACCACCTCCCAGCTTTCGGCATAGTTCGATTCAGGCCCGATCGGTTTTCCCAACTGCTGGCCCAATCGTCTGCCTCCCCAAAGGATCTGCTTCAAAAGAGGTCGAAATCGGATCGGATAAGGATGCATGACAGCAAAAATTCAGTGGTTACAAAGCTTCGATGAACGCGTTTGGTCAGTAACCCAACCGTCGGCCAATTCTGTCGGCCAGTTTTCCAAACTGGCTTCGCAGATAGTCGGCCAGTTTTCCAAACTGGCTTCGCCAACAGCGATTTTGGAAAAATCGCCGACGTTCAGATCGTGCCAAAACTAGAAAGGGCGCGGTCGATTTTGGCAACCGCTGTTACACTAAGGAGTCGTTCGGAAATCGCTTCTGCACAACCCTCTCCGGGCCTGAGAGCCCGACTCTCCCAGAGGGAGAGTGAAGTCAAATGGCGAAGCTATCTCGGAACCGCCTCGCACCAGGCTCTGTCCTGACCTCCAAATTTAAACAGCTTTTAACAACGAGAGAGTCTCGTGGACCGAATCGCTCGCCCCAAAGACGATTTGTTTGACAACTCGACCATGACCTTCGGGCAACACCTCGAAGAGCTGCGACAGTGCCTGGTCAAGGCGATTTGTTGGCTGGTCGGCGGACTGGCGATTGGGTTGGTGTTTGCCGATCGCGTGATCATTTTCGTGAAGTCACCGTTGGAGACGGCTATCCAACAATTCAACACCGACCGCGACTTGCACCGCCTTGGCTACGGCGATCGGTTGGACGATCCGGAACTGCAACCGCTCCGCCAGTTCCTGATGCAACACGCATTGGCGTGGCAGGTGGTTTACGAGGTCCCCGAGGAACTGCAGACCTTGACTGCCGCCTCGATCATGAAACCGAAGAAAGCGACAGAAAACAAAGCGGCGGAGGCAGAAGACGATCAAGAGACGGAGACCGACGCCCAAACCGACATCGCCGCTCCCACGATCGAACCGCTGGCGATGGCCGAGATGCTGTCGGCGCTTCCCGATCCATCGACGCTGAAACCGAAAGTTCAATTGATCGAAAACAAGATCGGCGTTAGTTCGCTAAAGATGGAAGAACCGTTCATGATCTGGATCAAGGCGGGCCTGATCGTCGGCGCCGTCTTTGCCTCTCCGATGATTTTCTATCACCTTTGGAGCTTTGTCGCTGCCGGTTTGCATTTCCACGAACGCAAATACGTTTACGTTTACATGCCGATCAGCGTGATCCTGTTTGTATCGGGCGTTGTGCTGGCGTTCTTTTTAGTGTTGCACTACGTGCTGAGCTTTTTGTTGGCGTTCAACGGCAGCATGGACGTCGCCGTCGAACCTCGGCTTACCTACTACGTGAATTTTGTGTTGCTGTTGCCGCTCGGTTTTGGCATCGCGTTTCAATTGCCGCTGGTGATGCTGTTTTTGCAGCGAATCGGATTGCTCGAAACCGAGTCGTACATCGCCAGTTGGAAAATCGCGATCTTGGTCATTTTCGTTCTTTCGATGCTGCTGACCCCGGCCGATGTGACCAGCATGGTCGCGCTGGCGATTCCCCTGGTGTTCCTCTACATCCTGGGAATCTTGATGTGTAAGTTCATCCCGCGAGGCCGCGGATTGGGAAGTGCCGCCTACGACCCGGCGTGACCTTCGTAGCTCAACCATTCGTAGCACGACCGTCCCGGTCGTGATTGACGGCGGGGACCGCCGTGCTACTTTGCATCAAACCGATTCTCCGCGATTTGGTTGCGGCGAATCGTTCCTTTGGCCGTCAACTCGCCCGCCGATGGCGACAGCGGCGGTTGAAATCGTCCGATGCGGTGAGGACGCTGCCAGGAGGGCCGGCTGCGAAACAGCGATTCGATGATGCTGTCGGTGACCGGCGATTGTTCATCGAACCATAGCTCCAGCCGACCTTGCACCGCGGCTAGCATGGCGTGCGAAACACCCTCGATCTCTTCGGCTTCCTGTTCGATCGGCCGAGGATTGATCTTGTGGCCGGAATCGAGCACGATCACGTCATCGGCGCGACCGAGAATCCGCAGCTGCTGCGTACGGGAATCGAAATCGACCAGATCGCCGGTATCCAACCAACCTTGCGAATCGACTTTTGCCCGTGTCGCGTCGGCGTCGTTCCAGTAACCCAACATCACGTGGGAACCACGCACGAAAAGTCGGCCATCGCGAATGTCGTGTTGCCAACCATCCACCAACCGGCCAACCCATCCCGCTTTCGCATCGGTGGGCGTCGCGCTACAAATGACCGGCGACGATTCGGTCAATCCATAACCTTGAATCACCGTCACGCCGCGCTGCTTCCAAGCCACAAACGCATCCTCGGACATTGCCGCACCGCCACAACCGAGCAGCCGCAGACGCTGCAGTCCCAGAAGTTGCCGGTCGCCACCGAGCAATCTCTCCGCCAGCCGCGGGACGGTGTTGGCAAGTGTCGGTCGAACGATCGGCGCCAGCCGTTGCCAACCGTCGAAACCAAGAGAAACCGCCAACGTGCATCCGCTGAGCAACCAGGTACCGAAGTCACAGGTCCGGGCATAGGCGTGTGAAAGGGGCAACACGCAAAGCCGCACGTCGTCGGGGCGCTGAGGCACGGCGGCCAGTTTCGCGGCGGCGTTGCCAGCCAGATTTCGCTGCGAAAGGGTCACTCCCTGAGGCCGGCCTGTGGTTCCGCTGGTCCACAAGATCAACGAGGGTTGATCAAGATCCTTGCGGCGATCGATCCACCGATCTTCGTTTGCCACTTCGCCACTGTCTGTCTTGCCAAGAGCATCGCCGACCAAACCGGCTCGCTGATCATTTTCCAGCCACCATCCGCCGACTCGATTCCATCGCTTGCGAATCTCCCGCTGCCCCAATCGGTGATCCAGCGGCACTTCCACCGCGCCGATCATCATCACCGCAAGCGCGATCACCAAATCGGAAAGCGTGTTGTCGCTGGCATGCCCAATCCGGGGCGCGGAAGCGTCATTGCCTACCAGGGAAGAAAGCTCTCCGGCGACCAAGCGAGTCGCCGTCGCCAGTTGATGCCAAGTCAGCGACCGCGGTGGGGCACTTGGGTCGTTCCCGAAAGCGACCACCGCAACCGAATCTCGTCGCGTCAGCAGCTGATGCTCCAACGCGTCGATCAAATGGTTAGCTGGATCGTGCCAAGTTCGCGTGTTTGTTCTCGCCATGACCATCGTAGGCCGTCACAAGCAAGCCCTTGCGGTGCCGAAACTTCGGTCGCCTGTTAGAGGTTGTTTCGTCACCCGCGCTGCGGGCAAGTACGAACCGGCCCCGCGCAGCTACGGCATGGTTTCGCGACCTCGGTACGGCCTACGCGGTGGCCGTCATGGCGCTGCGAAGCTTAGGACCATTGCCGGCTTGGCCGAAGGAGGTCATTCGGGCGATGCAAACTTGCTTCATCGCCGCACGAGCCGGTTTCAGGTAGGCGCGTGGGTCGAATGCCGACGGATCTTCGACGAAAACTTTTCGGATGGCGCCGGTGATCGCCATGCGGCAATCGGTGTCGACGTTGATCTTGCGAACGCCACTCTTGATACCGCGCTGAATTTCTTCGACCGGCACACCGTAGGTCTGCTTCATCTGTCCGCCGAACTGATTGATGATGTCCTGCAAATCCTGCGGAACACTGCTGCTGCCGTGCATCACCAAGTGGGTATTGGGCAGCTTGGCATGAATCTCTTCGATACGGTTCATCGCCAAAACTTCGCCGGTCGGTTTCTTGGTGAACTTGTAAGCACCGTGGCTGGTTCCGATAGCGACCGCCAATGCGTCAACGCCGGTCTCTTCCACAAACCGCTGCGCCTCGTCGGGATCGGTCAGCAATTGGTCGTGGGTCAGTTCGCCAACCGCACCATGGCCATCTTCCTGCTCTCCCTCGCCACTTTCCAGCGATCCCAGGCATCCCAGTTCGCCTTCGACCGAAACGCCTCGTGCGTGAGCCATCTTCACCACTTCGGCGGTCACTTGCACGTTGTAGTCGTAACTGGCGGGAGTCTTGCCATCTTCTTCCAGCGAACCGTCCATCATCACACTGGTGAAACCATTCTCGATTGCCGACAAACAGGTTTCGGGACTGTTGCCGTGATCCTGGTGCATCACCGTGGGAATTTGCGGATAAAGTTCCACGGCTGCCAGCATCAAGTGACGCAAGTAGGCATCTTGTGAATAGGCGCGTGCGCCGCGCGATGCTTGGATGATGACCGGCGAATCCGTTTCCTCGGCGGCTTCCATGATCGCCTGGATTTGTTCCATGTTGTTGACGTTGAATGCGGCAACGCCGTAATCGTTTTCTGCGGCGTGATCGAGAACGACGCGAAGCGGTACCAAAGCCATGACAAGCTTCCTGGGGTTGATTGGGGTTCTTGGGCGTTTCTGGCCATCGATTATCGCTTCCTCCGGGGCATCCGCAAGGGCTGCCGCCTAAGGCAAATCATCACGCCGCTGCCTCGCTTTAAGGCCCTCCTGAAGCGTCAACACAATCTCATCGACATCGTAGACGCAGCCCCCCCAAGTGCCTCCGCCGACCTGTTGCAGGGCTGCCCAAAGTCGAGTGTCATCGGGCAAATCAGCCTCGACGACCAGGTCCGGATGCGGATCTCGCGCACCCAACAAATCGTCGACCGCAGTGCCGGCGGCGACATCGACCAGGTCCACGCGTCCGGTCAAAGATCGCCGGTCGATCTCGATTTCGATGATGTCACCGTCGCGAACCTTGGCAATCGGACCTCCGGCAAGCGCCTCGGGACCGACATGCCCGATGCACGGCCCAGTGCTGACTCCCGAAAAACGCGCGTCGGTCACCAGCGCCACTTCCTTTCCAAACGAAAGGTATTTCAGCGCCGAGGTGATCTGGTAGGTCTCTTCCATCCCACAACCAAGCGGACCGCGGCCGATCAGCAGAATCACATCTCCCGCTTGGATCGGCTTGTCGGTCTGTCCTTTGATTGCCGCAATCGCCGCCCGTTCGGTCGTAAACACCCTGGCCGGTCCGCGTTTGCGATAGACCCCATCTTCGTCGACGACCGACGGGTCGATCGACGTTGCCTTGATCACCGATCCTTCGGGGCAGAGGTTGCCGGTCGGAAAACAAACGGTGCTGGTCATTCCTCGCCGCCCCGCTTCGGCCGGCGGAATGATCACTTCATCGGGATCCACGTCGTCGGCCGCCAACAACTGCCGGCGGCAAACCTGGCGTCGCTCGCTGTCACGCCAACGATCCAGAAGTTCATCCCAGGTCATTCCGGTGATCGTTCGCTGCCCGGCACGAAGCAGACCAAGCTCCCGCAAGTGCCAGGCAACTTCCGGAACACCGCCTGCCAAGAAAAGCCGAACGGTCGGATGGCCTACCGGACCGTTGGGCAAACAATCGACAAACCGTGGCACAAGCTTGTTGACGGCGCTGAACGCGTCGGCATCGGGACGACGCAATTTTGCGGCGGCAGCGATCGCAGGAATGTGTAGCAACAAGTTGGTACTGCCGCCGACCGCCGCGTGAATCAACATCGCGTTGTAAATCGAATCGTCCGTCAAAATGTCGCGAAGTGTTTCACCGCGAGCCACCATGGCCTGCACAGCGTCAGCCGAATCACGCGCCAGCTGTGTCCAAATCGGCTGGCCGCTGGGCGCCAGCGCTGCGTGAGGAACGGTCATGCCCAACGCTTCGGCGACCACTTGGCTGGTCGCCGCCGTGCCCAGGAACTGGCATCCGCCGCCAGGCGTTCCGCAAGCGCGACACCCTTCCAAGGAAGCCTCCTCCAGCGTCATTTCCCCGCGGCTGTATCGCGCGCCGATCGTCTGAACTTTTCCTGCATCCTCGCCCACCGTCGGTGGAAGGGTCACCCCGCCCGGTACCAACACGCTTGCCAGGTCGCTGCATCCGGCAAGGGCCATCATCGTCGCCGGCAATCCTTTGTCGCACGTCGCGATGCCGATCACTCCTTGGCGGCGGGGCAGCGAACGGATCAACCGCCGCATGACCATCGCCGCGTCGTTGCGATAGGGCAACGAATCGAACATCCCCCGCGTTCCCTGGCTGCGGCCATCGCAGGGATCACTGCAAAAGGCGGCAAAGGGCACGCCGCCACCCGCCTCGACCTGCTCGGCAGCCGCCTGCACCAGCAGACCGACTTCCCAATGGCCGGTGTGATAGCCGAGTGCGATGGGGGAACCGTCCGCCGCGCGAACGCCACCCTGAGTGCTCAAGATCAGATACTGATCGCCCAACACGCGGCGGGGATCAAACCCCATCCCGACGCTTTGAGTCAGCCCAAACAGATCGCCGCTGCTCCAGTTGCGAAGCATTTCATCGCTCAGCGGCAGCTTGCCGGCAGGCCCGTCCGCCTTGGTTTGTAGCGCAGAGGGATCGGCGGGAGCAGCAAAGTAGTTGGGCTGCGACATGACGGGTGGGTGGTGCGAGTAGCGATCAGTGTTGGGCAAAGTTTATCGATGCCGCCACCCAAACGCGAATCGTCTTCGTCGGCGACTTCTCCGAAGTCGCTATGTGCACGTGCCGGTTCGGAGAACCGGCCGACAGTCGGCGATTTTTCCAAAATCGCTACGTGTACGTGCCAGTTCGGAGAACTGACCGACAGTCGCTACGCGCCGCATGCCGGTTCGGAGAACCGGCTGACGGTCGGCCGACGTTAATCTCGCGAACCCATGAAACGGAAAATGAAGTAGGCGAGCGTCATGATCGCTTGCAGCGTGCCGGCCACATAAGTCAGCGCGGCGGCGTTGAGTACTTTGGCGACGTAGGGTGCTTCCGTTTCGGCGATCAAGCCATGTTCGACCAAGTGACGTTTGGCCCGCGCGCTGGCGTCAAACTCCACCGGCAGGTTGACGACTTGGAAGAAAACGACTCCCGCGAACAAAATGATGCCCAGCAGCAACAGCGGCTGAAAGTGCAAGATGACTCCGAACATCGCCATCGTCATGCCGATCCCGCTGCCGAAACTGGCGGCCGGAACTGCCATGTTGCGAACTTTCAGCGGCGCATACGCTTTGGCATCTTGGAACGCATGCCCCGCTTCGTGACAAGCCACACCGAGCGCGGCGAGCGACCTGCCCTGGTAGACGTCGGGACTGAGCCGCAGCACTTTCGCCCGCGGATCGTAATGATCGCTCAAGTGACCCGGCGTCGGTTCCACACCAACGTCGTAAAGGCCGGCAGAATCGAGCATCTGCCGCGCGGCTTGACCGCCCGACATCCGCGCCGGCATCTCAGCCATTTGGGCAAACGAACTCTTCACTCGCCACTGGGCAAAAAGCCCCAGCAAAAGTGGCGGTCCGATGAACAGGAAATACCACGGTTCGATAATCATCGTTCTCTATCTCGTAGGCCGACTTGTCCCAAGTCGGCGCGCACTACGGTTCCGATTGCAGGTTCGCCGACTGGGGACAAGTCGGCCTACTCGGGCAGCCAAAAGGGCAGGCGGGCCCGAACCTGGATAGCTACCTCAGCAACTATAGGGCCATTCGTGCCGAAGTCTGCTTTCTTGCCACGATCACTCGCGGGCGGCGGGCGTAATTTTCAGCTGCACCGTCTTGTCGCCCCGTTTTACGACAATTTCAACTTCTTCACCGATTTTGAGGGCCTCAATGGCGTAGGTGTAATCGTAAATGTCCTCGATTTTCCGGCCCGCCAATTTGACGATGATATCGCCGGAACGTAGCCCCCCTTTGGCAGCCGGCCCCTCGCTAGCAACCCCGCTGAGCTTCAGACCCTTGATCTCCCCCGGAGCGTAATCGGGAATCGTCCCCAGGTAGGCGATCAGCCGAGCCCGCGGAACGTCCTTCTCTTTTTCCCCTTCCTGTAGCTCGAACTTGGGGACTTCCGACGAAGTCAAAAACCCGCGAGCCAGAAGCGCGAACAGGCGTGAGATTTTTGCCGCACCTTCGTAGTTGAGTTTCTCCGGCGTGTCGCGGGGTGTGTGGTAATCCTCATGCGCGCCGGTGAACGCCGAAAGAATCGGAACGCTCCTGGCAACAAACGCCGACGCATCGGTGGGAAGCCGGGTACTGGTTTTGTCCAATTGCAGCGACAAGCCAACCGGCACATTGCGCCGCTGGACCTCTCCCGAAAAACCGGGCGAAGAACCGATTCCCTGAATCACCAGTTTCTCCCTCAACCGACCCACCATGTCCAAGTTCAAGTAAGCCGCCACCGCCGCCGTCAACGGCTGCGCATCGGCCGAGGTGCCATGAGCATGTGCGACCGCATGGGCGTGGCCATGTGGATCAGCGCCATGCGTTTGTGTTTGCGGCGCGTCGGGATAGAGATCGTAATACGACCTCACGAAAGCTTGCGAACCAAACAACCCCAACTCCTCACCGCTCCAGGCAGCAACCAGCAGATCGCGCCGGGCGCGGAGCCGGCCGGCCGCTTTTTCGGCCGACAGGTATTGAGAGATTTCCAACAGTGCCGCAACACCGCTGGCGTTGTCGTCCGCACCAACATGAATCTGATCCCGCTCATCATCCTTGGCCAGGCTATTGCTGCCGCCGCCACGGCCAAGGTGGTCGATGTGAGCACCGATCATCACCACCGGAGCTTTTGAATGGGAATCCGACTCGCCGCCCGCCCGAAGCCGCGCGATCACGTTGCGACCAATTCCCTTGTTGCGTTGGATCCCAACGGTGGCCGACACCTTCACACCTTCCAACTGGAAACCCATTTGCATCTGGCCGTTGTCCAAACCGGCTTGCAGGTCGGCCAAGTCCTTACCGGCCTTGCCGAGCATCGTCGCGGCGACGTCGTCGGTGACCGAAACACAGCCAATGCTAACGCTTGCTTGAGAAGCGTCACGATCAAACCGAATCAGCTGGTTCTTCACTTTGCTGGTGGGCCCGGTCACGAAAATAATCCCACGAGCTCCCATGTCGCGGGCAACGGTCGCTTTGCGCCGCGGCGTGCTGTAACGAGCCATTTGTTGACGCCGCTCGGGTGTGATGTCCTGGGGCAAATCGCGCAGGACGACGACCCACTGGTCGGCAACATTCAAATGGACGTAGCTATCGTATTCATCCTGATCGCCAGCTGCGGGAACTTGCAGTCCGTAACCGGCAAACACGACCCCCGCCAGCTCCGTTTCTCCATCGCGTGAAAAGGTAAGCGGACGCCACTGCTTGTCGACTTCCAAGGACTGCCCCGCCACGACCAGGCGGTTGTCGGCGGTGAGTGTCGAACCAGCGGGAAATTCAAATTCTTGAAAATAGGTGCCGTTTTCGCCCGCCGGTTCGAATCCCAAACTTTGCAAGTAGGCCGCCACGTACGCGGTGGCCCGTTTTTCACCTTCGGTTCCCGTCAACCGACCGCCCAGTTCAGGCCGCGTCAAATAATCGACGTGTCGGCCAACATCGGCTGGCGAAAACGAGGGAGAGGAATTCTCGGCCGCCGCGATCGCCGCCGCCTTGTCTTCTCCACCATCGGACAGTCCCAAACGGCGACGCGCCTCGGCGTCATTCCACACACCCAAAAAGATTTGCGATCGCTTTTCTGGAGTGCGATTGGAAGTCCAAGAGAGCTGCTTGCCGTCGGGAAGAAAAACCGGCAAACCGTCAAAACCGTCGGTATGGGTCACCCGCACCGGTTGACCCGCGCCGTCCGAGCGAACCAGGTACAGCTCGAAATTGCCAAAACCATGTTTGTTGGTGGTGAAAATCAAATAGTCGCCACTGGGGTGATAGAAGGGCGCCCAACTCATCGCGTTGATTTCGGTCAGACGTTGGACGTCGCTACCATCGGTCTTCATGGTGTAGACCTCGGCGGTGGCACCATCTTCAGCAAAACGTCGCCAACAGATCCGCAAGCCGTCAGGCGAAAAGAAAGGACCGCCGTCGTAACCGGGAACATCGGTCAATTGCCGCACATCGGTTCCATCGGCATTCATGATGAAAATGTCGATCATGTAAGCAGGATCGATTTTGAACTGCTGCCGCTCGCGCTTATTGAGCTTGCGAGAATAAGCGTTGCGATTCGATGCGAACACAATTTGCTTTCCGTCGGGACTGAAGTTCCCTTCGGCGTCATAACCGCGAGCGTCGGTCAATCGTGTGTATTTGCCGGTTTTCAGATCGCGCGAATAGATTTCAAAATTCTCGTCGTAATCCCAGGCGTACCGGCGCTGCTTGCCGCTTTCCCGAAGCTCGATTTCCGCTTTCTGTTTTTGCTCCGCTTCGGCATCATCCTGAGTGCTGGCAAACAAGACTTGGTTTCCGTGGGGATGAATCCAGGCGCAGGTGGTTTTTCCGTGGCCGGGGGAAACCTTTTCGATATCGCCCGTTTGCAAATCGGTCACGTAGATTTGATAGAACGGGTTGGCCGGATCACGTTCGCTTTGAAACACCATCCGTGTGCCGTCGGCGCTGAAGTATCCCTCGCCTGCCCGGCGACCTTCAAAGGTGATCTGCCGCACACCGGTGATGAGCTGCGATTCCAACTTGGCAGCGGCCGCTTTTTCGGCTTCGGAATCCTTCGTCTGCTGATCCGATGGCTGCTGCGCGGCGGCAAAGCCAGCGGGCAACATCATCAAGCAGAGCGAAAGAGAGAGCGAACGGAGTTTTGGGAGAGTTTTATTGGTCATGTTCGGTCCGTTTGCGGCGAATCATCGATCGGCGTGCTCAATCCCTGCGCCCCGCGAAGGCAAATCAGTCCTTCGCTCCAGCGGGCAGGAATCGAGCACTCTTACGCCGTTGATTTTGTGACGAATGTCGTCTCACACCAACCCGTATGCCTGCCGATAATCGGCTGGGAGCGGAAAATCTGTCGGCGATTTTTCCAAAATCGCTACGCGCAAGCCAGTTCGGAGAACTGGCCGACAGTTGGCTACTCGGCCGGCGGCAAGTCAAAGTCGCCGGTGAGATCTCGCCAAACACAATGGATGTGGTTGGCGGGGTTGCCGGCGGCATCGGCTTGCGTGTTCACGAACTCGATCAGAAAAGTTTTTCCGCGCACTCGGTAATAGTGCCCGATTCCGGGTTTGGTGGCACCGGCCCAAGCGAAATGAACATTGTCCCAGCCACTAGAATCGATCGCTTTTCGACGAGTTTGGGCAACTTCTTCGGGCACGGCATCGATGTACACCCCGATCAGTTTCTTTAGTTCGGCGCGTTGCTTGACTGTCAGGTCACGGTGTGGAATTCCCTCCGGCTCACCCACTTTGGCTTGAGCTTCACCGGCGAAGCGGATTTCTTTCGGCGCTTCCTCGGCAATCAATGCTTGATCGATCTGTTTTTCGCCCAGCGAATTCACCAGATCAAAAGCGAGCTGTTCTTCCTGCCGCAGCACCCGTGTCCCTTTGCCCAGCGGACCTTCGACATCATTCATGATCGTACCGGGATTGGCCGCAAAAAACTGCGGCGTGCTATCGACCACCACGCCGCCATGACAGACAAAATTCAGCGACACATGATGTCCCTCGAAGCTCAACCCCCAGGCATCCGAATCGCTTGGCTGACCGAAAATGGTGACGTAATACTTGTCGGGATCTCGTTCCCAATTGCGGTCCGGTCCTTCCAGTTCTCTCAGCACCCCTTCCAGCATCATGATCTTGCTGGTCTTGCTGTACCCGGCTTCGCTGAGCGCCGCACGGACCAAACGCAGCGCGGCTGCTCGCTGCGCCGCATTCATCTCGCGAAGCACCAGCCCCTTGCGGGACTTTTTGGGAATGAAGTGCCAGTCCACACGCTTGGGCGTATCGAACGGCAGCACCGTGACCGATTTTTGTTTTTCATCAAGCGTGGCCAAGAACGCATCGGCGAAAGTCTTCATTTCCACCGCCGGCGGATCCCCCACCTTGAAACCGACGGCAATCAAGCAGACGAGTGCAACAGAAACCAGAAGTCCAAAACGGGCAATGCGCATGACAGTTTTTCTCGGCAGGCGAAAGAGGCGGGAGGAAGACGGCATTCTAATCCATGCCTGCCGAGGATGGGTGGCCCCTTGAGATTTGTTCTTCGGGCCAAAGGCCCAGCACTTTGCTTAGCCCAGGGTGAGGCAACGTGAGTTTTACGAACGTTGACGCAACCCTGGGATTCGTAGCCATCTCCCGTCTTCCCGATCCCGGCGAGCATGGCGGCAAAGCCGCCATGCTCGCCGGGATCGGGAACCAAGTTGCCCAGGTAGACCCAGGGCAGCGGTATTGCTCGTAAGACTCGCAAAACCTCGCCCTGGGCTAAGCAAATTGACGGCACCTTTGGTGCGGAACAAGCAAGATCGCCCGATGCTCCACAACCAATCGCGTGCCTGCACCTCAACAATCGTCTACCCAAACAAGATCTCTTCAGCCGGCTCGATTCCGGTGTCGGTGCGGCCTCGATAGAGCCCGATTTTTTGCAGCACCGCCAGCGTTGCAAATGCTGGATTGGTCGTCATGTATCGCTTCCAAAGCCGCCTGGGCTCGCGAGACAAGCGATAAAGCCACTCCAGACCATGCCGCTGCATCCAGGGGGGAGCCTGTGGAAGCATGCCGGCGTGAAACGCAAAGGCGGCTCCCACGGCAATCAGCGGCATGTCGATGTGCTGCCGCATTTCGTAGGCAAAAATTTCCTGCCGCGGGCAGCCAAGTCCAACGAAACAAATTCCCGCGCCGCTGGAGGCGATCTCCTGGGCCAATTGATCTCGTTCGTCGGCAGTGATCTGGCGAAACTGCGAGGCGCGTCGACCGGCAATGATCAAACCGTCAAACCGTTCGATCAACCGCTCGGAAAACTGGTCCAGCATTTCTTCGGTTGCCCCAAACAGAAAGATGGGCACTTTTTCTCTCGCAGCCGCCTCGCAAAGCCGAAGCGTGAGTTCGGGTCCGTAAACCCGCTGGTCCAATTGGCAACCATGGATGCGGTTGAGCGCCCAACGAACCGGCTGGCCGTCGGGGCAAACCAGGTCAAACTGATTCAGGCGATACTTGTGATGCTTGTCGCCGACTCCCGTCATCACTCCGTGAACCGCAAGAGCGGTTACGGCCAGAGGACATCGCTGCTTGGCGGCAGCGATCACCTGCTGGACCGCTGCTTCGTAGTCGATCGCATTGACGCCAATGCCAAGCACACTGTGTTTGCCCAAATCAATCATGTTGAATTACAATGCAGAGGTCTGTTCCATGGGTTGGGCGGCAACCGCCGATTTCGGTTCGACTCCGCCGGCCATGTCAGGATCGACCGCGGGATCGATCATCCTCAGCTGGTCGACCATGCAGCGAACGTCAAACGATTCTTGCAACTGTTGTAGCGCCCACCGCACCATCGCCAGCTTTTCCTTTCTGGACATCTTCATCGCGGGAAAATAGGCCAGGTCTTCATCGTCTTCGCGACCCAAAAAATCGGGCGGATGCAACAGCAGCGATGGGGGACAACCGGTGGCGCGGCAGAGCGCCAAGGCGGACCGAAAGTACGCTTTGGCAGCCAGCTTGGAAAAACTGGCCAGGTAAGTGAAGTAGCTGAAATGAATCGGGGTCCGCGTCAGCGGCATCACCGTCACCGGCATCTCCCACAGTGTCGCAGAATCGCCAATGGCGCCGTCGGACTGCCCGGAAAGATCGACGTGACGCTGAAACGGCCGGTTGGGATACCGCAACGACCGAAAGCCGCCGTACAGTTTTTTTGCTTTCTCCCGCTGCTCGCCTTTCAAATCGGTCTTCAACAAAAACACGGCGCGGGCTAAGGGCGCAATCGACGTGGGAAAGATCGACGCGTCGTACAGGTAATCGTGTTGGGCCAGCACGCTCAACACTTCGTCGGGACAACTGAAACCGGGCCCCCGAAAACCGAGCGGGCGGTGGCCAGTGACTTCGGCGATTCGATCCCCGGTGATGACGATCTCATCGGCAATCTCATCCGCCTCCATGGTGTGCATCCAGGGCAGGTGATTGAGCGAATGGTTCGCCGGTTCCCAGCGGCGCAGGCGGTCAAACGACCGAATCGCCTGGCAATCCTCCGGCTCGACCAGGTCACGGCCGACGATGAACACGGTCAGCGGCAAATCGAGTTCACCCAACATTTCGACGATTCGATCGATCGCTTGCGGCAGATAACCGGGACGGTCCATCCAATCCTCGCGCCCGGCGGCGCGCAGGTAAGCCCACTTGTTATCCAAGTCCAACGACAAACTGGCGATCATCCTGCTCATCCCGAACTCCTCTGCCGGCAGTCACACGATGTTGCGTCTTCGCCTTGCACATTGGTTTGACTGGTCTTTTGCAGGTCTTGCACATTGGTTTGACTAGTCTCCAGACGGTCTTGCACATTGGTTTGACCGGTCTCCAGACGGTCTTGCACATTCGTTTGACCGGTCACCGACCGCAGGCAATCCAGGGCGCCGGCGGCAGCCCAGGAAGGTGTTCGCTGGGCAACCGAATCGCGGCAAGCCCAACGCATGTCGGCGATCTGTTGCGAGGTTTCACCGAAATAGCAATCGAGGGCTCGCGACAGCGAATCGGGCTGGGTGGGATCGTACTGCCAACCGTTCACCCCGTCGCGGATGAGCGTGGAAACCGCTTGCGCATGAACGCTGCCCAGCACGGGCAATCCGGCTTGCAACGCCTCGTTGACCACCACCATCCATTCATCGGCCAGCGTCGGAGCGATCAATGTTCCGCTTTGAACCATGCAGTCGGCCAGCTTATCAGCGGGAACGTTCCCCAGCACGTTCAACGAAAGATTCACCGGCGCGTTGTACGATTCGATCTTTTCGCGCAGCGGACCATCACCGGCAAAGGCCAATTGAATTCGCCGGTTGGGCCGGCGGTGACAATATTCCGACATCTGCTGCAGCAGCGGCATCACACCTTTGCGCTCGGACAACTGCCCGACACACAAGAATCGATTCCGCGTATCCAGATCGTCGCGATCGACCGATCCGCGAAATATCGTGCGATCATCCGCGGCGTAGGGAAGGTGATACAGCTTGTCGGTCGCGGCACCCAGCGATTCCAAATAGCGGCGGCAGGAGGGCCCGTTGTAGGTCAGCGCGTCGGCGCCGCCGATCAGCCGTTTTCGCAATTGGCGCCGCATCCAGCCGCGGCCCTGTTCGGTACGCTCGCTCATGTAAGTACACAGCACCAACCGGCTTTCGGGATGTCGTCGTCGATAAAGAGCGGCACCGGCTGATCGCGCCCCCAGTTCCAACGACATCACCACGTCGGGCTGCAGTGCGCGAAGCCGCCGAGTCGTGTCGTAGGGAAAATGAACGTAGAGCGGATCTTCAAATCCGCCCGACCGATGACGCCACTGCTGACGTATCGTCCAGGTGTTCTGGACCGTGACATTCAAATCGGCCCAATCGGGAACGAAATCACGGTTGGGTTCAATCGGCGTGCTCAACAAGACGTGGAAATCGCGAACCGATCGAGCGATCGATTGCAACACGCGCACTTGATAAAGCGGAATGTAGTGAGTCAGAAAAACGACGCGGGCGTCAATGATTTCCGAGCCACCGGAAACCGCTCCGGCCGATTGTTGTTGCTCAGTCATCAACACTAGTCGCTACCTCGTCCAGTGATCGGCACGGTGATCGTTTGTGCGATGAGCCGCAGATCTTGGATGAAACTGAGTTCGTCGATGTATCGCAGATCCAGACGCATCCAGTCGTCAAAGGATTCCGCGCGAGCCTTGTTGACTTGCCAGTAACATGTCAGGCCGGGACGCACATCCAGACGACGGCGATGCCACGAGGCACAGGCGCGGGATTCGTGCCAGGGAAGCGGCCGGGGTCCCACCAGCGACATTTCCCCTTTCAATACATTCCACAGTTGCGGCAGTTCGTCGATGCAAGTCTTGCGAAGGAAATGTCCCACCGGAGTGACCCGCGGGTCCTTGGCGATTTTGAAAGCGGGCCCGTCGCGATGATTCTGATCTCGGAGATGATCCTGCACGTGCTCGGCATCGACGACCATCGTCCGCAACTTGTAAATCGTGAACGGTTGTCCGCGATATCCCTCCCGCGTCTGCTTGAACACCACCGGTCCGGAATCGGTCAACTTGATGGCCAACATACCGGCCAAAACAAGCGGGCTGGTCAACACCAACCCGACGCTCGCACCGACGATATCGATCGTCCGCTTGGCCGTCATGCGGAAGACCGAACGCTGCACCAGCGGGTCTTCGGCAGAAACCTCCACTTCGCTCCCTTTGATGCGTTTCCAGCGTTCCGAAGGTGCATCGCTATGGCGACGCTGGCCACCTGTTTCCGGCGGATCCTCATCGGGATCAAACCCTTCCGGATCATGCACACGAAGATGCAACACCGCTTTGAGGTTGTGCTGCTCGGTCAGCTGAGTGATCCGGTCCAGCGCCGCACGGCCTCCCATTTCAGGTGTGTCGACCAACAGCAAACCGAACTTCGACGGTCCCAACATTCCCTTGTGATCGGTGATGCGGACATTGCGATGCAACAGGCGAACCAGCATCCTGGCGCGCCGCCGTCGATGCTCGCTGCCGGACAATTCGATAGTGATCAGACAAAAGGGAATCGACCGGCGAGTCGCGCGGATTCTCTCTCGCGCGATCTCGCGATTGAACTGCGCCGTGGTCAACAGCAGCGGATCTCGCTTGCCGATTCCCGGAGCCCGTTCTATCCAGTCTGTAAACAATGCTCCGAGCATGTGGATGCAACCCCATGTTGCGAAACCCAGTCACGCTCCCTGCCGGGGTATCGAAGATGTAAAACTAAGGAAAACTACGCCGGTCCAATCCGGACGCAAACACAAATCAATGATCAACTAACGTGGCGGCAAGGACGGCTCCGAAATCGGGCTGGTCGCTGCCGGTAAATACTCAATGTTTTCTTCTCGCGATGGCGGAATGGGTTCTTGCGACGGCGGAACGGGCACGCCATTTGTCTTGATACTGGGCGGTCGAGAAACCGTTGCGGCGGTATCGATCGCCACCGGAGTTTCACGTAGCAAGGCCTGCAACAATCCCAACGACAATCCCAACAAACTGCCCATCGCCAACAACAGCAGCCGGGGCGGCCCGACCTTCTTTAAATTCAACGACGCGTTCTGAATCACCGAAACGTCGGACATCTTTTCGTTGTCCAACTCGTGAACCATCCGCGCCTGTTCCAGACTTTTGGCGTGTTCCAAATAATTCTTCTCGGCAATGTCCGCAGCCCAAGCCAATTTCGACAGCGTGATGGCGTCGTCGTTCAAACGGCGCAAATCACCCTCGGCCTCTTGCAGACTTGCCGCCAAAGACTGCTGGCGACTTTTCAATCCCGCCGACTTGGCGACCGCCGCCTGATATTGCGTTTCCAGTTGTTGCCGAACCGGATTGATCGCTTCGCGAGTGATCTCGCGATCGGTACCTTCCTGCTGAACGATCTCGTGACCTTGATCCAGGTTCTCTTTCAGGCGGTTGTAACGAGGATGGTTCGGCGTGACCCTGGCCAGTTCTTCGCCCTTCTTCATCTGCTCGCCGTAAAGAGCGGTTCGCATCGAATCTTTAGCGTTGTTGGCAAGCCCCTTGGTGATCTCCATCGGAATCCATTCACTGACCTCTTCCAATCGCTGCCCAAGCGCCAGGACCAGGCTTTCGGAATCAGCAAGGTTGCTTTCGGCATCGTCCAAAGCAAGTTCCAAGTTCACGATTCGTTCGCGCAAAGTCGTTTCGGCCGACTCGACACTGAGCCACCCCAATTCGTTCCGCGCCGTCTGAAGCTCGCGGCGAGCATCAACCGCAGCCTGCTGGCTCTTGGCAATCTGTTGCTCGAAGAAATCGAGCGAGCCGCGAGAGCGATGCGCTTCGACGTGATAGTCCTGGTACTGGTTCATGACCGACTGAACGATCTCGCGGGCCAAAACCGGATCGGATTGGCGAGCCGCTACCGCTACCGTGTAGCCGTTTTTGGGAATCGAGACTTGCAGCGATTTGGTCACTCGCTTGATCGCCTCTTCCTTCGCCAGTTGGGCGGCATATTGAGCCGGTTCCATTCCCGAAACGGAACCGTTTTTGGGAATCAAGGAAGCAAGACTCAGCATCGTGCGGTCGACCCAGTTGCGGGGGCGGTTGATCTCTTCCACCCCAACCGCTTCCACGGTCCGCTCGGCCACCTCGCGGCTGTTGAGCATCTCCGAAACGCTGACCACTTCCGCCGAACGGCTCTCCTGCAACGAGATCGCTTTGGAGGGCAACGTCGTCGGATCCAGCGATACGGCGCCGCGGCCCAGTCGCACATACATCAACCCATCGCTGGCGTAACGATTGGGCCAAACAAATAAGACGGCGGCCAACAGGGCCGTCACAACAAGAGTCGTCGCCAGTACCGAGGGCAGACGACGAGTGATTGATCGAATCAGATCGGCGGGCGTCACCGTCGCCCATGCTTCAGTGTTTGATCGGTCCATGATTGCACTCGAATCGAGAGGTTGGATGACCGCACCTTGGAGGCGGGAAATCGAGTCAGTCGGATGAAAGGGTTGCTTCAGCTTACGAATCACCCCTCCCAGGCTATTCACGATTTAAAGGTGGGTCAGGTGGGATACCTTGGGCGTCTAAGTTGTAATTCGAAATTCGGGCAAAGTGTAGCAGTTAGGCGCAATTTAACGGCAAAGTCCGCATCCCATCCACAATTCCGACCACAGGGGATGGCCGATGAACGTTGCCCGTCCCTCTCAAAACTCCGACAATTGGCTTAAAACGAATCCTGCCCGCCGGACATTTTACCCAAACTCGCCTTCCTTCCCATCCATCCGTTGGAGGCCCGCTCGTGAATTTGCCTCGTACTCCCGAACCCCCCATGCCCGACGCTGGTCAGGAAGCGTTTGAGTACCAACAAATGGACCACTCGGGCGTCAACCGAATCTTCGTCGACGACTTGATCGCCGCAGGTGATGTGGGACAGCAGGTGATCGACCTGGGCTGTGGTCCGGCACAGATCCCCATCGAACTCTGTCGTCGTATTGATTCGGTCTCGGTGATGGGCATCGACGCCGAAGTCGAAATGCTGGAACTTGCCAAAGTCGAAATCGACGTCGCCGGCATGATCGACCGAATCACGTTGCAGCACGCCGACGTCACTTCGATGGATGACTTCGACGACGCGATGACCGACACGGTCATCAGCAACAGCCTGCTGCATCATCTGGACCATCCGGAAAAAGGCCTGGAGGTCTGCGCGCGGCTGGTGAGAAAACCGGGACGCATTTTCATCCGCGACTTAGCGCGTCCCAACTCGGAAGATGCGGCCGAACAACTCGTCTCGACCTACACCCCAGGCGAGTCGGAGTTTGCTCGGCAGTTGTTTCGGCAATCGTTACACGCGGCACTGACGGTGGATGAAATCCGTAATCTCGCTGGGGGCCTTGGCATCGGGCCCGAGCACGTTCAAATGACAAGTGACCGTCATTGGACAATCGACTGGACCCAGTAAACGTATTGCCGAGACTTCCGCGCAGCAAACCGTTTGCTCCCTTCCCCGCGAGGGCCCGCCCATGCGAACCTACCTTCAGCTGCTTGATGAAGTACTCAGTCATGGAATCGACCGAGACGATCGAACGGGCGTGGGAACTCGCGGCCTGTTCGGCCGACAGATACGCTTCGACCTCTCCGAAGGCTTCCCACTGCTGACCACCAAAGAGGTCCATGCTCGATCGGTGATCTACGAATTGCTGTGGTTCTTACGAGGTGATACGAACGTTCGATGGCTGCAGGATCACGGCGTATCGATTTGGGATGAATGGGCCGACCAAGACGGAAACCTCGGTCCCGTTTACGGACACCAATGGCGTTCCTGGCAGACCGCCGGCGGTGACACGATCGACCAGATCGCGGCGGTGGAAAAAGAGATTCGCGACAATCCCAAATCGCGAAGGCTGATTGTTTCGGCCTGGAACGTGGCCGATGTTCACAAGATGAAACTGCCCCCCTGTCACTTGCTGTTCCAGTTCTACGTCGCCAGTGGCCGGTTGTCGTGCCAGCTTTACCAGCGCAGCGCCGATCTGTTTCTTGGCGTGCCATTCAACATCGCCAGCTACGCGCTGCTGACGCTGATGATGGCCAAGGTCACTGGGTTGCAGCCGGGCGACTTTGTGCACACCTTTGGTGATCTGCATCTTTATCGCAATCACTTTGACCAGGCGCGCGAGCAGCTGTCGCGGCACCCCAAACCGCTTCCGACGATGAAGATCCTTTCGCAACCCGATTCGATCGACGCCTTCCGTTTCGAAGACTTTCAGTTGGTCGACTACGATCCCCATCCTCGCATCAAAGCCCCCGTTGCGGTCTAACGTAGCGCGGCGGTCCCCGCCGCCCGTCACGACCGAGACGATCGTGCGACGAATACGAAATCGCTCAACGGGAACGTTCCTCATGAGGAAAAGAGGTGGCAGAAAAAACGACCCTGACTACAGATCAGCAGCCTGAGCCCCGTTTTCGACGGTTGACGGCCATCGTCGCGATGACTCCCGACGGCGTGATCGGGCTCGACGGAGACATGCCCTGGCGGCTGAGCAGCGACCTGCGTCGATTCAAGAAACTGACGATGGGTGGTGTGCTGATCATGGGCCGGCGTACCTACGATTCGATCGGCCGGCCGCTGCCGGGGCGGCAAACCGTCGTCATCACCCGCAACCCCCAGTGGTCGGCCGAAGGCGTCCGGAAAGCCGACTCACACCAGCAGGCGATCGAACTGGCGGAGAACAAACCGGCCTACGTCGTCGGCGGCGCCGAGATCTACCGCCTTTTGCTGCCACAGTGCTATCAATTGTGGCTCACGCGGGTTTGGTCGAGCGTCCGAGGGGACACCAAGCTGGAGCTCGATTTGACCCCCTTTGAGGTCGTCGAACAGAGCCGTATCCCCGCCTCGCCCCGCGATGACGTCCCAACCGAATTCTTCCGAATGGTTCGCGGCGTCAGCGATTTCTCCGAAATCACATCGCAAACCTAACGCTTTGCCCAAAATAGTGCGGCGGTCCCCGCCGTCCCTGCCCTCCGTCACGACCGAGACGGTCGTGCGACACTCAAAATTCCTGAAAAAATGGTGCCACGTCCCCATTGAGCAAAAAGGGGGCCGGTCGCTATATTTCGGGATTCTTACCCGAAGGGTCTGCCCCGCTTGCAGGCCCCGTTTCGGCTGTGTCGCCACGCTGATGACCATTTTAGGAGTCTCGTTATGCCCCGTCTGCTGGGCGTTGATATCCCCAACGACAAGCAAATCCAGTATTCGCTGACCTATCTGTACGGCATCGGCTTGTACACCGCGCGCGAGGTCTGTGAGAAGCTGGGGATCGACCCAACCCGACCGGCAAAGGACATCCATGAGGATGAACTGGGGCGGATCGCGGCACTGCTGGAACGCGATTACACGGTCGAAGGACCGCTTCGTCGCCAAGTCACGCAAAACATCAGCCGGCTTCGCGAGGTGAAGTGCTATCGAGGCATTCGTCACCGAGTCGGGCTGCCGGTCCGTGGCCAACGGACCAAGACGAACGCACGCACCCGAAAAGGTCCGCGGAAGACCGTCGCCGGCAAGAAGGGCGTTAAGGACCTCCGCTAAATCAGCCGATTGCCAGTCGTCCCTTTCCAAACATTCATCGATCAACTAGCACACCAGCAGAGACTTTGCCGTGGCAAAGACCAACAAAAAGAAACGAGTCCGGCGGAATGTCAGCAGCGGTATCGCTCACATTCACGCCACCTTCAACAACACCACCGTCACCATCACCGATCCCAAAGGCGACACGCTGTGCTGGGCAAGTGCCGGGACAAGCGGTTTCAAAGGAAGCCGCAAGAGCACTCCCTTTGCCGGCCAATGCGCCGCCCAGCAGGCTGCCGAAAAGGCGACCAAGTTCGGGATGCGGGATGTGGAGGTGCGAGTGAAGGGTCCAGGATCGGGCCGCGAAAGCGCGATCACCTCCCTGCAATCGGCTGGATTGAACGTCAAGTTGATTGAAGACGTCACTCCCATTCCCCACAACGGATGCCGGCCGCGAAAGAAACGACGCGTTTAGGACCGGAAACGAATTTCCATCGGTCGAACCACCGGGCAAGGTCCTTTGGAAAACCGGTGCAATCGATTCCAACCATGGCGCAGCGGCGCAAAAAAAACTCCGCGCGGCCTTTGACCTTCCTTTCCTACACAAACATCACCTCCGCAACCCAGAACGAGGTCTCATGACGATGCATATTCGTTGGCGTGGTATGGAGCTACCAAGCACTCTGGAGGTCGATCGTGATACGCTCACGTCGACCTACGGTAAATTTTTTGCTGAACCTTTCGAACGTGGTTTCGGTGCCAGCGTCGGCAACAGCTTGCGTCGCGTCCTGCTAAGCAGCTTGGTGGGAAGCGCGGTCACCCAGATCAAAATTCGCGGGGCCCAGCACGAATTCACGACGATTCCTGGCGTCCTGGAAGACGTCACTCAAGTGGTCTTGAATGTCAAAAGCCTGGTCGTACGCAATCACAGCGAAGCAACGCGGGTGATCGCGGTCGAACGTGACCAGGCGGGCGTGATCACCGGTGCGGACGTGCAAACCGATTCGGATGTCGAAATCATCAACAAGGATCACGTCATCGCCACCTTGACCGATGATGTGCCGTTCATGATGGAAATGGTGGTCGAAAACGGCCGCGGTTACGTTCCCAGCACCGAACACAGCAGTGTCGATCACGAAATCGGCATCATTCCCATCGACGCCGTGTTCAGCCCGATCACGCGGGTTCGCTATGACGTCGAAGAGACCCGGGTCGGCCAGAAAACCAACTTCGACAAGCTGAACCTGGAAATTTGGACCGACGGATCGATCAACCCCGAAATGGCGTTGGTGGAATCGGCCAAAATCCTTCGCAAACACCTCAACCCATTCGTTCAGTACCGCGAGCTGGGTCCGAGCATCTTCTCGGCCGCGCGCGGTGGTGCCGGTTCACCCGAAGCCCAACTGGAAGCCAAGCTGAACATGACGCTTGCCGAACTGCGGTTGTCGGTGCGAGCCAACAATTGCTTGGAAAGCGAAAACATTCAAACGGTCCGCGACCTGGTACAGCGAACCGAAGACCAGTTGCTGGAAGTACGAAACTTCGGCGACACCACGCTCAACGAAGTGCGTGAAAAACTGTCCCAATACGGATTACACCTCGGTATGCGAGTCCCCAATCAGCCGCTCTTTTGAGCCGGTATGGATTGGAACGCGCGATTCATTTCCTTTCACTTTCGACTCGACGGACCCACCGCCATGCGCCACCGACGACGAGGCCGCACGCTCGGACGAAGCCCGAGCCACCGCAAGGCGATGCTGAAAAATCTCGCCAGCGCTCTGTTTTTGACCGAGCGCGATGCGACTTACGATGACAATGCTCCCAAGGTGCCCGGTCGTATCACCACCACGCTGCACAAGGCCAAGGAAGTACGCCCCTTGGTCGAAAAGTGCATCACCATTGCCAAGAAATCACTGCCGGCTGCCGAAGCGGCTCGACAATTGGAACCATCGGCCGACCGGGGCACCGATGCCTGGAAGAAGTGGCGGCAGAGCGACGATTGGCGAAAGTGGGCCGACGCCCGCGCACCCGTCGTGGCGGCTCGGCGACGAGTGATTCAATTGATTGGTGACAAGGAAGCCGCCAAGATTTTGTTCGACACCATCGCCGAACGTTACGCCGATCGCCCCGGCGGCTACACCCGCGTTTTGCGATTGGCCACACCGCGCCTGGGTGACGCGGGTGAGCGAGCGATCTTGGAATTGGTCGGCAAGAACGATCGGGTCAAACGCAAAGCAGAACGACCCGCGTTTGACGACGATCAGCCGAAAGCCGAGGTCGAAGACGAAAAGATCGAGGACGAAAAGGTCAGCGAAGAATCGGCTGCCGATGAGGAAACACCCGCCGAAGAAAAAGACGGCGAGGAGTGATCCCGGAGAATCGAGCCTTTTTCTGTCGGCGTGCTCTCCGAGCTCGCAACGAATTGCCGTGCACGAAGCGAGCTCGGAGAGCTCGCCGGCATTCCATCGTCACGCCGACATTCCTTGCGCTCTGCGCCAGGCCCGTTGCTGTTTTTCTAAACCGACGCGTTGATGCAACTGTTGCCAGGCTTTCTTGACCTCACCCAGCACCTGAGCCGGCGCCGCCTTTCCCTGCAAACATCGCACCACCTGCTGATCGAGCACACGGTAGTACTCGTCCGCAGCCAACAGTTGCAACGTGGGCAACGTGTTCGGTGACATCAGCCGTTCTTGCAACCAACGGTCATAGCCGCTTGTGGCCGACGACCGCACACCTTCCTCTGCATCGCCGGTATTACGACTCGGTGTCATCCCCATCACCTCTCGCCGCACACTGTCGCTTCCTTCACCACCAGAAATCCAGCGAATGAATTGCTTGGACGCCGCGGACTGCCGGCAATGAGCCGACAGGGAGATAACGGGAGAAAAAGGGTCGATCAGCAAACGCGACAGTTCAGTTGCCGGCGGGGTGGCAAAGTTGAATTCACTATCCGACGTATCCTCGCCAACGACAAACGAGAGCCCACCGCGGAGAGATCCCGATTTCAATTCGGCCCAGATTTGCTCCGGCGAACTTCTTGAAAGCTGGTAGCGTTTCGCAGTCTGCGCCATCTGGGCAAGTGTGTCTTGGTAGTACTGGTTATCGATTTGCGGATCGAGATCCTGGTCAAAGAGCCACGCCCCCTGCAACGTCGACGCGGCCCTCCACAAAAACATCGCCGCTGCCCAGCCGTCGGCAAGCGGTTCGGCAGCAACACCCCCAAGCGAACCGACCCACTTGTCATAGTCACTCCACGTTTCCATTCCGGGAATCTCGTCGGCCGAAATCACAGCTGGTTGCAACGCGCCAAGTGGCGCACCGGTGTTGCGGCCGCCAAATCTCGATACTCCGCTGCGGAGCGCAGCAAGAAAAGGACCGCCGTTGTTCTGTGCCAGCTCGACTTCGTCGTCCGATAGTGCGGTCAGCAATTCGCCGCCGGTCAACTCCGCCACCGCCAACAGCGGGTAGATGATCACGTCGCTCTTTTCAGCCGCCTGAACCATCTGGCCCATCCATCCGGCCCCTTCCTGCCGCCTGATAGGAATCAGTTTGATGTCCAGCGGCAATGAATTCACCGACGCCCAGGCTCGCGAAATTGCCTGCTGATCGGCCGGTGTCCCGCACAAGACAACACGAAGAGGAACATCGGTCCTTGCCGGTTGGCTAGCCACCGGCTGCGGTTCCGATTGCCGACACCCGACACCGAGCGACGAAAACATCATTGCCCCTGCCACCAGGGCCTCCCGCCGGTTGCATCGTTCGGCTTGCAATCGTCGGGGTACTTTGGTTCTGATCGTGGAAATAGCTGAGTGCTCCGCGTCGGTCGATTTTGTCGTGGTCGACATCCTGTGCTAGCGCGATGTACGCACTATAGTGATCGCCAGTTCGATCAGGCAGCCGTTAAAATCTGTTCAAGAAACCCCAAGATCGCGCAGCGAGCCATCATGAGTTACTACCTGGGAATCGATGTCGGAACCAGCGGAACCAAGACTCTTCTGATCGATGCCAGCGGAAAACTGTTAGCCGAAGCTGGCGCCGAATACCCGCTTCATCAGCCCAAGCCGGGATGGACCGAACAAGATCCGGAAGATTGGTGGAAAGCCACCGTCAAAACGGTAAGGGCAGTGGTGAAGAAAGCCAAGTTGAAACCGACCGACGTTCGCGCGATCGGTTTGAGCGGGCAAATGCATGGAAGTGTTTTTCTTGACAAAAATGACAAGGTGATCCGCAACGCACTGTTGTGGAACGATCAACGAACAGCGGCCGAGTGCGACGAAATCACCGCGGCTGCCGGCGGCCGAAAGTCGCTGATCAAGATGGTCGCCAACCCGGCACTGACCGGTTTCCAGGCTCCCAAGATTTTGTGGCTGCGAAACAAAGAAAAACGCAACTACGATCGGCTGGCCAAAGTCCTGCTTCCCAAGGATGACATTCGTCGCCGCTTGACGGGCGACTACGTTACCGAAGTCAGCGATGCAAGTGGCACACTGTTGTTGGACGTGGTGCGACGAAACTGGTCCAAAAAACTGCTCGGCAAACTCGACATCGATCTCGACCTGCTGCCGCGTGTGGTGGAAAGCGACGAGGTGACCGGGACGTTGACACCGGCAGCGGCAAAAACACTGGGACTGTCGGTCGATTGCAAAGTCGTCGGCGGAGCGGGCGATTGCGCCGCCGGCGCCCTCGGCAACGGCGTCGTCAAGAAAGGAGTGCTCAGCACTTCGATCGGCACCAGCGGCGTGATGTTCGTGCATAGCGACCAGCCACAGTATGACGCCTCCGGCCGGCTGCACACGTTTTGCCATGCCGTCAATGGCAAGTGGCACATGATGGGCGTGAACCTGACCAGCGGTGGATCCTTGCAGTGGTGGGTCGAGTCGGTCTTGCAGGGTCTGTCCGGATTCAGCGAGAAAAACCGTTACGATGCCGCCACCGCCGAAGCCCAATCCGTCGCCGCAGGTAGCGACGGGTTGCTCTTTCTGCCCTATCTCAACGGCGAACGTACGCCTCACGCCGACCCCAACGCTAGAGGTTCGTTTGTGGGAATGAACTTGACCCATTCGCGCGGACACCTGACGCGCAGCGTGATGGAGGGAATCACGTTCGCATTGCGAGACAGCCTCGATATCATTCAGTCGCTGGGAGTCCCCGTTCGCCAAATCCGTGCCTCCGGCGGCGGCAGCAAGAACCCGATGTGGCGGCAGATGCAAGCCGACGTCTTCGGCAAAAAAATCACCACCCTGGAAGTGGAACAAGGCCCTGCGTTCGGTGTCGCCCTGCTGGCCGCCGTCGGCGACGGTGCTTACCGGTCGATCGAATCTGCCTGCAAAGCAACGATTCAAGTCGCCGACGAAACACCACCCGATCGACGAGCAGTCAAGAATTACAATCGGCTGTTTCCCGTCTACCAACAGTTGTACGGACAACTGAAAGATTCCATGAATCAGCTGGCCGAGTATCAGCAGACCACCTGACAAAGTAGCGAAAGTCGCCAAGACTTTCGGCACTCCTACATTTACGCCTCAAACAGCAATAGGAGTGAATTCAATATCGTCCCGCAAGTGGTTCTGCTCGGATTTTAGTGGCAGTTCCTCGCGGCATTTTGTTGCGAGTACGAGGAGCAGGATCAACAGGCATTCGGCCTGAGCGGGTGCACATCGGATGAAACTGTCCGAGCACGGAAATCGGTGAAGTGACCAGGATTCGTTCTTCGGGCCAAAGGTCCAGCACGTTGCTTAGCCCAGGGCGAGGCAACGCGAGTTTTACGAGCGCTGACGCTGCCCTGGGTCAGCGACCGCCTCTCATCTCCCCGCTCCCTGCGAGCATGGCGGCAAAGCCGCCATGCTCGCAGGGAGCGGGGACCGAGTTGCTCTGCCTATGTGGTCCCAGGGCAGTGGTATTGCTCGCAAGACTCGCAAAACCTCGCCCTGGGCTAAGCAAACGACTGCACCTTCGGTGCGTAAGAAGGAAGCCCGACTGACACAGTCACTGCACTCCAAAAAACTGCGAACTTGAACTAAGCGATCAGTTCGTTGATCACTTCGCCACCGAATTGGCTCAGTTGCTTGAACCTGCCGCCATGGAAGTAGGTCAGCTTGTTGTCATCCAACCCCAATAGATGCAACAACGTGACGTGCAGATCGCGAATCGGATGCACACATTCGACCGCCGTTGACCCAAGTTCGTCGGTCGCTCCGACCATCGCTCCCGGCTTGACGCCACCGCCGGCCATCAACATCGTCATCGCCTTGTTGTTGTGCCCGCGACCAAGCGAATAAACACCACCGCGTTTGTTGTTATCGGGTGTACGCCCAAACTCACCAGTCCAAATGACCAGCGTATCTTCCAACATCCCGCGCCGTTTCAAGTCTTTGATCAATGCGGCGATCGGTTTATCGACGCTGCGAATGCGGGACGAATGGCCCCGCTTCAGATAGTCGTGGCTGTCCCACCCGCCGCTAAAGATCTGCACGAAGCGGACTCCGCTTTCGGCCAAACGCCGAGCCATGATGCATTGTCGGCCAAACGTTTCAGTTTCCGGATCATCCAGTCCGTACATGTCCAACGTTTGCTGCGATTCTTTGGACAAGTCGATCACGCCCGGCACTTCGGTTTGCATCCGGTAAGCGAGTTCGTAGCTCTGCATGCGCGCGGCCAGATCATCGTCTTCCCCTGAGAGCGATTCGAGGTGGGCTTGATTCAAGAACGCCAATTCATCCAGCGCCCGTCGTTGGTGTTGGCGAGACTTGTAGAGTTGCGAGGCGAGGTCCAGCAGCGGTGATCCTTCTGGACGCAGACGGGTGCCCTGGTAATGCGCCGGCAAAAAACCGTTGCTCCAGTTGGTCGCTCCGCCTTGCGGGTATGCCAGTTCCGTCATCACGACGAAGCCGGGCAAGTTCTGATTTTCCGTTCCCAGCCCATAAGTGACCCAAGAACCGACCGCAGGGTCACCGCCAAGCCGGCTGCCGGTGTTCATGTGAAACAACGCTTCGGGGTGATTCAACGACTCGGCCTGACAACCGCGATAATTGCATAGCTCATCGGCCACCTCCGGATCGGCCAGGTGCACCCACTGATCGCACATCTCGATTCCCGACTGCCCGACTTTGCGGAACTTGAACGGGCTGCCGACAAAGAACTTGAATCCCTTCTCCTGCCCGCCGGTCAGTTTCGATTCTGACTTGTGCAGCCGAGTCAATTCGGGCTTCGGATCAAACGTATCCATTTGGCCCGGACCGCCTTCCATGAACAACATGATCACTCGTTTGGCTTTGGCGCGATGCATCGCGGACTTGACCGCCAGCGGCGCCAATTCATCGGCCATCAACGAGGAAAAAGCGACCGAACCAAGCGACGCGCCAAGACCATAAAGAAATCGGCGCCGCGAATCGTTCATCGGAGATTGCATCACAGGGGACTCCATGCTGGAGTGAGCGGATGGGTGGGGGCGGAAAGCCCGTCCTATTGTCTTGTATCTATTTGCGGTACATGAACTCGTTCGTGTTCAACACCAACAGGCACATGTCGGCCAGCGCCCGGATGCCTGGTGAAACATCGGCCGCCTTTTTGTCGGCCTGGTAGTCTTCAAACACAGGTAGAATTTCCTGGTACTCAAACACCTTGCCCGAAAATTCTTCGACCAGCGATCGAGTGATTTCCGTTGGATACGTCGCGGGTTGAACGTTGGCATTTTTGTAGTACTGCCGCATGTCGGTCACGTAGCGAACCATCCGATCTCGTTCCGTTTTTGTCGGCCCGCGTCCCAGCGCCAACTCAAACGCCCGCTCAATCTGCTGCTGAATCGTCGACGCTTCCTCTTGAAGCCTCAGAGCCATCGCGATGGAACGGTCGGTGACCACGTCGCTGTTCAGTAAGGTGAAGGCTTGCGGAGTAACGGCGGCAGCGTCGCGCAGTTCGCAAGATTCGTTGGGATTGGGCTGATTGAACAATTCCAAAAACGGATCGGCTTGCCCGCGCACCCGATAAGCATAGATCGTGCGGCGATTGCGCTGCTGGGGAGTCGGCGAGGGTTGGTAGGCCGGTGCCAGAGAGAATTGAATCATCCGTGGCTGAAGTGCCACTTCCATATTGATTTCGGGCATGACGGGCAATCCGCCAACCGCTCGATTCAACTCGCCAGTGACCGCCAGCATCGCGTCGCGCAAATCCTCAGCCGTCATTCGCTGCTTCGGAAAATAGGCCAGCAGATCATTGTTGGGATCGTCGGTCTGTAGCTTCTGACGATCAGGGTGTTGGCTGGCCCGCTGGTAGGCGTCCGACATCATGATCAGGCGGTGCATCCGCTTGATCTTCCAACCGTGTTGCACAAAATCGGCCGCCAGGTAATCGAGCAGACCGGGATGAGTCGGCTTGGCCCCCTTGGCGCCGAAGTTGTTGGCGTTTTTCGCGATCCCGCGGCCGAAGTGATGTTGCCAAATGCGATTGCAGATCGATCGCGCGGTCAGCGGATTGGCCGAATCGGCGATCCAATTTGCCAGGGCGAGCCGCCGTCCCTGAACCGCATCAGGAAGCAGGTAAGGATCATCCGCCTGGGAATCGACCGTCAAGCCCGTGGCACTCAGCACGCCAGGACCCACGGCATCGCCAGGCGCCGTCAGCGCGCCGCCCAGCAACACGAACGATTCGGGCAGCTTGGAACGGTCCGCCTTCTGATCGATCCTCAGTTTGCGGGCTCCGTTCCAGGCCAATGCGGCGTTGGCCGAGTTGTAAACGCTTTGTGCCATCGGCTGATAACGTTCCAACCGCCGCGTCCAAATCCATTCATCCTGCTCGCGAACCTTCAATTGACCTTCGTCGACATAGTCAAGTCCGACGTGCCGCGGTGGCTTCTGTTCGTCCGGCAAGTTCTGGCGCTGATTTGCGTTCTTGTAGGGTAAGTCGTGTTCTTCAAACCACTTTTTGGCCGCCGTTTCTCGCTTGTCGACCAACTTGTTCTTTTCAGCCACTGCAAAATCAAGCATTCGTTGAACGTGCTTCTTGCCCTCTTCCATGCCGTCCATGTTTTCAGAATTCAGAAACGGCACTTTACGCTCGGCCATCTGAGTCGCCGAAAACGCCGCGTAAAGCCGGTAGTAATCTCGAGTGGGAATCGGATCGAACTTGTGGTCGTGGCATTTCACGCACCGCATGGTGGTCGACAGGAACGTTTGGCCGACCACGTTGACGACGTCATCCAGATACATCTGACGCGCCTCGTCGGTTTCGACCATCGCGTTGTCCCAGGGTCCCATCCGCAGGAACCCGGTTGCGACGATCCATTCCGCTTCTTCCTGGTTGTAGTTTCCTTTCAACTGGGCTTGAACCACTTTCGCTTCGCCGCCGATGCGCTGCCGAACGGATTGATCCGCCAATTCGTCACCCGCCAGCTGCTCGACCACAAACTGGTTGTACGGTTTGTCTTGATTGAACGACCGAATGACATAGTCGCGATATCGCCACATGTTCGATCGCTCGAAGTCGTTGGACATCCCGCCGGTATCGGCATAACGAGAAACGTCCAACCAGTGTTGCCCCCAACGTTCACCGTAATGAGGACTTTCCAGCAGGCGATCAATCAGGCCGGCCCAAGCGGCGGTGCGGTCGTGCTTCCAAGCCGCGATGAATTCGTTCACTTCTTCAGGTGTAGGAGGCAGCCCAATCAAATCGAACGTCGCACGCCGAATCAAATCACGCGGATCAGCAGGCGGCGCAGGATTCACACCGGCTTGCTGCAGACGCCGATTGACAAAGAAGTCAACCGCACCATCGGGTTCGGCGCCCGAATCGAACAGCTCCGACTTGGACAGCAGCGGTCGAAATGCCCACAGGTCTTCGCGGGCGTACCGGCGGTAGGTCCATTCTTCGGACGTTCCGCCGCTGGTGGCAACCAACATGCCTTCCTGATTCTCTTTTTCGCGACGAGCCGCATCGCGATGCGCCTGCTGCGTTTTTTCGTCGGGCCAGGGAGCCCCCGCTTCGATCCAGCTACGAAGAACCTCGATCTGTTCGGCGGTCAGGCGATCGTTCTCCTTGGGCGGCATCTCCATTCCTTCCCAATTCACCGCGGCAAACAGCGGGCTTTCGTCCGGTTTGCCCGGCACGATCGACGGTTCGCCCGATTCGCCACCAGCCAACAACGCCTCGCGGCTGCGGACGTCGTATTCACCCTTGATGTCTTCGGCATCTTCGCCATGACACCCCACACACTTCGCCTTCAACAGCGGAAGGACTTTTAGAGTGAAATCACGCTCGGCCGCGTCGTCGGCACCAAGCAGTGACGACGATGTAACGACCAAAAGCGCGACAGCGATGAGCGAACGACTACGGCTTACCATGCTCGTACAAGTCCTTGATTTCTGCTGATGACAAAGCAGCACTGAAAAGCGCGAACTCATCCATGCTGCCATTCAAATTTCGAACTGCGAATCGAGGTTCATCCCGTTCGGGCAAACCCCAGTTACAAAGCGAAGCGTCACCGATCCGAACCCGATCAACCAGGTATTCGGCCGGAATCGATTCTTCGCTCAGAATGTCCCCATTGAAGTAATGAGTGACCTTCCGCTTGGGCACATCGTAAACCGTCGCGATCATCAGCCACTGTCCGCGCAGCGAACTGATCTGCAGCGGCGGCGAGAAGTAAATGTGTTTGTCTTTTTCGCCTTTGGAAGCGTCCCAAACATCATTTTTCTTCACCGAAAAGAAAAGCCGCCCGTCGTCCATGATCTGCCAATGCGGCTCTCCCTTTTCATGCCCGTCGGTCAAGAAGAGTGAGTTGTACCAGCGGTCCAGACTGTTGATCCTGACCCAACACAACAACGTCAGCGATTGATGCACGCCGGGAACGGTCAGCCGAACTCGGCTGCCGGTGGGACTGAAGTCCAAAGCACCTTGCGGGTTGCCCCAACGGTCCGGAGCTCGAACCGCGGCAACCACCGCTCCCTCGCCCGCCAAAGTTTTCCCACTGACTGCCCGGTTTCTCAAAAGTCGTGCCCGCCGATCGCTCAAACCGATCTGGTAGTAAGCGACCAGCCGTGGATCACGACACACATCGGCAACATGTTCTTTCCAGGAAACCTGCTTCGCTTCCTGGTCAGCTTGCAGCCGCCGATGCAACTCATCGGGTCCCACGAACTCGCCCGACGCCCGATCAAGCTCGATCAAATCACCATCGGCCGATGCAGCAACCGCGTTGCCTTGTTCCATTTTTTTCGGTCGCGCACCGGTCGGTTGCCACTGAACTTCTCCCTCCAAGACGTGAACTTCCGATCGTTCCTCGGAGACATCGACGGCAAAATCGGTACCCAAATCGACCACTTCTCCCGCCTGCGTACGAATCCGAAATCCGATTGCCGGTTCCGGGACTTGGGCTCGAACTTTACCCAGCGCCACTCGCACTTCCATCGGCGACAAGACCGAAAACTTGGCTTCGCCTTCGACGACCAATTGCACGCCGCTGAACAATTCCAATTGCACAATGCCCGACTGCAGGTGCAGCTCTCCGGCAGGCACCAGGCTGCCGCTGGAAAGGGCCATGCCACTTTGCCAAACGACGTCGGATTGGCCACTGACGACCGCGAACCCGCTGGCCAGTTCCTCGTCTTCGGAAGTTCGCGGCACCGAGGCAACTTGCGGGTCTCCCGACGAAGCCAGCAGAAACACCAAGGCCAGGATCGATGCCGCTGTCGCGATCGCCATCCCGATCAACGTCCATCGCGATCGCCAGGACAGACTCTCCGCCGCCGGCGGCCGGGCCACCGAGGCATCCTCCGCCGAATCGGCCTCGGCTTGCAACAACATCGAAAGAATCACGCGATCGTAGTACTCGCGGCGCAGCTGCGGGTCGACCGACAATTCCGCTTCGGCCTTCAGAAAATCCGCATCCGAAACATCACCGTCGGCAAGCGAATCGATCAGCTGTTTCCGGCTCTGAGGTGTCATGCGGGCCCCTCCGAAACGTTCAACCGCCGCTGAATGCAGGCCAGCAGCGAAGATCGCAATCGATGCAACGTCACCTTCAACCCGCCAGCGCTCCTGCCAATCTCGGCCGCGTATTGCGAAAGCGTGCCGCGACCCGAATAACGCCGCAGCAATAACTCGCGATCCTTCGATCGCAATTCTCCCAGACAACTCCGCAGCGCCTCGTGCCGCTGCTGAAGGTCGTCGCAAGATTCCATCAGCTCGTCAGCGATCGTCTGCTGCAGCTCGTCACTAAACACCAAGCGGCTATCGCGAGCCTGCTGTTTCCGATAGTTCAACACTTCAAAACGAGCGATACTGAACGCCCACGCCTTGAAGTTGGTTCCAATCTGAAAATCCTCCCGTTTCTCCCAGATTTTCGCGTTCGCCTGCTGCGCCACGTCGGCCGCCGCCGCATCGCCGGGCAGCAATGATCGGACGTACAGCAACAGCGGCAACTGACATTCGGTCAGCTGAGCGACAAACTGAGACTCGCGATGATCGCCGGAAGAATGGTCCATGCAGGAAAATGCCGTTTTTGGGGGAATGGTTAACGGAAAACCCATTCTATTTCGGCAAAAAGCCGGAAAATTTCCCGCGTCTTCGAATTCCCCCCTGAGCTTTACGGCTTCATTCCCCGGCCAAATTGGTCGCCAACGGCGACAATCTCATCGCCGCGCATTTGCACCTCCAGCAGCTTCTCACTCATCACCATCCGACCTTCTTCGTCGGTCAACGTATGAGTGATCTGGCGTGATTTTGTATCAATCACGTCTCCCGTCGACGGCCAACACGTTTTGCCGTCGATGCTGAAAGTGATCCAACCCGGTTGTTCACGGACCTTGACGCTTTGGATTTGTTTCGGCGGCATGACGGTCACATCGAAAATGTGCAAGTGCTCGTTGTGTCCATCGGTGACCCAGATCTCCGTTTCGTCAGGCGTCATTGCGATTCCGTGACTAGGACAGCCATGACGCTTGACGGGTCCCTGCTGGAAACCTGCTACTTCGACGCGATGAAGTTTCTTTCCTGTCTTCAAATCGCCGACTTCGAAGCCGAGCAGTTTGTTGACGTTCACAAAGCACAGCGTTTGCGAGCCATTGACGGTAAACGGTCTGATGCTGTGAGCAAACGGACCGCAGGTCGCCGTGATCTTGTGGGTGCTGGTATCGGCAATGCTCAACACCGGCGAGGCCAATCCAGCCATGTAGACTCGACTCCCATCAATTCCATAGACGGTATTGTGAGCGCGCGACCTCGGATGCAATTCAGCGATGATGTCACCGCTGCCGGCGTCTAGCACGTACCAATTGTCTTTCTCGAAGCTCGGTTGATAGATCACTTTTCCATCGGGCGACATCGACATTCGATCACAACCATTCGGATACTTTCGTTCCCAGAGCACCTGGTCCGTCTTCAAGTCGATGCAGATCAAATGGATCTTCGTGCTAACGTACAGCCTGCCCGTGGCGGCGTTACCGCAGATCCCTTTCACGTTGGCAGGCGTTCCATCGCCCGCCAGTCCCTCGAACGCAATGCGCCGAACAAACTGGTAATCGTTGTCGATGTCGAACACGATCACACCATGTCCGCCATACTGCGTGTAATTCCGAATCCCCGGTTCGGCAACATACAAAAACCGCCGCACCCCATCCTGGGCAAAGGCCGAGCCAAAGCAACTGATCATCAACAACAACAGCAAAACGCAACGCAGCAGCAGTGGAGTCTTCATGGAAAATCCTATGTCAAGGCAAATCGAAGAGGCAATATTCTAACGACTGACCACGAAGTGGTCACAAACGGTAATCAATTTCGGCTACCCGTTCGAACCCGCAGGGTGTCGAAGACCTGCTCCAGACATGTCCAGCCGACGCGAGTTTGCCCTTTGCGATGAGCAAGTTGCGAAGCAACGATATGACGCGACAACACGCATCGGTGAACAAGACCTCGGTGAGTTAGATCGAAAGAGAACTCGCACGTGTTTGTCCAAATCGGGTGGCCCTGGGTGATTGCTCACCCAGGGCTCCCACAGATCCGTACGTGCGCGCATTAGCGCATACGGTTCCTCAAATCACGGCTTTGCTGCGCGAAGAAGCTGTGAACGCAGAGCACGAGCCGGAGTAAGCGGGTAACGGCGGAGCAAAGAACAGAATCTCCTCCAGTGCATCGCGCGGCGGCCGTTGCGGCGATTAAGCCACTTACGCCACCGATTCTCGACTTCGTGGTGGAAACGTTTCATCGCATCCGAATTACCCGTGACCCCGTAATACCCATAGTGTCCACGTAGCTTCTGGTTCAGCTTGTGTTGCTGTTCAGCCAGCGGCAAGTGACGATTGTCGTGGCACCACTTGTCGATGCTGCGTACAGCCCGAGTAAAGCGATCGGCTGCGGTCTTGACCTTCACCACCCAGTAGCCTTTCAAGGACACAGCCCAGTAGTGGGTGAAGCCAAGAAAGTCAAACGTACCAGGTCGATCATCCGGACCATTGTCGTCCTTCGTCCGAGACGAAGGGGGGCGGAACCGAATCATTTTCGTCTTGGTGGGATGGACGGTTAAACCGTATTTGCCAAATCGCTTCGGGATGACTTCCATGACACGTTCGGCGTCACGCTGATCGCGAAACCCAATCGTGAAATCATCCGCGTAGCGGATGAGGAAGGCAGGACCGGCAAGACGCGGTTTCACTTCATTCTCGAACCACAGGTCCAGCACGTAGTGCAAAAACACGTTCGAAATCAAAGGTGAAATCACACCACCTTGGGGCGACCCGGAGTCTGGGTAACTCACGTTACCATCTTCCATCACGCCCGCTTTGAGCCACTTGTCGATCAGACGTCGCAACACGCCATCACGCACCCTCAGTCGAAGAAACTGCCGGAGATGCGAGTGATCCAGATTATCGAAAAACTTCTGGACATCGACTTCCAAAACTGTGCCGCCCTTAGGCCGACAGCGCATCGTTTGGTCACGAAGCGATGCAAGCGCATCGTGTGCTGATTGGCCAGGCCGGAAGCCGTACGAGCAGTCCAAGAAGTCCTGTTCGTAAATCGGTTCCAGCAGCATAACCACCGCACGCTGAAGACATTTGTCCTCAAGAGTGGGAATTCCGAGCGGACGAGTCTCAGTAGTAGAGCCGCCTTTGGGAATATGCACACGCCGCACGGGAGGCGCCTTGTACGTGCCAGACTTCGCGCGGTCGAGCAGGCTCCGGAGGTTGCCCTCCAGATCCTGTTCGTATTCTTCCGCGGTCACTCCATCCACGCCAACTGCGCCGTCCTTGCGAGTACGTCTATACGCTTCCTTTAACCAATCGATGTCCATCAGATAGGCGAGCGAAGTGAAAGCCATCTCGGGTGACTGCTTCGCCAACGTTGCTATCCGTTCCTGTTTCGTGGACACGGTATTCGAATTTCGAGGCATTCGTCGTGTTTCTCAAAAACGGTTCCATGATTCGACGTCTCGCTTCCCTCCACTGGCTCCAACGGGGTGAAGTTCGCCAGCTTCATCAGTACTATCAAGACGCTATGACTTCCTGCTGTCCATCTCGCCGCACTTCGTTTCCTTCGCTTGGCGATACCTCAACGTTCACTCGTTGTTTTCGCTCCTTGGCGGACGAGTGAGCCGCCAAGGCCTGGAGTTGTTGACCCGGTATCTCCGTCCGGGATTTCGCTGAGGAGACAACAGGATCTCCCAAGTTCCTGGGGAACCTCAATTCTCCGTTTGCCATGTTCCAACTGACGCCGGCAGGACTGCTTGCACCAGACCATAAAGTGCTGCAGCGTGGCCCCTGGTCATCGGAAGGCAGAGGCTCCCACGATCCACTCTTTCGACGCTCAATAGCATGGCTTTCGGACTCGCTGTCTACGCTTCGCAGGGCCGGTCACCCGACACCACGCAAGACTCGCTTCCAGTTGCTAGTCAGGCTCTACTGGACGGGATTCTCACCCGCAAGGTTCCGATGAAGGATTTCAAAGTTGTTGTTTACATCTCATTCCTCCTTCCCAAGCTTTCTTGGCACACCCGACGCGAGTTTGTGTCTTTTACGATAAGCAGTTGCGAAGCAACGATATGCTATAGCATGGGACGCAAGTCCCATGTGGGGATTTCGTTGATTGCGGAAGTCGCGGAGCGACGACAGGGGCAGTTCGATGAGCGATACGTCTTTGCAGAAGAGATCGTCGCGTAGTTCCTGTCGTCGCTGCGCGACTCAATGTGTTTTGGCTATTTTGACCTCGGACTCGCGTCCGAGGCTAACGCCTACCATCGCTTCGCGATTCTGGAACTCGCCGAAGATGCATCGACTTCAGCGAGTTAGCTCGACCGCTTCGCAACGGTTTCCACCATTTTCGGAATATTTTGAAGGAAGGAGTACAGATCCACTGTCGCCAAGTGGAATGCGTGGGAGGGCCGCGTCGGCGTTGACGCAGTTGAGAGAACGCTCGTTCGTGAATTCCTGCACTGGGTTGATGAGAAAGCAATCGCGGATGGCGAATCCAATCCTGCTCGAACCACGAACAAGGCGCGAGCACCTGCAATCGATCCTACGAGTACTTTTCGCGAAGTAATTTCGCCGCCGCGACTTCGTTTTTCAACTTGGTGTAGACCTCGTCGATGTCGACTTTGGCTGCCGAGCCGGGAGCGAAGCCGCATTCCGGGTTCAAAGTGATTCGTTGCGGAGCGACGTTTTCTAGCGCCTGTTCGACGCGGGCAACAATCGTCTCTACCGAGTCGACTTCACCTGGAAGCGTGCTCACACAGCCCAAGCCGATTTCCACGTCATCTTTCAGCTCGCGCAGTACTGACATCTCGCCCGAACCGGGCGTCGTGAACTCCATCGTAATGTGACCAACATTCAATCGCTTCAGTTGCGGCATGATCGGCTCGTAGCTGCCCCGGTGCTGGGCTTCACCACGTGCACGGGCTCCGGCGCGGCGACACAAGTGGATGGCCAAGCGGACATCGCGAAATCCGGCAACGACCTGGTTGTCCATGTCGACCGCAAAATCGGCCGCCTGATCCGGATCATCGTATCCCGCCCGAACTTCCGGGTCGACAAACAGACAGAGATGCGGGTCGTCAATTTGGATGATCGAAACACCTTGTTCACCGAGTAGTTCGATCTCGCGTCGCAGGATGGGAACGCAGTCTCGGATGAAGTCTTCGCGTGTTGGATACGCGCGGGATGACAGCTGGGGGTCCCACATCCGTTGGCCCAACAGCGCCGGGGCGGGCAGAGTGGCTTTGATTCGACGATTGGTAAGCTGTTTCAAAAACGATATTTCCTGAGCGATAAATCCAGATTGCTTCGGTGCAAGTCGATCGACAACGACGGTCCAAGGTCGTCCATCCACCGGATTGACACTCAGTTCAAACCCGTGGGCGAGTTCCGCGATCACGCCTATATACGACTTGCGCCACCATTCGCCATCGGAAACGACGTCGAGTCCCGCAGCCTCCTGCATTGCGACGACAGAACGGACTGCAGACTCCATCATCCTCTGGTACTCGTCTTCGGAATACGAGCAATCGTCAGCAATCAAATCCTTGACAAAATCCGGGCGCGGCATCGAGCCGATGATGGAGGTTGGAAAGAGCAGACTGTCTGTCATTTTGTTTCCCTCGGACTCGTGTGAGTTGATACGTTGATCACTTGTCGAGATGCAGCTTTGTCCAGTACTGCTTTGCGTATTCAAAATCCTGCTGAGTATCGACTTCAATGTATCCGCCTGGCGTATCCACGTGCGCCATTTCAGTCCCCGACTCAATCATGTCCTGCAGGAGATGAATGAAATAAGCTTTTTCGAAGACTTTCGCCTCCCGATACGGTTGGCCGGCGAATTCTTCGCGTCTTCGGTGATAACTCTGGCGCAGTGCGTCCGCTCCCAATTGTGAGAACTTTGCCAGCCCAATGAACTCACCATAAGCGCGCGACTCGGAAATATCGCGGTGAATCCTCGTGACCATGCCGTCAGTGACGGTCACTTTCTCAGCATCATCACTCGGATGTTCAGATCGATGTTCGTATCGAGTCAGCCACCGGGTGTCGACACCCAGCGCGATGTCATCGCCGTTGCCAAGCAGAGCACTCACGATCTTTGACGTAAAGAGGATGTCTGAATAACAACAAACGAACGGCTCATCCATGAGGTCTTCGGCGTACAGCAGCGAGGCGAGAATATTGTTCGTAGCCCACTGCGTATTGTGTCGAAACGTAAACTCCGGGTAGGCGCGGCGAACCGATTCAATCCGGTAGCCACCGATAAAGACGATGTCCGTAATATCGTTCTCACGAAACGCACTGACGGCCCAGTCCAGCAGTCGCTGGCCAGCAACATCAGCAAAGCATTTGGGCGTGTCGGCCGTGGTGGGCATCAATCGGCTTCCCCGTCCAGCTCCGATGATGATCGCTCTCATTTCATCAGCTCCTGATCTGCATTCTCGCTGGCCCCCTGACTTGGACGATTGCTTGACGCGCTAGCGTTCCACAACAATCCCGCCATAATCGCTGCGGCAAACGCCCAAGCGGCCCACAGGAAAATCGCTCTTTCCCAACCATAGGCATCGAGCGCACGTCCAGTGAAGTAATCACCACTGGCGGCTCCGACGTAACCCAGACAATTCACAAAGCCGGCTGCAGCGGCCGACGTTCCGCGCCGCGCAAGGTCAGCCGGTGCCGTTCCGACCAACAGAACCTGCGGGCCGTAAATACAAAATCCGACCGCGACCAGCAAGAACATCGTCGCGGTAACACTCGTGCGTGCAACAGAGTCATACGCGAGGCTAAGTATAGCCAAAGTAACCAACAGGATGCACGTGACCGGCGCGCGCCGGCTGTTGAAGTAACGGTCGGTTGCCCAGCCGGCCAGGTAGGAACCAGCGATCGCTCCCACCGGAAGCACGGCATACTTCAGCGCGGCCTTGCCCACGCCTGTCTCCTGAACTTCCTTGAGGTGCGTCAGGCCCCAATCCAAAAACCCGTAACGGCAGGCGTTCAGCAGTCCAAGTGAAATGCCCAGCAACCACAGCTTGGGATTCAAAAGCGTCAGCAGAAGGTTCTCAAGAAACGAATTCCGCGGATCGTTTTTCGGTAGAGTGGACACCGCTTCGTCACCACGTTCGTCAGTGCCCGGTCGCTCTTGCAACAAAAACAGCATGACCAGCGCGGCCAAAACCATCATGCCAGCGGACACCCACATCGCGCCCCGCCAACCGAAAGTCGACGCCGCGTATCCCGATACCAAGAAAGTTACGACAGCCGTTGCTTGATAACCGGTTCCAATGAAACCGATGACTCTGCCACGCCGCGCGACGGGAAACCAGTTGGCGAGTACACGCACGCAGGGAGTCCAACCGAGCGACTGGGAGTATCCGTTGCACGCCCAGATGAAAATGAGAAAGTAGAGGGCGGTCCCAAATCCGAACAAAACGTTCAGCAATGCGGTCCCCAGCATCCCAATTGCAAGAAGCGTTCGCGGAGCCCACTGTTCGGAAAACTGGCCGTTCACTAGCTGCCCGACGGCGTACGCAATTTTGGTACCTGCAAGGATGTAACTGACTTGGGTCGCCGTAAGGCCAAGCCCGCCTGCCTCGACCGAATCTTTCAGTCCCGGGACGGCAGCGGAGATATTCGTGCGGCAAAAATAGAACGCGCCGTACGTTAACCAAACCGTCCACAACAACGTTGCCTCGCCCGATTGGGCGTACGGTGACCGCTTGTCGGATTCCGATGACGGTGGCTGAGTCAGTGGCGACGACGGTTTATTCGGGTTGGACACGCGGGCTCCATCCGTTCGTTGATTTCAGCGTCTTTGCGAGTTCAAGCGATCGAAAGAGCCGGAATTGTATCCGAGGACGCAGATTCAATGTTCGAATCCCCACCGCACGATTGCCGGCGTGTAGATTCTTGCGTCAAGGCTGTGATGCTCTTGAAAGACGCTGCGTGGCGGAGATTTGCTGATCGTCATCGTCCGCGTTCGACGGCGAACGGAGCCTAGAAAATCTTCGCCAATCAAAGTTGCCAATCGAAACCGGCCTATGCTTCGTAGAACAGAACGATAAGAAGATGACTGAGTCGTTCAGTAGCCTGCCGATGGTGGACATCTCCGAGTAGCGCGTGTTTCCCAAAGGTCGGCCCGAACAGGATGGCCAGGAGTCAATACCAACCTGGCGATCCCTATTTCTTCGCTCTGCAAGACACCGTCCGGCTTCTTACAGATCTAGAATCGCGAGGTCGTTCAGGAGGGAAGCGGCGTCTTCTGGTTCGTCGGTTTTGTCCGAGTCTTGGGTTTTGGCCAATAGGTCGACCAGGGCTTCGTCGATCCGGTCGCCGGCTCCGACGTCTACGAGTTTCTGCTGGTTGCTCGGTCGTTCTGCCACTGTATCAAACAGGACATCAACCGATTGCGATTCTGTATCCTCATCAACGCTTGAAGCGATACCGGTGATGATCGGCGGACCGACGTACTCGCCTTCTACAAGCGATACGTGCTCGCCGATGTGATTGATCACGAGCAACGCATCGAGTGCGCTGACGAATAGGCTGCCGTCGACGTCGATGAAGTCTGGGCCTCGGTCGTCGGGTTGGACGGGGATGCTTGACTCACCACTTTCTCCCAACCGATTGATGACCAGCAGCGCGTCCAGCGCCGTGACTTCTCCGTTGGCGTTCACATCACCAAAGAGCAATGGGTTTTCGAGTCCGCTTTCGACGGCTCGTACGTTGACCCTGGTTGCGGCACTGACATTTCCCGCGGTGTCCGAGATCGTGTACTCGAAGCTGTCGGTCCCGAAGAATCCAGGGTCGGGAATGTAGGTGATCGTGCCATCGGGTTGCGGATTGGCCTGGCCGTTGGAGGGGCCGCTGACGATTGTCAATGTCGACAGGTCGAGCTGGCCTTGCAACGGCGTGTCGTTGGAGAGGACGTCGACGTTGATGTTGTCAGCCGCGACTCCACCAGCGATATCGGGCGAGGTTTCCGGGTCCATGTTGGGTTCGATGGTGACGGTCGCTTGAACGCTTGGCTGACCCGAATTGTCCGAAATCGTGTAGCGGAACGAATCACCACCGGTGGATGATGCAAACGGCGAATAGGCTAGTTCGAGAATGCCTTCGGAGTTGACTCGTTTTGCAAGTGAACCGAACAACGGATTTTTCGTGATGATGAAGCTGTCCAGGTCCAGTGTGCCGTCGATGTCGGAATCGTTGGCGAGCGGTTGAATCACCACTGAACCTGGTGTGGCCGGCAGAGAGACGAAGTCATCGACCGCCGTGGGAGCGTCATTGACGCCGAACACGTTCAAGAAGACCGTCGCGCTGGGCGGATTCAATTCGCCATCCGCGTCGATCACGCTGTAGATAAAGCTGTCCTGCAGGGTCTGGCCTGCGGGCAGACTCTGCAATTCGGTCGACGCCGATGGATCATACGTGATCTCACCGGTAGCCGAGTTGTACGTGACCGTAGCACCCCTGGCCGACGTTGATTGTGCCGGCATCACCACCGACAGTGTCTCCGAAGACGTCGGACCCAAGTCGGGATCCTCGTCGTTGATCAACAGCGCCGACGCTTCGATTGGTTGCAATCTGTCTTCGTCGGTATCCAACTGGTCGTCCATCGGAACCGGCGGATCGTCTGTGTTGGTGACCGTGACGGTGTAGGTTTGACTGAAACGGAGATTGTCGGCGGCGGTATTGAAGTCACCGTCAGTACCTGCGTCTTCGACCGTGACGGTGATCGTTGCCACGCCAAATGCGTCGGCAGCAGGCGTGAAACGTAGACTTCCCGTTGTGTCGGGCGACGTGTAGGTCGCAACCGGATCGGGAATCAGACTCGGTGTATCACTGCTTGCCAAGACTCGAAGCGGCTGCGAAATCTCGTGCACGCCAGCTGTGATACCGCTCAGCAAAACCGTTTGCTCCGGTGATTCCTCGACAATCACCACGTCGGCCGGATCATCGATCGTGGGAGGATCGTTGACGGGGTTGATGGTGACTTGGATCACCTGGCTGAACGTTCCGTTGTCGCCTGGCGAATTCAAATTGCCATCCAGACCGCCATCTTCGACCGTCACCGTGATCGTCGTCGTTCCGAACCGATCGGCCTGCGGCGTGTAAGTCAGCCAGCCGCCGGAGCTGGGGCTTGTATAAGCGACAACCAGATCCGAAACGAGCGTCGAATCCCCGCTGATCGCGGTCACTCGTAACGGCCCCGATTCGGTGGCCCCCGCGGTGATCCCCGATAGCGAGATCGTTTGCGGACCCGAGTCTTCATCCGCCGATTGCGGCGAAATCGCGTCCAGAGTGGGAGGATCATTGACCGGATCGACGGTCACATCGAACGTTTCGATGAACGATGCGTTGTCATTGGCCGTCGCGAAGCTGCCATCTTCACCCGCATCTTCGACCAGGACGGTGATGGTCGCTGTGCCAAATCGATCGGCAACCGGTGCCAGGGAAAGCGAACCGATCGTGTCGCCACTTGTATACGTCACGACCGGATGGGGAATCAAAGTCACATCGCTGCTGGTTGCGGAGATGCGGATCGATTGTGATTCACCACCCCCAGCGGTAATACCCGACAGCGGAATGGCCTGCGCCGGAGCGTCTTCAAGAATCGTAAGATCGGCGGGCGGCGCGATGGTGGGATCATCATTGACGGGATTGACGGTCACCAAAAACGTTTGATCAAACGTCAGATTATCGCCCGGCGTGTTCAGATCATCATCATCGCCGCCATCCTCGACCGTCACCGTGATCGTCGCGGAGCCAAACTGATCCGCTTGGGGGACGTAAGTCAACATGCCGGAACTGGACGGACTGGTGTAGTCGACCACTGGGTCGGCGATCAGCGCAGGATTGTCGCTACTTGCGAACACACGCAGATTTTGTGTTTCACCGGGACCTGCACTGATCACATTCAACGGAACGGTTTGTGGCGGAGCATCCTCGTCGATCGTTTGGTCCAGCAGCGGTGCAAGCACTGGCTGTTCGTTTACCGGATTGACGGTGAGCAGGAAGTCACGACTGAAGGTCAAATTGTCGATTGGTGTGGCAAGGTTGCCGTCAAGCCCACCATCTTCCACCGTCACCGTGATGGTCGATGTTCCAAATTGATTCAACAGCGGTGCAAAGGAAATCGAACCGCCGGTATCGGGCGACGTGTACGATACGGCGGGGTCAGCCACCAAGTTTGGATTGCTGCTGAACGCGGTGACGCGAAGAGGCTGAGACTCGCCACCTCCAGCATCAACACCAGAGAAATTGACGATTTGCTGGCCACTGTCTTCATCGATCGTTACGTCGGCAATTGCGTCCAACGTCGGCGTATCGTTGGTCGGAAAGACTCGAACAAAGAACTTACGAGTCACACTCAAGTTATCGGCAGACTCGTCGATACTGGTTCCGGCGTCGTCGTCAAGGATTCCGTCCAACCCGGCATCTTCCACGGTCACGTCGACCGTCGTCACGCCAGATTGATCCGCAACCGGGCTCAGCGCGAGCGTGCCGACTGCATTGCCCGATATGTAGGTCACAACTGGATGAGGTAGCAAGGCTGTGTCGTTGCTTATCGCGGTGACTCGCAAATCCTGAGATTCGCCGCCGCCCGCGCCAATACCGAAAAGAGCCACCATTCGCTCCTCGGTGTCCTCGGGTATCGTGACCGGGTTGATCGGGTCCAACAGCGGAGGATCATTCACCGCCGCCAAGAAGATAGAGACTTCGGCGGAGGCCCCCAAAGATTCTCGATGCTGGTTCCCTTGGCTGTCTTCCTGGATGCCGTGATCCGCCACGGTGTAGGTGAATGTGTCGAGGCCAAACACATTCTCGGGTGGCGTGTAAAGCAAGTCGCCCGATGTCGGCATGAACGTCACCGTACCACCGAGCGTTGTGGGGATGACCGATTGCTGCACGATCGTGAGCGGAACGTCGTTGATGAAGCCCGTTTCATCGATCGCCGTTGCCGGGCCATTGAGGTCGTTGCTGAGCAGAAAGGCCTGAGGAATGACCAACGTGACATCTTCCGCGGGCGCTACCGGCAGAAACGTTGCATCAATCACGTCGGGCGACGGCACGGGGAAATCGTTGCGTGGGAACACCAGGATACTGGCGGTCGCGACTGATTCGGCGGGCGGGACACCGTCGTCCCTGACGGTGAAATCAAAGGTGTCAAAGCCACCGCCCGCTAGATGGTCGCGGTTGAAGTCGGCTGCCGGGATGTAAGTCCAGGTCTGCAGAATTCCGCCGGAGAATACAGCTTGGATCTCTCCGCCAACTTGCGTCAGGAAGGGCCCGCCGGTGTCGAAATTCGATTGATTGATGGCGACGCCGTTGACGATGAGCGACGAGATGACTGTCGTTTGGTCCGATTCGTCCAGAGGGGCCAACTGCTGCGGAAGGGCATCACCCCGCGATCCCACCAGTAGCTCGGCGGCCAGCCGATTCACCATCGCCGTGTCTTCCATCGTCACGAAGGACTGAGGAACAGCAAGTGGCGGGTCATTGACTGGGTCGACAGTTAAGAAGACCGTTGCCGAAGCAAATTTTGGATTCAAAGTTTGTGTGCTCAGCAGATCGTCCGCAATGTCGATCCCCTGGTCCACGACGAAGTACTCGAACGAGTCAGGGCCGTTATAATCGGGTGCCGGCGTGTAAACGAAGTCGCCATTCCCATTGACGGTCACTTGCCCACCACGGGTTGTGACCAGTGGGAATGCGGACTGGCCATTGGGAAGGAGCCCGGTAACCACACGGAGCGGGCCGTCATTGACGCCGGCATTCTCGTCGGCGGCGCCGATGGGGCCGGCCGAATCATTGGACAACAGGAAAGACTCCGGGATCACAAGGGGAGTGTCTTCTCGCGGTCCCGGTGTCAATCCTGCTGAGGGGATAACGTCATCGTTGGCAACCGGCGGATCATTCTGAAGTTGAACCTGAATGAACGCGGTGGCCGTTGTTGTTTCAGGAGCTGGCTGGGGAACTGCCAGTAAACCACTGGGCAAAGTCGTGGCGCCATCGTCGGCAACGGTAAAGACAAACTGATCCACGGACGGAACCGGGCCCGTCTGCGGATTGTTCCGGTTGTAGTCGTCGTTGGGGACATACGCGACCGTCGTGACGCGGGATCCAGACACCGTCACCGTGACCGATCCCGACTGCACAAACGTGCCACCACCCATGTCAACATGCGTCGCTGCTTGATACGTGCCGTCCGGTGGCGTCAGTGGGTTGGTGGTCGCCACGACAGGCTGCAATGTTCCGGAGCTGTCCAAGACCGAAATTTGAATCACTCGCAACTGCTGTTCGGATTCGTCGAACGGTGCGACAAGCGTCAGCGAGTCTTGATGCGGAAGTGCACCAGCTAGTAATTCGGCTTGGGTGATCGGAAGGGAGGAAACAGGATTGGTGTCGCTCGGTTCGGTCGTCACAAAGACTTGACCAAGAGCGGATGGTGGATCGTTGACCGGATTGACGGTCAATGTGACGGTTGCCGATTGGCTGCTGCGGACCGGCAACGTGATTCCGCCCACAACCTGGAAACCGGTGAGTCGATAGGTGAAGGTGTCTTCGCCGTAAAAATCGACATCCGGATCGTAGGTGAACGTGCCGTCAACCGGGTTCAAGTCCAATACACCATTGTTTGTGCTCGATTCCAGCACATATTCAAGGCCGGTGACTCCCACCAACATGTCGTTGATTCCGACCGTCGTACCAGCCAGGTCGACGTCTTCGTCGGTCACGAAAGTATCGTTGACCGGTTCTGGAATGGGCGCGTCGGCCACGAATACCAAGTAGTCTTCCACTTCCCCGTTGATCTCAAGTCCCGTGGGCGACTGGTTGCCGATACCATTGAGGCGGAATCGAGCCCTTGCGAATCCTGTACCGTTCACCAATAACGCCGGCGAGTTTGGCGTGATCAGCTGCAATCGATTCTCGCCATCGACCACCGCAGCGCTCGTCACCACCTGCTCACCCGCGTCGAAGAAGTCTCCGTCGTCATTGAAGTCAACCCAGGCGTCGACGAATCCACCGCCGATCGTATGAATCACCAACTCGGAACCATTGGATGCTGACGGATTCAAAAAGCCGAGCATGTCTCCGGTGACGGGATCCAGGAAAACGCCGTCGACTGTGATTCCGTTGACATCAGTGAACGAACCGATGCCGACACCGTCTTCGTCGTCTTGCCCGACGAGCGTCAATTCTGTTGAGCCGGGAGTATGCTCGACGACGGCCTGGACATACTGGTCCAGCAAGGCTGTCTGCATCACATCGCTCAGCCGATCGGCAATCTCTGCCAACGTCGCTCCCACCGGATAGTCGACCGGGACGTGATTGGCGGCAACCGGTCCGCCTCCTTCGATCAACTCAAAAACAAGAGTTCGATTACCAGCAGTCACCGTCAGGTTATCCGAGGGTCGAGGCCTGGCGATCACTTCGATCGTGGGCGTGACACCTGGCGTGATCCGGAACGGGCCATCGTCTGCCTCGCTCACATTGCTCACTACCGTGACCACGGCGGTCAGATCGTCCGTGTCGACACCCGCCGAATCGGGCTCGCTGTCAATGTATTGACCAAGCCGCGGAGTGGCCTGGTTGATGATCGCGTGTCGCGCACCATCACTGGAAACAAGCGTGCCGTAGCTATCGGGCGCGTCACCAAAGTCGATTTCGACTTCCGGCATGACAATCGTAAATCGTGTCTGACCATCGGCGCGGTTGGGTTGCAAAGCATTGCCCGCCAAATCAGCGACCGGCTGCGTGCCTTGAGTCGGCGCGGTCAACTGGTTCAGCATCACGATTTCGTAGACGCCATCGGGTCTCCAAATTCCGCTCGGCGATTGTATCCGCAACGTTCGATTCGAATGGTTGTACCCGATGATCACGTTGATCCCGTCAATCAACTGCCTGCCATTTTCAAAGACAATGATCTGTTCGGGCGTGATGGTCGATGCGTCGGGACCGGTTCCAGCGTCCTCGGTGATCAGGATTTCGAAGAAGTTGTAGATACCTTCGGTCAATTGCAAGAAGGTGTCATTGCGATCGATATCGATGTTGGCGGCATCATTATCGGTTGGAACGATCAACAGCGCCTGCGGACCGATCGTGTCCGCACGGTCGAGAGCACCGCGATCGATATTGACGTTTTGACCCTGACCCGAGGAAGTCGAACCGTTCTCGCGGAGCTGACCGGCAAGGTCGCGTTCGGTCACCAGAATCGGGCTTTGCGGAATGCCGACGGAATTCTTGACCGCGACGATCGAGGAACGATCGAGTTGGCTTTGGATGCTGCTGTCGATCAGCGCGCTGCCCGGCGCGGGATAGAAGTTTGGGTTTCCGGCGGAAAGATCAAAACTCGCGGCATTCGGATTGACAAACAAAGGACCGGCCGGATCGACGATCGCTTCGGTACCAAGGGAAACACCACTAACATCGTCTACGTTTCCGTCGTAAACCGTCGCCCGGATAACCGTTGGCCCTTCGTTTTGTCCCGAGATACCGATCGAATTGTCGACCAACACATTGTTCAGCAGCGTAGGCGCGGCTCCATCGGCGATGGTGATGCCAGTGTCCGAGTTGAAGATCGTGTTGTTCAGAATGCGTGAATAGACCGCGGGGACGGCCAGATTATCAGGGTCGTTGGCCACGTAATTAGGATCACCACGCAAAACGATGCCGTCACCATTGCTGATCAGCAGATTGTTTTGAACCACTGCGCCATGGACCAGCTTTTCGTCGCTCGTTGAAGACAAGTGCTGTACGGCGCCGGGCTTGGGGCGATCTCCCTCGTTGGGCACCTTATTGCCCGGTTGCTCCGGACCGGCAGAAACGTCGATCGCAGCGCCGGAGGAGAAGCTGATGATGTTCGAGTCGACGATGAACACACCCTGATCACGCCGCAAATTCTTGTCGCCATTGTCCTCACCAAGAGTCACATCGCGACCGGTCACAATGCCGGTGAGGTGGGGTGACGCGAAGTCGCTGCCGCCCAAATTGTCGGTGGCGGCAAAACCATGCAACAAAACAGTCGGATCCGATCGATCCGTGGACGCGCCGGACTGACTGGTCGCCTGGACCCCCAAAACCGATTGCACCGATCCACTGTTGATCGCCACACGAATCGCATTGGCAACGTCGCCGACGGTGTCGGAGACCACGTAGTCAACGGCAACGTTTCCGGGCGTCGTGGGTGTAGTGAGCGCAGGGACGGTGACATCATTGAACTCGAACCGCAACGTTTCAAACCCGTTGGAAAGTTCAAACGTATCGCCGTCAACAATCTGGCTGCCGTCGCTATCGACTCGGATGTTGAAACCATCGGCCAACCGCGCGTTCAATTGAACAACCGAACCTTTGAGGCGGTTGTCAACGCCCAGGTACTCGCGTGCCAAACGGACTTCGACCTGGTATTCCCCTTCCGTGATTTCCTCTCGTACCGGGCGCGTCCCGTTGTTTCTTGGATCCCGAATCAGCGCCTCAAAATACGGATTGTCAATCAGCGCCGTGCCTTGAGTGGCACCCGTAAAACTTTCCCCTCGATCGGCCAATCCGATCACGAAATCGTCGATGTAAACGCCATTGCTGCCACCCCGTCCCCTCGAACGTTCTCCGGCGCGAAGCAGTCCGCTGACCGAGGTGTCGCCGGAATAAACACCGAACTGCGATCCCGGCATATTCGAAGCGCCCGCGTCTTCGCCGTTGATCAGTGTCAGCGGCCTCGAAACCGACGATTGAGACACGAACAAATCGTAGATGCGAACGGCATTCGTATTTCCAACGACAGGAAACGCCGCCAAACTCGGCGCCGCGTCGCGGTAGTGAATCTCCGAGGCGATCGCCAACTGAATCTGATCGCGAACGTCGATGTCCGACATCGAGATGTCGATCGGAATCGGAATTTGGCCAGAAGTAACACCTGGTGTGCTCAGCACAAAACCATTGATCCCGGCAAACGTGTAAGCGCCGGGCGCGGTCTCGCCCGTGAATCCGATCCACGAGCGGTTCGATGGGCTGCGAACCGTAGCGCCAAGAAGTGTCTGCACCTTGTCCGCCACCTGTTCCGCGCTGTCGTCCGGGAACACCTGGACTTGCGTGCCACCTGCTGGCGAACCACTGACAAGTTCGACGATGGTCGATCCATTCGGACGCGTTAAGGCCATACTGCCGCCGGCAGCGGCGACATGGGCGCCCGATGGCATCTGTGCCACAAGACCAAGATCGAACTCAAAATTCTTTGTACGTTCAATCAGCGTGTCGCCCTGGTCGTCGATCGATGCATCGGGCATCTCGCCGGAGATCAACAATCGATGTCCATCACCAATCTGTTCTCCTGGCAGTGCATGGATTTCGCTCTGATCGGGGCGTGCTTCGCCGGCGGTCGAAAACTCGATCCGGATTTGAACGTCCTCTTCTCCAGCCCAAGGCCCAAGGTTGATTCGCGCCTGGCGGAACACATCATCATCGAACAGCTCTTGGACGAAATATTGCCGTTCGGGGAGGGTGTAACCGAAGCTGCCAACGGGATCGTACTCGTGAATACTTCCGCTGTCGTCCCTCCAGACGCGGGTGTCAATCGAATCGTCGATGTTGTTGGTGGCAACCAATTGCCAGGTTCCGCCTGGGCCGCGAACCGAGACGCGAAGCGAGTCACGCATGACATCGTCAAGCCCGCTTGGGTCGAATGTGGCTGTGCTGTCATCGGCGTTCACGTTCTCGGTATCGAGCAGATAGGTGAAGTACAACATCGGCAAATCGCTCGCCGAGTACGACGACAGATCGATCACGTTGCTCTGCACCGCGCCGTGCGCACCACCCAAGAAGTTGTAGCCTTCAAATGGGCGGAACGTAGTTCCGTCTTGATAGCCCTGGAGGTCGACAGCATCCAAGTCGTTGTCGTCGTCCGAATTGTCGCTGACGATCCCGTCATTTCCATTCAAGTCCAGATGTGACAAGTGGTTGAAATCGTCGTCCAAAGGATCAAATCCGAAGCGGAGTGATCCTCCACCGATCACCGCGGCGCGATCGTCCAATTCTCCATACCCATGACCATCGGCGGTCCGCAGAGTATCGCTGATGTGCCATAGCGTTTGATCAAGTGAACTGAAGAAGAACCCCATGAAATCTTCGCCAGTCCCTTTTTCCTCGATCAGGACACTGTCGGCACCAAATTCAAAGATAGGTTGAGCAACGCGATTGCCAGCAGCTAAATCGAAGGCGTAAAGACGATTGCCGACTTCCGAGCCACCGTTGAGCGTCGCAACGGGTGGGGGCGAATCGAGCGAATCGATGTAATCTGGATCTCCCGACGAAGAGTCCACCGACGCCAGGTAGTTCGGGAGCGAATTGATCGCGGTACGGATCTGCTGGTAAGTCACCGTGCCGTTGATGTTGACAACGATGTTTCCGCTAGTGTCCGTCGTCGCTGTCACACTATCGGGCGGCGGCAGCGTATTCTCCTGGACGGTGACAGTGACGCCATTGGTCGCCGCCCCTGATGTTCTGGCTCTGACAGAAACGACGGCGTCGCCCGCGTCGCGGCCGCCCGTTAGTGCCATACTGAGTGTCGCGGGGCTGGCTGCCGGCTGAGCGGTACCGGCGTTGGCTCCCGCCGTGGCGGCGAAATCGGAAGCCGCATTGATCGACGCAACGAGGTCGCCAATCGATGTGGCGCCGTCAGCGGTGGTGACGTTGATGGTCAGCGTGTTCGCAGCAGCGTCATAGGAACTTGACGGTGTGGCGTTACCGAACGTCAACAGGATATTGGCCAGTTCGTTGCCCTCGGCATCATCGGCGGCTCCGCCTGGAAGAGCCGAAAGGTTCAGCGTCCCCGTACCATAGGAAAGGACTCCGCCAGTTGCTTCAGCGCTGGTGTTGGAAAAATAGAGGTTGGTCGTTGAGAACTGCGCGCCCTGCGTCAAACCAAAGTAAAGATCACTGATCCCGATGGTATCGTTCACGTCAACGAAGTTTGCCGGACCTTGGGTGACTTTGTCAAAAGCCAGAGCGTTGCCATTGGAATCGGAGACGAAATTCGTACCAGCGACCGCCCCGGGCAGGGTTGGGTCAACGATCAATGTCGGTTCCCCGAACAGGTCGCCTGCGGTGTACTGACCGAACGTTATTTCCAAAATCCTCATTTGCCAGACTGCGCCGGCATCGGTAAACGCGTATAAGAAGGGGTCACCCTCGGTGTCGGTAACAAGACTCGTCACATCTCCCGTGTCGGCTCCCGTCGCGGCGGAAGTCGTGGGAATCTGGAGCTGAGCAACGATCTGCGATCCGGCCCAAGGAGTCTCTGGGGGGAAGAACCCACGAGTAGGAAAGTCGTCGTCCAATTCTGGGTCCAGCGGATCCGCTGCCTGGAATCCTCCGATCATGTTCTCATCGCGACGGCTGATCGCGGCGCCCGTGTCCGGATCCAGTAGGAAAATCATGTTTCTGCCGCTGACTCCTCCTACCGTCCCGCCGACAACATTCCCGCCGCCGTTGTTGTGAGTCACATCAATGCCCACGAAACTGCCGCCGCTGCCCCGATTCGCAAGCCCATACAAGAAACGCGTGTCGCTGTCGGTGTCGTTGTAGTACGCGAGACTTTCAAACTCGTATCCGACGTCGGCCAGGACGTTGCTGAAGACTGGCGGGCTGCCGGCAGCTCTACCGCGGTAAGTCCGAATTCCGGTCGAACCTGCTAAACGAAAAACTCCTTGATCATCCACGGTGTAGGTGGTGGAGGCGTGATCGTCGTTTTCCGTGTCCGTGCCGCGGTTCCGTATGGAAAGCACATCACCGCGTGCGGATTGGGCGATCGTACCAAGCTGTATCTCAAGGTTCGGATTCCCATCGCGGGTACTGAATTCTTCGATGATCGCGTCGTGGCGTCCGGTGAACGGGTTGTAGATTGACAATTCCGCTGACTGCCTGACCGGATGAGAGTCCTCGCGCATGGCGATCAGCGAAAGGTCTCCGAATTGCCAAGGAATGATGTTGCTGCCGTCGTCCTCAAAAGCCACTTGTGTCGCAGATGGACCTTCTCCGACGCTCGGCACGGGCGTATCGCTCGCCCCGCCGCCAGGTCGATAGTCAAAATGGTCATCGGCGATGCGGACAACGGAATCGAGTGGTTCGAGTCGCGCATTGGTATTGGCCGGATCGATCTGCGTGAACTGAGCCATGTCGGCCGGCATTTGGTCATCCGTGCCGATGATCACCTGGTAGGTACCGCTCGGATTCAGCTCCAATGGACCGATGAAGGCATCGCGAACACCATGCGAACCGCGCGACAAATCGTTTTCTGTCGTCGGCTGTCCCGGCACGATCGGCGTGTTCTGGTCGTCAGCGACGTTCGAGTCGGTGCCGATCGCGATCAAAGTGCTGCCGTCGTACAGGAAGGCGTTTGTATTGGGCCGCGTCAATCCGTCCGCCCAGTCCACATCGATGACAATCGACTGCGAGTAGTCGGTCTCGGGCGGTGATTGCACCGAATCACGATCGACATCGAAGGTGTAGGTGTCGGGTGTGGAATCGATCACGCCGGCGACCGAAACCGCACCGCGATCGGTGTTGGAGAAGTTGCCCAAGTCGACCGTGCCGCCGGGATTGAACAATTCACCGGCAATCGGTGAGTGGGCGGGAAGTCCCTCGGCCACGATCGCCGAAGTCGCGTAACGCAAATCGGCGTAGCGAACGGTCGAACCGCCATGTTCGTCAATTTCCTGGATGCGAACCTGCAACTGGTAACCGCCTTGAGATTGGCCGCCGGTTGCCAGGCTGGCGTTGATACCACCGATCGTCGTGTAATCGGCCGCTGAGTTGCTGCTTCGCACCCGGACGTAGAACGTATTGCGAGTGCCGGTGGAACCGGGCAACACCACCCGCATCGCCGAGTCACCATCGTTGGTCGTGTAGAGATCGCGATACTCGTCGCCCACCACGTTGCGGGGCGCATCGTGATCCAATTGCATCGGCAAGGCGTGACCATCGCGCAGTAGCGTCGTGTTGGTATAGGTCAGGCGACCAACTGCCGATTCCGTTCGCGAATTCTGGCTCAGCGCCAACACTCGACCGTCACCATCGATCAATTCAAGCACCGTGTCGAGCCGAGGATCGGTACGATCGATATCGATCCATACCATGGTGCCGCCGACACCCGCGAAGCTGTACAAGTCCTGGTCCAGATCGGCCGCGATCGCACCATGAACGGTAAAGCCAAGTCGAATGTTTTCGTCGCCCGACTTCTCATTGGCGGCGAGCAATCCAAGTTCCTCGTGGTCTCCGATCGTCGCATTCGAGTCGCCAAAGCCCCCGATCACACCTTCGCGTTCGGTCACCACCGCCACGTTGCGATCATGGCTGTAGGAATCGAATTTCAATCCTTGCCAGTCACCTTGCGCCGCCGTCGTTCCCGATGCCGTTTCGGTTTGCGCCGATCCATCGGGTGTAAACCCGGCACCCACGGTATTGTCAAACAAAGAAGTCATCACGACGGGAAAACCGGGTTGTCCGATCACGATCAGTCGGCCACCAATGCGGTCGGTGATATCCAGCGATCGGCCGGTCGCCAAAATCTCCGCATCTTCCGCTTTCACGACGAGAGATTCCGTCGAATTACTTTCCAGACGCATGCCGCCAAAGGTATGCAGGTCGGGGATCTCGATGTCTTCTCGCAGCACATGCACGATGTCGGTGTCGTCCCAGACAACTTCGGTCGTCAAAACTTCCCCGCGAATGTCCACTCCGTTGATATCGTTGCCAGCCAGCCGGTTGCCCCGAATCACCGGACCGTTGTTCGCGGGCGGAGTCGTGAAGAGATCCACGCCGCCGGTTTGACGCCCTTGGTCGGTCACAAACTCGGCATTCATCGAGTTGACGTTGATGCTGATGGCGGCACCCGCGTTATCGATGAAGGTATTCTTGACGATCGTTGGCTGAGCAGCGGTGACGTCGATGGTCGCGGCCACGTTCGGGGCAAAATCGCGGCGCGCGTTCCCTTGCGAGGTGCCAGTTCCGTCCGCGTTCTGCTCGAACAACGTGTTGGCAATACGCGCTTCCGCCTGATGAATTTGAATCGGGTTGAACGCTGCCGTGCCCCCGTTGACTCCCGTTTCTCCGCCCGCAAACGCGACGAGCGCGTGATCGATACTCAGCCGGCTCGTCGGTGAAGCATAAATGCCGGCCCAGTCTGCCGGGTTTCCTGTGCTCGACGCGTCGCCGTTGGTGTCAAACGTACCACCGGCGCCAAAACGATCATCGCCGCGTGCGGTAAAGATGATTTCGTTTCCGTCAACGCCTTCGGCCAGCAGCGTCGCTCCAAAGCCCAATTGAATTCGGGCTCCCTGGTTCTTGATGATCGTGCCAGGATCAATGATCAAACTGCCATCGATGCGGCCATGACGTACCGCTCCATCGGTCGTGTCGAGGATACGAGCCGACGTGCTGGGCGTCCGCAGGTCGTCCGTATAGTCGGTGGAGGTCTTGTCGAGTTCCGCCACCAATACGAAAGGACCGCTGCCGGCACTTCGATAGAGTCGCCTGGCTACGTATCTGCTGTCAGCACCAGGCACCGGAATGCCGGTCAAGTTGACTTGGCTGCCAGCTGCGACGGAGGCGATCGCCTGTGGTGTCGACCCAGGACTCTCGAAACCAAACGGATCGACAAAGGTGTAACTGTATCGATAGTCGTTTGCCTCCAACGTGCCACCGGAAGCTTCACTGATGCCGAGGATCGGATCGGGGCGGTCGGAATCCTCGATCGGACCGCCCACTGCACCTTCGATCAACAGGTTCTCGCCCAACACATGGACGATATCGGTATCGTTGAACCGGGCCGGCACTTCGAGAGTTTCCAAGCCACCGCCGGCCGGTGTATCGATCCGCACAAAGAGCCCGTTGGTGGAGTTGCCGGTGACCAGGTTGCCTGTGATGATGGGACCCTGGCGGTCATAGTCCGTATGGAACCCCGTCGAACTGATCGAAGATTCTTGGAACCTTGGCTCCGTGAACGTTGTGATTTCAAAGGTATTTGGATCCGCCGACATCGCCGCATCGGCGCTCGCCGTGATGAAGTTGTAAGACACCTCGGCGCGAGCTTGCGAAAGATGGATCGGGTCGATGCTTCGGTTGAGCGTCGATACTTCGCCACCGCCAAAGTGGAATTCAGCGTGATTGATGTAGTTCTGGAAGATACCCAATCTTTCCGCGTCGCCTCGGCCTTGCAAACGGTCGACGTCATTGCGAAGTTCGATTCCACCCCAGTTCCCCGGTGCCGCCGAAACAGGAAGTGGATTGCTGTTGCTGCCCAATACCCGGTCATTGAAACTGGTGAAGTAGACCGGAAGTTCGGGCGTCCCTTGAACCGAAATCGTGCTTTCACTCCGATCATTGCCGTCATCGTCGCTGCCGACCGAAACCCGGCTGTCCAGGAATTTCATGATCACGCCAGCATCCACCACAAGGTGAACACCGCCGGGCAAGACAAGGTTTCGGCCGTCATCAAGCGTTCGATTGAGCGCTTGAACGAAACCGATTTCGTAAGCCAGGTTGTCCGCGGTCGTTTCCAAATCATTGTCGGCGCCACCGTTGGGCAGCAGCCGGACCACGACACCCTCTTGGCCGCTATCAATAGCCGCTTCCGCGGCAATCAGCGCATCGGGAATGTTCGAGTAGGGATTGGCGATGGAGCCCAAGACACCCGTGCCGGCGCCGCCCAGTTTGTCGACGTAAATCGTGTTGGCACGTGCCGGTTCGAACCAGAAGTTGTAATTTCCCCCGGCCACTCCATCGCGATCACCATCCAGCAAACTGACCGAGGCATCGGCGATCCCGGTTGCCGTTTCTGACGTGAAATCAACACGCAGTTCATAGGCGCCCTCGCTGGTGCCTCCAGCAGATGGCAATCCCGAATCAGGGTCAAAGTTTGTATTGCCTGTCGATGCGACCCCCACCACGTAAGTGCCCGCCTCGACCGGAAACTCAATGAAAGAATCACTGCCAAAATAGTCTTCATTGGCAGAAACCAGCTCCAAGTTCGCACCGTTGGCTTGGAACAACGTCAAACTCGTATTCAGCAAGCTGGCATCGGGCAACCGCTGCGCGAAGGTCTGAACCTTCAACACTCCCGCTTCGGCTACATCAACCCGATAGAGATCCACATCTTGCGACTCCTTTTGATGCAAATGAATCCCATGAATGATGTCGGCGTCACCGGGAAACGCCCATTCGGTCCCCGGTCCGGTGCGGTCCGTGTCGGGGTATTCATTGGTCGTGCCATTGATCGTTCCGGGCGGTAGATCATAGGCGTGTCCCAATCCGATCGCGCGACCGGTTTCGCGCAAAGCAGCGATGAAAAACGAGCCACCAAATTCATTCGACTCGGCCGTCTGAAAGTCACTCGAATCCATGGTCACACGGTCAGAATTCGCTACTCCCAACGTGCCGCCCGGTCCGCTGATCAGCGTCGGGTCGGCTGTGCTCAGATCACCGACGATCAGCTGCAAATCCTCACCCGATTCGACTTCGTAGAAATCGATACCAAGTTCGGTGCTGTAGATATCGAGAATCTCCAGGAACCGCCTCTCCTGTTCCGGATTCAAATCGGTGAACAGCGGTTGACCACGACTGTCCGTGCCGTAAGACCGGTCTTTCATGAAGCTGTAGGAGATCTCGGTGATCTCGTTGTCTTGATCCAGCACGCCATGAAGATGGTACTCACGCCCGCTTTGACCGATCGCCTCGATGTCGCGATGACCCGGCTCATTCCTGCCACCTGGATTGTCCACCATCGAAATGATCGGCACCGGTGTTCCCAGTGGACCGAGGATGGAGCCCGTGGTGTTGTTGATTTCTTGTCCCACGACCACTGTCGACCAATCGCCGGAAGCGGCGACTGGAATCGTATTGGCGGTTGCAAAGGTCAATCCCGGATCGGTAGCAACTGTGTTGGCGACAAAATGCTGGACAACGGGCACCGCGGTGAAGTCAGAATCGTCGCCGATCCGCAGCCGCAGCGAATCTCCGGCGTCGGAGTACGCATCAAGGTTCGATGCGAACGTCAGCGTCACCTTGCGATTAGGAATATCAACGTGGATCGGAGCCGCCGGCCTGACGACCACATCATCCTCGGTCGTTACCGTATTCTGAGTATCAATCAGTTGATAAAAATCTGGGTTATCAACGGTTGTTCCATTGCGAAACAAATCGATGTCGTCAAAGTAAACATCGATGTCGCTTGAACGTTGGATGCCGTTTTCAACCGGTTGGACAACAACCGACGTCACACGCGCGCCCAGTTCGAGCTCGAAGCTGATCACATCGCGCATCAGTGACGGATTGTTCGGATCAGGCTCCGGAAAATTCGGATGAAACGGTACGCCCAAACCAGTGGTCAGCTCCGTCGTGACCGCCAACTGGTAGAACCCATCGGCAAGGTTTTCGGCGAATCGCATCGTGACGCTGCGACCGGAATCATCCAATCCAGTGAATCCAATCGGCACAGCCGCCGCATCAAAAGCAAAGTTACCCGATTCGCTGTACTCGACTGAAATGGCCCCAAGCGTCAGCGGGTCTAGCGAATGCTGGCCACCGAACGTCAGCACCAACTCGGTCGGCGACTCCACTCGCAGGTTTTCCACCGCCTGATCCTGGGGATCGAGGTCAAACAGATCTCCACTGTTGGGGGCAACGGCGAGCAAAGTCGGAGCCGAGCTGGCTGGAACCGTATTTTCGGCCGGCCCAAGCGGTTGCCCAATCTCGGCCGCCAGCAAATCGCGTCGCTCCAACGTTTCGGCACGCAGTCGACGCAGAGACTCACGCTTGGAAGTTCGTTTCAAATGTCGTCGTTTGATCATCATCGACTCGAAAGGAAAGGACTGGAGGGCGCAGTCGAAGTAGATTTGCAATGGATCAGCGCGGTGAATTCCGATTCGTGCGTCGGCTTGAATCTGACTTGCAGTGCATGTTCAGCGTTGTCGGCGCAGCGAATATCGAACGAGACCATCGGCCATCTTTTGTGCTAAAGAGAAGCGCCAATTGCAGACGATCCCTAGAGGGATTCAAAGCAAGCTTCAAATGCCTTGTCGTCAGCGTCGGCGAATGTCGTAACCGCGGCAGTTCCTGGAACGTCGCGAACCGCTCCGTGAAGCGAATTGCATCTAGGAGCTATGAAATTTGATCTTTCATGGGTGGCTGTATACGCGGCAGTGAATTCAAATCTATCGATCGCCTATCGTTTGAATAAACGAAACAAAACATGCACGATAGGCATTCCAGTGGCCGAGTACTTCCGCCACACTTGTTACTCCGCCGACAAGCGTCAAAACCAACATTCGAAGAGAGAAATATGAAGCAATTGGAACCTTTGCAGTCTTTGCTGATCAAACGTGGCACTTCCAAGGTGTCCACATCGGACTTGGGGACGCGTTGAAACTAATTTCTTGTTCGATGTTGGGAATGGTCGGCGACGGTGGAGTATTCACAGATGGCAGAGCAACGGCAGGATTTCTCGGCTCAGTTCGTTCAAGCCGAACGGTCGATTCGTGCGCTGCTGCTGTCTGCGACGGGGGACATGAATCTCGTCGATGATTTGATCCAAAACGTGGCGGTTGCACTTTGGAAGAAGTGGCCGGAATACAATCCTGAGCGGCCTTTTCGGGCCTGGGCATTGGGGGTCGCACGAATTGAGATCCTCCGATGGCGACGGTCGGCGGCTCGAAATCGAATCGTCCTTGACGTTCAGATGCTCGATCAGCTCGTTGGGGCTGCGGACCGAGTAGCCGAAGAGGGCGACCAATCCCTGGCGATGTTGGCAGAATGCCTCGATGGCGTTCAGGGTGATGCGAGAGAAATTTTGAAGCTAAAATACAGCGGCGGCATGCGTTCCTGCCAAATTGCCGAAAAAATGGGCAAACGCGTTGGAGCCGTCGAAATGATCCTCACGCGTACACGGCGGGCGCTGCGCGAATGTATCAAGCGAAAACTGGCTGAGGTATGACAGATCCAAAAGCCAATTTGATCACAAAGTACCTTGCCGGCGATGCCACCGCCGACGAGCTGCAACAACTTCAACAGACGCTCGCCAGCGATCCGCAGGCCGCCGATGAATTGATGTCGGAAGCGTTCATGGACGTCCATCTTCGTGAGATGCTGGGTGGGTCAGCACCGGGCACGATGATCGCGGAAGAATCCCGAACATCCAGTCGGATTGCCAGACGATCGACGCTTGCACGCTGGATGGTCGCCGCGATGTTGCTCTTGGCAATGTCGGGCTGGGCCGTTGCAGCGTACGTTGCCGGCAAACTGGGCCAGGCACACACGAACATCGCCGCGCTAAAAAGTCGTGTCACCGAACTCGAAGCGTCCTCCACCAGCCAACCGGTCACCGTCGCGAAAGCAGCAAATGCGGAAGCACCTGAAATCCATAGCCTGCGCGGCTGGCTAAGGGCCTTGCCAAAAAACAGTGATACCGAAGGCCAAACGCTGCTGGTTGGAACGACCGCGCCTCTGGACCAAAAACTCTGGACATGCCCATGGGGTGCCGCCGAGTTCCGGTACGATAGCGGCGTATCGATTTCGGTCGAACGAAACACCACCGTCAGATTCAATGAGACGGATGAACTGCGACAATTGGACCTTGAACGCGGGATCGTGCACGTCACCAACTTGTCCGAGATAGACAATCGCCCCACCGAAATCAAATCGAAACTGGCCACCGTTCGATTGATCCGCGGCCAGGTGGCTGTCCAGGTCGACAAGCAGCGGACCGCGGTGGAAGCCGCCATGAACGAGGTTGAAGTCTTCGTCGAGGAAGAAGGTGTCCCCCGTACCTTCACCGTGCAGCGGGGACAATACTTGATCATCAAGCCAGGCGAAAAAACGAAGATAGTCCAAGGCATGTTGAAGTTGGGACTCGAACCATCAAACACGTAAATGCCCAATCGATTTCGACCAAACCAATGGTCCGGACTTTTTATTCTTGTTCTCTTTGCCGTTGGCAATTCAGCGATGGCGGGAGGCGGTCCGGAAAATGTCGCCCTTGTTGTCAATCAGGATAGCTGGGCATCTTTGACGATCGCCAACAAGTACATTCGCTTGCGGCAGATCCCTGCATGCAACGTGATCTACTTGTCCAGCCCGGCGTTGGCGCGTAGCCACATATCGGTCGATGAGTTTCGCAATGAAATCCTGATTCCCGTCATGGGCGAAATTCGACGCCGCGGCCTGGAGACGCAGATCGACTACGTTGTCTACTCCGCAGATTTTCCTTATTCGATCAACGTTCGTTCCGATCGCGGAGAAGCAGTGCCTTATTGGATGAAAGGTAACGCTTCCATCAATGGCTTGACCTATCTGTATCAGGCCGTCTTGGAGAAAAACTGGCAAAACTACCTGAGCTTGGATGCGAACCTGTATGCAAAATCCAACGGCCAGGGATTTCGCGGCAGCTATGGTTGGACCTCCAGCGGATTGCCCACCAACCTGCCCGGTCGTCGATACATTCTTTCAACCATGCTGGCAGTCACCAGCGGTCGTGGGAATACTGTCGAGGAAGTGCACAAATACCTAAGCCTCGCCGCCTCTGCGGACTCGACTCACCCGCCGGGCACCATCTATTTGATGGAAAACAACAATATCCGGTCAGATGTCCGTGAGTGGGCATTCACCAGCACGGTGCGGGATCTGGAGCGAATCGGCGTCGAGGGTCGAATTGAAACCGGCCGGATCCCCTTCGGTCGTCTCGATGTGATGGGAGCGGTCGTTGGCACCGCGACTTTCGACTGGAAAAGAAGCGGAAGCAAGATGTTGCCAGGAGCCATCTGCGAACACTTGACCAGTCGCGGAGGCGACCTCCGCAGCAGCGCCGGCCAGACGCCATTGAGCGAGTTCTTGAGAAACGGTGCAGCCGGTTCGTCCGGAACGGTAAGTGAACCCTATGCGATTCAGGCGAAGTTCCCAACCGCTCGCCTGCATGTCGCCTATGCGCAGGGCTGCAGTCTGGCCGAATCTTTTTATCAGTCTGTTGCTGGTCCCTTTCAACTCCTGATCGTCGGTGACCCGCTCTGCCAGCCTTGGGCCGATCGTCCAACGGTATTCGTCGATGGGATCGAGAAAGATGCCGTCGTGAGCGGCAATGTCATGATCGGCGTCTCGGCTGCCTCCCCACACGGTATCCGACACCTGGAAATATTTGTGGACGGGAAACGACGAGCGATCTACCGGCCGGGGTCTTCCTTTCCACTGGACACGCGCTCGCTGTGGAATGGACCACACGAGCTGCGCGTGGTGGCAGTCGCCGGCGATGCCGTCGAAACCCAAGGTCGTGTCGTTGTTCCCTTCACGGTGGACAACTCAATGGGTGGAACGTATCGGCCAGCCAGTGTTCAGAAAGCAGGGACCAGAAATGGCCCTCAGGAAAAGAACTTGATTCGTGGGCGAGTAAGACAACAAGTCGTACAGTACGGCGAGGCAATTCAAGTCGATTCCGCGGTTCACGAGGCGGATTGGATTGGTGTCTTTCAAGGAACGAGACTTGTAGGTCGAATTCCAGGAAACGCGGGAACAGCAACCGTTCACACCAACAAACTCGGCGCCGGCGATGCCACCCTACGCCTGGTCGCACATCTGAAAGATCAGCCTGTTGTCGAACAACAAGTCGGTGTGAATGTCGAGCTGCCCACTTATTCTCCGCTGAAAATCGATCCAAACCTTGCCCGACTACAACCCGGCTTTCTATTGAAAACAGAACAGAATACGCAGGTCGTGGAGAGCGCGGAAAAAATCGTCGGCAAATTGAACAACCAAAGTCCGTTCATAATCGCCGCGAAGTTCAAAGCGGAATCAGCGGAAACCTATCAACTGCAATTGCAACCGACCACGGATGTATCGCAGATCAAATTGAACGGGCAAGAAATTCCCTTCAATCAGAAAGCAAACCGCGCCGTATGTCCCATCCGTCTGGACGAAGGATGGTATGACCTGCGAATCGTAGGCAAAATCAGCAACAACGCGCTACCAAACATTCGTTTCGAAAAAGGCAACACGACGGTCCAGTGGCTTTGGTACCCAGAGACAACCGAATAAAGTGACTCAGGAATTGTTCGGAAACAACTTCGTTGTCGTTTGAGTCACCCTCCCTCCGGGCCCTCCGGGAGGGTCGGACGCGGTAGCGGCCGGGGAGGGCATCGTGCACGAACCCTCTTTGCGTCTGAGAGCCCGCCTCGCCCGACTCTCCCAAAGGCGGTACTCGCGGTTATGGCGAAATGGCAAAGTGGGTGGCATTCTACGGTGCTGGTTCTTTTGAATCACGTTACGTTTCGACGGTTTGTGAAAAATCGTCCAGGTGCATTCGTCGCGTTTCTCCTTTCTGATTTGCCTGCCAAATCGTTCCAGTAACGGTACACAGGCAGGAAAGCCAACGGCCCTTGCATGCGCCGGTGTCGATGCAAATGGAATGTTCGTTTGCCGCCGGCAACCCTGAGTCTTGTGATTTGTGTCCGCAAACCATGAACTTGCCGGATGTGTGCCCCGGAAACTTATCTGAATAACGATCCCAATACAAAGCGCGGTCAGATTGTTCATCCATCGGCAGGCGGGGATCAACCGTCGCGTGGACAAAGATATGAGTCTCGGTCACGTAGTACGGGAGAAGTCGCGAAAGGAATTGCCAGTGTGAGTCGGGTACATCGTCCAAATCCGCGATTTCATCGTCGCACGTCGCGTACGACTCGAGTGTTTCGATACCACCAAACTGCCCCCAACGGAATTTGTCGCGTTGGTTCATGCGGGCGTTGAGCATCATCACCTCGTGGTTGCCGCGAAGAGCCACGAGCGAATTCGTTTTGTCGAAGGCGATCAGCCAATCGATCACATCTCGCGTGCTTGGGCCGCGATCTACATAGTCGCCAAGCGTAACGACGATGTCCGACTCGCGAACACCCACGAACGCCACCAACGCACTAAGAGCGTCGAAGCATCCGTGTATGTCCCCGATCGCAAGATGTCGCGTCATGGAAGAGCTTTGCTAGCAAATTGAGGAGGAGGTGATGCCAGAACGGCGTTGACCGGGCTGGGGAGGTTGTAATCAACTCGTGCGCCACCGCGCATCATTGCTCGTGAAGCCATTGCTTGAGCACCTCGTCATCAGGTTTCTTGATTTCATCGCCATCGATTGTCGCAAACCACTCGATTTCGCCCGGCGCGAGTTCTTTCTCGATGATCTTCTGGAATGCCGGCATCTCAAATTCAGAGGTCAAGCGATAGAAACGCCCCTGTTCCGTCCTGAAATAGTGAAAGTCTTCGTCGCTACCAATCCATAAGAAGAAGCGGTGTCCATCAGTGGCCTCTTTGAGCTCGGCAAATGTCACCTGGGTCGCGTGCTCGATGTCTTTACCACCGGAAACACCTTGGTCACACCCCAACGCGGTCGCAAGTATTGCGAGTGAAAGAACGAGAGTCGCACGAATAGCGGTCACTTTATTCATCCGATTGAAGCCACATGGTCCATCGTGTAACGGCCAACGCCAGCGGGCGAGAAAGGATCTATCCGCCTGGCGTCGCCTGACCAGTCGTAGGGTATCTGCGTGTCGGCGTGATGCTTTTGGCCTATATACGGTCCGAAGTAATGGCATTTAGGAAGGGAAAGCATAAGGACAACGTGTCAAAAGCCATCGCGGAAAATGAATTGCGATCGATCAGGCCGCAGCAGCCACGGCGAAATGCAAAACCGCGAAACGCTGCTGATCGTCGGTCCATTGCCGTCGAAGCGTCAATCCGGCTTTGGCTGCCAACTGGGCGAATCCGGCAACGGTGTATTTGTGAGAATACTCGGTACAGATCACTTCGTTTGCCGCAAGCGAGAATGTGGAACAGGAGACGGTCACCGTCTGATCACGGAGGCTCTGAAGGAACATCTCGACTCGCCCCAACCGTTGGTTGTAGGTGGCCACGTGCTGAAACTGCTGGAGTTCAAAGTCACCATCCAACTCACGATTGATACGGTGCAGTAGGTTCAAGTTGAATTCCGCCGTGATTCCTTTCGCGTCGTCGTAGGCCGCCTCCAGGATTTCCGCTTCTTTCTGCAGATCGATTCCGATCAACAACCCACCGCCCACCCCGCAAAGGGGCGCGATCCGCGACAGCAGTTTCTCAGCTTCCGGCGGACGAAAGTTCCCGATCGTCGATCCTGGAAAATAGACGGCGGCGTGAGTTGGTTCGCGCCGCGGTGTCGGCAGCTCAAAGTCCATCGTGAAATCGGCGCAAACCGGCAGAACTTCCAATCCCGAATAACGCTGCGACAGATCGTTACTCGTTTGCAGCATATGTTTTCGAGAAATGTCAACGGGAACATACGCCGCAACATCAACCAAATGATCCAGCAGAATCCGCGTTTTCACGCTGCTGCCACTGCCATATTCGACCAGCATCACGCCGGGACCAATCTGCTCGGCCATTTGCGGCGCAAAGGTCTCCATGATCGCCAGCTCCGTCCGAGTCAAGTAATACTCGTTCAGATCGCAGATCTGATCGAACAGCCGCGAGCCTCGTTGGTCGTAAAAATATTTGCAAGGAAGCGTCTTCGGAGATTGGCCAAGACCCGCGAGAACCTCGTCCAAGAAGGATTCGGCGCTCGGCTGCTGATCAAGCAGGGCCGATTGCGGCGGCTGAATACTCATACGATTCCGATCTTCGTTGTGGATTGCTTGACGGCATTCGTCACCGCTTGCCGGCTGTTGTACCGATTCAATCTTCGACCTGAACGCCCTTCCAAAAGGCCACATAGCCCTTGATGTTCTCGGCTTCGGGCTTGGGATCGGCATAATACCATGCTGCTTGCTGATTGACTTGGCCATCCACCACAACGTCGTAGTAGTTGGCGGTTCCCTTCCATCCGCAAACCGTTGTTGCATCGCTGCTGCGGAAATACTGCTGGTTCAGCGAACCAGGTGGAAAGTAATGATTGCCGTCGACAATTTCTGTTGCATCGCTTTCCGCCACGACGGTGTTGTTCCAAATCGCTTTTGGCACAGGCTGGTTTCCTTAATGGTTGCGTTGGAGTCGTAAACCCTTGGGGACAATGTATCGCTCGCCGATTTCGAATCCTGCCTGGACAAGCAGAGCCAACAAGGCGGCTGGAATCGCGCCCTGCAAAATCAGACTTGTGTCATTCAGGCGAATTCCGCGGATGATCGGTTGGCCATAACCTCCGGCGCCGATCAACGCACCCAGTGTCGCGAAACCGACGTTGATCACGGCTGCGGTCTTGATTCCAGCAAGGATGCTGCGAGAAGCGAGCGGCAATTCGATCTTCATCAAGCGGAACAGGGCAGGAAGCCCGAGCGCCAGGGCGGCTTCGTCATGCTTGCCGGAAATCCCGTGAAGGCCGGCGTGAGTGTTGCGAACGATCGGAAGCAAACTATACAGCAGCAGCGCGGCAACGGCCGTGCTTGAACCAAGGCCAACGCTGACCAACCCGAAGTGAGCCATCGCCGGCATCAACATCACCAACAGTGCGAGCGCCGGAATCGTCTGCACGATGCCGACAACCGCCAAAATGAACTGCCCCAAACGTGGAAGCTTGACGGCAATGATTCCCAGCGGAACGGCAATCAGGATCGCCGGGATGAGTGATTTGCGCACCAGGTCGAGGTGTTCGATGGTACGGCCGCGAATGCGCTGAAGTGCCGTTTCTTCCGATACCTCGACCGTTACGCCGAGCTCTTTTTGAAGGTAATCGGCCGCCACTTGTGTTTCGGAAACAGGCGGTTTCAATTCCACTCGACTGTTGGCAGCCATCATTTCTTCTTCGGCGATGATGCCTTCAAGACGAAGTAAGGAATCAACGGCGTCGGGAAAGCGATCGCGCAAATCGGATCGATAAAGCAGCACCGCGTCGTATCTCGGAAAATAATTCCGGTCGTCTTGCAGCACGGCCAGATCGTACAGGCCGATTTTCGCGTCGGTTGTGTAGACATCGATGACGTCGATTGCTTCCAGCTGCAACTGCCGATACGCCAGGTCGTGATCGAGCCCCAAAACACCTCGCTGCGGCAAACTATAGTGCTTTTGCAGATTCCGCCAACCGTCTTCACGATCGACGAATTCGTTGCTGAACCCCAGCCTCAAGTCGGGATGACGCAACAGATCGGAGATCTTTTCGATTTCAAGTTCGCTTGCTCGCGACTTCGTCATTCCGAGCGCATAAGTGTTGTTGAAGCCGAGTGGCTCGCTCATCAACACTCCGTCTTGCTGAAGTGCCGCCCGCATGGAGGCAGTGGAACTGGCCGCTTCCCTGCCGATGATTTCCTCCGCGATCGTGCCGGTGTACTCCGGGTAGACGTCGACATCACCATTCTTCAGTGCCTGAAAGACGAGCTTGGTGCCGCCCAGTTCACGGTAGTGCCGGGCTGGAACTTCCGCATCTTCCACCAATAACTTTGCCATGTCTCCGAGGATGACCGACTCGGTGAACTTCTTCGAACCCACTTTCACTCCCTGCTGACGGCAAGAGAGCGGCACGGTGGCCACGAAAAGGAGCATCACGACGATGACAAACGTGCGAATCACGATGGCTCTCCCACCAGCGTCGAACGTTGGGCCATGATGAACTCGGTGACAAAAGGATCCAGCGGCGATTCCAGCAGTTCTTGGATGCTGCCTCGTTGGATCACTCGACCACTGCGCATCAACACAATCTCATCGGCAAAGTAAGCTGCTTCATGCACATCGTGGGTGACGATCACCACTGTCTTGTTCAGCTTTCGGAAGATATCGCGAAGATCCGATTGCAGATCGCGGCGGATGATGGGGTCCAGTGCCGCCAACGGTTCATCCAACAGCAGCGCGTCGGGGTCCAACATCAGTGCTCGCATCAATCCGACCCGTTGCTGCTGCCCACCGGAAAGCTGTGCAGGAAATCGCTGCAACGATTCGAGCGGAAGCTGAACAAGTTCGGCAAGTTTCGTCAGTTGAGCATCCACCTGCCCCCGCTGCCAACCCAGGTGATCAGCCACAATCGTAACATTGTCGGCGGCGGTCAAATGAGGAAAAAGCCCACCATCTTGAATGACGTATCCGATCCGCTGACGAAATCGAAGCACGTTCTCGTCATGAAGTTGCTCTCCGTCAAAACAGACGGATCCTGAATCGGTCTTGACCAGGCCCAAAGCTACTTTCAGCAAAGTCGACTTTCCGCAACCACTGGTTCCAAGCAACGCATAAGTCTTCTGGGCATCGAAGACCAGGTCCGTTGGCTGCAGCGCCACCAAGTCACCGTATCGCTTCGAAACGTTGATCAGTTCGAGCATCGCGACCCCCAGTCGCTGCCGCGCAAGAAGAAAGTCGCGTTCAACACAACGGCGAAGCTTCGGTCAGGAAGGAAGCGGTGGTGCACGGCGCTGATGTCATGCAGACTCTTTCGTCAGGCGGATACCGGTAAACGGCCACCGGGCGTCTGGCGGAAAGAAATTTCGGTAGGTCGCTCGGATATGCGAAACGGGCGTCACACAGGATCCGCCCCTCAGCACCATCTGGTTGCACATGAATTTGCCGTTGTACTCACCAAGGGCACCCTCGGTAGCGCGGTAGCCGGGATAGGCGGAGTAGGGGCTGCAAGTCCACTCCCATACATCTCCAAACATCTGCGCCGGCAAGCTCGACCGATCGAACGAACTTGCAAGACCTCCGGCAGACTGGCCCGGCGACGGTAGCGGCGTGGGGTGCAGACGCCCCTGCTCCACAAAATTTCCCTCAAGCTGCTGCTTGCTGGCGACCGTTTCCCAAACACTCTCCCGCGGAAGCCAGCAATTCTTCCATCGGGCAAAAGCGTCGGCCTCGTAGTAGCTGACGTGACAAACCGGTTCACTTGGGTTGACGTCGCGCATCCCGCCAAGCGTCATGATCCGCCATCGCCCATCCTGCCACTGCCAGTACAACGGCGCATTCCATCGGCGCTGCTGGATCAGGCTCCAAGCGTCAGAGAGCCACAGTTCCGGCCGCTCATATCCTTTATCGTTCATGAATTCGAGGTATTCGCCGCACGTGACCAGCCGGCTGGCGATCTGAAAAGAATCCACGTAAGCACGATGTTGTGGCGTTTCGTTGTCAAATGCGAAACCCTGGCCGTCGTGGCCCATCCACTGCAGACTCCCGTCCACCTTGAGCCAATCGAGCGGTGCCACATCGACTTCCTGCGACGCCGGTAGTTCACGATAGGCTGGATGCAGCGGATTGCATGAGAACACATGCTTGATGTCCATCAACATCAACTCTTGATGCTGCTGTTCGTGGTGTGTCCCCAATTCGACAATCGCAAGTAGCTCTTGATCCGGTTCGGTGGCCAACAACTCTTCCATCGCTTCGTCGATCCGAGCTCGATACTGCATCACTTCCGCGAGTGTCGGACGCGACAAGAGCCCTCGGCGGGGCCGCGAGTATTGCCGCCCAACCGCGTTGTAATATGAATTGAACAAGTATTCATATTGCGGGTCGGGCGAACCAAAACCGGGCAAGGCTCCCTTGAGAACGAACGTCTCGAAAAACCAACTCGTGTGCGCCAAATGCCACTTTGTTGGACTCACGTCGGGCATCGACTGAATGCAACAATCTTCTGGCCCAAGCGGCTCGCACAGAACCTCGCTAGCGTGACGAACAGAGCGAAACGTTTCCGCCAGCGATCCGGCATCGAGATCGGAACTGCCTTGGTTGATTTCAAGCGTTTCCATCATCGTTTATCCTTTGGATGTGCCGCTTCGCTTCGACCCGCTCATCAACGTCTGGCAAGATCACAGTGCAACGATCACTTGGCCGGCGCGGTTTCTCTGAACTTCTTCATCAACTCTTTTCGACGTTCGTTCAGATTTTTGAATTCATCGGTCTGTCGATCGAGCTTCGCACGTTGCGCGTTGATCGCCTTGATCTGGTCAGCGAGCGCGCGACGTTGAGCCTGAAGTTTCGCGGCACTTGAATCGGGCACTGTTTCGACATCATCCCAATCGTCGGTGCGGAAGACCGAGGCGGGCAGTCCGTCACTATTGACAAGATTGGCTCCCGCGGGATTCGATGCCCAGGCGTAACGCACGGCAACGGGCGCGGGCACGTCCGCGCTACTGACCAACACGCTGTCGTCACCGTCAACCTTCGCGTCGGCCCAGTGCCAAACACGATCTTTCCCAGCAATTTCAAAACGCTGCAGCTTGCCGTCGTTTCGGCTGCGCAAGCCGCCGCCGGACTGGTCGAAGGTAACGCGGATGGCTCCACCGGCAACCTTGGACGACTTGTACAGTGGGCCGCAGTAGATCAGGTCGCGACCATAGTCCTTCGCCAGTGCCCACCGCGCAAGTCGCTCGCCGGGATCCTTCTTGTTCTTGGGGTGAATGTCCTTGGCCTCGCCGACATCGTTGATGACCGCCATGCCGGTCTTGGGCGTCGTGTCCAGAACTCGCCGCATGCGATCTTGTAACAGCGCCCAAGGGTCGGGGGTGCCGGGCTGGGTAGATGGCTCGCGGAAGTTCGCCAGCTGGACAAAGTAGAAAGAAAAATCGTCGCCCCATCGGCGCCGCCAATCGCCGATCATCAACGGTAGCGTTCGATCGTAGGGAACTGCACCATGCTTGGCGTTCGCTTCCCCCTGATACCAGATCGCGCCTCGCATCGTGTAGCCGACGAACGGATTGATCATCGAATTGAACAGCACACCCGGTTTTCCCTCGGTATTGAGCGGTCGTTTGGGTTTGGTGGGCTTGCGAGGAAGCCGTTTACGCTCGGCGGCAGGTTGCTTCCTGCGCTCGGCGGCGGCTGCTTCCCATTGATCCAGCCGGCTTTGATAAGCCACCTGCGCTTTCGCATCGTCGTAGCTTGAGTCGGCTTGCACAACCGCATCGACCAATGCTTTGGCTCCGGGCAGCGTGTTCAATGCTTCGCGACTGGTAAACGTTTCCACCGGCTTGCCTCCCCATGCCGACTTGATCACGCCGATCGGAATCCCCAATTCGGCGTGAAGTTTTCGAGCGAAAAAGAAAGCGACGGCGGAGTAGCCAGGAACGGTTTCGGGGCTGCAGAGAGTCCATTGGCCATCAATGTTGTCTTGCGGCTCGATCGCTGTCACGGTCGGCGCGTTGAACATGCGAATGGGAGGATGATCTGACTTGGTGATCACGTCGGCATAAGCGGGAACTCGGTTCATGGAAAACACCATGTTGGACTGGCCCGACGCGAGCCACACTTCGCCCACCAATACGTCGTGGATCGCCACACTTTCGCCCCCCGATTGAACGGTCAACGTCTTGCCCTGTGCGTCGGCGGCGCCGGTTTCCATGGCAACCTTCCAATGCCCTTCGGAGTCGGCATTTGCATTGGCGGTATGTCCCTTGAACTCCACGGTGACCTTCGAGCCTGGCGTTGCCGTGCCCCAAATCGCGGCAGCCCGCTCGCGTTGCAGCACCATGTGGTCACTGAAGAAATGGGGAAGGGAAAGTTCTGCCTGAGCGATGGCAGGACAAATCAAACCAAGCGTGAAGAGGAACAGTAAGCGTCGCATCGCAGGGCACCAGGTTCGAGTGACTGGAATCGGTCCGGTGGAAAAGGACCTTGTCGCAGCGATAGTTTAACCGACCTGCAGCGCGTAGGTATCGACACAGACGTCATTTTTGGTCGAACACGACCGATCGGGTTCTCAAGACCGATCGGAAGTTTTTTGCAGCGATTCGACCACCGCGCAACCGCAGGAGTCGCTCCAGACGTTGACCGACGTGCGGCACATGTCCAGGACTCGATCGACAGCTAGAATCACGCCTTGCATTTCCAGCGGCAGCCCAACAGCGTGCAAGATGATCGACATCATCACCAACCCGGCGTGTGGGATACCGGCCGCTCCGATGCTGGCGACCAGCGCAGTCAGGGCGACCACGATTTGCTGGCTCAGCTCAAGGTTCTGCTCGTAGTGCATCTGGGCAATGAACAACACCGCCACTGCTTCATACAGCGCCGTTCCGTCCATGTTGATAGTCGCCCCCAAAGGCAACACAAACGAACCGGTCCGGTTGCTGATGCCGGCCCGTTTTTCGACGCAGGAGAGTGTCAGCGGCAGCGTACCGTTGCTGCTGGCGCTACTGAACGCGGTCAATAATGCCGGCGACATGGCGCGGACAAATTTCGCCGGTGATTGCTTGGCAACGAATTTCAAAATCAACGGCAGAGTGATGATGGCGTGAACTGCTAAAGCCAACGCCACCGACAGGCAATACCAACCCAAAGAGATGAAAATCGCCGAACCCTGGCTGGCCGTCACGCTGGCGATCAAGAAAAAGACACCGATCGGTGCGATCGCAATGATGGCCATGGTCATCGCCATCATCACTTCAAAACCGTCGGCCGCCAGCGACTTGATTCGCGCGGCCGTTTCACCGCCAACCGACATCGCGAACAACGCAAAGGCAACGGTGAAGGCGATGATGGAAAGAAAATTCGGTTCCGCAAGTGAACCGAGCGGATTCTTGGGGATCATCGCCTCCAGCTGGTCAAACAGCACATCGCCAAGCGGCTTGGCTTCACTGACCGCCGAACTGGGAGCCATCGCTTCTTGATCGCTCAGCCCCGGCCGGATGGCGTTGACGACCACCAATCCGGTGACGATTGCCAGCAGGCTTGTCGACAGATAATAGAAAATCGTGTGCCGAAACATGCGTCCGACACCTTCGCCCGAACCGAGTCCCATGATCCCGGTCATCAGCGACGTGACGATCAGCGGCACGGCAACCATTTGCAGCATCCGCAAAAACAATCCGCCGATTCGCTTGAACCAACCGCCAATCCGTTTGGCGGCGCTTTGCCCATGTGTCGTGAAAAGCTTTGCGGCCTCCGGCGCCTCCTTTTCCAGTTCGGACAACGACCGAAAAATGTCCTCGCTGCTGGAGGCCGGGTCGATGACGAATTCTTGATCGCCATCGGACGTTTTCCATCGGATGGTGGTTCGATTGGACGTGTCTTCGACCTGTGCCTGCGACACTCCCGGCGGCAGCAGCTTGCTGTCGTCGATCGTTACCGAAGCGTTGGAAAAGCCAAGATTCAGGGTCACACCGACGATCGACCCCGCGATCATGCCGATCAAGATTTGCCAGTGCAGGGCCAGTCGCATCATCCGTGATCAATCCAATTCGTCAGTAGCCAAAACGTAGGCCGTCGCGTGCGTGCGACAGGCGCCAAAAGAAACGTGCAATCTTTCAATCCCCACCTGTTCGGCCCATGTCGACGCGGCGCCCCCTAAAACCACGCTGGGACCTTCGCCGAAGTTGACAACGATTTCGATATCGGTCCAACGCACCCCTTGGTTGCGACAGCGCATCGCTTTCATGGCTGCCTCTTTTGCTGCCCAACGCTTGGCAAAATGTTGATTCGCGTTGGCGGTCCGGATGCAGTATTCAATTTCGTTGGCTGTGTAAACGCGTTCCAAAAACTGTTCACCGTGAGCCTCGATCATTTTGGCGATGCGAACACATTCGACAATTTCCGTTCCGATGCCAAGAATCGCCATCGTTGGGTGGGCAGGCTGGAGGCAGTTCTTTCGACAATCCGTCCTGGGTACAAACAGGCAGGCCGAGGTCTCCGCGGACAGGCCACGAATCGCCCTCTATCGTAACCCACAAGCGTGTTGGGCGCGGTCCAAAACGCCGGCAGCCACCTCGCGAGCCCTCTGGGCGCCCTCTTGTAAGGTTTGGTGAACGTAGTCCAAACTCGCCTCCAGGTCGGTCCGCCGCTTTCTGGCGTCGGCAAAGTAAGCCTCGCTCACCTCGGCCACCGCCTTTTTCACATCGCCATAGCCAAACCCGCCGCGACGGTACATTTCGGCCATCGATTGAATCTCTTCAGCCGATGCGAACAGCCGGTACAGCTGGAACAGGTGGTCGTCTTCGGGCTCTTTGGGCTGATCCATGGGGCGGCTGTCGGTGGTGACCCTCATGATCTGCTTGCGAATTTTTTTCTCCTCACCAAACAGCGGCAGCGTATTTCCGTAGCTTTTGCTCATCTTTCGCCCGTCGCTGCCGGGCACCTTGGCGCCGTCGTCCAACGTTTTTGCCTTGGGCAACACAAACGTCTCGCCAAATTCGTGATTGAAACTGCCGGCGATATCCCGGCAGACCTCAATGTGTTGAACCTGATCCGCCCCCACCGGCACGATTTGGCTGTCGTAAGCCAGAATGTCGGCTGCCTGCAAAACCGGATAGGTGAACAGGCCAGCGTCCGACGCGATGCCAGCGTCTTTCTTTTCCTTGTACGACACGCATCGTTCTAGTAGACCCATGGGTGTGCCGGTCATCAGTATCCAGCACAACTGGCTGACTTCGGGAACGTGGGACTGCACAAACAACGTCGCCTTTTTGGGGTCCAACCCCAGTGCCAGCAGGTCCATCGCAGTGTCCAAGACATGCTGCCGCAAATCGGCTCCCTGGTTGTCGCGCACCGTGGTCAGGGCGTGCAAATCGGCGATGAAGTAGAACCCTTCGTGTTCGTCTTGCAGCTGGATGTACTGACGAATGGCGCCGAAGTAATTTCCCCAATGAGGACGACCGGTTGGCTGGATACCAGAAAGAACGCGCATGGATCAAAACGGGGGAGGAGACAGATTTTGCGGAGAAACGAAACCGCCCAATTGTGTGCGATCGAAAGCGGCAAGCGTAGGGTACGTCGCTGGGCTTCCGAACACCACCGCACTCGCTAAGGGTGCAGCCACCGATACCCTGCTGCCCGCAGCATCGCAAAGGTAAACACTGGCGAGGCAAACAAACCCAGCAAGCCAATGAACATGTACACGACGATGAGCACCAGTTCGTCCATGTCGACCGATTCGCCTCCGAACCATACGTACACCGCACAGTAACCCACCACCACCAGCAATACCATCGCGGCTGAAAACAGGCAAAGATTCCGAACGATCTTGGTGCTCTTTCGGCTCAACAGGATACGGGCCAAAATCGACGAAAAAAGCGTGGCTAGAACCATCGGCACGGCGATGTACGCGAAGACAAGGACCACGTCGTCGCCGAGCAATTCGGAAACATCGTCAATCGCCCAGCGGGCAACACCCAGGTAGATCGCCACAAACAGCGTGCAAGCCATCAGATGCCGAATCTGCAATTTCGGATAATCATCCGGATATCCAGGCGGCACCAATCGCCACGATCGAGTCCAGACAAATACTTTGGCGACAAACCAACCGCTGACCAACATCGGCAACAAATAGAGCAGCAGCGCCGGAAAGAACTCGGCGATATCTAAAGAGTCCTGCATCGCCAGGGCCAACACGGCGGCACTCGCCACAATGCCGCAAGAAAGCAGCGTCCGCAAAGTTTTTTCAGGAATCGATCGCGTAGAAAAAACGTGGCACACAGCAGCCGTCCCACAAGCACCAACCAAGGACACGATCCCCAATTGAATCAAGAACATATTGCTGAACAGACAAAACGTGCCAAAGACGTGCACTCCCATGCAAATCCAGTAGCAGCTTGTTGTTCCCAAGTTGGCGGAAATGACACCGCGGTCTTGAATTTCACGGATCTGCTTCTCCAACCGCTCGACTCGCTGCGCCAATTGACGACATCCGTCACACTGTGACTGAGAAGCCGCATCATCAGCGACAAGCGGATCGCTTCGCATGATCGCGTCGGTCGTTTCTGCTGACATCTCGTCCACCTTCCGTGAATACCAAGGTTACCAGTCCGAAACCCGTCACTAGCAATTCGGCCCGCCAGTGGAGGTAGCCGCGGTGGGCACAACCGATTCGACAACTCCCTTGACCTTGGGCCAAAGAATGATCGCTTCGACCAACATCCAAACTTCCAAAAGCAGCGTCGCAATGCCGACCACGATCACCACCCAATTCGGCTGATCGGCATCCAACCAGCCCGGCAATTCGGACAACATCGCCCAGGCTGGCATCACCAGCATGAACAACATCGGAATCACGATGAACCAGACCGGCACGTTTCGCCGCCACAAGAAAAACGACACCACCAAGAACGCTAGCCCGGCCAGCAGCTGATTGGTCGCACCAAACAACGGCCACAAAATCATGCCTCCCTTTCCGGCATGCGTGGTCAACCACCAGCCCGCACCGGCCAGTCCGCCCGCGGTTGCCGAGGCGGGCAGATCGGGGTGGTCTGCCTGGTAAGCTGCCGAAAGTTCACCCGACAGCGCTTCGCCAAAAGAAACTGGCGTGTTGGGCGCCGGAAGCGCGGCGATGACAAGCGCTAACACCACTGCAAAGATCGTGGCGCCATGCTTGTTGGTCAGCCATACCAACGGATTCAGGGGCGAACCCAGTGAACCGTCCGGGGCAGGTTGTGCCCCAGCATCGCGCCGCCGGGTAAAGGTCGCCGCCAATTCTTGCACCACGTATCGCTGCAAGCGGCAAGCGGTATCGAGCGTTGTTCCGGCAAAGGAGGCGACCAACACGCCCATGATGGCGACGGCCACCGACGCTGGAACCGACATCGCCTTCAGGAAGTTTGCCGAACCGTCCACAAAAGCGCCAACCTTGGCCGGCAGCCCCTTGGCCGATCCCCAAGTTTCGTACCGCGCCATGTACGCCGCTTCACCGGTCAACACCTCGCCCCCTCCGTCCACACTTGCGGTCGCTCCCAATCCCAGCCCTGCCACGCAGGCCAAGATCACCAGCGTCGCCAAAAATCCTTCGGTCAGCATCGAACCATAGCCGACAAACTGGGCGTCGGTTTCGCACTTGATCTGCTTGCTGGAAGTTCCGGAGGAAACCAGGCAGTGAAAACCGCTGCACGCTCCGCAGGCGATGGTGATGAACAGAAACGGAATGATCATTGGAGCACCTTCCGGGTTGGCGCGAACCATCGGCGCCGACATCTCCAAAGGAACTCGCGGTCCTCCCTCGGCAAGCGGCTGGCCGCCGGCAAACCCGGCCACGATCAAACCGGCCACTACCAATCCCAGCGCCGTGATCAGCTGCAACGAATTGATGTAGTCCCGCGGTTGCAACAGCGTCCAAACGGGCAAGACCGACGCGACGTAGGAATAGCCAAGCAGAATCACTACCCAGGTGATCACCGACCAGCTGGCCATTTCAGCGTTGGCTCGCCCCAGAATTCCGTAATCACCAAAGACCAGCGTGGCGTACATCGTCGCCAGCGCAACGATCGAAGGAACCAGCAGGTTCACGTTTCGGCGATGAAGCCAAACACCGATCGCAACCGCAATCGGAATTTGAACCAGGCAAGGAAAAATCGCGGCCGGATATTGTTTGAACACCGACGCGATCACCAATCCAAAGATCGCCAGCACGATCGTCAGCGCCATGAACAGAATCAACAGAAACAACAACCGCACGCGGCGGTTCAACACCCGCCCGGCAACATCGCCCACCGTCTGGCCCTTGCTGCGCATCGATACCACCAACGCCCCGAAATCGTGCACCGCCCCCACCAGGATCGAACCGGCCAGCACCCAGATCAACGCTGGCAGCCAACCCCACATCACGGCAATCGCCGGCCCAACAATCGGCCCGGTCCCGGCAATGGAAGTGAAATGATGGCCGAACAGCACCGACCGGTCCGTCGGCACGTAGTCGCGATCGTCACACAGTTCAACACTGGGAACGGTGGCCGCCGAATCGAGTTGAAAAATCTTGCGGGCCAGCCAGCGACCGTAGGTGTGATAGGCGATCAGATACCCAACCATCGATCCGATGGCGATCAGTAACGTGGTCATTCGGTGCTGGTGTCCTGAGCAGAAGCGAAAAAGCCAGTGAGCGCCGCGCGGCTTCCCCACATGCTGTCCCGGCCGGCATCTCCCGTACCTTGTGCGGTGGTGAAGCTGCGAATGCACCTTATACTAACGCGATTCACGATCCCGTGTCAGCTTGGACCCGATCACTCCGCCATCAGCAGGGAGCACGACTCCATTGTCGGAAAACACAAATTCAGAGATTGAAAAGACGGTTATCATCGGAAGCGGCCCCGCCGGATGGGCGGCAGCGATCTACGCGGCGCGAGCCAATTTGAACCCGCTGGTCTTTGAAGGGACGATTCGGCAAGACGATGAAATGATCCCGCTGGGACAGTTGGCGTTGACCACCGAGGTCGAGAACTATCCCGGTTTCCCCGCCGGAAACGTTCGCGCCTTCATCGCCAGTGCGGTCGATCGCAGCCGGCACTACAACCTGCCGCCAGTGCCGGGCGGGTACAAGCACGAAAAAGATGCCTTGCCGCACTACGCCGTGCAGGGAGTGGAATTGATGGAGCTGATGAAACAGCAGGCGCTGAACTTCGGCACCCGAGTCATCGGGGACGACATCGCCAGCGTCGATTTCACCGGACCGGTGCATCTGCTGCATCCCGCTTCCGAATCACCAGTCAAGGCGCGCACCGTGATCATTGCCACCGGCGCCCGCGCCAATTACCTGGGTCTTCCGTCCGAGGAAGAATACAAGAACAAAGGGGTCAGTGCCTGCGCGGTTTGTGATGGGGCGCTGCCCGCTTACCGCGGCAAACCACTGGCGGTTGTCGGCGGCGGCGATTCGGCGGTCGAAGAGGCAAGCTACCTGGCTAACCTCGACAAGGCCAAAACCATCCACATGATCGTCCGGCGAGACGAGATGCGGGCCTCGAAAGTGATGCAGGAAAGGGCCCTGAAGCATCCGAAAATTGAAATGGTTTGGAACAGCGTGGTCGACGACGTGGTCGGTGACGGCAAACAGGTGACCGGGTTGAAATTGAAAAGCACGGTCGATGATTCCGTTCGCGATCTTGCCGTCGGCGGTATGTTTGTCGCCATCGGACACACACCCAACACCGCGTTTCTAAACGGTGCGGTGGAGATGAAAGAATCGGGTTACATCCAGTGGCAGTTGCCGTTTCGCACCAATACCAGCGTGGCAGGCGTTTTCGCAGCAGGCGATGTTGCCGATGATTATTATCGGCAGGCAATCACCTCCGCCGGCACCGGATGCATGGCCGCGCTGGACGCCGAGCGTTACTTGGCCGAATTGGAATCGTGATGCAGCGGCGGTCATGGAGTGACCGCTGCCCGCATATCCCGCCTCACCTTCCCACCATCCTTGCCTGGAATCACCACAGATGAATGATTCGACGACCGACGCCGATCGCACGGACGTCAACAGCAAAGTGCAATCCGATCGCGAGTTGTTGCAGCGGGCCCAGGCGGAAGGCCGAACGTTGGGAGCCTACGTTCGGCTGTCGGGTCCCGGATGGTTGCAAAGCGCCATCACGCTGGGCGGCGGTTCGCTTGCCGGAGCCCTTTTCTTGGGCGTGCTGGGAGGCACCAGCTTGCTGTGGCTGCAGCTGGTTGCGATTGTCATGGGCGTGGTGATGCTTTCGGCCATCAGCTACGTCACGCTGTCGACCGGTCGGCGTCCTTTCGAAGCGATCAATTCCGAAATCAATCCCGCGCTCGGCTGGGGATGGCTCATCGCCACCTGCATGGCCAACATGATTTGGTGCATGCCCCAGTTCAGCCTGTCCTACGACGCGTTGGACAAAAATTTGGCCGCATTGGTTGGCGGTGATGGACTTGGCGATGCAACCAATACCAAAGTCATCGTGTCGATCGCGATTCTGGTCGCTGCCGGCGCGATCGTGCTGCTGAATACCAAACGCGGCAAGGCGGCCAAGGTGTTCGACCTCTTCCTGAAGGGGCTGGTTGGCCTGGTCGTGATCTGTTTCTTCGGCGTGGTGGCACTTTTGGCTTCCAACGGCGAACTGAACTTTGCGGAGATCTTCGGCGGACTGGTTCCCGACCTGCGGCAGTGGGCCGAACCGACCGGAAAATTGGGCGAAGCGGTCGCCGCTCTTTCGCCCGAAGGCCAGGAATACTGGACAAGCAAGATCGTCAAGAATCAGCGCAGCGTGATGATCGCCGCGGCGGCGACGGCTGTCGGAATCAACATGACCTTCCTGCTTCCCTATTCGATGCTCAGCCGTGGTTGGGACAAGCCGTTTCGGGGACTGGCCCGGTTTGACTTGTCGACCGGAATGGCAATCCCCTACGTGCTGGTCACCAGCTGCGTCGTGATCGCGTCGGCCCATTCTTTTCATGCCAGGATCGATCAGCAGCTCCAGTCAAACGATCCGGCCGTCATGCAGCAAAGCCCGATGTTCGAATCGGTCAAAGGGAACTTGATTGCCCGCGTCGACCAGATGCTGGGCGAGGACGCGGATTCCACCGACGAAGACGCCAAGATACAAATGATCGCCGAATTGGACGAAAACGAAAAAGTTCTCGCCCTGGCCCTGGTCAAACGAAATGCGTTTCAGCTCTCTCAGACGCTCTCTCCGCTATTGGGCGAAAAGAGATCGAACTTGGTTTTCGGCCTGGGTGTCCTGGGGATGGGTTTTTCGTCGATCATCATTTTGATGCTGATCAACGGTTACGCGTTTCGCGAAATGCTGGGCCAACCCGACGCGGCGGGACCGTTCATCTTTGGATGCCTGCTTGCCGGTGGGTTTGGCGCCAGTTGGGTGTGGGTATGGGACGGGCAAGCAAAATTCTGGCTGGCAATTTTTGCTTCCAGTTTCGGCATGATGCTACTGCCGATCGCCTACATCACATTCTTCCTGATGATGAACAGCAAGCGAATTTTGGGCGACGAAAAACCTCGGGGTGCCAGTATGTTGGGTTGGAACGTGTTGATGGGCGTCTCGGTGATCGGCGCGGTCGCCGCCGCCGCAACGGCGATTTACGATAAAGCCACTGACAAAAATCATCCCGAAGCGTTTTATGCCATCGTCGGATTGCTGATCGTGTACGGCAGCATGGTGGCCGTCGGATTCACGATGCGAAAACCGGAGTCGACCCAGCAAACAAACAGTTAAAGTCGCCGCGTCGGTGCATACCGAGCGCGGCGTTGAAGCGTTTCACGGAGTAACGGAGTATGAGCAACTGGATCAGCGTCGCGACGGCGCGACGGGAATCTTCGGCCGGGCAATCGTGCGAAGTACGCGGTTGGGTACGGACTCGGCGGGACAGCAAGGGAGGATTCAGTTTTATCGAAATCAACGACGGAAGCTGCATGGGCAACCTGCAGATCGTCGCGCCCGGCGAACTTGCCAACTATGCCAGCGAAGTGCAAAAACTGGGCGCCGGCTGCAGCGTGGTCGTTACCGGTCAACTACAAGCTTCTCCCGCCAAGGGCCAGGCGACTGAATTGCATGCCAGCGACGTGCGGGTGATCGGCTGGGCCGACCCGGAATCTTATCCACTTCAAAAGAAGCGACATTCGTTTGAAAAGCTTCGCGAGTGGGCTCACCTGCGGCCCCGCACCAACACGATCGGCGCAGTGATGCGGGTGCGAGACCGAATCAGCCAATCGATCCATCAGTTCTTTCACGAAAACGGTTTCTTCTACACCCACACTCCCATCATCACGGCCAGCGATTGCGAAGGCGCCGGCGAGATGTTTCGGGTGACGTCACTGGACTTGGAGAAGCTGGCCAGCAGCGGCGGGCCGGTCAATTATTCGTACGATTTTTTTGACAAGCCGACCTACTTGACGGTCAGCGGCCAGCTGGAAGCCGAAACCTATGCCACCTCGCTGGGCCGCGTCTACACGTTCGGTCCCACCTTCCGGGCCGAAAACAGCAACACCAGCCGCCACCTGGCGGAGTTCTGGATGGTCGAACCAGAGGCCGCCTTTTTTGACCTTTCGGACAACATGAAACTGGCCGAGGATTTTCTGAAACGCATCTTCGGCGATTGCCTGGAACACTGTGACGAGGACATGCAGTTTTTTGATCTGAGAATCGAAAAGGGAAAAATCGACCAGATCCAAGCAGTCGTTGACAAACCGTTTGCCCACATGACCTACACCGAGGCAATCGATGTGTTGACCTCCTGCGGTGAGAAGTTTGAATACCCGATCGATTGGGGAACCGACTTGCAGGCCGAGCATGAGCGGTACTTGACCGAACAACACGTCCAAGGCCCGCTGATCTTGACTGACTATCCGTCGTCCATCAAACCGTTTTACATGCGCGTCTCCGATGATGGAAAAACCGTTGCCGCGATGGATGTGTTGGTGCCCGGTGTCGGCGAAATCATCGGCGGCAGCCAACGCGAAGAACGCCTCGACGTGCTGCAAAGGCGAATGGCCGAAGCGGAATTGGACCAGTCGGAGTACTGGTGGTACGTCGATTTGCGCCGCTTTGGAACGGTACCGCATGCCGGCTTCGGACTCGGCCTGGAACGCGTTGTCCAATACGTCACCGGCATGACCAACATACGAGACGTGATTCCGTTTCCTCGTACACCCGGTAACGCGGAATTCTGATGGGCGTCGGACGCTTGGCTCCTTCTCCGACCGGCGCCCAGCATCTTGGCAACGCACGAACCTACTTGCTTGCCTACTGGTCGGCCCGCGCCAGCGGATCGCGGCTCGTACTGCGGATCGAAGATATCGATTCGCCGCGAATCAAGCCGTGGGCCATCGAACAAGCGATCGAAGACCTGCGGTGGCTGGGAATCGATTGGGAAGAGGGACCGGATGTCGGCGGTGCAAACGCCCCTTACATCCAATCCGAACGGAGGGATTCTTACCGCGCCGCACTGGATCGTTTGATCGAAACGGATCGGGTCTTTCCTTGCACTTGCACGCGGAGGGATATCGAAGCCGCAGGCAGCGCACCGCACTTCGAACACGAAGGAAAAATCTATCCGGGGACCTGCGCTCGGTGGAAACGAGGGGATCCGATTCCCGAATCGGGAACGTTTTGTTGGCGATTTCGCGCCGGTCATCAAGCGGTCGAATTTGATGACGCGGTCCTGGGACGACAACAATGCGTGCCGGCCGACCACCTGGGCGCGTTTCCCGTCACGCAAAAAAGCGGCGATCCCTCTTACCAGTTGGCGGTCGTTGTGGATGATGCGGCGATGCGCATCACCGAAGTGGTTCGAGGAGACGACCTGGTCGCCAGCACTTTTCGGCAGATCGAGCTCTACCACGCCCTAGGTCAAACCGTTCCCACCTTCGCCCACGTGCCGCTAGTGCTGGGCAAGGACGGCCGTCGGCTGGCAAAGCGACACGGCGACACTCGACTAAGCCACTATCGGGAACTGGGGGTGCGCGGCGAACAGGTGGTCCAATGGGCCGCCCAAAGTGCCGGATTGGCCGCGCCTGGTACTCCCACGGCAACCCATGACTTGATCGAAAATTTTGCTTGGGAAAAAGTTTGCCGAGATTCGGTCATCGTCGAACCAGGTATTTTTGCCTCGGCATCGTAGGCCGACTTGTCCCAAGTCGGCGAATGTCGGCCGGTTCTCCGAACCGACTACGAGCATGCGACTTCGGAGAAGTCGCCGACGGTACAGCCTCGCCGACTTGGGACGAGCCGGCCTACACGAGGTCATTCAGAATGCGAAGGGGCCAACTGCTCACTCAACCACGGATCCACCTCCGCGTCGATCACAAGATGCACCCTGTCTGACTCGCCGTTGTTTTCGACGGAGTGTGGGTCGCTGAGGCGAAGGTACCAACATTCTCCTTCCTTCAGCACGACTCGTGTGCCATTGAGCCGAAAGACAACATCGTCGTTGGTCGTGATCGGAATGTGGAGCCGTGCTGTGCCGCGTTCGGCAGCAAGATCGTGGTCGGTGTGTTCTTTAATCCGCGAACCTGGCGAAAGTTTCATCAAACGGACCGACTGAAGCGGGCAATGAAACGATTCCAACACATCGCGAAAGCACGGTGCATCATCAAGGAAAGGCGTATCGGCAAACTCGGTGCAAGTGGGATCCGAATAAATCATCATCACCGGATGTGTGGCCCCGGCCGGTCCACGAAGCGGAATGACGCTCCAATCGCCATCATAGTTCTGCTTGACAAAATGCTCGATCCACTGGCAAGACTGCAACCGAGCAAGTTCTTGCTGAAGCGGTTGCGGGTCAAACGCCAGGCCCAACTTCACTCGATCAAACATCTACGGCAATCCTTGAGGAAGTGAAGCCTTACGGAAAGAGGAAAAAGGCCCATGGAATGGCAAGCATGCTATTGGCTAGCGGCCAATGGATCTTCGCCCCGAGTAGACATTCCTAGGGCAACTTTCCAGCTGCCATCCTCTTGGCGTCGCACGATCAACAGGCTGGCCCCAGAGTCCCTAATCGGCTTCGCATCGACACCGGGTTTTGGCGTAGCAATGTTTGCGTAGGTACTCCATAAGTACCCTAAGTCTCCGGAGACCTCCGTCTTACCCTCGTCAACCTCCGTCGTCCACGTGTAGTCTTCCGGGTTCAAGCCGATCGCTTCCGCCATCGACGCCATGCCACCGCCTTCTTCTTCAGTCTTCTCAGCCGCAAAGACGTGTTGGTACAGTTCCCGGAGTGCCTCCTTGCCAACGATTGGCTCTTCAAGCGACATGATCACGACAGCGTCATCTGCGTAGCAAGAAAGAAGAAGCTCTGGGTCACCCTTAGCCCACGCGGCAGCGTATTCCTCTGCAAACTGCTTGACGGCAGCGACATCTTCGGTGTTTTCAGTTTCCATAGGTCCTCTGAGGAGACTGGCGAACGACACGCAAGCACCCATCCTCCGTTGCATGCGATAGTTACCCGCCGATTTGGGTCGCCACTGGGACGCGTGTTGGGCTTCGCCCTATTGAAAATTATAGGGATGGAAACAAGCAACAACAACGAACAGAGAAATTAGATGTGCCGGCCCTTCGGGCTTCTCAATCATCCGCTCAGATTGAGTCTCTCGATTCTTCGTGTCCTTCTTGTCTTTCGTGGTGAAATCGGCCGAGCCAATCACCCATGCCGTCATCCGTGTTCCTGACCTTTCATCCGATCGGAACGGTCCACCAGCCCGGCATGGACTCGACTAACCGAGGAGAACAATGCCGGTGAGATGTCGTGCGGCGCGTTGGCGATGATCCGCCTGAGGCAATCGCCGAGCGAGTCACCGGTCAGAAGAGATACCGCGGATGCGGCAACCAGAGGCGACCTGCTCATGCCCGCGCTGCAGGCGACCAGCGTTCGAAAATTCCGCTCCAAGAGTGAATGCACGCAGAAAATTGCAGCCGAAATCATTTCGTCATCGTTGGAACCATCGTCGGACAGCGGGAAGCGACAGTAGATGATGTCCCGTCCGAGCAGTGCAGGCGGTTCGCTGGCTGCCAGGTCAACGACAGCCGAGAATGAATGATCGTAGATTTGCTTCAAGTCGCGAGCGGAAATCGCGTCACCGATAGAGAGCAATCTGTTGTATGCATCGCGAATCATCGGTCGTCAGCCGCCAATCCGGTTGTTCCAATCGAGGTCTTCGGGCAGATCGTCACAAGCGTATTCAAGATGAATGACTCGGCGGTGATATGCATTTTCCGAGGCAGACGAGGCATGCAACGTCAACGGGCACATCGTCACCACACCACCGCAGTCCACTGAACAGGCAATGATGGGGCCGCGTGTTTTCCATTCATCCATTTCGTCGTCCAACCAGCCATGTTGGTGGGAACCGGGGATCACACGAAGCGGACCATTGCCAGGGTGACAATCATCAAGGTGGATGCGGACGGCAACCATCTTTGCCAGGACTTCGGCCGGCGGCTGGACTTGCCACACCCCCGCTTTCTTCGCCCAGGCCACAAATCCCTCGACATCGTGACGCTCCTTCACCGAGATGACGCTGTCTTGGTGCCAGCCGAGTGCCCAATTCGCGCCCGGGACTTTGTCAAAAAAGATCGCCCGGACGGCAAATGCACCTTCACCCAGAACCGGGATGACAAACTTCCTGATTTGCGGTTGCGCAGCCAACGTGCGAACTTCATCGCAGACTTCGATCAAGTTCCGCACACCGTACACATTGCGTTTACGTCGAACTTCTTCGCCATCGGGGATCGCCGCAACCACTTGGCGAAGCCGTTCCACGTCCAGTGGTGACAACACATCATTGGCGATGGAGAAACCGTCGCGCTTGAAATCCCTTGCGTAGGCGACTGCGTCAAACATCGGTTAGGGCTTCCGTCCGTCCCAGTGCAGCTGTGCATCTGCCGAGTCCGTCAGGCGGTTGGGCTCACGCAGCCGGAACAGGAAATCACAGGATCGCCGACTTGGGACAAGCCGGCCTACAAGGTTGGATCAAGGCTTACAGCCGTCCGTCTTTTTCGAGCATTTCTTTGTACTCGTCTCGCTCGCGGCGTGTGGCTTCGAGGTCAAAAATCAAGTACTTCATGTCCAGGCGCAATTGGGCGAGCGCTTCCTGGACGAGGTTCAGGATCCGACGCCGCCTGGTGCTGCATTCGATCACCCGGGCAAGAGCCGGTGAAACGGCGTCGCGATAGCGGGCCGGCAGGGCGTCGATCGCCTTGGCCATCTCTTGCAGTTCGATCGGGGTTTCGTCGTTCAGCTTGCTGGCAGATCCGATGATATTGGGCATACAGGGTCGCTCCGAAGGGGTCTCACTGGGTGCTGGTGTTTTGCAGAGGCATCCAATGCACACTTGATGCCGCTTCCCTGCCGTCGCGTCGGCCAGGCGATCGAAAACTCTTTCCTGCCAAGGACTTACGTTGATTCAAGAATGGATGATGTCAAAACTCAACGATGCATTTTGTGAACATCGTTTCGGCTTGGCTCGCCACCCTAAATCTTGGTATGGAAAGGTGTTACGCCATTTTGTGACGGCTGCGACCCCTTGGTGTTTTTTTTCCACACCACGTCGCGTTCACCGCACACTCGTTGAGATGTTACGAGGAAAACGGAAGTTCCTGGCAACATGCGGGCGATTGTTCCGCCTGCAGCCTGCCCAGTCAACAACCAATGACCAGTCTGCCCCAATCCATGCCGAATTCGCAGCGGAATGTTCCGTCTTGGCAAACAATGCGTGCAATCCTTTTGGCCGTGCTGGCGGCCAGTTGGCTGGCGATGCCGGCAGCGCCGTTGCAAGCTCAGATCTACGATTCCCTTGACGCCCATCCGCCGCGCTGGCACTTGGACACTTCCGATTGTGACGCCCGCGTGATTTCACAGGAACACTTGATCGACGGTGGCATCGATGGCGGCGCGTGCGAAGCGGTCACGTTCACAGCCACTCATGGCACCGAGGCGATCTTGGTCTACCCGATCCAGCCGGTGCAACCCATCAATGACCTGACCGCCAACGTCTCGGTGATGAGCGCTCGGTCGGGGGCGAGAGTTGGATTTCGAGTGCGATACCCTTACCTGCGCGACGAAGAGACAAGGCAGCCGGTATCGGTTGTGGTATTCGGCACAAGCTACCAGCGAGCGGGCGCGTTTGCCTCGATCGGCGTCGGCATGATGGAACGGGCGCTACGACTGAAGAGTGTTGCAGTGCGGCGCGAACATGGAAGCCAAGCAGACTTGAACGACCCGTATGTCGATGGCGTCGTCATCAACGCTTACAGCGGCCCCGGCACCACGGCACTGCGGATCGACGAGCTTCGAATCGACGGCTTGATTCCCGTGGGCGAAGGGATCATCACCGGCAATCGTCCCGCCTCGCCCAACCTTGGCGCAAGCCCCGATACCAACCTTTCGATGAGGATTGCTTCCGAGCTTCCGATGGAGCAATCGCCGGCGCAACCGTCGCTTGCCTTTCCGCTTGGCCGCATCACCCGAATTTTGGAACACAACGGCGAACCGTTGTCCTGGGTTCGTTCGTTGGGATTCGACGCGGTGTTGATCAAGGGACCTTTGGACGCCACGATCCTTCGCGAAGCGATCAGTGCGCGAGTATCGATTTACTCGCCGCCACCGACCGCGCCAGATCCTCAGCTAGAACCGCTGCTCAGCGCGGTGGCCGGCTGGTACCTTGGCACCGGCGAAGCCCTGGATGGCAGGCATCTTGATGACACCGACCTGGCTTCGGAACGGCTTCGCACATGGCCATCGCGGTGGCAACGCCCGTTGGTAGCCGCACCGGCAGAAAAGTGGGGCAGCTACGCCGCGTTGGTGGACGCCATCGTCAACGACCTTCCGATTCGCAACCGGGGCATTTCCGGCGGCGAAGAAGTGGTGCAGATGCTTCAGACCCAAGCACATGTCGGCGATCGCGTTGAAACCGCAGTCGGGATCGCCAGCATGCCTGCCGAAGCGATGGTCAAGCAGGCCGAATCGATCGCCGATCTGATCGGTGCCTCTCGGCCAGCCAGCTTTCGGTGGCATTCGATGTGGTTGCAAACCATGCGGTCGTTGGAATCCACACCGGCGGCGATCCTGTTTCGATCCTCGCGATCGCTTGCTTCGGGAAGCGAATTGGCAAGCCAGCGATCGATGGCCCTCAGCTACGTCAACCGGATGGTCGCAACCATTGCCCCCTGGGTGATTCGAGCAACTCCCGGACCGGCACCGTCGATCATCGGAGCCCCCTATCGCTGCACCCGTTTGACAACCGAAGGAACCGACCTGTTGATCCTGACGTCGATCGCCTCGCGCGGCTCGGAAGTGCTTGCTGGTGATGGCGAGGTGTTGGACATTTTGCTTTCACCCGCCGAGGCATCGAAGACCGTTTGGCGGCTGACGCATTTTTCTGCCGAACGCTTGACTTCCGAAACCACTCCTACGGGAGCCCGGTTGCAAATTGTCTCGCCCGATGCCGCGGAAATCATTGTGCTTAGCAGCGATGCGACGGTGGGCGGTCAGCTTAGCCAGTCCGCAACGCGGTTTGCCAGGCAGGCGGGATTGGACCGCTGGCAATTGGCAAGTGATCTGGTTCGTCGCACACAACAAAACTGGGACACTGCTACGGCCATTGGTGCGTCGGATCGCGCAACCCCAACCAACCTTGTTTCGGTTGCCCAGCGCACGCTTGCCGATGCCGAACCGGCGTACCGCGCCGGAGACGTCGATGCGAGTTTGCGAATGGCTCGCCGCGCCGATGCCTGGGCGCTACGTAGTGAATGGCAGTTGGCCGAAGCGTTGATGCCCGATTGGCCAACGCCCACCAGTTGTCCGCCGATGGATTGCGGAGCCGCCGAGGTACAGATTGCCTGGCGACCGCTGATGGCCGACTTGGGTTGGGGAAAAAACCGACTGTCCAGCGGATCGTTAGACAGTCAATCGTTGCTGGAAAGATGGAGCTTCGGAAAACGCATGGCTGGTCGCGTGGAAAGCGAGATCATGTTCACGCAGCGAGGTACATTTCAGGGACCGGGCGCACTGCGCGCCCGTGTCACGCCGCTGACCGATGATGCGTTGCCGGGAGGATACGAGGGAACGGCGATTCAGATTCGCAGCCCTTCGGTAAGAGTCTCGGCCGGAACTGCGGTGCGAATCGACGCCCTGGTCCGCACCCTTGGTTTCGGAAGTCCTCATCAAGGCGTATTGGTCTACGACACCATCGGCGGACAAGAGATGGGTGTGCTGATCAGGGGACGCGCCGATTGGACCCCGGTTCGACTCTACCGGCAATCGCCCGTTGATGCTGAAATCAACGTGATGTTTGAATTGATCGGTGCTGGTGAAGCAACGATCGATGAAGTGAAATTGAACATCTGGGAACCCGATGCGACCAGCCGTCCCGCTTTTCGCCCCCTGGTCGGAGAAGTCGAACCGATTGCGCCCGGCGATTCGGCGCGACGGTAAATCGCAATCGGGCTTCCCAGGCACGGGGCCTTTGATGCACGCTCGACTTGCGCATCGCTGGCGGCGATAATCATCTTGTTCCGTCAAAGCAGTCGTCTGCCGCGGACCTCGACCGGCTCCGATCCTCCATTTGTACGCACCGATGCAACAAATCAAGATTTTCAAAAGCGTGGATACCGAAATCGCCGAGATGGAACGTCAAATCAACCGTTGGATGCGGAAATCGGGAGCCCGGGTTCTTTCGATCACTGGAAACATCGCTAGCCAGAATTCTAGCGGCGGCGGCGGAATGGGCTCCTCGTTTGCCGCCGGTGACGTCTTGATCATTGTGCTGTACGACATCGATCCTCCCACCAAGTAGCGCCGGCCATCGCCGAAACGGCCAAAATCGCCCTCAAGACGGCTCGATCGAATCCTGTTGGAACTTTTTTCCACTCTTTTTCACCCAGACGCGAACCCGATGGTTTGCGGAGCGGTCTTCATCAGTCGACACGGCCTAGCGGCGGTGTTATCCAAAACTCCACGGGAGATTTCTCTTGCCGAGCGTTCTCCCTGAAGAGATAATGAAATTGTCGGATCGCGATCACGCGTCGCGATGGACCCCTTCCGCACGATCACTGGCTCCTTCTGGTTGGCACCTGGGCCGGGGATCGTCAAACAAAAAATGCAAAGGAGGTGACCAAGTGGATTATTGCTGTACTTGCCAACGGGGTGGTAACCCGTAGTTGAAAGTCGGCGGGCCGATGCTTCGGGCACGGCCACCCCACTCGCGATCATCTTTGTGATAGCGCGAGATACACGCCCGCACGTCGAGATGAACCTTGGTCTCGGCGAGCGGGTTTTTTGATGCGCACCCGCCGGACGGTCGAACGAACGTGCAAGCTCTCCAATCGAAGCAACCCAACATACGGACCGAACCTGCAACCGGTCGCTGCTGCGTGCCAACCTCGTCGCAATCTCATTCCCAAGAAAGTTGTCGTACGCTTGCGATTGCCGCGGTTGGCGTTCATCCCAAACCAACACATGAATGGGTTGGGCACCCTTGGCAACGGTGACAAACGCACAGCCGAGCAGTAGGGGGACAATGCTTCGCAACAAGCTTCGACTCCTCAAGTTCAACGGGTCCTCCGATTCAACGGGCCACGGGGGCACTGAAAAGGATAGCCGCTTTTGTCGGAGCCCACTCACCAAGAGCCTTCGATTGCGCGCAAAGCATCACCCCGATGGAAGGAAAGGCTGATTCTTTCGCAGGCAACGCGATGAATCCCAGAAGAACTCTGCGCCGGAGAGACCGGCCGCAAACGTGTTCTTGCGTGAGCTGAAATCACCTTAGAAGCGTTTCAGCCAAATAGCTATTTACAGACCAGGTCGTTTGGGAGATGAATTGCCGTTGCCAGCGGGCAGGGTGGCTCGATTCGCCCTTGTAGTCATCCGCTCGTTGGCTGTCGGCGGGGTTGATTGGGTCACATGTGCCCTAGTGGCCCACCCCCGCTGACTCTTTTTCACCCGCCTGCCGCGTGATCGGCGCGGAAAAACCTGCTGGCAGTGAAGAGAGTTTCTACCGCACCAGCACGGAGTGGTCTGCGGAGATATGGACGCTGCCCTGATTGACGGGACGCGTACCGCCCATTTCGCAATCGAGCCACTCTTGATAAGCGTCATCTGCGGCTTGCTCGGCCGCTGACAGAGTATCGAGTGCCGCGACGTAAGCGGCAAGTTCTGCGGCACATCCGTTGGCAACCGTGAGGTCAACGTCGGGATAGACGACATGGTGTTTTTTGACTTTGGGCGTTGACCTTTCGCCCATCAGACTTTGGCCGGCCACCATGCCGATGGCCAACGCACCGACAATGGTCAAAAAACTACGTCCCCGTCCTTGTTTTGTGAAGCTTCCCATTGATAGGCCCCTCTTCCTTGAGTCGATGAATCGTTTCCGCACGACTTGAATTCTCACCATCGACGAGCTTTTGATCTTGCCGGATTTCTTGGAAATGCTTGGCGTGTGACCGAAAACCTCGGATGAAGTCTGTTTCGTCCTGCGTTAGTGCTACTCCATCGACCATAGGGACTGAGGGGGTTGAATAAAATTTGCCAATCGCGAAGGCCAAAGCGAAAAGTGCGACCACGCCACCCGCAATGAGGGCGAGTTGAACCCCTGATTGCGATGGTGGGTCAGTTTCACGTCGCTGAAACGACGTTTCGGGAAGCTCTTTTTCACCCCAATCGCCGTGATTGATCTCTTCTCGCTGGTAAGCGAGCTCGCGCCGGATGACCTTCACCTCCAGGGCCTCCCCTGTCTCAATCAGATGGCGCCGCCACTCCCCAAAGAGCATGAAACTCTCCAGAGTGTTGTGCTTCCCGAAATAATAGGGGTGGCGCAGCCAATTCACTCGAGCGCTTCCCTTTCCATCGGGCTTGGCGGGATAAGTCAGATTGGCGGCCTTGCACTTCAGGTCATCGATGAGATTGAGGTTTTGAGTAGCCATGGCTTTATGCAGTGAAGCGTAGTGATTGTTACGTGATGAAGTGTAGTGAATCCGAAATTCTCGTGATTTTAAGGTATTGAATCAATCACGTTGTCTCGCTATCCTTCCAGCGCAGCGACAATGTCACATGACTTGCCGCATCACCCAACGGAGGACATGAATTCAGCCGTGGATGATGCTCCACAAAAAAGCCACGCCATCAGGATCGAGATGATCTCCATAATGCCCCAATGGATCTCTCGTCCTGATGGCATGGCGTTGTGAGTATTCAAGCAATCACCATCCCGCCACAGGTTCAAGAACCTGCTGACCAAGGGGCGTTTCTAATCGCCGATCCGCGAGTTTGACCAAGACTTGGTTCGGTCCAATCGCGGTGAACAACGCGCATAAAAAAGGCACGCATTCGTGCCCACCATGCGGTCATCGCTGTTCGTCTCAAAATAGCGCTTGTCGACTTCTTTGTCAAGGAATCTCGATCGTCGAAAGAAGGCCCCGCAACCATACGACGCACCAAACATCGCCCGATTGATAGCGGAATGGCCGATAAGTTTGCGAGCGTGTTCCCCGAAGCGACTTCGGAGAAGTCGCCGACGGCGTCAAGTTCACCAGACAGCGTCAAGATCGACAGAAACGTCGGGCAGGTATGTGACCGCGACCACGTTTTCGTGCGGTCGCTCCACGTACTTTCCGTCGGTTAGCACGAGTTGCAGGAGAGAATGGTCAAAGGGGTCGACAATCCAGTATTCGCCGACGCCCACACGTTCGTAGAGACTTCGTTTGAGCGTCTGATCATTCGACTCGGTCGAGGGCGAGAGGATTTCGATCAGATGTTCCGGCGAACCTTTGACTTTGCTTGGTGTGATGATTCGATTCTGGGCAAGCACGACAACCAGGTCGGGCTGCACGATATCGGTGTCGGAAAGCTGAACATCCACCGGTGCATTGACGACGCATCCTAACCCCGTCAGCTCGATTTTGGTGTAAAGCTGAAACTGAATGCGACGCGAGACTGCCTGGTGATAGGTACTTGGTGCCGGATTCACGAAATGGTCTCCGTCAATGATTTCGTGTCGTTTGCCGTCATCGGGAAAGCAAACGTAGTCTTGATAATTCAGTTTGCGGATGGTGGAACTCATCGCACTGGCGTCTCCTCGGCACACACGAAATCTTTCGCTCCGGCACTTTACTTTCTATTTACTATTTAACCTCGAGCGAAATGGGAAGGGTAGTGATGTTCTGGCCCCGGACGGCAAAACTCGCCAAGCGTTTCGGTGGTTCCCGTAAATTTCCGATAAGTCTTGGCAACGTCTTGACAACTTCCGCTGCTCTAAAAAACGCACTGGGCAAGCGATGCCGGTTATGCAGTCATGAAGGAGCCTGGGCCGATAGAAAGTCAATTTCGGCCCGGTTCAAGGGTGCACAATTGGCCTGCCCGACTACAATGAACTCCTCCTCTCATCGTTCGTCACGGGGTCCAGAATGCAGTTCATCGAATTGACCGGAAAAACTTTGCTTGACGTTGTCAACGAAGGTGAAATCGACTTCAAGCAGTTGCATGATGCGGGCGTCAACGGCGACTCGATCTTGCGAATCAACAAACATGGCGAGATCGAACTCCGATGCAAGTCGAATTGGATGCTGGTCGGTGGCTTGATCGGCAACTTCGAAGAACGACTCATGAATCTGACCGGATTGGACTGGTCCGATTGACTCGGCGACGAAAAGTCGTTCAGCGGGCGCAAGCTTGCTCGGCAAGGAGTTTCTGCCAGATTCGCACGCGGCTCTCACTGATCTTTCCGGCACGGCCACTTCGGCACACATCACCTCGCACGCCGATGCAATTTGGTTGGACCCGCGACCGAATCAGTTCTGGCAAGTGGGCGGTGGTGATCGATCCGGCCAATGTCCACCACAATTGATGCTCAGTTGCGATGGCAGCCAGGTCGCGCAACCGGTTTGCACCCAGATGATCCAAGGTCGATTGCCCATCTTTGGTAAAGGTATCGATCAAACAGCGTCGCATTCCAGCTTTTGCTGCTTCGGCAAACACCTGTTCCGGCTCGACACAGCGGGCGGAAGCAGCATCGGCGTAAGCGACCGCGACAAGTTCGATGGAATCGTCCAGCCGTTGTCGAATTTCCTCCCAGACCCTTTGCAGATCGGCTGTGCGATCGCATCCGGAGGGCCCAGCCTTTGCAAACGCGAAAGCAGCAGGCAGGCTGGAGGCAATCGATTTTGCATCGGCCGGTTCGCCCAATGCCGCGGACAACCGAGGTGTTTGCCTGGCGAGTGCCGATCCATCTGCGGACAAAGACAACTCGGGACGGAGCTGGGCCACCCGGCGCCAGATCGCCGGATCGACCGGCGCAAGCGGCCCATTTCTTGGTTCTTTCAGGTCGACGATGTCAACTGCCGCCGAAAAAGCGATCCTGGCCTCCAATTGATCACGCACACTGACCAATAGCCCGATGGAAGACTGGGGGCAAGAATTTGCCTGAATGGGATTGTATTTTTCGGCCACCATGCCGTCTGTCGAGCCACCGATGGTCGAATCGTGTGGTGTCATCGTATGGATGCGGATAGGCGACATGCGTTGATCGGGTTAAAGTCGTGACTTCCTTGGATGACGTCAGGTATCAAAAGCGTAACGTTGCAATACGAGTCCATAAATACCACCGAACACCTACAGCGATTCTGCGACCAGATCGCTGAGTACCCACAAATTGCGTTTGACACGGAATTTGTCTCCGAAGACAGCTATCGCCCGAAGCTCTGTTTGATCCAGGTTGCCGCGGGGGATCAGTTGGCGATCATCGATCCGATCCCGATGGAGCACACCAATGCTTTTTGGGAGTTATTGACCGAGCCAGGGCGAGTGGTGATCGCGCACGCGGCCAGGGAAGAGGCGAGATTTTGTTTTCGTTTTACCGGCAAACCGATTGCCGGCCTGTTTGACACTCAGCTGGCTGCCGGCTTCGTCGGCATGGAGTATCCCGCTTCGCTGGGAACGTTGGTTCAACGCCTGGTCAGCAAGACGCTGCCCAAAGGAGAAACTCGGACGAATTGGGGCCGCCGTCCGTTGACGCGAGATCAAATCACCTACGCGCTTCACGACGTGACCGATCTGGGCAAGATGTATGAAAAACTTTCGGGCATGGTCGACAAGCTCAGCCGGCAACAGTGGCTGGAAGAGGAGACGGAATCATTTCAGCAAAAGGTGATGGATGGAGAAACCCGCGAGAACTGGCGGCGGGTGAGCGGTTGTTCGGGGTTGAATCCCCGGCAACTTGAAACCGTGCGTCAACTGTGGCTATGGCGCGAGGAACGCGCGAAACAGTCCGACCGTTTGCCGCGGCGCGTGATGCGCGACGACCTGATTATCGAACTTGCCCGTCGCGGGTCGCCTGATCAGAAAAAGATTCGCGGCATCCGAGGGATGGAACGCCGCGGTTACAACGATCACTACGCCGACATCTCCGCGGCCATTCAAACAGCGCTGGACACTCCCGACGAAGACTTGCCACGACGCCCGCGCGGATCGCGGCGCGTCGTCTCACCCATGCTCAGCCAATTCCTTTCCACGTCGATTGCCTGCATCAGTCGCCAGCACAAGTTAGCACCGCCGATTGTCGGTAACGCCGAAGATGTGCGCGAGCTGCTCGGTTACGAACTCGATCGGCGGCGCGGTGACCCAACACCATCGCTGCTGAAAGGTTGGCGCGGCGAGATCGTCGGCAAGACTTTCCGGCAGATCCTGGAGGGCGATCTGGCCATCCGGGTCGCCGACGTTCGGGAAGCCCAACCGCTTGAATTCATCAAGCCATGACCTGCCGAGGTCGGCGCGGTTGCCGGTTTTGCCAGAGGTCCTGCGAGTTCGTTCGACTGACGACCGCTAACGAGCATCGGTATCAGTGCTACGCCGACTGACGCGTTCACTGGTTGGGCTCATGTAGTGAGTCGCCTCTTCGGCAACCAGCACGGTATCGCCGGAACGGATTTCCGTTCGAAAGCGATGGTGGCCAGCGCGTTCGGCTTTGGCAATCACTTTCATCCGCACTTCCTGGCCCGGTCCAATTCGGGGAATCGTGTCGAACAGAACCTTGCCGGTGACCACTTCGCCGCTTTGTCCCTCGACGCGTTGCGGTTCGATTCCATGGCTGAACAGCGCCACGGCAAGAACATCGGTGGCTTCCTTGCTGCCGCGGTTTCGAACAACGATCTCGTAGGTCACATCCGTTCCGATCGGAGCTGGTGCGGCGGGATCGCTGATGCTCAACACCAGGTCGGCGATCGATTCCACTTTGGTGGAGATCGATACGTCGGTGTTTCCTGCGGCGGTGCCTTTGCAGTCGAACGCGAAAAGGTGTTCACCGGTGGCGGCCATGTTGCAACGGAACTGGTAATTACGAGTGGCTCCCGGTGCGAGCGAATCGATTTCCCATTGCAGATTGTGGCCGCGCTGCTGCGCTTCTTCGATCCCGCCGGTGTATTGGACCCCCACCGGAAGCCGCAGCGTCGCCGCGATTTTTTCGCTCGTCGCGGCGCCCGTGTTTTGCACTTGCAGGTTGTAAACCGATTCGGTGTTTTGATACTTCAGTTCGGGACCGCTGAGCATCGCCTCCAACTTGGCGGCGGCGACTCGAATGGTCTTGGCTGCTTCGGCACGCAATTCCAAATCACCCGCGGCCAGGCCGTGAATCTTCAGGTCGCCCAAATCCTGGGCCGTCAATTCGACCTCGAACTGAGCCTCCTTGCCGGGAGGAATGTCGCCGATGCGTTGGGTTTGTGGCGTGGCGGAATTCGGCGAAAGGGTGAAGACGACATTGGGCGCCGTTCCATCGCCGGGGTTCAACACTCGCACTTTGTAAGTCTGCGATTGGCCATACACCACTTCATCGGGGCCGTCGATGCTGAGATCCAGTTTGGGTTCGTGCACGTGAACTTTGGCAACGCTCTTTTGCGGCACCAGCGTCCAATCAACGTCCAAACCATAGGTGCCGCTGCGTTCGGCTTTCAGACGTACAAACATCTGCTCCGACGCTCCGGCGGGAAGTTGGTCGATGGTCCAAACCAAGCGTTCAACCGAACCTTGGGTTTGTGTGTCGATATCGCCTCGCGTGGCGTGTTGGCCGCGAAGGTCAGCCCAATCGGGGACGTTGGCACGGACCATGACACCCTCGGCGTCGATCGAGCCGCGGTTTTCTACCCGGATTTCGTATTGGCTGGTCTGACGAATCATGATTTCGCCGGGGCCGTTGGTGACCACTCGAATGCCGGGCAGTTCCGACGCAACCGCGGTCAGGCCGATCGCGCCCGAGGCCGCGCCGCTGCGCATGCGGTTGTTTCGCTCGTCGAAAGTGGATGTGGCAAATGCATCGGTCGCCGGAGCGGGCCCTTGGCGGTAACCGTCGATGGGCTGCATCGGAATGGTCGCCGTCTCTTGCGGCGGCCGGGCGGCGACACGTTCGGGAGCGGTCATCACCGGTTGGCCGTGAGTGCTCATCCGGTTCGGCGGCAGGGTGTTCGGCGGATTCGCTGCTCCAGGCAAAGCGGGACCTTGCAGCTGCGGTTGGTTGGCTTGATAAGGAGCCGCCGGTGGATAGGCGGGAGGAGCAGGAGTGCGATGGGACGCGACACCGCCACCGGCAACACCAGAACCGACAGGTGCCGAATTGGCGTTGTAGGGTGGCTGCAGATCCTCGGCTGCCAGCGGCGCGGCTCCGAACGCCGATGCGGGCGGACCACTGCGATGCGCGATCGGCAGCGACGGTGTACCCGGCGGAGTCGACGCGGCGTAGGGATGATTGGGTATCCCGGCAACGGGAACCGGTTGTTTACGAGGATCGACTGGCTTGGTGTAAGCAGGCGCGGGCTTGGGCGGAGCGAGCGTCGAACTGGGCGTGCCCAAATCGGCCGCCGATGGCGGTTCGGATTCGACCGATTCTTTTGCACCGGCGATCGTCGCCAGCGCGGTGGGAGATTTTTCAGGAGCCGGCGCAAGTTCCGGTTCGGGGCTGGTGGGCAGGTCCTTTTTGGCAACTAAATCTGCCGCTTCTTCCTGAATCGGTTTTGCTTCGGGCGCGAAGGCTTTCGGCTTGCGGGCAGGCTTCGTCGCCACCTTCGGCTCCGCCTCCACCTTCTCGCTCTCTTTTTCACTCACCTCTTTCCGCACCACCTTGGGAACCAGATCGTCACTTTCCACGGCGATCGCAACCGGCCTTCGCGCGGCGGCAGCGATTTCTGAAGCGTCCAGTGCTTGCAGGCTCTTGCGACCGCTGCGACGGCTGCTGTTGCTACCAGAAAGGACGGGCGAGCGGCTTTCGGCGGTCAGGCTGGTACGCGGCGCGGTCAGTGTCGGCGCGGGATTGCGGGTCAAGATGGGTTGCTGACGCACCGAAACTGGTTGAGCTTGAATCGTACGCGAGGAACCTCCTCGGATGATCCGCGTGCCCGAGGATGCGGTCTTTCGACCGGTCTCCCGGAGGTCTTGCACATTCGTTCGACCGGCCGACGATGGGTCTTGTATCGGCGCCCGAGAACTGGTCCTCACGCTGCCGTCGACGCGATGATAGGGAATGCCAGCCCAATCTGCTTGGCCGCTGTTGCTGCGGGGGGCGGAATGCGGCGAGTGGCTGCGACTGCGCGAAGAAGCCGAAGAACTCGATCGCTTCGTCTGGCTGGAACCATTGAACAATCCGTCCAGCAGGCCGCGGGGCTGAGTCGTTTGCCGCTGGTTATGCGTCGAATGGTTATGCGTCGAATGTTTGTGGTTGTGCGAACTTCCGCTGGTTTCTCCGGCCAGAGCGCGGAAAAGACCCATCGCGCGAGAGCTGCTGCGGCCCTTCGGCTGTTTGCCGACCACCTGCTTGACCTGGCCCTCCGCCTGGCCGGCACCTCCGACAGCAAGTTCGACTTTCGAGCCGGGGGGAGTACCGATGGAAAACGATGCCATCAACAAAGCAGCGGGAATGGCCAGTAGGGTCGAAGCCACCAGGATTCTGCGGTTGCCGCCGTCCATGCGTACATCTCGCGTTGTGAGCGTGAAGAAACGTAGTCAGCGTCAACATCGTCCATCCGGGTTGTTCCCATTGAAACAAATTTGACGATTACGACGATTCTGCAGAAGGCGGCGAAAATACCAGGCAGGTTTTGCCCAGGTTGTTTCACAAGTTTCACCTCCCTGCACAGCGGGGAGGGTCGGACGCGGGAGCCCGATAGCCCAACTCTCCCGCAAGTGTGAGAATGAAGAAGCGGTGAGATTGTCGATGAAAACAGCTTCCTCAACCTCATGATTTGTATAGAGCCCCATGCCCTTCGAGAGCCCCTTCCCAAATGACTAGCCGGCGAGAAAAGATCGAAGCAATGTTGGCGGACGATCCGACCGATACCTTCCTGCGTTATAGTTTGGCGATGGAGCTGCGAAGCGAAGGCAAACACGAGGCGAGCCTGCAACGGTTGGACGAATTGACTCGGGATTCACCTCCCTACGTGCCGGCGTTTTTCATGGCGGCCCAGCAGTTAGCCGATTTGGATCGCATCGATGAAGCTCGCGGCTACCTGCGCGAGGGAATTGAACAGGCCAGGGCTCAGGGCGACGCCCATGCAGCGGCAGAGATGAGTGAATTTCTGACGTCGCTGGGTGAATTGGGGCAACTGTGAAACATGGCGGCCATGTTTCCCGCGGGCTTTGCCGCGGCACAAGAACGCTTCGGCGAACCCCAAAGACGACTCAGTTTCCCAAAACAACATGGACCCGGCGACCGCGATTGTCCTGCGCACGATCGAATTCAGCGAAACGAGCCTGATCGTGACACTGCTGACGCGCGAGTTCGGGCGTCTTTCGGCGCTGGCCAAAGGCGCCCGTCGCCCCAAGGGCCCTTTCGAAGGTTCGCTTGACCTACTGAGCGTCTGTCGTGTAGTCGTCATTCGTAAGAGTTCCGATACCCTGGACCTGTTGACCGAAGCCAAGCTTCAGCGACGCTTCCGCGGGGCCGAGCGGTCATTGGAACGACTGTATGGCGGCTACTACGTTGCGGAAATGTTGCGGCTGCTGACGGACGATCACGATCCCCACCCCGACGTGTACGATTTGGCACTCCAGACGCTTCACCAGATTGACGGCAGCGGCGACGTTGCCTCGTCACTTGCCTACTTTGACCTGCAGGCATTGCGGATGTTGGGGCATGCGCCGGGAACCGAGCAGTGCACCAGCTGTGGCGGGGAGGTTTCCACGGCAGCGCGATTCACCTTCGCGCTGGCTACCGGCGGAATCATCTGTGGCGCTTGCCGGGCCAAACAACGCCAGACGATTTCCGTTCGAGCCGAGGTGATCGGCGAGATGAAACGTTTGCTCGCTGCCGACACTCACCTGCCGACGGGCGTGCCGAGTCATCTTTACGGCGAACTTCGTGCCGTCCTGAACCGATACATTCAATCAATGTTGGGCAGCGTGCCGCGCATGCAGCCCTTTTTGCCAAGTGCGACAAGGATGGAACCGACCGCATGACGCGACGAAATACTTGTGATGCCATGTTTGCAGGGTGCCTGGTCTGTGCGACCGCACTGCTGGCCGGCTGCCAGACGCTTGCCCAAGGTCCGGCCGGCGATGTTTCCGGAGTTTCATCCACCAGCCCCGTGGCCGAAGTCCCCCGAGACACAACGCTCACCGACAAAACCAAGAAATCGGCGGACCAGGTGATGAGATTTGTCACCGGCCGCGAACAAGAAAGCGTTCCTCGTGCGAAACGGTTTTACCAGGAAGCGGACGGCCTGTTTCGGCAAGCGGGATCGCAACCCAAAGACCAGGCGACCAAAACCTACCGCGCCTCGGCAAAGCTGTTTCGCAAAGCGGGTGAAGCCGCGCCGGGATCGGCGTTGGAACAAGACGCGCTGTTCATGCAGGGCGAAAGCCTGTTCTTTGCCGATCGGTTGACCGACGCCACCGAGGCTTATCAAAAACTGCAAAAGGAATACCCGCGCAGCCGCCACAACGACCGGGTCGCGGCACGGTTGTTTGCAATCAGCCGCTATTGGATCGATACGGTCGTCGCCAGAGAAGGCAGCTGGTTCAACGTCAACTTCACCGATCCCAAAAAACCTCGTCTCGACGTCGACGGACACGCCATTCGCGTGTTGGACCAGATCCGCTACGACGATCCGACCGGCCGCCTGGCCGATGATGCGACGATGGCGGCGGCCGCTGAATACATTCGTCAAGAAAAATTCGAGGAGGCCGATGAGTTCTTGACCGACTTGCGAGAAACCTTCTCCGACAGCAATCACTTCTTTCTTGCTCACCTGATGGGGATTCAGTGCAAGCTGAAAGTCTACGAAGGCCCTCGTTACAGCGGGCTGGTTTTGGAGGAAGCGGAGAAGCTGGTTCGTCAAACGCGGCAGCGTTTTCCGCAACAGTTGAAAAACCCCAAGTATGGCGAGATCGTGGCCAAGGCTTCCGCCGAGATCGCTTACCTGCAAGCCGATCGTTGGATTCAGCGAGCCGACTATCGTGAAAAACGAAAAGAGTATGGTGCCGCCCGGTTCTGTTACCAACAGCTACTGAATCTGCATGGTCAAACGCCGCAAGCCGATCGGGCTCGTCAGCGGCTTGCGGCGATCGAACAGTTGCCCGCTGTCCCCACCCGGCGGCTCGCCTGGCTGACCACGTTCTTCCCCGAATCACGTCGCTCGGATCCATTGCAAACCACGGGAACCGATGGTTCCGAATCGCCAGATCAAAGCGAACCGAAGACTTTGTTGAGATGATTTTGGTGTTGGTGTTGACCCCCATCGCTGCTTTCCGCACACGGCAGGCACTGGTGATGCTGACCGTCATCGGATTGGCCCTGCCGCTGTCCGGCTGCGCCGCTTATCGGTTCGGCCCCGCTTCGCTCTATCGTTCGGACATCCGCACGGTTCACGTTCCCGTCGTGCAAAACGACACGTTTCGCCACGACCTTGGGGCCAGGTTGAGCGAAGCGCTTGTCAAAGCGATCGAACGCCGTTCTCTCTATAAAGTCACCGGCGATCCCAACGCCGACAGCACATTGCGATGCCGAATCGTCAACCAGTCCAAAAGTGTGCTTACCGAGACCGATACGGATGATCCCCGGGCCCTCGATGCTTCGGTGTCGGTACGCGCCGATTGGATCAGCCGAAGCGGCGAATATCTGATGCAAAATGCGATCGTCGACGTGGATGACCCGACGATTACTTTTGGATTAGATGCTAGATTCGTTCCTGAGGCGGGCCAGTCGATCGATACCGCGACCCAAGACGCGATCGAACACTTGGCCGAACGAATCGTTTCTCAAATGGAAATACGTTGGTGATCGAGCATTGGGATCTCGGACGACGCCAGCTCCAGCTTCGGCGCCGGCCATTGGTGATGGGGATCCTGAACGTCACGCCCGACAGCTTTTCCGACGGCGGAAAACACAACGATCCCGCCGCGGGAATCGAGCAGGCCCTGCGAATGCAAGCCGACGGTGCCGACATCATCGACGTCGGCGGCGAAAGCACTCGCCCCTACAGCGAACCGGTCGCTGCCAAAGAGGAATTGTCCCGAGTGATGCCGGTGATCGAAGGCCTGGCGAGCCGATTGTCCATTCCTCTCAGTATCGACACCAGCAAGTCGGCGGTTGCCAAAGCGGCCGTCGACGCGGGGGCCGAAATCATCAATGACGTCACCGGTTTGGAAGGTGATCCCGACATGCTGCAAGTGGCTGCGGAAAGCGGCGTCGGTGTCTGCGTCATGCACATGCGCGGCACACCGCAGACGATGCAGGACGATCCGGCCTACGAAGAGGTGGTCGAAGAGATTGAAGCCTACCTGATCGAGCGCCGTGATTTCTGCCTTGCTGCCGGAATCGGCCGCCAGCGAATCTGTCTCGATCCCGGCATCGGATTCGGCAAGACCCACCAACACAACTTGCAACTGCTGCGGGCAACGCGGAGGTTCTGCAAGCTGGATTGCCCGATCCTGATCGGACATTCGCGCAAAGGTTTCATTGGCAAATTGCTTGGCGACAAGGAGGCCGATCGAACCGCCGGCACTCTCGGCGTATCCCTTGCGGTTGCCGCGGCCGGCGCGCACGTGATTCGCGTACACGACGTGAAAGAAACCGTCGATGCGCTGAAACTTTTCGAAGCCGCCGGCGGATTGGCCGATTGACCCATTTCAAACCGACGGCCAGTTCACACCGTCGGCCAGTTCTCCGAACTGGCATTCGAAATATTGCGTTTTCACACCGTCGGCCAGTTCTCCGAACTGGCATTCGAAATATTGCGTTTTCACACCGTCGGTCGGTTCTCCGAACCGGCATCGGGGCGTTGCGATTTCGGAGAAATCGCCGACGGTTCGCGATCGATATCGGTCGAAGAGGACGTTGGATGAGCAGGGGTACCCACCGCGCCGGTTGGGACGAGAACAAATGTTTGTTTGACACCGTGTACCGACTGAATGGTAAACGTATTCCCGGTCATGGTCGCGTGCTCAACTGCAGTGGTGGCGATGGTTGGTTTCCAAGAACAGAAACCGGCATAGAAAACCGCAACTAAACCATCGGTCAAAATCCCCAGGCGCGCGAGAGCATTTCGTACCGTCACGATGAACATTTGGTGATCTGGTCAGGTTAAAACAGTTGTCGCAGTCGTACCCACCGGCGGTCAAAAGGAAAGCCAGCATCGCAGGCGAGCATGCCTGCCGTTAACCGGCTACACTGGCGTCGAAAACCACCTCCGGCCCGCGACTGGGAAGGTCGTGCGGTCCAACCTCGATAACGACAACCTGGCAAGTTTTATCAATGATGCGATTTGTAATCTTTTTTCTCAATCTTGGCTGCCTGCTGGTGCTTTCGGTCGCGGCCGAAGAGCAACCGGTCTTCTACGACCCGATCGAAAAGGAAATCGAAGGCTGGACCGTCGCTTTGGACCCGCAGTTAATGGCCCCCGAAAACAAAGAAACCGCCGACGCCGCGCTGCAGGCGCTGGCCAACCATCTTCAACGAGTCAAATACATCGTTCCCGAAAATCGCGTCAAGCAACTGCAAAAGCTTCGCATTTGGATCGATTGGGAACATGAACTTTCCAACATGCAGTATCACCCCGGCCGCGGCTGGCTGCTGGCCAACGGCTACGACCCACGGCTGGTCAAGCACGTCCACATCCCCCGTGCCAAAAGGCTGCTCGACCGCGGCCAGTGGGCCAAGCATCCTTACGTGGTGTTGCACGAACTGGCCCACTCTTACCACGACCAGGTGTTAAGCTTCGACCATCCCGATGTGATCGAAGCTTACGACCAAATGAAAGAAGAAGGGCTCTACACGGAAGTCCTGTTGTATACCGGCCGCAAGGTCAAGCATTACGGGCTGACCAATCACAAAGAGTATTTCGCCGAATCGACCGAAGCCTACTTTGGCGTGAACGATTTTTACCCGTTTGTCCGCGCCGAACTCAAAGAGCACGATCCGCGAATGTTCGACCTGATGCAAAAAATCTGGGGAAAAGTACGTTAGCACTGACGCGGGAGGACTTCACGATGCCCAACACAACATCGCCACCGTTCCACGAGAAGTGTGGGAAGATGTTCGGTGGATTGAAAGAACTGGCCAATGATCAAACCGATGCTCAAGACGAAGTCGTCAGCATCATCAACGACATGTGCGATTCACTCGAATCGGCTTGTGACTTGATGGTCCTGGAAACTTCGCAGGCCATCGCCGACTTGAACCGAGCACGATCGCGAGGCCCCGACGATCTCAGAGCTGCTTTCGGAAAAACGGCGTTACGGTTTTCCGGCACGGAATTGCTGAAGAAGCTGAAAACGGGAAAGGTCTGCGGCGATCTAAAAAAACTGGGCAGGCGATTTGGGAATCCTCTTTCCAAGCAGACTCGCAGTTCCATCACCGCCCAACAGTGGCTGATGACGTTTTACCGAAGAAGTAACTCGATGAAGCGGTTTGTCGAAGATCTCTATTTCGATGAACGCCGGTATCTCGAAGACTTCCGAAAAATACTCGGCAACGTCCGCAAGTATGCCGAAAATTCGGTGGCAATCGACAACGAAAAGACTTTGCAAAAACGAGCGGAAACGCTTCGCCAGGGATTGCAGAAAAGCCGCGAAGTCCTGCGCTCTTCCATTGACACTCTGCGGAATACCGCCGATCAGGTGATCGACAGTATTCACTAACTGGACAGCGCCAAGATCCCAACTGATTGATGAGGCCGTCATGATCCGCACCGGACTGGCTTGTGTCATTGCCGTGTTGCTTGTTTGTTTCGCCAAGGGACAGGAAAACGATGATCGTTCCAGACAGATTCTCCAAAAATATCCCGAGGCTGATCTGAACAAAGACGGCCAGCTAACACGCGAAGAATGGATGCAATATCGGGCTAAAATGCGGGGCAAGAAACTCGTCAAGCCTGATCGGCGCCAAACGCCGAAGAGCCCGATGCGGCGGTACCGTGTCGATGAAATGGCGCGGCTTTATGAGGCTCGTGAATTCCAGGGGATGCCCTATCGCCTGCTGAAGCCGCCTGCACAAGACACTCGTGACAAGGGCCCCCAAGAGTACCCGCTTGTCCTTAGCCTGCATGGTGCTGGTGGCAAGGGAAACGACAATCTGAAGAATCTAAAGCCCTGGAATGGCGTCTTGATGGAGGCTGGTTTTCAACAGCGACATCCTTGTTTTGTTGTCGCCCCCCAATCAATAACCGCTTGGCGCGTTCCTGGAAGCGTGCCGGAGTTGAGTGATGATTTCGTCGATCGTTTTCCAGACGCCTGGAAGTCCTTTCAGAAGGGCAGACCTCTTGCTCGGCGGGACGACTCCAAGGCAGTCCTCGAAAAAATTTTCCTGCTGCTAGACCAGCTTGCAGAAGAATTGCCAATCGATACCGATCGCGTTTACGTGATCGGGCATTCCATGGGTGGAATGGGCACGTTTGAGGCGCTGGCCGAGCAGCCGAATCGATTCGCGGCCGCGATTCCGTCAGCTGGTGGCTTGGCTCCTTGGCACGACGCATCCCATTTCAAGCACGTGCCCATTTGGGCGTTTCACGGTGACGAAGACAAAACGGTTCCGATCGAACTGAGTCAATTGGTCTTTGATCAGATGACCAAGGTGAACGGAAACATGAAACTGACCACGTTGAAGGGCGTTGCTCACGGGGCCAGCGCATTCGCATTCGCCTACACGGGCGACAAAATGGCAAAGGGATTTTCAACCGCATGTTCCGGGCCCGACTGCGACCGGACCAGCGATGTATGGCAATGGCTCTTCAACCAGCGTCGGGCCAAGCAAAATTGAGCGGCGGCTCCCACACCTGCGATGTCGTCGTTGACGACGATGCGGAGTACAATGCCGCCATCGCGAGTACGAGTAAAAGTACGCGCGGGAACGAAGAATATACGGCCCCAATGATCGGTTGGTGTGATGTTGGTGAGATCTTTGTCGTTGCCTGTTAGCAATCGTATGGTTTGTCTCAGCATATGGATGCTAGGAATCGTCTTGCCGGGGGCTTCCGTCACGATGGCGGCGGAGACGCAGCCGAATTTCCTGATCATCATGGCCGATGATTGCACTCATACGGATCTGCCGCTTTTTGGCGGACGCAACGCTCGGACTCCTCATCTGGATCGTCTTGCCGCCGAAGGATTGGTGTTCAATCGTGCTTATGTCAGCGAGGCGATGTGCCAGCCTTGTCGGTCGGAGCTCTATTCGGGGCAACATCCGATGCGAAACGGTGCCGCTTGGAATCACTCCGGTAGCCGACCCGATACGACCAGCCTTCCGCATCACCTGGGCAAAATCGGCTACCGTGTCGGACTGGCCGGCAAACGACATGTGACGCCTCAAAAAGCGTTTCCGTTTGAGCGGGTCGAGGGATTCGATCCGAGTTGCGTTCGCGATCCCACTCAGCCGCACCAGCTGGGACCGATCGCGGACTTCATGGGCAACGAAGACGATCAACCGTTCTGTTTGGTCGTTGCGTTGGTCGAGCCACATGTTCCTTGGGTCATGGGAGACGCGTCCGCTTACCCGCCAGAGAAAATCGTATTGCCTCGCTACCTGGCCGATACGAAGGTGACACGGGACGCCTATTCGCGATACCTGGCCGAAATCACTTACATGGATTCGCAGGTCGGCGAAATACTGACGGTGCTGGAAGGATCCGGTAAAGCGAAGGACACGCTGGTCCTGTTCACGTCGGAACAGGGGTCACAGTTTCCCGGTTGCAAGTGGACCAACTGGGACAACGGTTTGCACACCGCTTTGATCGCTCGTTGGCCCGGCAAAGTGGCGGCGGGAAAACGTACCGATGCGATCGTCCAATATGCCGACGTCGCCCCGACGTTGGTCGATTTGGCCGGCGGCGACGTGTCCCAGCACGCTTACGACGGCACCAGTTTTCAGGCGTCCCTTCGAGATCCCTCGCAGCCTCACCGCAAGTACGCGTACGGCATTCACAACAACATCCCCGAAGGTCCGTCCTATCCGATTCGCACCGTCACCAATGGATCGTATCGGTACATCCGCAACCTGACGCCTGACCAGATTTACATCGAAAAACATTTGATGGGTTCGCGAGGGGATGGAAAACTGAACAACCCGTACTGGTCGACTTGGGTGTTCGGCACTTACGAAAACCGGTGGACCGAAACGCTTGTCAAACGATACATGAAGCGTCCTGCCGAACAGCTCTATCACACCAAGTCGGACCCGTTCGAGCTGAAGAATTTGGCGAACGATCCATCGCTCGCAGCGATCAAGGCTGAACTGAGCGCGGAACTTGACCGTTGGATGGCCGAGCAAGGCGATCCCGGTATCCCGCTGGATACTCGCGAAGCCCACGCGGCAGCCAAAAAGGGACGACATAAATATTGAACAGATGGCTTCGTTTGAAGAGCGTGCTCTGCGAGGCTTGCGGCGCACAGAAATTCGTTGCGGGTTCGGAGAACTTGCCGACGCAAGATCGTTCGTTGTGAGTTCGGAGAACTCGCCGACGCAGGGAACAGGGAAATGCAATTTCGAACTTTGGGAAACACGGGCTGGGATCTGAGTGTCATCGGTCTTGGCACGTGGGCGATTGGCGGCGGCGACTGGAAATTCGGTTGGGGTGATCAGGACGACGCCGCAGCGGTCGCTTGTATTGCCAAAGCGATCCAGCTGGGCGTCAATTGGATTGACACAGCGGCCGTCTACGGGTTTGGTCAAAGCGAGTTGCTGGTCGGCAAGGCGCTGCGGTCGATCCCAGCAGCGGATCGTCCGATCGTCGCCACCAAGTGCGGCCGTACGAACCTGGGCGGCGGAGAGATCGGAAAATCGCTGCGGCGTGACAGCGTGATCGCCGAGTGCGAAGCGAGCTTGCAGCGTTTGGGCGTCGATTGCATCGATCTGTACCAGATGCATTGGCCTGAGCCCGACGAGGAGATCGAAGAGGGTTGGCAAACGCTGGTCGATTTGAAGCAGCAGGGCAAAGTCAAGCACATCGGCGTATCGAATCACAACGTCCACCAATTGCGACGCCTGCAAGCGATCCATCCTGTTTCGTCACAGCAACCGCCCTACAGCATGCTGGCCCGAGAGATCGAAGCAGAGATCTTGCCGTTTTGCGGCGAGCAGAACATTGGCGTGATCTGCTACAGCCCGATGGGCAAGGGATTGTTGACCGGTAGTTTTGATGCCGATCGCGCCGCGGCGCTGTCGGACAAAGACCATCGCAGCCGAGATCCTCGTTTTCAACCGCCGCAGTTGGAAATCAACTTGGCTTTTGTCGCCGAGCTGGCCAACATCGCCGACGGGCTGGGCTGGACCGTCCCTGAGCTCGCTGTCGCGTGGGTGATGCGGCGCAGCGAAGTGACCGCGGCGATTGTCGGGGCGCGGAGCCCGCAGCAGATTGCTGAAACCGTCATCGCCGGGCAGCGAACACTTGACGAAGCATCGATTGCCGCCGTCGACGCGGCGCTGAACTCGCGGCAAGAAGCACTCGACACATTGGGGAACGTCGAAAAACCGCGAGTGTAAGGAGAAGTCGTCTCATCAATACCACTTGGCGTTTTTGATGACAGCTCAGTCGAATCTCAGATGGATAAAGCCCTGGGTATTGGCATCACAGTGCTGGCGTGAAAGAATGAAACAAGGATAGGAGGAGCATCGGTGGATCCTGTTACCGCAACAGAGAAACAAATCGAACGATATCGCCAGATGTCAGGAGAACAGCGTCTAAGAATTGCGCTCGATTTGCACGAAATGTCGTGCAACATCGCGCGTGAGGGCATTCGTTGTCGGTATCCAAACGCATCAACGGAATTCGTCGAAGCAAAGCTTCGCGAGCGAATTCGTGTTGGTTATCAGATTTCCGAGGGATCGACTTGACCGAGCAAGAGCTGCTAGCTGATTGCCTGAGCCGTCTGAATCGTTCCAACATCGACTATATGCTGGTTGGTTCGATGGCCAGCAATTTCTGGGGAATTCCACGAACAACACACGACATTGACTTCGTCGTGGAGTATGAGGCGAAGGATGTTGAGTCGATTGTTAAGCTATTCGAGGATGATTTTTTCATTCAGGAGATAAGTGTCCAATCCGCATTGAAACCTCCCCATCAATTCAATGCGCTGGATAATCGTTCCGCTTTGAAAGTCGATTTTTTTCGGCTCGATGATGACTTGTACCGCAAAGAAGGTTTTCGTCGGCGTCAGGCCATCACCATGCTTGGTCAAGCTGCCACGATCGCTGCCCCAGAGGACGTGATTCTGAACAAGCTGCGATGGTACTCGATCAGTCCGTCAGATCGCCAGCTTCAGGATTCAGCTGGAATCCTAGCTGTTTCAGGGGACCTCATTGATCGAGATTATGTTTCCGAGTGGGCTAAAAGACTCGGAGTTTCGGAGCTGTGGCAGCGATTGGAAAACGGTGAAATCGAATCGAAAACCACGTAGTGCTGCCGCAGTCTACTGCTCAGTGAAGATGCGTCAGCGATGGGGTGCCGCTTGAGATCGCCGAAAATCGTGGGAATCCCGCGACAGACTGTCTCGCTGCTAGTCGTGATCGGTTCTCTGGCGTACCATCTTCGCTTCACGAGTTCCAGCGGGAGGCAACGCACCTCAGATGAAGGTCGGAATCACAAAGGAAATCTCGACCGGTGAGTGTCGAGTGGCGGCGACGCCTGATACCTCGCGGCGGTTGATCGAGAAACTCGGTTTCGAGGTTTTGGTCGAATCGGGCGCCGGCGCCGCGGCCAGTTTTCCTGATTCACAATACGTGCAAGCTGGTTGCGAAATCGCTCCCCAAGCGGCGGCGGTTTGGCAGTCGGCTGATGTGGTTTTGAAAGTTCGCGGGCCCCAGCAGTCCGAAGTGGAGCAGTTGCGCCGTGAGCAGACGCTGATCTGTTTTCTGGCGCCGGCCCAAAACGGCGAATTGCTGGAAAAAATCGCCTCGCAAAAAGCGACCGCTCTTTCGATCGACGCCGTGCCGCGGATCAGCCGTGCTCAGAAACTGGATGCCCTCAGTTCGATGGCCAACATTGCCGGCTACCGGGCGGTGGTCGAGGCGGCCGGTTTGTTCGGACGTTTTTTCACCGGCCAGATCACGGCGGCTGGAAAGGTACCGCCGGCCAAAGTGATGGTGATCGGCGCGGGGGTCGCCGGATTGGCAGCAATCGGAACGGCGCGCGGACTCGGCGCGATCGTCCGCGCCTTTGACGTTCGTCCCGAAGTGGCCGATCAAGTCAAAAGCATGGGGGCGGAATTCTTGATGCTCGATTTCAAGAGGGATGAGGAAGGGGGAACGGCGGGCGGTTATGCCAAAACGATGAGCAAAGAGTTCATCGAGGCCGAGATGGAGCTGTTCGCTGCTCAAGCCAAGGAAGTCGACATCATCATCACCACCGCGCTGATCCCCGGCAAACCGGCGCCCAAACTGATCACCCGCGAAATGGTCGAATCGATGCGGCCCGGATCGGTGGTGGTCGACTTGGCGGCCGAACAGGGAGGAAATTGTGAGCTGACCGTCCCCGACCAGGTCATCGAGCACCAAGGGGTACACATCGTCGGCTACTGCGACCTTGCCAGCCGGTTGGCGCACACTTCCAGCCAGCTTTATGGCACCAACTTGTATCACTTGCTGGACGAATTGGGTGGTGCCGAAAACTTCAAGGTCGACATGGAGGACAACGTTTTGCGGAGTGCGACGGTGGTCAAGGATGGGCTGATTACCTGGCCGCCTCCGCCGGTTGCGGTGTCGGCAGTTCCCAAGCAGGAAGAACCGAAGGTGGAAGCCGCGATCACCAAAGCAGAAAAAGATTTCGGGATCGCCGGTGTCTTGATGGTGGTGTTGGCGGTGGTTGCACTGATCGGGATCGGCTTCACACAAAATCGTGGTTTCATCACCGATTTCACCGTCTTTGTGTTGGCCTGCCTTGTCGGATGGCAGGTGATTTGGAATGTCACCGCGGCGCTGCACACGCCGTTGATGAGCGTGACCAATGCGATCAGCGGAATCATCATTGTCGGCGGCATGGTCCAGGTGGGCGTGGCCAGCGGACCAGCGGCGATTCTGGGCGCGATCGCCATCTTCTTTGCCACCATCAACATCGCCGGCGGCTTTTTGGTCACCCAGCGGATGCTGAAGATGTTTCGAAAGTAGCGGCTCTCCGGGATTACATGCCAAAGGAAATGATGACCGATTCACTTCTACAGAGTCTTCGCCTGTTGGGCAGCGAATCGATGGAATTGAACCAATCGATGGCGACCGTTGCGTACATCGTTGCCGGTGTGCTGTTCATTTTCAGTCTCGCCGGGCTTTCTCATCAGACAACCGCGCGGCGCGGCAACGTCTTGGGCATCGTCGGAATGCTATTGGCCATCGGCGCAACCATCTTTGGCGTGATGACCGGCGGAATGACTTCGATGGCGGTCGCCATCGTGCCGGCAGTCGCCATCGGCGCAGTGCTGGCGGCGCGGGTGCCGATGACCGGCATGCCGGAATTGGTTGCAATGCTGCATAGTTTCGTTGGACTGGCGGCCGTCCTGGTGGGAATTTCCAGCCATATTCAGCCGGGTGTACTGGTGCCGGCCGAGGAGATGTTGGTTCACGAAATCGAGATTTTCGTGGGCGTGTTCATCGGCGCAATCACCTTCACCGGTTCGATCCTAGCCTTCCTGAAACTCCGAGGCTCGGTCAGCGGAAAACCGATCACGATCCCCGGTCGGCATGCCTTGAACGCCGGACTGGTGGTGGCGTGCGTCGCTTTGGGCGTTTGGTTTTGCGGCAGCGAAGACAGCACGACCGCCATGACACCGCTGTTGATCATGACCGCCATCGCGTCATTTCTGGGCATTCACATGGTCGTCGCGATTGGTGGTGCGGACATGCCGGTGGTGGTATCGATGTTGAATTCTTATTCCGGGTGGGCGGCTGCCGCGGCCGGATTCATGTTGAAGAATCATCTGCTGATCATCACCGGAGCCTTGGTGGGCAGTTCGGGAGCGATTCTTTCCTACATCATGTGCGCGGCGATGAACCGCAGCTTCATCAGCGTGATCATGGGCGGTTTCGGAACCGGCGGCGGCGGACCCGCGGCACAAGTGGATGGAACGGTGACTGAGTTCAGCGTCGATGACACCATTGACATGCTGGACGAGGCGCAGAGTATCGTCATCGTGCCCGGTTATGGAATGGCAGTCGCCCAGGCGCAACACTCGCTTGCCGAAGTCGTCAAAATCCTGCTCAAACGAGACAAGGAAGTACGATTCGCGATTCACCCGGTGGCGGGTCGTTTGCCCGGACACATGAACGTGCTGCTGGCCGAAGCGAACGTGCCGTATGACATCGTCTTGGAGATGGACGAGATCAATGAAGACATGTCGGATACCGACGCGATCCTGGTGATCGGCGCCAACGACATCGTCAATCCGGCTGCCCTGGAAGATCCCAACAGCCCGATTGCCGGCATGCCGGTGATTGAAGTCTGGACTGCCAAGACGTGCGTGGTCATGAAACGAGGCATGGCAACCGGTTACGCGGGAGTCGACAACCCGCTCTTTTACAAAGACAACACGCAGATGTTGTTTGGCGATGCCAAGGAAAACGTCGACGCAATTCTGCGTGCCCTGCAGGCTTAGTGCGGATTATTCGTGTAGGCCGATGAAATTGTCCAAACACCGAAATCGGTGAAGAGATCAAATTTGTTCTTCGGGCCAAAGGCTCCGCACTTTGCTTAGCCCAGGCTAAGCAAATGACTGCACCTTCGGTGCGTCATCGGCCAAACCGCAGAACACTCCACCCATCGATGCACGACCAATCCGATGAGTGTGCCTGTACCCCAGAAAAACTTTTCCCCAAAAAAATCGGCCTGAGCCTGAAATACTTCTCTGCGGCCTACGACTGCCCTGTTTGACGGAGCTGTTTTGATGCGACTTCTGCGAAGTCGTTTGTGAGTGGCCAGTTCGGAAATCTGGCCGACAGGCTTTACAAGAATTAGCGGTAACACGCGGAGAAAATCATGTTTTCCAAGTTGGTCAAACCGACCGCCATCGTGGCGGTTTGCGTCGTCATGGTGGGAGTTTTGCTGTTCGGCCGAAGCTTCCTGAGCTACTTGCGCACCTCCGCACGTGTCGTGCAAAAGGCTGCCCAGGACAGCGTTTCCGTCGAATTCGAGCTCCAGCGGGCTCGTGACATGGTCGACGACATCTTGCCTCAATTGCAGGCCAACGTGCGAATGATCGCCGAAGACGAGGTCGAAATCGCCTCGCTGGAAAAAGATGTTGCCGCCAGCCGCGAATCGCTTCAGCAGCAACAGCGAAAACTTGCCGGCTTGCGGGAGAAAATGCAAATCCAGCAAGTCTCCTACCAAATCGGCGGGCGCGAGATGTCTCGCGATCACCTGGCACAGCAGCTGTCGCAGCAATTCGACCGTTATCGCGAAGCCGAACTGATCGTTGACAGTAAAGAGCGGCTTTTGGAAACGCGGCGGCAGTCGCTGCAAAATGCAATGCAAATGCTCGATCGAGCCAAGCACCAAAAGCTTCAGCTGGAACAAAAAATCGAATCCTTGGTGGCACAGCACCGCCTGGTTCAGAGTTCATCGATTGGCTCTCGAGTCGCGGTCGATGGCAGCCGCCTGAACCGAGCCGAGCAGCTGCTTGCCCAGATTGAACGTCGACTGGACGTTTCCCAACGCATCCTGGCGCATGAATCCGATTTGCACGAGATACAATTGGATGAAGGCCAGGTCGACGAATCGGAACTGCTCGCCGAATACGACGAATACTTTGGCGACGCGTCCGAGAAAAGATTGGTCGCGAAACAGTGATCGGTTCCTGAAGGTCTTGCACCTCGTCGTCTGACACTGGTTCCATTTGGATGTAGAAGCGAGCGAGCCTGTCGTGTTGAACCTGCAACTCAAGCAAGCTGAAACGGCCTTTGCCAACGGCCAGCTGGACGAAGCGTTCTTGCTGGTGCGGTCGAAGTCGGCACGCACCACCCGGCAGGCTCAGCAGTTGGCTGCCCGGTTGGTGGGAGCCTTGGTTTCGCGCGGCAACGATCATCTTGTCGGCGGACGGCTTTCGGCAGCCGCGGCGGATGCGGCCAAGGCAGTGGAACTGGGCGGCCAACAGCCGGAGGTGGTGGAGCTCTTCGAAGCGGTTCGCAGCGCGAAATCGGTTCGGGGCAAACAGCAGCAGCACGACCACGAATTGGTCCGCCAGGCTCGCCGGCAGATCGACCGCGGCGCGGCCACGGTGGGTCGGCGGATCCTGGACCTTGCCAACGCGGACCAGACCGATGTTCAGCGACTGGCCGGCCAGCTGAGCGTTCAACAGGAACTGGGCGACGCGGCGCTTCGACGCGCCCGAGCGGCGATCGACGAAGGGCATCACGAAAAGGGGCTGGATGTTCTGATCGACCTGCTGCGATCGCAGCCCGATCATCCTGACGCGTTGAAGGAGGTGTCACGAGTGATCGGCCCGGTCGCTTCCCAGCTGCGCGAGGAGTTGCGAGCCGGGAGACTTGACCGGGCACTTCCATGGCAAGGCCGGTTGGAACTGATTGCGGATGAGTCGGCTGAAGCTCGCGAGTTAGTCGACATCATGCAGCGCTGCCTTCGCGCCAGCCACTTCATGGATCGATCGCTACTGGATGACGCCGAGCGGGAAATGGGCTTGCTTGCCCAGATGATGGAACAAGCTGATTGGATCGTCCAAGTCAGAGAGTCGCTGCAGTCGGCAATTTCGGCGATTTCACAGCTCCGTCGCGGACCGCTGGGATTGATCCATGCAGGACTGGTGGAACCATCCCAGCGACCGGTTGTTGCAACAACGGTCTATCGGCCCGTGCTGGAAGAGAAAGGATACGATTCGCCGCTGCCAAAGAGTTTGCTGCTGCAGGTGGACGGCATGGGCAGCGCGCTGCTGCTGCGATCGGACGAGGTTCGTATCGGATCCGCTTCACGCTCCGAGTCGATCGACATTCCGCTGATGAGTGACGGGATCGACGCACCAGTTCAGATACGGCGACAAGGTGACGACTATCTGCTGGTTTGCCAGCAGCCGATCGAAGTCAACGGGCAAATGACAGACAGGCGGCTGCTTGCCGGCGGCGACGTGCTTTCAGTGGGCCGTCGCGGGCGAATTCGTTTTCGCAAACCGATCGCAGCCAGCGCGACTGCACTGCTTGATTTGACGGGTGCGACGATGCAGCGAACCGACATTCGGCGAATTGTGCTGTTTGCCGATTCCTTGATTGTGGGTGCCGATCCCGGTTCGCACCTCGCCGTCAGCGGTGTCCCGTCTCGATACGTCCTGTATTCGTCCGCTGATCAACTTGCAGTTCGCCCCATTGCAAATCCATCGGATCAGGTTGCTGCCCAGCAACCCGCTTCGATACCTGTTCGGCTTGGCCAGCCCGTTGTCTTGGACGATGTGTGTTTGACAGTCACGCATTATGATTCGTCCGCACCATCCATCAGGCGGAGCCGATCATGACACGTTTTCAGTACCAAAGTGGCGACCGACCGCTTGACGGCTATACCATCGAATACGCGCTTGGGCGTGGCGGCTTTGGTGAGGTCTACTACGCGGTCAGTGACGCCGGCCGGCAGGTCGCATTGAAAGGCGTTCAGAACTACGAGGAGATCGAACTTCGCGGCATCAGCCACTGCATGAACCTGAAATCACAGCACCTGGTTTCGATCTTTGACGTCAAAAATGGTGACGATGGAACGCCGTGGGTGATCATGGAATTCGTTGCCGGCCCGTCACTTCGCGACATTCTGGATGAATCGCCCGAAGGTCTTGGGCCGGAAAAGGCAAGTTTCTTCGTCTGCGAACTTGCCAAAGGTCTCGCTTACCTTCACGGCGCGGGCGTGGTGCATCGCGACCTCAAACCGCACAACGTCTTCTTCGAAGACGGCGTTGTCAAAATCGGCGACTACAGCCTCAGCAAGGTGATCACTTCCAGTCATCGCAGTGGCCACACGATGACGGTCGGAACGGTGCATTACATGGCACCTGAGATCTCGATGGGACGTTACGACAAAACAGTCGACATCTACGCCCTGGGTGTGATGTTGTACGAGATGCTCACTGGCGTCCCTCCTTATACCGGCGACAGCATGGGGGAGGTGTTGATGAAACACCTGTCAGCCCAACCCGATGTTTCGGGGCTCGAAGAACCCTTCGCTTCGGTGATCACCAAATCGATGCAACGTGATCCCGCCGATCGATACCAGTCGGCCGAGGAAATGGTATCGGCCCTTCAAGGTGTCAGTGCGACAGCCGATTCGATCACTGGATTTGGCCCGGCCAGTCTTTCGATCGTGGCCGACCGGGCCGCCAGAAAGGTGCGGCCCGCCGAACCTGGGCGCAAGGCCCCCCATCGATCTGCCAGCGAGGATTCCACCGGCCGCGTCGATGCGGCGCTGACAGCTACGCATCGCGAGCAACCAATCGTGGCGCAGCAAGTTGGTTCGATGCGACAATGGGGCCGCGACTTCGGCGGCTTTGCCTATCACACTGCCATCGCCGGCAGTGCCAAACAGAGCCGCCGGGACACCACGGCCGCCGACCCGGTTTCGGGATTCTGGCGTTGCGTCCTTGCCATCGCGACACTGCTTGTGATGGCGTGTGTCGGCGGCGCGCTTACGGACGTGATCGGCACCGAAACAAACACCTATTTGGTCGATGCCTACCTGGCACCGTTTGGGGCTACAGAGAATCCCGTTCGGTTGACCAGCCTGTTCATGGAAAATATCCATCGCGCCCTGATGATTTCACTGGGAATCGTATTGGGAGCAGTCATCGTTCGTTTGTTGGTGCGGCGGGGCAATTTGCCTCCGTGGGCCGCCCTTTGCCGTCTGGTACACGGATCGATCGCCTTGATCTTGCTGACGTTGATGCTCGTGCTTCGTCTGAGCCCCATCAGTGGGCTGTTCGTTGGCAACCTGATCGCCGTGCTGTTGCCGCTGTTGGTTCAAAACTGGTCCCTGCTCACCTCGCCGGCGCGCCCACAAAGGATTCGTTTGTGGCCCGTTTTGTTTGCCGCGACTCTGGCGTTTTTGACCGGCGAGATTGTCGGAGCGAATTCGATGTTGGTGGTCGCGATTGCCGCAGGTAGCGCGCTATCCGTTCAAGTTTGGGCACGTTTCAGTCCCGCCTGCCAACAACACTCCCAGCCATCCTTGCCGGCCGAAACCGTCTCCAGCGATCCCGGTCCACAACCGGTTTCCCAAAGTTCCATTCACTCACTCGTCCACGCCGGAGCAGCTCGATGAACGTCGGCGTCCCGATCATACTGTTAGTCATCCTTGCTGTTTTGGCGATCTTCTTTGTCGGCGGCTTCATTTTGGCCGTGACGTTGATTCGCAGTCAGAATCAGGCCGCGCGTACCTTCGGCTGGATTCTGCTTGCGGCGGGGGTGTTGATGCCGATTCTCTTTCTGGGTGCAATCACATTCACTTGGCAAGTTACCCCTCATCCGGCAACGAGGGCTCAACACGGTCCCTCGGTGAGGACTCACACCACCACGGTTCAGGTGCCTCCTGTGGTGGTTCAGTCACCTTTGATGAAAACAACCGTTGAACTGCCTCCTAAGAAAACCACCACCACCGTTCAGCTGCCTCCGGTGACAACATCCATTCGTGTGCCAGCTCGTATCGATCCCCCTAAAGCGCCGGATACCATCGTGGTTCCCCGCTTCACCAGTCCCGCAATCGACTCGTCCGCCTGGCTGCCTCAGGTTGAACAAGAATTCGAAGCGAACGTCTACCCGTCGGCGTTATCGGCGGCTCGGTCGCTGGGTATCCGCGCGGCCGGCAGCATTTCCGATTGGGCGGATTCGGTCATCGTCGTGCAGGGAACCTTCCCCACCAGGCCACCCGACGCCCTTCAGCCGGCAGTCCTGGTGGACGAGGTCGCCAAACAGATGCGTGCCAAGCTGCCATCGGCAAACATTGTCTCGGCCCAACCGAAAGACAGCGAAGATGCTCTGGTTTTGCTGGACCTGAAGTTGTCGCGCTGGACCGAGGGGAACTCTTCCGAAGACAGCGGCACGTTGGAACTAAAAATCGCAACCACTGACTCGACAAAAATTCATACAGCGACATTCGTTCAAAAGACTTGGGTCGAATCGCTCAGCGAGTTCACCTCGAAGCGAACGGGTGACAACCAATGGATCGTCGCCAAGTCCTTCCGACTTGCCGAATCCCCCGAACAGGCACGGCAGCTGGCAGTCGAAGCGGCACAGCAAATGTTTGCCTCTGCCGACGCTCGCGATGCCCTTTCCGATGCCATCCGATCGGGTGAACTGGTGGCCGACCGGTTCACCCAGCGACTCTCTCGATCCTACGGCGATGTTTGGCGGGAAGCGATCCTGATCGATGTGACGCCTTCGCGAATCGCCACGATCATGCAGCGAGCCGATGACGCGGAAGCGAGAAGGCTTTCGACGGTGAGAGGTCGGCTGGTCGGTTTCCTGGTGATTGCCGTATTCGCGACGCTGATTTATGCCCTACTGAACGCCGTTACTCGCGGATACTATCGATCGCCGGTGGGAATCGTTGTCGGCACCTTGGTCGTGGTCGTTGTGATCGCGGCCGTCGTAGTGTAACCAGCCGCGCCGGTGCAAAGCTTCATCGGTCAGCTGTCCGGCGCGATTTCATCTTCGCGGATCTGATACCCATGGTCGAAACCAGTTGGTCCATCCTGACGATACTGATTGTTCTCGTCATCCCGGCGATCATCGCTGTGGTCCTGTGTATCGCGCTGATCAGCAGCCGCGAATCGGTATTGCGCTTCGTCGGGTTGATCATTCTGATCGGGGGCGGCGGCATGTTGTTGCTACTGGGAGGCGGGACATTGATCTACCTTTCAAGGGCGCGTCAGGGTCACCAGTTGAACCTACATCAGCAGGCCGAAGCGGTCGCCGAGGTGGAAAGAATTGCCGCCACCAGACATTCCCAGCAGTTTGACAATTCCACCACCTGGGATACTCAGTGGGAACGGGAACACCTGGCCGATCAATATTCATCGGCGGCGCTGGCGGCGGCGGCGCTGGCCAAGGAGATCACGCCGGCAATCACCGCGGCGATGGCGAAGCAAGGTACCGACCAGATGACCATCCAAATCGATGTTGGTCGAAGCACTTCGTTTCAACAAATGGCGGGCGAGGCCGCGATCAAAGAATTCTCCGACGCTCTGCAAACGAGTTTTCCTCAAGCGGAAGTTTCGGTCCGGCATGGTGTTCCGATGATACGAACCGCGGCAGCCAGTCGAATCGATATCGATCTTGGGCTTGGTGGCCACGGCAGCACTCAGACGACTCATCGAATCGAAGAGGAATATGGACATCTCCGGGCGACGGTGCTGGTGCAGGGCAAAGCGGAGATGACGGAATGCCGATTTGAGATCAAGCCCTGGATCCATTCGGTTCAACAGTACGCTCCATCGCAACCGCAGCGTCTCCTGGTTGCCGCCTATTCGGGAGCTCCCGTGGACAATCCCCAAGCGGCTCACCAGCTGGCCCTTGCCGACGCCCGCCGCCGATTGGGGATCGACGATTCGCAAGACGACTCGTCGCTGAGTAGTTTGCTGGTCCAAGACAAGCTGCAAGTCGATCGATTCACTCAGAAACTGTCGACCCCCGAAGGGGACCTCTGGCGGGAAGCGATTTTGTTGGATCTTTCTGACCAACATGCTTCCCGGTTTCATCACCACGTCGAATTCATTGCCCCGAACGGGATCGAAACGCTTTTGAAACGGGTTTTCGGATTCATCGGCCTGGTCGTTGTCACGATCGTGTTGTACTTGCTGCTGAAGATACTGACCCAGGGAAGCTCGAACGTTCCTGCTATCTTGGTGATCACGGGTGTGCTGATCGTGATGATCGTGGGTGCGATGTTATTGTTGGTCCAGACGGAGCGGAGCATTCCAGCCTCCCAGACCAATCGGCAATCTGGCTGGCTGCTGGCCGACCACCTTCACGATCCTGTCGCTTCCTTTCCCAGGACGTCTCTGGTTGAATAATCCCGAATCGCTTGCTGACGAACATCTATTGAGCCTGATCCGACAGCGCGATCCGGACGGTTGGGCTCAGTTCGTGCAGCGATACCAGGGACGCATGATGGCCTTCGCGCAACGGCAAACCCGGCAGCCCAGTGACGCCGAAGATCTGGTTCAAGAAACGTTCATCGGATTCCTGCGATCGCTTGACCGCTACCGCGGGCAGTCCAAGCTGGAATCGTGGCTGTTTCGGATCCTCCGGCACCGAATCATCGATTACTATCGCGCCCGCGGAAGCGACCGAGAAATCCCCAGCTGCTCTTTGCGTCACGATACCGACCCGCCACTCGCCGATGCGATCGAAGCTGCCGCCGATCAACACGGTTCGCCGAGTACTTACCTGCAGAACGAAGAGCAACAAGCCGATGACGACCGCGCCTTGTCGGCGGCGCTTCACACGGTTGTCGATCGGATGAAGCAAGAATCGAACCTGCGCGACCTGATGATCATGGAGGGGCTTTTCTATGCCGGCGTCCGCAATCGATCACTGGCTCAATTGATCGATGTTCCCGAAGGTCAAATCGCGTTGGTGCGGCATCGGATCCTCAAACGCCTGCGGCGCATGGTGGTCGAAAGCCACAACGAAACTGCACCCCCGTCCGAACTCTCCTCAGCCAGTCCAACCGACACGCAAGACTTTCAGGGAACTGACCTGTTGAGCAGAATCTGGGAGCGGGATCGCCCCAGTTGTCCCAAACGCACTACTTTGGGCAAATCACTGATCGGGATCTTGGATCAGACGTGGCAGAAATACGTCTCTTTTCACGTCGACACGATCGGCTGCAGGTATTGCAAGGCGAACTGGGACGACTTGGTCCAAAGCGACGAATTGGACGCCGATGCGGTACGTCTGGAGCGAATCTTTCAGTCAACCATCGGATTTGTGCGGCGATCCTGAGAGGAAACATGTAGGCCGGCTTGTCCCCAAGTCGGCGAATTTCAGGATCGCCGAGCTGGAGACAAATCGGCCTACATGGACGATGGTTGGCTGGCGCACGGCGGACAGCTACCATAGGAGGCACTCATTGCTCCTCTCTTCCCTGCGCCGGAGGGCCGCCATGCGTTCTGCTCACGAACGTTTCGGATCGCGATTCTCAGTACCGCGACGGCACGCCTTCACCTTGGTCGAACTGTTGGTGGTGATCGCCATCATTGCCGTTTTGATCGGATTGCTGTTGCCGGCCGTCCAAGCCGCTCGCGAAGCGGCTCGTCGCATGTCGTGTTCCAACAATCTGCGGCAGATTGGTTTGGCCTCGCACAATTACCATTCCACCTTCAAGCAGTTCCCACGACAAGCATTGCCGCGATTGGGGCATACCTGGGCAGCCGCCATCCTGCCCTATTTCGAACGCGGTGCAGTGCAAGAGCTTTACGATTTCAACTACCGCTGGAACCATCCGAAAAACAGCGAAGCAATCAACCGAAAAATTGAAACGCTGCTCTGTCCTTCCTCCCCCAAGGGCGATTACCTGGACCAGGTGCAGCCGGGCGTCTGGACGGCTACCACCGACTACGTCCCTCACGGCAATATTACACGGGAAATCATCGCCGGCGGGTTCGTCAAGCCTCGTAAAAATCGCACCGGGCTGATCAATAAGAGCGTGACTCGATTTCGCGACGTCTTTGACGGGCTTTCCAATACATTGCTGCTGGTGGAATGTGCCGGGCGTCCGGAGTATTGGGTGTTGGGACGATTTGGGCCTCAAATCAACAACAACGGCTGCTCGAATTTCAACGTCACCAACGGACGTTCCAAAGGGGGCGGATGGGCCGATCCGGTGAACATGATTCCAATGCACGGGTTTACCGAGGACGGATTGAGGTGCGTTGGCCCCAAGGTCATCAACGCCACGAACAACAACGAAGCGTACTCGTTTCACATCGGTGGGATGCAGATCAACCTTGCCGACGGCAGTGCCCGTTTCATCACCGAACAGATCGACATCGAACTCTACGCCTCCTTGATCACCAAATCAGAAGGCGAGCTGATTACCGGATTCGAGCAGTGAGCGACACGTCCCCAGGCATGCAAGAATCGTTTGATCATATTTTGGTACCGGTCGATTTCACCAAGAAGAACGAACGGGCCATCGAGATAGCCAAGCGGTTGGCGACCGAACACTCGGCGCGAGTTTCGTTGTTGCACGTCATCGAATCCCTGGACTTCCCCGAGGATGAGGAAGTCCAGCAGTTCCTCAACAAAATGGAAGCCCGATCCAACCAGCAACTCGCACAGTTGAAGGATCGGTTCGGCGGCAACGACTTGGAGGTTTCTTCCGAGACGGTGATCCACAACCGTGCAGGTGGAATTGTGTTGTATGCCTTGGAAAACGGGGTGGACCTGATCGTGATGAGCTCTCACAAGATCGAACCGGGCGCGACCCGCGACGATTGGGCAACGATCAGCTACCAGGTTTCCCTGGCCTGTCCCTGTTCGATCATGTTGGTCAAACCGGCTCCCAGTGATCAGCCGTAGAAGGAAACCCGTCGAACAAGCGGCACACTATTGCAGCCGCAGCGGGCTGGCTTGACGTCTCTGCCGCATCCAATTGATCGATTTCAACACCGGCGGCATCGCGATGAGCTTCCGTTCTAGTCGATGCTTACCGGGAAAATCGAGCAACAGAATGCCAATCACCAGAGTCACCAGCCCCTGGCCAGGCAAAAGCAGCATGGCGATCCCGCCCAAGATCAATATCACACCCACCAGGTTCTTGATGATCCTTGCCGTCCATCGCAATAGCGGATGCTCGTCGGCGAATTTTGATTTGGGCCGGCGCCGGGTCACAAAATAATCGTCGGGGATTTTTACGACCAACCAGGGCACGACGACCAGGCTGCCGACGAAGACGACCCCAGAAAACAAGGCGATCCACCAGATCGCGCCTTCGTATTGGCGCAAAAACGTTGCCAACAATCTCTCTCCACCAGGTGCGGCTTCGGCATCCAAATCGAGTCACTAGAATAGGCATCCGCGGATACCTGGAAAACCGTATCACTTTTCAAACACAAAGCACATGAAACACGACCCATTCCCCTTCGCCTCACGGTTGGCCGCCGTGATCGCGATGCTGCTGCCCTGTCTGGCGGTTGCCCAGCAACCAACAACATCAGCACCAAAAGACTCGGCGCCGACAAGCCCCAACCTGGTGCTGATCATCGCCGACGACATGAACTGGGACGATTGCGGGGCGTATGGGCATCCGGCGGTGCGGACGCCCAACATTGACTCTCTGGCGGCCGAAGGGCTGCTGTTTCAACATGCTTACCTGACCACCAACTCGTGCAGTCCCTCGCGGTCCAGCATTTTGACCGGGAAGTACCCGCACAACACCGGTGCCGAGCAATTGCACTGGCCTTTGCCGGCGGGAAGCCACACCTTTGCGAAACACCTGCGACAACAGGGCTACTACACCGCCGCGGCAGGCAAATGGCACTTGGGCGACGCCGTGCGAGATCACTTCGACCGAATCTATGAAGCGTCCACTGCCGGCTTTGTCCTGCCGTCGGGCAAAGAAGGAGAGCCGGCGAAGATGATCGCCGCTCAGCCAAGCGGTTGCGAAGACTGGGTTCGAGCTTTGGAAGAACGGCCAGCGGGGAAACCTTTCTTTCTGTGGCTCGCCGCTCTCGACCCACACCGCGAGTACTCCGCGGGCGCTCTCGATCCGCCCCACCTGCCCGAAAATGTCATTGTTCCGCCTCATCTGCCCGACACGCCGGACGTTCGAGAAGATTTGAGGTTGTATTACGACGAGATCGGCCGACTGGATCGCTATGTCGGCAAGGTGATGGCAAAGCTCAAGAGCCAGGGTGTCGATGAAAACACGTTCGTGCTGTTCATCAGCGACAACGGCCGGCCTTTCCCAAGAGACAAGACGACGCTCTATGACGGCGGGATTCGCACTCCGTGGATTGTCCGCTGGCCAGCCGCCGTCGGCGCCGGGCAGACGACAACGGCCCTGGTGAGCTCGGTGGACATCGCTGCTACCTTCGTCGAATTGGCTGGCGGCCGGCGATGGAACAGCGAAGGAAAGAGTTTCGCCGCAGTCCTTGAAGATCCATCACGACCGCATCGCAGTTTCGCCTTCGCAGAAGATCACTGGCACGATTACGAAGATCATGCGCGTTGTGTTCTGACCCAGCGATACAAATTGATTCGCAACGACTACATTGATCTTCCCTCGACACCGTCGGCCGACGCGGGCCGAGGTCTCAGTTGGCAAAACATGCTGAAGTTGCAACAACAAGGCAAACTGCCGCGCCATCAGCAAACGTGTTTTGTTGCGCCGCGGCCGAAATGGGAACTGTACGATCTGCAGCGTGACCCTGGTGAATTGACCAATCGCTTTCACGATCCCGCTTATCAGTCGGTTCGCGACCGGTTGCAGGATGCGCTGGGCAATTGGTCCAAGGAAACCGGCGACTACCTCCCCAGCAAACGAACTCCGGACGAATTCGATCGTGTCACAGGCGAGCCCGACCACTCCGTTCGCGTCCGCCCACGACGATCGAAGCGGCAAATGTTCGGAACCAACGGCAAGTACTGATGTCCAGTAGGCCGACTTGTCCCAAGTCGGCAAGCGCACCAGAAAACAAATTCGCCGGCTTGGGGACAAGTCGGCCTACACCAACATCAGGCCAGGATGTCGGGGACGACTTCGCCGTGAACATCGGTCAGGCGGAAACGGCGTCCTTGGTATTTGAACGTCAGCCGTTCGTGATCGATACCCATCAGGTGCAAGATCGTGGCGTTGAAATCGTGGACGTGAACGCCATCTTCGACCACGTTGTAACCGAAGTCGTCGGTCATGCCGTAGGAAATTCCCGGCTTGATTCCCCCGCCCGCCATCCAGGTCGTGAAGCAACGCGGATGATGGTCGCGACCATAGTTGGTGGCCGTCAACGTTCCCTGCGAATAGGGAGTCCGTCCAAATTCGCCTCCCCAAATCACCAACGTATCGTTCAGTAACCCGCGCTGTTTCAGATCTTTAACCAGCGCCGCCGATGCCTGATCGGTCTCGGCCGCCTGTCCGCGGATCTGTTTGGGCAAATTGGAATGTTGATCCCAACCCTGATGGTAGACCTGGATGAAGCGCACATCTCGTTCGGCCAGCCGCCGCGCTAGCAGACAGTTCGCCGCGAAAGTTCCCGGTTTGCGTGCGTCTTCGCCGTAGGCTTTGAAAGTGGATTCGGGTTCGTCCGAAAAATCGGTAGCGTCGGGAACGCTGGTTTGCATTCGATACGCCATTTCGTACTGCGCGATCCGCGATTCGATCTCCGGATCCAGCTCCTTGGCAAATTGATGCCGATTCAGACTGCCGATCACATCCAACTGGGCTCGGCGACGGTCGGCCGAAACGCCCTGCGGGTTGGACAGGTACAACACCGGATCGCTGCCACCGCGAAACTGTACGCCTTGGTGACGAGAATCCAGAAAACCGTTGCCCCACAGTCGCGCGTAGAGCGGTTGTCCGCCTTGATTCGACGAGACCAAAACGATGAACGCCGGCAGGTCCTTGTTCTCGCTGCCCAGTCCGTAAGACAACCAGGCCCCCAGCGACGGGCGTCCCGCGATCTGTGACCCCGTCTGAAAAAAGGTGATCGCCGGGTCGTGATTGATTGCTTCGGTGTACATCGATCGGATGAAACAAACGTCGTCCACGATCTCGCGATGATGCGGCAGCAGTTCGCTCAACCAGGCCCCCGATTGGCCATGCCGAGCGAATTGGAAATGCGAACCAGCCATCGGCAACGAGGATTGATTGGCGGACATTCCCGTCAATCGCTGTTTGCCGCGAATCGAAGCGGGCAATTCCTGTCCGTTGCGATCGTGAAGCAGCGGTTTGTAGTCGAACAGATCCTGCTGAGCCGGACCGCCCGACTGAAACAAATAGATGATGCGTTTGGCGCGCGGCGCGAAATGCAGATGCGGCGTGGCAGCCGCTTCACCACAAAGATTCGCCAAAGCGGCAGCACCAATGCCAGCCGCCCCGCTGCGAAAGAAAACTCGCCGATTGATCGAAAGCGGGTTCATGATATTCCTTTTGTCGTCCAGGCTGCTAGCCTGTCATCAAGATTCAAAGGTTCAATGTTGAGCGCCGGCTGGCTGGCAGCCTGCACGGTGTGGCTATCGTTTCCAGACGGTTGCGTCCAGGTTCAAAATCACTTGACAGATGGTGGTCATGGCGGCCAGGTCGATCACTTCCCTATCGGAACTCGATTCCGAATCACCTATCTCCACCAACTGCTTTGCCGCTGCCGGATCGCCCTGGAAGTAATCGAGTTCCTGACGATACAGCTTGGCCAACAGGCCGGCTTCTTGCTGGTCGGGCGGTCGGCCAGTCAATCGCACAAACGCGTCGTGGATGCTTTGTTCGGGGTTGGCGACATCCAGCACTTCGCCCGCCAACACCCGCGCCGCTTCGACAAACTGCACGTCATTGAGCAATACCAACGCTTGCAGCGGCGTGTTGGTGCGTGAACGTTTGACCGTACAAACTTCTCGCGTGGTCGAATCGAAGGCCATCATGTTGGGAAGCGGAACGGTTCGCTTCCAAACCGAATAGAGCGATCGACGATAAAGCGACTGGCCGACCGATTGTTGGTAGGGCGGAGACATGCCGTTGGACTCTTTCCAAAGATCCGCACCGGGCTGATAGGGCGACACGGGAGGACCGCCGACTTGAGGGTTGAGCAATCCCGATGCCGACAATGCCAGGTCACGAATCTGTTCGGCGCTGTAGCGATACGACGGGCCTCGGGCAAGCAATCGGTTTTCCGGATCGGCTCGCATTTTTTCCGGATCGACAACCGAATCCTGGCGGTAGGCGGACGAAAGCACCACGTGTCGGCAAAAACGCTTCACGTCCCAGCCGCTGGCAATGAAATCACGCGCCAACCAGTCCAACAAACGCGGATGCGTCGGCAGGTCGCCTTGCAAGCCGAAGTTTTCAGGTGTGCGAACCAGGGCGGCTGCAAAGAAATTGCCCCACAACTGATTCACGGCCACCCGCGCTGTGAGCGGGTGGGATGGGTGCGTCACCCAACGAGCCAGTCCCAATCGATTGCGGGGCTGGTCTTCCGGAAACGCAAGCGGCAGTTCCTTCAAGATGTCTCGCGAGACAAGCGTTTCCTGGTCCGTTGCCGCGTCATACAGGCCTCGCGCCAACACATGAGTCTCTCGTGGCTGCTGCATTTCTCGCATGATCGGAATTTCGTTCATCGCTTCTTCGGCCATCACGACCGCATGTCGCGCGTCGCGCAGGCGATCGAAGGCGGCGCGGCACCGATCATCGACGGCCGACGCGTAATAGTCGTCGGTCGCGGCGAAGCTGCCGCTGGCAAGAAACTCTAGCTCCGACGGTTTCAAATCCCGTGTGTAAAGACGCACATCGTCGATCAGTCCGCCGGCCAATCCACGGGCTCGAAATCGCTGGCCGACCACAAAGTCGCCGCCATGATCGACCTTCACGTTCGCACTCTTCTTGATTTCGTCCCGAAGCACTTTGGTGGCCAAAGGCTTACCGTTGAGATAGATTCGCAAGCCGGATGCTGACGACGATCCGTCGTAGGTCGCCGACAACTGGTGCCAAACGTCGGCAGGAATCGGGTCGATCGTGCGAACGCCAATCGCGTTGCCGGGCCAGACGCGGTACATCCGTGATTCCACGTGGCCATCAACGATCGTTAGATCCCAGCCGTTGTACCCACAGTCGGTTCCGCGAGTGTGATGCGCGATCAGACTGCGCTGCGGAACTCGCTTCGTTTCGCGAAACGTGACCACCACGGTAAACGGTGTCCATCGATCCAGCGGCTCGATCCCGTGAACAGTGACCCCGCGTTCACCATCCAGCGACAGGGCGCGGCGCGGTAGTTCCGAATCGGATTCGATCACGTCGGCGGCCTGCTGGGGCGAAAGACGCGGGATGTCGGTCGACGGTACGGCGACCAAAGCCGGCATCTTGGTCCAGCCGCGGTCATTCTCCGACGGATGATAGACCTCCTTGATCGAATCGTCGTAGTCACGATCGAACGACAAAGCGACTCGCAGATCGGGAATGTTGGGGGGCGAAGCCGCGGCGTCCTGCGGCTGCTTCCAACGATTCTTTGCGGCGCGGTACTGAATATCGTAATCCTGCTGAGCCTCGGCGAGTTTCGTTTTCGCTTGCGCCAAAACGTCGACCTGCTCTTTCGTTGGCAGCAGCATCGACGGACAGGGCACTTTTTCGCTGCGATCGTAAACGCCGCTTTCGTCAATCGAGTTGAAAAACGCTGACAACGAATAGTAGTCGCGCATCGAAATCGGATCGTACTTGTGATCGTGACAGCGACTGCATTCCATCGTCAGACCAAGGACTGCCGTGCCAAACGTGTGGACGCGGTCGGCAACGTTTTCGATCCGCCATTCCTCGAAGACCGCGCCCCCTTCGTTATTCAACCGGTGAATACGATTGAACGCGGTCGCCAATCGCTGATCGCGTGTGGGGCTGTCCAGCAAATCGCCGGCCAACTGCCACGTCAAAAAATCGTCGTACGGCAAGTTTTGATTGAACGCCCGCACGACCCAATCGCGATAGGGCCACTGCGTATTCAATTTGTCGGATTGATAACCGTAGGAATCGGCGTACCGAGCCAGGTCCAACCAGGCGACTGCCATGTGTTCACCAAACGCAGCCGAATCGAGCAATCGATCGACCGCGTCACGATAAGCGGCCTCTCGATCGGACTGGCACGCTTTCTGGAACTGTTGAATTTGCCCCGGTGTCGGCGGCAGTCCAGTCAGGTCAAGGGTCACTCGCCGGAACCAGCGGTCGGCGGCGGCTTCCGCATTGGGTTTCAAACCGGCGGCTTCGATTTTTTCCAGCACAAAATGGTCCAGCTGCTGCCGGCACCAGGTAGTGTCGGATACTTCAGGGATCGCGACCGAATCGGGCAACAGCTCGAACGCCCAGTGCTTCTGATAAGGCGCCCCGGAATCGATCCACTGTTCGAGCAGCTGCTTTTCCTTTTTGCTCAGCGACAACTTGGAATCGGGCGGCGGCATCACAACATCTTCGTCGTCGCTGTTGATCCGTTCGATCAACTCACCCGACTCCAACACATCGACCGCGTCCTCCCGCAAGTCCAAACGCAAACCCGCCTCACGCGTGTTCTCGTCAGGTCCGTGGCAGAAGTTGCACTTGTCGGAAAGGATCGGCCGGATATCGCGATTGAAATCGACCTCGTCGGCAAAGGCTGGGGCAGCCCATCCGCCCAAGGTCGCGAAACCCAGAGAAAACGTCAGCAGAAAAAGTGGTCGAAACAGCATCGCTCTGTCCAAAGGAAAGGTTCATTCGATGTGGGCCAATTATCACCAACCCCGCCACCGCTGTCTTGCACCGAAGACTTAACTTTGTGTAAAATTGCGGCATGAAAAACACCGGTTCTCGCGAAGCCTTTTTCAACCGTCTGGAGCCCAGTCATCAGGTGCTCGCCCTATTTGACCTGTTGCCGGACGTTTCGTTCTTTGTCAAAGACCGCAGGGGCCGTTTCGTTGCTTTGAACCGTCGCGGCTGCGAGTATTGCGGAGTGGTCTCGGAGCTGGAGGCGATCGGAAAGACGGATCACGATTTCTTTCCGAAGCCGCGAGCCGACGAGTACCGCGATGATGACCAGCGTGTGATGCAAACTGGCCAGGCGATCATCAATCGGATCGAAAGTGCGCCGGAGGAGGCCGGGTCGCCACGTTTGGTGACGACCAGCAAAATTCCGCTGCGTGATAAGCGCGGCCGTGTGATTGGCGTGGCCGGTTTTTCACGGCAGATCGAGCGAATGCAGTCGGGGACGGCCGACGCGTTTGCGGAAGTGGTCCAGTACGTGCATCGTCATTTCGCCGAAAACGTGGCGACCGAAAAGCTTGCCCAGATGGCTGGGCTGTCGATCAGCCATTTCGAGAGACGTTTCCGGCTGGCCTTCGGATCGTCACCGCATCAATACTTGCTTCGCGTACGAATGGAAAACGCGGCCAGGATGCTTCGCGAAACCGAGCAGAGCATCACCAAGATCGCGCAGGCCTGCGGCTTCTACGACCACGCCCATTTCAGCCGCAGTTTTCATCGCCTCATGAACCTTTCGCCGTCCGCCTATCGGCGCAGAACTGGCGAAATCGATCGCGCCGGTGCTTAGATCGGGCTAGGACCACAGCTGCTGCAGAACGTCCAGCCAGCGTGGAAATCTTGATGAACTGCGTTGCCACGAGCCCAAACCTACCTTCTAACTCAGCAGACACGCTAATCGGCGGCAGCCGTCGGAACACGGGAATGGGAAAGAAATCTGGATTCGTTTTTGGGGCCAAAGGCCCAGCATTTTGCATAGCCCAGGGCGAGACAACGTGAGTTTTACGAACGTTGACGTAGCCCTGGGTAAACGCCCGTTTCCCGTCTTCCCGTTTGCTGCGAGCACGGCGGCAAAGCCGCCGTGCTCGCAGCAAACGGGAAGACGAGTTGCCCCGCGGCGCCGTGAACCCAGGGCAGCGGTTATTGCTCGCAAGACTCGCAAAACCTCGCCGCTGGGCTAAGCAAACGGCTGCACCTTCGGTACGTAAGAACAAGACCCAGCTTGATACATCATCACCGACGCGCAGCCAATCCAATTAATGTGACTTCACCCACAAGTAGCGACAGAAACGACCGCAAAGGGCCGAGTGTGGCGGAGCCGCGGGCCAAAAACAATCGCAAACCTCAAGGTGCACTCGGTTGAACTCACCTCCGACATTTGACATAGATGTGATCTCGCCACACAAACTATGCTGACACGCTTGCGATGAATGAAAGCTTCTGCCGATGACCGAACGAATTCGTGTGATTGACTCGCATACTGCCGGTGAACCGACGCGGCTGATCGTCGGCGGTGGACCCTCCCTGGGTGGCGGCACCGTGGCTGACCAGCTGGAACGTTTTCGCGATGGTTTTGACCGGTATCGGACGGCGGTTGTCAAGGAACCGCGCGGCTGGGATGTGTTGGTCGGCGCGATCTTGTGCCCACCCCAGGATCCACAGTCTCTGACCGGCGTGATCTTTTTCAACAACGTCGACTACCTGGGAATGTGCGGCCACGGAATGATGGGAGTGGTCGAATCGCTGCGGTATTTGGGGCGAGCCGGTGAAGGTGAACACAGAATCGAAACTCCGGTTGGCGCGGTCACCACTCGTATTGAAAAAGACGGCAGGGTGTCGATTCGCAATGTCGATTCCTATCGCAAGGCAAGCAACGTCCAAGTGCACGTCGATGGCATTGGCCAAGTGGTTGGCGACGTCGCCTGGGGCGGAAACTGGTTTTTCTTAGCGGAGCTGCCCGACCTGGAGCTTCGTCCTGAAAACGCCGGTCGGTTGCAACAGATCGCCACCGATATCCGCAGCGCCGTGGCCGCCGCCGGCTACCCGGAAGTCGATCACATCGAACTCTTTGGAAAGCCGCAATCGAACGAAGCGGACGCGAAAAACTTTGTGCTTTGTCCGGGGCATGAATATGATCGTTCGCCTTGTGGGACGGGAACCAGCGCCAAACTTGCCTGCCTGGCTGCCGACGGCAAACTGTCGCCCGGCGATACCTGGGTTCAGGAAGGAATCCTGGATACGAGGTTTCGCGGCCGGTACCAATGGTCGGAAGGATCTTCGGAAAACCGGCCGATTGTGCCGACCATTTCCGGTTCAGCTTTCGTGACCGCCGATTCGCAATTGATTCTCGATCCACAAGATCCATTCTGCTGGGGTCGATGAGCAAGCACGTGGTGATCATCGGCGGTGGAGTGATCGGGCTGGCCACAGCCTGGTACTGCCGGCAGCGCGGCATGGACGTCACGGTGATCGATCGCGATCCTGCCGCGCGCGACGGATGTTCGTTCGGAAACGCCGGGATGATCGTGCCAAGCCATTTTGTGCCGCTCGCCTCACCCGGTGCGATCGGGCTCGGCTTGCGATGGATGTGGAATCCCGAATCCCCCTTTTATATTCGGCCACGATGTTCGCCCGATTTGTTGAAATGGTTGTGGCGGTTCAGCCGATCTTGTTCGCGGAATCACGTTGAGGTTTCGGCGCCGCTGCTGCGAGATTTGCATCTGGCCAGCCGGCAGTGTTACCAAGAACTTCAAACGGCATTGCCGAGCGGCTTTGGCCTGAAACAAAAAGGGCTGCTGATGCTCTGCCGGACACCCGAAATGCTGGGAGAAGAAACGGAAACAGCAGAATTGGCAGAGCGCCTGGGGGTGCTTGCACGGGTGCTCGATCGTGATGAAACGGCAAAGACTGATCCGAGCATCGAAATGGACATTTGCGGCAGCGTCTATTATCCGCAGGACTGCCATCTGTCACCCAGCCGTTTGATGGATTCGCTGCATCGCCGCCTTGTCGATGACGGATGCCGTTTCGTTTGGGAGGCGGAGGCGACTGGATTTTCCACCAGCAGCCGATATATCGAAGCGGTCAAAACGACGAAAGCGGAAATCGAAGGTGACCAATTCGTGTTGTGCGGCGGAGTGTGGTCGACGGAGGTTGCCGGCAGCCTTGGCCTTCGCCTGCCGATGCAAGCGGGCAAAGGATACAGCGTGACGTTGGATCGTCCGGTGGAGCAACCGGAAATCTGTTCGATCTTGACCGAGGCGCGGGTCGCCGTCACGCCAATCGGATCGTCGTTGCGATTCGGCGGAACGATGGAGATCGCCGGAATCGATCAGTCGGTCGCCGATTCCCGCGTCCGCGGTATTATCCGGTCGGTGCCAAAGTATTTTCCAAAATTCTCGGTCGCCGATCTAGAAGGGCTGCGGCCGTGGGTTGGTCTACGACCTTGTTCGCCCGATGGCTTGCCCTACTTGGGACGCACCGCACGGTGGGACAACCTGGTGATCTCGACTGGCCACGCGATGATGGGAATTAGCCTGGCGCCGATATCGGGAAAGTTGACTTCTCAATTGATCGAGGGCCAGCCGAAACCGGATATCAAAAACCTGGAACTGCTTTCGCCAGACCGTTTTTGATGAGCACCCCTCATTCTTTTCCGAAGCCGGCGATGCCTGATGGACGCTGCCGCGCCGGCTAGCGACAATACTGGCGTTCAACGCCGGCCGGCTCTCCCAAGTCGGCAAATGTCGGCCGGTTCTCCCAAGTCAGCTGCGAACATGCGACTTCGGAGAAGTCGCCGACGCTCGCCGACTTGGGGACAGGTCGGCCTACAACGGAACTTGAACTCTCTGCAGCAAGTACGATCGCCAGTCACAAAAGGAACGAGCCGAGGATGAGTAAATCAGTCAACGTTGCGATGGTCGGATTGGGTTTTGGGGCCGAGTTCATTCCGATTTACCAGGCACATCCCCAAACGAACGTGGTGGCCATTTGCCGCCGCGACGAAGCGGAACTCGCCAAGGCGGGAGACCAGTTTGCCATCGACCGCCGATACACCACCTACGAGGATGTGCTGGCCGATTCGGATGTCGATTTCGTCCATATCAACAGTCCGATTTCGGATCACGCTTGGATGTCCCTGCAGGCGCTCGACGCCGGCAAGCATGTGATGTGCACCGTGCCGATGGCGACAACGATCGATGAATGCCGTCAGATTGTCGAAAAAGTGCAAGCCACGGGCCTGAAGTACATGATGGCGGAAACGGTGGTTTACAGCCGAGAATTCCTGTTCATCAAGGAGATGTACGAAAAGGGAGAACTCGGCAAGATACAGCACCTTGCCGCGTCTCATCCTCAAGACATGGACGGCTGGCCCGAATATTGGCAGCGGATGATTCCGATGCACTACGCGACTCACGTGGTCAGCCCTTGTTTGGGACTGGTCGACGGTTTGGCGGAATACGTCAGCTGTTTTGGATCGGGCACGGTACGAGACGACATTGCCCAAAAATCAGGAAACTCGTTCGCGGTCGAGTCGTGCCACATCAAGGTCAAAGATAGCGACGTCACGGCGCACATCTGGCGTTTTCTCTATGACGTCGCGCGTCAATATCGCGAGAGCTTTGACGTGTACGGCACCAAGAAGAGCTTCGAGTGGACGCTGGTCGAGAATGAACCGCACGTGATTCACACCGCCAAAAAGCCGGAACCAGAAATCCCCGAAAAAGTGGAGGTTCCCGATTTTGCTCACCTGTTGCCGGCGGAGATCCAAAAGTTCACTCTGCCGCAAGAAATTCACGACGCCGAACATCTCTCCTTCATACAGGGCGGCGGCCATGGTGGATCGCATCCGCACCTGGTCAACGAATTCGCCAGCGCGCTGTTGCAGGATCGTGACCCTTGGCCCAACGCGGTGACGAGTGCCAATTGGACGTGTGTCGGAATCTGCGCGCACGAGTCGGCGCTCAAGGGTGGCGAAAAAGTTGCGCTGCCAGAATTCACTCAGCGCATGCCTTGAATCCCCAAGTCGCGGCCGGGCCAGTGTGCTGCGACTTGCCTGCTGTTTCCCCACGACGTTTCTGGCCTTCACCGGAATGCATCATGATCTCTCTCAGAACTTACGTTGCTTCATTCCTGTTGGCGTTGATCGCCGGTCCAGCTTGGGCGGCCGGCAATTTAGACGTGCTGTTCTTGGGCGATTTGGGGCACCATCGCCCACAAGCCCGATTTCAGCAGATCGCGCCGGTGCTGGCCGATCGAGGAATTCGGCTGGTCTACACCGAAGCGATCGCCGACCTGAACGCCAACAACCTGGCAAATTACGACGCGATCGTTTTGTATGCGAACATCGACCGAATCGAACCGCCGCAGGAAAAGGCTTTGCTTGACTATGTCTCTGGCGGCGGTGGATTCGTTCCGTTGCACTGCGCTTCTTACTGCTTTCGGAATTCGCAAGCGATCGTGGCGCTGATGGGGGCGCAGTTCCAACGTCATGGCACGGGCGTGTTTCGCACCACCATCGAAACCGGGCAGCAGCAACACCCGATCATGCGCGGTTTCGGCGGATTCGAAAGCTGGGACGAGACCTACGTGCATCACCTGCACAACGAAAAAGACCGCACCGTTCTCTCGTATCGTGTCGATGCCTCCGGGCGTGAACCGTGGACTTGGATCCGAACGCATGGTGACGGACGGATTTTTTACACCGCCTGGGGACATGACCAGCGAACTTGGGGCAACGCCGGATTTCAGAACCTGGTCGAACGCGGAATTCGCTGGGCGGCCGGGGACGATGTGTCACAAGTTCCCGACTATTTGGCCGACATGCCTTTTCCCGTGCCGAAGATGACGGAGCTTCGCAAAGATGTGGAGCCCTTTGAATTCGTCGACGTCGGCAACAAGATCCCGAACTACACTCCCGGCAAGCAGTGGGGTACGCAGGGCGAGGCTCTTTCGCGAATGCAAAAACCGATCTCGCCGCAGGAATCGATCAAGCACATGGTCGTTCCGGAGGGTTTTCGAGTCGAACTGTTTGCCAGTGAACCCGACATTGGCGGCAAACCGATCGCGATGTCGTGGGACCATCGGGGACGATTGTGGATCGCTGAAACCTATGACTATCCCAACGAGTTGCAGCCGGAAGGAAAAGGTCGAGACCGGATTCGGATTCTTGAAGATACCGACGGCGATTGGAAAGCGGACAAGTTCACTCTCTTTGCCGACAAACTGAGCATCCCCACCAGCATCACGTTCCATCGCGGCGGTGTGATTGTTCACGACGGCAACAAGACTTTGCATTTGAAAGATACCGACGGTGACGACGTTGCCGATCAGAGGTCGGTGATCTTCACCGGATGGAATCAAGGCGATACCCACGGCGGAGTGAGCAATTTTCAGTACGGTTTGGACAATTGGATCTGGGCGATGCAGGGGTACAACCATTCGACTCCCCAAATCACCGGTGAAATCGCCCAGCAAGACAGCGAAGAAATCGCGGGCAGAAAAGAGCAAACGTTTCGGCAAGGCTTCTTCCGTTTTCGGCCCGACGGCTCGGAGATCGAATTCATTCGGTCGACCAACAACAACACCTGGGGGCTGGGCATCAGCGAAGAAGGCTTGATCTTCGGTTCAACCGCCAATCGAAACCCCAGCGTTTACATGCCGATTGCCAATCGCTACTACGAAAAAGTGCGCGGCTGGGCTCCTTCGTTGCGATTGGGCACGATCGCCGACACCCATCTTTTTCAACCGATCACCGAAAACATCCGCCAGGTCGACCAGCATGGCGGATATACCGCGGCGGCCGGGCATGCCCTGTACACCGCCAGAGAGTATCCCCGCGAATATTGGAATCGCACTGCCTTTGTTGCTGGCCCGACGGGACATCTTGTCGGAACGTTCGTCTTGAAACCGGGTGGCAGCGATTTCAGTTCGACCAGTCCTTTCAATCTTTTGGCCAGCGATGATGAGTGGACCGCGCCGATCATGGCCGAAGTCGGTCCGGACGGAAACGTCTGGGTGATCGACTGGTACAACTACATTGTCCAACACAACCCCACACCCCGCGGTTTCAAAACGGGCAAAGGAAACGCCTACGAAACCGATCTTCGTGACAAAAAGCACGGCCGCATCTATCGGGTCGTCTACGACAAAGCCCCACCGAGCCAGCCGTTCACGCTGCAATCGGCGTCGACCAATCGATTGATCGCGGCGCTGGGGCACCCAACGATGTTGTGGCGCAAACATGCTCAACGATTGCTAGTCGAACGGTCCGATGCGAGCGCCAGTGAAGGATTGATCCGATTGGTCCGCGATCCTTCGGTGGACGAGATCGGATTGAATGTCGCTGCCATTCACGCGTTGTGGACCTTGCATGGTTTGGGGCAACTCGATGGTTCCAATCCCGACGCGACTGCGGCAGCTTATTCAGCCCTTCGCCATCGGTCGGCCGGAGTGCGTCGAAACGCTCTGCAGGTCTTGCCGCCGACCTTGGAATCGACTCGGCAAGTCCTTTCTTCGGGTGTGGCCGGCGATGCCGATGTGCAGGTGCGTTTGGCGGCGATGTTGGCGCTATCCGATCTGCCTTCATCTGGCGAGGCGGGAGCGGCGATTGCGAGCGCGATGTCGCGTGATTCGGGCAACCCCGATCGATGGTTGCAGGACGCGATGGTCAGCGCGGCGGCCACCCATGCCGACGGTTTTCTTGCCGCACTGGCGACCATGAAAGCAAAGCCAGCCGGCAAGACACTCGATGCGATGCAAATTGTCGCCGCTCACTACGGACGCACTGGGCCGGTCGAAACGGTCGGCAGCGTCATCGCCCAATTAACCAAGTCCGATCCCGAAGTTGCCGGCGCCATTCTGACCGGATTTGCAAGTGGCTGGCCGGCGGACAAAGCCCCCCAGCTGACCGAACCTCTGGAAAGTGACCTAAAAAAACTGATGGAGTCGCTACCGAAATCGAGCGGCGGATTGTTGGTCAAACTGGCTCGCCAGTGGGGCAGTGAGTCGTTTGAAAAGTATGCCCAGGAAGTTTCTCGTTCGCTGTTGGCCCAGATGGACGACGACAATCTGGCCGTCGACAGGCGAAAGGCGGCGGCCATCCAGTTGGTCGAGTTTCGTTCGTTGGACGAAGACGTCGTGGCCGACCTGCTGGATCGAGTGACTCCGCAGACCGAGCCGTCGCTGGCACTGGCCATGGTGCAGTCGCTAGCACGCAGCGAGTCGCCCGCCGCTGGCAACCAAATCGTTTCGCGTCTTGAAGAGCTGACGCCTCAAACACGAATCGCGGCGATCGGCGTGTTGCTCGCTCGACCCGATTCGACTCAAGCGTTGTTGCAAGCGATCGCCAACGGGGACGTACTGCTTGCCGAACTCAGTCTGGATCAAAAGCAAGCGTTGATGGCCCATCCCAACGAGGACATCAAAAAGCTAACGCGGCGGCTGCTCAGCCGCGGCGGTGCGCTGCCCAACGCAGACCGGCAGGCCGTACTGACCAGCATGATCCCAGCGACGAAACGAAAAGGGGATGTCGCGGCCGGGAAAGCAGTCTTCAAAAAGAACTGCGCCAACTGCCACATCCATGGCGGCGAAGGCCAACGCGTTGGCCCCGATCTGACCGGGATGGCCGTGCACCCGAAATCGGAGCTGCTCACCCACATTCTGGATCCCAGCCGCGACGTGGAAGGCAACTATCGAATCTACACCGTCTTGACGCTTGATGGCGTGGTGATCAACGGCCTGCTGGCCTCCGAGTCGAAAACGGCCATCGAAATGTTTGACGCGGAAGGAAAGAAAAAGACGATCCTGCGCGAAGACATCGATCGACTGCGAGCGTCAACGAAGTCGTTGATGCCCGAGGGTTTTGAGAAACAGATTCCCGAAACCGATATGGCGAACTTGCTGGAGTTCCTCACCGCTCGCGGCAAATTCGTTCCGATCGATATGGCAAAGGTTGCCACCATCGCCAGTGACCGCGGCATGTTCATCAACAAGGACGCCGACGTGGAACGATTGATCTTTCCCGATTGGTCACCGAAGACGTTCAAGAAAGTCACCTTCCAATTGACCGATCCCAGTGGCGGAAAAGTACCGAACGTCGTTTTGCTGCACGGCCCCAACGGTCCAGTGACGCAGCAGATGCCCAAATCGGTGATCTTTCCTTGCAACGGTCCGGCGCGGGCCATTCACATGCTTAGCGGTGTCAGTGGCTGGGGCTTTCCTTTCAGCCGAGACAAGTCGGTTTCGATGATCGTCCGAATTCACTACGCTGACGGACCGGCCGAGGACCATCCGCTGCGAAACGGTGAACATTTTGCCGACTACATCCGCCGCAACGACGTACCCCAATCGGAATTCGCGTTTGCCCTGCGAGGACAACAGATTCGCTACCTGGCTGTTTATCCCCAGCGATCCGACGAGATCAAGAACATCGAATTGGTCAAAGGTCCCGACCGGTCGGCACCCGTGGTGATGGCGATCACGCTGGAATCGATTGACGATGCCGGACACTGAGACAACCTTATCGATCCCCAACAGACTCGCCTCGAACTTGGAAATGAGTGATCGAAGCACCCGGTCGCAATGGCTGCTGACGGCGTGGAGCGGTACCATGACCAACCGTTGCGCCCTGGTATCGTTTTTGCCCTAGATCCTCAGCTCTGGGTATCGAAGCAGCAGCTTCACATCCATGTCGAGGACACCGTCGTCGTCACCGGTGACGGCATGGAAAACCTGACCGGCGAGGCTCCGCTTGAAACCGATCGTGTCGAACAGGTGATGTCCGAGCCGGGCGTGTATGATGGTTGCCCACGAATTCTTTTCCAATGATTGCCCCGTATCACTCCAACGCCAACCAAGATGCTCAGTAGATCGATGCTTCGTTTCAACTCCTCCGTCTTCTCTCCATCGGTCGAACCTCGCCGCCCAGTTTCTCCCAGGCCGCTCTTGGCGATGGTCGGAAGTTTGCTGCTTGCCGGTTTCGCGATTGCGCAACAGGATCCGATCCGATTGACTCATGGACCAATGCTTGGGCAGTTGACGTCCGATTCGGTGGTCGTTTGGGGACGTACTTCCCAATCAGGAACGTTCACCGTGCGCTATGGAACGGCCGGCGACCGGCTCGATCAGGAAAGTGCTCTGGCCACGACCGCTATTGGGCATGACAACACCGGTGTCGTCAGGCTGACCGGCTTGCTTCCCGATACCCGCTATCACTACCAGGTTTGGGTCAACCAGCGGCCGCACGGTTTGCCGGGTAGTTTTCGAACCTTGCCCAGCGTCGAAGGTTCTCGCCACCCCGAACACAATCCGCGGGGACTGTTCAACTTCCGTTTTCAGATCGGATCTTGCGCCAATCAAAATCCGCTGCATGGCAACGGGCATCGTTCCACCACCTACGAACATCTCAATCACGATTGGGCCGACAAAGTTCACTTCCACATCATGAACGGCGATTGGCTGTACGAGGAACTGAGGCGTTATCCGCCGGAAGCCTGGCGGCTGACCCAGGGAGTCGAAAAGTTTCCGCTGACCGTGCAGGTGATGCCGACGATTGTGGGCGTCTGGGAGAACTACAAGCTGTATCTCAGCCGCGGAATCGAACTGTCCAAGTGGCATCGCAACGTTCCCAGCTATTTCACTTTCGATGATCATGAACTGGTCAACGACATTTGGGGATCGGCCGAAACGGGCAAACGTCATCGCCGCACGGTCTTTCGCGACATCGGTACTCGGGCATGGCACGACTACCTGGGTTGGGCCAACCCGATGGAGTATAAGCATCCGATTCATTTTGGCAAAGCGGCCATGAAAGCGGGAAGCGATTTGCTGGTCGACACCGCCGCCGACTTCACCAAGCTGCCGCTGGACGAAATGCTCAACCTGCACGTGCATTGGGGAACTCCCGAAGCCGGCGTCAACGACATGAAATACGACAACGACGAAGGCAACAAGAACTCCTACGTCTACGACATTGTGGAAGTGGTCGATCGGCATACTCTTCGAGTTCACATGCCGGCAAAAGTTGACGATGACGACCTGAGTTATTCGATCGGCCGCCGTAGCTACGGAAAATTTCGCGTGGCCAACTGCGAATTCTTCCTGATCGACACTCGCGGCGACCGCGACATGCACGATGTGCGTCAGCGAGACAAACCGGGAGTTTCGATGATCGGCAAACCGCAACGGCAGTGGCTACTGAAATCGATGCGGGAAAGCGACGCCGATTTCTTTTTTGTGATTTCGACCGTTCCATTCATGATTCCGCACAGCGGCGCCGGCGGTTTCGAAGCCGACGTGGCCAACAAGGAAGAAGCGTGGACTGGGTTTTTTGACGAACGGGAAATGTTGATCAACGCTTGGGAAGAGCTGGGCAAGAAAGTTTTCGTGATGACCGGCGATTTGCACAACAGTTTTGCGATCAAAGTGACCGACAACATTTGGGAATTCTGCTGCGGTCCGCACAACAGCGTCAACCATGTTCCCAAGAACGACGAAAGCGACCGTCCGGCAACGGGAAAATGGACCTTTGGGCCGCGGGAGTGCGACATTCGCTGGAGCAGCTACATCCTGCCGGATTTGCCTCGTTTGCAGCGGTTGTATCCGCACTTTTGTGTTGTCCAGGTCAACAACGTCTTCAACATGCCTCAACAGCTTGGCGACAAACGGCTGGTCGCCTACCCGCATCCCCAGGTAGTCTTTCAATATTACGACGGTCGAACCGGGGAACTTGACTATGCCGAGGCGATCTCGGTCGCCCGTTAAAACAAATTGGCTGCAACGTTGGCCTGTACTTGAGGTACCCTACGATAGTATTCTCCTACCCAAAATTCACCGAGGAGACTTTTCGTGGCTGAAAGTTGGTCCGCTCGCCGAACGGAATCCGCCGGCGCATCGGATGGTTTTAGTCGCCCTGATTCGGGGCGTTCGATGGTGGGCGTGTTGACGCCCGCGCACTCAGACGCTCCCTTTTCACAAACCAGAATCGATCAAGTGGAATTGGTGATCGGGCGCGGTGAACCATCCGACGGAGTGAATCTGCAGATACAAGACGAAAACGTTTCGCGCAAACACGCCCGCGTTTGCCGACTTGGCGACCAGTTCGTCATCGAAGACCTTGACAGCCGAAACGGGACGTTTGTCGACGGTGTGCCGGTCAAACACGCGTTGTTGCACGATGGCGATACGGTCCAGATCGGAAAAAATGCCATCTACTTCGATCAACTGTTCGAGTTTGCTCCGCAGCGAGGTGACACGGAAAAATCGATGTCGATGCGAGATTGGTTTTCCGATCGGCAGTCGGTCGATGGTGAAAACGAAATGTCGCTGCGGTTTTGGGGGACGCGGGGTTCACTTCCCACGCCCGGCGCCGAAACCCGCAAGTACGGAGGCAACACAACCTGCGTCGAAGTCCGTTTCGGAAAAACGATCATTGTCTTGGATGCCGGCAGTGGTATTCGGGAAATGAGCAAATCGTGGATCGACGAATTCGGGGATGACCCGATCGCCGCAAGCCTTTGTTTTACTCATCTTCACTGGGATCACATCCAAGGATTTCCCTTTTTCGGCGCGGCGTATCAACCCAAGAACACGATCCAGATTTATGGGGCTCGACGCCAGGCCGGTACGACCAAGGAGCTGCTTAGCGCGCAGATGGAAGGGGATTATTTTCCCATTCCGCTTTCGGCGATGAAAGCCAACTTGGATTTTCACGAAACGAAAAAGAAGTTCTCCATCGCCGACGTCGAGATCGAGACATTTGATCTTCCCCATCCCAGCGGCAGCCTGGGATACCGATTCTCGGCCGGTGATTCGGTGTTCGTCATGGCGACCGACAGCGAAGTGGACCAGGTGGCGCTAAATCGAGACGAACTGGAGAAGGACTTCACCGCGACTCGGCAATATCAACCCGGATTCCTGTCACCGATGCGAGACGCGGACCTATTGTTGATCGATTGCCAATACGCTGACGAGGAATACAAGGTGAAGACCGGCTGGGGACACAATTCACTTGCCGCCGTCGTCGATCTCTGCCGCCAGGTCCGACCGAAAATGGTCGCCCTTTCTCATCACGACCCGGTATCCAACGACGCCACGGTCAGCAACCGCGTCAAGGAAGCTTCGGATCGGTTGCGAGGTTTTGGAATCAACGACATTCTTGTGTTTGGTGGTAGAGAGCGATTGGCGATCTCCGTGCAGACGCCAAAGTGTCCGATGGTGGTAGCGGACAAGTAGACTCACGATTGATGCACGGAAAGATGGCGCGACTTCAAACGGGCATTGACCAACTGGACCAGCTTCTCGGCGGCGGCTTGCTGCCAGGCACGTTGACGGTCGTGATGGGGGCAACCGGAATCGGCAAAACCCAGCTCGGGTTGTCGTTTGCCAATCGGGGCCGCGATCAGGAAGGTCAGCGAGGAATTTTGTTTGATCTGACCGCGCGAGGTGATTCACAAAATCACTCCGATTATGCCTCCCGTTTGTGTGGCTGGCAGCTGTCCGAGCAAACCAGCGATCGAATCTCGCCGGCCGATGTTTGGGACCGCGAGGCCGTTCGCCGCGATTATTTACACATTTTCCGGCACAGCGGACGACGGGTAACCGCTAGCGACATGGACGCCGACCAGTGGCGCGAGTGGAAGTACGAACAGACAAAGAAACTGGACCAGGCAATCGCCTACTTCTACGGCAATTTCGTACATGGCGTGCGGCGCTGTGTTGTCGACGGCGTCGAACCATCGGACCGGGCATCCGATTCGATTCAGTTTGAGATGTTTGAATACATCTATCACCAGATCTTGCGCAAAGAACATGACTGGGTCGCCAGGGATCTGTTTCGTGTCACGTTTCGCGACAATGTCGATCGAATCGAATCCCACGCGTACGATCACAATGCCATCGGTTGTTTGTTGCTGTACACCAGCCACGAAGTGATGCTGGACGACCTGCTGACTCGGCGGATCGAAAGCGGCGATGTTCTGTCCAACGCCAACACGATCATTTACATGGGCAAAACACGACAGGGCAGCAAAATGGGCCGCGCGCTACATGTCGCAAAACATCGCGGCAGCGCCTGCGACGATTCGATCGTTCCGTTTGAGATTACCGATGACGGACTGGCGATCGAACGCTAGTCATTTCGCATAGTCGTCGCCGTTCAGGCTGTCGGTGACCGATACCAGCCAATCGCTGAGGTGAGGTTTCAATCTGCCGACAACTTCCGCGCGGTCGGAAAGCAAATCGGTCGTTTCATTGGGATCTTTCTTCAGGTCGTACAGCTCCCACTTGACGGCAGCGTTCTTGGATTCGATGCGATGCAGTTTCCAATCGCGGTCGATCCATGCGGAGTGTCCGGGAAACTGGCTGTTGGAATAGCGAGGATTGGGCAACTCGGCCGCACGACGACTCGATTCATGGGGTGGCAGGTCGCCGCCAGCTTGCTGTGCCTTCAACAGATCGCCCATCCATTTGTCCGACGGCGTGCCGATGCCCTTGATGGTGTAGTCCCAAAAACCCATTGGGCCGCTGCGCCGTTGCTGCTTGCCCTCGATCAACGGCAGCAGACTGATACCGTCCAGCGGTGCCTGGTTTTTGATGCTTGCGCCGGTGATCTCCAACAGCGTCGGGTAGATGTCAGAAGTATTGCAGCGGGCCAAAGTGGTTCGGTGCTGGGTAATTTTGGCGGGCCATTCCAAAATCGCCGGGACCAACAACCCGCCTTCGTAGACTTTTCCCTTGTTACCTCGATGACCGCCGGTCGAACCGACCTTGGGAAGTGCGCCATTGTCGCTGCAGTACCAGAGGATCGTGTTGTCGCGAATCCCCATGTCTTCCAGACCATCGCGAAGTTTGCCGAACGCCCGGTCCATCCCCGTGATTTCGCCCAAGAAATGCTGAACGTTTTTCGGTTGATCATTGTACAAAGCCCGATCCTGCTCGACCGCGCGGTGCGGACCGTGCGGTGAACCGAACCAAACCACCGCCAGCAACGGCGCTCCGGTTTGGCTTGTCTTGCGAATCCAATCGAGTGCCGCGTCGACCGCGACGATGGAACTTTCACCCTTGGTTTGGACCGCCTTTCCCCGGCGGGAAAGTACGGCATCGTTGTCATAAAAGTTGGGGGCGCTGAGCCACTGATCGAATCCGTTTTTGCCCGGGTTGGCGGGGCTTTCGTTTCTGACCGAACCGAGATGCCATTTTCCGAAATGGCCGGTAGCGTATCCCACCGTCTTCAGCGCTTCGGCGATCGTGGTTTCCTGTGGCCGCATCGGATAACCCCATTTGAAAACACCCATGCGATTGGGATGACGTCCCGTCATCACGCTGGCTCGGGTCGGCGAACAGACGGGAGCCGCGGCGTAGAAACGATCAAAGCGCAGGCCCGACTGGGCTGCTTGATCAAAGTTCGGAGTCTTCACGATGGGGTGGCCGTTGTACGCCATGTCACCCCAACCTTGGTCGTCGGCCATCACCAACACGATGTTCGGCTGTTCAGCCTGAAGCGAGGCAGCGATCAGAACAGCCGGCAAGAAAGCTGTTTTCAAAATCATGGGCATCGGAGTGTTCCTCGCGTGTTTGGCAGCGCCGGTGGCACCCGTGGAGTGTCGTAGTAATTTTCCGTGTATCATCATCTGTCTGACCCACCCTACTCAAAAAAAACGAGAAGCGATGATGGATGCAAGGTTGTTGTTCCTGGCGATCGCGGCCAGCCTGTCACTTTCGGCTCGCGGCGCAGAGAAGCCGAATTTCTTATTTGTGATCGCCGACGATTGTACCTTCCGGGACATCGGTTGTTACGGCGGCCAGGCCCATACGCCCCACATCGATCGGCTGGCTACCGAAGGAATGCGTTTTACACATTGTTTTCAGTGTGCTCCGATGTGTTCACCCACCCGTCACAACATTTACACCGGGCAATATCCGGTCAAAACGGGGGCCTACCCGAACCACACCCAAACGTTCGATCACATCAAGAACGTCACACACTACCTCCGCCCGCTGGGTTACCGCGTCGCATTGTCCGGGAAAACTCATATCGGGCCGCGGGAGGTTTTTCCGTTTGAATACAGCGGCAAAAAGAATCCCGATATGGACGCAGTCGACAAGTTGTTTGCGGAGTGCGCCAACAGTGACACGCCGTTCTGCTTGTTTGCCTGCAGCAACGAACCCCATACGCCTTGGAACAAAGGCGATGCGTCTCGTTACGATCCGGCAGAGATCCAGTTGCCACCGTACATTCCCGACACGCCGACCGTACGCAACGGGTACAGCCGATACCTTGCCGAAATCACTTACTACGACGGACAGGTCGGTCAATTGCTGAAGCTGCTAGACAAACACGACCTGGCTGAAAACACATTGGTCATAGTCGTTTCCGAGCAGGGGAATTCGATGCCGTTTGCGAAGTGGACTTGCTACGACAACGGTTTACAGTCGGCGATGATCGTCCGCTGGCCGGGGAAAGTGAAGGCGGGAACCGTCTCGGACGCGATGGTCGAATATGTCGATGTCACGCCGACTTTTGTGGACGCTGCCGGCGGCAGTCCGGCCGACCAGTTGGATGGCCGAAGTTTCGTTTCGGTATTGACCGGCCAGGCAACCGAACACAAGGAGTTTGTCTTTGGTGAAATGACGACCCGCGGAATCATCAATGGCAATGAGTGTTATCCGATTCGATCGGTCCGCTCGCGCAGTCACAAGTTGATCTTGAATCTTCAACACGATCAAAAATTCACCAACGCTTGCATCCGATCACCCGAATTCGTTTCGATGGTCGAAGCGGCTCGCTCAGGCGACCAACACGCCGCCGCGATGGTTGATCGCTATCAAAATCGGCCGGCGGTGGAATTCTACGACGTCGTGAAAGATCCGCTGGAGATGAACAACTTGGCGGAAGATCCCAAGCATGCCGATCGGATCGCCAGACTTCGTCGCCAGCTCGATGCGTGGATGCAGTCCCAAGGCGATCGCGGCGTCGAAACGGAGCTGGTCGCCAATCACCACAAGAAAACAATCAACAACAAGAAACAGAAAAAACCTAAGAAGGCGAAGTGATTTTCTTGTCGGCCCGTTCTCCGCTTCCGGCTGCGCGATGCGACTTCGGAGAAGTCGCCGACAATCGTCGGCCTATGGTTGTAACTTCTCGATCTCCTTCGCGGTAAGATCGCCGCGATGAATCAGTAGTCGGTAGCGAAGCTTCGTTGGGCGAGTCGTGGAAACGGGCAGCGGATCTCGGCCCGGATAAACCGCGTTTTGCATGCTTCGCTGCTGGCGCAAGATCCATTGCCCGTGCGGTGGAGGGTTTTCGGGATGGCCCATCACAACCAGACCGCGATCGGGCTGGGTGATATTCATCCAGGGTCCGGCGGAAACCGCGGTCTTCGCTGGTTGAACTTCCCCGGCGGAGGAAAGGAAGCTGGTTTGTTCGCTCAACTGAATCCGTGGCGAGAAACCTCCGTAGCCTTTGACATCTTCGCTGCCGCCGATTTTGACACCTTCGACCAAAGCACGAAGGGAGATCTCAAAGTCGATCATCCGGTACGCTTCTTGTTGGCGGTGAGCCGTGATGACCGTTCGTTCGTGAACGATGGGAATCATCTGTTGCGACGCGTCCGAAAAGGTTGGCGACTTCCATTGCACATCTGCAATCATCACGGCGGATGATTCGGACGTCAGAGTTTGCACGGAGGTCACGTCCCAGTGAAAGTCCCGGCAGACCCAGGGGTCGCCGATTTTTTTGTCGCCTACCCAAACCTGATGCCAGGCCCAGAAGATCCCACGATGGTGCCGATGGTCTTCCGGAAAATCTTCGGTGATGGCGTTGCCGTCGAGATCGAAAACGGGATGCACGTAGCCCGCCCTGGGCCATTTCCCATCGATCGATTTCGTTGTCCGTTGATAGTACAGGAGGGGCTGGTCCCCTTGCTTCAACCAGATTCCATCCTCGTCCGTTTCGGCCTGCATCGGTTCGGACGCCATCACGCTCAAGGAAGCAGGGCAAAGCGAGACCAGCAACGTCAATGCGATTGACAAACGACTCATCGTGATTCCCAGTGTACTGTCGGCGACTTCTCCGGCGTCGCATCGCGTCGCCAGTTCCGTCGGCGACTTCTCCGAAGTCGCATCGCGTAGCCGGTTCGGAGAACCGGCCGACATCTGTCGGCGATTTCTCCGCATAGCCAGTTCGGAGAACTGGCCGACATTGGCTGCGAAGTCGCATCGCGTCACCAGGAGGGGAGAACTGGCCAACATACGCCACCCTACCATAATAGATTTGACAGCTTGCCGCGTTCCGAATAGCATCCGACGCCCGCCATCTACGAATTGCCTCCCTTCATGGAACCGGTTGGAGCAGCCGCTATGAATCTGCCTTTTCGCGTTGCCTTCTGCTTGATTCTTGCCATTTTTTGTCTGGCGTCGACGACGCTGGCGGAATCGTTGGCCGGAAAACGTCCCAACATCATTTTGGTGATGACCGACGACCAGGGAAAAGGCGATCTGTCTTGCCTGGGCAACGAGGTGCTCAAGACGCCTCACCTCGACCGGTTCTATCGACTGTCCACGCGGTTCACTGAATTTCATGTCAGCCCCACGTGCGCTCCGACTCGTTCAGCTATCTTCAGCGGACGACACGAGTTTCGTAATGGCGTGACTCACACGATCAAAGAACGGGAGCGGATGGCGCTGAGCACGACCACTTTTTGCCAGTTGCTTCGCAAATCGGGTTACGAAACGGGCATTTTCGGAAAATGGCACCTCGGTGACGAAGATGCCTATCAACCGTACAACCGCGGTTTCAGTAAGACCTTCATCCACGGCGCCGGCGGGATCGGGCAGTCGTACGAGGGAAGCTGTGCCGATTTTCCTCCCAATCGAACCGACAAATACTTTGACTGTGTGATCCTGAACGACGACACCATCGTGCAGACGAAAGGATTTTGCACCGACGTGTTTTTCACCGCCGCCCTGGGTTGGACCAAGGAACAACTCGATGCCGGCAAGCCATTTTTTACCTACCTGACCCTGAACGCGCCCCATGGGCCGATGATTGCTCCGGAAAAGTACAAGCAACGTTTTCTGGATCTTGGCTACGACAACAACACCGCCGGCCGCTACGGAATGATCGAAAACATCGATGACAATTTCGGGCTGCTGATGAAAAAGTTGGACCAATGGAAGGCCTGGGACAACACGTTGGTGATCTTCATGACCGACAACGGACAAGCGGGACGCGGCGCGAAGCTGAACGGCAAAAACACCCGCCTATTCACCGCCGGTTTCAAGACGGGTAAAGGTTCACCCTACGAAGGCGGCACGCATGTGCCCGCTTTTTGGCGGTGGAAAGGCGTCCTGGGGGAAGGTTTCGACATCAACGCGCTGACGGCACACATCGATCTGTACAAAACTTTCTGTGAATTGGCCGGCGCGGAAATCCCAGGCGGGATTCAAAAAATCGACGGTCGCACGATGTTGCCGCTGTTGGAAGATGCCAAAGCCGATTGGCCCGACCGGCACCTGTTTGTCCATCAGGGACGTTGGGCCAAGGGAGCGGACCCGAACGAATCGAAGTTCAAGAATTGCGCGGTCCGTACTCAGCGATGGCGGTGGGTCAATAACCAAGAACTGTACGACATTTCCGCCGATCCGTACGAAGCAACCAATGTTGCCGATCAACATCCCGACGTGATCGCCAAGCTCCGCAAAGAATACGACCGATGGTGGCAGGAAACGGTGCCGTTGATGGTCAACGAGGATGCACCCTACGCCCCGCAGCAGCCTCAGGCAGTTCGATACGAAAAGCAAAAGGCTCAGCGCGGTATTCCCGATTGGAACCCTCCCTCCTTGTAAACGGGCATTTTTCTGTTCGATGAATTCAAACGCCAAACGCATTGCCGCATGGACGTGGATGCTTGCCTTGCTAGGGATGATCTCGCCGATTTTCGCGGCAGATGATCGGCCCAACATCGTCTTTCTGCTGGCTGACGATCAGTGCACCTATTCGATGGGATGCTACGGAACACCCGGTGTTCAAACGCCGAACATGGACCAGTTGGCAAGAGACGGAATGGTCTTTGACAATCACTACGACACGACGGCCATCTGCATGGCCAGCCGTGCCAACGTGATGACGGGAATGTACGAATACAAAACCGGCTGCAATTTCGAACACGGCGCACTGCTTCGCGATCACTGGAAGAAGTCCTATCCGATCTTGCTTCGGCAAGCGGGTTACACCACGGCCTTTGCCGGCAAGTTTGGCTTCGAGGTGACCGACACTCCCGAAAAGAAAGGTGTGTTGCCGGAATCGGATTTTGATCGCTGGGGTGGCGGTCCGGGACAAACCTCCTACGAGACTCGCAAGAACAAGTCGATGGCGGCTTACGCCAAGGAGTATCCGCATTCGACCCTTTCCTACGGCGCCTTCGGCCGTGATTTCATTCGAGACGCTTCGAAATCAGACAAGCCATTTTGCTTGTCGATCAGTTTCAAGGCGCCCCACAGACCGACGACTCCTGATCCTTCGTTTGACGATGTCTATCGCGGCAAAACGTTCACCAAGCCGGCCAATTACGGCAGGGAGTACGGCGCCCATTTTTCATTGCAAAGCCGCGGCGGCCGACAGTACGAAAGGTTCCACAGCTGGAATTACAGCGACAAGTACGATGAGGTGATGGCCACCTACTATCAGCAGATCTATGCGATCGACGTCGCCTTGGGCATGATTCGCACGGCACTGACGGAATCGGGCGTCGAAAAGAACACGGTGATCATTTACACCTCCGACAACGGGTTCTTTTGTGGTTCTCACGGCTACGGTTCCAAGGTCTTGCCGTACGAGGAAGCCTCGCGAGTCCCATTGATCATATTGGACCCGCGTCATCCCAACAGCGGCAAAGGGCTGCGGTCGGACGCGTTGACCGGCAACGTCGACTTTGCACCGACGCTATTGGGGTTGGCGGGGATCCCGGTACCAGAAAACGTCGACGGAAAAAGCTTGCTGCCTCTTTATGACGATCCGACTTCCGCCACCCATGAATCGTTGCCCTTGATCAACGTCTGGGGCCCCAAAATGGTGCACAGCTTGGCCGTGGTTACCAGGGATTGGAAGTACATCTATTGGCCCTACGCCGAAGACGGGATGCAGCCCACCGAGGAGCTTTATCAGACCGCCACCGATCCACTTGAATTGACCAACCTGATCGCCGAAAAATCAAGTGCGGCCGATCGACAGCGAATGCGTGCGATCTATGACAACGCCGTCGACCACTGGAAAAAGCATTCCGTTCCCTATCACAACTACCAGGGTTTCGGCGAATTGTTTGATCGAAACTGACGCTTTTCAGCAGGATACTTATGTTGCGACTATGGATCGTTTGCCTGGCCTTGCTGCCCGCCGTCGTTGTCGAAGGTGCCGAGGGTGCGAAACCGAATTTTGTGTTCATTCTGACGGACGATCAATCGCCCGAGACCCTTCGTGCTTACGGCAACCAGGTTTGCCAGACGCCCAACATCGATCGGTTGGCCGCCGAGGGCATGGTGCTTCATGACGCGCACCACATGGGTGCCTGGTCGGGAGCCGTTTGCACGCCGTCGCGAACGATGATCATGACCGGACGAACGGTGTGGAGGATCCCGGGTGCCAAAGGTCCGGGGCTCAGCTATCCCAAAGAATTCCGCGCCCAGGCCGCCCAATCGAGCATGCCCGCGGTATTCAATCGCGCCGGTTACGAAACGTTCCGAACTTGCAAACGGGGCAACAGCTTCAACGAAGCAAACAACCTGTTCACTCATAGCGAGGTTGCTTCCAAACGAGGCGGGACCGATGACACCGGCAGCAAATGGCATGGCGATCGTGTCGTCGAATTTTTGAGTGAAAGGGCGGCTTCGGGAAAGAAGGAGCCGTTCCTGGTCTACTTCGGCTTTTCTCACCCCCACGATCCTCGTAATGCCGTCGCCGATCTGGCCGAAAAGTACGGTGCCGTCAACGACAACATTCCCACCACGCCCAACGACAAGGCTCCGCCGCTGCAAGTCAACTACCTGCCGAAACATCCTTTTCACCACGGTCATCCGGGACTGCGTGATGAGGAGAAAGTGCAGGGAGTCAAAACCAAACGCGACGAAGCGACCATCCGAAACGAACTGGGGCGCGAATACGCCTGCATCGAAAACATCGACCGGCAAGTCGGCCGCGTGATTCGGCAGTTGGAGGCAACCGGTGAACTGGACAACACCTACATCTTCTTCACGTCGGATCATGGGATCGCCGTGGGACGCCACGGGCTGACCGGCAAGCAAAATCTGTACGAACACACTTGGCGAGTCCCGATGATTGTTCGCGGACCCGGCATCAAGCCAGGCAGTTCGGCTTCGGGCTACGTTTATCTGCTGGATGTCTTGCCGACCCTTTGTGACCTGGCGGGAATCAGCATCCCCGACACCGTCGAAGGCAAAAGTTTTCGACCGGTGCTGGAAGGACAAGCCGAAAGAGTACGCGATGTTCTGTACGGGGTTTATTGCGGTGGAACCAAGCCGGGGATGAGGTCGGTCAAGTCCGATGGTTGGAAACTGATCCAGTACGATGTGCTGGACGGCAAGGTTCGGCAGACGCAGATGTTCAATCTGAAAGAGAACCCACACGAATTTCTTGCTGAACATCACGCCCCGGCGATCAAAAAGTTGCTCCAGATCGCGCCGAAAAAGAATCAAGTCAATTTGGCCGATTCGCCCCAGCACGCCGCCAAGCGACAAGAGCTGGAATCGTTGCTTCGCAGTGAAATGAATCGTCTGGGCGACCCTTACCAGTTGTCAAACGCCGACAAGTGATTGGAAGATCGATCGATGAAAACGTTTCGCCTTCGTCCTGCCGCAATTTTTACTTGCCTGCTAGTGTTGATGTCGGCGATCACCGCCGGCGCCGCGGAAAAGCCGAATGTCATCGTCATCTACACCGACGATCAAGGTTACGGTGACGCAAGTTGTTTGAATCCGGAATCAAAATTCTCGACGCCCCACCTGGATCGGCTGGCTCGCGAAGGAATGACCTTTACCGATGCCCACTGCAGCGACACCGTTTGCACGCCGTCGCGTTACGGGTTGCTGACCGGACGTTACAGCTGGCGCACGTCGTTGAAGCGGGGTGTTTTTGGCGCGGAAAAGAAATGCCTGATCGACGACGGGCGGATGACGATCGCATCGATGCTGCGCGACGCCGGCTATCACACCGCGATGGTCGGCAAGTGGCACCTGGGCATGGATTTTCCTGGCGACCGACAGAGCCGTGATTGGACCAAGCCGGTGTTGGACATGCCGCTGGACAAGGGTTTTGACTACTTCTGGGGAATTCCCGCGTCGATGAACTACGGCGTGTTGGCTTGGTTCGAGGGACGTCACGCGAAGGTACCGCCCACGCAATACACTCAAAAGAAGCCGAATCAGATCGCGATTTCTGACTATCGCATCATGCCTCCTTACGACAAGGTTTTGCAGCGGCCTGGAACGACCAATGAACTTGGCGTGGTCAGAGGACAGCTGGAGATCGCGCCTGATTTTGTCGATTCCGAATGCTTGACGCGGTTCACGGACAAGGCGATCGGTTGGATCGAAGGCAAAGCGAACGACGCCCGCAGCGGGCATCCGTTTTTTCTTTACTTGCCTTACACTTCACCGCACAAGCCGGTGATCCCGATTGAAAAATTTCGCGGCAAAAGCGACGCCGGAGCCTACGGCGATTTCATGATGGAGACCGATTGGCACGTGGGGCGAATCCTGGAACTGCTGGATCGCGAGCGGTTGGCGGAAAATACGATCGTGGTCTTCACCAGCGACAACGGACCCGAAACAACATGGAAAAAGCGGATTGAACTTCATGCGCATCACAGCAACGGGATCTACCGCGAAGGCAAACGGTCGATCTACGAGGGCGGCCACCGAGTGCCATTTCTGGTGCGCTGGCCACGCCGAGTGAAAGCGGGCAGCAAACATGACCTGCCGACCTGTCAAACCGACTTGCTGGCCACATTCGCAGAGATGCTCGAAAAGGAGCTCCCCGATTCCGCGGGCGAGGATAGTGCGAGCTTTTATTCGGCGCTCACCGGCCAGGTGGCAAAGGGGACCAGGCCGCCGATCATTCACCACAGCGCCAGCGGCGGTTTCGCCATTCGCGACGGAAAATGGAAGCTGGTGATGGAAGGAGGCCGCCAAAAAAGGGAACTTTATGACCTGGCCGCCGATCCCAGCGAAACCACCAATCTGCTGCCGCAGCACCCGGAAGTCGAGCAGCGGCTCCTTCTAAAGATCAGTCAAATCATCCGCTCGGGCCGCAGCACCGACGGAAAACCACAGCCAAACGATACCGGGTGGTGGAGTAACCTGGTATGGATGGAGAAGTGGTAGGCTGAGTTGCTCCTTTTCTCCCACTCTCCCTTTCTCCCACTCTCCCCCCTCTCGGCAAGTAGAGAGGGAGTGGGGGAGAGTGGGAGAAAGGGAGTGAAGAGATGTAACGCTATCGCGTTTCATCAAACGCACCTGCTTCTAGGTTGTTCCTGCGGCGATAGCTGGGCCAAATTCCATGAACGATCCATGCCCCGATCTTTCGCAGTTGGCGGCGTTTTCTGTTGGAAGTCTGCCGTCGGGCGAGTTTGAGCGAATTGCAGCACACGTCGGTCAATGTGCAGATTGTGAATCGGCACTCGGTGAAATGGACGAGCCGGTGGAGGATGAACTGCTTTCCGGCCTCAAAAGTCTTCCCCAAAGTATTGGGAGCGAAAACGAAACGGGCGACGATGTGCGGCGCTGTGCCGATGCGGTGATTCGGACTCTGGAAGACGGCTCGTCGGTCGACGTTCCCTTTGATGCCGGCCGGCACTATTCGCGGCTGTTGCGACAAGGCACATGCCGGCTGGGGCGATTCGAGTTGCTGGAGGAAATCGGGGTTGGTTCGTTCGGGCATGTCTTCCGCGCCAGAGACACGGAGTTGGACCGGATCGTCGCGGTCAAGATACAGCGAGCCGGGACGGTCGCCACGGACGAGGAGGCGCAGCGATTCTTACGAGAAGCCCGCAGCGCCGCACCACTTTCCCATCCACTGATCGTTTCGCTTCACGACACCGGCCAGACCGAGGACGGGGTCTGTTTTCTGGTTTCGGAGTTCGTCGAGGGCGAAACGTTAGAAGTCAGGCTTGCAGGCGGCCGGATGGGACATCGTGTTGCCGCAAATCTGGTTTCAGAGATCGCCGACGCGCTTCAATACGCTCATCAGCACGGTGTCGTCCACCGCGACGTGAAGCCTTCCAACGTGCTGATCGATTCCCACGGACGACCGCACATCACCGACTTTGGACTCGCCAAACGTGATGCCGGTGACGGGTCGATGACCTCCGACGGACGCATCATGGGCACACCGGCCTACATGTCGCCGGAGCACGCCAGCGGCGCGTCGCATCATGCCGATGCCCGCAGCGACGTCTACAGTTTGGGGGTGATCCTGTACGAGGTGCTGACGGGCGAGCGTCCGTTTCAGGGAACCAAGCGATTGCTGTTGTTGCAGGTCTTGGAAGACGAACCGCGACCGCCGCGACAGTTGGACGATTCGATCCCCAGGGACCTGGATGTGATTTGCCAAAAGGCAATGTCCAAGTCGACCGCGCGGCGATACCAGACCGCCGCGGCGTTTGCGGAGGATCTGAGGCGATATCTTGCCGGCAGCCCCATTCAAGCTCGTCCGATCGGCTCGGCGGAACGACTTTGGCGATGGTGTCGCAAGTATCCGTTTGCGGCGGCGTTGTTCGTGGGCGTGTTGGTCGGATCGATGGCGGGGTTCGGGTACCTGAAGTATCTCAACACCTGGTTTGTTCAGGAAATGGCTCTGGATAGTGCCCGGTTGTATTCCGACATGCTGGAAGAATTCAACGCTTCTTACAGTGACGTTCGGGGCCAGTTCTTTGGCCATGACGAGGACACCGGGCGAGTTCCTCCGCCTCTGCCAGCAACACTGCAGATCGAAGTGGCCGAACGGATCAGCCGCCGTGAAGCGGGAATGCAAGTTCGCGTGTTCAGCCCCTTTTCCTTTCGCGAAGAATTGCGGCCGGCCGAGGATTTTGAACATGAGACGCTACGCGAATTCGAACGCATGATTCGCGATCGCCGATCAAATTCGCCGCTGGATTCCTCTCCAGGCTCTTCAACTGGTCAATCCGACAGCGAGATTTTGGAACATTATGAATTCGTCACCATCCAAGATCGTTCCTACCTGAAATACGCGCGCGGTCAACTGATGAAAGAGAGTTGCGTCAAGTGTCACAATACACACGAAAATACACCCAAGACAGATTGGAAAGAGGGCGATTTGGCCGGCGTGTTGCGATTGACCCGGCCGCTTGATCGCGACATCGCCCGCACTCGAAGCGGTTTTCGTGGCGCGTCGCTGTTGATGATGGTGATCGCCGGAACGATGACCGCCTGCGGATTGGTGTTCGCCTTTCGCACCGGCAAGGGATCGCGAGTTGAACGCTGATTCGTATGTCACAATCATCCTCCGAAAACGCAAGCGAACAATCCTCGGCCGGTGCCACGTCACGAAGCCTGATCGAACGACTAAAAAGAAACGAAACTCCGGCTTGGAAAGATCTGGTTCATCTCTATTCGCCGCTGATCTTTCACTGGTGCCGCAAAGCGGGTTTACCGGACCAGGATTGCGCAGACATCAACCAAGAAGTGTTTCGTTCGGTGATCGCCAACATCGATTCATTCCGCAAAGATCGTCCCGGTGACACCTTTCGCGGTTGGCTCCGGACGATCACTCGCAACAAAATCACCGACCACCATCGCCGCGCCGGCCGACAACCACACGGCGCCGGCGGGACCGAAGCGCAGCTGCGTCTGGGGCAGGCCCAGGATGCCGATGACGAATTGATTCGCGACGAAGATGATTTGAGGGCCGAGCACGAGTTGTATCGGCGGGCGATTGAAATGATTCGCTCCGAATTCAAGGAACAGACCTGGCGGGCTTTCTGGGCAGTCGCCGTGGAAGGCAAATCGGCGACCGAGGTCGGCGATGAACTGGGAATGCGAGCCGGGACAGTGCGAGTTGCTAAATCGCGGGTTTTGAAGCGACTGCGTCAACAATTGGGCGATCTGGTGGAATGACCATGCAGTGCAGGCAGTCTTTCGGCGAATTCTCCGAACTGGCAAGCGAAGCGATTTTGGAAAAATCGCCGACAGCAGGTTTGTTGCCGGCAGAGCAGACTCGGAAGTCATAGAATTTACAGTAGCCCTGTAACGCATCCGCGTTTGGAGTTTCAGGAGCTTTGCCCAAAAAAGGGGTCAGACCCTCTCCGGGCACAACAATCGTCAAGGAAAATCGCTGCCCTCCAAAGGGTCTGACCCCTTTTTTGGGCAAAGCCGAGTTTCAGGTCCAATCTATCCGAACACTCTTGGGAGTAAGAGCGATGAAGCGCAGCGATCGTCGTCAGTTTTTGTCCAACGTGGGTACCGGAATGTTAGTCGGCAGTCTGGGAACTGCCTTGTCCAGCGATTTGGGGATCTCCACCGCGCTGGGTGCCGAGGAGGATGATCGGCTGACCTTTGGAGACCTGGAACCTTTAGTGGCGATGATGCAGGAGACGCCGCTGAAGCGATTGCAGCCTCTGCTGCTCGACAAGCTGGGCAGCGGTATCGATCTGGCCACTTTGGTCGCTGCCGGTTCGCTGGCAAACGCTCGCACCTTTGGCGGTCACGATTACATCGGCTACCACACGTTCATGGCGCTCACGCCGGCGCTGGAAATGGCGGCCGAACTGCCGGAAAATCGCAAGCCGCTGCCGATTTTAAAAGTACTCTATCGCAACACCGACCGCATTCAACAATTTGGCGGCTCCAGCGCCGAAGAACTCAAGCGAATCGACGCCAGCAAGCATGATGGAGTGCGACTTGCCGGAAAAGAATTGCAAGCCGCCACGCGCCAGGGCGACTTCCAGGGTGCCCAGCGGATCATGGCATCGATTGCCGGTGAAGATCCGAAAACGATGTTCAACCACGTGCAGTACCCGGTGCAAGACGAAACCAACGTGCATCGTGTTGTCTTGGCGTGGCGAGCATGGCTGGCGATCGACGTGGTCGGCCAACAACATGCCAATACGCTGCTTCGGCAATCGGTGCGATTCTGTCTGGATTCCTCCAAGAGCCGGATCCAAAAAGGCCGGCCCGACCCCGAAATCTGGACACTGATTCCCAAATTGCTGGATCAGTACAAATTGCTGGGCCCAGCGCTTGGCGACCGACAAGGCGACAACGAATGGTTGGAAGACTTGGCGTGGACGATCTTCCGCAGCAACCGCGCGCAGGCGGCCGACGCGGCGGCTCAGGCATTGGCTGACGGATACGCGCCCGATCAGGTTGCCGAGGCGGCTTCGGTGGCGGCGAACTTGCTGCTGCTGCACGATCCCGGCAGGGCCAAGGATGGTGACGGAGACAAAGTCAAAGGAACGGTGCACGGCGCGTCGGTCGGTGTCCATGCATCGGACGCCGCCAACGCCTGGCGAAACATCGCTCGTGTCAGCAATCGCCGCAACACTGTTGTCAGTACTCTGCTAGGCGCCTATCACACGGCGGGGCAAAGTCCGCGAGTCCAGCGTCAGCGGTGGCCGCTAAAAGTGGATGAAGTCGAATCCCTGAGCGATCGGGCTTCGTTGCTTTCCGCCGCCGATCAAGCGATTCGCAGCCGCGATCAGGGACTGGCGGCAGCAGCAGTGGCCCGTTACGGGGAACTGGGCGGAGCGCCTCGCAAAGTCTTCGATCTGCTGCTCAGGTACGCGACCAGCGAAGACGGCGCCCTGCATGCCGAGAAATACTACCGCACCGTGACCGAAGAGTTTGCCAACACGCGAGCATCGATGCGGTGGAGGCAGCTTGTCGGACTGGCGCGGGTTTCGGCAAGCGAATTCGGCACACCGGCCCCCGGTTACCGTCAAGCATGCGAACTGCTCCGCGTGGATGCTTGAGCGTCTGAGTTGAACGCGAATCACTCCCGTAGCGCGAAGGAAGGGAACCGGCTTCCCGAATTCTTTGCGTCTTCGCGGCTTTGCGCGACATCTCAAGCGGATCTCGTGCAAAGCCTGGAGACGCGACGGAAAGAGCAGCCAGGAAATCTCCGCGCCTCCGAACCGCGGAATTGTTGATGCGGCATCGCGTCGGAGTTACGTTTGTAATCCCCTGACGCCCCATTTACTCGTCGTGACGCACCCTGCCGATGAAATCTCTGTTCGCACTTTTGGTGCTTGTTGTTTGTGCGCCGATTGCAGGCGTTCTTGCCGCCGACACCGCTGATCGGCCCAACATCCTGTTCATCTATACCGACGATCAATCGCATCGGACGGTCGGCTGCTATCCCGAAGCGTTCGACTGGGTTCGAACGCCCAACATCGATGCTTTGGCAAAGCAAGGAGTACGATTCTCGTACGCTTACATCGGATCGTGGTGCATGCCTTCGCGGGCGACCCTGTTGACTGGGCATCATCAACATGGTGTCGAATCGATGCGAATGGAAGGCGAGTATCCGGGCAGCCAGTACGATCCGAAACAATGCCCGTTTTGGCCCAGTGTGTTTCGCAAACATGGTTACACGACCGCGCACATCGGCAAATGGCATACCGGTGTGGATGACGGATACGGTCGCGACTGGGATCATCAGATCATTTGGAATCGGCCTCGCTTTGTGAAAAACGCGCCGAACTACTACGACGACCAAACCATCGTCAAAAACGGCGGCCCACCTAAGCATGTTGATGGATACACGACCGACAACTACACCGATTGGGCCATCGACTTCATCCGGGGTGAAGGGCGCGATGCGAACAAGCCATGGTATTTGTGGCTTTGTTACGGCGCGGTGCACGGCCCTTTTACCCCCGCCGACCGACACCTGGGCGCCTATGCGGATGCGGAGGTTCCCGTTCCAACCGACGTCTATCCGCCGCGGCCCGGAAAGCCGAAGTACATTCGCGAGATGGAATTTTGGGAGCCCGGAAAGGACGGCCATCCGGTGGAGCGACAGGTGCGCAAAATGAGTCCGGTAGGGATGAAAGACATTCCTGGTCGACCGCTTCGCGATTGGGTCCGGCAATACCACGAGGGTGTCTTGGCGATCGATGAAAACGTCGGCCGGTTGCTGGAAACGCTTCGATCGACCGGTCAGGACGAAGAGACGTTGATCGTATTCACCTCGGACCAGGGATTTGCCTGGGGACAGCACGGATTCAAGTCGAAGGTTGCGCCCTACGACGCCACTGTGCGAGCCCCGTTGATCATTCGATTGCCCGCGCGAAAGTCGGCGGAGGAAGACTTGAAAACAGCTGGTCGCGTCGTTGATAGCCCGGTCGCCGGTGTTGATCTTCCGCCCACCTTCTTTGCCCAAGCCGGTATCGATTTACCGTGGAAAATGCACGGTCGCGACTTGAGTCCGTTGTTGCAAGAAGATCCGCCCGGGTGGTCCTATCCGGCGATGCTGGTTCACACGGCAAAACAATATGGTTCAAACACGGCGCTGGTTCCCGCCAGCGACGATCCCAAGCTCTATCACGGCCCTGGAGTTCCCTGGTACGTGATGATCGCCCAAGGTCGTTACAAGTACATTCGCAACCTGGTCGAAGGCGAAGTAGAAGAGCTTTACGATCTTCGCAAGGACCCGGAGGAATTGACCAACCTGGCGTTGGACGCCAACCATCGTCGTCGACTTCTGGCGATGCGGGCCGCTACGATCGCTGAATTGAGGCGAACCGACGCGGCGATGGTCGATCGGTTGCCGGCTGTCGCAGCGGAGCCGACCGAATAACCAGCGATCCTTTTCGCTGCCGATCGAAACCTGGCATCTTCTTCCACAAGGATCGATACGATTTCACTTGCGGCGTTCGATATCGCGGTACTGATTGTCTACGTGGCGGGTGTGCTCGCGTTTGGATGTTGGTTTGTGCGAAAAAGCGGCACTACCGCCGAGTTCACGGCAGCCGGTGGTGCGCTGCCCGGTTGGGCCGTCGGCATGTCGATCTTCGGCACCTACCTGAGCAGCAACACGTTTCTTGGCAACCCCGGCAAAGCATACGGGGGTAACTTCAACGCCTACGTTTTCACCCTTTCGCTACCGGTGGCAGCTTGGATCGCGGCCAAGTACTTCGTTCCCTTCTATCGCCGCACGGGAGAAATCTCTGCTTATCACCATCTCGAAAAACGATTCGGTCTCTGGGCACGAACCTACGCGATGGTCTGTTACGTGCTCACCCAGATCGCTCGCATGGGAACGATCATGTTCGGAGTCGCTTTGGGACTTCACGCTCTGACCGGATGGAACGTGACGGCCATCATCGTGGCGACGGGAGTGATGGTGACGCTGTACACCTTGCTGGGTGGAATCGAAGCTGTGATTTGGACCGACGTCGTGCAATCGATTGTGTTGATGGGCGGCGCGATTTTGGTCCTGGCGTTGTTGATGTTGGGGATGCCCCAGGGACCGAATCAGGCACTCACCATCGCGGCCGACGCGGACAAGTTGTCGTTGGGCAGCTGGCAGCCCGACTTGACCTCCAGCACCGTATGGGTCGTGTTCCTGTTTGGTCTGTTCATCAATCTGACCAATTTTGGAATCGACCAAAGTTTCGTGCAGCGCTATCACACCGCCGATAGCGACTCGGCGGCGAAACGATCGGTGTGGATTGGCGCGATGTTGTACGTACCGATTTCGCTATTGTTCTTTCTGATCGGTGCCGCCCTCTTTTCCTACTACAGCACACAGCCGGAGATGCTGGCGGAAGTGAAGCAGGTGGTGGCAATCGAAAAGTCGGTCGATGCCGATTCGTTGTCAGCCGCCGACGTCGGTGACCGCGTGCTGCCCCATTTCATCGCCACCAAGCTGCCACCGGGGCTTGCTGGATTGTTGATCGCGGCGATCTTCGCCGCGGCAATGAGCAGCATCGACACATCCTTGAACTCTTCAGCAACGGTGATCCTGAAAGACATCCACCAACGGTACATTGACCCCGACGTATCAGAACGCCAGGCAATGAAAGTCCTGCGCATCGCGACGGTCGCAGTCGGTCTGGTGGGAACTCTGGTCGCGGTGGCCCTGATCGGCCAAAAGAGCATTCTGGACGCGTGGTGGAAATTGCAGGGGATTTTTGCCGGCGGCATGTTGGGATTGTTTTTGCTGGGCATCCTGTCTCGCCGCGCCGGCGGCTCGGCTGCGGCGATCGCGGTGGCTGCCGGAGTGCTGGTGATCGGTTGGATGACTTTCTATCCAGTAATTGAGAACCAACCTACGTTTTTGCGAAATCCGCTTCATGCCCAAATGACGATTGTCGTCGGTACCCTGGTGATCTTCCTTGTCGGAGTCGTGATCAGCCGTATCGCCGGTCAGGACGGTGTTGGGGGCGAAAACGAGAATTCTTGACACTTGGCGAGCAGGAAACGCATCCCTGTCTCGAATTGGTAGTGACACTGTTACTAAATGTGACGAAACCGTGACAGCCTGATGGGGTTATTGAAGCTAACACGCTAGCGTGGTGGAATGAGTCGTGGGATGTGGGGACTTGGCGAGGGTGGGAGCTGATGAATTTGTTTGTCATTCGAAGGTGGAAAACGGAGGCAATGCACCGTTTTCTCCCGATTTTGGGATTGGTCTGTCTGGCTGTGTGCGCCCAGGCAGCGATGGTCTGGGAACAATCGATCCGCACGGGCTGGACAGATTCTCACCGCCTGCGACCGTTGTCGGCCGAAGAGTTGGCCGCCGAGATTGCGGAAACGGAACGAATCAAGAAAATCCGCGCCGGGGGACGCCACCACAAGGCGTTGCAAAGACTGGTTGAGTTTCCTGGAGTCAAGAACCCGGAGCTGATCCGACCCGAAAACGCCTCACTGCCTGATTCCACTCCGGTTGTCGGAGTCGAAGTGGACGGGGCGGCATGCGCCTTTGTGCTGAGCGCCATGAACGATCCGAGCCGGCACATCGTGAACCTGATGATCAATCAAAAACCGGTCTCGGTGACCTACTGCAACTATGCCGATTGCGTTCGGGTGTTGAGCCAAGAGTCGAACCAACCGATCTCGCTGCAGGTCGGTGGCCTGGATGTCGACAACCAGATGGTGTTTCTGTTTCAAGACCAGCGATATGGGCAGCAGTCGCGGGCCATTCCACTTTCGGACTATCCATTTCAGCGAACCACTCTTGGTGATTGGCAGCAAGCGCACCCCGAAACGCTCGTTTATGTCGGGGACGTTCAACCTTCCTAGCTTCTTGCTTGTTACGCGGCGATACAGTCGGATACATGGCAGAAGGTTGCCGGTCTGCGACAGCGCGGCCGCAAAAGCGGGTAGAACATAGACGGCGACGGTGGCGCCAGCTGCGACCGATTAGGATAGGAATCAGCCGGCACGCGCGGTGGCTGAGTGTGCCGGCATCCAGTTCTTGCAAAAACGTTCTTGGAACCAGTCGTCAGCGCATCACGGCAGATCGACCGACTGTCATTTCACTTCCGATTGGCCCGTCATGACTTGGCTTTTCATTCGTGTTTACGCCGGCGTTTTGGCCGTGTTGTTCATGGCCTGGTACATCCACGGCACCGTGTTGCAGCACCGCAGCGATACCGATCTGGCTCGAGTCATCTTGGAGGCTCATGCCGGTGGCGCGCGGCTCGTTGCCAATCAGCTGGCTGCCGCCAAGCCAAGCGATCGCGACAAAGTTTTGGCAAACATTCGAAAGCAGTTTGCCTACCCGGTAGAACTGCGGCCGACCGGCGAGGCACCCGATTCGATACGGGAACTTTTTTCCGGCGGCCAAGACGTTGCTTACCACCGTGACGATGACAGCCATTTTGTGGTCGCGTCCATCTCCCAGCCAACCCGACCGGAAATGTCAGACCAGCCGACACAATGTGTTTGGCTGGGTCCGTTTCCCAGTTACCGCCGAATCGAAATCGAGAATTCAATCGCCGGTTGGATGTTGTTGGCGGCACACCAAATCGACGAATCGAATCCTGCACAACGGCCAGCGGCGATCGATCGACTGCAACATCGATTTGAAATCGCGATCCAACTGGCCGCTGTCGAAGAGTTGCCGGAAGCTGTTCGGCGGAGAATCGGCCGCGGCGACCAAGTGGTTTTTTACGAAGATGAACCAGCCGGAAGTGACCGTTTCTATTCGGTGACGCCCATGGCAGGTGGATCGCAGATGTTGCGATTTGGTCCGTTTCCCAGTTTTCAACGCATCGAGCAAAAGGCCGCGACCACGACGCTGGCGCTGGTGTTGCTGCCGGCCGCTTTCGCCATCGCGCTGCTGCTGCGGCCTGTTGCACGGCAGCTCCGCCACGTCGAGAACGCTGCCAAAGCAATCGCATCGGGCGACTTGAACGCGCGGGTCAATGAAAGTCGAGTTCACGCGGTAAAGCCGCTGGCGCATTCATTCAACTTCATGGCCGAACGTACCGAGTCGCTGGTCAAATCGCATCGGGAACTGCTGCAAGCTGTCTCTCACGAGCTTCGCACGCCGCTGGCACGAATTCGCTTTGCCGCCGACTTGATCGGAACCGCCAAAACGGACCAGGAGCGGCAGCGGCGGTTAGCGGCCGTCGACGAAGCGACTCAACAGTTGGATGACTTGGTGGGTGAACTGTTGACTTACGTTCGCGCCGATTCGGGCGACGTGAAGGTGGCTCCAGAAAATGTGTCGGTCGCCGAATTGTTTTCGGAAGTGATCAAGGCGAATGAGCCACTTCATCCGTCGTTGGACTTTCAGCTGGCTGGTGATTGCGATGACTTGGTGGTGGTTGCTGATCGAGCCGGCTTGATGCGAGCGCTGAATAATCTGACTCGCAACGCCGCTCGCTTTGCAAAACACCGTGTCGTCCTTTCAGCCCAGAAAATCGATCACGGCATTTCCATTTGCGTGGACGATGACGGTCCGGGAGTATCGGAAGCGGACCGCGAAAAAATTTTTCAGCCATTCATACGGTTAGAAGGAACCAGCGACAGCGGCAGCGGGCTTGGTCTGGCGTTGGTCGACCGCATCATACGCAGTCATGGCGGTGACGTTCGAGTCGATGATTCGCCAGGCGGCGGTGCTCGCTTTGAAATCACTCTTTCGGCCGATTCCGGAAGCTCGCTAAGCCCCCAACTTCAAATCGCAGGAGCGTCGGCATGATGCGAAACCTAATGCTATTCATTGTCCTGGTTCACCTTGCCACTTCGGTACGCGGTGAAGACCATTGGCCCCGCTTTCGAGGTCCGAATGCCGATGGTGTGGCAGCAGACAATCCTGGCTTGCCGACAACATGGAGCACGACCGAAAACGTTCAATGGGTGGCCGACGTGCCGGGATGGGGATGGTCGTGCCCGGTGGTGTGGGGCAACCGCGTGTTCCTGACCACCGTGGTCAGTGACAAAGAAAACGTTGTTCCCAAAAAGGGGCTGTACTTGGGCCAAGGTGTTCGCGATCCAGCCAAGGGAATTCATCACTGGATGGTCTACTGTTTTGATCTCGATTCTGGCCGGGAACTCTGGAAGCACGAAGCTCACACCGGGCGCCCTCAAGTTCCACGACACCCCAAGAGCAGCTACGCCGCCGAAACCGCAACCACCGACGGCGAGCGGTTGTATGTGCTGTTTGGAGACCTGGGCCTGTATTGTTATCAGCTGGACGGGCAACCCGTTTGGTCACGGAAAATCAAACCAAAAAAGACGGCGAGGGACTACGGTGCAGCCGCCTCGCCGGTCGTGCACGACGGCCAGGTGTTTGTGGTCTACGACAACCTGGAATCTTCATGGATCCGCTCGTATGACGCCAAGACTGGTGATCAACTCTGGCAAAAATCTCGCGACGAAACCCATTCCTGGGCAACGCCGCTGGTTTGGAAAAATCAGCATCGAACCGAAATTGTCGTCCCCGGCAAAAAACGCAATCGAAGTTATTCGCTAAGCGGCCAGCTGTTGTGGGAATTCGATGGCCAGATGTCCAACCTGGTGATCCCGTCACCACTGGCCGCGCACGGTTTGTGCTACATCGCATCGGGATACGTGGGTGATTCGCATCGGCCAACCTTCGCGATACGCCCCGGGGCAAGTGGCGATATCACGCCGGCGGGTGATCAAGATTTCGCCGACAACGAGTTCATCCAGTGGTACCAAGGACAATCCTCTCCCTACAACACGTCGCAAATCGTTTACGGCGATTACCTTTACACGCTGTACGACCAGGGATTCATCACCTGCCACGACGCAAAAACTGGCCAGCAGGTCTATGGCAAGCAGCGGTTTTCTCCGGGAGGTTCGTTCACCTCGTCGCCGTTTGCTTACAACGGCAACCTTTTCTGCTTGAGCGAAGATGGTTTGACGTATGTCGTCAAAGCGGGACCGCAATACGAGGTCACAGCGCGAAACAGCTTGGACGAACTCTGCATCGCCAGCCCCGCCATTGTCGGTGACAAGCTGCTGATCCGAACCGCCTCGCAGCTCTATTGCCTGACCGAAGGAGCGAAGTGAGGAAGAGACGACGGAGCTTTATGACCTGTCGAACGACATCGCCGAATCTCACGATCTCAGTCGCCGAGATTCCGCGGTCGCTTCGTCGCTAACGCGATCACTGCATGGTTACCTGCAGACAGTCGCAGCAAGGCTGCCACAGCGTCCTTGATACCCGACTGGCCGAACAGGTCACGGGCTTTCGGATTTCACGTGGTGGCAGTGGATACCGGCCGACCTGCGGTTACAATCTGAAGCGAATGACCTGACACCCCTTCACCCAACCGTTGCCAAACGACAACATCGCTTGCCAGCTGAACCGCGGCAATGGTTGGCCCACGTTATCAAGGATAAATCGATCATGTTTTCAGAGCAGTCGTGTGCGAATCGTCGTCAGTTTCTACAAGTCGCCGGTGCGGCAGCCTTCGCGTCCACCATTGCCGTCGATCGAGCAGTCGCCGACCACCACAACGCACCCTACAAAATTTCTCTTGCCGAGTGGTCATTGCACCGTACGCTTCGCGACCCGTCGAAGAACCTTACCAATCTGGATTTCCCCCGCGTTGCCAAAAAAGAATTTGGCATCGACGCGATTGAATACGTCAACCAGTTCTTCAAAGACAAAGCGAAAGACAAAAAGTATCTGGGCGAACTGAAACAGCGTTGTGAAGACCAGGGAGTAAAAAGCCTGCTGATCATGGTGGACGGTGAAGGCAAACTTGGTGATCCGGACGACCAGAAACGCACCCAGGCGGTAGAAAACCATTACCAATGGGTGGAAGCCGCGAAGTTCTTGGGATGCCATTCCGTTCGCGTCAATGCTGGATCGGCCGGCAGCTATCAGGAGCAGCAGAAACTGGCGGCCGACGGCCTGCGGCGGTTGAGCGAGTTTGCCAAGCCGCATGGATTGAACGTCATCGTTGAAAACCATGGCGGTCTGAGCAGCAACGGAAAGTGGCTGGCAAGCGTGATCAAAGACGTTGGACTCGATAACTGCGGAACGCTGCCCGACTTCGGCAACTTCCGTATCAGTGGCGACGAAGAGTACGACCGTTACAAGGGCGTCGACGAACTGATGCCTTTTGCCAAGGCGGTCAGCGCGAAGTCTCATGACTTTGACGATGCCGGTAACGAAATCCATACCGACTATGAAAAGATGATGGGCATCGTCTTAAAGCATGGGTACCACGGCTACGTGGGGATCGAGTACGAAGGGGGCAAGATTGGCGAGGTACAAGGCATTCAAAAGACCAAAGAGTTGCTAGAACGTGTCGCCGCCAAATTGGGCAAATAGGGCGTTTTTCCATCGTAGCACGGCGGTCCCCGCCATCGGTCACAACCGGAACGGTCGTGCTACGAAGTTGCTCTACTCGTATTTAGCAGCCTGTTGGTTTGGATGAAGCTCCTTGAACGCCTTGATCGAATCGTTCGCCCGGTCAGCATTGCGAATCTGACCCAGTTGATCATTGGCGGCCAGGTTTTGATGCTGATTTTCGGTGCCTCCGATCCACAGATCCTTGACCAATGCACGCTGGTCTGGGACAGGGTTTTGGAGGGCCAGATTTGGCGGCTGCTGACTTTCTTGATCATCCCCATTTCAACCAGCCCCATCTGGTTGTTCTTTGCCCTCTACATCTTCTTTTTGATGGGCACGTCGCTGGAACGCCATTGGGGCGTCGTTCGTTACAACACGTTTCTGTGGCTCGGTACTGTACTGACCATTTTGGCGGCGGCGGTTGTCCACGATCAGCCGGTGACCGGCGGTTTTTTGGAAGGCACCGTCTTTCTGGCCTTCGCCACCTACAACCCCAACTTCGAACTGAGGCTCTTCTTCGTCTTGCCAGTGCAGGTCAAATGGCTCGCCTTGTTGCAGGTGATCGGTTATTCGCTTGCACTGGTTTCCGGCCCGATGCCGGTACGAATCATGGTGCTCGCCTCGATCGGCAACTACCTGGTCTTTTTCGCACCGGCAGTACTGCAATACGGCCAAAACCTTCAGCGACGCGCGCAGTGGAACGCCCGGCAGTACGATCCCGGCAACGCGCCGCGTCACACGTGCGCCACCTGCGGCGTCAACAGCAACACCCACCCCAAAATGGACTTCCGCTACTGTTCGCAGTGCAACAATGATTACGCCTACTGCGAAGACCATTTGCGGAACCACCAACACGTCGTCAATCAAGAATCAGACGCGTGACCCCAATTCGACCGGACGACTGGCCAGCATTGGCACGGCCTGTGCACCTTGAATCGATCCAACCCAACGAGTCCGACATTCGTTTTCAGCGACAGGTCACCAGGTTGTTCCATGCATTGCAAAAACAGCTGTTTTGCTAGAACAAGTGACCATCCCGTTGTTGGAAACCAGTGTCAAAACGACACTGTCGTGTACTCAGTTTGATCGCAAAATCAAAAATGGGTCTAATGGAAAAGCACGAGAAAATTCAGGTGTCACCATGAAAACAAAAACTTTGCTCGCCATCTGCGTCGTTTTGGCTGGCGCCGGTACCGCCGCCGCTCAGGATTCGAAGTATCCGCTGTATCGCTCTCCCAATCAGAAGCAAGCTGACTATCAGGCTGCCCAGGCGGCGCGTAATGATGTGCCGCAGCGAGTGATTGTGCGACAACCGATCTACCTGAACGATTGTTACCCCTATCGTTATCGCGGCTACCGACCGTACTACGGCTATCGACCGGCCTACCCGTACTATCCCACCTACCGCGTCTACCCGCCGGTTTATCGAACTTGGCCGGTGACACCGTATCCTTTCCGAATTCCCTGAGCTGGAACTTGGGATAGCGTTCTTGCCTGCTGCCGGTTCACGCTGCCTTGGCGGCCGGCTGTAGGTTTCTGAAATCAGCCACCCTGCGGTTGATGAACTGGCGAAGTCGTTCGATTTGGTCGTTGGCGTCATACATCAGCACTCGCTGATAAGAAGCTTCGCCCATTTGACGCTGCAGCTTCTTCTCACTGGCCAGCCGTGCCATGTCGATGCCCATCTGCCGCCAATCGCCTTCATCGCAAAGGTAGCCGTTGTGTCCTTCGATCACCTGGTCGACGATACCTGCATGGCGCGTGGAAACAATGGGCAAACTTGCCGCCATTGCTTCACCGATCACCACCGGCCAACCTTCCTTGTCGCCGTTGGGAGCGGTACGAGAGTGCTGCACCAGCACGTCGGCGCGAGCCATTTCTTCGATCACTCCTGAGGGAGTCAATGTGCCTTGGAACTCAACCGCGTCGGCAAGCGATGACGGCTGCGTCTTGGTCCACTCAATGCACTCGTCACGAAGCGGCCCAAATCCAGCCATCCGCAGCCGAGCCTGAGGATGCTGCTGATGACAGTGCTGAAACGCTTTCAAGACCGACATCGGATCCTTTTTCTCCGTGAAGCGACCCACGAAGAGAAAAACGCATCCCTTTTTCCGCGGCGGTGACGAAGACCGAACTCGCCTCACCATCGAGGCGATATCACCGACCGGCGCACCACATGGAATCAGGGCAATCGATTCCTCGTCGACTCCCTGTTCCAACAGAAAATCGTATTGGTACCGGGCGACCACAATCATGCCGGCAAACGGGTGCCAATGGGATTGCAGCGATCGAAGATACCGCTTCTTGTTCAGTCGCGTGCTGATGTCAAAGCCGTGGAAATGAGCGAACACCGGAATCCCCAGCGGCCGACTGGCAACCTCGGCGATCATTGCATAATGGCCGAATTGCCCAAGCACCGCTTCGGCTTTGCACTCGCGGAGCTGCTTGCGCATCCAACGGTTGAACGAACCGCCAAACCGCTCGCCGCCGGTGCGCGGAGTCAGCACGGCATCGACGATGCGTTTCCAACCCTTCAATTGGTTGTGGTACTGATCGGGAACGAGCCGAATATCGGTGTTGGGTAGGGGAAATTGATCCTGATTCAAGTACTCCCAGGTGATGATCGTTTTCACTTGATCATCGAGCCTGGCGAATTGGCGGTGCATCCAAACGTTACTGGGTTGGCCAACCCAAGGTGTGAACGCGGCAATGTTTGGTCTGAATTCAGATCGGCCTAGCATCTTGAAAAACCCGCTGGGAAGAAGGAGTCGACTCCCCAGCACCACTCGACCGATCCGATGGCCGGAAGCGGCGAAAACCGCGGGAGATCACTTCCGATCGATACACGCCTGCCGATCGTATCACCGCTTCTAGAAAACCAGCCGAATGGTCGTCAAGCTTGATTGTGTTATTGCCCCTCTTCACTGGCCATGGAGGTCCATATTTCCCGAATCACTTTCAATTTGCGTTCGACCGAACGGAGCGAAATCCCCATCTGTCCGGCAATTTCCTCGTTGGCGTATCCCTCAAAACGCAGGCTGGCCACTTGCCGAAGCGAATCGTCGGGCAGCAGTTCAAACATCCCCCGCTGTTGTTCCTCCATCAAAGTAAGGAATTCGGGAGTGGGCTGGTGATGAACAAACTGGTCAAGTCCTCCCGCACCATCGCTGTCGTGGCCGCCGACGATCGACTCGCCGCGGAGGTCGGTACCTCCTCTCTTTTTCGCTGTCTGCTTGCGAATCTGATCGACCGCCTTCATGCCGGTGATGGCGGTGAGAAGTTTCCAGAGGTCGTCACGATCGTTCAATTGCTTGAACCGTCCCGCGGCGGCACCGCGGCACAAACTGTCAAACACGCTGATAGCAACGTCTTCTTCATCAGCGATCCGGCGCGGCGCCGCCCCCAACCGCCTGGCGGCGACGCGGACGAGTTGTCCAAAGTATCGCTCCCAAATCTTCTGCGACGCAGCATCCTGGCCATCTTTCAGGTTTCCGATCCAAGCGGTGACCGAATCAGCACGAGACTCCATGAGATTGCCTCTCGACATGACGTTGGAAAGTTTCACTCGCCGCCACAGTCTAACCGAACTGCCTGTCCGGGTTATTCCCCCACATTCCGCTGCGTTCTACAGGCGGGCTGCCTGCGGCGACCGATCACTAAAAGTCCTCGTGGCTAACCGCAAGCTCCGGTACAGGCCTGGCCCAGGCGGCGATTTTTTCCAGATCCAAACTACGATCGGCGACCATCGGATGCAGAGCCGATTGCAGATTAGCACACAACTCTCCGCTCGCGTCGACCGCCGGCCACGACGAACTGGGACTGCGAAGTTTGTCATCAAGAAACTGCGAAGATTCCTCGGCTTGGAAAAGACGTTTGCCCGACAACAGTTCATAAGCAACACAGCCAAAGGAATACCAATCGCAGTGCGGCCCGACGTTCGCCATCATGAATTGTTCAGGAGGCATGTAGGCGGGGGTCCCCACACAGTCTTGATCGCAACCGTCCGATTCGATCAGTCGCGAGAGGCCAAAGTCGGTGATCGCAATGTGTCCGGTTTGATCGATCAGCACATTGGCCGGTTTGAGATCAAGGTGCAACACACCTTGCCGATGTGCCTGGGCCAATCCGGCAGCAATCTGGCCCAGGGCGCCACGCGCGGTTGCTTCGGCAATCCGGCCATGTCTTCGCAACACCTGCCGAAGATCGGCCCCATCGTACAAGTCCAAAACAATGAATCTGGTTCGATAGGCAACGAAGTGTCCTCGCAGCGCCACGATGTTGGGATGTTGCAACTGACGCAACAGTTCGACTTCCTGGTCAAAACGCGACACGACACGCGGGCTGTAGATGAAACGGTGTCGCAACATCTTGAGCGCCCGGCTGCTTCCTGTCTCTTCGTCTTCGGCCGAGTAGACGACGCCCATCGCGCCGCTGCTGATGCAATGCTGAAGCCGGTAGCCACCCAACGACTTGCCACACAAGGCATCCTTTCGGCGGTGCCCCAAACGGTCGCTTACCAGTTGGCTGAGAGCAATTTCAACTTCCGGCCAGGCGTTGCGAAGCGAATCAAATTTCTCCACCGGCAACACCAACGCTTGAACCGGCGAGGTGGCAACGACGTCGGCCGAACAGGGATACCCGGTCAACATCGACATTTCACCCAACACTGAACCGGCGCCGTCGGTGTCGATCTCATGCCGGTCGGCGCCCTCACCCGCGATCACCTGCACCGTACCCTCGGCAATCAGAAACAATCCCACGGCACGGTTTCCCGAACGAAGCAGGGCGTCACCCGCCTGGTACTGACGTGCCTCGATGCTGGCCGCCAACGAAACTTTCAATTCCCGCGACAACTGCTGAAACGTTTCGCACTCGATCACCGTCTGCCAAGATTGAGGATCGATACCTTCGGGAATCGATTGGGTATTCGGACCTTGCAAGTGGGGGGGCGAACCCAACTCCTGTTGAATCGCTTCCAGCTCTTGCCGCAACCACGATCTCATTTCGGGATCGACCCGCTGTAACCACGAATCAAGATCCACCGGGTCATCGTCACCACTGGCATCCCCGGAACGAAGCGCCTGTTCAAACTCGTCACAGATCGCGTCCAAGTTGGCGACCGCTTTGGCTTGGGATCTTAATTCCATGAACGACACCGGCTGAAAAACGTCGGCAGAACCCGCTGACCATCGGAAAATCGGCGGTCACAACTTCTCAATGATACCGTGACAAAACGATACAGTGATCCGTTCGCCCCAGGTCGCTCATCGAAGCGCAACGCAGCCTGAAAGGCGTGAGGGTATTGCTTTTTGCAGACTGGTGGCCGGCACGACGTGAAAGCGTCAAGGCCCCAAAGCCTCCCTGATGGGTGGTTTGAATTAATCCAACTGAGTTCCACTGGTAACGGTAACAGGTTAAGTTGAACCAGTCGTTCGCAAGATGAGGGCCCCGACAATCCTGAAACAAAATCTTCTGCAAATAGTATCGCTCTCGCACTTCATTCTTGGTGTGACTCTTGTTAAACTCATGATGTCGATGGGCGCCGCACTGCCTTGCGGTCGTGGTGCAACGTGCCCCATGCACCACCCCGCCCATCGACATTTTTTTTAAACTCAACAAGGCCGGCGAATTGATTCGCCGGCCTTTTTTTTGATTCGGCTATTGGATTTGGCCAACTGCCGCCCGGTGCGATCTAGTACGATTCTCTCTGCACCAACCGAGGGAACAAAACCAATATGAACGATCGTCAACAGCTCCATCGCCGGTCCTTTCTGCAAAGTTCGCTCGTCGGCGGACTGCTTGCCGGCGGGGTCGGCTTTCACCAGCAAGCGGCCCGTGCGGAAGAGAAGCCACACCACAAAGTGGAACGGCTTGGCGTCGGCTGTATCGGGCTTCGTTACCAGGGCAGCGTGATCGCGCACAAAGCCAATATGTATGGGGATATCGTCGCCGTGTGCGACGTCGACAAGAACGTTCGCGATCCGGTCAAATCGGCGTTTGGAAGTACGCCACGTGATTTCGAAAACTATCAAGATCTGCTCGCCCGCAGCGATGTGGACGTGGTCACCATCGGCACTCCCGATCACTGGCACACCAAAATGATCATCGATGCCTGTCGGGCAGGCAAAGATGTGTACTGCGAAAAACCGTTGACGCTGACCATCGACGAAGGCAAGCAGCTTCGAAAGGTTGTCCAAGAGACAGGTCGTGTTGTCCAAGTCGGTTCATGGCAACGGTCCGATCATCGATTTCGGCAAGCGGTCGAAATGGTTCGTCAAGGACGTGTCGGAAAACTGCAACGAGTCGACGTTATCTTGGGAAAAAACAAAACGGGCGGACCTTTTCCCAAACGTCCCGTACCGATCAACTTCAATTGGGATCTGTGGCAAGGCCAAACACCAGATGTCCCCTACATCGAGGAACGTGCTCACTACACTTTTCGTTGGTGGTACGAATACTCCGGTGGCCAAATGACCGACTGGGGAGCCCACCATCTGGATATCGCCCAGTGGGCCATCGATTCGTTGCCGGTCGAAATCGATGGCCAGGCGAAGCTGCCTGGCGTTACCGACGGCTACAACGTTGCCACCGATTTCGATGCCAACTACACGTTTGCCAACGGCGTCACGATGACTGTCGGCGATACCGGCCGCAACGGAATCATGTTCAACGGCGACCAGGGCCGCATCTTTGTCAACCGCGGCAGCCTGCAAGGAAAAGCGGTGGAGCAATTACCGGCCAATCCGCTGGGAAGAACCGATTGGAAAGCATACAGGTTTGACAACCTGGACCGCCCCGAGCGGGCAGGCAAACTCGACGCGATCATCAATCACATGGGCAATTTTTTCGATTGCATCGAAACTCGTCACCTCCCTGTCTCTGATATCGAAAGCCAACATCGCAGCGTCAGCACTTGCCATCTGGGCAACATCTCGATGCGACTGGGCCGCAAGTTGAAATGGAATCCCGAATCGGAAACTTTCATCGGCGACGCCGAAGCCGATTCGTGGCTGCGGCGAGACCAACGAAGCGGTTTCGAAACGGTCTAGGAAGTAGCGAATCATACATAGCGAATAGCAGATAGTGGATAGTGGATAGTGGATAGTGGATAGTGGATAGTGAGTAGCAGGTGGGCAGTAGCGAGGTCAGACGGAATCCTATGCAACAAGCGAAAATTGATCGCCGCCAGTTTGGACAGTTTGTTGGCAGCTCCGCGTTGGGGCTCGGAATCGGCGCTGCTTGTTGTGCAGCTGCCCCCTCGGATTTCAAGCCGAAATATATCCTCGGCTCCTGCATGTACGGCTACACCTCGCTGGCTGAAATTTTTCCGGAAGTCGCCAAGATCGGCGCCGCCGCGATCGACATCTGGCCGAAGCCTCACGGCGACCAGCGGGAACAGGTTGACCAAATGGGCGAAGAGACGTTCGCCAAATTGCTGAAACAACACGGCGTCTCGCTGGGCTGTATCACGCAGTACAAATTGGGGCCGTTCGCGCTGCAGGATGAGATGCGATTGGCGCAGCGTCTGGGCTGCCAAACGATGGTCACTGGCGGCAAGGGCCCGAAAGGCCTGAAAGGCAGCGAGTTGAAATCGGCCGTCGGGCAATTCATGGAAAAAATGAAACCACACTTGGAAGTGGCCGAAGAAACTGGCGTGACGATTGCCATCGAAAATCACGGCAACAACTTGATCGACTCGCCCGACTCGCTGAAGTGGCTTGCTGAACTTGCCCCCTCGAAAAATCTGGCCGTTGCGCTCGCGCCGTATCACCTGCCGCAAGACGAATCGTTGATGGCAAATCTGATCAAGACGCTCGGCAACCGCATCGCCATGTTCTATGCCTGGCAACACGGCATGGGATGCATGACCAAGCTTCCCAAGGATCAGGAATTGCTGCAAATGCCCGGCCGCGGCGATTTGGACTTTGCTCCGTTGTTGGAAGCGCTTGCGGAGATCGATTATCGAGGCTGGACGGAGATCTTCATGCACCCGGTACCGCGAGGCATTCCCATTCTGGAGACCACCACGCAGGTCACCGAAGAGATCAACCGCGCCGGCAAATACCTGGCAACCTGTTTGGCCAAAGGCTGACGCAAAGTTCCACCGCAACCGATGGTTCGTCGCTATCTACCACCAAGAGCCGGATCACTTTTGAGGACGACGGCACCGGGGAAGGAGCCGGCCGCTTTTTTCCATGTACGCCTGATACTGCTGAGGAAATTGGTCGAGCATCATCTGTTCTTCGATGGGGACTCGTACAAAGTACATCAACGCAAACACGACCACGACCGTCCATCCCGCCAGCCAGTTATTGAGCAGCAATCCTTGCGCGATGCTGAACAGCCAAATTGCGGCATACATCGGATGCCGTATTCGCCGGTAAACTCCGTGTTGGATCACCTCGTGACCCTTTCGCAACTCGAGGGACGCGGACCAGTTCAACCCCAAGTCGGCGTGGGATCGCCAGAATAGCCACAGGCCGGCGACCATCACTGGTAGGCCAAACCAGTGCGCCAGCTCTGGTAATGCATAGTCCGCGAACGAAAACAGCGGCGTGAACAGGTAGATGACAGGGAACAAAAGACTGGTGACGATCACCCCCGAGAGCAATGCCTTTTCTTGAAAGCCGATTCGGCGATCGATTGCCTCATTCTGCTTAGTACGACTTGCGAATCGGCCGCGAATGGTCAAATAAATTGCGAATCCGGTGACGAAAACGAGATTCCACGGCTCGAAGAATGACAACGGAATGTTCCTGGTCGAAGTGGCTTGTACCCCAAGGTATTGTAGTTTACAATTTGATTAACTATTTCTCAATAGAGAAACCATAATTCCTGGAGTCAAAGCCATGAAACCGACACCCAAGGGGTGGCCGCGCATCTCTTCCGCAGTCTTTTACGACGACGCTGTCGCGGCCATCGATTGGCTTTGCGAAGCCTTTGGTTTCGAAGTGAGGATGAAAGTCGAAGGAGACGACGGACGTATCATGCATTCCGAACTGACCTTTGGCGAGGGGCTCGTCATGGTTGCCGACGCGGCAGTGAAGGCGGAGGGTAGCAAGCCGACGCCAAGCAAGAGCCCGCGATCTCTAGGGGGAACGAACACACAATCGCTTTGTGTCTACGTGGATGATGCCGACGATCATTGCAACCAAGCTCGCGCGGCAGGCGCGAAAATTACCGATGAGCCGACGACACATGACTACGGTGAGGATTACTGGGCCGACCGTACCTATCGGGCAGAAGATATTGAGGGTCATCAATGGTGGTTCATACAACGAGTCCGTTCGTCTGACTAGCCGCACTCAAAGAGGGCTCCCATGGACACGCAGCTTCACGAAACGTTTGCCGCCCTCGGCGAGCCACACCGGCTGGCGGTCGTCCAACTGTTGCGAAAAGAACCGCGCCGACCAGCTGAACTTGCCACGGAATTGTCGATAAGCAGACCATCGCTCAGCCGGCATCTACGAGTCTTACGCAAATCTGGACTTGTGGAAGAACAAACGTTGGAAGACGACCTGCGCGGGCGGGTTTATCAACTTCGCCGTGACGCGTTTTCGGAGGTGCAGCAGTGGCTTAATGAGATGGAGGCGTTTTGGAACGTCCAACTTCAAGCGTTTAAGTCTCACGCCGAAAGTAAGTCAGGTCGAAAGAACTCGAAGAGGGCCCGAAAGTGAGCGAGCGAATTGGGTCGTCGGGGGATCAAGTACGCGTTACGGTGCATGTGGCGGTCGAACCTGAGGTCGCATTCCAGGTATTCACGGAGGAGATCGACCAGTGGTGGCGGCGCGGCTTCAAGTTTCGCGTTTCCGGTAATACCGCTGGCGTGATGCGAATGGAACCAAGGGTGGGAGGACGCCTGTTTGAAACCATCGACACCGGGTCCGGGCCTCGCGAAATTGAAACTGGTCGCGTGACCAAGTGGGAGCCGCCGTCCCGACTCGTCTTCGATTGGCGAGGCGTTAACTTCTCGCCCGACGAGAAAACCGAGGTGGAGGTGGTCTTCGCACAAGTTCAGAGCGGGACCTCGGTGACGGTAACGCACCGTGGCTGGAGCCAACTTCGCCCCGACCATCCGGCACGTCATGGTCTGTCGAACCAAGAGTTCTGTCACATGCTTGGAATGTGGTGGTCCGATCTTATGACGTCTCTCCGAGAGTTCACAGTTGTCTGATCGAAATTCAATCCTCATTGAGATATAACGATGAGCGACGTATCGGCGTTTCAGAAGTACGCCGGAAACTTCGGGTAACGGCAACTGCTCAAGCCTTGGTAGTGGCAGACCACCTGCACTGCCGGTCGCTCCAGTTCACGACATGTTCAGTAACATCTTAGCTCGACTCTCTGAGTCGAGTTCTCCGCTGCCCAACTCGGAGAGTCAGCCTACGAAGAGTGAGCCTCAAACGATGAAGCAGCTATCTGAATTCACGCGGCGCAAGTTTCTCGGCGACGTCTATACCGGACTTGGCGGTGTTGGCCTCATGCACCTGCTGTTCAGTGGTGCGTCGGCGGAAGACAGCCCGTGGCAGGCGGGACGCGGGCAGACGCATCATCCAGCGAAGGCGAAACGTGTTCTGCAGATCATGTGTCCCGGCGCGGCTTCGCACATGGACTTGTGGGAATACAAGCCGTCGCTGGAGAAATATCACGGCAAGCCGTTGCCCGGCGAAGAGGACTTCCTTTCGTTTCAAGGCAAGAACGGCAACCTCATGAAAAGTCCTTGGCCGTTTGTTGCAGCGGGAGAAAGCGGCAAGCGAATCAGTTCCATGCTGCCGCACATGGCCGAGCACGTGGACGACATTGCGTTCGTTCATTCGCTGCAGAGTAAAACCAACACACATGGTCCGGGCTGCATCTTCATGAACACCTGTCATCCCACCGAGGGGTTTCCGAGTGCGGGAGCGTGGGTCAGCTACGCGCTGGGCAGCGAGAACGAGAACCTGCCGGCTTATGTGGCAATCACAGACATCCGAGGCGAACCGCCCAACGGCAAGGCGAACTGGTCGAACGGCTTTCTGCCGGCTCGGCATCAGGCGATCATGATGAGTGACCAGAAGCCGATTCGGAATCTGGCTCGACCGAGTTCTATTTCCGAATGGGAAGAAGAGGCATCGAGGAGATTGCTGACTCGTTTGAATCAGAATTTTGCCGCGGCCAATCCGGCGGAGAGCGATTTGCGGGCTCGTATTGCAGCGTATGAACTGGCGGGACGGATGCAGCTTTCCGCTCCCGAAGTCTCTGACTTGTCACGCGAATCGGCCGAGACGCACAGGCTGTATGGAACCGAAGACGAGAACACGCTCAAGGCAGCTTACGCTCGCAATTGCCTGCTGGCTCGGCGGTTGCTCCAGCGCGATGTTCGCTATGTGAATTTGTACTGCGCCTCGCGAGCGTCCGGTGTTGACGGGCTGTTGAACTGGGATGCTCACAAGACGCTCAAGCCCGACTACGAGCGGCATTGTCCGATCTTCGATCAGCCGACCGCCGCGTTGCTGACCGACCTCAAACGCTCGGGATTGCTCGAAGACACGCTGATCCTGTGGACCACCGAGTTCGGCCGCATGCCGACGCATCAGGCCGGAACGGCGGGACGCGATCACAATCCCGACGGCTTTACCTGCTGGATGATGGGCGCAGGCGTGAAGGGCGGAATCAGCTACGGAGCGACGGACGAATTCGGACGCCGGGCGGAAGTGAATCCGACCACCGTCTGGGACTTCTACGCGACGGTGCTGCAACTGCTTGGCTTCGAGCACGAAAGGCTGACGTGGTACCACAACGGCCTCGACCGAAGACTGACCGATGTCCACGGCCATGTCATCAAGGAGGTACTGTCTTGAACGTTTTCGCATGCACACCCAAAGCCTCAGCGAGACCGACCATCCGTAGCGAAAGCTGCCAAGACTTTCGGCCGCTCACGCAATTGTTCGCAACGCTTGGCAAGTTTCACTGCTTGGTAATTGTCTGGGCTTTCTTCATTTCGACGGCACGCGCTGATCAACCACTTGACTTCGCCAAAGACGTGGCTCCGATTTTTCAGCAGCACTGCGTGCGTTGTCACTCCGCGGGTAACGCCAAGGGCGATGTTTCGCTGGCGACATTCGCCCATCTGAAGGAAAACGACTACGTCGTGGCTGGCGATCCGGACAGCAGTTATCTGCTCGAACTGGTGACTGCGTCGAGCGGGGAGCCACCGGCGATGCCGCAAGAAAGCAAGCCACTTTCGGATGAAGAAGTAACAACACTACGTCGCTGGATCACGGACGGCGCGAAATGGCCGGACGATGTCGTGGTTCGCGAAAAATCGAAAGCGGATGCGAGCTGGTGGGCGTATCAGCCACTGAAAGTAGACCAACTTTCCGAGCCGAGTTCACCGGCGCACGACTCGGTGATTCAGGCCGCGACGGGGATCGACGACTTCATCCGCGCCAAGCTCACCGAGCAACAACTCGACCTCAACCCGCCAGCCGATCGCCGCACGTTGATTCGCCGAGCGACTTACGATCTGCTTGGGCTGCCACCGACACCGGATGAGGTGGAAGCGTTTGTCACGGATGCTGATCCGGAGGCGTACGAGAAGCTGATTGATCGGCTGCTTGATTCGCCTCATTACGGTGAACGTTGGGGACGGCACTGGTTGGATGTCGTGCGTTTTGGGGAGAGCAATGGCTTTGAGCGGAACGTCATCATCAACGACCTGTGGCCATTCCGGGATTACGTCATCCGGTCGCTCAATGAAGACAAACCGTTCGACCAGTTCATTGGCGAGCACATCGCGGGCGACGTCTTCGGCAAAGGCGATCCCAGTGCGGCAATCGGCACTGCATTCCTCGTTGCCGGGCCTTATGACGATGTTGGTAATCAGGATCCGGTTCAGGCGGCTCAGATTCGAGCCAATACGCTGGACGAGATCATCCGAGCCACCAGCGAAGCGTTTCTCGGTATGACACTTGGCTGTGCAAGATGTCATGATCACAAGTTCGATCCGATCACGCAGGAAGACTACTATGGATTGTACGCCACCTTCGCCGGCATCCGACACGGTCGCGCTCCGCTGGTGACGCCTTCAGAACGGCAGGAACGCAATGCGAAGGTCAAACCGCTGGAAGCCAAGCAAACGGAACTGACCGCAGAGTTGGAATCGTGGACCGCTGAGGTTCTCAAGCGAGGCCGGTCGAAGCTGGCGGAGCATCGGGCGAACTGGACACGCCCGATGGTGGATCGCGCGGGCACGGTGGAAGAGTTCACACCAGTGAGGGCAAAGTTCGTACGGTTGATTTGTGAGGCCAACGACATTGATCCGGGCGGCAAGCGGTTTCGAGTTGATGAATTCGAAGTGTGGTCCGCAGCTCGATTCTCCGACTCGGGTTCTGCGCAAACACCCGATTCGGAGAGTCAGGCTACGAACGTCGCGTTGCAATCCAATGGCGGAAAGGCGTCCGGCGCGGCACGCGAGATCGAAGATTTTCCAGACGCGTACGGACCGCAGCACGCTAACGACGGCAAGGCTGGGGCAAGGTTCATTTCGGCGGGACCCGGCCTGACCATCGAACTGTTGAAACCAACAACCATCGACCGTGTTGTCTTCTCCAGTGCTCGTGGTGAAGCGACGCCTGAACATCAGAAGTTCTCGTTCGTCGCCGAGTACCGGATTGAAGTTTCTTTGGACGGAGAAACATGGACCGAAGTTGCCAACGGTCGTGATCGCAAGCCGCGAGAGAAGACAATGCCCGGCTACCGCCGACGACCAGGAATGTCCGCGGCGATGTCGCACCTCGACCACCGATTGTTGCAGGTCGAAGCCACTGCCGACGACAAGAAACGAAAGGCAGAGCTACAGTGTGAACTGAATGTTGTCCGCGGCGAACTGGCGAAGATACCACCGCTTCGTCAGGCGTGGATCGGGACGCGCAACGCCAATGATGCAGAGGGGCCGTTTCACGTGTTCCTCGGCGGCAGCCCGCAAAAGAAAGGCGATGCCGTCGTGCCGGCAAGCCTGTCAGTGTTTGGCGAATCTGTAGCTCGACTCTCTGAGTTGAATCGTAACAGCTTGCCTGACTCGGAGAATCAGGCTACGGCACGCGCTGACGCCTCCAATCTGCCGTTGAACCAGTTTGCTTACCGACTTGATGATAACGCTGTCGAATCGGAACGCCGGGAAAAACTCGCAGACTGGATCGTCAGTTCCAATCACCCACTGACGCCGCGAGTACTCGCCAACCGACTGTGGCATTACCACTTTGGCACGGGCATCGTCGATACGCCCAGCGACTTTGGCTACATGGGCGGTCGGCCGACGCATCCTGAACTGCTCGACTTTCTGGCAGTCAAGTTGAAAGAAAACAATTGGCGAATCAAAGCCATGCATCGGCTGATCATGCTGTCAGATACCTATCGGCAATCGTCGGCGTTTCGTGTGGAGGCGGCGAAGGTCGATGGAGACGCGCGTTTTTTGTGGCGTTTCCCGCCACGACGGCTCTCGTCCGAAGAAGTCCGCGACACGATGCTGATGGTCGCGGGAAAGCTGAACGCAGTTCGACTCTCTGAGTCGAGTCCGCGGACGCCCGACTCGCAGAGTCAGGCTACGACGACGGCAACGCGAACCGTGCCCGATGGCGGTCCCGGCTTTCGGCTCTATCAGTTCATGCAGGACAACGTTTGCACTTATGTGCCACTCGACAAGCATGGACCGGAAACTTATCGCCGAGCGGTCTATCACCAGAACGCCCGCGCGTCGGTGGTTGATCTGATGACGGAGTTCGATCAACCGGACTGCACATTCTCCGCCCCTAAACGCTCCGAGACGACCACGCCGCTGCAGGCGCTGACCATGTTGAACCACAGCTTCACCTTCGACATGGCTGCCGCGCTCGCCCAGCGACTGCAGAAGGAAGCGGGTGATGACGCCGAAGCACAAATCCGCCGCGCGTATCAACTCTGTTACTCGCGACAGCCAACTGCTGACGAATTGAGCGACTGCCTCTTGCTCATCCAAGAACACAGTCTTGCAACGCTGTGTCGAGTGTTGCTCAACACGAGCGAGTTGATCTATGTGCGTTAGCGTCTGTTTCGACGCGTACGAGGCAGAAGTCAAGCGTGTTCCAGACCGTTGGCATGATTCCTTTCCCAACGCCACCGGCTTCAAAAGGAATCGAAAGCACGATCGGCGTGACAGACGTGATCTTCATGGCCGCTGCTTTCGTCTGCGGAGTACCCGATCCGGGTCACCTACGTAACCGCTTGCTGTGAACGGACCACCGACGGTCGCGCCTTCGATCGCCATCGGATCCGGGCACAACTTGGCTATGCCGGGATCCGCAAGATGGTCGACCGCTCGATCCTGCGGACGGTAACCGAGCCGATGGGCATTCGAATTATCGAAAAAGGGATCAGGGTTGTCCGACACACCGTACACGATCTCGAATCCAAGATTCGCGGCGGTCAAGCCGATATCGATCAACTGCATCAGGTCCCGCGGACTGATCCAGGTGTGCAATCGGCGTTCGTCAATCACTTCCTTGTCCGAAAAGCCGATGCGAATGGCCAACACATCGATATCAAATTTGTCGGAGTAATAGGCGGCAACCGATTCACCGCACGCCTTGCTGAGTCCGTATTGGCTGTCGGGGCGTGGCAAAGCCGTTTCGTCGATCAGGTCGTCTCGTCGATAAAACCCGACGGCATGATGGCTGCTTGCATAGACGACTCGCGTGACACGATGTTGCCGGCAAGCCGCAAATACGTTGTGCGTCCCGATGATGTTGGCTGTGAGAACTTCATCGAACGTATAATCAGGACCGACACGACCTGCGAGATGAATCACTCCATCAACACCGCTTGCGACGGAATCAACAAAATCGGCGTCCGCGATATCACCCTGGGCAAACGCCTCGTTGTTCGCCGTTTCGTGGATTGAAACAATATCGGTCAGCACGATCGTTTCGTATCGGGCTCGCAGCAGCGGTCGCAGAAGCGATCCGACGATTCCAGCGGCTCCAGTCAGCAGGACTTTCTTCACGTCAAACCATCCAGTCTGCGGATTTCCAGATCGACGCCGAACAGATCACGAATCATGTTTTTGTATTCGCGCGAGTTGAGACGTCTAATTACAATCGCACCGCCCGTGCCGGTGATCCGCTGGCAGGCATCGCGAAGAGTCGCAGTCTGGGTTTGCTCGGTAACATTCGATGAATCGATACGAAGGCGCACAGCGCGCCTGCCAACAAGAAGTGGGTTCAACATGATTGGGTTCCTTGCCAAGACATGGGCCGGTTGCCGCCGGTCATTCTCACGTCATTTACTGCACAGAATCAATACACTGGCCATATCGACGCTTTTGGTAGCGATTCCACAACTTGTTTTTGCAGCGTCACTGAAGGCCAAATCAAGCGATCGTCCCAACATCGTTCTGATCCTTGCCGATGATCAGTCGTATCGCGACTTTGGGTTCATGGGCAACGACCTGGTTCACACGCCAAACATTGATCGGCTGGCTGCGATGTCGACGCGTTTCCCCCGCGGTTATGTTTCGATGAGTGTTTGCCGGCCGTCGCTGGCGACGATTCTGACCGGTTTGTATCCGCACCAACATGGAGTTCATTTCAATCATCCACCGCCGGGACTGAGCGCGATGCGGAAGATGTCGGCACAGGATTACCACCGCACCAGGGCGACGACCGACTACCTGATTCAAGACGTCCCCACTTTGCCGCGAATACTGGCAAGTCACGGATACGCTTGTTTGCAGACCGGAAAACATTGGGAGGGAGACTACAAAACAGCCGGATTCACCGACGGCATGACCCGAGGAAAACCGACCGGCCGCTTGAGCCCGGTGACCGGTACTCGCCAACAAACAAATGGCCAGGTGGTCGCGCACGGCAACGGTGACGCCGGGCTGGTGATCGGTCGCGAGACGATGAAGCCCATTGAAAACTTTGTCCGAAACAACGCCGGGCGAAAACCGCTATTCATTTGGTACGCACCGTTTTTGCCACACACACCTTTTGACGCGGAACAACGATTCGGCCAGCTGTACCAGGACAAGCCGATCCCCACACACCTGTTGCCCTACTATGCGGAAATCGCGAGGTTTGATGAAACGGTGGGGCAATTGCTCGATCTGCTCGACAAGCATCATTTGCGAGAAAAGACATTGATCGTGCTGGCCGCCGACAATGGGTTTCGTCCGCGCCGCGAGCCGACGTTCGACCGCCATGACCAACGATCCAAGCTCTCCGAATTTGAGGATGGGTTGAGAACACCGATCTTGATCTGCCTGCCGGGCGTGACGCGGCCAGCTGACCATCGGCAGCCGGTGCACACCGTCGACCTGGCAGTGACGGTTCTTTCAGCAGTCGGTTTGTCGGGCGAAGTCACCGCCGATATGAAAGGAATCGATCTGATGCCGGTTTGTCGTGGGGATGAAAAACAGAAACAACGCCACGTGTGCGGCGCAATCTATCCCAACGATGCACAATCGCTTGAAAGCCCGTCGCAACATGTTCGCGGTCGCTGGATCCGCAGTGAGAACTACAAACTGATCGTTCCGGGGCCGGAAAAAAATCCGTTGCAGGAGAGTTTGTTCGACCTCGAAGAGGATCCGGAGGAGAAAACGAATCTCATCGGAAAACCGGAACACGCTGGGCGCATCGAGCAGCTGAAAGTCCTTTTGGATCGCTGGTGGGATGGCAGCAACAACGCCTTGGTGACCCGACCAGCGGGTCAATAACGTATGATGGGCGGCCGTCGGCGATTTCTCCGAAATCGCTTCGTTGCCAGTTCGGAGAACAGGCCGACTGTTTATTTCTTAGCGGGAAGCCATTGGTAACATGAGATTTCTCTTTCGAGTCGCTGCCGCCCTGATCTTTGCTGGACTCTCGGCCTTCTCCTCGGCCGATGCGCAGAAGACCGCCTGGCCCGATCCCATTGCCAACGACGTACTTCCTTACTCCACCAGCGGAATTTCGCATGGACCTCTCTTGGGAGGCGTTACCGCCGATGCGATCCGCGTTTGGCTGAGAACTCGGCAGGCGACAGAGTTCGAGGTGATTTGTGATACGCAAATTCCTTTTGGCGATAGCGCGAAAACGGTCGTTGGTGAAACGACCGCAGCTACCGATTTGACGGCGAGTGTGACGATCGACGGGCTTCGACCGAACACGCGTTACTACTACGGCATTCGAATCGCCGGAATCCTTGCCGATCTGAGGCCCGATACCGATGATCCGTGGCCGTCGTTTTCCACGTTGCCTGACGAAACATCCTTTGTCGACCAGACAAACAACCCCGATGGTTTGTTCAATGTCACGTTCGCCGTCGGCCACTGCGCCTCACAGGATCCTGACCGCAGTGGAGGCCAATACGTCAGCACACCGGCCTACGATCAGATTCGTCGGCAACACGGCGACGAGGTGATGTTTGCGATCGTCAATGGCGATGTGATCTACGAAGAAAGGCGGGACGGAACACTCGGCGGAGTCCGCAACAATTACAAGCTCTATTTTTCGCGCGGCCGGTCGTTTGCTTCGCTGTTTCGGACGGTACCGGCGCTGTTTACGTTCGACGACCACGATGTTGGCTGGGATATTCATGGTTGCGGCCAAATCGGTTTGGGCGAAGGCAGACACCTGATTCGTGATGTCGGTTTGAGAGCCTACGAAGAATATCTTTCCTGGGCCAATCATCGCGGTCGGCAATCGGGTCGAATTCGTTTCGGCCAGGCAACGGTCAAGGCGGGAAGCAACGTGTTGCTGGATCCGGAGGCCGACTTTCGAACGCTGGATCCGGCCACCGTCAGCACGATCCACCTAGGAAACTACACTCGTGGCGAAACCTTGGCGAAGCGAAAAAATCCGCCCAAGAACGCGGGTGTTTATGGATTGACCGAAGTGATCGATGCCAATCGGTTGAAAATCACGCCCGCTGCCAGGTCCGATGAGTCATTGCCCTACAGCATCGGCACGCATCACTACTACGACTGGAGGATCGGGAACTGTCACTTTTTCGCACTCGATACACGCGGCGAACGATCGGCTAGAAATCCAGCCGACCGCAGCGATCCAAAACTATTCCTCCTTAGCCCAGCCCAACGAAAGTGGCTGGTCGATGGGATGCAAAACACGTCGGCCCAGTTCATCTTCCTGATCTCGCCCGATCCCTGGATGATCTATCACACGGCCGCCCATGTCGGCGGAGACGACAAGGATGACAAAGGGGACGGATTTCCATCATTCCTTCATCAACGAACCGAGTTGCTGGAGGTGATGGACGCGATCAAAAAACCGATCCTGATCTTCACCGGCGACGTTCATGCATCGGCGTCAGTCAAAGTCAGCAACAACGTGTGGGAAATGATGTGCGGGCCATTGGGGTCGACCGGACACCCGCTCGGTACGCTTGGGAATCCGCCCAAAGGGGGCAAGTGGAACAGCATGGGCCACGAGGTCCAAATCCGCTGGCTGTCCGGATTTCCAAACAATTTGCCCTACCAAGAAATTCGCAACACTTATTACGGCGTGGTCCAGGTGAACAACATCTTGAAGGTCGCCGCGCCGGGTGGCGGTTACCAGTTCACCGCTTATGATGAACCGCAAGTCGTCGTTCGCTGGCACGATGGGTATTCAGGCAAACTGGTTTACGCAGAATCGATCACCACCCATGATGCGCGATAGCGCTGACCGGCGCCGTGCCTTGTTGGAATTCAAAAGCTGATGGAACCCTGAAATGGAAAAAGTACTGATCGTCGTTGGCGATGCGACCGAAACGCTTGATACGATGTATCCCTATTATCGGCTTCAAGAGGCTGGTTTTCAGCCGGTCGTGACCGCGCCGGAAAGGCGCCGCTATCAGATGGTGTTGCACGAAATCAAACCGGGTTGGACGATCACCAAGGAGTGGGAAGGGTACACCATTGAGTGCGATGTTCCGTTTGCCGAAGTGAAGGAAGAAGAGTACGCCGGAATCATGTTCTCGGGCGGCCGTGCGCCCGAATACATTCGATACGATGAAGATCTAGTTCGAATCACCAAGCACTTCTTTGCGGCCAACAAACCGATCGCCAGCGTTTGCCACGGCGTCGAAATTCCTGCCTATGCCGACTGTGTGCGGGGCCGCCGAATGGCGACCGTTCCCAAGTGCAAATTCGACTTGGAAGTCTGTGGCGGAACGTTCGTCGACAAGCCGTGTGTGATTGACGGAAACCTGGTCAGCGGCCGCACCTTTCACGACAACGGCCACTACGTCGGCCCCTGGATCGAAATGTTGATCAAAGCCAGGGACACCACCTCGTAGGCCGACTGTCGGCGATTTCTCCGAAATCGCTTCGTTGCCGGTTCGGAGAACAGGCCGACTTTTCCTCGTTCCCACGCTCCTGCGTGGGAACTCCCTCTGGCCGCTCCGCGGCCCGCCTTCCTTCTTGTCTGGTCCGCGGAGCGGACGAAATTGCGTTCCCACGCGGGAGCGTGGGAACGAGGAAGAGATTGAAGAATTTTCCCGAAGAGCTTGCGAAGAACCCGGACTGCTGGCGGTGCATCCGGGTTCTTCGTTCGGCCTACAAAAGCAGCGGTGCCCCGTTGCACTGCCCAGATAGGCCGAAGAGCGAATCACACCAAGTTCGCCGGTGGGTGCAAACCTGTCGAAGTGATGCCCCAAGCTCAAGGAAAAGCTCGCAAACAACAAGTTCTGTCATATCAACACGGATGGTGGTTGGAACCACAAATCCATTTGCGCAAAAACCAAGTGCCCACTTGCGCATCGTTCTACCCCGTTACGACTGAAATAGATCGCCGATGAGAGCCTTTGCTTGATGCCTTGACAAAGACGTTGCGTCTAACCCCGCACCAACAAAAGCACTCTCAAAATAGGCGATTCCCGTCACTTGTCAAACCGTTTTTCAAGGTCGGTTGAGGGGTTAAAAAATCAGCTTTCGAAAACGAAATTTTGGCATGCGTCCTATTCCATTGTCATTGCTTGATTAACGTCAACGACAAGAACAAAAAGCGTGTGTCGGTTTCGACAAAACTATTTTTATTTTCTTTTTTTTGGACAGGACAGCACGAACATTGAACTCACTGCTCCTCCGACACCACGGCAACTCGAACGTCGCAAACGTTGGTACCGGTTGGGCCAGTGACGAGCAGGCCCCCGGTCGCCTTGAAGAATGGATAGGCGTCGTTTCGTTTCAAATGATCGGCGACATCGAGCTTCAGCTCGGTCGCCCGTCGGTGCACTGATTCACACAAAACGGCTCCAGCGGCATCGGTCGGCCCATCTTCGCCATCGGTACCACCCGACAGCACCGCTAGTCGCCCCCATTGAGTGTCACTCAATCCTGCGGAGAGCAAATGATCGTAAGCGGCGAGGACCAACTGCTGGTTTCGCCCTCCGCGGCCGCGGATGTCAACGGGCGCCAACTTCACCGTTGGTTCACCGCCGGTGATCAGACAATCCGTGCGATGTTTCGCTGGATCTGCCGTCAACATTTCGATCACCATGCGAGCAAGCTGACGGCCAACTTCCTCGGCCCCACCTTCACATTGCGTTGCCGATTGCATCGCGTGGTTGTATCCGAGTCGTTCGGCGCAGATTCCGGCTTCGTCCACGGCGACGGCGTTGTTGCCCAAAACGATGTTGGTACAGGTGGCCGTTACCGCGTCAGGGTGGTTTCCAAGCTGCCTGGTCAGGGCACCACGAATTCGCGCGGGCAGTTTTTGGCCGGGATCGTATTTTTCGAGCACAGTAATCGCGTCTTCGGGCAAGGAGGTATCGACAACCGTGGGGCCGGAGGCGATCACATCGAGCGGATCCCCCAGCACGTCGGACAAAATCAACGTGACAAGTTCTCCACCGCGAGTTGCCCGCAGCAACCCGCCTCCCTTGACGCTGCTGAGGTGCTTTCGCACGGTGTTGAGTTCCACGATGTCGGCACCACTGTCGCTAAGCAACCGGATCACTGCCAACTTGTCTTCCAGGGTGACACCATCGATCGGCGCCGGCAGCAGCGCGCTTCCGCCTCCGGAGATGAGCGCGATGCAGAGGTCACGTTCGGCGGCGCCGCGAAGGCGGGCAATGATTTCACGTGTTCCGATCACCCCCGCCTCGGTTGGCTCGTTGACCGAAGCGGGCCGGGCAACATGCACCTCCATCCCCGGCAGCGGGCGCTCGGTTCCTTCGGGAACATTGATCCAACCCTGCAGCGGTAACCAATCGCCGATGGCGGCGATCAAACCAGCCGCCATCGCCGTTGCCGCCTTGCCGGCACCCACCACGACCAGCCGATCAAAGTCACAGCGGGACCAACGGTGATCACCAATCACCAGGTCGTCACCGTCGATTCGCACGCAATGTTCGACCAACGGCTGAGCCCGAACCGCATCGACGCCCGCATTCCAGATCTTCACTGCATCGTGTCGAGGGTTTTTCATGCTGAGATTCCAGGCGCCGGTTGCCGATCGAAAAAAATGACGGTTTGTTTGTGAGGGATGCGAGAATAGCGATTCGCAGCGGGAATTGGCAATGGAGTCATCGACAAGACAATTGGCGGCAATCTTTTCACTTTTTGCATTTGTATTGTCACCGCTGCTGCCGATTCCGTTTCCCAACGAATTGGCTCGGCTCCTACACTCGTTGTGGGAGATTGCCAGAGGCCAGTGGTGGCGAAGCGAATATGATGCCGACCGCGCTTTGGAAGGCCGACTTTTCTCTTCCGCGATCACCGGCGACGAGTCAGAACGTCGCCAGTCTGCTACAACTTGGCGACCATGACCGATGAGCCTGAAAAACCGGATCGCGACTCGCTGGCCGCCGAATATTTTGAATTGCTTCCCTTTGAGCCTTATCCGGTCCAGGAGGAATCGCTGCTGGCCTATTTCACCAGCGACCAGGGCGTGCTGGTTTGTGCGCCAACCGGTACCGGAAAAACGTTGATTGCCGAAGCGGCGGTCTATGAGGCGCTCCGCACTGGCAAGCGGATGTACTACACGACTCCGCTGATCGCGCTGACCGACCAGAAACTGGATGAATTGAGGCAGAGCGCGGTACGGTGGGGATTTTCCTCCGACCAGGTGGGGCTGGTGACCGGAAACCGGCGTGTCAACGCCGATGCGCCGGTGTTGGTGGTCGTCGCCGAAATCCTGCTCAATCGATTGCTCAACGAAGATGCATTCGACTTTTCGGAAGTCACCTCGGTGGTGATGGACGAATTCCACTCCTTCAACGACACTCAGCGAGGAATCGTTTGGGAGTTAACGTTGGCGCTGCTTCCCAAGCACGTTCGGACATTGTTGTTGAGTGCCACGGTCGGCAACGCGATGGAGTTCACTTCGTGGTTGACGCGTGCTCACGATCGTCGACTGCAGTTGGTCGTCGGCACGGAGCGGAAGGTGCCGCTGCAATACGAGTGGATCGGCGATGAACTGCTGAATGATTTTGCCGAAAAGATCGCGGCGGGGGATGAGCAATCACGGCGCACGCCGGCGCTGGCATTCTGTTTTAGCCGCTCGCAGTGCTGGACGACTGCCGAGATGCTCAAGGGCAAGAGCTTGATCGACAAGTCACGGCAGGCAGAATTGGCCGCCTACTTGAATGAAGCCGATATGTCTCGCGGTGCCGGCCCCAAACTCAAGCAAATCCTGATGCGCGGCGTCGGCGTTCACCATGCCGGTGTGCTCCCGCGTTATCGGCGGATGGTCGAAGAACTGTTCCAACGAAAACTGCTCAGCTTCTGCGTCTGCACGGAAACGCTCGCCGCCGGGATCAACTTACCGGCTCGAAGTGTGGTGATGCCAAGCCTGCTGAAGGGGCCTCCCGACAAGATGAAGCTGATCGAAACCGCTTCGGCGCAACAGATTTTTGGCCGCGCCGGCCGGCCCCAGTTTGACGACCGTGGCTACGTGTTTGCTTTGGCCCACGAAGACGATGTCAAAATCTATCGCTGGCGAGAAAAGTACGACTCGATCCCCGAAGACACGAAAGATCCGGGGCTGCTGAAGGCGAAAAAACAGCTGAAGAAGAAAATGCCCAAACGGCGCAGCGGCCAGTCGTATTGGAGCGAAGCACAGTTCCAACAATTGCAGCAGGCCGCCGCGGCGAACCTTTCCAGCCGCGGCCAATTGCCGTGGCGGCTGTTGGCCTACTTGCTGGGACGCGATCCCAACGTGCAGCCGATTCGCGATCTGGTTGGCCGTCGATTGTTGCCGCCCAAGGGGATCGATGAGGCGCAGCGAGACTTGAACCGGATGCTGATTACTCTGTGGTCCGCCGGCTATATCGAACTCGAACCCAAACCGCGCGCTGCCGCCGCGAAACCGGTCAAGCCAGACGAACGCGCAAAACATTCGGGAGAGCAGCCAACCGCAGGACTGTTTGGCGAGCTCCTTGATCAGATGCGCCCCGCCGATGAATCTGACCCCGACGACAGCGATGACAACCAGGATCCAAGCCTGATCGAAAGCCGCGGGTACGAAGTCGAAAATTATCGCCCCGATACCGCGGCGCCCACCGAGCGATTGGAGCGGCTGGTTCATTTGCGAAGCATCAATCCGCTCTTTGGTATCTACCTTGCCGATCAGTTGGCGATCGCCGACCCTGAAGAACGAATCGCGGCGTTGGAAAGTGTGCTGGAAGTCCCAGCGACGGTCGCCCGGCTAGCCCGAATGCCGTCTTTGGAGGAACTGCCGCCGGGAACGTTGGCCCAAACTCGGCTGGATCCGCAACTGCTTCAGCTTGGATTGGCCACTCCGGAAGAATTGGGGGCCGCCGGCGAGGAGGAAGACGAAGAGGTGCGCGATCGAGGGCATGGGCGAGTGATGTTTGAACAGCCGCGAGTTTGGCCGCTGACCATCGGTGAAAAGATTTTGCGGTTGTTCCGCAATGAGTATCCTCGAGTTCACAACGTCAGCGTGCGGCCAGTTTGGATCGTCGGCGAACTGATGCAGTTTGGCGGTGACTTCAACAAGTACGTCACCGCTCGTAAGCTTCAAAAAGAAGAGGGAATTCTGTTTCGACACTGCTTGCGAATGATCCTGTTGTTGGACGAGATGGCGAATGTGCCGCCGCTGGAATCAACGGTCGAAACTTGGGAAGATCCACTCGACCACTTGGCCGAGCAATTGACCGAAGCGTGTCGTGGAATCGATCCGCAAAGCACCGACGAAATCCTCTGCGAACCGGGCAACCAAGCCGACGATCTGGTAGGGCTGGGTCGTCGTAGTTAGTTGTTGGCCAGTTTTCCAAACTGGCTGTCTGCGAAGCGATTTCGGAGAAATCGCCGACTGCCTTGAAGGCCTTTTTCCTATGCTTGACTATCGATCGATCATGGCGGATCCCCAAGGTTCGGCTAGCGGGCGGAAAAGCCCGCTCGCTGCGGTGATCCGTGGCGGCTTGTGGATGGCCAGTCTGCCGTACCGGTCGGTCGTCACAGTTCGAAATCGGCGATTCGATCAAGGGTCGTCGGAGATCCATCGCTGTGGCGTTCCAGTGATCAGCGTCGGCAACCTGACGACGGGAGGAACGGGCAAGACGCCGGTGGTCTGCATGCTGGCCCGCTGGCTGCGCGAGCAAGATGTTCGCGTTGCGATCGTCAGCCGCGGTTACGGTCGCGGCGATCGGGACAACAACGACGAAGCGATGGAACTGCACGCCCGGTTGCCCGATGTGCCGCACGTGCAAGATCCTGATCGGGTTGCCGCTGCCGAAGTCGCGGTCAACGAACTGGATTGCCAGGTCGTCTTGATGGACGATGGTTTTCAACACCGTCGACTTCATCGCGACCTTGATATCGTCGTCGTCGACGCCAAGTGCCCTTTTGGTTATGGCCATTTGCTGCCAAGGGGACTGTTGAGAGAACCGATATCGAGCTTGCGCCGCGCTGACTTGGTGATGCTGACCCGCTGCCAATCGGTGGCCAACGATCGTCTTGACGCGATTTGCTCCGAAATCGCTTCGGCCAATCGCGCGGTACCTCAAATTCGCAGCAACCATCAACCCTCACGCCTGCTGGAGTACCCGGATCGAGAAACCTCAATAGAAACGCTTTCGGGCAAACGTGTGGCGGTGGTATCAGCGATCGGCAACCCGGAAGCGTTTGAAGAAACCGTGCGGCTCTGCAAAGCGGAGGTGGTGGACGCGCGGAGGCTGCCCGATCACGATCCTTATTCTCCGCAGACGGTGGCGGCATTACGAAGCTGGGCTCGATCACTCGACGGGCGTGTCGACCAAATCGTTTGTACTCACAAAGACTTGGTGAAGCTGAAGACCGACCGCCTGGCAGGCATTCCCATGGCAGCTATTGTGATCGACCTGCAACTCCTTGGCGATGCAAGCGCGCTGGAACAAGCACTTCAAGAAAAGATACTCGCAGCCATTCCCAAAACGCCGTAAGCCGACTTGGGGACAAGTCGGCCTACGAATGCTACTGGGTTTGCGTTTGTAGCGATCGCTGGGGCGTTTGATCTTGGCCAGAGAGTCTTCGGGCTCTTGCGCGAGTCGCCACCAGGGAGACAAATCGGCCACGCTGGACAACACGGCCATGTTGGTTCAGCAACTGCCGAATCCAGGTCACTCGGCCGGCTCGTCGCCCATGCTGCTGAATCTCTTCGATCTGGGTGAGTACCTGCACCTCGTCGCCAAAGAAGATCGGAGCCTCAAACTGCCAATCGGAAATTCCGACCAGCGCCAGCGTCGCCGCGTTCGGTTGCTCGCTGCTCAGTCCAGCCAACACGCTCAGACCCAGCAGGCCATGGGCGACCGGTTCGCCAAAGGGTGACTCGTCCGCATCTTCCCGATGCAGCGGGTCGTGATCGCCAGTCAGCGAGGCAAAATCGGAGACATCATCCGCCGTGATCTTGCGCCACTCGCTAAGCCAACGATCGCCGACGTTGATGTCTTCCAGATACAGCAGCTCGGTGTCGGTTGAAGAATTCAAGGATCACTCAGAGTTTGTGGGATATTCAACTTCTTGGAGTACTGCCAACAAACGATTCGCAATGATTGCCAGAGCCACGCGGTATAATCATGCCTTCTAGCCCATCGGGTCAACAGGTGTCATGCTGCTGATCATCGATCAAAACCGAAATCCGGGGGTGTCTGTAGCGATCAGGTGATCCATGCTGAATTGGTAACGGGCGCAGATTCGATAGTCCCCCATGCACAGCCATCCCAAAGGGCCGCCGCACACCTTTTCAAAAGAGTGGTTAGCATAGTTACCCAGCCCCGCTCCAGAGAGGAAAAACATGCCAACTCGCCATTTTGTCGTTTTCGCGTCAATTCTTTCGCTTTTACCCCATTTCCACAGCGTCCAGGCCGACTCACCGGCCCAATATCAGGCTCGACTGCTGGCCATCGACGCCAATGAGGGTGTGGCCGCCGGTGACGTCGACGGAGATGGAAAGACCGACTTGGTCGCCGGAAGGAACTGGTTTCGCGGCGGCGACTGGGCTCCGCGACCCTTGCGAAGCATCGAAGATTGGAACGGCTACGTCCAAAGCAACGGCGATTATCTTTTCGATGTCAATGACGATGGCCGCCTGGATGTGATCGCAGGCTCTTTCCTGCCAACCGAGATTCATTGGTACGAAAATCCGGGCGCCGAGGCGCTGCGGCTGGGCAAGCTGTGGAACCAACATCTGCTGGTCGATACCGGCAACACTTGTAACGAAGGCCAGTTGATGCAGGACATCGACGGCGACGGGACTCCCGAATGGATCGTCAACAGCTGGAAGAAAGATGTTCCCACGGTGATTTGGAGGCTAGTCAAAAAGGGAAGTCCTGCGAAACCAGCAAAGAATGCAAAGAAAGGAAAGAACGCTCAGGATTCCAAAGAAGCGGTCTACGAAATGAAACCGCACCACCTGGGCGAAACCGGAAACGGACATGGATTGGCGGTCGGCGACCTGGATGGCGATGGCTTGACCGATGTCGTGGTCGGTCAGGGCTGGTACCAACAACCCAAAGAGAATCCCTGGCAACAACCTTGGACGTTCCGCAAAGACTGGGACCTGCATGCATCGGTTCCGATGATCGTCGCCGATTTGGACGAAGATGGCGACGGAGATCTGATCATCGGTAACGGCCACGACTATGGATTGTATTGGTGGCAAAATGATGGCTCGGACGACTCCGGAAAGATTCAATGGACCGTGCACGACATCGACAAGAGTTTCAGCCAACCTCACACCCTGGCTTGGTCGGATCTGGATGGTGACGGGCAGCCGGAATTGATCACCGGCAAACGGTACTACGGCCACAACGGCAGAGATCCCGGCGGCAACGAAATGCCCTGCCTGTACTACTACACGTGGAATCCAAAAACCAAGGAATTCCGCCGGCACACGATCGACGAAGGACATGTCGGCTGCGGCCTGCAAATCGTGACCGAAGACTTAGACGGTGACGGCAAAGTCGATATCGCCGTCGCCGGCAAAAGCGGCACCTATTTAATGCTTGCAAAATGACAAGGATGGAACCTGGTCAACCATCGCAACCACAAGAGACCTTGCGCGAGGAGGATGGCGGCGATCTGTCGATTCGCTCGGCTCAGCAGCAAGTCGATCGTTGGATTCAAACGATCGGGGTTCGCTACTTCGATGAGATGACCAACCTGGCCCAGTTGGTCGAAGAGGTCGGCGAGGTGGCTCGGATTCTTTCTCGGACCCATGGCGAGCAATCTTGGAAACCGGGTCAATCGCCCGGTGATTTGGCAGACGAGCTGGCCGACGTGTTGTTCGTGACCATCTGCCTTGCCAATCAATCGGGAATCGACTTGGCCGAGGCGTTGCGGCGAAATCTGCAAAAGAAAACCGATCGCGACGCCGAACGTCATCGCAGCAACGCCAAATTACAGTGATCTTGCTGTGATGCGCCGGCGTCGGCTAACCTGGATTATCCATGACCATCGTAGGCCGTAACAAGCAAACCCTTACAGTGCCGGAACTTCGATCGCCTGTGGGAAGTTTTTTCGTTGCGCACGCTGCGCGCAAGTACAAACCGGTTTGCGCAGTTACGGCATGGTTTGGCGACCTCGGCCCGGCCTACGCGAATAATCCGGGCTAAGAGGAACAAGCCAGCCGACGACGTTCCAGCCCCTCCTTTGAAAGCGTGGCAAGGATGCCTGACCACTCTTGTGCCCATCACACCCACCGCCAGGGTTCTGTCCTGTTGCTAACGGCACTCGTTCTTTCGGCCGGTTGCACGGCTCTTTTTCCTGGGCGTTCGGAAGAGGCTGAAAAGGAAGCGCGGCTTCGCGAACTGATCACGGTCCCCGATCCGCCCGACCTGATCCGCGAAGCAGCAGCGGCGCACGGTATGCGGCCGATCCAAGTCGACGGTGTGGCAATGGTTCGCCGGCTGGGCGAAAAAGGCGGACCCGCCGATCCGTCGCCCTATCGGGATCAGCTGATCGAAGAAATGAAGCGAGACGACATCGACAGTCCCAATCATCTGCTGGAACGAAGTGATACGGCGCTGGTCAGAGTGCGGGGCGTGGTTCCACCGGGAGCTCAACGTCGCGACCGACTGGACCTGCGAGTTCTTTCGCCCCCCGGCAGCCGCGTCTCGGATCTCCATGGCGGCCAATTGGAAAAATCACGCTTGCGGCACCAACAACGCATCAACCGCGCGATCCGCCAAAGCGACGTGATGGTGATCGGGCAAGGCCAGTTGCTCACGCGAGCCGACTACGAACCGGGCGATGACGTGGCGCTGAATATCGAAGGCACGGTGCTGGCTGGCGGAACAGTGCAGACCGATCGAAAGCTTGGATTGATTCTGCGTCCGGAATTTGAACACGCCAAGTTGGCGGCCGACTTGGCGGCGGCCATCAACCGCAGGTTCTTTTTCTTTGACGGTACCACGCGTCGAGGAATCGCCAAAGCTTTGGAAGACGACTACATCGAAATTGAATTGCATCCGCGCTATCGAAAAAACGTCTATCGGTTGATGGCGGTGGTTCGGGCCATGTGGGTCAAAGCGGGATCGGCGGAATCGCAACAAAGACTGGAATCGTTGGCAAAACAGCTGGCCAACCCGGCCACCGCCGCCGATGCTGCCCTGCAGTTGGAGGCGATCGGTGAAAGCGCCATCCCCACTTTGTTGGAAGGTATCGAATCGACCAATCCCGAATTGCGTTTCTACGCCGCCGAAGCACTCGCCTATCTCGATCGTTCCGAAGCGGTCGCGCCGCTGGAACAGGCGGCTCAAAACGTCGCCGCTTTTCGACACGATGCGTTGTTGGCGCTTCAGGAGTTGCAGCGACATGAATCGGTCGAGGCGCTCAAACGGCTGATGGACGAGCCAAGTTTGGAAACTCGATACGGTGCCTTTTGTGCGCTTCGCCGACGCGAAGACGCCCACAGCCACCTGATAGGACGCAACCTCGGCGCGATGGACCTATTCAAAGTCGCGTCAACGGCGCCGCCGGCGGTGGTGATCTCACTTCGCGAGAACCCCGAAATTGTCATTTTCGGAACTCCCCCCGAAGTCGACATCCCCCGTTTTCTTCGCAGCTCGGGCCTGATGCTGATGCGTGACGCGGCAGACGCCTCCCAATTGAAGGTCAGCCGGTTCGCCAGGGGCGAGGACGATCGCCGCTCGACCGCCGGCAAATCGGTGGAATCGATCGTCAAAGCCATAGCCGCCGTTGGTGGCGGCTACGGCGATGTGGTGGCGATGCTGCGAATCGCCAAAGACAAGGGATACCTTTCGGGTCAGTTGGCAATCGACCCGCTGCCACGCCCGCTGCGAACCTATCATCGCGATTCCGAAGAATCAGAAGAGGAATGAAAGTCGGCGATTTCTCCGAAATCGCACCGTGCCCTACGCAGCCAGTTCGGAGAACGGGCCGACTGTCGGCGATTTCTCCGAAATCGCAACGTACGTGCCCTGCGTAGCCAGTTCGGAGAACGGGCCGACTGTCGGCGATTTCTCCGAAATCGCAACGTACGTGCCCTGCGTAGCCAGTTCGGAGAACGGGCCGACTGTCGGCGATTTCTCCGAAATCGCAACGTACGTGCCCTGCGTAGCCAGTTCGGAGAACTGGCCGACGGATCTCCTTGACTTTCACCCGACCTTGACGCAACCTGTTTCGCGTCATGCGCCGATTCATCTTCCCTATTCTTTCCGCCACGTTTGTCCTTGCTGCCGCCGGATGCCCGATGTCGGGCAAACCGGTCGTCGACGTTGCCCCCTCGGCCCAAGAGTCTTTGCCACTGGAGCAATTGGTCCAGCAGACGCTAAGCGGCAACTTGGACAATCGCGTGCTGTCGACCGAGACCCATGGAGCCTGGCAGGTGCTGCACGGCATCCTCGCCTACGGAGATCGTTTCCAGGTCCAAACGCCGACCGGCAGCCGGCCCGCGGTTGAATACCTGATCAACGGTGGCAAGGTGGATGGATTCGAGCCCACCAGTGGCGATCTGCTTGGACAACCGCCCCGGCCAGGATTGCGGATGGAGATGCAACCCTCGACGAAAATCGGTCAGGGTCATCGCGACCAATGGCTAGCCGTCTTGGCTCAATCCGGTCTAAACACCGATACCGAGCTCCGATCCGACGGTGTGACGTTTACCATCGGAGACTGGGTGCGACAGATGGAGTACGACGTTCCTCTCAACCTGGAAATGGAATTCAGCTGGACGCTGATTGCGCTGACCGCTTATCGCGATACGACCCACACCTGGCTGGGGCGAGACGGAGGTGAGTACGGTGTGGAGGATCTGGTGGAATGGGAACTCCAGCAGGACATTACCGAAAGCGTCTGTGGTGGCACGCATCGACTGATCGGAATCTCGATGGCACTGAACAAACGACGCGACGAAGGCGCGACGATCGACGGTGTGTGGTCTCAATGTGAATCGCTGCTGGCCGATGCAGTGGAGACGGCCAAGCAGAATCAGAACCCCGATGGATCGTACTCGGTCGACTACCATCACCGTCCCGGTTGGACGAGAGATCTTGGTGAAACACTCGGCACCACCGGCCACGTGCTGGAATTCCTGGCCTTTGCCGCGTCGGATGAAACCCTGCAGCAACCGTGGGTCCAGCGAAGCGTTCGGCGGCTGTGCGAGGTGCTTGCTGAGTGCCAAGAGGTCGATCTGGAATGCGGCGTGCTCTACCACGCCCTCCACGGCCTTTCCGAATACCAAAGCCGAATGCGCCGCATCGCCGACCGCGAAAGTTAGCACGCTGCTAGATGTAAAACATCGTTGCGTCGCCGTGACGACATCGTTCGACCAGGTCACTGAGCCGCGCGCGGGCAAGTACAGTTCGTGAGGCCTCGGTTGCTTCGTCCCAGAACGATTGCAACGTTTCATCGGCGGGGGTGGCCGTTGCCTCCGTTTGACATCCACTGTCCTGACAGCCGACCGCTTCGGCAATGTCCAACAGAGTGAGCTTCGACGGGTCGGCCGACAACCGGTATCCTCCCTGGCTGCCGCGCACGCTTTGTACCCAACCGGCGGCCCGCAGCGTACGAAGAATTTGAACCAGAAACGGACCGGGAATGCCGTGTCGATCGGTGATCTCGCGAACCGCCACCGGCCCTGCCTCTTCGCCGCGCATCGCCAGCTCCAACATCGCTAGCGCCGCGTAATGAACTCGCGCCGAGATCTGCATCCGGTCCGAAACCTCCCTACGAGCGAACTTACGAAGAGTGCAAGCCGCATTCGGTTTTCTGAAACCCGCTCCAGCGACCGGCACGCTCATCCTCGCCCGCCAACACAGCACGAGTGCAAGGCCAACAACCCACACTGGGATAACCACGATCGTGCAACGGGTTGTAAGGGATGTTTTCGGAAGTGATCAGCGACCAAACGTCCTTCTTGGTCCAGTTGGCAAGCGGGCTGACCTTGACCAACTGAAACTTGCGATCCCATCCGACGATCGGCGCTCGGGCACGATCGGGACTTTGATCACGACGGATTGCGCTGGCCCAAGCGTGCTGCCCCTTCGCCGCCTCGTGCAACACCCTTAACTTGCGATCAAAACAACATTGATTGGGATTCGTCTTGTACAACGGACCGCCGTTGGCCGCCTCGTACTCTTCCACACTTGTGTCGGGATACTTGTATTCAACTTCGATCCCGTAACGCTCCTTGACTTTCTCGCGCAGCTCCAACGTTTCGGGAAATTGATATCCGGTTTCCAAATTGAAGATCGGAGTCTCCGGCGCGATCTTTGCCAACATGTGAATGATCGTCATCCCTTCCGGACCAAAGGCGGTGGCCATCGTGAAACGAGGCGCAAACCTGTCGACCGCGTACCGCAAGATCTCCTCCGGCGTCGCCGACTCCAATTGTTCACTTTCGCGACGGAGTTCCTCCAACAGATCGTCAGTCGGGTAAAGCGGTGGGTCCGCAGCGAGCGCCCCTCGCGTTTCGTCCTGCTCAGGAGAAACGACCTTCAGTGGCGGAGCCATTCCGGCCTGTTGACGAGCTGAGCTGCTCGGTGAACCACTCTCGGAGGGGGATTTGCACATCGGAGCAGGCGAGGGCTGGTGGTGGAGTGCGGACATGACGAAATTCCATCGTGAGCCGACTTGTCCCAAGTCGGCGAATTCCTGCAAAACAGGCAATTACCCTGAAATCGTATTAACTTGATCTAATTAGTCAAGTATCGTTATCGGCAGGAATCTCTGGTTGCGCCAGCCATTCTGCGGCCCACCGCCCGTTTTGGCTGATTGCAAGTCAATTGGTGGGTGGCACCAATTTGATTGCATTTGATTGGTGGGTGGCACCAAATGGAAGCTCCTTAGGTGGGTGGCACCAAATGGAAGCTGCTTAGGTGGGTGGGTGGCACCAAATGGAAGCTGGCAGTTTCATCCAACGCGTCTGCCGCTCGCTCTGCAACGAGTTAGACTTACAGAAAGGGCTCCTTTTCTGATCCCACTTTTTCTCGCGGTTTTTTAGGCTCAGCGATGAATCGGTCGATCTTCTTTTTCAGCTTCAGCGTGGCCCTGCTTGGAAGCACGGCCCTTGCCGACACCGTGGAACTCTCCGGCGGCGGACACTTGACTGGCAAAGTGCAGCGGCTGAGCGAGCAGAAGGTGGTCATCGTCCAGATCGATGACGATTTGCGGATCGCCGTCCCAGAAAACCGAGTCCGGCGGGTGGTAGTGTCGGAACGTCTCTCCCCCTACGAGGAGCGGGCAGCCAAGGCGGGCGAGGATGCCGAGCTTCATTACCAGTTGGCAATCTGGTGCGTCAAAGCAAAGAACTTTCCTGGTGATGCCGATCATTACAAACGCTTTCACATGCGCCGGGCAGTCGAATTGGATCCCGATCACGCCGAAGCACGCGCCTCGTTGGGTTACATCAAGGACAAGGGGCAGTGGGTGCGCACGGCAGACTTGATGCGCCGCCGCGGCATGATTCTGCATCGCGGCAAGTGGCAACTTCCCGAAGCGGTGGCGCGGGGAAGTATCGAAGACGAAACCGACGAAAAGGCGAAGCGGTGGGTCAAAGAAGTTGGACGATTGACCGCAGTCGTGTTGCGCGGTTCTTCCAAAAGTGGTGAAGCGTTGGAAACACTGACCGCGATCGAAGATCCGTTAGCAGCCAGCGCCGTCGCACAGCAACTCAAGAACTCGCGCGGAAAACGAACGCAAAGTCGCCAATTGCGGATGCTGTGGGTCAAGCTGTTGGGCCGATTCAAAAACGGCGAATCGGTCAAAGCGCTGGTCGAAGCGGGCATCGACGAACCCGATGAAATCGTTCGCGAGGCGGCGCTGGAACAGCTGCAGGATTACGGCTCCAGTTCCGCGGTGGCAACCTACCTGCCGATGTTGAAATCCAACGACAACAAGCGGGTCAACAAAGCGGCTCGCGCCCTCAGCTGGTTTCCGGATCCGGAATTGGCGCTGACCTACACCGAGGCGCTAGTGACCAAACATACGAAAGAAGTCGCGCCGGGTGCGGGAACCCAAGCAGGGTTCACACAAAACGGCAGCGGCTCTTTCTCCACGGGTGGCAAGAAGACGGTGATCACCACCGAAAAGACCAATCCATCGGTTTTGGCCCTGCTGACCAAAATTGAACCAGGGGCGAATTACAGCTACGACGAAAAAGCGTGGCGGGCTCATTTTGCCGCCAAAAGAACTTCCTACGAAGGCGATCTGCGACGCGATCCGTAGCCCAGTCGGCGACTTCTCCGAAGTCGCTACGCATCCAGTTTGGAAAACTGGCCGGCATGGCGTGCGGTCTACCTAGCGGAACAACGTTGGCAATTTCGCGTCGAATTGGCCTTTGGTCATCACGGTCGGTATCCCCGCCTCTCGAGCGGCGGCCAACTTGACCACTTGCACATGGGGGCCATAGGCGATGAGCCGCGCTTGCGGACAACGCTGGACGCATTGCTTGACGATTTCGTCTATCCGACTGCCGCGCGTCGACAGATCCAACACAACAAACCGAATCGATTCGGTTTCTGTTTCGGGCAGCGAGCCACTCAGGCAGAACTCTCGCCCGGCCTGCATCGCGGCACCTTTGACGCGGGAGGCAAAAATCAAATCGCCCGACAGGAACACTACCGTCCCGCCGGGCGAATCGTCACTTGGCAAATCAGTCATGATGGGCAAAAGGAGGGTGGAACTACGAACGCTTGGCAATTTCGTCTTTCATGAACTTCAAGCCCTCGGTGGCCAACGTGATTTCGTCGGTGTACATCCGCCGCCAGATTTTGGTGGCGGCGGCGATTTCGGGAAGCGCCAACCCAAAGGCTTCGATCACCAGCCAGCCGTTGTATCCGGCACTGGTGATGGCGTCAAAATTTTCGTCCCAGCGAACCGCTCCCTGTCCCGGTGTGCTGCGATCATTTTCGCTGATGTGAATGTGGAACAGCTTGTCGCCGCCCGCCTTGACCGCCTCAGTCACATTTTTTTCCTCGATGTTGCTGTGGAAGGTGTCGTACATCATTCCACAGGCAGGGCGGTCGACCTCCCGTACAAACCGAGTGGAATCGGCGTGGGTGTTCAAAAAGTAACACTCGAAACGGTTGAGCGCTTCGACGCCAAGTCTCACCCCCACCTTTTCGGCATGATCGGCCACTTCCCGCATGCTTTCGACACCCCATTGCCATTCGTCGTCGGTCGGGCCGGCACCGCTGAAGTAACCGAGTGCCGAGTGATAGGGGCCAACCAGCGTTTCCACCCCCGCCGCCGCACAACAATCCAGCGTCTGCTTGGTCAGCGCCACCCCCTTGGCTCGCACAGTCGGATCGGGCGAAATCGGATTGTCATCTTCGCCACGAATCGTCACGGCGGTACGAGCCAGGCCCATTGCGTCCAACTGCTGGCCCAGCGCGGCGTAGTCCAAATCAAGATTGAACATCGGGATTTCCACGCCGTCGTATCCAGCCGCCTTCAGTTGCTCACACGTCGGCAACATCTCGTCGGTAACCTCGCCGGTCCACAACAGCAAGTTCATTCCATATTTCATGGTTGAATCGTCTCGTTTAAGGCTATTTCGTCAGAAGTCTAGAAAATGGAGAAGACGGATCTGGGGACATCAACAGTTGCCCACGACGTGATTCTACCAATTTGGCGGCTCGTGGCAGCCACCCACCAACAGCCGGCGGAAGAGCGGGCAAACCGACGCGGCTACACACGCGGTTGATCCGCCAAAGCAGTTTTTGATCGTCCAAATAGTCGTAAAGGAATTTGGACTCGACAAACCGATCAATCACGGTCGACAGCTGGCCGGTCGGCTTGCCGGTGATCGCGTTGACACAGCGCTGAATCAACACCGAAGTTTCCGCCTGAAAGCAATCGTAGTACCGCTGGCCCAACTTCGGATCGTCTCGCAACCAAAACGAATCCAACAGCATCTCAATCAAGATGTGCCCGACAAAGGTGGGACGAAAACCGGCATCGCCCGGCAGCAGGTCTCGCAACTCGATCGCCAGCTGCATGTTCGTTTCGACAAAGGCGCGGGTACCATGGAACCAGCGGTCATCTTCGATATGACGGATCACGCCGGCGGCAACCGTTGCCAGGGCCGAATCCTCATCGTCCAAAAATTCAACGGCCAACTTTCGACGCGCCCGAATCCGCCGATCCACCACGCTCAACCAATCCGGCACGCCAGTGGCAACCGCAAACAGAGGCGTGTCCAAATAGGGAACGGCGTGACTGAGAAAGTTCATCCAGGAAGCCTAAATGAATCGCTTCTCGGTGGGTAGCGAAAGTCGCCAAGACTTTCGGTGAATCTCGGCCCGCCGAAAGCGTTGGCGAGTTTCGCTACCCGAAGGCCCCAGCGGAATCCCAAGTCCGATGAGCCTGCCTGCCCTCCAACACGCGCTTCCAGCCACTTGACACCTTTCCTGTCTCGGTGTACCATTCCACCAGTACACTTAAGTGAGGTGCTCATTTGATGTTTTTTTCCGTGGATCCTTCCGGTGACGTGCCGATTTACGAGCAGATTGTTCGGCAGGTCAAGCTGGCGGTTGCTGACGGGGTTTTGGTCGGCGGCCAGATGGTTCCCAGTGTCCGGCAGTTGGCGTCGGAACTGGCCATCAACCCGAACACCATCGCCCGCGCCTACCAACAACTTCAATCCGACCGGGTGCTCGAATCCCTTCGAGGTCGGGGCATGGTCGTCCGCCGCGACTCGATGAGCCGTTGTACCCAGGCTCGCAACAGCCTGGTTGCCCAGGGGGTGCGTCAAGCGCTGGCCGATGCCCTGGCTGGCGGCATGACAGCCGACGACTTGCGAGAGTTGTTTGAATCCGAACTCACCGCTCAAGCGGCTGCATCCAACGGGCAACCGGAGCAAGCGGCTGCCTCCGAACCAGAAGCTTCCTGACACAAAACCTTCTCCGATCGATCCAACACTTTTCTTTGCAGGCTTGGAAATGGACGAACAACCGGTCATCACACTTCAAAACGTATGCAAGCGGTTTGGACGGGTTACGGCGTTGGATCACGTCAACCTGGAGATCCCGCCGGGAGTCGTGTTTGCACTGCTGGGCGAAAACGGCGCGGGCAAGACGACGATGATCCGAATCTTGACCGGGTTTACCAAACCCGATTCGGGTCAGGCGACGGTGTTGGGCCAGAACTGTGATACGGCGGGCTTGGAAATCCGTCAATTGATCGGTTACGTCTCCGATTCGCCGGCGCTCTATGAATGGATGACGGCCGAAGAGATCGGTTGGTTTGCATCGGCTTTCTACGACCCCGGCTTCCCCAACCGCTATTTGGAATTGACCGCGGTCTTTGACATCCCAACAGGCATCCGCTTGAAGGATCTTAGCAAGGGCCAACGAGCCAAGGTCGCTTTGGCGCTTGCCACGTCGCACGACCCGCAGCTATTGATTTTGGACGAACCAACCAGCGGGCTTGACCCGATGGTTCGACGTCAATTTCTTGAATCGATGGTGGACCGTGCGGCATTGGGACGAACCGTACTACTGAGCAGCCATCAGATCTCCGAGGTGGAACGTGTGGCCGATTGGGTCGCGATTCTGCATCAAGGAAGATTGAAACTTGTCCAGCCTCTTGAGGAATTGAAACGTACCACGTCGATCGTCACCGCAACTCTGGATGATCCCGCGGCGACTGCGGCGCTGCCGCCGGGCAATGTTTTGACCGAGTCACGAAACGCCAGACAATTGCGGTGGGTGGTGCAAGACCTTCCTGACGACTGGGCCAGTGGTTACGACGAATCAAGCGGTGTCACCAACCTGTCTTCGGAGCGGGCAACGTTGGAAGAAGTTTTTGTCGCCGTTTGCGACTCCCGGGCGCAGCGCCCGGAGCAGTATTCTTCCGACCAGCGATCGTCGGCCGACCTTTCGATGGCGGCAGGGAGCGAGCAATCATGATGATAAGGAGACTGTTGTGGAAAGACGCCATCACGATCAAGCCGCTGTTGATCGCGGTGATCGTCGCAATTGTTGTCTTGAATCTTCTGGTGGTGCTGTGGGATGTGGTGTCGCCTGCCGGCAGCCGCCGAGCCGATCTGTTTGTATCGATTTGGATATTGATGCCCAATCTGATCGCGCTCGGGGCGCCGGCGCTGCTGGTCGGCAGTGAAGAAGAAAGCGGCACGCTCAGCTGGCTGCGAACGCTGCCGGTAAGCTGGCAGAAGATCGTGGATTCGAAGTTTCTGGCGGGCTTGGCGTTTGTCGCAGTGGCCTGGGTGATCGCTTCGGCCATGCTGGCGATGGTGGTGATGCCTTCAATGGGCAACCTGCCGGGGTTTTCGCAAGATTTGTTGTCGATCACCGGGGTGCTGCACCTGATTTTCTTCAGCGTGTTGTTATTGTCATCCGGGTTTGCAACCGCCTACCTGTTTCGATCGCCGGTCACGGCGTTGATCGTATTGATCCCGGTCGTTGCGGTGTTGAACGCGATCGCCCTGGACGTCGGACATTGGTTGACACGAGAGCGTTATCCGAGCCAATGGGGCGTATCGCCGGCTGAGCTGCTGAAGTTGATCATCGCTGGAATGATTGGGCTTGTGGCGGTCTGGGCCGCACAACGGCTGCTCGGTCGCCGGCGGCTGACGCAGAAGCAGGGCAAGCGGATTACACCGCTGGTGCGAGCGCATCGGGCGCAGGGTCCTTATCGACCGCCGGCCAGAATCGGCATGGGTCGTCCGTCGATAACCGGTGCATTGCTTTGGCAACAACAGCGCCAGATGCTGCTACCCAGTTTGCTACTTTCGTGCGTGATCGCGTTTTTCTTGATGCTTTATCCGATCAGCCAACTGGTTGCCGGCGATCGTTCCAGGCCCTACCACGTGCTGGGGGCACTTTGGTCACTCTCACCTCTGGTGGTCGCGCTGGGTGCAAGTTGGCTGGGCGGATTGTCGTTTTACGGCGACAACCTGAGACGCCGCTGCGACTTCTTTGCTGATCGCGGAATATCGCCCACGCGAATCTGGTGGACTCGGCTGTTGTTTCCCGCCGTGCTGATCACGGTGCTCGTCGGATTGGCTACCGCGTGTATCTTTCTGACGCCAACTCCCAGCGGTTCTTACGTCGCAAACCAGGCGCGAATACTTCCGATCGTGCTGATCGTCTGTTTCGGTTTTGGCCAACTGGTGGGAATGTGGATGCAGCGTCCGACCCTGACATTCTTTGCCGCGCCGTCCTACACGCTGTTCGCTTGTTTCCTACTCCTGCTGCTGTTTAGCATCTACTTTCCCTACGTCTGGTGCATCGCGCTGGTGACGCCCGTGTTGCTGTTTGCCAGCTGGCGTCTATCGGGCCGATGGTTGGCCGGAAGAATCGATTCAGGCTTTCACTGGCGTGTCGTCGGATACACGGTGCTGGCAATACTGATCCCCATCACGATCGTTTCCGCGAATCGCTACCTGACGACTCCCGCCAAAATGACCGAGTGGCGGCGGGAAATGTTGGCGATCAACGACCAGGCGGTCTTGAACATCGAACAAAGAGTACCGTCAAAGTGGAAGCTGATGATGGTCAACGTGCAGCCAGGAACTGGCACACTGCTGTTCGATGAAGAGCTGACGGTCGACGATCATTTGGAAAGTTTGCAAGAAGAGCTCGCCGACGAAACACTGGGGGCCCATGTCAGCTGGGATGACATCGCGCAGTACCTGCGGTTTGACTCCCCCGGCTTGATCCAGGACCCTCAAGCCCAAAAACTCAGCCAGCTAGCGAGCCCCCAGCAAGCTTATCAGCTGCAATGCAAAGGCATTGAAGTTTTGCTGAAGTGGTCGACGAAGATTCGTCAGGGGATCGTCCAAGGACAGGGTGACTTTTTTTTCATCAAAAACACTGCTTATTACTCGGAATTGAAAGTGGCAACGGCACTGATTCGATTGACCGAGCGTCACGGGCCGACTCCCGAACTCGCCGAACTGGTCCACAAGTTTCCGTCGCGGCAGTTGCGCTATGAATCGATGCGAATCGGATTGATCGGGCAGTGGCGGCTTTACCAGAAAGAACCCTGGAGCCTGAGCTACAAAGCCTTCTTGGGTGAAATTGTCGCGCACGAGGTTCATTGGATTCCGGTCGAACAATACCGCGCGGATCGGTACATCGATTTGGCGACGCGACGTTCGCTGGAATTGTTCCAGCAAGGCCTACCGCCGGAAGGTTCCGAAGAATATCTCGAAATGAGGCGTCTGTGGGGCGAGGCGATGCTGCCGATGAACAAAAGACGCCAGCAGTATGTTTCGGCTGGATCGAACTGGCATGACGGTTTGGACAGGTCGCTTCAACGCCTGCGAAAAGAGTACGCGGAAACGCCGTCGCCGTAGCCGACTGCCATGATATCGGCGCCGTCCTGCCGGTGGGACGCTTGCATGTGCCCGAAAGTCGACCTAAGTTCGGAGGCCGTACCACAACGACCTTCCACTGGGACTTTCGCAAATGCCGCCGCTGTACTCCCGATCCTGCCTGGCTTTGGCGCTCTGCTTTCTGCTGCCGGTTACCGGTGATGCAAAATCTCCGCAGGACTTGCCTCACATCGTTTTGGTGATGGCCGACGATTTGGGTTACGGAGACGTTTCGCCGCTGAATCCCCAGTCGACGATTCCCACACCCGCTTTTGCAAAACTTGCTGCCGAAGGAATCACCTTCACCGATGCCCACACACCGTCGGCGGTATGCACTCCCACTCGATACGGCTTGCTGACGGGAAGGTATTGTTGGCGGACGCGATTGAAGCGTGGCGTGCAGAATGGTTACGGCGCTCCGTTGATCGAAGAGAGCAGGCCGACGCTTGGCAGCGTTCTGCGCGAAGTCGGTTATCACACCGCGATCGTGGGCAAGTGGCATTTGGGACTTGGGCTCCACGGCGGTCCGAACGAACTGGACCTTGGCAAAACACTTTCGCATCATCCGGGCAGCGTCGGTTTTGACCGCTCGTTCATCATTCCCGCCTCGTTGGATTTCCCACCTTACGTCTATTTTGACAGCGGCAATGCGACGACCAGCCAAACGGTCTCGCAGCCGCAACGGTCGTTCCCACCTTTCACGCGACAAGGTCCTCGCGCGGTCGACTTTGACATGCAAGGTTGCCTGGACCGGCTGGCCGATGAAGCGGTCGACGTGATCACCAAAATGAAAGGGGCACAGCGGCCGACTTTTCTGTATTTTCCGCTGACCGCGCCCCACAAGCCTGTCCTTCCCGCCGACCAGTTCGCCGGCAGCACCAAGCTTGGTCCCTACGGCGATTTTCTGCGACAGGTCGATGCGGTGATTGGACGAGTGATCGATTCGCTGGAAACAAGTGGGGTCATTGATCGAACCCTTTTGATCGTGACCAGCGACAACGGATCGTTCATGTACCGGTTGGACGAAGGTGTCCAAGACCACGTCGAAGACTCTTCAGTTCAAGGTTATCGCGCCAAACATCACACGGCCAACGCAAACTGGCGTGGTACCAAGGCCGACATTTGGGAAGCGGGCCACCGGGTTCCGTTCTTTGTGCGTTTGCCTGGCGGGGCTCACGGCGGAAGCCGCGTGGATCGCGTCGTCGGGCTGGTCGACGTGATGGCGACGCTCGCGGAAGTGGTCGACGCCCAACTGCCCGCTGCGGCTGGCCCCGATTCGGTGAGCTTCGCATCGCTTCTGGATGACCCGTCGGCTGATTTCGATCGGCCGCCCCTGATTTGCCATTCCGCCAGCGGGATGTTTGCCATTCGCGACGGGCGTTGGAAACTGATTGCCGGTAACGGCAGCGGCGGCCGCCAGCAACCCAAAGGCAAACCGTTCGCCGAGCCGTGGATGCTGGTCGATCTGGAAAAAGATCCAGGCGAAACCAGCAACGTAGCCAAGGCAAATCCAGAAGTATTTGCGAAGATGAAAAAGCAGCTGTTGAAGATCAAGGGCGACGATTAGTGGTTCGTAGCGCGACCGTCCCGGTCGTGACTTGCGGCGGGGAAAGTTTTCCAAACTGACCGCAGCAACTTCGGAGAAGTTGCCGACTGTCGGCCAGTTCTCCGAACTGGCTACGAGCAAACGTAGCGACTTCGGAGAAGCCGCCGACTGTCGGCCAGTTCTCCGAACTGGCTACGAGCAAACGTAGCGACTTCGGAGAAGTAGCCGACTGTCGGCCAGTTCTCCGAACTGGCTACGTGCAAACGCAGCGACTTCGGAGAAGTCGCCGACGGAAAACGACGAAAAGCTCGAGCCGCCTTGCAGCGATCTCGAGCTGTTCGTGTACGAGGGTTGATCATCCCGACGCGTTGGGCAACCCTCGCAGAGCCTCCGCCCTTAGGAATACTGGTGTGAAATCATGGCCCCGAAGGGACGGGAACTCGGCGTACAGGCTGCGGCGAATGGCTGACGTCGATCTCGTTTTGATAAGCCATCGGTTCGACCTGTCCGGGATCGGGCACGTCCAGCCGCCTTAGGATTCGCGTATTGGCATCAGGAATGTCATCCGGAACTGGCGGCGTGATCGCTTCGGCCGATTCCGCTTGGGTGCTGCCCGGCGCGATCGGCTCCATGGTGGGGCCAATGTCCAACATTTCCACGGGCGAACCCATTTCGCTAAGGGGCTGGTCATCCACCTCGATCGAATCGCGATGCGGCTCCAAGCCCAAACCTTCCAAGGTGGCTCCGTCGGGAGGCACGAATTGGCTGTGCGTGCCGCTTCCGATGATGGCTGACTGGGCATCTTGAACCGGACCGCGACGAACCACTCCGGGACGGGTCACGCCGTACTGCAGTTTCTTCCCGGCGCTTCGCTCACGAGCTCGTTCCAAGGCGTCCCAGTAGGCTTTCTTATTCCAGGGGCCTTCGGCGAGCGTGATGTTGCTGTTGGCAAGCATCGTGCCCTTCAAGTAGTCGACGTAGTTGATCGACTTGTTGTATTCCCCCAGCGCCCGATAGTAACCGATCTGCGCCTCGGCTCGCCGCTGTTGACTTTGCAGCACCAAGTTGAAGTCACTGCGTCCGCCAGTGAATTCGGCTAAGCGGACCTTCACCTCTTCTTCCGATGCTTGCCAACTTTGGGCGTTGGTCTGCAATTGCTGGAAATGGGTTGCCGCTTTGGCCACGGCATCGCTGAGCTGGCTGACCAGCAGCCGTTCGGATTCTTGCAGGAATCCTTCTTCGCGAAGCAGCCCCAACTGTGCTCGGCGGATTCGAGCCAGTTCGCGGCGTGCACCGACAGCAGGCGGTGTGATTTCCAGCCGGATGGCACCTTCTTGGTAACCCCCGCCGGTCAATTCGCCCAGGGCGCTGCTCCCCAGGAAAGGATTGGTGTTGGCTGGATTGACCACGCCGTCGCCGATGCTGTTGTTGCGCCGCCGCGGCGGACCCAGCGTATCGCCGACTCCCACTGCCCGATACAACAGCGAGATGTTGACGTCGGGCAGGATCTGATTCTTTGCGGAAATCAGTTCCAGCTCGGACTGTTTGATTCGGATCTTTTTGCTGCGCAGTTCAGGACTCAGGTACAACATCTGAGCAACGCTCTCATCCCAGTCAAATTCGACACGGGCAATCGATGGTTCCTGGATCGGCCGAATCAGCCGTCCGTCGGTCGCCGCCAATCCAAGCAGTTCGCGAAGCGCTCGTTCGCGGCCGTACACGCCAAATCGATCGTCGCCCGGAAGGTTCGAACCCGAAAGTGCTCCTTCCAACTGGCTGCGAATCTGGTAGTACTGCCCCACTGCTTGGGACAAGTCCTGCAGATTCCCCGTGCCCTGTTCCATCTGCAACCGAGCGAATTGGGCGGTCGCCATCGCGCTGTTGCGGGCGACGATTCGCGTCGACACATTGCGGTACGCGACATACAGATCCCAGTAGGCACTTTCGACGTCGCGAACCAGGTTGCGGATCTGAATTTCGAAATCGGTGGTCGCCAAGTCTTCGTTCAGGCTTGCCAGCACGACCGGAATCCGGTTCACCAACGTTCCGCGGTTCCGCATCAGCGGGTGTTGAATCTGAGCTTCCAGGATGGCGGTCCAATCGCTGGGTACAGCGCGAATACCAGGGGGAATGCTCCGGGCCGTGGGAGTGTTGTTGCGCGAGTAAATGATCTGTTGACGCGCCGTTACCACGCCGCCGGTGGGCAACCGTTTGCTGATGGCGGATTGTTGAGTGGTATCGGTGGCGGTCGAAATCACCGGGTTCACAACGTTGTCTTGCGTCGCGTTGCGAGGTCGATCGGTGGTGCTGAGGTTGATGAAGGCACTGGCCTGGGCATCAAACTCGGCAAGTGCGTCTTCCACGCCGCCCACCTGGTTGGCACGCAGCACGCCTCGAGGCAGTACCCGGTTGCCGTTGCCGTCGATCGTCAGAGGAATCGATTGCGTCGTCGACTGTTGAATCGCAACGTCGTAGATGCTGCCGAACTGATCGGCCGTACCGCTGGTGAACTGGGCGGCAATGTTCTGTCGGAACTCGGAGTTTCCGCTGGTGGTCACAAAGAACTTGGCATTTTGGAGGGCGATGGAAACACATTCCTCCAGCGTCAGATCCCAGAACTGGTATTCGTGGTTGCTGATGCTAAGCGGGCGCGCAGACTGAGTCGTCTCGGCCAAACTCTCCACTTCGACGTCGGGATCTTCGATCGACGTCGCCGAATTCAGGTAATACTGAAGATCGGGCGATTCGTTGACAAAAAATGGCTGAGTCGGCGTGCAGCCGGTCGCCAACAAGATGGCGATCACCAGTTGCACGTGCGCAGTGATTCGAAACAGCGAGCGGTTCATGCTCTGGACTTCCTGAGTCGTGCCGCCGTGAAACACACCGTCCATCCGACCGCTGACGAAGCGGCCTGGTGTGATTCCCGTACGAGCCCAATGTGGAAGCCCCCCTCACAAAATCTTCGCTACCGTCGATCGGAGCCTGATTTTCCGCGAAACCGTAGCGGCTTCGGCGGAGATCGGGAGCGATCAACGATCGAGAAGACCTCGTCCAGTGACTGTTATCGGAGACCGGCTAGGTAAACTTTGACGGTTCTAGAAATATTTTTAAATCAACCGTCGGCGATTTTTCCAAAATCGCTTCGAGGGTCTGCCAATTCGTAGCCAGTTCGGGAAGCTGGTCGACGAACTACTCCTCGATCAACGCTCCGTCGGCCGACAGAGGTTCGACCGATACCGGTTCCAGCTCGGTTGTCTCCGATGCCGGATAGGGTTGCAGCCCATCCATCGCCGTTTCCACGGCAGTGGTCGTCCGGGGCCGGGCACCGATGCGAAGCGATTCCCAGGGCTTGGGGTAGAAGTAGTGTTTTTCGATTCGCGGTCGATTGTTTTTGTAGGCGCACCGATGGGTTGCGTCGTGCCACGCCATCGCTTCCTGGCTGCTGGGCGCGATCCAATAAGCGATCTTGCCGCCCAGGTTGGTCGGCCGGTTGTAAGTTCGCCGATACGATGGCGGCAGCTGGTTTCCCAGCGGACCGATCAAGTCGTAGTATGGATGGACGCGCTGGTGCTTACGTTCCGGGTGATGTGCCGGTGCCACACCGGCACATCCGACAAGAAGGGTCAGTGTGATGATCCAGCGCATGTGCAAAACCGTTGTTGAAAAACCCATTCACTCTCTATCCGTGAAACTGCGACGCTGCGCAGTGACATCCGTGCTGGTTTCTTCGGCCGCCTGAGGCCGAGATGTGATCGCGCTGCCGAATATGCCGAATATCCGGTTTCCCGCATCCTCAAGACGGCGGATCCGACTCATTCGGCCGTCCGAGACCGATAGTGCCTTGCCAGACCCAGCAGGCTGGCCAGCCACATCGCGCCAAAGAGCAGCGGTGCGGCCTGGGTAAAATGGGAGGTCAGAATCGCCAAGGCAAGAAACCCCAATCCAAACAGGGCGGAACCGCCCCAGACGTGACCAGCCATGGCGATGAAACCAAAGCCGCTTAGCGCCGACGCGACCGGAATCAACGACATCTGATTGAATCCACCCATCAACAGCAGGACGTTCATCACAGCCAAGGTGGCCAGATAGCCAAGCCAGATCGACCACACGGGACGTTCGGCAACGGTTCGCGGCAACAAGGCTCCTTCGCGAGCGTAGTAGATCGCCCCAAAAATGGCCGCCAACATCGCCGCACGGGGTAGCCAGTAGACGCCCCAATCGGGCAGCGAGGTTTTGGACAGGGCAAAGATGACGGCGTGGGCGACGAAGATGATCGCGCCGATTCGGGCCAGCGTTCGCCCCCAATTCTCGAAGTAGTCCTGATGTTGGTCACGACGTATCTCGCGAGCCATCCGATCCAACAACCCGCTGCCGGCGGCACTGGTCGTTTCACCCGACAGGTAGCACTGCAGATCGTCCGCCAACGCTGCGGCCGATACGTATCGATCGGTGGGTTGATAACGCATCGCTTTGAGGCAGATGTTTTCCAGATCGGCGGGCACGTCGCGGCGAATCTGTCGCGGCGATTCCGGTTCGTCTTGCAGAACGCTCCGCAGAACCTCGGCTGCCGACGCCCCACCATGAGGCGGCCTGCCGGTGATCAGTGCGTAAAGAATCGCTCCCAGCGAATAGATGTCGGTTGCCGCATCACCATCGCCCCGGCCACAAGCCTGTTCGGGGCTCATGTAGTGCGGCGTCCCCAACACTTGACCGGTACGGGTGATCATCGTTCCCTCGCGGTGCCACTTGGCCAAACCAAAATCGGTCACCAGGGGCCGGCCATCCTCGCTGACCAAAACGTTTTCGGGTTTCAGGTCGCGATGAACGATCCCCGCCTGATGCGCGTAAGCAACCGCGCGAGCCACGTCACGAACCAGACGTGCCGCTTCATCGTCGTCAAACGTCCCTTCATCGACTCGTCTTTGAAGTGTTGGACCGTCGACTAAGGTCATCGAAAAGTATTCGTAACCTTGCCACGAACCGATCTCGTGAATCGCGATAATGCCGGGATGATGCAGCCGGGCAGCCGCTTCCGCCTCGATGCGAAACCGCCGTCGTTCTTCAACGCCGGCCAACACGCCGCTGCTGATCAATTTCAGCGCCACGCGACGTTCCAAGCCTGCCTGTTTTGCCCGATAGACGACTCCCATGCCTCCGCGAGCGATTTCGGATTCGATCTGGTAGGGTCCGATCTGGGCGCCGACCAGCGAGACAGTGTCGGGCGCAGGCGTCTCACCCAACCAATGATGGTTCCGAAAAAAACTCTTCAGTTCGTCCTCGTGCTGCGGGTAGGCTCGTAGGTATTGAGCCGGATTGGGCGTTTCTCCCGCCTCGATTCGCTCCAAATACTCGGCCATCACCTCTTCCAGTGATTCGTCACAGCCTTGCCGAGGACCGTCAGCGGCGGGCAGCGTCCTGCCGGGGTCGGTGGATTCATTCATTTTGTCAGTATAGCCATGACCGAAAAGGAGGCTTTCGCGGCTTATTCCGAGGGGTCTGTGCAGTTTACACGCCAAGCCCAACCCACAGTTGCAGTAGCTGATGGCCAGCTGCGCGGCGGTGCTGCCCCAACGGGCTCTGAGAGGGAGGTCGCGGTTTGCCCCGACCGTCGGGTTTCGCTACCCGAAGATCAAAACTGGCCGACCGGAGAACTAGCAGAGGACAACGAGAATTTCTGATGGAAATACTATTGGGACTCTTTTTTCTCTGGGTATTCACGATCCTGGTCGGCCATGGAAGCTGGGTCGTGTTGAAGGCGATTTTTTCCGCCATCACCGGTCAACCCAAAACAACACTCCCACAACAGCGCGGCGGGCAAGAGGATATCGCCGCCGGCTACCGTGTGATCCACCGCATGTTGCAGGCGGGGCTGATCGACCAAGAACAAGCTGCCGACCTTTGCAACCAGCTGCGAAATCTCCAATTCGGACAGACCACCGCAACGATTCATCCCCTTGAATCGACTGTCAAATCATCAACCGTCGAAAAGCCAGCCGTCGATCGCGAAACCACGGCGGCTGCTCCACAGGCACCGGCGCCACAACCGATCGCGACAACCGAAGAAACACCGATCTTGGCAAAACTTGCCGAGCCTGCTGCGGAGTCGGACGAACCTGTGATGATGCCATCGCAACCTGCAATGGCCGCGCCGCCGGTACCTGCTGCCCAAGATCAACCTCCCGTGCTGTCTCGATCAGAGGTGATTCAATCTTTCCTGGCGGCGCACAACATCCGCTGGGGAGAACTGGTCGCCGGAATGTTGATCGTTGTCTGCTCGATCGGGTTGGTGATCAGTCTTTGGAAAACACTGATCGATACTCACCGAGTCATTCCTTCGTTGATTTTCTTGGGGGCCAACACGGCGATTTACGCCGCCGGCCTGTACACGCTTGCGCGATGGCGTTTGCGACACACCAGTCGCGCGGTGTTGATCATCGCCACCTTGCTGGTGCCGTTGAGCGTGCTGGCGGGTTTGGCGGCCGCTGGAACGGGAGTCGACGCGGTCCAGCTGAACGATCCGGTGACCTTGGCGGCCATCGGTTTAGCCGGCATCGTCTACAGCGTGTTGTTGTTGCTGGGAGGCCGAGCGTTGACCGGCCCCTACGCGCGGCAGATCGCAATTTCCGTTGCTGGCCCGGCGGCGATCATTCCTTTCATGCCCGCCGCGGTAAGAACACTGGGTGCGGGTGCCGGCTGGTTCGTCTCGATCGGATCGGCAGCGATCGTCGTCGCGATGACGTGGATGATCAAGTCGCGGCGGCGGGATGGAAAACTTGGCGTGGTGGGAAGCCGCAGTCGGCTGTTGGCCATGTCGGTCGCCGGATTTTCCATGGCCGTGGCGATCGGCTACGCGGTGTTTGCAGTTCATGGTGACGGATTGGAAGGGGTGCTTCGGGTCGCCATCGCGTCGATTCCAGCCTTGATCGCCCTATCCGCGACAGGAAGGTCGCTGATGACGTCGGCACAAAGTGCAACGCAAAGCCTGGCCGGTGCGGTTTCTTGCGTGATGCTGTTTGCTGTCTGCTGGGCCATCCTGCCAGCAGCGATGGTCGACGTGTCGTGGTTGTGGACTTGGGCAGCGGTGCTGTCAATCGCCGGATTGGCCGTCGGATGGATTCTGCGACAGCCGCGCTGGCTGCCAGCGTCGACGTTGCCAGTCGGGTTGGCCGCGATCGGATCATCCCATGTTTGGATGTCGGGTGTGGCGTGGGAATCGATCCCGCTTTGGAATCGGCTGATCGGAGGCCAAGCCATGCTGGCCGCCGCCTTGGTCGCGACCGTCGTTTCGGCCGCGGCAGGACTGATTCGCGATCCCGATCGGCGCCGCTGGATGGGATACGCCGCACTGTTCTGGATCGGAGTGTCGATCATCAGCGCGGGTGTGTGCGCGGTATCCGCGAAACAGCTGTTGGCAATCGCACCGTGGTGGTCGGTGACGATCGTACTCAGCTGCGGAGCGGTCGCGGCAGTGGTATCCGCATCCAGGTTTGCACAGGTATCGATCGCGGCAGTGGTAGCGGTCGGACTCGCCTGGTGTTCGGTGTTTCGTCCCCAGCAGTTGTTCGGTCCCGAACCTTTGCAGTCACTGGACGTTTGGATGTTCACCGCATTGGCCACCTCCGCGTCGTTGATGTTGCTTCGCGAACTGGCTCCGCGAATCAAACCGCTGTCCACGCGTGCGATGATGGACGCGGCATTCCATTGGCAGACGGGCGCTGTTGCCTCGGCCGCTTTTGCCGCAGTGATCGGCTGTGTTTGGACCGCAAACGATTGGGCAACATCGGCAATCGTGTTGGCGCTGTCGGCCACCGTCTTCCTGTGGGCAGCAACGGCAGTGCGATCGATCGGTTTGGTGCAAGCTGCCCAGTTGACTTCCGTCGCCGCGGCGGTGGCAGTCGGTTATGGCCGGTTCAACGACACTCTCTTTCCCGACGCGGTATCAAAAATCGGACCCGCCGTTTGGGGTTGGGCGATCGTGATGGGGCTGATTACGGCGTGCTGGTTTGCCATTCGCGAGCTTTCGCAAATCGATCAACGCCTGCTGCGTCGGCGTTTTCGATTCATTGGCCGTCGCGCGGCAACCGGAAAGATGATCGACGGCTGGATCGCGAACATGGCCATCGGCCTGGCTGCCGCAGGTTCAGCGTGGCTGTTTGTCACCAGATTGCTGCAAGCAGCAGAAACGGAGTGGATCACCGTCGAATCGGGATTCGCTATACCTTTGGCCGCGATCGCGATCGCGGCGATGGTTGCAACCTGGATCCAACGAGACGGCATGGGGGTTTCGACAGAGGTGAAAAGCCTGCTGCCGACCACCACGGCACTCTCGATGATCGTTTGGCTGCCCTGTTATCTGACGGGACTGTTCGAGATCGATCCGACCACTCGCCTGATCATCGCAACAACCCTCGCGGTCGCAGGTGCAATCGGGCTCCGCCAACTTGCGTCGAATCGCGACCGCTGGGCTGTGATTGCACAAACGGGCGAATACCCCACGTTCGTTTCGACTGTCATGATCTTCGCCGCGTCGGCGACCTTGCTGACCTATGGTTGGCTGATGCCGATCAGCAATCGCCTTCTGGCACAAGCCGTCCCCACCGTTTCGGTCGCCGCATGGTGGCTAGGTGGTGCGGCGGCATGCTGGATCGTGGCGAAAAGAAATCGTCAACCAACGTCGGCGATAGCCTCCGCGATCCTCACGCCGGCGGCCGCTGCGATCTTGGTTCCGGTATTCAGCGTGTCGCATCCGTTCGTTTGGATCCAATATGGCGCGATCGCCTCGGCGGCCTGGGTTGCCGTCTCCACTGGACTATTCCGCAGGCGGGAACAAGACGAGTTTTCACCGGCGGTGAGAGGATCGTTGTTGCTTGTCACCGCGACCGGTCTGTTGTCGGCGACGCTGGTGATGGTGCGAATCTTGTTCAACGTTTCGGCACTGGATGTCGTCTTTGGACCAGCCAGTGTGATCGTATCGGCGGCGGCGGTGTTGGCTCTGTGCTGGGGACGCCTCACGTTGACTCCGGCTGGCAATCGATTGGCGTGGCCGGTAGGGATCACGCTGCTGGCAGGCCAAGCGACCTGGTTGATTTATGTCGGCGGATGGATTTCCAGCAGTGCTGCTCCCGATCTATTGCTGACGATCTGGTGCGCTGCGGCGGCAGCATCACTAGTCCGCTATCGGTTGCAACCTGGCGAAGTTGATTTTTGGCATACAGGATTGATCAGTACAACGTTGATGCTGTTCACCATTGCCATCTGCAACCTTGGCACCAACACCTGGATGCCTTGGGTCGGAACCGCGGCAGCTGTTTGTGCGGGATTGACGATCGCAGTAGCGGCCAATCGCAGCTCCACGCCGACACGCCAACTGATCGCAAGTCGCGTGTTGGGTTGGGCGACGATCGTGCTGGGAATTTTGGTGATCGACCAATTTGGAAGCGGTCATCCTTGGGCAGTCAAGTGGACGGTGCTCGTCACTTGGGTTGCCGGTTGGACGATTGCCTGGCGGGCGATGACGCCCGATCGGAAAGAAAAGTGGGCGTCTACTGCCGTTTCCGTCCCCGATGTCGAATTCTCCTGGTCGTTATTGGCCGCTTTGGTCGGCGAGGTGATTCATTTTGTAGTGGCAACCACTCCCTTTTCGTCGATCCACGCCGACCCACTGTTGGCGCTGCGTCTGGTGGCCTACGTAGGTGTCGCCGTTTCGACCCACCTGCGAGCCGGACGAAAACTGGTCTGGCCGTCGGCCTTCGGTATGCTCGCCACGGCTGCCTCCCTGGCGGCGATTCGTGTCGCAGTGGAGTACGACGCGACACGGCCACAGCGGGCGATGGTTGCTTGCATCGCGGCCGCTTTTGCCGTAGCCCTGATCGCCCATTCGCTTCCGCTGATCGCGCGGGTTTCGACTTGGAGCCGACGGTTGATCACAGGCGCCGCCACGGCTGGTCGCGGCCGGCTGATCCTGTCGACTTTGCCGGTCGCCTTGGCGATCGCCGGCAGCGCCATCTTGGTGTCGATCGGCATGATTTCAACAGGCGTTGCACCATCGGTCATCCAGTTGACGATCGTTGCCGTGGCGCTGGTTTCCTTGGCAATCGCGGAATTGTCTGAACAATCGGGGGAGGGCAGGCTGCGGCACCTGGCGGTCACCTTCGCGCTGGTCACGATCGGACTTTGGGCCAGCGTCGATTCGGGCGAATCGATGCATCCCTGGCTGACCGGTTCGATGCGATGGCTTGTCGCGTCGGTCGTCACCACTGCGACCGTGCTGTTTATCATCCCGCGATTGCTGGGCGAGAAAATTTCGGCACGATGGCTGCCGGCACTACAGCGTGCAGCGATGGTTGCAGCGGTCACCGCCGGCGGTTCGTTGGCAGTGATGCTGGCGATCGAAGTGGCGGTTCGGACCTCCACAGGCATCGACGGTATCTCTCGGCCGATGGTGATCGGAGTCGCCGTGACGCTTGCCATCCTGAGCGCCATCTGCGGATTGGTCGCCCTGCTCAGTGGCTCAAGAAAAGAGGCCACTTCCCGACTCGCGGTCACCTCTCTGACCGACGATCGCCGACGTTTCTTGATCCTGGCCGCCCAGGCGCTGGGTGGAATCACCTGGCTGCACGTTTTCCTCTGCAAAACCCAGTGGGCGTTTTTCGGACTGCGAAGCTACTGGCCCTACATCGTGATGGCGCTGGCATTCATCAGCGTGGGAGTGACCGAATGGGCCAGGCGACGAGGCGACAAGGTGCTTTCCGATACGCTTCGTCAAACCGCGATGTATCTACCGCTCCTTCCGATCGTCGGTTTTTGGCTCAGCCCTTCCTTTGCGGAACTCTCATGGAAATTCACCGGCGGCAAAGTCCGTTACGACTTGCTGTTGGCGCTGGGAGCGATCTACTACATCGGACTATCCGCGATGTGGAAACAGATGTTGCCGAAGATCGGCGCAGTCGTGCTGGGCAATGCGGCGTTGTGGGTGGTGCTGGTTCAACGTCCCGATTGGAGCTTCCTGGTTCATCCGCAAGCGTGGCTGATCCCACCGGCAGTCTGCGTATTGGTTTTCGCCCAGCTCTATCGCGAGCGTCTGCAGACGGCGACTGCTTCGGCGATCCGTTACGCGGCAACGTTGGTGATCTACGTCAGCAGCACTGCCGATATGCTGTTGCAGGAAATCGGCACCAACATTTCCGGCCCAATCGTCCTTGTCCTGCTGGCTTTGGCGGGAATGCTTGCCGGGGTCATCCTGCGTGTACGACCTTTCCTCTACCTGGGCGCGACGTTCGTTTTCATCGGCGTCACCAGCATGGTCTGGCACGCTCAAAGATCGATTGACGCCGTTTGGCCATGGTGGGTGTTTGGAATCACCACCGGTGTCTGCCTGTTGGCAGGCCTGATGGCTTTGGAGAAGAACAAGGATAAGCTGCGGGGTTACGCCAGCACGCTGGCGACTTGGCAGGGTTAATGGGGGAGGAGGAGCAGTGGGAGTGGGGGAGAAGAGGAGTGTGAGGAGTGAGGAGTGAGGAGAGTGGGGAAGGGTTAGGGAGATGTTGGTTCGGGGGCTCCTCCGGAATCGGCCGATCGCTGTAGTTCGGTGATTTGACGGAGTAGTTCTGAATACTCTTCGGAATTCCACTGGGCGTAGTTCAAGTTTTTGTACAGCCCGGTCAGACGGGTGAAGAAGTCGCGGATCTTCTCTTTGTCGGTGAAGGGGTAATCCCGGTTGATCAGTCGTCGAATCAGCTGGAACGATTCCTTCTGCCGCTGCACCGGCGTTGAAACGTCGACCGGGTCGAACGCGTCCTGCTGCAAAAACACCATGTCGATGAACATCGCTCGCTGGTAGTCCATGAAGTCTTCGACCGTCACCCCTTCTTCTCCGGTCACTTGCATCATCTGGTAAACCGAGTCGCCGCGGTGGAGCAGTTCGGTCATTTCTTGCACCGAAGCGGTCCAGGAGGGATCGAGCTCCTGGTCCAATTGCGGCTTGAGCTGTTCCAGGTACCGCGACCAGGAAAGGAGCGGATCGATGGCTGGATAAAAACGCTTGTAGGCACGATCGGACGACAGCCCCAAAAAACACTTGACGGCGCCAAGGGTCGACTGGGTGACCGGTTCTTCAAAATTTCCGCCCGCCGGAGAAACCGTTCCGATCATGGTCAATGTCCCCTGAGTTCCGTCGTTGGTACGGATCACACCGGCCCGTTCGTAGATACCTTTGACGGAAGAATCGAGGTAAGCAGGAAAGGCTTCCTCACCCGGGATTTCCTCCAGCCGCCCCGACGTTTCCCTCATCGCCTGAGCCCAACGCGAAGTCGAATCGGCAATCAACAACACATCAAGCCCCATTTGTCGATAGTATTCGCCCAGCGTGATTCCCGTGTAAATCGAAGCTTCGCGTGCAGCCACCGGCATCGACGACGTGTTGCAAATGATGATGGTGCGGTCGATCAACTTTCCACCGCCATGGGGATCGGGCATTTCGGAAAACTCGGTCACCGTCTCCACCACTTCGCCGGCGCGTTCGCCACAGGCAACCACCACCACGATGTCCACCGCCGAATAGCGTGCGATCAAACCTTGCAAGACCGTTTTCCCGGCGCCGAACGGCCCCGGAATACAAGCGGTCCCGCCGCGGGCGATCGGAAAGAAGGTATCGATCAGCCGAGTGGTCGTCGTCAATCGCTGAGTCGGAAACTCGCGCTGAGAAAAACGTTGTTTCAACAATCGCGCCGGTAGCGGCCGTCGTACCGGCCACGATTGCTGCATGGTCAGTTCGCGCTGCCGGCCGCGAGAATCACGGCCGCGCAAAATCGGCTGATCGATCCGAAAACTTCCCTTGCCGACCCACTGGACTTCCAAGCTGCCCTGCTGGGCAAAGGGCACCATGATCTTGTGAGTCAGACCGCGTTCGGGAACGGTACCGATCACGTCTCCGGCCCGCAACTTGTCGCCGACGCTGCATCGCAGTTCCAGCGGCCACTCGGTTTCAGTCGACAACGGCTCCATCGTTCTGCCCCGGCGCAGAAAGAAACCGTCGATCTCGGCCAGCTGATGAAGCGGATTCTGCAGCCCGTCGAACACGGTCCCCAGCAAACCCGGTCCCAAAGCAGCGGGAAGCATTTCTTTGGTCAGATCGACGCAATCACCGACACGAACTCCCTGCGTCTCCTCGAAAACCTGCATGTCGGCATGTTGTCCGAACACGCGGAGCACTTCCGACTTCAAACGGTCCTGCCCAGCACAGACGTAGCCGACTTCGTTTTTCATGATCGGACCGTCGGCCTCGATCGAAACGATATTCCCGGTCACGCCCACCACGCGCGCCTCAGAATTGGACTGCGGCGTATTCACCCAACGTCTCCTCAATGATTTGGTCAAAGCGTTCCAGCCCCGCCTCGGCATCACGGCTGGTCCAGCGATCGATGATGGACCAGCGAGCCAGATACAGCAGCACCGCTTCGAACGAGAAGGTGTAATCGTCAGCCATCCGCGACCGCAGGCTCCACGTGCATTCGTACAAAACGCGTTCGGCATCCATCGCTTTGCCTGCCTCCATCAATTCAGCAAACTCTTCGATCCAGGGAAAACGACGTTGCAAACCGAACTGCGGCTGGTTCCAGTTGCTGCGGATCGGCACCACCAGTTCGCCCACGCCAATCGGCGGGCCCTCGCCGCGTCGTCTTCGCCGCAGCGCCCCGACGATGGTTCGCACGTTCACGCGGTGTTCCATGATTTCGATGATCACCGGATGCCGCATTTCCTCTTTCAACCGCTGGTAGTCGCGATTGATTTCCTCGTCCGCCTTTTCGATCACTTGCCGGTCCCAGGAAAGAAAATCCGCCAGCTGGGTGACGTAGCGAGCATCCGAAGGATCGACCATCTTCAATCGCTGCATCAACCGCGGCCGGCTGATCGGCGTGCGTTCCACGTCGAAGTGCGCCGGCAGATGCGGTAAAGCGGAAATCAGCGTGTAGTAGTCGTTGGACAAAACAGCAGCCTTTCCTGGCAGCCTGAGTGACGGGCACCTAAGCGACGATCTCGCGAAAACGCGGCGACAAATGTTTGATCAGCAGATGAGTGACCGTTTCGGCGCTCAGTTCGATTTCCAAATCGTCATCTTTCACTTGCACGCGAACTCCGGGAACTTCACTATCAACAATCTCGAAAGTCAAACCGTCGCGAAGCGCCTCGCCACCCAGGGAGCGTATGAATTGATTGAGCATTTCGTCGTCCGATGCTTCCGCGTTGTCGGTCGCTTGCCGATCGATCAACAATTCAATGTGAAGCGGACTGGCTTCCTGAGGGTCTTGCTCGTCCGCTGGACCGGTCGAGTCATCCGGTAGCGATTTCCGCGCGATCTCCAAAATCAGCTGCTTCAGAAACTCCGTATCCTGCAGCGAATGTCCGACCAGACCGCGCACCTTCTGCTCAAAGTCATCTCGCAATTCTTCGGTCAATCGCAAGATCGTGTCTCGGCCGGCCAATCGCACCGCCTCTTCGCCGGCGACACGAGTCCGCTGAGCCTCTTGGATCGCCGATTTGACAATCTCGTCCGCCTCTTCCTTCGCCTTGTCCAAAATTTCCGCCGATTGCTCACGCGCTTTGGCAAGCAACTGTTCGGCTTCCATCTGTCCCTTCGACAGCCCCTGATGATGCAAACGATCGATCAGTTCTTGAACGCCGGATGATGATGCTTGGTCAGTACTCATGGTTCTGTTCTCCCGCGGCGTCCAAAGGTCACGCGCCCCCGCCGCCGGAAATGCCTCCGGCAACGACGAGTGCAAAAATAAATGCGAACACACAAAAGCCTTCGACAATGGCGGCCGGCGCGGCCGACAACCCGAACACCTCCGGTTTGGACTTGATGGTGTTGATCCCCGAAGCGCAGCACAGTCCCTGGTAATATCCGCCCAGTGCCAGCGCCAACCCGGAAAGGAGTCCCACGGCACACAGCCCCGGTGCTGCTTCCGCCGTCACCGGCCGATTGAGCGTGAACATGATCACAATTCCGTAGATGGCGCTGGACGACGGCAACAGCGACAAACTGATGAACCGGCCGTAACCACTTTCGACGTCGATCATCGCGCCAAGGGCCGCCTGGCCAGCCCGGGTACAACCGACAATGCTGCCGATCGCGCCCAGCGCCGTGGGCGAATAAATGCCTACCCAACCAAGCATGAGCATGAATGTGTCCATTATGTTTCTGCTTTCCTCTTAAACGGTTGAAAGGGATAGCCTTCCTCCTTGAGGCTCCAGTTGAAAAATTCAATGCAGTTGAGCCGCAGTCCATGCACCACGCCACCCATCATCGCCAGCAAGAAATTGATTCCATGGCCGATGGCCAAAATGACCAACCCCATCAAGACACCGATTCCGCCAACGGCAAAGGCGTCCGAGGCGATGCCGTTGAAGGTGATCGCCAACTGAGCGCTGGCCAAACCGAGCGCGAATAACCGCAGGTAGCTGAGCGTATCCCCAAACGCCTTGGAAACGTTCGCCACCTGCATCAAACCGTCAGTGACCCGTTTCAGATGGCACCTCAAACTCCAGGTCGCCAAGGGCTGGTCGCTGCTGAACAGCAACACCGCAACACCCCCCAGCACCAACAGCACTTTGCCAAAACTCTCCGGCCAATCCAATTCCCACATCCTTCCGGTGATCAGCAGGAAAGCTCCGATCATGCCGACCGCCCACCCGACATGCCCGATCCACCGCGAAGTCGCGCGATGATTCAGCGCCGAAATCACGTTGGCCAGCGTCAGGTGTGCGACTCCGATCGCGACCGCCAGCGCCATCATCGCTGTTCGGTTCTCCATCATCGGCGCGCCGTTGATCCTCACTCGCAAAGAATCAAGCAGACTTCCCGCCTGCGGTTCGACACCGAAGTAGCTTCCCACCGCCATGCCGTAGACGATCGTCGCAGTGACAATGCCCAGCATCAGGTTCCGGAAATTCGCGGCCGCCGGCGAAGCATTCAATTTGCGCCACAGCAAAAGCACGATCCCCAGCATCACCGCACCGTAACCGGCATCGGACACGATCATCGCAAAGAACAAGCTGAACGAGAAAAAGACGATCGAAGTGGGATCCCAAGTGTGGTAACCGGGAGTGATGTAGAAGGTCACGCAGCCCTCCGCGCCGGCGACTCGTTTGGGGTTACGCAGCAGGGTTGGCGGAGAATCTTCCGGGCCGGCCGATGAAACCGTGATCGCAAGCTCGTGTTGTTCGGCCAAGCTTCGCACGTCGGCGGTCGCCTGCCGAGGCACCCAGGCTTGCAGGGCAAATACCGAATCGTCGTCCAACACTCGATTGGCGGCGGCGGCCCTGGCAGCCTGATCATCGGCGCGGTCCAAGTCGGTCGCCAACAGCCGTCGCCAACGCGTCAACGAACCTCGCCGCCAATCCAGTTCGTCGATTTCCTGGTGGACCGACTCCAACCGCTGCCGCAACTGATCCAGCGGCCGGTGGTCCAGCTCAATCGCCTGCCCCGGCATCTCCTCCGGCTGTTCACTCGAAACGACAACCACGTACGCGAAGCGATTGTCGCGGCCGGCGACATGCCAAACCCGATCTTCGGGCAACTCCGATAACTCTCGCAGCGGCACCAGAAAAAAGAAAAACTCCGCGCCTCCGATCTCGTTGGACTGCGGCAACGAAAAGCTTCCCCACGGCTGCAGATCGGCGATCGCCTTTTCCAATTGGTCGCGCTCGGCAACCAGGACCTCTCGGCGATTCTTGATTTGAAGCACTTCTTCGACCAGCCGGTCGCGATCGTAACCGCTCCGAGAAGTGGTCTTGGCGCGGCGGATCGGACTGGTTTGCAACAACCGCAGCGCCTGCCTGGCATCTTTGGAGATGAATTGCGGAAGCTCCGCTGTCTCGTGCCGCAAGTCGACCACGTGCGTGCAGCCCAGCTGTTGCAGACCGCCCAGCACAGCCGGTTTCTGGTCGCTGGTTCCGTACAACGTCACTTTGTCTAACGCGACGATCGCCATGGAGGTACTTTCAAGCCTTCTGCTGCGCGGTTGCTGATCTAATGATGTTTCTGCTTGGCAAGCTTGGAACGGACGACCGACGATCTTTCCTCGTCCGACAATGCGATTTGAATTCGCCGAATGTTCTCTTTAGCCGACGGGATCAACACCTTCTCAAACAGGTTCACCCGTTGAGTGATTTTCCGAACGGCGACCGCCAACCGCTGTGTCCGCTCCCGCGACACCTGCACGCGCAGCCGAAGTTCGGCCAACTGCTGAAGGCTATCGACAAGCTGGTCGACCCAAAACGGCAGGATCAGCGTCGAATAGGGAGTCCGCTGGAATTCGATGCGCCGAATCGCCGGCACCCGGGCGCCAACGACGTTCTCTTCCTCGATCACCACGTTACTGACGCGAACCAACGATCCCAGATCGCGCGATCGAAGCGTGCTGCTGCCCAGCAGCGGCAACAGTTGGTCCAGCGAACTTCGATACTGCTCCGCCTCTCGTTCGTTTTCTTCCAAAACCAGCTTCGATTCTTTCCAGGCGCTCATCAACTGCTGCCGTTTCAGGTCCAGCGACGGCAAAAAGCGACGATACATCGCCAGGTGATCACGCTGCTGCTTCAACGAGTTCTTGTTCAGCGCCAGTCTCATCACTCACTCGCGTCCCCGCCGCCAGCCTTTCGATTCGCCTGCGGAAAATACTTGTCGATCAATCCTCGTTTCATCAGCAATTCGTCCGCTTCAAAACATTCGGCGAGCGTTTTCCAGCCAAGGTCCAGCGCGGAGATCAGCGGCATCGAAACACGGATGTCCATGAAACGATCGCGGAACAGTTTGCCGAACTTCAGCAGTTTGTGGTCAAACGGGGATAAGTCAAACGCCATCGCCTGCTTCTTTTCGGCATCTTTCGCACCGGAATAGAACCGCACCATCGTATTCATCAACTGCCCGTGATCTTCACGAGTGGTCTTGCCGATCACTTGCTGCTTCAATCGGGACAGCGAACCGAACGGATCGATCACGCCGCCGTGCAGATAGAACTGCCCCTCGGTAATGTAACCGGTATTGTCGGGAACCGGATGGGTCACATCGTCGCCCGGCATCGTGGTGACCGTCAGGATGGTTACCGATCCGGCGCCGCGGTAGTCGCAAGCGCGTTCGTAGCGCACGGCAAGTTGGCTGTACAAATCGCCCATGTAGCCACGCGTGGCCGGCACACGTTCCATCGAGATCCCGATCTCTTTGAGCGCGTCGGCGTAAGCGGTCATGTCGGTCAGCAGCACCAGCACTCGCTTGTTCTGCTGCACCGCAAACCGTTCGGCAACCTTCAACACCATGTCGGGCACCAACATCCGTTCGACCACCGGATCGGAGGCTTGGTTGACGAACATCACGGTGCGCGGAAAGATCCCTTCTTGTTCAAACGTCGACCGGAAAAAGTGGTAGTCGTCAAAGACCAGTCCCATTCCGCCAAAAATCACAATCTCCGCGTCGGCTTGAATTCCGATCCGGGCCAGCAGTTGGTTGTAGGGCTCGCCGGCCACCGAAAAAATCGGGATCTTTTGGCTTTCCACCAGGCAGTTGAAGACGTCGATCATCGGAACCTTGGTTTCGATCATCCGCTTGGGGACAACCCGCATCACCGGGTTGACCGACGCGCCGCCAATGTCGACCTTCGGATCGCTCGTCAGCGGCGGCCCACCGTCGATCGGCACGCCCGCGCCGTCAAAGACTCGGCCCAAGATATTCGGCGAATAAATGACCTGGGACGGATGCCCCAAAAACTGGACGCGAGCTTCGGTCGAAAGTCCCTTACCGCCGGTGAAAACTTGCAAAGAGACTTCGTCTTTTTCGATGGCGATCACCTGCGCCAACGATTTTTCGCCGTCCCAGTTTTCGACCAGCGCCTGATCACCAAGTCCGACGCCGCGGGCACGGATCTTCAGGATGTCGCCGACGATCGACAACACGTTTCGGTAGTAAGTCAATTCTTGAAGCATGAGGTTGGCTCCCTTGCTCGCCGCCGGTCGAACGAAACCACTCGCCCCCAGGAAACCGGCGCCGCGACCGAATGTCGCAGCGAAACGATCCTCCTGCGCGAGTGCGATCCCGCCGTCACCGGATGCTTCCATAAGGTATCACGCTTGGCAAGGGTTGGGCGAAGCAACGGGTCTTCAAATGGTGGCTGGCAAGCATTGTAGGCCGGCTTGTCCCAAGTCGGCGATCCTGTACTCGCCGACTTGGGACAAGCCGGCCTACGGCGCGCAGCGATTTCGGAGAAATCGCCGACGAGAAAACCGCGAAATAAAAAAAGGCGAAGAAAAAGAACGCGTTTTGCGCAAACGCGATCGATCTCTTTCGCCTTTTCGCTGATCGGCGCCGCAAAACGCCGGTGGGTGAAAATCAGTCTCCTCGTGCGCGAACGCCGTTGGCGTCAACGTCGCCCAACGTGTTGCTGTGCAATTGGACGTCATTCAGCAACAGCAGCCCGAAACCATCGTCTTCCTGTTCAGCCTGGATGCCAAATTCTCCGTTTACGGCAAAGACTGAGTCAGCGACCCTGGCAAACAGATTGCCGTTTCCGGATTCAGCCAGCTGTGCACCGTTGCCGGCGTTGCCGCGGACCCTGACGTCTTTCAGCAGCGCGACCAGGGAACCGTCACCCGATTCTTCCAGTTGGATGCCAGAATCGCCGTTGGAATCGGCTCGCACATCTCTGGCAAACAGGTAGAGGCTACCTTCATCTTCCTCTTCCAGCTCGATGCCGTCGTCACCGTTTCCTTCGGAGACAACATCTTTCAGCATGGCACGCACGTCACCGGCATCTTCCTCGCTGACCTTGATGCCTTCATCAAGATTGGAATTGGCGCGAACCCCTTTCAGCGAAACGTACGCGCCGCCGTCGTCTTCTTCATCCAGGTCCAACCCTTCATCGAAGTTGCCGATCAAAGAGACGTCCGACAAAAACGCTCGGATTCCGCCAGCGCCCGCTTCATCGACGTCCAGCCCGTCGTCCAGATCCTCTTCGTCGAAGAAACCGTTGGCGTCGAAAGTAGAATCCTTGACGTGCATGGTGACACCACCGTCACCCCGTTCATCCAGCTCCAGTCCGTCACCGCCGTTGCCGTCGATGTGAGTGTTTCGGATGTGGGCAAAAATACTGCCGTCACCACCATCGTCGACGCGGACACCGTCATAGTCGAGTGCGCCGATTCCGTTGTTTTCCACCGTCGATCGCTTCATTCGCAGCGCAATGCTTGCGTCGGAATCGAAGCCAGCCAAGTTTTCCTCGTCATCCGGTTCGGGCAACTGGTCGTCGATGTGGAGCCCAAAGAGCCCGCTATTGATCAGCCGAACGCGATCGAGCGAAACGTGCAGCGTCCCGGTGGCTTCGGCCGGTACTGGGACGAAGATTCCGTTGGCAGCCGTTTCGCCTTCTTCAAAGTCACCATCGACCGTCAGCCGGCTGATGCTCAAATCGGCCGCGGCGCTGGAGATGAAAACGCCGTCACCGGTGAAGGTGTCCGAAGCGCGAAGGGTGGCGCCGTTACCTTGGATGTGCAGGTCTTGTGTGCCGGTAAATTCCACAGCCGAATCGACCGAGATCAAATCGACCGATCCCTCAATGACGATCTTGTCGACGCTGGAATCACCGCTGGCGATTTCCACTGCCTCTCGGAACGAACCCTCGCCGAAATCTTCGCCGTTGGTCACGACCAACGCGAAGTCGGCCATCAGCAATCGGCGGTCGTCCAATTTCTGCACGCCGTTGCAAAGGCGGCGAATCTTGCTGCGGGATCGGAAGGTGCTGGATCGGCGGCTCCGCGAACGTCGCTGCGAATTAGACACTGGTTGTACCACGTTGAATCACTCCTAAGTGCGTTGAAAAGCTCGGTAGATTGGCTTCATCCGATCGGCTATCAAATTTCACGAGCCAACCGAAAAAACTTCCCTGTTTGCCTCAGCTCGCGGGAAAGTTGGCAAGAATTTAGCGATCGATGTGCAGGTTCTTCGGCGGAGTTGATGAAAGAATCAAGAATCACGTTTTCAAAGAGACAAGCCGAAAGAACATCACCCATCACCGCCCGCAAAGGATTTGCTCGGAAATAACTTCGTTGTTTGACACCACTCGCAGATTCATCCTCCCTCTGGGCGAAACGCTTCATCCCTTCCTCATCGCCAGTTCATTTTGTTCCTGACGGCTCTGGCGACGGAGTTACCGGCTGCTGATCGCCGATGGCCGGCCAGTTCTCCGAACTGGCTTTCGCGTGTTCTTAGCGATTTCGGAGAAATCGCCGACGGTGGCTGCCCTACGAGGATTTCTTGGACCGGAGTATGCTGAAGGTGAGATCCTTTTCCCCGTACGAGTAGGAATCCTGGTTGATGGAAATTCTGGGCGGTCCGCTTTATGCCGTCGCCGGCGCCGGTGAGTCTCACGGTCCTGCCGTGACCACCATCGTGTTTGGTTGTCCGCCGGGGTTGAAGATTCACCGCCAGCAAGTTCAGCATTTCCTGGATCGCCGGCGGCCGGGGGGAAATCGCCACGGCACACCCCGCAATGAGAAGGACAAAGTCGTCTTTCTATCGGGACTCTATCAGGACGATCACGAAAAACTGCTCGGCGGAAGCACTCTTTCGGTAAAGCTTGACGGCAACCAGTTTGAAACCGAGGGGTATGAAGAGGGGTTCACCACCGGCGAACCGATTGCCGCGATCGTGTTGTCGACGTCAAAAAAGTCGGGTGACTACACCCAGTTTGCAGGGCCAACCGGACAGGTGCGGCCAGGACATACCGATCTGGTGAAATTCCATCAGTCCCAAGGTCACGTTGACATTCGCGGCGGTGGCCGTTCGAGCTACCGGTCGACGATCAGCGACGTGATCGGTGGATCGATCGCCCGGTTGTTGCTGCAAAAGCACTTCGGGACAGTGATCCTCTCATCAATCGTTCAAGTCGGACCGCTGAAGGCAAACAAAACCCTGGCCGGCCATTTCGAATCGATCATTGGCCAGTCGGACAAACTGCAGGTCGATCCGCCGCAAATCGAACAGGCACAGCAGGTTTTGGAAGAATCAGAGATCTGCTCCTTCGATTCCGACTTTGCCCAGCAGGCTGGCGAACTGATCAAGAAAACTCGACAAGCAGGCGACTCGTTGGGTGCCGCGGTCGAAGTGGTCGCCTTGAATGTTCCACCGCTGCTGGGTGATCCGCTGTACCAAAGTTTGAAACTTCGAATTCTTGGCACCCTGGGCGGATTGAACGCCGTGCAGTCGTGCGAAATCGGGGCGGGTGCCGATGTGATCGGTCGGTTGGGCAGCGAAAACAATGATCCGATTCGATCGGAAGGCTACACTGCCAATAGTCACGGTGGGCTGCTGGGCGGAATCACCACCGGCATGCCGCTGGTCTTTCGTGTCGGTTTCAAACCGACGTCGACCATTCACAAGCCACAAAAATCGGTCCAGAAGAATCTGAAAGAGATCGACTTCGAGCTTGAAAAAGGCCGCCACGACCCCTGCGTGGGAGTCCGCGCCGGAGTCACGCTGGAATCGCGCGTGGCAATCGAGCTGGTCAACGCCGCTCTTGCCCACCAATCGCGGCAGCTGAGCGGCGAGTTGTCCAAGCTGTTTTAACCGGGCGGCCCAGAAATTTAACCGGGTAGCCCAGGGAGGCCGTTTTTTTCGATCTCCAGTACCTTCGCCAGCCGGCGGGCGTGACGCTCGGCCGGTTCGTACCTGGCCTGCAAGAACGCTTCGATGATCTCGAACGCCAGGGCAGATCCGATGATGCGGCCGCCGATGCACAACACATTCATGTCATCATGCTCGACGCCCTGGTGTGCCGAATAGGTGTCGTGGCAAATCGCGGCCCGAATGCCGGGAATCTTGTTGGCAGCAACGCTGACCCCGACCCCGCTTCCGCAAACGATGATCCCTCGATCAACCGTTCCCTGATCAAGATGCCGGGCGACCGCGACGGCAAAATCGGGGTAATCGCAGGGAGCGTCGCTATCGGTACCGCAATCGATCAACGCGGAAACTCGCGACGAAAAACGGTCCACCACAGCCTGTTTGAGGGAAAAACCAGCGTGGTCACCCCCCAGGGCAACGCGGAGTGGGATCGGGTCAGGCATCAAATTGCTGTGGGAGGTGGCTGGAAAGCGGCTGGGCCCGGACGGGCTTGATGAGAAATTGTTACCGCCCACCCACCTTGATGGCCACCGGGGTAGGCTGCGGCACCTGTAGGCCGACTTGTCCCAAGTCGGCGAATTCAATTCGCTGCCAGTTCGGAGAACTCGCCGACAGTCGGCCTACGAAAACCGAGCTTTGGCGTGAAACTGAATTGACAGCTGTTGTGACGAATTTTTGCCTTTGATAGGTTACCGGGCTACGCGCGACGTGATCTTTCGACATTTGGCCCTTACCCAATGAACCAAATCCGATCGATCACAGACAACAGATGTGATCGCTGGCTGGTCCACCTAACCTCCGGGAAGACCGGTCAGCGGCAAACCCGTTTCCTTCCTCCAACCCCCACGAGTTTCGCCGCGATCGTTGCTCTTGATCGATGACGAACTCACCCTTTGGTACTCAATTTTATGGTCAACCGAAACCTAATCCGCAGCCTCGAAGATGAGGACATTCTGAACGAACTTGCCGTCTTGGCGCCCGAGGAACAGACCGAAAAGTGGCTCCTTGATGCAACCTTGATCGAGCAAAACTATTCCCAAGGCTTGATTGTTGACGGGCGCATCGTCGAACTCAACGACGAATGGGCGCTGATCGACGTTGGATTCAAAAGTGAAGGCACGGTTGGCCTGGACGAATGGGGCGCGGATGAACCGCCACCGAAAGTGGGCGATACAGTTCAAGTCCTGATCGAAGAGATGGAGGACGAACTGGGGGCGGCCGACGATCCCTACGGAATGATCTCGCTGAGCAAACGCAAAGCGGAAAAGATCATCGAGTGGGAAAAAATGATGGAAAAGGTTGCCGAGGGCCAGGTGGTCACCGGTACCGTGATTCGAAAAATCAAAGGGGGCTTGCTGGTCGACATCGGCGTGAACGTCTTCCTGCCGGGCAGCCAGGTCGACATCCGGCGTCCGGGCGACATCGGCGACTTCATCGGCCGAGTGATTCAGGCGGAAGTGCTGAAGATCGACGATACTCGCCGCAACATCGTGATCAGCCGGCGTTCGTTGATCGAACGCCAGCGCGAGGAAGACCGCGCCTACTTGATGCAAGAGCTGGAAGTCGGACAGATCCGAAAGGGGATCGTCAAAAACATCGCCGACTTCGGCGCGTTTGTCGATCTGGGCGGCATCGACGGCTTGTTGCACATCACCGACATGGCTTGGGAACGAATCGGCCATCCGACCGAGATGGTTTCGATCGACCAGGAAATCGAAGTCAAGGTGTTGCATATCGATCGCGAAAAACAAAAGATCGCGCTCGGCCTGAAGCAGAAAGATCGCAACCCCTGGGAAAACATCGAAGGCAAGTACCCGGTCGATTCGTCGCACAAGGGCGAAGTCGTCAACGTGATGAGCTACGGTGCGTTCGTGAAGCTGGAACCGGGGATCGAAGGCCTGGTGCACATCAGCGAAATGAGCTGGACCAAGCGAGTCAATCATCCCAGCGAGTTGGTCAACATCGGCGACGAGATCGATGTGAAGATCTTGGGAGTCGACCCGGAAGGGCAACAGCTTTCACTGGGAATGAAGCAGACTCAAAAGAACCCGTGGGACGAAGTCATCGAACGCTATCCCGAAGGAAGCGACGTGACCGGAAAGGTTCGCAACCTGACCAACTACGGCGCCTTCATCGAATTGGAAGAGGGCATCGACGGTTTGCTTCACGTCAGCGACATGTCGTGGACTCGCAAGATCGGTCATCCCAGCGAACTGCTGGAGAAAGGACAGGACATCCGCTGCCGAGTGTTGAGCGTCGATGAGAGTCGCCGTCGCATCGCGCTGGGTCTGAAACAGCTGGATAACGATCCCTGGGACGGCGACATTCCCGACAAGTATCAGCCCGGTCAGTTGGTCAAAGGAAAAGTCACCAAGATCACCAACTTCGGTGTCTTCATCGGACTCGAAGACGGGCTGGAAGGACTGCTGCACATCAGCGAGCTGGCCGAGCACAAGGTCGAAGACCCCGAAGAGGTGGTCAAAGTCGGCGACGACATCGAAGTCAAAGTGCTGCGAGTCGACACCGACGAACGCAAAATCGGCCTGTCGCTCAAACGAGTCGATTGGGGCGAGGAACAAGAGCGGGCCGCCGCCGAAGCGGAAGCTGCCGAAGGTGGCGGAGTTGCCGTCAGCGAAGGGGAGCTGAAAGGTGGACTCGGCGGTGGCGAAGGACCGCTGATCCCCACCAGCGACTGATCGTCGGCCGGTTCTCCGAACCGGCTACGAACAAGACAGACACGATGCGACTTCGGAGAAGTCGCCGACAGTCGGCCGGTTCTCCGAACCGGCTACGCTCTCTTTCTCGTTCCCACGCTCCGCGTGGGAACCAGCTGAACGTCCGCTCCTGCGGACCAAGCCCGAGGCCGCTTTGACCGCCGGAGCGGTCGATCGAAGTTCCCACCCGGAGCGTGGGAACGAGGGAGGAGGGACTGGCTTGCGCGATGCGACTTCGGAGAAGTCGCCGACGGTTATGCCGCTGCGAATCGGGATGCCACTGTGTCCCAGTCGACCACGTTCCAAAACGCGGCGATGTAATCGGGACGCCGATTCTGGTAGTTCAAATAGTAGGCGTGTTCCCACACGTCCAATCCCAAAATCGGCGTGCCGGCGATTCCAGCGACTGCGGCACCCATCAGCGGGCTGTCCTGGTTCGCCGTGCTACCGATTTTCAACTCGCCGCCGTCGACGTACAGCCAGGCCCAACCGCTGCCGAACCGGGTTGCCGCGGCACCGCCGAACTGGTCTTTCATCGCGTCAAACGAACCGAATGCTTTGGCGATCGCGGCGGCCAAATCACCCGACGGCTCGCCCCCTTTGCCTGGCCCCATCACGGTCCAAAAGAGCGAATGGTTGGCATGTCCGCCGCCGTTGTTTCGGACCGCGCCACGTTTCTCTTCCGGCACGGACGAAAGATCCGAAACCAGCTCTTCGATCGACTTGCTCGCCAAGTCACTGCCTTCGATCGCAGCGTTCACCTTGGTGATATAGGCTTGATGATGCTTGGTGTGATGGATCTCCATCGTACGAGCATCGATGTGTGGCTGCAGGGCGTCGTAAGCGTAGGGAAGATCGGGCAAGGAGTAAGACATGGCCGAAGGTGCTCCGTGTGCGGGACAAAGGTAAATGTCGATATCCAGCACGATAGCGAGCCTTCAGGGTCTCGCAAGTGGTCCTATCTGGGGACGATTTCACCCATCAGGTAGCTTCGGAAACTCGCCACCACCTGGTCCATGCAGGCCGCCAGATCACGGTTTCGCCGATCGCGGTTTCGGATCGGCTGAAGATTGATGTGCACGTTCGATTGGATCACGCTGCCTGTCGTACCTTGCACTGTCGCCAGCGATTCACTCAAGGTAAGTTGGGCACGCAGGGCGATCTGTTGGTCGACTCGCCGCCGACCGCCGCTGGAATAGATCGCGTTGACCTTCAGCGACACCTGGTTTTCGGTCACGTTGATGATTTCGGCATTGTGGTCGGCGATGAATCCTCGCAGCTTTTCAATCGCCAGATCGACCGGCACGGGAGTCACAATGTCGAATTCGCTTTCCGCCTGGCTTTCCTCGGAATCGAACCAACCGAGCCAACCGCGTTTGCTGGGACTGACGGGCTGTTCGGTCGTGCTTCCCGCCCCCAGCTGTACGACGCGGTTTCGACCGTTGTCCTTCGCTTTCAGCAGCGCCCGATCGGCCCGGGAAAGGACCGATTCGGCGGTATCCCCCGATTGAAACTCCGTCACACCAAAACTGGCCGTCACCGCTTCGCCACCGAGGCTGGGCAGGGCCGTTCGCTCCAGCGCGCTGCGGATCGCTTCCGCTCGATACGTGGCCGTGGCGTTATCGCAGTGGATCGCCAACAACAGGAATTCCTCGCCGCCATAGCGGGCCACCAAATCACCTTCTCGGCTGTGGCTGCTAAGAACCGACGCGAAACTGATCAGCGCTTCATCACCGGCAGGATGTCCGTGCAGGTCATTGACTCGCTTGAAGTGATCGATATCACAAATGATCAAGCTGAAACTGTCTCCACCGTCGACGACCGCCGAGACAAGTTCCCGCAGAGTCTTATCAAAGTGAGCTCGATTGGCGACCTTGGTGAGCGGATCGAGCGTGGTTTGGTGATGCAGCGATTCGAGCTGCTCTTCCAAGTCGGCCTGGTCGGTCATGTCGCGAACCAAGATCACCGTGCCGTGAGTCCCCGGTGTTTCTCCCAGCACCGGTGTGACTTGGATGTGTACCGGAGTCGGATCGCTGCCAGGTTGCTCGATCAGCATCGGGCGGGCAACCAGGGCTCCGCTGTGCAAGCACTCGGCCACCAGGCAGGTGTCGTCGGATCGCGACGAATCTCGTTCTCGCAGCCGAATGCACTCGTTGCTCCACGACTTGCCGACGATCGCATCGGCGGCGATCGAGGTCAGTTCGTGCATCACGTCGTTCCATTGAGTGATGGTGCCCTCCGTATCGGTGAACACCACGCCGTCCTTCATGTTGCCGATCAGCTGCTGAAAGAACAGGCTTTCGCGCCGTACGGTTTCAGACGACCCCTTGGTGCCCAAGCCGCTGGGTGAATTCCAAAGCGCGTCGCCGGAAGCCGGCTGCAGCTGCTTGAGCCAACGATCGACGGTGACTCCCTGCAACATTTCCGGGCGCTGTTCCAGCATGTGGCTGAAGTCGGCGACCAATTCCGGATCAAACTGGGTTCCGCCCCCTTCGCACAGTTCCTGAATCGCCCGTTCACGGCTCATCGAACGACGATAAACACTGTCGGTGGTCATCGCGTCAAACGCGTTGGCGATCGCCAGCATCCTGGCCCCCAAAGGCAACGCATCCCCGCGGGGTGCTTCGTCCCGACGTCGGCTATCAAACCAGGCGTTGGAGTGGGCCACGATATCCAGCAGATCGCGATCGTCCGTGCAGCCGCGCAAGATTTCACAGGCAAGTTCTCCGCAGCAATCCATCGTCAGCTGTTCATCCACCGAAAGCTTGCCGGGCTTGCGGAGGATTCGGTCCGGAATCCCGATCTTGCCGATATCGTGCAGCAGCGCCGCGACCTCGATGCGATCGCGGGTCTGGTCATCAAGCCCCAGCCGGCCTGCCCAGGCCGAACAGGACAATGCCACTCGCAGGCAATGGGCTGCGGTCGCAGCATGCTTGGCACGCAGCGCAAAAAACAGCGACGTTGCCATCCCCAGCCGGACCAGCGCCAACTGATTTTCAAAAGTTGCGTTGGTATTACTTCGACTACCCTCCTCGGCGGCCGGTGCCGATTCCTGCAGCACCGCCAGGAGTTGCCCCACCCGGGCCTGGCCCTGCTGGAGGGAGACGACGGGCGGATCGCCGGCACCACTGGTCAGTGAGGGCACGTTGGAAGCGTTTGTATCAGTCATTCGACTTGCGCCGGGCGTCTAGAACGAGGGTTTCAAGCAATGAAAAAAGCTAGGCCACGATTCGCTGCCTGGCAAAAATGACTCGGTTGGGACAAGCCAAATGGCCGTAAACTCCCCCAGTTGTCCTCAATTCGACACTCATTCCTCGTAAAGCTTGCGATTTGGCCTGCCCGTACCTACTATGCAGGAGTCCAGTCGTGCCTGTTGCGCCGGTATTTTCGGCTCGATCAGGTGCTGCCCAACGGGTGCCCGGGGCAGGTGCCGGGTCGACTGGAAGTCTGCCGATAGACTCGGCCGGCCGTTCCTGCTTTTCGTCTATCGTGGTGCTTCTCCTGTGAGTCTTTCCGAGGTCGATCGCGTTCTGCTGCAGCGGTGTCTGGACAAGGCTCCCGGCGCCTGGCAAGACTTCGTGGACCGCTTCCTGGGACTGGTGGTCCACGTGGCCAACCATACCGCAGATGCCCGCGGCATCTCCTTGGATCAGGCGACCCGCGATGATTTGGTTGCCGAAGTTTTTTTGACGATCGTGGCTGGCGACTTCGGAGTGCTGCGGCGGTTTCGCCGAAACTGCTCGCTGGCGACCTACCTGACCGTCGTTTCCCGCCGCGTGGTCGCTCGGCGCCTGGCGGCCACCTACCGCGGCGGCCAAATCGCATCGGGAGCCAACGCGACGGAACAGGCGGTGGAAAACCCCGCACCGGCTCGGATCGAAAATCAGGAAGAAGTCCAAAAACTGATGCTTCGGCTAGACCCGCAGGAAGCCAACGTGGTGCGGATGTACCACTTGGAAGGAAAGTCGTACGCCGAAATCAGTCAAGTGGTGGGGATGAGCGAAAACAGCATCGGGCCAGTGCTGAGCCGAGCCCGAGCCAAGATGCGAGAATCTTCGTAGGCCAACGTTCTCTCTTGTTCCCACGCTCCGCGTGGGAACCATCCGAACGTCCGCTCCCGCGGACCGAACCCGAACCACTTGACCGCCGGAGCGGTCGATGGGAGTTCCCACGCGGAGCGTGGGAACAAGGGAACAAGGTGGGGCAGTAAAGCACGATGCGACTTCGGAGAAGTCGCCGACGGCCTACTGCTTCACCCACAGTTTTTCACCGTCGGTCCCAGCCACTTGGACTTCTATCAGATCGCCTTGGCGTACCGCGCCCTCTTCGATCGACGACTCCATTTCCGCGGGTGCGTAGCGACAGGTCGTGCCTCGCACTCCTTCGTTGGTTGATTCGACCAACAATTGCTGCGACCGGCCCACCAATCGCTCAAAATATTCTTTCCGCAAACGTCCTTCCAGTTCCGCCAGCATCGACACGCGTTGGCTACGGATCGATTTGGGAACCTGGTCGGGCATCTCGGCCGCCGGCGTTCCTCGCCGAGCACTGAACGGGAAGGCGTGGATCTTTGAAAAACCGGCTGCCTGGCAAGTTTCAAGCGTGCGAGAAAAATCATCCTCGCTCTCACCCGGAAAACCGACGATCACATCGGTGGTGATCGCAGGTTCCTCAAGCGATTCGCGGAGCAGCCGGCAGCGATCCAGGAACATCCGCGTTCCCCATCGCCGCCTCATTCTTCGCAGCACCGCATCACTGCCGCTCTGCAGACACAAGTGCAGGTGAGGAACGACGCGTTGAGAATGCTCCGCCATCACCCCAATCAATTCTCGCGTCACCTCGGTCGCTTCGATACTGCTAAGCCGGACTCGGAATCGGCCCGGTATCTCGCCAAGCCTGCGCAGCAGGTGCGCCAGTCGTACCCACTGTTCTTTCGGTTTGTTCCGGTTCCATTCGACCCCGTAGTGTCCCAAGTGAATCCCGGTCAACACCACTTCCCGATGGCCCGCCTCGACCAACCGCTGAACCTCTTCGACAATATGTTCCGGCGGGCGGCTGGTCAGCTGCGGGCGCACGTGGGGAATGATGCAGTAACTGCACCGCAGCAGGCAACCATCTTGGACTTTCACGTAGGCCCGCTGGCGACCCGAAAAACCTTCCAGTCCGGTGGGCACGTCGATGACGCCGAACCGCGACATCAGGTCGGGCAGCTCGCGTTTGTCCGTCACCACCTCGGCCACTCCCGGAAGCGCGGCGACTTCCTCCGGAGCGCGGGTCGCGTAACACCCCATCACCACAATGCGGGCGTCAGGGTTTTGGCGATTCATGCGGCGAATCACTTGCCGGCTTTTCGAATCACCTTCGGCCGTCACCGTGCAGGTGTTGACCAGGCAAACGTCGGCCGATTCTGATTCGGCCGGTTCACGGTAGCCGATTTGGTGCAAACCTTGCCGCACCAATTCCGTTTCGTACTGGTTGACCTTGCAACCCAATGTGGCAACGCGAAGCTTTGCGCTCATCCTCGAATTCATCCCTGCGCAATCATGCCTTGCGCGTCGTATTTCTCAATCGGAGAAGTCCTGCCAGCGAGCGACAAGCACCATCCCAGCGACAGGCATGCCAGCGGAGCAAGGTCAAGGTCAAGGTAAAACTATTCGACCGCCGGTTCGATGGTTGCGGACATGCTTCCCTTGCACCGGGCGATCAGCTCATCCTTGCCAAACGCGTGAATTTGATCACGCTTCAATTCGGCGTGTTCCATGGTGGTGGTCAGGCAGATCGCGCGGCCAGAGTGGTCGACCTCTTTGGCGATCTGGAAACCGGTTTCGATCGGGTGTCGAAACAGCTGTTTCATCATCAACACCACGTAGTCGTAACTGTGGTCAGAATCATCCCACAAGACAACGTGATAACGCGGTTGCTTCTTCGGCTTTTTTTTCTGTTGCTTTTCGGTTTCGACTTGTGGCTCGGCCACCATCGTTTGCTGATCTGCCATCGCTGATCATGCTCCTCCGCGTCCTCGGACCCCATGCACACCGCCGACTTCCTAACCGGGACTCACCGTCATTCTCGCCGGCAGCAATGTCGATATATTGTAGCGCAGACGGGCGGCGTAAGGCAGTCCTTATTTTCAAATCGAATGTCCGGCAGGCGCCGGGCAACTTTTCTGGTTCCCACGGCCGCGCCCGAAAGGCTCGATCCATGTCCCAACCGACCCTGATGGAGCAACTTGCCGATTCAGCCGATCGGCATCTCGACGAATTGTCCCAGTGGCTGAGAATCCCCAGCATCAGCAGCGACTCCACCCGCAAAGATGACGTTCAGCGGGCCGCCCAATGGGTCGCCGACAAGTTGCAGCAGGCCGGCTTGGAGGTCGAAATCATGCCCACGCAGGGGCATCCGATGGTTTTGGCCGAAACGCCACCGGTCGAAGGTGCCCCCGTGGTCCTGGTTTATGGACACTATGACGTTCAACCGGTCGAGCCGCTGGATCAGTGGGTGTCGGGACCGTTTGAACCGACGGTGCGCGACGGCAATCTGTACGCCCGCGGCGCGACCGATGACAAAGGACAAGTGCTCACTCACATCCAAAGCGTTTGCGAGTGGCTTGGCAGCGGCCGCCGCTTGCCGCTGCAGGTGAAGTTTCTGATCGAGGGCGAGGAGGAAGTGGGCAGCGAAAACCTGGAACAGATGCTGCCCGATCTTCGCCAGCGTCTGGCGTGCGACTGTGTCGTGATCAGCGATAACAGCCAGTACTCCGACGGCCAGCCGGCGATCACTTACGGTTTGCGAGGCATCGCGACTTACGAGTTGCAAGTGGAAGGGCCAAGCCAGGATCTGCACAGCGGTTCGTTCGGCGGCACGGTGATGAATCCAGCCGTTGCACTTTGCCACATGCTTTCATCCATGGTCGACGGTGACGGCAAGATTCAAGTCGCGGGATTCTACGACGATGTACGTCCGCTGAGCCAAAGTGAATGCGAAGCTTGGGAAAAACTGCCGCACGACGATTCCCAGTATGCCGCCGCAATCGGCGTTGACGACTTGTTTGGCGAATCGGGATTCACGACCAACCAACGACGTTGGGCCCGGCCGACCTTCGACATCAACGGATTGACCTCCGGACATCAGGGGGAAGGTGTCAAAACGATCATCCCCGCTGTCGCCTCGGCAAAATTCAGTTGCCGGTTGGTGCCCGATCAGGACCCGAAAAAGATTTCCGAGGCCATCGAAAAACACTTCACCGCCGTCGCACCACAAGGGATCCGATGGCGGCTCGCGCCCGACCACGGCGCGCCGGGAATGTTGGCCGATACCGAAAGCAGGTTTGTTCACGCCGCCACCGCCGCGGTCGAATCGGCTTTTGGAGTCGCCCCGGTATTGATTCGCGAAGGCGGATCGATTCCCATCGTGACCCGTTTCCAAGAAGTGTTGCGTTGTGATTGCCTGCTGATTGGCTGGGGTTTGTCCGACGACAATCCGCACAGCCCCAACGAAAAGTTCCGCGTAGACGATTACCACCGCGGCATCCGCGCCTCGGCCCTGCTCTGGGAAGAGATCGGAAAACTCATTTGAGCCTCGCGAATTGATAATATGCTTGACCGAAAGTTCATCATCCAAAATCCGGACGTCGTACGTGACAACTGCATCCGGCGTGGTGTACCGTGCGATATCGATCGAATCGTCACGCTCGATCAACAACGGCTGGAAAAGTTACAGCAGTCACAAGAGCTCAACCGCCAAGCCAACGATGCCAGTTCGGTCATCGGCAAGGCCAGTGACGACCAACGTCAACAGCTGATTGAACAAGCGCGGCAATTGCGAGAGCAAAAAGAGGCGGCCCAGCGCCAGCACGACGAACTGGATCGCGAGATTGCCCAGCTTCAATCGGCCATTCCCAACTTGACACACCCCGACGTCCCCACCGGCGGCGAGGATGACGCGAAAGAGCTTTCGCTGGGCAAAACACCAAAGCGGCAGTTCGATTTCGCGCCACTGGATCACCTGGAAGTCGGCGACCGGCACGACCTGTTCGACTTCGAAGCGGGCGCCCGAGTCGCTGGGGCGGGATTCTACTTCCTGCGAAACGCCGCAGTACGACTCGATTTGGCGCTGCAGCAATTCGCCGTCGGCTACCTTGCCGATCGCGGCTTCACTCCCGTGGCGACTCCCGACTTGGCGCTGACCAACATTCTGCACGGCACGGGATTCAATCCACGAGGTCCTGAAACACAGATCTATTCGATCGAAAACACCGAATTGAACCTGGTCGCGACTGCCGAGATCACGTTGGGCGGAATGATGTCGGGCCAAACGGTCGACGTCGAACAGTTGCCGATTCGGCTGTGTGGCCTGAGCCACTGTTTTCGTACCGAAGCGGGAGCCGCAGGCCGCGCCTCCAAAGGTTTGTATCGAGTCCACCAGTTCACCAAGGTCGAAATGTTCGCCTTTGCCGCACCCGACCAAAGCGACGCACTGCACGAGGAGATGCGGCAGCTGGAATGCGAAATCTTCGATGCCTTGGAAGTGCCCTACCGGGTGATCGATACCGCCAGTGGCGACCTTGGCGGTCCTGCCTACCGAAAGTTCGATTTGGAAGCCTGGATGCCGGGCCGCGGCGAAGAAGGTGCCTGGGGAGAAGTGACCAGCACCAGCAATTGCACCGATTACCAGGCACGCCGATTGAACATCCGTTTCAAACGTAGCGGCAAAAAAGGAACCGAATTCGCCCACACGCTCAATGGCACCGCCATCGCCACCGGCCGCGCCATGATTGCCATCCTAGAAAACCATCAACGGGCCGACGGAAGCATCACCATTCCCCAAGCATTGCAGCCGTGGATGGGAACCGACGTGCTGGAGCCGAAGGTTCTTTCGTGAATGGAGGTGGGAAATCATCAGTGTCTTCAAGTTCCGCGGTAGGCCGGCTTGTCTCAAGTCGGCGATCCTATACTCGCCGACTTGGGGACAAGTCGGCCTACAGTGAACTGCCGCCAGCGACAAAATGCTTGGCCGCAGCAGCCACTAAATTCCCCAAAAAATCCGGAACAAAGAAGGTTGACAACCTTCTATAATTATGGCCCACTTGATTTCGCTTCCGGAGCACGCTGATGTCGCTGCGCATCCCAATGGTTTTATTGGCCCTGATGGCCGCAGTCTGTTCTCCAGCGCTGGGGCAGAATACGGACGAAGCGGTGGAGCCGGCCCAGGAGAAAACGGCCCCTGCGGCAGAAGCGCCCTCGGCGATCTCCCAGGCGATTGCCGAAGTGAAAGCGGCAGTGGAATCCTACGTCGCGGCGTTCAATGCCGGGGAGGTCGAGAAACTGGTGTCGCTGTGGTCACCCGATGGCGTTTACATCAGCCGCAGCAGCGGTGAGCGTATTTCGGGACGTGAAGCGATGACCAAGGAGTTCACCGCGATTTTGTCCGCTGAAGATCCGCCCAAGTTAACGGTTGCCACCGAAACGATTGAACTGATTTCGCCCAGCGTCGCGTTGGAACGGGGTACGGCGGTGCTGTCCCGCGCCCAACAGACCGAAGAGACGAACTACACGGCGGTCTATATCCAGCGCGACGGAAAATGGTTGATCGACCGTGTTACCGAAAAAGAAATCATCGCCCCCCAATCGAACTATTCACATCTCAGTGAACTCGATTGGCTCGTCGGCAGCTGGATCGATGACCATGAAGGGGTCAGGATTGAGATCGATTGTCGCTGGACCGAAAACGGCAATTTCATCGCCCGGACCTATTCGGTCGCAACCGCCGACGGCGTCGAATCGTCCGGGTTGCAGATCATCGGCTGGGACGCCCAAAACAAGCAGATTCGAAGTTGGTTGTTCGATTCCAACGGCGGTTTGATCAATGGAACATGGAACAGAAACGACGACGGTTGGGTCGTTCAATCGTTGGCAACGCTAGCCGACGGCACCACCGGTTCGTTCACCAGCGTTTTTCAACCGACCGACGACGGAAACTATACTTGGAAGAAGATCAATCGAGTGCGGGACGGTAAACTGCTTCCCAATCTTGATGAAGTGCTTGTGGTTCGCCGATAGAACATTACCGCTTTGGAATTCTCTTTCGAATCGGATCCAAAGAATGAAATTAAAAATGAATTCTAAATACTTTTTCTGTCTTGCTTGTCTATTAGCGACAGGGTTGTGGCTTTGTGATCCGTCCTACGGTCGCGGACGTGGCGGCAGTAAATCGCGCGGTGGTGGCGTATCACGCGGCGGTGGAATGAGCCGCCCTTCGATGGGCAGGTCTCCCTCGATGAGCCGGCCGTCGGTCAGTCGGCCGTCGATGAGTCGGCCCTCGATCAGCCGCCCTTCGATGCCATCGACAGCTCGACCCTCCTTTCCATCAACCGGCCGACCTTCCTTTCCGAGTACTGGTCGACCGTCGCTACCGTCTGGCAGTCGCCCCTCTTTTCCAAGCACCGGTCGTCCATCACTACCAAGCACCGGTCGACCGTCACTACCAAGCACGAGGCCATCATTGCCTGGTAGTGGCCGACCATCACTCCCCAGCACAGGCCGGCCATCGCTGCCCGGTTCATCGCGTCCTGGTGGCGGCGTGAATCTTCCCTCCGGAGGCTTCAAAGGCCCGTCGCAAGGTCAGCTCAATGATTTTCTGGGGCTCGATCGTCCGTCGGCAGGAGTTCGTCCGGGAGGCGGCGCGGCGGGTGACTTCTTGCAGAATCGGCCAGCCGCACGACCAGCGCCCGGAACGGGAATCGGTGATCGCCCCAGCATCCTGCCCGAAAATCGGCCTGGCGGGGGCGATCGTCCCGGCCTTGGAGATCGTCCCGGCCTTGGCGATCGTCCCGGCGGAGGCAACCGTCCCGGTACACCGGGAGACCGACCGGGGATCGGTGACCGGCCCACCACGCTTCCTAGTCAACGACCGGGAACAGGAAACCGGCCGGGAACTCGCCCACCGGGTAACCGTCCAGGCTTGAGGCCACCTGAAACGCGACCGCCGGGATGGCGTCCTCCCGGACATCGCCCGCCTGGTTATCGTCCACCCGGATACCGACCGCCGCGCCCCGGACATTTACCTCACTATGGCCATGGATTCTGGGGCCGCTATCCCAATTGGCGTTGGCACTGGAGCAGCTACCGCCGCAATTGGTGGGTGTGGGCAACGCCCGTCGCGATCACCGGATGGCTGGCGTGGAATTCGTCGCAACCGGTCTACTACTGTTACGGTGACAACGTCTACTACGAAGGCGACAACGTTTATTACAACGGCGAAGTCGTCGCGACGGCCGAGGAATATGCGTTGCAGGCGCAAGGCATCGCCGCCAAAGTTCCCCAAGAAGTGCCGGAAGATGTCGAATGGTTGCCACTGGGTGTGTTCGCTTTGTCCCAGGACGAATCCGCCGAAGACTCGACGCTCTATCTGCAACTTGCCATCACCAAGGAAGGAATCATCGCCGGGACATTCCAGAACACGGCAACCGGCAAATCGTTCGAGGTCGAAGGTACGATCGACAAGTCAAGCCAGCGAGCCGCGTGGGGGCCCGTGGGCAAAAAATGGCCGATCATGGAAACCGGTATCTATAACCTGAGCGAAAACGAAGCGACCGTGCTGGTTCATTTCGAGGAAGGCGAAACGCAGCAATGGAACATGGTTCGCCTCGATGAACCGGAAGACGCCGAAGCAGAATCCCAGCAGCAGCAGCAGCAGTAGGCCGGCTTGTCCCAAGTCGGCGATCCTGGAATCTTCTGCCTGCCGCTGGGAAAGAAATTTGGCCTCTTCAAGAATCGCATCGATCTCCGCTTGCTCAGCCAGTTAAAATCGTTGCCGCCCTTGGTAACGTTCAACATTGCCCACTCGGACTTGGGCAACGAGTGCCTTTCCCGGCTGGCCCGCGTGGGAAAGCGAACCAGTATGACGTTACCGCCAACGCGACTGGACCATGCAGGAACTAGATGTTTGAGATGAAAAACGGGAGATCGCTGCGCCGTCGCCGGGCACGACGGCCGTTTTCCTGCGAACGACTGGAAGCAAGGGTGCTGCTGGCGGCAGTGCTGGTCAATGACATCAATGACAATCCCAACAGGCAATTCGAAAGCCCAAGCCGTCGCCATGACACTTTGACCGAAGCAAGTCCAGCGCAGACGACTTGGCAGATCGCAAATTCGATCACCACGGATCCTGCGCAGCACGACGATCACCTCACAGCCATCGACCAATTGCTGGGAGACGTGGTTTTCTTGAGCACATTGGACATTTGGACAGGACAATGACTGCGCAATTCAGACCTCACACCATGAAGATGCAAACAAAAAAATCTCGTGATGAACGGCAACAATTGGCCGGCGGTATCGCGTGCCTGTTGATCGCGGCACTGAATCTGATACCGCTGCACCAGGTTCGCGCGGAGGAATCAAAACCGGATCGTCCCAACATCGTCCTGATCATGGCCGATGACTTGGGATATGGTGACCTTGGTTGTTACGGCCATCCCCTTGCCAAGACACCCAGCATCGATCGGCTTGCCCAGCAGGGCGTCCGTTTCACTCAGCACTATGCCAACGGACCGGAGTGCAGCCCTACGCGGACCGCTTTCCTGACGGGTCGATACCAGCAACGAGCGGGTGGACTGGAATGTGCCATCGGTACTGGAAACGTCGGACGCTATGACGATGCGATTCGGCTCGCCAGCCAGCGCGACCTTGGTTTACCGGCCCAGCAAGCGGTGATTCCGGGCAAGCTGAAAGACGCCGGGTACACCTGCGCGGTGTTCGGCAAATGGCATCTTGGCTATGAACCAAAGTTCAATCCGATCAGGCACCGCTGGGATTCGTTCTTCGGATACCTGGGCGGAAATGTCCACTATTTCAACCATCGCGAAACGAGTGACCTGCATGTGTTGTTTGACGGCGTGTTGCCGGTTTATCGCGACGGCTACATGACCCAACTGATCACCGACGAATCGATCGATTTCATCGACCAGGTGAGCAAGCCGTTCTTTCTGTTCGTCTCTCACGAATGTCCACACTTTCCGTTTCAGGGACCCGGTGACTCGGACAAAATCGTGACGGCGGAAAACTGGATGGAGCGTGATTCCGATGCCTACGTTGCAATGTTGGAAAACCTTGATGAGGAAGTGGGACGGCTTCTGGAGGCGATCGACCAAAAGGGGATCGCCAACGATACACTCGTCATTTTTGTATCGGACAACGGAGGATTCGAAGGGGCGGCGCACATGGGACCGCTGCGCGGATTCAAAAGTTCGACCCTGGAGGGAGGTATTCGGGTGCCGCTGATCGTTCGCTGGCCCGGACACGTTCCACCCGGCACGGTCAGCAGCCAGGTTTCGGCGACCTTTGATTTGACAAAATCGTTTCTTCGTTTGGCGGGCGCCGAGAATGGGCAACCGGCGACCGACGGTTACGACATCGTCGATCACGTCACCTCCGGACGCGAAGACATTCCCCGCACCCTGTTTTGGCGTGGAAAGCGGGGAACACGAGTATGGTCGGCGGTTCGCGACGGAAACATGAAGCTGGTTCGGCGGGTGCAGGATGACCAGCGCCAAGAGTGGTTGTTTGATCTGTCGGCCGACACGGGCGAGGCAAACGACCTGCTGAGGCAGCAACCGGGTGAATCCGATCGGTTGAGGCAGTTGTTGAAGAAGTGGGAATCGGATGTCCAGCCGGTTCGATAACTAGAAGGGCTGAGAGTGTGTCTTCAAATTGTGGCTGGCAGGCATTTTGCTGCTGGCGGCAGTTCATTGTAGGCCGACTTGTCCCCAAGTCGGCGAGTACAGGATCGCCGACTTGGGACAAGCCGGCCTACCTGAGAATTTGAAGACACGCTCTGAGGCTACTACGTGCCAGTTTGGCCGACGGTTCCCAACTTCTCCGATCGTCCCCGTCTGTACGAACCGGCGGGATTGCTTACACTCGCTGCCATTGAATATTCCGCTTCATGCTTCTCTTTGCGCCCGCGTGGTCACAGGTCGGGTCCTTCCGGCGGTCTTTGAATGAATGAGTCGATCGCAACCCGGCAGCGCTACTGGTTGGTGTTCCTGCTGTTTCTGCACACGGTGAACACCTACATGGACCGGGTGGCCATCTCCTCGGCAAAGGGGCCGATGCAGGATGACATTTCGGGCCTAGACGACCAAATGATGGGTTATGTCTTTGGCATCTTTGCCATTGGCTACGCTCTTTTTCAGATCCCGGCCGGCTGGTTTAGCGATCGAGCTGGACCACGCCGTGCGTTGACGATTGTCGTGATCGTATGGAGCATTTTCACGGCGATGACCGGTGCCGTCTTTACCGCCGTCAGCCTATTGATCGTTCGTTTCCTGTTCGGTGTCGGCGAAGCGGGAGCCTATCCGGGCGCCACCCGTGCTCTGTACAGTTGGTTGCCGGCAAAGGAACGTGGATTCGGGCAAGGAATTTTTCATTCCGGGGCGCGGGTGGGAGCGGCCGCGTCGTTGGTCTTGATGCCTTGGCTGATCGATCTGATCGGCTGGCGAATGACCTTTGTCGCCAACGCGGTGATTGGCTTGGTGTGGGGAGCGGTGTGGTGGATCTGGTACCGCAACGAACCGTCCGAACACTCCAAAACCAACCAGGCCGAAGTCGACTTGATCCGGCGGGGAATCGAAGCCGAAGCGTCCAAGCAACCGGCCGTCCCGTATATCCAGGTCGTGACATCGGCGAACGTGCTGCTGGCGATGTTTCAATATGCGGCAAGCAACATCACGTTTTTCATCAGCATCACTTGGCTGCAACCCTACTTGCGCGATACCTGGGGCGACCAGTACGCGGCTCTTGCTTCCCTGCCGCTGCTGTGTGGCGCCGTGGCACTGTGGGTATCCGGTTACGCGGTAACCTATTTGCATCATCGCGGGATGCCGGTGGTTTCGCGCCGGCTGCCAGCAATGATCGGGTATTCCCTGGGGGCAATCGGTTTGCTGCTCTGCACGCAGACGGCCCAATCCGATTCGGCTTGGGTTTTCATTGCCAGTTTTTCGCTGGCGATTTTTGGTGTCGAGATGACGCTGAGTCCTAGCTGGGCGTTTTGCATGGACATCGGCGGATCGCGATCGGGCGCGGTATCGGCGGCGATGAACATGGTCGGCAACATGGGTGCGGCAGTCAGTGCCGTAGCGTTTCCCTTTTTCGTCGCCCACGTCACAATCCCGGTGATCGCGGAAACACCCGGCACAGCGAAATCCTTTTTTGTCTTCGCCGCCGCAATGAACTCGTTGGCGGTGATTGCCTGGATCTTCATGAACCCACTTCGTGAGCTGAAAGAGATTTCGGCATCCGCCCTGAAGACTCGGCTGGTGTTGTTCCTGGCCTTGGTGTTGTTGGTGATTACCGCGCTGATTTACACGAAGTTTCTGTTGTGACCACGACCACCGACCCATCGTCTCGCACGCCGGTACTCGGTTGCATCGCCGATGATGTGACCGGAGCAACGGATCTGGCGATCAATCTGGTGCAGGGAGGCATGCGCGTGGTGCAACTGCTGGGTGTGCCCGGAGCCGACTTATTGAACCGATGTCGAGACGTGGACGCTTACGTGGTCGCGCTGAAATCGCGGTCGATACCCGAGCAACAGGCGATCGAGCAATCGGTGGACGCTTTGCGTGTGCTGAAGAACTCCGGCGTGACGCGTTTCTATTTCAAATATTGTTCGACCTTTGATTCAACCGAAAATGGCAACATCGGTCCGGTGGCCGAAGCTCTGATGGATTGCCTGGGTGTGAAGCAAACGATCTTTTGTCCCGCTTTTCCCCAAGCTGCCCGTACGGTTTATCGGGGGCACCTGTTTGTCGCCGACAAACTGCTTCATGAATCGGGCATGGAAAACCATCCATTGAACCCAATGACCGACGCGAACCTGTTGCGTGTGTTGTCCAAGCAAGTCGCCGGCAAAGTAGGCCTGCTGCCCTACGATACGGTTGCCGATCGAACGTCAGTGCAAGACCTTCAGCAAACCTCTCCCTACCCGGCGATCGACCGGCGTTTGGAAGAACTTGCAACGGAAGGTGTGTCGCTGGTCATCACCGATGCTTGCAACAACGATCACCTCGGCGCGATCGCCCACGCTGTCGCCACCCGGCCACTGGTCACCGGCGGTTCGGGCTTAGCTCGGTTTCTGCCCCGCGCTTATCGGGAAATCGGCCTGCTGCGTTCCGTCGAGTTTGTGCCTCGGCTGCCTCAGGTTTCGGGACGCAGTCTGATCGTTGCCGGCAGCTGTTCGGCCGCGACGGGCAGGCAAGTGAAATGGATGCAGCAGAAATGTCCTGCCTGGCAAGTGGACGTTGCGGCGGTGATCGCCGACCGCGATACGGAACTGGCTAAGATCCGAGCTTGGGCCGCGGGCGCCGACCAAAACCAACCGCTCCTGGTTGCCTCTACGGCGCCACCACAAAATGTTGCCGATCTTCAAAACCGATTTGGCGGGGAGGCCGTTGCGGCGGCAATCGAAGATTTCTTAGCCTCCGTCACCACCATGTTGGTTCAGGAAGCGGGTATCAGGCGACTGGTCCTTGCCGGCGGAGAAACATCGGGTGCGATCGTGGGTGCACTTGGCATTGGCTGGCTACACATTGGACCGGAAATTTGTGCGGGAGTTCCGTGGACCGAAACGGGTGAAGGCTCGTCTCGATTGGCCCTGGCACTGAAGTCCGGGAATTTCGGCGAGGATGACTTCTTCGAAAAAGCGTTGGAGATGTTGCCATGAACGAACGGGAGCTGCGCGAGCGGATCGCGATTCACGGCAAATCGATTTTTGACCGCGGACTGACAGCGGGCAGTTCGGGCAACATCAGCGTACGGCTGCCCGACGGGATGCTGATCACCCCCACCAACTGTTGCCTGGGAAGACTGGAACCAGATCGCATCACCAAGCTCGATCGTCATGGCGACCTGGTCGCCGGTGATCCACCGTCCAAGGAAGCGTTCCTTCATCATTCCATGTATCGATCGCGGCCGGAGGAACAGGCGATTGTCCACCTCCATTCGACCCACTCAGTTGCCGTTTCGTGTTTGGCCGACATCGACCCATCCAACGTCCTGCCCCCGATCACCGCGTACTACGTGATGCGAGTTGGCAGCTTGCCGCTCGTTCCTTACTTTCCACCTGGCGACCAACAACTTGCCGAAGCGGTCGAAAAAGCCGCGCAGGCATCTCGCGCCGTGCTGTTGTCCAACCACGGCCCGGTGGTTGCCGGAAAAAGTCTCGATGCGGCGGTTCATTCCACCGAGGAACTCGAGGAGACGGCCAAGTTGTTTTTGATGCTACGCAACTCGCCAACAAGATACCTCAATCAACAGCAAGTGGACCAGTTGCACGAGCGATTTCCCAACTGAGCCGCTGTCCGCCCCAACACCATCACTGACCATCACCAACCTGATTAGAAAAGAATGACAAGTTATCGAATCGCGCTACTTCCCGGTGACGGCATCGGCCCCGAATGCATGGATGCCACCCAGATCGTGCTCGACCGAATGGTCGGCGCGATTCCCGGTCTTGATTTGACCTTCACGTCCCATCGCGCCGGTGCGGAACTTTATCGCGAAACGGGCGAAACACTTCCGGCCGACGTGCTCGATGCGTGTCTTGATGCCGATGCCGTGCTGTTGTCGGCAATCGGTCTGCCCGACGTGCGTCAACCCGACGGGACTGAAGTCCAACCGACGATGATGGTGGGACTTCGCAGAGCCCTGGAAGTCCACTCGGCGGTTCGGCCGGTGAAGCTTTACGACGGTGCTCCCTGTGTACTGAAAGAAACGGGACCGGGAATCGACTTCGTTGTCATCCGCGAAAACTTGGAAGGGCTTTTTGCTTCGTTCGGCGGAGGCAGCAAAGTGAGTAACGACGTGGCGACCGATACGTTGGTCGTCACTCGACAAGGAACGTCGCAGGTTGCCGACTTCGCCTTTCGTTTGGCTCGGCGGCGGAAGGGACGGCCCACTGATGGAAAGAAACGGGTGACCTGCGTTGACAAAGCCAACGTGTTTCGCAGTTTGGCATTCTTTCGCGAAGTCTTTTTTGACGTGGCAAAATCGTACGACGATATCGAAAGCGACGCGGTTTATGTCGATGCGATGAGTCTGTACATGGTACAGAACCCCTGGGATTTTGACGTGTTGGTGATGGAAAACCAGTTCGGCGACATTCTTTCGGACCTGGGAGCGGGGCTGGTCGGTGGTCTGGGCCTGGGGCCATCGGCGGAAATCGGCCAGAAGCACGCACTTTTTCAGCCGTCACACGGAACTGCGCCGCAGATCGCTGGCAAGAACGTCGCCAATCCGCTGGCCACCATTCTTTCGGCGGCCATGATGCTCGATTGGCTCGGTGACAAACACGCCGACAAAGTTTGCACCACTGCGGCGATCGACCTGGAAAACGCCGTCGAACAGGTCCTTCGCCAGGGAAACGTTCGCACCCCAGATTTGGGCGGCACCGCGTCGACGACCGAAGTTGCCGAGGCGGTTGCGGCCAGATGGAGCTGATTTCGTCCCCATTCGATTTGACATTGGTGCCAAGGGTAGGCACAATGCTCTAAGACAACATGTCTGTGGGAAAGTCGATGGTTCCGCCGGTGGGGTAAACCAGTTCAACCTTCAACCATTCCTTTAACCAATGCGAGTCGGCGACGATGCCGAGAAAACCACAAGACGTAACCGACGCCGAACTGGCCGTCCTTGAACGACTCTGGGAAACCGGAGGCACCAGCGTGCGCTTGCTTGCCGAGAGCCTGTACGGTTCTTCCACAGCCTCGGATTTGGCAACCATTCAGAAATTGCTGGAGCGACTAGAAACCAAGAACTGCGTGACACGAGATCGACAGCAATGGCCTCATCGTTTCGAGGCTAGCATTGATCGCGGTGACTTGATTGAGCGGCGTTTGCAAGACACCGCGGATGAACTTTGCGGTGGATCGTTGAGTCCGCTGCTGACACACTTGGTGAAATCTGAAAAACTGGGGCAGAATGAGCGTGAGCAGTTGCGGCAACTGCTGAACGATTTGAGCAAGGAACCGCGCCGGGGCAAAAAGCGGTCGTAACGGTAGTAGGGTAGCGCCGATGAATGCAATCGTTGCAGTCCTGTTGGCCAATGCTGTGCTTGTGGTGCCTCTAGCGCTAGCCGCTTGGGTAACGATGCGGTTGCTTCGTCGCCCCGCTATCTCGCACGCGTTGTGGGTGCTTGCGCTGATCAAGCTGCTGACGCCGCCAGTGGTTTCACCCCAGTGGGTCGTCGATCCACAGCAATGGCCGGCGCTGGCGGCGATCTTGCCGGAAGCGACCAGCCCAGCCCAAGCGGGCACCGGTGTCGCCGGCGATGCAGCGTTGGAAACCTCTTCCCTTGGCGCACTGGACCAAACCAACGCTTACCTGGCAGGCTCCTCAGCACAATCGGCGACCGGTCGTGCTGCTCCGGCTGGCCCTCAACAGCCAGAAACTTCTCCGGGACGGTTGTGGGTTGGCTTGGTGACGGTTTGGATCATCGGCAGCCTGTTGTGCATCGCACTTTTTGCACGCCGAATTCGGTTGGTAGGGAGGCTGATTCGTTCCAGTGGAAAACAAGATTCAATGGCCAGCGCGCTGGCCGAGTCCTTGTTTGGTGTCAGCCTGCGGGCTCCGCCACGGGTGATCTTGGTCGACGCGGTGATCTCGCCCACGTTGATCGGCATCGGCCCCTGGACTCGGATTCTTTATCCCAGGCGATTGTGGCGTGAGTTGCCTGCCGAGCAGCGGGACGGGCTACTGATTCACGAACTCGAACACTTTCGCCGCGGTGATCATTGGGTACGTGTTTTGGAAGCGGCTGCGACGGCCGTTTTCTGGTGGCATCCGATTGTTTGGTGGGCCCGGCATCACATTGAAATCACCGAAGAATCGTGCTGTGACGCCGTCGCTTCGCGCGGTTGCAACGAACTGTCTTATGCGGAAGCATTGTTGACGACGCTTGATTTCATCAACGAACCCAGCTGGTCACCCGCCGCCCCGGTGGGAACGGGAGTCAGCCGCCTTCCAGTACTGGAACAGCGGCTCAAACAGATCGTCCATCACTCGATTCCCGGTCAGCTTTCCCTGGTGGGGCGAACGGTGCTGTTGCTGTTGGCTGCTTTGACACTGCCAATTCAACCTTGGATTTTCGGTGGCCGCATTGCTACCGCGTCCTCGTTCACACTACCGCCCAAGCCGGCCGCCTTGACACCGGCGGTGCCGTTTGAAACCGACTTGCATGCCACGGTCGAATCAAACGTGGAACTGATCGAACTGCCACCGGCACCCAATGGATGGTGGACGCCCCAACCAGCCCAGTCATGGGAGCATGTCGCCCACGATGACCCTGATGGAACACGCCTGGTCGTCAATGCCGACGGACGAATCCTGCTTCGCGGAGGTATCACCGACGGCGTCATCGATCTGAGCGACTACAAAATCACCGCGGCGGCGTTTTGGGATTCCTCCCGACGGCTGGTCACCGGTGACGCTTACGGACAAGTTCGGCTGTGGGACGTCGCTTCGGGCGAACCCGTTTCGTTGCTTGGCCGTCACGGCAGCGAAGTGACGAGCCTGACCATTGGCGAAGACGGCACATTGATCACCGGCGGGCGAAACGGAACGTTGATCGCTTGGGACTTGCAAAGCGGTGCGATTCGAGCCAACTGGGCGACCTTTGGACGCCCCATTCAAAGTGTACGATTGTTTGACGAGGGACGTCGTGCCGCGGTGATCGCCGCCGATTGGCGGTCCGATTCGTCTCGTATCGTCGTCTTGGATTCTCAGTTCCTGGAGCCTCTTTTCGATCGAGTCATCAGCGAATCATTGGCGACCACACGCGTCGACGACAACCAGCTGACGTTCATTGATTGGTCGGGAAAACTGCTTCGCCTCAATAGCCGAGGCGACTTGGAACAGTTTGGCAGCACACCCAAAGGGGTCGTGTCCGCGTTCGTCTTTTCGCAAGACGCCAGAATTGAAATTGCTCCCGACCAAAATGTGATTCGATCCTAGTGTTTCCCACAAAAAAATCTCGGCCCAGTGCTGTCGTTCTTTCCCTTCTTTGCGCGGCGGTTTTCGCGGCCCAGCTTCCCGCCCAAACCGCTGACGACATCCAGCAAGTGGCCAAGCCCGATGCGCTGGCCGGACCGGGCGATTCTGCCGCAACCGGTAATCGTTGGGTGCTGATTTTGTGCGGCCTGCCGGGAGACGAAGAATTCGCCGAGCAGATGACCGACGCCATTGAAAAGCTCTACACCCACGCACCGGCTTGCCTGGATACAACGCCCGATCACCTGCGCGTTCTGGCCGGCACGCCAGAGATGGCCGAGGCGTTGGAGGAAACGACCGGACCGCTGGAGGTCACCACCAACGAAACGGTCGAACAAATGGTTCAAGCAGTGCGAGCCCAGATCGCCCCAGCCGATTCGCTGTGGGTGTTTGTGATCGGGCATGCCGATCTGCAAGGACGTTCTTCACGCTGGAACATCTCCGGGACCGACCCCGATCAGAAAACGTTCTCGAAATGGTTTCATGGAATCGAATGCCGCGAAAAAGTGTTCTGGATCACCACCTCGCTAAGCGGTTTTTTTATCCGCAACTTGAGCGGCCCCGAAACGGTGGTGATCTCGGCGACCGAGGCCGATCTGGAGATCAGCGCTACCGACATGCCCTACGCGCTAGCCGATATCCTGGCCGGTGACGAGGATGTTCAGGCAGCGGGGGACCGCGACGAGGACGGCAAAACTTCGCTGCTGGATCTGTACCTGGCCGTCTGCCACGAAGTGGCCGATCGGTATGCATCGGAAAATCTCTACTGCACCGAGCATGCGATGATCGACGACAACGCGGACCGGCGAGGGACGGAATTGCAACAGCGGTATCTGCCCGAAGAACTTGGCGGCAAGCCCGATAGCGGTCGTCAGCGCGCCAAGTCGCTCGACGGCACCAGGGCTGCTCAAATCGCCCTTCCCAATCTGCCCGTCGCCAAGCCGAAGCCCGCCGAAGAAGATGGTGGGGATTCGGACGACGAGGATTCGGAATCGGACGAATAGATGGGTAGTCCGCTTCGCTCTAGGTAGCCTCGGTTCGATCGGTTAGAACTAGCCGTCGGCGATTTCTCCGAAATCGCTACGAGTCTACGCTGGCCAGTTCGGAGAACTGGCCGACGATCACTCCCCTTGTTTTCCTTGCAGCCGATGGCTGACGCGATGCGAGAACTCCCGATCGAATTCACTTTCGAGTACTGTCCTCGCTGTGCGACCGAAAGTGAGCAGCTGGGTGCGGTTCCGTTTCGATGTGGAAACTGCGGGTTCACGAATTTCTTCGGCCCGGTTGCCGCGGTCGGCGCGATCGTCACCAACGATTCAGGCGAGTTGCTGCTGGTTCGCCGAGCGCGGAATCCGCAAAAGGGATGTTGGGGCCTGCCGGGCGGGTTTGTCGATCGCTTTGAAACGATCGAGGATGCCATCAAGCGAGAAGTCAAAGAGGAAACCAATTTGAACGTGACCGACTGCGAGTACTTGATGTCTTACCAGAACAAGTACAACTTCGAGGGAATTGTTGCCGCGGTCATCGATCTGTTTTTTCGTTGCGAAGTTGCCGACGGAGAAATCGAGTTGGTCGACGGCGAACTGGATCACTACGAATGGGCGCATCCGACCAAACAACATCTGGCGGCAATGGCCTTTGAATCCAATCGCATCGCGGTCCAACATTGGCTGGAAGAACAGGCGTAAGCAGACGCCCACCTTCACTTCGTCAAAATCAGCTTGCCCTGGCGAGTCTTGCGAAGCCGATAGATCTGCCCACCGGTCTCGATCCAAACCTCGTCCCCACATCGGGCCAGCGTGGAAAAGGGAATGATCTTGGGCATCTCGACCCCAGACTCCTGCGTCGCCGGTTCGGAGAACCGGTCGACAGTCGGCGATTTCTCCGAAATCGCATCGTGCGCGCTAGCCGGTTCGGAGAACCGGCCGACAGTCGGCGATTTCTCCGAAATCGCATCGTGCGCGCTAGCCGGTTCGGAGAACCGGCCGACGTTCGGCTCCGGTTCCGATTCGGTCATCTTTTCGTCGTTGTCGTCCAACAAAACGGCTCGCTCCCAGGCCCGATTGCAACCGTGACAAGTGTGACTCCCATCGTACTGTCCTGAGAATGATTCGCAATAGCACCTTGTGGCGGTTCGGCTAGCAGGGACTCATTCTTCGGGCCGAAGGTCCAGCACTTTGACTAGCCCAGGGTAAGGCAACGTTCGCAAAGCTCACGTTGCCTTACCCTGGGGTTTGTAACCGTCTCCCATCTTCCGATCCCGGCGAGCATGGCGGCAAAGCCGCCATGCTCAAATTTCCATTTGATGCCACCCACCTAATTTCACACACCTAATTTCACAATCGCAGTACGGCGGTCCCCGCCGTTAGTCACGACCGGGACGGTCGTGCTACGAATTCGCGGTTTTGCGGCTGCCCCACACTGCTGCTGGGAAGCATTCTCAACAATCTTTCTTTTTGACGGAATCTTCCTCCAGGCTCCGTTTTGCCGTTGCGTGCGGATGTCCATCCGCGCTATCTGTGCCACACACGATTCAACAAGTGACGCGGCCATGCCGCGACCATCGATAACCGCTGCCTCGCCCAGTACCGCGATCGCGCAGAACTGGCGGGCGAGATGCTTCCCCATGCAAACCAACTAGTTCAGGAGAATGAAACATGGCCAACCAGGCAATCATCGACCACCTCAACGAAATTCTGAAACACGAATGGACCGGGGTGGCGCAGTACGCTCAGGCTGGATTCATCGTTGAGGGCGTGTGGCGCGAGGTCTACGCGAAAACCTTCTTGGAGAACGCCGAGGAATCATTCGGACACGCGAAGCTTGTCGGAGACAAGATCGTGGCTCTCGGCGGCGTCCCCGTTGCCACTCGAAACGAGATCCAACAATCGCGTGATCTCCGCGAAGTGCTCGAATTCAGTCTCGCCTTTGAGGCCAAGGCGGTGGAGATGTACAGCAAGGCGATCGACCTGGCGGAGGACGACAAGGCGCTCGTCGTGTTCCTGGAAGATATCTTGAAGGAGGAGCAGGAAGGGGTGGACGAGTTCACCAAGTTGCTGCGCAGTTCCGGAGCCGACGCAGGCGCCGTAAGTCCCTCCAGCAAGACCGCCTAAAAAGTAGCTCAGGCAGGCAGCGAACAGCTGGGTGGGTGAGCAGGTGCGCCGACTTGGGGACAAGTCGGCCTGCTGGTCACTATCGATTTTCGATCGCTTGGCGATTGGCGACCTTCGGTTCGAACAGTGGAACGCGTTGGTCCTCCGGCAACAGGCTTCGATTGACGCGTTCGGGATCTCGCTGCGTCCATGTTTCGCGCAGCGAGGGTGCCCAAACCTGTCGCAACATTCCTTCATCGTGCCAGGTGCATTGGTACATCGGCGGATTCCAACGTCGCCTCGGCAACTGGCTTTCTTGTTTGATCAGCCGCCAGGCGCGCACGTGAAACCTGCGATGCGTCTTGGACCAATCGTAGAAAATGACTTGCCGAAAGACTTCGCGACCATCCTCGTCGACGAAATGATTCAACTCGATCAAGTCGACTCTTTGACTCACCATTGCCCCTGCTGATGGAGAAGTCCCCCCGGTCAGCAACACTGCCAAGACGAAACAACTGTGCAACATCGAATCGCTCTCCCTGGTCGAGGCTATTGCCGGCGGCGAATGGTCGCGCACCGCTCGATGGAAACAGGGCTACCAAGTAGGCTGGGCTGAAGTAAAGAGCAGATTTCGTGTCGGCCGACTTGTCCCAAGTCGGCGATCCTGGAGTTCTGACACCCCACCCCATCGCCCGCCTTTCATTTCGATGGCTTTCTCATGCTCAGGATCGTCAAAGTCGGCGGCAGTTTGCTCACCCGACCCGATCTCACCACGTCGTTGCCGAAATGGCTGGCCGCGCAGTCGCCCGCTCAAAATTGGCTGATTGTTGGAGGCGGCAAATCAATCGACGCGATTCGTGATCTGGATCAACTGCGACCAGGTGATCCCCAGCAGGTTCACTGGCGGTGCGTCGACCTGCTACAGGTGACCTTCGAGATCTTTGCGGAGTGGTTTCCGCAGTGGGACAAGATCGATATCCCCGGCCAACTTCTCTCCGAGAGGCCGGCTGCCGACGCGAGTAACGAATCAACTGCAATCGTTTCGGTCCGTTCCTTCTATCACCGCGAATGTTTGTGGCAATTGCCATTGGACTGGGACACCACCACCGATTCCATCGCCGCAGCGTTGGCGATTCAAACCGGCGCGGAGGAGACCGTGCTGCTGAAATCATGTGACGTCCCCCGTTCAGCTGACGTCGAATCGCTTGCTGAACAAGGAATCGTCGACAGGGCACTGCCGGAGCTGACGTCCCAACTGAAGTCCATCCGCGTGGAACGATTGCCAAGTGAGGGTTAACCGTCGGCGATTTCTCCGAAATCGCGAAGCGCGTATGCACGAGCCAGTTCGGAGAACTGGCCGACAGTTGTTCACTTCGCCGCTTTGGCGACCAACCGGGCACGAATGCGGTTGCCGTGTTCTTGCAGATCCCCATCGGTCTTGTACAACTCGATCGCCCGCTCGTGTTGCCCCAGCTGTTCAACGGCACGGCCCAAGTTGTAACGCGCTGCCGGCACCCAAAACGACTGCTGGTCCTCGTCCAAGGCACGTTTGACCAACCAACTTTCCGCGGTTTCGTATTTCCGGTCCTCATATTGAATCAGGCTCAACCAGTACGTCGCTGTTCGTTTTCCCAGCTGCATCATTCCTTGGATCTGTTGGACCTGTTGTTCGTAGGCTTTTGGGTCCATGCCAAGTTCGCGTCGAATGCCGTAAAGTTTTTGAAGTTCGACATCGATCCCCAACTTTTCAATCTCGAATTCGGGGGCGCGTTGGGTCAGGTAAAGCTTCCGCGCACCTTCTAGATTTTCTTCTTCGACGCTATCGAATTGGCCGTGCAAGTGTCGCCATCTTCCTTCGGAGAGTTTTTGAGGCAATTCGGCCGGCGCGTCCATGATCGCCCACCTGGTGAAATGCCAAAATCCGAACGCTGGGTTTCGCGCCGCGACCCTTTCCACCGCGGCGCGGTAAACTTCCGCCTGCAGCGGCACCTGCCAAAGACGAACACCAGCAATGCCGGTCGCTTCGTCGATCTGCTTGGCTAGCGAATCGACGTCGGTATAAACAATCATCCTGCGATCGCCGGTCAATCCCGACTCCAGGTTTTTCATCCGCGAACTGACTCCTTCGGGAATCACGTTCAACAGCGCGGTGCACTGCTGGACATCCTGTTTGCTGAGGTGATAGTCAAAGAATCCTGGCACGTTCAACCGCCGCAACACCACCTCGTCACTGCGTGCTTGCTCCAAAGTCGCGATGCCGACCTGATCGGGGCCGGGAACGTGAGTTCCCAGCTCCGGTTCAAACAAATAGATCTGATCTCCCACCAGCACACCCACGCACCATGGCTTGAGTTCTCCGGTGTCCAGGGATTGGATCGACAACACAAAGGCTGGGATCGAAGCTTGACGGCAAAGCTGCATGAAGACACCGGCGCGCTGAAGCGAATCGCCCGTTCCCCGCCACAGAGTCAAGTAATCCGACTGCCGGTAACCGGCGCCTCCATACTTCAGTCCCGGCGGCAGCGGTGGCAGATCGGTAAAGGGCACCGGCATTTCCGGCGGCTCGTAGGCGATGTTTCGCGCCGTCCAATCGAACAGGCGAGCGGCAGTTCGCAGCCGCTGCGCGTCATCCTCGCCCAGCGTTTGCTGTTGTTCGGTGAGCCACTGGTCCAGCAGCGGATCATCGGATCGTTCACTGTCGACCCACCGCACCAGCTGCCCGAACAGATAGGCGTCGCGAAGATGGTTGATGTCCGAGGCGACAAACTCTTCTCGTTCAATTCTTTCTGCGACCGCTTCGACCGGCAACAACTCACCCAGGGTGCGAAGCAGTTCGGGAGCGGGGACCGGATTGGAATCGGGCTTCGTTTCGCGCCAGCGGTTCAGGTGGTAGGCGATTTGCCGATAAGCCTTTTCGGGATTCAATTCAACCAACCGTTGCAGCAGGCTGAACGCTTCGCCCAAATGATCGTGCTTCGACTGCGCTTGCATCTCGCGATGCCGTTGCGTCTGGATTTGGCGAACAGTATCAACGTCGCTACTGCAACCGACCAGCATCGTGCCCAGGGCCACCATCAGAATCGTTATGGCGGCAAGTCGGTGAAGGGGTGGGGCCATCGAAAAAGCTCAACCGTACTGGGCGGGGTGGAAGGAATGGGCCAGGTTTCACCAGGAATCTACGACGCGTCGAGTTCCGCCACCACATGCCTCAATTTCAACAAACGTTCGATCATCGAGGCGAAAAAGGGCAGCGGAACCATGTTTGCCCCATCGCTGGGCGAATGGTCCGGTTCAGGGTGGGTCTCGAAAAAGAGTGCGTCGGTACCGATTGCTACGGCGGCGCGGGCCAATGGTTCAACCATTTCCCGGTTTCCACCGGTCGCACCACCCAGTCCGCCGGGACGCTGCACACTGTGCGTGGCATCAAAAACCACCGGCACTCCCCAAGATCTCATGATCGGCAACGATTGCATGTCGTTGACCAGCCGGCCATACCCGAAAAAGGTCCCTCGTTCACACAGCAATACGCCGCCGTCACCGCTGCCCCGCAGCTTCTGGACGACATATTGCATGTCTTCGGGCGACATGAATTGGCCTTTCTTGACATTGACCGGCCGCCCCGTCTGCGCCGCTGCCACCAACAGGTCCGTTTGTCTTGCCAAAAAAGCGGGAATCTGAAGCAGGTCACAAACCTTGCCCACTTCGGTCGCCTGGCTGGGCAGGTGCACATCGGTGGTGGTCGGCAAACCGGTTGCCCGACCAACTTCCTCCAGCCACCGCAAGCCTTGCTCGATTCCGGGCCCCCTCTCCGCAGCCAAACTGGTGCGGTTGGCTTTGTCAAAGGAAGCCTTGAACACCACATTGACATCTTGCCGCTCATTCAATCGAGCCAAGGACTCCGCGATTTGCAGAGCTAGGTCGCGCGTCTGCAGAACACACGGACCAGCAATCAGTAATAACGGCTGGCCAGTACCGCACTGATAAGAACCGATGGACACGGGGGCGGATTGAGTCCCACGATCGTTGCTCGATGGTGCGTTCATTCCCCAATCTTCGGTGATCGATCGTGATCCGACAATCACGGGTCCTTTTTGGCTGGTTCCGCTCGATGGCGGCCCGTCCGCTCACCGCCCGGCGGCAGCAACAATTGAACGCGGCCAGGCAGCGTTTCGATCCTCAGCGGCAGCCTGCCCACATAGTCACCATCCAATTGATAAGGGATGCGGGCGGCGGAGGTCAGCTCGATCACCGTTCCACGACGCCGAAAAACGTCTCGCAACTTCAGGTGCCGGCGCAGCGCGACGGCCGCGGTGTACTTCAGTCCGCTGGGCACCGATCCCTTTTGCATGCCGATCAGGTCAAGCAATCCGTCATCACCAACCGCATCGGGCTCGATCGCCAGGTTCGCAGCGTACTTGGGCAAGTTAAATACCATGCACCAGCCGCAGTCGGGAATGCCCGATTCATCTTCATCAATGCGGATCTTGATGGCCGGAAACTTGTATTTTCGAATCGCGCGAATGATCGGTCCGGCGTAGCTGAAGCGATTGATGTGGCCTCGCCGCGTCAGGTGCATCGCGCGGACAACCTCCGCGTCGAATCCGCAGGAGGCCATGATCAGAAACAATCGGCCGTTGGCCAGGCCCGCGTCCAACCGAAAAACGGGGCCGCGTCGTACCGTCTCCCAGACTGCTTCGGCATCCACATGATGGCCGAAATGCCGCGCCAACAGATTCTCGGTCCCCATCGGCATGGGCACCAACGGTACATCCGCAGCCAGCGATTGGGCAGCCAATCCCAGTGTGCCGTCGCCGCCGGCGGCGACCACAACAGCCCGACCCGCGGCAGCGGCGACACCTTTCTGAAGCTGATCGACGGTGGAGACGATTTCGATTGGAACCCCTTGCTGACGCCCCAGGTCAATCAACCGGGGGATCTGGTCGCGGCCTGATCCGCTACCCGCTTTGGGGCTGGTCAGCACCAAAACTTCAGCAGTCGGCTGACTCTGAAAACGATCGATCTGGTTCACAGGTTGCTGATTCCAACGGATGAAGTCTTCTGCTGCCGCTGCGATTTGATCCGCTAGCCACCCTCCTGGCAACGGGCGGGGCCGAACGACTCGCCGACACGGTGCTGTTTTGTGACCTACGCTTCAGTGGTCGTCCGTTCTCGCGCCGGAAAATCCGGTACGACCGACAAAAACGAATGTGTGTTCGTTTGCCGCTGCTGAGGTTGAGTCTCGTGAAGCTTATTCGTCGTTATTGGGTTGCCGGCCTGATCTTGCTGATGGTTGCTGTCCACGCGGCAGTCATTGGTTACGTGCGCAGCCGGGTTGCCCGATTGCAGAGTACCGAGAGCACCGCGGTGGAGATCGGAAGTTTTCGCTTCCAACCGATCGGCGATCTGTCCAAGGTGTATCATTTTCGGCTTCACGCCGTTGTCGATCCGACGAAACGACATCGGGGGAAAGAGCGAATCACTCAATTGCGGTTGGAGATCCGCGAGGCGTCCGAGCAACTGCTGAGGCAGATGGACCCGCAATGGCTGAACGATCCTTCTCAAAGCCAGATTCGCAATCGTTTGCTGGATGTCGTCTTGAAGCATCTGGATGAACCACTTGTCCAACGAATGTTGATCACCGACTGGCTGGAACTGCCGGTCGAGACGGTCGATCTTTCGCTCCAGCGCGATCCCACGCTGGCATCACGCTAAGGATTTGTTCGGAAATAACTTCGCTGTTTGAATGACAACACTGGCAAGATCATCCTCCCTCTGGGAGGGTCGGACGCGGTAGCGGCCGGGGAGGGCATGGTGTGCGAACCCTCTCCGGGCCTGAGAGCCCGACTCGCCCGACTCTCCCAGAGGGTGACTTCTTCATCGCACGGTTGCAGGCCGACTTGGGGACAAGCCGGCCTACCATGAACTGCCGCCAGCACGGCGTTTAACGTCGTGAAACACGTGCGATCGTCCTACCAGAGCCCGCGCTGGGCCAAGTGACGCGACGTTTTCTTCCATTCCCGTCGGTATCTCCTTCGGCGGCGGTAAATCCGCCTTGTGGCCGCGACCAAAGCATTGGTAGTTAGCGATGATCGTGCAACAAAACATCCGATGCTTGATGGTTCGCCAGGGTATGCCACAAAGTACGCGCCGCAGAATTGTTTGTGATTCTTTCCGGCAACCAATCCGTTTTTCACCGCGCACCGCGCTGGCCTGTTTGATCGTCAGCCTGGCGGCCACGTCGGCCAGCGCGCAGTTTGGCGGCGGCGGGGGATTCGGAGGCGGCGGTGGCGGTGGTCCGTCGGCGCCGGGACCAGAAGTCAAACCAAAGTTCCGCGACCACATTCACAGTCGCGGCGGCATCTCGTTGCGACGCGAAAAGGGTGATGCGATTGTCAGCAGCGTTCGAGTGATCGGTAACCGCGCCGTCGGCACTCATCGCATTCTGCAAGAACTGGAAACGCGCAAAGACCGGTTTTATGACTACGAAACGGTGCTGGGTGACGTGCGGCGTTTGAACGACATGGGTTCGTTCGATCACGTCACCTTCAAGGTCGATCCCAAGCCGGGCGGAGTCGACGTCACTTTCTTCGTTCACGAACTTCCCTCCATTTCGCGGGTGATCTATCACAGCAACCGCTCGATGGGCGAACGTGAATTGAAGGGACGTTCCGGACTGACTGCCGGCGATCCGATCAACGAGTTCACCATCGAATCGGCGCGGCGAAGGCTGCTGGATTACTACCGCGAAGAAGGGTTCAACCAGGTCGCAATCACCACCAGCATCGGGATCAAGGACGATCCGGCAGCCGTGGTGTTTCGCATCAACGAAGGTCCCCTGGAACGGATTCAAGACATTCGCATCATCGGCAGCACAATCGTCTCGGAACAGCGGCTGAAAAAGATCATCAACAGCCGCGGGCCAATGGGCGGTTTCTTGTCCTACATCGGCAACACGGCCGACCTGAGGAAGATCGACCAGGATGTCGATGTGCTGGCCGCGTATTACCACAACCTCGGCTTCCTGACCGCGACCGTCGGCCGGCGAATTGAATACGACGAAACCGGCAAGTGGATCACCGTCACGTTTGTGGTGGACGAGGGAGAGCGATTCAAAGTCAACGACGTTCAGATCATCGGCAACCAATACGTGACCGCCGAATCGATTCGATCCCGACTCGAACTCAAGCCGGGTGACATGTTCGACGGCACCGTGCTGCGGCGCGACGTGGGCGAAATCGTTTACGGATACGGCGAACTGGGCTTCATCTATGCCGAAGTGGAACCCCAAACGGTGATGCGTGACGAAGCCAACGTTGTCGACCTGGTCTATGAAATCGTCGAGGGAGATCGTTGGAAGGTGGGAGAAATTCGCGTCAACATCGACGGCGAACCTCACCTGATGCGGGAAACCACGATGTTGAACCTGATCGATCTTCGCGAGGGAGATTGGATTGACCGCCGCAAATTGGAAGTCAACCGCAATCGCTTGGAACGAAGCCAACTGTTGGAAACCAACCCACAGATTGCCGAACTGCCCGATATCAAAGTGATCCCCCGGGACGAATGAGACACCCCATCCCGCGGCGATAATTTGGAAACACCGTTTTGACCACAAAACCTACCCGTTTTGATTTCGATCCCGTTGAGTGTCCCCAACGAATGATGGATTCCATTCGCACTTCGACCAACCGCATGACCGACCGGCTGATGTTGACCGGTGCGCTGTTGGTTTTGATGTCGGGCTGCGCGCAGCTGAGAGGTGTTCCCTCGACGGTTGCGCATCAAGGTTCGGCCGGTCGAACGAACGTGCAAGACCTCCAGCAGACCGGTCAAACGAACGTACAAAACCTTCCGGGAACTGGTCCGGCCTCCGCACCAGGAGCGGGGCAAACCGCTGGTGCGACCACGCTGACATCGGCGCCCGCCGACGGGCAGGTGGTACAGACCGCCGGGCAAACTCCTGTCAACGATGGCCAGGCGGCTCCCCGATACGTCGCTCGCCAGGTTCCCAATGTCGCCCCGCAAACCGGATACAACTTCACGCCGCCGCCGGGACCGCCGCTACCACCCGGCAGCAGCCTGGCACCTTCGGTTCCCTCTCCCTTACCAAACATCGGCGGCATCGATCCCTACGCTCCTCCCACTCCTTACCGTTCGTTTCAAGGACCGCGGATCCGCGAAGCCGATTTGGTGATCAACGGCTTCCCGGCTCGAACCGGCCGGATCATGCTTGGCGGTGCGGTCAATAGTGACGCCGGATTGACGGGGCAGTTGACGATCGACGAACGAAACTTCGACATCATGCGTTGGCCCAGTTCGTTCCGCGATCTGTTTGGCGGAAACGCTTTCCGCGGAGCCGGACAAACGCTGCGAATCGAAGCGGCGCCCGGTACCGATTTCAAACGATACACGCTTCAGTTTGCCGACCCGAACCTGTTCGGATACAAGCCCGTCAGCATGTCAGTCAGCGGATTCCTGTACGACCGCCGCTTTGACGATTGGGACGAAGAACGATTGGGCGGACGGCTTGCTTTTGGCTACCGCATCACCCCCGACCTGTCGGTATCGGCCGGCATCAGCGGACAAAACGTTCGCATCACCCGGCCCCGAATCTTGGGCGTGCCGCAACTGGACAACGTGCTGGGCGACAACGAATTGTATGGTGGAGAAATCTCGCTGACCCACGACACCCGCAACAGCCCGATCCAGGCGAGCGCCGGTCACTACTTTCAATTTCAGTTCGAGGAGATCTTCGGACGGTTCGACTACGCCCGATTCGAACTGGAGTACCGCAAGTACTGGCTGATCACGCAACGGGCGGACGATTCAGGAAAGCAAACGATTTCATATTCGACGCAAGTCGGTTTCAGCGGCAACGACACACCGATTTTTGAAAACTTTTTTGCCGGCGGTTACGCGACCATTCGTGGTTTCGATTTCCGCGGTGCCAGCCCCGTCTTTGGCGGCGTGGAAGTGGGCGGCCGCTTCCAGTGGCTCAACACCGTGGAATACATGTTCCCGATCACCGCCGACGATGCCTTCCGCGGCGTCGCCTTCGTCGACTTTGGAACGGTCGAAACCGATGTCGAAATCAACGCCGAAAACTTCCGCGTCGCCCCCGGCCTGGGGCTGCGTGTGGCGATCCCGATGCTCGGTCCGGCACCCCTTGCCTTTGACTTTGCCTATCCGGTGGCGATGGCAGACACCGACCAGAAGCGAATCTTCAGTTTCTACATGAGCCTGATTCGCTAAAAAAAAAAAATCGCGGGCCGGCCGCCCGCTCTCTCTTGCGGTTGTTTCAACCTGCCGACCCTACCGAAGCGTCCCAAAGCAGTCCTTGCCCCAGCCGGGGCAAAAAACTGCTATCATCATCGGCAATCGAATCCCCACAGCACTCGCGCCCCGGCGAGATCGAGTTTGGGCCTCTTTTCTCGGCCCAATCGCCAAGACCTTTCACCAACTTACACGGGATACACGATGGGACTGTTCGACACGCTTCGACAAGAACTAATCGACATCATCGAGTGGATCGACGATTCGCACCACACCATGGTTTGGCGTTTCCCGCGCCATCGAAACGAGATCAAAAACGGTGCACAGCTGATCGTGCGTCCCGGACAGGTCGCCGTCTTGGTTTCCGAAGGAGAAATCGCGGACGTCTACCAGCCGGGGCACTACGAGCTGACCACTCAAAACATGCCCGTCCTGTCAACTTTGAAGGGCTGGAAATACGGTTTCGAGAGCCCGTTCAAGTCGGAGGTCTACTTCGTCAACACGACGCAGGTCACCGATCTGAAGTGGGGCACGCCCAATCCGATCATGATGCGTGATCCCGAATTCGGCCCGATTCGAATTCGCGCCTTCGGGTCCTACGCGCTCAAAGCGGTCGAACCGACGGCGCTGCTGAAAGAGATCGTCGGAACCGACGGCGAATTTGGGGCCGACGACATCACCGAACTGTTGCGGTCGATCATCACTTCCGCGTTTGCCGACATGTTGGGTGAATCTCAGATACCCGCGCTCGATCTGGCCGCCAACTACACCGACATGTCCGATGAGCTGCGGCAAAAGGTTTGCGAGCGAATCGATGACGAGTATGGGCTGGATTGTCCGCAGCTTTTTATCGTCAACGTTTCTCTTCCCGAAGCGGTCGAAAAGGCGCTCGACACCCGAACCAGCATGGGTGTGATCGGCGACATGAATCGTTATCAGCAGTACCAGATGGGACAAGCGATGACGATGGCGGCCGACAACCCATCGGGCGGCGGCGCTGCCGAGGGAATGGGATTGGGCATGGGACTTGCCATGGCCAGCCGGATGATGCCCGCTGCTGCCGGAGTGCCGGCCGGCGCCCCCGCCGCTGCCCCACCGCCGCCCCCAGTGGCCGCGGCCGTGGCCTGGCACGTCGCCGTAGCTGGTCAGACACAAGGACCGTTCACCACCGAGCAGATCGCAGCGGGAATCTCCAGCGGTCAAGTCCGCGGTGACTCGCTGGTATGGACGGCGGGCATGCAAGCCTGGACTCCCGCCAGCCAAGTGCCGCAGTTGGCCGGATACTTCTCCGCCGCCACCCCGCCACCGCCTCCGCCGGCACTGTAAAACGGTTTTTGCAGGGATCGTGGCGTCTGGGTATCAAGCAACCATGAATCCGCCCCCCATCGCGACAACAGCAGTCACTCCCGCGATCCAGACTGGTATCGAGTGGGTGGTGGATGCGCTCGACTGCTCGGCGGAAAAACTGCGCCGCCAGTCGCTGATTCAATCGATCTGCCAACGTGTGATCGATGACCTGGGGCTTCACGTGGTCGGCAGCCCGATCAGCCATCAGTTTCCACCTCCCGGCGGAGTGACGGCGCTTTACTTGCTCAGTGAATCTCATCTGGCTTGCCATACCTACCCGGAATATTCGCTCGCCACCTTCAACCTGTATTGCTGCTGCCGACGTGACCCATGGCCGTGGCAACAACAGCTGGGTCGGCTGCTGGACGCTGGCGATGTGCAGATACGGCAAATTCCTCGTGGCGGTCGAGGTGGATGATGAAACAACGCACGGCCGTTTGCCCGGCATGTGGCGGACCGGTGGAATTCCAGGTCGCCTCGGCCCTGGTCACCATCTGCGAATTTTGCCAATCGGCGGTCGCGCGGGCCGATCGGAAAATCGAAGATCACGGCAAGGTGGCCGAACTGGTTCAGACAAGTTCGCCGCTGCGCCGCGGCGTGACGGGCCACTTCAACAAGAAACGCTTTTGCGTCGTCGGCCGAGTCCAATACTCGCACCCGGCTGGCGGCGTGTGGGATGAATGGTACCTGGCCTTTCCCGGCGATCGCTGGGGCTGGTTGGCCGAGGCCCAGGGAAAGCGATACCTGATGTTCCAGCGGCAACTTTCCAGCACGGTACGCCTGCCCCCATTTGACGATCTGCAAGTGGGTCGGACCGTACGTTTGGGAAGTTCCGAATTCACTGTGACCGAAAAAGGGGTGGCGAAAAACGGCGCTGCCGAAGGCGATATCCCCTGGGACTTTCGGCCGGGTGGAGAACACCGTTTTGTCGATCTTTCAGGACCCGACGGTACCTTTGCGACGTTCGAGTACGGCGAAAAACCAAAAGCGTACGTCGGCAAAGAAGTGTCGCTGGAAGATCTAGAGCTGGATGTCGATCACTCGCAAATCGAAGAGGCCCATGTTTCGGTTGCCGCGCTGCAACTGAACTGCCCCAAGTGCGCCGGTCCGCTGACGCTGCATGCACCCGATCAAGCCGAACGGGTAACTTGCCAGAATTGCAATTCGATGTTGGATGCTTCCGACGGAAAACTGGCCTATTTTTCGACTTTGAAAAACGCCGAGCGTTTGCCGATTCTGATTCCGCTGGGCAGCCAGGGAAATCTGGACGGCAACGAGTACACCGTGATCGGTTTTCTGCGCCGCTTTGCGTTGTACGCCGGCCAAACGTATCCCTGGAGCGAATACCTGTTGTACAACCCCGAAGTAGGATTTCGCTGGCTGGTTCACAACGACCGCCATTGGTCTTTTGTGCGGCCGGTTCCGATCCACGAGGCCCGGCGGTCGACCAATCACGTCTTTTACTTGGACAAGAGATTCCGAGTTTACGACCGTGGTACCGCCTACGTTCGAAGCGTGATGGGCGAATTCTATTGGCGGGTGTCGGTAGGCGATCAGGTGCGCACTTCCGACTACATCGCGCCGCCACACATGTTGTCGTACGAGTTCTCGGAAACGAACGATTCCGAAGAGGTGAACGTGTCGCTGGGAACTTACATGACGACGGACGAGATCGAAAAAACTTTCGGAGTCAGCGGCCTGCTGCGACCTTGGGGAGTCGGCGTCATCCAACCGCGGCCCGACTGCGGATGGGGCGTATTTGCGATGTGGCCCGCTTTTCTGCTGCTGTTGCTGCTGATTCAAGGGTCGATGAACGGGGATTGGGGATTGGCACTTTGCGCCATGGGGTTCGTTTCGTTAGTCCCGGCGGGAATCCTGTTGTTCTACTACAGCTTTGAAAAGAAGCGTTGGGAAGACAGCGATTACAGCCCCTACGCCACCGAATGATGGTCGATGAAGGAATGATTCGATGAACAAACTGAAATCGACGATCGTGGCCGTTTATCTTTGCGTGGGTCTGGCAACTTGCGTGTTCTTGGTGGTCGCCGCGGCCGCCGGGTGGAAATTGCCGGAATCAAACACCAGTTGGTCATCAGGACGCTCTTACGGCGGTTCTTGGGGAGGAGGAAAATAGGAACGATGCACATCATCATGAATTCACTTGGGTTGTTGGCCGCCGATCCGCCCAGCAATCTTGAACTGCTGGGTCAGCATTTGATCGCGGCGGTCATTTTTTCGGTGGTCGGAGTGATTATCTTTTTTGCTTCGCTGCTGTTGATGGAAAAACTGACACCTTTTTCGATCATCAAAGAAATCGGCGAAGAACATAACATGGCCGTGGCGATCATCGTCGGCGCGATCGTGCTGGGAATCGCGATCATCATTGCGGCCGCGGTTTTGGGTTAAGCACCTTGATGAACCGAGCACCACTGTTCTTGCTTTACTTGAACGTCTTGGTGATCGCCACCTGCGGCTTGATCTACGAATTGCTCGCCGGCACGTTGGCCAGCTACCTGCTGGGCGATTCGGTGACTCAGTTTTCGCTGGTGATCGGCGTTTACCTGTCGGCCCTCGGCGTGGGGGCCTGGTTGTCGCGGTACGTCGATGAAAAACTGGCTCGAACGTTCATCGAAGTCGAATTGGCCCTAGCGCTGATCGGCGGCGCGTCGGCTCCGCTGTTGTTTGTGGCGTTCGCCTGGATCGATTGGTTTCGTATTGCGCTGTTCGGTTTGGTCTTCGTGATCGGCGTGCTGGTCGGACTGGAGTTGCCGCTGTTGATGCGGATTCTGAAAGAACATCTCGACTTCAGCGACCTTGTTTCCCGCGTATTGACGTTCGATTACATCGGGGCGCTGCTCGCTTCGCTGCTGTTTCCGATTCTGCTGGTACCTTATCTCGGTTTGGTCCGCACGTCGCTGGTCTTCGGCATGCTCAATGCGTTGGTCGGCCTGTGGGGAACGTACCTGCTGCGGCCTTTACTCTCGACACGTTCGCTGGGCGGATTGCGGGGACGCGCTGCTTTGGCGATCGGTCTGCTGGCGGTCGGGATGATCAAGGCCGAATCGCTGACGACTTGGGCCGAAGAGCGAATTTTGGCAAGCCCGATTGTGTATGCCGAACAATCATCCTTTCAGCGAATCGTGGTGACCCAAAACAAGCGGGGATTTCAGCTTCACCTCAACGGTCACCTGCAATTCAATTCGGCCGACGAGTATCGTTACCACGAGGCGTTGGTGCATCCCGCGTTGTCATCATCACCGCGCCCGACCGATGTGCTGGTCCTTGGCGGCGGCGACGGCCTGGCAGTCCGCGAAGTCCTGAAATACCCGACCGTTCAAACGGTCACCCTGGTTGATATCGATCCAGCGATGACCCGGCTCGCCAGCCAGTTTGAGCCGCTGCAAACCTTAAACCAGGGTGCACTTCTGGATCGCCGCGTGACCGTGATCAACAGGGATGCGTTCGTCTGGATCAGCCAGGCAACAAAGCGATTTGACACAGTCGTGATCGACTTTCCCGACCCCGGCACCTACTCGATCGGAAAGCTTTATACGACGCGATTTTTTGGCATGCTGCGCGACCACGTCAGCGACGATGCCCACGTCAGTATCCAGTGCACGTCGCCGCTGGTGGCGCCAAGGTCGTATTGGTGCATTGTGCGAACGATGGAAGCGGCCGGGTTCCAGGTTCGGCCCTATCGAGTTTCGGTGCCGACGTTCGGCGTGTGGGGATTTGCGCTGGCCAGCCCCAACGAGCTGCCACCAATCCCTCGACTGGCAAAGTTGGATCAGCCTTTGAAATTCTTGAACGATTCGGTCATCGGGGATCTGTTCGACTTGCCGGGCGACTTGCAACCGGTGCCCTCGAATCTGAACCGTCTGAATGACCAGGCGTTGGTGAGATACTATGAACAGGAGTGGGGCAATTCGTTCTGATTTTGCGATTTGCCCAAAAAAGGGGTCTGACAACGGAACGAATATGTTGCATCGTCGCGAACTTCTTACCGCTCTGCTGGGTTCTCAAGTCGCCTGGATGTCGGGATGTTCGGGCAAGACCCTGCCGTCCGAGGGACAGTTGCTGGGCACCAATTTCCAGTTCGGACACCGCGTTCGCGACGGACATCGCCCGCAACCCGATCCCACTGGCGTGGAAGAGGTGGATGTGATCGTGGTCGGCGGCGGCATCGCCGGGCTTTCGGCGGCCTGGCGATTGCAGCAGGCTGCCGTGGACGATTTTGTCGTTTTGGAAATGGAAACCGCCGCAGGTGGGACCGCGCGATCGGGCCGCGACGGTGCGCTGGCCTATCCCTGGGGTGCGCATTACCTGCCCACGCCGATGCGCGAAAGCAGCGCGCTCCTTCAGCTGTTGGCCGAAATGGATGTCGTCGTCGACCACCTTGACGATGGCACACCGGTCGTTGCCGAACAGTATCTTTGTCGTGACCCGGAAGAACGAGTTTTTTATCAAGGCCGCTGGCACGAAGGGCTCTTTCCCGCCGAGGATGCCAGTGCGGACGACTTGCGTCAGCTTGACGACTTTCGCCAAGAAATCGATCGCTGGGTGGCTCGGCGAGATCAGCAAGACCGACGGATGTTTGCGATCCCGACCTCTTCCGGTTCCGATGATCCAGAAGTGATGGCATTGGACGGTCAATCGATGGCCGATTGGATGGAAAAGCAGGGATGGACTTCGCCTCGGCTTCGCTGGTTGGTCGATTACTCTTGCCGCGACGACTATGGGCTTGGCGTCGCGCAGACCAGTGCTTGGGCTGGGCTGTTCTACTTCGCATCGCGGATCGACAAGCCCGGCGATCCGTCACAAGCCGTGATCACTTGGCCCGAAGGGAACGGGCGAATCGTCAGGCATCTGGCAGACCGTTGCGGCAGCCGGTTGCGAAGCGGTTTGGGGGTCACCCAGATCACTGCGGACGATGCCGGTGTCCACGTCACCGCCGTCGACCTCCGTAACGATCGACCGATCGGTTTTCGCGCCAAGCGATTGATTTGCGCCGTCCCCCAGTTTCTTGTGCCGCACCTGGTCCCCAGTCTGGATGACCGCCGCCGGCAGAACGCGAAGCAGTTTCAGTACGGCTCCTGGCTGGTCGCCAACGTCCATCTTCGTGATCGTCCCGCCGAAAACGGATTTCCGATGTGTTGGGACAACGTGATTTACGGCAGTCGATCGCTGGGCTACGTCACTTCGACCCACCAGACCGGCAGCGATCATGGGCCAACCGTGCTGACCTGGTACTACCCCTTTTCCGATGTCGAACCCAAGATCTCACGAGCACAACTGCTGACACTCGGCTGGTCGGACTGGGCCGAAGTGGTGCTGAGCGATCTGGAAGTTCCCCACCCCGACATTCGGCCCCTGGTCACCCGTTTGGACATCATGCGTTGGGGACATGCGATGATTCAGCCGCGTGTCGGTTTTGTTTCCAGCCCCGCGCGCATCGAAGCGTCACGTCCGGCCGGACCGATCCACTTTGCCGGTACCGATTTGAGCGGGATCGCGTTGATGGAAGAGGCGTTTGATCACGGGCTTCGCGCCGCCGAAGAAGTGTTGCAAGCGATGGCAGTAAAATCCGAAAGTGTGATTTAGCACGCCGCCCACGCAAGCAACGGGATCCAATGACGTGTCGACCGCATCGATCGAATCCGATTCAGCCTTTTCGTCACCACCGGAAAACTCGGACAAACGATCGCGAGCAAAATACCCGTGGCTATTTTCGCCGCGCGTCGATCTGTTTGCTTTTGCCGGTAGTGCAACTTTGGCGATGGCGCTGCTGGCGATCGGTGCGCCACTCGGTTGGCTTCATAGTGATACGCCCGAGTGGCTTTGGATCACCGCGATCTTGATGATCGACGTTGCCCACGTCTACGCGACCGGATTCCGAGTCTATTTTGATCGCGCCGAACTGAAACGTCGCCCCTGGCTCTACACGGTCACTCCGCTGCTGGCGTTCATGATCGCGATGGCGGTCTATTCGGAAAGTCACATCTGGTTTTGGCGAACCCTTGCCTACCTGGCTGTCTTTCACTTTGTCAGGCAGCAGTACGGCTGGGTCGCACTCTACCGATCACGCGGCGGCGAACGAGATTGGCTTGGCTGGTGGATCGATTCGGCGGCCATCTACATGGCCACGATCTATCCGCTGATCCACTGGCACTGCCATTTGCCCCGCCGGTTTTGGTGGTTTCTTGGCGGAGATTTCGCCGGCCTGCCCGCCAGTGTCGCCACGGCCGCGGCACCGATTTACTGGCTTGTGATGATCGGCTACGCAGCCAAGTCGATCTATCGTGGCGTCAAAGATGACAGTTGGAATCCGGGCAAGGACCTGGTGGTCATCACCACAGCAGTTTGCTGGTACGTCGGCATCATCACTTTCAATTCTGACTATGCATTCACCGTCACCAATGTCATCATCCACGGCATACCGTACATGGTGTTGGTCTACTGGTATCACTGCAAAGACAAGCCGGCCGGCGGAAAGAGTCACCTTCCACGCATCGCCCAGTTCCTGGGCATCATCTGGATACTGGCCTACGCGGAAGAGATGTTGTGGGATTGCGGAATTTGGCACCAGCGAGGTTGGTTGTTCGGATCGCCATGGCAATTGGGAAACGCGGAAACCGTTCTGGTGCCGCTGCTGGCCGTGCCTCAGATCACGCATTACGTTCTAGACGGGTTCATCTGGCGGCGAAAAACGAACGATCGTTTTTCCAAGATGATTTCGTAGGCCGACTTGTCCCCAAGTCGGCGATCCTGGACATTTGCCGACTTGGGGACAAGTCGGCCTACGGTAGATCGCCACTGGGGACGATGTTGCCCAATACACTCGCCGGTTCCTTCGCGTCTTTGATCACGATCGCTTCGCGATGAAAATTTTCGATCGTGTTTCGATGAGCCGTGATCGAAGCACCGGTTGCATGAAGTCCGTGTCGCCAATTTTCGACCTTGTTGTCAAACATTGCAACAGAGGAACCGGGCAGAGCCCAAACGGCAAAGTTGGGTGGACCGGCCGGGCGCATCGATTCGCCCTTCAAGTTGTTCTGGACAATCGTCGCAGTTCCGGCGACTCGGATTGCCGCCACACCGCTGCCTTCAATGGTGTTGCCAACCACCTTGGCGCTGGCGCCTTGAAAAATCATCACGATCGGCGGCATGCCGCCTCGACGGCTCAACTCGTTGCCCGTTAAATCGACGGTCCAGCCAGAGTGAATTCCAACAGCGACCCGTTCGTTGTCGATGACCCGATTGTTGACGACGCGGCAGCGGCCCGCTTTGCATGGATCAAAACCAATGCCGGCTGTTTTGTTGTGATGGCAATCGTTGTCAATCAGGAGGGTCGTGCAGTCGCCTTGCTGTCCAATTCCCACTTTTTCGTTTTCGTAGCACTCGTTGCCGATGATGGTCGGTGTCGCCCGCGATCGTGATCCGATACCGGCCAGCTTGTTCTTGTAGCAACGATTACCGCGGATCAATGGTGATGCTTCCTCTTCCGTTCCGATGCCAGCCATCTGATTTTCGTAGCAATCGTTTTCTTCGACCACGGGGCGGGTGTCACTGCCGGTGCGGATCCCGATTCCGGCTCGACGGTTTTCGTAACACTTGTTGCCTCGCACGACCGGACAAGCTCCGTGACTGATCCCGATGCCGGCGCGGATGTTTCGGTAACAGACGTTGTTGATGACGGTAGGACTCGCATCGTCGTGCCCGATGCCGGCATAGAAATTTTCGAAACAAACGTTCTCTTCAATCAACGCCGTCGAACCGGCCATCGATCCTATCCCGCCACCCATGTTGCGATAACAGACATTCCGATCGATGTGGGGTGAACAGCGGCCATGAACTGCGATGCCGGTGTCGCCGATGTGGTGCACGACGTTGTTGCGAACTGCGCAGTTCACACCGTCAACTTCGATCCCCGCAGTTCCAAAACGCCCAATGTGCTGATGCGATTGTTCGTTGCCTTGGGTGGCGTGATGGTGATCCCATTTCGCCTCGTCATAACCGCCGACGCCGGTAACGGTAAAACCGTCGACGACGGAATTTTCTGCCATCGCAATCCCAGGTCCGTCAATGTGATCCCCAGCACCGTCGATGATGGTTGATTCGGCTCGCCGCAGCCCAACCATCCCTTTTGCATCGTCGCCCGCGCTTCGAAGGCTCACGCCCGACTTCATCCTCAAACGCTCTCGATAGGTCCCCGAAGCAACCAGCACCACATCACCTAGCTTGGCAACATCGATGGCGGCCTGAATCGTCTGATGATCGGCGGGTACTTGAATCGTTTCACCGCTTGCCACGATGGCCAAGAGACCAACCATCCCCGTGAACAGAACGAAAGCAGGAAAACGCGTCGCATTTTTCATCACAAGACCTCTTGCGTTTAAGCTGCCAATACCCAGGGACCATTCTAGCCCGGATGATTCGCGACTGTCATAGACGTAACAAGCAAACCCTTACCGTGCCGGAACTTCGGTCGCCTGCGGGAAGTTTTTTCATCGCGCACGCTGCGCGCAAGCGCGAGCCGGTTTGCGCAGTTACGGCAGTTTTGCGACCTTCGGTCCGGCCTACATGAATCATCCGGGTTGGTACCCGGCATCGGCCACGCCTGCTAGCCGTGAAGGCATCGTCTGCAGCCTGCACCCCATGAAAACTCCAAATTTCCAAGCCATGTCACCTACCTCCCGCGACACGAACCCTGCTGGTGGAAAGTAAAATGGCGGCAGGCAATTCCCCATTCCCGCGATCTGGCTTGCAACCTGTCTCACCAAGCAACGAGGGCACGAAATCATGGCGACATCCACCGATCATGCAGCCACGGAGGCCGACCGCATTCGGCTGCCGCTCACTTTTGACGTGGCCAAGATGCTTGAGGAAATTCAAGCGTTGAATCTCCAGGAATTTGTGGAGTACAACGTCTTGCCGCTGAGGTCTCCCGCACACATGGTTGACCCCTCTTTGCCGCCTCCACCTCCCGCGGACGACTATGCCGACGGTTCCTGGACCGATTGGCTCGACACCCCGGCGCTCCGGCAGTCACCCTACTTGTCCCGCGTGGTGGACACCTTTCGTCCCCATACCTCGGTGACGCTGGTGAGATTGTTGCGGCTGGCTCCCGGCGGGATCGTTAACGAACACACCGACCCTACGTTGGGGCTTGAAGTCCCAAAATCGGTCATTCGCCTGACGGTCCCAATCCTGGTAGACGATTCTGTTGAATTCTTTCTCAATGGAACACTCGTGCCGATGAAACCGGGTGAATGTTGGTACCTGCGGCTGACCGACCCGCATCGGGTCATCAACCCCGGAACGACCGAGCGAATCAACATGTCGATCGACATGGTTCCCAACGATTGGGTGAGATCGCTGATCCTGGACAGCCAACAAGTTCCCGAATGAACATTCGTGGTACCGGCAACCTGCCTACCCGGCTGCTATGGCTTGTAGATATGCAGAAAGAAAGTATCGGTCACTTTGTTGGGCGGTGGGCGGCGGGTGCATTGCCAAAAGATCGCTCCCTTTCGATTCACTTCAACAGCGTACGACGTCAGGGGCGCAAATCCGATTTTCCATTCTGGGAGACCGTCCTTTTTCTCCGCCTCAATCGAAATCAACACTTCCGGATCGGTGCCATGAGTGAACGCGAAGAGCGCGCCGTCGATGATGGCGCCCTCTTCGTTTCCATAACGACACAGCGGACTGGCCAGCAAACGCAACTCGTAAGGTTCGGTATCTTCGAACTGGTCGCTGGCAGTGAATTGTCGAACGATGCCTCTCATCTGCACCAATCGACCTGGCTTGCTGGCGGTCGGCGCCGGCGCACCGGGAATGCTTTGCATTTCAACGCCAGCTGATCGAGGAGACCACAGGGGAGTCGACCCGCGGAAAGCATCGATATCGCTGGTCGCCAGCGACTGATACTCCTGCAACCATGTGCCATCGGGGACTTGAAACACCTGCACCGCCGCCTGAGGCCGTCCATCCTTTTTCCAAACGAAGACCGTGCCGTCGGTGATCCCACTGACTGGATTGGACCAGCGAAGCACCGGTTTTTTGTCCAGCAACAGCTCGGATTCGTCCGCCAACGTCATCTCCACGTCACTGACCGAACGGATCATCAATTTTAAACGTTCTGCCTTGGCCTGCTGGTCCCCCGATTCCTCCGTGGAAGCGATCGTCGCAACCAGGGCAGACACAAACACAGCAACAAAAACGCGCAACATAGTTCAGCACTCCCAGGATCGAGCCAACGTTCCAACAAGTTCGCCGCTCAATTGTAGACAGTACGTCTAATGGACGGCAACCATTCACTTCGTCCAGAGCGACCACTCGGGATGCCCGCCAATGTGCATCTGGTGCAGGGTCAGGCCTGTTCCGTCAGCGCGAATTGAGAAGGGGACGTTGATTCGCTTGACGCCCTTGCGGTTCCATCCGGCCCTGGCATGACCCGTTTCATATTGCAGGCCACGTGTGGCTCCTCTGCTTTCGGAATCCGTTCAAGCGAATCGTAGCTCTTCCGTCCAGTTCCATCACCGAATAGCCGTTGTTCGTTTCGCCCGATCCTTCGACCATCGCAACCAGCGTGCAGTAGTGAATGCCGCCAATACTCTTCAGGTCGTTTTGATGGCTGTGCCCCTGGAACACGGCCAAGACGTTGCCTGACGATTCCAGAACCTTGCGAACATCTGCATTGTTTTTCACGCCGTGGTTGTTCGCCACATCGAGCCGCTGATGCGCGAACACGATGACCGGATATTGACTGGCCTGCAAATCTGCTTTCAGCCAGTCCAGTTCAGCGGCAGGTACGTTCGCATCGGTCCATTTGAAGTTCCGGCGCCCATAAGGTTGGCCATCGCCGCGGAAACAGGAGTCCAGTACGACAAAGTGGAATTCACCGCGATCGAAGGAGTAGTACGACCTCTGCTTTTCAATGCCCCCGAGAAACTCTTCCTTGGTGAGCGTATCGACGCAGTGATTGCCCAAAACGTAGTGCCGATCGTTGCAGATCTTCGAAAACGCGGTGTTCACCTTCTTCAAATATCGGCGTTCGACATCGACCGACGCGGCAGCATCAATGAAGTCACCAAGTTCAACGACAAAGTCGAGCTTGTGTTGGCCAAACTGCATGGCGGCTTCATTCAGCTTTCCCAGTGTTTCTCGGTAATGGCGCGTTCCCGCTGGCGCCTTGTCGGCAAAGTGCAAATCGGTCACAAGACCAATCCGCAGCTTGGTTTCGCGGGATTTGGCATCCTTGTCGTCGGCCAGCAGAGTTGTGGGGTCTATCGCGGCAGAAGCCAATATCAGAGCGCCGTTGCGAAGCATCACGCGGCGACGGGGGCGGATGAGTTGATGTTCGGTTCTCATGCGGCAACAGGATGTTCGTATTGTGATGGTGGCGATCGCGTTGCTCATTGTAGCTCGTTGGTGGCTGTATCTTGGAATCACTGACCTGGAAACGGCACTGAAGATCGACGGTTTCTAGGCCAGGCTCACTTCGGATATATCGACACTTTGTCGCTTTTCGCATACCGTTGCAGCGGCCCAGGCTCGCCCCCTCATGGTCCCGGAGTTCGAGTCGGTCGCGTGGGAATTCTTCGAGGAATCCCTGGAGCCGAATCGGGCAGATATCCCCCTTGGGAAGTGAATAGAATGGCGGACCGCAGCATGTTGCAGTCCTGCGAACTGCATTGGCTCAATGAAATCACCAGCGCGCAAGTCGGTCCCACCAATTCGGAGCAGCAACTTAATGAAACAACACAGACAGGCTCGGCGTTTGTTCCTGACGACTTCATTCGTGGTGACTGCCGCACTGCTGATCAGCGCGATGTCCCCAGTGCACGCGCAGACGGATGACGGAGGGCGGCCGCTGATTGCATACGTGGGAACTTACACTTCGCCGCTGAAGAACATGCGTCCGACTCAGGTCGATCTCCCTCCGGGAAACGGACGTGGCATTCACCTGCTGAAGGTCAATCGTCTCACCGGCGTGATGACTCCGTACGATGTCTACGAGATGGGTACCAGCCCAAGTGCACTGGTTTTCAACAGGAACAAAACGCATCTGTATTCCGCCAACGAAACGGAACGAACAGGCGCCAACGAAACGGAACGAACAGGCGCCAACGAAACGGAACGAACAGGCGCCAACGAAGCGGGATCGGTGAGCGCGTTTGCGGTGAGTCCAATGGACGGAAAACTGAAACTACTAAACTCCGTCAGTTCAGGCGGCAAAGGACCGGCTCACCTGAGTATCCATCCGTCCGGGAAGTTTGTGCTGGTGGCCAACTACTTCGGCGGTTCCGTGGCCGTGCTCCCCCTTTTGCCTGACGGTCGTTTGGGGGCCACGACCGATTTCAAACAGGACGTTGGAACGGTCGGTCCCACCAGAGCCACGAATGCTCCTCCGGGCAGTTTCGCTTTCAGCGGACACGACCAGGCCCACGCTCACATGATCCAGTCAGACCCCTCGGGCCGATTCGTTCTGCATGTTGACCTAGGATTGGACAAGATCTATGTCTGGCAGTTCGATGACGAGTCAGGCAGGCTGACTCCGAACGATCCCGCTTCGGTCTCACTGCCGCCAGGTGACGGTCCGCGACACTTTCACTTTCATCCCAACGGACGCTGGATGTACTCGCTGCAGGAAGAAGGATCGACGATCGTGCTTTTCGACTACAATCCCAGCAACGGAAGATTGACGTCTCGACAAACAATCTCCAGCCTGCCGCCCGGCTATGCTGGAAGCAATTTCTGCTCGGGGATTCTCGTTTCCGAAGACGGTCGCTTCGTCTACGTGGGAAATCGTTTACACGATAGCATCGGTATCTTCTCCGTCGGTAAATCTGGCCAACTCACATTTGTGACCGAAGAATGGACGCGAGGCGACTATCCGCGCAGCTTCAATTTCACTCCTTCGGGCGATTTCCTGTATTCCTGCAACCAGCGAGCCGACAACCTTGCCGCCTTCCGAGTTGACAAGCAGTCGGGGAGACTGGCCTTTACCGGTCACTACGTTCCAGTTGGCAACCCGTCGATCGTCGTATTTCATGATCTTGCGGAGACCGAGTGATCCAACGCTGCTGTCGCGTAGTTTCGCCATTGCAGCGTCATCCAATCGCTGAAAACGCTGATCCGCTAAAAGGCGTGCTTTGTGAATCAACACAGATCGTCAACGATCGCAGAGAGCACCAATTCACGCTCGGCTATGAGATGTCAACGGTATCGCCGCAACGAAAAGCGGATCTCCTTGAAGTGAAGTAGCTACTGAACGCGATTCGTGAGCCGAATGAAAATGAACACGTTTTCAGCCCTTCGATGGGCCATTTCAATTCCGCTGGCCTTCCTTTGCGGAGTACTTGTTGAGGAAGTGTCTTCGGCGGAAAAGCCCAACATCATCATCATCTACGCCGATGACATGGGCTACGGCGACTGCACGGCCAACAATCCCGAGTCGAAGATTCCCACGCCCAACATCGACCGACTGGCGAAAGAAGGACTGCGATTCACCGATGCGCATTCGCCAGGTACCACCTGCACCGCTTCGCGCTACGGGCTGCTTACCGGGATCAATCCGGCTCGGCGCGGTGTCGTCAACGGTATCAATGGACTGGGTCCCGTTCTGGAAGCGGGTGAATTGACCATCGCGGAAATGCTGAAGGCGCAGGGTTATTCCACACGGATGGTTGGGAAATGGCATCTCGGATTTGAACTCGTCGCCACGGACGGCCGCAGACCGATCCTCGATCTGGCGAAGCCGCTGGTCGGTGGTCCGCTTGATCATGGATTCGACTCCTTTCTCGGCATGAACTCGGCGATGAGTTCCGGTCCCTACTATTACATTCGCAACCGAGGGCCAGAGGTCCTTCCCACCGAAACAACCAAAGGCACCAAAACCAAAGATCGAGACCGCCGAGAAACCTATGCGGCAGGCGATCTGGCTACGGGCTTCGTGCACGAAGAAGTCAACTCAAGGCTCTGCGACGAAGTCACCGGCATCTTGAAAGAACACGGTACCAAGAACGATCCGGGACCCCTGTTTCTCTACTACGCGATGCTTGAGCCTCATACTCCGTGGCTCCCCGAAGAGCAGTTTGCAGGCAAGAGTGGGGCCGGTTCTTACGGCAACTACGTGGTCCAGCTCGATCACGAACTCGGCCGCGTGTTGAATGCGCTCAAGGAGAGTGGAATGGAGAACGACACGCTCGTGTTGTTCTCAAGTGACAACGGCGCTCTCTGGCCCGAGGCTGATATGGAAAAGTACGGCCACCGGGCGAACGGTCCGCTCGCCGGAGGAAAGGCCCGGCCTGAGGAAGGCGGTCATCGCGTTCCTTTCATTGCTTTCTGGCCGGGCCAGATCCCTGCGGGAACGACGACAGATGCGTTGATCAATCACACTGACATTCTTGCCACTCTTGCCGAACTCCTTGACCTGGAAGACGTCGACCTCCAAGACGCTATCGACAGTCACAGTTTTCTTCCGGTGTTGCGGGAGCCCAATGCCGAACACGAGCGACCGGCGATGGCGGTCACGGCGGGAAGCTTTCGCCAGGGCGACTGGAAACTGACTTTCAATCGCGGACGGCGTAGTGCCGGACCTGACGGGCGCGATGTCGATCAGGCTTCGCTCTACAACCTGGCCGACGATTTGGGCGAGACGCAGGACTTGTCGCAATCGCAGCCCGAGCGAAAGCGGCAACTCTTCGCTGCCTACCGTGAGTATTTCGCCGACCTAAAACTGAAACCGCTCGCGATCCAGGTGGCCGAAAGAAAGAAGAATGCGAAGACGCCAACGAAAGGCGTTCCCATACGCCGTGCACGAACGAGACCGAAATCACCAAGTGGTCAGCCAGATGTCAAGTTGAGCAAAGAGCTGCAGACAAAAATCGCTGCGTTGAAGAAAACTTTCGGCAGGCGCCGTGCGGAACTGCAGAAGCAACTGGATGATCTCCTGACGGACGACCAGAAGCAAGCGAGAGACGAAGCGAAGAAGCAGGCACTTGCCGAGGGCAAAGGGGGAGTGAAGTTGCGAACTGCCATGGACAAGGCCCTCGACTTAACGTCCTCCCAGCAGGCGACGTTTAACGAACTGCGAGAGGCGATCAGGCAACTGACGCAACAGCATCGAGAGAAGTTGCGGGAGATTGCACAGGACTCTGAAACGGGGAGGCCAGAAAAACCAAGACGATAATCGCTCGCGAAGAATGGCGCAACCGCATGCACGAAGTTGCCTGCTGTCGGTTGGCTAAATAGCCGAGTCCGCGGAATGCAATGAACCGACGCGGTAAGAGGCGTTGCCCATGTGAACCATCGCCGTCGACAGGTAAAGACTAGTCAGGCGTCAGTCCTCGCTGACGGGAATGCTGATGACCAGGCCGGCAAACCGGTCGATTCTACCGCTGGCTCCGAACCCCAGGTGGCAATCGAGACATCCTTTGTTCATCAGAGAAATACCTTCGGCACGCCGATAAACGCCGTTCTCCACCAACTCATGTTCTTTCTTGCCGGCAGCGATCGCCTTAGCAGCTTGCTTTTCGAAATCGTCTTGAGGTTCGTGATCAACGTTCATGACCTTTGCATTGACGGTGATCCATCTCGCACTGATATTCTCCTGAGCAGCAATTCTGGGAAACGCATCTTCCATGGCGACCGACGGAACGGTGGCTCGATCATGCCGGAAGTATCGGTGATGGATGACATCCAACATGGCGGAGTAAATATTGTGTGTGAGCTGCGCTCGCTCTCGCGCGACCTCGACGGAAACTCGTTTTTGATTTCCCAATTCCTCAGAAACGTTGGCTTCCGCGACCGTGTTCGCTTCGGTTTTTGATTCCGGCGGTGACTGCGCAAGCACGGAGATCGACACAGCCAAAACACCGATCGACACCTTCGTGGTGAACGCAATAGCTCTTCGAGTAGATCGCATTTGGAATATCTTCGTGTCTTGCTGGTCAATGATTACAAGTTCAATCCGCCAGTGCTGTCGCCGAGTTTTTCGATATTTGCGCCAGCCATGTGGCACATCGAGACAAACAGATTGTTGAGCGGCGTGTTGACTTCGTAGTGCAACAGGCGGTTCGTTTCAAACTGCCGACCGCCACTTCCGGCCAACAGAATCGGCAGGTCGTGGTGCGTGTGGCGGTTGGCGTCGGACAAGCCACTGCCGTACAGAATCAAGCTATTGTCCAGCAATGTGCGGTCACCTTCGGTTACCGACTTCAGCTTGTCTAGGAAATAGCTGAATTGACTGACCAAGAACGTATCGATCTTTGTCAGATCCTCCATTTTCCCTTCATCGTTGCGGTGGTGCGACAGACTGTGGTGCCCACCGCTGACGCCGGCCATTGGGTAGCTGCGGTTGCTACCGCCGCCCGCCAACATAAACGTGCTGATACGGGTTGAATCGGTTTGGAACGCCAGCGCCATCACGTCGTACATCAGCTGGATGTGCGATTCCAGGTCCTTTGGGATGCCGGCTGGGACGTCGTATTCGGGGACGTCGCTAAGCCGAGTAGCCTCGCGGTCGAGTCGCCGTTCAAGCTCCCGCACGCTGGTGAAGTATTCGTCCAATTTGCGCCGATCGGTTTTGCCGAGTCGTCGCCGCAGCAGTGACGCGTCTTCGGTGACCAAATCAAGGATACTCTTGCGATACACGTCACGTTCGGCCCGGCCCGCTGCAGCATCCGCAGAGCCAAACAGCCGTTCGAATGCGAGCTTTGGATTGATCTCTTTGGCCATCGGCGTGCTTTCTGTCTTCCATGAGACATTCGCCGAGTAGGCACAGCTATAGCCGGAATCGCAATTACCGCTGTTACGACCGCGTTCGATTGCCAATTCCAGTGACGGAAATGTCGTTTGGTTTCCGATCAACTCGGCGGCTGCCTGGTCGACGGAGACACCAACTCGGATATTGGCCCCGTCCGTCTTCACGGGCTGGGCTCCGGTAAGAAAGGAACTGGCGCAGCGGGCATGATCACCCGCCCCGTCTCCGTTGGCCCTTCCGTGGTGCTGCGTCAGTCCAGTGAAGACAGTCAACTGCTGTTTGTGTTGGGCAAGCGGTTTTAGCGTGCGCGACAAATCCCAGTCGCTGTCTTCGCCGGTCGGCTTCCAGTTCTTGGGAATCGCCCCGTTGGGAAAGAAGATGAAAGCCATCCGCACCGGTGCCGAGGAGCTACCCTCAGCGGCCGCCGCCCGCGGAATCATCGCTTCAAGCATCGGCAACGCCATCGCGGTACCCAAGCCCCTGAGAATGGTGCGTCGAGCGAGTTGATGTTTGCTACTCATCGTTGGGCTCCTGAACGTCTGATTCTTGCTCTGCTCGTCTCATGAGGAAAGGCTTACTGTGCACGATACCACGCACTAGCGTCGTGAATCGATAGTCATCGGTGCTCAACTGGGCAACGATGTCGTCAACGGCGCAAGTATCAGGAAGCTCCAGGCCGCGTCCGAGCGCGTACGTCAACATCTTCCTGGTGACCAGTTCTGCGAATTCGTCCTTGCGGTTCTTCAAGATACCGGCTAGTTCAACCGGTCCGCTAAATGATTCTCCACTGGGCAGCGTGCCACCGGCATCAACCGGAATCCCTTCGGCTGCCTCGCGCCACCGGCCAATAGGATCAAGGTTTTCGAAGCCGAAGCCCAGTGGATCGAGCGTGTCATGGCAAACGGCGCAGGTCGGCATTTCGCGGTGGATCTTCAACTGCTCGCGCATCGACATGGCTCCCGACTCCTTGGCCCCCTCTTCGAGCGACGGCACGTCGGCCGGCGGATCGGGAAGTTCCACGCCCAGTATGTTGTCCAAAATCCAGGCGCCGCGGCGCACCAGCGATGTGCGATCCGGATTGGAAGTGATCGTCAGAATGCTGCCGTGGGTGAGAACGCCCGTTCGCTTCGCAGGTGGCAGAGACACGCGGCGAAACTGGCGGCCCTTCACGCCGTCGATGCCGTAGTGTTTGGCAAGTCGGTCGTTCACGAACGTGTAGTCGGCGTCCAAAAAATCGAGCAGACTGCGATCGGTGCGGAAGATTTCGCTGACAAATCGTTTCGTTTCCTGGACCATGTCCGCGCGCAATTCGGGTGTGAACTCCGGAAACAGCTTCTTGTCCGGCTCGGCTTCCACGATGTTGCTCAGCGTCAGCCACTGGCTGGCGAAGTTGTCGACCAGCGCGTCGGCTTTCGGATCGGCGAGCATCCGGGCAACTTGCGCATCAAGTACCTCCGAGTTGTGAAGGGCTCCCTGCTGGGCCAGTCGGAACAATTCTTCGTCCGGCATCGTGCTCCACAGGAAATACGACAGTCGAGACGCAAGTTCATAGTCGCTGATGTTGTGCGGTGTTTTCGGATCACGCGCCTGATCGTCGTATTCAATACGAAACAGAAAATGTGGTGAGACAAGGATTGCCTGCAGACCTACTTGCACGCCGCGCTCAAACGAGTCACCTCGTTTGTCCGCCAACTCGACCAGGCGTACGTACCGATCAATTTCCACATCGTCCACTGGCCGTCGAAACGCTCGCGGCAGCAGTCGTCCAAATACTTCGCGAGCAGCCTGCTTGAGCGATTTGCCTTTCCCTGGCTTGGTGAACACGATTCGCTTGTGGACCTCCGGCGGCGCCGCATTGGCAGGCCCCTGAATCTCGATCGATTGCACCGAGAGATTTCGATCACGGTGTTGGGGGTTCTTGGCCTTCGGTTGATAGTAGTCGTTAATGAATGCCGCCTCGATCTTTCGCTTGCCCTTGTGCAGAGCAACGGTCACTTCGTACGTACCCACCGTCCGATGTCCCTTGACGTCGTGCACGGTTGCCTTCTTGCCGTCAACGAGAATCTCCATCTTTGCCAAGTCCGGCCCCGCCTGATCAGCTTCCGCCTCCACGCGAATGATGTATTCGCCGGCAAGCTTGACGTCGTGATGGGCGATTGCCGAGCCCCGAGAGTGCATTCGAATCGAGCCGCCGCGACTCGCGGCACCGGACGTGGCCAACAGGTCCGCACCAAAACGTTTCTTTCGCTTGCTTGCCGCCTCGGTCAGGATGGTTGCGGCGGCAATCCGTTCGGCTGCGTCCACATACTTCTCCAGCAGCAGCGGAGGTAGTGAAAGCACATCGGCAATGTTGCTGAACCCATAGCCAACATCATCCGATGGGAAGTCTTTCGTCACGTCCAATTCCACGCCAAGCAAATCGCGAATGGTGTTGTTGTATTCGGTGCGATTGAGGCGATGGATGGTCACGCGGCCAGAATCGTCAACAACGTCGCAGTCGATGCGAAACAGTTTCAATTCAAGCCAATCGACCATCCTTTGCCGCTGGCCGGGTGATGGGCGGTCGTCGTGATCCTGGGGCGGCATCCCGTCGATCCCCAAGATCCGGGCCGCCCGGACCCAAGTATCGCGATCTTCTAGCACGTCGGCAGGGCCGCCAAGTTTATCTAGCGAGACGTCGCCGTCCGGAGCGTCCCCGGCATGACAGTCGACGCAGTATTTCTGTATCACTGGCAGCACGTCCGACTTGAACGCTTCGTCCGTCGCTATGGAGCGTTTTCGCCGCTGATTCTCGGCGCCAGCCGCAACTGACGGCAGCCCGAGGGCAACCAACGTCGCGACCACGATTACACGAAAGGGATTAGCACGTAACGACATGGTCACTCGCGCATTGTTTTTGACTTACAGCGATCAGCTAAACAGCATGCCAGTCAGCACAGGTGGGAAGTGCAGGCAACGGCGACTGGCGACTGGCGATGGTCCGTTGGATCGACGGAGGGGGAGGGATGGAAGGAATCGCTCCCTAGTTTATTCGCGAGAGCCTTGCATTGGCAAACGGGAAAACTCAACGTCGCTCCACCTATGCGTACACGCAGGTGGACAAATTGCCGCAGGATCGCCAGTTCTCCGTCGATAGATCCTTGGCTCTGGCGATCAGAATTCCTTTCCTCGCGATTGCTGGTGTAAAATGCAGACTCCCACCGGCGAACCCTCCGCCACCATCCGCCCGCCTGCAATGGCGCAATCGCGCCACAAGTTCCACATGCGACTCCATCTCACACTTACCACTGCCATTGCGTTTGGCCTGGTGCACGCAGCCTGCGGCGAATCACCACGTGAAGGAGATTCAGTTTCGTTCGAAAGCGATGTGCGGCCGATCTTGAAGGCTCATTGCCTGGAGTGCCATGGCGAAGGGGAAGAGCTCGAAGGCGGCCTGGACCTGCGACTGCGGCGGTTGATATTCGCCGGGGGCGACAGTGGCCCGGCGCTAGTGGAAGGCCAGCCAGACGAAAGCCTGCTATTGGAACGCACGATTTCCGAAGACATGCCACCGGGAGACACGAAGCTGACCCCAGAGCAGCTCGACACGATTCGCCAGTGGATTGCGCGGGGTGCAAAGACAATACGCCCAGAACCGGATTCGATTCCCGACGGCGTGTACGTCCCCGAGGAAGAACGTGACTTCTGGTCATTCAGGCCGATTCAGAAACGGCACATGCCGCAAGTCAAGAATCGCGATCGTGTGCGCACACCAATCGACGCGTTTCTGTTGCGCCGGCTCGAGCAACAACAGCTCAGCTTCTCACCAGACGCCGACCGCCGGACGTTCATCCGGCGAGCCACATTTGATCTCACCGGGCTGCCGCCCACACCGGCGGAGGTGCGGCGATTTGTAGACGATAAGGATACGGCGGCGGTAGAAAAGCTGATCGATCGACTGTTGGAGTCGCCTGAGTACGGTGAACGCTGGGGACGTCACTGGTTGGACGTTGTTGGCTATGCGGATTCCGAGGGCTACACAATCGACGATCCTATCCGACCCAACGCCTATCACTACCGCGACTACGTGATTGGTGCCTTCAATGACGATCTGCCCTTCGATCGCTTCATTCGCGAGCAGCTCGCTGGTGACGAGATCATCGGTTATCCAAAGCGAAATCTGACACCGGATGAGACCGCAAAACTGATCGCGACCGGGTTTCTGAGAATGGTGCCCGATGGAACGGGCAAGGTCCCCAGCGACGAGCAGCCGATCGCCCGCAACCAGGTCATGGCCGATGCAATTCAAGTTGTCGGCAGCTCGCTTCTCGGACTCACTCTGAATTGTGCCCAATGCCACAACCATCGCTACGATCCGATTCCGCAAAGCGATTACTATCAGATCCGCGCGATCTTCCAGCCGGCTTACGACTGCGAGAACTGGCGTGCCCCGAAATCCCGGTTGGTCTCGCTTTATACCGATGTCGACCGCAAAACTGCGGCCGAGATTGAAGCGGAAGCGAAAAAGGTCGACGCGGAGTACCAACAACGTTCGGAGGAACTGATCGCCGAAACCCTCGAAGACCAACTTGTCCAGCACGTCCCCGAGGAGTTACACGATGCCCTGCGCAAAGCGTTTCAGACACCCGCCAAAGAGCGGACGGACCAGCAGAAAGCCCATTTGAAACAGTTTCCAAAGATCCTCAAGATCTCACGCGGTTCGTTGTATCTGTACGATCGCGACATTCGTAGCAAGCTGGCCGGTCTCAAGAAGACGTTAAAAACAAAGTCCAGTCAGTATCTTGAGGTTGCCCAAACGAAGGCACTCGCCGCGTTGGATGCCGATACTGCAAAACAGCTTTCGGCCGTCATCAAGACGCCTGCGCGGGAGCGGACGGACGCTCAGCAGCAGCTGCTCGCCGCACACGCCGACGTCGAAGTGACGCTGGAGAACCTGGACCAATTCGACCCATCGGCCGCAGCCGAGCTGGAGGCGCTGAAAGCAGAAATCGACCGCACGAAGGAACGTGCACCGCAATTGGCGGCGATCAGCGAGCGAGCCAAGGCGATTCGAGCGAAGAAGCCCAAGGAGAACTTCGTTCGGGCGTTGACTGAGATTCCTGGAAAAGTACCCGACACGTTTTTGTTTGCCCGCGGCGATCATCGCAGCCCGCTGCACAAGTTGCAGCCGGCCGTGCTGACCGTTCCGGCGAGGGAACTCGCGATTGATATCCCACTGAACAGCGACGGGCTGCAAACGAGCGGGCGGAGGCTGGCGTACGCCGAGTATCTGACCAGCGGCCAACACCCGCTGGTTGCGCGCGTGCTGGTCAACCGATTCTGGATGCACCACTTTGGCAAAGGCATCGTGGCGACGCCCGGCGACTTTGGCCTGTTGGGTGACCGCCCGTCGCACCCGGAGCTGCTCGATTGGCTGGCATCTGAGTTCATGGCCAGCGGCTGGAGCTTGAAGCAGTTCCACAAGCTTGTCATGACGTCCACTGCCTACCGACAGTCGCTGCGGTCGATCCCGATCGATGACGTCGATCCGGACAACCGACTACTCAGTGGCATGTCGCTCCGCCGGTTGGAGGCCGAGACGCTGCGCGATAGCGTGCTTGCGGTCAGTGGAAACCTGAATCCGAAGCGGTCTGGTCCGCCGGTACCCGTGATGCCTGACCGCGTCGGGCAGATCGTGATTGGAATCGAAAACGAAAACGCGGGCCGTCCGGGGCCGAAAATCGACATGAAGGGCGAAGAATTTCGGCGGTCGGTCTACGTTCAGGTTCGCCGTAGCCGCCCGCTGGGGATGCTTGACACATTCGATGCGCCGCGAATGTCGCCCAACTGTGAAAGCCGCTCCACATCAACCGTTGCGCCGCAATCGCTGTTGCTCATGAACAGCGACTTTGTCGTACAGCAGTCGACCATCTTCGCCAGGCGAGTCCGCAAAGAAGCTGGCGATGATCTACGAGCACAGGTCAGACAAGCATGGGAACTTGCGTTGTGCGAGCTGCCCAGTGACCAGCAAATCAATCAGGCGATCTCCTTCATCGACCAGCAGACGAAGAACTTGTCGAGCTCACCAGAGGCGAAGAAGCTCGCTGCAAATGACAAAACCAAGACACCCGAATTGTTGGCGCTATCCAGCTTCTGCCAGATGCTATTTAGCTCCAATCGTTTTTTGTATGTCGATTGATCGCAATGAATCATCAAGAGCCCACCGAGCATCGGCCAAGACGCGCTGAACGCCTCGCTTCCTCGCGCCGTCACTTCGTCGCCTCGGGATCGATGAGCCTGGCCGGGTTTGCGTTGGCAGCGCTGTTGCGCAACGAGCAGCTGAGGGCCGAGGCGCCGGCCAAGACAGATATTCTTTCCCGGCCCGAGCTCGAAAAGACGACGTTCGACGTCAAACCGAAACAGCCGCATTTCGAGCCAACTGCCAAGGCCATGATCTCGCTATGGATGCAGGGCGGACCCAGTCATCTCGATCTGTTCGACCCCAAACCCACGCTGCAGAAGCTTGATGGCAAGACGTACGAAGGTGACATCAAGTACGACAACGCCGCTCAGGCAAGTTCAACGATTCTCGGTTCGCCTTGGAAATTCAAAAAGCATGGGCGATGCGGCATGGAGCTATCGGAACTGCTGCCCGGTCTGGCGGAAGTCGTCGATGAGATCACGCTGATTCGCTCCATGCACACGGGTGTGAACAACCATGGCCAGTCGATCCGCGCTCTTCAGAATGGGCGAATTCTAGGTGGCCGACCGACCGTCGGAAGCTGGTTGACCTACGGCTTGGGATGTGAAACCGAAAACCTGCCAGCCTACGTTGCACTCATTGATCCAGGTCAGTTGCCGGTGATGGGTGTCGAGAACTGGTCGAACGGTTTTCTTCCGTCGTTGTACCAGGGCACGGTGGTCCGCCCGCGAGAGCCGCGTATCTTGAATCTCGATCCACCTCCACACTTGAAGGGAGCCTCGCAACAGCTCGCGCTTGACTACTTGGACAAGCTCAATCGCCAACATCTTGCCCAGCGGTCTGGCTATCACGACCTGGGGGCGCGCATCGCCAGCTACGAATTGGCCGCGCATATGCAGCTAGCGGCAAAAGAAGCGGTCGATTTCAGCAGCGAATCGAAAGCCACGCAAAAGATGTATGGACTGGAAGATCCGGCGACAAAGGAATACGGATCGCGCTGCTTGATCGCCCGGCGGCTGATTGAACGAGGCGTCCGCTTTGTGCAGGTCTTTACTGAAAATCAGCGTTGGGACCATCACGGCAGCATCCGCAGCGGGTTACCATCGGCGTGTAAAAAGGTGGATGTTCCATCGGCCGCATTAGTCAAAGATTTGAAGCAGCGCGGTCTGCTTGATTCGACGGTTGTGCACTGGGGTGGCGAAATGGGACGACTGCCGGTCATCCAGAATGACACAGGAAAAGATCGCGTCGGACGCGATCACAATACCTATGGTTTCAGCATGTGGGTCGCCGGCGGCGGCTTCAAACGCGGCTATACTCACGGTGCGACCGACGAATTGGGGCACAAAGCAGTCGAAGATGTGGTTCATCACTTCGACTATCACGCGACGCTGCTGCACCTTTTCGGCTTCGACGCCAACCGCTTCGCTTTCGAGACCGACAATCGCACCATGTCACTATTGGACAATCAAGACGGCAGTGTCGTCCATCAGCTATTGGCGTGAGCTGTTGGCCTTCAGCATCCGCTTTTGCGGTCCTGGCCTCCAGCCACCGACAAGTCTTTTCAAGCGTCTCATCTGATAGCCCGCGCCACGGTCGGCGGTACCTAACCGCATCGGGGCAAAGCAGTGGGCCGGGCGATCGGCGCTACTTCGGCGGATCACCTTCGAACGTGTGACGTTGCGGAGCCGACTTAAGACGACCCTGTAATCTGAACAGCTGGGCCAGTCCTTCATTGACCAGCCGTTCCCCGGCGCCGACTTCGGCGAGCGAATGCGGAGTGGTCGGCGTTTCCTCGCGATTCGATGTAGGCGAGCAGGTCAAGCACTTGCAGCTGATCGAACCGATTCAGCGCACCGACCGGCATCGGCGAAAGATTCGAAAGCTTCTCTTGTTCGATCTCGCTCTTTTTGATCACTGTCGGTGCATTGTTGGACAACGGGTCGCTCGTGATCCGGATCTCCATCTCATTCTCGAATACTACAAATCCGTTGTGAACTTGGCCGTCGACCGTGAGGATGGTTCGAGATTTGTACTTGTCGTCGATTTTCCGCGATGGTTCGAGAATGTGTCGGAGTAATTCGAGCCCGCGCAGCTTTTCATCCAGCTTCGATAGATCGGGGCCCAGCGTGCCACCCTTTCCCTCGCCGATCTGGTGACAGGAAAAGCAAGAGGCACCCAAGAACACCATCTTGCCTTGTTCAAACGAACGGCCTCGTAGCGGACGTAGCAGTTCGTCACGAAAATCATTGACTTGCCAATCTCGACCACCGAGTGCAGCGGCGCCCCGCTGCACCAGCAGTGCCGACGCGTCCTCGTCGGCCAGGGCTTTGATGAACAGCAACAGGGAATCGACTTGGTCATCGCTAAGAACGCCAGCGTAAACCGGCATCCCGGCCTCACCATTGACGGCACCGTCGGCAATCTTTGCTGATGGATTCAGAATAGATTCGCGCAGATAGGCGTCGTCGGCTCTCACCAACTCGCCGGTCTTCGTCAGTTTACGTTGCGAACCGTAGAGGCCGAGCCAGCTGGGGCCGTTCTTGCCTGCCAGCGAACCATCCACCGAATGGCAACCGATGCAACCAACCTGAGTATAAAGCAACGCGCCCCGCCGAATCGTCGGCTTGACTTTCGGCGCCAACTTCGGCGGTAGAGGTCTCTTGCTAAGATCGACTTCGTTGTCCGAGAATCCGAGCGCAGTCAGATCGAGTTCTCGCAAGACGTGCGCGGTTAAAAAGGTTTGACGTCGGAACGGCGCCCCGTCTTCAAGCTCCACGTCATAGCTGACTTCGATCTGCATGACTTTGCGCATATCGGGAATGCCCAGAAACACAGATTTCCGATCATCAGAGAGCTTTACGGACGAAATCCCCATGGTTTCGGTTCCTGCCGTACCGTCGAGTCGGTAGTGACCAGAGCCGTAGGCGCTTGTGCGTTTGTAGTTCCAGCGTCGAACGGTATATGCGTCTCGCCGTAAGACGGACTCCGGATTGAGCGGTCGTTCAAACTGAAGCAATATGCCGCGACGCGCTACTCGGGCATGCGAGGGGATCGTCCAAGGCTGGGATGAATCGGCCCGGATTCGGCCAAAGAACGTCGCCTCTTGCGCCGAACTTCCCCAAATTTTGAAACCGGTCAAGTACAGCAATCCGTCGGACGGACTAATGCTGGCTTTGAGTATGGGTCTTGATCCAATGCTCAGATCAAGAGGCGTGACTCCGCCTTGAGTTGCCTCTTCATCGATGTCCGTGTGAACCTGCATCAGGCGCGGAGGGTGATAACACAGCAGAATGGGCTTGTCGTTTAACGGACCCATTTTCGCGTTTCGCATCCACACCACCGACGTTGCCGAGCCGCACTCGGCATGGGGAATCCAAGTCAGGGGCGGTGTTACAGGAAGGTCGTCGAGCGTTTCGCTCCGCCGGAAACCGTAAAACCCGTCCTGCTTGATGAAGTGTACCGGTGAACTTGGTACCCAATTGCCCTGCTGATCGCTGGCCGCGATTTGTCCCGTCTCGGGGTCATAGCCGAGATACGGTTGTCGGAATCCACTGGCGATCAGGTCCACATCGCTTCCATCAGGCGAGATCCGCAGAATCGCGCTGAAGGTCCCCATTTGGCCAGGTTTGCTGACCAAAAAACTGCCGTCGCTCTGCAATTCTAAAGATAACGGAAACTCGCGAGTCTCCGCGGTTTGGTGGATGCGCGAACAGAAAAGCTCGTGGTAGTCCGCCTCGCCATTCATGTCGCGGTCAAGCAGTCGCCACAGTCCGTTTCGATCGAAAACGAAAATCTCTCCATCCCGAATCCGAATACTCAGCGGTTCATGCAGCCCTGACGTGAAACGCCGCCACACGACCTCCCGCGAGCCGGGTTGTAGACCATCACAGAGCCAGACATCACCGTCGTAAGTTACCAATGCAGCGCGACCCGTGGCAAAGAAGTTGACATCGGCTGGGCGTACCGCACGTCCATACGGGTTTTCCAGAGGAAGCGGAATCTCTTCGAGATTCAGAACACTGTTGCTGCGGAGTCCCGGCAGCGGCAAGCGAACGACCTGATTCCAACGACGCACAGGTGCGTTTGCCGGCTGCGATGGCGAGGTCGGCACTGGTAACCGGCGGGTTTTCGGGCGCACCCTACGCGAGCATGACACCGAAACAGTCTGTGGCTGGCCGGATGGCTCAAGCCAACAAACGACGTGCTCGTCCACCGACTTGATGATCCCGCCGCGAGACTGAAACTTGATGTCGTTGTTAGCCCTGGCCAACACCAGGTAGATCGGTTCTCGATGAGGGCTCACCTGAAGGTGGCGAAACAGTCCTTCTGGTTCATGGCTGAATCGCTCCCTAACACGGACACCTCCAACTTCGTACTCGATCTCGACGCCGCGAGTCAGATCCACACCGAGAAAGCGAGCCAGACTTGGATCAAGTCCTCCGCGAGTGACCAATTCATTCGCTGGTAGTTCGGGACGTGGGTCGAGAATTCGTGGCTCTCCGATTCCCACACCCGCGTAGATACCGTTCTGAAACCAGAGCTCGCCATTGGGTTGAGGCAAGGCATCGGTACCCGCTCCAACCTTATTAAATCTGTAGGGATAACTGTTTACAGCCATGTTGGCATTGACCAGCGGCAATTCACCTGCCGTCCATACTGCAGCAACGCGAAGCAGATCGACGTCGTAAGCCAGAAAGCAGTCACCGGCTAGCGGAAAGACCATGGCGCGGGGCACGAGATTCTCTTCGAATGCGTCCTCGTTCTTGGACCTCGCATCGAAGGTCGTCGAAAAGAAAGGAAACTCTGATTCAATGAACTGCCGCCACGGCCAGCTGTGGGTCTTCTTCTTGTCCTGGGCCTTGTTGGTCTGGGCCGCGGCCGGTGAGGCGACGAGGCCAACTACCAACAACAGGATCCAGACGTGGCGACGCGTCATCCATGTGCAGAGTCTGTTCATGGTTCGCCCCTCTTCACTTGCTGTAGCCATACCGTAATCTCGTCTTCCATTCACCAAGCCAGTAACACCATTTCACGACAGGGTCTCTCCGATGATGGCGGTTCGTCCCCACTACAATACCTGCAGATGCCACCTCGATCGAATCCCAGCGCCACTGAAATCTGTGTCAATGAGGGGCCTGGGAAGCCAGCGGCGTTAAACGCTAGTTCGCGGGGCATCAATCCTGTTTTCGCAGCATCAATTTGCCGCCGTTATTTTTCCCTCGCCAGACGGAAGGATCGAGGAGACCATCAATCCAGCGGCGTTAACGGTAGTCTCAGATTGGATAGAGAAAACGGTCGGCAGTCGCCATGAGTAGAAGAAGGGGACAGGTGATGTCGGTAGGTCGCCAAAACCAACTGACTCATTTCTTTCGGTGGATCCAGGGGTGGCTGGTGCCTCGATAGACCGCCTTTTCGCCGATTTGTCCGGCCAGTGAATCGATCACTTGGTCGACTTGTTTTTGGGACGATTCACCTTCGCGTAGATCGAACAGCGAGAGTTGCTTGGGGGCGCCGCGGTCGGTCAGTGCTCCCGCTGTGACTCCGATCAAGCGTACCGGGCGGGGCTGCTTGCAGCGCATTTCTTCCAGTAGATCGGCGGCGTTTTGAAAAATCTCGTCGGTGCTATGGGTCGGTCGCTGGAAGGTTCGGCTGCGCGCGAATGTCTGAAAGTCTTCGCGGCGGTATTTGATCGATACCGTTCGCGCCTCGCGGCCGTGCCGCCGCAACCGCCGGGCGACCTGCTCGCTGAGGTAGCTGACGACCGCTCGCAACATCACTTCGTCCGCGATGTCTTCGGAAAAAGTCCGCTCGTGGCTGATCTGCTTGGCGCTGCGATCGGGAACGACTTTGCGCGGATCGATCCCGTTTGCCAGGCGCCACAAGTGTTCTCCCCAGCTGCCAAACTTTTGTTTCAAAATTTCCGGATCGAAAGTGCGAATGTCACCGACACATCGCAGGCCCAGTTGTTGCAGCTTCTGCTGCCCCACTCGGCCGACACCCCACAGCCTGGATACCGGCAGCGGGTCCAAAAAAGCGACCACTCCGCCTTCGGCCACTTCGACAAACCCGTCTGGCTTGTTCAGGTCGCTGGCGATCTTGGCCACGAATTTCAGCGGCGCGATTCCCACACTGGCGGTCAAACAGAGTTCGTCACCGATGGCATCTTTGATGGCCCGTCCGATCGTGCGGGCATCGCCGTGCAGTCGCCGGCTGCCGGCCACATCCAAGAAGGCTTCGTCGAGCGATAACGGCTGCACCAGCGGCGTGTAGCGATGAAAAATCTCGCGGACTCTCCGGCCGACTTCCGCGTAGTGATGCAAGTTGCCGCGAACGAAGACCGCATCGGGACAGAGTTGGGCGGCGCGTCGCCCCGGCATCGCACTGTGAATTCCAAAACGCCTCGCTTCGTAGCTGGCAGCCGCCACCACACCGCGACCAGAACCGCCACCGACCACAACCGGTTTGCCGCGCAATTCGGGACGGTCTCGCTGTTCGATCGCGGCGTAAAAGGCGTCCATGTCAACGTGCAGGATCATCGCTACTGGCCGCCCACCAACAGCTTCAGCAAACGGTCGACGTCCGACAGGTCATCCTCGACACACATCGGACTTTCCGCTTCCAGCTCCTGTCGGTCAAAGAACCCGGTACACACAGCGACCACCCTTGCACCGATTGCGTGGCCGCATCGCACGTCGGCCGGCGTGTCGCCAATCACAATCGTTTCCTCGATTGCTTGCCCGCCATATCGCTGCTGCAAAACGGCTGCCGAACGACGGGCCAGATCCTCGCGATGCAGATCACGATCGCCACCGAAAATCCCTCGCACACAGCAAAGCAGATCGAAATGAGCCAATTTGTGAGTTGCCGAACGATGAAGGTTGCCGGTCATGACATAGCAGCCAACATCGTCGCAGCGCGTCAGTCGGGAAAGGAGCTCGGCCACACCCGGCAGCACTCGACCGCCACGCTGCGCCAAGACCGAGGGAAGAATGGAAACGTAGCGGGCACCGAGCCTATTTTGATGATCCTCATCGTCGGGCAGATCGTTCAGCCGAAGAAGTTCGGCAAGCAACGCGCGATCGGTTCGACCCGAAAACGAAATATCGGTGCAAGGTGAAGAGACAGCAAACTCTTCCTCGATCGCCGCCTGCAACGCGAACTTTCCTCCGCCGTCGGTCAACAGCAACGTTCCATCGATATCAAAGAGAAGAATGCGCATGGCAAAATTGTACACCGCGATGGCACGTATCCCATCGGCCCGTCCTTTCAGGATCGCTTGGCACAGCGGTACAATGGAATGATTCGGATCGTCGGCCGGTTCTCCGAACCGGCTATCACAGTGCGATTTTGGAAAAATCGCCGACGGGCTTTTCCGAACTTCATGACCTCACACCTTGACCAATATGCAGACTGCTTCTGAACCGACGTCCGTCGCCCCTGTCGACAAAAGCAACTCGCGGGTGCGCGAGATGTTTCGCCAGATCGCTCCGCGCTACGATCTGATGAATCACCTGCTGTCGCTGAACATCGATCGTTACTGGCGATGGCGAGCGGTACGGAGGCTGCGGATTCGTCCCGGAGTTCCCATCTTGGACACCTGCACGGGAACCGGTGACTTGGCGATCGCGATCGCTCGCAAAGCACCCGACAGCGTCGACGTGGTCGGCAGTGATTTCTGCCACGCGATGTTGGAAATCGCTCGGGACAAAAGAAGCGAAAACGATTCAAAACGACAACGAATCGAGTTTTTGGAAGCCGATTCACAAGCGTTGCCGTTTGACGAAAACTCGTTTCAATGTGTAACGGTCGCATTTGGTTTGCGAAACGTTGCCGACACCGACTTGGGTTTGCGGGAAATGGTGCGGGTCTGTCGGCCGGGCGGCCAAGTGATGGTTCTGGAGTTTTCCCAGCCAAGAATCTTTGGGCTTCGCCAGGCCTACGGGTACTATTTTCGCAACATCCTGCCTCGGGTCGGCCAATGGATGGCGCGGAACGACAAGTCGGCCTACAAGTACTTGCCCGAATCGGTAGGACAGTTTCCCGACGGCAAACAACTCGCTGACCGGATGACCGCGGCCGGACTGAAGGAGGTTCGCTTCCGATCGTTGACGTGCGGCGTGGCAAGTATCTACGAGGGAACGAAACCGGAATCCGAAGAAACTTCTTCCGAAGCGACCGTCGATGAGCAGTAGTGACTCCGACAGCGTGACCTCCCAACCGATCGTCGTTGCCGTGACCGGCGCCAGCGGCGCACTCTACGCCAACCGATTGCTGCAAGTCCTTTGTTTCAGCAACACTGCGATCCACTTAACGATCAGCCCCAGCGGCGCTGCCGTGATCAAGCAGGAATTGGGGTTGGAGATCGACATCCGGTGCCCCGATTTGACCGCGCTGGTCCGTTACCTGCCCCCTTGGACAACGTCGGAAGACCGCAAGATCATGGCTCATTCGGCCGCGTCGCAGATCGATACCAGCCTGCGCTACCATCAGTACGATGACTACATGACGCCGATCGCCAGCGGGTCATTTCGCACCGCCGCAATGGTGGTCTGCCCCTGTAGCGGCAGTACGCTCAGCGGGATTGCCAGGGCAGCCAGCGCGAATTTGATTCAACGTGCCGCCGAAGTCCACTTGAAAGAAAAACGCAAACTGATCTTGGTGCCCCGAGAAACACCGCTCAGCGTGTTGCAGTTGGAAAACATGCACCGCTTGGCCGCTGCCGGGGCGGTGATTCTTCCGGCAATGCCCGGCTGGTACCATGGTGTTGATTCACCTGACAGTCTGATCGATTTTGTTGTCGCACGAATTCTTGACCAATTGAATGTCGACAACCAACTGATATCGCGATGGGGCTAGTGGTTTGACCCGATCCAATGTGAGGGTCAGAGTGAATTCGCAGCACGACTGTCTCGGTCGTGACTTGCGGCGAGGACCGCAGCGCTACGATGGAGGGCAAGAGATGTTGTTACGATGCATGCTGGTGGGAACAACTTTTGTGCTTGGCGGTTTATCTTCGATGTCATTTGCTGATCCATCCGGTGTCACTCCTTCCGAAGCTCGGCAATACTTCCAAGATCGCGGCAAGAAGGTTGTGACCTTCGTCGGTTTTTCAGGGTCGGGATACGAAGACACCGATCGGTTAAAACAGATCATCCGCCAAGTTTTGTCGACTCGATCGCCGGAAACGACGATTGTCAACGCGGGCGCCACGGTCGACGGCATCGGTGCGGTCTATGAAATCGCCAAAGACATGGGATTCAAGACGGCGGGAATCGTATCGATCCAGGCCAAGAAAGAAGAAGCGGAAATCTCCAAGCATTGCGACAAGGTTTTCTTCATCGAAGATGCTTCCTGGGGTGGCTTGACCGCCGACGGCAAGACCCTTAGCAGTACCTCACGAGCGATGGTCGATTGCAGTGACGTGGTCATCGGCATCGGTGGCGGCGAGGTCGCTCGCGTGGAGTTGTTGGAAGCCAAACGGTTGGGCAAGAAAGTCGATTACTTCACCGCCGACATGAATCATCAACGCGCGATCGACAAGGCTCGCAAAAAGGGTCAATCGCCACCCACCGATTTCAAGGGTTCTGCCGATCAGGCGCTGGGCGATGATTGATTCCGCCTGACCTGTGCGCGGTAGTCGGTCCTGCTACCGATGCCGGTCCAAGTTCACCGAGACAGGCAAAATCAACACACCCGCTGCCGGGATCACCAGCGCCGTGACGGCCAGGCACCACAAAAACGTCACTCGCTGATCGGGAATCAACCCGGCAAGTGCGGCCGCGATCGCGACAACCAATGCCGCCCAAATCAGCCAGATTCCGATGATGCGGTCGGCCGCAGCCAACTTGGACCTTCCCAACGTCATCGTCGCACCCACCATCGAAATCGCTTTGACGATCAACAAACCGATGACCAGTGCAGGCAAATAGGAACAGGCACGGTAGAACGATTCCGTCGTCGATTCCCAATTGGTTTGCTGTAAAAACCACCGCAGCAGGACACCGCCGAGCAGTAGAAGCAGGAACGAGAGAACAAAGATGGCGGCAGAATTGAGCCAGGCTCGTCCCATCATTCCGACCCACAATGTGGAAGCCAATAGCGACGTCAGCAGCAAGATCGCTCCCAGCACAATCGCGATCGACCAACGGAAACCGATCGACATCACGTCGGTCGGCGCATCGGCTGCGATCGCCTGCTCGGTCGCCCAGCGATACCAGATTTCACGATTTTCTGCTCCAAACGACCAGCCGACAAATACCAACAACACACACGCATTGATTGCCAGCGCAATGCAAACGACCATCAACAGCCGTGTCCAAGCGATGGCCGCCGTGCCAAGCGGGCTGGTCGCCAGGTAGGTTGCCATGGCCGGCGCGATCTTCTGATGACTATTGTCATAGATCCCATGGATCGAAACTCCGCTGCAACAAGAGAACAAATACATCAAGATCAACAGGGTCGCCAGGTGCAGAGGCACAAAAAAAGTCGCGATCAAAATGGTCGGCATCACACCCAGAATCAGTGCATAGCGAAGGTGTTGGCTGGTTCGAAGCAGATCGTGCCAAACCAAAGCGCGCACGGGGCTGGAAAACTCGCGCCGCCGATAGTCACTGCCTGCCACCACGGCATCCGCCCTGCCAGATTCCGGAATGTTTCCTGCAATGGAGGATCGGGCGAACGCCACCGCGCGTACCACCATCCAGGCACCTATCGCGTAGACAACAACCGATACGATGGTGGCAAGTGGACGCCAGTGCTGCTGGTCTGCCTGTCCCGTGATCACCACGCCGATCAGCAAAAAGTAGAGGGTCGGAGCGGCGATCCCCAGTAGGATCACGCGAGACCAGCGCGTTCGAACCGGGCGCCAGGCAATCCACAATATCCAAATCAAACCGCCAGCAAAACTGAAACAGACCCCGGACAGTGGAATCATGGCTTGATCGATCCCCAGCATCGGAGCTGTGAGGAAAAAGATGATCAAAAAGCCGGCCACCCAAAGTGTCTTCAACACCACCGGCACCACAGCAATCTTCCAAGACGCGATCGGCATCCTCAACAGCCAATCGCTGCAACCGCTTTGCGTCAGCGCCAGATCTTTTTCCTGGCCGTAGTCAAACAGAACCAGCGCACAGATCGCCGGTGGGAACAGTGACATCGCTGAGATCACTGCGCATATTGACTCCCTATCGCCTGCCGGCAACAACAGCGCCACAAACAACGCCAGTGTCTGGCCGACCAGCAACACTGCCAACATCACGATCGCCAACGTTCGATGACGCTGGATCGCACAACGCGTTAGGGCAAGGATTTCAGACATCGGCAGTTACCTCGTTGGATGACGAAGCCGGCGTCTCCCGTTCCACCCGAGCGGTGAACCAACGCTGCAGGGTGATGTCACGGCGCTGCACAATGGACAATTCATCCTGCAACGCCTGATCGGCAGCGGGATCGATCTTCGAATCGAGCACTGCCGACCATTCGCGTCCAATCTGCCGCCAACCGAACAGGCTGGAGACGTCAGCCGGCGCGATCCAGCCCTCCGCCGGGCGACAGATGATTTCGCAGTAACGGCTCTCCAGCTGCTCGGTGGTCAGCGTTTCGACGATCCGACCGTCGCGCATCAAGGCAACCGAATCGCACACACGATCCACCTCGTCCAACAGATGGCTGGAAAAGAGAACCGTTCGCCCGTCTTCGTTGACCGTGCGAATCACCGCCTCCAGGATGTCGCTGCGGGCCAGCGGATCTAGTCCACTGCTCGGTTCGTCCAGCAACAACAACTCGGGCCGATGTGCGATCGCCACCAACAATCCCACCCGCGCCCGTTGGCCCTTGGACAACGATCGCAGCTTCGCCGAACGGGTGAGCGCAAACATGTCGCCAAGACGCTCGGCATAGGCGTCGTCCCAAGTCGGATAGATCGCTCGACTGAAATCGATCAGATCACCAATCCGCATCCACTGCGGCAACGAGTCTTCCTCGGTCAGGTAACCGACCTTCTTGAGCACGCTTTCGGTGCCCACCACCGGATCCTCGCCGAGCACTCGGACCGTTCCATGCTGCGCTCGCAGCGATCCGATCAAGTGCCGAATCAATGTGGTCTTGCCGGCGCCGTTGAGTCCGACCAGTCCGAAGATCGATCCGGTTGGTATCTTCAACGTCACATCCTGTAGCGCCCGTTTGCCGCGAAACGATCGACTCAGATGATTGACGTCGACCGCTAACCGAACCGTACTGGAATCGTTCATCAGGAGGCCTCACTGCGAGAAAGTTGGCTGTCGCGTTTTTCGATCTGCTGGATCAATTCGTTCAAGGGGATGCCCAGCTGCCGCGATTGGATGATCAGCTTGTCAATCTGGGGGCCGACCATCCGCCGACGCTGGGCGGCACTGTGCCGTTGAGACAGTTCGGCAACGAACGTCCCGGTGGTGCGACGCTTTTCGACCAGCCCCTCGTGTTCCAGTTCGCGATAGGCCCGCGCCACCGTGTTCGGATTGACTCGCAACGATTCGGCCAATCCACGAATCGTCGGCAATTCGTCTCCGGCACGAAGCTGGCCGGAGAAAATGCGGTACTGAATCTGGTCGACGATCTGCTGGTAGATCGGTACGCCGTCAGAAGAAATGTGTAGCAGCATGATTGCACCGTTGTGTTAATTCATTGATACAATGATCGGGAGAAGGAGTCAAGCGTTTTTTCCTGTTTTTTCGGCCGGGGCACCGCGCGGCCGGTTTTGGCGCTGGATCGCTGCGAACGTTTTCCGTCTTGGCGGCGTCTTGTTCACGTGCCAGGTGAACTTTGGTAAGTTCCTAGCCAGCCGGCAGTGCTTTTTCGGATGGGTGGCCGAGTGGTCGAAGGCACCAGTCTTGAAAACTGGCGTACGTTTGCGCGTACCGTGGGTTCGAATCCCACCCCATCCGCTCTGTCGCCCGTCAGCCGCGATATTTTTTCCGCTCGCGTTGAAAGGTCTGCTGCCCGTGAGCCAGGTGACTCGAATCGAACATCCACTGGTGGAGCATCATCTTTGCACCGTGCGAGACACCGCGACGCGTCCAGCCGAATTTCGAGCGGCGATTCAGCGTTTGGCGGTGTTGATCGGCGTGCATGCCACGGAGGACCTGGCGACTTGCGATACGACCATTCAGACACCTTTGGCGGCGGCCGATTGCCAACGCCTTTCGGTGCGAATCGGATTGGTGCCGATTCTGCGAGCCGGTTTGGGGATGGTGGATCCGCTTCAAGAGTTGTTGCCCGACGCGGCGGTTTGGCATTTGGGAATGTATCGCAATGAGGAAACGGCCGAGCCGGTCGGTTACTACGACAAGCTTCCTCATTCGGGCGCGCCCAATATCGCACTGGTACTCGACCCGATGCTGGCGACCGGCGGATCGATCGATTTGGTTGTCCGCCGTTTGATGAAGTGGGGCGTGGATGAGATCCGAGTGCTCAGCATCATCGCGTCTCAGTTTGGAATCGACCGCGTGGGACGCGACTTTCCGGAGGTCAAGCTTTTTGTCGCGGCGATCGACCCGGTGCTAAACGAACAATCGTTCATCGTACCGGGACTGGGTGATGCCGGTGACCGGATATTCGACACGCCGCAGATGGACTGAGTCAGCCGGCAACCCGCCTTTGTGAGAGAATGCATCGATGCAAGCCCGATTGATCTGCCTGGTCGGCTTGATCGTCTTCATCGCAATCGCTTGGGCAATCAGCAGTGATCGTCGCAACTTTCCCTGGCGAGTGGTGCTAGGCGGATTGCTGCTTCAAGTCGCATTGGCGTTTCTGGTGCTGCGGACGGCAGGCGGCAAGTTCGTCTTCGACAAAATCGGTGACGGCTTTAGCGCCGTGATGGCAACGGTCAGTGCGGGCAGCGGTTTTCTGTTTGCTGCCGGGACCGATCGCACGTTGTTGGAAACGTTTGCTTTCGGCGTGTTGCCGACGGTGATCTTTTTTTCATCCCTGATGAGTATCCTCTATTACTTGGGCGTGATGCAGCGCCTGGTGTGGGCGATGGCCTGGGTGATGCGATTCACCCTTGGCACCAGCGGCGCCGAAACGCTGGCCGCCGCGGCAAACGTTTTCGTGGGTCACACCGAGGCCCCGTTGGTCGTCCGGCCTTATCTGGCAACGATGACCCGCAGTGAACTCAACGCGATGATGACGGGTGGGTTCGCGACCGTGACCGGCGGATTGCTGGGTGTCTACGCGGGGATGGGAATCGACATTTCTCACCTACTGACTGCTTCGGTGATCAGTGCGCCGGCGGCGTTGTTGATCGCCAAGGTGATGGTCCCCGAAGCAGAACCGGAAAAGGTTTCTGCCGAAATGCAGCTATCGGCGCCAAGCGAGCAAGTGAACTTGATCGGCGCAGCGGTGGAAGGAGCGAGCGAAGGTTTGAAGTTGGCGCTGAACGTGGGAGCAATGTTGATCGCTTTCCTGGCCCTGATCGCGCTGGTCGACGTGTTGCTGGGCTACGGATGTGATCTACTGGGCGTTTTGGGCGAAAAGCTGGGCGTCATCTCCGCCAACGAGATGCCGCAGATCACTCTGGGTGTGATCTTGGGCTACGTCTGCTGGCCGTTTGCCTGGCTGTTGGGGATCCCAGCCCCCGAATGCATGGAGGCGGGCCGATTGATTGGATTGAAAACGGTGGCCAACGAATTCATCGCCTACGATCAACTGGGCAAGGCTGACGTCGGGCCGCAGGGAACCATCAGCGGGCGGACGGCGACGGTGTTGACTTACGCCCTGGCCGGTTTCAGCAATTTTGGCGCAATCGGCATCCAAGTCGGCGGGATCGGAGGACTGGAGGAATCGAGGAAAAAGGATTTGGCGCAGCTGGGGCTTCGCGCCATGTTCGGCGGCTTGCTGGCGTGCTGCATGACCGGGGCTGTGGCTGGTTTGTTGTTATGAGATTCTCGGTTTCCCATTTGGCGTTCGTTCTTGTCGCTCTGCTTGCGGCCGTCGGCTGCTGGTCCAAAACACCCAAAGTCACCCAAAATGAAGCGACCGAGCCTTCGCCATCGGTGACGGAAACGGAGCAACCGGCGCAAGCCGAAGCGACCGAGCCGAGGCAATCCATCAACGAAACGCCACTCGATTCGGCGCGTCGATCTTTCGAGGCGGGCGAGTTGGATACCGCCATGGCGACGGTGCAGTCGCATCTGGTTGCCGAGCCGGGCGACGTCTTCGGCCTGTTTCTTGCCGCTCAAATCGAAGCGACCCGCAAGCAGTATGTGGAAGCTGTCCGGTTGTTGGACGAAATTCCACGCGATCATCCCAAAGCAGGTTTGGCCGCACTGGGTCAATCCGCCGATTGGATGATGGCCGCGGGGAAGTGGCACGAGGCGGAACGGCGATATCGCGAAGTGCTCCTCGCAGCCCCCTCGGCCGCGGTCGCCCATCGACGTTTGAGCCACTTGTTGAACCGCCAGGGTCGAAGCCAGGAAGCGGCCCTGCATGTTCGGCAGTTGTGCCGTGCCGGCAACATCACGCAAACCGAGTTGCATACGCTGGTTCACGTTGCCGATGCGGTGTTCGACGATTCTGGGGACGAAAGCTATGCACCGATCGGACCTGCCGCCGAGGCGCGCATTCTTTTTTCCAAAAATCAATTCAAAGAGGCGCTCGATTTGCTTCGCCAACCGATGGCCGATGATCAATTGCAACCGGCAGGAAAGGCTCTTTTTGGCCGCCTGGCGATGGAGGTACAAGACGACGAGGCAATCGCGATCTGGACGCAGAACCTGGATGCCGGTCAAAAACCGTTGGCCGACTATTGGGTCGCGATCGGCACAGGAATGCTGCAAGAGGCGTCCAACCTAGAGGGCGCGACGCGGGCGTTTTGCGAGGCCATCGTGCGCGACCCGACCGATTGGGTCGCGATGACCCGGTTGGAAAACTGCATGGACCTGCTGGGGAATTTGGCGCAACGGGATGCTTGTCGCGCCAGGGCGACGTTGCTTCGCAAGACGATCCAAGTCAACCATCGAATCATCGGCAAAGAGGCTCCAGATCCCAACGATATTCTGGAACTCGCCAAGCTGCTCGATTCGTTGCACCGGCCGATCGAAGCGACGATGTGGCGAGTCGTTGCCGCCAGTTACGCGGGGCAAACGGCTGGTGTCACCATCCAAACACTCGACGCCAAACGAAAAGAACTGGTCGCTACCGTCCCGCTGCAAATGAAACCGGCCGAAGCGCTCGCGGGACTCGATCCTGAAAAATTTCCGATTCCCGCCAACCCAAAATTCCAACCAACCGACATCGCTGGGACGCGATCCGATACTGGCGTTGCCGCCGGCGCGGTACCGAGCCTGGTCGACGTTGCCGCTTCGGTCGGCATCGATTTTCAATACCTCAACGCGGCAGAACCGAAACTTCGCGATTTGCAACTCTATCAGCAGTTCGGTGGCGGTTGTGCGGTTTTGGATTTTGATCGGGACGGCCGACCCGACCTGTTTTTCAACCAGGGCGGCGCCGATCCCAAAGCGAAGGCGGGCGGAAAACCCAACGTGATGTTTCGCAACCTGGGCGGCAACTTCGATCGACTGCGTCACATTGGGATCGTTGACAACGGTTACGGCCAAGGAGTGACCAGCGGCGATTGGAACCAAGACGGCTTTCCCGACCTTGTCATCGCCAACTTCTTTCAAAATACGCTGTGGATCAACAACGGGGATGGAACTTTTCAAAAAGCCGCCGCCAGTGAATTGTGGCAGCAGCCGATGTGGACCGCTTCGATTGCCATGGCGGATGTCAGCGGAGACGGTTTGCCCGACATCGTGGAGACCAACTACGTCGACGACCCGGCCGTTCACCAGGTTGTTCCGCGCGATGCCAATGGCCGGTTGGCGGTATTCCAAGGTCCCGAATCGTATCGCGCTGCCGAGGATCGGATCTTTGTGAACCAGCGGGATGGATCGATGATCGGCATGATGCTGAGAGACTCGGGCCGAAACAGGCCAAGCCATGGGTTGGGGATCGTGGTCACCGACATCGACGGCGTGCCTGGGAACGAGATCTTTGTCGCCAACGATACGGACGCCAACCAATGGTGGTTCGTTCACGGCGACGAAAACGCCGACAGCATCCGGTTTCGCGACCTGGCCGGTTTGCGCGGCTGCGGCTATTCGGCTCGCGGCGGCAGCGGTGCATCGATGGGAATCGCCACCGCCGATTTTGATCGCAGCGGCACCATCGACCTTCATGTCACCAACTTCTTCAACGAAGCCGTTCACCTTTATTTGCAAAGTGACGACGGAATCTTTCGTGATCGCGCCGTGATGGCGGACCTCTATCAGCCCAGCATGCCGGTGTTGGGCTTTGGGACTCAAGCATTGGACTTTGACAACAACGGCGCCGTCGACCTGGCGGTCGTCAACGGCCATATCGATGACTTGCGATTCCGGGGTTCGCCTCACAAGATGCTTCCGCAACTCTTCGCAGGATTGGTCGGGCGTTTCCAGCTGTGTGAAGTGGTCGATCCGTCGGGCTACTGGAGTCGGCCCGCTATCGGTCGCGGCCTGGCGCGACTGGATTGGAACCAGGACGGACGAATGGACTTGGTGGCGACGCATCACGACGCAGCGGCAGCGCTATTGGAAAACCAAACCGAAACCCAGCACCGTTGGCTACAACTGCGGCTGGTCGGAACCCGCAGCGAACGCGACGCGATTGGCGCCCGAGTCACCATCACCGCCGGCGACCAGAGGTGGGTCGACGTGGTCACCGCAGGAGACGGGTATGCTTGCAAAAACGAAGCCCTGTTGGCCTTCGGTCTAGGAGGCAACAAGGCCGATCGAATCGACGTGACCTGGCCATCGGGTGATCGGCAAACATTCCAAGTGTCCGACAGCGACAAGCAATATCTGTTGATCGAAGGTCAAACCGAAGTCTTTATGCTCCCATCTGAATCGAACCGAAAGTAGTTTCGGCTTTTTAACCTCGTGCTCGTACTCGTACTCAGCGCTAACGGTACTCGTACTCGATTCCGTTGGGAGCTTCGGCTTGTTGTGGAGATGGAGAGATTTGTCCTTTGGGCCAAAGGCCCAGCACTTTGCTTAGCCCAGCAGTGCAGCAATTTGGTGCCACCCATCTGCAGTGCAGCAATTTGGTGCCACCCATCTGCAGTGCAGTGCAGCAATTTGGTGCCACCCATCTGCAGCAATTTGGTGCCACCCATCTGCAGTGCAGCAATTTTGCAGCAATTTGGTGCCACCCATCTAGTTTCAATCTTTGGGCCAAAGGCCCAGCACTTTGCTTAGCCCAGGGTGAGGCAACGTGAGTTTTACGAACGTTGACGCTGCCCTGGGTTGGTGACCGTCTTCCATCTTCCCGACCCCTGCGAGCATGGCGGCAAAGCCGCCATGCTCGCAGGGGTCGGGAATCGAGTTGTCCGCGCCTGAGGCCCCAGGGCAGCGGTATTGCTCGTTAGACTCGCAAAACCTCGCCCTGGGCTAAGCAAATGGCTGCACCTTCGGTGCGAAACAAGCGAGACCGCCCGACATTCCACAAACAATCCGATTAGCTTGCCTCCGCCCCTGGCCGTGCCACGATGCCAACAGGCTGGCAACCTGGGTCGCTTTCTCAGTACAATGGTGGTCCCGCCTGAGGCCCTCTCCCGCAGCTGCCTCGTTGTTCCTACCCCCCCCCCGAAACCAAAAAGATGCTTGTGTTGGGACTGTGTTCGATCCGAAGCTGGTCACTGCACGCAGCGGTGTGGATCTGCATCGCGACGATGTCCGTTGATGTCGTGCGAGCCAGTGACACCGAGTTTTTTGAACGCAAAATTCGTCCCGTTTTGATCAAACATTGTTACCAGTGTCACGCGGGCGACAATGACGATATCAAAGGTGGCCTGCGTTTGGATGATCCCGACGCGATGCGGCGCGGCGGCGATTCGGGTACGGCGGTGATGCCGGGCCAACCCGACAAGAGCTTGTTGCTGGCGGCGATTCGATACGAGGGGATGGAGATGCCGCCGTCGGGCCGGCTGGACCAGCGGATCGTTCGCGACTTTGAAAACTGGATCGAAAGCGGCGCTGCCGACCCCCGCACCTCAGGGCAGGTCGAAGCGATCGAGCCGGCCGAAATCGATTGGAGCGAGGCCCGTGAATTCTGGTCCTTTCAACCGCCCACCCAGAGCGATCTTCCCAAAACGAAACTCGACTGGGGCCGCGGCCGGATCGACCGATTTGTGCTCGCAAAACTGGAGGCAGCGGGGCTATCGCCCAATCCCGCAGCCGACGACCGAACGTTCGTACGACGGTTGTCGTTTGACCTGACCGGATTGCCGCTCACGCCTGAACAAGTCGACGCATTCTTAGCCGACGATCACCCCGGTGCCCGCCGGCGACTGGTCGACCGGCTGCTTAGCACTCCGGGACACGCCCAGCGCTGGGCGAGAATCTGGTTGGATGTCGCCAGGTTTGCCGAAGACCAGGCCCACAAAGTGGGTGACAACGATTCGCTGACTTACCCGAATGCCTACTTGTATCGCGATTGGGTGGTTGGCGCGATGGCCGACGACCTGCCGTACGACCAGTTCATTCGAATGCAGCTGGCGGCGGACCTGATCGATCCGAAGAACCGATCGTCCCACATCGCACTCGGTTTTTTGGGGCTCGGACCCAAATACTATCGACGTAGCGATCCCGAAGTGATGGCCGATGAGTGGGAAGATCGCATCGACACGGTATCGCGAGGACTGTTGGGGCTGACCGTTGCCTGTGCCCGTTGTCACGACCACAAATACGACCCGATTCCAACCGCCGATTACTATTCGTTGGCCGGTGTGTTCGCCAGCACGGAGATGTTCAATCGTCCGCTGAACCAGTCGGACCAAACGAAAGACGGGCAATCCAAAAAGCCGCAAGACGCCAGCCACATTGTTCGCGACGGCAAACCTCAAGATCTTCACGTCATGATCCGCGGGGACGTCAACAAACGAGGACCGGTGGCCGAGCGAGGATTTTTGACGGTGCTCTGCAGGGCCGGCCCCATTCGATTTGATCGCGGCAGCGGACGAGAGCAGCTGGCCGAAGCGATTGTCGACCGTGACAATCCACTGACGGCGCGGGTGATTGTCAATCGCGTTTGGGGCGAATTGATCGGTCAACCGCTGGTCAAAACGCCCAGCAATTTCGGAACGCTGGGTGAAAAGCCAAGCCACCCGCGGCTGCTGGATGACCTTGCCATCGGGTTCATGGAAAACGATTGGTCGTTGAAATGGCTGCAACGAGAAATCGTGCTTTCGCAAACCTACGGCCAATCGAGCCAGGTCGATCCGGCAAAGTCGCGCGTCGATCCGGCCAACCAGCTGTTGTGGCGAATGCCGCGCCGCCGCATGACGGTCGAAGCGTATCGCGATGCGGTGCTGTCGGTATGCGGCAGGCTGGATCATCAACTGGGCGGCCCATCTCACAAGCCCAACGATCCCGATTCACGACGTCGAACGGTATACAGCGAAGTCAGCCGAATGGACTTGAATCCGCTGCTAGCCCGATTTGATTTTCCCGACCCGAACGCGCACAGCCCCAAGCGGTTTGAAACGACCACGCCGCTACAAAAGTTGTTCCTGCTGAACAGTCCGTTCCTGGTAAAAAATTCCGAGTTCCTGGCGCGGCGATTAGCCGATCACGGCGGTTCGCATCGGTCGCGAATCGAAAGAGCCTATCAATTGCTCTTCAGCCGGTTGCCGACCGAAACCGAACGTTCCCTGGGCGAATCGTTCCTGGAATCGGGCGACGACACGTTGTGGTCTCAGTACACCCAGACGTTGCTGATCAGCAACGAGATGTTCATGATCGACTGAGCAGAGGACATCCGCTGCTCGAAAGAGTCCCCGCGCACGAACGACGAATCGATGACCGACATGTTTCCCTTCCACCGTTCCCCTTCGATCCTTTCTCGCCGCGCGATGCTGATGCGATCGGGCGCCGGATTTGGCACGGTGGCGATGGCCGGTGCGCTGCAAGCGTCTGGTGCGCTGCGGGCGGAAAACCATTTCGGCAGCGGTCTTCATCACGCCGGCCGCGCCAAACGGGTGATCTTTTTGTTCATGAACGGTGCGCCGTCGCACGTCGATACATTCGATCCCAAGCCGGCACTTGCCAGGCACGAAGGAGAAACACCCAGCGAGGACATTGCCAAGAAAAATCGCGCCGCCGGTTACATGCCGTCGCCCTTCCAGTTCGCCCGTCACGGCGAAAGTGGGTTGGTGATGAGCGAGCTGTTTCCGAATCTTGCTCGTCATGCCGATGATCTGTGCGTGGTACGATCGATGCACACCGACCAGCCGAACCACGAACCTGGATTGCTGCTGATGCAATCGGGACACCAACAACCGACTCGACCCAGCATGGGTTCGTGGCTGTCCTACGGCTTGGGGAGTGAAAACGCCAACCTGCCGCCATTCATCGCTCTCTGCCCCGGATTGCCGGTGGTCGGACCGCAGTTGTGGTCCAGCGCTTTTCTGCCGGGGCAACATCAGGGTGTCGAAGTCGACACGAATCATACCGAAGTCGAAAAGCTGATCGCCAACCTGAAACATCCGACGATGGACGCGGCGGCTCAGCGCCGACAACTGGAACTGCTGCGTCGATTGAACGCTGAACACTTGGCCGCGAGATCGGGCGAGGCGGCATTGGAAACTCACATTCGTTCGATGGAACTCGCTTTCCAAATGCAGACCGAGGCCTCCGAAGCGTTTGACATCACGCGGGAGACCGAATCGACGCGGCAGGCCTACGGCGACAGCGAATTTGGACGCAGTTGCCTGCTAGGACGCCGATTGTTGGAACGGGGAGTCCGAGTGGTACAAGTTTTCTACGTCAAAAACGGCAGCAAGCAGCCCTGGGATACTCACCGAAACAACAACGCGTCGCACCGCACGCTTTGTGCCGATAGTGATCGAGCGACCGCGGCACTGCTGAGCGATTTGAAGAGCCGTGGATTGTTGGACGACACGCTGGTGATCTGGGGCGGTGAATTCGGCCGCACACCGTACGCGCAAGTCGACAAATCGAAGGATCCCAAAAAGGCTGGCCGCGATCACCATCACACCGGATTTTCGATGCTGCTTGCCGGCGGCGGTGTTCGCGGCGGATTGACCTTCGGGTCGACCGACGAATTCGGCATGCACGCGGTGGAAGACCGCGTTCACGTCCACGATCTGCACGCCACCGTCTTGCATCTGATGGGAATCGACCATACCCGGTTGACGTTCCGATATTCGGGACGCGATTACCGATTGACCGACGTGCACGGCCGAATCGTCGACGGAATCATTTGACCATCAGATATCGCCGAAAAAACGCGTAGGTTGCCTCGGCCGTTCGCTCCCGATCTTCGCCTCCCCAGCCGTGGCCGGCATCGATCAGAAACTCGACCCGCCCTGGAACGTCGGCCCCAGTCATCGCGGTCACCATTTTGGTTGCTTGCGTGTAGGGCACCAAAACATCTTCGGTTCCCTGGAAGAGCAGCATCGGCGCGTCTCCCTTACTGACATAGGTCAGGGGCGACGCTTGGCGAAATGATTCGGCGTGTTCTTCTTTGGGGCCGCCGATCAGATCATTCACCAGCGGAAGACTGCGTTCAGGAATATCGTCGGCGTCAAGTTCGGTCGGTCCAAAAAACGCCACCACCGCTTGCACTTTGCTCGACTGGTCCTGCCATCCACCCTCTCCCTCCAGACCGTCGGCCGCGTCCATCGTGCCCAGCATCATCGACAAGTGCGCGCCGGCTGAAAAACCGACCGCGCCGATTCGATCCGGGTCAATTCCATACTGATCGGCATGGGCGCGCAAGAATCGCACGGCGCACTTCACATCTTCGACCTGGGCGGGAAAACGGTGCTCCGGACAAAATCGATATTGGATGGTCGCCGACACGTAACCTTGACGGGCCAAGTCAAAGATCTGTTTCGTGTGTTGGCTTTTGTTTCCCGCTCGCCACGCGCCGCCATGAATCACCACGATGCAGGGAGCCGGCTTCTGGATGTCTTTGCGCGAGGCGATATCCAGATGCAAAGCAACGTCGCCTCCACGGCCGTAAACCACATCTTCCTGGTAGTCGATTGTTTCGCCAGCCGCATCGTCGGCCGAGGCAACTTGGGCAGGCACAAAAACGAACGTACAAGCGATGGCAACCTGCATCCAGTTTCGATTCATATCAAGCTCCAAACCGTGAAAATCGGGGGTGAAACCGCTCTTGCGTTGCGGCAGCCACTATCGGGATAGTTCGGTGAATTATCTTTCAGATGAAAGATAAGTAGGCATTCTAAACTCCCTCTCCCTTCTCCGGCTGGCTCTGGCGGCCCCCTTTCGACCCGTGACCAAAATCGATCGCTATATCCTGGTGTTGTTTTTGCGGACGGTGATCGTTTGTTTCTGCTCCATCGCCGGCATCTTCGTCGTGTTTCACGCCTTCACCCGGATGGACGACTTAGTGCGTCAGGGACAGGCCGAGGGTGGCTTGGTGCCGGTGATGACCAGGTTTTACGGGCCCTACATGCTGTTGCTGTTCGATTGGACAGCCGCCATCATCGCCCTGATGGCGCTGCTGTTCACCGTCGGCTGGCTGCGACGATCGGGCGAGTTGACGGCAACACTTTCGGCCGGGGTTTCGCACGGCCGAATTTTGCGTCCGATGATCGTGGCTTCGGCATTGATCATCCTGCTGCAGTTGGCCAATCGAGAACTGGTGTTGCCGGGATTTCGTGACGCACTGACGATGAAAGCAAAAGACATCACGGGGGAAAGCGAACAACCGATCTTGGCCAAATACGACAAGACCAGCCGCATCCTGGTCGACGGGACGTCACTGCTAACGCATGAACGCGTCATTCGTCAACCAAGTTTTCGGCTTGACGGAGACTATCCTGGCTACGGTGACTTGTTGATGGCCGATTCGGCCAAGTGGGTCGAGGCCAACGACCAGCATCCCAGCGGCTATCTGTTGCAACAGGTACGGCGTCCCGAACAGATTGACCAGTTACCATCGGTTGCTGCGGGAGACCGACCAGTGCTGATGACCAGTCGAGACCAGATTTGGCTGGGATCGCGACAATGTTTTTTCGCGACCACGGTTGATACTGATCTGCTGCAAACCAACCAATCGGCAACCCGCTATGCGTCGGTCGCGGAATTGATCGGATATGTCCGCAACCCGTCGGTTTACAGCAGCATGAGTTTGCATGTTTTGTTGCACGAACGAATCATCCGCGTTCCGCTCGATTTCGCATTGGTGATGTTGGGGCTACCGTTGGTGGTCAATCGCCGGGGCCGCAATCTCTTTGTGCTGATTGGAATCGCCATGATCACGGTGCTCTTTTTCTTTGCGGTCAAGACACTTGCCGGTGCATTGGGCGGCAGCGGCTACCTGCTCTCTCCCGCCATGGCGGCTTGGGTACCGCTGCTTGTTTTTGGGCCGATTGCTTACACACGGCTGCGCGACGTGCAAACGGTATGACACCCGCCGACATCTCTGTGGTCATTCCGGCGATCAACGAGGCCGCCACGGTCGCGGCAGCCATCGAATCGGCGCTTGCTGCCGGCGCGACCGACGTGATCGTCGCCGACGGCGGCAGCGAGGATGACACGGCCCAGATCGCTGGCGACGCGGGAGCCACCAAAGTGGTCCGCTCGCTGCCCGGACGCGGCATCCAGCTGAACGCGGGAGCGGTCTTCGCCGAAAGAGAAGTTGTATTGTTCCTGCACGCCGACAGCCGACTAGCCGAACCGTGCCTGAGGCAGATTTGCGATCATCCCGACCTAGTCTGGGGAGCGTTTCGACAACGAATCGATTCGCCGCGACGAATTTTTCGTTTGCTCGAATGGGGCAACGCGATGCGAGTCCAACTGCGTCGTATGCCGTTTGGTGATCAAGCGATCTTTGTCCGCCGCGAGGTGTACAAGCGCGAGGGAGGATTCGCAGAGATCCCGTTGATGGAAGATGTGGCGTTGTCGAAGGTGCTTCGCAAGATCTCCAGGCCGCTACTGCTGGAAGGACCGGTTCACGTCAGCGCCCGCCGCTGGCAACAACACGGCGTCATCCGGCAGACGCTGCGAAACTGGTCCCTTCAAACCGCCTACGCTATGGGAACGTCGCCCGAAAAGCTGAAGCAAAGATACAAGTGACCAGTAGGTATCGCGCAGCGACTTCGGAGAAGTCGCCGACAGATTTGCCGACTTGGAGACAAGTCGGCCTACGAGCGGGCTCGGGGGTGCGCTTTTTCGTAGACTTTTCGCAGATTGGCGGCGCTGACGTGGGTATAGATTTGCGTGGTCGCCAGACTTTTGTGGCCCAGTAATTCTTGAACGCTGCGAATGTCCGCGCCTCGATCCAACAGGTGAGTGGCGAAGCTGTGTCGCAGTGTGTGAGGACTGGTTCGTTTGTCCAGCCCGGTGGCGGCAATGTACTTTTCCAACATTCGACCGACACTGCGGGTGGTCAGAATGCGTCCGAACCGATTCACAAACACCGGCGCTTCCCGACCCAGCGCCTCGGTCTTGGGTTCTCGGACCCGCTTCTTGGCGTAACGATCGATCGCGGCAATGGCGAACGAACCGAGCGGACTGATTCGTTCTTTTCGTCCCTTCCCGCGAACTCGCACGATCTGCTCATCGGCATCGATATCCCCGTCGCGCAGCGCCACCAATTCGCTGACGCGGAGGCCGGCGGAGTACATCGTTTCTAACATCGCCCGGTCTCTCAGCCCGGCGGTCGAATCGGCCGGCGGTGCCAGCAACAATCGGCCTACCTGCTCGGTCGTCAACACGAGCGGCAGTTTGCGCTGCCGGCGAGGATTCCGAAGCGGCTTGGCCGGGTTACTGCTGGCCATTCCCTGCCGCATGGCAAAGCGATAAAAACTGCGCAGCGAGGCAAGCTTGCGAGCGATCGTCGTGCGGGCGTATCCCGCCTGGGTCAGCGCCGCCTGGAAGCTTCGCAGGTCCTGCGGCGTTAGCGCATCGGGCTTGGGCAGGGCTCCCTGCTCGCTTTCCAACCAGTCGATCAGACCGAACAGATCTTCACGATAAGCCTTGACGGTCAAGTTGGAAGCATTCCGCTCGATCGCCAAGTGTTTCAGAAATTGGGCGACGGCGCTTCGCATGACGGTCAATGAAAATCGTCGATCGACAGACTGTCGAATTCTTCGCTGGCCAGCATGTCATCGTCGGCTGGAACGGCATCGCGAATCTTGCGACTCAGCATGGCAGCGTCGTACCAAGAAAAATCGAGTTCCGGATCGGCGGCGAACCGGGCGAGCTGACGAAGGGTCTCGTCACGATTCTCGTCATCAAAGAGGAAGATGAACCGTTCCTCACCTTTGACCAACGCCAAAACGTTGATTTCTCTTTCCATCGGGGCGCGTTTCCGATTGCAGTTTGACCCTGGGCTTGCAGCACGCCGAGACTGTCTCGTTCGACATGCCATCATTGTCAAAGCAATTCTTTCAGCAGCGCTGGGTGGGCGGCGCGATGGGAGTGCGGTGCTTCCCATCGATGCGGACGCGCTTTGACTTGACTCTGGGCTTCAGTATCGGCTCACGGGCCACCGCAAGATGAGTTCGCTTTGGTCACTACCCCCCCGGGATTCCAGCATTTCGGTGATGTGCAAGTGACAACAGAAATGAATGAAATCATCGCTACGTTTCAGATAACCTTGCCAGCCTTCCGGACGCGCATCATCCCCCGTCTCGACGTAGTCGGCCAAGCGACCTGTGAAGTAGGCGTCGTCACCTCGATAAAGCCGCGTGTGGGTGAGGACCGGTTCATTGCTTGCAATCGCCGTTGGTCGGTGGGGTGAAGGCGGATCGGGGATGAAATCGGTGGAATCGGGCCAATCCCCCGGCAATGGCGGCCCCATCTGCGCCATTTCGTCTCCCACCCATCCGTCTTGTACGTGGCCGCTGATAACGTGGTTTTCGCTCCCCGGCACCGCCAACGTCTCGGCCGTCATGCTATCGTCGGGCAACGGCGGCTGCAGTTCCTGATGATCGGCAACTTGGCGAAGCTCAGGCGAAACCGCCACACCCGGTTCCACCGCCACCGGCGTTTGCGTCGCCAGCTGGCTTCGAGCCAGTTCGAATTCCGCCTCGCGAACAATCCGCCGCGGAATTTGCTTTTCCGCCTCTGTCCCCCAAGGCAACCCGTAGCCGGCGGGAATCGAATGAAATCCTTCGTTGGCCGCGTACCAGTGAACGGTCATCGCCATCCGCGGCGGGTAGTAAGGATCAAAGTCGGTCACCGAGCCCACGACCAACGCTTCGACGTTCATCTGTTTGGCCAGCTGCTGAAAATCCCGGCCGCTGCGGGGCTCGCCATTGGCCATCGAATATTGCATCCATTGTGCTTTGGCCACACCAACCGGCAGCACCTCGAAACCCGGAATGGCTTGCAGTGCCGCGTAGTAGCTTTCAGCAACCTGGTCCCCGTTGACTGTCGGTTCGCTGCTCTGGTTGAAAAACGGCAGAATCGCGACCCGCTTGAGTTGCGGAAACGGATTGTGGATGACGTCGCGGTGCCTGGTTTCCGGAATGAGGGCACCACAACCGGTCCAGGCCAGCAGCGGCAAGATCAGAATGATCGTTTGAATGGTGGATCGGCGGAGTTTCACGGTACCTGCCAGCGCAACGATTTGCGCGGCGTCCCCACCCCCAATCTTTCCATTCGGCAATGGATGGTGGCAAGCTTTACCGAAAAAGTAAGAAATGCGGTGTGGTGAACTTGGCGGACCTCGTCCGTTGACGTCTTGACGTAGCGAAAGTCGCCAAGACTTTCGGCACCACCCACCAGCTTCTCAATTCGGTGCCACCCACAATCTCAATTTGCTCGGCGCACTCAATTTCACTCAATTTGGTGCCACCCACCTGGCACTCAATTTGGTGCCACCGGCACTCAATTTGGTGCCACCGGCACTCAATTTGGTGCCACCCACCAAATTTTCGCCCACCAAATTTTAATCTCAATTTGGTGCCACCCACCAAATTTTCGCCCCGCCGATTTGCCGAAACTCTTGGCGAGTTTCGCTAGGTTTGCTGCGATGCGACGTTCTATCGCGTGTGGACGTAGACTGGCACGTAGAGACGTCGATGGGTGTATCGGCTGGACATCATCGGGACGGCGTTCCAGTTGGGCCGCAGCGGCTCGTACCCCATCCACAGGTTGTATTCCAGCCGGGCAACTCGCTGTTGTGCCCGGTACAGCGCCCTGGCTTGGCGCAGTTCGGCCGTCGACATGCGGCTACTGCGAACATCTGAAGTGCTGCTGGAGGCTTGCAGGCGGGGTGCCGAAACGGGCTGCACCGTCTCCAAACGCTCCGGTGGCTGGACCGTCAGGCCTACCGTCGCCGGTTCGACAGGAGCCGTCTCGATGCTGTCCAGCTGCTGGGCACCGGCGGTGTTGGTTAGACAAAACACCGCGGTTGCGGCGGCAAAACTGAAAAAGCGACGAATTTTCATGACAGTCCTCAAACCGAATCCTAAATCGGTACATCCATCCGTGATCGGAGCAGCATGCTCTAGCCGGTCCATCGGTGGCCACGGCACCTACCAGCCAGTTCGTCCGCGGATTGCTGGCGAGGTTCACGCCCCAGGGGGCCGAACGTAGCGATTATTTTGATCATCCCCCTTTCATTCTGCGGAAAAGCGATTCCACTGTAGGAACGATCCTGAATCGGTGGCCGATGATAGTAGCATCATGGTCCCGGGCATCGTAGCGACCTGATTGCTCGCCGATCGGTTCCGCTGAAAAGTTTCTGTCACTTTCCCCCACCTCACGGAGAGCCCTCCCTGTGAAACAGTTTCAACTGATCCTCTGCAGCCTTGCCGCAGCCGCCGTTTTGACCCTGACCTTCGGTTGCGCCCCTTCCGATACCAACGTCGATACATCGACTTCCACCTCCGGCGGCAGCAGCACCAGTACCCCGGCTGCTGATTCCAATACGACCGGCGGCAGCGAAACACCCGTTGCCGAAACGCCAGCGGAGTGACCGATCGGTTCACCGACCGCCATGTGCTCGGTTGGTTACCGCAGTCCTAGCAGCCTCGTTCCCACGCTCCGGCGTGGGAACGCCAGTCCACCGCTCCTGCGGTGAGTCCTTGTCAGTCCGCGGAGCGGACGTTCAATCCGTTCCCACGCCGGAGCATGGGAACGAGGGAAGGAAACTGGAACTCTTATCGCTTGGGTTCAGATCCTCGGTCGCCAAACTCAGGCGACCGGTTTCTTCATGAACTCGGTCTCGGTGGCGATGTCGCTTCCATCGGGCGTCTCGTCGTTATCGACCTCGAACCACTCTTCCTTGAACTCCAAGTAGCCGCCCTTGCCTTGGGCAGCATTTTTCAAGGCAACGTTCGTGCCCAGCGCGATCACCGCGTCTCCCATCGCTACTTCGGGGTAGCACCGCGGGTGGTTTTCCTTGTCGGGATTGCGGATGCAGTAAGCCCAATGTTCGATCTCCTCGCGATAGCCGCGGCTAACCGGTCCCGAATCAGCAGCCTGTGCCACCGACGCGGCGACGTCGCCGCTGGCGCTGGTATCCAGCGCGTAGGCGCCATCCTTTTTCGCCACACCCACCTTGCTGCTGGTGTCGCTGTTGCGATAGAGCAGGACGTCCGTTTCCTTATCAAGGATCAACGTCCCTTTGGTTCCCAACACCACTTCGCCCCATCCACCAAAGCCGTTTCCGTTGATCGATGAATAGGTAACGACCACTTTCTTGTTGGGATCGGTTTCGTAACCGGGAACGGGTCCGTCGGGATAGTTTTCGACACGATCGCGGTAACCAACGTCAAACGACTCGGAGTATTCCGGGCCGGGGAATTCGAACATGCAGTAAACATGGTCGCCGGCGTCACGGTCCAGCGGCATCATGTGCCGTCCGCCCACGGCGTGAACGCTCAGCGGGTGCACCTTCTTTCCGTCATCGCGCAGCGAACTGAGGAAGATGCTGACGGCATCCAGCTGGTGGCTGCCAAGTTCGGCCATCAGGCCCGCCCCCGTTCGATCGAACAATCGCCAGCGATGCAATTCTTCCATCGCCGTGAAAACTTTGCCGCCGGAGGTGAAGTCCTGGTAACCGAATTCCTTGGGATCGACATTTTTGTCGGTGTCCCAGGCAACCAGCTGAGCCAGTTCGGCCTCCAGTTGCGGAACCACTTCCGGATTGAAGTCCGGATGATTGGGGTCCTTCGCCTTTTTGATTCTGTCGCGACGATTCCTGATGTCGCCAGCGATCTTGTCGTACATCTCTCCAGTCACGGTCTTTTCGCCACCGGGAATCGGCATTTTCCAGCTGTCGGCGCCAGGCCTGTTGCCGCGATGCCATTGGGCGCGAATGTGATGCAGCTGGCCGAGCAATCCCCAGCGAATCAGGTTGACCGCGTTGTCATACTTGACGTTGTAATGGCGCTGGTGACCGGTCGCCAAGTGAATCGGATTGCCGGCGCTGTCTTTCAACTCGGCGGCCATTCGGGCCATCACCTTGCACTGGGCAACGTTATGGGCCATCAGCTTTTCGGTCAACACGTGGAGCCCGCGTTCCATCGCCAAGGCGGCGACGGGAGCGTGAAGCCAAAGTGGTAAAGCGATGATCACGCCTTCGATATCGGGATCGTCCAAACAAGCCATAATCCCGCCGTTGCTGCCATCATAGACCTTGACGTTTCGCCGCGCTTCGGCTTCGTCCTTGTAGCCGGCCACGCGAATCAGGCCCGGTCGCCGGACCAGCGACGATGGGCTGGCATAGTCCCCATGAAAAGCACGATGTTGTCCGAACGGCCGGATATCGCAAATCGCTTTGACTTCGACGTATTCGGGATTGCAGCCGCCGATCAGCACGTTGCCCTCGTCGCCCGTGCCGATCACCGCGATCCGTACCGGATCGTTGACCTTGTTGTATCCGAAATAGGCCGCACCAAGCCCGGCGCCGCTGACTGCGCTGGCTGAAATGATTCCCCGCAGAAAATCACGACGGTTGACGTCGTAATAGCTGCCAACGGCCTCGTAATAATTGGCCTGACCGACTTCGCGTTGTTCGCTGGAGAGTTTGTCAACCATTTTTCTAACCTTTGTCAGTGGGAGCGCCCCACACTTTGCGGATGATTAAGTGAAGGAAGTAATCGAGACCGGCAAACCGGCCGGCACCGGTGCTCGCCAGGACCAGGCAAGCCATGCTCTCGATCAATTGGTAGTTGCTAGAGGTCGGCCCAGTCGAAGGCGGATATTGACTCAAGAAGACAGAACCGAGAAACCCGGCCGCGGCCAACGCCGCCACCGGAGTGAACAGCCCGAATAACAGGCAAATGCCGACTGCAATGTCGAAATAGGGGACGTAGGTGTTGATCATGTTGGTATCGACCCGCGTCAATCGCGGCTTGCCCAGTTTGAATGGTGGTGCATTCTTTTTTTGCTCGCTGGAAGCTAGCGAGTTTTGAGCCGATTCGTAGTTGGCCCAAACCGCGTCGATCTGGGCAAACACCGGGTCGACCAGATCGATCAACTCGCGACGAATCGTTTCGCGTTGCCCGCGCAAACTGGAAACACCGTCACGAGTAGGATCCTGGTCCAGGTTTGCGACTCGCTGTAGCCCCAAATCGTATTCGTCCAGCGTATCCACATTGTCAGCCAAGACCTTTTCCAACCGCTCGATCGCGGCCGCATAATTCCGCTGGGCCGCACCCGCCTGATCCTCGTTGAAACCGTAGTGCCGACCGACGCGATCACGGTACTTGGCGAACCAAACCTTTGTCTGTTCCAGGTCGCGGCGCATGCTGCCGTCAGCATCCCAAACCAGCTTGCGATACTCTTCCGCAAAGGGGCCGCGAGCGTTGGCAAAAAAAGGTGACGCGTCCCACTTGCCCGTCTGATACTTGTCCACACCCTCGCTGTAGAAGTGCCAGCCGACCGACAAGCGAAGCAACACCAGCATCGTCGCCGCGATCAAACTCAACAGCCGCGGGGAAAGTCCCCATCCGACGCATAAACGCAAAGGGAACAACAGCAACTTCTGCACGAAAGGTGGGCTCCGGTTGGTGGTTGGTCGCGGTGGTCGATCCGTGGCAACGACCGATCTTGGTGGCGGGGGAAATTGGTCTGGCTGAAGAGGCCAAAAAAACTCGCATTTTTCGCCCAGCGCACTCCAATCCTGATCCTGGAATCGCTTCAGGCGATGGATCGACGGTCGAATCGTGCGAAATGAACCCAGCGCCGGCGCGATTGGATCGAGACCGAAGACGTATTATGGCAACGAATGCCCCCATCGCCAAGGAGAAAGGGATTTTCCCTCGGCATTTGATCGATTCTGGCTTCCCAGGCGGCGGCTGCACGACTTGCCGCCGCCTGCCAGAGGGACCTTCCGGCCAAGCGTGTAACTTCAAAGGTCCCCGGCTCTGCGGTAGGCTACCAGCTTGCCGATTTGATCGCGGCAAACCGGTCGAACGAATGTGCAAGACCTCCGGCAAACCAGCCCACTTCATGACCCACGAAGGCGACTGATGACCAACCCAGCTCTGGCAACGGAAACCACTACCACCTCCGCTCCCCGCCCCTTCGTCCACCTGCACTGCCACAGCCACTACAGCTTGTTGGACGGCGCCGGCGACATTGGGCGGCTGGTTGATCGCTGTGTCAAACATGGCATGAATTCGCTGGCCTTGACCGATCACGGCAACTTGCACGGCGCGCTGGAGTTCTATCGCAAGTGCAAGTCGGCCGACGTCAATCCCATCATCGGTTACGAAGCCTACATCGCGCCGGGCAGTCGCTTTGACAAAGGAGGCGCCTCTAGCAGCAAGGCGGCCAGCTATCACCTGACCCTGTTGGCTCAAAACCGAACCGGCTTCAAAAACCTGGTCAAACTGGCCAGCGCCGCGTCTCTGGAAGGTTTTTACTTCAAGCCGCGAATCGACAAAGAGATCCTGGAAAAATTCAACGAGGGAATCGTCTGCCTTTCGGGCTGTGTGAGCAGCGAATTCAGCCGCGCCGTCATCAAGGGAATCGACACGGCCGAACACGAAAAAGAAGCCCGCGACATCGCCGGCTGGTTTCATCGTGTGTTCGATGATCGTTACTTCATCGAAATCATGAACAACGACGTCGACATCCAAAAGCAGCAATTGGAAGGGGCTGTCGAAGTCGCCAAGCGAATGGGATTGCCGTTGGTCGCGACCAGCGACACCCACTACGTCGATCCCGAAGACTCCGAAGCACAAGACATCATGCTGTGCATCAATACCGGCCGTTTCAGGACCGATACGTCCCGCATGAAGATGGAGAACGACCAGTTCTTTCTTCGCAGCCCCGATCAGATGTACGAAAAGTTTCCGGGGTTGGAGGACGCGGTGGCTCGAAGCCAACAGATCGCTGACTCGGTCGATATCGATCTGCAATTGGGCAAGTACTACTTTCCCGGCTTTGAATGCCCCGATCAAAAAGAACCGATCGATTACCTCCGCGAGTTGTGTATCGAAGGGTTACTGCAACGATACGAAGGAGACGCCGAACGAATCGTTGACGGAAAGCTCAGCGATGAAGTGATGGCTCGGTTGGATCGCGAATTGGACGTGATCCAAAAACTCGGCTACCCCACCTACTTTTTGATCGTGTGGGATTTCGTGCACCACGCCCGCGAGCTCGGTATCTCGGCGACCGCTCGCGGCAGCGGTGTGGGGGCGATTGTCTGCTACGCCCTTTATCTGTCCCACGTCTGCCCGCTCCGCTACGACCTGCTGTTCGAACGGTTTCTGGATGAAAGCCGTACCGAACCGCCCGATATCGACATCGACTTCGAAAAAGAACGCCGCGGCGAAGTGATCGACTACGTCAAACAACGTTACGGTCACGAAATGGTCTGCCAGATCGGAACGTTTGGAACGCTGGCGGCCCGCGCCGCGATCAAAGACACCGGCCGCGCGCTCGGCATCCCACTGGCCCGCGTCAACCAGGTCACCGAAATGGTGCCCGACGAATTGAAGATCACGATCGAGAAAGCGCTGGAAAAAAGTGCCGACTTGAAGATGACCTACGAGGGCGATCCCGAAATCCGTGAATTGCTCGACCTGGCGATGAAGATCGAAGGACTGGCGCGAAACGTTGGAACCCACGCCGCGGCCGTGGTGATCGCCGACAAACCGCTGACCGAATACGTGCCGCTGGGACGAGTACCTGGTAAACAGGATGTGATCACGCAGTGGTCGATGGGCGATGTGGAAGCTTCCGGCTTATTGAAAATGGACTTTCTGGGGCTCCGCAACCTGACGATCCTCAGCCGCGCCGTTCAGCTGATCGAAGAAACGACCGGCAAGAGCGTCGATCCACTCAAATTCCCACTCGATGACAAGGCAACCTACGCGCTGCTGCAGCGTGGGGAGACCAAGGGTGTCTTTCAGCTGGAATCGGGTGGGATCCGCGACCTATTGTTGCGGATGAAGCCCGACCATTTCACCGACATCATCGCCACCGCCGCGCTCTATCGCCCCGGACCGCTGGAAGGGGGCATGGTCGACGACTACGTCAACATCAAGCACGGACGCCAACAACCGGAGTACAAACATCCGGTGCTCAAGGAAGTCCTGAAAGAGACCAATTCGATCATGGTCTACCAGGAACAGGTGATGCGGATCCTGAACCGACTGGGCAACGTGCCGCTTGCCAAAGCGTACACCTGCATCAAAGCGATCAGCAAAAAGAAAGAAGCGCTGATCAACCAGAATCACGAAGCATTCATCAAGGGCAGTACCGAAAACGGCCTGTCGGAAAAAGATGCCGAAGAAATCTGGAACCTGATCGTCAAGTTCGCGGGTTACGGATTCAATAAATCACATAGCACTGCCTACGCACTGGTCGCTTATCAGACGGCATATTTGAAAGCCCATTATCCGGTCGAGTTCATGGCGGCGCTGTTGTCCAGCGATATTTCGGCTCGCAACTTCAAACGGAAAGATCCGTTGGTCGAACACATGGAGGATTGCGACCGGATGGGCATCGAAGTGGTCGCGCCCAGCGTCAATAGCAGCGAGGCCGATTTTTCGGTCTCGGACGGCAAGATCCATTTCGCGCTGTCAGCCGTCAAGGGATGCGGTGGATCGACCGCAACCTCGATCGCCGATGAACGAAAAAAGAACGGGCCTTACCGAGACATCTTTGATTTCTGCGAGCGTGTGGATCCAGCGGCCTGCAACAAAAGCGCTATCGAAACGCTGATCAAGGCGGGAGCGATGGATTGTTTCGATGCCCGGCGCAGCCAACTGACCGCCGTCATCGAGCGCGCCGTGCAGGCCGGCGCGTCGGTTCAGGCCGACCGTAAAAGCGGACAAGCGAGCCTCTTTGGAGCCTTCGAGGAGGAAGACGAGGAACAGACGCAATCCCCCGGTGTGCCGCTTCCTGATATCGACGAATGGGCCGAACGAGAAAAGTTGTTGGCCGAAAAAGAAGTGCTCGGCTTTTATTTGGCCAGTCATCCCCTTGCCGAATACGAACGAAAATTAGCATCGTTCCGGACGCATACGACCGACAAGATTGCCGATGTCAAAGATCGTGGCGAGATTGTGCTGGGCGGAATGATCAGTGCCATCAAGTTCGCTCATACCAAAAACGGCAAACCGGGCAGCCCCACCAAGTATGCCAACTTTGATTTAGAAGACATGCAAGGTTCGATTCGCTGCATCTTGTGGCCCAAAGGTTTTGCCGCCTGCGGAGAGCGGGTCCAGCCAGATGCTGTCGTCTTGGCAAAGGGAAAGTGCGACCGCCGCGGCGGAGACGAAGCCAATTTGATTATCGACGAACTGATCCCGCTGTCCGACCTCGATACCCGCTACACCCACGGCATGCGAATCCGGCTGGATGAGCAGGAGCATGACGAAAGCACGATGAACCAATTGCGAGAAATCTTGCGGGGTTACCCCGGTTCGCAGGAGCTGCTGTTTAGCATGAGTTTGACCGAGGGCGAAACGGTTCACTTGAAAAGCGATCGGTATCGCGTGCAGGTGACCAGCGAATTGAGAGATCGAATCGATGATTTGCTGGGAACGGGGCACTACAAATTGATGATGAGCAAGCCGGGACGCTAGAATTGGTTTGGGCTTGCCTAAAATCAAACGGAACATCCAACCGAGAATCACGATGAAACTGAAACTCATCACCGCTGCCGTTTGTCTCTGCTTGCTCAGCGGCGCCGCGTCTGCTCAGCAAGTTGACGACGAAAAGTTGGTTGACAAGTGGATGAAGTTCTATGCCGAACGGGCCGCAAAATATGAAATGGTGGTCGACGACGATTCAGACCGAAAACTCGAACTTCGTGACACACCGCTGCTGCGGTACACCAATCCGGTGCGGCAGCGCGGTCAACACGGGGCGGTTTTCGCCTGGACACTCGATGGCCGGCCGCAGGTGATCGGCACGATCTGGTCCATCATCGATCAAAAAAACAACGGCCTGCGGCGAGTCGCGCACGAGCTTCATTCGCTTTCACCGTCATCGCTCGCTGTGACTCGGCCGCCCGCGGTCCAAGGCCGCTTGAACACCAACCGCGTCGTCGGTTCCTGGCAACCGCCCAAACCTGGCGCAGAGTTTCAGAAGCTGGAAACCGAACTCCCCGCTCCGACCACCGCAACAGCACGATTGGCTCAGATGCGACGGCTGGCCAAAAAGTTCACTGCCGTGGTGATCGATCGCAAGAGTGGTAAACCGAATCCGTTGCGGCTGCTGACCAGTCCGCTGATGCGCTACCAGAGCAAAGAAAACGGTGTCGTCGATGGCACGGTTTTCGCATTCACGCTGGCAACCGATCCGGAACTGTTTCTGGTGCTGGAGTGTCGGGCCGGCGAGGGCGAAGAATTGGTTTGGCATTACGCCCCAGCCCGATTCACCGGTCTGGCGCTACGATTGAATTTCGACGATCAACAAGTCTGGCAGTGCGAACAGATCGCGGGCGGGGCCCCCAACCAAATTTACAATCTGAACTTCGGAGTCAGCGTGTTGCCGGCTGACTTTCCAGTGAAGTAGATGCCAATCGCTGTAGGCCGACTTGTCCCCAAGTCGGCGAATCTGGAATTCGCCGACTAGAGGTCGACCTACAGGGGTCGTGAATGACGGCGGGGACCGCCGCGCTACGATGCCTGGCTGGGCATCGGCTGATCTGCGGCCGCTCGATACAGCTGTTCGGCAGACTCCGAATCTTCCTGCTCGCGGCCTGCTTCGACGATCCGCACAATCTCATCGGGCGACAAACCTCGGGCCAGCAGCTCCAGCTTCAGGTCGGCATCAGTTCGACGTTTCATGACGCTGGACACCGCATCGGCGATCGAAGCGACGATCAACCATGCAAAAACGCTAATGATCGCCACGGTCCCAACCCCGAAAGGCGACAGAAACAACGCAGCCCATTGAAAATCAGCAATCATCATCAGGTTGGTTTCCGTTGACACAAGTCGGCGGCTTCTCCGAAGTCGCTTCGTTAGTAGCAGTCGGCGACTTCTCCGAAGTCGCTTCCATGGTAACAGCCGACGTCTTCTCCGAAGTCGCCGTCAGTGAACTTCGCATTCCCATCCGCCGATCCGCGAAACCGACCGACGGATCCCACCATGGATTCGTTCTTCCGCAGCGAATCTTGGCAGGCCGAGAAGAAAAATCGTTGAACTATTTTCCGGCGATGAAACTCCCGGCTGTCGGCTGAAAAACGGCCCCACCTTCGCAACTCGCTTCTATACTGGGAGCGTGTTTTCTTCGTTCCCGCTACCGCCACTGCCGTATTGATGCGTTTGTTCGTCCGCCTTCTGGTCCTGATCGGCATCCTGGCAGGTCTCGGCGCTTCGGCCCATTGGGCGCAGCGTTATTGGAAAGAACGCAACAAGCCTCAATTTCGCACGTCTGAAGTGACCGAAGGTCCAATCATTTCAGTGGTCAATTCGACGGGCGAGGTGAAACCGGTTTTGTCGGTTGCCGTCGGTTCTTTTGTGTCAGGCCCGATCAAAGAGCTGTACGTCGATTTCAACGACGAAGTCAAAGAAAAGCAACTGCTTGCCGAAATTGATCCGCGGATCTACGAGGCGGCAGTCGCCGGTGACAAGGCGGTGTTGGCGATCCGCCGAGGCGAGGTCAAGCGGGTGCAGGCTGACCTGGGCCGCGCACGGGCGGACGAAGAGCGGGCCGATTTGTTGCTTGGAAAAGGTGAAGGTTACATCTCGCAGGTCGAGGTCGATCAGTTTCGTTTCGCCCGGCAATCATTGGAAGCGCAATTGGTCGTCGCCGAAGCGGGCGTGGCGCAGGCCGAAGCCGCTTTAGAAAACTCACTCGCCAATCTCGGATACACTCGTATCGAATCGCCCGTCGATGGCATCATCATCGATCGCAAAATCGAACCGGGACAAACCCTGGCCGCCCAATTCCAGACTCCCGAATTGTTCACGGTCGCTCCCAATATCCACCGTGAAGTTCACATCTTCGCGTCAGTCGATGAAGCCGATATCGGCTTGATTCGCGGCGCCCAAGAAACGGGGCAGCGGGTACAGTTCAGTGTCGACGCCTATCCCGAAGATCTGTTCACCGGATCGATCAAACAAATTCGGCTCAGCCCAGTCGTGACACAGAATGTCGTCACTTATCCGGTTGTCGTTTCAGCGCCCAACGAGGAAGGCAAGTTGATGCCGGGAATGACGGCGAGCCTGTCGTTCCGAATCCAACAACAAGATCAATGCGTTCGTATCCCGAACGCCGCCTTGCGTTTTTTTCCTGACGTCGCGTTGGTAAGAGAGGAAGACAAAAAAATCGTGACCGGGATCTCTGATTCCGAAGAGGACACAACCGTCGACCAGGAATCGGCTGAAGAAAAGACAACCGCGGCAAACAACAAGAACAAGCGGCACGTGTGGGTTTGGGAAGAACCGTTTCTGCGCGCCGTGCCGGTGACCATCGGGATCCGCGACAGCAAGCGGACTCAGCTGATCGAAGGCGACATCAAGGTCGGCGACGCGCTGGTGACCGCCAAGAAACAGAAACAATAGTGTAACGCGGTAGCGACATGGGATTCTGGAACACCGTCCGAATTGCGTTGCGGTCGCTCGCCAAAAATCGGATGCGAGCCACGCTGACGACGCTGGGGGTGGTGATCGGGATCGCCGCGGTCACGGCCATGGTTTCGATCGGACAGAGTGCCGAGGGTCTGGTGCGAGGCGAACTGGAAGGGCTGGGCACCAACGTGATCATCATCTTTCCCAAGATGATGCAGCGGCGCGGAGTGCACGACTTGCGAGCAATCACGCTGAGCGCCGACGACTCCGCTTCCATCTCCGCCGAGTGCTCGTCGGTCGCCGCCAGCAGCGGCCTGGTTGGCTTCGGCAACCAGGTTGTCTACGGCGGCATCAACTGGCAACCGAAAGAATCGCTCGGCGTGGGAGCGGAATACCTGACAGTGCGTTCCTGGGAGCTTCGCCGCGGCGGGTTCTTTGGCGAGCGAGAGATTCGCTCCGCCGACAAGGTTTGTGTGATCGGGCAAACGTTGGTGGCCAAACTTTTTCAAACGATCGACCCGATCGGCGAAAAGATCCGCATCGGCACGATTCCTTTTCGAGTGATCGGCGTGCTGGAAGCCAAGGGCGCCAACATGGTGGGCGAAGACCAGGACGACGTCATCCTGGTTCCCTACACGACCGTGCAAAAACGTATTCACGGCAACGAATTCAACAGCGTTCACGCCATCATGGCATCGGCCCGGTCAGCCGGCCTGACCGCTAGCGCAACCAGCGAGATACGCCAGTTGCTTCGCGAGCGTCACGACATCGCTCCAGGACGACCCGCCGATTTTGAAGTGCAAAGCACCACCGAGATCGCCAATGTCCTGGGAGTGATCACCGGTTCGATGACCGCGATGTTGGCATCGATCGCGGCGATCAGCCTGGCAGTCGGCGGTGTCGGGATCATGAACATCATGCTCGTCTCGGTCACCGAACGCACTCGCGAGATCGGTGTACGAATGGCGGTTGGCGCACGGGGAAGAGACATCCTGCGACAGTTCCTGATCGAAGCGGTCGTCCTTTCGGTGATCGGCGGAATCATCGGCCTTTGCCTGGGCATCGGCGGATCGGTCGGCGTGATCAAGCTGATCAATGCCGTATCACCGGGAACCGATTGGCCGGTGGTCGTCAGCATCCCGGCGGCCATCATCGCCATCGCCTTTTCAGCCGCGGTGGGAATCTTTTTCGGCTACTATCCGGCAAGAAAAGCAAGCAAGCTGGACCCGATCGACGCGCTGCGGTACGAGTGATGCAACGTTCATCCCGCCCGTGCGAAAAAAGGGGTCAGGAGCTTATTTGGCAAGCTGGGAAAGAAGGTTGTTTCGCTAGATTGCCCAATAAGCTCCTGACCCCTTTTTCTTGGAGAACTGGCCGACGAATTCAATCGTCTTCGTAGATTCCGTTGGCGTGGATCAGAATCTTTCGGCAGTCTCCCGATTGGATGATTGCTTCGGTGCTCAGGCGTGAAAACAGGTTCCCCGATATCACGGCTCCTTTGCAGTCTTCCAGCAGAATTCCGGCCGCCTCGTTGGGGTTTTCTTCCGTCTTGCTCGGCTCGTTGTCGCGTTTTTGAAGTGGCTTGCCATTGGCATCGTCGCCAATCCAGGTATCGCTGAAGTTGTTGGCGGCGATGGTGATGCTAGCCGATTCGCTGCGCACAGCCACACCCACTTTTTTGACGATCGTCAACGTGTTGGCGGAAATCGCGCATCCATGAGCGTCTCGCAGATCGATCCCGCCGGCGAAATCATGCGCGATCACGTTCGCCGAGATGGTGATTCCGTAACAGTCTCGATCCAGCACGATCGCCCAGCCCTGACACTCCTCAATCATGTTACCGGCAACGACCGATCCATACGTGTTTTCGATCACCACACCGTCACCCAGGTGATCGTCAAGATTGTTGCCGTTCATCGTCAAATTGAACGAATCGATGCACTTCAATCCGTCCTGGTTTTCCTCGAATTGGTTCGCCGAGACAACGATGTCATGACAACCTTCGAGGTAAACGCCGCAGCGTTTGTTGTAGGTGAACAAGCTGTCGCAAACACGCGGGTCTTCGTAACAGAAGTACAACCGCAATCCGTCGCCGCCGTGATCACTACTGGTCACTCCTTGAATCATGATCTCTTCGATGTAGTGGGCTTCGATCCCGGAGCCGCTCTTTTCGTTACCGGTCACACGCAAGTTCGCCACATTGACTCGCCACAACCGATCTTTCGACGGCGTCGCTTTCCCAGAGAATGCTGGATTCTCGATCAAGATCGCGGGCTTACCGTCGGTGTTTTTGTTCACAATGTGTGACGCGGCACCAAAGCCGACGACGCGAGTGTCGCCCGTGGTGATGCGGAGCGGCTCACGGATCTCATGCGTGCCGGGCGGGATCTGTAAGACGCCACCGGTTTCTGGGATCGCATCGGCGGCTTCTTGAAGAGAGGAAAACTTGCCCGCGTCGATGATCGCTTCGCCCGCTGGCAGTCGGGACTGTGAGAACTGGATCAAGAGCAGGAGCAAAAGCAGATGGCGCATCGCGAGAATCTTTGTATTGGCGGGATGATTGGGGTAGGTGGACCATGGAATGGTTTGTTTCATTGTATATTCCGCTGCACTGTCGGCCGGTTCTCCGAACCGGCTTGTGCGTAGCGGGCTCGGAGAGCTCGCGGATCACTCTTCCTTGATCCGCGCTCCCTGGGGATCGATTTGCTTGAGTCCCTTGGTTGAAAGTTCGGCATAGCAATCGGGCAGATCAAACGACTTCAAGACTCCCGGCAACAGAGTTGAAAGCGGCCAATCGTAGTGTTCACTTTCAGCGATCTGTGAATAGGAGTTCAACGCCCCCTTGAGCGTCACTTGCTGGACGGAAGGGGAGAGAACGGCCGCGAAAGTCGCCGGGAGCGCCCCCCAACCAAGTCCGACCAGGTGAACTTCGTGATGACCAATCGAGCCGAGCCACTCCAGCACTCGCAGCACGTCGAACGTTTTTTGCCCCACATAGGGGCGGCCGAGCATGATCGAGTGGATTGCGTAGAAATAGTCGCTTCCATAAGGACTGTGAAACGTATCCGGTTGGCTCGTCCCCGGCATGGATTCGCCGATTCCGCGGACATCGCAAGTAAAAAACGGAGTATCCGGTTCGCCTTCGATGGTTTCTCGGATCAACGGTTCGTCGCGAAGTTCCGCATCGCTGGACAGGTGCGATACGTACAAAATGGCTCTCTTTCCAGATCTTGGCGGTCGAGAATGCCAGCGTTCTTTGGTGAGCCGATAGACGATCGCCTGAATTCCCGGCTCGGTCGTGACCGTGTAAGCCATGGCCTGGTCGGTTGGATAGCCTTTCGCATTGAGGTAACGGTAGTTTCGATAATCGGGCGCCGGCAGACCGTCGATTTTGATCTTGAGCACCTTCGTCACGGCTTGCCGCAACGCCTCGCCACGTGGTGCTTGGCGAGCTTTCGACAGTACCTTGGAACGATCACGCGTGAAATCGAAGACTGCTTTTGTGCCTTCTAGTCGATCCACTTGCCCGTCGGGCGCGCACCAGAGCGTTTCGTCTTTCTCGATCGTGATCTCCGGTTCGGCGGTGAAGTCGACTTGACCGGCCGTTTGAAGCACGCCGTCAAATGTCGACGTTGCATCCGCCGCGTCGAACCCAACTGCGCGATGGAACCACGAATACATCGCCTCGCGATTCTCTTGCGAATAGCCGTGACCGGTCGGACCAACGAACAAAGCAACGTTCTCTTCGGCGCCTAGTAATTTGTAGATTCGACGAAGACGCCGATAGGTTTCTTCGGATCCGCGGACATCAAAATAGTCACGTTCCTTGGCCAGAATGATCACGGGTTTGGGCGCCATCGCCGCCAAAAAATCACAATGGTCCAAACCAAGGGGAAACACATCCGGTGGACATTGCTCCGTGTCTTGTGGCAGCTCGTTTTCCAAGTTTCGTCGAAAGGTGGTGACAAAACAGGATGGAGCTGCCATCGCCCAACGATCGTCCAGACCGCACAACCAAGTGGTCATGGTTCCACCGCCAGAATTGCCGGTGACACCGATCCGGTTGGGGTCGATATCGGGCCGGCTGAGCAAGTAGTCCAAAGCGCGAATTCCGTCCCAGGCACGCCAATTTCCAAAAAACTCACCGATCAGAAACTGTTGGTTGCCAGCGTACAGATGCTCGCGCACGCCCACACCGACCTCCGACTTCAGATGCTCATCGGGATACTGCAAACGTTCGCCCTGGCCGATCGGATCGTAAATCAGGCAAGCATGCCCAAGCCGGGCGAGTCCCTGTGCGAACGACTGGTAGGCTTCGGCCGCTTTGCCGTTGACGGAATGGCCGCACGTGCCAACAACACCTGGCAAAGGAGATTTCGTGCCCTTGGGAAGATACAGGTTCGCGGTAACGGGAAATCCAGGGCGGCTATCAAAAATGACCTTTTCGATTTTGTAGGTTTCTCGATCAACGACTCCTGTGATTCTTGCGTTCAACGGAGTTCGTTCGGGATTGGGCCCGAATGACCGGCGACAACGCTCGCGCGCCGAACGAACATAACTCTCCGCGTCGGCCTTGGAGGTCAGTTTCTGCAACCGACGGCGATGAGCATTTTCCGCCTCACGGACTTGCGCCACAAAAAACTCGTGAACCATGCGCGGAAAGCGGTTCATCGATGGTGAACTTGTCGCTGCGCTCGCTGAACCTCCGTCCCATCGTGCCAACGCCGGCAACACCGCGATCTTCCCGGCGACAGCCTGCAGGGCTCTGCGACGATTCAGAACACGCACGTCAAACCGGGAATCAGATTTCGGACAAAGGTTCATAGGAGCTCTCACATCGTCACAGGGACAGAGCGCAATCGCCATTTCACGATGAAGTTTCGTATCGACGGCAATTCGTGTGTGCGCACGACTCGCGCTCGTTTACAATCGGTTTGCACCATTGTAGACAAGACGAAACTCCGCCATTGCAACGGCCCGTTATGCGGCGGACTCCCCTGCCTATCGTCTCGGCCGATATGATTCGATGCTTCCCTTTATCTGCGCACATTCAGCTCGCATTGATCATTTTCGCTGTTGCGATTTGCGGCACCAACGCCAAGGCTGAGGATGATTCGACGGAGGCGGGCAATCGGCTGACGGATCGGGCTGCGGTTGAATTTGTGCAGACTCATTGCCTTGATTGCCACCATGGGGAAGAAGCGGAGTCTGACCTCGATTTCACCGACTTCACCTCGGCAGAAAACGTTTCCGAATCGATTGATGCTTGGAACAAAATTGCCACGCGAGTAAGCGAAAGGCAGATGCCGCCCGAGGGCAGTGACATGCCGCCGGACGATACCAGGGCAGCGTTCATTTCTTGGATCCGAAGCACGATTCACAACGCGGTTTGCGACGACGGTGTTTCTCCGGGCGGGCCGATGATTCGCCGAATGAATCGCACCGAGTACGCCAATACGGTTCGCGATCTGCTTGGCATCCATGTCAATGCCGGCCATGCGCTACCCGACGACGGCGCCGGTGGCGAGGGATTCGACAATGCCGCCGAAACCTTGTTCATCTCACCGATCTATGCCGAAAAATACTTGCAGGCAGCGAGGTCGGCGATCGGCCATGCACTGAAAGATCCCGATGACCGAAAGCGAATCATCATCGCAACACCCGACGGGCAACGGTCGCCGGAGCAAGCCGCGCGAATCGTGCTTTCAGCATTCTTGCCGCGCGCATTCCGACGCCCCGCCAGCGAGCAGGAGATCGACGAGTACGCGGCTCTGTTCAAGCGATCCTTTGCGGAGGATGAATCCTATGAGACCGCGGTCGAGTTCTCATTGATTGCCGCGATGGTTTCTCCCAAGTTTTTGTTCTTGTACGAGCAGTCCAGTGAGCCTGGCAAGTCGGCGGCCGTCTCTCACTATGAAATGGCATCACGATTGTCCTATTTTTTGTGGGCGTCCATGCCGGATGATGAACTGATGCGGCTGGCCGAACAAGAAATGCTGCACGACGAAAAGGTGCTCGCCGAACAAGTCAAACGCATGTTGCGCAGCAATATCGATCGGCGCGGTTTGCGTCGCGATTCGAAAGTTCGCGGTTTCGCAACCAGCTTTGTCGAGCAGTGGCTGGGAACACGTGCCTTGGGGCGTGAATTCAAACCAGATCCGTCGGTCGCCTCGCGATACGATTCGGAACTGGAAGGCGGCATGAAATACGAGCCGATCTTCTTTTTCGAAGACCTGCTTGCGGAGAATCGATCACTCTTGAATCTCATTGATTCTGACTTCACCTACGTCAATCGGCGACTCGCCCAGCACTACCGCGTCGAGGGAAGTTTTCGCGAGCAGCCCAAGCGTGTCGAGTTGAACGATGGGGATCACCGTGGCGGGTTGTTAGGCATGAGTGCCGTGCTGGCAGTCAGTTCGCTACCGCATCGAACCAGTCCCGTGCTTCGCGGCAAGTGGATTCTGGAAACCTTGTTGGGGACGCCACCGCCTCCACCGCCGCCCGATGTGCCCGCACTGGACGAATCGGGCGAGGCGGTCAAGCCGGCTTCGTTGCGTGAGCGTCTGCAGCAGCATCGCGCAAACCCCACCTGCGCGTCTTGTCACGACACCATGGATCCGCTCGGCTTTGGGCTGGAAAATTACGACCTGCTGGGCCGTTGGCGAACCGATGTTGATGGAGTGCCAATCGATACCGCGGGAAAGCTGCCCGATGGCGAAGAATTTGACGGCCCACAAGAGCTGAAACGGCTATTGCAGAATCGCAAGGAGCAATTTGCCCGCAATTTGACCCGCAAAATGCTAGGCTATGCCCTCGCTCGTGGTTTGACACACGAAGACGATTGCGTGGTCGAATCGATCACGAAAAAACTTGCGGAAAACGATTATCGAGCCCAAACGCTGGTCACGGAGATCGTCAAAAGTGTCCCCTTTCGGTATACACAGAATCCACAGCGATAACTCCTGGCGATACGACGTCGAGCGATGAAAAACTCTCTTCATGATCCACTGAATTCGCGATTTCCTCTTTCGCGTCGAACATTGCTTCGCGGCGCCGGCGCGGCGTTGGCATTACCTTGGCTCGAAGCGATGATGCCGGAAAAGTCGACGGCGGCCGAATCGGAAGGACAAAATCCCAGCGACGTTCCAATTCGACTGGCGGCGTTGTTTGTCCCCAACGGTGTTCGCCAAGACATGTGGACTCCGCAAGGCGTCGGGCAAGAGTTTCAACTTTCGCCCACCCTGGAACCGTTGGAGGATCTCAAGAACCAATTGCTGGTGCTGACGAACCTGTGGAACCAAGCGAGCAATTTTGGTGACGGGCACTATGTCAAGACTTCCGGTTTTTTGACATGTACAACGATCAACAAATCACTGGGAATCGACTTGAACTGCAACGGTCGATCGATGGACCAAGTGGCCGCGGATCATTCGGGGAAACTCACTCCGATTCCTTCCTTAGAACTGGGGATCGATCCGGTAACGACTGGCGTCGATACCAACGTCGGATACACCCGTGTTTATGGTTCGCACATCGCCTGGGCCAGCCCGACGAGTCCGCTTGCCAGAGAATTGAATCCCAGTCTGGTTTTCGACCGTTTTTTTCGTGCTGCTCATCCCAAACTTGGAACCGCCAAACTGGATCAACTCCTTCTGGATCGAGTACTCGGCGATGCCGACCAGCTGAAACGTCGGCTGGGGGCGTCGGACCGACAGCGAATGGATGAATACCTGCAGTCGGTGCGATCGATCGAAAAGCATCTCCAAAACCAGCGCTCGGGTGCCGCCAGAAACTGGCAGCCGTTGGTCAAATTGAAACGCAAGGATCGGCCAAGCGAAGAACCTCCGGAAAGATATGTCGATCAAGTGCGGTTGATGCTGGATATGATCGCGTTTGCGTTTCAAACCGACACAACGCGTGTTTGCACGTTCATGTTTGGCAACGCCGTCAGCGGTCGAAATTTCTCGTTCCTCGATGGCGTCTCCGGAGGGCATCACGATACGTCGCACCACCAAAACAACGAAGACAAGTTGCGGCAGTATCAATTGATCAACCGTTGGCACGTCGAGCAGTACGCTTATCTGCTCGGCAAGCTTCGCGGAATGAAGGAGCGGGAAGGAACGGTGCTGGACAATTCCATGATTCTTTACGGGTCCGGATTGCGGGACGGAAACAGCCATAATCCACACAACCTTCCCATCCTCTTGGGCGGTAGTGGCGGTGGGCGAATCGCGACGGGACAACACTTAGAATACGGACGAGACACGCCGCTAGCGAACTTGTACGCCGCGATGTTGAACGCGTTCGGTACCGACAAAACGAGTTTCGCCGATAGCACCGAGATGCTGCCCGGCGTCTTGGTTTGACTTCCATGTCTGGCCATCCGCCTACTGAAAAGCAGGTTCTCGGAAGGTGATGTTGATTCGGCCGTTTTTGTACCGAGGGTCCTTGGGAAGACCGTGCTCGTATCTGCTTTGGCAATACTCTCCCATGACCAGCAAGCTGCCATGGGCCAGGTCTAGCGAGTAGACGTCGCCACTGCTGTTTTCTCGAAAATCAAACTGCCGCACTTCACCGAGACTGATCGAAGGCAAAATCGTCTTGTGGCCCGACGTCTGCTGGTCATAGTGGTAACCGGAAAAATAGTTGCCGTCCGGGTAAAACAAACACATTGCGATTTCGAATGGCTGATTCAGCAACTGCTCCACCTTGTTTCGCAATGTCGCCATTGCCCCCGACCAAACATGGCATTTGCCGTGGACGTGTTCAGGGTGGGTATTTCGTTCGATGAGCTCTGCGGTCGAAAACAGAATTTTGAAACTGTCTGTCCGGATGGTTTTTCCGCCCGCCTCGATCACCAGCCGCGCCTTGTCCAATTCGTATTCTTCGATCAAGACACGATAGAGTTCTGACGCGTCTTCCTGGCTCAAGAAATCAGGAAAATAATCGACGGTACAATCGAGCGGAAGTCTCATCGGCTGACCGTTATCCGCGTGTCGATTCTCGGCTTCGGCGTGCGGGTGCAGTGAATCAATGAACAAAGTAGCAAGCACGCCACCTGCGCACCTGCTACTTTCAGGAATTGCGACGGGAAGACCGGCGTCAGTTGTTTGCCAAGAACCGTTTTGACAGACGCAGAACTTTGCCCGACGGCTTATCGGAACCTTCTTCCGGCGTGCCGATGATCGTCACGTAAAGATGACCGTCTTTATCAAACGCTAGCGCGGTGGGCTTGTCCAACTCGGCCACTTTCTTCGCGTTGCACTGATCGCCGCTGACCGTCAGCTCATACAGCGCTCCCTTCGACGTGTCGTGCCACGAAAAATCGGTCGCGTACAACTTGCCGCTGGCGGGGCTATAAGCCAACCCGGTGATATCATCGAGCCCGGTTTCGTGATTCGATTTCAACTTTCCTGTTTTGGGATCGTAGACCGACAACAACGAATCGCCAGGCACGGTGATCTCACCCATCTGCCCGACCACCAGGTCACCGTCGGAATTGACGGTGATGGCAACCGGCGCGTCCACTTCCACAGCCTCTTTGGTGGCAATGAAGCGTTCCAAGTCAGCGGGATGTCCGTGGTCATCCAACTTGGCGCGAACGATCCAGCCTTTGGTATCGTCACCGTTGGCGGTTGCATAAATGTGGCCGGCCGTCACAGCAACGCCGTAGTAGTTGCCTTCGGCTTTCAGTTCATCGCTACTGTCAAGCGGCCCCAATGTCACTTCGGCGTCCTTGGCGGCGATCGCTTTTTCGGCCGGTTTGGCGTGCAATTCATAAACACGAATCACCTCGTCGGTATCGACCTGGCTGCCGTCACCGACCACCAAATGCTCGTCATCGATGAAGGCGATTCCCAGTGGGCCGATGTCATAGATCGGGCCTTTGCCGTATTTGTCACCGGGAAATCGATTCACTTCCATGTGTCGACGTTTTCCATTTTCCGGTTTTTCGGCCAGGAACCGTACGATGCCTCGTCGTTCGGCGACAATGACGTCGCCCGTTTTCGGGTGGATGGCAACGCCGGTGGGATTGTTCAAAGCGGCGCCGACGCTGCGCGGCCCCGGAGCGTTTTTCTTCTCTTGGGCTTGAACAGTCCCGGCCGTCACGGCGACAGCAACAGTCAACATCAATAGGTAACGCATGGCGTGAATTCCGTGTTTAATGGGTACGTGCGATGGGTCGTGGAAAGGTGCCGTGTGGCATTCTAGTGGGTGATCGGTGCGCTCCAACCCAAGGTTTGGGCTGTGACAGGATACTCGGCGAAAACACCCGAATCGAGCGGCAAGGTCACTCCGGCAATTTCGGAGGTTGATGATTCGGATAGTCCGCACTGCTGAGCCCCTCTTTCATGAAGGCAACCAAGTCGGCTTTGTCTTTTTCTTCCAACTTGATCAAGAAGATCTCTTCATCCAGATAGGGGTTTTTGGTTCCGCCTTTGGCGTAGTGGTCCACCACCTCTTCCAGCGTCGCCAAACTGCCGTCGTGCATGTAGGGGGCGGTGCGAGCGATTTCGCGGAGCGTCGGTGTTTTGAAGGCGCCTTTGTCACCCTCCAGCCCGCTGATGGCAAACCGTCCTTCGTCACGGTCCTTCTTGTTCCAGCTGACGCCAATGTTGTGAAATCCGTTGTCGGTGAAATTGGCTCCAGAGTGGCAGGCACTGCAGTTTGCTTTTCCAAAGAAAAGCTTGCGGCCGCGTTCCGCCGCCGCCGAAAGCGCCGCTTTGTCTCCCGCTTTGTATCGATCGTACGGCGCGTCGCCCGACAGTGCCGTTCGTTCGTACGCCGCGATGGCCTTGGCAATGCCGTCGGACGTCACGTCCGTTCCGAAAACATCTTGAAACTGTTTTCGATAACCTTCGATCCCATTGAGCTTCTTCACGACCGCATCGAGAGTCAGGTTCATTTCGATGGGATTCTGAATCGGTCCCAAAGCCTGCTCCTCCAGGCTGCCGGCACGTCCGTCCCAAAACTGAAATCGTTGATAGGCGGTATTGATGACGGTCGGTGCACTGCGGCCCCCTTTTTGACCTTCCACTCCCGTCGCGAACGCTTCACCGTTGCTCCAACCCTTGGCCGGGTCGTGGCAGCTTGCGCACGACACTTTGTCGTCGGACGACAATCGTCCATCAAAGTAAAGCTGTTTACCGAGCGAGATTTTGGCGTCGGTCGGCGGGTTGTCTTTGGGATATTTGATCGGTTTCAATCCCGACGGAACCTCCTGGGCAGAGGCACCGGAAAGGGTGGTCAGCGTGAAGGTGGCCAACAATGCTGCGGAGCATGTTTTTGTGAAAGTTTTCATCAGAAAGTCTGGGAGGGAACAGCTGGGTCGGATTCTGATTTGCCGGGCAATGATTCTGATTTACCGGGCAATATTGGACGCCCTGCCGATCGCCAATTCAACCGCCACGGGTCCAAGGGGCCGGCGGATCTAACGATCGGACGTTACAGGCCCCATCAGGATAACTGAAATCGACAGCCGTTTTGGAATGTGGTTCAGGGCCGCCAGCCTAAGATCATCGCTGCTGCATCGTTAATAACGTTACGAGGACGTTACAAACCGGCGTCTACGAAGCCCGTAGAATGACCAGCAGATTTCCGTCACGCCCTGAAAAAACTCGCCCGTCCAACGATTCTCTTTTTACCGCCGGAGGAGCCATTCGATGCGGTCTTCTTTGAAAATGGTTGCGATCGCCGCACTGGTTTGGCTGGCAGCATTTCCCAGCCAATCGTCCGCCCAATCGGACGCTGAAATCGCGTTGCAAAAGGCCAGAGACGCGTTTGGGAACCAGCAATTCGCCCAGGCCCGCCAGCTGGCCGAAGCAGCTTCTCAGACCGACGGCGAAAACCCCGACGTTTTCCTGCTGTTGGGACGAGCCCACTATCAGCTGGGTGAAATCGACCAGGCGGTCGCCGCCTGGAAAAAAACGCTCCAGCTGGCCCCCAATCAGGCGTATGCCCGGCAGATGGTCGATGCTCTGCTGGGAAAGCTTCAAGATGTCGACGCCAGGATTGAAGTGGTTCAGTCCCTGGTAGACCAACGGCTCACCTCCCTTGCCCAGGCCGAAATCACGAGCCTGAAAAATGACGTCCTGTCATCGGCACAGACGACGCGAGTTCTCTTGTTGGAAGCCGAAGTGCTGGTCGAGTCGGGTCGCGGAGCCGACGCCCTGAAAACACTCCGTGAACTTTCCGCTGGCGATCCCGCCCAAGCCGCGTCCCCCATCGCGCGGCTGCTGACCGGAAAAGCGAAACTCACGCTGCAAGGTGAGTCGGTCACCCAGGGGCTGGCGATTTTGTCCGCGGTGAAAGAGGAATTTGGCGATACACCCGAAGCAGCCGCCGCCGACCTGGCCCTGATTTCGTTCCGCATCGAACAGGGTGAAGACGCGATCGAGGCTTTGGCAGCTTGGATCAAAGCCAACCCGCAACATCGTGATCTGCCGGCGGCACGACAGACGATGATTTTCGCCGTGACTGTCTTTTTGCAGGACGCGCAGCGACAACCGCTTCCCCAAAAAGACGATCCCCTGTCGCCTGCCGACTTGACCGCTTTGGCCGCCGCCAAGCATGCGTTGCAATCGTTCCAACAGGCCGAACCAACGTTGGCATTGACCCGGCAGCTGATTGAATACGTTCAAAAACGACTGGTCGCCGGCAAGGCGTACAATGCCGCGCAGCAAGCATTGCAGCAGTTGGCGGCGTTGGAACTTCCGAAGTCAAGCCGTGATGCGTTGGCGATCGCGCTGCTGAATTCCGAGCACGCCGCCGCCTCCGATTTGCTGGACGACCTGATGCGGAGCCTTGCCGACGGCGAGGGCACACCCGATCGCCTGGTTGGGTGGATCGAGTCCAACGGAGAGCATCCACGAATCAACGAAGCTCGCTTCGCCCTGGTGACCTCTTACATCGAACAAACGCGCAAGCAGCGATTACCGCAAGCCGATTCGGGATTGTCCGAATCCGACCAGTTGGCAATCGCGGCAACCGCAGCAGCGATCAATCCGCTCGATTCCACAGCCGAAAAGTCGCTACGAGTGACGGTGGTCCTGGACCATTTGAAGGACCATTACACCGCCCACCGAGCCCATTCGGCTGCGATCGAGGGATACACTCAAGTTCTCGCACTGCCGCTTCCCAAACAGATCTTGCCACGTGTGCTGAACGGTTTGGCGGATGCCCAGACCGAAGCCGCGCTGGCCCGCATCGACGCCGCGGTGGCAGCCGGCAACCTGCAAGCCGGTCCGCTGCCGGCAGATTTGCTGGCGGTGCAAAAGACGTTGCAGTCCATCAACGAACAATTTCCTGCGCAACCATCGTGGGCAAAGCAAGTCGCCGTCGGCGGACGAATTCACGCACTGAGCGCCCGAATCGACTGGCCCGCCAAAATCACACAAATCAAAACCACCGATGGCTGGGCCCTGGAATTCGCGCTGCCGGTGATCGTCGCCCACCCAGACGCCAAGAACTCCAAAGCGGCGGTCGGCATTGTCGACGCGGTGGTCAACTCCGCTGCAGCGATCACGCAGGTTTCAGCGCGCGGCTTGGCCGCCAAGACTCATCAGAGACTATTGGACTTGCTGGGCGAGGATCATCCGCTGTGGCCGCAGATATTGACGCGACAGTTGAACCTGCGCGTCGCCGATGCTTCGCTTCGATTCCAAGAAAACACAACCTCCGGCCGCAGCGATTTGAACGCGAGCCTTTCGGAGGATCAGGAGTCGATTCTTTCGCTGGCAACCCAATTGATCACCGCCAAGCCGAAAATGGCGACCGGCGTGTTGGCTGTCTTGGAACCGATGATCGCGCTGCATACCGCTTCCGGTTACGACGATGCGACGGAACAGGCCTACACGCTGTTGGAACCGTCGTTGCCAACACCTCAGCGGCGCTCGGTGCGTTTGGCCGTGGCGCGGTCTTGGATCAAGCGAGCGATTGCCCGGCACAACAAGCTGATGGGCAACGGTTTTCGCCCTCCGGAAGAGCTGGACGAACAAATCGAAAAAGCGTTGGTGCGGTGTTACCAGTTGCAATCCGAGCTGGATCAAGATCACGAGTTTGTTCAAGAAGTGACGGCAATTCGTTCCTCGGTCATCGGCCATTATCGAAACCTGGGATACCACGAAACCGCCGCCGCCGCGATTGTGGTCCAATCCGACCAGCCGGTGGATTGGCTTGACGCACGATCCGAAATCGAACTCGCCGATTTGCGATTGTCGATCGCTTTGGAAGATCTTGCCACCCAGACCAAACAGTTCCAGGGCCGCAAAAACGTCACTCTCACGCCGGCGATCCAGGAGGCCATTGGAGGAATCGAACAGTTTGTTACCAATCGGCCCTATCATCGTGATGTCGCTACCGCGATCCGTCGGATCTTGTCGGTGGGGAAAACCTACGAGCAATACGAAAAGTATGACATCGCTGCGAAAATCTATACCAGCCTCGAGGCATTCGCGCTGGCCACCGATTCTTTGCAGCAAGCCGAACCTGGCAAAGCGACCGTTGCCCAACAAGCTGCTGCTTCCACGGCCCTGGCATTGCACATCAAGGCGGGCAAAGCGCTTGACCAGCAAATCAAATCGCTGCCGGAAGGGGCCGACCCGCCCGCCGAATTGAGTGAGGAATTTCAAGCGGCGATCGCTGCGTACAACGCGATCATCACCAAGTATGCCGACAGCCCGTTGGTCAGTTCGGCGATTGGCAAGATGATGGAGATCGCCCTGCAACATGCTGTGGTGGGCGCATGGGACGTTGCCGATCGCGTGTACGCCGACTTGCAAGCTCAGGAGTTGCCGCTGCGCCAACCCGAACGACTCGACTTGGCTCGGGCGCTGTGTGACATGGGCAAGGTGATTCCCGATCACGCCCGTCAAATGCTGGCCGCGATCACCCTGTGGAAACGGGAAACTCGCAGCACTGCGGAAGAAACATCAGCAATCGCGCAGAGTGAGGTGTCGGACGATTTCGACGACCCACTTGCGATTCGCAGTCGTTTCGGCAGTGTCGGTGGTGTCGGCGGTGGATTCCGCGGATTTGCCCGCGGTGCAACCAATGAGGTCGTCACGGCCAATTCGGCGTTGGGCGCCAAAGTACCGGTAGGCGATTCGGCGTTGGGCGCCAAAGTACCGGTAGGCGATTCGGCGGTGGCCGCGGAAGCAGTGGCCGCTCCGCCGGCGACGGACGAAGAGATGCCGGCCGCCGAAGTGATGGATGCTACCGCCAATTTCGAACGAGCCATGCGGCAGAGCGATTTGTTGGCGACCGTTCGCAAGCAACAATCGGCCATGGCCGCGCAAGTCGCCATGCTCCGCGACCAGGAAATCCAACTAGTCGATCAACGACAGGGGCAGCAAGCCGCCCAAAACCAGCCGGCCCAACCACACGCCGACCTTGTCTTGTCCGATGCGGAGATCGAGCGGCGAAAGAGAATTCTTGACAGCGCCTACACCAAACTGCAAGCGATCCGCAACGCCTACGCCGATTCAACCACAGCCGCCGAAGCGCGGGGGCAGATCATGGTGATCGTCAACCACTGGCGCAGTATTCGCCGCTGGCAAGATTCAGCCGACCTGGTCAAACGGTTTCTTGCCGACAATCCCACCGATGCCAATCTGCCCGGCCTTCGTCATGAAGTGGCGCGAGATTTTTTGGCCTGGGCCGCCGGTGCCGTCGAACCCAACATGCCCAAGCAAGAGTTGCTGGACGAGGTCAATCGCCGATACGAACTGGCGCGAGAAGAACTGTCGGGAATCATTGCCGCGTTCCCCGATGATCAAAATCTGAAACATCAGGCTCAGTGGGATATCGCCACCAGTCACCTGTCACAAGCTCGCGTGGTCGCCGGCATCAGTTCCACACTCGCTCGCGGCCAATACGTCCGCGCGGCCAGCGAGTTGTTGGCCACCGCCGATCTGTATCACGACCATCCGAAGATCAACGAACTGCCTCAGATGCTGTGGAACATCACCCAGGAACTGAGCAATCGCCGATTCTTTGACGAGGCGATCACGGTTTGGAACGAGATGACGTTGCACTATCCCGGCAACCCGCTGGCAGAACAGGCCGCGATGCAGATCGCACAAACCTACGAAAACCAGCTGCGTCTGCCGTTGCGAGCGGTCGAGTCCTATCTGGAACTCAATTTTTCCCGCGGCGGTAACGACGTGGCGCTTCAAGATTCGATCTTTCGTATCGCCTCCCAGCTGATGAACGAAAAACGATGGGTCGAAGCGCTGCACGTTTTGGAAACCTTCATCGACAGTTTCCCGGCCCACGCCAGCGCCGGGCAGGCGCTGACGATGATCGGACAAGTGCATCAGACCAACGAAGTTTGGGAAGATGCCATCGCCGCCTACCGACGAGTGATTTTGGAATACGACCAGGGCAATTGGGCTCAACAATCCAAATGGTCCATCGCCGAATGCACGATCAACCTGAGCCGCTGGGAAGAGGCGCAAGGTGCCTACCTGGAATACCAGAAAGCTTATCCGCAAGATCCCAAGGTGGCCGAAGCGACGGCCCGAATGGAAATCCTCAAAGATCTCGCCCGGTTCCAGAAAGTCGTCGACGAACAGGGCCAGCGCAAGGCGTTCGATGCCCAGTACCAGATCGGCACGATCGTTCGCACCAAGCTTGCCAACCCCGTCAAAGCGATCATCGAATACCGCAAAGTTGCCGGCAGTTGGCCCGATAGTCACCTGGCCGACGACGCGTTGTTTCAAGTCGGGATGATCTACATGGAACTCGGTCAAACCGAAAACGCTCGCGAAGCGTTCCTGACCACGGCCGAGAAATATCCTACCAGCCCGCTTGCCGATGACGCCCTGTTCCAAGTCGGAGCGAGTTTTGAAAACGAGGCACAAACGTTGGCTGGCGTGACCCGCGGCAAGGCGATCGAAATTGCCAACGAAGTCGCCCAGCGGCAAGCCTACGCCGTTTCGCAAGGCAATCGCCGGGTTCGCCGCGAACAGAATCTCGACCAGATCGCCCAGCTGAAAAAAGAGGGCAAGGCTGTCGAAGCGGATAACAAAGCCGCCTTCCAAGCAGCCCTCAATGTCGCGTTTGACCAAGCCAATGCCGCGGTCGTCGCCAACTGGGCCGCACAGCAAGAGGAAGCGCTGACCACCGCGCAGCTGGCCGACCGGCAAGACAAGATCAACGCGGCGCTACGAAAAGCCGTTGCCAGCTTCCGACGCGCTGCCAGCGTGGCCTCGGCCGACAAAGCCGATGACGCACTTCTGCGAATGGCTCAGATCTACGACCAGCGACTCAAAGATAGCGACGCGGCGATGTCCACCTGGTTGGAAATCGTCAAACAGTACAGCGGTACGGCGGTGGCCGAAGACGCCAGTTGGAAGATCGCCCAGTACTACGAGACCCACGAAAAGTACGCCGATGCGATCACCGCCTACAACTCGTTCCTGCGAAACTATCGCCGCAGTCCCAAGGCAAGCGAGGCGCAAGCCGCAATCGCCGAAAACCACGAGCAGCTTGGAAACTGGGTCGAGGCCATGGATGCCTACACCAATTACATCAACAACTATCCGGAAGGCTCGTTGGCAAGCAAAGCCAAAGAACAAATCGCCTGGATCAAAACCTATCGCCTGTAAAGACGAAAACGAACCACCGGTGCGCGATGGCGCCCATCCCACGAGGAGAAACATGATGCTGAGCAAATCAATCGCGATCCTGCTTTGCGGTTTGACGCTGGTCGGTTCCGCGTTCGGCGAAGAGGCGAACGAGTCGGAATCGAAAGCCGGCAAACTTTTTCAAGACGGCCGAAAAGCGCTGTTCCAGGGCCGATACGATGACGCGGTGCAGCTATTGCGAGAGGCGGTCGATGCCGACAGCGGCGGCGAAAAGACGATCTACCGGCTGCACCTGGCAAGGGCCTATCGCTACTCGAATCAGCCCGAAGAATCCGAAAAACTGCTTCGCGCCATCCTGAAGGGATCGCCCGATCATGTCGAAGCGGGCCAACTGCTGGCCGAAGTTCTCTACACCGCCGAACGATGGGAAGACCTGCAGAGCGTGCTCCAACCGCTGCTGGAATTTCGACACGACTATCCGACTTACCACATGCTGGCCGAAGCCACTTTCAACCTCAATCAGTACGAGGACGCAAGAAAGTATTACAAGGAAGCGATCAAGCTGAATCCCAACAGCGCTCCCGACCAATACCAGCTTGCCAACATCTACCTGGCCGAAAATCGCTTTGCGCTGGCCGCCGGTGCCTACGAGGAAGCGGTCCGGCTGGGCCTGGATAGTACCGTGATGCACTACAAGCTGGCGTCGGCCTATTTCAACTTGCGAAACTACTTTGGCCGCGTGGCAGTGGTCACCGTTCCCTCAGGAAAAGTGGGCGAGATCAGCGGCGATTGGTACTTGATCGAACCGGTTGCCGGAAAGAAAGATGCTTTTCGAGCGGCGCCCAAAAAGTCCGCGATCTACCAAATCGCCACCGCAATCGAAGGGGGAATGGAAGCAACCTCGGACGTGCAAATGCTGCTGGCCAACATCTACTTAAATGGACGCAGGTATCAGAAGGCGTACGAGATCTACCAGAAACTAGGCGAACAGGTGGCCGATGAAGATCGCGCGCTACACCGATACTATTTCGCCCAAAGTGCGCTCGGTGTCGGCAAATACGACGAATACCTGACGCATCTGGCCGAAGCGGTCAAACTCGACCCGGAAGGTTACGAATCCGCCCTGGTCGACGCCTACCTGGCCGTTGCCGACAAGTACAACCAGGCCGGAAAGCTTGACAAGTACATCGAGTACTTGACGCTTGCCGTTCAACAAAACCCGCAAACGGCATCGCTGCACATGAAGCTAGCCAGCGCGCTGGAAGAAGCAAAGAAATACAACCGAGCAGTCGAGCAATGGCGAATGGTATTGGACCTGGAACCCGACCACCCACAGCGTACCGATCTACTGAACCGAATCAAAAGACACGCCGGGTCTTAGTTTAGGAATTGTTCGGAAATAACTTCTTCATTTGACAACACTCTCCCTCCGGGAGAGTCGGGCTCTCAGGCCCGGAGAGGGTTTGCCCACCATGCCCTCCCCGGCCGCTACCGCGTCCGACCCTCCCGGAGGGAAAGTGATTTTGCAAGTGACGTCATTCAAACAACGAAGTTGTTCCCGAACAATTCTCTAGCATGCCGACCGGCAACGACGGCGTTGCCCAAGCAGCATTTCATGGGCCCAGCTCGGCAATGTCGATACCCATCGACCCATTTGGGAAACCACGTCCGCTCGGACCTGGAAGTGAAGCCCCTCGGGTTCACCCTTGAAATCGTGTCAACGACATCGGATGCCCCCGCCGAACAGGCCTCGATCTTCCAGCCAGTTGCTTTTTGTGCACTAACTGATCAGCTTGTCCAGCAGTGCTTCAAAAAAGCCCCCAGCACCTCCCATTAGGAGTACCATTTATTCGTGGGTGACCCATGCAATAAAAAGTTCCACCCCAGGCTTCCTCCCCACGGTCGGTCGCCCCAGGCGCAGTTGCCCTCGTCTCGTACTTATCTTTCACGGTCGATCATTTGGTATGCTGACACCTGAAAGTTTCCAGTCTCGTACAGGGGACTTTCACCCCACAACAATCACGCCCATGCCGGGCGTACACAATGACATCCACCGAAGGACGCGAGCCGAGCGGTTTGGAAATGTTGAGTCTTTCGCGCGTCTTCGGTGATGTCCGCCGTTCGGCGTGAATAAATGATGTTGCGTGCCAAGTTTTGGGTGCTGCAGAGCCTTGGTAAAGGATGATGGCGGCTGGCTGCGCCGCGTAGATCGCTACGAGTGGGACAAAAAGGGGACGTTTTGTCGTCTTCGCGATGTCGGCATCCTCTGCACTGCGATTTCTTAGCACTGAACGTCACCACGGAACTTCTTCACGTCTACTTTCGTGTATTTCGTTTTTTTCGCGGTTCTCATCCGTGCAGACACAGCAAACGTGCATCGTGAAATGAATAACCGCGAAAGAAACGAAACAGACGAAAGGATGCTCGGTCAATTTGCCGCGTGTAGATGTGCTCAGTAGATTTTGGGTAACGGCTTGAGGCGACATTCGCTTTCTCGCCGCATCCATGCGTGGTCCCATTGAGGCGCCCCCTGACATACGTGGGCGCGGCAAGTTGTCATCCGCATGATTTTGGCATCCGGAATTCCCGCAAACTCTGGCCAACGCGGGGTTTGAGTTTTCCGATTATTCCGGATGCAAGACTTTCTCTTATTTTGCCACCCGGAATCACCGATTGATGCACTACGGTTGCGGAAGGCAACTTCATCGAGAACGAGTTTCACAAATTCATGCACGTGCGGCACGGTGAACGAGTTGCAACCATCTGCTCCAAGATTCTTGGATGCCTGGATTCACGAAAGTTTGTTGCTAGCAGCGCTAAGATGGGCCGCCCTGCTGGGTCTGGTGCTATCGCCAGGGTGCTATGCGCCGCTTCGCTCGCCTGGCATTGCTGCTTGCACGTTGGCTGACACCTTTCGGGCACCTGAAAAGGCATCTGCTCTCGATCTCAACTACGCGATGTTGACCCGCGAGACAACTCAGTCGTTTTTGCTGGGGCCGGGTGACCTAATCAGAATCGAAATCGCCGATCTGATTCCACGAATCAGGCGACTTCCACCAGTCGATGGTGTTGCAAACGACAACCGGGCTCCGTTTTCTTACGAAGTCGATACGCACGTGAGCGAATCTGGAACGGTGTTGCTGCCACTCGTTGGAACCATCAGCGTCAAAGATATGACAGTTGAGCAAGCGCGTCAGGCAGTGGTGTCCGCATACTCCAAAGGTTACATGGATGACCCGAAGGTATCGGTTCGCCTGGAGGAAGCGAGCACAACGCGTGTCGTTGTTTTGGGGCATGTTGCACGTCCAAACGTTTACGAGTTGCCAAAATACGAAAACGACATTGCCCACGCCATCGCGTCCGCAGGCGGGCTGGTTGCGGAAGAGGCAGACGAGATTCAGGTGCATCGGAAGGCGGCTGATGAATACACATCATTCATTTCCAATGCGACCGGTGACGACAGTGCCTTGCCCAATGTTGAGATGTTGCGCATCCCCTTGCGGTCGAATCCACCCGCAATGATCGCTCCAAAGCAGGCAATCCTGAATGACGGAGACGTTGTCGTCGTTCGCAAGACACCTGACGAAATATTCTTTGTGGTTGGCCGACTGAGCACGAACAACTTTGTTCGATTCACTTTGGGACGGCAGGATCGCGACCTCGGAAACGGATTTGTGCTTCCCAAGGACAGGGACATCGATGTTGTCACAGCTGTGGCTATGGCCGGCTACATCGACCCAATTGACTCGCCTACGACCGTGACCGTACATCGAACATTGCCGGACGGAAAGCCAGTGCTGATCCGAGTGGACCTGATTGCCGCTCGCCACAACCGTAAGGAAAACATCATGGTGCGAGCAGGGGACATCATCTACTTGAACCCAGATCCCTCGTGGTGGTTCCGTCGCACATTGGATCGCGTGATTCCCGAAATCATCACTTCACCGTATAACAATGCAATCGAACGCTGGATCAACCCCAGGAGATTTGACTAGGCAGTACATTCGCGTTCATGCCGGCTCCAACGCTTTTGTCGCCAAATGCCGCTCGTGGTCAGTGGCAACGATGTAACCGATTGCATCGGCAAGCGCAATCGTCAACCAAAAGTACCTGATAAACGAAAGATGCAAGAACAGGCTGGTGGTCAAGTAGAGTAGAAGCATCAACAGCATCCCCGTACAGAGCTGTGTTCCCTCATTGTCGCCCCGAGCAACGGAACTGTTGCGCGTCCGAAGCAGTTTCCGTATCAATACGAAAAACAGTCCCAGCATGGTGATCAAGCCGACGAACCCGTGCTCTGCCGCGATGTCAAGTGGCAATGAATGAGCCTGTCTTCCCTCGCCCAAAGACCGCAACCCAATCATCTGTCCGTAGTCCTTGGAGTACAGTCCGAACATTCCTGGGCCGACTCCGATCAGTGGGTGGTCGCGAAAAATTAGCACTGCGGCACCCATTTCCGTCAAGCGGCCACGGACCGCCCCGTCCGCTTGACTGACGGCGGCGTCCCCGGACCCAACGACACCGACCAGCAAGCCAACAGATGAAAGACGAGCCAGATACTGCGGCAACAGCAGTAGCACAATTGCTGCCGCGCCCAACACCAGTCTGATTTGTTTGCCACGAAGCAGTTTCAAGGCTACGGCGGCGACAAAAGTGAGCCCCAAACCAACCGCTGCACCACGCGAAAAGGCGAGGGCAAATCCAAGCAACGCTGCAAACGTAGCGCATACTGCCAAGAACCGCAGACGATTTGATCGGGCGATTCCAACCAGGGCAAAACCGATCGGTGCAAGCATGATCATGAATTGAGCGTAGCGGTTCTGTTCACCGATCGTACCCGCTGCCCTTTGCTGACGGATCACGCCCTGAACGGCATCCTCGTCAGCGGCGAATTGCGAATCGGCCTGAGCAAGTCCCCCATAGTCGGATCCGAAAGTTCCGGTGACCTGCTGAAGAAACGGGACTCCTCCCATCACTAGCGCACACAGCGCCAAGACCCAAAACGCACCCACCGCCATACGGCGGATCCTGACGACATTGATAATGAATAAATAGACCAGAACTCCTTCCAGCAAGAATGAAACGAAATGTTCGAAGGCAACGGACGGCTCGCGCGCAAACAAGACACCGCACAGTTGCACGACGGCGAAAGCTGCGATAAACGGCGTCGCCGATAGCAAGCGAACCTTTTCTCGTTGCAAGATCAGATGGTAGAAAAACGGCCAGCCAAACATCGCGAGCACAGCCGCTGGCAGGACGCTTGGCGCACCATGGTAACGGACGGCAACGACGGCCAAATTACTGTAGACCAGTCCGAGCGCAATCAAGGTGGTCGAATCCGGCCAGCGAATCATGATCAAGCCTGCTACCGCCGTGACGCCGGCAATAACGATCAGCGGTAATCGATCAAAGAGCAGCATGCCGGTCAGCGAAATCGCGACGGCGGCAAACACAATCCATAGGCTCGTTAACCTCCAAAACGGCGTTGACACCGTCGATTGCTCGGAGTTTGCCAAAACATTCACCTAGGATTGACCGTACACGAAGCGGACGGGGGCGTTGGATCGACGCTCCGATGGGACTCCCACCTCTCGATCCGACGCCCCAGCAGTACATTCGTCGTCGCTGCGATCGCAGCCACATTGACAAGGCAAAAGTAATAGGGGATCGAAAACAGTCGTTGCCTGCCCAACCAGCTACCGCCGCCTAAAAAGCCGATGGCAGCCAGCGAATAGAATCCCAGCTGCGCAATCGCCAGCGCTTGCAGCCAACCGCCCTGGTTCCACTGCCAGGGGATCAGAAACACCAATAACAACAGTGGAAACGCCACTAACCTGCGCAGCACCTTGTGTGAAAAAAGTTGAACTGAATAGAAACCGTGCCTGATGGGATTGAGAAGCTCGCGATTGACCCACACGCCGCGCAGACCACGTGTCATGACTCTAACTTTGCGGCGAAATTCTGCGCGTGGCTTTCCCGCCACCGGTTCGCTGGCGATTGCTTCAGGATCGAAGACGAGTCGATATCCCTGGGATATGACGCGCGTAGAAACGGTGAAATCGTCCGTGACTCCGGAAGGAACGGTTTTGAACAAAGCGCGACGAATCGCGTAGATAGCGCCGGTCGCCGAAATGGTGTTTCCCGCCCGGCTTTCCGCTGTCTTGAGCCATCGATCAAGACTCCAGTACGTCCTCTCTCCGGAGGAAGCGGCGCCGGCATTTGGGTCCTTGGTGTAAACCTGGTTGCCCGCAACGCATCCGATCGCGGGATCGGCAAAATGCCGCGTTAGATTTCGAAGCGCGTCGCCCGCAAACTGGCTATTGGCATCTGAAAAGACAAGGATGTCGCCGTTCGCCGTAGCGACCGCATCGTTCAACGCAGGAATCTTGCCGCGTCGCGGATAGGAAAGCAATGTCAACGACGGGTTGTCATAGTCACGCACGATGTCATCGGTCCCATCGTCGGATCCGTCGGAGGCAACAATTATTCGCAACCGCTCGCGCGGGTAGTCCAGCGAGAATACGTTGTTGAGTTTTTGTTCGATATCCGCCGCCTCATTGTGACATATGATCACAACATCAATGGCGGGAGTGTCGTCTCCTTGGTGCCAAGTTTTATGTAGTAGCCAGCCACGAACGAACACACCAATCGGGAACAGCAGATAGGCGTACGCAATGATTGCAATTGCAGAGATCGTAAGGTACGCAATCAAACCAGGACCCCTGATTCTGGACGTGCAATGTCCTGGTCTTCCACGCCTGCACCTTCCTGTTCAATCGCCGCGAACCGGCTTTCACCATGAATCGGATGACTGTCCAGGGGAATATTGGAGCGTTCCGATTGACTCTTGATCAGAACCAGAAAAATGCCGGCTGCCAGGCCAAAGCAAGCAGCCGCGGGCAGCAATCGCTTTGGTTTCGGCCAAGTCATGTCGTCGATCAGCGTCGGTCCGTCCAGAACGCGAACCTGAATCGACGTGCGGCCTGCGGCAAATGCGTGTTCAGCCGACCGAAGCTCCGTCAACTGTGCGGATGCTGCAGAATGGAGCTGTTCAATCCTGTCAACATTACCTCGAAGGAACTCCTCTTGAACCAGATCCGCCTCGATTAGTCGTGCCTTCTGTTGTTCCGCAGCGACCGCCCCCTCCAGTTCTTTTTCCACGGCCTTTGTCTCAACCAATTGACGTCGCCAGCTCTGTAACAGATTTTCCAAACGTTGCTGCTTCAGCAACGCCAACTCGGACACTTCGGAACGAGCGGCAATGAGATCGGGATGCAGCGGGCCGTATGTCTTATCGAGTTGAGCGACTTGAAGCTCGGCAAAGCGGAGTCGATCGTTCGTCTGCTGCAGCTGACGCGCGTCCTCACCCTCAACAAACTTCAAAATCTCCTTGAATTGATGATCTGATGGGTGACTTATACTGGGCTTCCGGGACACGACGCGTGTCTCACCATCAACCGCAGTAGGCTCGGACGTACTTGTCGTGACGTAATCTCGGTCTGCGTCGTCCAGCACATTCAATCGCGTTTCCCACTCGGCGCGACGCAGGCGAACTTCTGCCAGTTGGTTGCCCACACGATTGAGTTGGCTGTTCGCCTGAGCTGTCGCCTCTGTTCCCTGACCTAGCAGCGGGCTAGCCCGCACTAGTGCATCATATTCCTTCTGAGCCTCTTCAAGTTCATTGCGGAGCGAGCTTTCACGGGCAGCAATCACCTCAATGTCCGCTTTGAATTCCCCCTTGTCATGCTCTGATACGTGTGCTCGGTAGGCGTCAACGATGCTCGAAATTACCTCTTGCGCTTCCATTGCGTCCGCGCTGCGGTAACCGACCGTTAACACGTTCGCTTTTAAAATTGGCGTTACCTTCAAACCTTTCAGCACGTATTGCACGGGATCGAACGTCTCCAGATCGGCCCCGGGCGGTGGGGTCACCAAGGTCGATTCCAAAGCACGACTGATCGTGACTGGGCTGCGAATTGTCTCGGCTTGCGTAGGCAAAAACTCCGGGTCGATTCGACCGCGTGGCTGTGTTTCCGGCGCGATGCCTTGAGGTTGGACAAGTACGCGAGCCTGCGCCATATAGCTAGGTGTGGCGAAGCACAAATAGCCAAGCCCGACCGCGGCACCGGCGAACATGCATGCCACCAAGACTGCTTTGTTTCGCCAAATGACAGCCAAATCAAATTCCATCGGGAGGTCACCTTCGAGAGGGGTGCGAGGGCCGTAAATAAGGAACTAACGCAAAAATCCAATCCGTTAGCGAAATTAACGCGGTCTTCCTGAAGCTCGTAATTTACTTTGGAACCGGTTCTGATACTCTGTTCACTCCCCCACGTTACCGAAATTCATTCTTTATGAAACCGGGTTTTTCTGATTCTTCGAATCAGTCCGCCCTCCAGTGATCGCAATGCAAGCATTAGCAGAAATTGGACAATCTCCAACCAGAGCGAGGATTCTAACGCGAAGGCGATACTTCCTTGCCAAACGCTGGCTGGACCTGGCCGTTTGTATATGCTTGCTGCCGATAGCACTCCCGATTATGTTCATTTGTGCAGCTGCCATCCGAATTGAGAGCCCAGGACCTATCTTCTTTCTGCAACGGCGAACGGGTCGGGGCGGGCACCGGTTTCGCATGTTCAAGTTCCGCACCATGGTGCAGAACGCGGAGGAACTGAAGAAAGAGCTCGCCCACCTGAATCAGTTGAATTGGCCGGACTTTAAGGCAGCCGACGACCCCCGCATCACTCGCGTCGGCGCGTTCCTCCGCAAGACGAGCCTGGACGAATTGCCCCAACTGCTGAACGTCATCCGTGGCGACATGAGTCTGGTTGGTCCGCGCCCAACATCCTTTCACGCCAACACTTATGATCTCTGGCATACCGAACGATTGGAGGTTGTTCCAGGAATCACAGGCATCTGGCAGGTCAGTGGTCGGAGCGATGTCGACTTTGACGAGCGTGTCAGGCTGGACCGTGAATACATTCGCCGCCAAAGCATCATGCTCGACCTGAAAATCCTGTTCCTGACAATTTCGGCGGTAGTCCTTCGGCGTGGCGCGTATTGATCCTAGAATTCGCGTATTCACTGGGGGAAGCCGTATAGATCGCTAAAAGACCAACTTGATGACCACCAGTGAATAACAAGGGCTTGGAAATGACCAAGAATTGGATGCTGAAACTTCGGATCTCGGTTGTGGGCCTGCTGCTTTGGTTGACGGCCCTGCTGAATATCGAACGCATTCATGAACCGATCAATTTGGCTTCGTTCGTCTATATCCTAACGGCGCTGATGGCGACAGTCATCATCATGCTGCCGAAGCTGCGTAAAGCGACATTAGCTGAAATCACGATTGCCAGTCTTGCCGTTTACGTAGTGACCAAGTGGACATTGGGCTATTCCTTCTTCGGTTCGCATTTGCCGATTACGGTAACCGAACTCGTCGTCCTATGCGTGACCAGCGGATTGGCTTGCCTCGTTGCACACCAGATCGACGAATTCATGATCAGTGCGGGTGACTTGGCGGCCGTTCAATCTTTCCGGAATGTTTTGGCCTTGGAAGATGCCGAGTCGAAGATGTACGACGAAGTCCAACGCGCACGGCGATTTGAGCGAAGTCTCGCCGTCGCCGCGGTCTCGCTGACAAGTGACTTCCGATCCGAAGAACTGGACCGTTTGACGCATCAGGCGCGATTGGAGATGGCTCGAAAATACCTGGAGACGCGCGTTGCGCAGCGGCTTTCAGAGTCTACGTTCCCTGGCGACATGCTGGTTTACCACGACGGCGAATTCATCCTGATGTTTCCCGAGGCAAATTCTGAATCGGTGCGTCCTTTGTTGGAAAAGGTCGCGAAGGAACTACAAGAGCAACTAGGGGCTCATATCCAGATCGGCATGGCCCAATTTCCCGACCAGGAGTGCACATTGACAGGATTGATCGAACGAGCGGAATCGGAAAGTCGTTCGATGTCGTCGGTCGATTCGCCACAGCTTGATCCACAATTCAGTTTTCCCAATCGGGCAATCCCTGAAACGACGTAATGGGTCTTTGCGTTGAGTCCGTTCGCTAAATCGCTGGTTCGGTCAGCTTTCCGTACGCCAATGATTCGTTGGGCCGTCAAGCTTATCGATAAATTGCCGGATCGGGGTAATTTGTTGCGCATAGTGACTTACCATCGAGTCGATCACCTGGATGCGCGAACGGATCTGGATCCCAGCCTGATTAGCGCGACGCCGGGACAATTTCAGTCCCAAGTTGACTGGCTCGCTCGTGACTTTGACATCGTTGCGCTCGACGATGTTCTTGCGGCGGTCACCGACGCTGACGCACTTCCCAAACGTGCGTTGTTGCTGACATTTGATGATGCCTACCAGGACTTCGCTTCGCATGCCTGGCCGATATTGAGGCAACGGGCGATACCGGCGACGATGTTCGTCCCAACCGCGTTCCCCGACGATCATGGGCGCTCGTTTTGGTGGGACCGGCTGTATTGTGCCATTGTCTGCTCGGAGCATGCTGATCGCATCGAAACGCCGTTAGGTCCCTATCTGCTGGCAGACAAAGCGGCCCGACTTCGCTGTTTCCGCGAACTGAAGCGGCGACTGAAAAGCCTGCCGGAGCATCAGTTACAGACAGCCGTCACCAGTCTGTGTGAACAGTGCCATGCGCCCACCCCGGCTCCGGCAGTAATGGATTGGAATCAGCTAATACAGTTGTCCAGACAAAACATCAGCCTGGTTCCTCACACCCATACGCATCCGCTATTGGATCGAATCACATTGGAGGCCGTTCGCAGCGAGGTCCAACGATCGAGAGCGGAGTTGCAACAAAGAATTGGTAGCGTGCTTCCTGTATTTGCGTACCCCTCCGGTCACTTCAATGAACAGGTCGCCGAGGTTGTACGCGACGAGGGTTTCAAGCTCGCGTTTTCAACCGTCCGAGGAGTTAACGATCTCCGCACGTCTGATCCAATGCTGATGCGGCGAGCCAACGTTGGACGACTCACCCCCGACCCGCTACTGCACCTTCAATTGACATCGTTGTCGCGGTTTGCCAACAGGTCACTTCCAAAACGTTTCGCTAAACCATTGGCCGAAGACGCCATGCCGGCTTGTCAACCAGACGCGTTCGGCCCCGTCACGACCACCGCAACAAGAGCCGGCGGTGCTGGAGATACCTTATGCTGACAGACGAAATGACTTCCTTGTTGTGGTGCCCCGAGTGTCAACAGGGAGGACTTGTAGCCGATTGCAACCAGCGAGGTAATGAACTGATCGAGGGCGTGCTGCGTTGTCAGCAGTGTGGTATGGAATTCGAGGTGAATCAGGGAATTCCCAATCTGACGATGAGTAGTCAACAAGACGAACAGTCGTGGGAGACGTGGCGAAACCATTTAAAAGGATTTGCGGCGCGGCGGGAGATCCGTCAAGCGGCACCCAATGAAAAGCGTTCGCAGCGATGGAGCGACAAACTCAAAGCGTTTGCCAATTTCGTGGACGCTCCTGAGGGCAATATGCTCGACGTTGGATGTGGACCGGGCAATCTTCGAAAGCTGCTTGATCCACGACGAGTCACCTATTTTGGAATCGATCCGCTGCCGGTCGATGGAGTCGAGGAATTTCCCTTTGTCTGTGGATTAGCCGAATCATTGCCGTTTCGCGCAGGCCTTTTTTCGAGCATCGTCGTGCGTTCCGCACTGGATCATTTCTGCGATCTACGCGCCTTTTTCGAGGAGTCCTCACGGATTCTGACCCAGGATGGCCGCATCTATCTGGAGCAAGTTGTTCATGGCAGTGGCGGGTTAAGAGGAATGGTCAAAAATGCCGTTCATACGATGAAGGATGTTGTTGATGATCTCAGGACTCGAAAGCAACGAAGTTCCGCTCCCAAGCACATGCGAGAATTCTCGCAAGACTCGCTGATGGATTCTGTCGAAGGCGTGTTCGATGTCGTGCGAGTCGAGCATTACACCTCGAACTGGTACACACCAACCCAACTTTTCATTTGCTTGGGGCGGACCACTGATCCGGTCACCAGCAAACACGAAGCATCGACAAAAACCGCTAGTTGAGGTGCGTTCACGCTAAGATTTTGAAAACTGGCTTTGAGAATCTGACCTAAGGTACAGGTGTGCATAATCGGCCATTCAATGTGCCGAATATTCGGAAAATCGGAATTCCAGGGATTCCAAGTCATCATGAGCAGCAGCGACACCACAACGAGCCATGTGCGCGGATCTGCGTTGCTGGTGGTTGGCAGGTTGGTCGGCATCTTTATTAACTTCGGCGTTCAAGTCCTCACCGTTCGCTACTTGTCGAAATCCGACTACGGTGTTTTTGCGTTTGCCATGTCTGTTGCCGGAATCCTTTCGGTCATCAGTTCAGCCGGCATGGACAAAGCCGCGTCTCGGTTCTTAGCCGTCTATCTCCAGGAAGGCAAATTCAGCCGCTTTTGGGGCATGTTGGCGGTGATGTTCGCTACGGTTGCCGGCGTCGGCACTGTGGCTGCAACGATATTCATTGCTTGTTGGGCGTTTGGCATTCCCACGCTGTCAGATGATCCCACAATGCAGACCGTGCTTGCGATCATCACGGGACTTGCCGTATGCACTGCGCTGGATACGCTCTTCCTGGCCGTGTTTGCTGTGCTTGCCAGTCCGAAAGCCATTTTCGTCCGACGTCACCTATTGGGACCACTGCTAAAGTTATCTGCGGCGTTGATTGTCATTTTTGCCGGCGGAAGCGTTGTAACTTTTGCCGTTGGCCAGTTTTTCGCCGCCCTCATCGGACTCGGGATTTGCGTGTCGATGATGCGCCGACTGATATCGCGTCATCCTGGGGCACTGGAAGCATTTTGGCAGCCATTTCATTATCCGTTTCGCAGGTTGTATCGTTACAGCGTCACACTTATGGCAGGTGATGTTGGCTTTCTTCTGCGCGGCGCGATGGTCCCGGTCATCTTGGGGATTCTGTTTGTTGGTGAGGAGGTCGCGACCTATCAGTCTGTAGTGCCGATCGCGCGGCTAAACGAATTTGTACTCGTTGCGTTTTCGGCGTTATTCCTGCCAACTGCGGCAAAGCTGACAAGCTCGGACAGCTATTCCGAGCTGCAAAAGCTGGTTGAGCAGACCACACTTTGGGTCAGCCTGCTCTCGTTGCCCCTGTTCGCTGCTTCGTTCATCGCTTCCGATTCCTTGCCGGTGCTTCTTTTCGGTGCGGAATACCAGTCATCTGGAAACATACTCGCTTGGCTGGCGGCGGGTTTTTACGTCAATGCCGCGTTCGGAACCAATGTTCGATTGCTTCGTGCTTGCGGACGACTACGAACACTGATCTTCGGCGATCTGATGTTGATGGGTGCATCGGTGTTATTGATTGTCATGCTGGTTCCGCGGTACGCTGCCTTGGGCGGGGCGATCGCTGTCTGCGGTACCTATGTTTCACAAGCAGTTCTGTATCAGTGGCTGACTGCGAGAACAACCAGTGTGAACCCGTTTTCGCGTTGCTGCGTTTTGCCATTTATTTCAGCAATCACGATTTGCCTGGCAGCTAAATTCGTAGCACGTTCGATCGGCGGCGGCTTGTGGGTCGAGTTAGCTGTTGCGGCGCTGGTCTCAGTCATTGTGCTGATCGCATTCGTGCGAGAACTACAGTTGGCCACTACCTTTCCCGAACTCGCGCGATTGCCGCTTGTCCGCCACTGGGTGCCTGTTGCAACCAAAGGGGCAAAGTCGCAGTGAATTCGAGCCGCACGGACGTAGAGTGTCGAACAAACGAGCCGGCCGACGCAGGCTTCGACCGGAAAATCACCGGACTCCGGGTGGCCTATGTTATGTCGCGATTCCCGAAAATCACGGAAACATTCATACTCCGGGAGATGATCGAACTGGAGAAGTTGGGAATTGATGTCGAGGTGTTTCCACTTCGTCGGGAGAAGACGAATCTGGTTCAACCGGACGCTCAGCCATATGTTCAGCGCGCGCATTTCTCGCCGCTGATCTCGCCGTCGCTAATCTGGGCAAACATGGTTACGTTCGTTCGCCATCCCATCCGTTATCTCTCGACACTTGCAACCCTGATTCGTGCCAATATCGGCTGTCGGCGCTTCTTGCTTGGCGCGATTGTTTTTTTTCCAAAAGCCGCTTACTTTGCAGCGCGCATGAGAAAGATCGGGATCGATCACGTGCATGCACATTTCGCAAGTCACCCAGCGGCCGTTGCATTTGCTGTTGGCCGTCTATCGGGGATCCCATACGGCTTTGTTGCTCACGGCTCCGATTTGCATCGTGACCAGCACATGCTGATGGAAAAGACGCGAGATGCGGCATTTGTCGTTGCGATCTCCGACTACAACCGCAACATGATTCTGGATGTGGCTGGGGTGGAATTCGCCGACAAAGTGTATGTTTTCCACTGCGGAATTGATCCCCAGCAATTTTCCCCGCGCAGCTCGGCAAGCCCGTATGACCAAGGGGAAGGTCCTTTCCGGATCGTCTGTGTGGGCACGCTTCATGAAGTCAAAGGACAAACTTACTTGATTCAAGCGTGTGCACTACTAGCGGAACGGAACGTTGACTTTGAATGCCATTTCATTGGAGGCGGGGTCGATGGAAAGGCTTTGCAAGAGCAAACACAACAACTACATCTTGAATCAAAGATCTCGTTTCATGGCAGTTGCACTAGCGATGAAGTTGTCCGCCAATTGCGAGTCGCGGACGTCTTAGTGGCGCCGAGTGTTCCAAGTCGCGACGGACGGCGTGAAGGTATTCCCGTTGTTCTGATGGAGGCGATGGCGTCAGGCGTCCCTTGCATCGCAAGTCGCCTTTCGGGAATCCCTGAACTAGTCGAGGATCAGGAAACAGGGATTCTTACCGAACCGGGAGATTCGGTCGCGATAGCGAATGCGCTCGAGCGGATAGCGCAAGAACGATCATTGCGAGCCAGGTTTGCTGCCAATTCGATCCAAAAGGTAAACCGACACTTCAGCTTACCGACCAACACTGCTCAGTTGGCGGAAGCATTGGCAACAACGGTCGCGGGGGTGCAATCGTGAATCAATCTCATGCGCAATCTCGATGTATAGGTGTTCTTTACTGCGGGGATCTTGGAACAGCTCTGGCCAATGTACTACGCAAGACCGGGGCTAGAGTCGTCACCACATGCGAAGGACGAAGTTCTCGAACCCAACAGCGGGCTCGTAGCGCTGGGGTCGAGATTCTTGGTAGTTTGAGCGAGGTCATTGAAGCCGCAGACGTTTTGTTCTCGGTGGTGCTGCCGGATGCGGCGCTCGACGTTGCCCAGCAGTGTTTCAAATACAACGATCTCGTAGCCGGCGAATCCTTCTTCGTTGATGTCAACTCAATCGGTTTGACAGAGCTCTCGTCCATGGAAGCGTTGTTGGCTGAGACCCGATTTCGGTTCGTCGATTCAGCGATTCATGGCGGCGCTAGCCATCTGGAACAAAAGGGGGTCGTTTATGTCAGCGGCCCGCATGCCCAAGATATCGAAACGCTGTTCGCCCAAACGATGCGAGTCATGTCATTAGGGACCAAGATTGGTCAAGCAACGCGAATGAAGTTGCTGATGGCGGCGCAGTCAAAGTGCCTGAATCTTCTCTTCCTGCAAATCGCGAATCTTGCCCACAATGCACAAATGCTGGAAGAGTTCCTGGCTGAATCGCGCCGATTCTATCCTGAGATCATGGTTGCCATCGAACGAATGTTACCCACCTACCCGCGGCATGGGGCGCGGCGGATCACTGAACTACAAAACATCGAGAACTTTGCCCAAGCGGTTGATGCTCCCAGTGAAATCATTGCCTCGGCCCGAGACCTGCTGCAATCCGCGGTTGGCCAGTGGAACAACGCAGCAACCCCGCCATCGAACATTTCCGAAATCATTAGACTCACGGCGACAACGCCGTGTTCACATCAGGAGAAAGAAGAATGAGCTCAAAAAAACCGCGTTCTGCTGACCTGCACCCAGGTCCGGGATTTCGAATTCAGGTCGAATACCCCCGTCTGCACGCCGAGTTGATCAAGCGTTTTCTGGAATTTGATGTGCCGGACATTTCCGATTCGCTTAATCGCTTGTACGCGCTTGACACTTCCATCCGTTGCCAGAACCGAAAGGCACAAACATTGTGCGGTTGTGTCTGCACTGCACGTGTATTCCCCGGGGATAACCTGATGGTACACAAAACGCTTGACATCGCTCGACCGGGTGACGTCGTCGTCGTTGACGCCCACGGGGATCGATCGATGAATGCAGTACTCGGGGATCTGATCTGTGCGAAAGCCCAACATCGTGGAATCGCAGGGTTCATCGTTGACGGACTTGTCCGTGATATGCCTGCTATCGATGAACTTGACTTTCCTGTGTTTGCGCGCGGCACGACGGCTGTTGGACCGCTTCATCGGGGACCGGGTGAAATCAATTATCCGATCAGCTGTGGCGGCGTTGTTGTCAATCCAGGAGATCTGGTGGTCGCCAATGACGCGGGCATCGTGATCGTCCCGAATCTTCACGTGCAAGAAATACTTGACCGTTTGGATGCCCATCGCGAACGGCTCGAATCGTATCTGGCGTCCGTTACGCAAGGTACGTTTTCGATGGCTTGGGTCGACGATCTTCTCAGCGAAGCAGATTGCCCCATTTCGGATCAACCGCGGGCCGCCTCGCAGGCATAACGGAGACACCCTTGTCCACCTGGCTGAAAATCTTGGCATCCGCTTCGCGTGCGCGCGAATTGTCCGGACGTTTGAGTGGCAAGGCGCGCACCGAAAAGAAGCAACGGGCTGAATTCTACCGTGAACTTTGGCAACAGGCTGCGAGGGAAATCGGCGCGACGGTTATGCGTACAGACGGCGAGTTACTGACAATCTCGCGGGGCACAGATGTCGCAAGAGTTTTTCGGAACTATACCGACCTTGACGGGCCCGTCACCTTGCGAGCGGCAGGCAACAAGCCGTTAGTCCACGAGACACTGACCGAGCATGGAATCCCCTGTCCGGACTTCCAACGGTTTGCCTCGGATGATCTTAACGGAGCGCGCGAGTTCCTCCATTCACGCGGGGTATGCGTCGTGAAACCGGCTGCAGGCACGGGCGCAGGTGCAGGTGTCACAACAGGCATCACAACAAGGCGTCAACTATTTAAGTCGGCGATGCGGGCTGCTGCCTACGGCCCGGAACTGTTAATCGAGGAGCAAATCCCCGGCCATAACGTAAGACTGTTGTTCCTCGACGGCTGTTTGCTTGATGCGGTTCAGCGGCAAGCACCTTCGGTCGTAGGCGACGGGCGTTCGACCATTGGGCAACTCGTTCAAGACGCGAATCGCGAACGTCGTGATCGCGGGACGCGTGTGGCCCAGGTATTCCTGAAGCATGACCTTGACATGAAGACGACGCTCGCTGAACAAGGTCTTTCCTGGCGCGACACTCCCAATAGCGGACAGTCGGTGAGATTAAAAACCGTCATCAATGACAACGCAGCAGCCGACAACGTTTCCGTCGGTCATTTGCTATGCGACCAGTTGATCCAGACCGGTCGACGTGCAGCGCGTGCAATGGGAATCCGGTTGGCTGGTGTGGACATCGTCACCACCGACCTGACGGTTGACCTGTCCGCGACAAACGGCGTCATCTTGGAGATTAACACGGCACCCGGACTCTACATTCATCAAGCCAGGCAGGGCACATCCGTTGCTGTCCCGATTCTGGATGCATGCCTGAACCGGTCATCCCCGCAACAGGACCAGCGCGAGCAGGTTCACCAAAATTGTCATAACAAGAATCAGTGATGCTAAACGCCGTCGCGCAACCCAATCGGCAAATGTACGGACCAATCGACCCCCAAAACGATCCGCTGCCGCCGGCAATTGTTTTCCACGGAAACGACAATGCGTTGTCGATCGTTCGTAGTTTGGGGCGTCGGTCGATCCCCGTGTACGTGTTAAACGAGCGCAACTCTGATGTGGGGCGAAGTCGTTTCGCCCGTGAGCTTCCGATTTCAACTGAGGTTCCGTTTCAGACGGCGGCGGTCGAATTCTTATTGGGCACTGAATCTGACGACTTGGCTGGCGCCGTGCTGCTCGCGGCCAGTGACGAAGCGTTAGAGTCAATCACGCAGCATCGCGACAAGTTGGAATGCAAATATCGACTAGACTTGTCCAATCCAACTGCTCAACAACACATGTTAGACAAGTTGACGACTTACCAGATTGCAGAGAAGGCTGGTGTGCCGACTCCGCGATTTTGGGAGGTCGATTCCGTGTCCGATTTGGAAAGATGGCGTGACGACCTGGTTTACCCCTTGATCGTCAAACCTGTGTTGTCGCACCTTTTCCAACGAGCCTTCAAGGCAAAGTTCATTGTCGCTGAAAACTTCGACCAGCTATTAAAGGCATTTCAAGTAGCCAACGAGGCTGACATTCAAGTCTTGCTGTTGGAAATGATTCCGGGACCAGACAGCGCATTATGCAGTTACTACACTTACATCGACGAAGACGCCACGCCGCTGTTCGACTTTACAAAAAAAATCATTCGCCGATATCCAAAGAACATGGGCCTGGCAACTTACCATGTGACGGATCACGTTAGCGGGATCAAAGATCTGGCGTTACGGTTGTTTTTACATGCAGGGCTTCGAGGGCTGGCAAACGCCGAGTTCAAATATGACAAGCGAGACGACACATTCAAGCTAATTGAGTGCAACGCACGTTTCACAGCTGCCAACGGTCTGGTTACCAAGGCCGGCATCGACTTGAGCAGCCTGGTATACAACCGGCTCGTGGGCCTACCGCTACCACCGCTTGATCATTACCGAGACAACGTCACGATGTGGGATGCCATGCGGGATTTCAGGGCTTTTCGTGAGTTACAAGGCAGAGACGAATTGTCTTTCTTTGGTTGGCTGGCCAGTATCATGCGACCACACCTCTTTCCATCATTTCAGTGGACGGATCCACAACCCGCCATCCAGCGCACAAGACGCAGGCTCAGACGTCGCTAACCGTCGAGGCTGATCAATCCGCGCTACGTTTGTCAGCGGCACCTGTTTTCGGCCAGATTATTCCAGGGCCCTATTTACCGCCCTGCGTCTCAAGCAACGGAGTCTCAATTTCGGGGGAGTTCATCAATTGCATTGCCATCCTGAGCTACCGTTTGCCGATCGACCCTTGGTGGATTGGCCATCCGGACCGATCGAGTAGAAAAACGGTTCCGCCGATCCAGTAGGCAATCGGGATGAGCATGGCGGGGGCAATGATGGGAATCCACACCGTAGAACGTGGAAACACATTGGCGTTCCAGTCGGCGGTGTAGAAGTTGTATCCCGCAAATCCGATCGGCAGCGCTGTGACCAGCAATCGCGCCGACCACCGATAACCACTGGCGGCGCTGAACGCAATGAACAAGGCGACGCAGGGGGCAAAGATCAACACCTGCAGCATCGCCTGCTGCAGAAAGAATTGCGGCGTCAATTGATCGGAATCGTAAGGTGAATAGGAAGTGACTTTCGAAGCCGTGTGCTGGTACGCCCAATGATCGACGTAACCGTTGACGGTAACCAGCACACTGACCACCGTCGTCGCTCCCATCAACCCCAAAATGGTCACGCGAACAGGACGCAGGAAGCTAGGCCCCAGCCTTAGCCGCATCAACGATCCAATCATCACCAGGCAGAGCGACGTCGTCACAAAGACGGTAGCGAAACGGAAAAATTGACTCAGCAGTTCGCTGACATGCGTTTCGCGGTCGCCGCTCAACTGGGCGGCTGCGGAACAGCACGCCCAGGCCACGATTGCCGACGGCACAATCAGGCATCGCCGGGTCCAGCGCCAAGGTCCCCACGCCGCAACCACGCAGGCAAGCATCAGCGGCGCGACCGACAACAAGGAGATAGCAACTTGCAGCAGCGGCCACCAGTCGTACTGTAGCCACGGGGTGGTTATCAAGCTGCAGTAGAACGCGGTGATCGCACCCAGCAACCCATTGCCGATCAACAACAACCATCTCAGGACACTTCCCAATCGATGTTGTCGTGGTGCTGGCACTTCGGCTGCAGAGGCAACGTTCATCTGCAAATCGCCGTTCATGCCAATGCCTCGTTATCGACGGACCAACCAAACTTCCCGCAACCCAGTAACAGGAAAATGGACATCGGCAAAGTTGTTTTGTCAAACAGTTTCAGTGAAAGTGAATCATTGGTATCAAGAGCATTTCCTTTGTCATCGCCCTGTCATGGTTACCCAGGGAACTGCCATCGAGGTACACTGAAGTAACCGGTCTCCTGGAAGGCAATGCCGACGATCGCCTGGATTGCTGACGCAAAAGGGCTGTCGCATTGCCGTTGACTGTTACCCGCCACCTTGAGAATTCCATGCATCGAAATCTGCTGGTTGTTGTTTTGACGTTTGGTTCCGTTGCGGTTTTCGCTCCGTGCGGCTTTGCCGACGGTTGGACTCGGTTTCGCGGCGATTCGGCTTCCGGGGTTGGTGGTCACGGGATTCCGACGACTTGGAGCGAAACGGAAAACCTGGCTTGGAAAACGGGTCTTCCCGGCAAAGGTTCCAGCAGTCCGGTCGTTCGGGGAGACAAGATTTTTCTGACCGCCTACTCCGGTTACGCCCAGGTTGCCGAGCAGCCGGGCGACCGCGCGAACTTGCGGCTGCACGTGATTTGTCTGTCGCTTCGCGACGGCAGCATCTTGTGGGACAAACAGGTCGATCCGGCGCCGGCCGAACAGGAAGCCTCCAAACGCGTGGCCGACCACGGTTATGCCTCCCCGACACCTTGCCTGGATGAACAAAATGTTTACGCTGCCTTTGGTCCTTCGGGCATCGTCGCCTTCACGCAAGAAGGTGAGTTCTTGTGGCGGCGTTCGGTGGGAACCAAGACCGCCGGATTTGGCGCGGCGTCCAGCCCGGTGGTCTTTGAAGACCTGGTGATCATGAACGCTTCGATCGAAGACGACGCGGTGTACGGGATCGAAAAGGCGACCGGGAAAGTGCGTTGGCGAACCGAGGGGATCACCCGGGCTTGGACCACACCCACTTTGGTTCGTCTGAACAACGGCAACACCGAACTGATCCTCAATCAAAAGGGGGCGATCCTGGGACTCGATCCGGCCACCGGAAGCCGGCTTTGGTCTTGCGATGCCATTCAGGATTACGTGGTACCGTGCGTGGTTGCCGACGGCGAAACGCTTTATTGCAGCGGCGGCCGGTCGAACAAAACCTTTGTGGTCACCGCCGGCGGGCGGGGCGACGTTACCGATACTCACCTGGTGTGGGATGTTTCGCGCGGGGCGAACGTGACCAGCCCGCTGCTGCACAACGGGTACCTGTACTGGTCCCACGACAAAGCGATCGCGCTCTGTTTGCGGGCCGCCGACGGGGAGGAAATGTTTCGCGAGCGGATGCCGACTCGCAGCCGGGTCTACGCTTCGATTGTCGGTGATGGCGAGAAATTGTTTCTGACGACGCGAGACGAGGGTGTGCTGGTGATCGCCGCCGAGCCCCAGTATCGGGAGCTGGCGATCAACAAGTTGGGCAGCGAGGAAGAACGTTTCAACGCGACGCCTGCGATTGTCGGCGATCAGCTGCTGATTCGCTCCGACAAGAACCTGTATTGCATTCGGCGTGGAGAGCAGATTTAGGCAGGTTTCGACTTCTTTTTGGCGATATTTCGGGCAAAATGAGCTGCCGGCAATCAAAATATGCCGGCAGCCACCTCGCCCGTAGAAACCAGGTGGCGCTTGTTCGACTGGCCCCCTGGAAGTCGCGGCAATTCGCCACCCGTGTCAAACCGCCGCGATGGGTTATCCTGTCGGCACCTCCCGTGCCTTCTGCAGCACGAAATTCGCCACGTCATTCTCCTTCAAATCAGCTCAGCCCCATGCAAACACGAATGATTTTGTCAGCTGTTCTTGCCGCGTTCTGCGCCTTCGGCACCACCGCCGCCGGTGCCGGTTTGGAACTGAACAAAGGCGACCACCTCTGTTTGGTCGGCAACGCGTTGGGCGAACGGATGCAGCACCAGAATCAATGGGAAACGTTGCTGCACCAGCGGTTTCCCAAGCTGGAACTGACGGTCCGCAACCTCTGTTTTCCAGGAGACGAGCCGTACAACCGCATCCGCTCCGAGAATTTCGGCGATCCCGATAGCCATCTGGCCCACAGCAAAGCGTCGGTGGTGTTGTACTTTTTCGGTTTCAACGAATCGTTCGCCGGTGAAAAGGGACTGGCCAGATTCACCGCCGATATGACCAAGTTGGTGGAGGAGACCAAGGCGAATGATTATGGAATGGGTTCGCCACGAGTCGTCTTGGTTTCGCCGATCGCCTTTGAAGACACCGGCAACCCACATCTGCCCGACGGCAAGCAAGAGAACGAAAACCTGGCCGCCTACACCGCAGCATTGGAATCGGTCGCCGCTCAAACTGGTGCAGTGTTCGTCGACCTGTTCACACCGACCAAGAAACTCTTCCAGCAGTCCAACCAGCAATTGACGTTGAACGGTGCTCATTTGAACGCCGACGGCTATGCGGCGTTGGGACCGATCTTCAACGCCGCCCTGTTCGGTGAAGGTGGCCCGACGAAAGTCGATGCAAAAGTCAAAGCGGCGGTCGATGACAAGAATTTTCATTGGTGGCATCGTTACCGCGCCGTCAACGGTTATTCGATTTACGGCACGCGGGGCAAGGCGGGCAGCGACGGAACGTACAACAACCAAGACGTGATGGAACGCGAGCGAGCGATCTTGGATCAAATGACCGCCAATCGCGACGCACGCGTTTGGGCGCTGGCACGCGGTGAATCGGTTCCCGCGACGATTGATGATTCCAACACGCTGCCCTTCATCAATCCGAAAACGAACGTCGGGGGCCCGGATGATCCGAACGCCAAGCGAGGCAAGCTTGGTTCGTTGGACTACCTGACCGCCGCCGAGCAGGCGGAGCTGTTTCAGATGGGCGAGGGTTATCAGATCCAGTTGGTTGCTTCGGAAGAAGAGTTTCCGGAACTGGCCAATCCCGTGGCACTCAACTTCGACAACCAGGGCCGCTTGTGGGTCGCCACCATGGCTTCGTATCCGCATTGGAAACCGAAGACCAAAATGGACGACAAGCTGTTGATCTTCGAGGACCACGACCAAGACGGCAAAGCGGACGAGTGCAAAGTGTTTGCCGGCGGGTTGCATCAGCCGACCGGATTCGAGTTGGGAAATGGCGGCGTCTATGTTGCCCAGCAGCCCGACATCTTGTTCCTCCAGGATACCGACGGCGACGATCAAGAAGATGTTCGCGTCCGCCATCTGGTCGGCTTCGATTCGGCCGACTCGCATCACGGCATCGCGGCCTTTGAATGGGGCCCCGGCGGCAACCTTTATTTTCAGGAGGGCACGTTCAAGTTTTCGCAGGTTGAAAGCCCTTACGGACTGACTCGGTTGAGCGAAGCGGGCATTTGGCGATACCATCCGAAGAGCGAAAAATTCGGCGTCTTCGTCAACTTTGCCTTTGCCAATCCTTGGGGACACGTCTTCGATCGCTGGGGACAAAACTTCATCGGCGACGCCTCACCGGGCAATAGTTATTGGGCGGCGCCTCTGAGCGGGCGAATCGATCATCCGCTAAAACACCCCGGAGGCAGCCAACATCGCCGCGTCTCGAAGATCTCCGGCGGCGATCCGCAATACAAGTTCCCAACGTTCTATCCCAAGCGGACTCGGCCTCTTGCCGGTTGCGCGATGGTTTCCAGCCGCCATTTTCCGCCCGAAGCACAAGGCAACTTCCTGGTCACCAACTGCATCGGCGATCGGATGGTGTTGAACCACGAAGTGCGTGAAGAGGGTTCGGGATTCGTTGGCAAAGAAGTCGAACCGATCGTCTCCTCCCGGGACGGCAACTTCCGCCCTGTTGACGTCCAGTTTGCTCCCGACGGATCGCTGTACATCATCGATTGGCACAACGCGTTGATCGGTCACTTGCAACACAACTTGCGCGAACCAAATCGCGACCACAGTCACGGACGAATCTGGCGAGTGACTCACAAAACACGCCCGTTGTTGGAACCGGCCAAGATTGCCGGCGAGCCGATTGAGGCGTTGTTGGAATTGCTCAAGGTCCCCGAAGACCGCACCCGCTACCGCGCCAAACGCGAACTGGCGGCACGAGACACCGACAAAGTGATCGCCGCAGTGAACAAGTGGATCGCGTCTCTGGATGAATCGGATGACGACTACGAACATCACCTGCTGGAAGCGTTGTGGATGTTCCAGACTCATGACGTGATCGAGCCGCAGTTGCTCGAAAAGATGCTTGCCGCCAAAGACCATCGTGCCCGCGCCGCGGCAACTCGCGTGTTGTCGTTCTGGCTGGATGACATTCCCAACCACAAAGAGTTGCTGGAAAAGTGTATCGCCGACAAACATCCTCGCGTCCGCCTGGAGGGAGTTCGCGCGGTCAGTTTCTTGGAGGGCGACGACGCCATCGAGTTGGCGCTGGGAGTGCTAGAACACGATGTTGACGACTACACCCAGTACACGCTGGATGAAACGATGCGGCGGCTAGAACAGTAGCCGCGCGTCTTACGAAAGTTCACCAACCCCACCCAATCATCCTTCGATGCAAAGAATTTGTGTTGCCCTATCGGGCGTTTGGATTCTCCTCGCTGTCGGAATGATTTCCGCGCAAGATCATGGTCACGGCAGCGATGGCGACAGCAAGCCGATCGAGCGGCCGAAGATCTTTCTGGACAAGAGTCCTCGGATCGTGGAGTACCAGCTGAAGCGTCTGGACAACCGGCGTCTGCTGCTGGTCGAGCGGAAAGCGGACGACGCCAAGTACATTCCCGTTTACACGGCGATTTTGACCCGGGTCGGGATGTCGCCACAGTTCCGCGAGGAAGCGGTCGAAGCGCTGGTGGAGTTGGAGAAGTCGGATCCCGTGACCGTCTTGCTGGCGGCGCTGGAAAAACTCGATCCGGAGGATCAGCAGCAACGTCGTACGGCCAGGCAATTGTCGGGCATGATGTTGCGGCAACCAGGCGAGATATTGGCCGACAAGGTTGATCTGCTGGCTGGTGCGACCGAATCGGACAGCCGATTGTTGCGATCGGCGGGGTTTGCCGGATTGGTGGTCGCCGATCAAGTGGAGTCCGCGCTGGCCAAAGCAAGTGCCAGCGAGCCACAAACGCTCGATTGGCTCGCTTCGGTGTCGCTGATTCCCAATCCGGGCAAACGTTCTTTGCTCCGCGACCCAATCGTGGCGATCATCGACGATGTCAAGTCGCCCGATATCCGCCGCGCGGCCATCGAAACACTTGCCGTTGTTCCGGCCAAACAGGAGGAAACCTTTCGATTGATCGGGCCTTTGGTCGCCGATCCCAAATATCGCAACCAGGCCGTCCGCACGCTGCTGAAAATTCCCGCCGCCAAGCGAGATGGTGAGGTGAGCGCGGCGGTTGCCGATGTGTTGGTCAAGCACGCAGAAACCACACCGGCAAAAGACCGTACCAGCAACGCGTTTATCGACGCCATGCAGTTGGCCGATCAGCTGCTGGCGAAACTTCCGACCGACACGGCCAGATCCTATCGTCAGCGACTCGGCGCAGTGACCGTTCGAGTGATCCGGATCAAAACGGTCGAGGAAGAGATGCGGTATGACATTCCTTACTTTGCCGTCGAGGCCGGTCGACCAGTGCAGATCATTTTGGAAAACCACGACCTGATGCCTCACAACCTGGTCGTGACCGTCCCCGGCGCGCTGAAAGAAGTGGCACAGCTGGGATTGCAAGCGGGACCAAACGGCGGTTGGAAAGGGCTGCAGTATGTGCCCAAGTCCGACAAGGTTTTGCACGCGACTCAGATGGTTCCCGCCGACAAACTGGAACGTTTGACCTTCACCGCGCCGACCGAAGTGGGCGAGTATCCGTACGTCTGCACCTTTCCCCAACATTGGTATCGCATGTACGGCGTGATGGTGGTCGTGGAAGACTTGGATGCCTGGTTGAAAAACCCGGTCGAACCGGCCAACCCGATCGGCAGCAATCGTTCTTTCGTCCAAAGTTGGAAGGTGGACGATCTGAAGAACGAACTCGAATCGGGAATGCGCGGGCGGACGGCGGAAATTGGCAAGAAGCTTTTCGAGGAAGCGTCCTGTGCGGGTTGTCACAAGGTGCAGGGCCAAGGCGGAGTGATTGGACCCGATCTGACCGAAACCTTCACCCGTTGGAAGGGCGATCGCGTCGGAGTGCTAAGGGAGATTTTGGATCCTTCTCACAAAGTCGACGCAAAATATGCGATGCAAAAAATCCTGACGGTCGACGGGCGTACGTTGAAAGGGGTACTGGTGAAGGAAGATGACGACAACGTCACGCTGCTGGCCAGTCCGGAAGCCGAACCGACGGTGGTTCCGCAAGATGACATCGAAGTGATGGTTCAATCGCCAATTTCGATCATGCCCAAGGCGCTGCTGGATCAATACACCAAGGATGAGATTTTCGAGATCGTTTCCTACATCGAAAGCGTCGATCCCGGCAAATAACCTTACACCTTCTTCTTGGTGTCTTCGTGCCTGGGTGTGAGATTGCTTGAACGCACTGCTTGCGTCAAAGCTCGCAGGAAGAGCAGAGCGCGAGGAGCAGGCTTGCCGACTTGGGACAAGCCGGCCTACAGGGATTGGAGGAACCAGGCGACTCGTTTGCTGAATTCGAACGTGTCGACTCCGACAATCCGTTCGAAGTCGGCGATTCGCTCAGTTCGCTTGTAGGTCGTGAATGGCGGCCGTGATGAGGTGTGATTGAGAATCTTGGCAAACGCTTTGGGTTGCCGTTCAGCCAGGTAGAACATCATTCCCCAAGAAACCGCGTAGGCGCGCGTCACCTTTTGGTTGTCTGCGAACGGCTCGTCCTGGGCAATCAGCTCCATCACATCCTGCGTGAACTTCTGGTCGTGTCGGTCCGGATAGGTGGTCTTGATGAATTGCAGCGAACTTCGATTGACGCGATCGGAAAGTTGGGTGGCACCTCGCGGATCGGTCATCGCGGGCGGTTCAAACATCTCTCCCAGCCCTTCGGTGATCCATTTGGGTGTATCGTTGACTCGGCTGTGCACACCAGTGTTGAAGGCCGATTGGTGAGCCGCCTCGTGTCGAACCGTCGACGCGATCTGCGAAACCCAACCTCCGTCGTGCGTCATCACACGATTGCTGTGAGTGGCGTACAGGCCGGCGACGCGGCTGACGTCCAGGTCCAATTTCTTGAACTCGGCGTACATCGCCGCTTGATCGGGAAAGACGACGGCGATCATCGGAAATCGGCCGTCGCGAACTTTGACGCCGCGGCGGGACATGTAGCTCACGAACGCCCGATGAGACCTCTCGAACATTTTCGGCCAGCGATCCCCGCGCCCCTTCGGTTGAACGACCAGAAAATTCCGCGTCGCAACCACCTCGAAATCACGTCCAAACTCGGCCCTCAAATCGTTGCGGACCTCCGTGGCCGATGCCGGCTGATATCGGCCTTCGATCGGCCGAATCTTCAAGTCACGATCCCGCCGGTCCAACGCGTGCAAGCCGCCATCGCGCCCGATCACCAACATCTCGTGAGCAGAATCGACCAGCGCCAGCCCCTGTTGCAGCTTCCCGCTGGAGAAAAACTCGACCAGGCCCGTGGTTTGAGCCGCGGCGGGAGTCGAAAAACCGAGGGTTGCCAGAGCCAGCAGCGCAATCGCTGGCGGAAACTTACGACGAATTTGCATGATCGATGCCGGGCGATGAGGTCTTCAGTCGAACAGTCACCTGAAGGCTAGGTTAGAATTCTAGAATCGGTGAAGGTCGCCTGGCGGCGGAACCAGCCGATCTTGTGTGAGTCGATTCCGTTTTTGAGGACGATGACGAAAATGCGATGTCTATTCTTTCTCGCTTTTCTATTGGCATGCTTCACCAGTTCCCTCCCTGCTCAGGAAGAGGATCGAACCGACCTGAAGGCGGACGTGCTGGAATGGGTTGACCAGCTGGACGCTCCCAGTTTGGCCAAACGCAAAGCGGCCGAGCAGGCGCTGATCGAGGCCGGTCCCGACGCGTTGGAGTTTCTTCCCGAATCCAAGACGGGCGTTTCGATCGAGGCCGCCGAACGGCTGACCCGTGTCCGCAAAGCGCTCAAAGCGATGCGTACCGAAACGGAGACCAAGTCGGGAAAGATCGTGATTGACCTCAGCGAAGTCTCCACACTGGGCGAAGCGCTCGAGGCGATCAGCCGTGACAGTGGAGTGGAATTTGAACATCAAGCCGACGAATCCCTGGCGATCTCGCCCGTGAGTACTCCGCTATCCTTCTGGCATGCGGTGGATCTGGTGCTGGATCAGGTCGAATTGGATATCAACTTTTACGGCGGCGATCGCGGTACGTTGATGCTTGTCGATCGCAGCGAATCAAGAACTTCGCGAGTCGATTCGGCGGCCTACACGGGTGTCTATCGAATCGAACCGACGTCGGTCACTTCGCGTCGCGTGCTGAACAACCCCGACATGAGCGCGCTGAATATCACCGTGGAAATCTCCTGGGAACCACGTTTGACACCGATCGGCTTGACCATTCCGATCGCTCAGTTGACAGGAAAGCTGGATGACGACGCGACCCTGAAGCCTCAAGAGTCGGGAGATACGATCGACATCAATACCAACGCCGACCTTGCCTTCAGCGAATTTTTTATGCCGATGAAATTGCCCGCCGATCAGCCCAAACGAGTCGAAGCGCTGTCGGGAATCATTCGAGCCTTGTTGCCCGGAAAACGGCAACAGTTCCAATTGCCGCTGTCCGAATCGTCGGCCAAGAAGACGATCGATGCGATGACGGTCGAGATCGAAGCGATGCGAAAAAACGGCCCGTTGCACGAAGTCCGCGTCGGTGTGAAGCTGGAAGACGCCGATCGATCGCTGGAAAGCCATCGGCACTGGATCTTCGAAAACGAAGTGTGGGTCAAGCGAAAGGATGGTTCGCGAGCCGATCACCTGGGATACGAGGTGTATCGACAGACCGAATCGGGAGTCGGAGTCGGATACCTGTTCGATCTCGGAGACACGGCCAACCAATCAACGCTTGTGTATGAATCGCCGACCGCCGTCGTGCCGAACGAGGTTCCCTTTGTGATTCAGGATATTCCACTGCCGTGAACCGTCGAACACAGGTGCAAGTCCTTCCGATGACCCGTCTGCTCTTTTTGTTAACCGCCGGTATCTCGCTGGCCGCCCCGTCGGTGGTAACCGCCGATGATCAATACCGACCCGAAGATCCGTTTGCCGCGATCGATGGTGACCCAATCTTTTTGGGAGAGTTGAATTTGATTCTTACCGAACGTCTGAAGGCGCGCGATCTGAATAGCATCGGATTGGATGTAAAGCGAGCCACTGCCGCCCTGCTGGTTCGCCGTCATTTGGCGCTGAAGTCGTTGGAGCAACAAGGAGGCGATTCACTTCGCGCGATCGTCAACCGGCAGATCGAATCTCTGGCCAGCGAAGCAAAACGACGCGGCAGTAGTCTCGCCCAGCAAGCCAAGTCGCGGCTGGCCGACGAGGAGTCATTGAAAGCCGATATCAGATGGCGAACCGCATGGAGCGAGTATCTGAAGAGTCAATTGAACGACAAAAACTTGCGGCTGTATTTCAATAAAGAGAAAGCGAAGTACGCCGGCGGACGCTGGCAGGTTTCGCAGATTTTTGTCGACGTCGATCCTCAGGATGAATCGTCCGCCAGAATTGCCGAACAAAGGATGAAGGAGCTTGCCGCAGGGCTCCGCTCGGCAAGCTCTCTTGCCAACGCCTTCGCCGATGCGGCGCGGCAGCATAGTGATTCGGGATCAGCCGGTGACGGAGGCAAGGTCGGCTGGGTCCAGCGCGACGGCGATCTACCAGCTTCAGTAATGAACGTGGTCAGACAAACGGAGGCGGGAAAAATGGGCGGTCCCGTTCGAAGTCCACTTGGTCTGCACTTGGTGTTCGTTCATCAATCCGAAATCGGAAAGTTGACCTTTGACGATCTGACCGATCAAAGTCAACTCCGTCGCGACGCCGCCAATGCTCTTTTCGATGCGCTCATTCGTCGACAAGCCAGCGCCAAAGTGGTGTGGTTCATCCGGGCGCTGCAACCGCCGCCGTCGATGAATATCATTCCAGAGTGAATGAATGAGAGAGCGTCCGGGATGTTGGGGCAAAACACCCCGGACGCGGCACGACAGTAAACTGCCGCACTGGCCTAAACGATAATAAAACCGGACACCCCTGGCGACGCAGAACGGAAAAAAATGTACGGAAAAATAGCCGATTTGCCCTAAGTCGGTTCACGTCGGCCGGTTCTCCGAACCGGCTACGAATACGTGACCAGCAGACAAGTTGCCGGCAGCACAGATTCGCCGACTTGGGACAAGTCGGCCTACGTAGTAAAAGCGAGTTTTCATGGGTTCCAAAAAAAAACGCAAAGGGTCCAAAGGGCCGACGGCTGCCCAGCAGGCGGACAAATTCGATTGCTACCAGAAATCGGTGCAGACGCCCAAACATGAGGTGGAGTTCTTCGAGCAGGCTTACCGCGAGGCCTATCGCGGCAAGCCCTACTCGCTGCGAGAAGATTTCTGCGGCACCTTCGCCATCTGCTGCAAGTGGGTCGCCTCGCACGCTCGTCGCACCGCCACCGGTGTCGACCTTTGCGGAGAAACGCTTCAGTGGGGCCGCGATCATAACCTGGTCAAGCTTTCATCTACTCAACAGGCACGGCTGCGGTTGATCGAGCAAGATGTCCGCAAGAGGAACCGTCCGCAAGTCGACGTGTTAGCAGCGCAAAATTTTTCGTTCTGGATCTTCAAGACTCGCAAAGAGGTGATCGAGTATTTCAAGATCGCTCGCGCTAACCTCAAAGCCAAAGGCATCATGGTCATGGACATGATGGGCGGAGGCGAGTGCTACGAGGAAGACCTGGTCGACAAACGAACCATCGTGAAAGGGAAAAAGGGATTCCGATATCATTGGAAACAGGAATCGTTCAATCCAGTCACGGCCGACGCCAGCTTTCACATCAGTTTCAAATTCAACGACGGCAGCAAATTGAAACGCGCCTTTGAATATCATTGGCGGTTTTGGACGATCCCCGAAGTGCGCGAGATGCTGCAAGAAGCCGGATTTTCCGAAAGTCACGTCTACTGGGAAACAGAAGACGAAGATGGTGAAGACACCGGCGAGTGGGAACGGGGCGAGGACGCACCAAGCAATCCCAGCTGGATCTGCTACATCGTGGCGATCAAGTAGAGCAGGGCAGCTGGCAGCGACGTCGCATTTATCGTTTCAACGCATGGCCGTTGAATTGAATGGGATAATCAAGCGTCTTTTTCCAGGTGTCGGCTCCTCGCCAGGTGATGTTGGTGTCACCGACACTTAGTTTTCTCAAACGTGGCAGTTTTTCCAGATGTTTCAATCCTGCGTCAGAAATCCTCGATCCTTCCAGATCTAGCTCTTGCAATTGCGACATACGGGCCAGATGCGGAAGTCCTTCATCGTTGATTCGACAAGAAGGGCCGCCGAGGTTGAGGCGGACGATCCCCGTATGTCCGCTCAACAGTTCCAAAGCCTTGTTGGTCAATTCGTTGTGTCCCAACGATAGCCTTTCCAGTTTCGGTAAACTCGCAATCGTGTGGATCGACCGATCGGTCAAACCCGCATTGTGAATGGATAGCCAACGCAAGTTTTTTAAGTTTCGCAGATGGGCCGCTCCTTCGTCGCCGATCAACACGTCGGCCATTTGCAGGTATTCCAGTTTGCGGGCTCCCGACAGATAGACCATCGACTCGGCGGTTGCCTGCCGGTAATCCAAGAACACGATTCGCAGCTCAGGAAGATCGGCCAGGTACTTCATTCCTTCATCGGAGTAACGTGAGTTGACCACCGGTGCGCCGTCGCGCTGGCCGTAATACAGATTGACGGCGACGACGTCGTGGAACCAATCGACTCCCAAGGCATCCACCAGCCATGCCGGAGCCAATGGCTCGGCATTGAGATCCGTATTGCCGGGAAGGATTCTTCCATCGCGAAATTGAAAGTCGTAGTAAGCCCAACCACCAAATTCCAAGACCCCGGCGACGGCCGCTTTCTGCTTCTGCACGCCGCGAAGGTGAAACGCCAGCCAGATGGCGACGACCGTCGTCATCACCAGAAAAGTGCGTAGGCTGAACCGAAAGAATTTGCGAAGTCGCATCGATGATGGAAGGTCCGTGGAATTACGGCTGCACGACAATTCGGCGCTGTTCGATCGAGGCGTGTCCCGATTTGCGAAACGGTCGGGGCATCGGTTGGGCGTTGCCTTGCCCGTCAATCGTACGACAGCGCAGCGTGTACTCACCGGCCGGCAGACCGGGATGAAGGATTGCCCAATGAGCCTTGGTCAGCTGTAGTGGCCAGCCTTTGGGCTTGCCGTCAACAAATCCCATCGTGTCTGCGGGAACGTTCTGCTGATCGGGCGGCAAGATGGCGGCATCACGCCACGGAGCTTGCGTGAAATACTTGTCGTCTTCCGGCAACGGGTCTTGCTTGTTGTGAAACCAAACCTGCACCTTGGCCAATCCTGAGATTCCGGCTTGCGCCCATCCTGTGATCGCAATGGGATCGCCGGCGCCGATTTCGTCCGGGACCGAAAGCGTGGCACAAAATGTCTTCAGCGGGCTATCGACATCGTTGTTCTTTTCGGCGTAGGTGTCGTTGGCATGCGGAAGGTTCGATAGGAAAACGTGCGACAACCATTTGATGCTTTTGAATCCGTAAGCTTCCGGAACCACCATCCGCACCGGCCCGCCGCGTTCGGGCGTCAACCATTGCCCGTTCAACTTGTAGCAGAGGATCACCGGCGGCAAACCAAACGGATCTTCCAAAACACGGCCGACCGGCAGCGAACTGCGGAACATCTGCGCCGGATCGTCATTGTGATAGCCGTGATAAAACACGCGGCGAAGATCTTGCGTCGGCTGCGTCAACCATAGCACCGTGCGCAGGGGAACGCCTTCCCAAATTCCGTTTCCCAACGGACATCCGATGTTCAAGCAGGTCATCACTTTGGGGAAACGAACCGCGTGTTGCTGGGCCAGCTGCATCAGTTGGGCGAAATCAAACGCCGTGCCTTCCTGCTGGGTCAACGGACTGCGCAGCCGAGAGGGTTGATCGGGATCGGAGACAACTTCCAATTTCCACGTTTCGCGGGTCAGTCCCACCTCTTTCCTTTTCTCTTCCGGCAACGAATGCGGCTTCGGCTTGCCTCGCGAAACATCCCGAAAATCGTTCTGCGCGGTCAGCCAAGGTTCCAGGCCGTCGATCGCCTCTTGCAAGATTTCGTCTGAATGATCCTGCCCGGTGCTGGGAAGGTCTTGCGCCAAAATTCGATTGGCCGCGATCGGTAACGTTTGAAAAGCTGCAACTCCCGCGGCGCCGAAACGAAGAAAGAACCGCCGCGTCAAACGGCGGTGCTGGCGAAAGAACTTTTCGGACATCATCGCCGTGGGATCCTTTTTCAAAGCACCTTGGTGACACCGGGAATTGGGATGCGATACGAACCGTCCGAAAGAGGCTGGATCGGCGCCGGAGATTCCCAAGATTCGGCGTCGGTGGTAAGAACTTTTTCAGAGTGAAACGCATCGTCCCAGGAGACGGATTTCCCGGAGTACGTTGCCAGCCGTCCCAGAATCGCGGTCATCGTGCTGATCGCGCCGTAGTCGGCTTCGTTGTACGGCTGATCGTTCAAGATCGCCTCCACGATCGCGTTCCATTCGACCTGATAAGGACTGACATAACCCTCGGGCCGTTTTCTGGGAGACGCCCAGATCGTATTGCCTTTGCGATCGGTGAGCGAACAACGATTCGTTCCCAGTTCGGCAGTCCCCTTGGTACCTTCCACGAATTCGGCCACCAGTTTGTTGCATCCGGGTTGTTGGCGACAGTAGCTGTGCATTTTCGTGCCGTCCTCGTAGGTGTAGACGACGGCATGGTGATCGAAAATGTTTCCAAAACGCTTGTCGGTGCGCACTTGCCGGCCGCCCATCCCTTCGGCGCTGACGGGATGTCTTTGGTAAACCCAGTTGCAGATATCCAGGTTGTGAATGTGCTGTTCGCAGATGTGGTCACCGCTCAGCCAATCGAAGAAGTACCAGTTTTTGACCTGGTACTCCAGCTCGGTCATGTTCTCGCGAGGCATGGCGGTTTTGGCGGGCGGACCTCCGTTCCAATAGCATCGCATCGAAACGATGTCTCCCAGTTCCCCGTCGTGAATTCGCCGAATCGCTTCTTGATAAGTGGCCTGGTGATGACGTTGCAGACCGACGCCGACTTTCAGGTTTTTCTCCTTTGCCTTTTCGGATGCGGCAAGAATGCGGCGTACGCCGGCCGCATCGGTGGCCAACGGTTTTTCCATGAATACATGTTTGCCCGCTTCGACCGCGCGTTCAAAGTGCAACGGCCGATAGCCGGGAGGTCCGGTGAGAATGACCAGGTCGATTCCTGAATCGATGATCCGGCTGTAAGCATCCAAACCCACAAAACGCCGCTCGGCCGGCACATCCAACGCACCGTCAAACCCTTTGCCCGGTTCCACTTTGGAATTTCCGGCCCGGCCGCGCGACAACGAGCTAAGACTGGTTTCCAACGGGCCTTCCCAGGCATCGGCCATGGCCCAGAGCTTCACATTCTTGCCAGTGGTCGACATCGCTTGCGCCGCGGCGCCGGAACCGCGTCCCCCGCAACCGATCAGCCCAGCCTTGATCTCATCGGAACCCGCCGCGAACGCTTTCGCGGAAATGGCCGACGCGGTCGCCAGCCCTCCCGCAGCAAGTGTCGTTTTCAAATAACGTCGTCGATTCACATGGCCCGAAGATTGATCGGAAGCTCGCATCGTATTCTCAGCCTTAGCGCACAAAGGGTCCAAAACGACTCGATTGTAACCCAACCGTAGGCCGACTTGTCCCCAAGTCGGCAAACCTGTACTTCCTCATGAAGTTTGGTGGCAACTCGAGTGGTATCCGACGAGCTGCCGATCAGGCGAAATGCCGCATTGTTCCTCGTACTCGCGGCTGCGGTGGAGAAAGTACGAGTAAAAGTACGAGCGGGTGCTGCGGCTGTTGCCACTAAAATGTCGGCAGAACCAGGATTGGAAGCGCTCGCCGACTTGGGGACAAGTCGGCCTACTGGTGGCTTAGAACGCTTCGGAGGGTGCGAAACCGTCACGCTCGTTGTTCAACAGTTCGTCGAAATTGCCTTTCTGCTGCTTCTGGAACTCGCCGTTCATGTCGAAAATGTTCCCTCGCAGGACCTCCTTGCCCCCTTTTTCCGCTGGCCGAGATTCTTGCTGCAGTTTCAGTGATTCCAATTCCTCCGCCGCCGCTTCTACCTGCGGCACGACACCTTGCAACGGTTGTTGGCCGCGGAAGAAGGCGTATTGGTTTTTGTCAACTTGGGCGATCACGGTACTGGAACCTTGAATGTCGTCCGCCACGAACAGACCGCGCAGGTCGGTCGACCCCGACTGAAACTGCTCGTTGGCCGAACCGATCACTTTGACGTGGACATCATCCACAAACCGATCGTTGGTCGCGTCCTTGACGGTGACGCGAACGCGTCCTGAAGTGACGTCTTCGGCCACGCTCAGCGCCAGCGGACTGACCAAAACCAATCCCGACGCGTAAAGATTTTCGCCGCGACAAACGACCAGGTAAGCTCCTTCTTCCTTCAACGGCAGCTTCAGTTTTCTGGTCCGATCGCGATAGTCTTTGCCGTCGCCAAGCGAGACGTTCTCCTCATGATACGGTTTGATTCCGGCCAGATTGATCGCGGTGATGCGATCCAGGTTGCGCTGCATCAGGCCGAACTTCATCAAATCAATTCGATAGACTTTCACCGCGATTTCGGGAATGTTGCGGAAATCGAGTTCGATTTCTTTCGCATCGTTCGGCTTGATCGTGGAAACTTCAACCAAACGAATTTCCTTGCGACTAAAAAAGTCGATCGCTTCGGCGGCGTCGGCAAACCGCTGCTTCACCTTGGTGTATTGCATGATCGCATCGGCAGCTTTCCCGAGGCTGTGGTAGACCTGGCCCATGATGTAGACCGCCTCCCATTTGTTGTCCGCCGTCCGAGTGCCTCCCGTTTCAGGGACGGGGAAGGTAGCGGTGGCAACCTTTTCGCACATCTCCAGCGCTTGCTGATGATGCTCCAGCTCGAAATGGCTGTAGCCGATCACATACCAGTACGAATCGAGCAGCCGGCTATCAGGATATCGCTGAGAATATTCTTCACAGCGGGCGATCGCCGATTCGTATTGATCGAGGTCGATCAGCGCGGTGGCCAGCGCAAAACTCGCCTGATCGTCCGCCGGATCGTTTGGCCAAGTCGACACGAAATGATCCAGCATTTCGATCGCGCCGTTGATCAAGTGGACTCGCGTCAATCCCGCTTCCTTCATCTTTTCATCTTCGTCGGCACCGGGAGCGCGGCGATAAACTTCCTGGGCCAGCGCGTAGGTGGCCGTGGCGATGTACGGTTCGGCCGGATAGTCGGTCAACAAACGTTCCATCGCGGCGACACTGCGGATGAATTCTCCCCGCGCGTTCAAGAAGCCGGCAACTTGCGATTCACGTTCGAAGCTGGCCTGAACTGTCGATCGATAAACCAGGTAGCTCCGCTCGTATTCGGCCAATTCGCGATACGAAAGGGCCACTTCCAAAATGTCTTCGAAAGACATTTCGACCGACGGGTACTTTTCCTTGATCACCTCAAAATACTTCACGGTCTCCCCATGCAGGTCTTTCTCCAACGACGTCCGGAACAACCAATGAACGACGTTCTGGTACTGCTTGGCATCAAGCCGCCAATCTTTCAGCAAATCGGTCAAGTGCCGATGAGCGGCGTCGATATTCCCTTTTTCCAGCTGCTTGCTGCCCAGGTGATACAACTCGTCGGGAGTCAAACGATACTTGTCCGCCGACTTTGCATCGCCACCAAGAACCTTCAACTCTTTCACGTCGGCGATCGCCATTTGCGACGGATCGTAGAAACTACGGAGCAACGATTGAGCCAACCGGTAGGTTCCTGGAACGTAGCCGACCAGCGTGTAGCGAATATCATCCGGATAGCGTTTTGCGCCGATATAGAAAGTGATTCGCCCCGATTCGATTTCATACCGCTCAAAGTCCCCTTCCACTGAACCATCCAACACGGTGCAGCCGGCCGGCACCGGTTCGGTCAGCACCAGGTAGTCGTACTGCTCGCCGGCGCGACCGGTCGTGTTGCGACGGCGTGGACTGAGGGTCACTTCGCCCCGCTGGCCTACGGGCAACTGCGTCAACGGGTTGTAGAACGAACGGTACGGACCGTTGACAACGCTAAAACCTCGCGGTACCGGCCGGCCGTCCAAGAGGCGTTTGGCAGGTTCGTATCGACGGGTTACCGTCCAGTCGTCGGTGGTCTTTTGCAGCCGGTCGGCCGGCACGAATCCCGACAGGACTGCCGAATAGCTGAACCTGCCGCGTCCTTCGATGTCAAAATTGATCGTTTGATGTTTGCCTTTTTTCAACAATTCGTCTGGCACTTCGATTCGCCGGCTGCCCTCTTTGGACGGATCGACCGTGAACGATTTGACCGGTTCGTTGTTGACCGAAACGGTCATCTTGTACTTTTCGCCCACGTGCCGGCTACGGGCATACCAGTCCGCCAACGCGGCGATCGTGGGACCATTGGCTTTTTCGATCGGCCAACGCGAACCGACGCGGGCCGCCATCAACCACTTGGCAAGCTGCCGAACTTCCGCACCTTCCGGTTTGATTTGCTGGTGGGCCAGCATCAACAGCGCCCGCAGTTCGATCCCGCTTTGCATCCATGGAATCAACCCGGCCACTTTCTGTGCCGATCTTTTGCTCGCGGTTTTCGGATCGCTGGTCACTTTCACTAGCGGAAGCAGATCGGCCGCCATCTCATCGTGATTCATCGCCGACAAAGCCAAGGCCAGATGCACCAGCCCTGAATCACTCAACCGATTACGTTCGCGATAGAGTCGATTGGCGAGAGCAAAATCGGCGCAATCTGTTTCGGCCATCGCGTGAAGCAGGATCGTCTGACGTTCCAGACTGCCTCCGGACGATCCCACAAAGGTCGTTTTCAAGAACGATTTCCCTTTCTGGAACGGATCGGCGGCGACCGCGAATCCGTTTGCCCGCGCCTCGGCAAGTGCCCACATCACACGGGATGAAAGATAGACGTCGGGGTTGCTATTTTCCGCCCGCCCCGACCAGCTCCAAGCACCATCGTCTCGCTGGGCGGAGATGAGCTGCGAAATTGCGGCGGTGATTCGCCCCGCCAAAGCTTGGGCTTCGGGCGTTTCCGATTGCCTGGCATCTCCGATCATTTTCAACAGTGCCACACCGCCCAGCACATCCGACACACTGCGTTCTAACTGCGTGCCGGGCACCAGCCCGCAACGATCCATCGGAAACAGGCCGCCGCCCAACACGCTTTCCAACAAGGATCGGTTGACACTGGAACCGATCAAGATTTCCAGTGACGGATTTTGGACGCCTTCCTGACGTTCAAACTCGATCATTGCCACCGTACTTTGCGACGAAGTTCCCGCGATCGTCTGATAGACAGGAAAACCATAAGGCAAAATTCGCGCGCTGCGAACGGTTTGGTCGCTGCGATCGTCACCGCTGGAAACGGTCAATTGAAATTCCGCGACATCCGCATCCTCGATTTCGATCGGGAAACTGATCTTGCTGATTCCTGGTCCCTGGACATCGATCGTTTTTCTTTGAGTGGTCGACTTGTCGCCCAAAGTGAACTGCAAAACAACCTTGATTTCTCTTGCACCGGGAAGGGAATGATGAATATCGACGGGGATGTCGGCCCTGTCACCGTCGGTAAAAGCCAAAGGCAGTTTCAAATCACCAAACAAATCTTTCTTGGTGATCACGTCGGCGGTCGCTTCGCCGGCCAGCGAAGTTTCGTCGATCGCTTTGGCACGAAGGCGCCACGACGTCGATCGGGCCGGCGTGGTGATCACGACGTGGGCCTTCCCGGACTGGTCGGTCACGATGGTCGGATCCCAAAAAGCAGTTTCGGCATGAGCCATAGCCGGCATCACCTGAATGCCCTCGGCCGCTTCCTCCAGTTCCTGCAGATCCCGGCCATTGATCGCCAAAAACTGCCCTTTTCCGGTCAGCGCGTTGATGGTGTGGTCGCGTTGCTGGGTATCAAACCAAACGTTGTTCGGCAGAAGTCCCGGACCGGGACCGGCAACTCCCTGCTGAGGTGCAGCGTAGTGCAACGAGTCGTAGTAGGCATCGACACGTTGTCGATAGAACCGGCCTGCTGCTTGTTGCCGATTCACCTGTGCGCCAGCAGATGCTGGGGCGTCCATCATCGCCCAGTTGTTGGTTTCGATCTGTGGCAAGCCGAGCCTGGCACGGGTTTGCGGCGCCTCGTCACGAGTCTGCTGCGCCCTTTCGATCATCCGTTGACCGGAAGACATCTGGTAGGCGGCACGAGGTGGTTCGGAAAGCCCTCCGGCAAAGAAATCGCCCAATACAACACCTTCCACGCTACCACTGGCCATCGCTTCGGCGATTTCATTCGTCATCTCGCCGTCAACATCCGCCAACCAATCGCCCGCGCCGCCGCTGCTGGAATTCGAAAAGCGGCCTCCGGCAACATCTTGTTGGCCAACCGCCTCTCCAAGCAGTTCGACGTCTCGCATGTTTCCTCGGATCACGATCGTTCCCAGCTCAGGAACATGCTGGACGCTCGTGTCGGCCAGCGCCCGAACTTCTCTCCGCAACCTCTCGTTACGTACCGCTTCGGCAAGCAAAGTCTGGCTGATGGCGCGGGTCGCGGGTCGATATTTGAACGTGCAACTGGTCATCTGCCGCACCGATCGTCGACGCTCGCCCGCGCCAAAGAAAGCATCAATCGCTCCCTGCGCGTCACCGAAAACATTCAGCAGGTTGGTTTGCACCAGCGCCAATGAAAGTTCGGCTTGCAGCGGGTTTCCTTGCGGATCGGTGACTTCGATCTCGACACTCAAATCCTCGCCCGGCGGCAATGTTTTTCGACTGGGCTTCAACGTCACCTTCAACCGCTGGGTAACCTGAAAGCCGCTTTCGGCGGTATGGAATCGATTGCGCTGCATCACGGCAACCGAAAGGAAAAAGTTGGGAGCCAAGTCGGCAACCATCGGAACGTCGATGGTGTTGATCCCTTGTTTCAGTTTGACCAGGCGATAATCGAGCACCCTGGCTCCCTCGAAAGTCACCAGGGCAAGCGCCGGCTGCTCCCGCCAATGCAGGCGAACTTTCGCCGTTTCACCAACTTCGTAAGCATGCTTGTCGGCAAGAATTCTCAACCGCACATGGTCCTTGTCCCCGGAAATCCGCAGCCGCTTTTCACCACTCACCCGGTTGCCAAAACGATCCGTTCCGGTTGCCCGAACCAGGTACATTCCGCCCTCTTCGATCGACAGCGTTTGACGTGCGCGACCCGATTTCTTGTCGGTCTTCACCTGGTGTGTTTCGATCAACTTTTCACCCGGCTTTCCCGCCACGCGAGTTTGCCGGAACACCTCGACCTTCAAATCGGTTTCGACCGGATTGCCGCCCGGATCGGCGACGTGGAACGAGGAATCAAAGGTTTCGCCGCTGATGTACACCTCCCGCGGCCACTGGACTGCGACCGTAAAACCGCGGGTGGCCAGATAAACCGTTTCGCTGCTACTGATTCCACGGTCAGGGTACTGCACACTCAGCGTCAGCGGCTGCGATTCGCTGAACCGCTGAGTCTCAAACGAAACATCAATCTTTCCGTTTTCATCGGTCGTTGCGGTGACCTGTTCGCCGTCCGGCCCGAAGGAGTACTGAATCTTTTCATTGGCCAACGACGTGCCGTAGTAGTACTGCACGGCGATCGATCCGTTGACCTTTTCGCCGCGATAGTAGACATCTTTTTCCAAGTCGATGGTGACTTCGACCGGTTCAAGCCGGTAGTCGGTAACGCGAAAACTTGTCTCGAACGACAGCGCTCCGGTCACATCGTCGGCTCCCGTTGACGCGCGATGCAAATGAACGCGGTAGTCACCTTGAGGCGCCGAATCGGGCAAGATCAGGTTGTTGTTGATCGTGCCGTAGCCGTTCAAGGCCACTTCTTTGGACTGCAGCTGTCGGCCGCGAGCATCGTAGATGTCCAGCTTGAATTTTTCGCCCGGCTGGAACGTGAAACGATCCTGATCGACCCAGCGGATGATACCCTTGACGTTGACCAACTGCCCGGCGCGATAGGCAGGTCGGTCGGTGTACAGGTAACCGCGAGGCGTCAGCCCGACGGCAAAGTCCAAACCATTCAGGTTGTTCACCGTCGATGCAACATGTCCTTGATGGATCGCGAAAACGCGAAGGTCACCGACGCTTTTCAGCTGTTGATAACTCTTTTGAAGCACACCGTCTTGATCGGTCACCTCTTCGGCAAAAAGATTCGACCCATCACTGACCAGAACACTCGCCCCGGCTACCGGCTTTCCGGTTCGCATGTCTTCGGCAAACAAAAAAAGTTCGTTACGCGACGATTTGACAATCACATCCAAATCGCTGACCACCACCATCGTGGTGACTTCTAATTTCTCCGACGACACGGTGACCGCCGTCACGCCCACACCGTCAACGGGAATTTCGACGTCGCTGTCCAGGCGGCGGTACTGCTGATACTCAGCGACTTCATGCTCAAATTGCGAATCGGGATCGATCAACGCGATGTCCAACGTTTCGATACCGCTGGCCAGGTGCATCTTGCGAAAGTAGTCGGTCATGTCGACGCGATAGACTTTGACGGTGACCTTTTCTAAATTCCGCGTGGTCAGCTTGACGCGAGGTTTTTCGTCGCTGCGGAATTTTCGTTCGGTCACGATTTCCAGTTGCGGCGTGGTCAACCGTTGGATCCGCTGGCGAGCTTGTTGTTCGTGATTGCCTTTGACTTCCCGGTAGGCATCCAAGGCCTGCGAAAGCTGGCCCAAACGATCCTCCAGTGTCACGCCGATCATGTAGGAGGCCAGCGACGCTTGGTTGGTGCTGGGATACTTGCTGACCAACCGCCGCCAATCCGCGATCGCTTCCAAGAACAGTTTTTCACATTCATCGCTGACCCGGATCGACTGAGGCGAATCGCCTCGATCGAGCGCCTCTTTGATTCGGGCCACGTGTTGCTGGACCGCGTCGGAATATTTCATGTGTCCGAATTGGTACAAAATCTGAGGCGCGCGACCATCCAACGGATACTTGTTCAGAAACGTTTGCCAAACGTTTCTGGCGACGGCATAGTCCTTTCGGCCTTGAGCGTCCTCCGCCTTGGCGTACTCCGCATCAACAATCCGCTTCTGAATTTCCGGCCACCGGGGATGCGTTGGATGCTTCTCCAGGAACTCGGTCCAGGCAGTGATCGCGTCGTCAAATTGTTGGCCGGCAAGGTAGGCCAGACCGAGTATCTGCCGCGCCGTGGGAAGCTGCTTCGACGCTTCGTAGCGTGGATTGTCGATCAGCGAGCGCAACCGCTGGACCGCCGATGAAAAGCGTTTGTGATGGGCAAGTCCTTTGGCGATTTCCAGTTCGGCAACCGGGGCAAGCTCGTGATCGGGATAGCGGCTCAAGAAACGTTCTGCCGCCGCGACCCCCAGTTCCAAATCACCGACCGATTTGGGAGTGGGCAGGCCGTAGGTGTGGGCGAGCCGATATTCCGCTTTGGCCAAGAAGCTACCCACTTCGGGCGAAGCCGAATCATCGATCGATTCGGCAGACAAAAGATCTTGCCAGGTGCGGCGGGCGGCGGCCGGCTGCTTGGCCGCCAACTGAACTGCTCCCAGTCGGAATCGCGCCTCCGCTTCCGCTTCGACTGCGGCCGATAAACCCGACTCCGGATCCTCCTGGCTGTAGTCGGCAAGAAAACGTTCGTATGCTCCGATGGCTTCGCCATGGGCATCCGTTTCCTCCAAGCAGCGGGCGATTCGGAAATGCAATCGTTGCAGCAATTGAAGCGTCGGTTTCAGCTTGACCGCTTCACGATAGTATGTCAGGGCTTGTTTGTAGTCGGGCTGCTTGGCTTGGGAGGGATCAGCGGCTGCAAGCCCTTCGTAGTAACGGTCGGCGAACTCCAAGTAGATCGCGGCCAACTCGTCCTTGCGCTGATGGGAAAGGAGCCGCTCCGCTTCCTGGCGATAGATCTTTCCCGCATCGATGTACTGACGCCGCTCCACAAACACGCCGGCCCTGCCAAACCGAGCACGGCTGACCCAGTCGCTTTCCGGGTACTCTTTTTCCAGCTGCTCGAACGCCGCGATCGCCTGGTCCAACTGCGCCGACTCGGTCAGCGCAAGTCCTTTCAAGTACAAAAGATAATCTTTGTGCTGTTGATCGTCCTTGGCGATCGCCGCATCAATGATCGTGACTGCTTCATCAAACGACCGAGATTGCATCGCTTGGTGAACCGCCGCCGGAATCGAGGGCAATGTGGTAACCGAAGGTGCCGAGTTTTCCTCCTGGTCTTGCTGAGCGGTTGCCGGCCCCAACAGAAACAAGATCACGGCAGCAAACAGGAGAAGACGATTAGCAAACATTGCTTGGAATCCTTGCGATTGGAAGAGAGCGATGACGAACCGATTGCCAGCCGTTTCCGTCGACGGCGGCGCGTATCGAAACGTTACCTGGTACAACGATTAGCGTACCAATCTGTTAGTCGATTTTCGCGAAAATGACTTTGTTTTTACATTCACGCCGGGCGGTGCCTGAAACTCAATCCGTCGTTTCGCCTCTGCCCTGTTTTTTGTGCAACTGCAAACGCTTGTGGGCTTGCTCCAATTGCTTGCGGGCGATTTCGGTTTCATTGGTCTGAAGCTTCAGAGCGTCGGAGGAGGTGTAGCCCTTGGCAACCATACGTTCCAAGTACTCCCGGCGCTGGTTCACTTCGGCCAGGCGGCCTTCGGCGTAAGTGAGGTCCATTTCCAGCGTCAATGTTCGGTCCTGGTAAGCGGCGCGGGCAAGGTCCAGCTGCTTGCGAGCTCGAAGCACGTCGTATCGATCAGCGGCCACCTGCAATTCTTCGATCAAACCTTTGCTCAATGCCCGCTCGTCCGCAGCCAGCCTTGCTTCGGCCAGCGCTAGCGCCGCTTCCGATTCCGCGACATCGGGGATGGGCGCCTGACTCAATACGACGATTTGTCGTTCCAGCTGCTGCACCCTCGACTGCAACTGGTCAATCCGTTTATCCAACCGAATCACCTCTGCTTGTCGACTGGCACGCTGGTCTCCCACTCGCGCGCCCAACTCTCCCAGCGCACCTTTCCGCCCAGCGGGCGGCTGACCATGTCCACGTTGACCGTAGCAGGCGATCAAACAAGCCATCAAAATCAAACCGATGAAACAAGCGCGATTCATTTGAATTTCCTCATCGCGGTCAAAAGAAGTCACCATCGTAGGCCGAGCGACTTGGCACGGTTCTATCAGTCTATCCCGAAACAAGGACCCAAGGGCCAGACAAAGAGCACTCGAATCGTCTCTTTTCCATTGCTGGCTCGAATACGCCTGACCCGCCTACTCGAAACCGGCTCCCTCACCCTCAGCCCCTCTCCCTCGTTCGAACACAAGCACGACTTGTGTTCGAACGAAGGAGAGGGGAGCCAAAGTCAGTAGTCAGTAGGGCCGGTTCCACCGGCCGCAATCTTCTCGGCCGGTGGAACCGGCCCTACTTCACTACTTCACTTCGTTTTGTTCGAACGCTTAATTCCCTTTGCATCTTTCGTGAACCTGTTCGGCAATCCAAGCCAAGGAACGATAACTCAATGCTGCTAAAGCACTTTTGCTATAGCCGATTCCAGCGATTTCAAACTGCGTCGATAAAGCGCAAGATCCGCAGGGTCAACGTTTTTTGCGTGCGCGTCTGGTCGATCATTAATTATTCCGCAGTCACGGCGGAATTGCCCTTTGTCACCAAACAGCTTCAAGAACAAAGTCCATTCTTTTGCGGCAATCAGCTCAACAAGCTCCCTCCACATCAACTGCTCCACCGCTTCCTCCGCGGAGAGATGTGATATTTTATTGCGTCTACTTGAAGGGACTACTGCGGTAATGCGTTCCGCAACTGCCTTTGACGAACTGCTGCCAAGAAAGTCGGCACGTAGGAAATTTACAACGATTGAACGAAGCCGTTTCTCAAGTACATTGCGCCGCTTTCCGATTAACGCTAGTTCTTCGGCCCACTCGTCAAGTGGAGACACTTCTTGCTCGACTGACTTCTCCTCAGATTTGGACTTCTGTTGCTCTCGCTCGTCAAGATGAAGTTCACAACCAAGTCGTATCATGTCACCAGCAAGCGATGATGTATCGGATGAGTCAACTATCCCGTAGCGCTGCAACACAAGAAGCAACGACCTTGATGGCTGAGTATTCTTGTCCACGACATTACGAACAGCTCCCTCAAGCTCAGGATAGACGCGAAAAAGATGCCGCAACGCTACGTGTGCAATCGTTACTCCATCTGTACGCACAAAGTTGTTCAGCAAATCAGATACGCGATCTCGCGTAAGCTGGACAGGGCGTTCTCCAACATCAACACTCCTGTGAATGTAGGACCCTGCTTTGCGAACCCAAAATGGCATGTCAGCGCAATGCTCTGCGACCAAGTCGGCCGATCGGTCGTCAAACTGTAGGCCGGCAATTCGACCTACCTTTCGAACCATAGCGATTGTCGCACCACGAGGCAGCGGGCTTAGGTATTCTTCGGGAATCATGGACAACGCGGCATTCTCAACTTCGTCGATAGATTCCACCGAGAACCACTTACTCGAAACGCCACAAATCAATAGCGAAAGCACCGAATCACCTCGGCAGATTTCTTGATACACGGCTCGGAGGTTCCGCCAGAAAACGTTAAAGTCTGAATGCCAGTGTGCGGCTGTCGGCGAACTAGGAGTTATGTAGTCCGTCTCATCAAAGAAAAAGATGACAGGGCGTGAAGCCTGCGTGATCGCTTCAGTCAGTTGTTTCGCACTGTCTGCGATAGGTCGTTGTGAATCGTCGCCCTCTGCCATCAAATATTCATCATCATTCGTAATCCCAGAACGAACCGTGTTGCAAAGTGATGACCCCGAATTATTCACCAAGCAGTGTAGGTTCTTAGCTTAGCTGTGAGTTGTCTCGATTGAAGGCATTTGCGGCGGCGGTGAAGGTGTTGGCCACTGATCGGCGCACAAAGCCCCCTTTCCCCCAACGGTGTTTTCGGCGGTTGAACAGCTCAGAGTCGTAGCACTTCATTTAGATGCGAATGAGATGGCGGCGGCATCCAAGCACGCCGTCGCGCCGTCGGCTGCGAGAAGCACTCCGGTAACTGCCAAGATTCAAGACGTTCAATCAAACCTGACCAAAGCGGCTGAGCAGATTCAGCGATCCGCAACATCGCACGACGACTGTGTTTGATGATCTCACCGCCAACCTTCAAGATAAAAAGCTGAAATCGAGTTAAGTCCCAGCAGCCGCCGACTGCATCCTCCAGTTCGATGCGGCAAAGGGAACTGAGGTTGAAAGACAACAATGCCAACAGCATGGTTGCTTCGTTTTCTTCAAACGACTGCGATGACAAGTGCGGCCCAATTGCAGCGTTGAATTCGCCAAATCGATCCTCGAACGTTCCTCGAGGACAGTAGTGAGCCAGAAGCTCGTCACCACTGCGTTGCCCTTCGCGCCAGTTGGTTACCAAGAAAAAGTAGCGCGGTGCCAAGTGCAGTTGGCCCGTCACAGGATCAGGGCTGTCAACAACGACGAGGACCAATCGCTGGCTATGCTCCCACGAGTCAGCTTGGTACTGTCCAAGCTCCACAGTGTACTCATAGCCTCCGGCGGGGGGACGACCGACGGGGCGAGTGACGTGCTCGGCTGCCAGTGCTTCGAGCCGGGGATTTGTTTTCAATCGCCCGACAAAACGCAGGTTTTCGTTGGTCAGGTAGTCCAGCACCGGAGCGATCGTGTAGCCCGCGTCGATGCGAAAGTCGAGGTGCTGAGCGATTCGGCGTGCCTTGTCCACCACATTGCTGATGAAGCGATTGACTCCATTGGCGGTGTGAACCTGGCCCTGGCGAAGCGTCGCGTGAAGATATCCGTTGCCAAGTCGTTTGCCTTCACGCGTGCTGTCGTAATCACCGGCAACTGAGAACGACGCGACCAACGGATGATAAACCGTTGTCCGATAATAGCCGTTGTAACTGCTGCCTTTTTGTGAACCATGAACCTCGATCGGAAAGCTGTCGATGTCAATCGTGCCATGCCGCACTCTGCTGCTGCCAGAGGATGCTTTGAGGTGCCGCTCGACGGACTCACTGAGCCCATTGCGAATGGCGTTGAGATTGCCACTGCTGCTGGCCAAGATATCGATCAACCGTGAGTGAGTTGGTTGGCTCGCCAAACGCTCACAGACCACATCTTGGCCAGGTCGATCCCAGACCGCTGCCCGAAAAGCAGGATCGTGTGCAAGTCGATCGAGATCGTCCTGGGCGTTGTAACCAATGGCCATTGCGTAAACGCGTTCTCGCAGCAGTTCGGTCATCGTGTATCGGATTCGATCCTGTCGCCGGGGATCATCCACTTGCTGAGCGATCGAGGCGAGCAACCCTAAGCGATGGTCGGCTTCGCGTAGGAGAATGACACCCGAGTTGGAAGTCAGCCGATGATCGGTGGTTTGAACTTTGAAAGCGCGATTGAATTCCGGCTCAAAAACGTTACCTTGACCTTCACCCATTGCGTGATCCTCTCCGTGCTTGTGGGCTTGTGTTGGTTACCCGTTAAACGCGGGAGATCACGCGATGGTTCTCTTTTCCTGTTCACTGTTTGGTGAATAATTCGGGATGACATCAATTGCGATGCAGTCATGTTCCACATTTGGTCCTTCGAGCAATCGACCATAATGCAAAGACTTTTGTGATTCTCACGTATGTCGGTTACAACACGGTTAATGATCGACGTCTTCCCGATCTTGCGAATTCCCAGTGCAGATCGAATTTGGCGATGTTGTAGGGCTCGCGCGAGATCTTGTGCCTCAGATCGTCGTCCAAAAAAGTGAGCATCTCCGGAAACAGGGCCAGTGATGTCAAACGGATCGTGTGAGTACATCTCATAACACAGTAGTCTCTCAAAGCTCACGCCCATCGGAAGCGATTCTTCAAAGTAGACGGGAAGAATTGAAATCCCCGATTCGCGTCCCCAGTTTTTCAGTTTCGCATCACCTTTCGCATCTTTGTGGATTACGACTGCGACCGTTGCCTCAAGCCTACCTGCGGATTTATCTATCGCCTTTCGCAGAGCCCGCGTCGTTCGAGCCTGAAGTTCCGTAAAACTGGTAATGAGCACTGCGAGTTCGCGATCAACCGTCAGCAATCCTGCGAGACGCTTTGAGGGTTTCGCGATAAGCAGTCGATATTTTCCCTTTTCGAACGTCAAATTCTCAACTGACGTAGTCTTAAGCAATCCTGACGCGCTTCTTTCAAACGAATCTGACATTCGCTGAAGCTCTTCCTGGATAGAAACTCGCGGCATCATTCACCTCCTCATTAAACAGAAGCCACACCCGATCACGTGTCTGCTAAGTATTCCCAAGAAAACACGAAATAGTAAGTGTAAATATTTGATGCCGCTTTGTCTTGAACTCACACCGGCGCGGGAAATAAGAATCAGTAGCTCTCCTCGGTTGAATAGTTCAAACGCACGACTGATCTTTCGTTCAGTGCTTCGGTGATCGGCGAAAACACCGCTGCATCGAAACCCATAAACCGCATTGGTCATCTGCACCGCCTTCTTGCCGAGCGATTTTTGGAACAGAGGATTGTCCGGCCGACGCGGATTTGTCTTTTACGATGAGCAGTTGCGAAGCAACGATATGCTGTAGCATGGGACACAAGTCCCATGGAGGGATTTTGTTGATTGCGGAAGTCGCGGAGCGACGGCAGGGGCAGTTCGACGAGCGATACGTCTTTGAAGTTCCTGCCGTCGCTGCGCGACTCGATGTGTTTTGGCTATTTTGACCTTGGACTCGCGTCCAAGGCTAACACTTACCATCGCTTCGCGATTCTGGAACTCGCCTCGGTCGCATCGTCCGCTATCTCGAACGCCTTAGCGCAAGCTGCACTGGTGAACCACACCATCGCCTCGGACGAGAGAGAGCTTCATCGTCTCGGCCGGTGGAACCGGCCCTACTTCTAGCCAGCGTCATCGAGGGTCAAAAGACTCTTCGATGAATGACCGTTGTCGACGCTGACGATCGAGAACTTTTTCCTCTTGAGAAGTAACCTTCCAACGCTCAAGCGACTGAATCAACCGAAACGATTCGTCACGAATCAGCAAACTGGGGTGGTCCAGGGAATCACGCAATACGTCCAAACAGGCGATGCCTCGCCGACCAAGATGACGCGTCATCGCCAATGCGCGAACCCGAATCACGATGTCGTCATCCTGGAGTAGTTTGCGAAGCATTGGCACGGGATCCGATGGAATCGAAGCGAGTTCGTGTCCGAACCGATCCTCCAGATGATCCAAAAACCAAGGGACATCCGCGAAGCTCGTGCCGCTCGTAGGCGAAACATCTGTGCCATGGAAGTTGTTCGTGGGCGGAGCCAAAGGGTAGGGGGCGTTCGAATACAAGTTGGCAAAGGTATCGACACGACCGCCAGGTGCGAGAATGCTCCGTGACAAGTTGAAGAACCCCTGATAACCCAACACAGGGTCATCGAGCGCACGATCTGGCTTGACCACCAGTATCCGGTCCGTCTTCCATTCACCGACGCTGATCATCCGTCCGCCGGGCGGCCCACGAACAAGCGATGTCCCGAATGCAACTTCCTCGTCGATTTGTTGCCCCGTCACTAGCTCGAAAATCGTCGGCCAAAAGTCCAAATGGTTCGTGGGCTGAAACACTTCGCGGTGGGGCACACCAGGGCCGTTGATCATACCGGCCACACGAATCTGAATCTCAGAGAGTGCGGAGCCATGCATGAAACGATGATCTTCGCCAAACGACTCGCCATGATCCCCGGTTACGATCACGATGCGGTCTTCACTCAGCAGGGGCGCAATGACGCGATCCACAAAATGCACGCTATCAAGAAATTTGACGAACTTTTCACGATTGCGTCGCTGATGCTCGATCCACTTGAATGGCGGAGCGTCCGAAGCAGGATCCATCAGATCGCTGTCTCGATGAATGCGATCAACAGGTTCGCTCAATCGGTTGTGCGGAGCATAGAGATAAAGAAAAGCGAACCGTGGTTTATCGCGTTCCATCGTGTAAGGCTCTTGTCTAGCGAAGAACTTTGCAACGTTATGGCAAGACAGACGATCCGATTCCAGGCTTCCTTCCTCCACATCACCGAAGTCCGCGACGTCAAAGTATTCCAGGTTGCAGAATTTGTTCATTTCCATCTGGGAGAGGTCCGTACGAGCAAAGATGCCCGTGCGGTATCCCAGGTTTTCCAATCCATCGACCAAACCCATCGGCAGGTCGGTGGCGTTTTGGTACCAAAATGAATCGACTCCGTATAACAGCCCAAAGAATCCCAAACAGGACCAGTTGCCGGACGAGTAATGCTGCCGAAAACGCAGGCCATCCTGAGACCACGCGTGCAAGTTTGGTGTGGTCTTGGGCGTGATCACGTCCGGACGTAAGCACTCGGTGAGCACGACCAGCACGTCCGGGCGATCGCGAGTCGATAACAGAGTCTTATCTTTCGGAAAACTAGCCCTAATCCGCTGCGCAACCACCTCGATCGTGTCTTGCTGTTTCAGATGACGATGCAACAACCAAGTGGTACCGCGCACGGCATCGAACGATTGAGACTCGAAGGCCGGCGTACCATTGGCCGGAAAGCCTCCCCAGGACGTTAGTGGATGGCGTTCGCACGCCAACACCATATCGGCGCGCACCGACTGCCATTCGGTGGACCAGCAAACCAGTGCACCAAAGCAAGCCAAACTGACAGACGCAATGATCGATCCCCGGTATCCCAACCAGCCCGCCAGTGTCGACTTGCGCTCACTGAATATCCACAGCAATCGTTGGAATCCCAGCCAAACAACGACACCGCCAATAGCGGCCCCCCATTGCCACCATTCGATATACAGGTGAATGAATCGAATGATCGACTGAAGCAGGTTGATGAAGACGTTCGAGATCAAATGCTCTCGTATGGTGAGGATCAGGGCCAGGTCGACTAAATAGAGCCCCGATGAAAGCAGAACGGCTGCCACGGCAAGGCGACGAGACAACTTTGGAAACCATGGCCGCAGACCCCAGTAAATGGCGAGGGAGGGAGCAAAAATCAGGATGCTCTGCGACCATGCCCAAACCCAACGTATCTCTCCCATCGGACCACTATCGCTGGTCCAAATTGCACCCTCTGAATAGCTGTGACAAGTGGCGACCAGAAAAACAAACGCAGCGTTGAGCAAGACATACGAGACGAGGTGCGCGGTTGCAGATTTGACTTCTGGTTTGGCTACCGATGGATCGTGAGAACTCGTTGTGATGTCCGGTTTCATGTCCATTCCCGCTCAGGGAAACGAAAATTGGATTGTACCGCAAGCTAGCACGTCCCCGCCTGGTTCGCTACACGCTCAACCATGGCCAGGTGCCGACCAAAAACGGAACTTCCTGCGTAACTAGAATGGTAGAGGGCGAAGGCGGGGCGTCCTGAGATTTGGCAGACGCGAATATGATTGACTACGAAACCTACACGACGGGGGTCGACGATGGCATTCTCGTGCTGGAATTGACCGGCCGCCTGGACGACCATACCGCCGAGTTTCTGATTGACTGCCTGGCCAGACATATCTCTGGCGGCGTGTCCAAGATCGTGCTGGACTGCCGCGAACTGGAGCATGTGACCAGCGTTGGCCTGGGGGCGCTGGTGCGAGTTCATTCGCGGCTAAAAAGCTGCGGAGGCGAAGTGAAGTTGGCCCACATCGAAGGAGTGATCGCAGAAATCTTGCGGATCGTTCACTTCGATCGGCTGTTCAATATGTACCCGACCGTCGAATCGGCGTGCGAAGCGCTGGACGAAGCCGCGTAGATGAAAGTCGGCCGGTTCTGCTGGATTTCAGGGTAGCGAAACTCGCTAAGAGTTTCGGCGGCGAGGGAAATTGCCGAAAGTCTTGGCGACTTTCGCTACTGTCGGCCAGTTCTCCGAACTGGCTGCGCGTAGCGACTTCGGAGAAGTCGCCGACAGATTCGCCGACTTGGGACAAGTCGGTCTACAGGATTTATCGCTTTTCGATGGTGACGAAATCGCGTTCGGTTGCGCCGGTGTAGATCTGACGCGGGCGATTGATCCGCTTGCCGGGGTTGGCATGCATTTCGCGCCAATGCGCGATCCAACCGGGCAGCCGTCCGATCGCAAATAGGACCGTGAACATCTGAATCGGAATGCCCAACGCGCGATAGATGACGCCGGAGTAGAAGTCGACGTTGGGATAAAGCTTTCGCTCGATGAAGTACTCGTCCTTCAGCGCGACCTCTTCCAACTGCTGAGCCACCTCGAACAGCGGGTCGTCCAAATCAAGCTTGGCCAGCAGCTTGTCGCAGCTGGCTCGAATGATTGTGGCGCGGGGATCAAAGTTTTTGTAGACGCGATGCCCGAATCCCATCAATCGGAATCCGTTCTCTTTGTCTTTGGCCATGTCGACATACTTCTTCACATTGCCGCCGTCGGCAGCGATCTGTTCCAGCATGTTGACACAGGCCTCATTGGCACCGCCATGCAGCGGCCCCCACAACGCGCCGATGCCGGCGGAGATCGAAGCGAACAGATTGGCGTTGCTGCTGCCGACCATGCGAACGGTCGACGTGCTGCAATTCTGTTCGTGATCCGCGTGGACAATCAGCAACAAGTTGAGCGCTTCGGCAAAGTCCGGATCGACCAGGTATTCGTGAGCCGGCGTGGCGAACATCATGTGCAGGAAGTTTTCGCAGTAAGCCAGATCGTTGTTGGGGTAGATGAACGGCTGCCCCATTGACTTCTTGTAGCTGTAGGCGGCGATGGTGGGCAGCTTGGCCAGCAGCCGGTAGATCGAAATTTCGACCTGCTCCTGATCGTTCGGATCCATCGAATCCTGATAAAAAGTTGACAGCGCCCCGACCACGCTGCTGAGGATCGCCATCGGATGGGCATCACGCGGAAATCCGTTGTAAAACGAACGCATGTCCTCGTGAATCATGGTGTGTTCGCGAATGCCGGCGCGAAACTCAGACGCCTGCTGCGCCGTGGGCAGCTCGCCATAGATCAACAGAAAAGCCGTCTCGATGAAATCCGATTGGGCGGCAAGTTGTTCGATCGGATAGCCGCGATAGCGGAGGATACCTTGTTCACCATTGAGAAAGGTGATCGCACTCTGCGTGCTGCCGGTGTTCACAAAACCTTCATCCAGCGTGATCAGGCCTGTATCCGCCCGCAGCCGAGCAATATCGATCGCCCGTTCGCCTTCCGAGCCTTCGACAACCGGCAATTCCAATTCTTGTTCTCCGTAATTCAGGCGGACCGAGTCAGTTTTTTGCAGTTCCAAGTTGGCTGTGGTGCTCATCAGGACTCAATGGGCGTAGGATTGGACGGACGCAAGATTTTTTCTCTTCCTGTTCCAGCAGTGTAGCCGTGTCGCCAGCGAGCGACAATCAGCGGCCCCCGTCGGTGATTTCTCCGAAATCGCTACGCGTGTGCAATTTTGTCCGAGTTCTCGCTTGTCAGCCCGCTTTTTGGTCGTGCAGGTGCGTGCGATGAATTCTCATCGATTCGATTTTGCGATTGCTGGCCTTCAAAATTTCGATTTCCGCGTCGCCGATCGACAGCCGGTGGCCCGCTTCGGGAATCAAGCCGGTGTTATAAAGGACGTAACCGGCGATCGTTTCGTAATCGTCACTCTCGGGCAGATCCCAGTTGGCCGTCTCGTTCAGATCGTCAATCATCACTCGCCCGTCGACTTCGACCGTCGCTTCGTCGATCACGACAATTCCAATTTCCTCGTGTTCGTCCGATTCATCGACGATTTCACCGACGATTTCTTCCAACGCGTCTTCGATCGTGACCACACCGGCTGTCTGCTGGAATTCGTCCAATACGATCGCCATGTGCGACCGGCTGTGCAGGAATTCTCGCAGCAACAACTCCACACTGCGATCGACCGGTACGGTCCAGGGCCGGCGCATGATCTCGGCCAGCGATTGATCGGCCAACTGATTGGACGCCAAGAAGGGCAGCAGGTCCTTGACGTACAAAACCCCCACCACGTGATCGAGAGTTCCCTCGTAAACTGGAAAACGGGTACGGCCAGCGTCGACGACGGTTTTCAAAACGGTATCCCAATTCGCTAACGAATCGATCGCGTCGACATCACCGCGCGGTGTCATGATGTGCCCGACGGTATCTTCGTGAAGCGTCATCACCCCCTGAATCATTTCGCGAACACCGGGGCCAAAAAAACCTTCTCGCTCGCCCGCGGCAACGATCGTGCGAATTTCGTCCTCCAGTTGCTCTTCCTCTTCGTCGTCGCTTTCGGCGGTACCGGTGAGTCGCCGCGTGACCAGCTGAACCAATTCTCCGGGCGCCGCCAGCGGTCGCATGAACGTCGATAGCGACCACCAAAACGGCCACGTGTGATAGAGAACCTGAGTTGAGGCAAAGCGAGTGACCGCGGCGGGAATCCAGACATGGATCATCATCATCAGACCGCCGGAACAAACGCCCCAAACGGTCAATCGAAGCGGCGTCGGTGACTGGTCGATCGCAAAAATAGCGGCGGTGCCGGCAATCAAAAACACAACCGTGCCGATCATCCGCAAGTATTCACTGCCCCGGATGGCCGCGTCCTGATGATCAAGCACCGCGCCAAAACGTTCGCGGTTTTTCTTCAACCGACAGTAGGCTTCCAGGGGCCGACCGGCGAAGCGGTCGAGCAGCTCGCCTCCCAGACCACCGGTACCGCTGAGCACAAAGCCGACGCAAGAACAGATCCACCAGCCCGTCGCGCTCACGAGACCTCCTCCGATTCTCGATCGATCGTGACCGCGACATCCGCACCGAACCGCGCGATGTCGTCGATACCAAGGCTGGTCATCACCGCCGTCTCCGCATCCCTCATTTCCGCTCGCCCCTTTGCGTCCAAGTCATCCATTCCAGTCACGTGCAGCGTGCCGTGCACCACGTACAGCAACAATTCATATTCCGCCGGCCAGCCGATCCGACGGGCCTCTCGCTGCGCCGTTTCAACACTGACCACCATCTCTCCGTCCAGCAGCGACGATGAATGCTCCGCCCGATAGTCAAAACTGATCACGTCGGTTGGGTAGTCGTGCGCTAGATGGTTGTTGTTCAGCTGGGCAATGGTGTCATCATCGGTGAGGCGTACTCCGATCCGGCCGCCACCAAAACCGCGATGATTTGCCGCCGCCCGAACCGCCTGGGAGATTCTAGCCGTATCGATCGGTTCGCCGACCGACGAATCGACATTCGTTTCGACTGCAATGGGATGGGATCGACCCGACTCAGGCCGATTGTTGTCCGGGGTATTTGACACGAGCGTGATAAATGGCGGTAAGAGACTTGACGAGACTCTGTCGAACTCGATCGAGTTGCCGGAAGGTCAATCCACATTCATCGAATTGACCGTCCGACATTTTCTTTTGAGCAATGGAATCGACCAAACCTTTGATGCGGGCGGGCGTGGGATCGACCAGCGTTCGGCTGGCGCTTTCGACCGCGTCGGCCAACATCATGACGGCCGCTTCCAAGGTCTGCGGTTTCGGACCGGGATAACGAAAATCCTTGTCGCTGACCGATTCGCCGTTGGGATCTTCCTCGCTGCGCCGCGCCGCCTCGCGATAAAAGTATTCCACCAGCGTGGTTCCGTGGTGTTGCAAAATGAAGTCGATGATCGGCGCGGGCAGATGGTGGCTACGGGCCAAGTCGGCACCATCCTTGACGTGAGCGATGATCACCAGCGTGCTCATCGCCGGCTGCAGCGAATCATGTTGGTTGACGCCGGCGCTTTGGTTTTCGACAAAATATTCCGGCTTGAACATCTTGCCGATGTCGTGGAAGTAGGCTCCCACGCGCACCAACAATCCGTTGGCCCCGATGGCGTCGGCAGCCGCTTCGGCAATCGAGGCAACGTTGATCGAATGGTTGTAAGTCCCCGGTGCACGCTGGGCCAATCGTCGCAGCAACGGATGACTGGCATCCCCCAACTCCAGCAAGCTCAGGTCAGTTTGCACGCCGTAGGCTTTTTCTACCCACGGCAGGCAGGCGGTCATTGCCGCGGATGAGACCAGAATCCAAAGCCCCGCCCAAAACGCTTCGCCGATCAAACTGACCACGACCGCCTCGAACCGCGGCCCCATGTACAGCGGTTCGATGTCGCCTGCCGCAGCAACGCTGTTGCTCAGGATCGCCCCGCTGGTGACGATCCCGACGCCGACGACGGTCATGATTGTGATCGCGGCGGAAATCGCGCCGACGTACAGCAGATGAGTGCGGCTTCGGATGCGACCCAGCAGCAGCGTGCAACTGGTGCAAGCGGCGGCCATCATCACCAGTTCAGCAAGGTCAGCGCCCAGAAACAGGGTGACACTGATGCTTGCCGCCGCCATCAACAACAAAGCCAACTCGCGGCCGTAGACAACCGCGGCAACGATCGAAGCAAGGACCAGTGGGATCAATTCTCCGCGCCACTGGTCACGCGATGCAAAATAGCTGAGCGAGATCGCGCCGACCATCAAGGCCAACAGCTTGGCAAACTTCCAACGATCCAGCAGCAGCCGGCGATCGTCGACAAAAAAGATGTAAGCTCCGCAAAGCAGATAAAGGGCGGCGATCATCCCGGCGTAGGCCAACACGCGGGCAACCATGTCGGTCCAGGTGATCTGAGAAACGATCCCCTCCCACTCGCGACGCAGCAGCGTCATGTTTTCATCATCCAGGGGAACACCGGCCGTTGCCAGGGGCGAATTCGCGTCACCCGCTTCGTAGGTGTTCTTTTCCGGTTTGATCTTGGCAGCCGCCTCGGCCCGCGCCTGTTCGCTCCGCGCCTCGTCGTAGGTCAACGTCTGAAAATCGGGCAACCGCTCGATCAACCAGTCGTAGATCATCTGGGAGACTTTCCCGTACTCCCCGTCCTCGAACTGGCTGAACTGAATCCGGAACTGCTCCTTCAGTCTCGTTTCGATGCCGTCTTTGGCCTGCGCAATCTGGGCGTCACTGAGTTCGACAAACAGGATCTCGTCCGGTTGCCCCGACGGATAGACGCGAATCAATTCCTGGTTGCCTTCCTTGGGCGTGTGCTGCAGCCCTTGGAACAACCCGTACTTGTAATTGTCTTGCAGGGCGATACCGAGCGCTTCGTCGACCTTGGTGGGCCCGTCATCATCAGCCAGCACATTTTTGAAAAGGGCGAACCGATCGGCGGGAGAATCATCCGGTTCGGCCGTTTCGTCCCCTTCATAGAACTCACCGAACGCTTTCTGCTCCTCTTCGCTCAACTGATCAAACGCCGGCGCGTCCAAGACCAGGAAGAGTTGGTTTCGCAGCGCCGCGCGGAGCTGGTTCAGTGGTTCCGAGCGATTTTTGTAGAACGCGATCTGTTCGCTGGCCATTTTCTCCTTCAGGAGATTGGTCTTTTGAACATCGATCACATCAAACGTCACTCGCGTGATCAGATTGCGATCAGGGATTTCGCCGGTGCGATAGGCAAAAGGGGGCCGCCACGTTCGGCAAGCAGCAAGCATCGCCGCGGCAGCAACCAGCGCCATGGCAATCCGGATCGCACCATCGGCCTTGTCGCTCCGCTGCCACCACTCCACGAAACGAGGCTTCTGGATCCCCAGTGATTCGATGCGTTCCTTTTGCGATCGTTGTTTACTTGCGCCACTCATGGCAGCGGATCGGCAATTCGGGATCAAGCGGCAAAGCCGTCACCGATGGCTTCGACCTCCCTTGATACCGGGCAAGACTCGCGGTCTTGTCGACACTTACCGGCCCTTGTGGTCCCCGTGATTGCGGTTCGGATCGTTTCGCACTTCGTCGGTGTTGTCCACGTTCTCGTAAGCTTCGACAATTTGCTGGACCAATCGATGCCGCACGATGTCGCACGCCTGCAGGCGAACGACTCCGATGCCGTCGATTTTAGCCAGCCGCCGAAGCGAATCGCGCAGCCCGCTGGTCACCCCTCGCGGCAGGTCCTGCTGCGTCGCATCGCCGCTGACGACCATCTTGCTCCGTTCCCCCATGCGGGTCAGAAACATCTTCATTTGCGCCACGGTGGTGTTCTGAGCCTCATCCAGAATGATAAATGCATCGTTAAGAGTACGGCCTCGCATGTAGGCCAGCGGAATCACCTCGATCACGTCCTGTTCCATCAATCCTCTTGCCTGGTCATAGTCGACCATTTCGCCCAATGCGTCCATCAGCGGACGCAAGTAGGGATTCAGTTTGGCCCGCAAATCGCCCGGCAGGAACCCCAAACTTTCCCCCGCCTCGACCGCCGGCCGAACGAGCACGATTTTCCGGATGTGCCCTGCCTTCAGAGCCTCCACCGCCGCGGCGACGGCCAGGTAGGTTTTTCCACAGCCGGCCGGACCGGTGGCGAAGGTCAAATCGTGGCTGCGAATCGCGGTGACGTATTTTGCCTGACCCGGCGTCCGCGGTCGAATGCGGCGGCCGGCATGCTGAATATCGATCTCCTCGCCCAACGCCTTGGGCGAGGCACCATCGATCACGGCGCCTTCTTCCGATGCGGCCGTATCGACATCACCGGCGCTCAATTCCCCCTGCTTGCGGGAAAGATGACGCAGTTTTTCCAAAGTGCGAGTTGCCCGATGCACATCCTCGCCCTCGCCAGAGATGCGAATTCGGCCGTCACGCTGAGTGATCGTGACGTCAAACAGTCGCCTGAGCTTGCGGAGATGCTGATCACGTGGCCCGAACAACGCCAAGATTTCATCGGGATTGGTGATCGACAGCGTGGCTTCGGTCATCAGTAGCCTGTGAGTGTCAAAAGTCGACGGGTCTCATTGTAAACGTTCTCACCGGGGCTTATACGTCGAAAAGACCCCCAAAATCAGCTCGTCCCGTCTCGCCAAGCCAATTTAGCCCCAGATTGGGGTGTCCAGAGAGAAACATCCCGATTAATCACCAACCCACTCCGGCGGCAAAGCACAGAAATCCCGGCATGACCGCCGCAATCAGCGAATCTGTCACGTCCCATACCCCCCCCAATCCGGGCAACCAGCTTCCGCTATCTTTCGCTCCTGCATCCCGTTTGACCAGCGACTCGGCCAAATCTCCGGCCAATCCCGACAACGTCAGGACCGGCCCCAACAGAAGCGCGGCCCACAACGGCTGAGTCAAAATCGCGATCGACGCGACTTGGCCAGGAGGATTTGATGTGGCCCCGGCGATCGCCGGAAAAACCCAACGGAGCAGGACGTAGGCAACAACCGAGGCGGTGACCATGCCACCGATCAATCCTTCCCACGTTTTTTTGGGACTCAGCCGAGCGACCAGTTTGTGTTTTCCAATGCTCTTTCCCGTGAAATAGGCGCCCGCGTCAGCCGATTTGGTGACCGCAAGCATCGTGATCAGTGCCGCCAGACCCCAGTTGCCGTCGCCAAGACAACGCAGCGAAACCAACAGGGCCATCGGCAACCCGACATACAGCGACACAAATGTTCCTGCACAGGTGCGCTCAATCGCACCCTTCTTTTCGTCCGACGTTCCATACCGACGCATCTCGGCCAACAGGATGACAAAGATTGCAGCCACGCCGCCGAGCACAATCCAACCCAGCCGGCCGACTGGACAGTTTGTCGGATAGCTTTCACCAAACAACTGCCATAGCAGAGGCACGCCGGCAGAAACCGACACGATCAGCGTCGCAGCCAACGTCCAGCGACGGTCAATCGGATGCCCGCTGCCGGTAAGCAGATGCGAGATGTCCCAGGCGGTTCCCAACGAAAAGAACAATAGCAGCGGCAGCAACCACAACCCCTCCGCACCGTCGCGAGAAAAGTTTGCATCCAGGTAAATCAGTGCCAATGCGACGGCGATCAGGATCGCCGATGTCCACAGCCGGTCTTTTAGCATTCGTTTTCAGCTCTCCGTTTTCAGTGCTGCGCCGACCGCTTGATCACTCGCCGACAATGCCTCCGAAACGACGTTGTCGCGAAGCGAAGTCTCGGATGGCATCGACAAAATCGTCTCGGTCAAAATCGGGCCAACATTTTTCGGTGAACCACAATTCCGCGTAACTGAGTTGCCAAAGCAAAAAATTGCTCACTCGCTTTTCTCCGCCGGTGCGAATCATCAAGTCGACTTCAGGCAACCCAGCGGTGTAGAGCCGGTCGGTGATCGTTTCTTCGCGAATGCTTGATCTTTCCAGCGATCCTGCCTCGATTTCTTCCAGCAAATCGCTGATGACTCGAGTGATTTCATCGCGGCCACCATAGTCGACGGCCAAGACAAGGTTGGTCCCATCGTTTTGGGCGGACATTTCCAACGTGCGGTTCATTTCGGCCAGCACGTTTTGTGGCAACCGATCGCGGCGACCGATCACTTTCAACCGCAGCCCCTGGTCCATGATCGTGCGACGCTCCTCGACCAGGTATTGCTCCAGCAGGTGCATTAGGAAGTCAAGCTCTGCTTGCGGCCGCTTCCAGTTTTCGCTGGACAGGCAATAGAGGGTCACCGCATCGATCCCCAACTCGGTGGCCGTTTCGCTGATCATGCGAACGGTGGCCACGCCCCGGCGATGCCCCTCGATTCGGGGCAGACCACGAGCCTCCGCCCAGCGGCCGTTTCCGTCCATGATGATCGCGATGTGCTGGGGGCGATGTTCAGCGGGAACGTCGCAAGGCGTGTCGCTCATGACCGCTTATCCAATCGGCTCCAAAGCCAGCTCGGCCGCCGCGTCGGTGAAGATCGTCTGAGCTCGGTCAGGACCGACCGACAACACGCCCACTTTCATCCCCACCAGTTCCTCGATCCGTTTGACGTAGGCGAGCGCGCCGGCGGGGAACTGATCGACGCTGCGGACATCGTCCACCGGCTCCTTCCAACCCGGGAACGTTTCGTAAACCGGCGTGCATCGCCGCAACAAGTCGGCGTGGCTGGGCAAACGCTCGATCCGTTTTCCGTCCAATTCGTAAGCCACGCAAACTTTCAATTCGTCCAGGTGACTCAGCACGTCCATCATCATCAGCGCCAACCGCGTCACACCACTTAACCGCGCCGTGTAACGAACGGCGACGGCGTCAAACCAACCGCAGCGGCGCGGCCGGCCGGTCGTCGTTCCAAATTCGTTTCCCAACTTCCGAATCCGCTCGCCCGTCTCATCATGCAGTTCGGTCGGAAACGGACCGCCGCCAACACGGGTGCTGTAAGCTTTGCAAACACCCAGCGTTTGATCGATCCATCGCGGCGGCACACCAGCGCCGGCGCAAACTCCCACGCCGCTGCTGTTGCTGCTGGTGACAAAAGGAAACGTGCCGTGATCGATGTCCAACAGGGCACCCTGGGCACCTTCGAACAAGATCTTCTTGTTGGCTTCCGCCGCGTCCAACAACATGTCAGTGGTATCGCCGATCATTCCGTCCAACCGCTGTGCCCAAGAAGCGGCCAGGGCGACGACCGTTTCGGGAGCGATCGCGGCCAGGTCTTCTGCGCTGGCCCCCATCGCGGTGAGTGAAGCGACCTTTTGCTCAGCCACCGTGCCGATCCGATCGTCGCGCGTCGGTTCGATCAAGTCCGCCATGCGAATCGCGTGAGTACGGCCGACTTTGTCGCGATAGCAAGGTCCGATTCCGCGATTGGTCGTGCCGATCGATTCGCCGCGCACTTCGGTCTGGTTGATGATCCGGTCTTCGGCGATGTGCCAGGGCATCACTAGGTGGGCTCGTTCGCTGATCCTCAGGTTGTCCTTGCACTGCACGCCACGGGGCGCAAGGGCATCGATTTCTTCCAGCATCGTGGCGGGATTGATCACCACACCCGGAGTGATCAAGTTTTGAACGTGGGGGTGAAGAATGCCACTGGGAATGTGATGCAGCTTGTAGGTCTGGTCACCCGCCACGACGGTGTGACCGGCGTTGGCGCCACCCTGGTATCGGACCACCAGGTCAAACTGCGGTGCCAGCAAGTCGACGAGTTTTCCTTTGGCTTCGTCGCCCCACTGAAGACCGATCACACAGGTTCCCGACACCAATCAAACTCCCCAAAAAGGCATAGTGGTACGCACAGGCGCAAACGCAAGAGCCTAAGCAGCGTCGATTTGATTGGCAATGACCTGTCGGCCAGTTCTCCGAACTGGCTACGATGCGATTTCGGAGAAATCGCCGACTGTCAGCTTGCGATGCGATTTCGGAGAAATCGCCGACTGTCAGCTTGCGATGCGATTTCGGAGAAATCGCCGACTGTCAGCTTGCAAAGCGATTTCGGAGAAATCGCCGACTGTCAGCTTGCAAAGCGATTTCGGAGAAATCGCCGACGGGCTACTCAGCAGCCAGCGACCAGATCGTCTCATCCGCTTTTTTGATCAGCGGGTCAAATTGGGGGATTTCGATCGCGTTGTTGCCCTGTTCGTGCTTGCGAAACAGGAACAGGTAGGTCTCGTTTTGAGGCCGGTAACGGTGGAAGAACAGCTCGTTTTTGCGAACGATTTTCTCCACCATCGCTGGCCTGCTACCGCTACAAGGTTCGCCTCCGACCAATCGGCCAGCGATCAGATCCGCGAATTTCGCGTAGCCGGCCGGGCTGGGCAACAACTTATCGGCGGTCAGCTCGTGCCCGCTTGGCTGCCAATCGACTGCGACAACAGCCGTTTGGGTTTCCCGTCCGACCTGTTGAACCATCGCCCGGCAACGCTCCATCGATTGCTGGTAGTCAGGCACGCGATAACCGGGAAAACCAACGGGTGTGATCAAGATCACGCGGCGATTCTGATCGACCAATCGGCCGACCAGGTTCTTCAATCCGCCACCGAATCGATCGACCGCTTGCGGTCCGTCGCTCGCTTCTGAAAACCCGTAGGCGACCAAAACGACCGTCGGATCGGCCGTTTCCACGTCGGCCAACAATCTCTTGAATCCGTCGGCGGCCGAATCGAAACGCTTTCGCGCGATACCGTGAACGTCGTCTCCGGACCAACCGAGGTTTCGCAGGCTCAGCTTCCACTCGGGCCGGCGGCACTGCAATTCGGCCTCCAGGGCACCGCACGATTGCATCCTTTCGATGAACGTACCGCCCAGCAGGGCGACGCGGTCATTCGGTCGAAGCAGCGGCTCCTGGGCGTGGCCGGCAGCGGCCGCCAGTCCGATCAGCAGGGCAATCAATGAACAACGCATGGAGGCTATTTTTTCTTTTTCTTCAGTTCCGTTTCGATTGCCTTGACCAACTTGGCGTCACTCGGTTCGGTATTCGGTTTGAATCGTCCCGTCAGATTACCCTCCCGATCGACCAAAAACTTCGCGAAATTCCAGCCGACGCGGCCTTTTCCCTCCGGCCCTGCTTCTTGGCCGGTCAGGTGCTTGAAAAGGGGCGCGGCGTCTTCTCCATTGACCTCCACCTTGGCGAACATCGGAAACGAAACGCTGAACTCCGAGGTGCAAAACTGCTTGATCTCCGTCTCGGTCCCCGGTTCCTGAGCACCGAACTGGTTGCAGGGGAATCCCAACACGACCAATCCGTCGCCCTTGTACTTGGAATACAGCTCCTGAAGTCCCGCGTATTGCGGCGTCAACCCACACTGGCTGGCAACGTTCACGATCAACACCACCTTGCCCTTGTAGTCGTGAAGATCGACCGTTTTTCCATCGATATTTTTCACTTCAAAGCTCAAAGCACATTGGTGCTCTTTGGCGGCTGCCATGGTGGTCAATGCTCCAAATAACAAGGCGGTCATGAGAAAACGCACTGGCGGATCTCCTTGCGGGAAGGGTGGTGGGCGAAGGGAGGGGGGGACTGGGATGGTGAAACCGCCGGGGTTTAGGGGATTTACGGAGAATTGATGTTTTAAAACTGTTACGCCCCAGCGTATTCGTTTTGTGTCTAAACCCACGAAGCGAAGGAGCGCAACAGTGCACGTATCATCCGCTAAAACACTCGAGCATTTCAAGTCGCCTTGGCGATGTCTCTCACGGTCGTTGTTCTTCTCTCGAAATCGCTGGAAAACGCGTGCATTGCGTTTGCGACAGGAGATTCAAGAGACGCGCCTTCAACTCAAGCAGGCTCAGCGGGAACAGACGCGGCTGCGAAATCTGACTGAGAATCTTCAACAGCGTCTCGACCGACAGGTCACACACTCGGCCAACTCCCTGCCAAATTGGAAAAACTTGCCCGGTCATCAATTCAGTGCCGAAATGATCTGTCTTTGCTGCCAACTGAGCCTACTGATTGGAGTCCGAGCAGTTCCCAAAGTCATCGAGTGCTTTGCCGAAACCTTTCACCTGCAAATCGAAGTGCCCTCAAGAGATGCGGTGCGAAACTGGATCTGTCGCAATGGCGTTGCGATCCTCAAAGAAGCGTCCCGAGCAGACGACTGGGTGTGGATGATCGACCACAGCGTTCAGTTAGGAAAAATGTTTGTGCTCGTTGTGCTGGGGATTCGCCGGAGCCAGTTGCCAAACGATCGCGCTCTGCGACGTCAAGACATGACGCCACTTGCGGTTTTACCAACGTCCTCACGCGACAAAGAAGAAGTGGCCAAACAATTGAGTGATACCGCTGAGCAGTTTGGTACACCGCTGGCGGTTCTCAGCGACGGAGCGTGTGAGTTGCACGAAGGCGTTCGCCGCCTAAAGAGCAAGGATTTTTCGGGAGTCCACCTCGACGACATCAAGCACAAGGTTGCCAATTTGCTGAAGAAACTGCTTCGTGGCGACGAGCGATGGAAAGCGTTTTCGGCCAAACTGGGCACGACCACTGCGGCGATTCAGCAGACCGAACTGGAGCATCTCTTGCCACCTCGAAAGAAGGAGAAAGGCCGTTTTATGGATTTTGGACGATTGATCGACTGGGCGAAGATGATTGAGAACCAATTGACCCAGACGACCTGCTCGAATCATGAACGCATCGTCGAGAAGTTGGGCTGGATCAGTCAGTTCGAGGCCGACTTGCAACTGTGGTGTCAGTACCGTCGCTTGATTGGCGAAACATTAACGATGGCAAGCGAACGAGGCGTATTCGCCGGAGCCAGTGAAAGCCTGCGAGAACGTCTATCGAATTGTGAAGTCCGGGACGAGTTGGCGTTTCAATTTAGCGATCAAATTGTCTCATTCTATCAGCACAACGAAGCTCAACTTGAGAAGCTCGATTGCACCGACATCATCTTGCCCAGCAGCACCGAAGTGCTCGAATCCGGATTTGGGGGATTCAAGGCGTTACAAGGAAATCACGGTCGAGGAACATTTACGAGCTTGCTTGCGGTCTTCGCGACTCAGTTTGACGAGTGCACTGCGGCAAAGATCCGAGGGCGATTCACGAAGGTCTTAAACAAAGACGTCAAAGCCTGGTTAAGATCTTCGGGGCTAACCAATTCGACGCAATCCCGTCGCACCCGAGCATACGCCCAGGCAAAGACCAACGAAACACTTTTTTCAGCCGCGTAGCGAGTTTTCACCATCCCAGGGGGGGACAGGTAGCGGACGATCGTAGTCGCCGCGAAGGTCGACCGGGTAATCGGCGGCAACTTTCTGCCCCATTCTGGCAAACTATAACGGTCAGTCGAGTGGCGTGAGCTGACTCTGGTAACTAATCTCCCCTTTGTCGGCAGGATAGGGGCTGGCAACTTGACGGCAGCCTCGACGTTTGCCAGCATTTCCGACAATCTTGCTTCGACCGAGCCAGTGTCGATATTCCGCCCCGTATTTCTTCACCTCATCCTCCATCATTTCAAGGCCACAGCTGATGAGCAGCTCTGACGATTCGGGCAACGCCCCCAATGCAAAACGCCTTCTCTGGGCTGGTTTCATGGCGATCCTGGCCGCCGGGGTGGGTTTCGCGATCCGCGGCGGCATCCTTGATAACTGGGGACGTGAATTTGGATTCACCAACCTGCAGTTGGGAGCCATTGGTGGCGCGGGATTCACCGGGTTCTGTTTCGGCATCATCATCGGCGGCGTGGTCGTCGACAAAATCGGATACGGCAAACTGGTCGCGGCGGCGTTCTTTTTCCACGTCATCAGCGCCTTGGTCGCCTTCATGGCTGTGGAAGGAACTTCCACCGAAATGGCCTACCAGTGGCTGTTCTGGGGAACGTTTTTGTTCGCGGTGGCCAACGGAACATTGGAAGCGGTTGCCAACCCGCTGGTGGCCACACTCTTCCCCGAAAACAGAACTCACTATCTGAACATCCTGCACGCCAGCTGGCCGGCCGGTTTGGTTTTGGGCGGCGCCTGTGGCTGGGTGTTGGATGACAAGTACGAAATGGACTGGAAGATTCAGCTGGCGCTGTTCCTGATCCCGTCGGTCATTTACGGCTTGATGTTTTTGGGCCAACCCATGCCCAAGTCCGAGGCATCGCAGAAGGGTCTCAGTCTAGGCCAGATGCTCAAAGATGTCGGCGTCCTTGGTGGCTTGGTCGTCTGCTACCTGATCGCCCTGTTCTTCGGCGGCGTGATCACCGACCTTGGTCTCTTTGATAATCCCAAGATCCCGACCTATATCGGATACGGGATTGGTTTGGCGTTGCTGGCGGGCATCGCCATGATCACCGATTTTTCAGTCGGGTCGTGGTTGCTGTTCATTCTGTTCGTCGCCCACGCCCTGGTAGGTGCGGTTGAATTGGGAACGGATGGATGGATTCAGAACATCACGGGCAACATCTTGACCAGCGAACAAGGAAAGATCTTGTTTGTGTTCACGTCGATGGTGATGTTTGGACTGAGATTTTGTGCTGACTTCATCGAAAAGAAATTGGGCATCTCCCCCATCGCGCTGTTGTTGTTGTGTGCGGTGATGGCCTGCATCGGCTTGAATCTGACCAGCTACGTGAATTCGTTTGGGATGGCGATCCTGGCGTTGACCGTTTACGGGTTTGGTAAAACCTTCTTCTGGCCGACGATGCTGGCTGTCGCCAGTGACCGCTTTCCGCGAACCGGCGCCGTAGCGATCAGCATCATGGGCGGCATCGGTATGATGTCGGCGGGCCTGCTCGGCTCTCCCGGCTTGGGCTACTTCAAAGACAAGTATTCTGGCGAGGAGCTGCAGAATGTTTCGCCGGACTTGTACGCTGAGTACAAGGCGGCCGACCCAAGTCAATTCACCGTGTTCCCCGAAGTCTACGGCTTGGACGCCAAGAAGATTGGTGACATCACCGAGAAAGAGGGTGATCCGACAGCAGACGAGCAGAAAGTGTTGGACGCCTCGATCGTGGGTGACCGTCAAACTCTGCGTACCGATTCGTTGATCCCCTTGACGATGGCGGTGATCTACCTGCTGCTGGTGATCTATTTCAAGGGAATCGGCGGATATCGTCCGGTGAAGATCGATGAAACGGAAGCCGAACACGAGGCGGAAGCGTACGCCGAGGCGGCGGCATCCACCGGCGAAAACTGACCGTCAACGGATTTCCTCCGCTGACATTTCAGCCCGCGTTCTCCCAGGCCCGAGCGTTCATCGCTCGGGCTTTTTCGTGGAATTGTGCCCAACCTTACGAAATCCGAACGCTTCGATAAGATTTGTGTCCCTTGAACATGCCAGTGAAACCTCTGGCCCACCATCCAATCGAGCCATCCATTCAGCCGTGTTACGCACCCATACCTGCGGACAGCTCCGCAAAGAAGATGTCGGATCGGAAGTCACTCTTTGCGGCTGGGTCGAAAGCCGACGCGACCACGGCGGCGTGGTGTTCATCGACCTTCGCGATCGTTACGGAATCACCCAAGTCGTCGTCGGACCGCCCGAAGCCGATGCGGCGATGATCGACGAAGCAGGTCGCGTTCCCAACGAAAGCGTGATCCTGATTCGTGGCCAAGTGACCGAGCGGCTGGAGGGGATGACCAATCCCGAATTGGCCACCGGCGAGATCGAAGTGAGAACCCTGCACTTCGAAATGCTCAACAGCTGCCAGACGCCTCCTTTCACACCCAGCCAGAGTGATCTTCCCGGCGAAGACCTGCGGCTGAAGTATCGTTTTCTCGACCTGCGTCGCCCCGAAATGCAACAAGCCATGATGCGGCGCAGTGAGATCATCAAGACGATGCGGGATTATTTTGCCGAACGTGATTTCATCGACGTCGAAACTCCCATCCTCGGCCGCAGCACTCCCGAAGGGGCCCGCGATTACCTGGTCCCCAGCCGTGTGCACGCCGGAAATTTTTATGCTCTGCCGCAGTCGCCGCAGTTGTACAAGCAGATCTTGATGGTCGCCGGCTTCGATCGCTACGTGCAAGTCGCCAAGTGCTTTCGCGATGAGGATCTGCGGGCCGACCGCCAGCCAGAATTCACCCAGTTGGACTTGGAGATGTCGTTTGTCGATGCCGACGACATCATGAGCCTGATCGACGGGCTAGTCGCCGAAACGGCTCGACGAGTCCTCGGCAAAGAGGTGCCCACGCCCCTGCCGCGAATGACCTACGACGAGGCGATGCGCCGCTTCGGCAGTGACGCACCCGACCTGCGTTTCGAGATGGAAATCGTCGACATCACCCCGGTCGCCAAGAAGACCGAGTTCCGTGTGTTTCGCGGCACGGCCGACAAAGGGGGATTTGTACGCGGCATCCCGGTGAAAAACGCGGCAACGAAATACTCGCGCCGCCAAATCGACGCGCTGACCGAATTTGTCAAGCAGGATTTCGGTGCCAAGGGACTAGCCTGGTTCCGCGTCGAAGACGACGGCAGCTTGTGGAGCCCGATCAGCAAGAATTTTGAAGAGGAACATCTCGCCGAAATCAAAGAGCTGATGGACGCAGCCCCAGGCGATCTGCTGATGTTCCTGGCCGATTCATGGGAGGTGACTTGCAAGGGTCTGTCGGGATTGCGCAAGCGGTTGGCCTTCGAATTGGGACTGATCGATCCGGAGCAACTCCACTGCAGCTGGGTCACCGAATTTCCGATGTTCGCGCGGGATGAAGAAACGGGCCGCTGGAACGCGATGCATCATCCCTTCACGGCGCCGCTGGAAAGCGACCTTCCGCTGTTGCAGGACGATCCGCAAGATTGCCGCGCCCAGGCATACGACCTGGTGATCAACGGTAGCGAAGCGGGCGGAGGCACGATCCGAATCCACGATCCGGTTACCCAACAACAGGTTTTCGAACTCCTGGGGATCGACCAGCAAACAGCCGAAGATCGATTCGGTTTTCTGCTCAACGCGCTCAAGTTTGGCGCGCCGCCCCACGGCGGAATCGCATTGGGAATCGACCGCTGGGTGATGCTCTTTGCCGGCCTGGAAAATATCCGCGAAGTGATCGCGTTCCCGAAAACTCAACGGGCCACCGACCTGATGACCCAGGCCCCCGGCGAAGTGGACAAAGCACAACTGACCGAATTGCATCTGCGCTTGGCCAAACCCAAGTAGGCCGACTTGTCCCAAGTCGGCGATCCTGGAATTTGCCGACTTGGGGACACTACATTGCGACGCCTAAATCCCCAGCGCCATCCCGTTTTCGTCCAGGATCTGCACTTTGACTTCCACAAACCACTCCTTTTCGTACTGATTGGCTTTCACCGCGACTTTGTACGGAGTGTCGGGTGCCAGCGCCACCGACCGATGATCCTGAGTGTCTTTCACGGCATCCCGGAAACAACGCAGTACCGTTTCGTCGATCTGGGCGTACCACGGCTTGGATTCGTGAGCCGCTAAGACGACTTCGAGCGCCTGATAGACATCGGTGTCCGACCACGATCCCGGCGGTTTGAATTGCAGCTGTGCATTCTTCTTGAACGCGTTGCCCAATTCCCAGTTCGCCTCGAACTCCTCATCGCCGTATCGGTGGGTCACCGAGTACTTGTCTCCGTTGGAGATTCGCACACGTCCTTGCAGCTTCGACGCGGTCTCGGTGTCGATCGGACCTTGGACCACAGGAGCTGAAGAAGGCACACAGCCGGCCGCCGGTGGAAACAGCGCAGCCGACAGCAGGATCACCCTTCGAAACATCATTCGCGATCTCCGAAACGAGGCGGACTACGTCAGTTGTACCAGATCGGCGGGCGCACCATCACGGTTGGCCTCGATCGCCCGTTTTTCCGCTTCCGGCGAAACCAGGTTGTAAAACACGTCCCGCTGCCGCGGCTGGTATCCCATTTCTTCGATCGCGCCGCGAATTTGCGCCAGCGTCAAATGGTGCACCGTGCCTGCCTCGGCCACCACATTTTCCTCGATCATCAGGCTGCCCATGTCGTTGGCGCCAAACTGCAACGCCAGCTGCCCGATCTTCAGCCCCTGGGTCACCCAGCTGCTTTGAATGCTGGGAACGTTGTCCAAAAACAGGCGCGACACCGCCTGAGTCTTCAGATACTCGAAAGAACCGACCGGCGGAATGTGCTGCAAGTCGGTGTTGTCGGGTTGGAAGGTCCAAGAGATGAAAGCGGTGAATCCACCCGTTTCGTCTTGCAGGCGACGCACGCGATCGAGATGCTCGATCCGTTCGGCGAGGGTTTCAACATGCCCGAACATCATCGTCGCGGTGCTGATTCCGCCCAGCCGGTGCCACACTCGCATCACTTCCAACCAATCGTCGGCCATCACTTTGCCGCGAGTCAGTTCATTGCGAACCCGGTCGACCAAGATCTCCGCTCCGCCACCGGGAATGCTGCCCAAACCGGCCGCCTTCAATCGCGTCAGGACCTCTTCCAACGGCAGGCGGTTGACCTTGGTGAAATGGTACAGCTCTGGGGGACTGAAGCCATGAATATTGACTTGCGGGAACTCCGACTTGATGTCCCGCAACATCTCCTCGTACCAGTCGAGTTTGAATTTGGGATGCAGTCCGCCTTGCAACAAAATCTGATTGCCGCCCAACTGCACCGTCTCAGCGACCTTGGCCAACAACTCTTCTCGCGGTAGCACGTATCCTTCATCACTCTTTGGTCCTCGATAGAACGCGCAGAAGTGGCAGACCGCCGTGCAGATGTTGGTGTAGTTGATGTTCCGATCGATGTTGTAAGTTCGATACGGTTCGGGATGCATTCGCCGCGACACCTGGTCGGCGGCGGAACCGATGGCCGCCAACTGGTTGCTCTCGAGCAACAACAACGCTTCTTCGGGAGTGATTCGCTGGCCCGAAACCGATTTGTCAAGGATCTCACGTATCATGGGACAGTCGTAGGGAGTTCTCGAGTGGTCAAATGGCTGTGGTGTTGGTGGTGGTATCGGGGATCAACCCCAGAGCTGCGGCGCGACGGCGAAAGGATTCCAGTCCACTTCGTTCGCCCGGCCCCAAACGAAAATGCAAGTTCTCGGCAAAGTACCGATGCAGGTCTTCTTTGGTCAGTCCGTGCGCGGCTGCTTCTCTGGCAGCGATCTGTTCTAGATCGTCAAGCCCCGCATCCCGGCTCGCTTCCAGGATCGTCGCCAGATCTTGCGTGTCGACCCCCGGCCGGGCGACCCACATGGCAAAGACAAACGGCAGCTCGGTCCAACGGCACCAGCGATCACCCAAATCCCAAATCTCCTCATAGACCCCCGGTGCCGGATGCATCGCGCGATCGCCGATCAGCAGCACCGCGTCGGCGTCCACCGTTTCGGGCGGCTGCTCGATTGCCAGCGGCACCGTTTCAGGGCTCAATCCATGCATCTCGCGGAGCAAAATCTGGACCATCGCGGCGCTGGTCCGACTCCCCTCGTCCAAGGCAAGCCGCCCGATCTGCGAAACCGGCACACGGCTCAATAGCCGCACGCTCCACACCGGGCCTCGGCAAGCGATCGCGGCGTCGGAGACCACTTGATAGTGCTCCTCGCGAAAATACTCGACCGACGGAATCAGCGCCACGTCAAGTTCGCCCAAGCGAAGCTTTTCCGCTAGCGCGCTGGGCAGATCCACCGAAAGTCGCCCGGAACTGCCCAATCGTTCCGGCAATCCATGGATCAACGGTTTGGTATTCAAATACGAGACAGCGCCAACGCGTAGCATGTTTTGGCCGAGGGTTGCGGATCAATCGGTTACCTTGAACTATGCTCAGTAACCGTGAAAACGCCGCCAAGATAACGATTTGCTGCCTCATTGGCAGGTGGTCGTTGTTTTCAAGAGTTGCCGGTAGCGAAACGAAGCCACACACGTTTCTGTCGACGAAAAAAAAACGAGAGATCCCGGCCACGACGATCGATGAAAATCTTTTCATCAACCGATCAACGGATCTCTCGTCGTGACAAGTTGTAGAGACTGAAAAGATTGCGTCAAGGGCGACAATCGCCATTGCGGTGTAAATTTTTGTTGCACTTCCGCGGAAGTACCGGCGCAAACAGCATGCATGGAAAGCTGACCGAGCAAACTGTGACGCGCCGCGGCGCTGTAGTCTGTCTAGGAAAGACATCGTCGACCTTTCAATCAAGCTGCGATGAATACGCTGCTCTCACCCCAACCGCAACACCACTATCACTTCGTCACCGGCAAGCTTGCCGAAGCGGCGGTGCGCGAAGTGGCTGGATCACTCGCGGCGACTTACCACTTCGACTATTCGATCGGTGTCATGCCCATCACGGTCGCGGCATTGATGACTCCCCGATGGCTTCGCCGACACTTGCAAGTCCCCGCCGATGCAACGCACGTGATCGTTCCCGGTTACTGCCACCACGGTATCGACGAACTTGCCGAATCGATCGAAATTCCCGTGATTTGCGGACCCAACGATTGTCGAGCGATGGCCGAACTGTTTGGCGAAACCCGTTCCGCCGCCGACCTGGTCGACCATGACATCGCGATCATTGCCGAGATCAATCATGCGCCCCGTCTGTCGCGCGGCGATCTTGTCAGTCAAGCAAAATCGCTTCGCGATCAAGGCGCCGACATGATCGATTTTGGCTGTGACCCGGCGGCGCCAGATTCGCGGATCGGCGAATCGATCCAAGCGCTGGTCGATGAAGGATTGCAAGTTTCCGTCGATACATTCGATCCCCGCGAAGCGGCCGAAGCGACTCGCTGTGGCGCACAACTGGTCCTTTCAGTCAACTCTCAGAACCGAAACGCGGCAACCGATTGGGGAACGGAAGTGGTGGTGATACCCGATGCACCGGGCGACGAAAAAAGTTTGTGCGATACGGTGGACTTTTTGGTGCAACGGGAAGTTCCAATCCGCTTGGATCCCATTTTGGAACCGATCGGTGCCGGCTTCGCAGCCAGCCTTTGTCGGTACGCCGCGGTGCGCCACCAGTTTCCCGATCAGCCGATGATGATGGGAATCGGTAACCTGACGGAACTGAGCGACACCGATTCGGCAGGTGTCAATTTGATGCTGCTGGGAATCTGCCAGGAACTGGGCATCCACAGCGTCCTGACCACCCAAGTCATCAACTGGGCCAGATCGTCAGTACGTGAATGCGATATCGCTCGGCGAATGGTTCATTACGCCGTCCAACGTGGTGTTCCGCCCAAAAACCTGTCCGATCAACTGGTCATGCTGCGTGATGCCAGACTGCGTCCCTATTCGGCCGAAGCGCTGCGGTCGCTTGCCGACGCGATCAAAGACAACAACTACCGGATTTTTGCCCAGCAAAACCAGCTTCATCTCCTTGCCGCCGGCCTACACCTCCACCACCGCGATCCGTTTTTTCTGTTCCAACAACTGATGAACCAGAAAATTTCTGACAACGTCGATCCGGGACACGCGTTTTATCTCGGCTACGAAATGGCCAAAGCGTCGATCGCGCTCCAGCTGGGCAAACAATACCAGCAGGATGAATCACTCGATTGGGGAATGCTCACCGAACAAGAAGACTTCCATCGAATCGAACGAACCAACCGACATCGCAACAAGTAATTCAAGTAGGCCGACTTGTCCCCAAGTCGGCGAATCGGTATGTCAGCCACTTCTCCGAACCGGCTACACAAGCGACTTCGGAGAAGTCGCCGACGTTCACTTGTCCCCGAGTCGGCCTACGACGACTCCGCCTCCATCGCCCATCTCTTTCCATCTTTCCACCACACGTAGTGCATCCCAAAGCAATACGCCAGCGTGACCGCCAAGATCACCGCCACAGAATCTTTCACACTGTGACGCATCACGGTGGTCCACGTCCAATCGACTTGGTGTTGTCGGACCATCTGACAATACATGATTGCTCCGACCACCATCCAAGCGATCGCGGCCCACGTCAAACCTCGCGGCATTTGCGCGTGATCCATTTCCGCATGATCGTGTGGCAACTTCCTTACCCAGAGCAAAAAGCCGAGCAACATGGGCGGCAAGATGAGCGCCGAACTGGCGTGCTGCAACACCGCGTACCAATGGATCGGTCCGCGTGATGTTTCCATCGCGACCTCGCCAAGCACCGGAAACATTTCGACACCCCACCGTCCGCGATGAGTGAACGAGTCCCAAACCACGTGCGTCGCCGCCCCCAACGCGACACAAAAAAAGACCAACACGATTGCCCAGGGTGAAAAGTCGATCGGCTTGCGAATCCACGGCCAAAGACGCGCGGTGATGTTCCGCGGCAATAGATCGGCCAGCGGTCGCTTGAGAATCAGCTGATAGAAATAGTACACAAATACTCCCACCGGCACGCAGTGGGTCGCCACACCGACCATCGTGTGCGTGGTGCGATAATCCATCAGTCCGGGATAGAACACCGGAATATCGGAAACCACCGCGCCGATCGCCAACGCCGAAAAGGGCACGCGCCATCGACACAACCAGGCAATCGGGACGGCGGCGGCAACATGGGTGGCGGTAAAGGGCATCCGAGTACTTCGAAGGACAGAGGTATCCTGACGACGGCCGTGTCCAGAGTTCTTTCACGTTTCGCCGCCCACGGCCCGGCGAAAACGCGACACCACGTTCCATCAACTCTACACCAAAAAAACCGGCGTCCAAACCTGCAAAACGTTCGGCCCTTTCCTTTCCGAAATGGCGTGATAGGTTGACCGGACGATGCCCGACCAACCGTCCCTGCCAGTCGTTCGACCGCTGCCCGATCGCTTTTCACTGCTGGAAGCCTTCGCCCGGCTGTCGGTGCGCCCCGGCTGCTTGTGGCTCGATTCCGCTTCTCACGGGCCCGTCGAATCGTGGTGCGGGACTTCCCAACGCCCCGCTGAATCCTCGATCGGCGAAATCGGTCGTTATTCATTCCTGACTTCCGACCCGGTCGATACACTCACCGCGTCGGTGGATCACTGCGATCCCTGGCCACAACTGGACGATTGGTGCCGCGAACTGCCGTCCAGCCACGACCCACGCCTGCCGCCGTTTCAGGGAGGCATCGCGGGACTGATCGCCTACGAAGCAGCCTCCTGGCTGGAACCGGTCGGGTTGGCTCGCGAGAACGATCTGCCCACCCCGGCGATGTCGCTTGGCTTGTACGATTGGACCATCGCCGTCGATCACCTCACCGGCAAATCCTGGTTGATCAGCCAAGGCCTGGGTGCCCAGGATCCGCGAAAACGACTGGCGATCGCGACCGAACGAGCCGACAAAATCCAATCGTGGCTGGCCGCGCCGATTCGTGCCCCCGATCACTCCAAGGAAACGAACGCCCCCACCGTCACCAGCAATTTCACCAGCGACCAGTTTCGCGACTGCGTTGCCGAAATCGTGCGGCGAATCCACGACGGCGATTCGTTTCAAGTCAACTTGGCGCAGCGGTTGTTGTGCAAAACCAACCTGCCCACATCGCAGCTCTACCAGCGACTTCGCGATTGCAACCCCGCTCCCTTCGGAGCCTACTATGCGGGCGATGGATTTGCGGTGCTGAGCAGTTCGCCGGAAGGTTTTTTGAAAGTGCGTGACGGTCAGGTTGAAACGCGGCCGATCAAAGGAACCGTTCCCCGCACCGGCGACCCCGAACGTGACGATCGTTTAGCCAGCCAACTCTTTCGCAGCGAAAAAGACCGCGCCGAAAACATCATGATCGTCGATTTGATGCGCAACGATCTCTCCCGAGTCTGTGAAGACGACAGCGTCTCGGTCACCCAGCTCTGCCAGGTCGAACGGTACCAATACGTGCAGCACCTGGTGTCGGTTGTGCAAGGAAAGTTGGCCGCCGACAAGAATGTCGCCGATCTCTTGGCCGCATGTTTTCCAGGCGGCAGCGTGACCGGCGCCCCCAAGATCGAAGCGATGAGAACGATTGCTCGCTTGGAACCCAATCATCGGGGACCCTACTGCGGATCGCTCGGCTACATCAGCTGCGGTGGCAGCGCCGACTTCAACATCCTCATTCGAACCATCACCGCCGCCCACGGCCACCTCCAAATCCCAGTGGGCGGCGGCATCACTGCCAAAAGCGACCCGGCAGCCGAAGAAGCGGAAACCTGGGCAAAAGCAAAAGGAATGCTGCAAGCACTCTCACACGGCAGCGAGCACCCCCAACCGGCACCTTCCCAGTCGGGCCGAACCTGCTAAAATCGCCCCGTGTCCCAAACCGGCACAAGCCCCTGTAGCTCAGTTGGTAGAGCAACGGACTCTTAATCCGTGGGTCCAAGGTTCGAGCCCTTGCGGGGGCACTTTCTTTTCCCCGTTCTTACGGTGGTTTCGATTCCCCGCCATTCACCGCTTTGTCCTGGCTTGTCCCCGGCTGAACTCGATTGTGTACCGGTTGTGTACCACCGGACAGTTGGTTTCTAAGGCAGGGCGGCTTGGTATCTTCGAACTCTCAGGGTAACCTTACCGGGCATTTCAAGCTTGGCTTGAAACACCGGCCCTGTGCATTCGTGCCCCAATGCTCAGGGCTTTTTTTACGCCATCGCGACTTTGGCCGGAATGCTCACCTCATGGGTCATCACCCAATCTTTCGGATTGACATCCTTACCTCACCGTGCCACGTCAAGAGACAAGGAGGGGGAGATCGCCATGCATATTAGCAATGTCAGCGAGGCCCAAGCTCATCTATCGCAACTCATTCAGCGGGCTCTTGCCGGGGACGAGGTGCTGATTGCCAAAACCGATCGGCCACTCGTCAGGCTGATGCCGAGCGAACTCGACACCACGCCACGTATGGGCGGTTTCTGGGCGGGAAAGATGACAATGCCGAGCGATGCCGAATGGAAAGAAATGGATCACGATATCGAATCGCTATGTGATCAATCCACACTCTTCCCCGGCGAGAACGCGTGAACCGCTTTTTAGTGAATACCCACATATTGCTTTGGTGGGCCATTCGACCGACCGAGCTCAGCGAAGAAGCAAGGCGGACGGTTAAGCAATAGCTCTTCACACATCGTGACCTTGAACCGGCCAATCCACGGGCATGGTGGGTATGAGCGGGATACATGATCGGATCATCCATGACCCGAAGATTCCTGCTGGCCGCACGCGTGGCAATCGCATCGCCCACCTCATCCGTTCCTTGCTGCATCGCCGGTTACTCCATCTTCTGACATCAATCCATTTGAACATCACGGATCGTCGCTTCGCTCGAAACGGAGCCACAAAGGTGCCGTTTTCTTAACCCGCATGTATGACCACCGTAGTCACTGTGTGTCTTTTTCATTGACTTTCCCGCCAGATCATGGCACGCTCAAAGAATCAGGCCATGACACGGAGGTCATCATGCACATTGCCAACATCCGAGAAGCCAAAGCTCATCTATCGCAGCTCATTCAGCGGGCTCTTGCCGGGGACGATGTTGTCATCGCCAAGGCCGATGAACCCTTGGTCCAGCTGATCCCGGTGCAACGTGATGCTTCTCCACGTGTTGGCGGCCAGTGGGCAGGCCAAGTGGAACTCCGTGATGACTTCGAGTTCACGGATCAAGAAATTGAAGAGCTTTTCTACGGGCCGTTGTCACCGGATAAGCAATGACCCGCTTGCTTCTCGACACTTGCACGCTCATTGATTGGGCCGTTGACCCATCACGCATGCGTGTCGAGTCACGCATCTCAATGCCGATGCCCGATCCATCATCTTTGTCAGTTCCGTTAGTGCCCTTGAAATCACCATCAAGCGACAACTGGGCAAGCTAGCCTCACCGTCAAACGTCTCCTCGTTGCTAGCGAGCAACCGCTTTCACGAACTGGCGGTTTCCGTAGCCCATGCTGAGGCCATCAATCGGTTGCCAATGATTCACAAAGACCCATTTGATCGCTTGCTGATCGCTCAAGCTCAGATGGAAAAGCTCACGCTTGTTACCCGTGACGGCGAGATCCAAAAATACGACGTGCCCACCTTGGCCGCGTAACGTATCTTTCCGCTACTGCTCGCCCTTGGAGTCGAACGTCAAATCCCGATCCTTACGGCCGATCGAAAATGGCAGAAGCTGGAGTTTGACTTCGACGTGCATCTACAAATGATTCGGTAACGAACTTCACGGCTCGTTGACCCTCATGTGTCGTGCTGGGTCACCGTTGAAGCAGCTTCGACATTGTGCTGCATCGAATTCACTTGCCATTTCCGCCAATGCATGGCAGTTCCGGGCACGGAGGTTACGACATGCGAATCACGGACGAATTGAAACACCAAGCCATGCAACTGCCGCTGAGAGACCGTGAAGAACTGCTGCTTTGTTTGGAACATAGCGTGTTGACCGAATGGCAGCAAGTCTCGGAAAGCCAGGAGATGCCCCTGGTAAAGCTGTGCGAAGAACGGCTGAAGCAATTACAGGCGGGCGAGCTCGCCACCCTACCGGCCGGCGAGGTCATTGCCGAACTTAGGGGGCATCAATGACGCTCTTTACATGCGGCTTCAGCCCGCCGTTCGGCGATCAATTCCTCCACCAAATCGACGCCTTCGGGGATTCGTTCTCTGAATTCGGCAAGCAACGCGTCAAGCAAAGCGTTGCTATGTTGCAAGTCACATCCTTCTTGACGTGGTTGTGCTCGCATCGGGTTTGGGCGCTCGGCGACAACAGGATGCAACTCGAACTACCCGACGCCATGGCCAGCCGTATTGAAGCATTGCTGGATCGCCATCCGGGCGATACGCCGCTCGATGTGCTCGACAGAGCCCTTAGCACGCTTGAAGACGAACCGTCGGTTGAAGCTTTTCGTGGCCAGCCCCAGGACAAGCCAGTTTCAGACCAGGCCGACCAAGCGGCGTTGGACAGGCAACGTCAATTTGCCGAGGAGCAAAAAGAACATCTGGCGGCATTTAAAGCCAAATACGGCACGCTCAACTATGATTCGACCGAGGGTATTCGCGAGGATCGACGGAACAATCTGTGATCGTCGTTGATGCCAGCGTGGCAGTGAAGTGGTTTCTCAGGGAGGACTATTCACATGAGGCCAGGAAAGTGGCGTCCGCTGGATTGAAGATGGTGGGCCCCACCCTGGTCCAATATGAAACCGCCGGAGCCTTTGTCCGGGCGATGCGTCGTAACGACATCAACGCAACGGATGCCATGCAGTGTTGCCAAAAGTGGCTGCATACGCTCAAGGCCCAAGTCATTCGGCTGGAAAGCGACCATCGTGACGTGACGGCCGGTAGCCGGCTCGCCGCACAATTGCAACATCCACTCGCCGATTGCATTTACCTGGCAATGGCCGAACGGCTCGATGCATCACTCGTCACCGCCGACCGACCGTTCTGTGAACGGGCAACCAAGCATCACAAGCCGGTGCTGTTCCTGACCGACGTGGATCAGTTGCACGAATCGGCCAAACGCTGACCAGGCGGCATGCCACGACTTGTAGGAGGCAGGATGCAACTTGAACTACCCGACGCCATGGCAAGCCGTATTGAAGCATTGGTGAATCGCCATCCGGGCGATACGCCGCTCGATGTGCTGGGCAAAGCACTCAGCAAACTCGAAGACGAGCAGTCGTTTGAAACCTTTCGCGGTAAGCTGAAAAACACAACACTTAATGAAATGCTTGCCGATTGCCGTCAGGGTTTGATATAGGACCCGTGGGCCCTTGAAACGAGAATGTCCCCCATGGTGAATGCCTTGCATTCACTCTAATTCGAAAATCTGTGGCCTTCGAGATGTTGGCTCTGGCGGTACAACGTCACCACTCATCAAAACACCTATCGCAATACTCGAATAATTCTCATTCACATCCGGCCGAAATTCGATTACCCAAAAACAACTACGCCCATTCACATACTTCAAAGTCGCAGACTTCCGGGCCAACGCAGAGGCATCAGTTTGCAACACTTCTTGTGCACATCGCCCCGCAAGTGTGAACGCCTCGTCCACTGAAACGGGCAACTTGCCATCATCGTCGGCTAGTGAATTATCGACATCCTCTTGGAGAATTGACATATAGAAGTTTTTGTCTTTCGACCATGAGCTATAGGTTCCGTATGCAATCACGCCATTCACGTTGCCGTGTTGGTTTTTGTCTTTGGTCGGCTTCGCCACTGGTGCTGTATTTCTCATTGCTGTTGTCGTGTTCGGGGCATCGGCACAACCTAATGTGAGAGCACATAAACCGCATGCAACTGTAAGTCTACGAAATCGCATTGGTGGATCCCTTTGTACCTATTGGCGAGTATGTACTACCATGTATCACCATAAATGTCACTGCCATACATCCAGGGAAGTGGATAGAGCAGGTCATCGTCCGACGATGAATGAGCATTGGTTGTTTGATAAGGACCCGTACCACATTTACAGGCGTTCTCGAACTTTGATTTTGGGATGGTTGATTGGCCTTCGTAGTGAGGCCCACTGATTACTTCCCATAATGTTCGCCCCCCTGGCCTGCGATTTTCTGAAAGCAGGTGTGGGTAGTTTTCCCTGACGTAGTCCTCAATCACAGGGATGTTGACAGTACAATTTTTGCCTTCGCTATCACAGTTTCGTCCTCCGTTCGGATAGACTGGGCTTCCGTCTCTTCTCGCCTTGGGTGGGTACCGTTGCGTTCTTCGCTGAGATTCTCTGGATTCTTCAGCAACAACCAACGACTCCCTTTGAGCACCGCTTTCTCATCGGCGTTCCACCAATCCAAAAGTGATCGACGCACTTTGGCACACTGCCAATGGTAACGTGACGTCGACTCTGTAGAGAGAAATTGGTTGGGAGACTACTCCAAGTATTCAGTCAGGTACCAATCGATCCAAGCTCGTACTGCGATAAATCGGTTTCGATCATTGCTGTCTGGCTGGTAGCCAAAATCCTTACCGGATATACGTACAAGGCTATCGTTTGCCTCGCGGCGAATCGATTCATTTGGATCAAACAATGCATTGATCAGGACACCTTCCAAGCCTCCCAATATGTGTACTTCTTTTTCTCGACTGAATTACCTGCACAATCGAATACATTGATGTCAAACGTTCACGCCTGACCCCTTTGATTCCCTTTCCTGGCCCGGGTGCGGTCCGCTTGATGCGCGTCGAGCACCGTGATCCTAGCGGCTATTGCAGGGCATAAGGTCAGCGACAGTCGGTTTTGACTGGAGCCATGTCTCATACACGTTGCTCCAGATCTTGCTCAGCAAAATACAGCGAAGCGTCATGACGTGCTGGCCGCCTTCGCGGTGCCAACGCATCCCCGAGAGCTTCATTCGCTCGCTGACAATCTGCTTGCACGCTGACTCCACCACACCGCTGCCAATCGGGTAACCTCGCTCTCGTGCCGAGGCTTTCTCAGCATCGGAAACGAAGGTCTTCTTGTAGCCGTGCAACTCTCTCATCTTTGCGATCGATCGCAGCACCCGACCATGACCGCCTGGTTCCAGCAGAAGACCGCGAGCACGTGACAGCCAATCCGCACGCTCAGACTTGCCCACTTGCAATGCATCCGCGATGGTCGTCAGTCGCTCGCTTGCATGATAGTAATCAACAATCCGCGTGATCTTGATTCGCCGACCATCGACGAAGAACTTCCGCAGAGCGTTCTTCCAATACGCGGTTTCAATCTTGCCAGCGTCTGTGACGTAGACCACCTCGGGCAAGTCTTTGCCGCAGGCCCTCAGGGTTTCTCTCAGCAACAATGTCAATTCGTTCGAGAGAGTGTGTTGATTCGACTCAGGAGCCTGCCCCAAGTACACCGTTCCGAGTTTCTTCCCCTGATCGATGACGCTAATGCACGCCACAGCGGCCATCTCAAAGAAACTCCAAGGAGCCAAGCCGAGAGAAACACCGTCACGACTAACCGACAGCACTGCCGTCCGATCTTTTTTGCGAACTTCGTTGATCCATTGGAGCAATTTCGCGACTTGGGCTTCTTGGCGAAGTGACCCAAGAGAAGCTGCGAGATTTGCCGTCAATTTCCGAAGTTTCTCATTGCCGATCGAATGACCGAACCGATCTTGGATCATTTCGCGAGTGCGTCCCTGGGTGCTTCCACTGGTCGCAAACTGCTTTCCGACGATGTCAGCGGCTGCGGGAGTAAACCCGTTCTCGATTCCGAGCAGCAATTCGATCGGGAAGATCGTTTTCCCATCGCGTCCTCGGCGGTAGCGTGCGCGATCGAGGGTGAGTTCACCAAACGGCGTGACGATTTGGGATCGCGACGTCTTGTCCGCCAGCCGCCGATAGTTTTGCCCGTTGTGCTCAACGGTCCCGGGCATCTGATCAAGTTCCGGTTCCAGCTGGGAAATAAGCCACTGAAGAACGGAATTGGCGAACCGACGAACTTCGCTGGCGAGACGATTTTCAAGGGCATACATCGAAGTGGCCGAAACCCCATCGGCAAGGAACAGCGAAACCGCTTCGGCAATGCCAGGGATCACGTCCCCAGCAATTTCCTCAACCGCCTGAGAAACAGCGTTTTCTGTGATTGCACGAACGAGGCTCCCTGCCTTAACTTGAACATCCATGAGGTTTCCTTTTGAACGGGCTGTGTGAGAACAACCAGTTTCCTGAGGAAGCCTCTTTCTATGAATAGCAATCACATGCCGAAATCAGGCGCATAACGCGGATCGCACCCCCTGGCCCCTTTGATTTCCCGGTCTAATCAATAAATGCCCAACAAGTTGAGCGGTGTCTCGTAAACGCTTCCAAGAATTTGACTGCGGATCGCTATCACTGGCAACAGGTGAAACAATGTAGCAACGACAAGCAGAAACGCCGGTCGCTTTGCTTGCGGTATCCGTGATACGAAAAAAAGTAGAGTGAGCGACACCAATGGGTACAGAAAAAACATACTCACAGAAAACCATGACAGGACGATTGCCAGTGCGGCAGAAACCGCAAACAGCAACCTTAGCGGGAGCGTCTGAGTTGCTGCCATACTTGGCTCATCCTGAAGCTCAGCAAGTTCCGTCTTTGCAGGTTCGTACGGATTTTGTGCCATCGTTCTTTTCCTAAGAACCGCAACTGCCAGGGCAGCAGGCTGGCGTTTTCACGCCAATAGTTGTTGAACCAGATGCTCCAGTTGTTGTGTTCAGGTTGATTGGTCCCGGTCCCATGTCTGGCGCTCGTCGTTGGTAAATCACTAATCGACTTCCATTGACCTTCAGAATCGCTTCGTAGTCAGGGAACTGATCATGCGATCCTGAAACATCTACCTGAACTTGATCTTTTCCGACAACGGTAAAAGTAAATGTGATTTCGTAATCAATGTTCGGTGAACCCTTCACAAATGGGTATCCCGCTGAAGCCTTGAAAGTTACTTCTGACTTGCAAGGCATCCGACTACTACTTCCAGAAACCTTGTCGATATCAAGTGGAGCAGTTTTACTGTGGTACTTCCACAGATAAACGATGTATCGTCGCGATCCCTCGTAAACCCACATGTATCCATTGGGGGTTCGACGATGAGATTCGCCGACAGAATTTGATGCGTGAGGTGTCTGGAACCCGATTGCACAAGATTCGACCGAACCTTTTGTAGACATTTGCGACGTTCCGACTTCGCCAAATCCTCTCGCATCACTAGAAAACTCTGGAACGCGAACGCCAATGTGGCCTGGCTCACGCAACCACCATTTGCCTGCACCTGGGCGTTCACCTCTGCCCTTGCCAATGAAGGCATTGAACTCAAATCCGATTGTCTCGGTACCCGTTGGATCAACGAGGCTCAAGCCAAAGTAGTTTTTGTAAAGGTTCGCCCCGTCGTAATACCCGATAGGATCTCTGGAGCAGAACCGCCCAGTAAGCGGATCGTACATCCTCGCCCGAAAGTGGTAGATTTCAAGTTCTTCGTCCCATTCTCTCCCGGTATAGGTGTAGCGGTTGTCGTAGTTGCTGGTCGTTCTTGCTGTTCCTCCGTTGTTGTAGATGCCAAGTCCGCCGTAGGCGGTGTATGTCATCAGGCGCTTTAAAACCAGCCACTTATGGGCGCTTCAAAACCGGCCATTTTGAGTCTGGATTACTTGTTTGAAGACTTCTGATCTTGTTCTTCGGCTTTCGAGCCGATGGGCGCTTTGGCTGGTTTTGAACCTTTTCCATTTTTCCTCGACCCGGTGGGCGCTTTGGCTGGTTTTGAATCGCTCCCGCGATCTCGCAGTCGGTAGCTCTTGCCCGTGATCGTGAAGATTTGCGAGTGATGCAGGAACCGATCCAGGATGGCGGTTGCGGTCGGAACGTCCCCCAGCAATTTGCCCCAATCTTCTAGCGGTCTATTCGACGTCATCATCGTGCTGCGCGTTTCGTAGCGACGCATCACGATCTCGAACAGAAATTCGCCACTGCGTTTGGGCAACTGCTTCATCCCGAAGTCATCGATGATCAACAGGTCCGGCTTCAAGTATCGGTTCATCACTCGCTCATGTCCCTCCATCGCTTCATCGTGTAAGAAGTCTCGCACGACGTCGAAGATGCTTCGGTACAGAACCAAGTTGCCAAGCTTGATCAACTGATAGCCCAGCGCTTGGACGATATGACTTTTTCCAGTTCCGGGCGCGCCGCACAGCAACACGTCGCGGGCTTCGCGAATGAAGTGTCCTCTTGCCAGTTCAAACACATCCTTCTGCTTAATCGATGGGTTGAAAGACCAGTCAAAATCCTCCAATGTTTTCAAGTCCCGAAACCCGGCTGCCTTGATGCGCCGAGCCAACTGACGTTCCCCGCGCACAAGCATCTCGTCTTGCAACACCAGTTCCAGAAACTCTGAATGAGTGAGATGATTGCTCTGCGCTTCATGCAAGCGAACCTCCAGCGTCTGAGCCAATCCCGAAAGACGCAGCTTCTTGAGAGTTGATAGTAACGATTCATTCATAGCTTGGCCTCCTTGCCAAAGTGAACGCGGACAACATCTCCGTAGTCCGATAGGTTACGGATGATTGGATGGTCTTCAAGAAACTCGAACTGTTCTTGGTCGGGGCCGGCATGCTTGATCAGTTTGCGAATCGTTGCCAATCGGTATTCGCCGTAGGAGTGCGCCGTCCGGCAAGCTTGTTCAATCGACTCACTGGAATGTTTGCCCGAGAGATTCAGCAGCCCTTGCAGAACACGCACTGATTGCACACCGCGAGCGGCCACCAGGGCGCGCGACCAGGCACGCGTTTGGGGCCCAATGATGCCGACTTTTTGAAGCAACCACTCGGTGCCACGCTCCACCACACTGATCTTTTCCGAGGCGATGTGCTGGCTGAGCGTACTGAACTTCCCCTGGGCTGCTCTGGCGTGCGTGCAGATCGGTTTCATCGAATCGCTGTAGATACGCACCAGATGCGAGTTCCAGCGAACCCACACTTCGCGACCCAGGTACTCAGGTGGAACACTGTAGTAGGACTTGTCGACGGCGACATGTCCATCGCGACTGACGATCCGTTGGCCTTCTTTGAAACTTGGGAAACGTTCGGCCGGCAGTTCCCCTAACGCACTGCGTTCTTCCTCCTGAAACATCTTTAGCACTTGACGCTTGGTCGTGCCGTGAAGTCGAGTGTCGGCGACCGTCCGTTCCCAGTGTTGCAGATGATCGTTCTGCTTTTCTAAGCTCTCGAAGGAGCGGCCCTTGAGCGCGTTCTCTTGGACATAGTCGACGCCCCGTTCCACTTTGCCTTTATGCCGCGGCATGCGTGGCCTGGTCGGCAACAGAACCGTGCCGTAATGCTCGCAGAACGACTGCAGCTTGGGATTGAGTTCGGGATCGTACCAGTCGGCTTTGAGAACGGCTGCTTTCAGGTTGTCCGGAACCAGCGTCTTGGGAACGCCGCCGAAGTGCATGAAGGCATTCTCAAGACACTGAATGAAGTTGTCGGTGGTTTGCCGATAAACGACCTCGCTGTAAGCCTTGCGTGAGTAACTCAGGACAACGCGAATCACGTGCGTCTTGCGACGTCGCCCCTCGCTGTCAACGATCCTTGCACCAGTGCCAAAGTCGATTTGCGCCTCTTCGCCTGGTGCCACTTCGATACGCCGAAACGGGAGCGGCTGAGCCCGCTTGAGTTTGGCGACGTATCGGCGAACGCTGTGATACTGGGCGGTGAATCCGTGATCGCCAACCAGATCTTGAAAGATCCTCTGCGCCGAAAGACCCTGTTCGAGCTTGGCCAGAATCAGCTCATGGAACTGAGCACATTGGCTTCGCGACCCGATGGGCGCTTTGGCTGGTTTTGAATCGTCGCCAGGATGCTCAGACCCGATGGGCGCTTTGGCTGGTTTTGAATCATCCGAGCCGATGGGCGCTTTGGCCGGTTTTGCCTGCTCTTGCAGGTACTTGGCCACCGACTCTCGGTTGATGCCAAGTTCCCTGGCGATCCGTCGTTGGGACCACCCCTGTTCGTGCAAAGTCTTAATTGACAACACCTTAGCCACCTGTAGTTGATTCGCCATGCAGTTCGTTTCCTTGCTCCGGAGTGAGCAGGGAAACGTACACGGACGACTCAAAAGTGGCTGGTTTTCAAGCGCTCATTGGTGGCTGGTTTTGGGCGCTCGGCGACACGGTGTAGCTGTAGCGTTCCTTGACGTTTCCGTTTTGGTCGGTCAGGGCAATGATGCTGTATTGCTGGTTGCGGTGGTAGTAATGCTCACCGCCACCGGTATGGCCGATCCGCATGATCGGTTCGTCAACGTAGCTGGCGTAGATGTAGCAGTAAGTCGGACTGGTGGCCGCCGTGCCGGAGGGGTAGTCGAGGAAGGTTTGCTGGCCGTTTTGCACGAAGATGGTGACATTGGTGCCGTCATCGCGTTTGACTCGCCGGCCCAAAGCGTCATAGCCGTAGGTGACGTCGTCGATTGAGTCATTGTCGACATCGGCCCCGGTGAGCCGGTTGTCAAAGTCCCAGCTAAGGGCAAGCGGGTTGGAGCCGCTTCGGAGGACGGCCGGAATCGACGTCATGTTGCCTTTGACGTCGTGGGTGATCGATTGGCTTGCCGCAGTCAGTAACTCATGAGCCGCTCCGTGGGTGCGGCTTTGAGTGGAAAGATTCTCGGTGATGCTGCTCCAGTCGCCGACCAAAGACAGGCCCCAAGATTGATCGAGATTGGTATCGTCCCGCTCCCAATTGACCAGACGGTCTTCGTCGTCATAGCCGCTTGATCCGACGGTGAAGCCGTAACCGCTCATCGTTCCCGTGATCGTCTCGGAGGTCTTGTTTTTGTTGTCGTCCCACGCGTAGCTGTAGTTGCCGATCGAGCCGCCCGTGTGAGTGATGCTGGCCAGCGTGTTGTCGTTGTTGTAGGCGTGGGTGGCTGTGATCCCATTATTGTACACGCTGGAGGTCATTCGCCCGCCATTGTCGTAACTTCTGGTGTCGACGGTGGTGCTGTCGACCTTGACCGTGGCAAGCTGCCCTCGATCAGTGTAGGTCCGGTCGACATCTGTACCGTCGGAACAGGTGTAGCTGGAGACTTGCCTGTTACCGGCGTGTTCAAGTTCGTCGCTTCGTCCATCCCATCCGCGTCCATCGGCTTCAATGTCGAAGTGCATCTTCTTCAAACTGAGAGATGTCTAGCTCATTTGGAAAATGATCTAACACAAGTTCGGGACGGAGCCAATCTTCTGATCCATCAAGATTGAAGACGCTAATTTCTCCGGGATATGTCCACAAATCTTCATCGAGTTCCATGCGCGCCGCAAAAAGGCGATATTTCTCCTCCGGAATTTCCTCAACAGCTATCACCTGCCGAGTTTGTTTGCCGTCAACATTTACAACACGATCGACTAGAACCGACACCACACGTGACGATGGAATCCCGAGATCGCTTTTCAATTGTCGTGATACATTCGGCGGGATTGCCATGAAAACAAAAACAAATGCACAAACGAAAATCAGTAGAAGTAGACTTCGTACACTAAAACGCCACATTACAAGCTTCCCTCATTCCTTAATGCCAAGGAAAAGGAATGGGTACGCCGATTTTAACCGTTGGCTCAGCGTGTAGGCACATCGAATTTTGGTTCGCGTTGAACCAATCGGTTAGCTCGTCAATCAACTGAGGAGTAATATCAGACGGCTTGCAGTGATTCGGGCAGCTTGAAAGAAGCGACCTATAAATTGCGCGTTCAGCCATTGTTGATGCAATCCCCGGGTACGTGCCAACTTGATTGCTACAACTGTAGGCCGCCATTTCCCGCTTCAGGCTGCCTTTACAAGACTTCTCCGTGTCTACGCCGTAGCAATACTGACTTGCATGAAGCAGCTCATGTTGAACGATGCCAGTCAATCCTGCACCGATATTGTTCGAGCAAATAACGAGCGCATTTCGACTTGAGCTGTAATATCCACCGGTCGATTTACTAGGACAGCATTCGCATGCAAGCTTGACTCCACACAATCCCTTCCGCAGTGTGTCCCAAAGTTGATTTGATCGTAGGTCGGAATCAATTATGTCGTGTAATTTTTGCTCGCAATCGCTATTTATGTTTGGTGGCCACTTTTTCCCTGGTGGATGTCGATTCGACGGGTCTTTCTCACGTTCCCCACGTTCACGACAACGCTGTACCGCTGATCCCCAGAAATCACCTATCACTCCCGGAGTTCCAAGCGGGTTCATCCAATTCGGCATTTCGATCGGACCACCAAGAACAAACTCCAATCCTGTAGGATCAACGTACTTCCCAGGTGCCGAGCGAACAAATTGATAGAGATTAAAACTATTACCCAGGTACCCGATTGGATCTTTGGAGCAAAACCGCCCAGTAAACGGATCGTGCATCCGGGCACGGTAGTGGTAGAGTTCGAGTTCCTCGTCCCACTCTCTTCCTGTGTAGGTGTAACGGTTGTCGTAGTTGCTGGTCGTTCTTGCCGTTCCTCCGTTGTCGTAGATGCCAAGCCCGCCGTAGGCGGTGTAGCTGTAGCGTTCCTTGACGTTTCCGTTTTGATCGGTCAAGGCAATGATGCTGTACTGCTGGTTGCGGTGGTAGTAATGCTCACCGCCACCGGTATGGCCGATCCGCATGATCGGCTCGTCGACGTAGCTGGCGTAGATGTAGCAATAGGTGGGGCTAGTCGCCGCCGTTCCTGACGGATAGTCGAGGAAAGTCTGCTGGCCGTTTTGGACGAAGACCGTCACGTTGGTGCCGTCGTCTCGCTTGACTCGCCGGCCCAAAGCGTCATAGCCGTAGGTGACGTCGTCGACCGAGTCGTTGTCGACATCGGCCCCGGTGAGCCGGTTGTCGAAGTCCCAACTCATGGCAAGCGGATTGCTGCCTGAGCGAAGGACGGCCGGGATCGACGTGATATTGCCTTTGACGTCGTGGGTGATGGATTGGCTTGCCGCAGTCAGTAACTCATGAGCCGCCCCATGGGTGCGGCTTTGGGTGGAGAGATTCTCGGTGATGCTGTTCCAGTCGCCGACCAAAGACAGGCTCCAGGATTGGTCGAGATTGGTATCGTCCCGCTCCCAATTGACCAGACGGTCTTCGTCGTCATAGCCGCTTGATCCGACGGTGAAGCCGTAACCGCTCATCGTTCCAGTGATGGTCTCGGAGGTCTTGTTTTTGTTGTCGTCCCACGCGTAGCTGTAGTTGCCGATCGAGCCACCGGTGTGGGTGATGCTGGCCAGCGTATTGTCGTTGTTATAGGCGTGGGTGGCTGTGATCCCATTATTGTACACGCTGGAGGTCATTCGCCCGCCGTTGTCATAGCTTCGGGTGTCGACGGTGGTGCTGTCGACCTTGACCGTGGCAAGCTGGCCGCGATCGGTGTAGCTGCGATCGACATCGGTACCGTCAGGGTAGGTGTAGCTGGAGACTTGCCCGGCGTCATCATAGGTGGTATCGATGGTGTAGGTGACGCTGGCGATGGTGAGTGCTTCGGACGCTTTGCGGCCGGCATCGTCGTAGGTGTAGGTCACCGTGTTGCTGTAGCGGCCACTGACCGCGGTGAGCATCCGCCCGGCATCATCGTAGGTGAAGGTGTCGGCATCGGCGATTGTGCCCGATGGGCTGTTGGCGGACGTGCGGTAGTCGCGGGAAGTGAGCCTTCCAGCTAAGTCATAGTTGTAGGTGACGGTGTCACCTGCTTGATCTTGCTTGCGAAGCGTTCGCCCGGCCGGATCACGCGTGAAGGTAACGATGCCGTAGCTCGACTGGCCGGGCGTGCCGCCGGTGTGGTCGGGATAGGTTTCGGTCGCTTTGCCGCCGGCGTCGTTGTAGGTGTAGCTGGTCACATCGTCTTCGGCATCGGTGAGCGAGGAGAGCTGGCCGGTGGCGGTGTAGGCGAATTCAGTCTCCCCGGCCAGCCGGTCGGTGGTCTTCACTCGCCGGCCGCGCGCGTCAAACGCGTAAGTCGTGGTTTCGCTTTTGGCGTCGGTGGAGGTGATCCGGTTGCCGGCAGCATCATACGTGCTGCTGGTGGCATCGCTGGCCGTATCGGTGCAGGTCAGATCGCGGCCCAACGCGTCATAGGTGCAATCCTGGCCAACGTTGTTGGGATCACGGATCTTGGTCTGGTTGCCGGCAGCGTTGTATTCAAGGGAAGTGATCTTGCCGAGTGCATCCACGCGTTGAATCGTGCGGCCGGCGGCATCGGTGTGTTGTTGACGTATTTTGCCCAGGGCATTGATGTTCTTGGTGACCAAGACAGTGCCGTAGCCGGTGAGGTTGGTGGTAGCGTCATAGCGGCGACAACTCCAACTCATCAAATCATTGGGGTTACTGCCGTCATGGGGCTCGATCACGCCGGTCATCACGGTGCGGCCGGTAGCATCGGCAATCACAAACCTTAGCTCCTCTTCGGCATTGATGGTCACGCGGGCACTGCCGGGAGCAATTGTGCTGAAGCTGATGCCCGCTCCACCGTTAGCCTCCGTATCGGCCAGCTTGGTCAGGGCGTCGGAAAGATTGACGCTGTACGTGCCGCCGCCAAGCTGGTTGGCGGTCAGCCCGCCGCTGGTCGCATCCAAACCGCTTCCATCGGCCAGATTGTCGTCGTAGAGATATTGTTCGGTCAGGCCAAGCGATGCAGAGACACTATCGAGTCCGGCAATCGGTGGATCATCGGCATCGACCACGCCGCGGGCGGTTAGCCAGGTGGTCCGAGCCACCGGCCGGCCCCTGCCATCGTAACGCGTGGTCACTTCCCGGTAGGTCTTGGCATCGACCGGGTTGTCCAATGCGGCGGTGTGAGCACTATAGGTTTCGATCGTTGCCTGGTGCACCGTTCGCCCATTCGCATCACTGCGGGCGATCGTGCCGTGACCGAGCGGGTTTTCTGTGGCGGTGACTTGGCCGCAGCAATCCTCGTGGTGGGTCTTCCAAACCTTGCCGGCAAAGTCGGTGTGTTGGGTGCGGCGGCCAAGCAGGTCATAGACAAAGGACTCGGTGGCCGCCTCGGTGGTGCCCGGAGCTTCCACATGGGTTTTGAGCAGTCCGCGATCGGTGTAGGTCCATTGCTGGCGAGCTTTCTGATAACCACCGCTATCGCCTGAGTCAAAGTAACGCGGCGAGCGACGTTCGGTCACGTTGCTCCCATCGTCATAGTCGGTTTCGGTGCGCAGCGCCAGAGCGGTTGAAAGATTCGATAGTGTTGAGCGATTCGTATAGTCGGCATCAGCAATGATGGCCGTGAGCCGGTTGCGGCTGTCATATTCATGCTTGGTCGCCATGTTGCGGCCGTCATGGGTGCGTTCGACATTGCCCACCGCGTCAAACACCGTGTCGGCGATGAGGTAATCGGCATTGGCGGTGAAGTCCCGCGTCTTGTTGATCACCGCATCGAAGTCGGCCAGTGAAAACTCGGTCGTGGTGCCGGTGACGCTGCGGATCAGCCGCCCGTCGGTGGCGTCATAAGCGAAATAGGTTTTGCGGCCATAGGCGTCTTCGCTGCTGAAGAGCTTGTTGTCGACATAGGTCAGTTCGCTAGTGAGCGATTCGCCGCTACTGGTATGAACGGTCGTTTCGACGCGGCGACCACGATAGTCGTAAACGTAGGTGATCTTGGCACCGGCCCGAATGCTTGTCACCGGTTTATTGGTGCCGTCGAGATATTCCCAGCTTTCGGTTAGAGATAGTTCCGGTGTCGCCGTTTCGGTGGTACCATCCATCTGGGCCGCGGCCGTGACCCGCTTGGTCAGCCGATCGGCATCGTCATATTCATAGGTCGTCACCACGCCCATGCGATCGATCGTCTTGACCAGCAGCCCGGTCGAATTACCGGTGGTGCCATAGACGTTCTTGAAAGTACTGCCGTCGTCGTAGAGCGTACTGATCAGCCGATGCCGTCCATCGTAAAAATACTCGATGACGTGATCGGCCGGATCGGTCACCGTTTCGAGCCTTCCAAGCGAATCATAGGTGAACTCAGTTTCCGGACGCGTGCCGCCGGAGGTGTCGGCCGGGCCGGTGATCTTGCTCAGCAAATCGTCGCCGTTATAGGCGTAGTCGGTTTCGTTGCCGAGCCAATCGATCACCTTGGAAAGCTTGTCGGTACCATTGCCGGAGGCATGATACTGCCACTCCATCTTGGCATAGTCGGCCGTTTGTACATCATCACTCGCGCAGCGATCGTAGGTGACCGAGCCATAGGGGTCGATCGTCGGCGTGTTGGAGGTCGAATCGGTCAAGCCGACTTCGACCTTGGTTCGCCGGCCCTTGCTGTCGTAAGTCGTCAGCGTCACGTTGCCGTTGCGATCACGATAACGAGTCACCTGGTTGCGGGAGTTGTAACAATAGGCTTCGAGCGTATCGTCCTCATAGACCGTCATCGTCAAATTGCCGAGCGTGTCGTAGGAGTGCGTTCGCTTGATGTCCCGCTCGTCGATCACCGAATCGGGCCGGCCGTGCAACAATTCGGTCATGTTGCCTTCATAGCGGACGTAAGAAGATTCCACCGTGCCGGTGATGTCGTAATTCTCCTCTTGCTGGTCGTAAGAAATCGTCCAGCCATCCTTGTAGTAGCGTTTGGGGATGGTGTAAGTCGTGCCGCTTTGAGTGAGCAGGTGGAGTTCGGGCCTGACCATGCCGGCTCCTTCATAGACGGCGGCATACACATCCCACGTTTCCGAATCGTCTTCAATGAAGGAGAAATACGACACTTCATTTTCGCCATTTCTCACCACGCGGGCCACGCCGACCGTGGTCGGCACCACCGTACCGTTGACCGTGGCGACCGAACCGACCAGGTTCACCTTCTTGTGCCGATGCATCGGCGGAGCGGCCAGATCGTCAATCGACATTTCGATCAAACCGTTTTGTCCGGCTGCATAGCTGAAGGTGCTGGTCGTTTGATCGGGATACTCCACTTCGCTCAAAAAACCGCCGCCATAGCTGTATTCAATATCGCCGCCACTTCCGGGGAGCGTCACCTTGCTGATCACCCAATTGCCCGCTTCCTGCTGCGTCTTGTAGGTGAAGGTCAGCGTGTTACCGAGTGCATCGGTGACGGTGTCGATCTGCCACTGCCTGGAGGGCGAGGCATCAATCTCGGTTTGCGTCCAGGTCTTGTAGGTGATCGTGTAGCCGGTGCCGTCGACATTGCGTGCTTCGATCAATCGTCCGTCGGGCGGATGATTGTTTTGCACATTCCAGCTGGAATCGGCTTCGGCCAGGATCAGTTCAAACAGAAACCAGCTATCGTCGAAATTGTAGACCTTGGCGTATTTGGCTCCTGGGAAATTCAGGCTCGTATCAACCCCTTCGATACCGTCGGCCGGATCCATCTGATCATCGAGAATCTCGACGCGGTCAACATGTTGCCGCTCATCGGGCAGCAAGATATTGTCATCATCCCACTGGAAGTTGAACCGGGCCGAAGTCGAGGGCACGGTCAAAAACGCCCAGGTATGGCCATTCAAATCCGAACCGCCGAGTGCATGGCTGTCATAGGTGTAAACGCTGTTGAAGGCATTGGTATCCATCCTGAGCCGAAGATCGAAATTGGTGACCACGCCCTGGCCAAGCCCGCCGGCAACAAAGAACTCGCGGCTGCGGTGAAAGCGTTTCAGTTCCAATGTCGAAGTGGCAATACGCGGCACATCAACGCCCCAGTGAATGTAGCTGTGAAAGGAATCATCGATGTAAGAACCGGTGGGAGTGATGAAGTCTTCGCAAACATCGCATGTCGGTGGATTGATGCTGGGTGGTGAAGGATCGCTTCGGTTTTCGCCGCCACCGGCTTGATTCCCACCGCCGCAGGTGACGCAGCTTCGATTGGCCCCGGCAAGATTCGGCGGGGGTGCTGCCGCCCCGCCGCCGCCGCCGGACCTCTTACCGCCGGACCCGGCTCCTTCGCCCACGCCAAAGCCCGAATCACTGGGACCGGAAGACGACGACACATCGCCGGGGCATGGGTGACGCCCGAAGCAATGAATAAACGGGTCGTCGCTGGCTTGTTGGACCGCATCATCCGGATCGATATACGGCCCATTGTCGCTTCGGGCAGTATTGGCCATCCACATCATCCACATGGCAAGCATGAAAAAGCGTGTGTTGGACATGACGACACCCCTGATAAAGAAGGTGAAAGGTGAGCGAGATTCAAAACGACATGCGAAAAGGACCGGCAATCGATAATTCATGGCACCGTCTTTGCTTGGGACCGAGGTGACGACGGAGGCGTCACCAGAACTGCAAAGGCCACCCGTTCGGTGGCCACCGGCTAGGCAGCGAGAATATGGACATGGCCGACCACGCCGGCCCCATGAAATGCGGTCTGGGCAATGCCGTCTTCGCCGGCCGCCACGGTGATGACGGTCAAGCCATTGTCGAAGGTTCCAAGATCAAACGATGCAAAGGTCACCGGCATCAACGCTTCGGTTTTGACGCCCAGGCGAATCGCCTCGCCTTGACGCACCATCTGAAACCGTCGGCCCACGCGTTCGAGAACCGCCACGCCGTCACCGGGCTGGGCACTTTGCCAAATGCGTCCCGGTTCATGCACCGATAGATAGCCGTCGGGATCAGCCTGGTACGCCGCTCGATCGAACGGCTTTGGCATCACCATCGGGCTTAGCCGCTCCGGATGCGACAAGCCGCTTGCCGCTTCATGAACCGACGCCACCGCTGCATTGGCATCGGGTTGAAGTGGTGTGACGCGTGGGCGAAGTGCCACCGCCTTCATCCTTTCTTGGGCATCGGCAGGAGAAGGGCTGGACCGACCGGCCGGCCAGTCGGAAGCGGGCCGAGGGACGCCGCCCATCGTTACCGATCGCACTCGCCCGGTGATCGGCTGGGCATCATCGGCATGGGGCAGGTCAACCGGCCTGCGTGACGAAAAGTAAATGGGTGCCCCAATCAACGGCACCATCAACAGACACACCAAAACCCACGGTGATCGCCACCGCTTTTTTGTCATCGTCATCACCCCTATCCGCTTTCATTTGCCGGCGATGGTGATTGAAGCAACACCACCGGCCATTCGGTCGGGCAAGAAGCGATGTGGTCCAACATCCGAGGCCATCCGTATCAACATGACCCGGCTGGCAATGTAGCCGTGTTGGCTCGCTCGTCGATCGCCCCCCACCACAACGAAGATAAGTTGAAAAGTCGTCAGGTATGCCAAGCGGAGGCAAAGCGTGCTTGTGTCTTAAACCCCCACCAAGCAACATGCATGCTATGGCCCTTTAGGGACCTGTCAAGCAACGGACTCCTGCCGCCGGGACCCGGAACCGTTATTTGGGTCGCGTGGCGTGTTTTGGCACGCCGCCCTATCTCCTTACGCCGTGGTGAGTAACGACGAGAACGACGTGACACATTCGCCTGATAGCAACCTAAAAACTTTTCTTTTTCTTGAGCTTGGCCTACCCAACTGTCCAACGATCCGGCGACATGCCTTCATGGCCCGACATGAAGACGCCATCCGGAATGGAACGCCTCGCCACGTTCCTCTGGCAGATTTTCGTTGCCAAATTACCGCAAATGGCAAGCGACGCAGGATTTAGCTCCGGATCGTCTCAGTCGTCTGAAACGTGTTGCCACCATCGAAAGCGTCGGATCATCCACCCGTATTGAAGGGGCCAAACTCTCCGATGAAGACGTCGAAAAACTGCTCTCAAACCGGAAGCCATACAACCAAGGTCCACGTCCCTGAACTCTCACCTTCGGCGTGTGATTCTCTCCGGTAAATCAATAGAATCCCCAGAATTAACGACCATCTATTGCATCACCGGGACGTGTGGACTCTTTCGCTCAACTACAAGGGGACTATTCGGGATTCGAGGACAGCGACGTTCGTCGCCGTGTTCAGAGTTTGGTTTGCTTCCAGCGACACCAGTTCAATCAACCGTGATCACCACATCATGGGCCAGTTGCATCACCAGGCGAGCAAGCCGTGTTCTGGCGGTTCGATCCAGCCGGCGAAAATGGCTGTAAAACTCCCAGTCACCGCTGGCGACAAAGGGCGTATCGTCGAGTAACGCAAAGGGAGCTACATGCAGTGCCGTGGCGATTCGCCATACATGCGATGAGGCGACCATCGTCGTGCCGGATTCATAGGCTGCAATAAGTGAAGCGGGTATCGATGGACCCAGGCGTCGTGCCAAGTCTTCCTGGCTCCAGCCGCTGAAATGGCATGGCGGCAAGCACTACCTCGCGTCGCGCATCATTGAACTCATGCCGTCACATATTCACTACGTCGAACCTTTCTTCGGCGGCGGATCCGTCTTGCTGAACAAGTCCCCCGAAGGAATCTCGGAGGTCGTGAACGATGTGCACCATGAGCTGACGAACTTCTGGCGTGTATTGCAGAATGAACAGAAGTTCGAAGAGTTCAAACGCGTGGTGGAGGCTGTGCCGTTTTCACAAGTCGAATGGGAAGATGCACACCAGAAGTCAGATTCCCCTGTTCGTGAAGCTGTTCACTTCTTCATTCGTTGTCGGCAATCGCGAGCTGGAAAATTTGACGGTTTCGCAACGCTCAGTCGCAACCGAACGCGGCGGAAAATGAACGAACAAGCTTCGTCCTGGCTAACCGCGATCGATGGGCTAGCAGCGGTGGCGGCTCGACTGAAACACGTGGTCATTCTCTGTGACGACGCAGTCAATGTGATTCGCAGCCAAGATGGCAAGAACACACTTTTCTACCTAGACCCACCGTATGTACACGAAACGCGAGTAACAACCGCTGACTACGAATTTGAGATGTCTGGTGAGCAGCATGAGGAATTGCTAGCTGCAATCGACCGCTGTACAGGCCACGTACTGCTATCAGGTTATCCGAATGAGCTGTACGATCGTCGGCTGAAAAACTGGAACAAATTCGACATTGAAATTGACAACAAGGCATCCAGTGCGAAACGCAAACCGCGAAAGATCGAACGGATCTGGATGAACTATTCCAACACGGACAGAAACGCAAAGACGCCGAGTCGCGAAGAAAAGAATAAGAATCTTGGCGTCCCCGCGTCTTTGCGTATCCTTCCCAGGGAGCTGACGAATCAGCCGAGTATCACCGAAAACGTCTCGGTGTCTTCGTGTTTTTCGGTTTCACGACTCAATGTTAAGAACGAGCATTGGATTGCGGCTTTCCTTACAGCTGGCCGAGGGCTTGTTTGGCGGCGGTGGTGAGTTTTGCTTTGGCTTTCATTCGTTTGTCGTGCGCCTCGCTGGGCTGATCGACTTGGTCGGCGATCTGGCCGAGGGTTCGTAGTGCCAGCTCAGGCTTGGACATGACGCTGAGTTGGATTTGCGCGATTCTTAGCCGCGCGTCATCGGCCATTTGGCCTTGGTGGGAGACGATGATGTTTAGCGGTCTCATCGTCTCCAGCCAACGTCGGTCTTGGGCCAGCAGTGCGACGTAGGCCATCAGGGACTTGTCGCCCAATCCTCCCGACAGCTTCATGTGATCCATTCGTTGAAAGGTCTGGGTCGCCGCCACGACGCTGCGTGTTTCGATTGCCTGCCGAAAGGCGAAGGCTAGCCGATTGAATTCGGGGTGTGATGACGGGCTGGGTTGCGGTTGTTGCTCCGCCTTGCGACGTTGCTCCTTCACTCGCTGAGGTTCGAAGAAGTCCTGCAGCTTGGCTAGTTTTCCTCTGGGTTTGGACGATCCCGGCGGCGGTTCGGGAAGTGATTCATCGTTGTCCACCACGTGCGGGTCAGCGGCGGCAGGTGCCCGGCGCGAAACGGGCTGAGGGTATCCCAGCGCTGCCGAGACCGGATCATCGATCGATTTCTGCTTTTGCTTGCGCCGCTTTCGCTGCTTGTCGGTGAACAGCAGGTCGTATTCCTGCAAGAACTCGTTGCGCGAAACGAGGTCCCATCCCTCGCAATCGACCAGGTCTTGCCGCAACATGAAAAATCCAATCGGCGCACCGATCATGACTCCGATCATGTGCAACATTTCGGACGACATCGAAAAGACGCTCAGCCACAGAAAGAAGATCTGGATGAAGATGTAGAAACCGCCCAGAACGACCAGCCGAACTTCGAACGAACCGACGAAAAAGAAGAACCAGTAAAAGCAGTCCATTTCGTTTTCGGGTGCCCAGATGACCGCAATCGTCAGCAGAGCAAAGATCACTCCGGAAGCACCGAGTGCGCCTTCGTCGCTGCCCAGCAGGAACATGGGAATTTGAACGACCGCGCCGTCGATCAAAGTGATGATTCCGTACAGAAGGGCGAATACTAATCCGCCAACTTTTCCTTCCACCACCAAGCCGAATGCCCACAAGAAAATCATGTTGCCGATCAGGTGAAATGGATCGGCATGCATGAAGGCGGACGTCACCCACTGCAACGGATTGATGGTGTCGAATTGCAAGATCAGCCATTCGATCGATTCAAATTCGACGTTGCCCAGAAAAGCCTGCATCGTGGTGCAGAAAAACACCACCACGTTGATCACGATGATCGTGACGGTGGCAACCGGCCAGTGATAGATCGGCGCGTCGGTGTTATAGGGTAAGATCATCGATGCAGGTTCTCTTGCGTACCGATGCTGCGAAAACTACAACTCCATCCGTTGACACGATTGTCGCCCCCACTAGCCCGGATTATTCACGACTATCGTAGACGTAACAAGCAAACCCTTACGGTGCCGGAACTTCGGTCGCCTGCGGGAAGTTTTTTCGTCTCCCGTGCTGCGATCAAGCACAAGCCGGTTTGTGCAGTTACGGCATAGTTTTGCGACCTCCGGTCCGGCCTACACGAATAATCCCCACTAGCGATCGCGAAACAACCGCAGCATACTTCCATGAATGACCCAAATATAAACGTTGTTCGTGTCGATTACATGAACGATCGGCACCGGCAGGATCTTTGCCGCCTGTTGGTCGAGTACGCGGAATATGAGACGGAGGCGGAGCAGCCAATTGCCGCGGATTTTTTCGACGATCTGCCGGGACGGCTGGCCGATTTTCCCACCTCGTTCAGCATGCTGGCTTACCGAGGCGATCATGCCGTCGGGCTGACGAATTGTTTCTTTGGGTTTTCGACCTTCACTCAAAAGCGGTTGGTCAACGTGCACGACGTGATGGTCACCGCGGCAGCCAGAGGGCAGGGCGTGGCGGGATTGATGTTGGCGGAAGTCGAAAAGATCGCTCGCGAACACGACTGCTGCCGAATCACGTTGGAAGTGCTGGATGACAACGCATCTGCGCGACGAGCTTACGAGAAACAGGGATTCGACCGAACGCCCTATCATCCCAACAACGACACGCTTTTTTTGCAGAAGGCGCTACCGTGAACCCACGCGCAGGTTCAAGGCAAGTTGTGTTGGGTGTGCCCATTGACCGGAGAGACGCCGCTGGTGGTAACGTTGTGCGCCATGATGCCTCGCGGACGTGGATTGCTGGGCGTCCTGATCGAAGTGAATTGGCCTCGTGACGGTTCCTGAACCAGGTTGTTCGTGCAGATCAAGGTGGTCGAATTCAAGTAAACCGCCGGGCGTTTTTCCGTCGAGTCTCTTGCCGAGGTGACCTGATTGCTGGAAAAGATCATTTGCGCAAGCAGCGTGTCGCCCGGCGTATCGACGTCGCCACAAACCACCACCGATATCTGGTCATTTTTTGACGACGACGAAAAACGATTGCCTTCGATCTGAGCCGATCCGGTTCCGTCAGTGAAGGACGAACGATGAACCGCAAGTGCGATCTGGGCGACTTCGACACGATTTCCGCTGAAAGCCAGGCGGCCAGGATCGTTTCGGTAGCTGATTCCCGATCCGGCATTGGCAAGGATCGTGTTGTCCGCGACACGAATCGATGCATCGGTGGAAGCGACAAGAATTTCGACGGCGAATCGATCGCTGAAACAGGAAACCTGATTGCGGGCAACCAAAAGGTCGGTGCCGGCGACTAACAGGCCGCTCTGTTTGGCAAGGATCGTGTTGTCCGACAGTTCACCGGTGACGAGACTTGCCGAGGATATGGAAAGGCCTTGGATCGCATTGACCTGGTTTCGATGAACCAAGATCCGCTCCACCCGTCCCCCTTCTGGATTGATCGCCACGGCAAGTTGCTGATTTTGAAATCTACAGTCTTCGATCGTCAGATCGGTGACCGAAGACAAGCTTCGCATCGCGCGAACGCCAATCTGAGCAGCTTGAAACGAACAATCGCAAATGGTGCAGTCGCGCACACTTCCGATGTCGATCAAGCTTTCAGCGGGATCGCGGCCGATCATGCTGAAGTGACGAAAGTGAATTTCCGTTGCATCGCTGAGGTGGAACAGCGGCGAAGATTGATCGGGGGTGAAGTGGATGATCGATGCCGGACCACAACCCTCGAAAGTGATCCGGCTGAGTCCCGATAAATCAACCGTCTCCTTTTGGATGAACTCTTCGGAAGGAATACAAATGCAACCGCCGGCAGGCGGCAGTTGTTGGACCGCATGCTGCAGATCTTTGATTCCATCCCGACCCAGCGTCACCGTGCATTTTCCACCGCCACCACTTGCCGGCCGCTCGATCACGGATCGAAACTGAAGCGGAAGCGACTGACCCTGTGGCGCATCGATCAATTCCGCGGTGACAAGATTCACCTCGGTCGGATCGTTTCCGATTTGCCACTGGGCCCTGGCCAGGCCCTGTGGATCGGTGGTCACCGTGACGGAGTTTTGCAGAGGACCACCAACGGCACGAACTCGTCCGCCGCCCCGGTCGACTCGAAAACGAACGTCGACCCCTTTGTGTGGACGCCCGATGGCATCCTCGACACCCGCGATCAAATCACCCGGCACAAAACTGGCCGCTTGCGTTTCCTGGCCGTCGCCGCTGACGTATCGCAGGGCCAGCTCGGCGATCCTGGCGTTGAAACGAACGCGTTGATCGGTTGGTTGGCATTGCCGGTCTAGCACAGAAGCCTGAACCTGCTGACTGCGGCTGGGCACGGGTTGATCGGGAGCCGTTTCCAATGTCCAAGAACAGGATGCGACACCGGAAGCATCGGTATCGACGTCGATGGTGGTTCCTTGCAGGCTGCCCTGCTGCAAGTTGCCGCCGATCCCGCCGAGAATTTCGAATCGAACTTTCGCTCCCGCGACCGGCAGTTGTCCGTTGAACAGGGCGACTTCCAGAGCTTCGCCAAGCTTGCCGGCGGAATCTGCCTCCTGCCCATCGCCACCGACGTACTTGAGTTGCGTCACTTCGCTTAAAGTTGGAAAGAGCTTGCGACTGTCGAGAACGTGAACTTGTCCGTCTTTTCGCGACAAGAGTGCCAGGCGACAGAAGTGATGGTGATTGCCGTGCGGTGGTGCCTGCTGCAACGATTCGACGGAACCGTCGGCGGTGCGGGCCGCGAACAACCAATGATCACCCACCTTGAAATCACCACCGGCGACATCGGGGTCAAGATTGAATTCAATCACCACTCCATCGTCCAACTCGATCGGTCCTTCACCGACCACCAACAACCCGTCGGCGTCAACGCCTTGATCCGATTGATCCCAACGACGAATCCGCGTGTGCCGCAGTCGATCACTTGCATCGAACATGGCGTCGGGCAGGGCTCGGTCGAGCGTCAAAATCTGGGCGGCTTCGTTGACCGGTTCGATCACTTGAGCCATCACTCCGGACGACTGCCGAAACTCGGTGTGGTCATCCAAGATCTCAATCCAGTCTCCGACACGAAATCTCATCACCTTGTCGCGTCCGATCGCCGAGACCTTGATCTGTGTGCGATCAGCCAGAATTTCTTCGACCGCCGCCGCAACAGCAGCGTTATCACGCGAGAACTTGAACCTCCAATTCGTATCGGTACCGCTGACGACACGGTCATGAATTTCGACTCGGTACAGTCGGTTCTCCAGACCTCGGTAGCCAGCGGTGGGTGGGATCAGGCAAGGGTCGGCCTGGTCGGTTGGCGGCACCACGTCGGTGGTCAAGCGGCCCGCTGAAGACTTGATCAAATCAGCCCAACCTTGCAGCTGATCATCCGACAGCCCGCAACCGACATCGGCGGCGACGTTTTCCAGGATTCGAACTTGCCAAACCGTCTGCCGGCGCGTGCTGGTATCCACGCCAACCGCTTGCTCGACCAACTCTGGATCTTGCAAGTAGGTCGTTTCGCGTTGCCAAACATCCAGATAGACCAGGTGCACCTCGCCGGCGGCGGGCGGCGACAAAGGGGCGTCGAGCTGCGCCGTTGGGAAATAGGGCTGTTCGTGATAGAACGCTGGCGTCGTTCCTTGTAGCTGGGAAAGAGCGGGATCAAAAACGGTCGGCGGTGTGCCGTGGTTTTCGGCGGAAATTCCGTTGACGTAGATTCGGCCGATACCGATGGCCAAGTCAGTCTTCGACGCATCGAAGGTGATCCGAAATCCGCCGCTGGTCTGTTGCGATACGCCACAGACGCCAACGACATCATGCATTTCGGCTCGTTGCCGGCGGTCGTGAATTTCGGCTGCTTCGTTCCAATCGGAATCAAGGACGACTCGCCCCTGCTGCAGCAAGACATCTTGATAGTTCTTCTCTGGATGAAACGACCGCTTGCTATAGTCACCGCTCATTGGTTAACCCCCCCTCGTTGCTGGTTCTCGCGTTGTTTCACGTCACGTAGATCAATCCCGCTTCCAATCCAAACGGCAAGTATTCTTCCAAACGAATCCGAAGATTCGCTTCGCGATGCGGCTGCTTCAGTTGTTCAAACGCCCCCATCTCCGACCCGTCTTCAGCGCCGGTGCGTATCTCCGACGGCGAATTCAAGTGCAGTTGCCCGTAGGCGGGGTCACCATACCGATCGGAGGTGAAGGAGGGACGCAAGCGCGTTCGAATGATTGCCTGAGCCTCGGAGCAGGTGACACCGCCGAGCGCCATGTCGGGTTGGCAACGATAGCGCTGCGGCGTCTGCGACGGTTGGTCCGGCAAGTAGCTGAATCGGACGCAGCCTGCTTGGGTCCGCTGGGCGATGACGGGATCCACAAAGATCACCTCCGAAGCAAGCTTGAGCTCTTTGACGAGTACCTTTCCGAAAACGGTCACCCGTTGCATCGTCGTCGGCGGTCCGGAAGTGGAAGGTCCTGCAACCGCAGGAAGCTGGCCGCCGTCGATGATCGAATCGGTGACTGTCAGATCGGGCATTTCGCTGGGCAACTGCAACGCACCGGTGATGCACGAATCGACGTGGACGACAAGCGAATGGTTCGACGGCGCCGCAACCAGGCTGGGACGATCTGGTTGTACTGGCCGCCCTAATTCATTCAACGAAACACCAGGCACCAGCGTGCAGTGAACCAGGTTCAATGCACCAAGACTGTCGCTCAATTCGATTTGTCCCTCGATCAACAATCCGCGCAGCGAAAGCGAAGCATCGGGATGCGATCCGATCACGCGGAAAATGTCGTCGAGCTTGATGTGCGGGCGCTGCAATCGGCCCGCCTGAATGACCAACTCCGATCGCTGGCCCGATTCTGATACCTCACGCGGTTCGATCGAAATCGTTTCTTCGTAGGTGGCGCTGTCCAAGATGGTGATGACCGCATCGGCCTTGTTCCCACCATTCGGATCGGCCCAATCGGCCAGCGCGTCCAACAGGGAGGTGTAATCGCCCGCGCCCGATTTTGCCACCGACTTGATCCACACGTTGTCTGCCTGCAACTCCATCAGGTCGGCATGATACGGTCCGCCGCCGATGTCGGCGCTAAATCCTTCGTTGTAGTAGACCGTCACCTCGTCGGGAACTTCGCCGGGTGCGAACGTGAATCTGCCTAACCACACATCAACGGCAACTTTTCCACTCGGCGGTTTCGCCCACTTGTCCAATTGCGCGCAGATGATTTCGGGAAGCGTGACGAGGTTTCCATCGCGAAAGATGGCAAAGCTCTTTTCGATTCCGTAATAATCAGACGGATGGTGGTGAAAAGAAATCGGCCGAATCGGACCGCGAACATGTTTTTCGTCGACCAACTGAAATTCATCCGCCATGAGATGAGGCTTGTGCATCAACGGTGCGGGATTGCCCAGCGGACGAAAATGAAAGCCGTGCAAGTGGGGATCCGCGGCCCGTTTGGGCGTCACTCCGACCCAGGAATCTCCGCTGGGATGTCGCCTGGGCGAAAGCGGATAGTTTTGCAGCCGCCAAAGAAAAAAGCCGACGTTGCGCAGGTTGTGCCATCCTTCTTGTTGACCGATCCGGCGCACGTCGACGGTATGAGCCGACACGTCAAAAGGTCCGTCCACTCGGTTCATCACATCCACGTGACGAACGTGCGCCGTCGCCACCGAATCGACCGCGCCGGCAACTTGCCGAATCGACTGCGCCGCTGGCTTGCCACGAAGGTGGTTCATGTTCTGGGTCCACGCCAACTGTTCAAACATGGCAACCGCATGCGCCGACCATCCGGTCACGTCATGGGCCAGCTGCTGCAACATCGTCAACGTACCTTTGCGGCGACGATAGAAAATCGTCTTGGCCACGTCGGTGCGCCGTCGCTGGCCCACTTCGTGAATCGGGATGTTCCCCACCAAATCACCGATGTAAGGAATCACCCACTGGCGACAAGTCTCGATGAACAGATCGTCCCACAACTGGTCGATGTCGCGTTTGACGATATCGACTTGCCCACCAATGACCTCCAGAAAAGCGCGCAGTGGGTATCCTTGTTGGGCGTCGCGAATGCGATGAATCGCCGGCAGCAATTCGTACAGGTCCACGGCTGGGGACTGAAATTTGTCTTGGTTGATCACGATGAAACGGTCTCCACAGTGACGACAATGTCGACGGCCGGGTCATCCACGACGGCAAGTTCGGTTGCAAAAATAGCCAGACGAGGCTGCACGGGGTCGGCGCTGGCGCCGTGAGAATCGGCGTCGGAATCGGCTTTGAATTGCAGACGGTTCACGTCGCCGGCCGTCACTCCGTCGACGTCGTGAGTTGCCTGGTAGACATCGCTCAGGTGAATGGGCTGTCCCAGATCCAAGGCATCAAAATGCAGCTTCGCCTGCAGTGCCTGGGCAGTTTCGGATACCACCGATTCCGCCTGGTAGTTTGGATCGACCCAGATCGCCACCTCAATTCGAATCGGTACCCGCCGGTAGCTGCCAACGGTCATCGGCCGGGTGGGATCGCGGCGAGCATTCAAATCGTCCGCGAGGTTGCTGAGCGCTGCGCCCGATACTTCGGTATCATCGTCTCCGGCCACTGTCAGCCGCACGCTGCGACCGATGCCGATTCCGTCCACGAACGCCTTGGCCTTGGCGATCCCCGCAAACTCACGAGCCGCATCCTCGAAGTCTCGCAGGGAAACGATCCGACCGAAGGTGCGCACACTGTTGGGAATGTTTCGCCGAATTTTCTCCGCCGCTTCGGGCTGCGCGCCGCCGCGAGCCGCATCGAGATTGATCACTTGGTTCAATCCGACGGGCCGATCCAGTAGGTTCTTGAGGGTGCTGGCAAGCACATTGCCCGCTCGGCCAATTCCCAGACGATAACTGGCGACAACGTTGTTACGTCCGCTGGGCAAACGGGCACCCTCGATCCCGTCGCCAAACTGAACCCACGTCACGCCATCACTGTCGATCGTGGTGGTAAACACACGTGAGTCGGCCGGTTGCCGATGCAAACTCCTTACCTCGTGCCACAACACGCCGTCGACTCGAACCTCCAAAGTGCTTGCAGCTCCGCCCGGCGCACCGGCGCGGGGCACGTAAGTGAGCGGCGATTTCTTGAGTGCAAAACGTTGGAATTCCGCCGCCGCGTCACCGCTGCCCAGCACCTCGGCAGAGATCGTTTCACCATGGGTCGCTTTCGCGATATTGGCAAACATCACGCTCGCTTCCGCATCGACGCTGCGATCAAGTGGCCCTTCCAACGTCACCTTCAAATGATCGGCGGTCACCGTTTTGGCAGCGGCGATGGCGGTCGAAAACGGAGCGCCCTGGCCATCGCCGATCACCACGCGGTGTCCCGGTTGCAACATCGTTTTGGCCACTTTGGAATCGATGCCCAATTCGACCAGCGGAAGAAAGACGTCTCGCTGACCTTGAGGGATGGTTGCCGGGTATTGGCGATCCCAGACACCGATTTCCGACCCCTGCAAACCGTAGATGGTCGTATGGCGCGAGTCGAGGTCCTTGATGACCGCGTCGACGGTGATTTGGCTGACTGTTGCCTGCATCAACGGTACACCGTCACCAACCACCGCGTCGACTTGTTGCACCGCGGTCACACGAACGGGCACTGCTTTGCCAGGTGCGGTGACGAGCAGCGGTGCCCCCAGTTTCAAATCATCGTCGATCGCACTGAGTTTGATTGTCGTGTCGTTTGTTCCGACCGTCGCACTGCTGGTGAAATCGAAAGTCGATTCCTTGAACAACACTTCTCCCGCCCCATTTCCATTTCCCGTCTGGACGACTGGCGACAGAAACGTTTCCGGAGCGTTGTGGCCAAAGAGACGAAACTTGCGATTCCATTTTTGCCAATGCGCGCCAGTCAACCGCTGGCGGATCGGCGGATCGAATTCAACCTCGGTCCGCCATCCGATCGATCGAATCCGGGTAACGATTTTGTCTTCGAACCTGTCAACTCCGTCACTCGCAGTGCCCCAAACAACCAGTTTGTCGGCCGGGGCAAGGTCGTCGATGTCCGTGATCGCCGTGATCAGGTCGTTGTTTTTCTTTGCCGGGTCGAACGGCTTCGATGCCGGGTAAATTCGCAACTTGTTCAGTTGTCCGGTCGCTTCGATCGGATCGACCGTTTCAAACTTCTGCGGTTTCTCATCCTGGCCGGGAACGGATTGCACCAACAGGCCAGCGGGAACGTGAACTTTTTTTCCCGCTTCGACCGAGAGTGCAAGATAGGCCGTGGCGGCGACTCCGGGCGCCGGCTTGTAATCCATCGTCGTTGCCAAGCGGAGCAACGATTCGCGAAAAACGGCACTCCGCAAGAACGCTTCGTTGGCAATCCGTTCCTGATAGAACGTCAGGATTTCGGCGACGTAGGCCCACATCTCCAGCAATGCAATTCCGTAATCGTCGTTGGTGCGCGCCGTCCAGTCGGCAAGCGGCCGGCGGGGCTGCGTTTCGCCTTCGACCGCGATCGCCATCGATGCGATCGAATCGATCATCGCTTGTCGAAACGTACCGTAGGTGCCGACCCGATAGGCGATCTGTGACAGTCCGGGACGATTTCGCACGTCGACCGGTGTCGGACGACTGGGCAGGTCACAGCAACCGCAAGGATCGATCGTTTTCGCGTTGTCAGTCATCGAATCGTCAAATCGCTCCCTTCACAACTACTTTCCGCCCAACATGTTCAACGTCAAAACTCCGTTTTCCAGAAAGTTTGGATCGTTGTCCAAACGAACGATTTCCAACCGATCCACGGCGACGTATCCCGATTGCTTGTTCTTGGCCGTTGCCGGGCGGGCTGGTTCCGGGTCATCCTGATCTTGTCGAATGAACCTTCGCACCGTTGCCGAATCGACACCTTCGACCGACTGGACTGCGGAGAACAACTGGCTCAAGTAAAACGGTTGGCCGAACGTGAAGTTGTCGGGGTGAAACAAACCGGCCGAACCATCGGGAAAAGTTTGGCGGCTGAGCCGGCGAAGCAAACCTTCCTCGACATCCGAGCGAAAGTGTTCGCGGTCGACGCAGATGTCGATTTCGATTTCCAACGAAACGTAGATGGGCGGAAGGACTTCCAGGTCATAGCCGGCAAGCGTAAAACCGGCGACCCAATCGTGAACTCGCCCGCGGAGCGTCTGCGACTGGTCAACGCCTTCTTCATTGGCGAGCGTTCGGCCGACCGGATCGATGTTGATGAACACCGTGTGCCAGCTGCCTGTCCAACGAAAAGTCGCCACCGCATGGCCGACTTCGGGATGCCGCTGTGCAACCTGGGCATAATCCTGCTCGGTCACCGCCCGATGCTGCTGGGAATGAAAGGCGGGCGGGGCGTGCTTTTTGACTTGCTCGATCGATTCCGGATTGGCGCCACCCCAAGCGGCCAGCGGATTTCGCACCGCCGGCTGGCTGTCGGTTGCAGACTCAATTCCCGGCCAATCGGAAGTGCTTCCGGGATGGATCACATGGCTGAGTGAATCGCGACCGACGTTTCCGGCGATACCGACACCTACCCGATAGTCGATGGTGAATTCCGATTCGTCGGGGGGCGACAAGCCGAACAAGTTGTCGCCAAAACGCAGATTGGCGCGACCGTCGTTGTCCGTTTCGACAGCGAAATGTTGGGCGAACCTGGGGCTGTCCAACAAGTCGGGCACGGCCTGCCAGGTTCCCGCAGTGATATCGTCGGCTGCGCGGGTCACTTGTGGTACAGCCTGGCGGGGATCGGTCGTTTGCAGCGAGGTAGCCGAAACCAGCTGCGAGTTTTTTTGTTCGACCGGCACGCGATAACTCAATGGCCCTTCGCGCAAACGAATCTGGTGGGCGCGTCGCTGCGACCGATGGGGCGGCGGCAACGGACCGTGATGCGTTTCACCCACAATGGTGCGACCGTGATCGGCCAGCACCAAGTTGCCGCGCACGATGGCGACGTCATCCACGTTCGTTCCGTCAGGGAGCACGGTGGAAACACAAAGAGGAAAGACCAACGCGTCCGCCGGATGCCACTCTAGCCGTGTCAGCACCACATTCAACAATGGATCGGTGGCGGTCGAAACGCGGAACACACGAACCAGTTGACGATGAACTGGATCGGCATCGGCAGCCAATCCTGTTGCAGTTCCCTTGACTTCCTCCAACAACAAAAACCCGCTGCCGCGTTGAATCACATCTCGATCGATCACCTCTTTCAAGTCACCGATCAAATCCAGGCTTGTCGTTCCCCGCGGCAGACAACAGCGTCGGTTTGCCCAAGTGTGAATCCTCATCCGGTTCAAATCGGGATGGAGGAAAACGCTGCGAGTGATCGGGTCGGTGCCGGAGAAGCGCGGCATCGTTTCGAAAACAGCCTCGGCTGCGGCCAATGCCGCCTCTTGCAAATCGACGGAAAGCTCCGGCGGATGGGGTGGCCGTCGAGACTCGAGCGGAACATCGATGCGACTGAGAATCTGCGTCCCGGCCGGCAAACGTCCTGCCGCGGCCGTGCGAATGAAGACGGCCGTCCGAGCACTCGCACCGTCGTGGACGTGGTAGTCGATCAACCGTGCATGACGCCGAACCGATAACCGCTGCCGAGCCGTTTCCAACCACGCTTCATTCGCTACCGCGTCCTGGTAATAGCTCAAGTAGTCGCCAACGTAGGCCAAAAGTTCCACCAGCGTGATCCCCAGGTCCGCTTCCAACCGCTCGCCCCACTGCGGGGCGAGCGTGGGGATCAAGTCGAGCAAGGCGCGGCGAAAGCTGGCGTAATCCTTCGCCAGGTAGTCGATAGGCGGTTGGGGCGGCGTTTCTTCGGGGCAGACGGTTTGCGGTCGGCAATCGAAGCGGTTGGGGCATCCCACTTTGAAACTGAAATCACATTGCTTGTAGGGTTCATCAAGCAAGTCGTGCTGGATGGTCAGCGAATAGGTCGAAAAATCGCCCTCCCGATCGACTTGCAGCCGCAGATGGTCGTCCACTCGTACAACGTCCACCACCCTGATGTTGCGGATGCGGACACCACCGTCGATGGCGACCGCTTCGACCTGGCCGTCCAAGTCGTCCAACATCGACGACAAACCGGGCTTGGACAGAAAGAAGACGTCAAGAGATCTCTGGTCAACCTCCATGTGGTCGATACCCGTTAGCGTCGCATGCGCAAGCAGCGCCGCGCGGCGGGCTTCGTCATCACAGTGAAGATTACGAAAATCGGGCATCGTGGCTGGCCATCGACCGTTGGCGGTTAACTTGCAAAGGCGGGTGCGAAGAATCGCTCCTGGCGGAGCCCTCCATCGGACAAACGTGTGTAGGCGACATCGACAATCAGGTTTCCTTCCTGGTTGGTGACCTCCAGGCGATGAACCTTGATCACCCCGGCAAGCCAGCGTTGCAGCGATCCGAGCACCAGAAATTGTGTTGCCGTGGTGAGCGCGTCGCTGTTGGGCATGAACACCAATTGCCGCAGCCCGCTGCCGAAATCGGGACGATTCACACGCTCGCCCGGATAAGTGAACAGCACTTGAAAAATCATGTCGCGGATGTGGTCATCGGCACCGGTCGTTGCAGTGCGGCCGCGGCCGTCAAACCGAAACGGATAGTCGATAAAGTCAGTCATCTTGGGTCACTCACATTCCTTTCGCGACGGTCTGAACGCCGCTAACGATGGCCGTTCCCTGGACCAACTGGTCGGCTGCCTTGCATAGCCCGATGCTGGTTTGCAGCAACACTGGATTGCCATCAACCAGCACGCGCTGCGCCGGTGCGGTCCACTGAATCGTCACACAGGGATGAGGCGACGTACCGATTGCAAACGGGCAACCGGTGATCGTGTAGGTGTCGGTCGCCAACAGTGCGAAGGCGCCGTCCACTTTCACGCGGGTGTTGGTGTTGACGACGTTTCCCATCCCACCGTGCGGGCATTGGATGGTCACGCCCAACTGTAAAATCGGAGCCGCCATCACATCACCTCCAGCGCGCCGTCGTTGATCGTCACCGAACTCTGAGTCACGTTGATTTTTTGTCCACCTTTGCTGATTTCGACACCGGATGAATGGAGAACAATCTTGGCGCCGCCCGAGTCGGTGATTTCGATGCTTTCGGCGTCGTCATCCAGGGTGACGGTGTGTCCGGCGGGCGTTTTCAGCACCACGATGTTGGGAGTTGCATCGCCGGGCAGTTGAGAATCGCCCCACCAACAACCCGACCAGATCGGCCGCGACACGTCGCCCGCCTCGAACTCAATCCACACACCGCTGCCGGGCGGAGGCACGGCAAACAACCCAATGCCGTCACCTGAATAGGGCGCAGCCGGCAACGCCCAACCGGTCTGGACGTCACCCAACACGTCGGGCACGTGAGCCTTGAGCCGACCGAGATCACGAGGGTCTTGGTTGTCGGCGACCCGTCCCCGGTACTTGCCGAAAAAGGGGCCGGCGGAAGGAAATGTTTCATACGCGATCGACATGGATTGCCTCTGTAAGATCCGTCATGACACCAACGCTCCGTCGTCCACAAATTCTTCCTGTCCGCTTAAACCGGTCGCGTTGCGTCGCAGGGTGAATCGCTGCGAGTAACCATCGCCGTCAAACACGTGCAGCACTTTTTCGACGTAATAGTCGCCGCTGAATTGCCGGCCCGCGCCGCGCACGGTGACGACCCGTTTGGCTCGCAGGATGCCTCCGTAAGCCATCGGATTCAATTCACCATCGGCAGTGACCGCCCAGGTCGAACGGTCGACCACCGCTTGGGCAAGGGTGGTCAGTTCGCCGGTCTGTTCGAGCGCTGTGTGGCTGAGCCGAATCGTTCTGGGCCGATCATCATCTAGCGAAACGCGGCTTCCCAAAGTGGCCAGCGAGAGCGAGGAAACTTCGGCTCGCTGCTCCTCCTGAGAACCGATGACCAGGCCGGTGGCCTGCGCGGTAGTAGGCCGCAACATGTCAAATCGCACTCGAAACGCGTTGACGTTGGTCGATTCGCCCATGTTCACTGTCAACACACCCTGCGGTTGCTCCTCCAGCCGAGGCGGATGAAAGTGGCCTTCGACCGCGCCGGACGACGGGTTCACTTCCACGTAACACTCGTAGCCGTTTCGCCGCGCCAACTGCCGAAGGAACTGAATGTCGGTAGCCCGCTGTGTGACAGTGGTATCGTTTTCCTGGCGCGCCGGCTGAGTAGACTGCGAGACCGGTTCGAATCCGTACTCGCCAAAAATCGCGTCGGCGATGTCGCTGTCCGCCATGTCGGGCCAACTGCGAACTTTCTCCTCCAGATTCATCAACACCGTCGCGTCCATTGCGACAACGTCGTAGGATGACTGCCCCGGCTCGTTGGAAAAAGTGGCACCCGCTTCGATGATGTGGGCGTCGATCAGCGGCAGAGATTCCGAACCAACGGTCGCAGTCAACGCGAGATTGCCAAGTCGCGGGAAGTCCGACTGGTCGATCGACCAGTCGCTTCCCTCCGGTCGCACCGCCATCGACAACCGCAACCGCAACATGTCGGCAAGGAGGGCGTGCTCTTCGACTTCGATTCGCTGCAACTTGTCCAGCAGTTCGAAATCAGCTGGCTGGCCATCGATCGAAAGTGTGTATCCGATTGCCGGCACCCAACTAACCCTCCGACTTCGGAATCAGAATCGTGTCACCCGGTTTGGCGACCAGATCGGCCGGCCACATCGCCAGGTTGGCATCGCAAATCCGCCAGAATCTTTCCGGATCGCGAAAATGTTGATAGGCGATGTTGTCCAATCGCTCGCCTTGCGTGATCGTGTGCCCACGCACCGCCTTGGTGGGCGGAATGATCCGTATTTTCTTGTACTGCACGACTGTCCCGTCGGCCGCCTGGCCCTCGCAGGTGGGCACGTCGGCGTAACGGCTACCTTTGAAAAACATCGTTACATCTCCACTCAACTACTGGGCAACAAGTTGGTCACTCCGCTCGGTGTGTTGGCCGAGTTGTGATGATCGGCGGCGAGCGATTCTTTTTGATTCTGAAATGCCAGGTAGGCGTCAAACCCTAGCGTGTCGCGGTCAAGTTCCATGTAGGTCAACACCCGCATGCCAAGATCGACTTTGGCCCGAATCGGATTCAACGAACGGTCGAAAGCTTGTTCGGTGATCGAGAATTTTGTCAGGAACACTGGCGCCACTCGCGACTTGCCCAGCACCAGCAACACCAACGGCACGTCGGTCGGGCTGAGCTGAACTTCGCCGCCGGCGGCTTGTTGTTCAATCTCCTGCACACGTACGCCGGGTGGGTAAAGCAACATTTCGAGTGCAGCCAGCGCCGGGTGCAAGCCGTTTTCGGCAACCAACTTGTTGCCGTCGGGATCTTCCAACTGATCGGCCGCGTCCAACTCCACCGACAAACTGATCGTCTCCAGCGGCGGCCCCAACACGCGCCGTACGTCTTCTCTCGCGTTGCCGACGTTGCCCGGATCGCGGGGTGGGGCACGAAGCGACAAGTCGCGTGAAAGTTCGGCCGGGTTGTACTGAAACACAATCACCACCGGTTGCGTTCCGGCGGCGTCCGAATCGTAAACCGCCAGCGCCCCTTTCAGCAGCTGAGGACTTCTAGGAAATTCCGACGGCATCCATCCCCCCTTTCACCCTACCGGGTTCGTTTTGTTTGTTCGTTCTGATTGTTCGCGGATCGCATCAACTGATTTCGTAATACCTTCCGCGCGGCGAACTGCGCGGGATGAGACTCAACCCGTGATCTCGAATGGCTTTTTCCGCCCAAGCGCGGTGCACGGTCAATGGCTGACCGCGCAACCATTGCCGCAGCGGCAACGCTCCCGTACCGCTTTGGCGGCGAGCGTAGTAGGCACTGATGTTGTCGTGATCTCGCAATCCGATAATTGCCAGGTTTTCGACGGTGTGGATCGCGGCGGCAGATTGTTCGATCAGGTGATTCCATTCCATGCCGCGTGGATTGTTGAACACACCGTGGTAGCGATAGTTCAACACCTGGCGAGCGTCGGCAAAGTTCGTCCAAACATCCAGGTCCCGGATAGCGTGCCAGGCTGCGCCGATTTTGTAGGAGGTGCCGGGAATGTGCCTTCGCCAGGTTTCATCGTAAGTGTTGAAACGAGTTTGGATCTTCGTATCACCGGCCCGTTCAAAGTAAACGATCATTTCGACAACTTGCCTGGCAGAGTCGATGTCGGTGATCTCACCATAAAGCCATCCGCGACCTCGCTTGACCTGCACTGGCGAACCGACTTTCAAGTCTGGCGGCAGATCGACTTCCGTTCCCTCGATCGTGACCGGACGCGGCGGTTCGGGACTCATGCTGGGATAGACCGCAAAATCTTCGCCCACCCCTTCGACTCGCAAGCGAGTGAAACCGTATCGCGATCGGATGCGGGTCAGGCGCATGTCGAGCTCTTCCCGCGTCAGCGGATCGGACTTGGACGCCTCGGCCATCCGTCCCAACGCGGCCAAGCCTTCCGCCCAACGTTGTTGACGATCCGCGGGCGGAACGGGGCCGTCACTGGAATCTTGACGACCGCCGGCAGGTTGGTCGGCAGACGGAGTGCCCTGCGAATCGACCAACGTGGGATCGGTGGGAGCGTCGGTCGTTTGGCCTTCTTCCCATTGGCCCTGTTGCTGCTGTTCCCCCTGGCTTTTCGGCGGCACCTTGTCATTGATCAGGTCGGTCATGAACTTGTCTTGGTTGAAATCCACCTCGCCGAACTGGATCTCCGGCCACTGGCCTGAGCCGATCACGTAGTCCACATCGGCACCGATGCCAAACTGGCCGGGCAACGGATATTCCAGGCTGCCGATCGGCCAGGTCCACTTTTTGTCCGGCGCCGGCGACCACCAGGGGCTGTCGAGTTCGACAAACAGATCGCCGCTGAGTCCCAGGAAGGGCTGGGCGACGATTTCCAGGTGGCCATTCAAGAAGAAGTCACCCGCCTTGCCCTCTTCCGGCGCGGCCGTTTCGCGATATCCGATTTTCGGAGTCGCATCGACGTAACCGCGAACACCGGCCAGCGCGTTGAGCCCGACGCCTGCTTTGAGGTCGTGGCTGGCGATTTCGATTCCCGCGCCCCCTTCGGCCCGCATTCGCAATCCGGCAAAGGCGGAAATGTTGAGCGATGCTTCGAGCGTGAATTCGTTGAACACTCGCGGGTCGGTCGAATATCGGCCGCGTACGGCGATGTTGTAAATCTTGCCCGGCCCAAATTTGGCCAACGCATCCATCCCGATGTTTGCGAACAGGAATAGGTTTCCCACCACCGGAACACCGTACCGAGCACGAACTTCGACCTTGAACAGGTTGCGCACGACATCGCGCTGCGGAAACAGTTCGACTTCGGCCTGCGGCGTGATTTCACCGATGACGGTGATGTGACCTTCGTTATCGATGATCACCTGTGCTTGTCCGGTCAGCCAATCGGTGAAGGCGAACGTCAACGTTCCCCAACCGGCCAAAGCACGCTCGTCACGGCGCGGACGTCGGCGCCGTCCGCCTCCTCCTTCGCCGCCGCTTGCCTGATCGGCGGCGGCGGCAACGGCAGTGGGACCAAGCTGTTCCAGAGCAACATTGCGAGCGGTCGCCGCGTCAGTAACGAGCAACGTCACTTGTCCGCTGAACTTTTCGTCCGCGTAACCGACGGTGCCGCGAATATCGAGCACACCGTTTTCGAGTTTCGCCAACAGGTTTCCGGAAAACTTGGCGATCGCAACGGCCACTTCTACCTGGCCGGTGATCGCGCCGTCATCGCCGCGAATCAGATTCAACGTGCCGTCTGCAAGTCCGCCCACTCGTACATTCGCGGTCACGTTGAACGTGACCGTTTCATTCGCCAAGCCAAACTCGCCGCTGCCGTCCAGATAACCGCCCAGCTGGAAAGTGAAATTGCTCACCCGCAACCGGAGTATCCCGTTTTCCAGTTTGTTCTCCGTCTTGGGAAAACGGGCGATGTCCAATCCGGCCCAACCCAACAGATCGCTATGCTTTTTGATCTTGTTGGTCAGCGCCGACGGGCTTTTGACAAAACTGCGTCCGCGAGCGACCGAAGCATATCCGCTGATCGTGCTCGCTCTGATCTTCACGACCAAAACCGGCTGCACCTCCGCATCGCGCAGCGGTCCCAGTGCCGGGTGCGTGAAGGGAATCGATTGCTCGGTCGGGCGATACGTCTCCCACTGTTCTCGTCGCTTTCGCACCTGGATGTTGCCGGCAGCAAGATTGCCGAGTTTGACGGGAACGTCGCCCTGGTTTCCGCGTTGTTCTAACCACGACTGAACACTTGCCGGCGGTGTGAAGGTGGAAGTTCCGTCCAACGAAACCACGTCGGGCGGCCTTTCATCGACCTCGGCCGTGGCCGCCGCTGGCTGCCGGGAAACCAGGCGACCGGTCGACGCCGCGGGGGTGATCTGCGTCGCTGGATGGACAACCGCATTTCCGGCCGCCGATGGTTTTGCTTGAGCGTGCGAAGTGGGAGGCGATGACCGCGCCGGCGGCACAGAGCGCGCCGGAGACACCGCGCCCTGCTGAATCGTGTGCGTCAGTTCGTGTGCCAGTAAGTAGCGGCCGGCAGGAGTATGGGGTTGATAGCGCCCGGCACCAAAATAAACGTCGGCTCCACGCGTGAACGCTTGGGCGCCAAGTTGCCGTGCGCTGTCGGCCGCGGGCGAATCGGCGTGAATGCGAACTCGGCTCAGGTCAGCACCCAATCGAGGCTCGAAAAACGATCGAGTCGGTTGGTCAAGCGGCGTTCCCGAACCACGGCTGGAATCGATCGCTGATTCGACAGCCGGCGAAACGACCGAAGAAGTGTGATCGATGCTCTTGGCTTGGACAGGTTCTTCCTCTTCCTCCTCTTGGCGTTGAACGAGGAAACTGGAATCACTGGTTGGCTTGGTCTGAACTTCCTCCTCACCTTCATCGGTTTGCCGCTGCAACATCGGTGTGACCAGGGCGGCCAACGGACTTGCCTGAACCGCCTCTTCCTCTTCTTCCTCCTGCCGTTGGACAAGCGGACTGACGGTATCAGCAAGCGTCTGAGTTTGCAGCTCTTGTGGCGACTGCCCCAACGCGGAATCGGGCATTCTCATCACATCATCAGCAACACGATTGGCTTCCTGTTCAAACCGGTCGCCGGGCCGATTGACCGTCATCTTCGGCTGAACAGCACCCGATGCCAGCAATCGCTGTAGCGCCTGGTTGCCCAGCGCGCTCTGCTGGGCGAACAACGGGTTTCCGAAAGCGGGCGCAGCCGACCGCTTCACGCTCGGTTTGTCGGCCAGGCGAGATACGCTGGCTGCCGGTGTCGGTTGTCGTGCCCGTAACGCCACGATGGTGTTCCTTGCTCTTTTAAGAAGATCCGTGCAGGTTTTCCCACAACTGCGTCGCAACCCGGCGTGCCAGCTGCCTGGGTTTCCACCCCGGTGACAGGTCCACGGAATTGCTGTCGTTGCCGGAGGCTTTCGGAACGGCCGGCAAACCTTGTTGCTGGATCAACGCCATCAGTTCCGATTCGATCAAAGTCCTCAGCCGCCGGGCATCGGAAGGTGGAAGATCGAAGTCGGTCAGCAGAATTCGGTCGATGATGATGCGAACCTCGTTCATGACACGGGAGACCTCGGTGCTTGACGGAGCGGTTTTCGGCGTTGGTTTTCGTGCTGCACGACCGTGCCAAAGTCAGCTTCGCTGGTCAGTTTGTCGATCTTGGCGTACTCACGTCGCGCCGCCGACATCACCTCCGCCATGCCGATCGACGTTCCTTTCTGGGCGGCCAGGAACGCGGCATTCAAACTGATGGTTTTGATGTTGCCGCCGGCAATTTCCAATCGCGCCAACGCGTCGTAGTCCAAATCGTCCAGCGGCGCTTGTGGCGGGAAAACTCGTTGCCAGATTTTCCGGCGACTGGCGGCACTGGGAAACGGAAAATCGACCAGGAAACGAAGGCGCCGCAGGAAGGCGCGATCCAAATCGGACTTTCGATTGGTCGCCAGAATCGCCAAGCCGCGATAGTCCTCCATCCGCTGCAGCAAATAGTTGATTTCGATGTTGGCGTAGCGGTCGTGGCTGTCTTTGACTTCCGTCCGTTTACCGAACAACGCGTCGGCTTCGTCGAAAAACAACACCGCTCCGCTTTGTTCAGCCGCTTCAAAGACTTTGCGAAGATTCTTCTCGGTCTCGCCGATGTATTTGCTGATCACACCCGCCAGGTCGATGCGGTACAGGTCCAACTGAAGCTGGCGGGCAAGAATTTCGGCGGCCATCGTTTTTCCACAGCCACTGGGTCCGGAAAAACAGGCCGTGATTCCCCGCAACCGACTATTTTGCTCGGCGAAACCCCAACTCTGGTAAACCGTCATGCGATTGGGAACTTGTGCCACCAACTCACTCAGCTGCTGGGAGACCTGTTCGGGCAACACGATGTCGTCCCAGGTGTGGCAGGGTTCGATTCGTTGGGCGAGTGTTTCCAGACGCCCGGCACCGTAGCGGCGACATGCTTGCCAAAGTTCCTCCCGCGTCAATTGGTTGTTGCCGATCGCCACTTGCGCAGTGGCACAAGCCGATCGAACCACGCTGACAATGGCATCGGGGCCAAAATCGAACTGTTGCACGATCTGTTCCACCGCGCCGTCATCGACAAAATCGAATCTGCCGAGCGTCTGCTGCCACAGCTGTTTCTGCGCCTGCGAAGAAAGTTTCGGGACGTCGAAACAGAGCAGGTCTTGATGAGAAACCACGCGGCGCCGGCTGCCGATCATCAGTGGTGCATCCAGCCACCCAACAACGTCGCTCCAGGACGAACCTGCTGGTTGCTTCTCTTCCTGATCATCAAGGTTCAAGTAAAACGCAAGTTGCAACAAGGCTGCTTCGCGGGCAAGCAGCTGTAGGGTTTCTTGCAGCGCAGCGGGTTCGGTGGGCAACTTTCGCAAGTCAATCATCATTGGATGAAGAGACAGCCGCCGACAAATTGCATCGGCCACCGGCCGCTTGCCGACGCCGGCCGGCCCGACCAGGTTGATGATCGGCAACGTGCCCGCGCGGCTGTCCGTTTCCCAGAAACGGGCCAAACGCTCGGCAAGATCGCCGTGCTCAGCCGCTAGCGGAACGGCTGCCTGAGGGTCTTGCGTGTTCGTTCGATCGGCCGACAGCGGGCGAAGCAACAAGGCGACTCGGCTGTCCATTCGATGGACGCCGCGCAAGTAGTCGACTATTCGGACGTCCAATCCAACTTGAAGGTTTTCTGCCGAGGTGGTGATCAGACAATATCGCCGCAACGGACTCTCCGGCAAAAAACAATCGTGGATCGCATCCCGCTGGCTGGACTGTTGCAAGTCTTGCAAGTTCGTTCGACTGGTCAACAATTCGGCAGCCAATTGACGAGTGGCGTACTTACAAGTGGCATCGTCTTGCACGTATCCGTAAAGCTGACCAAACGCATGGTCAAGCTGCGGGGCCAGACAGAGCAGCAGCACGTCTCGTTCCAGCGCCGAAAGTCCGAAAGTCCGAGACAAAATTTCCATGGCGGGAAAATGGTCCGGTGAGCCGCCGGGGAATGCCAATTCATCGCTCAATCGATCAATCGCCCTGCTCAACGTCGCGGCGTCTTCGTCTTCCTCGTAAAAACGTTGTTCCGCTTCCCAATCCTCACCACAGAGCAGCCGATCGGCCTGCGCTTCGCTGATCACCACACCGTGATACGGCTGCATCGCGTCGGGGCGCCATTGCCTGCGCAACCACAACACGCGACGCTGAAGCAACAACCGCAGGCGATGCAGTTGTCGGTCCAGGTACTCGCGGTTGGCCTGAGCCCAAGTGGTCGTGGTCATCGTGGAATTCATGATCAAACCATCACGGCGGAATTGTCAGCACGTGTCGATCGATACTTTCGGCGCCGCCAACTTGCACACGAACCGGGTAATCGCCGCCGGCCAGATCGTCCGGTAAGTCGAACTTGATCGTCGCCGACTGTTTGATCGTGTAGTCGTCGGGCACAAACGTTTCGTCGCCGACCAGCGCCAGGCATGGACGATCGGGATGAAACAGCCGCGCGCCATCGATTTGCAGCGTCGGCGGGTCGGTGGCCAGTTCGGCGGTGAGGGAATCGATTCGCGGCACCAACATGAACACCGCCGCGTTGGAGGTGAACGCGGTTCGCGTTGACGGCGGATCGCCCACCGCCACGTCGTGAATCACTTTCAGCGGCACGGCACCAGGTTGCAGTCCGCCGTCATCCGGAAGGACCAATTCAATTCGATCGGGCTCGTGTGTGGTAACGGCCGCGGTGACATCGACGTCTTTGACCAGCACACGAGAACGTTCGTCTCGCAGCGCCGTGCCCTGAATGATCAAGGTGTCGGCAATTCGCCCGAAAAGAAAACGCCGCTCCGTTTCGGGTTCATCACCCGGTCGGCGAAATCGCAACTCGGAAATGCAGGGACGCTTCAGCGGAACGACCGACAATCGCGGTCCACCAACAGGCGGTTCACCAACCAAGGGTGGAACCTGCCGGGCGTGACGAGTCTCGATCTGGACCACCGAAACTTCATAACCCACCGATCGGCGGAAATTCGCGGCCGGCAGCGCCGTCCACAAACTCGACATGTCTTCCAAATTGACCGGTTCCATCGTGATCTTGATACGCTCGAACTCCTGTCGCAACGTCGGATCCAAAATCGGATCACCCTTGTCGATCTCTCCGCCGTCCCGCGCCGCTCGTAGCGAATCGGTGATGACAGAAAAATCGTTCAAGGTCGCCATCGCATCACCAAGGATCTCCTGAGCTTGAAGGTCGGCAAGCACCTCCTCCTCACTGGCGGCAAACGCGGTCAACAAGTAATGCAGGTTCAGCGACAATGGTGGCCGGCCATAAGCCGCTCGGTGGCCTCGTTCGGGAATGTCTTGGTTTGAAAGTTCCGCGTTTCGGGAAATCTGAAACAGGTACGCGTTCAGCCGATTCTTGCTGGCACCACTGACTGCGACATCGGGCGGCGCCATCGTCACCTCGACGTCGGTGTTCTGCATCCGGTCCTTCAGCAGATTCCGCAAAGTCTTGGTCACTCCAGCGATGCCACGGTAGTCGGTCATGATGCGTGCGGTTCCTGATTCACGGATTCAAAAGTCGTGGGTCGCCAGTGTCGCCGCGCAGTCTGCGGTATTCTTCAAAGCCCAGCGGCTGGGCCGAACGACGCGGCTGGGGCGGTGTGTCGCTGACCGGTGTTGTCGCACGAATTTCCACCGAACCGATGTGAACCTGCACGGAAGAGGCCGGCGGCGGGGCAGCGTTTTGCGAACGTGAATGTTGGTCCGCGACTTCGTGTTGCACCGATTCCCGGGGATGGACGATGGTTTCCGCGAATTCAGACGCAACATCCTCTTGCCGCGACTGTTGGACGGATGATGATGTGTCGAGATCCTTCGGCTTGACGTCGCCGGTGTCGTGCTTCGAAGCGGTTCCCTGTGCATCCGATCGATCGGAAGTAGCGCGGGCCGATACGGATTGCGGCAGCTGCTGCTCGGTCGGTTCGCTCGACTGATCGAATCTTGGTGCAACACTTTGGTGGAAAACCTCGTCGACCGACGATTGCGAAGGCACCTCACGCGGCGGCGGTGGATCGGCGGGGATCGATGGCCGCGACGGAATCTCACCCGATGGGACGGACGTTTGTGGTAGTTCCAACTGGACCTTGGCTTTTTCCGCCGGCAATTCAACGGGGCGCGGCGGGAGGATCGATTGGCTGCTTTCGTTTGCTGGCGAGTGGATCGAGGTCTCGCCAACTCGCGGTATCGTTTGCTGGTTGTCTTCGACGTTGGCAATCGATGATTCGGCCGGCGGCGCAGCGACGACGGGCAGCGTTTCCTGCTCATCGAACGTCGCTGGCGTATTGCTCGGTTGATCAGGTTCAAGGTTGCTCCCGCGCGTCGATTCGCCGGCTGCCGGATCCACTGATTCGCGATTCAAGTCGTCTTTCGTTTCGCCCGCCAAACCAGCGACCGTCTGTGGCCGGGGAAAGGGAGCCGCCGATCGCGACTGGTCGACAGACGCGTCGTTCCCAACGCCCCCTTTGTCAGCAACAGGTGAACCTGAAGCAACGTTCACGGCGGGACCTGGTGCCTCCAGCGGAGCTCGTTGAACAACGTTTGCTGTGTCCGTTGAAAGGGCAGTCACCCAGTGCGGTCCTGCGTTCCCCGGCGCTGGTGATTCCGGTTGAGAAGGACCGGCACGACCACTCGATGCGTCGGGTGCTGAAACGTTCTTGCTGGATCGACTTTCCACCGGAGACGATTCGCCGCCGAGGTTTTCCGCATCTGCGGAGTGTTCCGAGCTTGCCAAATCGCCGGCCAAGCCGATTGGTTGGGTCAAGTCGTCTGCCGCTGAAAAGGCAGTCGCATCGGGCAAGACATCGGGGCGTACCGGCGGTTGATCCAACGCCAAGCCGGCACCACGGCGCACCAGGTTCAACAAAAAGTCGCTCATGCCCCTCGCCTCGACAGTGACTCGGCGATCAAGTTCAAGTAGCGTTGTCGCCGCGGTACGGTCATCGCCAAAATCTCTTGCTCGCTCCAGTGATAGTGCATCGCCAGCGTATGAATCTCCCGATACAAATCGCCGGTTCGCATCGCCAGATCTCGAAACAAAAAAGAAGCGGCATCCAACAGCGCGGATACCTGCCGCTTGCAACCTGCGCAGTCGAAAACCAACCGCAGTTCGGCTTGTGGATCGTGCCCCGGCAATCGGCTGGCAACATGCTTTGCCACCATTCGATCGATTTCCCGTGACGAATCATCATCGGGTGGTTCAATGCACCGGCGCAAGACCTCGCTGGCCGCCTGACTCGGAGCCGACTTTGCCAAATCGGCGACCGCTTCCTGATCGCTGCCTCGAGGCAAACGATAACGCACCTTGCAGGTCGCCACTTCATCGGTGACGACCGTTTCGTACCACGGCCTAGCATCGGCGTAGGGCGCAACCAGCAGCTGGTCGACCGACAGGTCCAGGTCAAGCCGCTGATCGCACTGGGGGCAGTCCAACACACATTGCATGCGGTGGCCGAAGGTCAACCGCCGCAAATGCAACAACAGTGCTTCGCGATCACCGACGGTCAGTTCACCCAACACGTCGCAGTGGGCGGGGGACAGGGGACCAATGCGGCTGACGCAGCGCTCGAGCAACCCTGTGACTTGCCGGGCAAGCGGCACAGCCGAATCGAACGAGCGCAGAAATTCCTCATCGGCGCCCGTCATCGCCCGCAGATCGGCCGACTGATGGCGGTCTCCATCGATCCAAAGTCCGCCAGGTAAAGTCACGTTGGCAATCACGTTGTTCGTCGTTTCGAGGCATCACGGTAAACCGACCGGATCAAGGCTCGGTGTAAGCAGGTTCTTCCGGTTCGGTCACATCGACATCACGCACCCAGCCTTCGTTTTCCAGCTTCAGCGTTTGAATCGCGACGGCATTCGCATTGGCATCCAGTTCGGGCAGCGCTTGATACTCCGAAACCCAGCAGCGAAACACGGTGTAGGAAATCACCTTCTGTCCCGCCTCGTTGAACACATCCAGGATGATGTCCTTGCGAAAATCTTTCAGCGAGGTCTCTTGAGTTCGCTGGTCACCTTCGGCCTGGGCGTTATTGAAGCTCCAAATCTTGTTCGCCCATTTTTCGAATTCCTCATCGTGGGTAACACCACGTTCCAGCGTGATGGCCTCGAACTTGCTCTGTCCCGGCGACTTGCGAACCGTGCTTGGATCGCCCCCCTCGCGATGCTCGACCATTTCGGTAGTCCGTTTCAGCGCACCCACTTTGCTGATCCCGGCAACGTAACGGCCATCCCACTTCACGCGAAACTTGAAATTCTTGTAGGGATCGAATCGAGTCGCGTTGACGCTGAATTGTGCCATTGGTTTTCTCCTCTAAGAATTGCGATCGGCACGAGACCTTGACCGGCGGCGAATGACACTCAAGTTTGAATCTGGCCCGCCAACTGCTGTATCTGGATGATCACAAACTCGGCCGGTTTCAGCGGCGCGAAACCGACCACAATGTTGACGATTCCCAAGTTGATGTCGTTTTGGGTGGTGGTCTCCTTGTCGCACTTCACCAGGTAGGCCTCTTTGGGTGAACTGCCCTGGAATGCACCTTGGCGAAACAGGTTTGCCATGAAAGCGCCGACATTCAATCGCAGCTGCGACCAAAGGGGTTCGTCGTTCGGTTCAAAAACGGCGAACTGCGTTCCGCGATACAAACTCTCTTCGATGAACAGCGCCGTGCGACGCACCGGAAAGTACTTCCACTGCGACCCCAAACGATCGGCCCCTTCCAGCGTTCGGGAACCCCACACCACATTGCCGACCACGGGAAAATTCCGCAGGCAGTTGACGCCCAGCGGATTGAGCTGCCCGTTCTGGCCGTCGGTCAACTTGATCTTCAGCTCGCGGACGCCCGATAGCGTTGCATCCAAACCGGCAGGAGCTTTCCAAACGCCACGCTGTGCGTCGGTGCGGGCGACGACTCCGGCAACCGCGCCGCAAGACACGAATTCCTCCAGGCGGTTTTCCTTTTTGGGATCCGCAAACTTGACTCGCGGGAAAAAGATCGCCGCGTTTTCGTCTGTCAGACCGAGGCCGCCCACACCGGTGGTCGCATCGGTCACGTCGCTGACTCTGTTCCAACTGTCGGGAGGATCCACCAACAACATCGCTCGCCGCCGCTTGCAGTACGCCAGCGCCTTCGCATAGGTCTTCGGGCTGACATCCTGCGGTGGCTGGCGAGTCAATGGCGGCAAGCACAGCAAGTTGAAAAGATCGGCGTCTTCCAGCGCAAACAGGCCAGTCTTGTTTGCTTCCGAACCTTCGATCGCCGCATCATCCAGCACCGAGCCATCGCTGCCCGAGTCGGCCGCAGCAGCGGTGTGATGAGCGGGATCGTCAAACGGATCGGTACCCTCGGGAGCGGGCGGATTCGCCGTCGGCCACTCGGCAGGAACCGTATCGGTTGCCACTCGCACAAGAGTTGATTGCTGTTCAAGAACGCGCTTGACATATCGCCGATGTTCCTGGTCGGTCGACACATTCCGAAACGACTCGGTGCCCGTGCCTCCGATCGAATCGTCGCGAATGGTCAGGTTGAACAGACTTTTTGCTGCTTCGCCAGGTTCTAGATCACGTGTTTGGTGATCGACAATCGCCTTCAGACCGTTGCCCCATACTCCTTCGCTGGCAGCTTCCAGTTCCAAGGCGGTCGAACCAGGCAGCGACAAAGTGGCTTTGGCCGCACTGCGCACCACGCGTACCACAATCGCGTCGGTACCTCCGTTCAAAAAGAACTGCTGCACCGCGTAGCTCATCGTGCTGCGTACCCACAAACCGCCAAACGTTCGTTCGAAGTCGGCGAAACTTTGGATTCGCACCGGTTTGTCGACCGGCCCGCGCAGCGCGCGGCCGACAAAAGCGGTGATCGAAGTGGCCACGCCGACGATGGTTCGCACGCCACTGGGAACCTCTTCGATATAAACGCCGGGATAACTTGGTGTCACAGGCATAACGGCACTCCCCAAACGCTTCGGTGTGAACTTCCTGACGGCCGGCGGCAAGATCGACGCAGATTCTGTGGTGCATCTTGGATGGTGACTCGGCGGGTGGCCAAGACACACAGAAAGTCGGAGATGCCAGCGTTTGCTGTCCGACTGTTTTGAGTCGCCATCGAAACGTGCCCCCTACCATGACGGAGAATGGAAAGGCAGCACTGCCCGAGCAGGAAGGATGAATCTCAAGCAGCACGTCTGTTTTGATTTGAACATTCTCCAATCGAGAGTCAAGCTTTTTTTGCTCGCCGCAATCCAAGTTGCAGGTGACGATCCGTACACATGAAAGCGTCGTAGCTGTACTCCTATCTCCCACTCGTACTCGCACTCGTACTCGCACTCGAATCCACCAGCGTTCAAAATTGGAAGTTTCTACCGACAAGTCGATTACGAGCACCGCTGGCGCTGAGCACGAGCACGAGCACGAGCACGAGCACGAATAAGAATAAGAATAAGAATAAGAACGCAGGCTGCAGTAGGTGGTGGGGGGAGTGATCGCTGCTCGCTGAGCGACTAATCTATCGTCAGCCGGCCTGGGCGAGTCGGCGAGCAAACTCCGACCGCAAAACCAGGATTCGCCGACTTGGGACAAGCCGGCCTACAAAGGAGGCTTCTGTGAACAAACCGTTTTTTGCCCTGGGGTGCTCGATCTTTTTTGTCGCCTGCGCCGCGCATTGGTGTGGGGCTGACGAGCGGCCCAACATTGTCGTCATCATGGCCGACGATCTGGGCTACTCGGACCTCGGTTGTTACGGCGGTGAAATCGAAACGCCCCGGTTGGACGCGCTGGCGAGATCGGGCGTCCGCATGACTCAGTTCTACAACACCGCCAAATGTCATTCATCGCGGGTGGCCTTGTTGACCGGCTTGTATTGCGACCAGGCGGGATCGACCAAGCTGTCGCGCGGCACCACGATTGCTCGCGAATTGAAAAAGGCAGGCTACTTCACCGCGATGGCCGGCAAATGGCATCTGCAGGGTGAACCGACCGATCAGGGATTCGATCGCTACTTCGGTCACCTGAGCGGGGCAACCAATTTTTTCACCGGCGACAACACATTTCGCCTGAACGGGCAGCCGTTTGAAAAATTTGACGAAGATTTTTACACCACCATCGCCAACACCGACTACGCGATCGACTTTGTCGATCAGGCGCTGACCACCGACCAGCCGTTCTTGCTTTACGTCGCCCACAACGCGCCACACTATCCGCTTCACGTGTTGAAAGAAGACTATGAAAAGTATCGTGGTCGGTACGACGAGGGCTGGGATTCGATTCGCAAGAAACGATACGCCAAACAGATCGAACTCGGATTGATCTCCGCCACCACGGCCAGCCTCAGCCCGCGCGCGGCCCATGTACCGGCCTGGGATTCGTTGAGCGAGGAGGACCAGCAGTGGGAATCAAACCGGATGGCCGCTTATGCGGGCATGGTCGATCGACTGGATCATGAAATCGGCCGGCTTGTCGATCACTTGCAAGCCAAAGGTGTGCTGGACAATACGCTGTTGATGTTTGTCAGCGACAACGGTGCTTGCCCGTTTGAACGCACCAAGGGAAAAGAGCTGCAGCCTTATGATCCGAAAAGCTACTGGACGTACGATGCGGGCTGGGCCCACGTCGGCAATACTCCGTTTCGCTTCTACAAGCAGAACTCCCATGAAGGTGGAATTTCTTCGCCCGCCATCTTGCATTGGCCCGCCAAAATGAAAGCCAAAGCGGGATCGCTGGACCGCCAAGCAGGCCACCTGATCGACATCATGGCCACTTGCCTGGACGCTTCGGGCCAAGACTATCCCGATCAGGTGCAGGGCGAACCGATCGAACCTTTGATGGGACGTTCGCTGCTACCGATCCTGCGAGGTCAAACGCGGAGCCCGCATCCTTATCTGTACTTTCAATTCAGCACCAATCGCGCCCTTCGCGTCGGCGACTGGAAAATCGTCACCTTCCGCAGCGGACCATGGGAGCTGTTCGATTTGGCCAATGACCGAAGTGAAACCAACAACCTGATCAAGGCGCAGCCCAGGCGGGCCGAAGCGATGCGAAAGCAGTGGTTGGAAATCGCCAAGGAAGTCGACCGTTTACCGGCGAAGATGTTGAAGCCGGTCAAACAGAAATCGCAGACCGGATCGCTCAGGTTCCGCAAATAGGTTACCCATGTATTGTCAAAATTGCGGAACACAGCTTGCTGCTGGCGCGACGTATTGTGCTGCCTGCGGCGCCAGCTTGCCAGATATCCAACCCACTGCATCGCTGGAAGACGACCCCGCGATCCGGATGTTGATTCCGGTCGGCAGATCGGGGTACGCCATCGTCGCCGGTTACTGTGGCTTGTTCGCCATGACCTGCATCCTTGCTCCGCTGGGCATCCTCTTTGGGCTGCTGGCATTGCACGACATCCGGCAACATCCTGAAAAGGGTGGCAAGGGGCGGGCAATCTTTGGCCTGGTGATGGGCGTCATCTTTACGCTGATACCTGTGGGCCTTATCCTCTCTGGTCTCTTGATGTCCTGATCACCACTTATTCTGCCCGCACAACAGCCAGAGGTAGGTAGTCATGTCCGATGCGAATCCGTTTCAAACACCAATGGCCGGCGGCGGCCAGCCGGCACCGATGGGCCCCAAGCCCGACAATTACCTGGTGTACGCGATTCTTGTGACGCTTTGCTGCTGCCTGCCCTGCGGGATTGTCGGGATCATCTACGCCGCCCAAGTCGATTCCAAATGGAACGCCGGCGATCAGGCAGGTGCGATCGCTTATGCCAACAGTGCCAAGACCTGGACCATGGCCGGTCTGATCATCGGCCTGATTGGTAACTTGATTGCGATTGGCATTCAAGTGCTGATGGTCGCTGGAGCTGCCGCAGGCGGTGGCGGCGGTGGCGGTTTTTAGCTGAAACGGTCAAGAATCTTGCCCAAGGGTTCGACGAATCGCGTGGTGATCCTGGGCGCGGTGGTGCTGCTGTGCCTGATTGGTGGATTCGTGTTGTGGCGATTTGAGCCGACCGATTCGCGCTGGCATCCCAAGTGTCTGCTTCACAGCTGGACCGGCTACCACTGCCCCGGTTGTGGCACGACCCGCGCGATGCACTCGTTGCTTCGCGGCCGGTTTTGGGACGCGGTTCGCTACAACCCGATGTTGATCATCGGCGGCCCGATCATCGCCGCGGCGATTTTTTGGCAGCGCCGTCGCGAACGGCAACAAGGATTCGCGATTCCCAAGCTGACTTGGGCGTTGTTTGTCATCATGACGCTCTATTTCATCGCGCGAAACGTCCCCTCGCCAAGCCGAAGCTGGCTGGCGCCGCCACAGGCGACACCCGAAGTGTCCGAGCCGTAGCTAGTTGGACAAAAAAACCGGCCTCGAAGTTTTCGCTTCGAAGCCGGTTCCTTTGTTAGACAGCTTGCATGACATCCATTTCCTTCGCCAGACGCTTTCGAGCAACGTGCAGACGTCGCTTGATCGTTCCGACCGGCGCGTCGAACTCGTGGCTCATTTCGACCAACGACTTGCTGTGCAAGTAGAAGGCCTTCAGCGTCTGCTGGTCCAGCGAACCGAGTCGATCGATGCTGTCGCGAATCGCGGCCGCCTGTTCGCGGTCCTGGGCGACCTCTTCCGGGTTACCCTCGGCCAGGCAGGTCGCTTCCAGCGTTTCCGGATCGCAAGCCAGCGCCGAACGAGTTCGCGTCATGCGGTTGATCGCCATGCGATGAACGATTCGGCGCAACCAACCACCGAACGCTTCCGGAACTCGCAGCTGGTGGATCTTCTGCATCGCCTGGATGAAGACGTCCTGGGCCAACTCTTCCGCTTCGTCCGCGTTACGGACTCGGCGCATTGCCAGCGCAACGATGCCCGGTCGGTATCGCTCGAACAACTCACCGAACGCGTCCTGGTTGCCGGCCTGGGCAGCGCGAACCAATTCCGCAACGGTCTGTGTCTCATTCGTGTAGTTCAAGATGTTGTTTTCGGTGAAGTTCATCATTCGGTTCCTCCGATGAAGGGCCAACCGTTGTTGCGAATCACAGTTCGCGTCCAGGTTGGTTTCGATCGCCTGGTTTGCGGCGATCGGTGGTCTTTGTGTGTGTGAGATCTTGGTCTTGGGGGAACGACATGCACGAAAGACGCTCAGGGAGTCTTGCGTGATGGGCCGCAGGGCGATTCGCATCGGCGAATCTTGCCAGCAAGCGTGAACATCCAAGCGTGCTGGATGCGGGCTTGCCGCTACGCGGTGTCGTCAGCTTGTCGGTCGATGCTTCGCCGGGCGGCTCGTGCCAATGTTTTGGCTTCTTTTGCCGGGGCGGGCGGATCGACCGTGGGAATCAAGTGGGCCTTAGGCCGTTGTGAGTCCCGCTGGCGTGCCGACTGTCACCAACGCAAATTGGGACTGCGGTCTGCCGCGTTTACAGCCGGGTTTTCCGGTATTGAGCCAACCCGCATCATCAAATGACATCAGGTCGGACCCCGAATAACTCGGCATCCCCAGAGACGTCCGTAGTCGCCACAGATGGAGGCGCAACGCGGCGGCGAACGACTCGACGACCGTAATCTCACGTACTTCGGCAATGGCCAAGCGACGTGCGACGGTAGCGATAATTTGTTCGATACGCATTTCAACCTCCCGGGGGCGCTCTCAATAGCGCGCGACTGCGGAGTGAGAAAAAACCAAAATGAACCTGGGACACGCGGATGAAAAGAACGTCCGGGTGCCACACTTCCGCTTCAAAGGTATACCAGAAGCGGTCCGAAGGCCAGCGAAATTGCCCGCCTACTCGGTTAATGATCGTATAGACGGTCTTGTTACTCCAAGGTTCGCAGAGAAAACGGAAATATTTGTGAAAATTCGCGAGCCGGAGAAACAATCGGATTCCGGGTCGAGGCACAGGGCTGCCGGGAAGCCGCTTGGGGCCGCCGGGAAGCCGTTTGTAAAAACATGGCGTTTTGCTGGCCAGGCGGGCAAACAAGCGGGCCGGTCGCTGTTGGAATTGCTCCTGCCACCGACCTGCCGATTGTGCAACCAGCCGATTGCCGGCGGAGATTTTTGCCGTTCTTGCGAGGCGAGCTTGACGCTTAGCGAGCCGATCATGGCTTCGACCTGCCCGCGCTGCGGTGTTCCCCGACCCCAAATTGCCGGGGAAGCCACCGATCGTGCCACACCTCCGCCTGGCCGGGACCGATGTGTCCACTGCCGGAAAACGGAATTTTCTTTTGCCGCGGTGATCGCCATGTGGTCCTATCAAGACCGCGTCTGTGAGGCGGTGGTTGCGGCCAAGTATGCCCATCAATCGCCCCTGGCGGACGCTCTGGGGCGAAGGTTGTCGGAGCGCGTGGCCGACCGACTGGCCGACGAGCCGGCCGATTTGGTGACCTACGTTCCGTCGCACCTGACACGCCAATTTGCTCGTGGCGGCAGCGGAAATCAGACCATCGCCGCGGCCGTGGCTGGTCGAATCGGTCGTCCCTGCCGGTCCTTGCTGAGGGTGACTCGCCGCATCGCCAAGCAGGCCTGGTTGGATGACGCCGAGCGTCGGAAGAACGTTTGCGGTGCGTTTTCGCTCAAAAAGAGCTATGCTTTTCGGAAGCCACTTGGTATCGCCAATCGGCACGTGCTGCTGATTGACGACGTTCTAACGACAGGAGCGACCGGCAACGAGGTCGCTCGTGTGCTTCGGGAAGGCGGTGCCCGTCGCGTGACCTTGGCGGTGGTCGCCAGGGCGTTGCGATCATGAAGGCTTCCACCGCAACTCCGTTTCCGAAGAAAACCATTTTGACGATTCTTTCGTCCAAACCAATGATACGGTTTGTGCCGTATCGACAAGATTCCAACGGTGCTGGGCCACTTGGCGTCCGACCCTGAAAGATACGATGAACTCCAAATCGGATTCCCACTCGACCGAGCATTCTCGCGCCCGCGGCTTTCGCCGGGCGGTGCTGCGCGGCTTGGGTGTCGTGCTGCCGCCGCTGCTGACGATCGTGGTTCTGATCTGGGCGTGGAACACCATCGAAAGCTACGTGCTTCGGCCGATCGAAACGGGCATCCGACATGCGATCGTGTGGAGCATCGCCGAAACTTACTCGGAGGTTCCCGACGGAGCCAAACCGACCGGTCAACGACGATTGGACGGATTCACTTATCACGGGGATCGCTTCGTTCCCGATCCGACCGGCCGGCGATTCGTTCCCGAATATGTCATCAAGATCGTCAACGAGAAGGCCGATTACTTCGGGCCCTACGCCCCCGCGCCCGCCACCGCCAAAGCGTACTGGCATCGCTATGTCGAAGTGGAGTACATGCCGCGGTCGATCGTGCTGCCGGTATTCCTGACCGTTTTCACCACCGTGCTCTATTTCTTGGGCAGGCTGTTCACCTTCGGGCTGGGCCGCTGGTTTGTGCGCGGCTTCGATGCGGCAATCCTGCGGATCCCGGTCGTCAACAAGGTCTACGGAAGCGTCAAACAAGTGACCGACTTCGCGTTCAGCGAGCGGGAGATCGAATTCAATCGCGTGGTCGCCATCCAATATCCTCGCGAAGGAATTTGGTCGCTTGGTTTCGTGACCGGCAACAGCATGAAAGAGATCGCTGAGGCGACCGGCGAACAGATGCTAAGCGTGCTAATGCCGACCAGCCCGATGCCGATGACCGGATTCACCGTCACCGTCAAGAAGAGCGAAGCGATCGATTTGAACTTGACCGTCGATGAGGCCATTCAATTTGTGGTCAGTTGCGGAGTGGTGGTACCGCCGCACCAGCGCAACGAACGAATGATCGATGCAGTCGCCAAATCATCAGAAGCGGCTCCGCCGGCGATTGCCACCAAGGAAGATGCCAGCGGTCCGTCGGCGCCGGCCGGCGCATGAATCGCTTCGGCGATCTTCCGTCGGCGACTTCTCCGAAGTCGCTTGCGCGTTGCCGGTTCGGAGAACCGGCCGACGTTTGCCGACTTGGGGACAAGTCGGCCTACAGGGAATTACTTCTTGACCAGTGACCAATCGCGGCGCTGGCGGCTGCTGGGGATTCCCATTCGCTTTCGGTACTTGGTCACGGTGCGACGGGCGACCGACATACCGGCTTTCTTCAACTCTTCGACCAGTTTTTCGTCGCTGTGCGGATCACTCTTGTCTTCCTTGTCGATCAGCTCTTGAAGCTTCAATCGAATCGTATCCCAAGCAACATCTTCTCCATCTTCGGTCTGAGTCCCGCCGACAAAGAATCGCTTCAACGGCAAGATACCGCGTGGCGTTTGAATCCACTTGTCATCGACCGCGCGGCTGACCGTGGTGACGTGCACTCCCACTTTGTCCGCGATCTGCTGCATCTTCAGCGGCTCAATCGATTCCGGACCCTCGTCCAAAAACTTCTTCTGATGTTCGACGATCGCCTGAGCCACTTTGGTCAGCGTACTGCGACGTTGTTCAATCGAATCAATCAGCCACTGCGCGCTGCTGATCTTGTTCTTGATGAACTCGCGCTCTTCCCGAGTGCTGTTGGGATCTTGAAGCCGCTTGCGGTAGTACTCGCTGATATAGAGCGTCGGAACTCGATCATCGTCCAGGCGAACGTTGTACTGGCCCGATTCGTCTTGTTCCAGAATGATGTCGGGTGTGACGTTGGGAACGTAAGTTTCCATGAACGCCGCACCGGGCCATGGATTGAGCACTCGTAGTTCGTCACAAATGGTCTGGATCAAGTCGATGGAGTAACCCGTCTTCTTGGCGATCTGCGGCAGACGGTTTTCAGCCAGATCATCCAAATGGGACTTGATCAGCGTCCGCATCTCCTCGAAATGAGGAAACTCAGGCTTCATCTGCTTCATCAAGCACTCGCTCAAATCGCGAGCCGCGATGCCGACTGGTTCCAGCGACTGAACGATCTCCAGAGCGACGCGGGCAAGCTCCAAGTCCTCTTCGGAGTAGCCGGCCGGCAGCAGATCCACCAGCGGCGTTCGAAGGCGGCCGCCGTCGCGGGCATCCAATGTACTGATGATCCGTTCGGCGATCTGCTCCACGCGGTCGTCGATGTCCATCTCGGCCAACTGGTGCAGCAAAAAATCGTTCAGCGATTCGGGGCGCGACTGGGCGTTGGCCATCAAGTCATGGCGGCGGTCGGCATCTTCCTGGATGCGGTTGGCCGAGCGACGAAACGAATCGTCAAAAGTACTGGGCAGCTCCGAAACCATGTTCTGAAGCCGCTCGAAGTCTTCCTGGTTGTCGTGATCGTTGTCGACCACCAACTCCTTTTCGTCCTCGCTGCGAGCATCCTTGGTGGGAACTTCCTCCTCGCTTTCATCCGGCGCGTTGGGATCGACGTCTTGTTGCTCCAGCAACGGGTTCTCATTCATCTCCTGTTCAATGCGTTCCTGAAGCGCAAGGGTCGGCAGCTGCAAAATCTCCATCGACTGGATCATTCGCGGTGCAAGCTTTTGCGTTTGCGTTTGGATTTGCCCGGCCTGAAGGCCCATCGACATTCGCATGACAGCGATCTCGTGAAAAGGAAACATCCCTCGCGCCGGTGTCGGCGCTTCAGGAATCATACGTCGCAGCCACGCTTCCCCTCGATGCGAAAATTACTCCCCAGGGCGGAGACCGGGCGGCACAGCGAATTCCGTTCCATTTATTATAATTTTTGCCGGCCCGTCAATGCATCCGCGATCATTTCGCGGTTGGCATACTCCAAAACGCTGCCGGCAGTGATACCCCGGGCCAGTCGAGTGACCTCGACCGGAAACTCGCTGAGCAAGTTACTGATGTACAGCGAGGTGCCGTCCCCCTCTACCGTGGGGTTTGTCGCCATGATCACTTCGACAAAGTTTCCGGTGCGGACACGTTCGACCAGTGCGTCGATGGTCAGTTGGTCGGGTCCGATGCCGTCCAACGGTGCGATCCGGCCCAGCAGGACGTGGTAAAGCCCTTTGAAAACCCCCGATTGCTCCAGGCTCATCAGGTCGCGTGGCTGTTCGACGACGCACAGCCGCGTGGGGTCGCGTGCCGCGTCGGCGCAGATCAGACAGGTCTCCGTTTCAGCCAGGTTGAAGCAAGTCTCGCAGTAGTGCACATCCTGGCGAACACGGCGAATCGACTCGGCCAGGGCAAGCGCCTCCTGTTCGTTGACTCGCAGCAAATGAAAAGCGAGTCGTTCGGCGCTCTTGCGTCCCACACCAGGCAGTTTGCCAAGTTGTTCGACCAATTCGGAAACGGCTCCCGCATGCTTGCTCATCAGATGGTCGCTCAACCGCCTCCGGTCAGATTGGTCAGCAAGCTGTCGATCCCTGGAACGTTCAAGTCCATGTCAGAGACCATCTGGCTGATCGCTTCGGCGTAAAGCTGCTTGGCGGCGGCACCGGCAGCGTTGGTCGCTTCCAACACTGCCTGTTCGAGATCGTGGCCGGAAATGCTTTCGTCAATCTTGATCGATTGGACATGCCCAACGCCATTCATCATGACGTTCACCCGGCCGCATCCAGAACTGGCGCTGACCGTTTCGCCCTTCATCCGTTCGTTCAGTTCCTGCAGTTTTTCCGGCATGCTCTGCAAAGAACCCACCATGGAGGCGATATTGCCGAGGTTTCCCAGTCCCTTGAACATGTTCGTTGATCCCAGTGCGTGATGATGAATCGAGTACTGCTATCAGTTTGTCATGGTAGCTGCTGCGCCGCCATGGTGGGGAGGGAAGGGGGAAGAAGTGAGGAGTTGGGAGTGAGGAGTTGGGAGTGAGGAGTTGGGAGTGGTGGGGGAGAGTGGGAGTGGGGGAGTTTGTTAGTGTGCTTTGTCGATTCTTACGATCTCTGCTTCGAATAGCTCGACGCATGACTTGACGAGTGGATTTGCTTCGATTTCTCGCATTCTTTGAATTCGCGAGGGTCTTGGCGCGGCTGGCTCCTTTTTTGGCGCGGTTGCCCGGGGTGGGGCGAGAGCCAGTTCCACGGTGATCGATCGGCCCGCCGCCGCCGAGACCGATTCGGTCAAGGCCGTTCGGTGTTCGGGCAAATCGCAACGAGACATCGCCAGCTTTGATTCTGCCGGAAAGACCAGGCGAAGCTTGTTGTCGCCAACCGGCACCACTTTTTCGACCGACCGAGCCATCGATTCGGTCATCGACTCAAGCTGGGCGACGGCCTGGTTCCAGGCGGTTTGAGCTGCCCCGGTATCCCAAGGAGCAGCACCAGCTGGCTGCGGCGGCGGCGCGTTGGACGGCGACTCTGCCTTTGGCGGTGCAGCCACAACCTCCTGACGACGCGCCGAGGGTTGTGGTTCAGGCGCGGCTAGTGGCGAGTTTTTTTTTTCGGCCGACGGATTTGCCGCTGGCCCCACGGAACCGGCAGCCGCTGCAAGGTCGGCGATGTTCTGCAGATCGGGCAGATTGCAGATCTGAATCAACGCTGCCTCCAACAACACTCTGGCGTGGACGCTGTGCCGAATTCTCACCAGCGTTTGATCGATCAGCCCGACAACGGCAAGGACCGTTTGCAGCCCCCATCGCTGGCCAAGCTGCTGCAGCTGACCGTGAAGCGATGCCGAGGTATGGCGCAGCATCGAAGCGTCGCAGCCGACCGTCACTGCCATCAGGTCGCGAAAGTATCCCAACAACTGCTCTGCCAACCGACCGGCGTCGACACCGGCGTCGATTCCCGCATCCAACTGCTGCATCGCGGCGGCGGCATCCCGATCGGCCATCGCCACCGCGAGTTGATGCAAGCGTTCGTCGTCGGCAGTGCCGAGCATCATGTGGACCTGGTCGGCCGTCAGCTTGCCGTCGCTAAAGCTGAGCACCTGTTCCAACAGCGATTGGCTGTCGCGCATCGAACCAGCAGCCCGCCGGGCGATCAGTTCCAATGCATCGTCGTCCGCTTCGGCTTCTTCGGCGGTAACGATTTCTCGCAAACGCGCGACGATTTTCGAAACTTCAACGGGAGCAAAGTCGAAACGCTGACATCGGCTCAGAACCGTGATCGGTATTTTTTCGGGATCGGTCGTGCAAAAGATGAACTTCACGTGTTCGGGAGGTTCTTCCAGCGTCTTCAGCAAGGCGTTGAACGCGGCCTGCGTCAACATGTGCACTTCGTCGATGATATAAATCTTGAACCGCGAACGACTGGGTCGCACGCCGACGTTGGCGCGGAGGCTACGAATTTCGTCGATGCCACGGTTGCTGGCGCCGTCGATTTCGATCACGTCGACGTCTTCGCCCGCATCGATCGCCTGAGCAACGTCGCTGTCGCTTGAGGGTGTGGCGGTCGGACCGGAGGGATCGTTCAGCGCCTTGGCAAAGATCCGCGCCGTGCTTGTCTTGCCGACTCCACGAGCACCGGTAAACAGATAGGCATGCCCAACGCGGCTGGTTTCGATCGCGTTTTTTAGAGCACGGCCGACATGTTCCTGTCCGACCAGTTCATCGAACCCGCGGGGCCGATAGCGGCGCGCCACGACCACGTAGTTGCCGTCGGACTGGGGACCGTGAGAAGAATCTGTCATCAGACGTGGCGGCGGCCCCTCATCAACATCATCGAACCAACAATGCCAAGGTCAATCGACGATTCAAAAATCTTGTCCGGTGGTGGCGCCCCTTGCACAAAGCTACACCGCTTATGGCTGCTCCAGTTAAGGCCTGACCAGGTTCACGACTCACAGTCGCAAGGAAGCGCCACCACCGGACAAGAACAGATCGTCGACGAATCGATCGGAAGACCATTCAAGGGGAAGTGTACGGCAACAAGCGAACTCGGAAAACCCGCCCCCGGTCAACGATTCTTCCAAAACCGCATTGCCGGCGATTTCTCCGAAATCGCGCGTTGCCAGTTCGGATCGTCGGCGATTTCTCCGAAATCGCTTCGAATGCGCGTTGCCAGGAGCGGAGAACTGGCCGACATGAACGGGCCGACGTTAGGACGAACGCCGGCGGCCTCCACGACCGCGACCGCTTCCTTTCGACTTCTTGTGATTCTCGATATTGCCTTCGACGAGAACCGAAACGGTATCGATCCAGGTCGGGACGTTGCTCCGCCGGGAATCATCGCCACGGCCTTCTCCGTCGCGGTCATGCCCACGGCGCGAACGTCGGGATCTCGGTCGATCCTCATCCTCACCATCGTCACCGCGTCCCCGCCGAGACCGTTGTTGGGAATATTCGCGGTCGTCGTCGTCATCTCGATCACGCGTCCTCGATCTTCCCCGGCGACTGCGGCGGATCACTTCCACTTCCGCATCATCTTCGTGATCGTCATCAAACTTCAACTCTTCCTCCAACAACTCGCGATCATCCGAATCGGAGCTGCGCTCTCTGCGCGACTCCGAACCTCCCTTTCCGCGTCCGCGAGAACGTCGTCCTCGCCGCCGCGAACGCGATCGGGGCGCATCCTCGTCTCCCTCTTCCTCACTTCGATTGGAAACCAGGTCGGTATCGAACTCGTCGACCAAATCCTCTTCATCGCGTTGCTGCTGGCCACGATCGCGCCGTCCTCGACCCTCCTCACGATCATCGCGTGATCGACCGCCACGACGTCGGGGCCTCGACTCGTCGTCCGCCGCCCGCGATTCATCTCGACGCCCTCTTCCGCGCCGCCGAGTCTCCTCTGTCGGGGCATCGGAATCCGAATCGTCACTCCGCGATCGTTCGGCGCGATCGAGGTCTTCTTCGGTCATCTTTTGACGAGCACCGCGCCGACCGCGTCTTCGTCTGCCGCGGGATTCGTCGCCCTCGCGACTGCTGTCCTCTTCGTCGCGCCGACCGCGCCGGCGCCGCGTGGAACTTTCACCTTCGCCACGATGGACCGAACGATCATCGGAGTCCTGTGAATCGCGACGGCCACGCGAGCCCCGCCGCGATCGCTCGCTTTCAGAACTCTCGTCTGCCTCCGCGGTAGGCTGGGACATCGATTCGCTCACCGGCTCGATCTCCGTTTCCTCGGTGTCGATCGAGTCCTCTTCCGGCTCGGGACCAAGGTCCATTCCCAAGCCATCACCAAACCCTGTTTTTTTGCTTTTTTTGGCGGGTGTCTTTTCGCGTTGCGGTCGTTCCTCACTGCGCGACGCCGACAACCGGTGAGATGACTCTTCAACCGGCTCCACACCCAACTCAGCCGCCAATCCGCCCCAGGCTGCGTCCAGTTCCGGTTGATCGGCGGCTGGCTCACTTGAGCCGGTGCTCTCGTCCTCCGATTCACTTGGGCTGAATCCCGGCAACAATTGTTTGGGAACAACTTCTTTCAGCGCATCCAGGACGCTACTTTCGGACGAATCATCCGGCGGAACAATGGATTCGCTGGATGGTCCTTCCGATTCTGGTTCATCCGCCTGATCGTCGGGTGACTCCGCTGGGTCTTGGCGTTCAGAGACGGGTTCTTCTTTTTTTTCTTCCTGGGACGGCTCGGCTGGTCCGGGTGTGCCGAGCAAATTCGCCAGGAAGTTCCAATGGTCAGATCTCATGAATGGCTTGGTGATGATGAGAGGGTGGGAGGTTGGGTGGACCTGTGGCGATGGAAGCGATCACCGACATCGGAGTGGCTCGGTGGAATCGATGTGACGACGTTTATCCCAAAAGCGGCGTTTTTTCGGCTCGAAGGAATCGCCTGGAAGGTCCGTCAGGAATATCAAAAAAGCTGCTCGGCGGCTCTTTGGGCTCTGTCCGTTTGACTATATGTATAGCCCGCCGATATTTATCTCCCAAGGCCAAGCAAAAAAACCGCGAGAATTCCTCACTGCCACCAGCCGAAAAACTCCGTCCTCCCGGCCGTGACTGGCGGCGGGGACCGCCTCGCTACGATGTGTCTTTTCTCTCCATCACCCCCATTTTTTCACGGTCATGCACGATTCTTCCGCTCCAAGTGCCGCTGTGCGGCCCCTGATCGTCTTGGGAACCCGCCCCGAAGCGGTCAAGCTTGCCCCCGTGATTTTGCAGTGCCAGAGCCGCCCGGCCGAGGTTTCACCCATCGTCTGCAGCACCGGCCAACACCGCGAGATGCTGGCTCAAGTGCTGGGATATTTTGGGATTCAACCCGACATCGATCTCGGCTTGATGCGGCCGGGACAATCGCTGGCGGAGCTGACGGCCGGCTGCATGACGGCGGTCGACCGAGTCATCACCGACCAGCGGCCCGACTGCGTCGTGGTTCAGGGTGACACGACGACGGTGATGGTTGCAGCGATGGCTGCTTTTTACCATCGGCTGCCCGTGGTCCACGTCGAAGCAGGATTGCGCACCGGCGATCTGTCCGCTCCCTGGCCGGAGGAATTCAACCGCCGCGTCGCCGGAATCGTCACCCACCTGCATTGCGCTCCCACCCAGCGAGCGGCCGACGCCTTGCTTGCCGAAGGTGTTCCGCACGAGAACATTCGCGTCACGGGAAATACGGTGATCGACGCACTTCTGCATACGGTCGAAAAAGAACGAAGTGACGATTCCCGCCTGCGCGAAAAGTACCCGGCCGCATCGGCCGAATCGGTCGTCTTGATTACCGGACATCGGCGAGAAAATTTTGGCGGCGGACTGGCCGAAATCTGCGACGCAATCGCTCAGCTCGCTTCCGATCACCCCGAGACCCAATTCATCTATCCCGTTCACTTGAACCCGAACGTGAAGGGCCCCGTGCACGAGCGACTCGGCGGGCTTGCCAACGTTCATCTTGTTCCGCCAGCCGACTATCCCGAATTCGTCTGGTTGATGGATCGCGCGAAAGTGGTGCTGACCGATTCCGGCGGCGTCCAAGAAGAAGCCCCTTCGCTGGGAAGCGCCGTTTTGGTGACCCGCGAAAAGACCGAACGCCCCGAAGCGATCGATGCCGGATTGGCCGAACTGGTGGGGACTGATCGAAGCCTGATCGTGCGACGCGTCAGTGAATCGCTCGCCGAAAAATCAGCCGGCAGCGGCGCCGCCGTGATCAACAATCCCTACGGTGACGGCCAGGCCGCCCAGCGGATTGTGGACTGGATGGTGGAAATCTACCGTCGGTGATTTCTCCGAAATCGCACGTACAGTCAGTTCGATAGTCGGCGATTTCTCCGAAATCGCACCGCATGGACGCGCTGCCAGGAGCGGAGAACTGGCCGACGGGAATTTCTCCCAAACTTCTTTCAGCAACCGGCCGATGAAGCAGAGGAGGCGACCCATGATGCGCATTGCCCTCTTTCTGCTCGGCGTTCTGCTATCGCTTGTACCCACGGCCCACGCCCAGCAGCCGGGCGATCGGCAACCCAGGATCCGCTACTGGAAAACCCGATGGTCGTTTCCAGACATCGACGCTGCCGAGCTGTTGTCTCGGCTGCAGGCGGCCGGGATCGAAATCCCGATTGACGCGGCCGGAAAAGTCGCGGTCGACTTCGACGTGTCGATTCCTTTGAATCGAATGCGAGATGCCAAGGCGTATCGTTTGCAGGGAACAATCGCCGCCAAACGCCTGCGTCTGGAACGACTGCTGCTGGAAGATTTTTCTGCGGACCTTCACTATCACGACGGCAAACTTCACCTGACCGATACGACTGGTCGCTGGTCGGATGTCGCCGCCGGCGCTGACGCTGGCTCGCCGGTCCCATCGGGCACACTCTCAGGCAGTGCCGCGTTGGGCCTGCGTCCTCTGGGAGATTTGACGGCTCGACTGCAAGCCGACTCGATTCCGATCGGCCCGCTGCAAGCTTTTCTCGGTCTCTCAGAATCGAAGCGGCCAGCTTCGGGCCGCCTCAGCGGCGACGTGCAGCTGAAGGTGCCGCTTCAAAAAATCCGAAATCCGGACGCCTGGGATGTCGCCGGCGCACTTCAGCTACGTGACCTTCGCATCGGCAAGTCGGATGCGGTGACGCTCCGCAGCGGAAAGGTCACCATTGGCCGCGGCCGAATCGTCGCAGATCAAGTGAGTCTTTTTTCCCAAGCATCCCCCGACGTGCGAGCCGACATGTCAGCGACGTGGGAATTTACGGGTCAACAACCGTTTGAATTTTCGATCCGCGCGAACGATGTTCCGCTGCACAGCATGACCGAAACGCTGTTGGGCCGCCCCATCGTGGACGGCAAAGTCGACCTGGACCTTCGCGGACAGGGTGGAACTCAGTCGGGTCAGTTCAACATTTCGGGCCACGTCGCGTCGCCCCAACTATCGGTATTGGGAATGGACTTCGGTCTGCTGGAACACCAGATCCTCTTCGACCGGCAGCAATTCCGACTGCAGCCGATCGATCGGACTGCCGCTGCCGACATGGTGCTTCAAGAGGCTATGGTCGCCTACGAAATCACACCTCAACAATTCCTGATTCGACAGGGAACCGCGCGAATCGCCGGCGGTGCGATCCGGGGAAGCGGTGTTCTCTCTCGTGATCCACAACAACCCCATCGCCTGCAAGCGAGCTGGGAAAAGATTCGTCCGCAAATGCGACTTTCCACACCACCAGGCCGCATCACCACTCGCAGCTCCGGCCAGTTAGAACTGTTGGTGCCGGCCGACTCGCTGGCCGAGGCAACGGGAAACCTGACGGTCGCCTGCGAAGAGATCGCCGTTGCCAACATCGATGTCGGACAACTGACACTCGACGTCCGCCTCGACCACGGCGTCATGCGCGCCACCGGCAGCGGTCGTTTGCTGGGCGGCGCGGCAGAAATCGACGTCACCTCCACGCCCAAAAACAATCGCCCCCACCTGGCCGGACAGATCGCGATTCGATCGATGCGATTGCAACGTCTGGCCGAATCGTTGCCACAGCCCAGCCTACGCAGCATCCGCGGTACCGCTACCTTCGTCGCCAACTTCCTACCCGAATCCTCTGATGATTTAACCCCACAACCACCTCGGCTGCCGATCGACATTCGGGCGACCGCGTCCGACGTCATGTGGAACCGACGTTCGTTCTCGCGGCGGATCGCGTTGAAGCTTCAAGCGTCGCAGTCGAATGTTGAAGTGCAACAGATCGACGGCAGCTATGCGGGCGGTCGGGTTCAAGCGACCGGTCATTGGCCCTTGCTGGGAAGCGCTGCCAAACAAATGCAGGTCAACCTTCTGGATGTCGACCTGGCTCGGGCCCTGCTTCCTTTTTCGGGGAACACCTCATCACAAATCGAAGGCAAGATGTCGGGCAACCTGGTCGTCACGGGGAAGCAGAAGTGGCATGCAAGAGGGAACGTTTCCGCCCGATCCACTCGCCTCTTCTCGATCCCCACAGGAACGTTTGGCGGCAGCCTTGACGCTTCTGTTTCACCCGGCCTTGCGCGTTGGAAAGTACGACTACCTTCCATTCGCGGGCAACTCGCCGGCGGTCGAATCTTGGGTGAAATGGAACTCAAATCGTCGACCTTGCGGCCAGGCTCATCGGATCTGGCAAGTCGTTGGAAAATCGAGCGTGTCGACTTCGGCAAAGTGTTGCAGCAGGCCAGCGGATCGGCCTTTGCCCATGGCCAGATGACCGGCACGCTGAGCTTGAACGGGCGAGGAATCCGCGCGGCGAAAGATCTGACCGGCCGCTTTGATGCAGAACTGGGCGGAACTCAATCGGGCGCAATCCCGGGCCTGCTGGCGGCCGATCGCTTTCTTGGCGTCGTTTCGCTGGCACGAGTCCGATTCGACCAGGGACACACCCAAGGTGTAATCGGCGGCGGGGCGGTGAAATTGAAAGAAACCTGGCTGCGCAGCAACCGGGTGCGAGTCTTCACCGATGGCAGCATCCAACTCAGCGACGGTGGAATGGACTTGGCCGTGGTGATCTCGACCGGCAGTTTTTATCTGGACGACGCAAAAATACTTGCGTTGGCAACCCAGTTGGCCATCCAATCGGCGCTGCCGATCGCCGGACTGGTAGAAATCAATCGTCTGCTCGCCAACCGTACGGTCCACCTCCAATTCACTGGCCCGCTGACCAATCCAAGACTGCGATTGAAGCCGCTGGAAATCATTCGCGAGGAGGCGGCAAGGTTCCTGCTCCGCGAAATCCTGGTTGCCAGCTCCATCGCCTCCGACTTGTAGCACGCGCTACCAGTATTCCGTCCAAGGACCCTGTCAAACTTTGACGGTCGTAGCGGTCGGTCCGGTTCCTCCGGATGTTCAGATCCTGTCGGTCGGCGCGGTCGCAGCGGTGGTATCGCCCGCACCGGTCGTACCGGTGGTTTGGCATCGATTGTGCCGAACAACCCAGTATGCGATTTCGATGCTTCATCCAACTGGTTTGCGCGTGCCTGCTGCTCTCTTCGATCGGTTGCAGCAGTCTGGGGATCTCGCTTCACAGCGGTGCTACCCTGACCACGCAGACGGAAGAGTTGCTTCAGTGTTCGCCGGCGGCGGCAACCCTGCCTCGCGAGCTGGCTCAGAGCGTGCTGCCGGACCATTTTCTTCAACCCGGTGACGCGTTGTTGATCGAAACGGTCGACTTCGAGAGCGAGATTCGACTTCCCGCTGATCAACGAGTGATGGCCGACGGCAGAATCGACTTGGGCGAATTCGGTCGGGTGGTGGTAGCTGGACTGACACTGGAAAGGGCGGAGGAGCAGATCGAACAGGCGATTGCTCGTCTTCGATCCGAACAGACCAACGTCAACGTCCGGCTACTGGAATCGGTTCACCGATTTTACGTGCTGGGCGAAGTGAACTCGCCCGGAAGCTATCCGCTGGTCGGTCACGAAACGGTCTTGGACGGTATTCTTGCTGGCGGCGGTTTGGCCAGTACGGCCAATCCCTGCAAGATTTTGTTGGCTCGACCCACCGCCCCCAGTTCGTGCCGAGTGACGTTGCCAGTTTGCTATCGCGAGATCACTCAGCTTGGCGATACCAGCACCAACTACCAGCTGCAGCCGGGCGACCGCATTTTCGTCGCCTCGCGATCCTGGTGCGACGAGCTGAAATTCTGGGAGGCCAACCAGACGTGTGAACGCTGTCGTCGTTGCCAGACAGCCTGTGCCGAACCGGCCATCGCGGCCTACAGCAATCCGATTGCCGCCATCCCCGCCATCGAAGTGACCTCGCTGCCGGCGACGATCGAGGAGCCCCCTGCGGAAAAAGACTCCTCGCCGCCTGCACCGGTAACCTCCCGTCTGCCAGCGACCGCCGACGGAGAACTGGAGTTCGAGTGGGAAAAACCAGCCGAGCCCACATCATCCGGCAGGTTCGAGCCGCTATGGATCACGCCGACGTAGGCGAACCGTCGGCGATTTTTCCAAAATCGCACCGCTGCCAGTTCGGAGAACTGGCCGACTGACTGTCGGCGATTTTTCCAAAATCGCATCGCCTTCAGTTCAGAGAACTGGCCGACTTCCGGACGATTGATAGCATCTCATCGCCTCGAAACCGGGCGAAAGTGAGCCAGAAGGCTTTGACAAGCGGCGATGAATCCCTACGATTTCGCCCCAGGGAAAATGGCCGCTACCGTTTCTCTATCTTCGCTAACCCGGACGATCCGTCACGGCGTGGATTCAAACGGCAGCATCGGTTCGGTCAAACGAACCAGCGGTTTCCTCAGCGAGCAGATCACCAAGTTTGCTCCACACGATCGGGACCAACATCAACAGGGATACGAAGGAGTTTGGTAATGACCCGCATTCCTCTTAGCCGAGCTGAAGAAGAAGCTCGATTGCGACGCGAGCGATTGGACCTCAGCATTGCCGAAATGGGTCTGAGCGTTCGGACGACCAACTGTTTGGAGGAGACTGGAATTCTGACCGTTCGCGACCTGCTCAATGCAACCCCGCGTCGTCTGCTGTCGATCAGCAATTTCGGTGAAAAGACATTGGAGGAAGTTTACTTGGCGCTCGAAAAGCTAGGCTTCTATCGCCCCAGCCGCGAAACGGCCGGTGCCTCCTGATCGAGGTCAGCGTTCAACGAACAAGTAGGTATCCATGCCCCGTTTTCCACGACCTTGGAGCAAAAAACGGGGGGAACGCATCGTCGCCGGTGCGCTCAGCGGGATTGCTGGCGAGGTCGCGTTTTATGCGATGCTGTTTCTGGCGGGCGTGTTCGGCATCTCGTTGGTGTTGATCACCCAATTCGCCCCCGAACGTGTTCCCAGCGTGCCGTCGGGTGCGTTGGAAAGCAGCCTCAGCACATGGATCCTGGGGATCCTCTCGGTCGCTTCCACCTTCAGTGGTGTCGGCGGCCTGGTCTTTCGGCTGATGAGCGTCGGTGCCAGCAGCGAACGCCGCTCGGTCATCGCCAGCCGCGCCGGATCGATCGAGGTGATCGGTCCGACGCCCGAGGATGGCCAAAAACTGCCCAATGTTCCTCGTGGCAGGTCGGCGACGGAAAGTCCGGGAGAACGGCTGACCTACCGGCTGGCCCCTGAAGCGCCAGCCGACGGAGGGATCGCCGGACCGGCGACGCTGGCGCTGCTTTGGAATGCTGTCTGGTTCGTGTTGCTGGCCGTGGTCGTATCGGGATTCTGGTACAGCCGCCCGCGGTACATCCTGGCAGGGTTGTTGATTCCGTTTGCTGGAATCGGCATCTGGTCGTTCCGCTTTTTTCTTTCCCAGCTTCGCCAACATGCCGGAGTCGGACCGAGCATTGTCGAAATCAGTGACCACCCCCTCTATCCGGGCAGGCGATACCGCATTTTCGTCTCCCAGACCGGTCGGCTGCACCTCAAGCGGCTAAAAGTCCAACTGACTTGCGAGGAAGAAACTTTCTACCGCCAAGGAACGGACGTGCGAGTCGAAAGATATGTGGCTTTTACCAAAGTTCTTCACAAAGGCCGCGACGTACACGTTGACCCGCAGGACCCTTGGGAACAACAATTATCGCTCGACCTTCCTGAGAACGTGATGCATTCGTTTGTCGGTTCTCACAATGCCATCCGCTGGAAGATCGAAGTGATCGGAGAATCTCATCCGTGGCCATCGTTCTGCCGAAGTTTTCCCGTCGTCGTTCATCCTCCGGGCTTGCCGCCGAAACGCAGCCCGCGGTGAACGTCTCGTTGTGCCGTGAAGACGGTCTGTACCAGGCGGGACAGAAGATGGCTGTCAAGTGGCGAGTCAGCCGAGTGCCGCTTGACGAAGTGCAGGGGATCGAAGTTTCGGTCCTGTGGCATACCGAAGGCAAGGGTGACGAGGACTTGCACGTTCACCACTTCCATCGGTTGGTCGAAAACCAGATTCGACGAGCCGGGCTGGCCGACGAACAATCTTTCCAATGTGAATTGCCGCTGACGCCATTGAGCTATCACGGACGTTTGATCAGCGTGTTGTGGTGCATTCGCCTGCGATTGTTCATGACCGGCTCGCGAGAAATCGTTGCCGAGCAACCTTTTCATCTGGTCTCGGCAGGTTCCCATCGCCAGATCGCCGTCGCCTCCAGCTCGAAAACCTCAGAGGAAGTCGCTGCGACGGAAACTGACCAGACCGCTGTGTCGTCAACAAGCTCATGAACGCTGGACCACATCGACCAGCGGAATCGAATCCGTTCTGCACGAAGTTCATTCAGCCGGGAGCGATGGAGTTTCGATTTGACGATCGGCAGGCTGCCTGCCGAATCATCGACGGACTGCTAGCCAACCGCTTTGGTCTGATCATCGGACCCCACGGAAGCGGCAAATCAACGGCGATTCGTACGTTGCTTCCGTCACTGCGAGATCGCTTTGCCGAAGTCGTCTGCATTCAGACGGGCGCGCCGACATCACGTGACCTCCTGGCAAGATGGAATCATCGACGACGTCTGGCTGACATCACCACCCAACATCAACGACAACTCGCCTCCGATGGCTTGCTGATCATCGACGGGATCGAACAGCTCTCTTGGATGGCCCGGTTTTCTTTGACTCGCATGGCCAGACGGCGAAATCAATTCATCTTGGCAACCAGTCACGCCAGGCTGTCGCGATTCGACACCCTTTACGAAACCAAGGTCACATCCGACCTGGTGCAAAGCCTGGCTGAATCCTTGTTGGCAAAGGCTCCCAGCGAGCTGTCGAAACCGGTGCTTGGCGAACTAAGCCGTCGCGATTTGACCCGTTTGAGTAATGTGCGAGAGTTGTGGTTTGAACTGTACGACCTGGTGGAAGAAGCCAGGCATTCAAGGTATTCAAGACCGCTGCTGGAAAGCGTCCCGTGATCGTCGGTTCGCGAGACCTTGATCGGTATCGATCCTTGCCCACAACCTTACGATTCTTTCCCCATTGCCCTTGACCCTTTTCCATGGCCGCACGGTTGTCTGTTGTGATGGTGCACTCGCCACCCGCGGGGGTCGCGGCGGGGCAATTGGCCGAGTCGATTGTGGGTGAATTGATTGGACTTCCCGAAATCGATCTCACGTTGATCGGACCACTGAACCAACTATCGGAAGGATCGACCGATCGTCTGACACTGGAATCATTGGCAGGCGACATCGCGATGCTCGATTGGCAACCCGCCAGCGCCATTGTCCAATCACTTCGCGACGTCGGCTTCATGGGCAATCGTACTCCGCACCGCGACGATCCCGACGCCAACTCGCCGCCTACGGGAGTCCGAAGAATCTATGCATTCGACCTCTCGCGATTCAGTGACGCCAAGGTCCTTTGCGAAGCACTCCATCAATTGAAAACAAACCGGCAAGTCCGCACCTTCACCCTGTCACCGGATGGGCCAACCGGTCCAGCGAACGTGCAAGGCTTGCAGGAAACGGGACTGCCGGAACATCCGTCTACCCAACCCCCAGCCGGTTCGGCAGGCAGCGGCCAGCGGCGCAACTCCGGCTTCGATTCAACCGCACTTCCCAGGTCGATCCCCAACCCCACACGAAGCGACTCCGACGCCGAACTAGACGACTTGCTGGACCAGCTGGACGAGTTGGACCCCTGAAAGCAACCATTTTTCGCACCGGCACCCACCGTAGGCCGACTTGTCCCCAAGTCGGCAAATCCCAACGAATTGCCACCACTGCCTGGGGCTGATACCCTGTTTGCATGCGCCGAGCGGGGCGGATGAACCGTCCTCGGGTCCTTTGTCATTCGGAATTTATTTATGGCGGCCATCACCACACAAACTGTCAGCGAAATTCTGGTCGTAGGATTCACCGACAGCAAGATCCTCGACAGCCAGCGAATTGAGCAGGTCGGAAAGGAATTGCAAGACGCGGTTCCTCAAGCGATTCACAAGAAACTGCTGTTGAATTTTCGCGGCGTTTCTTTCATGTCTTCGGCGATGATCACCAAGCTGGTGATGCTGAACAAAGGCTGCAAAGCACAAGGCGTTGCCCTCAAGTTTTGCGAGGTCTCGCCGAACGTACTGGAAGTTTTCAAAATCACGAAGCTGAACAAGCTTTTCGACATCCAAGATGGTGAAGAAAAGGCGATCGCCAGCTTCGACAAAAAAGGCTGGTTCGGCTAATCCGCCTTTCGAAATCAGCGACTTCACTTGGACACGCGACTCGACCAGGCCGGCCGTTTGATCGAAATCGAACGGGCGCAAATTGGACACGAAATCCACGACTCACTGCTGCCGCTGATCTTCGCCGCGTCAGCAGGTGTCCAGGCGCTTGCCGATGATCTTTCCGAAGAAAAGCCGGACGAACGATCTGCCGCTTCCGATCCCACCGGGCGGCTCAAGCAGATTGCCGGCTGGCTTGACGACGCGATGCAGACCGGACGACGTTTGCTCAGCGGTGTCTATCCGCCCGAGCTGACCGGAGCAAACTGGACCGCCACCGCGTCGATGTGTGCCCAGCGGCTGGTGGACGATGAAAGTTTACAAATCAGCTGGGATGTCGACCCGGAAATCAATCAAATCGATCCCAACCTGGCGGTCGCCGGTTATCGAATTGTTGTCGAATCGATTCGCAACGCAGCTCGACACGGAAAGGCGAGCCGGGTGGATGTCAAAGTGGCAAAAGACCAGGACCACTGGACGATCGAGATCACCGATGATGGTGATGGATTCGATCCCACGACGATTCCGGAAGATCGGTTTGGTATCCGATCGATGATCGGTCGCGCCGAACTGGCGGGCGGCACACTGAATCTCCAGTCGCAGCCGGGCGGACCGACCACGGTCACCTTCCAGTTTCCCCAAACGTCGGCGATTTCTCCGAAATCAAATCGTTAAACCCCATCGGCGATTTCTCCGAAATCGAATCGCATGCGCGCACAACAGTCGGCGATTTCTCCGAAATCGCTCCGCATGCGCGCACAACAGTCGGCGATTTCTCCGAAATCGAATCGCATGCGCACAAGCCAGTTCGAAGAACTGGCCGACAGTCATCAGCTTTGCGCCGGCGCCGCATCCATTTCCTTCAGCGATTTGCCCAACCGCTTGCGACCGCCGCCCCCTTTTCGTTGTTTGGACTTCGAGCCACCTTCGCCGGTGATCAACGCAGCCACATTGGGATGCAGATCGTCGGAGTCAGCTGGTGTGCCGATTTGCTCGATCGCGTCGCTGACACCCAGCAATACCGACTGTCGCACACCGTCGCGAAGCCATTCAAAGAAATTCACGTTCACGTCCGTCCCTCAGGTTGAGTGTAGAACTGCCAGCCTCTCTGCTGAATTCCTGTTGGAACATCTTGCCCGTCAACAGGCATCGAATATCCAGCCGCTTGTAGTGATCGGTTCTTTCGGGCGTCCAGATCGACTTTTCTTGACAGCTTCGCCAATCAGTCACCTTCGCCTGACCGTGAAACTCCGCCTGACAGTTCGTTTTCCTCATCCACCCATTCGATCTCTCCCAGCGTTTCGATCGTGGTCTCGTCCTGGCGCTGTCCCGGACCGACCGCGATCATCGCCGGAAGTTTCCAAGCAGGGTCCTGCTGGCGATCCGATTGCCGACGGCTATCCCACAGCTCTTGCACCCAGCGACTGCCCGCCACAAAAAAGCCGGTGGAACAAGCATCCGCATCGGCGGCTGAATCGGTCACCACGGTCAATGCCAACAAGTCGCCGGCAGGATATCCCGTCCTCGGATCGATCACGTGACCGAAACGTTTTCCGCGATGATGAAAAAACTGTTTCCCACTTCCGCTGGTGGCAAGCGAGCCGTTGCGCAACCAGACTCCACCCAGTCGACGTTTCGGCTTGGTCGGATGAGAAATCCCGACCGCCCATCCCATGCCGCTGCCTTGCGTTTGATCGCCGACAGCAACCACGCTGCTGCTGCCGCCATGCAGCAGAAAATCGGTGACGCCTGCCGCTTGCAATCTCTTGGCGATCCGATCCAGCGCATCCCCTTTGCCGATCCCTCCCATGTTCATCGACACACCGGCGCGAGCAAATTCGATCGTGCTTTGGTGCGAATCCAAAACCAGAAATTGGTAGCCAACACACTGTAGCGCCCGCTCGACCTCCTCTACCGTCGGCTTCCGTCCACTGCGACGAGTGAATCCCCAGGCTTCGACCAGCGGCCCGGCAGTGATATCAAACGCGCCCTCGGTTCGGCGGCTCCAGAGGATCGCCTTTTCGATCAGCGAAAATGTTTCCCGCGACAAACGAACTGGCTGGCAACCAGCCAGCCGGTTCGCCTTGGAGATTTCACTGTCGGGGCGGTAGATCGTCAGCGCAGCTTCGATCTCATCCAATTCGTCCATCGCCGTAACGACCGCCTCGACCGCGCCGGCATGCTGATCCGGCAGCATCACCACGAACTCCGTCGCCATCGCGCGGTGACTCACCTGAGTCATCAGCGCGGCTTTGTTGGGGGTCGAATTCATCGTCATCGTCCGTGGGTCAGGTGCCGTCCAGCGTAACCCATCGACCAGCGAACCCAAGCCGGCCGAGGGGAGTCCAAACAATACCGGACTAGTCGCCTGAAGGTCCCACGCCGGCAAAAAACGCCCAAACCGCGGGAAACAGGCCCGGCCAAAGGCGGGCTGGGTTGCGTGAATCAGCACGATCCCACACAATCTTCGCTTCCGCGGTGGCAAGGGCAACTTGCGGCTGTGGGAACTGACCAAAAGGAGCGGTGGCTGAGTGGTCGAAAGCGCCGGTTTGCTAAATCGGTGAACCGGGAAACCGGTTCCGCAGGTTCGAATCCTGTCCGCTCCGCTTGACAGCCCGAAACCATCCCTCCCGGAGGCCTCCCCACCAACTCCGGGTTATTTTTTGGCCAGTCCAGCGGTTCATCAGGCACCAACCAAACCAGAGGGTGTAGCTCAGTCGGTAGAGCAACGGACTTTTAATCCGTAGGTCCAGGGTTCAAGTCCCTGCACCCTCACTTTCCTTGTCGTGTTTTGTTGATTCATTTGGCCAATGGCGACGTAGTCCGCAATCGCGAATCCGCGATCATCAAATGGACTTTTGTTTCTTCCACTATGGCGCCAGCGTGCAAACCGCAGCGGACACACCGTACCATCGTCAGTTGAGCCAACAAACTAACCAGGGCGGCATCATACATGCATGCCTCTGGTCTGCTGCTGTTCGCATGAAGGCGACGTTGTTGAGTACCGTCTAACTAATCTTTGCTTGATTGGCCGTCACCGGACTTGGAGTCCGTTGGCGGCAGGCAATCTGCTGGTGGTGATTTCGTTGTCACGGCTACGATCGCCCCGGCGTTAACCGGGGTATTGTGAATTCGGTTAACAACGCGAGCGAACTTAAACGGGAATCCTGCTAAAACAGGTCTACTTTTTGATTCAGAATTCTCAGACATTTCCTAACCTTAATCGCTTGTGATTGGTTGCCCAGTTCCATCAACAAGATTGACACCCGACTGACCAACTTGGGTGTCAGGTGGTGGGTAGATTGTAGAGAGAACGTGACCTAGAAGGTCTGAGATTGCCTTTAAAGGCAGCCAATCTGCTCGACGAAGTTTTCCTTCGCGAACGGTCAAATGAAGAATCCCAAGCATATCGAATTCGTTCATGAACCATCCGTTGATCGGAACGGTCAGTGTCGACCTGATGTCATCCAACGTATCGTTGTCAGTCATCTTCCAGATTCCGTTTCTCGTCGCCTCCAGGCGATCTCGCACCAAATATGCCCCTTGTTTTTTTTGGTGGAGGAGCTGCTTTGCAATTCCCTCCCCCGCCGATTCAGATTGTGACCTGAGACTACGTTCGTCGGCAAGTCCTTTCGACCTCGCCACGGTGTCATAGGCCGTATTTTCCCCATCGGCTGTCGCAATTCGAACAATACAATTAAATGAGGGATTATCTGTCCGCTTGCGAAAGTAGTTCGCGATATTGTCGGCCAATTCTTGGTAAAACTGCTCAAGCCTGACTTTTCGAATCCGCTCATTCGGTGCAGTGGTGATTTCGTAGACCCTTGACCTCAAGTCGTGTGTGAGGCGGTGAATCGCCTCATCCGAATTAATACGCCTGAGGCGTGAAACACGCAGCCAGTATAGTGAAAGGGCAAGCACGCCACCCACTAAGAAAATCATCGCGGTCGCCAAGTGGGGCCATTCAACTAAAAAGCTGACAGTCACAGCAGAGATCTGAAGAACTATCGTGAATGCAATTCCTCGAACGCGTTGAAACCACCAGGGGAAGTCTCGTCGCCATTCGGTAGACGGATCGATGTTGTTGATGTACTCGAAGGGTGGAATGCTTCTAAATGAAAAAAACGCCATTGTGTGATCCGTGCCAAACCATCTACCTAGTCAATATGGGCAGTCTAGGCATAGCCCTTAGATTATGCAACTATTTGGGCTACTCCTCCCAACACGATGTCACCTCGTTGGCTGCACCTTACTAAGCACAACCTGTACGCATGTCGCGCCATGGACGTTGTTGGCCTCGTGGGCAAGCTGCACGTACTCAGGGCGAGGTAAGGCCGTTCCGGTAGCATTTCCGCCGCTTTTGGGCAACAAACTGGGTAATCCAGGCAACTACCCAATCGCGACCCGTTTGTTTGATGGGAATAAACGATGACTCAAACCCTCCATCGCCGTCACGTACTTCGCGGTACTGGTATCTGCCTAAGCTTGCCGCTGATGGAGTCCTTGATGCCACGCATGGCGCGAGGCGCCGGCAGAGCAGGCACTGCTCAACGAATGGCCATCGTGACGGTGCCCTTCGGCATGGTTGTCGACAAATTTCATCCGACTCAGCCGGGTTCTGATTACAAACTGCCGGAGACGCTCAAGCCTCTCCAGGAACTTTGTAACGACTTCACGGTCTTCTCAAATCTCGATCACGATGTTCGTGGTGGCCACGCGGCCAATCACACGCTGCTCAGCGGAGTCAAGAGTACGGAACGAGCGGGCTATCCCGATGGCAATATCACGATCGATCAGCGAGCCGCAGAGCTTGTCGGCCACAACACTCGATTCCCTTCGCTGGCCTTCTGGGACGATGACATGAGCTTCACGCGAACGGGAGTCCGCGTGCCGTCCATCCGCAAGCCAAGCGATGCCTTCAAGCTGATGTTTGTTGACGACAGTGAAGAACAGAGGAAGTTCAATCGAGCGTCGCTTGACTCAAGCAACAGCATCCTCGATACAGTGCTTGAAGACGCCCACAGTCTGAAACGAGAACTTGGTGCGACCGACCGCAAGAAGCTCGAAGAATACTTCAGCTCCATTCGCGAAACCGAGAAGAAGCTCGATATCGCCGAGAGCTGGATCGATCAGGCGAAGCCTCGCGTGAAAGACCCGGACATGAAGAACGTCGGAAACGGCAGCCGCGATCAGCGGATCGGTGACAACTACGTCGAAGTGTGGTTGGACCTGATGTTCCTTGCGCTGCAAACCGATTCCACACGCGTTGTTTCGATGGCCGTGGAAAATGCGAACTGGGGGCTCGATGGAGTCACCTCTGGTTACCAGCCATTTGCTTGATCCGGCCGACGGAACAATGTGCATGAAATACTCAGTTTTAATTGCAGCTGTACTGCTGGCCGTTAGCGGACAACTTGATGCCAACGATACCTTGAGCTTCCTGAAGGCAAATTGCGTCAAATGCCATGGAGCGACAAAGCCCAAGGGCGACTTGCGGCTCGATTCAATGGAATGGAAACCGACGGATGAAAACAACGTCGAAATCTGGCAGGCGATCGTCGATCGAGTCGAAGCGGAAGAAATGCCGCCGAAGGACAACCCCCAACCGAACAAAGCCGACCGTGAGGCATTTTTGAAATCCGCTGGAGGGCGAATCAAAGCGGCTGCTCAGCAAAGTTCCCGGCAGGTGGTCCTTCGCCGCCTCAACCGAAAACAGTTTCGGAATTCACTGCGTGACCTGCTGCACATTGACGTCGATGTGGAAGACCCAACCGAAGCCTTCCCCGCCGACGATGAAGACGACGGATTCGACAACCTGGGTGAAACACTTCAGATGTCGGACTTTCTACTCCGGCAATACCTCAAAGTCGCCCGAATAGTCGTGGACAGGGCAACGTTTGATGGAGAGCTACCTGAAGCGAAGACGTACACACTGAACGACAAGAAGTCGCGTCCCCTGAATTACCGGTCAAAAGGGAAGGCCCCCAGCCGGGACTACGCTGTGCTGTACATGAACGATGAGCGTGCCCCCGGTGATCCACGAGGACAGTCGCTGATCAATTGTCGCGAGGGAGCAACGCACGACGGGTGGTACAACTTCGAGTTTGTCGTGGAGTCCAGGGGCCGCGGCAACCTGGCGAAGCAGTTCAGTGACCAACGTCGCAATGACTACCAAGTTTATCGGCCAGAGGACCTCCATCGGTTCGAGATTTATATCACTGCCCCCAAGGATGCCTCCGCGGTTCAAACTCGACCTCGGCGACTGGTTCACTCGGTTGACTTGCCCGACAACGAGCGGGTCACGATCAGGCAGCGGCTCTGGCTACCACAAAGCTGGCGAGTGGAAGTGGGATTCGGCAACGGGTATTGCGGAGTAACGGATCCGCTACTTCTGGTTGATCCCGACTTCGACATGGAAGCATTCCAGGAGCTACCGAAACGGGAGCAGAATTCAATTTACGGCGGATTGCTCATCGATCGATTCGAAAAAGTCGACGCACCTCGAATCGTTATCCACAACGTGACAGAGACCGGCCCACACTACGATCGATGGCCACCGGCAAGCCACGATATCGTTCATGGCAAACCCGGTCAGTCGCTGGAAGATCATCTCATCGAATTCGCGACCCGTGCGTTTCGACGGCCGGTCACCCACGAGCAGATCGCTCCCTACCTGAAGCTCGCGAGGCAAAGTCCGGAGGGTGTCCGAACAGCCATCGAGGCGATTCTTTGTTCACCTCGTTTTGTCTATCTCACGGAAAAACAAGGCGAGTTGGACGATTATGCAATTGCATCTCGTCTGTCCTACTTTCTTTGGAACTCGATGCCCGATCAAGCGCTGTTGAATGACGCAGAGAAAGGAAAGCTCCGAGACGCCACCGCACTCACGAAACATGTCGATCGAATGCTGGCTGATCCACGATCGGACGAGTTTGTCGCATCATTCGTGTGGGCATGGCTGAAGCTTGAGAACACTGTCGAGATGGCTCCCGATCCGATGAAGTTCTACGAGTACCACCGCAACCGTCTTGGCGAGGCGATGGCCAAAGAGACCAATGCCTTCTTCCGACACATGTTGGCGGAGAATCTTCCACTCGCAAACTTCATTGATTCCGATTTCGCGTTCATCAATGCGGACCTTGGTCGTCACTACGGGCTGTCTGATGTTGTCAACACGACCGCCGAATTCCAGCGAGTGTCGCTGGCCGATTCGCGGCATCGCGGTGGACTACTGGGGCAGACATCCGTGCTGACGGCATCGGCCAACGGAGTCGATACCTCACCCGTCGTCCGAGGCATCTGGATCCTGGAAAACCTTCTCGGTACACCTCCGTCACCACCACCGCCGGATGTCGAAGTCCCCGAACCAGACGCTCGCGGCGATCTGACCATTCGCGAACTCTATGCCAAACACCGCACGATCCAGTCCTGCAACGACTGCCACAAGAAGATCGACCCGCTTGGCTTTTCACTTGAAAACTTCGATGCCATCGGAAGATGGCGAATGGAATACGAATCGGGGCACAAGGTCGACCCCTCTGGCGAGATGCCAGGCGGCGAGAAGTTCGACGACGTCTCAGGTCTGAAACGCATCATGAAGCGAGACCTTGACCAGTTCTCTCGCAACCTGACCTCCAAACTGATGACCTACGCGACAGGCCGAAAAATGGGCGTTTCCGATCGGCCCGAAATCGACGCAATCGTGAACCAAATGAAAGCGGAACACGGCGGCCTTCGAGACCTCGTGAAACGTGTCGTTATCAGCAACCTATTTCTGACCAAATGAATGGAAGTCAGTGGTCGAACGTAGAAATAATCCTGATTGAAAACTGGGAAGACGGGCACTCGGAATTGTTCAGAAACAACTTCGTTGTTTGAATGACGTCACTTGCAAAATCACTCTCCCTCCGGGCCCTCCGGGAGGGTCGGACGCCCGACTCTCCCAGAGGGCATTGGTATCTACACAAGTCAACAGACCCAACTTTACCCTGGCTCCCCTCTCCCCCAAACAAGTTTGGGGGAGAGGGGAGCCAGGGTTTCAAAATTTGCTTTGGAATCTCTCTCACTTCACCAACCTCCTTTTCCGTCCTGGCATCACAAGAAGAGGTATTCGCTAGCTACCTTCTCACAGATACCGGCTTGCACTTTGATTCCATCAGTGGAACCATCGTTCCCGAACCAAGTTCCATCACTTGGGCAGCTCTGCTAGGGATCGTCGGCGGAGCCTTGCGGCGGCGAAAGCTAGCCAGTCGCGACCCGTTTGTTTGAATCGGCCGCAGGGTCGGTAGCGCTGTTGTATTTATAGGTTTCCCAATCGGGCTTGTACGTGTCGGCCTGGTTGCCCCAGCTCGACCATCCCTTCCGCGTCCCTCGGGCGAACATCTCCAGATAGGGTCCGGGACTGCACGACTGGATGATGTCGTACTGCTCGTCCGGTTTGCGCGAATGTTCTCTCTTTCGCGTCTTGATGATGTTCACCTGACGGCGGCCGGGATCGAGTGTTCGCAGGGAGCCTTTGACACCAAAAAGCAGCAATTCTGTCGTATTGCGGAAGTAGAAACCAACGCCGCGTCCATCCGGCTCGCCATCTTTTCGCACTTTGTGCCAAACGAGATTCGTCTTGTACTTGAAACCCCACGTCTCCATGACCGAAAGTCCTTCCTGAAGCAGCGCGTTGGGCACCCAAAGATAGAGATGCGCGCAATCGGCCGCCGCGTCAGCAACCGGGATATCGTTGATCTCTTGAAGGCGAAGCGTTCCGTAGCGGCTTAGCCGCCTGTGTTCCGGAGCGACCTTTCCGGTTCGGTTTTGAAATTGCCAAGGGGGATCGGCAAGAATGGTTCCAAAGGACGCGCCGCCGAACTGAGTCGCAAAGTCGGTCGCTGCCTCATTCTTCTTCATGTGCCGGTTCCTCCGCACTCAACTAGCTCAGGCTACCAGCCCAAATCGATCGGGAGAATTGTATGTCAATCGATGCGTCCTGTGAACGCGAGCGCGAGCGACGGGAGCGGTGAACACTCCGAGGGTGCCCCAAGTCGGCGATCCTGCATTTCGCGTAGCGACTTCGGAGAAGTCGCCGACTGTCGGCCGGTTCTCCGAACCGGCTTCGCGCAGCGACTTTGGAGAAGTCGCCGACTGATATCTCAGGCTGCAACTTTGTGCCACGGCTTGAGCTGTGGCGGCAGCAGATTGATCGGCTGGCGTTTCTCAGGCGATCTCGGTCGAAAGACGTAGAACAAGTCCTCTTCCACCTCGTAGTAGACTTCGACCAAGCCGATCCCCGGCACCATGTACCTCTGGCCGTGCGCGATCCGGCTACCAGACTCATCACTGGGAACGGCGGTGTTGGTGATCGCGTCGGGCAATTCGCTGGGCTGCTGTTCGGTGGCGTTTCCCGATGGGTCATCCGAATGTTCTTGCAGTCCCGGCTGGTGCGCTTGCTCGGTTGCCACGATCACTGCCGCCGTCCCTCCGCGACGCGTTGGCCGTCGATCACGAAGGTGTTCGATCAATCCTCGTTTTTTCAGCTCGGTGATACGCCCTGAAAACCGGTGCGCCGCGATCCCCGACTGGGCGGAGAGCTCATCCAATGTCACCCCGCGCCGACCGGCGGCGATGATCCGCCCCAACCAAATCCGACACCGTTTGGGCAAACCGCAGGCGATCGACGGGTGCTGAGCATCCGCTTTACCGGTGCTTCCAAACGGATAGGGACTTTCCTTTCGGGCCGTGATTTCCTCGTGATCTTTCAGCAGTGACCGTTGGAAACGCGCCTCCTCGCGAGCCCGCCATGCTTCGCGCCGACAATCTGCCACGCATCCGCTGGCGACGACCGAGTCATCCAGTCTTTCGTCGATCAAATTCGCTGCCCTCTCCATTTGTTCGGCGGCCAGTTCCAGTTCGTTTGCCGCTTGTGAATGCATCGTGTTGGTCGTCGTCATCAGGAGGTACCCCTTATTCAAATCGTCGAGTCGTACTCCGTTCCGCTTGCTGCCCAACCAGGCCGCAAACCTGCTCGGCAGAGCGAAACTGCCCACGGAATGAATCTTAAGAGAGTGAATTGCCACGTCTGGTCGACGCCTGCCAGCGACAAAGAAAAAAACGAATTCTTTGTAAAAAAGTGAACGGCACTCCATCGTCAGCAGACTCTCTGGGCAGGCAGCGTGCCCGCATCAAACCGGCTGGTCGGCGTATCCTGCCTCCCGGCCGGAGTGCTACCGGCCTGAGCCACGGATTCGGCGACTCACCCGCGAACTTTTTCGCAACAGCGGTTGTCTCTAGCTGAGCCATGTATGCCAGCGATGAATATCTGTGTTTCGACGGCGCCGTTTCCGGTTGTCGTCTGCGTTTACCGATGGAGGTATTGACTGTCCCAATCCACGATTAGCAAAGGAGGTTTGCCATGGGCCCGAAACATAGAATGATCACCACCATTTGGTGTCTGATCACCATGATCGCGACGATGATCATGTCCCACGGGCACTTGATCATGCGTGAAATCATGACTCACTGGCCGACCGAGGACACGTGGGAGGGACGTCTTGAAAACGCACTCTACACGCAGGGCGGACTGGTTTTTGTTGCCAGTTTTGTGATCGGCGGCACGATCCTGGTCCGCGGCTACTTCGCCAAGGCCAAGGACGAACAGATCGCTCGCCGAGAACTGGCGCAGCGAGAAAAGCATGAGCGTGCGGCTGCCGAGCGGCACGAGGCGATGATGTCGTCTCTGGCCAATCTGGCGGGAGAACCCACGTCAAAAAAAAACTATCCCTCTGGAACGCGGCCAAAGTAACGGCGCGGCGAATCTCCGTCGTTTACAAGATCGTCAAGCACATCATGGCGATCACCACGCCAGAGGTCACCGTTTTTGACTTGTCGATGATGCTGCTGGGTTGGCTTCTGCGCCGAGGACCTCCCATCGCTGTTTGACAACGATAAAAAACGAATCGGTGAATCGGCGCCCTGCCGATTCACCGATCTTCTTTTTTTCAAATCCTAATCTTCCGTCGACAGACCGACCTTTGCAGCCCGCTGCTTCCATTGCTGACGAGCAAACTGCTGCAAGTCGACCTCCCGATCTTGCTCGTCGACAATTTCCAAACCCAACAAAGTTTCCACGACATCCTCCAACGTCACCACACCGACGACGCTGCCGAATTGATCATTCACAATCGCCAGGTGCACACGGTCTTGGAGCAATTTTTGAAGCAGAACGGGCAACTTCCAATCGTCCCGTACAGAAATGATGTCGCGGCGGAATTCGGCCAACGAACGCTGATCCTGCCCCTTGGATCGAGCGAGCAACAAGTCGTCTTTCAAAACCAGGCCGGTGGTGTTGTCCAATTTCTCCCGGTAGATCGGCAGACGTGATACGGGCAGATCAGGATGCTTTTCAAACAACTGGCCAATCGTCATCGATTCGTCAAACCCGATCGTCACGACCCGCGGAGTCATGACATCACCGATGGCGATCTTGGGAAACCGCATCAGTGAGTTGAAGACGCTGAGTTCTTGATCGTCCAATGCTCCTTGCTGAGCACCGATCGCGACCGTTGCCACCAGCTCCTCGCGACTCAAAGTGTGATGGGATTTCCCGCCGGAAAGCAAACGTGTCAGCTGCTGGCTCAACCATACCAGCGGGTACATCACCCAAATCAACCAGCCGACGGTCACGGCGATGACGGGACCGAGCCTTCGCCAATAGAGTGCCCCGATCGTCTTGGGAATGATCTCGCTGAAAACCAGAATCAGCAAAGTCAACACGCCGCTGACCACACCCAGCGGGACGTTTTCCAGAGCAATCGATGCTTGGGCACCGACGCCAGCGGCACCGATCGTGTGGGCGATCGTATTGAGGCTAAGGATCGCTGCCAAAGGCCGATCGATATTCGCCTTCAACCGGTGCAGCCGGTCGGCCGCCGCCGGTTTCCTTTCCTTCAGCGTGGCGATGAACGACGGCGAGATCGACAGCAAAACCGCTTCGGCCACCGAACAATAAAACGAAAAACCGATGGCGACACACAAGTAAATGATCAACAACAGCATGAAGGTGCTTCCCAGAGTCTTCGGACAAGAGCACCCAATCATAACGGCTAAGTGGCCCGGTCGCAGGCACCGCAATGGATCGCGACCGGCGATCGCTGGCTCGGTGCACAAGCGAACGTTAAACTCAACCTGACCATTGAATCGGCGCTTCGCTGAATCTGCAATGCAACTCGTTCCGCAGTAATCGACCGATGAAAAAAAACGTGCTGCCAATCGCCACCGCGATGTCGGTGGTCATGCTGATTGCGTTCGGCGTCCTTCAACACCAGAAGGCCGCGTTTTTGGATCTGCCCATGCAATGGCTGTTCATTGCATGTTTTCCAACGCTGGTGGCGCTCTTTGTTGGCGGGCATATCACGCGATTCAAGGGTTTTGGCGTGGAGCTTGAATCGCAGCTGAACAAGACACCGATTGCCTCCTTGGATCTGACGGCCAAGGACGCGGTGGCCGACATTCCCGGTGATGAAAAGCAAAGCATCGGGTATCTGGGCCAGATGTCCGACGAAGAAGCCGACGCCACCCGCTGGCTTCGTTTTGAATCGGGGAGAACGAATTACTATACGGCTCACGGCATCGAGCAGTATCTGCAGCGTCTGAGGGGCCTGGAGTTCATGGAGGTGCTTTCGGGCAACGGCAACTTCATCGCGTATCTTCCCATTGAGGAGCTGCAGACGGTCGAACATGGTCGTGCGCGACCTTCGTACGAAGCACTGCAGCGTTTCGTGGAAGCCTTGGAACAGGATCGTGTTCCGGAAGCGTTTGCCCGCAAAGCCATCACCACGCAAGTGCAAAACGGTGAAGGGCTGATTTCAGTGCTTCAGAAGCTACGGGCTCAACGAGTCGAATTGGCCGCCGTTGTCTCGGATGACGGGCGTTACATGGGCGCCATTCGGTCATCCGATATCGAGCGCCGCATCGCCGACTCCGTGCTGGTCGCATCCGCTGCGAACAGTTAAAGAGCGTGTCTTCAAATGGTGGCTGGCAGACAAATTCGCCGCAGGGACAGTTCACTGTAGGCCGGCTTGTCCCCAAGTCGGCGATCCTGTTTTTGCCGACTTGGGACAAGCCCGCCTACAGCAGAATTTGAAGACACACCCATCACTGGACAGCGGCCCGGCCTACTTGACCGGTGCCGGCAATTCTTCGGGCTTCGCTTGCATCGGTGCGATTCCCGGCGCGTCGAGCTCACGATAGATCATCGGGCCAGTGGAATAGGGGGTCGCATCGCAGCCGGTGTCACAACTTTCGTCGCAGCAACCGGTCACACACCCCTTCTTTTCAGCCGACCAGGTGTACTTGCACTCCGGGCACTTGTACTTCTTGGTCGTCAGCACTTTGATCGTTCGCGTCTTGGCACCATTGTGGACGCAGGCTGTGCAGCCACGGCCGTCGCAACCATCGCAGGCGTCGCACGCACTGCGAGCTTTTTTCTTTTGCCAAGGAAAGACCACGCGGGGAATGCAGATTGTCTTGCATTCAACGTCGAAGCAGGACTTTTCGACATCCACCTCTTCGGCGTCCAACTTGCAACAGTGGCCACATTCGGGGCAACAACAGTTGCTGCCGGTTTGGTCCAGAAGCTTGAATCCCCATAAACCCGCGTCGGCTTGAGGAGAAAGAGTGAGCAACTGACCGATGACGACCAGCGTGGCCGCAAGCGTAGCTGACTTTAACTTTGGTGACATTGATTCGTTCCTTTGTAAGGGTTCCTGACGCCCAGCCAGGTGTTCGGTTGGTTTGGATTCAGACGAGACCGCGTGGGCCGACTAAAAGTCGATCATGTAACGCATGCCAAGAATGGTGAAGCGACCGTCAACGCCTGAGGCCAGCACCACGTTGGGATTGGATTGCCCCTGCCCACCGTCGGAAACCTTGCCCCAAACCAGGTTGGTCTGCAACTTGGAGTACGCCGTCCAGTACCAATTCAGCCCAGCGGTGCAGGCGTAACCGCGACCGCCGCGAATGTCGGAGTCACTCAGATCGAGATAGTCGTAGCGGAAGGCCATCGCCAGAGCGCCCCAGCCCCTACCGGTACCGCCGCAGCAGCGATCCACGACGAAAAAGTTTTCCAGCGGTCGCACGCGATCGATCGTTCCGACGCGGCGATTCAGCGGAATGTGTTCGCCGGTCAGGAAGTAAGACGCGAAAATGTATCCGCCGTGAAACGTCAGATCCTCACCGCTGAAACCACCCAGCGGATCACGCTGAACCCAGTTGCCAAAGTATTCACCGGTGATTTGCAACGCACCGATGTTCAACACCGATTCGACGCCAAGCTGCTGATATCCATCGGCGCCAAGAATTCGGTTGGTGTTCCACCAGCGCGAATCGCTGCGAGCCAGCGGGCGGGTTCGGAACCGAGCTTCGTTGGCGTTGTCATCGGCATCCAACGTACCGTCAGCATCGGTTTGATTGACCGATCCGATGATGGCACAGTGGTAGTAACCTCGTCCGCCGCTAATGTCGTCATACCAGGGACTGGCAGCCAATCGGCCGTAGATGCCGGCTTCGTCAAAGTCACCGCGATAACGACCGTCCCGGGAAATATTCTCCAGCAGGAAAGCGCCGTATCGCCAATTGATCATCTCGTTATCGGTATGGCCGTACATCAGCACACCCAGACGGCGGGCGTCTTCGTTGAACGTTTCCACCGCCAACGGTCGTTCGATAAAGACGTTGTGTCGGCTACTGTTGAGGTGGTCCATTCCGATCGGACGTTTTTGATTTCCGATCAGCAGCATTTGGTTGTGAGGCAGATTGTTGAATCCGAGGTAGACGTCCTTCATCTCGGCGCTACTTGGATTGTTGAAGTCAATCTGCGTGCGAAACAACATGTTGTTGGGCACGTTTCCAGCAAACTCCAGCCGAATGCGTCGAAAATCCCAGCGGTCTTCTGGATCGTCGGTCGCATCGCCGGTCTCCAGGAAGTTGCTGCCGGCGTCGGTGTCCAGGAAGTTCCAGTTGTCCAGATGGACGCGGCCGGTCATTTTCCACGACGACTTTTTCTTTTTGTCGGCCGCTTCTTTTTCAAGCTTCTCTTGGTGCTTTTCCCACGACGATTCGATCCCGTCGACTCGCTCCAACAGCTTGTTGTATTCTTCGATCGAGACCGTCCCGCCTTCAGTCGATTTGTCCTCTTCCTCTTCAGCAAACGGAAAAGAGTTCCACGTCGAGTTGTAGGCGACGGGTTGAATCAACGGAGACTGCGTTGTCTCAGATTGTCCGACCGAGGGCAAACGCAGCGCCTTCATCAAAGCCGGCTCTTCCGCCTTGGAATCCACAGTCGAACAGAAGGCCGCGGCGGTCATGCCAAGTGCGGCGAACAAGGCGCTTAGCGCCTTTCGCTTTTTTGGGTTCATAAGAGAAACCGTCCATGATTTCGATATTGCTGATCATTGTTGAGCGGAGCGGGTGCGCTCCTGACGAACTCCGGAAGCATCCTTGCTTCCCCCAGGCTGGTGCGATCGCGATGGCGCGATTGGCCGGAATGGTCCGTCTGTAGTAATTTCGATCGTCGTGCGGCGCCAGCCTTTATGTTAAGTTTCCTTCATATGGGAAAAACGGCTTGCACCGCAGACGCAGATGTGTTGCGACCAGAAGGGTGACCGCGGCCGGATCAACCGCCACGACCGCGACGATCGGCCGTCGCGGAATAATCGTTGCAAATTGACATGGAAGGCACCGTCGGCGACTTCTCCGAAGTCGCTACGTTCAGCCTGGAGTGGAGAAATGGCTGATAAGGAGGATTCGCCGACTTGGGGACAAGTCGGCCTACAGTGACGGCAACCTCGGTTCAACTAGGCGCCGGTCACTGGCCATCCCAGCGCCCACTGCAAGTCGAATTGAGCTTGGTTGTACTCGATCACCGCATCCAAGTAGGCTCGGGCGGCCTGTTCTGCGGCGTGAACCGATTGCAGCACCTCCAGTGGCAGACCGCTGCCATCGCGGATGCGGCGAAGGTTTCTTTGATAGGAATCCTCGGCCGTCGCGATGGCTCGCTCGGTAACGGTGATCCGCTGCTGGCGATGCGAGACTTGGGCGTGTGACTGGATGATCTGGCGGGCCACTTCGTCCATCACCTGCAACGTCTCGAACTTGGCCGCTTGCATTTGGGCGCCCGCTCGACGCCTGGCTGCTCGTTCGCCGAATCCCAGGTTGCGAGTTTGCCAGGTTAGCACGGCGTCCAAATCGTATCGACTGTCGATATTGTCCAAGTTGTTGCCGAGCCCTCCGCCAAAGCCTCCAGTACTGAATCCAAGCAACACACTGGGCACCAACGGTGCAAACTTCTCGCGTTGATAACGCGAACAGGCAGCCGCCACCAATGATCTTGCTTCCTTCAACTCCGGTCGGTTGCTCAGCCCGGTGGCGATCAAAGTCGGCTTGTCCAGATCATTGACGAGCAAGTCGACCGGAACCACGTTTGATTCCAGAGGAACAAGTTGGCGGTTGTGTTCCATGCTGATCAACTGGGCCAATCGCGCCGCAGCGACCTCCACTTGCTCGGCCGCCTCGATTCGCCTGCCTTCGACCAGGGTCAATTCCGTAGCCAGCCGATCGGCGTCCGCCTGCAAACCTTGTCCGGTCTGCGCAAAATCGTCGGTCAACTTGGCCAGTCCGGCCATCCGCGATTCGGTCTCGCCGAGGATTTGCGTCACTTGAAGTGCCTGTAGCCAGTCCAAGTAGGCGTTGGCGACAAGCAGCAGCTGTTGATTGACCTCGGCGTCGGAAGCATGAGATTGCGCCCACGCCTCTTTCGTTGCCACACGTGGTTGAAAGATGGCGTCGGCGAGATGGAACTGCGCCACCACACCTGGTTGCGGCGTCGTCCCAGCTCCCGTCGCGGCTGTGCCGAGTCCGTATTGGAACGAATTTCGATTCACATCCACGATCGAACCATCGCTCGCCTGGTAGTTGCCGTCATGGCGATGAAATCCCAACCCGGCTTGGATGGAGGGAAGCCAAAGTGCCTTCGCCTGATCGACTCTGGCGTACGCTTCTTGGACACGCCACCGTGCCGAACCAACTGTCGGATGGTCACTGCCAACCATCCCCAGCGCAGTGGAAAGATCCATACCAACCACGTCGGTCGGAGGACTTGATACCGGCGGCGGCAATGGCGACAGATCGGCGGATTGCGCGAGAGCGATCGGCTGAAGATCCGACGCCGCTTCAAGCAGATTGGCATCAAGCACGTAGCCTTCGACCCCGGCCGGCGGTTCGGGTTGAACCGCGACCGGCGTGATACGTCCTTTGTAGACCAGATCCGGCACATTCCCACGAACCCTGGACTCGGCGTATCGAGATTGAAAGGAAGCTGTGCGTGCACGCGGCTGCTGCACCTCCGCGGGGGCAACCTGCAAGTTACTGGGGGCCACGGGCGTTTGGGTTTTATCGGTACTTCCGCGCAAACCGGAACAACCGGACAAACAGAGCGTGCCGGCGACGACAAAAAGCTTGGTCGAAACTCGCATCAAACACCATCCATGGCCTATTCGACTACGTGGAGAGGAATCCGTCTTTTCATCCTCGGCATGATCCGATCAGCAGTCGTCTCCTATTCTTCCACTCCGCTGCGCTCGCTTTGGAAACGCCGGAGGTTATCTCGACGGTACAGGTTGATTCGCCCCGACAAAACGACGCGGTTGTAGCGAAAAAGTACCCGAATCACCGCTGCGGTTCGGGTTACTCGTTGTTCTTCTGGTTTGGCGAATGATAATCGTAGCTTCGTCTGACCTACCCGACCTTCGAGGCATTCTTTTCATGAGAGTCCATTTCTCGGCGCGATTCGCTTCAGGATTTTTGGTCGCAATTGCCGCGGCTTGCGGTTGTTCTGGCCCTGGCGCGCCGGCCACCGATCCATCCGCCAAATCAAGCGAAGATAAAGTCGCGGTCAAACTGGTGGCGGTCGCGCAGGAAGAGGTTGGCAGAACGACCGTACAACCCGCCACCGTACGACCTTACTTTCAAGCCGAAATCCACTCCAAAGTCTCCGGCTACTTGAAAGAACTGAGAGCCGACATCGGCGATTATGTAGAAGCCGAAGCGATCTTGGCGACCGTCGACGTCCCGGAAATGGAAAAGCAGCGGCAAACTCTGGAGGCTCGCGTGGATCAAAACCGGGCCGAAGAAACCCAAGCCAAGGCGGGTGTGGAACTGGCTCAGGCAAACGTTCGATCGGCCGAGGCGAAATTGGAACAGGCCAAGGCCGAACTGGATCGAGCGGAAGCAACCCTGGCTGCCGCTCAAGCCGAATTCGATCGCACCGACGACCTGGTCAAACGGCAGTCACTGGAAAACCGCATGTTGGACGAGGCGCGAAAGAAGAGAGATTCCGAGCAGGCCAACAAAGCGGCGGTCGTTTCCGCGATCATTTCGGCCGAAGCCGACGTCGCAGTCGCCCAGGCCCGCCTGGCAGGTGCGGAGGCGGATTTGAAGGCTTCTGAAGCCGCGACGGCGGTATCGCGCAGCCAGCTGGAAGAACGGAATGTGATGATCGCCTACGCCTCCATCAAGGCGCCGTTTGCGGGCGTGATCACCAGCCGATCGGTCGATCCGGGAGACCTCGTCACCGACTCGGCCGGCAACCGTTCCGCACCACTGTTTGTACTCAGCCAGATCGACAAGGTTCGCGTTCACATTCCGGTACCGGAAGTGGAAGCTTCGCTTGTCAAGAAAGGTGACTCGGTAACGCTTGGCTTCCCCTCGTTTCCCGACCAACCGTCGATCACGGCCACGGTCACCCGCATCACCTCCAGTCTTGATCCGAGTACCCGAACCATGTTGGTGGAAGCCGAAATGCCGAACACCAAGTGGAAACTTCTGCCGGGGATGTTTGGTCAGGCAACGATCACCCTTGGCGCCAAAGTTGCAACCAACAGACTGCCGGCGCGAGCGGTCCGGTTTGACGAATCGGGAGCGGCTTACGTTTACGCCGTGGACGATGACCAAGTGGTCTCCGTCGTGCCCGTGACCACCGGAATGGATGATGGTCGCAACATCGAAATCGTATCGGGGTTGGAAACCGGCCAACAAGTCATCGACGCGCACCTTCAGCGTTTTGTCGACGGTCAGAAGATCACGGCTCTGATTCCCTAACCCTCCTTCCTCGTCTTCCATCGTGTCACCCTCGCGCCGGCGGGTATTTCGCAGGCGGCCCCATCGAGAACCAACATGGGCTTGATCAACTTTTCACTCAACAACCGTTTTGCCGTGCTTTCGGGCGCCGTCGCACTCTGCCTGTTGGCGGTGGCGGTGATGCCGGGAATCACCGTCGACATTCTGCCGGATTTCAAAAAACCGGTCGTTGTGAGCTTCTTTTCCTACCCTGGTCTTCCCACCATGGACATGGAAAAGTCGGTCAGTTCGCGGGTGGAACGTGCCCTGACGCTGGCCGGAAAAATTGAACACCAGGAATCTCGTACCGTTCCGGGCGCCGCGGTCATCAAGGTCTTTTTCCAACCGGGTGCTGATCCCAGTGCGGCGATGAACGACATCGTGAACTTGGAAGCAAGCGATATGTTCCACTTGCCGCCCGGCATCGAATGGCCGTTCACTCTGCGCAGTGAACCGGCGAACCTGCCAGTCGTGTTGGCCGCCATCTCGGGCGAAGGGCTCAGCGAATCGGAACTCTACAGCATCGGCTACTACGCCGTGCGAAACAAAATGGGTGGCCTGAAGGGAGTTCAGATTCCCCATCCCTTTGGCGGCAAGTTCCGCCAGATGATGGTCTATGTCGACCCATTGAAATTACAAGCCCATCACATCAGCGCCACCGACGTTGTCAAAGCACTCCGCAAGTCCAACTTGGTGCTGGCGGCTGGAACGGCAAGGCTAGACGGCACCGATTACCAGGTGCATCCGCGCAACACGCTGCCGACGACCGAGGAGATCGAGGCGATTCCGATCACCGTTCGAGATGATCGTCCGATCTTCATTCGCGACGTCGCACGCGTCGTTGACGATGCGGCATTGCAATACAACATCGTCCGAGTCAACGGCAAACGCAGTGTCTATTGTCCGCTGCTGCGCGAACCGGGCGAGAACACGATCGCCGTGGTCGACCGAATCTATGACGGGATTGCCACCGAAATCCCAAAAATGAAAGAACGGCAAGACATTCCTGAATCGACCGAAGTGACCCTGGTTTCGGACCAATCCAACTACATCCGCAACGCGATGACGAACCTGTACCGACAGGTTGGATTGGGAGCACTGCTGGTCTCCATCGTGGTGGTTGTCTTTCTCCGGAGACTGTTGCCGACGGTGATCATCGTCGCCACGATCGCCCTGGCAATCCTGATCGGCGGACTCGGCTTCGCCTTCACCGGGCAAACAGTCAACGTCATGACACTGGGTGGACTGGCGCTGGCGATCGGGACAGTCGTGGATGCGGGAATCGTTGTCGTGGAAAACATCATCCGGCATCAGCGGATGGGAAAATCACCGCTGGCTGCCGCCTTGGAGGGCACTCAGGAGGTGTCGGGGGCGATCCTTGCCGGTACGGCGACGACCCTTGCGGTGTTCTTGCCAGCGGTATTCCTGACCGGCATCATCCAGTATCTGTTCCTGCCGCTATCGCTTGCCGCCACGTTCACAATCGGTGCTTCCTACATTCTGGCGCTGACCGTGGTACCGGCTTTTTGCGCAACTTTCGTCAGAGAACCGTCGGAACCTTCCAGCGGTGACGCACCCGCCGACCAATCCGGTTCGCCTCAGGGATCGTCCGGGTTTTACCACCGCCTGCTTGGCGCCGTCACCAAAACACCCGGCGCCACGACGATCGGTATCGTCGTCGCCGTCGGCGCACTCTTTTTCCTTTGGCCGCGCATGGGTTCCGAATTGTTCCCCGACGTCGACGCGGGAACTTTCGAGATTCGGATCAAGACCACTCCGGGTACCGATTTGCTGGAGACAGAAAAACTTGTCGCCCGAATCGAAGAGAGTATCAAAGAAGTCATTCCGCCCGAAGAGATCGAAACGTTGATCGCGAACATCGGGCTTCCGGTCGGCAAGGGAGCTGGCTTTTCGACCGTGTTGAGTTCCAATTCGGGACCCGACACCGCCTACTTGATCGTCAACTTGAAACAACAGGGACGTCGCACCAGCAGCCAGACCTACGTTCAGCAACTGCGTCAGAAATTGGCCCAGGACTACCCACTGGAACAATTTGTTTTTGTCTCTGGCGGAATCGTCAACATGGCTTTGAACGAAGGTGTGCCCACCCCAATCAGCGTGCAGATCTCGGCGGGGACTCTAGGAAAATGCCGTGACTACGCCGAGCAGGTGGTGCAGAAAATCAGCAAGATCCCAGGCACTGCCGACGTGCAAATCGCGCAGTCGCTGGACTACCCGCAATTTGATGTGCAGGTCGATCGAACGCGGGCAAAATTCCTTGGCTTGGATCAAGAAGAGATCGCGCAAACGATCCTGACAGCGCTCGGTTCAAGCGTCGGTTACTCCCCCACCATCTGGATCGATCCCAAAACCGGCGTCGACTTTTTCATGGGTGTCCAGTACGAGTCGAACGAGATCGAATCGTTGGATGATATTCGCAACATGCCACTGTCGCTGACCACTCCCGATGGAGACCACGTGACCATCGCGCTATCGAATGTTGCCACCGTTCGACGCGTCAACATTCCCGGCGAAATCAAGCACTACAACATTTCGCGGGTCAACGACATCCACGTCAATGTATCGGGCCGCGACGTCGGCTCGGTCGCGCGGGACGTGCAAGCGGCGCTGGACGAAATGGAATTCGAAAGTGGCGTTGCGGCGACCATTCGCGGACCGGCTGAAACAATGAAATCGGGAATGAGCATGCTGGGTGTCGGCTTGGTCATTGCCGGATTGCTGGTCTACCTTGTCCTGATGGCTCAATTCCGTTCGTTTGTCGATCCGCTGATCATCATGACGGCAGTTCCGCTTGGCCTGGGTGGAGTGCTGTTGGTTCTGTACCTGACCGGCACTCACATCAACATCCAGTCGTTGATGGGTACTCTGATGATGATTGGCGTGGTGGTGAACAACTCGATCCTGTTGGTCGAATTCGCCAACCGTCGTCGCGCCGATGGTCTTTCGCCCCGGGACGCGGCGATTGCGGCAGCCCAGGTGCGGCTACGCCCGATCTTGATGACGTCGCTCACCCTGGTTGCATCGATGCTGCCGCTGGCGATTCAGTTCTCGCCGGGCAATGAGGCGGTCATCCCCTTGGCGAGAGCTCTTGCCGGCGGAATGGTCGTGTCGACGATCTTGACCCTGGTGCTCATTCCCTGCCTCTACACGTTGATCCACCGGCAAGTTCAGACAGAGCTTTCGTAGGCCGACTTGTCCCCAAGTCGGCGATCCTGGAATCCGCGCGATATCGCGCGCCGATTCTTCGCCGCCATGCAACTGTGACGATACGTCACGAACCGGATGGCGCACTGCCATCGTAGAGCGGCGGCGGCAGCCGTCAGTCACGACCAAGACGGTCGTGCCACAAAACACTAGCCGGTTGAATCATATCTTGCTCCGAATGCGGATGATTCGCGCAATTGGAACACCGTTTGCCTGGAAAAAGTTTGTGCGTCGTTCACTGACAGTTCGCTTTGACCAGTCATCTCGTTGGGAGTCCGGCCTATGTCTGTGGAATCCAGCACCGAAATCCAAGTCCAAGACGTCATGACGCGAGATGTTCTGCGCGTCGGTCCGCTGACATCGGTCGGCGAAGCATTGAACTTGATGTACGAAGGAAAAGTGTCCGCGCTGCCGGTTGTGGATGAGGGCGATCGCTGTTTTGGCATCGTCACCGCCACCGACCTGGTCGTCTTGCTGAGAACCACCGAACAGACGCTAAAAGACGATTTGTTGCACTTGGGTGACGATCGCCAAGCGTTGGAAATGGTCCAGCGACGCCTTGATAGCGATCCAGTTCGCAACATCATGAGCGAATTGATCGTCACGGTCGCGCCGGAAGTCAGCATTGAACGAGCCGCAAAAACGATGGCGGACGAAAACGTGCACCACTTGCCGGTGCTTGCCGATCGAAAACTGGTCGGGTTCCTTTCGTCAGCCGACGTGGTACGCGCAATCGCCAGGAAATACGGCGAACATTGAACCACCGACGGTTTGAACTGCAGGTGGACAAACAAAGGCGCCACAAGGCCGATTGGGGGCGAGAATCGGGCAGCGGAAGAAGCAGATTTCGCAGAAGTGAATCTTTTCGCAAAGCCTTGCATGCAAACGACTTACGAACGCTTGTGCGGCAGCGTTTCGAACAATCCGAAGGGGGTAAATTCAGTTCGCAACCTATAATTGACTGAAGGAAGGTAGTAGGACTTCTTTCCTGGTTGAACGGATGATGCGCCGCCAGCGGGTAGCTTGGGCTAGTGATTTCACCGCAAGGTTTTGGGCTGGGCAAAGAAGCCCCCGCGCGAGCGAACGAAACGCAGACTCGGGCAATGAGCCATGACCAGCAATCCAAATGACATTCTGAAACTGTATAGCGAAGTTTACGAAAAGGATAAGCAGGTTTCCTTTTCCTTGAAGGAGTATTTGCTCGCCGCGAGCAACGATCCGAATCTGTACGCATCGACGGCGGAGCGGATGGTCCAGGCGATCGGCGAACCGGAGTTCGTGGACACGGCCAGCGATTCGCGGCTGGGTCGGATCTTCATGAATCGCACGATCAAAACGTATCGCGCGTTTCAGGATTTTTACGGATTGGAAGAGACGATCGAACGGATCGTCGGTTTCTTTCGGCACGCCGCTCAAGGTTTGGAAGAACGAAAGCAGATTCTCTATCTGCTCGGCCCGGTCGGCGGCGGCAAAAGTTCGTTGGCCGATGCGCTGAAGACATTGATTCAACACCGACCGGTGTACGTTCTTGCCGCGGGCGATGAAGTCAGTCCGATCTATGAAAGCCCGTTGGGACTGTTCAATCCCGACAGCATGGGCATGATGCTGGAAGAAGAATACGGCATCCCACGCCGCCGGCTGCCCGGCTACATGTCGCCCTGGGCGATCAAGCGGTTGGACGAATTCGGCGGAGACATCTCCAAGTTCTCGGTCGTTCGAGTGATGCCCTCCGAACAACGCCGCATCTGCGTTGCCAAGACCGAACCGGGTGACGAAAACAACCAAGACATCTCGTCGCTGGTCGGCAAGGTCGACATCCGAAAGCTTGAACATTTCGGTCAAGACGACGCCGACGCGTACTCGTACAGCGGCGGACTGAACCGGACCACTCAAGGGCTGCTTGAATTCGTCGAGATGTTCAAAGCACCTTTGAAGATGCTCCATCCGCTGTTGACCGCCACCCAGGACGGAACCTACGTCGGCACCGAAAATGTCGGCGCGATGCCGTACCAGGGAATCATCGTCGCCCACTCCAACGAATCGGAGTGGGAATCGTTCAAGGCCAACCGAAACAACGAAGCGTTCCTGGATCGCATCTGCGTGGTCAAGGTGCCTTATTGCTTGCGAGTGACCGAAGAAAAACAGATCTACGACAAGTTGATTTTGAACTCGGAACTCGGCACCGCACCGTGCGCGCCCGACACGTTGGAGATGATGTCGCGGTTCACCGTGCTGACGCGACTGAAAGAGCACGAAAATTCGAGCCTGTACTCCAAGATGCGAGTCTACGACGGCGAATCGTTGAAGGACACCGACCCTCATGCTCGTACCGTGCAGGAATATCACGATGCGGCGGGCGTCACCGAGGGAATGGACGGTATGTCGACTCGGTTCGCCTACAAGATCCTGTCGGAAACGTTCAACTTCGACACGCGAGAGGTGGCTGCTGACCCGGTGCACTTGATGTATGTGCTGGAAAAGGCGATTCGACGCGAACAGCTGCCCGAAGAGACCGAACAACGCTACCTGGAATTCGTCAAAGAAGAATTGGCAACGCGGTACGCCGAATTCATCGGCAACGAAATTCGCAAAGCGTACCTGGAATCGTATCACAGCTACGGCCAAAACTTGTTTGACCGCTACATCGCCTATGCCGACGCCTGGATTGACGACCAGGATTACAAGGATCCCGATACCGGGCAGCTGATGGATCGCGACGTCCTGAACGAGGAGCTGGAAAAAATCGAGCATCCCGCCGGAATCGCCAACGCCAAAGATTTCCGCTACGAAGTGGTCAAGTTCGCGCTGCGGGCTCGCGCCAAAAACGAAGGCCGTAATCCTGAATGGACGTCGTACGAAAAGATTCGCGACGTGATCGAAAAACGGATGTTCGGCCAAATCGAGGAGCTACTGCCGGTGATCAGTTTTGACGCCAAAAAAGATAGCGAGGCGGAGCAAAAGCACAGCGAGTTTGTGGAACGCATGACCGGTCGTGGGTACACCCAGCGCCAGGTAAGGCGGCTGGTCGACTGGTACATGCGAGTCAGCAAATCGAGCTAACGGGATGTCTTCCGGTTCGTTTTTCGAGGGATCCGATGCATGTCATTGACCGCCGCCGCAACCCCAAGTCCAAAAGTCTGGGTAACAGGCAGCGGTTCGTGCGCCGCGTGAAGGCTCACATTCGCAAAGCGGTCAATGAATCGATTCGGGATCGCAAGATCGCCGATCTGGAAGGGGGCGAAGAGATCACGATCGATTCGAAGGACCTGCGGGAACCTTCCTTCAGTTACGACTCCGAAGCGGGCAGCCGCGATTACGTGCTGCCCGGCAATCGCGATTACCGCCGCGGCGATCAGATTCAGAAACCCAAGGGGGGCAGCGGATCGGGTGGGTCGGGCGGAAGCCCCGATGGCGATGGCGAAGACAGTTTCGTTTTCGCGCTGACCAGCGACGAGTTCCTGGACATTTTCTTTGACGATCTGCAACTGCCCAACCTGGCCAAACGCAAACTGAAATCGATGGTCACCCCCGCCTGGTCGCGGGCCGGTTACGCCAACGATGGTTCTCCGCAACGGCTGAACACTGGTCAGACGATGCGTCGGTCGCTGGCCCGGCGGATCGCGATGCGACGTCCGAAAGGAAGTGAACTGGAAGCGTTGCAAGCCGATCTACAACGGGCGGAAGCGGAGGACGACGAGGAGGAAATCAAGCGGCTGCGCGAGAGCATCGACAATGCCCGGCAGCGAATGAAGTCGGTCGCCTTCATCGAAAATGTCGACCTTCGCTACAACCGCTTCGAACGCTCGCCACGCCCCACCACGCAAGCTGTGATGTTCTGCTTGATGGACACGTCCGCCTCGATGACCGAGGACTTGAAGGATCTGGCCAAGCGGTTCTACATGCTGCTGCACCTGTTTCTGACCCGGCATTATCGGGCGGTAGAAATTGTCTTCATTCGTCACACTTACACGGCGGCCGAAGTGGACGAGGAGACGTTTTTTTACGGTCGCGAAACCGGCGGCACGATTGTCTCCTCGGCCTTGACCGAGATGTTGCGAATCGTGCAACAGCGGTATCCGATCGACGATTGGAACATCTACGCGGCGCAAGCCTCTGATGGCCACAACTTCGATCACGACATGCCGCAAACTTTGAATCTGTTGGAAAAACAAATTCTGCCGATCTGCCAATACTACGCTTACATCGAAGTGGGCGACGAGGAATCGCGATTGGGAAGCCTGTTATGGGACGGGTACGAACCGTTGGTCGAGCGTTATGAACACTTTGCTCGCGCCGGTGTCCGCCAACCCAGCGAAATCTTTCCCGTGTTCCACGATCTGTTTGCGGGCAGGAGAAGTCACAGCGGGAGATCTTAACAATCATGGATGCCGACAAGCTCCTGTACAGCGGCAGCGAGTGGGACTTTGGCCTGATCAGTCGGGTTTACGACGCGATCGAGCAGATCGCGATCGAAGAACTTGGACTGGATGTTTATCGCAACCAGATCGAAGTGATCACCTCCGAACAGATGCTGGATGCTTATGCGGCGATTGGCATGCCGCTGATGTACCGACACTGGTCGTTCGGCAAGAAGTTTGCCCGCGAGGAACTGCTTTATCGCAAAGGCGCTCAGGCACTGGCCTACGAACTGGTCATCAACTCCGATCCGTGCGTCTCCTACGTGATGGAGGAGAACTCGATCACGATGCAGACGTTGGTGATCGCCCACGCCGCCTTCGGACACAATCACTTTTTCAAAAACAACCATTTGTTTCGTCAATGGACGCGGGCCGACCGCGTGTTGGACAACCTGGCTTACGCCAAACAATTCATCGCCCAATGCGAACGCAAACATGGGCTGGCTGCGGTCGAAAGCATTCTGGATTCAGCACATGCGCTGATGTCGCAGGGTGTCAGCCGTTACTTACCCAATCAATCGAAGTCGGCCGCCGATCGCGAGGCCCAGTGGCGCGCCAGAGAAGAACACCGGGCGGCGACCTTCAACGACTTGTGGCGCACCCTGCCCACCGAAACGGTGGATAGCTCCAAAAGTTCGGCCGAAAAAGCCAAAGAGGCCGAGAATCTCGCCCTGCAACAGAAGCTGGACCTTCCCGAAGAGAATCTGCTCAGCTTTCTCGCTCGCCACGCTCCCAAACTGGAGGACTGGCAACGGGAAATTCTGGAAATCGTTCGAGGATTGGCGCAGTACTTTTATCCTCAGCGACAAACCAAGTTGATGAACGAGGGATGCGCCACGTTCACTCACTACCAGATCATGAACCGGCTGTATGACGAAGGCCGTATCGACGAAGGATCGATGCTGGAGTTCTTGCACATGCATTCCGCCGTCATCGCCCAACCTAATTTTGACAGCCGACGATTCAGCGGTATCAATCCCTACGCTTTGGGATTCGCCATGATGCGCGATATCCAGCGGATCTGTGTCGACCCCGACCAGGAAGACAAAGACTGGTTTCCTGAATTCGCCGGAAATGGCAAGCCGCAGGAGACATTGCGAGATGCGTGGAGCGAATACCGTGACGAGAGTTTTATTCTGCAGTTCCTGAGCCCCCGCCTGATTCGCCAGATGCACATGTTCGCGGTCGATGATCAGGCCGAATCTCCTTTTGTCGCTGTTTCAGCGATTCACGACGAAGCCGGGTATCGCGACATCCGCAGAAAGCTGGCCGCCCAACACGACCTGACCAAGCAAGAACCCGAAATCGAAGTGACTCACGCTGATCTGACCGGAAATCGCCGCCTTGTTTTGACTCATCGGATTCGCGAAAACCGACTGCTTGAAAAAGAAGATTGCAATCGTACGCTCCGGCACGTTGCCAATCTGTGGGGATATCGCGTTCGTTTGATCGAGGTCGATCCCGATTCGGGCAAAACGATCAGCGAATACGATTCCGTTCCCATGCCTTGATCCGATCGACGGGAAAACGTTCAGTCCTTTCCGCCGGCAGACGAACCTTCCTGGAGACGCCCATCATGAAGGCGATGGTATTGGATCGCGTGGCACCGATGTCAGAAACTCCAGAGCCGCTGCGTCTGACTGACCTGCCCGTTCCGGAACCGGGCGACGGTGAACTGCTACTGAAAGTCAGCGTCTGCGGCGTCTGCCATACGGAACTGGACGAAATCGAGGGTCGGTTGAAGCCACCGAAGCTGCCGATCGTGTTGGGGCACGAAGTGATCGGACGGGTTGCGAAACTTGGTCGCGGTACAACACGGTACTCACTTGACGACCGAGTCGGTGTCGGTTGGATCCATTGTTCCGACGGAGGTGAACACGAAAACTTATCGCCTGAATTTCGTGCCACCGGGTATCACGTTCACGGTGGTTATGCCGAATTCATGACCGTTCCTGAATCGTACGGCGTCGCCATTCCCAAAAACCTTTCGGATGTCAACGCGGCTCCGCTAATGTGCGCTGGCGCGATCGGATACCGCGCTCTGCGGCTTGCCGGAATTCAAAACGGACAACCGCTGGGCTTGATGGGATTCGGCGGATCGGCGCACCTGGTTCTGCAGATGGCTAAACATCTCTATCCACAATCCAAGGTTTACATTTTTGACCGAAAAGAAGAAGTACGCACCTTTGCACAGGCCCTGGGCGCCGACTGGTCTGGTCGGATCGACCAGCGACCTGCCGAACCATTGGCCGCGGTGATCGATACCACTCCGGTATGGCGGCCGGTCGTCGAATCGATGAAAAATCTCTGTCCTGGCGGTCGCTTGGTGATCAACGCGATTCGCAAAGAAGACGTCGACAAAGAGGCGCTTTTGGAGCTCAGCTACCACGACCATTTGTGGATGGAGCGAGAAATCAAGACCGTCGCCAATCTCACTCACCGAGACATCGCGGAATTTCTGCCGCTGGCCGCCGAGATCCCAATGCAGGCGGAAGTGACCACTTATCCGCTTGCCGATGCGAATATCGCACTACAAGAATTGCATCGGGGCGGGATCCAAGGGGCCAACGTGCTGCTGATTGGCTGAACGTCGGCCAGTTCTCCGAACTGGCACGTATTCATGCGAAGCGATTTTGGAGAAATCACAGGCGGTTAGAGCCGCTTGCTGATCTCTGAAACCATCTCTTCTTCATCGGGGAAGTGGCCCGTTTGAAGCTTCGAATAGACCGACTCGCCGTTGGCCTTTAGCTCGAAGCAGCCACCACTGGACGGCTCCAATTCCAACGCCTCGATCTGTTGCTTGAACTTCACCAGAAGCTTGGTCGCCAAACTGACGGCCTTGGGCTCGTAGTTTCAAGCGGCGCAATAACGAAGGTGTATCTTCATAGCGACTCTTGTTGTGTTTGGTCGAACTTTGGTTGTGAAGGAACGAACTGCTGTAAATGACCGTTGGGGTTCACGATGAACTTTTGATTTCCGTAGCGAACCAACTGGTAATCGCCGATCGATTCGGGACTCACGTTCTCAGGCAACTCAAATCGGTGCATCGGACGAGCCTCGTCGGGGAGACCATACCTGGCTAGCAGTGTAGCAGTGCTGAGGTCGTCGTGGTTTTGGGGCGCCGAGATCGGGCCGGGGTGTGACACGGCCGGCTTGAGCGTCATCCACCCCACTTCGGTTGTTTTCTTCGAGCGGTCCCACTTGATGTTGGCCAGGTAACCGATTTTCAGCTCCTCGCCTTCGCGACGGACGTAGCATTCGCGAATTTCTTTGGTACCAATCTCAGGCAACTCACGCGAAAAACTTCCCTTCAGCTTGATGTATCCGTCCGTTGGCCTGACATGTCCGCGCTGGTGGTTCTTTTCAATATCGGTGATCTTGGCCGACATCGGTTCCAGGCTCTGAAAACCGGAGTCGTCTTGTTTGGTGTCGATCCATTGAAAGTCACCTGACCAAGATCGGCCGTGAGTATGGAAGACCACGCAAGTTCCGTCTTCCTTGAACGAAATACCGAATGACGATTCGACGCCAGCAGAAGCGTCCACCCAGTCGCCGATCAGTTCTTCACGAGCCATCGACGACGGTTCCCAAAGAGCCCAAATCAAGGCGACAGCCATCGGGACGACGACAAGGCCGATGTACTTTGCTCTTATCTTGGGCAGTCGGAGCTTCGACCCTTTTCGCAAACTCGTGCGCCACTGCTGGTTGTATTCCGACAGACTCAAGTCTTGCGGCTCGTCCGAATCGTCGGCGTCCTCGACAGCCGGTTGTTCCTCAGGCGGCTCCACTTCGGTTTGCGTAACCGGCGCGGGCTCCACTTGACGAACTTCGGCGTCTGCTGCTTCATCGACCGGTTCGTTCTTTAGTGCCGCCACCGCCTGGCGAACCGGTCTGACCGTCTTCTTCCCTTTCCAGCGGTCGTCGGCATGATGGGGCGAGTCGACTCGAGAACCGCGCCCCGCGTGAGTCTCTTGCCGCTTGGCCGGAGGCACGATTTCACCTTGAAAACAGGCGTTCAAAATGCCGATCCGATTCACCGGCACCCATGCACCCTGCCGGTCCACTTGGATCAGCGCGTCGGACGGCAACATTCGGTGCACCGCAAACCCGATCAGTTCGCGCAGTTTGAACGGACCTTGGAACGCTTCGGAAACGCCGGTCAACCTGAACTCGGGTAAATGAGTACCACTTGGATGCGGAAGCGGAACATTCTTGTCCGAAAAAAGTCCCGTTTCCGACGCTCGGGTCCATGGCCCTTGCGGCGACGGCCCTATCGCGGTGGCCGGTAAGACGACGTGAGCCAGAGCCGCTTCCCGCACCTCCACACCCGTGAACGGTCCCGAAACCGCTTTGTCAGTTTTGATGTAAAACTCGGTCATGGAAGTTCGCGGCGCTGGGAATCACACCCGGCGCAGCGCCGGGCCATTCCTATTGTAGCCTGGTGGCTCAGGCTACCAGGCTGAATTACCTCACGCAGACAGGCCGCCTTTCCCAACGAACCAGACCGGGATCACTTTGCCCTGATGTCATAGCAGAGCAGGACATTCTGGTCTCGGAGGTACAATTTTCCGTTCGCCACGACCGGGTGCGGCCAGGCTCGTTCGTCGCTTCGGTCGGGTTGATCGAACTTGCTGACCTGGTTCAAACCGCCGGTGGTTGCTTCGATCAATGCAACCGGTCCCGACTCGCTGCGCAGATAGAAAAAACCGTCGGCATAAACGGTCGCACCTTTCCCGACGCTTCGGCGATTGAAACTCAACTCACCACTTTCCACTTCCAGGCAGCGGAACGTTCCACCACTTGAACCGAAAACATGATGATCTAGCAGGATCACGCCGCCATGGTGGTTGGCGATGTTTTGGTTCGCGTAAAGCTCCTGCGTCGACCAATCCTGGTTGATTTCAAAAGCGTTGCACCCAACGCCATAAGAGGAGGTTACAAAAACAACGTTGTCTTCCACGACCGGCGTGGCGATCACCGCTGTCTTTCCCTCACGATCCGCTTTCCAAAGGATCTTGCCGCTGGCAGGATCGATTCCCGCCACACTCTTTCCGGTCAGTTGAACGTACTGCCGCTTGCCGTGAATCGTGGCGATGATGACGGACGAATAACCTGCCGTGTCGGTCCAATCGGTGGTTTGCCAAACTTTTTCACCAGAAGCCCGGTTGAGCGCAACCACGGTGCCTTCTCTGCCACCGGGAGTGCAAACGACTTGATCTCCATCGACCAAAGGCGATTCGCTGTACTTCCATCCCGACATCATCTTGCCGCCGAAATCGGAAACCAAGTTACGGCTCCAAACGGTATCGCCGGAAGCCTTGTCCAGACAAACCAGGTCGCCATGCTGGTTCAAGGCAAAGATCTGGTCTCCGTCAACGGTCGGCGTGCTGCGCGGCCCGGTGTACTTCTTGTGGCCACCCTTGTCGCCGATGCGAGTCTTCCAGGCGATTTCACCATCCGATTCCTTCATCGCAATCAGGTAGTTGCCGTCACCCAAATCACCAAGCGTATAGACGTAGCCAGCCGCGACGGAAACGCTTGAGTAACCCGCGCCCAAACCGGTGGCCTTCCAGGCAATCGCGGGACCGCTGGCGGGCCACTGTTTCAGCAAACCCGATTCGGCTGACCTGCCGTCGCGATTTGGCCCACGCCACTGAGCCCAGTCGTCCGAAACCGCTGTGCCAGCAAAAACAATCAGCAGCGCACCGGCAACCCATGGACTCGCTGCACCGTATCCCCAATGGTTGGATAGAAGTCGTGTTCGCATCATCGTTCTTTTGTGCATCCCCAAGTCGAGCGGAAGGGCGAGCTGCCATCGCCGTAACGGAACGTCATTCGGCCGGCCATTGTAATCGCCTACGCGACCCAGCTGGGACGCGGAGTGGGGATAGTTGAATCGAGATGCTCGGCCCGTGAATCGCCAGCAGAGGACAGACTCGCCGACTTGGGGACAAGTCGGCTTACGATTGGCTGCAAGCAGCGAAATCAGCAGTCCGATTGGTGAGGGATCAGCATTTCGACGCTTTCCGCCTCCTGATCCTCATGCTGCTCCAGCGCGACCACGAACAGTTCGACTTCGTCCATCGCCGATTCCCATGACGCGAAGGGAGGTTCCAGCTGGTCAAGGCGGGAAACCAGATCTCCCAGTCGGTCACTCAGCAACCGGTGATCCCGCGACGCCTGCCGCCGGGCCGCACTGACTTCGACGGAATCGGGGGCGTAAAGTTCGGCCAACTGGGCGATGATTTCGTCCTCGCGGTCAAAATGATCGGTCAGCCGGTCCAGCAGACTTTTCAGCCGGTTGGCCGTTTCGCCGAAACGCGGTATGCCCAACTGGCTTACATCGGCCATCCAATCACGCACGTCGTCGATGTAACGTTCCAGCTCCTGATCTTCGTCCTTCCACTGCTGAAAGAGCGAGTGAAGCGTTTTTTCTGATTGCACATTCATTGTTCGACTCAACATTGAAATAAGGTTGATCGTCGGGCCCAACGAAATACGGACCCATAAAAAGATATTGCAGCTGAAGTGCCAAAGCGGCCGGAATCGCTACAAACTGTCCGAGAATCGCCAATTCAGAGCAAATCATCGTTCCAGGCGGGTCCGGTTGTAACGATTACTTTTCCCAGCGCGCACTATCGCACATCGACGATGTTTCGATTGCCCAAACTGCCCGCTATCAAAAGTAATGAGCACACTTGGTTGCCGTGGATGCCGAGAGGGAGGATATTGAACCGGCAGTTTTTGATGGATCACACCGATGGGAAAATCGCGATGAGTAACGAGCGTGAGATTCGATGCTATGACTACGTGAACCACCCGTATGAACAGGTACGGGATGCGCTGACCGAAAACGCGCTCGCCGTTTTTCAGTCCGCGACCAAAGCCGCTGCATCCAGAGCGAAGTCGGTCGCGTCGGAATTGCGAATGAACATCGCCGGCATCGAAGTGGGAACCGATATTTCGATCACCGTCAAAGACATTTGCCAGACGTCGCAAGAATCGTCAGGGCAACCGGCCACCCGCTTGCAATTGGAATGGGAAGCATCCAATGCACCGCGGTTGTTCCCGTTGATGAAAGCCGACTTGTCGGTCTATCCATTGACCACCACCGAAACCCAGCTCGATTTCGCCGGCCACTACCAGCCGCCGTTGGGAGCGGTCGGTGCGGCAATCAATTCGATCGTCGGCCATCGAATCGCCGACGTCACCGTTCACCGCTTCGTCGCCGACGTCGCCCAACACCTCCGCACGTCACTCCCCCAGTAGGCCGACTTGTCCCAAGTCGGCGCGCACTCCCTGGCGCGCCACTTTCGCAGCACGACCGTCTCGGTCGTGACTGACGGCGGGGACCGTTTCATCGTATTTTCCTTCGTTTTAAGATTTCTGCTCTCGTCGCGCTCTCGGTGAATCGAGGAGCTGTGGGTGAATTTGGATTGATCGCGCAGCTATCCTGGTGGGGCAGACACCTGCGGAGCCAGAACACAAATGCACCGATTCGTTCCACTTTTTGTTCTTATGCCCTTCGCCCTTCCGAACACCGGTTGGACGTCCGACATCGAACTCGCCGACGGCCTGAACATTCGCCAGGTGGCCGATGATGACCTGGTCCCCGATTGCACCAACATCACCGTCGATCCACGAGGCAACGTGATCGCTTCGGGTCCGGGCTACCTGCGAATGTTGGTGGATGAGGACGATGACGGCCGGTTCGATCGTTTTGTGACTCTCGCCGACGGCCCTTCCCACGGTGCCCACGGACTTTACTGCGACGGCGCGATGATGCTGTATGTCGGCGACAACGGAGTTTGGAAGTTGACCGATTTGGATGGAGACGGCATTGTTGATTCCCCCGCGGTTCGGATGTTGGAAATCAAGACGGGTGGCGAACATGACGCGCACGCGATTCGAAAAGGCCCCGATGATCACTGGTACTTGATCTGCGGCAACGGCACCAAGGGAATGTTCGATTTGCAGAACATCGACGCCCCCTCGATCGATCATCCGCGCGCCGGTGCGATTTGGCGAATTTCACCCGACTGGTCGCAGCGCGAAGTGTGGGCACACGGTTTTCGTAACGCCTACGACTTTGACTTCGCCCCCGGTCATGCGATTGACACCTTTGACAGCGATGGCGAGCGTGATGTTTCGCTTCCCTGGTATCGGCCCACGCGAGTGTTTCGTGTCCGCCAGGGAGACGACGCCGGCTGGATGACCCGAAGCTGGAAGCGTCCCAACGATGATCCACAGATGCCAAAAGTGCTCGCCGAATTCGGTCGCGGATCCCCAACCGGCGTGATGCGTTATCGACACCGCCGGTTGCCGGCGCGATTTCATCACGGTGTCTTCGTTCTGGATTGGACCTTTGGAAGGATATTGTTTGTCGACGACGACGGCCGCAACCTGCAAGTTGCCCGGCCACGTGGAACGGCCGGATTCGCCGTCACCGATATCGATGCTTTGCCCGACGGTCGGCTGGTGATCGCCGTCGGCGGCCGGCGGTCTCGGGGCGGGCTCTACATCATCGACGCTGACGACCCGTCCAGCGAATCGGCGAAACCGCAAGTGCTGTGGCCGCCGGTGCCTCCGGCGATTGAACGCAGCAAAGCAATCGATTGGATCGCCCGATTGCGCGATCGCAGCGAACGGATGATCGATCATAACGCCGCTTCGCATGCAACCCGAATGCTTCAAAACGATCGTATGAACGAAAGCGAAACGATCATTGCCACCACTTTGCTGATCGAAAGTGTCGGTGGTTTGGGAGCAGGGGATCCGAAAGATGCGAGAGGAAAAGAGCAGGTCGCGGCCGTTTTCGACAGCTGCCGCAGCCTGCTTCGCCCCAAGCTGCGGGCCGAAACGCGGGAAGCGGCAACGGCGGCACTGATTCGCATCATTCGATCCGATCGCGATCACGCCCAGAGGAACGAGGCGATTCGTGCCCTGGCGGTGATCCAGCCCGATTCCAAAAAAGCGTTTGCAACGATTGTCGCCGACATCGACCGCGTCGAATCTCCCACCGACAAGCTGCATCACCTGATCGCGCTGGCGCGGCTGCCGGTCGCGAGAGACGATGAGATGACCGAGCAGGTTGTCGACATCATGCTGGAAATTCCCGTGACGGTCGACGAACTTTCTTGGAGCATTGATCGAAATTGGACACCGCGGTTGGGCGAGTTGCACGCGGCGCTTCAGCGCCGCGACTCGTTGTTGACCAGCCGATTGGTTGCCAACCCAAGATTCGGCCATAGGGCTCATCTGGTGTGGAGCGAGCGGATGGACCCGGAGAACCTGGAAAGAGCACGCCAACGTTTTCTCTCTCTTAGCGCCAGGCAAGAGATCGATCCCGCTGTGGCCAGATTCATCGCGCTGGGCAATGACGCCGTGACTCGCCCGCACATTCGCAAGTGGCTGAAAGATCCTCTGACTCGGCCGGCCGCTTGGCTGGCAATCGCCAATCATCCTCAGCAAAGTGACGTCGACGTGCTGACGCAGGCTGCCCAGTCGGTCGACAAGACGGTGCGAGAAGCCGCGATCAAGGCGTTGGAACGATTGGGGGTCGAGGTGCCCGAGCGCACGCCCGATTCCGATTCCATTCGACGGTGGCTCGAAAAAGCCGACTTGATTGCCGAATTGAAGTCGGACGCCAAGCGAGGCAGGGAGTTGTTTGTTTTGCAAAACTGCGCGAAATGCCACAGCGGTGCCAAAGCACTGGGACCGCGATTGGAAGGAATCGCCAAACGTTTCAATCGCCAAGATCTGCTTCGTGCGACCGTGGATCCCAGTCATCACATTCCAGATCGATACCGTGCCAAACAGGTATTGACCACCGACGATCAGATACTTGTCGGAATGACGATCTACGAAAGCGTTGACGGACTGACGCTGCTGACCGCTGATGCCAAGACGTTACGAGTCAATTCCGATTCCATTGTCGAAGTCAAAACGGCCGAAAAGTCACTGATGCCCGATGGTCTGATCGATGGATTGTCCGATCAACAGGTCGCCGACTTGCTGGCCTACATGCGATCACTCTGATTGGGTGCGGGCAAGAAAAAATGCTTCGCGGGAGGTAGCGAAAGTCGCCAAAACTTTCGGTGAACCTCGGTCTCGCCGAAACTCTTGGCGAGTTTCGCTACCCTGAACCTCGGAGGGGGAACTGTATTTCACGCCGAAACTTTGTGTACCATGACGGCATGTCCTTGCAGCGGCCGACGATCATCCTGCTGATTCTGTTTTGTTCTGCGGTGGTTTTCCCGCGGACCGGTGGCGGCGCGGAATCGGCGGCCATGTCCGACGGCCTGGCGTACTTCGAAAAACACATTCGGCCTTTGCTGATTGAGCATTGCTACTCTTGTCACCAAGATCGGCAAGAAGGTGGCCTGAGACTCGATCATCGACAAGGTTTGCTCGACGGTGGTGACAGCGGGCCGGCCATCTCACCGGGCGACACCGAGGCGAGCCTGCTGATCAAGGCGGTCCGTTACGACGACCCCGATCTTCAAATGCCGCCCGATGAGAAGCTTTCGCAGGCGGAGATCAAACATCTGGAACATTGGGTGCGCTTTGGCGCACCCGACCCGCGCGACAAGTCGGATGAAACCAAACCGGATGGCGAAAACCCTTCCGATCCGATCGCCGGTCGTCAGCACTGGGCATTCCGTCCGCTTGACGTACAGGCTCCTCCCGCCGTCCGGGCAACCGATTGGCCGCGATCGACGATCGACACGCATGTGCTCAGCAAACTGGAATCGCAGAACCTGCACCCGGCGGCCGATGCGAATCGACGCGACCTTATTCGGCGCGTCACCTTACTGCTAACCGGTTTGCCGCCTCGTCCCGATCAGGTCACCGCCTTTCTTCAAGACAACCGCCGCGACGCGTATGCGAGACTGGTGGACCAGCTGTTGAGCTCACCGGAATTCGGCGAGCACTGGGGACGTCATTGGCTGGACCTTGCCAGGTACGCCGATTCCAACGGATTGGATGAGAACTTTTTGTTTCGCGAAGCCTGGCGTTACCGCAACTGGGTCATTGCGGCAGTCAACGCGGACATCCCGTATGACCGTTTTCTGCTGGAGCAGATCGCCGGAGATCTCCTGCCATTCGATTCCATCGAGCAACGTGATCGACAAAGGATCGCGGCAGGTTTTTTGGTCGTCGGCCCCAAAGTGCTGCTCGGAAATGTGGAGCAGAAACAGAAAATGGAGATCGCCGACGAGCAGCTCGACACCATTGGCCGCGCTGTGCTCGGCCAGACGCTCGGATGCGCGCGATGCCACGATCATAAATTCGATCCCGTTCCCACTTCCGACTACTACGCGATGGCGGGAATCCTGACCTCCACCCGCGTGGTCGAACGCCGATACATGCTGGGCCAACAACGGGCGATGGAAAGACTGGTGGGGCTCGGCGACGACGGCAACGAATTGGACGAAGCGTACGAAGAGTTCTGGCGCCAGCGTCCGGCGCTGAACGAGCGGATCAAGCGGGCGAAGTCAGCGCTGGATTTGATTCAAAAAGACAACATCAAGGAACTGGAAACCCTTGCCAAGAAGCACGCCGATTCGGTCGCCCCGGCCGCGATCGAAAAAGACCAAACGAAACAACAGCGAACGGATTCGCAAAAAGGGTTGATCGCCGAACTTGCCAAAAAGCTAGCCGACCCGGCGCAGAAAATTCCGCCGCGGGCGATGATTCCCACCGACGTCGAATCTCCTGGTGACGAACACATTCGACTGGCCGGGCAGTTTGATCGACTCGGCAAACAGGTTCCTCGCGGTTTGTTGACCGTGCTCGGCGGCGACTCGGTCACGATCGGGCCGGGTCAAAGCGGCCGCATCGAAATGGCCCACTGGCTTACCGATCATCACGACGGCGCGGGCAACCTGGCTGCGCGTGTTCTCACCAATCGCATTTGGCGTCATTTGATCGGACGTGGAATCGTCGCCACCGCCGACAATTTTGGACGCACCGGCGAAGCGGCGACCCATCCGGAATTGCTCGACCACTTGGCTAGTGAACTGGTCCGTTCGGGTTGGTCGATCAAGGAACTGATTCGAACCATCGTGCTGAGCCGAACGTTCACCATGGCCAGTGCGCACAACAACGAGGCTCACGCCCGTGATCCCGGCAATCAATGGCTATGGCGCGCCCATCGCCGCCGCCTCAGCCCCGAAGCACTGCGGGATTCGATGCTACTAGCCGCGGGAAAACTCGATCTCGCGCCGATGGAATCATCCGTCTGGTACCTGGGCGATCAGGCAACCGCGGTCGGAGCCAACACCAATCGCCGCCGCACCGATTTTCCCTGTCGCAGCGTTTATCTGCCGGTGATTCGAAACGACCTTCCCGAACTTTTTGAAGCTTTCGACTTTGCCGATCCGCACATCGCCACCGGCGTGCGAAGCGAAACGATGGTACCGGTGCAGGGGCTCTATTTGCTGAACGACGATTCGGTTCAAAACGCGGCCGAGGCGACTGCGCGGCGAATTTTCACCGAATGTCAAGCTGGTACGCCGCAGTCAAAAATCGATAGAATGTTCCGTTCGATTGTTGGCGATTTGCCAGCCGATGATCAGCGACAGGAATTACTCCGTTTCATCGACCAAACAGAAAAACGCCTTCGTGCCGCGGGCAGGGAGGAACCGGAAATCTTTGCCTGGACGACCGCCTGCCATGCCTTGTTTGCCTCAAGCCGTTTTCAAATGCTGGAGTGACCGATGAGGTGCAATCGATTCGTTCGTCCTACCAGCCGCCGCGAGATATTGCGAACCAGCGCTTGCGGATTCGGACAGCTTGCTTTGGCGGCGATGGCGGGCGGGCAAGCTCTGGCCGCAACCGATCCTCAGAACCCGTTGGCAGCGAAAACACCGCCGCTTCCCGCTCGCGCTAAACGCATCATTTTCTTGTTCATGTGGGGAGGCCCCAGCCATGTGGACCTGTTTGACCCCAAGCCACAGCTCAGCAAAGAATCGGGCAAGCCGCTGGCGGGAAAATTGGTTGGCAGCGACAAAGAAAGCGTCGGCCAGCTGCTCGGTTCGCCCTTTCAGTTTGCCCAACATGGTGACAGCGGCATCTGGATCAGCGAATTGATGCCGCATCTTGCCGATCACGCCGACCGATTGTGCGTGGTCCGTTCGCTGCATACCGAAGGAACGGCGCATGGCGAGGCGCTGTTGAGGCTGCATACCGGACAGGCAAACCTGGTACGGCCAAGCGTGGGTGCCTGGGTAAGCTATGGCCTGGGATGCGAAAGTGAAAACCTGCCCGCGTTCATCACAATCTCGCCGCCGCGTGGCCATGGCGGCGTGCAAAATTACGGCAGCGCCTTTCTGCCCGCGATCCACCAAGCGACCGCGATTGGTTCTGCCGAAACACCGATCGCCGAGGCGACCGTTGCCAATCTGGCCAACAAACGGCTCGATCACTCGATGCAACGCGAGCAATTGCAACTCATCCAATCGATCAACCGACATCACTTGCAAGAACTGCACGCCGATCCGACCGTCGAAGGACTGATCGACAACTATGAACTCGCGTTTCGGATGCAGCAATCGATTCCGGACGTGATGAATTTCGATGACGAATCAAAATCGACTCTTCAACTTTACGGAATTGATTCGCAGCCAACCGATAACTTCGGCCGACAATGCCTGCTGGCGCGGAAGTTTGCCGAACAAGGTGTGCGTTACATCCAAGTCTCGACCGACTACACCTGGGACCACCATCAAAAGGTGCAGGAAGGGCATATCAAGGAATCGGCCAAAGTGGATCGCCCGATCGCAGGTTTGCTTACCGACTTGGCCCAGCGCGGATTGTTGGACGATACCCTGGTGCTTTGGGGCGCCGAATTTGGCCGCACACCGACTGCCGAAAACGGCACCGGTCGCAATCACCATCCGCAAGTCTTCACGATGTGGATGGCCGGCGGGGGCGCTCGCGGCGGACTGACATACGGATCGACCGATGACTTCGGCTACCATCCGGTCGACCAACCAGTTCACATGCATGATTTGCATGCCACACTACTGCACGCCCTGGGATTGGATCACGAGCAATTGACGTATCGGTATGCCGGCAGAGATTTCCGGCTGACCGATGTGTACGGCAAAGTCGTACACGAAGTCTTTGCGTAGGAGAGAGAAACGGCAAAGGAAGCGTCGTGGACGAAGGAGTCTTTCCAAGAGTCGTGATCGTCGGTGCAGGGATGGCCGGCCTGTGCCTGGCGATTCGGCTCAAGCAAGCAGGTTTTCACCATTTGACGATCCTTGAATCGTCCGACGAAGTGGGTGGAACGTGGCATAAAAACACCTACCCGAACGCGGGTTGTGATGTTCCTTCTTATCTTTACTCGTACTCGTTCGCCCCGAACTACGACTGGTCGATGAAGTACGCGCGTCAGCCGGAGATCCTGGCTTACTTTCGCGACTGCGCCGACCGTTTCGAGATTCGTCCTCACATTCGATTCCAAACATCCGTTCGCGCTGCCTCCTTTGACGAAAGCAAGGGAATTTGGCAAATCACTCTCAGTGACGGTAGCGAACTGGTCGCCGACGTACTGGTCAGCGCCGTCGGCCAACTCAATCGGCCTCACATTCCTTGTGTCGAAGCGCCGGAAACGTTTGAAGGCGAAACATGGCACAGTGCCCGTTGGAACCACGACTACGATTTTTCCGGCAAGAAAGTTGCTGTGATTGGCACCGGAGCCAGTGCCATCCAGTTCGTTCCCGAAATCGCGAAACAGGCACAAAAAGTCTTGCTTGTTCAACGCACGCCCAGCTGGATTCACCCGTTGAACAACTACCGATATCCCGGCTGGGCCAAATGGGCGTTTCGCAACCTACCCGGTTGTGCCTCGCTTCATCGGCTTTGGATTTTTCTGATGTGCGAATGGCACATCCTTGCCTTTCGCGAAGGCAGCAAGATCAACCGGGAATACGCCAGGTGGCTTCGCCGGCAGATGCGACGGTTGGTTCCCACAGACCAATGGTCTCGGCTCATCCCCGATTACTCGCCCGGCTGCAAAAGGATTTTGTTATCAAGCGATTATTTGCAAACGTTGGCTCGCGAGAACGTCGAAGTCATCTTTGGCTCTTTGCGAGGATTGGAAACTGGCGCGATCGTGACGTCATCCGGCACGCACCAGGTGGACGCGGTAATTTATGCGACCGGTTTCAAAGCAACCGAGTTCCTGCAGCCGATGGAAATTCGCGGCCGCGGCGGACAAACGATCGAAGAGGCCTGGGGACCGCGTCCCAAAGCGTTCTATGGAATGGCCACACCGGGATTTCCCAATCTGTTCATGCTCTACGGCCCCAACACCAACCTGGGACACAACTCGATCATTTTCATGGTCGAGCAGCAGGTGAATTACCTCGTCAAATGCCTGCTTCGCATGAAGAAGCAACAGTCCCAGCTGATGGAGGTTCGCCAAGAGTCGATGGACGAGTACGACCACGACGTTCAACGGCGGCTCCAATCATCGGTCTGGGCGGGCGACTGCACCAACTGGTACAAATCGGACGACGGCACGATTCCCAACAACTGGTGGGGATCGGCAACATCTTTCTGGTTCCGCCTTCGCAAACCCAAGTTTTCGGATTTCCAGATTTCGCAGCGTTAGGTGTCGGCGTGCTCTCCGAGCTCGCCGACTGCGATCAATCCAGAATTTTGATTCGCACATCCTTGAAATGAACCACCATGCCGGGATCGTGCAGTTGCAGCTGAATCATCCCCCTGCTCAGTCGTTTCTCGGCAGGCAGATGCTCGGTGAATTCGGCGGAGAGTTTTCCGTTGATAAAAAATTGAAACCGATTTCCCTTGGCAATCACATGGACGTCGTTCCAGTCACCTTGGCGAACGTCGCTTTCTGACAGTGCATTCTTGATCGGAGTGATCGTCGGTCGATCGTTTTCGTCGATCACCAACCGGTCGCCACGAAAACAACGGTGTTCTTTGCGGCCTGGGGTGTGAAAATCCCAAGCGCCCAACACGTTTTTTCCGATCCCCCGGTGTCCAAAATCGGCGTGGTAGCTTTTGAAGGCCCTTTTTCCGGTTTCATCCGGTTGAGCTCGAATGCTGATGCCGCTGTTCCCTTTGCCGGGAAAACGATAACTCAGCTTCAACTCAAAATCGGCAATGTCGTCCCGATGGTAAGTCAGGTAGCTTCGCCCCTTGTCGCCAACGCCGACGATCATTCCGTCTTTGACCGACCACGCCCCACGAGCACTTGCCGGCGCCACCGACCAACCGGTCAAACTGCTGCCGTCAAACATTTGCTCGAAATCTGCTTCGTCCTGCGGATCGGCCGACCACAAGGTTGCGGCCGAGAAAAGGACCAGGGCGTAGGCAAGCGGAAAAGATCGTAGTGGAAACATCAGCGAATCATTGGGCTGTCTGTACTTGGCTGCGCAATGCGATTTCGGAGAAATCGCCGACGGCCTTCGAAGAAATTGTATCGCTGATGGCGAGTGCAGAGAAATCTCAGCTCGGAGTTCGGGTGCGGGCACGCTAATCGGATTATTTGTGTAGGCCGGGCCGAGGTCGCAAACCGGTTTGTACTTGCGCGCAGCGTGCGCGGCGAAAAAACTTCCCACAGGCGACCGAAGTTCCGGCACTGTAAGGTTTGCTTGTTACGTCTACGGTGGTCATGAATAATCCAGACTAATCGGATGAAACTGTCCGAGCACGGAAATCGGTGAAACGACCAGGGCTTGCTCTTCGGGCCAAAGGTCCAGCACCTTGCTTAGCCCAGGGCGAGGCAACGTGAGTTTTACGAACGCTTGCGCTGCCCTGGGTCGGCGACCGTCTCTCATCCCCCCGCCTCCCTGCGAGCGTGGCGGCAAAGCCGCCATGCTCGCAGGGAGGCGGGGACCGAGTTACCCGCGTACATGTTCCCAGGGCAGCGGTATTGCTCGTAAGACTCGCAAAACCTCGCCCTGGGCTATGCAAACGACTGCACCTTCGGTGCGTGAGAAAGAGGTCCGACTGACACAGGATCAACCGACGCACAAACAATCCGATGAGCGTGTCTGCACCTCCGAACTCAGGGTTGAACTTCTTCCAGTTCGCCCGATTGGGCCGATCGCAGGCAGGCTTGAACCGCCGCGCAAATGTCTCTGCCGGCCTTGGCGTCCAAAATCGTTGCACCGCTGCGATCGATGGCAGCAGCAAAATCTTCGACTAGCCAAAAGTCGTTTTCGTCCGCGACACGAACGTGTTTGAATTCAGTTGCCGGTTGCCCGCGATAATAGATGGCGGTTTCAGGACGCGATTCGGCGATCACCAAAGCTCCCTCCGTGCCCAGCACGTGCAACTTGATCTCACCGAGATCAGGATGGCTGGCGGCTCCGATTCGGCCCAGGCAGAGTGAACCGACCAATTCATCTTCCATCTCCAGGGTCACCGTTGCCAGATCATCCACTTGGTTGTCGACGTGAGCTTGATGAAAGTGCGCCGTCGCCCTGGTGAAAACTCGCTGAAAAACACATCCAGACAACATTTGGATGTAGGCGAGCGGATAGATGCCTTCGACTTGAAGTTCCCCGATCGCTTCGACGCCAACACCGCCGTCGGAACCGTCGGCGTGTGCTTCCCGCTGACGCTGCTGCCAATCGATGGGCGGGTCGCCCGGGCGGCGAGTCCCCTTGGGCGGGCCTGCATCCTTGGAAAAATAGAAGTCGCAGTGAATCGCCCGCAGCTGTCCGATGGCACCATCGTCGATCGCCTGTTTTGCTTGCCGAAGAGCGGGCAACTGATTGCGATTCCAGACCAGGGAACGAACGCCAGCCGATTCGACGGCAGCGACAAGCCGATCACAATCGTCCAGCCGTGTGGACATCGGTTTGTCCACAATGATGTGCAAACCAGCCTGGGCCGCCTGAATCGCCAACTCACAATGCCGCTCGGCCTGCGAGCTGATGATCGCAACATCGGGTTGGTGCTCCGCAATGGCTTGCTTGAAGTCTCGCAGATAGGGGATGTCAAACTGATCAGCAAACTCCTGATTTCGGCGATGCACCCACGCCGGCTGGTCAGCATCATCGGCGACAGCAACCAGATCGAAGCGCCGATGCGCCGCCACCGCACGGGCGATGTAGTCATGCTTGACGACGCTCAAGACGATCGATCGGAATCTTCTTTTTTCGGACATGGCTAGTTACTTTCCACCACGAGCACGCGTTTTTGGCTTGCGGACAGCCGGGCGATTTCTTCCAGTTGCAACGCCAGCTGCACGTCACCCCAGTTGGGCGAAAAGGGACGGTCCTGGGCAATGGCCGTGACGAACTCTTTCATCAGGCCAGTGATCGTAGCCTCCTGCTGAGAAACGGGTATCGCCAAAGTTCCAGACGCAGCCAGCAACAGATTCACGTTGTGGTGATCGTCGTCGTATGACGCGCCGGCGGCCCCGATCAGCGAAAGAGAATGGTAGGCGTTTCCAGGCGGGAGGGACGATTCAACGTCGACCAACGCCATGCCTGCCGACGGAAATCCCAAATGGACCTGACAGTAATCCTGACGAGCAACCGTGTAGACTTCGGCAGGCGGACAGCCGAACATCCACATCGCGACATCCAAAACGCTGGCCAGGTCATCTTCGCGGCAGTCGCTCTCCTCTTTCCAACAGTGAATCCTGAGCAATCCGGGCGAGCCCAGTTTTCCATCATCCAGAGCTTGTTTGACTTGCTGTGTTGAAGGTTGAAACCGCGACGTCAGCGCGGGCATGGTACGTCCCGACGAGGCGAGCACATCTCGGAGACCGTTTGTGACTGCAAACGGTTCTAACACCAACATGTGTCCGCCTCGGACGACAATGTCCAATCCCGCATGAGGATCGGCGGTCACGACCGCTTGAGACTCTTGCACATCGCCGACAACTTCCAAACCTGGCAAGCGGGCTGCCGCGCTGCGGTACACGGCGCCGTGCGGCTCCGGCACATCGACGGCCAGGTTGATTGTCGAATTCACTAGTCCATCTCCCTGTTGCTCGTATCCGACACGAAGGCATCGTGCGGTTTGACGAACCAATGAGACTATCACCCACACATTCGCGAGGGAATACGCTGCTTTCGGCCCAACGAAGTAACCTCCAACGTTAAACTGACAGCTTGTTATCTCAGCGATACAAGGAGAGTCGGTGATGAAAGTGAGTATCCCGCGAATCGTTCTGTGGGCAACGGTGTTGCTGCTGCCGCTACAGCTTGATGGGCAGGAACCGCCGGCGAAGACAAACAGTCAGCAAGCTTCCACCGGCCCGTCGAACCAGCCTGTCTTTCCCGACGATCCGAAAGCCATCCAATCGCGCCGGCGCCTGCTTGAGCCCATTGCCAATGTCACCGAAAACGAAACAAGGCCTCCGAATATCGTGCTGCTGTTTTCCGACGACTTGGGATATGGCGACCTGAGCAGTTTTGGATCCCAGTCCATTCCCACGCCCCATATCGATGCGTTGGTGAAATCAGGTGTGAAGCTGACCAGTGCCTACGTGACCGCTGCCTCCTGCAGCCCGTCGCGTGCCGGCATGATGTCAGGACGTTATCAACAGAGATTCGGATTCGAATTCAACACCTCCGGCGCCGCGATCACCCATCGACTGCACCGCGGTTTGGATCCGGCCGCAATCACCCTGACAGATGTGTTGAAGCAAGCGGGTTACGCCACAGGAATGTTTGGCAAATGGCACTTGGGAACTCAACCGCAATTTCATCCACAATCGCGAGGATTTGACGAGTTCTATGGTTTTCTGGCCGGCGCTCATTCTTTCTTTCCAGCCAAAGCTGCTCAGCCATTTCACAGCACGGTGATGCGCGGCGACCAGCCGCTGATCGAACCGGAATATCTGACCGACGCGATTGCTCGCGAGACGGTAAAGTTCATCGATCGCCATCACGATCGCCCTTTTTTTGCTTACGTTCCCTTCAACGCCGTGCACACCCCCATCGAGGCGACGAAAAAATACCAAGACCGCTTCCCCAACGAATCTGATCCGACCCGTCGCGACTACTACGCCATGACAAGCGCCTTGGATGACGCCGTCGGAGCGATTGTCGCCGCGATCGATCGTCATCAATTGACGGAAAACACGCTGATCATTTTCTTGAACGACAACGGCGGCCCGACCTACACCGGCGTGCAAAGCAACGGTCCGTTTCGGCTGGGAAAATTGTTTCTGTTCGAAGGAGGCATCCGCGTTCCGATGATCATCCAGTGGCCCGGTGTCGTTTCACCAGGATCGGTTTTCGATGAAATGGTCAGTTCGCTTGACGTCTTTCCGACCGTTTGCGCTGCCGCCAAAATCAAACTGCCGGCTGGGCTCAAGCTGGACGGAATCGACTTGACTCCGTTCCTTACTGGCAAAGCGGACGGTGTACCTCACGAATCACTCTACTGGAGCAACGGCCCCAACATCGCCGTTCGTAAGGGAAACTGGAAACTCGTCCAATCTCATCAACACGTGTGGCTGTTTGATCTTTCCCAAGACATCGGCGAACGGAAAAACGTCGCACGAGACTACCCGGAAATGGTCGATCAATTGCAGAAGTCCCATCGGCGTTGGCAGTCACAGATGGCCAAACCCGCCTGGCCCAGCAAGCCGCGACGCCGCAAAGTGCCGGTCGACGAGATGACCTACGAACTGAATATTTGACGGTCGGCCAGGTGTACCTTGAGGTTTGCAGAACATCCTGCCGAGATCAACAGGATGAGAACACCATCCCGTCGATCCTGTTCATTCTGTCAAAAACTTCCGCTTTCTTTGGGTGAAATGCGTTGCCGCGGCCCAGTATCTGTTTTTCAACTCGGCACCTTCGCGTTCTTCGTGCCCTTCGTGGTGCCATCTCTTTTTGACCGACAGAGGGCAGCACAGTCCTCCGTCGTCATCACAAGCAGTGACAGAAATTACCACGAAGGGCGCGAAGAGCACGAAGAAGGAAAACAAGCTTTCGGCCGCTAGTAGCACGTGTAGGATGGCGCCAGAGATCGAAGCAAACAGCGTTCATAGCCTGGGGTTTTCGCGGGTATCTCAGTCGAACGCCATCACCATTGCAAAACGCGAAGTGCACTCCGTTCCTCCATCGAGCGACCGTCAACCTGGATGCCGGGTCGCGATTCCTGTTAGAATGACAGGCCCTTCCCCCCCACCTTCCACACCGCTGTCGACACGGTCACAGGCCTGCTGCCATGCGCATTCACGTCGTTGCCATTCTGATTTGTCTGCTCGTTACAAAAAGCCTGCCGGCTGCCGACGCGGGCGAGCAAGAAGAGTTCTTCGAGACCAAAATTCGGCCGGTCCTGGTCGAGAAGTGTTACGAATGCCATTCGGCTTCGTCCAAAGAACCCAAAGGCGGACTGCTGCTTGATACTCGCGAGGGAATTCGTCGTGGCGGTGACAGCGGCCATGGTGTGGTGCCGGGCCAGCTTGACGATAGCCTGATCCTGGACGCCATGCGCCATGAATCATTCGAGATGCCGCCCGAAGAAAAACTGCCCGATCGAGTGATCGTCGATTTCGAAACATGGATACGCAGTGGCGCGCATGACCCGCGGGACGGCAAGAGCGCGATGATTCGCCGAGAAATCGACTTTGAACGAGCGCGCGAGTTCTGGTCGTTTCAGCCGATTGAGAATCCGCAGATCCCCGACGTTCAAAAAAAGTCGTGGCCCAAAAGCGATATTGATTCCTTCGTGTTGGCGAAACTGGAAGCCAATCGAGTCAAGCCGGTCGGCGATGCACAAAGTGATGCTCTTGCCCGACGAATCTATTTCGATCTGATCGGCCTGCCGCCGACGCCAGAGCAACTGGACGAGTTTACCGCCGCGATGGATCGGGATCCGGACGCGGCAGTCGAATCGCTTGTCGACACACTGTTGCAAAGCAAACACTTCGGCGAACGGTGGGGACGCCACTGGCTTGACGTGGTCCGCTACGCCGAATCGACAGGCATGGAACGAAACGGAACGTTCACCCGCGCATGGCGTTACCGCGATTACGTGATCGACGCGTTCAACGACGATTTGCCCTACGATCAATTTGTTCGCGAACAAATCGCCGGCGACCTATTGCCTCACCAGTCGCTCGAACAACGAGATCGCCAGCTGATCGCGACGGGGATGCTTGCCATCGGTCCGAAATCGTTGAACGAAACCAAAAGGGAAAAGTTCAAAATGGACGTCGTCGACGAACAGATTGACGTCGTCACGCGAGCCTTCATCGGACTGACGGCAAGCTGTGCTCGTTGTCACGACCACAAATTCGACCCGATCCCACAGAACGAGTACTACTCGCTTGCCGGTATCTTTACCAGCACCGAAACGTTGTATGGCACCTCCAAGACCAACGGCAACCGAAACCCCGGCCGATTGCTGGCCATCACGGGCGACCGAGTGGAACCGACGGCGGTTGCAGGTGCCGCCGGTGCGAACGAAGAAAGGAAGTATCGCAACCAGCTGAAAGGATTGCAGCGCCGCCTGTCCGGATTCCAAAAGCAACTTCGAGGCGCCAAGAACGAAGGTGCCAAAAAATCGATTCAGAAGCGAATCAAAGACACCCAAGATAGTATTCGCCGAGCGCAAGCGAGACTGAAACAGGCCACCCAACCCAAACAGACTATCGGCAAAGACGCAACGCTGGTGATGGCGGTCGCCGAAGCACAATCCATCTCGGACACCAAGCTGCGAATTCGCGGCGAGCCGGAAGAATATGGCCGCGAGATCCCGCGAGGATTTTTGACCATCGCTTCGCTGGAGAAGAACCCGTCGCTGCCAAATGATCAAAGTGGCCGGCGCGAACTGGCCGATTGGATCACCCGCCGAAGCAACCCACTGGCCGCCCGCGTGATGGTCAATCGCGTCTGGCAGCATCTGTTTGGACGCGGCATCGTCACCACGGTTAACAATTTCGGTGCCAATGGTGATCGGCCCACGCATCCGCAGCTGCTGGATCACTTGGCGACCACGTTTGTCAACGACGACTGGTCCGTCAAACGGTTGATTCGTCGCATCATGCTCAGCCGAGTCTACCGGCTCTCTTGTCAAGATGATGCAGCCGCCCTTGCGACCGACCCGGGCAACCAGTGGTTCTGGCGCATGAATCAGAGGCGACTGGAAGCGGAAACGATTCGCGACGCAATGCTGTTGGCTAGCGGCCAGTTGGACCTCCATCGTCCCTCCGGATCACCGGTGCAGAAGCTGGGCGAAGGAATCATCGGACGCAACATTCGGTCAACCGACTTGGCCGACCAACAAGTCACTCGTAGCGTTTATTTGCCAATCGTCCGCGGTGCCGTTCCCGAAATGCTAAGCCTGTTTGACTTTCCCGAACCAAGCATCATCGGCGGCGTTCGAAACGTCACGACTGTGCCGACTCAAGCGCTGTTCATGATGAACAGCCCTCAAGTCATCGACAATGCAAACAAGCTGGCGCAGCGACTGACGGAGCAGATCGATGATCCGAGCGACCGGGTTCGACAGGCCTACCGGCTCACCGTGTCCCGGTCTCCAACGGAACAAGAAATCGACCGCGCATTGCAGTTCATTCGCGAAACCGAAACATTGTTGCAGGAAGATCCCAAACGAAACGAAGACGACGCCCAATGGATCGCGTGGTCAGGGTTTTGTCAGTCACTTTTTGCTACATCCGAATTTCGATACCTCCATTGAGAATTTGATCCACTCGCAGCCAGTTTGGAAAACTGGCCGACAGTCATGACAAATTGAAGGCAACCGATTCATGATTTCTCGACGCAACGCATTGAAAACGACCGGGTGTGGTTTCGGCTATCTCGCTTTTTCGGCTTTGGCCGCCGAGGCGGGCCGGCGTGAATACGCCAATCCGCTTCGTCCCAAAGACACTCACTTTGCTCCCAGAGCGAAGCGCGTGATTTTCTTGTGCATGCGTGGTGGCCCGTCCCACGTCGATACGTTCGACTACAAACCGCAGCTCGCCAAGTATGACGGCAAGACGCCCGGCGAGGCTTCTGGGGGTTTGAACTCGCAGAAGGGCCGCACGCTGAAGAAGTCACCCTTCAAGTTCTCTCCGCATGGTGAAAGCGGTCTGCCTCTTTCGGAACTTTATCCGCATCTTTCCCGGCATGCCGACGAGCTGTGCTTGCTGAACGGATCATACACCGACATCCCCAATCATCCGCAGGCGTTGGTCCAGCTGCATACGGGCAATTTCCAGTTCGTCCGTCCGTCGATCGGCGCCTGGGTGTTGTACGGACTGGGGACGGAGAGCCAGGACTTACCCGGATTCATCACGATCAAACCTCCCGCCCGCCTTGGCGGCGCCCAGAACTACGGTAGCGCCTTTTTGCCGGCGGTCTATCAAGGTACCGCCATCCAAGACATCACATCCGATAGCGCCATCGGCAACATCAGCAATTCGCAGTTCCGCGGAACATTGCAACGCCGCCAACTTGACTTGCTGCAATCGATGAACCGCAGTACCGCCGACAAGAACCCCGCCAACAGCCAACTGGAAGGTGTGATCGAATCGTACGAACTCGGTTATCGAATGCAGACCGCCGTGCCCGCGGTGATGGACTTGTCCAACGAATCGCCGCAAACGCGCAAGCGATATGGTGTGGGCGAATCGTCGACCGACAACTTCGGCCGGCAGTGCTTGATGGCTCGCCGCTTCGCCGAAGCGGGAGTACGTTTCATCGAACTGACTCACGAGGGCTGGGACCAACACAACAACTTGAAGGCGAGGCTGACGTCCAATTGCAAGGCGACCGACAGGCCGATGGCCGCCCTGATCGCCGACCTGAAACAACGCGACATGCTGCGTGACACGCTGATTGTCTGGAGTGGTGAGTTTGGACGTACTCCCGCGGTTCGGCGAGCCGACGGCCGCGATCACAACGCGACCGGGTTTTCGGTTTGGATGTGCGGCGGCGGAGTCAAAGGTGGAATGCGATACGGGTCGACGGACGATTTCGGCATCGCGGCAGTCGAAGACAAGATGCATGTTCATGACCTTCATGCCACCATCCTGCACCTGCTTGGGCTCGATCACACCCAGCTCACCTACCGCTACGCCGGCCGCGACTTCCGGCTAACCGATGTTTACGGAAACGTTGCCGAAAAGATCATCGCTTGATGCAACCTGATCGCGAAGCGGCGGCGAAAGACAGAACAACAACATGACGCATGACAGGGGGCGGTGTAGAGAAGTTTGTAAAGTCGATCCATGATGAAGCTGAACAAGCAAACGAAGTGCAATCGCTTGCCCCGTCGTACCGCGACTCATCCTCTGCGGCGAAAATTGGCCGCGGAACTTTTAGAACGCCGATACTTGCTTGCAGCATCTGGACCAGCCCTGGCCCTGGACGGCGTCGACGACTACGCGACAGCCGCGGACCACGCTTCGCTTGACTTGGGCATTGGTGGTAGCGAAGACTTCACCATCGAGGCGTCGATCTATGTTCCCGATACAAACATCACGGGAAACAAGACGCTGTTTTACAAGCAGAACGCCTATGCGTTGTTCTTCAACCAGAACGGCGAGGCAACGTGAGTTTTACGAACGTTGACGCTGCCCTGGGTCAGCGACCGTTTCCCATCTCCCCGCTTTCAGCGAGCATGGCGACGTTGCCGCCATGCTCGCTGGGAGCGGAGACCGAGTTGTCCCGCGCAGGCGTTCCCAGGGCAGCGGCATTGCTCGCAAGACTCGCAAAACCTTGCCGCTGGGCTAAGCAAACGACTGCACCTTCGGTGCGTCAGAAGGAGGTTCGACTGACACAGTGCCAGCCGACGCATAAACAATCCGATCAGCGTGCCTGCACCCTCCTGGCGACAGTTCGTTGGATGCGAGTGATCTGCCATTAAATTCCATGAAGAACCCTCTTTTTTGGAGTGCGGTGACTTGTTGCCGCTTTCTTTTGCATACGGGGCGACACTTCTTACGTTCTCTTCCCAACTTTACCTGTCAATCAATTTGCCCACATTGTTCCAAATCACCCCGCATCCGGTCGCGCGGCGACGAACCAAACCGAAACCACCTTCACAGCGACACCAGGCAGCGACTAAGCAGAAAGCGTTTCCCAAAGGAGCCGCCCCAAGCTCAACCGGGCTTCTTGAACCAAGCCCTTGAACATCGGCTCGTACCTCGCGATGTCAAACACTTATTTGTTATGCCATATTCTTTGTGATGCGATTCAGAGTTTGAAACATTTTACGCTGGCTGCACCAAATTGGACCGCCGACTGGCTTGTGTTAGCAGGCACCATTGCAGTCGCAAGCGCCGTCAACGGGGCAATCAGCTGAAGGTCGTCAGGAAGTGTCGTTTCAGCACAAGTTGGATCTAGGATCGGTGATTGTGTTGGCGTACCTGTGTCCGGCCATTGTGATTTGTAATCGAGGCCAATTGACAGGTGGTGATCAGCAAACGAATACACATATGAAAGCAACGGTTCAAGGCGACACCAAGCACGAGAATCATAGTCTTCGGTGTCGATTCTCAAGAAGCGTTCGCAACACGCGACCCACATTGGGAGAAGTGGTACGGCCAACGCCGTGTCGTTTTGGTCGATACACGGGAAGTCGATCCAGTAATAGATTTCGGGAAGGAATCCGTGTTTGTTTTGGACCCATTGTCTGCGCCAGTTGGAGAACTCATTGATAGCTTTGACTTTCTCGTTGTCCGGGAGATCTGGATGAGCTGCGCAGCGATCAAGAGATGGTCGCAACCAGCGGTGACTTACCATGATGATCTCGACTTCAGGGGCACCAAACGTGTCGATTCCCGCGATTGCCTCAACAGCATGCCCCTCATTGCTGTGTGGAATCCGTCCCAATTCAAGAAGGCGTCTCCAATGAATCAGCTTCATTCGCGGTCCGCCGAGCGAATTTGCTATTTCAATCAGCGGGCGACGATCGAAATTGGTGGCATGGTCTCGAAAGCCGCTCGATTCCAGTTGCTCGTGAACTCGGTCAAGCAGTGTGTTGAATTCACGAATTGGCGTCATAGGTGAACGGTACACATAGTGGCATAAAAAACGAATTGCGATCTATCCGGGAACTTGTTGACGGATAGATCGCGCGTTGCGCTTGGCCGGTCTGGGGATGCTGCCGGCTTCTTGGAATTTCAATGACCACGTGCCATCGAATGAGAAGCTCAGTTTAGGTGATGGCAGTCAGTTGCTGCAAACTTGCCACCCTTGATTGATTCCTGAAGATGAGGGCAAGCTCCCCTGGACTGACGAATCGGCTCTTTCGCGCAGCATGCATCCGCTGACCGTGTGTCAGACACGAAAAATAAAGGTTACATGGGATTGTTCGTTGGTTCTGGAAGTGGCGAGAAAGTGACTGTCGCCCCAAGCCGTTACCCAAAGTCTACTGAGCACATCTACACGCGACAAATTGACCAAGCACCCTTTCGTCTGTTTCGTTTCTTTCGCGGTTGTTCATTCCACGATGCACGTTTGCTATGTCCGCACGGATGAGAACCGCGAAAGAAACGGAACAGACGAAAGTAGACGTGAAGAAGTTCCGTGATGATGTTCAGGGCTAAGAAATCGCAATGCAGAGGATGCCGACATCGCGAAGACGACAAGACGTTCGCAACAACGTGATCTAGATTGCCCTCCGATTCAACACCGACAAACCAACCCAAACACATCTGTCCGCATCACTCGATTTTGAGATGGGGGTGAGCCGCCTGCACACGGTAGATGCCTTGCGGAGTCACCTGGGAAGCGCCTCCTCGCACGTAGACCGCCCGAAGCGACGGACACTTTGCCAGCTCCCACAATCCAGTGTCGGTCACCCTGGTCGATCGGATGAACAGCGTCCGCAGCTTGGGACTGGTGCCCAACCATCGCAGCCCTTCGTCGGTGATCTGCGTGTCGGACAAGTGGAGCGTTTCCAGGTTGGGAATCCTTGAAAAATGTTTGCAGGCCAGATCGCCCAGCTGCGTGTTTCGGATTTCCAGTTCACGAAGATTTTCTAGTTCCTGGAGATGTTCGATGTGGCGATCTTTGATCGCTGTGGACTGAATCTCGATTCGCCAAAGATCTTGGCACTGCGCCAAATGCTTGAATCCGCTGCCGGTAATCCATTCAGCTCCGAAGTCGATCTCCTTCAACTTCGGTGTGTGGCGAAGCACCGCCAGCCCGCGGTCCGTGATCATCGATCTTCGCAGCAAGATCGACTCGAGCGAAGGCATCTGCGCAAGTTGCTGAATTTGCGCATTGTCAAATGATCGAGCGTTGCATCTGAAGATTTCGACCTGCGGCAACTCTTCCTCGCTCGTCCAAATCGGTGCATGGGAGACCGATCCGCGCAAGGAAATCTCTTCCAGATTGGAAAGGCTGGCCAACTTCGACAAATCAAGCGTGCGGCGGATGTCTTCGATCTGAACGACTTCCAAATCGGGGTAGGTCACGATGTCATCGATCGAGCCCTGTCCTGACCAGGGAGCCTGCCATCTTGTGCCGTCATCGTAGATACTGCCGTGGCCGTTCACCCTCATTGCAACTTGGGGGTATCTTTGCTGCAAACGTTCCAGACCAGCGCGGGAAACGGCACAAGGCACGATCACAAGACGCAGCAAACCGGTCGGCAACTTCAGTTGATCAAGCTCGGCGTCGGTCAAACGATCATCATCCAGAATCAGCTCCTGCAGTGCGGGAAAGTCGGCAAATCTGCCGAGCTGATCGGGCCGCGCGCGCGGAACATGAAACCACTTCACCGCCGCCAACTTTTCGACTCCGTCCAACGACCATTCACGCTGAAAATCCGAACGATAGGCCGATGAAAGAGTGGGTGGGTCCATCAGCCGTACTTCAAGAGCCCGTACGCCGATCGCTAAAGGAAGAGTGCCAAAATCGGCCAACGTTGCCGGCCAGTGGATACTCACTCGATATTGCGTCGTGAGCCTGTTCACATCAATCAGGGAAGTAAAGTTGACATTCGGCAAATCGGCAACATCAAGATGTTCCGCAATGACGCTACGGATCTTGATCGACAAGTCAGGCCGGCGACTGCTCAGCCGCTTGATCGCCTGCTGCGAAAACCTTCCGCTCAAATCAACTTGACGAAGTTGTTTCGAGCCGCCGACAATCGCCAACGTCTGGTCAGTCAGCGCACCGTGCATTCGCAACTGCGTCAGCGCCGGCATGCGGGTCAGCAGCCGAGTCGCTTCGTCCGTCAGACCAACACCAGCGACATCAACCGATTCAAGCTTTCGACATCGGGAAATCACCGCCGCCGTCGCGTCATCGGCGTGAACGACTTGCGAGTCGAAACGACGAAGATTGGGAAGTTCGACGAGCACGCCGCAAGAACCGGCGGGAAACCTCGGAATGAACTTCAATTCCTCGATCCCGCTTCCGGCAAGCCAATGTACATTCTCGAACCGGACACCCGATCGGGAAAGATCAAGACGAACGAGATTCGGCATCGAAGCGATCGCCTTCAAACCGGGCCCGCAAACGCCTGCCCCCACGGTCAGCTCGCGAAGCTTGCCGAGGCGGGTCAGATGTTTCATTCCGTCATCGCTGACACCGGTTGCATGAATATCGAGCGCTTCCAGGTTTTGACAATGACGCAGTGCGACCAAACCTTCGTCGGTGATGTGAGAGTGCCAAAGTGAAAGGCGCTGCAGCTGAGGCAACTGCCCAATGTGTATCAACCCTTGGTCACCAACGTGGGTACGATTGAGATACAGACGATGGATGAACGGCATGCTGGCAATGGGAGCGATCGTTTCATCGTTCAATTCCCAAGATCGCGAACGCAGTTGAATGATCCGAAAGAATCGCTCCGGGTCGACTCGGCTCAACATCACCGGCTTCGCCGGAATCGACTGCATCTCCTGAGTAAAAGGTTCGAGAATCTTTTTGGCGCGCAGCTGCCGGTCGTAGGGAACGAAAAGATGAATCCAGACGGCCAATCCGCCTGCTAGAAGTGCGACCAACACCAATAGCGATCGAAGCCGCCAACGAAGAATGCGTTTTAGTCGCAGCAAACCGATGCCCTGTTGAATGAACCACCCAGTTCCGCCCCCAAGACAATCGATTCTTGTTCATATCACTGCCCCAAACAAGCAGGCCAGCGGCAAGACAAACACTCATTGGCTTGCAGGAACCGGACAGTGAAGAGATTGGGGTGCTGTGGTATACTGGCTGACATGAATCCAAAACTCACCCAAGAACAACTTGACGCTCTCCACGCCAACGAGGGTGATGTACGCGTCACGGATCCAACAACGCAACGTGTGTATGTCCTCGTCGATGACGACACTCATCGCCGGGCAATGGACGCACTGCGTCGACAAGAAGACTTGAAAGCCGTCCGAGCCGGTATCGACGACATAGAGGCAGGACGGGTGCTGCCCGCAGCGGAAGCCCACGCGAGAGTGCGAGAACAACTCATTGCTAAACACGGCCAATGAGTTTTGTTGTTGTCTACTCCGAACAGGCTGAGGCAGACCTTTTTAGGAATGCCGATTGGTGGGCGAGAAATCACTCACTGGAACAGGCTCTGGAATGGGAGAGAGTGGTTCAAGAGCAGGTAGAAACGCTGAGTGAAATGCCAGAGAGACACGCTCTTGCACCAGAAAACCCGAAGTTTCCTTTCTTCGACATCCGAGAAAAACCAGTTGGTCTTGGGAACCGTCCAAGTTACCGGGCCGTCTATACAATCTTTGAATCAGAAGTGCGAGTGTTGGCCATACGCCGGGCGTCGCAGGATGTGTTCACCCCAGATAATCTGCCATGACTCACCGTGATCCCTCTCTAGGGAACGAACCGTGATCTCTTAGCCGATTTCCATGTTTGGACAATTTCATTGGGTGTTTCGTCCCCAAAGCTTGTCTTTCGACGCGGCAAATCGCCGTGCTAAACTGGTGGAAGTCAACGTTTCTTGCTTTTTACGGAGCTTCCACCATGAAACGATCTTCGATCGTGTATCAGGTCGCGTTATTGGCTGCGGTCGGCTGTTCTCCTCAGCCGGCGCCGGTTGCCGATTCCAGTGGCCCCCAATCGTCCCCCACCGTGCAAACCGAACAAGGCAGTGACTCAGAGGCAACGACATTCGTCAGCCTCAAAGTCCCCAACATGGTCTGAGGTGCCTGTGCCGCCTCGGTCCGAGGCGACTTGGCCAAGATCGCTGGTGTCAGCGATATCAAAACCGACATCCCCAATCGAACATGTTCATTCAAGGTTTCCGATCCCAACGTTGACTATCAAGCCGAACTGAAAAAGTTCGCGGAAACCAACAGCCATCTTGCCGAATACACCATTCAATAGCATTCGGCCAAGGCGTTTGAGCTGAACTTGAACGATCTGCCCCGACAACAAAAAACCTCGGTTACCAAGCAGTAACCGAGGTTCTTTTTTTGTTGGTTGTGACGTCAGAACAAATCAACGCACGATGGTGCGGCCAAATTTCGTAATGACGACTTCGACACAATGGTCGCAGCAGGGGAATTTGTAAGTCAAAATCTTGCGGCCCAAGAATCCTGAACGGCAACCGACATAGCAGGGCTCGACACCGGCACAGCAAGCCGGAACGCAGGCCGAAACCTGGTAGGTGCAGCAGGTGCAAGGATCTTTGACGCACCAGTCAACCCGTACCGGCGGCGGTGGGCAGGGGCAGCAAACGGGGGCCGGAGCGCAGCAGGAGTTGCAGCCAAACCCGGCATCGGCACTACCGGCCGGCGTCAATGCGAGAGCCGCAGCCACCATGCACCCGGCAATCAATCCACGTAAACGAAACATGTGTTCTCTCTCTTGTTGGAAGTTCGTGGGAAACCGAGATGTTTCCCTACTCTGGTTGTTCTTCGCATATTGAGCAAGCGACAAGGTCCACCTTGCCTCCATATTCACCCTAGGCGCGCTAATATAGCCGATCTAATCCGGTCAACCATTACCCCACCTGGGCACCAAAAGAAGGTGCGACAATCGGACACCCGACTGCAGAGAGAGGTACGAACAGGACTGCGGGAAGCCGCACTTTCAGCCAACACACATCGGTGCGGGCGCCGCTAATATCCCACCAGCACAGGAACACGATAGGCCCGAACCACCGGAGGAGCATAGTAGGCGGCAACCGGCGCGACCGTCACCACAGGTACGACGGGGCGAGCCACCGTCACCACGGGGCGAGCAACACTGACCACCGGACGAGCCACCGTGACCACCGGGCGAGCGACGGTCACCACAGGCGCTGCCGGTACCACGGGGGCAACCGGAGCCACAACGGGACGATACACCACCCGGCGACCGAAGACCCCACGACGATGGGCCGTGTAACCCACGACTGCCGGCGCGACGGGCTGGACCGCGACGGGATACTGGGCGGACGCGTTCTCTGGATAGGTCAAGCAGAAAGCTGCCGCAAGAAATCCAACAAGCATCGATCGTTTGATACCTGACATGACTGTCTCTTTCCTCTTCAAAGTATCTCCTGGGTCTCTCCTCCAGCTCCGACAAGATGCCGGGCTGAGTGCACTGTTACGATAGTCACTAGTGGAGCAGGGTGCACGTCAGACCGTAAGGAGCGAGCTTGCGGCGGTGGCCAATTTCGCTCCTTTTTCTCTCAGTTCTTTCAAGAATTTCTGCCTGGGCAAAACGGCGAGATTTTTGCTCAGCGCCCATCCACCCCGTGGACATATGGTCGGGTGTCAACCCGCTGAAAGCAAAGAACCGAGCCTCCGCGGAGAAGATCAGCGCTTTGCCACGCAGTACACTAGGCGGCTTGCCGGCGTCAGGAAAACAAGGGGAAAGTCACGTCGGAACAAAGCATTTCCGATGACTGGGTGACGATGTGGAAGTAACCGATCTGCCAAGATTGATGCGCAATGCGGGACGATTCCACGAAGTCGTTGGCGTGGTGATGAAATATGGCTTGGCTCCCTGGCTGGGCAACATTCAAGCGGAATGGGTACAGCGCCAACTACGAAGTACCGACGGGCAACCGATCCACGACTTGTCCGAACCTGTTCGGGCACGGACCGCACTGACGGAGCTGGGCACCACCTTCATCAAACTAGGACAGATCCTCAGCACCCGTGCCGATCTGGTGGGACCGGAGATGGCAGCCGAGCTGTCCAAGCTTCAATCCAACACGCCGCCAGACGATCCACAGCAAGTGATCGAAACGATTCAGCAGGAGTTGGGAGATCATCCCGACGAGCTCTTTGAAAGCTTTGACCGCGAAGCGATCGCATCGGCGTCGATCGGCCAGGTTCATCATGCCGTGCTTCAGGACGGCAAGCAAGTTGTGGTGAAGGTGCAGCACGCCGGTATCGAAGACCGGGTTCAAAACGACCTGGAAATCCTGATCGAACTAGCACGGCTCGCTGAAACATATTCTCAGGAAATCGCACGATACAATCCTCTTGCCACCGCGCTGGAGTTTCGCAAAACGCTCTTGGAGGAATTGGACTTCACTCGCGAGCAACGTCACCTGGATCGCTTCGCGGCAAATTTTGCTGACGAAGCGGGCGTGTTTTTTCCAGCGCCACATCCCCAGTACTGCGGCAGACGCGTCTTGACGATGGACGCGTTAGAAGGAATCAGCGTGTCGAATCGGGTCGACCTGGTCGAATCGGGTTACGACCTGACCGACATTGCTCGCCGCGGCGCCAACATGTTCTTGAAAATGGTTTTTCAAGACGGTTTCTATCACGCCGATCCACACCCCGGAAACCTGATGATCCTGGAAAACCAGGTGATCGGTGTCCTTGACTGTGGGATGGTCGGAAGAGTCGACGAAGACCTGCGCGAACAGGTGGAAGATCTGTTGATGGCAGCGGTGGATCACGACACCGGCCGGCTACTTGACGCGGTGGTACAACTGGGCGAGGTCCCCCCTGACTTTGACCGCTCGCAATTGAAGACCGACCTGGTCGAATTTGTCGACGAGTACGGTTCGCAGTCGATCGAACAGTTCGACCTCAGCGGAGCACTGAACGAGATGGTCGAGATCGTTCGGCGACACCACATTCTGTTGCCATCTCGCGTCGCCCTGTTGATCAAGATGCTGGTGATGTTGGAGGGCACTGCCCAACAGCTCAATCCCAACTTCAATATTGTGGAATTGCTGGAACCTTACCGGTTCGAAGCGGTCAAGCGACGGCTATCGCCGCAGCGGATGTGGCGAAAACTGCAGACGGCACATCGAGACTGGAGCCGTTTGGCCGAATCGCTGCCGGGGGACCTGTCGGACATTGTCAACCGTGTTCGACGCGGCAGTTTTGACGTTCACCTGGAACACCGCCGACTTGATTCGATCGTGAATCGACTGGTGATGGGCCTGCTGACGTCGGCACTTTTTGTCGGATCCGCTTCGTTGCTAAGCAACCAGGTCCAACCGCTCTTTCGCGACACGTCGATTCCCGGAGCGATCGGCTGCGCGATCGCGGTGTGCCTTGCCTTCGCACTGATCCGCGCGATCCGGCGATCGGGCAATATCTAAAGAATTATTCGGAAACAACTTCGCTGTTTGAATGACGTCACTTGCAAAATCACTCTCCCTCCGGGCATTGGTATCTACACAAATCCGGCTGCTGCCGACTTCTTTGCAATTCGCTTGAGTTTTCCGATGTCGATGTCGTCTTGGGTCAGCAAGTCGGTAACCGACAGAAGAACCATGAAGCCGGCTAGCAGTGCTGGCGCGGTGCTGAGGCAGCCATGTTTCATCTGACGTCCGCTCAATCGCACCAGGATTTTACGACTTTCCAACGCTTGCTCCGAGTCATCTTGTTGAAGGTCCAACGCGACAACGCAGGCCATCGAAGCAACCAATATCCGACGGGCGATCGCTTCACCGGTTTGTTGCTGCCACTGCTCAAGCTCGATTCCATGGCTCTTGAGGAGCTTGAAGTACGTTTCAATCCGCCAACGCCAATAGTACCACAAGGCAATCTGAATTGTGGAAACAGCGTCATCAAAGACGTTCGTCAATAGCATCCACTGAGCAACGATAAAGCCTTGCTCGTCAACAAGTCGCGTAACGACAAATCGAATCGTCAACGGGCGTCCAGATACAGAGGTTTTCTCGCCATCAATGACCTCGCTGTGCGGACGATGCAAGACGACTTCCGTTTGAGCAACTTCTTGTGAGACGGTTTTCCCGTGATGAAGTGCGTCACCGGCTGGTTCGAAGAGCATTTCCGAGTCGAACTGATCTGCGATCTCCGAGAGAAGAATCGACTCGTCGTTCCATTTCACTCGCCGATCATCACACCGAACGAGAAAGAGATGGCCCTGATCGTCCCATTGTCGCATTCGCCCGAGCGTGTCTGCTTCTCGATCAATGACATGGACGACCTTGCGCTGGAGCCCCCACTGGCCGGACTCCTGCATCGTCGGCGTTAGCTCATCCAGGCGATGTGCATTTCGCTTAGGCTTCTTCTCGGCTGTTGAATGGACTCGGTTAGACGTTTTCAAGTGCATTTGCATCGGAGCAATCGTGGCACCATCAGCGGCGTCAATCAAAAGTGAGGTCGACATTTCGTAGCCGATGTCATTCTTGTGGGTAATTTGCCGCAAGTCTTTTTTCGATTCATGGCTCTTGTAGTCGATCTTGCACCAATCATGAGCCAGCAAGACGTAATCGGACTCGGATTGATGTGCCCTCTTGCGGCCCACCTCCCGAAGCGGCTCCACCAAATCCGACAATGATATCTTCGGATTATTGAGGAATCGCCAAACCGCCTGCGTCGCGCTTTGAGACTGGCAATCACCAGCAAGCAAAGCGGGGCCAGCAGCGTTTCTGTTGGCAGATTTCATGTGTTGCTGCACGATTTGCACGTAACGTAGCTGTAGTCGCCGTTCCAACGGCGGAAGTTCTATCCCATCCAGTCGGGTTTACAAAATCGCAATGACTTGTGTAGATACCAATGCCCTCCGGGAGGGTCGGACGCGGTAGCGGCCGGGGAGGGCATGTTGGGCAAACCCTCTCCGGGCCTGAGAGCCCGACTCGCCCGACTCTCCCAAAGGGAGAGTGTTGTCAAATGACGAAGTTATTTCCGAACAATTCCTAAAGGACCAGCGACGCCCGCGATGGCACTGCGATCACTTACAATTCGTGTTGCCAAACAACAAAACCGCCCCTCCTGCCAAAGTCGACCACCATGCGTACCCTCGGCCGATTCTTTCCCGTTGCACTGTTCTTGTTCACCGCCGTCGCCGATTTGCCGGCTGCCGAACCGCTGCAACCCAATATCTTGATCATCTTTACCGACGACCAAGGCTACGCCGACTTGGGCTGTTACGGATCGAAAAACAACCGCACACCTCGAATGGATCAGTTGGCGAAAGAGGGAACACGGTTTACCAATTTTTATTCACAACACGTCTGCGGCCCTTCCCGTTCGGCGCTTCTGACGGGACGCTATCCGATTCGCAGCAAAGGCTGGGGAATGCCGGCCGATGAAATCACCTTTGCCGAACTGATTCGCACCGCCGGTTACGAAACCGTCTGCATCGGCAAGTGGGATGTCTCCAACCGCAAACCGATCGTCGATCGTATGCCCAATGCTCAAGGTTTCGACTACTACTTTGGTACGCTGGGCGCGAACGACGGTGGGCGTGTCGCGTTTCACGAAAACAACGATCCGGCCGGTAAGACCGGCGACATGGGCAGCCTGATTCGACTGTACACCGACAAAGCGATCGACTACTTGAACAACCGCCGCGACAAAGAAAAACCTTTTGTGTTGTATGTCGCCCATACGATGATGCACACGATCATCGATGCTTCGGAAGAATTCAAAGACACATCGAAAGGGGGACTCTACGGCGACGTGGTCGAAGAGTTTGATGCGGAAACGGGCCGATTGCTTGATACCGTCGACAACCTCGGCCTGCGGGACAACACACTGGTCATCTACACCACGGACAATGGCCCTTGGAACCAACCGGCCTACACGAACAAAAAGAAGGGACACCCCGAAGGATCGATTTTCTGGGGCGATTCGGGACCGCTTCGCGAAGGCAAAGGTTCGTGCTACGAAGGCGGCTCGCGAGCTCCCTGCATCATTCGCTGGCCAGGACGCGTGCCCGCGGGGCAAGTTTCTGACGCGGTCTTTGCAACGATCGACTTCTTGCCGACCTTTGCCACGCTGGCAGGTTACGACGTTCCAAGCGACCGCCTGATCGATGGTGTTGACCAAACGGATTTGCTGCTGGGCAATAACGAACAGGGCAAACGAACCACCTTTTTCTATCAAGGCAACGGAGTTCGACAGAACAACTGGAAGTTTTTACAGGCCAAACACAGTGTGCCTGGCTATGCACAAGACCGATCGCGTCAGGAGACCGAAGAGCTTTACGACTTGGCCGCCGACATCGGCGAACAAAATAACCTCGCGGAAAAACACCCGGAAAAAGTGGCCCAACTGAAAGTCTTGATGAACGCTATCGCCGAAGGAACGTCGCAGGCGCGGTAGTTCAACGTAGGCCGGCTTGTCCCAAGTCGGCGATCCTGAAATCCACCGACTTGAGAGCCCAGGTTGGAATCAAAAGCCCCCTCTTCCATTGAAATCCATTCATGAGAATCGCCCTGCCGCTCCTGCTGACCCTGCTGCTTGTCGCTCCCTCGGTAGCCCGACCGCCGAACTACGTGGTGATCTTCTGTGATGACCTGGGGTATTGCGACCTGGGTTGTTACGGATCGACCAAAAACCGGACGCCGCGCATCGATCGGCTGGCGGAGGAAGGGATGCGGTTTACCGACTTCTATTCCTCCAGCCCAGTGTGCACTCCCTCGCGTGCCAGCTTGATGACGGGATGCTACGCGCGGCGAGTCGGAATGCACGAGGATGCAACGGGTCATTGGGTACTGATTCCGCGCAGCCGGCGAGGACTCAATCCAGCCGAAGTCACCATTGCCGAGATGTTGAAAGAGGCCGGATACGCTACCGCCTGTATCGGCAAATGGCACCTCGGCGACCAACCGCAGCACCTACCGACGGCTCATGGTTTTGACCGCTACTACGGCATTCCCTATTCCAACGACATGCAGCATGCAGGCCGAGGCGATCCCCCGTTGCCGCTGGTGGACCAGCAAGGAGTGATCGAGGCGCCGGCCGATCAATCGACATTGACCCGGCGCTATACCGAACAGGCTGTCGCTTTTATCGAGTCGAATCGCGACCAGCCTTTCTTTCTGTACCTGCCGCACACGTTTCCCCACTTGCCCCTGTTCGCGTCCAAAAAGTTTCATGGCAAGAGCAACAACGGTCGTTACGGTGACGCGGTGGAAGAGATCGACTGGTCGACCGGCAAAATCATCGATTGTCTGCAGCAGCATGAACTTGCGGAAAACACGCTCGTGATCTTCACGTCAGACAATGGTTCCAACGGGCGCAACGGCGGATCGAACTCACCGCTTGCCGGCCGAAAAGGCACCACCATGGAAGGCGGCATGCGCGTGCCGATGATCGCTCGTTGGCTCGGCAAGATCGCACCGGGAACCGTTTGTCGCGAAGTCACAACCACGATGGATTTTCTGCCAACGTTCTGCGAGTTGGCCGGTGCGACATTGCCCAGCGTGAAGATCGACGGCTTTGATATCTCGAAGTTATTGACCGATCCATCCCAACAAACCTCACCCTACGAAGTCCTCTACTACTACCGACGCCGACAACTCCAGGCGATCCGATGGGGTGATTGGAAATGGCATTTGCCGCTGGAGTCGACCTACCCGAAATGGGACACCGTCGACTTCCAAGCCAAAGGCCGGCCAGGAAAACTTGTCAACCTGAGTACCGATCTACAGGAATCGACCGACGTTTCGGCACACAACCCAAACGTCATGACAAAAATGCACCAGTTTGCCCAGCAGGCGACCGCCAAGATCGGCAACGAAACAGAGCAGGGGAGCCAGCAGCGCACCGCGCGAACGCTGCCGACTTCTCGGCCAATGACACTCCCGGCACGCTGACAGAATCATTTGTCGTTGGCACGAATCAGCTCGATCGCCTCGTCGGCAAAACGTTTGCCCAGGACTTTGTAACCTTCGGCGGAATAGTGAAGATCGTTTTTGATCTCCTTTCCGCGGCGATTCTTGCCGTCATTCAAGTCGTCGGTATCGACCCAGCGGCCGCGCGGATGCGACTCGGCCACCTGAACCTGGGCGGCGCGGACCATCGTCCAATGCGCGTATCGCCGATTCTGCATATCAAAATCGCTCAACCGGCCAACGACAAAATTCACATCTTTGCGATTCAAGTCGGCACTCAGCTGATCGTACAACCCGGTGAGGCTGGCCGCATAGACTTTGCCGTGCTTTTCATTCGCATCGCGTTCGCCCTGCATCCAAACGAACGTCACCGAAGCAAGCTGCTTGTCCTTGGCTGCTGCGTTGACCTTCTTCATCAGCCGGTCATACAGATCGCCGGTCGCCTTCGGCTGATCACCCTCAGCTGGCTTCCACTTCTTGTACCAGCGACGAATCGGTTGCCCACCCAACGCATCGATCACGACGATGACATTTTCTTTCCCCAGAGCCGCTTCTACAGTCGGAGTGAACGACTCATCGGGCCGCAGCCCCTGCATATTCGACTGCCCCGAAAGAATGAACAAATGTTTGGCAGACGGGGCCGCAGCATCCTGAGAAACCGCAACACCAGCCGACAGAACAAGCGAAAGGACAACGCAAACCAACAAAGCGAAACGCATACTTTCCTACCTCCGGAGAGAATCAGCGGTCGGACAAGCCGTCAAGAATACACCAATCGTCACTGAAATGGGGCGACTGGAACACGAGACTGCCAACCAACCACAACAATCACTGTTTCCCGCTGCTGCCTGAATCCAGCCTGCGTACACGAATGCTAGTGATTTTGTAGCTAGCTGATTTGGCCGGCCGGCGGTCGAAAAGACCGTTCGACCAACGCCCAAATTGAATGTTACCGCCAGTCCTGAGCGGATAGTCGGTTTCGCTGATCAATTCGTCGTTGACATAAGATCGAGTACCAGTCGATCTCGCCTCCATTTTCAATGTTGCTTTTTCGGGCGTTGAGGAAAGTTGCTTCTGCACAAAATTTTCCCCAGTAAGAAACTCCGACGGCAACCGATCCTGCATGGCCATAGAGAAAGCCGTTGCATAGCGCAGCGAACGGCCAGAGAAACTGGATGCGGTGGAGTCCGTGCTGACCGGACCAACAAACAGGGCGATGCCATAAGCATCCGCGTCACATTCTCCTTGAACAACGTCCATTTCAACAACCAATGGAAGCTGAAAACGTAGAGGGGTGAAAAAGATAAGCCTGTTGCTCTGACAGCTGACGTCGATATCAATTGAGTCGTCGTTGAATTGGATCGCACCGTAGCCAACACGCGTAAGAGCTATCTTGCCACCGAGAATGAAATCGACTTCTTCACCATCGTGGTAGGCTCGAATCTTATTGTGGAGAACCTCGTATTGGTGAAGCAGTTGTCGGGCGACCGACGGCTGGTTCTCGTCGGCTCCGTCGGCCGCTTCACCAACCTCGCGGGATTCGCCGGAATCCTCCGCGTCGTTCGACGGCTGAGGAACAAGCTCTCGAACCGTCCTCATCGCCTTGTTGATCCTTTCCCAACGTTGTTCATCAAAGGTTTCAGGGCCGACAAGCAATTCCTTCTGCAGTACGTCCCACGCCTCACTGGGATAATGCTTGCGCACGGCCATCACCTGGTCAACCAACCACGCGGGGACGAGAAGCGAATAGCACTGATCGTGTTCAAAGGTCTGCTGATACCGGTCCATGAACTCGTCCAGACGATCCAATTCACCAGCGTCCCAAAGAAGTCGAACAATGATGATCGCCTGGCTTGCTCGTAGACGGCTATCGGGCTGATCGCCATTCAAAGCCTCCCAGTGGTCGAGAAGCTCCAGCAGCAATTCATCAAACTCCGTATCGACACTTGTGCTGGGGCCCAACGATCGTTCGCCGAAGTAGACCGTCATAGGAATGTCAAACAGCAAGCGTACGCCCGGCTTCTTTCCCATGGCAATCAATTGCTTTGAGTATTCCTCAAGGCTTTGCATCGAACCTCCCCAACGAGGCTGCAACGCTCGCGTTATTGCTTTGGTCGTGGAGCGAGCATCGGCCTGAGTCGACAACGCGATTCGGTACCACTGCAGTGTGGACAGCGGAGTTGTCCCCGACCTCATTTCATTGCTAAGCAGTTCTTTGGGATACAACGGGTGGTTTGGCGCCAACGACCAGGCTTTCAGCAGATGGAGACTCTCAACCGAAATGTTGCCTTCAAAAACCTTGAGTTGCTCCCTGGCAACATTGCTGATGAAGTCGGAGCCCCTCGCAGTCATTGCGATTCGTTCGTAAACGCCGGAGACCAGATAGTGTCGCAGGTGCGCCGGTACTATCTTGGTATCTTGCTCCAACACCTTCGTCAGATAATCGATGTACCCCGCCGGGTTCATTACCGCGGTAACGTTGTAGATGAAGTAGTCGAGCTGCGGACCAACAGAATGATGTTGCTGCAAAACTTCTGCTACCGATTCGATTGCCGCAACCGTGCATCGAATTCGATCGTCGTTGGAGATAACCATCGTACGCATCGCCGAAACCAGCATGAACTTTGTCAAACTGGAACAAGGACGAAGCTTGAGCGCCGCAGCAACGCTTTGCAGGCACTGACGTCGCACTCTGGCGCTGAGCGATTGGTAGTTCAACAACGGGTAAAGCGTGATCGGGTCAACATCACCAGCCTCGAACGCCGCCTGTATTTGCGCTATCGAGTCCTTGTCGGGTGGATCGCCGATGCAGACATCCGTCATCACCTTTCGAAAACGGTCAATTGCGATTTTCTTGTCAACGACGGAATCGCTCGAATTCTGCTCGTAGTCAGCCACAAAAGCGTCATACAGCGGTTGAAGAGCACGCACCAATTCACGCGTGGTCGGCCCCGGAAGGTTACCATCATCGGTTAACAGCGGTGTCCCTTCTGGATCGTCCAGTGCTTGATCGAGCCATGGACTCTGTTGGCGCCGTTGATTCAAAACGCGTTCAAACTCGTCGTCCAAATCACTGACTTCCGCCAGCATCTCGGTCAGCGTTGTTTGAAATTCCTCCGGAATATCTGACGACGCCATCCCTCTGTTGTAGGCCCCGTAGCGTAGAGATTCGTCACTGAATTCCTGCTCGTCGTCTGGCTGGATCGTTTGATCGTAAGCGACACTCGCAAAACAGAGGCCCGACAAAAGAATCAAGCCTAGATACCTGAAACATCGAGATGGAAAACATGAGCCGCTCATCAAACTCTCCCAGATCACAGCGTCCGATAGCCCGTTCGTCTCCGGATTATGCCAGAAGCTCACACCTCCTGTGCCGGCCATTCGAGATCTTGAAAGCGAAAATCCAGGAGCTGATGGACCAACTCACCAAACATGACCATTTGTCCAGCACCCAACAACGGCAGTTTTCTGACTGCCAACACGCTTCGGTGAACCAGACCTCGGTGAGTTCCAGCGATGAAGAACTCGCTGGTGTTTGTCCAAATCGGGTGGCCCTGGGTGATTGCTCACCCAGGGCTCCCACAGATCCGTACGTGCGCGCATTAGCGCATACGGTTCCTCAAATCACGGCTTTGCTGCGCGAAGAAGCTGTGAACGCAGAGCACGAGCCGGAGTAAGCGGGTAACGGCGGAGCAAAGAACAGAATCTCCTCCAGTGCATCGCGCGGCGGCCGTTGCGGCGATTAAGCCACTTACGCCACCGATTCTCGACTTCGTGGTGGAAACGTTTCATCGCATCCGAATTACCCGTGACCCCGTAATACCCATAGTGTCCACGTAGCTTCTGGTTCAGCTTGTGTTGCTGTTCAGCCAGCGGCAAGTGACGATTGTCGTGGCACCACTTGTCGATGCTGCGTACAGCCCGAGTAAAGCGATCGGCTGCGGTCTTGACCTTCACCACCCAGTAGCCTTTCAAGGACACAGCCCAGTAGTGGGTGAAGCCAAGAAAGTCAAACGTACCAGGTCGATCATCCGGACCATTGTCGTCCTTCGTCCGAGACGAAGGGGGGCGGAACCGAATCATTTTCGTCTTGGTGGGATGGACGGTTAAACCGTATTTGCCAAATCGCTTCGGGATGACTTCCATGACACGTTCGGCGTCACGCTGATCGCGAAACCCAATCGTGAAATCATCCGCGTAGCGGATGAGGAAGGCAGGACCGGCAAGACGCGGTTTCACTTCATTCTCGAACCACAGGTCCAGCACGTAGTGCAAAAACACGTTCGAAATCAAAGGTGAAATCACACCACCTTGGGGCGACCCGGAGTCTGGGTAACTCACGTTACCATCTTCCATCACGCCCGCTTTGAGCCACTTGTCGATCAGACGTCGCAACACGCCATCACGCACCCTCAGTCGAAGAAACTGCCGGAGATGCGAGTGATCCAGATTATCGAAAAACTTCTGGACATCGACTTCCAAAACTGTGCCGCCCTTAGGCCGACAGCGCATCGTTTGGTCACGAAGCGATGCAAGCGCATCGTGTGCTGATTGGCCAGGCCGGAAGCCGTACGAGCAGTCCAAGAAGTCCTGTTCGTAAATCGGTTCCAGCAGCATAACCACCGCACGCTGAAGACATTTGTCCTCAAGAGTGGGAATTCCGAGCGGACGAGTCTCAGTAGTAGAGCCGCCTTTGGGAATATGCACACGCCGCACGGGAGGCGCCTTGTACGTGCCAGACTTCGCGCGGTCGAGCAGGCTCCGGAGGTTGCCCTCCAGATCCTGTTCGTATTCTTCCGCGGTCACTCCATCCACGCCAACTGCGCCGTCCTTGCGAGTACGTCTATACGCTTCCTTTAACCAATCGATGTCCATCAGATAGGCGAGCGAAGTGAAAGCCATCTCGGGTGACTGCTTCGCCAACGTTGCTATCCGTTCCTGTTTCGTGGACACGGTATTCGAATTTCGAGGCATTCGTCGTGTTTCTCAAAAACGGTTCCATGATTCGACGTCTCGCTTCCCTCCACTGGCTCCAACGGGGTGAAGTTCGCCAGCTTCATCAGTACTATCAAGACGCTATGACTTCCTGCTGTCCATCTCGCCGCACTTCGTTTCCTTCGCTTGGCGATACCTCAACGTTCACTCGTTGTTTTCGCTCCTTGGCGGACGAGTGAGCCGCCAAGGCCTGGAGTTGTTGACCCGGTATCTCCGTCCGGGATTTCGCTGAGGAGACAACAGGATCTCCCAAGTTCCTGGGGAACCTCAATTCTCCGTTTGCCATGTTCCAACTGACGCCGGCAGGACTGCTTGCACCAGACCATAAAGTGCTGCAGCGTGGCCCCTGGTCATCGGAAGGCAGAGGCTCCCACGATCCACTCTTTCGACGCTCAATAGCATGGCTTTCGGACTCGCTGTCTACGCTTCGCAGGGCCGGTCACCCGACACCACGCAAGACTCGCTTCCAGTTGCTAGTCAGGCTCTACTGGACGGGATTCTCACCCGCAAGGTTCCGATGAAGGATTTCAAAGTTGTTGTTTACATCTCATTCCTCCTTCCCAAGCTTTCTTGGCACACCCGACGCGAGTTTGTGTCTTTTACGATAAGCAGTTGCGAAGCAACGATATGCTATAGCATGGGACGCAAGTCCCATGTGGGGATTTCGTTGATTGCGGAAGTCGCGGAGCGACGACAGGGGCAGTTCGATGAGCGATATGTCTTTGCAGAAGAGATCGTCGCGTAGTTCCTGCCGTCGCTGCGCGACTCAATGTGTTTTGGCTATTTTGACCTTGGACTCGCGTCCGAGGCTAACGCCTACCATCGCTTCGCGATTCTGGAACTCGCCGCGGTTGCATCGATCGAACGCACAATGGATTCTCCGCTTGAGACTTCGGTCAACGTGACCGATGCCGCTGGCTCGCCGTCCTCTTCGGTCAGTCGCACCTCGGCTGCGGATGGGATTTCTGACTCTCGTCGAATTGCTCTGCTGACGCCGAGAATCATTGACCACGAAGTACGGTAGGGCCAGTTCCACCGGCCACAATTTTCTCGGCCGGTGGAACCGGCCCTACTTCACTCGGCAACCTAAATTGCTTCGTTGCCGCGTTCGCCGGTGCGGATGCGGATGCAGTCGTCCATGGGGAGGACGAAGATCTTTCCGTCTCCGATTTCGCCGCTTTCGCCTGATCGGCCGCCTTCCAGGATGGCGTCGATGGTCGGCTGCACGAACTCTTCGTTGACGGCGATCTGCAGTTGCACTTTGCGGAGCAGATTGACGCTGAACTGGTGCCCGCGATAAACGCCGGTCTGACCTTTTTGGCGGCCGAATCCCTGGCAATCGATGACGGTCAGCCGAAACACTTCGACCTTCGTCAAAGCCTCCTTCACAGCTTCCAGTTTGCCGGGCTGGATGATGGCAATGATCAGCTTCACGGGATGCAAGTCTTGCTAGAGAACGTTGAACAGGAAGGCAAAACAGGCCGGTTGCCGGCGGCGACGTGAACGAATCTTAGCAGCAAATCAAAAAGAGCCGACCCCCATAGAGGCCGGCTCCGTGGAAACGTTCCCGGATTCGCTCAGGCTTAGAAGACCCTGAACCCAAACGAGCGAGGCGGACGCTCGTTGGGTTACAGGGCATCTTCTGGCCCAGGCAAGAGCCGAGAAGTCCAAATGTTGTTAAAACTCTGCCCTCACCGGGCGTCCCGCCGCCGGACCCGCGAGGGATCGGCGACGGGACTGCGGTGGGTAGACCGTTTGTTTCCCTTTAGTTAGCGGCACTTCGAGCCAGGTCGGCTGGGTAAGCGTGCATGCCGTGCTCGGAAACATCCAAACCAGCTTGCTCTTCCTCTGCCGAAACTCGCAGCAGGCCAACAGCTTTCAACGCGACAAACACGACCAGCATCGTCGCGAATGCCCAACCGCAGATCGACGCGGTGCCAATCAACTGAGTCATGAAACTGGTGCTGCCGGCGGCCAAGTGGCTGTTGGGCAGGATACCGATCGCCATGCAACCCCAGATGCCGCACAAACCGTGAACGGGCCATGCACCAACCGGATCGTCAATCTTCAACTTGTCCAGCAAGACGATGCCGGCAACGACCAAGACACCCGCGATGGCACCCACCGCGATCGCCCAAATGTTCGAGAAGCAATCGCAGCAGGCGGTGATCCCGACCAATCCACCCAATGCACCGTTGAGGCTCATCGAAAGATCAGGCTTGGAGAACAGGCCCCAGCTGATCAATGTCGCGGTCACCACGCCGGCGGCGGCGGCAAGCGTCGTGTTCACAGCGATCAGGACAAACGCGTCGATGTCACCCGTACCTTGGAACGCCAATTGGCTACCGGGGTTGAAGCCGTACCAGCCGACCCACAGGATGAATACACCCAGAGCGGCAAAGGTGATGTTGTGTCCGGGCATCGGTACCGACTTGCCATCGGCGGTGAAACGACCCAACCGCGGGCCCAAGATGATCGCACCGGCCAGGCCAGCGAAACCGCCCACACCATGCACGACGGCTGAACCGGCAAAGTCTTGGAATCCCATGTCGGCAAGCCAGCCACCACCCCACTTCCAATAACCGCTGATCGGATAGATCAATCCCGTCAGGACAGCACTGTAAACCAGGTAAGCGGAGAACTTCATTCGACCAGCAACCGCACCCGAAACGATCGTCGCGGCGGTCGCGGCAAAGACGGCTTGGAAGAACCAATCGGCTTGAGGCGAAAACGTTCGATCGGCTGCCGCTTCATAGATGCCCGTGCCGCCGAATGCAAAATACTTGTTCACCGCTTCGGCTTGCGTTTCCGACATGTAGCTGGTGGGATACATCAGCCCGAAACCGATCACAAAGAACAATAGCGCGCCGACCGACAAGTCCATCACGTTCTTGTAGAGAATGTTGACCGTATTCTTGGCGGAGTTCAGCCCCGCTTCGACCATCGCAAAACCGGCCTGCATGAACAAAACGAGGACCGCACAAATGAACAAGACCGCATTGTCGAGCGCATAGCCAACGCCAAGGTCTTCGGCCGCCGCCACTTCTTCTTCAGCTGGTGCAGCGACTTCAGCAACTTCCTGGGCGACAGCTTCGTCGGCCTGAGCCGAAACCGCCGGGGCGAGTGCCATGGCGAACCCCATCACACCGATGAGGAGCGCGAGAGTGAGCAGTGGTGCTCGAAATAACGTGTGATTCATCAACTTCAACGCCTTACTTCTGAGGTGAAACCGGAAAGTCGAGCAGGCCGCGACTTTGCAGGCCTCTCGCCACGTCGAGCGGCAATCCATCGGTCTCGCCATCAACTCCTGCCCGGGCCATCAAAAATCGCTCGAAAGGTAATGGGAGCAAACAAGTCCGCTCGATGGCTGGGCGGAACGCAACAGATGGGCCAAAGCGAACCAGCAAGCTTATCTTTTCGACGCAAGATACTGATAATAAAGAACTTATGATTTTGAAAATTTTTCAAAATCATGGAGAACGCGTGGCCACCGGAATCTGACATGCCTGGAGTGCGGGCAACCAATGCAGACTTCCGCCTACCGTTTAAGCAGCTCGTAAAAAACCGAATTCGAGCGGTTTTGCGTTAGCCAGGGATAAGGGCTTTTCGTTCAACCTTGACTGCCAAAGAGCACCCTCGCGGCAAATTTCCTCGCTGACAAGGGGCGCCAGAATGGACCACGAATCAACCGAATAGCACGAATGAGAAGCGGGTCGAGGCTTTGCATTAAAAAAGCCGGCCCTGTCTTGTTTAACCGGGGCCAGCTTGTCGAGTGGTTTCACGGGTGATCGTTCCCGCGGACAGAAGCTGCTAGTAGAGGAAAATCGTGTCGATGCCGAACGTGGTTTGGCGTTCCTCGTTTCCTTCCAGCAGTGTGATATCGGCAATCGCCAGGTTCGTGTTGCTGCCGTCGACCCAATCCCAGCGGATTTCGGGACGAATCAACACGTTGGCGTGCGGCTTGTAGTTCATGCCCAGGGTGAGAGCGAAGATGTCGTAGTCACCCGACGCGACCGCGGCCAATCCAGCGGGAGCACGAGCGCCGTAGTAACCTTGGCTGTCCGCCTCCACATTCCACCACTCGAAACGAGTTCCCAGCGAGACACAATCGTTGATGGTGCGAATGAGGTACTGGTTGATCCCGATGGTTTCACGAACGGTCTGGCCGGCGTTGTTTTCGGTATCCAAAACGTCGTTTTGAAAGATGTACCGCAGGTTGTCGGTCAACGTCACGTCCATAACCAACGAATGCATGTAACCGCGTTCGTCACCGCCGGCGTTGTCGGCAAAACGGCCCGCCACCGTGGTGGAGATGATGTTGATGTCTTCATTCAGCGAAAAGGATGTTCCGCCCAGGAACGCATCGCCGTTGTCCTCGAATCCGCTGTCCCAACCGAGCACCCAACCGGCGAAGACCTCCAAGTCATCGTTCAGCGCCAAAGTTCCCAGCGCACCGGTGTGAGTGAACGGTTCGCTGTTGTACATCGTGTAGGCGTGGCTGTAGAAAAAGTTGTCCGGCGCGGCAACGACTTCGTAACCAATGATCGTAAAGAATTTTCCGACCTTGAAAGTCAGTTCGCCGTAGCCAGCTTCCAGGTAAGCCTGCGGAATCGCATGGCCATAATCGGCACCATGATCCCAGGAATTGTCCCAGTGGCCGTTGTTGATGCCGAAGGCCTGCGTGTCGGGGCCGTCGGTACCGTAGATGTAGTCGAACCGGCCGCCGATGTCGAATCCACGGGAAGTATCAATCGCCTGCTGGGCGTAGAGCCATGCCTGGTGCAACTGATACTCATGCTTGCGGCTATTGAACAGCGGCAGGTTGGCACTGTGGTACCCAAGCTGTGCCCATCCGCCCATGGTAAATCCACAATGTTCACCCAGCAGCGACCAGGGATCCCCCAGGCAACACTCGCCCAGCAAGCCGTCATCGAACACGCCACCGAATCCGGAGCCACCGCAGCCACCGTCACATCCACTATCGCAACATCCGTTGTCGCAGCTGCTGGTGGCACAACCGCAAGCTGCTTCGCCGCAACCGCAATAGGAAACCTGTGCGACTTGCCCCTGCTCCAAATCGCTCGCGTAGTAGGCTGCGTTTTGGACGCCTTCGGCCGAGACCATCGCTCCGACACCTAGCGACGTCAGCAGCGCCAATCCAATACGATACATTTGGTGGACTCCAATCCCTGTATTTGTGACAATCGTCAATCTTTTGATTTCGTCGCTAACAATCAAGCTTGTCGCGGCAGTCGTCCGCCAGGCCGCAGGTACGTTCCAATCAAGAACTCCGTTAGCGACAGTTCAATTGCCTGTTCCTGCGTATCGGAAAGGGCCCGCCTTAAAATTCACCTTTGCCGCATCTACAAAGACAACCCAGACCCCCCAAATCAACATTCACTGAGAAACTTTTCCGGTTGGGCAAGTGTCGCGGCCTTCGGGAGGGCAAATGGTCGACGGGTGAGGCCCGGATAGTCTTGGCCAAGCGGAGATTGGGGGATTTCCTAGCACGACCGGGACGGTCGTGACTGACGGCACGGACCGCCGCGCTACGCCGAGCGGAGATTGGGTGGGAGATTGGGTGGGTGGCACCAATCAGAGTAGGTGGGTGGCACCAAATCAGGAGAGTAAGTAGGTGGGTGGTACCAAATCAGAGGAGAGTAAGTAGGTGGGTGAGTAAGTAGGTGGGTGGTACCAAATCAGAGAGTACTCGCCACAAAATGCTGCGAGCAGGAGCACGAGTATTTTGCTAGCGGAGATTGGGGGATTTCGTAGCACGACCGTCCCGGTCGTGACGGAACGGCGGGGACGGCCGGGCTACGATGGCGGAGGATCGGGTGGGCGCATCAAAAAACCCGATCGCCTCGAAGGTGAGGCGACCGGGTTTGCGTTTTCAGGTGATTCGCGGGTGCGAATCGAATCGGTTCCACTTAGAAAGTGAGGATCGTGTCGACACCGAAGGTGGTCTGATCGTCACCCGACTCAACCACTTGGTTGCCGGCGGCCAGAACGGCGGTGTTGTTTTCGACCCAATCGAAGCGGACTTCCGGACGAACGATGACGTTGGCGTGCGGTCGGTAGTTCAAACCGAAGGTCAGCTGATAGATATCGGCTTCAGCACCAGGGTTGGTGTAAACACCTTCGTTTTCGTACCACTCAAAGCGAGCACCAGCAGCCCAGCAATCGTTGATCGTGTAGATCAAGTAATTGTTGACGCCGAAGGTATCGCGAACGGTGGCGTTGGCGTTGTTTTCGGTGTCCAGGTAATCGCTTTGCAGGACGTACTGCAGGCTATCGTTGACCGCGTAGTCAAAGATCAGCGAGTGCATGTATCCCGTTTCGACGCCGTTGAAGCGAGCTTCGCCGAATCGGCCGAAAATGGTCGCGTAGGTCATCGTCAGATCGTCGGTCAAAGCGGCAGAGAAACCGCCCAGGAACGAGTCACCGTTGTCATCAAAACCGCTGTCCCATCCCAGGGTGTAACCACCGAACACGTCGATATCTTCGGAAAGATCGTAGGTCGCCAAGAACCCGGTGTGGGTAAACGGCTCGCTGTTGTACATCGTGTAAGAGTGGCTATAGAAGAAGTTGCCGGGGGCAGGAACGACTTCGTAACCGATGATGGTGTAGAAGTGTCCAACCTTGACCGACAGGTCACCGTAACCAGCTTCCAAGTACAACTGCGGCAAGGCGTGACCGTAGTCATTGCCGTTGTCCCAGCTGTTGTCCCAACCGCGAGGGGTGGTACCGAAAGCTTGAGTATCCGGCCCGTCGGTACCGTAGACGTAGTCGATACGGCCACCGATATCGAATCCGCAGCGAGTATCGATTGCCTTTTCGGCCCACAACCAGGCTTGATGCAGTTGCAGTTCGTCGGGACGGCTATTGAAAAGCGAGTTCGCTTTGTTGTGGTAGCCCAATTGGACCCAACCGCCAGCGGCGTATCCACAATGCTCACCGAACAAAGTGTAGGGATCGCCCAGGCAGCAGTCTCCCGTCAGGCAGTTGCCTGTCAGGCAATCGCCCAAGCCCAATCCACATCCGGAATCGCAGCAAGAATCGCATCCGGAATCACAGCAACCCGAGTCGCAGCATCCGTTATCGCATCCGGAATCACAGCAATCGGTATCGCAACAATTATCTGCGCACGGCTCACAACCACAAACCGGTTCGCCGCAATCGCAGGCGGCGGCCGCACAATGAGAAACCAATTGGATCTCGTTTGTCTGATCTGCAAACGTGTTGCCTGCGTAAGTTCCGCAAGCGATCGCAGCAACCAGAGCTAATTTGCTAAGCTTCATTTGCTTTATTAACTCCCCATTTTCCTATCGGGTGATCTTGCAAGGCACCGGCGCGGATCCGAACGACCGTGAATCGACGTCGGAATACGCGGAAACAGTTCCCGCGGCCGGTCGCTCGAGGCCAAGTCAACCGCGACGATCAAGTTGATCATCTCGGCATGTGACTTCCCGTCCGCGCCCAGTCATCAGGGTCTGGTATCGGAGTGCGATGCCGGAAAGGGCGTCGCGAAGCGGAAAATAAGCCGATAATCGCTGCTCGTCCGGTCGGCAGGTGAGCGTCACGAAAAGGGCGCCCGTTGCTCCACATCGACCTGTTGTCCTCGTTGTTCGGCCTCTTCGCGTTGATCGGGGTGTTCCGGTTGTGAGGCACAAACGCGTTGCAAGGCCGGATCTGCATCCCTTGCCAGGGGACTTCGGGGAGATGGATGCCGGCCCTCCTACCGGTTTGGCCTGGCTTCGGGCAAAATCTGCTGGTCTGTTCGTTGCGATCGTCAAAGTTTGTGATCCGCCGCATACCGAGCACCGACCTGGCAGTTCGGCAAGCTGCTGCCGGAGCTTCCCACGGCAACAATCGCTTCAACCGTCACGATCCTCCCCGTCCCTTCCACCAACCTGCAAATCGTGCCATGGCGTTTTGGCGTTCGAAGAAAGATGCCCCCGAAGATTCCGCCTCCAGCTCTGAAACAGCCGAGCAGTCGGAAACCAAAGTCGCAGCGAAACCGAAATCGGGCGGCCTGTTTTCGAAGATGCGTGCCGGGCTTTCCAAAACCCGCAAGGCGCTCAACACCGACATTCGCGACCTGTTCAAAAGCGAAGGCCGGTTGGTCGATGACGATTTTCTGGCTGAGCTGTTTGCTCGATTGGTTCGTACCGACATGGGTGTCGAACCGGCCGAAACGATTCGCGACGACGTTGCCAAGCGGTTAAGAGCCCGCGTGGTGCACCTGGAAGAGGTGCTGGAAACGATCACCCGCCAAACCCAAACGATGTTGGAGCAGGAGGCGGCCGAAATTCGTTTCGCCGATCCAGGGCCGACCGTGATCCTGGTTGTCGGTGTCAACGGCAGCGGTAAGACAACGTCGATCGGCAAGCTGGCGAACTTTCTGACAAAATCGGGCCGGCGAGTCGTCTTGGGCGCCGGCGATACGTTCCGCGCCGCGGCAGTGGAACAACTGACGGTCTGGGCCGGCCGTATCGGATGCGACATCGTGACTGGCAAGAGCGAAGCCGATCCCGCCAGCGTTGCTTACCAAACGGTTGAAAAGGCGATCGAGACGGGAGCCGACGTGGCGATCATCGACACCGCTGGACGGCTGCAAACACAAACGAACTTGATGCAACAGCTGGAGAAGATCCGCCGCGTGGTTGAAAAGAAGAGCGAGGGAGCGCCGCACGAGGTGCTGCTGGTGCTGGATGCCACCGCCGGCCAAAACGCGATCAGCCAGGCTCGCGGCTTCAGCGAGGCGGCTGGTTGTACCGGCATCGTGCTTGCCAAGCTGGATGGATCGGCCAAAGGAGGCGTGATCCTGCCGATCCGTCAGCAGTTTCAGTTGCCGGTAAAATTCGTCGGTTTGGGCGAAGGCATCGACGACATCGCCGAATTCGACGCCGGGATGTTTGCCAAAGCACTGTTCGAGGAATGATGCTGCGATGCTGCACTTGCAATCGGAAACGACCGGCCGCTGGCTACAACAGGTGGACGACCACCTGGACGAAGTGCTGATCGATCACGCGCATTGTGAACGCAAAGCGGCGTCGACGGCGATGAATTTGATGAACGCCTATACCGATCATCGCCAGCTGTGCCGCGAAATGACACGAATCGTCGAAGAGGAACTGGAACACTTCGAGATGGTGCTGCAGTTGCTTGACCGCCGCGGTATCGCCTTTCGACGAATGGCGTCGGGACCCTACGGTCGCGAGCTCAACCGCCTGGTCACGGCCACCGAACCGGGCCGGGCCGTCGACCGTTTGCTGATTGCCTCGTTGATCGAGGCGCGCAGTTGCGAACGTTTCAGCCTGCTTGCCGATCACGTTCGCCCCCGCGATGGCGAACTCGCTGATTTCTACGCCGGGCTGTTTGAAAGTGAAGCACGGCACCACACGACCTACGTCCGGCTGGCCGAAACCTTTGCCGACCGTGACAGCGTGCGGTTACGATTGGACCAACTGTCCGTCAAGGAAAGTGAAATCATCGCAGCCGGTAGCCCGCTGCCCCGAATGCACAGCTAGCAGCCTGTTTCACAAAGACGGGCCGCGACAAACTTGACCTTCCAGAACCACGCAACCAATCTGGGCTGGAGCTGGAAGAATAGTTTCACGCCGCAGCGCGATCGCGGCTCCGGTCAAGCCACCTGGCGAAACATGATTTGCCGCCCGGTGATGCTGCTTCTAACGTTGCAGTGCCGAGGCAAACCGATCGCGTCGGCACCTTTCCAGGGAAGGGAACGGTCTTCGTTCAAATCGCTCTATCGATTTGAAACCCGGATGATCCGGCCGGGCAGCTTGCTGCCTTCGAGTGCACCCCAGGTGGCTTGGTGGGCCATCGACCGTTTTCAAGCACCATGGAAAGGGAGGACGAACAGGATGCGATTTGCATGTGTATTGGTCATTGTCGGGCTCGTTTCGGCGGCAACCGCGGCGGCGGAAAGTCCGCTGATTCACTTTGACCTACCGCCACTTGCCGCAGCCCATCCAACTGCCGAGCGATCTCCTGGGGGCCTTGCACCTTCGCTGGAACAGCCGAACGACAGTTCGCTGGTCACGTTGGAACTAAAACTCTCCTCGATGATCACCAGTCCGGGTGCGCCCCAGATCGACCAGTGGCTGGTGCAGTGCCTGCCGCGCGACAAGTCACTGTCGGTCGCCGACTACGCGCCCCGCACAGAAGTTGCCAGCGACATCGCCGGCCCGATTCAGATCAAAAAGACCAGCGAGAAGACTCGTTCGGCAGGAGCATCGATCGACGGAGCCTACGGTCATTTGGCGAGAGTCCATACGGGTCTTGACCGTGGCAACAAGGACGTCGACAGCTACCAATTGGATCGGGTCGCTCCCGTTCAAGCCGTCACCGCCTCCGGCACGATTCGTCGGGGCCAGGGAGTCTTTTTCAAACTGCGTTGGACGGCACAACAAGTTCTGGAAGGTGAAAAGACGTTTCGGCTGACGCTGCGAGTGCCGCCGCAGTGGCGCGGTGGTTTGCTGGACGTTTCGGTGATCGCACAATCCGAGCAGAAAACGTTTGCCGGTTTGGATTCGGTCACCAAGACACTCGGATCAGCCCATTTCGTCGTCGCGACCTACCGAAGTGACGACGTGCAAGCTGCCCAACAAGCCCGCGAGTTGGTCGAAGCGGAATACGCGCTGCGTGATCTGGCGATGCAGCATCAACCGGCCGCGACCAACAACGCGTTTTCGGCGCTGATCCAGCAAGTTGCCTCAAAACTTGACGGGTCGTCCGACAAACCGAAAGTGGTTTGGATCGACCGCTTGTTGCTCGCCCGCGCCGATCCACACTTTGACAAGGAGATCCGAAAGCTGCCGATGCCTGTTCGAGTTGCCGTGTTGGACTATGTCGACCGGCGCGACGACTTTCTGACCCTTGGCAAGACGCAATCTCAGCATCAATGACGAACCCGTCGGCGATTTCTCCGAAATCGCATCGCACGTGCCGGTTCGGAGAACCGGACGACAGAGAAAGCAGACGCAATCAGTTATTGCTGAATCCCAACGCGAGCATCGCATCGCGACCCAGTGGATTTTTCAAAAATTGCCGATGGCATTCGGGGCACAGGTCGTATCGGCCTCGGTGACTCGATTCGTGCAAATCACATCCCAAATCTTCGTCAGCAATGCCCTCGAGGATCTGATGTAACTCGGAGAGCTGGTCAACATCGTCATCCATTTCGGTGATCGGCCCTTCCATGGCCGACTGAACTTCGATTTGAACCACGTAGCGGGTCTGGTCGGTGGTATTGATCTGGCGTTTACAACGATCGCAGGTGTAGTGGATCATCAATCAAGTGTCCGACTGCGAGTAACGGGGTCTCCCGACGTGATCAGGCACGGTGCACGATCCAAAAATAAATGAAAGAATGAGACGTCGTGAGATAACTTTATGTTAGTGACGACCTCGGCGCGCTCGCAAGGCAAATAACCGGTACTTTTTCCGACGAATCGCAGCTCTCTTGACAGGACGCGCCGTAGCGCGCATGCGCCGCAGCGTCTCCTTTCTTCGATCACGATCAAACAAATCCGTTCAGGCTGCCTGGCTGTTAAGAACAAGGCACGCCCTGCCCGCGCTTGCTACCGCTGCGATGACAAGGTCCGACGCATCCGCACAGGGCTCACTCTTGCGGCGTCGTTTCAGCACTTGGCTGCGTCGTTTCCGTGTCGGGCTGTGTCGACGGTGCGGCAGGACGAGACTTGAATTCTCCATCCGAAACGATCGTGGTGTCCAACTTGGGCCGCAATTGGATCAGCATTCCGGGAAGAAAGTTTTCGTCCAATGAATCGAGATCGCGATCATCAAGAATCTCCAATTCATAACCTCGTTTCTGCGATTCCTCTTTCAGTCGCTTGATTGCCGGCACGTGTCCGTAGGCCAACAGGCACCGGCCACCCGGCTTCAAATGCTTCGGCAGTCCATCCAGAATCGAATCCATCAGCGCAAAGCCGGGATCGTAAAACGCGTGATCCAGTGGCTTGGCAATCGTGCCATCTTCCCAAGGTGGATTCGAAATGATCAGATCGAATTTCTCTTGCTCGGCAATCACCGCGAACGCACCGGGTGATTCCTTGCGCACCTGGCGAACCTCCAACACTTGATCGGGCGCAAGGACTGCGGCGTTGTATCGGGCGTTGGCAACCGCTGCCGGGTTGATGTCGGTTGCAACGACTCGGCTGGCATCGTTTTGAAGGCACAAGATTGCAATGAGTCCTGTTCCTGTTCCAATCTCCAACACATCCCGGCCAGTGCAAATCGAGTCTTCGACAATCGCCTTACGAAGCGAGAGCGTATCATCGGGTTCCCAGAAGACCGATTCAAACTGAACGATCTCTCCAAAATTCAGATCCTCCACCTGCCACGTCTGACGAACCTCGTAGGAGTAGTCGAGATCCTCGCGGTACTTCTGCCGACAACCGGCCAGAGAAACGGCAAACGTGAGGCAGACACAGGAAACGAGACGAACAAACATGGATCCTCAGAGGGCTGCGAAGGACTTCGCTGGCAACCCATTCATCCTAGCGTGTTGACGTCGAAGCCGCACGCTCTTGTTCTTGTTCCCACGCTCCGCGTGGGAACACAAGTTGGTCCGCTTTGCGGACGGGGGTAGCCGCAGAGCGGCTGGCGTGGGTTCCCACGCGGAGCGTGGGAACGAGAAAGAGAAAGATTTTCGCTAGCGTACTTTGCACTGGAAGCGAATGGTGACGCTTTCGCCGACCTTGAGTTCCTCGACAAGCTTCCACTGCAGCTTCAGCGACTGGCCTTCGTTCTGGGTGGTGGTGAACTCCGTCTGGGCGCCGTCGCTCTTTTGGCTGTCAGGAACATATTCCAACCGTGTGGTCAAATTATCTGTCAAGACAACGTGATCCACCGCGGAATCGCCAACATTTTCGATGCGAATGGCGAACTCCACCAGTTCTCCAGGTAGCGCGTCGGATCGGTCGGCAAGCTTGACGATACGCAACCGACCCGCATCGGGGAACTCGTAAATGGTGAAGGCTTCCAGCCGCTGGTCTCGTGTCAACGTGGGAGCTTTCAAGTCTTGGATCGCCACTTCTAGTGACTTATCCATCGTCCACGGCACAGCCGCCAGGGCGAGTCGCTGAACGACGGCAAGCTGGCTGTCGCTGGTTTGACCCAAATCATACAAGCTGAGCGCCGCCAGGGCGGCCATCACGTCCGAAGCCTGCTCGATCTGCTGGACTCGTTCGACCGGCACACCACGATTACGCTCTCGCATCGCGTCGATGCGGCGGGCAACATCGGCGTGCCCCAGTTCGGTCGTCTCGGTCATCACCAAACGCGGCAGGTCATGTTCGACGCGAATCGGCCCGATCGGGCGATCCATTCCACTCAGACCGGTTGCCCGGCCACCCGCAGCGGCAGCGGTGATGTGACGCACCGAAGTGAATCGCGGTGCGTAGATGCAGGTTCGGTTGCTGGCCTGAAATTCGATATCGCCGGCGCCGGTCGTGTAGTGGACGACCGTGTCTTCCAAACCGAGGCCGGCAACCGAATCGTCGTGTCGCAAAACCGCTCGGGGGTGACGATCGCCGCCATCGCACAAGAACTCTTGTGGATCGATTCCGTAGGCGTTCCAACCTTGGGGCGAGCACATGACGTAACCATGCGGTGTGCAGTCCTGGGCGCATGATTGCCGACCGCATCCGCCGCAGGCACATGTTCCTTGCAACCGCGCCGGAATGAAATGCCCCACTTGCGCGACCGATCCGTTGGCAGTGTTATCGGGGGCCGCGGCCGGTCGTGGAGGCACACTACCGAAAGGCGCAGCGGCGGGTGAGGGCTGGCTGGAAACTTGCGAAACCTTTTCCGCCGGAGCCGCCGGCACGGTATCGGCCTGCGGTTTTGCAAAGACCGTCGGATCCGCGTTGATCTGCGGCATGGCGCATCCGCCGGCAAGCAAAGCAAAGCTGCCCAGCAGAGTCACGACGAACCGTTTGCGATCGAAAGAGATGTTCATGGTTGTTCCGCCAAGGAAGGATTCCGCAGGCTTGCTTGTTGCAACGGTTCCGGCGACTCGGGCTGAAGTTCCGGCGACTCCGGTTGAAAAACGGGTGCCCACGCTGGATAGCCAAAGAAAAACTGAGGCATCAGCGCCGTTGCACTGGGAGGAGTCACCGATCCAATCCGAACGATGGCGACCGGACGTCCCAACCGATCGGCTACTTCCAAAGCATCTTGGTGCTGTGCGACTTCAATGGCGTTGGAAGCCGTCGGCTTTTGAGCCAGCGGGATTGCCGTTTGAGGATCCTCCAAGACAACCACGCGGGTCACCAGTTTTCCGTCCAGCGCCGCTTCCAGGTCTTCCTGATCCAGGTTGATCGGAATCGGATAGCGGTTTGCCAAACCGGGTGGCGGATAGGTTCGATCGATCAATTCGACGGTCGGGTAAAGCTCAGCCCCCACGGCACCGGGAATGCCGGTGATACGAAAACGGTAGACCGCTCCGATCAACATGCCTGCTTGCAGCCTATCCTGACCCTCGCCGAAAACACCCTGATCAGGCAGAGCGAAGCGGACACCTTGCGGACCCGAAAAAGCAACCGGTTGAAAGTATCCCGCGATGGGCCCGCGACCGGCCAACCTGGCTTGGCCAATCGAGCCGGGCGGCATGTATCCGCGAAACAACCGATGCTGGCCGGCGTCGCTGAGGTAATCGGAGGGATCGGCTGCGGAAAGCGTCGCGGGCGCGGCGATCAGCAGCACGGCCACAACAAACCGCAGCGAGATGACATTTTGTTTTCGCGTCACGGATGGGCTCGGTTGCTAGTTGGCCTCGTTGATTCCCGCTTCTGGCAGGGTCACTGCCGAAAGAAACGCGGTGAGAGAAAACGACTCTGCACCGCGTTTCGATGGTTTTCTCTGTTGTCAGACTTTACGGATTGCTGTTCGCATCAACAGCTTGACTGTGGTGCTGATACAACCCGCGGCCGTAAGGTACACCGGGGTGCACATTCTGCTCGGTGATCTTGATCCGGCTGACCGGATTCGGATAGCTGTAGCCGGGGTTCATCCGTACGCCGACTTTCAGCTTGTCGACCGGTCGCGGCAGGTGCATCGGCGTGTGATTCTTCATCACGTGCTTCTTCAAGCCGGCCGGATGTCCCAGCGGAATGTGCGGCGGTCCAGGCAACCCGATTGGTGTGCCCGACATGGTCATGCCATACTGCGGAGCAGTGACGCCGGCGATCATGCCGGGAAGTGCCGGTGGCAGCGGTGCCCCACCATTGGTTCCCGGTCCGCCGCAGCCTTCGGTCATTGCCGGAGCAAACGGCGCGGGCAATCCGGCGACGGGCGGAGCCATGCCAGCAGCAGCCCCTCCAGCTCCGGCCATTTCGATGTCTTTGTCACCCAAGCGGATGATGGCCAAGATCGAACCGCGGCGGTCGGCTTCGACGATCGGGTCGATGCTGGGATCAAGCCGCGTGCTGACCAGGGTATCGATTCCCGCCAATGCCGGACCTGCGAAGTCAGGATCGGGAAGGTAGATCACCTTGGTCACGAAGTTGCCCGTCAGGACTTGATCAAAGTCTTCTTCGGTGAATTGAATCGGAACCGAATTGTGAGCCAGGTACGCACCCGTTCGCGGATTCGCATAAGCCAATTCGACGGTAGGATAGAGTTCGACTCCCTCGCGGCTGGGAATGTTGGTCAGCTTGACGCGATACAATCCGCCTTGAGGAAAGTTCTGTTTGGCGGGCAGGATCAACGGTTCGCTGTCAAACATGCCGGAACCGGAAGCGTCGTATCGCACCTGCATCCCTTCGGGTTGGCCGAAGGTCACTTGGACGGTTGGCGGCACGCCGGGCGTCATGTTCATATTGGTCAACACACCACCGCCCGATGGAATGTTCGATCCGTAGCCGGTGATACAGTTGCCACCTGCGTTGCAGCTCTGACAACCGCAGTCGCTGTAACCGACCAGGTCGACTCCGTTGGAACCAGCACTTGCGGTCGGTCCGGCCATCGGTCCTGCCGAGCCCATCATGCCGGCGGCTCCCATCATGGGAACGGCGCCGCCCATTCCGGGTGCCATCGCGGGCGGTCCGAGCACACCGGGGCCAGGACCTCCGACGCCGGGACCCGGCTCCATCAGCCGTTGCTCTGGAGGCAGATTGTGGCGAACCGGTGTACACCCGGTGGCGAGGATCGCCGTGGCCGCCAATAGCGACATGTGAGTGACGATTCGTTTCATCATTTCCCCCGTTCCTTCGGTTCTGGCCATCGGTGGCGGCCGATCGGGCGTCAGTCCACTGGTCACCGGCGAGATTGCCGAAGACATCTAGGTCTGAACTGTGTAGTTAATGTTCCGTTCGATCTGGGTGGACTCGCAGCGTCCTGGGAATCTACGATCCCACGACAGCGACGAGTCATTGGCCGAGGATGCCACATGTCAGTCCATGCACAGCCGGGCCAGACCCTAGTTCGTAGTTGGTCATCGGCACGTTACACGCGGTATCTTTGAAAAAACCGGCACAACCGGATCATGAAGATCGATCGTCACAGGCCGTCGACCCGCCCCAGCGCCGTGAAACTCGCCGCGCCAACTTTCTGGCGACCAGCCGTGTTGTGCTTGATCGCCCTGCTGGCCGGCTGCTCCAAACCGACCTCCAGCGAAACAGCCAGCTCCCAATCGGCCGCAGCGGCGCGGTCAAAGCTTGATGCAAAAGCTGCCGGAAACCAGCCGCGTGCACAGACAGTTTCCAACCGAAAGAGATCGAGAGCGTCCGACAAAAGCCCCACGTCACAGCCGCAAGCAACAGCGCTACTGCGAAAAGTGCTTCACGAAATCGCCCACGGTCCCGCCTTCGACGCCAAAGTCCGTGAAACAGTTTGGACCACCGGTCGAGAAGTCGTCGGCGTGGGTACCTACCAACAGGCTGGCGGCGGAAGCGGGCGGTTCAACTTGCAAATCACCATGCACGATGGTGACGGAAAACATCGTCTGCAACAGATCAGTGACGGTCGGCTCGCTTGGACTCGCAACGAAATCGCCGGCCACGTCTCGCTTCGCCGAGTCGACGTGGGGCGTTTGGATGAATGGTTGCGGCATTCCGCCCGGGCGGGCGGCATCGCGCCGCGGCTGAGAATTGGCGGCTGGACCGAAATGCTGGACACGATCGATCGCGATTACATCGTACGCGTCGATCCAGCCAAACTTCATTCCCGCCCGGTTTGGGTGATCACCGGAACACTACGCAAGGATGTGCGGACTAGGGTGTTGGCCGAATCGGGGCGCCAGCAATGGCCACTGCTGCTGCCCACCAAAGTCTGCGTTGCCGTTGCGGCCACAGCGGACCCCGAAACCAACTTCGGCCAATTGCTGCCGGTGCGAATCGAATACTGGAGCGATCCGGTCGCCTCGGCCGGCAGTGCCGACGATCAACCCAAACCGAAGGGACGCCTGTTGACGTTGATCGAACTCTATTCGATCCAGCCGATCGCTCCTCCACCGATCGAACGATTCCGCTTTGAAAACCTTGATGCCGAGGTCAACTTCACCAACGAAACGGAACGTTACATCAAGCGGTACGGAGTCCAAATCACCGCTGCCGAGCGCAGGCTGCTGCGAAGATAGTCGGCGCCGGTCGGGCGAGACGATCTGTGGTAGGATGCCGATGAATTGAATGCCTTCTGCCCGCCACTATTCTCGAATCATTGACTTCTGAATCGAACTCCACCGCGGCTTCCGACGATCGAAGTTCCTCGGCCTACGACTGGTGTCAACTCGTTCGGCTGCCGAACGTTTTTACGGTCCTTGCCGATGTGAGCGCCGCTTATTTCTTAGTTGCCACCAGTCACCAGCCAGTGGCGCGATGGATCGTGATCGTTTTGGCGGGAGTCGCGCTTTATTGGGCCGGCATGATCCTGAACGATGTTTTTGATATCGATCGCGACCGACAGCAGCGACCGACGCGGCCCATCGCCGCGGGCAAGATATCGCTGGGCAGTGCCAAGGTGGCCGGCTGGGGTCTGCTGGCGCTGGGAGTCGTTTTGGGAGCGATCGCCGGTTTTCTGCCCGGCGAGAATCACCCGACAACCATCGTTCCGCTAGGCGTCGCCGCGACGTTGGCGGTCGTGATCGTCGCCTATGACGGACCGCTGAAGAAAACGTTCCTTGCCCCGGCAGCGATGGGTTGTTGCCGTTTCTTGAGCTTTCTGCTGGGCGCCTCGCCGTTGATCGCCGTGGGAACAGAAAACGGATGGTTGTTTCCCATCCACGTGATTGCTATCGCAATGGGATTGGGCATCTACATCATGGGCATCACCAGCATGGCCCGTGAGGAAGCGAGCGGCGGGCCATCCCCGCTGCTGCAACAAGGCCTGATGTTTGTGATCATCGGCGCCGCCGTGCTTGCGTTTGCTCCCCAGACAGCTCGTGGCGACTTCGCCTGGCACATGGCACCCGATGGGAAATTCCCGATCATGATCGGGCTGATCGCGTTTCCGGTGATTTTGCGAGGCATTCGGGCTGTCAACGATCCGACACCGGCGAAAATTCAAACCACCATCCGGGTCGGCGTGCTCACGATCATTCCACTTGCAGCCGCCTTTGCATTTCTTGGCGCCGGGCCAATTTATGGGCTGGGTGTCTTCGCATTGGCGATCCCTTCGATCACACTGGCCAGCCGCTTTCGAGTCACTTGAGAAAACGTGGGACAGGTGTTTGGCCTGTCAATGGATCGATGATTCCTGGATTTCATGTCGGCGGGCTTTTGTTGCACGACCAGGCCGATGCGATCATCGAGGTCGCCCGGATCGGCTATCGCTGCGTCGCCATCAAGCCGCGAAGATGCATGTTGGACCCAGCCGACCAACGCTTCAGCCAGCAATTGCTGAGAACGGCCGATGCTGCCCGGCGAGCCGATGTCCAAGTCGTGATTGACACCGACGCCCTATTCATGCCGCAGGCAAGCGTACAACGCGGCCCGTCGTTGGCTGCCCTTTCGGATTCCGAGTCGTCGCAGGCTCGGCAGTGGATCGAAACTTGGATCGATGTTGCCGCCGAAATCGGTTCGCCGCTGATCACTTTCTCCAGCGGCAAGTCCGACGTCGCATCGGATACCGCCGAAGATCTGCTGGAACGAATCGCTCAGCAGCTGACTCAACTGGCCCAGCAGGCTTCGCGTAAGAACGTCCACTTGGCGCTACGCCCCAGAAGTAGTGACGCCATCTCGACGGTGGCCCAATTCGAACGGCTCGGACAATGGCTGGAGGAACCGGGCCAAATTCAGTTGGCTGCCGACATCGGCGAAATGCTCCTCGGGCACGAAATTCCGTTGAGCGATCGATTGATCCGAAACCTCGACGTGCTGGCTTGTGTCTACCTGTCGGATCACACAGCCGGCGTGGTGGGCGATCAGAGAATCGGCCATGGCGACGTGGCCGTGTCGCGAATCCTGGCCTCGCTGGCGGGCCAACCTTTCGCCGGCCCGGTGATTGCCAGGTTCGACGGACACTGCGAGCTCGGCTATCTGACGGCCGAAGAATCGTGGCCGCTGTTCGAAGAAGTGATCTGAAACCGCCGTGAAACGGTGTGAAACAGGAAAAACTTGCTTGCGGCAGGCAAATTTGCTGGACCATGCGAACTGGACACGCCTATCATTCCTGTGCCGCGGGGGGCGGAGGACGAAGCCAAGAGCGGGACTCGCCACCACACACCCCGAACCAACGGCAAAAGACTTGTTACCGGAAGACTTGTCGCCGGAAGACTTGATTCTGCAAGACTGGTTGTAGGAAGAAACGGCTCGTCATCCCATCCCAACCACGACCCACGCGTAGGGGTCATGGTAAGTTTGACGAGCACACGCAGAAGCCCGATCGATCGAGGGGTTATGTCAGATCTTTCTACCACTACGGCCTTGCAGGCTGGCGCTGGATTGCTGGTCCTATGCGTCCTGATTGCGGGAGCGTTTTATCTCCTGTCAAGCTTTCGCGACTACGCCGCTGAAGACAAGGAAGACACCGAAGAGGTGCTGTCAAAGTTGAAAGAAATGCACCTCAAAGGTGACATCAGCGACGAGGAATTCCGAACAATACAAGCGACAACCCATCGACAATCCGCTGGTTCCCCTGTCAACGACGATTCGCCCGACGGCGAAGAGTCACCGAAATCCTGAATTCGACCCGGAAAGCGAAACCGATTCCTTGCCAACGATTCCACCGCTACAGGCGATCGAATCGTTGCCCACGGTCACTGACGTTTCCCCTCTGCGGCTGAACTCAACTCCCGGTTTTCGGTGAACAAATTGACCGTGGATCCTGCGGGAAACCCGATGGATAACCTTTTCCGTTTTTGCCCTCCCCTATCCATGTGGGCATACAATTCGGAAACCCATAAATCGTTTTTTGAATTACCAACACCACGATCAGCTCGAGCTTCGAGGATACGGATGACCCATCCCGGTGATTCTGCCTCCCATTTACGTTCATTTGAACGTGAAAAAGGGGTTTCGCCGGGAAGCATTCGAGCCGTGGCCCGAATCGTTTGAAGCGCGATTTTTTTTGCCGCGTGGATTCGGTCTAGAATGAGTGTGGAGCCGAAAGGTTCAAGAACAGAACACTCAGCTGGATCGCTTCCCCGGTGCACTAAAATCGCACATCCAGGAGTCGTGTATGCCCTCGAAGGATAACCCTAGCTCGCGCCGCGGCAGCTCTCCCAATAAAAAGAACGCGTTCTGTTCTTTTTGTCGCAAGAGCTATCGCGACGTTGGACCTTTGGTCGAAGGTCCCGGAGACGTTTACATCTGTGGAGAATGCATTGAACTGTGCCAATCCATTCTTGATCAGGAGCAGCGGAAACGGGGACCGACCAAGACGTTGTTTGCCGAGATACCTTCTCCGCGAAGCATCGTAGCGCACCTTGACGAATACGTGATCGGCCAATCGGCTGCCAAACGAGTTTTGGCGGTAGCGGTGCACAATCATTACAAGCGTCTGACCAGTGAATGGGACGGCGGTTCGGAAGTCGAGATCGAAAAGAGCAACATCTTGTTGGCCGGGCCAACCGGCAGCGGCAAAACATTGCTCGCTCGTTCGCTTGCCCGGATGCTGAACGTACCGTTCGCGATCGGTGACGCGACAACGCTGACCGAAGCGGGTTACGTTGGCGAAGATGTTGAAAACCTGTTGCTGAAACTGTTGCACGCGGCCGACTTTGATGTCGACGCTGCTCAGCGAGGCATCCTGTACATCGACGAAGTCGACAAGATCGGCAAGACCAGCGCCAACGTTTCGATCACTCGCGACGTGTCAGGCGAAGGGGTACAGCAGAGCTTGCTGAAGATGTTGGAAGGGACCGTTGCCAACGTTCCGCCACAAGGCGGGCGAAAGCATCCCGAACAACAGTACATCCAGATGGATACCAGCAACATTCTGTTCATCGTTGGCGGCACGTTTGTCGGCATCGAAGACATCATCCGCCAACGCCTCGGCCACAAGACACTTGGTTTTGGTACCGACGGCAGCCAGCGAAATGATCAATCGGCCAGCGAGCTGCTTAGCCAGGTGCAAACCGAAGACATCCTGCAATTCGGACTGATTCCAGAATTGGTGGGTCGGCTGCCGGTGGTCAGTTACCTGCAACCGTTGGACGAAGACGCGCTGGTCCAAGTGATGAAAGAGCCCAAGAACTCGCTAACCAAGCAGTACCGGGCGCTGTTCCAGATGGAAAACTGCGACCTGACGTTCACCGATGATGCGCTACACTACGTGGCCGCCAAAGCCCTGGAAAAGGGTGTCGGTGCGCGGGGGCTGCGAGGCATTTTGGAAGAGGTCATGCTGGACATCATGTACGACTTGCCCGAACAAGAAGAGGGCACGATGTACACGATCGATGAAAGCATTGTCTCGGGCTCTCAAAAGCTCTTCCAAATGCCGCAATCCAAAAGCGCGTAACGGGCAAACCGGCAAGTCATCCAACCCATTTCCACACCGGGGTCGCCACGGCGGCCTCGGTGTTTTTTTGTTTTGAATCTTACCCCTTCCCTTTTTCGTAGAACTTGGTGAGATCGACTCCGGCGCGCTGTTCTTCTTCCATCAGCTTGATCCTTGCTTCCAATCGCTCCACGCGCCGCGCCAGTTGCGGAATCAGTTCGTGGGTCTCGTCCGGCGGGACTGGCCGCGGGACTTCGGGATAACCGAGGTGACGTTGCATGCCGGCGAACAGGAACAGCGGTTCGCGGCGACGATTACCAAACGCAATTCGTCCGACTTTTTCATCAAACAGAAACGGTCCCTTTTCGCCGATCGATTCACCGGCCGCTGCCAATCGTTGCTCGTACTCCTTGCTTGACAGAAACAGCAAATCAGCCAGATCGACCAAGCCAACCTGGGCGCGAAGATTCAGGATCCATTTTCGCCACGGAGTCTCGTAAAAAGGATCATTGCTGATCGCCGTCAGGCCCTTGTCGTAATTCAGTCGATTGCGGCAGAGCGCCTCGAACTGATAGAAAAACAGTCCGGCGGGCGAAACGTCTGCAGCGCGGTACTTGGCTTCGCCTTCCAGAATCAACAGCGCGATCTCCATGGTGAATCGGCCCGATTCTTGCTCGGCCTGTTCCACCACGTACGACTGAAATGGTGTGAAATAGTGGGCCAACTTGCACATCGCCGGATACATCTGGCCAGAATGTTTCAGCTCGGTCAGCAGATACTCCACCGCCATCGGCAGCCGGGTTGTCGCCAACAGCTCGTACTGAATCTGTTCGAGCAGTTCCTGCATGGGCATCTCCTGGCCAGTCCGCTCGCGCAGCAACTGGAACAGGTAACCCTGTTCGATGTACTCGGCTCGGTCGAGTTGGTTGGACGGTTGCGAGACCATCACGGAGCATTCTTGGAGAAGGCTTGTACCGAAAGATCAGCGAGGCTTGCCTAGCACGATACAAGCATTATGCCCACCAAACCCGAAGCTGTTGCTCATCGCAACGTTGACGTCACACGATTTTGCCGAATTTGGTGTGTAGTCAAGATCGCACTCAGGATCGGGGGTGTGGTAGTTGATCGTCGGGGCGATGGTTGCCGTTTCGATAGATTTGCAAAGAATGACCGCTTCGATTCCGCCGCTGGCCCCAAGCGAATGCCCCAATGCACTTTTGGTGCTGCTGATCGCGACGTTGTAGGCATGATCGCCAAACACTCGCTTGATGGCACTGGTTTCCGCTTTGTCGCCCAGTGGCGTGCTGGTCCCATGAGCATTGATGTAATCGACGTCGGCCGGCGCAACGCCGGCATCGTCCAGGGCAGCCTGCATGGCTGCCGATGCTCCCAATCCTTCCGGGTCGGGCGCGGTGATGTGACCGGCGTCGCTGGTGGTTCCGTAGCCAAGCACCTCGGCATAGATCTTTGCGCCGCGCGCCTGGGCATGGGCAAGCTCTTCGAACACCAACAATCCCGCTCCTTCGCCCAGCACGAATCCATCGCGATCGGCGTCAAAAGGACGACTTGCCGCGGCGGGATCTTCGTTGCGCGTCGAGAGTGCTTTCATGTTTTGAAACGCCGCCAAACCCATTCGAGTGATCGCCGCTTCGGTACCGCCGGTGATCACCAAATCGGTTTCACCCAATTGGATGCTCCGCATCGCATCGCCCATCGCGTTGGTCGCGCTAGCACAAGCGGTCGCCACGGCGTAGTTGGGTCCTTTCAATCCGTAGGTGATCGAAAGGTTTCCACCGGCAGCATTCAACATCATCTTCGGAACGGTGAACGGGCTGACGCGATCGGGCCCTTTGGTCAACATCCGCTCGATCTGAGCCTCGATCTCCCAGAGACCGCCGATGCCCGAACCAAGGATCACGCCACCTCGGCAGCGATCGAAGGAATCGAGATCGATCTTCGAATCGGCCACCGCTTGACCGCCGGCATGAACGGCAAACTGAGTGAACCGGTCCAACCGCTTTGCTTCCCGCGAATCGATGTACCCGCTGACGTCAAAATCGGGGATGTCACCTCCGAAATGGACCTTGTAGCCTTCGGTATCGGGCGCCGACAGAAGATGGATCCCGCTCTCGCCGGCGACCAAACGCGACCAGAACGATGCAACCTCCGTGGCCAACGAAGTGACGATACCGACACCTGTAACAACAACTCGTCGCGGTGAACCTGGTTGCATCAAGACGCCTTCAGCGTAATCACGGGAAGCGAAAACAAAAACAAATGCCGCCCGAAAGATACCGAGTTCCCAAACACGAACTCCGGTCTCGAAGGGCGGCAATGATGGTGGATCAAGAAAGGATTCTCTCTCGTAAGCGGCCCAGACCTCAGGCTCCGACCACTCCGAGGGCCACTGTTAGCTTTCGGCCCCTTTGGCTTGCTCAATAAAATCGACCGCTTCACCGACCTTCTGAATTTTCTCGGCCGATTCATCGGGAATGCTGATGTCGAACTCTTCTTCCAGTTCCATCACCAATTCGACCGTGTCCAGCGAATCCGCTCCCAGGTCATTGACGAACGAGGTTTCCCGAGTGATTTTTTCTTTGTCGACGCCGAGTTGTTCAGACACGATATCGACCACGCGTTCTTCGACGGTAGCCATGGGCAGTCTCCCAAATATTGTCAGCAAGCTAAATGTGATTGAGTTTTGGTGATTGTCGATGCAGTGTTGGAAGCGGCGAAGGTTCCGCCCACCCACCTAGGCTGGCCGGGTGGTCGCTGCTCGTTCCCACCCGGCATTTCGGCCAGCGGTGGTAGTTCGAGCCGGGCTCGAGCAAGGAAAGAGCCCGACCATTCGATTCGCTTTCGTCGAAAAGATAGGTGAAACAAGCAAAACACGTCAATACACCGATCCTCCGGCGGTGATGCAATTTACAACGAACAGGTGGGTCGATCATCTCCACCGGTCCCACCGGCAAACTGGGCAGCCAGGCAGCGTTGCCGCTCAGTCGGCCCACCGAGCTTCACAGCGGTGCCAAAGCCTGCCCGGTGCAGCGAAACCGGGCTTTTAGCCAATGATTCCTCCATCGACCACGATGGTTTGACCCGAAATGTATCCCGCGTCTTTGGAGGCGAGGAACAGGACGGCAGCAGCCACTTCTTCGGGCGTTCCCAACCTTTTGGCTGGAATTCGTTTTTTTGCCTCTTCCAGGACCACATCGCCCATCTCGGCTGTCATTTCGCTGGCGATGAACCCCGGCGCGACGGCATTGACGGTCACGCCGCGGTTGACCAGCTCCTTACTAAGTGTCCTGGTCAACCCAATCATCCCCGCCTTGCTGGCCGAATAATTGGCCTGCCCCGGATTGCCCATCATGCCTGAAATGCTGGCCATGTTGATAATGCGGCCATATTTGGCACGCCGCATGATCCCAGCCGCTGCCCGGCTGCAGACAAAACAACTGGTCAGGTTGGTGGCGATCACGTCGTCCCACTCCTCGTCCGACATTCCCCGCATCAACTTGTCGCGTGTGACTCCCGCGTTGTTGACCAGAATATCAAGCCGGCCGTGGTTTTCTTTTGCTCCGTTGACCGCCGCCGCCGCAGCAGCGCGGTCGGTCACATCACACGGGACCGCTTCTGCGGCACCACCGGCAGCCTCGATCTCGCCCACCGTCGCCTGAATCTTTTCGGCATTGCGAGCCACACAGATGACTTTGGCACCATTGGCGGCCAGCGCCAGCGCCACTGCTTTTCCGAGACCTTGTGAGGCCCCGGTCACCAGCGCAACCTGGTCTTTCAAATCAGCGGTGATCGATAGTTGCATGAGGTTCTCTCTGATGTCGTGCTATCTTGAGGTGGCAAAGGATTGGTCGGCGATTTCTCCGAAATCAAAGCGCAGCCAGTTCGGAGAACTGGCCGACAAAGCAGTCGAAAACGGAACGACTACCCATCACCGAATCCATCGGTAGGCGTCTTGCGATGAATCCGTTTCAAAGTCCCGCGAAGCACCCGGCCCGTTCCCACTTCCAGAAAACCACCGATGCCGTCGGACATCATCCGCCGAATGGAATCTTCCCAAAGGACCGGACTGACAACTTGGCGACTGAGCAAGTTTCGGATCTCGTCGGCGCTCTGATGCGGTGCGGCATCGACGTTGCTGTACACGGGCAGCTTTGTGTCGGCAATCGGCATCTCGTCAAGCGCCGCCGAAAGCTTTTCCACCGCCGGCGCCATCAAGGAAGTATGAAAGGCGCCGGCAACACTCAATCGCACCACCTTCATCGCGCCAGCTTCCAATGCCAGGGGTTCCAACCGATCGATTGCGGACAGATGGCCCGACACGGCAATGTTTCCGGGACACAGCAAATTGGCTGGCTGCAGAACCTCATCTCCCTCGCGACACTGCTGGCAAACTTCCTGCACCTTGTCCAAATCAAGTCCCAACAGACTTGCCATCCCGCTTTGGACCATGTCGGCGGCCGCCTGCATCGCTTCGCCGCGGCGCCGCACCAGTTCCAGCGCGTCGGCGAAACCAAGTCCTCCCGCAAAACAGACGGCGGTGTATTCACCCAGGCTCAGTCCGGCAACCGCCTTCACCGCAGCCACCCGCTGGGGATATTGCTGGGCCAACACATTGGCCGCCGCCATCCCCACCACAAAAAGTGCGGGCTGACTGTACTGTGTCTCGCTCAGCTTCTCATCCGGACCGGAAAAACAGAGCTCGGCCAGATCATAGCCAAGCAATTCCGAAGCGGTCTCAAACAGCTCCCTGGCAACCGGATAGTTCTCGTGCAGCCAGCTTCCCATGCCGACCGCCTGTGCACCTTGGCCTGGGAAGAGGATTCCAACCGAATCCACTCCTAACGAATCGACGTTGCCCGCCACGCGCTGGCTCCCCTGCTGGGACTCATGAAAGATAGGGCCTGGACGCCGCCTGGCGCACAGATCGGTCTACGGGGCAACTACTCGTCTTGTTGCTCCACCACCGTACGACCTTGGTAATAGCCGCACTTGGGGCAAACCGCGTGGGTGGGAACAGCGCCACTGCACTGGGGACAATACGCGATTTGGCGTTTCTTCACACGGTCGTGCGAACGTCGCTTGCCGGTTCGGCTGTTGGAATGTTTTCGTTTGGGGACGGCCATCACAAGGTCCGTGTTGGATTTTCTTGAAGGTTCAATCGAGCCGCGTATCGTAGGAGTTTTGGCCCGTTTTCGTCAACGCAGCAGCAACCGGTTTTTTGCCAATTTTTTTTGCCGGTCGGACGCTAGCCAGTTCGGAGAACTGGGCGACATCAGGCATTTTTTGCTTCGCCACCGACGCGCCGGCTCACTCTTTCACTCCCACCGCCAGGCCCAAATTCAGCGGAGTTGCCGCCAAAAACGCGAACTGAACCCGCTGCAGCCCCTGCTGTCGAAGCTGCTGCTGAGTCTCCTCCAGACTCCGCATCCGACCGGCGGTCGTCCCCAGCTCCAGCTTCAGCGCCTCCACGCTTTCAGACAGTTGAGGCCGCGAAGGGCCGCGAAACAGGTCGATGACGACCACTTTGGCGTTCGGCCTGGCAGCCTGCACCGCTCGCTTTAGCAACAACTCGGATGGTTCGGGTCCCAACGAATGCAGCCTCTGAGCGATCAGGACGATATCAAACTGGCCGGCGGGAATCGGAACCTGCAGCGGATCCCCCTCGATCGTCTCCAGACGGTCGGTCAGCCCAATCGAGTCGGCGGTGCGGACGGCGGCGGCCAAAGCGCGGGCGTTGTCGACCAGGGTCAATTTCGATTCGGGATCACGGTGCGCCATCGCACAGCTCCAGACTGCCGAACCACAGCCGATGTCCAAGATACTCGGACCCGCCGTCTCTCCCTCGCCGCCGATGTCCAAGATTTCGGCTGCCTGCATCGCCGCCGGCGTGTGAATCCACTGCGTGGCCGCAATGTGATCAAAATGCACTTGATCATCCTGCTGATCGCGAACATCACGACCGGCGGCGCGATCGACAATCGTTTGCCAACGGGCATCACCCAAGTCGTCGTCGTATTGGCACAGCAATCGCGCGGCCTGAGAAAGCGCGTGATCCTCGCCGTACTTTTCGATGATACCGATGGCGACCAGCGCATCGAGCAGCAGGGCGACCGGATCACGGCGCAGCGAAAGCGCTTCACACAACTGCTCGGTTGTCCGCTGGCCCTGCTCCAATTCCTGGAACAGGCCAAGCTGGCGAGCGGCGCGGATCAGATGCGACACCGCGTTGATTTGCATCCACTCGTGGTACTGCTGAAGCGTTCGGTCCTGAGCCGACATCGGCTTCTACTCCTTTGTTGCTGATCAGCCGGCTGATGAAACGCTCACTCGATACCGCGAATCGCTTCCAGCACCGCACCACAGCGGCGCATGGTTTCGTTGAATCCCTCAAACGTCAGCGACTGATACCCGTCACTCATCGCCGAACTTGGATCGGGATGAACCTCGATGATCAAACCGTCCGCACCGGCAGCGACCGACGCCACCGCCAAATCGGGAACCATGTAGGTATGGCCCGTACCGTGACTGGGGTCGATGATCACCGGCAGATGAGTCATCTTGTGCAGATAAGGTACGCTGGCCAGCGGAAGGGTGAACCGGGTGTGCCCTTCGAAGGTGCGAATCCCTCGTTCACACAACATCACGTTTTGGTTGCCTTCGTTCAAAATGTATTCGGCGGCCAACAGAAATTCATCCATTGTCGCCGAAGGACCACGTTTGAGCAGCACGGGCAAGCCCGATTTGCCGACCGCCTCCAGCAAGCGGTAGTTTTGCATGTTGCGAGCTCCGACCTGCAACACGTCGGCATACTTGGCAACCAGGTCCACGTCGGCAGTTCCCATCACCTCGGTGAAGATCGCCAGATTCGTTTCCTCTCTGGCGGCCGCCAGCAGCTTCAAGCCGTCTTCCTTCAAACCCTGAAAGCTATAGGGACTGGTGCGAGGTTTGAACGCGCCGCCTCGCAAACCGGTTGCTCCGGCGGCCTTGACGATGCGGGCAGTGCTGAGAATCTGATCCTCGCTTTCGACGCTGCACGGCCCGGCGATGATCCCGACCTTGCCGGCTCCCGCCTCGAAATCGCGGACCCGAATGCAACTGGGTTCGGCACGCAGTTCGCGGCTGGCCATCTTGTAGGGCGCAACGATCGGCACGACCGACGAAACTCCCTCGCCACTTTCCAGCGACTCCTTGAAATGCTCCCGCTTTTCTCCGATCGCCGCCACAACCGTTCGCTCGGTTCCAACAATCACATTCGCTTTCAGACCGAGACTTTCGACTCGCTTGACCGTCTCGGCGACCTGCTGTTCGGTCGCCCCCGGTTCCATCACCACAATCATCTTTGCACCAATCTTCTGGCGGTTTGAAATGTAAATCCGCTGTGGGTATTCCGGTGACGTTACCTGGAAGCGGCGGGTTCACCTAGCCCAGATGATTCGCGAAAACCGGCTCAACCACCTCGGGCGAATTTCAACCACTGACCAACAAACGCTTCGACGGGCGCGTTGAATGCCTGCACAAAGGCCTGCTCAAACGGGGCACCTCCGCTGAGGTGACGAATCAGGGCGTCAAACCCGCGCCGATAGTTTCGATCCAGCAGAGATGTGGCGATGGCGGCCCCAATGCGATCGGTCTGTTCGGGCGTCATTTTGCCCTCCAGAAACTTTTTGGCGTTGTCCATCGCCGCGAGCGCTTGGGACATCTCCGCCTCCATCCTGACTTTTTCGGACCGGTCGCGGTTCCCGCCCTGGCGAGCCGCCGTGGCCTGGCCCACCCCTTCGGGCAACCAGCGTGGAATGCCTTGGCCACGTGTCGCCACGGCCAGACTGACGATCGGGGCCGCCAGTCTGCTGGCAATCTGGTCCTCGTCATCCCGATCGGTAGCCACCAGCGACACGTAAGCATGGATGCCGTCATAGCCCCAGTGACTACTCCAACTTGTCGGCACGCTGCGGCTTTCGACCATCTTCGCAAACTCGCTGTAGTCATACCGCCGCGGCATCACAAAAATCGTCGCCCGACCGCGAAAGTAGGCTTCGCCGGCGCCGGCGCGGACCACCGACTCGGCAAGCTTCATCTGCGATTCCGCCTGCTGAGCCACCAGGTCGATCGTCCCGTCAGACGCAGTTCCGATGACCAGGAAATGCTCCGTTTCCTTCGACGCGATCTTTCCGCTGCTGGCCGAGACCAATTTCATGTTCCGGTCGGCCAGTTCCTGCCGCCGGCGACTCAGTTCGTCTGGGGTTGCCGAAGCGGCCCAGGCCAATTGAGCCATCACGCGAAGCGGCTGAGTTTCGCTGCCGCCATCCAACGTCGCTCCCTCATCGATCCAAGTCGAAATCAACTTGATCGACTCATCCGACAGGGCAGGCCGACCGCCAGCCGGCATCCGTTCGCCCACTTTGCCGCGAAGCTTTTGAACCAACAGACTTTCTTCGCCTTTGCCAGGAAGGATGATTTCACCACTGTCACCACCGCGCAGCATCTGCGCGAAGGTGTCCATCCGCAGGCCACCGCGAGTCTGCATGGCGTCGATGTGGCAACCGTTGCAGTTGTCGACCAGTAGCGGCGCAACATCGGCGGCAAAACTGACGGTCTCGTTCCCGGTAGCGCGTCTCACCTGCGGGCGATTGTTACGGGGCGCGGGTGTGGGAGTCGCGCCGGCCACGATCGGCGCCGAGGAATCGGCCCCGTCAAATTCTGCTCCCTCGTTGATCCACTTTTTAAGAAGGGCCAACTCGTCCGCGGTGACCCGGCCGCCGCCGCGCGGCATGTCGCCCGTTTCAATCGTTTCGATCAATCGGCTTGCTACCGTGTCACCGGCAAAGATCACCACCCCTTCGGGCGGCCCCTTCATCAGCGCCGCAAAGGTCGCCATGTTGAATCGACCTTTCGAATCGGAGATATGACACCGTCCACACTTGCCAGCCAGAATCGGAGCAACCTGCTTGGTGAAGCTGACGGTCGTCGGTGGTGTCGGCGGGGGCGGCTTGCTGGGCCGGGTGGGCTTGCGGGCAGACGGTGACGAGCTTGCTTCGGGTCGCTTCGGCTTCCGAAAAGGCGGCAACGACTGCCCCTCGAATTCCAACATCGTGTGAGCCTTGGAAATTCGCTGCATCGCCGGAGAAAGCGAATCGTACAATTCGGGCGAGCCCACTTTGACAGCCACCTCGATCTGCTTCATCGCCTTGACAATGCCTTCGCCAGCCTCCTTGTACTCCCCCGCCTGAAAGTTCCTGCCCGCTTTGGCGATCGTGGCATCGACCATCGCAACAATCGCCTTTTCGCGCGAAGTCAGATCGGCCGACACGCTGCCGACACCAAAAAGGCTCAGAGAAAGAACGACGAGAAGGTAGCGCATGGAGACCAGTAACCGCCTAAAGGAACAACGAAAGTGCGTAACGTGAACGCAAGCTTTCATTATAAAGTACCCACCAGAAACTTTCCTCAACACAAATCACCGGCCGACTCGTCCCAAGTCAGCCGGCCGCCACCTCAAAGCTGCTACCACCCGCCCACGTCAACCTCCCCGACACCTGGAACCACGCGACCCATGCAGGTGGTGGCTCTCGTGATGAATGACGCACTCAATCCCTACGAATCGCCCGAAGAGACCGGCCGGTGCAACTTCGTGGATGCAAACGAGCTCACACGACGGATGATCGGCACCTGGGGCATGGACGGCCAACCGGTGCTGATCATTCGCGAAGTTGAGAATCAGATTGTCTTGACACCCGCAAAAAACAGCACATGGCGTCGAACGATTGACGATGCCGAATTCATCCATGGTTCCATACGCTTTACGCAAACCAGTTATCTGCGCAGCGGAGAGCACCACCCGTTCAATGGTCAATTGCACCGCTACTTCGTAAGGTTGATCGATGAGGATTGCTTGATTTTTGGCAACTGCGAAGATGAATCGCAGGGTGATCCTCTGTATCTCATGCCAGCAGTCGCGGCTTTCGAGTCCAATCCATGGTCGGTCGCATCTGCACTTTGCCTTCCCGCAGTTGGCATTCTGCTGGCGATGGATCAGAACATCGCCGCAGGCATTGCAGTGGTCTCCTTTTTAATGCTCGCAGTGATTTCGACGATCTCCATACGTCGCGGCGCAAAAACCGTCAAAAAAGATTGAACCTTTTCTGTGGACAGTTTGATTGGATCTTCCCAAGCCACAGTCGCCCACCCAAAACGACTAGTTGCACTTGCCACAGCCCTGCAACTGACTGCGGGCACGCGCGTCGCAAGCGGTTGCTGCATCTTAAAGCCTGGTATACGGCTCGAACTCTGCAGCATGCTTTTGCCGGTACTTCTGCAATTTCGGTACCTCTTGCGGAAGTAGCGGTCGAATAAGGCCGAGATTAAGAAAGTGTTTCACTACCTTGGCGCTGTGTTGTTCGGCGCGCTTGCAGGCGCCCTCGTCGTTCATCACGTTTGGAGAAATACGCTTCAAACGGGCAAAGTGTTGCTCGATGGCGATATCCATCCGCTGCTCGTTCGACACGGCTTCCACATCGCCGAGCCCTCCGTCGTACAACGATAACGCCGCCATGTGCTCACGGGGAATGTAGCTTGTAATTATCGTGCTGCGGTCGCCCTCGAACGACACGAACTCTGTCGTCACTGCTTCGGTACTCTTCACTGGGTCTTCACCTTCAACCGCCAAAACGACAACCATTTGGTGTTGCCACTCGCAAACCGCGATTGTGCAGCCATCCTCATGCAAAGCTAGCGCTTCGTACTGCTGACGTAGACCCAGGCACGATCGCTGTTCGAATCGAACCCATCGAAAACCATTCAACTGATTCGCCAGGCCCTCAAACGCCGTGCGGGCCTGGGCTGGCATTTCAGAAAATTCAATGGGCTTGCAATTCCGGCACACCGCGCTGAGAGCATCAGTACGTCCCTTCAGCTTACTGACAATCTTGATCGCAACCACGGCGATCAACGCCAATGGAAAATACATCTCAGACTTGACCATCTTCAGCAGCACACCGAACGGTACGTTGGTGGCATCTTCAGTCAAATAGTCTTCATGCGACACGTCGTCAGTGACAGACATTAAACTTGGTTCTCGCTTCTCTCAGGAGAGAAAAATGACACAGAACGAACCTGCCCCGACATCGCGAATCTATCTCCACGACCGCTGCGAGCAACCAACTGTCGTTTCGGATGATGCGTTTTCGGCGCTCGCCAGTCCGTTAGCCGGCGTGCAGCAGACCTATTGTAACGCATGCAAAAGCATGTTTGCAGTCGATGAGTTTCGTTGGGCGGACACCGATGAAAAACTGACCGATTACTACCTTCGTCACGCGAGTCGTGCCTCAGCGATCGATCGATTTATCGCATCGAGGCATTCGGTGATCACTGCACTGGTCCTCGCAGTCTTGCTTGGGATTCTGACAGTGATACTCTGCTTGGTGGTTCAAGGCGAGGAACTGCTGACGTCCATTTTTCTTGGCATCGGTGTCGGCGTTCTCTCACTTCTGACAATGGGGGCGATTTTGATCTTCGTGCTAACTCCGATTGTCCACCGCCGCGTATGCAAGGTATCTGATCCGAGGCGGCTCATCTAATCTAAAGTCGCAGGTGAGGCGTCAGTCCACGTTCGACGAATACTTCGACCACCAACATCGGCCGAGGCGGTTTCTATTCGGCTCAAATCCAATTCGGTCAACCACACCTCCGCGTCGTGTCTTGCGTCGACATGTCGCTCCGGTTTCATCGGCCGGGCGATGATCCGGCTTCGGCCACCTGAGCAGTTCTTTTAGCGATGCCGGCATGATTACCGCATTTCATGATTACCGCATTTATCGTGTTGTGCCACTTGGAAACTGCTCCCGCCACTCCTCGAACGCTTGGGTCAGTCGGTCGGCAACCTCCGGCTGCTTTTTCGCCAGATCTCGCGTCTCGCTCCAATCCGTCATCAAGTCGTACAGTTCGAAGGCGGCGTCCTGCCGGGAACGAACGATCTTCCACCGGCCACTCCGGACGGCGTTCCAATTGCGAAACTCGAAAAACAGATACGCGTGCGGCGACGTTGCTTTGCCGGCCAGTGTTGCAGTCGGGTCGCGACCATCAAGTTTGACATTCCCGGTGAGTGAGAGGCCCGCGGCGCTGAGGATCATCGGCAGCAGGTCGATGTTTGCGACAGGTTCACGGCAGACTGTCCCAGGTTGGAACTGCTCAGGCCAGCGGACAATGCATGCGGTGCGAATACCGCCCTCATACGTTTCTGTGCGTCCGCCGCGAAAGGGTGAATTGGTTCCAGTCTCCAGCACAAGATTCTCGCGAATGGACGCGCCATTGTCCGAGGCCATCACCGGTGGCATATCCTGCATCCTTGAGAAACTGCGGCAGAATGGTCTCTGAGTGCGGCAGGCCCACGCCCGTCCAGTTCTCATCGCGGCTGAGCTGATGAGTCAGACCGTTGCGCAGTGGATAGCGCCCGGTCAGTAGCGCGCCACGCGAAGGTGTGCAGGAAGAAGTCACAACATAGAAGTCCGTGCAACGTACACCATCCCGAGCAAGGCGATCGATGTTGGGTGTGCGGACGACAGGGTTCCCATAGCAACCGATGTCGCCGTAGCCAACATTGTCGATGTAGAAAAGCACGACATTCGGCAGGCGGTTTGCATCGGCAGCATTCGCAGTCGCAATCCACGCTGCCAAAACGGAAGTCGTGATAACCGAGATCAAAAAACGGGCAGCCATCATGTTCTCACTTGCCAGTTATGCGACGGGGCGCACCTTCGTCGACGCGATAGACGTCGTAGTACTTCGATTCACAATGGGGCACTCACGTTCGGCAGCAACAATGCCGCCCGGGAAAAGTTCTGCGTCTGCAATTTATTGGAAATTGTCACTTTCTTAAGTTGACTGCGCAAACATGATTACGTGGTTGGAGTCAGTCTTTTGGACTTGCCTCTTCCAACGCCGTGGCGGCATAGATGTCGGCGTCGGCCTTCTCGATGTCACCGAGTTCGCGCCAGAGGCGGGCTCGGACCCTAAGTGCAGGTTCCCGGTATTCTGGCTTCTCCGGTTCTTCGATCTCGTTCGCCAGCTGATTCATGACTCGCTGGATTTGCGTGCGAAGTTCGGTGGCAGCATCCGTCATTTCGTGTTCTGTCAGATACTGCAGCACTGTCCGTTTTTCGATCGCAGGTTCACCGATGGAACTCGTCTTCGGATAGAAGAACTCTGAGGGGTAAGACAGAGTTCCTGTCGGGGTCGTGCCAGTCCGGCAAGTGTCTCGTTTTGCGATTTCTGCCAGCATCGCCGCGTGGCCGGATTCAACAGCGTGCATCAGTGCTGTTCGCCCGGACGTGTCCTTCAGTTGAGGCGAAGCCAACGACGTCGTCCCAAGCATGGCGAGTACTGCTTCGGTGTGGCCGTTGCGTGCCGCCTTGATGAGAGCGGTTTCGCCGAGTTCGTCCAGCAACTCCTCTGCGATGTCGAACTTCATGCTGGCGAAATCGGAGTCCGATGTCAGGTCGGTGTCGAGCCGGGTGAGACGAAACTGAACCTGGTCGTCGCTCTGGACTCGTTGCAGATCAAAAAGAAACTGCACGAGGTCTGCGTGCCCGGCTTCGGCCGCATGCATGAGCGGCGTTCGGCCATGTTTGTCGCGTGCACGTTCGTCTGCTCCACGCAGCATCAGGATTGCGACCGTGGCAGCATCCCCGGATGCGGCGGCCTTCATCAACGGTGTCTCGCCGAGCATGTCTTTCATGTTCGGGTCGAGACCATCTTTGAGGTACTGCTTCACATGAGTGGCGCTGCCGGCCTTTGCCGCTTCAAACAGGCACAGTGCCTTGTTTTCCAACTCGAGATCGAACGTGCCTTCGAAGTATTTTTTCGCGGCCCGGTCGGCAGCAGCGAGTTCCGCTTCTCCAATGGCGTCGTAGCCATCGGCCCGGCGCAGCAGCGGGATGTGCGAATTGATGTCGTACTGACCGCTGACGAGGTTCTGCGTGCACCAGCGAATGAGTTCATCAACCGCTTTGCGGATGGTTTCGGCGATTTCGTCGTGACCGGCGGCGTCTGCAACATCCAGCGGAGTCCGGCCGTCATTGTCGCGCAGACAGAGGACTGAGGGCGAGCAGAACCAGGGAAGCTTAGTGTAAACCTCGACTGGAAAGTCGCCGTCCATCTGGCAGGCGTCAGCGATCAAATCCGTGTGGCCGGCGATGATGGCATGCATGAATGCCGTACGCCCCTGTTGGTCCTGGAGCAGGGGATCGACTCGGGGCCGGGTCCAGCCAGAGGGCTGGTTCGTCAAGTATTTGATGAGACCCGCGTCGCCCTTTCGGGCTGCCTTTATCAGAACAGTTTCTCCCTTGCCGTCCTGCGTGCTCGGTTCGAATGGAAATGCCTTATTGATGACACTCGGCAACGGCCCGCCGCTGTCCGAAGTGCGAAGCGAAATCCGTGCGGGTTCTTCGAGTGCCGAAATCTGGCCAACCTGTGACGCGTCATACATGTCGAAGAACATCTCAACCGTTTTGGTGTGACCGTTATCAACCGCGAGCATCATTGCAGTCAGGCCATCCTTGTCCTGCATGTCGGGCAGCGCACCGACAGCAAGGAGAAACGCAACCATCCGCGTCTGCCCCGCCTCGGCCGCCTTCATCAGTGCTGTCTGCTGATCAACATCGACGCAGTTCACATCGATGTTTTCCTCGATCAGCCGCCGCGAGTTCTCAAGATCGCCCGCCATGGCTACAGCGTGAAGCTCCGGCCGAGCGTCAGCAAGGTAGTTCACTATCTCCGTGCGGTTCTTCTGCTCTGCGATGCCTGCTGCCGTGCATCCGTCTGCGTCCTTCAGGTCCAGGTTTGCTCCCGCCTCGACAATGAGCCTGACGATTTCCAGTTCGCCTTCGTTGGCGGCAATCATCAGAGCGGTCAGCTTCGAGCCCGGCCATTCATACTTGAATGAACGCGGGACGGAGTTGTCACCGAGATCACTGTAGATGATCCAGGCGTCTGCGGAGATGCCCGAGTCACGCGCGTTGACGTCAGCTCCTGCTTCAAGGAGCACGCGAACGCTATGGATTTCACCAGCCCCGGCCGCAATCATCAGTGGTGTCGCACCACTCTGAAACGGAGCATTGACGTCAGCGCCGGACTTGAGCAGAGCACTGACCATTTCGTGGTAGCCATATCCCGCGGCGTACCACAGGACCGACTGCTCATTCGGATCAGCACCGTCGGCCAACAATCGCCTGACTTCTTCCAGGTCACCACTGTGTACCGCCAACGCCAAAGGCGTGCGACCGAGATGATCCTTATCCGTGACGTTGCCCGGCGAGCCGGACTTCATCGCAATGGACATCAGGTAGGAGCCGCCTATGAGAATTCCCAGCAGAACGCAGATTTGGATTACTGTTCGAGCAAACGAATGTTGCTGCGGACTTTCGGAAGCTGGCTCGATAACTTCCTGTGGAACGGATTCGCTGTCGGAGTCGCGATCCGCTACTGCATCGTCATCGGAGCTTTCGCACCCTGCGGCGAAAGCAAAATACATCGCCACAATGCTGGCGAGTGGCCAAACGGCCGCGTCAAGAATGACTCCGTATGCAATCAGGCATAGAGAACCAACGGCAAGCGTCAGCAGAGTCGCCATGACCGTCGCGTCCACTTCTTCGTCGCCTGCCTGCGCCATCATACCGGCCGCATACCAAGCGGCTGCCAGAGCGAACACAACATAGCCAGCCTGGAGATACCACATGCAGAATGCAACCAGGGCGAGCATCCCGCAGGCGATCAGCATGCCGGCGACAATCTGTCGACCGTCACCTGCCTCGCTGCTGCGGGACTGCGGGATTGAACTAACGGAACCCTGCTCCAACTCAGACAGCGCACTGAGGGCTGCGGCGTCTCGGCGTTTGACTGCTGCGAATGCCGCTCGTACGTCTCGACTGCTTAGCATTACGATGGCCCAAATTCCGATCGGCAGACCGACAAGGTTTGCCGGCGGGAAGAGCATGACGAGAATCGACGAGGCCATTCCGAGCCACCAGAAACGTAATCCTCTAAGAAGGTGCGCCGAAGTCATAACGATGATCGCGTGCAGAGTCGTCCAGAACTCGATCGCGATCAGTCCACCTGTGAGATCATTATCGAGCAGCGCCTTCTTCCATTCAGACGGAGCCCCGTCCCAAAGAAGGATCACCCCAGTGCCAATCAGCAGCGTTAACGTGACAAGCACCCATTCCGTAGCCGCAAGCCAGAAAAGCGATGACGCCACCGTTCGGACCCGATGCACTACGAGAGTCACGCGCGGATCACGCCGAGACTGAAAGGCAAAGTCACTCCATGCTTTGGCTTTGTGTGGCAGCGCGGCGTTGCTGCTGGAAATTGTCTCGACATCCGTCTTCACTTCGCTGGCCTGTTGATAACGTCGCTCCGGTTCGCGGGCGAGCGATCGCAGGACGACTTCGTCCAGCCGCACATCCACCTCGACCTTTTTCGAGGGTGGATCGAAGTGCCCAAGTGGCACTTCTCCAGTCAGCATTTCGTAGAAAACGACGCCCAGTGAGTAGATGTCGGCGCGGTGGTCGACGTCGTGCGATCCGACCATCTGTTCAGGAGCCATGTAACGCGGCGTGCCCATGATCTGCCTTGTGCCGGTCAGCGTCGCGTGCGAAACGTCACTACCGGTGAGTCTCGCCAAGCCGAAGTCGGCAATCTTTACTCGACCGGATGTGTCGAGCAAGATGTTGGCCGGCTTGATGTCACGGTGGACGATGCCAGCGTCGTGTGCGAACTGCAGGGCCTGGCAGACATCAGGAATAATCTTGAGAGCCTGCCGCGACTCCAGCTCGCCGCCTTCGATCAAATGCTGCAGGTTCGTGCCTTCGACGAACTCCATCACCAGGTAATAAAGACCATCGACCTCGCCGAAGTCGTGAATCGTCACGATGTTGGGATGGTTGAGTTTCGCCAGTGCTCGCGCTTCACGAGTAAACCGCTCGGCAAAACCCTCGATTTCGGCTGCGTCCGGGCGGATCAACTTCACGGCGACGAATCGGTCCAGACTCGCCTGGCGGGCCTTGTAGACGGCTCCCATTCCGCCCTGGCCAAGCACTTCAAGTACTTCCAAATTCGGAATCCGATTCGAAAGGTCTTCCGGAGTTGGCGGTTCGAACCGAAAAATCCCGGTGCTCTGCGTCGCGTCTAACCCGCTGCCTGTTTCCTGGTGACCGTGCCAGCTCTGCAAGCCAAGCTGCATCAGACACGCCGGACACGGCTGATTCGGAGCATCCGTATCGACCGGAGACCCGCATTTTGGGCATGTCCGGGTGGTGTGTTCGAGTTTTTCTTCGGGCTGATTCATGCGTCCGCCACCTCAGAACGATTGTTACCTGATGTATTCAGCAGCAGAATCGTGAAAAGGTAACAGCAAAAAAATGCGAATCCTGAGATTCCAATTCGGCCAACCGCACCTCCGCGTCGTGTCCTGCGTCGACATGTCGCTCCAGCTTCATCGGCCGGGAACTGTGATTTGTTCTCTCGGTAAGGGCCAAGATTAGCCGCAGCGTTCATATCACAAAAATGGTCCTTCGAGGTTTTGTGTGGGTAGGCAGTGAACAAACGCTCGCTTCGGCTTCACCAACAAAGGCAGTTCTGCCGTTCATCTGCGCCATCCATCGGCCGCCAGAAACTGGCGAGCGACCGATGGCTGGCATACCCTTGGAACAATCTTCGATTGAATCAAATTGATGGCGCATCGCGGATACTGGCGTCTGCGGATGACATCAACATGACTTCATTTCGCCGTTGATTGATTTGCCTGGAATATCGCTAAGTCACTGCCTTGTAAGGACTTAGCAACAGGATGGATGTAATTGGCATCCTCGTTGCTTTCTATCTGGATCGTCCCGATCGCGTCCCGCTGTAGCGCCCGGAACAACTTCCACGCAGAGAACTCGAAGATCCAAGAGAATTGAAATGAGTCATATGATCAAAAGCTTCCTCGCCGGGGCCGTTGTGTTGGGATCGGCCTTTTGTCTGACACCTGCGGCCCAGGCCGGGCACGATTCGCCGGTCAACCGAGCCGCTTGTGAATATCGCGATGCGGTCAAGAAGTTCGAGCGTCTGGTGCGCGATACCCGTTACGTTTATCGCGAGGATGTTCGGCTGGTTGATCGGCTGGAGGACCGGACAGGCGACCTGCACGGGGCCAGTCACAACCTGCGCAACCTGGACCGCCTGTTCTGCCGATTTGACGAAGCCAGTGCGTTGCACGTCCAAGTCGAGCGAGCGATTTTCGGCCGCAGCTGCTACCCGCGCAATCCGGTGCTGGAAGCATGCTGGCAGAATGTGGAGTGCGCCTATCGCGATCTTTGCAAGGAGATCACGTGCCTGAGGCAAGGAGCGTTTGGGCCGGTGGTCGCGCCGCGACCGACTCACTCGATCGGCTACGGTCGGCACAGCACGAGCATCCACGATTTTCGCGAAGAAGGCCGATACGGAGTGCCACCGCACAGTGTCCGAATCAACCGTGATTCGTTCTACCGCAGTGACTATACGCCGACCTTGCGACGCGATAGCTACGGACTGCCACCGGAATTGAGCTCGCGACCGGGCTACCACGCCCGCACACCATACCCCACGCACAGGAACATTTCGTCATCCGATCAATTGCGAAATGCCCTGATCGGGGCGCTGCTGCAACGCATGACTCACTGATCCGGAATCGGTCCGCCAAAGGCAGAGGGGTGAATCGGTCGATGAAAACGGCACCAGCGACGGCAGGAACGACGTGACGATCTCTTTTTCAAAGACGCTGACCAATGCCTGGTCAGTGTCGCAATCGGCTGTCTACGCGTACCCGCTGGGGTGTGTGCGATGCCAGTTCCAGGCGGTTTCGACGATCGATTTGACATCGGTGTAGGCGGGCTGCCAGCCGAGGAGTTCCTTGGCCAAGGTAGCATCGGCGATCAATTCAGGCGGATCGCCGGCTCGGCGCTTGCCGATGATTTCTGGAATGGGATGCCCGGTGACTTCACGACATGCTTCGATGATCTCTCGTACGCTGGTCCCGCGACCGGTTCCCAAGTTGACGCACAAGCCTTTCCCTTCTTCCAATCGCTGCAGCGCGCGAAGGTGGGCGTCGCCCAGGTCGTCGATGTGTATGTAATCGCGCACACAAGTTCCATCGGGCGTGGCGTAGTCGTCTCCGAACACCGTGATTTTGTCGCGCTGCCCCAATGCCACTTGCAACACGATGGGAATCAAGTGGGTCTCGGGATCGTGGTCTTCACCAATGCTGCCGTCGGGGCGCGCACCGGCCGCATTGAAGTACCTTAGCGCCGCGTAAGCAAATCCGTAGGCTGCGGCGTAGTCGGCCAGTGCCTGTTCGATCACCAGCTTCGTAAAACCGTAGGGATTGATCGGTTGCTGGGGCGTCGTTTCAGGAATCGGCACCACCTCCGGCTCGCCGTAAGTCGCGGTGGTGCTGCTGAAGACAATTTTTTTGACACCGGCCGCCCGCATGGCGTCCAGCAATTCCAGCGCGGCGACGACGTTGTTGCGGTAGTACAGCGCCGGATCGTTGACCGATTCGTTGACCAGGGCGAACGCGGCGAAGTGCATCACCGCCTCGATCTTCTTGTCACGAAGCGTGGCAACCAGCTTGGCCTGATCGGTAAGCTCCCCCTCGATCAACATTCCGTCGGGCACCGCCTGCCGGTGGCCGCGCGACAGATTGTCGTACACCCAGACACGATACCCCGCGTCCATCAGCAGACGCACCGCGTGAGAACCGATATAGCCGGCACCGCCAACAACCAACACGTTCATAGCAATCGCTTTCTTCCTGAAGGAGCGACGAATTCAGCTGGCCGGCTGTAGATCTTTTGCCGACCTTGCCGAAGCAAGATACAGGCAACTGGGCAACGCGAAAACGGCGGTTCAACTCGTGGCTCGCACCACAAAGCTTCAGCAACTGCGAAAAAACGGGCCTCCGGCAAAACCGGGGCGGGCCGCGGAGTCGGTCTATTGTGATTTTTTGGACTACTTGCGCAGCGAATGCCACTTGGCGGCCAACACGGTGGCCGCCTACGGCCGTGACATGAAGCGTTTCATCACCTGGTTGGATCAGAAACGTTTTGGTGACCTGACCATCGGCCAGCTTTCTGATTACGTCGGTCTGCTGCAAACCGACGGACTGGCTCCGGCGTCGATCGCTCGAAACGTCGTGGCGCTGCGGACTTTTTTCAAGTTCCTGCAGTTGGAGGGCATTGTCGCGGACAATCCCGCCGAACTGCTTGCCACCCAAAAAATGTGGCAGCGCGTCCCCGGTGTGCTGACCACCCGGCAAATCGACGCTTTTCTGTCGGCTCCTCGAAAGACCGATCGTTTCTGGCAACGCGACGTCGCCATGCTGGAAGTGCTGTACGCCACTGGATGTCGGGCTTCGGAAGTCTGTTCGCTACGAGTCCGCGACTTGGCACTCGGCGAAAGACAGCTGCGATGCGAAGGAAAGGGGGGCAAGCAGCGGATTGTTCCGATCGGCACGCGGGCGATCGAAGCGATCGAATGCTACCTCAGCCAGCTGCGCGGCCCGTTGGCCGCCAAACGGCGTGGCCAACCATGCGAACAGCTCTTTCTGACCAAAGCGGGCAATCCAATCGATCGAATCCAGCTTTGGCGCCTGGTCAAGTTCTATGCCCGACGAGCGGGAATCGATTCAACAATCAGCCCGCATAGCCTCCGCCACAGCTTCGCGACCCACTTGCTGGCTGGCGGAGCGGACTTGCGGCTGGTGCAGGAGATGCTGGGGCACGCCAGCATCCAAACGACTCAAATCTACACGCACGTTGAACATTCTCGATTGAAGAAAGTCCACCAGCGGTTTCATCCGCGGGCGTAATTCAATCGAGTTTCAACTTCAGGGCGCTGGTGTCGCTTTCGGCGACCATATCGATTCCCATCATTTTCTTGACAGGCCGATCGCGTCCAATCTTCAGCGTGTATTTACCAGCTTGATAGACCGGCGGGCGGAATCCATCGCGGGCGCGAACGGTGTAAACAATTTCGCCGGTCGATTCTTCGATCACCTGCACCACCATCGACGAATCGTTTTCGATCGACAACTTCGGCAGGTAACCGGCAACCTTACGGCCGTCGTTTTCGTGCATGGCAACCGTCACCGGCCAGCCGGGGAACTGTGCGGAATCGCCGTCATCGACACTGGCAAACCGCGGCCAACACTCGAAAGTGATGGTGCGATTCTTCTTGTCAAAGCGAACGATTCCGTGGCCATCGGCCCGTTTTGTTTCGTCCTTGCGGTCTTCGGGATTGGCGTAGGCGATCATTCGGATCTTGTTGCCCAAGCCGTCTTCGTATTCGCCGGTCCAATCCAAGGGACTGCCATCGACTGGATTGCTGCCGGGCTGTTCATCTTCGGGATGCCACCAACGGCCGTAAATGGTGTTGACGATCGCCGGCGAGGTGAAACCGTAGGGACCATCAGAAGGTCGGTCGATTCCATGCTTGACCAAGACCGCCAGATGTTGGTCGCCGCAAATGTGAGGAGCCCAAGCGCGGCGAATTCGCTGCAGCGCTTTGTTGCGTCCTTTTTGAGGCCAACCGTTGCAGTCCAAGTCGGCAAGCAATCGGTTTTGGGGTGAGCCATGCAGGTGCACCGCGCCGCAAAACGCGGTTTGGCTGAGCACTGCTTTCATCTCGGCCCCCGTCCAATCCTGGCTCCAGGAATCCAGGAAGGCGAGCTGACGATCACCGAGGAGTTTCAGTCCCGGCAAGTCGATCGCCGAACGATCGTAGGCCGGATCGTTGATGTGATCGGGCCGCGGTCCCATCTTGGGGATTTTTCCTTGGGGACCACTCTTGAACTTGCGGTCCTCCAAAATGGCGAAATCGATTCCGCCAACACGAAGGTTGGTGTAGTAAACGCCGATGTCGCGTCCGATGGGCGCCGGATCGAAGGAATCGGGCAAATGCCAGGTCTGACATCGCTGAACCATGTTCACGTATTGGGCCGGATAGTAAAAACCGCCGGCCGGCCCGGCGGGAGTCTTGGCCCGCTTGCCGCTTTCACCCCAGATGTTGGCTTGCCCCACGTCGTGATCGTCGGGAATCGCGATCATTGGCCGATCCTTCAGGACGTCGCGAAATTGGATTCCGAATTCCAGCCAGCCGAAGGTGTGTTGAGTGTGGTGATACGACTGGTCACCGGCGAAAAACAGCAGGTCGGGATCCTGTTTCTTCAGATTTTCGATCATTCGCGGCCGCGGTCCCGGCGTACGACTGCTGTTGCAGGAAAGCGAGCCGACAACGATCACGTCCTTGTCAATCGGATCCTTGCGAATCAATCCTTCGAAGGTTGATTTCTGTCCGTGCCGCAACCGATAGCGAACGTTCCGAGAGTTGTCCCACTGGTCGATTCGGAAATGAGCGCTCCAGCCGGGATATTGAACCTCCTGGGTCGCGGCCAGTTTCCACTGCGACTGCCCATCCGGCATCAAATCCAAATGGACCTGTCGAGATTCATCGGTCATCAACGGATAGAGCTGGGCCGACAACTTCAAGGTACCGCGATCGTGAGCGTAAACGGCAAAGGCGAGCACCTGGTCGCGGGGAACCATCAATCGAGGTCTCTTGCCCCCTTTGCCTTTGCGGGTCCACCACTGGCCCGTCGCGTCCGAATCAAGCTTAGGAAAATCGCCGCCAAACGGTTCGGGCGGCTGGCAATACGCGTCAGAACCGACGATCAGCGCAGCAAAGAAAAAGGCGAACAAGAATGGTCGAAACATGATGTGACTCAAAAGGGCGGTACGAATTCCACGGCAGGCCGACTTGCCTCAAGCTTGTCTCAAGTCGGCGAGCGCACCAGAAAACAAATTCGCCGACTTGGGACAAGTCGGCCTACTTGTGATTCAGTTGGCGGGCCAATCGGGGTCGGCGATCTGCCGAGTCATCGCGGCCAAGCGAGCTTGGGTGTCGAGCATCCGCTGCCAGGCCGACAACTTCAGGATCACCTCCTGGTTGTTCTCTTCGGTCCGCGCCGATTCGATCAACCGATGCAAGCGAGATTGCAGGTAATCGAGAATCTCGCAAAGCTGAGCCTTTTGGCCCGGAGACAGATCGTCAGGAATCGAGGGGACTTCCTGGATCTTCATCACCTCGGCAGGGTAAGGCGACTTCGGCTCGTGATTCAGTTCGACCGCGATGGAGCTCTCCGAAGAAGACATCTCGCGAGAGATGGTCGGATTTTCACCTCCCATCGCTGCCAGCCGAGCGGCGATCTGGGATTCTGAACCGACCAGCATCAGGCTTCGCCCGACGGCGATCAAATCACCGTGCCGCAAAATCTTCAGCTGGCATTCGACGCCGTTGACCTTGGTCCCGTTGGTGCTATCAAGATCGGTCAGGACCAACCGATCATTGTCGCGCTGGACCTTGAAGTGACACCGGCTGACCCGTTCGTCATTCAGCTGGATATCGTTTCCCTCTTCGCGCCCAATCGTCAGCGGCGGTTCCAGGTTTTCGTAAACCTTGCCGCGGTCAGCGCCATGAAGGATCTTGAGAGTCACGCCCGACATGGGCCACTCCAGATGAGTTCAGTTCCGGATGAGCTAGCCAATCTGACGTCCATCAGTATAGACGGGCCATCCGAATCAGTCATTGCAGTAATTCTGTAGTTGAGCACAGTTCTAACGGAGCCGGGAACCCCCTATCAAGAGAACTCAAATGACCTGAGCGATGATGCATTTCAGGTAATCGGTCTCCGGGCAGGAAATTGCCACCGGGTGATCGGGAGCCGGGCCGCGGTTTTCCAGCACAATCAAGTCTCGCCGCCGCCGGCGGCCCACATCCAACAACATGTTCAGAAAATCGGACCGCGACACCCGTCCTGAACAACTGCATGTGACCAAAATACCGCCCCGCGGAAGTAAATCGACCGCCGAGGAATTGAGCCGCTGATAGGCCCGCAGCGCCGAGTCAATCTGATGACGCGAGCCGGCAAATCGGGGCGGATCGAGAATGACAGCGTCAAATTTCTGTTGCTCGTCGACCAACCGCTTGGTTTCGTCGAAGCAGTCGCCGGCGATGAAATCGACTGAATCGAGGCCGTTGCGCTGAGCCGTTTCACGGGCCGCGGTCAGGGCGGTTTCGCTGCTATCGATCCCCAGCACACGGTCGGCTCCCGCTTTGGCGGCGCTGAGCCCGAAGCCGCCGTTGTAGCAACAAACGTCCAATACGCGACAATCCCGCATGTATTTTGCCGCGGCGGCGTGATTGAGTCGCTGGTCCAGGTAGCCGCCCGTTTTCTGGCCGCCTTGCAGGTCGACCGACCACTGCAATCCGTTCTGCATGTAGCTCACTCGACCGGCGACGCCGCCACAGTACCAGTCACCCTCAAATTCGACGCCCTCATATTTGGCGGTCTTCGGATCGATCCGGACCATGATGTTGCCGCACTGCAGCGCCGATTGCAGGTGCCTCAAAATGGGTTCCTTCCAGCGCATCAGGGCGCCGGCGGTCAACTGCACGCTCAGGCAGTCAGCGTAACGATCCACGATCAATCCGCTCAGCAAATCGGACTCGCTGAATACCAGTCTCTCAGCACCCTGGGCGTCCAACGGGCAAGACAACCGGCGGCGGCGCAGAGCGGCGTCGATCCGATCGGCCCACAATTGGTCGTCGATCGAGACAGCTTGATCAAAGACGTACAACCGCACCCGCAACCGGCTGTGTGGATTGATCACGCCGCGGGCGACCCAATTGCCGTCGTGATCGACCAGGTCGACGACCTGGCCACATGGCAGATCACGACCGTCCTCGGCCAGTGAGTGGGCGTGCACCCAGGGATGCCGTGCCAAAAAAGGAAACTGTCGCTGCGGTTTCAGGCGAAGCGGGATGGGTGGGTCAGAAATCGTCACGTCGAACCTGGGAGGGAAAAAATGGCGGTCGTTCCGCTTGCGGCGACTGGTGTAAAGGTAGTCCGACCCAGCGGATCCGGAAACGGTACCGGTGAAAGGAAGGATTCCGGGCGTTTCACCGCCTCGTGCCGACCGTTTCTGCTGGACCGGCAAAGTTTGACGCCCACCAACCGCCGCGAAGCACCCATTCACAGTGCAGACGAACCGTTGCTCAGTCGATATAGTTATGACAGAAGTGGGATAGAAACGTCCCGTGAACCAATAGAAGTGTTGCCCAGAAAGGCCTACAAACCATGACCCACGTCGTTGCCCAGCCGTGCAATGGATGCAAATACACTGATTGCGTCGTCGTCTGCCCCGTCGAATGTTTCTACGAGGGCGAGCAAATGTTGTATATCCATCCCGAAGAATGCATCGACTGTGAAGCATGCGTGCCAGAGTGTCCCGTGGAAGCCATTTTTCACGAGGACAATTTGCCGGAAGAATGGCAAAGCTATCTCGCCCTGAACGCCGAGAAGTCGGAAGAGTGCGAAGTGATCACCGAGAAGAAAGAACCGCTGGCCGATAGCTGAGCCGCGACGGATCGATGACTGCCTAACAAAACAGCCCGGCGAGGTCGACTCGCCGGGCTGTCTGTTTTTGGTCAACCCGCCGCCGGCAGGAATGTCTTCCAACATTCGTAGCGGGGATCTTCGATCGACTGCACCAACAACGGATTCAGTCGCGGCTTGGTCGGTCGCGACAACAGCTTCATCCGTGCCTGCTTGGGCGTACGACCACCCTTTCGGCTGTTGCATCGCAAGCAGCAGCAAACGATGTTCTCCCACGTCGTCGGTCCGCCGTGCGAACGCGGAATGACGTGGTCCAAACTCAGCTGATGCGACGGTTCGTTGCGACCGCAGTACTGGCAGCGGTGATCGTCTCGGGCGAACAAGTTCTTGCGATTGAATCGAACCGTCTGCAACGGCATGCGATCGAAACGAGTCAGTCGAACGATACGAGGCACTTGTAGTTCGAATCCGACCGCCCGGATGTAATCCTCACCCGGCTGCTTCTCCAGCGAAGTCAGCTGGCTCAGTTCACACCAGCTATCGAAATCGTAGCTAACGTACTGGCCGTTTTCGTTATCAACCACTTCGGCGCACTGACGATACAACAGGGTGAACGCGCGTCGAACGTTGACCACGCGAATCGCCATGTAGAATCGGTTCAGTATCAGCACGTTGGTATCAAGCACACTCTGTGACATCTCGGCAATGGTCCTTCCGTCGTCGTTGGAGGCGGAATTCTGTTCCATGGAATAGTCGAATGGAGCATTCTGTAAGAGATAAACTTATTCTAGTAGCTCCGGCTCGTGCCACCTAAATCCTGGCTTTGTCCGAGCGAAAACCGGGGGTCAGGGGACGGATTGTGAACGCGAAATAGGGAAATTCGGACGTCCACCCGATCCCATCCTCGACAACCAGCACGAAAAATGGCAGCTCGGCAGCGTTGTACCAGGCCCGCCAAATGCTTTGACATCGATCTGGTCATTTCACACACTTTTCATGCCACCTTTGCTGTCACCGACACCAGATCGGTCCCTCCGGGTTCGCATCCAGTAGGCCGACTTGTCCCCAAGTCGGCGAGTCTGAGATTTGCCGACTTGGGACAAGTCGGACTACGAGAATCCCAGTGTGATGCCAAGAACAAACCGTCCCGCCCGAATCGCTTGCGGACGATTGCTGCTTCCCCCATCCCCACACACTTGCCGGACCGCGCAACCTTGAACTCCTGGAAGAATCTTTCGATTGCAGTTCTGGGCGACAGCGAGGTGACAGCGCCGGCACAGGATTGGGCGTGGGTCGAACCGACCACGACCGTCGCGATCGCAATCGCTGTCGTCTTTCTTTGCATCCTTGCTTGGGGCACCAATTTGATCGCCTTGCCTGGCAATTGGATCTCCGTGGCAATTCTGGCGCTTTACGTGTGGCTGGGACCTGGCGAGGGTAGAGCGGCGATTGGGGGCATCGCGCTGGCAGTCGCTTTTGGCTGCGCGCTGATCGGCGAGGTGACCGAGTTCATCGCCAGCGCCTTGGGTGCCAAGAGGGCGGGAGCGAGCAGAAAGTCGACGATCTATGCGGTCATCGGGTCGATGATCGGAGCCATCACCGGCGGATTGATGGGAGTACCGATCCCGATCATCGGAAGCGTTTTGGCGGCCATTCTGTTCGGTGGCATCGGAGCGACCGCCGGCGCGATGTACGGGGAATGGACCGACGGCAAGTCCTGGAAAGAAAGCTGGGCGATCGGCCACGCCGCTTTCTGGGGCCGCACTTTTGGAACGCTTGGCAAAGTCTCGTTCGGCTTCGGCATCGTGCTGATTGCCGTGGTGGGTGTCTTGCTTTGATAGCAAGCGGAAGCCGGTCCTCGTCACGTCTTCGGTTGACCCAGGGCGACCGGTTTTTCTACCGTCGTGATCTGTTCTACCACGGCTCGATCGAAACCCACTGAAGCCACGCGGCGATGACAAACGGGCGACGCCACAGCGACCGTCGGCGACGAGTCCTGTACACGACTCATCAAGCCGAAAGTACGCCGTCGACGGCAGCAAGCCGGCGGGCAGCCGAACGTTTGCGCGAGGCGCGTCGGCCCACCGCTGCTTACGGCGTCCGCGTCAAGCGGCGATTGCATGGACGATGGTTTTCTTTGGTCCCGGTTCGCCGTCGCACGCTGATCACGATCGTCTGCGTTCTTTTTGGTTTGTCGGGACTGTTGTGCCTGGGTCACTACGCCGCGGTCGCCTGGCCTTCGATCGCCTATCGCCCTGAAATTGCTCGGCCTCTTCGGCTGGATCGGCCCGACAGTTTTGGGCGTTGGATGATTTGCGCATTGCTTGCCGGCGCCTCCGGTATTTCGTTGATGATCTACCAGTTGCGCCGTTACCGAATTGACGATTACCAAGGCAGGTACCGCCTGTGGCGGCTGGTGTTGGTGGTGTTGATGTTGGCCAGCCTCAACGCACTTGTCTCGATCATCGACTGGGGCGGTGCCGTGCTGGAGGCAGGCCTTGGCAAACGAGCGGCACTATCGGGCAGCGATTGGATCCGACTGGTGGTCACGATCGGAGGTGCCATCCTCGGCCTTCGCCTGGTCGCGGAAATGCGACGATCACGCCTGGCTTTAGGAACGCTGTTGGCCGCGTGCGCGATCCTGGCCATACCCGAAGCGGCCAAATGGAACGTCTTGAAAGTGGAATCGCTCGGCCTTTGGACGCTGGTCACTTCGGCACCACTGCTTGCCTTCACCACGCTATTTGTTTCCCTGGGCAGTTACCTGCGGATGCTGTATCGCGAAGTGCGCCAAATCGACGATGGCGATTCACTTGCCGAGCGGATGCAACGGTTGAAATTGCGAGTCTTCAGCCGCCAGGAAGAGGAAGAAGACGAACCGGAAGAAGAGCAGGACGACAGACCCAAACGACGCTGGTGGAATCGCCGCGACCGCGAAAGGGATGCCGAGCTGGAGGAGGAGGAAGAGGAATACGAAGAGGAAGAGGTCGAGGAAGAACCGGAATCCTCCACCACCGACGACGATCAACCGGCCCGCCCCCGCCGACGCTGGTTCGGTCTGCGCCGCGCCAAATCCGACGAGTCGGAGCAAGCCGAAGAAGAAGTCGAAGAGGATTCCCAGCAAGCTGTGGAAGAGGAACAACCCGAAAAGCCAAAACGCAAAAAACGCCGATTCTCTTTGCGGCTCGATCCAGCCGCTGCCGCGAAGCCGGAACCCGATGAAGCCGAATCAGAAGAAGAGGACGAATCGCCATCCGAGCCGAAGCGTCGGCGCGGCCTGGGCGGCTGGTTGCGTAACAAGAAGAAACCGAGCGACGAAGAGCCCGCACAGGATGACCCACAACCGGCAAAGCCCCAGCAGCAACCATCACAGCCGTCGCCCGCAGCTGATTCGGAAGAGGAAATCAATCCTGACGAAATCGACTGGAGCTCACTGAGCAAATCGGAACGCCGCCGATTACGCAAGAAGCTAAAACGCCAAGGTCGAGCGGCGTAAAAGCCCGTCGGCCGGTTCTCCGAACCGGCTACGCGAAGCGATCTCTTCTTTCCTCGTTCCCACGCTCCCGCGTGGGAACGCGATCGCTTTCCGCTCCGCGGATCGAGACTGGATAACCGCGGAGCGGTAAAGAGAGGTTCCCACGCAGGAGCGTGGGAACCAGGACGGGCCCGACGGCCTGCCTCTGGTGTTTGCGCGGCGTGGTCTTCGGGTATCTTGCTGCGAAAGATTGTTCTTACCGGCTGTTTCCGTTAGCCCCTTGCCATCTGATGATTCGCACCCGTTTCGCCCCTAGTCCTACCGGCTACCTTCACATCGGCGGCGTTCGCACAGCCCTGTTCAATTGGTTGTTGGCCCGGCAATCGGGCGGGCAGTTTGTACTGCGAATCGACGACACCGATGCCGAACGCAATGTCGACGAAGCGCTTCGACCAATTTTGGACGGCTTTCGATGGTTGAACATGGATTGGGACGAAGGTCCCGACGTCGGCGGCCTCCACCAACCGTACTACCAATCACAGCGAAGTGATCGATACTCCCAGGCTGTCAGTGCGCTGCTGGAAAGCGGCCATGCCTATCGCGACTACTCGCGTCCAGAGGAATACGCGGCCCAGCGCGACGCAGCGCAAAAGGCGGGCGAGCCGTTTTTATACGACCGGAAGTGGATGGCCGAGGATGACGCCGCCGCGGCAGCTTTCGAGGCCGAAGGACGTTCGGCAGTGGTTCGACTGAAGATGCCTCGCGACGGCGAGTGTGTGATCGACGACTTGGTTCGCGGCGAAGTTCGCTTCCTGTGGAGCAAGGAACAAGACACCGTCATCCAACGATCGGGTGGACGATGCACTTATCACCTGGCAACCGTGGTCGACGATCACGACTTCCAAATCACCCACGTGGTACGCGCTGAAGAACATCTTCCGAACACGCCCAGGCAGATCTTCATTCTCGAGTCGCTCGGCTACCCCCGTCCTCAATACGCGCACCTTCCTTACGTCGCCGAACCGGGGGGATCGGCGAAGCTGAGCAAACGAAAGCTCAAACAGTATGAAAACAACAAAGATTTCGCCCAGTTGCTTGCCCACGGCCGTGACATCGCGTCCCGCTGCGACATCGCCGCCGGCGCCGATACGTTCAACCCAGTGATCGTCGACTTCTATCGCGAAATCGGTTTTGATCCCCAGCCGGTGTTGAACTACCTGCTGCTGCTCGGTTGGTCGCTGGATGGCGAAACGGAGAAATTCACGGTCGACGAAATGGTCCGCCACTTTTCCCTCGACCGCGTTAACCAAGCGCCCGCTTCCTTCGACCCCAAAAAGCTGACCGCCTTTCAAGGTGACTTTTTCGCATCGCTGCCGCTGGAACAACGGATCGCACGCGCCCAGCCGTTTGCCCAGCGAGCCGGTTTGCTCGACGGCGACGATGCCCAACAGAGACTCCGTGAGGTGGTCGATGCCGCTGGCGATCGATTGAAAATGGGTGGGGACATTTTGGACTTTGATTATTGCTTCATCGACCAATTCGATTACGACGAAAAAGCGTTCACCAAACGGCTGGTCAAACCAGAGAACGCCTGCGACCTGCTGACCGGGCTGCGGGAGCATCTATCGGCATGCGACCCGTTCGACGCCGATTCGGTCGAAACATCGGTTGGGCAGTTCTGCGAGTCCCAGCAAATCAAATTGGGGCAGATCATTCACGCGCTGCGCGTCGCGGTCACCGGAAAACCAGCAGGATTCGGGATGTTTGAAACGCTGGCGGTGATCGGTAAAAGTAAAACGCTGCAGCGCATCGGCTTGGCAGTCCAGCAAGCGGGCGATCGGCGCAACGAAGCCGGCTAAAAGTCGGCCAGTTCTCCGCTCTTGGCTACGCGAAGCGATTTCCCTTCCTCGTTCCCACGCTCCCGCGTGGGAACGCAATCGCTTTCCGCTCCGCGGATCGAGACGGGATAACCGCGGAGCGGGAGAGAAGAGGTTCCCTCGCGGGAGCGTGGGAACCAGAACGGGTCGGCTGGTTGTGCGACAATCTGTGCGGCTGCGTGATCGTGCCCGGCGCGATACCATGGATCGCAGGAACCTCGTTTTGTGCATTTTGAGTGGTCGACATGTCCGAACATCTTTCCCTTCGCCCAACACTCCCCGTCTTGCTCGCTGCCGGCATGCTGCTTGCCGGTTGCAGCCGCCAGGAATTTCCGGTGGTCTTTGAACCGAATCTGGTCCACTCGATGAAGTACCAGATCAAAGAAGGCATCGAAATGGACCAAGCCACCAAGGATGCGGCATGGGTCACCACCGAGATGTTTGGAACTCCCGATGAACCCAAGATTCCGGACTTCGTCAGCGAAGACGAAGAACTCGGTTCGATTCTTTCAATCGACCGGCTAACCGTTGCTTCCGGACCGGAAGATGCCGAAGGCCGCGGGTTGTACCGAAAACACTGTGTGATTTGTCATGGGGTCACCGGCAACGGACGCGGCCCAACCGCGGCGGTCCAGATCCCGTACCCGCGCGATTATCGAATGGGGATTTTTAAGTTCAAGTCGACTCCGCGGGGAGTCAAGCCGACACGTGACGACCTGACTCGCGTGATCCAAAACGGCGTCTCCGGTACCGCGATGAAGAAGATCCCCGAATTGTCGGAAGAAGACGTTCAGGCGCTGGTCGACTACGTCATCTACCTGTCCTGGCGCGGCCAGTTGGAACGAATCCTGATCGACGACGGGGTACGAGAGCTTGACCTGGAAGGAGGCGACCGAATCACCAACCGCCAATTCGGCGAGCGGCTGCTGGGCGATTCCAGCTTGAGAGAAAAGGTGGAAGAGCTGGCCAAGAAGGTCGACGGCGACGATTTGGCCGACTACAGCCAGTTCCTGACCTTCAGCAAGCGACTTGCCAACGAGCCAGGACTGGAGAAACGACTGGAGGAGGAAGACGACGACAAGGAGCTCGATCCCGACGTGGCCGAACAACTGGAGGAAGACCGCGATCAATTGAAGCAGTACAAAAAGTTCGCCGAGAAATTGGCGGCCGACCCGGAATTGGAAGCTCCGCTGAAAGAGGCGCTCTCCGAAGTGCAGGGAGATGATTTGCAGCAACTGGAGCTATTCGACGAAGCATGGGAATACAACGTCGATTACGTCAAGGACATCGGTGAATCTTGGCTGAAAGCTGATGATGATGTCGTTGAAGTTCCCCAACCACCAGAAGGACTTCCGCTTGCCGGCTCCTACGCGGAATACCAGCAGCTCAGCCGCGGCAACCAGGCAACCGCACTGGCCGCGTCGGTTCAGCGGGGACAAGAACTCTTTGTCGGCAAGATCGCCACCTGCAGCAAATGCCACGGTGAAAAAGGTTTGGGGAACGGGCAGACCGCCGACTACGACGATTGGACCAAGGACTGGACGGTTCGCGTTGACTTGAAGCCGGACGATCGCGATTCACTGATCCCGCTGCTGGCTCGAGGTGCATTGCCGCCGGTCAATGCGATCCCACGGAATTTCCAAGAAGGAATCTTTCGCGGCGGTGCCTCTTCGGAAGATCTGTATCGCCGCATCACGCAGGGCATCGATGGGACGCCGATGCCTGCGGCAACCTTTGTCGACGGACAATTCGAGAAAGACGATGTCTGGCACTTGATCAACTTCGTGCGATCACTGCAAACGACCGACGCCGAAGAAGAACCGCCGACAAGCGAGCCAGCGCCGGCAGCGTGAGAAAGCGTCCGACATCTCGTTACTCTGATCAGTGCAACTAAAAACTCCCGCCACCGCCAAATTCTTCGTCGACCGGTGCTGCTCCGAACGGCGGCGGCTGGGCAGATGATTCCTCGACCGCGTGGAGCGGTTGAGCGGCGCCCTGCTGAATCGTCTGCAGCAATCGTTCGATCTCGCGATGCACGGCGAAGCTGGTGGAGACGACTAGGGCCGATTGACGCTGGTCGTCTGCCTCCATCACGCTGATGGTTCCGGGACCACCTAGCTGCGACCAACTGTCGGGAACAATCATGGTCTGGATTAGGTTGGCAGCCGATTCATCAAACTGCAATCCATTTTCGCTTTCCCAATAAACGCGAATCATTGGCCTCATTTCGGCGGCCTCGACCGTGGTGATCTTCAACAGTTCATCTTCCACGATGAAGGTCAAGTCAAGCTCGCGGGTGATCAAATTCAGCAACGATTCCAGCGTCACGTTCTTGGCTTCTAACCTGACCGGCTGGTCGGCCGACAAACCGATTTCTTCGAGTGCTCGCCGATCGATATAAATTTGAAGATCGTTCTTTTCGGACATCTCTCGCGCAACATCTTCCAGCGGTACGTCAATCAGGGTCAACGACTGCTTGTCGGAAAGTTTCCGTTCGATCTCCGACACCGCTTCACTGTTGGTCGACAACCAGCCCGATCCGTTGCTTGAGGCCGCAACATCGGCGGCTGTTTCAACCGAGAGTTCAACCGTCGCTGCCGGCTGAGAATCGGTGCTGTTGGTCGCGAACGGATCGGCCACAACCGATTCACCGTTGCTGCTTGACCCGCCAAACGGATCGGCCGTTCCTTGTTGAGCCAAGGCGAATCCGGCAAGCCCTAACATTCCCGCGGAAACGATTCCCAGAACGGAGAGTTTCGACAACATGATTGGCTCCTTGGCCAGCAGGGGTGACAAGTCAATACGGGCGGTCGACGCTATCGACGGATCGACCGCAAGAGAAGTGGTTTTTGTGATCAGTTCGGAAGCAACCGCCTGTTGCTCGGTCAAAACTTGGAGCGCGGCAATCGTCGCGCCCAGCGTGATGCCTCGCCGCAACAGCCGGCGCTGCAATTCCTTTTTAGCGCGCTGCAGACGTCCTCGGATCGCCGGTTCGGTACTACCGAGCGAATCGGCGGTCTGCTGACAAGTCTGTCCTTCCAGGTAGTGCAGCACAATCGGTTCGCGATATCGCGGCGGAAGCTTCGACAACTCCTCGTCCAACGCCCGCAAACGATGCCTCGCCGCGATCGATTCCAGGGGATCGCCCGTGCCAATCGGTTCCTCGGTCAAAGGTTGAGCGTCGGGGGTGCGGGAACGTGCCCGACAGGCGGTGCGATAGGCCACCCGGTACAACCAAGTGGACAACACCTGGACGCTACGAATCTTTTTGGAATCGCGGGCAAGGATCATGAACGTTGCCTGAAACGCATCCTCGGCATCTTCTTGCGACCGGCATTGGCGACGGCAAACCCCCATCACCAACCTCGAATATCGCTTGACCAGCGCAGCAAAGGCGTCGGCGTCGTGGTGCCTCCGCCAGGCATCCAGCAATACAAAATCGCTGCATGATTCCGGCACCTGATCATCAGGCTCTGGCGACAGGACGGACAATTCAGCTGCTTCGCTCACGGAGTTCCCTCAATCGACATTGTAATAGTGCAGACCGAGCAGGCCGACGCGCGCAAAAATTCGGATGCCGCGTCGATTTTCACCCAGGCGGCCCACAAGGGATGAGATGCCGTGATTCGAGGCTTGGTCGCCTTGTAGTCTTGTGCCTTTGCTGGACCGGCCCCGCCACAATCCCTCTCGTCATCCCCGCGAATCTGACCTACGATTTCGACCTGGTACTTTCGGGAGAAAACGGAATGAATGATGAATCGGACGAGAAGCGTGAAGCCAAGAACTTTATCGAACAGGCGATCGACGCCGATCTGGCGGACGGTAAGTTATCGGGAGTCTTCACTCGGTTTCCTCCCGAACCCAACGGCTATCTGCACATCGGTCACGCCAAGAGTATCTGCCTGAATTTTGGGCTCGCCAATGCCTACGGCGGCACCTGCAATCTGCGTTTTGACGACACCAACCCCTCCAAGGAAGAAACGGAGTACGTCGAATCGATCCAGGACGACATCCGATGGCTCGGTTTCCAATGGGACAATCTTCATTTCGCCAGCGACTATTTCGACCAGCTGTACGATTGGGCGGAGCAGCTGATCGGCAGCGGCGACGCCTACGTGTGTGACTTGTCGGGTGAAGAAACTCGCCAGTATCGCGGCACACTGACCGAGCCCGGCAAGAACAGTCCCTACCGCAATCGATCGCCCGAAGAGAATCTCGATCTGTTTCGCCGTATGCGGGAGGGCGAGTTTCCGGATGGATCGCGGACCTTGCGAGCCAAAATCGACATGGCGTCGCCGAATCTGAATCTCCGCGACCCGGTGATGTACCGTATCCTGCGAGCCACCCATCATCGGACCGGTGACAAGTGGTGTATCTATCCGATGTACGACTGGGCTCACGGACAAAGCGATTCGATCGAAAACATTTCTTTTTCCATTTGCACGCTTGAATTTGAAAATCATCGTCCGCTATACGACTGGTTTTGCGAGAAGCTGGGCATTCATCATCCGCGACAAATCGAGTTCGCCCGGTTGAACTTGAACTACACCGTGATGAGCAAACGGAAGCTACTGCAGCTTGTCAAGGAAGGTCACGTTCGCGGCTGGGACGATCCACGCATGCCCACCGTCAGTGGCTTGCGCCGACGCGGTTATACTCCCGAAGCGGTTCGCCATTTCGCCATCGACGTGGGGGTTGCCAAGTTCAACAGCACCATCGACATCGTGCGGCTGGAAAACGCGGTTCGCGAACATCTGAACCAGACCGCACCGCGACGGATGGCGGTACTCGACCCGGTGAAGCTGACCATCACCAACTGGCCGGAGGGACAGGTCGAAATGACAGAGGCCGTCAACAATCCGGAGGACTCGGCAGCCGGAAAACGGCAGGTTCCGTTTTCGCGCAACCTGCTGATCGAACGGGCCGACTTTCGCGAGGAGGCACCGCGCAAGTATTTTCGGCTCAAGAAGGGTGGGGCAGTGCGGTTGCGAGCCGGATACATCGTCGACTGCCAAGACGTGGTGAAGGACTCCGAGGGAAACGTCACCGAAATCCTTTGCACTTATGATCCCGAAACCAAAAGTGGTGCAGACACGTCGGGACGCAAAGTCAAAGGGACGATCCACTGGGTCAGTGCCGATCATGCCAGCGAAGTGGAAGTACGAACCTACGACCGACTGTTCCAAGTCGAAAACCCCAACGCGACGGAAGAGGGGCAGACCTTTCTGGATCACCTCAACCCCGAATCACTGACCACCACCACCGCCCATGTCGAACCGACCCTGGCCGAAGCGAAGGTGGGCGACCAGGTTCAGTTCGAGCGGCTTGGTTACTACGTCGTCGATCCCGACAGCCAGCCGGGCCAGCTGGTGTTCAACCGAATCGTTCCGCTTCGTGACAGCTGGGGCAAAATGGAAGCAAAAGGAAAAACGAACTAGTGCTGCGATCTGATTTTGGCGTAGCGAAACTCGCCAAGAGTTTCAGCAGATCTGGAGAGCGTTTTTGGCTGAAGTTGGGAATTGCCGAAAGTCTTGGCGACTTTCGCTACTGTTTGAACTTCCGTTTCATGACAGGTCGATGATCCAAGCGTCCGGACAACCGGCATCGAGGATGGCCCCCGCCAGGTTGCACCACCGCGGGGCGTGATTCAGAATCTGGCTGTCGGCCGAAACGACAACGTGCCGAGATTCTTTTAAGACCACATCGGGATCGGGCACCAGCTCCGCTTCCCAGGCCCAACCCCTCTGGGCGGCCGTTTCCCGAAGCAGCGCTGCCAGCCGACCGCTATTGGAAACGGGTTGATCCAACAGCCAATGACAACGCTTGACCATCGAAGGCTCGATCGTTTCACCAATCAACTCGATCGCCGATCGAGTTTCCTCTACCTTTTTGTAACTTCCATGCATGCTGGCCATGTCTCGATAACAACCATCACGCCCCCGCAAAATCACTCCACCAGCCAGAGCGGCCTCGATGGTGGTCAGCAGATTGAATCCGTCAATCCATAACTCCTGCTCAGCAAGTTCGCCGACCGAAACCTCGCTACGACGACGTTCCACGTTGTCATCGGCGCAGCCGCTGCGGGCGATCGCGATGCGCTGTCGAGCATCCAATCCAAATCGATCGCCCACCAACTTGATCGAGGATGTCGATGCGTAACCTCGAGATAGCAACCAGCTCAGATCACTGGTTGCCTGGCACAGCTGGGGAACGTTGGCGGCAGCAAAGAGCTTGCTGTCTTCGGGATGCGGTCCACGATGCTTTCGACGATCGGGCAAAACGGGTTTCCCGCTGGTTTCGCCAACCTAAAATCAAGCTACGTTTTCGTAGCACGACCGTCCCGGTCGTTACGAACGACTAACGGCGGGAACCGCCGTGCTACGATGGAACAATGGAAAGAACTGGCCGACGGTTTAGCTATTGGGGATGTCTGCCGTTTCGGTATTCTCTTGCGCGACTTCCTCTTCGGCCGTTCCTTCCCCTTCCACCGGCGCGGCGTAGCCTCCGGCAACCAAGACTTGCTGCTTGATTTCGTCAGCGATGTCGGTGTTTTCGATCAGGAAGTTTCGCGCCTTTTCTTTGCCCTGGCCAAGGTAGGTTTCACCATACTTGAACCATGAACCGCTACGGCTGACCACCTTGTGGGTTGTACCCAAGTCCAGCAAGTCGCCTTCGTAACTGATGCCATTGCTGTGCATCATGTCGAACTCGGCAATGCGGAACGGCGGCGCGACTTTGTTTTTGACAATCTTTCCTTTGACGCGTTGGCCGACTTGTTCTTCGCCATCCTTCAATGCACCGATGCGACGAACATCGATCCGGCACGAACTGTAAAACTTCAGCGCGCGGCCGCCTGGTGTTGTTTCGGGGCTGCCGAACATCACCCCAACTTTTTCGCGAATCTGGTTGATGAAAATCACCGCGCACTTGCTTTTGGCAATCGCGCCGGTCAACTTCCGCATCGCTTGGCTCATCAAACGCGCCTGCAAACCGACGTGGCTGTCGCCGATCTCTCCCTCCAGCTCTTTCTTGGGAACCAGCGCGGCAACGGAATCGATGACAATCACATCGACAGCGTTGCTTTTGACCAACATTTCACAAATCTGCATCGCCTCTTCGCCGCAACCGGGCTGGCTGACCAGCAGCGTATCCAGCTCGACCCCCAGCTTCTTGGCCCAACTGGGATCAAAGGCGTGTTCGGCATCGATGATCGCGGCGATGCCACCGGTCTTCTGAGCTTCCCCACAAACGTGCAGCGCCAACGTCGTTTTGCCGCTCGATTCCGGACCAAAAATCTCGATGATCCGACCTCGCGGAATCCCTTGTCCCCCCAGCGCCATGTCCAGGCTGAGGCTGCCGGTCGAAATGCCGTCAATTTGAAGCTGCTGCGAAGCGCCCAGCGGCATGATCGATCCGTCGCCAAACGTCTTCTCGATCTGCTGGAGCGTGGTCTTCAACCCCGGTTCACGTTTCAAAACCGCTTCGAGGCCTGGATCGACTTTGTCTTTCGCCGCTGTTTTTGCTGATTTCTTCGCCATTCCCTCTAAATCCTTCCTGAAAAACGGTTTGCAGGCCACCAATTTCGCGTCCATTGGAACGCACCCGAACCAGTGAACGGGCATATAGTACCGATCGAGCGGGTTTGACACAACCAAAGGTTTGGATTTTTTGGCCACTGGCAAATCCGCTTTGACAAACCAAGTATCGCCGCCGGCCCTGACAAGTCAGGTCAAAGGAACCGGAAAAAGAAAAACTAAGTGGCTCCCTCCCTGATCAGCTTGATCAAGTCTTCCGTTTTCATCTTGGCGGCACGGTCGGTCCCGTCCAGGACGCCGGCGACCAGTTCCCGTTTGTCGGCGTGGAGTTCCAGGATCTGCTCTTCGATGGTCCCTTCGGCCACCAACCGGTAGACGGTGACGGGACGCTCCTGGCCAATTCGGTGGGCACGGTCGGTCGCCTGATCTTCCACCGCCGGGTTCCACCACGGGTCGAGGTGGATGACGTAGTCGGCTGCTGTCAGATTCAACCCGGTCCCGCCCGCCTTGAGCGAAATCAGAAACAGCTCCCCCTCGCCAGCTTGAAACGCATCGACGCGGCGTTGGCGTTCTTTGGCCGGAGTCGCACCGTCAAGGTATTGGTATTCGATTCCCTGCTTGTCCAACGCTTCTCGAATCACGCTCAGGTGTTTGACAAACTGGCTAAAGACCAACGCCCGATGTTCTCCCTCGCGAAGCTCTTCGACCAACTCCATCAACAGATCAAGCTTCGCGGAACTTTTCTTCCAGCTTTTGTCGACCAATCGCGGATGACATGCCAACTGCCTCAGCTGGGTCAACCACGCCAACGTACGAATCCGCTGCTGCCCGGCCTGGGCGCCGTCGCTGCCGACACCGCTGAGTTCGGCCAGCGCCGCCAATCGCGCGTCTTCATAACGTTTGCGTTCCGTTTTGCTCAATTCGGCTTGTAGTGTGATCTCGGTTCGCGAGGGCAACTCTTTCAGCACATTGTCTTTGGTTCTTCGCAGGATGAACGGCCGCACCAACCGGGCGAGCGTCTGTCGGCGTTCGGCGTCTTTGTGCCGTTCAATCGGGTCGGCAAACCGGTTGCGGAATCGGTCCCACGAACCGAGCAGTCCCGGACTGATGGTACGAAACAGACTCCAGAGTTCACCGAGATGGTTTTCCAGCGGTGTGCCGGAGAGGCCGATCCGCCAGTCGGCTTCGACACGGCGAACGGCCTGCGATGTTTTGGTTTGAGCGTTCTTGATGAACTGAGCCTCATCCAACACCAACGTGTGCCAAGGCCGCGACGCAAACCGTTTGGCATCACGCTGCAAAAGTTGGTAGCTGACCACAATCAAATCACCCTCGGCCGCCGACTTGATCATCGCCTCGCGATCTCCGTCGCGATACAAACTGGCCCGCAGTGACGGAGCGAATCGCTGAGTCTCGCGAACCCAGTTTTCACCGACGCTGGTCGGCGCCACCACCAGCGCGGGACCCCCGTCGGCACGATCGATCAGTGCCCCAAGCGCCTGAATGGTTTTTCCCAATCCCATGTCATCGGCAAGCACGCCGCCCACTCCCCAGGTGCTCAGCCGCGCCAGCCAACGATAGCCCTCCAATTGATAATCGCGCAGTTCGGCTTCTAGTGCCTCCGGTTTTTCGGGAGTCCAACCGGACAACGATTCCAGCCGCTCGATCGATTGGTGCCAGCGCGCCGTTGCCTCCAGCGAAATGTCGTCGCCAATCAGTTCCTGAACAGCGGGTACGGCGGCATCAGCGATCTTCAACGCGCTCCGCTCGCCGACCACGGTATCACCAAGCTGTTCCAATCGCTTGCGAAACGTATCGCTGATCTTCGCGAATTCGCGATCGCCCACTCGAACCAGCGAGCGGTTATCGCGAACCGCCGCAAGCAGATCGGAAAGCTGCACGTCTCGTCCGTCCAACGAGATCGATCCGCTAAGCCCAAACCAATCGCGACGGTCGTCGATCTGAACCCTCAGCGCCGACGGAGTGATCTCCCCGCGAACTCGAATCGATTCTCCTTCGGGCCAAATCAATCGCGGCGTCGCTTCCCCGCCGCTGTAGAGCGTCCCTAACAAGTCCAAAGCCACTTCGTCCGATTCGGCGACCCAGCGATAAGTCGAATCCGAAGACAAACTCGTCAACTGAAACCGCTGCACCACTTCGTCGGCCGCCGTCTTTTCTGTCGTCAAATCGCGCTGCAAACGCACCGGCCCCTCTTCGGTCAAACAGCAAACGACTTGCGGCGGGTGACCGGGCACCTGCACTTCACGAAATCGCGGATCGTGCATCGCCAGGGAAACGTACAATCCCGCACCGGGCCGAGGTCGAAGCTCGAATACCAATTCGGCATCCACCGGCTCGATCGGTCCGGAAAGCTGGGAAGGCAGATCGACTCGAATCAGCGAATCGACCGAGGCACTTGCTACCGACAGCCGCGCCGCTGCTTGATGATCCAGGACCACTTCCGAGAAATCGGTTTCCAGCAGATATTCGGTCAGCCGTGCCGCCTTCGGATCGCGCAGCGTGCAGACCACCAATCGATTGAACTTGTTGTCGGCCAGCAGCACGATCGGTTCCACTGGACTGCTGTAACCGAAGGTGACGTCACACGAATCCAAGTCGATGTCCAACCCCGAAACCTGCAACATCGCTCGATAATGGGGTGTCTCTTTCGTCTCCTCTTCGGCCTGGCCATTTCCTCTCGAATGGACTTCGACAGGCACCAGTTTCAACGACAACTCCGCCGATAGCACCGTGATCGGAGTCGCATCCTTGTCATCCCAGGCGACGACGGGGTGGCCGACCAACGCCTGCAGGGCTTGGAATTCACTGAAATGGTCCTCGTTGAAACTGTAGCTTGGCGATGCGGCCAGCGCCGCGATTCGACCATCGATGGGATAACTGGAGAAATCTCTTTGAAGCAAGTCGTAGCCGCGTATTTCTCGTCCCTTGGTCCAACCCTTGCCGTTCTTTCGCGGTCTTTGCTCATACGGCGTGATCATGATCGGGCAGTAGTACCGCGAGGTGGACAGCCCGATCCGCCATTGCAACCGTGTCACTTCGGCCGGCTGATCGCGCTGCTGAGACTGCGAGACGATCCCCAGCAGCTGATCCACCAGTTCGCTTCCGGCCGCCACCGAATCGACTTCCAACTCGCTAAAGAATTCGATCACGTCATTGATGCTGCGGCGTCCAAGCTGTTCCTGCAGCCACCAGGAGATGGCAAGCGTGTGAACGCAACGATGATCGCGACCAAATTGGTCGCACTCGCATTGCGGCGTGGCTTCCAGGGCAATGCCGAGGGGCGAGAAATCATATTCCTCCGGTTCCTCGTCGTCCTGACGATCCACTTCGATGGAGGCGGCGACCGGCCGTTGACGATTTCCGGTCACCTTGAAGGAAAACAGCATCCGGCCCCCTTCGTTGCTGAAGATCGGCGACTCGACCGTCAGCATGGCGGCACGTTTATCAAGCGATCCATCGTGTGAATCAACCAAACGCTCGGCTGCCTCGGCGATCAGAATGCCGAACGCGCCAATTGCTTCACCGGACATCAAATCCATGTTGTGCTTTTCCACCCGCAGAATAGATTCCTGTCTTCCTTTGTCCTGCCGAAGCCAACAAGATGGTTGGGGGCTCGCCGAGACAATCCACCTCCGCGAGGACCACCTTTGGAGACAAAGAATTGCCCCACAAGGCGGCCCCATCCCGACTTTCCTGCTTCAACAAGAAAGCTGGCCCACTTTTTTCAGTCTGGGCCAATCCGCTATCTTATCACGGCACCGAAGAAACGCGATGCCACTTTGCCAGACACCGATCAAATCTTAAAAAAGCTCAGCAAACTCAAGCCCCACGGCAGCGAACAGGGAGTATTCCATGCCAAAATTGATCGTCGAAAATGTCGGAGAATTTGAAGTCCCCGCCGGAAAACGATTGGTCCAGGCACTGGTGGAGGAGGCGGGGACGGACCAGCTTCACGCCTGCGGTGGTTACGCCAAGTGCACCACCTGCCGAGTTCAATTCACTGCCGGCGAACCGGAAAAGATGACCGAAGCGGAAAAGGAAACGCTCCGCGTCCGCGAAGTCAACGATCCCGGCGTGCGGTTGGCCTGCCAGATTGCCTGTGAATCCGACATGACCGTGAACTTGATCAGCCGCCTGGAAGGAAGCGGCCGCGCCGATCAGGGTTCCCCCGTCGCCGCAGAAATCGAACCCCCACCAGTCTGGACTAGGGGGTAGAAGAGAGTGAGGAGTGAGGAGTAGGGAGTGAGGAGCAGAAAAAGTGCTGGCTCACTCCTCACTCCTCACTCCTCACTCCTCACTCCTCACTCCTCACTCCTCACTCCTCACTCCTCACTCCCCCCAAACCATCGCAACAGCACTTCATCCATCCACGACTTTCTGGCTCGGTCGATAAAACCGACGTGCCCTCCTTGGGGCGAAACGAGCAGTTGGGTCGAATCGGACCAGGCCACTTTTCCGTCCGTAAAGGACTCCACCGGCACCATCGGGTCGTCAGCAGCGGCGATTACCAACGTTCGAACCTTGTTGTGATGGGTAACTTTCATTGCCGATGAGTGTTCGTAGTATTCCGTCGCATCTCGAAATCCGCTGAGCGGTGCGGTGAACCGGTCATCTAGCTGCCGAAGCGTTTTGGGGCGGGGCTGGTTGATCGCCCGCTGGTAATCGGAACGCTGCCGCACCTGCTGGGGAACGCGCGACAGCAGCAAACGAATGAAGTAGAAGTTGTAAGGACGCAAAGTCCATCGTTCCATGTTTTGGCTGCACCGCTCCAAATCGACCGGTGGCGAAACCGCCGCCACTCGATCGATCCGCCGCATCCAATCGCCCGCGGGATCGACACCAGCACCCAATCTTCCCATCGCTCGCAACAACTGGTTGCCGCCCAATGAAACGCCGATCGCGCCGATCTTTCCCGCCTCAGTTCGACGAGCCACTTCGGCCAGGGCGTCGATCACGTCATCGCTGCGGCCGGCGTGAGTCAGTTGTTTGGCCAATGAGGCACCAGCCCCGCAGCCGCGCATATCGAGACGAAACACTCGCACGCCGCGGCGAAAAAAGGATTCAGCCAACCGCAACATGTAAGGCGACCCATGGCAACCACACAGCCCGTGCAGCAGCATCAAAGAGGGTTCACCCGGACGCCAGGACTGGGGTCGGTCGTCGTGCAAAACCACCGAATCTCCGTCACCCAAAGCCAGAACATGCTGCTCGGTCGGCAGGCTGACGCCGCGGATCGGTTGAATCGATGCGATGGTCTGAAGATGGCCGCCGCGAATGAAAAGGTGTTGCCGAAACTCCGGTGGCTGAAACTGATTCATCTTTCGGTGTAGGATTCAGACATGCAGACGATTCGTTCTTTTATCGCCGTCCCCCTCGCACCCGACGTCCGCCGGGGCGCCGTGAGGCTGATCGAGCGGCTGAGCCAGCAAGGTGATGGTATCAAGTGGGTGCCGACTGACAATCTGCACCTGACGCTAAAATTTCTCGGCGAGGTCGATAATGTCGACGTCCCCCGCGTTTGCGATGTGCTGCACCGCGTCGTGGAACAATTTGACCCGTTCGAGCTCGATTTTGCCGGCACCGGCGGTTTTCCAGACATCGATCGGCCACGAATCTTGTTTGCCGGTGTGGCGGACCAGTCAGGTTCGTTGTGCCGCCTTGTCGGCCAACTGGAAACCGAACTGGCTGAATTGAGATTCAAACCGGAGCCGCGAGATTATCGCCCCCACCTGACACTCGGCCGAACCCGCGGTGGCAGTCGCCGCGCTAGCGCCGATGTGGTGCAGCGGCTGAAAGATCAATCCCAAACGGACCTGGGCCACATGGTGGTCGATACCGTCCAGATCTTTGCCAGCTTCCTGGACAAGCGCGGCCCAACCTACCAGGTGATGGACACGGTGGAACTGTCCGGATAGCGAAACTGGCCAAGAGTTTCGGCGAGCGCCAAGATTCACCGAAGGTCTTGGCGTCTTTCGCTACCGCGGCAATCACTTCTTGGCGATTTCCAGCGGGATGCTCGCCTGCCCATACTTCTTACCCGTGACGTCTTCCATCGTCAATTGCAGCCGATAGGTCCCCGGCGTCAATTGCTGCGGCAGATGCATTTGGTAGGCAATGAAGTAATCCCTCAAGTAGTTCGCCGACACCTGTTTGTCGGCCGGTAACAGTTGACTGACGACCTTTTCGTTTTTGTCGTTGTAAATGTCGTAACTGCCTTGCAGATGAGTCTCGAAGCCTTCGCTCGTCTTGCCGACCGTAAAGTTCTCCACTTCACAGTAAAGAATCACTCGCTGGCCGGCGTCGAATCGGTTTCCCGGAAAGGTCTTGATTTGGCCGTACGACTCGATCGCGGTGCAAAACGCCAGCGAACGAACGTCCAACGAATCGGTGGCGGCGGCGGCGAACTTGGTCGCTTCGCGCAGTTGCGGCAGCGCAGTGGTGAAGCGACGACTGGGAACGGGATGGCCGTCGGGATCCACCATCGTCCACAAACCGAGTAACTGGTGTCGCAAGTATTCCTGTTCCTGTTCCGACATCTCCTCGATCTTCTGGACCGCCGCATCAGGGTCTCCAGCCAGGACCATCAGGTGCCGCTGCTTGATCAAGCGACCAGCACGCTGCGCTTCGCTTTCGCCAGGCTGGGCTTTGGAAAGACGTTGGAGCAATTCGGCGTAGAGCGTCTGATCCGAAAGCGCCGTGACCGATGCCGATGAACGTTCGGCGGTAGCGGCGGTTGGTTCCACGTTGGCTTGAGTAACCATCGGATCCTGATCGCTGCGACGTGAAGCCGAAACCGGTTTCACTTCACCTTCATTCGCGTTATCGCTAATCGACTGAACCACCACGGATTCCAGGTTGGACGGCGGGCTGTCCGAAATCGATGCGGTAGTGGCCGGATTGCCAGATTGTATTTTGGAAAGCTTCTCGTCAACGTCCTCCGCCATTTTCGACTTCGCCGCTGCTTCCGGCGGTGCTGCTATTGAATCTCCGGCCGGTTCATTCGACGCGATTCGTTGTGCAGGGACCTTGGGTTCGCCTGAACTTTCGGGCAGTTCGGGCAGTTGATCCAGCGAACCGGCGATGGCGGCGCCAACCCCCTTGGGCTGATCGGTACTTTCAGCAGACGCCTTGATCGAAGCGATCAACTGCCGCATTGCTAAACGCTTGACCTCTTCCGGTTGATCGTCAAATGCTTTCGACATTTCCTCCTCGGTCATGTCGGTAATCCGACCAGAGGTGGAGGCAATGTTCTGCGCCACCGGTTTCGCATCTTCTTTTCTGGTCGCTGCCGTTTGACCCGCAGGCGGTTTGCGCTGAGTCGCCAGGTTGACGTCGATGGTATCACTGGTCGGTCGTCGACGCGAAGACGATTTGTCGGTAGCCTGCCGCGATGACGAAAGACCGACGTGAGGATTGCTGTCGGACTTTGGCGAGATTTTGTCGAGGCTGCCGATGCGGCCGCTCTGAGGTTTGTTGACCGCAAGTCGCTGTTGAGGCGCTTCCACTTTGGGCACGTCCACCTCTTCCGGCGTCTTCGACATTTGGACCAGGTTTCCAAGTGGCCGCGCCCCACGACAACCGATCGCCAACGTGGTGGCGGCGATCAACGTGACGATGGTCCACTGGTATCGGCGAGTGTGCATCCTTGCCTCGCGAAATGAATTTGCTGTTGCGCTGAAGGGGCGATCGTCCCCCGATCTACGGACAAATGGAAACGTACGAAATGTTGCCAACCGGCCACAACGGCAAAGTGGATGAGAAATGCTATCGAATACCCACCACGTTGCTATTGGTTGACCAGCGCTGCGGACGCTACGATCGGCCGGTTGAACCTGTGCGAAACTTCTCATGAACCGGTTCACTGCAGCAAAACCCGCAAGGATGCGTCATGTTACCTGCAACCAACTCGGCACCTCGGCTGATCGTTGTCGACGATAATATTCGCGACATCGGCGGCCATTTCTTCGAACTCGCCACGCTGTTGCTTCGTGGTGCTTCCCAACTCGGCTACCAGGGCGTGCTGGCGACTCACCAGTGTTTCCAGAACAATCGCCAGTCGGCCTGGAAATGCATCCCGTCGTTTCATACTCGCCGGCTGGTGCATTGGTCGATGGGAGTTGACGGTCATTCCAAATTCCAACGCGATCTCGATGGAAACTCCATCGGTGGCAGCCCTCCGCAAAACACGTGGGTCAACCTGGTTGATCGGTTTCGCCCCAAGCGACGTCCCCAGATGATGCTGCGACAGTGGGCCGATGACCTGGGCAATTTACTAAAACAACTGAAACCAGCGCCCGGCGATTCGCTGCTGATCAACACTGGCGACGACTTCGCAATGCTTGCATTGGCAGCAGCAATGAAGCATGCCGACACCAGGCCGATGCGAATCGACGTGATTTTTCACTTTGCACTCTACGATGCCGATCAACCAGACCGCAAAGAACGGCTGCGTCAGATCGGCCGTCAAATTCGATCGGCATCCAAAGTGCTCCAGCAACATGACTTGCATCTCCATGCGACGACGCGAAAACTGGCAAGCCAGCTTCGCCAAGCCGACTGTGGAATGCGGATCAACGCCATTCCCTATCCCACGCGGCCGCGGCAGATTTCGGAGGGCTCACCAGGAACACCTTGGAAAGCGGTGCTGGCCGGTTTGCCTCGGGCGGAGAAGGGCAGGGCAGCGATCGTCGATCTGCTTTCGGCCGTCGAGAGCAATCATCTGAAGAACGACCGATATCAGATTTCAATGCAAATGCCCTCGCAGCGCTGGCAGTCGATGATTCCACCGACGCTGCACCGCGCCTACTCACGGGCCGCCGAAGGTTCCACGAGCGAACCGCTGGAGGTGATGACCAACAACCTGACCACGGCCGAATATCACAGCTGGCTCGACACCGCCGACATCGGCCTGTTTCTTTACGAACCACAGCGCTACGTCGCCCGCTGCAGTGGTGTCCTGCTGGAGATGATGGTACGCGGCATCCCGGTGATCGTGCCCGACGGCTGTTGGCTCGCCGAACAAGTCCGGCTTGCCGGCGGTCACCGATCGATCGGGTTCATTTACCAGGATCGCAGCGAGATTCCGGATTTGATGAGCCAGTTCATTCGGCATCGAAACAAAATCCGCAACCATTCGATCGAGCACGCCACCCGCATCGCCAAGCGACACGACGCCAAAAACACCTTACTCAAGATGGGCCTGCCACCCATCAAACAAGACGCCAAAGTCGCCTAGGCGGTAGCCCGACTTGGGGACAAGTCGGCCTACAGTAGAATTTCCCAGAAGCTGCCACTTTCTCAGATGAGACGGCGTAGAAGGTTTTCAAGAATTGGAGACGACCGTCGGTTGAGGCGTTGTCGCCAGGCAATGGCACTCGGATTTCCTTCACCTCCGAGTTCTGTCAGCATTGAAATCGCTCGCTCCACACCGGCAGTGTCCCGGTCGGCGAAGCAGATCTCCGCTTGGGCAGAGAACAAGGCGATTGCTTCAGAAACGTGCAACCGATCTTGTTGGTAAACAGGAGCAAGCAACTCTCTCGCTTTCTGGATCTCACCATCACCGGCCATGATTTGAGCGACCGCAGCTCTGGCAAAGATGTACTCCGGATGGTCTTGGTGCAGTTGCTGAATCAACGGCCGGGCCCTTTGGATGCCCTTGGATCCATCACGACGTATCCACACCGTGCATCGGTTGAAACTTGCGTTCACGTTGCCGGGCTCCCTTTCCAAAACCTTCTCGAAGAGTGCCTCCGCGCGGTCGTAATCCCCCTCGTGCATCGCTCCGATACCATCAGCAATCCACTCCAATACTTCTGGTGAATCACTTGCCTTCTTTTTGGCTTCGTCGTAGATCTCCGCGTTCAGCAGCTGAACTTCCGTCCAACAACCGCTCGAAAACACTCGATGGGGACCGGGGCCTACTGCTTGCTGCCTGTTCAAAAACATCAACGCTTTCGCCCTCAGGGAGTCGGGCCCCCGCGTTCCAAGCGCAAAACTCTTCAGCGCATCGATCATGGCGGGAGAACCCTCCGCCATCGCCAGTCGCAAGGCAAACTCACGGCCAACCAGATCTCCACGGTCCAACAACGCGGGAACAAGAAAAGCGAATCGAGCGAACTCATCAGACGCTTTTGCATCACCTCGACGCCTCCGATCAGCGATCCGGTCCATGGTGGATTGGGGAATCCATTTGGTAAATGAATTTGCCCACGGCGCGTGCCCAATGCCATCGCTCAAGTCATCCTGGTTTTGTTCAGCCTCCGGGACCTTCGTATTCAACTTCTTCAGTTTCTGCCAGCACTTCTTTGCCTGATCAAGCTTGCCCTGCCGGTGCTGAACGTAGGCCATGAAGTGCAAGCGACTAGCCTTGTTGTAATCATCCACAAGAAAATCGCCGCAGCCGTCGCACAGTTCGGCCAGTTCTTCATCCCGTCCTAGAAAAGCGAGCAATTCAAATGCTCCCACCAAGGCGTCCTGATGAGTGGGAGGATCGGCCACGATCTCATCGGCAATTCGGTTGGCTTGCTGCTCTCGTCCTGTCAGGAAATAGAGTTTCGCCAACAACACTTCCGCAAAGCGATTCTCCGGAACCAGCCGCCGCGTTTCCTCGGTGACCGAAACGGCCTCTTCCGAATGTCCGTCCTGGAAACAGGCGACAGCCAGATTGTTCCGTGCCGAACCAAACCTTGGCACTAGCGCGAGTAATTCGCGGCATTTCTCCGCACACTCCGAAAAACGATTTCGCTGCAGGAGAGCCAGGGAAGTCTCGTGCATCACGCACCAATCGAATCCGTTCTCTGCGGGGAACTCCACTGCCTTGATTCGCCTGTCGCACTCCTCCTGGAGCACGTCGATCAGCTGCCTGATTTTGGGAACATGGGAGTGTTCAGGCCAGTTCTCAAGGTAAATTCGATAATTTGCCAACGCGATCGTAGCGTAATCACAATGCAGCGATTCCTGGGCAAACATCAAACGAGCTTCGGCGTCGCGTGGACGGAGCACCGTCAAGCGGTCAGCCAATTCGTAGCTGCGCAGGTGATCTTTCCGTTGTTGCGAAACGAACAACAGCGCTTCGACCACCTGATAGTACTCGACCCCGCGCCGATCGATCCGCTCCAACAACTCGGCCGCTTCATCAAGCTGCCCTTCCTCCGCCAATTCATAAGCAAGATCAACGCGTTCGGAGAGCTTTCGGGAGAGCGTCGGGCCAGCCAGCTGACGGCTTCTTTTTTCCCGATCCTTTTGACGCCTTTGTTTCCGCTGCTTCTTACGGGTCTTCGAAAGTTGGCTGCGCGACATCCTTTCCTCCTCCTTGTGTGAATGCGGTAAGCTACCACAATTCCAAAATCCGGCAAAGCGTTCTTCATCCATTCAACCAGCGACCTGATTGGTCGCCAGTGCCACGCTAAAGATTCCCCATTGATCGAGATACATTTTTTCGCGTTGCAAGCCGGCTTCTCTTACGAGGGCGTCCATTTCGGCTTGGCTGCGGCAGCGCATGATCCATCGATCTCCGTCGCGGTTGGGTAACACTCGGGCGATCATCTCTTGTTGTGGATGCCAGGGTTGGTCGGTGTATAGCAACCAGCCGCCGTCAACCATCACGCTGGCGATTCCCTGCAAGGATTTCTTCAACAGCTCGTTGGCAGGAAACAGTTCATACAATCCCGACACGATTGCAATGTGGACCTTTGTGCCAGCGGCTGCTCGAATTGCACCGGGATCAAAGGCATCGCTTTGTCGAAACTCGACGCGGTCGGATAGTCCGAACTGCTCGGCCAGTTGACGTCCCTGAGCGATTCCACCGGGATCGCGATCGCACAAGATCGCTCGAATTGGCAGGGATTCGTTTCGCTTGATCGTTTCCAACACGTATCGGCCAGGGCCGGCAGCGATGTCCATGATGGTGACTTCGCCGAATCGCTGGACCGCGTTGGCGATCGCTTCATCCAGCAACCGTTCCATGTGGACTTTGCGCTGCCGAATTCCGCGCCAACCGATCGAATCGAGGTACCCGCGATCGATCATCTTGCCAACAAGCGTCGTACCTTCGGCTCGATTCCGGTAGACGTAATCGAGCGATTGCCCCGAATCGAATCCGCTTTGCCAACCGATTCGGATGCCGCGACTGGGCCGGCCGGCGGTATGAAGCGCCAACCGTTGACAGCCAAACCAGGCTCGGCGAAAGAGAGAGGGTGGTCGCTGCAACGCCTGGTATTTCGCTTGAGAACCACCTGCCAGCGTGTCGCTGCTGGGCGCCTTCATCGGCCGCCCGAACCGCTGCCGTAGGAAATCGGCCGTCTTGGCGATGACTTGCTCACGTCCCTGGTCCCAGAAGGTACTGTGATAACCACCGTCCAATACATCCAGCTGTTTGTCGGGCGACGAAAGCCGCTCAAAAAACTTCTGTTGGACGTCTTTTCGTACCACGTAATCGTGTCCCGAAACCATCATCAGCGTGGGTGTGTGGATCGCTGCCGCATCATCGATCAAGCGTGTCGACGTATCGTACAAATCCAACAAAATGTTGACGGCGATTTGCGGAGAGACCAGCGGATCATCGGCATAGAACCGAGCCTGCTGAGAATCACGCGTCAGCATCGACGGACGAACGTAGCTGCGAATGAAACTTTCGGGCCGAACCTTCTGTAACATTCGCAGCCCGGAAATCGCGAAGGGGACGTAAAGCTTGATTCGTAGTGCCGGTGTTGCAAGCACCATTGCCCGGATCGGAGGGGCGTAATCGTGAACCCAAGCCGCGGCCAACACCGCGCCGACACTTTGTCCAACCACCACGATATCGTCGACCTTGATGTGGTAGGTGCGATCAATATGCTGAGCAAATTCCTCGGCATCACGAACCATTCGTGAAAAGCTTTCCGCTGCTCCGCGCTTGCCTTCGGTGCGACCGTGCCCACGAGCGTCCCAGGCAAAGAACCAACAATCATCCAGCCCGCTGGTATCGACAAACTCTTGCCAGCGCCCTGAATGTTCGTGCCCACGATGAAACAGCATCACCCCTTGCGAACTGCTGGCGGTAGGCTTCCAAACGCGGTAGAAAATCTCCTGACCGTCACTGGCTAAAAAGGAAGCTTCATCGGCCGGGCGGGTCGAATCGGAAAAACCGGTGCTGTTGTTTGGCGAGACCTCGACGGCGGCGGGCATCATGGTTCCTTTTCGGTTTCGGATGACACTGGCTGGGATGACGACTCCCCGCTGTTTGTATCCAGAGCCCGCCTGGCTCGATTGATCACGGTCCACGCCGACAAAGCGACCAACACCCAGGCATAGATCGATGCCCATTTCCCGTCGATCGCCCCCAACGCCAACAACAGGGCTAACAATCCAACCCAGAAAGCTCGATCGCTTTTTCCCATCGGCCCGTCGTATCGGCGATCGCTGCCGATCTGTACCGCGACCACACCGGTGAACTCGACCATCACGGCCGCCAACACGAAGATCACGATGGACCATGTTTCGATTTCAGGCAGTGCAGCCAGCGGCAAATACAAAGCCGCGTCGCTGGCGACATCGCCCGTTTCATTCAGCACTGCGCCCAGCCGACTCTTCTGCCCAAACTCACGAGCCAGCATTCCGTCGATCGCGTTCAAGCCCATTCGCAGCAACAGCACGACCGGTAATAGCCCCAGCGGCCAGCTTTGATCAGAGAAGCAAACGATCAACCCGCCTGCCAGTGCCGACAACACCACCGCCGCGAGGGTGACCTGGTTGGCAGTGACGCCCGCGGACGCAAGCCGGCCGACAGCGGGCCGGAGCAACGCCTGGAATCGAGGCTTGAGATCGTAGACGCTGGGCATGTTTCTCTGCTGAACCAGTCTCGAATCGATTCGCCGATTGCCGACGAGGCGCTGATGAAACTAAAGTGTAGCACCGTTTTGACAGCGACGATAACCAATGCAAAGTACCGTGGTGCGCGGACTCTGTAAGAATCTGCATCGTGTTCCAGGTAAACCAGCGGTGACGCCACACCCATGACCCATCTTGCTCCCGAAGTACGCATCACGATTGTCTGCATTTTTGCGGCGCTGTGCGTGTCAAGCCTGGCGTCGGTCGCGCTGGCGCGTTGGAAACCGCATCGGGACTTTCGTGAATTGCGCAGCCGCGTGCGAACCTGGTGGATCATCGTCGGACTGTTCACGGTGATGCTGGCTTGGTCACCCACAGCAGCAATCTGCTTTTTGGGGCTGGTGAGTTACCTGGCGCTGAAAGAATTCTTGTCGATGACCCCGACGCGGCGAGCCGACCGGCGCGTCTTGTTTTACGCCTACCTTTCGGTCTTGGTCCAATACTATTTTGCGGCGACAGCCTGGTACGGCATGTTCATCATGTTCATTCCAGTGCTGATGTTCATTTGGCTGCCCACTCGAATGTGGATGATCGGTCAGACCGAAGGATTTCTTCGGGCCGCCGGATCGCTGCACTGGGCGTTGATGATTTCGGTGTTCAGTTTGTCGCACGCCGCTTTTCTGCTGGTCTTTCCAGTTGGCAGCGATCCGCGAGTGGCTCCGATTTATCCGTCGCCGCTGGCCGAGCAACATCCGGGGCCGGGACTGCTGATGTTCTTGATTTTGTTGACGGAACTGAACGACATTTTTCAATATGTTTGGGGCAAATCTCTGGGACGTCGCAAGGTGGCACCAACCGTCAGTCCAGGAAAGACCTACGCCGGTTTGATTGGCGGTGTGGCGACCACGGTGGGGATCGCCACCGTGGTGGGTCCTCAAATGACCTTCCTGGATTCAACCCGCGCGCTACTGGCCGGAGTGATCATTGCGGTCGCCGGGTTCGCGGGTGATCTGTGCATGTCGGCGCTCAAACGCGATTTAAAAATCAAAGACTTCGGCGCCACCCTTCCCGGTCATGGCGGTGTTCTGGACCGAGTCGATTCGCTTGTGTTCACGGCACCCTTGTTTTTCCACTTTGTTTATTTTTGCTACGGTTGATGAACCACTTTTTGCGCACCGCGTTTTTCGCACTCGTCGTTCGTCCCCTGATGATCATCGTCTTGGGGACCAACGTTCGCCGCGTCGAGCTCTTGCCTGAGCGTGGGCCGGCAATCATCGTTGCCAACCACAACAGCCACCTGGATGTTTTTGCCCTGATGAACGTGCTGGGATTGCGGCGGCTTCGGGCGGTTCGACCTGTCGCCGCGGCCGATTATTTTTTGACTCGTCCCCTGCGCCGTTGGTTTGCGACCCGTATCGTGGGAATCATTCCGATCGACCGCAACAAGACTCGTCGCGAAGATGGCAAGCATCCACTCGAACCAATTTCGGATGTGATTCGCGACGGCGGAATCGTGTTGCTGTTTCCCGAAGGGACGCGAGGAGAGCCGGAGCAAATGGAGGACTTCCAGACGGGAGTCGCTCATTTGGCACGGCGGCATCCCGACGTACCGATCACGCCGGTGTTCATGCACGGTCTGGGCAAAGCACTGCCGAAGGGAGAAGGGCTGCTGGTTCCGTTCTTTTGCGATCTCTTTGTCGGGCAGCCGATCGAATCGGGCTTGGGCAAGAAGGAGTTCATGGAGGCTTTGGCGAAATCGATGGACCAGCTTTCGGACGAACTGCCGGTACCTACGTGGACCGAAGCGGGATAATCCGTCGGCGATTTCTCCCAAATCGCGGTGCGTAGCCAGTTCAGACTGTCGGCGATTTCTCCGAAATCGTTTGTGCGTAGCCAGTTCAGACTGTCGGCGATTTCTCCGAAATCGCAGTGCGTAGCCAGTTCGGAGAACTGGCCGACGGATCGCTTGTGCGTAGCCGGTTCGGAGAACCGGCCGACGGATCGCTTGTGCGTAGCCAGTTCAGAGAACTGGCCGGCGGTGGTCGACGGATCACCGGTGCATCGGTGTATCGACTGCGTAGGCTTCGACCTCGAAGGGATTGTCGCGGTATCCGTCACGGCCTCGCAAATAGAGGAAGGCCGAAGCGCCCAGGTAGGCGGGAATGAAAACGATCCCCCAGCGTTCGTATTGGCGAACGTGCACTCTTTCATGCGTGCGGGTGACATCGAGCGCGGCTTGGGTCTGCCCAAAGACGACATGCCCGAACGTCATCGCCATCGCAGGGACAGGAAATCGGCTCAGGGCTCCCGCGATCCAAGGACCGTGGATCTCGATCACCCCGTCGACACGCCGAAATCGGCCTGCCAGCATCAGGCCCGCCGAGATTCCCAGCAGGGTGTAAGGCAGCGGCCACAGATAGGCTGCCAATCGAACCAGCTTGCGAAACAAACGCTCTTCTCCCCAAACCCCGAAACCGAGAACAGCCTGGAAACGGAACACGATCGAATCGTGAGACCGAACCCCAGGCTGTTCTGTTGATCGAGAATTGTCAAACGGAAAGCGGTTGCTGGCTCGAGGGGCGGCGAATCATTCTTCGCCCAACTCTTCCTCGTCGGCCTCGATTTCAAAATCGTTTTCTTCGTCGAACTCGTCGACTTGAAGCCCTTCAACCTGCTCCGGGGTCAATTTGACGTAACCGAGGTTGCGAATCACTTCCAACACTTCGCTGCAAGTCGGAAACATCCTCCCGGCGTCCCGCTTGTAGTCGTCCATCGCCCGCATGAACTCGATTTCATCCTCGTTGTAGTCACGCTCGCAGGTGGTCGGATCGATATGGCGACGACGTTGTTTTTTCCGCTTGGCCGGCGGGGTCGTTTCGCTGCCAGCCACTTCATTTTCGCCTTGGCGACGATCACCACGACGACGGTCCATGGTGATGACATCTTCGTGGGCGGCTTGTTCTGCGACTTTGGAAACGGCCATGCTTTTGATCCTTGGAAGGTGGGAGAGTGATGCGGGTGAGGCGACTCCGGAAGGGTGGCAAAAAACCGTAGCACACCGATTACGCCGCCGCGGCCGATCACGGGCAGTTTGCCGTCTGGAAAAGAGTAAACGGCTGGGTAAGAAGCCCGGTTGTTCCGGATGTAACGACTGGGCCTGCCGTGGATCGCTGCCCCAGCGGCGTCGACTGGTGCCCGCTACGCGGCGTCGATTGCCTGTCGCAACTCTGCGATGAATTCGCCGACCGTTTCCGTCGCCCCAGCCTTGCCCGACTGGGCAACCCGCCGCACGATCGCCGACCCGACGATCAACCCGTCGGCAACCGGAGCCAACTTGGCCGCGGTGTCGGGTCCGGCGATTCCGAACCCGATGCAGATGGGCAGATCCGTTCGTCCGCGCAACCAGGCCACGTTGTCGACCAGGTCGGCCGGCAGTTCGTTTCGTTCGCCAGTGATTCCAGTGACCGAAACGTAATAGAGAAAACCGGAAGAGGATTCAGCAATTCGGACCTGGCGATCGCGAGGAGTCGTCGGAGTGACCAACTGGACGAGACTAAAATCGGCGGCTCGACAAACCGCTGCCATCTCATCCGCCTCCTCGACCAACAAATCGGGCACAATCGCCCCGGCATAACCGGCGGCCTTCGCGCGACGAACGTACTCCCCCAGTCCGACGCGATAAATGATGGCGTAGCTGACCATCGTTACCAGCGGAAGTTTCACTTCACCCGCTAGTTCGCTGCCCATGCGAAAGACCTGTTGCAAACGAAAACCGCGGTCAAGGGCGCGCTGGTAGGAGGCTTGAATCACCGGCCCATCCGCGATCGGATCGCTGTAGGGCACGCCAACCTCACACAAACTGGCACCAGCGCCTTCCGCGGCGCGGATCAACTGGGCCGTCGTATCGATATCGGGATCGCCCGCGGTGAAGAAAGGCATCAGCGCCTTCTTGCCAGTAGAACGAAGCTCACGAAAGAGTTGGTCGACAGCGGACATGGAAACGGCGATGGTGGAAGGTCAAAAAGTGTTCACGAGCAAGCGAAAAGGTAGCCGACGATTGTCTATCCACGACCCAGGTTCTTGTTCATGTTCTGTTTGTACTGCTCGACACCGGGTTGGCCGTACGGATTGACGCCCAGCAACCTGCCCTCGATCACCGTGGCGATCATCAACATCTGAAATAGCTGACCAAGGACGTGCGTGTCGATTTTCGGCAAAATGATGTCGGTGGTCGGCCGCCAGTCGGCATGCAGCGCGTCGTTGGTTCCCTTGATCGCCGCGTTCATGATATCGGGAAGGGTCTTGTCGGCGATGTCGTTCAGGGTGTCTTGATTGCGGTCACTTGCGCCAACCGCCAGCGGATCACTGCGATAAGATTCGACAATGATGTTGTTGAAAACCTTGTCGTTGGCGCCTTGCTGGTGTTGTTGATGACGGCTGTGCAGGTCACGAGTGTTGACCGTGGTCAGCGGGGTCACGCCAAGTCCTTGCTTGCCGTTGGATTCGGCGAGCAGTTGGTCGTACCACAAGCCGACCGATTCCAATGCCTTGCTCCATACACTCATCACCCGAATCGTCTTGTCGCGGTGTTTGGAAAGCAAATGATTCACGGCGACGTACTGCAGCACCACGTTGTCGGCGTAATCAGCATTCTTGAAATGCTCGTTCATCGCCACGGCACCTTCCAGCAGCTTCATGCAATCGAGGCCTAAGAAGGCGGCCGGCATCAAACCTACCGAGGAGAGCACGCTGAATCGTCCTCCCACACCATCGGGAACGCTGAAGATTTCTTCGCATCCGATCTCAGTTGCCAATTCGTGAAGCTTGCCACTGGCGCCGGTCACCGGGATCACCAACCGGCCAAGCTGCTGCTTGCCGGCCTCTCCAAGTGAGGACTCCAGCGCCGCCAGGAACTGCCGGAAGGCGACCGCCGTTTCCATCGTGCCGCCGCTCTTGCTGATCACCGCCACAGCAAATCGCTTTTCCGCCGCCGAATCGCCATAACCGCCCGAGGCCAATCGGCTCAACAGCGCCGCGCTGGCATCATTGTCGACGTTGTTCCCCTCGAAATAGACGCGCGGTTTGCTACCACGATCGCCGCGAGAAAGTTCGTTGTGATAGGGGTCGCAGCAAGCCTCCATCATGGCCCGTGCCCCCATGTACGATCCGCCAATTCCCAACACCGCGACCGCGTCGATCTCCGCGTGCAGGCCGTTGGCAACTTTGAAAATGCGGCCGAGCTCTGATTTTTCACGATCTTTTTCGTAGTCGCTCAGCAGCTCCTCGGGCAGCCAAAAAAACCTCGCATCCAACGGCTGTTTATCGGCCGGAATTTCGCCGCTGTTGTATTGCTGCGGATCGGTCTGCACCATTTCGGCACGAAGCTCGTCCAACGGTCCCGCCAAGGCGTCGATCTGCTGCTGCGAGACGCCAAATTCATCGTGGATGCTGCCGGAAGAATCAAAACGTATCAAAGTCATGGTGGACCTCAGTCAGTCGGAACGAAGGCGATTTAGGCGGGCCAGCGGTAGCCTAACGCATTGGCGGCAAGGATCGAAGCGGACACGATTGGTTGCAGGATCGGGCGCCACTCGGAGATTTGGCAACGAGGATCGACCGGCTGGAACCCCACCTGACGGTTGCTAGAATCAGCGGAAGACTCTCCCCGCCGATCCCCGACACCTTGCAGAGAAGACCGTTGACTGAAGTTCGTCGAAAACCTGTCGTCTTGATCGTCCGTGACGGATGGGGCGAGAACCCGTTTCCGGAGTGGAATCATGCCAACGCCGTCCACCTGGCCGACACGCCTGTGGCCGACGAGTTGATGCAGAACTATCCGCACGTGTTGATCCATACCTCCGGCGAAGATGTCGGGCTGCCAGCCGGCGTGATGGGCAATAGCGAAGTGGGTCACCAGAACATCGGCGCCGGGCGGATCGTTGACCAGGAGGTGATGCGGATCACACGGGCCATTCGTGACGAAACTTTTTTTGACAATCGAGTGTTGCAAGAAGCAATCCAACATGTCCAATCCAGCGGCGGGACGCTGCACCTGCTGGGCTTGATGTCCGACGGCCGCGTGCACAGCGATCTGGACCACGCCTTGGCGGTGGTCGATCTGGTCAAGAGGTCGGGTTTGCCAGGTGACCGGTTCGCCATCCACGCGATCACCGACGGTCGCGATACGTCACCCACCAGCGGAATCGAGTTTGTTGAAAAGCTGGAAGAGAAGCTTCGCCAACAGGGCGTGGGCCAAGTGGCAAGCGTGATCGGACGGTTCTATGCCATGGACCGCGACCTGCGCTGGGAGCGTGTCGAGCAGGCGTACCGAATGATGACTCGCGGCGCCGATCAAACCGCTGACTCGTCCACCGAAGCGATTCAACGCTATTACGATCATCCCACCGAAAGCAACCGCAGCGGCGATGAGTTCATCACCGCAACCACGATCAACGGAGCTTCGGGTGGTCTGGTCGCCGATGGCGACGCAGTCATTTTCTTGAACTACCGTGGCGATCGCACGCGTGAAATCACCAAAGCGTTTGTGTTGCCCGACGATCAGTGGAAGGAGATCGACGGCGGAGGATTCGATCGCGGCCGCCGGATCGAGAATTTGTTCTTCGCCACCATGACCGGTTACGAGGAAGGATTGCCGGTTCACGTGATCTTTGAAAAACGGCCCAAGATGCCCAATATTCTTGGCGAGTACATCACGTCGTTGGGCTTGCAGCAGTTCCGATGCGCCGAAACGGAGAAGTATCCGCACGTCACTTTCTTTTTCAATGACTATCGCGACGATCCCTTTCCGGGAGAACAACGCGGTATGGTCGCGTCGCGGCGAGATGTATCGACCTACGACCAGGTCCCAGCAATGTCGGCCGACCAGATCACTGAAGAAGTGTTGGCTGCGATCGAAGCGGAAGAGTGTGATCTGATTGTGGTCAATTACGCCAACGGAGACATGGTGGGCCACACCGGTAGCCTGCCCGCTGCGATCGAAGCGGTCGAAGCGGTCGACCGCTGTGTCGGCAAAGTGGTCGAAGCAACCTTGGCCAAAGGAGGCTCGCTAGTCGTGACCGCCGATCACGGCAATTGCGAACAGATGATCGATCCGGAAACTGGCGGCCCGCACACGGCGCATACCACCTACGACGTTCCGTTGATCGTCGTCGAACCGGGGCTGGAAGGATGTCAACTGCGCAGCGGCGGGCGATTGGCCGATATCGCACCCACCGTGCTGGAGCTGATGGGACTTCCGATTCCCGAAGAGATGACCGGCCAGCCGCTACTCTCGGTCACGGCCAAAGCGTAACCGGTCGGCGGTTTCTCCGAAACCGCTGGCGCGAGCCGGTTCGGTCTGTCGGCGGTTTCTCCGAAACCGCTTCGCGTAGCCAGTTCGGAGAACTGGCCGACAATCAGCCCGACGCTACGCGTCCTCTTTCTTCGCTTCCTTGGCCGCTTTGGCTTTGCGACGCCGTTCGACCAGTCGCTTGATCTTCGCCTCGCGTTCTTTGAGACGTTTGACGCGATCGCGATATTTCAATTCTCGTTCTTTCAGACGCCGCGACTTTTCTTTGACTCGCCGGCTCGCCTTGCGAACTCGTTCCTCGCGTTCTTTGATGCTGCGCCGTTGACCTGATGTTGCCTCCGACTGCGCTGCCGGCTCCTCTGGCATCGCGGGGGTTTCTTTCGCTTCGGATTCTTCTCGGGATGTCTGCTGTGAAGAATCCGTTTCCCTCCGCAAGCGGGCAACAATCCACTCCGGTCGAACAAAAATCATGTTCGCGCCGATCATCATCACACCAAAGGTGATCATCCCCAAGAACAACGCGATCCCGCCATGCAACATCACCGCCACCGCCAACACCAATGGCCGGGTGACTTTTGGCCAAACCAGCGCGCAATAAAAAATCTCCCAGAACAGGGTGGCATGCGTTAGCGCCGAAAAGAAACGCGGATAGGCCCCCATCCAAGTCATGTCAATCGACTGGTATTCGTAGTTGCCGACCGCGTACCAAACCGCGGTCCCATCCCACCACGATTCACCGCGCGCCTTGGACAGGCCACCAAACAGGTAGATCACGCACAAGTGCAATTGCAGCAGGCGAGTTGCAATGTTCGCTGCCACACTGGGCACCGCTTGCGGAAACATCCATTGGTACCAGCGTTTGTCTTCGTAGCGTCCCGCCAACTTGCCCCGCAGCCAGGCGTCGACCGAAAAGCAACTGCCGCACGGCGAAATCATCAGATACATCGTTGAATAGGTCACGATCTGATCCAGGCCGAATAGCGCCCCGGTCAACCGATGCAAATACATCAGCTGCAACGCGTACGCCAGCGGCGCCGTGATGCGGGTCAACAACCCGGCGGCGAACGCGGCGGTCACCAACAGCGTGAAGACGTGATGCATCCAGATCAACAGCGGATTGCTGAGGTGCCAAAGGTAGCTGCGAGCCATGTCGGGCGGAACAAACGCGCCGTCATGCAACTGCCGAGCTGTCTCGTTTTTGATCCACGCATGGTCGCCCAAAAACGACATCAAGTCAGTCGCCAGCACCAGGTGAGAATACAGCAGCATCAAACCGGTGATGATGCGCAGCACCGACAACGTATGTGGCAATCGCGGCGTGAACCAAAACCGATCCCACGCCGCCGCGTAAGTGCCGGCCCAATGTTTCACCGAATCGACAGCAGTCTGATTCATGACCGATCCTCACCGCTGGCTGGGAAGGATTCGGCGTCAGACGCTTCGTCGTCACTTTCCGGTTGCTGCTCTTGTTCAGAATCGTCTTGCTTCGAATCGTCTTGTTTCGACGGTTCCTGCTGCTGGTTCGCTTGACGATCGGGAGGCAACGGATTGACGTCCTGGTCGTCCTGATCGGCCGGCTGGCCCGACGGCGGAGGAATGGTCTCAGCCGGGCCGACGGGATCGGTGAGTTCTCCGTTGAGGTCAATCGGCTGGTCCAGCAAGACTCGGTACAACCTTTGGTCGGTCAGTGCGATCGGTTCCCGCTGGTATTCGATCAAATCAGGAACCAGATGTTCGATGCGACGAATCTCCACCAGCTGACCGTGATTTTCGTGCTGCAGATGGTCGACCATCGACTGGCGGACGTGTTCGTAACGAGCCCGCAAGCGCACCCACAACTCTGCTTCTGCTGGTTCAAGCTCAACCAGCTCCGCCGGCGGTCCGAGCGGCTGGTAGATCTCCTCCAAAAACTCGCTCAACATGAAGTGCCGGTGATACAACAGTCGCGGCCATTGCTGCTGGCGATCAGGAAACATCTGCTCGGTGGCCTGATCACCGGAGGTGATTCTGGCTTGAATCAAATGGCTGGGACCTGGGTCGGGCGCAAAAAAGGCGTAGCCGCGGTCCATGTAGACAAACTGGCTGTACCCTTGGACAGGCCTCAAAATCGTGTTGATCGAGGGGGAAGTGCCGATCGGACCGCGCGCCTGAAACGCCAGCGGCGGGGCGATGACCGCCGCCAGGTGCACCAGAATCAAAATGCTCAGTACCCGCCGCAATGAGGGTTTGAGTCGTCTTTCTGCCGTCATGGATCGAGCAGCCGAGCGGTGGATGAGGATTCGCGCAAAAAACGGAAATCTTCCCGGCGTCAATGAAGACAAAACTGTCGGGAATTCCCAAATCTCTACGGTAACTCGACCATTTCCGATGTACAGCGGAAGTGCCTGCTCAGAGAGCTGAAAGGCGTTGATTGATCAATTTGCCGCACATCTGGAAGAGGAGAGTGGGAGAAGGGGAGGGGAGGGCGCAAAAAAAAGCCGCGTCCAGTCTTGGACGCGGCTTGGAGGTTTGATCGTGGAACGGTCTGGAGTTAACGCTGAGCGATTTCGCTGTCGTCAAACTCGAAGGTCAATTCCGTCGTGCTTCCTGCTTTGACATCCACCGTTCGCTCTTTGCTGACCATCTGGCCGTTGACCATCGTGGAAACACGGATGGTGTAATCGGCCCATTGCTGTCCAGCCTTCAGTTGCTTGGTTCGGAAAGTACGCGTTGCTCCGGAACCGTTGGTAGCGTTGCCAGCGAGCGTCACCGTCGCGTCGGCGGGAACGTGAATCCGAACCACCGTGACGACATCCTCTTCGATCTGCTTCGCCGCGACCGGCGCGTCGAAGACAAGCTTTTCCGAATCGCCGGGACGAAGCTTGATCGACTTGCTTTCGCTCTTCTCTTCGCCGCCAACTTCGTAGCTGACTTTCACCACGTAGGTGTAAACGTAGCCGTCTTTCAGACCTCGGGACATGAACTGCCGAACCGTTCCGCCACTGGTCGTTTCATGACCGTTGACCGTTACCTTCGCCGCCTTGCTGGGCACCGAAACGGTCAACATTGCCGAATCGTTTTCTACAGCCGGCTTGGCAGATTCGTATTGAGCCGAATCGAGTTTCGGTTCCGCAACCGCCGTGTCCGTGCCCAGCGAACCACCTTCCAAGGTGCTTCCCTCTAGCGGCACACCATCACTGACGGTGGTGGTGTCGTTCTGGATCACCGAATCGCCAGACGAATACGATTGATACTTCGATTGGACCACAGGTGATTCATACGAAGAGGTTGCACCCAGTGAAACCGAATGCACCACGGAACTGGAGTAAGAAACAACTCCGCTGCTTCCGCCACTGCTGCCGTGACTGGTCGTGTAACCGCCGCTGCTGCCATGACTACTGTGGCTGACGTAACCTCCGCTACTGCCATGAGAACCGCCGCTACTGCCATGGGAGTGCGAGGACTTGCGAGCGCGAATCTTTGCCATCAAACGCTTCAAAGGTCCAACGCGTCCGCCACTGCTGCCGTGGGAACCACCGCTGCTGCCGTGAGAGCTATACGACACAGTGCCTCCGGAAGATCCATGGCTTCCGCCCGATGATCTCCAGGAACCGCCACTGCTTCCACCCGACGAAGCACTATGTCGGGCGCGCATTCGCGCTCCCACGTTGCTGAAGAGACCTCCGCCGCGACTGTATCCGCCGCTGCTGCCGCCCGACGAAGCCCATCCGCCGGACGAACCTCCCGCTTCGGCGGAACCACTGATGGTGGCGAAAAAGACCAACACGGCCGTGCAGGTCAAAAAACGAAAATACGTCATAGTTGCCAATTCCTCTCCTGCGATTTGATCACCAGAGCATGTGTCCACTCATGCCGTCCCCGAGCGCGGGTGCCAACGGCAAGAAGTAGGATAACGGCAAGACTGCGTGAAACAAGCAGTCTCGGCAATTTTTATGCACAGGGAAGACCTGGAAGAACAGGCAAACTGTACGTCTGCTGCCTATCGTCAAACCTACCCTCCTTACGGAGGGAGAGAGAAGTTCTCACAAGGGAAATGAACTCGCCTGGCTCAATCGACCGGTTCGATCATGATTTCATCAAAATCTGCCTGCCCGGTGGCCCCAAACAAACCGACTCGAAGAATCGCCTCTCGCGTCGGTTTGGGGACCCGAATCAAACGGCTGGGCGAGCGCCAGGAGCGCGTGCCGCGAAACGGCCCCAACCAAAACGTGCCGAGATCTTGCCGCTGCCCGTCATAGAGACTGATCGCAATCATCGGCATCGCTTCGGGATTGGGTCCCTTGCGAATGTCGGCGACGCGAACCCTGCCGCGAAGCCGAATCATCGAAACTTCTCGCCCGTCGATCGCAATCCCTTGCAACAGATGCGAATTCAGACCGGGCGTCTTATTCTGAAATCGTACGTAGGCAGTTCCTTGGGGTGCCGGGCCGTTGGCTGAATCGGACACCATCCGCTTGACTTGACGCCCGTAGTACCAGCCTGGGACATAGTCGACCAGGTCCGCATTTTCATCACTGGCAGCTACCTCAAATTCTCCGTTGACCACTCGCGGGTTGCTGCCGTCGGGGTGCAGCCGGCGATTATCTTCCGCTTCCCCCGTCATGGGAACAAAAAGCGTGGGGCGCAGCGCTTCTCGCTGCAGCTTGCCGTCCTTCTTGGTCATCCGATAAAGCGTTTGCTGATACCGCTGGCCAACGGGAATGATCAACTGGCCTCCCTCGCGCAACTGTTCCACCAGCGGCTTGGGGACCGATTCGGGACTGCAGGTGACGATGATTTTGTCGAAGGGTGCCGCGTCGGGCCAACCGAGAAAGCCGTCACCGATTCGAGTCGAAACGTTCTCGTAGCCAAGCCGCTGGAGCGTTTCGGCGGCACGCTCACCAAGATCGACGACGATTTCGATGGAATAGACATGCTTGACCAGCGGACTGAGCACCGCGGCTTGATAACCGCTGCCGGTACCGATCTCCAACACCTTGTCGGTCGGTTGTGGATCGAGTGCTTCGGTCATCGAAGCGACAATGAACGGACTGCTGATCGTCTGGGACTCGCCAATCGGCAGCGCCATGTCCAAGTAAGCTCGATCTCTCTGTTCGGGCGGCACAAACTCGTGTCGCAAGGTGTTGCGAATGGAATCGAGCACGCGCGGATCGGTAACGCCAGCGGTAGCGATCCGCTGACGAACCAACTGGTGACGAACCTCGGTGTAAGGATCGTCGGCGGCAGCAGTCGCTGGCAGGATCAGGCACGCCCCAACGATCGTCGCGATGGCCAGCGGGCAAAGCGCCAGCTTTTTCAGGCAGTCGAAAAAAGTATTCATGCCGTCCTCTCAGGTCGATCCAACAATGATAGTTGACTGGCCGGCTTGGGAGGCCGGGGAACTGTCCAATCACCGGCCGGCAATTCGCTTGCCAACCGACGCGCGAACCGACGCGCAAACTTCGGCGCCCCCGCGTCATCGGGAGCATGCGTGAAAATGTACGGCCGCAAATCCTCCTCGACCCAACGGGCGACAATGAGTGCCCATTGATCCAAAAATCGGTCGGCCAATTCAGTTTGGTTGCGTCCCACGATTCGCAGCATCGGGTGTTTGCCGGTGACCGTCTGTCGAACCGGCGTTTGAGGTTTTCGCTGCTGGGCGTCGGCTTCGATCTGGTCATCGGGCGGAGCTTGAAACAGCGGACGACTGTCAAACAATACCTTGTCAACGTGATGCCTGCGCAACATTTCGTTCACCCGGTGTTCGTTGTCACCCGAGTCGAACCAACCGGGATGGCGAAGTTCCACGGCCCACGCCCGATCGCGCGGCAACAGGTGCAAAAACCGGCTCAACACCCGCAGCCGGTCGGGCCCAAAACTGGGCGCCAGCTGCAGGAAGGTGACTCCCAACCGATCGGCCTGGGCCAACGGCTCGATCGCTTTCAAAAACGAGGCGGTCTGCTGGTCGGCATGGACCAATTCCAACTGGTGCGAAATCACACTCGGAAATTTCAAGCAAAAACGAAAACCGACCGCCGTCTGCTCTGCCCACCGCCGCGTCGTTTCCACACTCGGAATCGCGTAGAACGTGCTATTACCCTCCACCGCGTTGAACGTTCGGCTATACCAATGCAACCACTGCCGGCGGGGAGTCCGAGGGGGATAAACCTGATCGGCCCAATCACCGCAGGCCCAGACGGGACAACCAAGATGAATCGGCCAATTGGGCGTGGTGAGGCTCATTGTCATCTGCCCGGTCGCAGCAACACCGGCAATCCAAAGACATCGCGGAACAACCCAGAATTTTCTCGCATCGAGATCTGTTCCAGCGACACGTCGTCGACACCGGGAACATGGATGATCAGCCGCTTTCCTTCGCGAACACAATCGATTTCGCGAATCCGGCCGCTGCGAGTGTCATCCAGCGAAATCGCCAATCGCAAGATGGCGGCCAGTTTGGAGACGACCACGCGTTCTTCTTGAGGCAGGTTGCCATAGCTTTCGTGCGACGGCTGCGGGTAGGCGCGGCGGTGATAGCGGGCCACCAAACCGACATTCACCAGTTCACCCTTGGACAAACCAAACAGCTCGCTGTTGCGAATCAGGTAGAGCGCATGTTTGTGGTTGCTGCGAGTATTGACGATCATCCCGATCTCATGAAGCAGAGCCGCCACAAACAAGATCACTTCATGGCGGCTGTCCAGTCGATGGTCGTCCTGCAATTGGTCGAACAACTTGTGGGCAAGTTCGGCAACGTTTCGCGCATGCGTCTCATCAAAATCGAATTTGCGTCCCAGGGTGATCGCCGACCGCACAATCTGATTGCGAAACTCCGCGGTCCAGCTTCCGCCCACCGCCATGTCGTGCAGCAGACCGTCTCGCAAATTGGTGTCGCAGACAAAAACGTGCGGCAATGCAAAATGCTGGGCCAGCATCGTGTAAGCCAGGATCGCCGGCGCCAGCGTTTCCGCTTCGATAAAACTTGCTCCGAACCGTTTGACGATCTCATCTTCGTCCAAACCGAGAACTTCATCGGTGAAACGGGCCAGGCGATCGGTCGGCAGCTCGGCCAGGGAACCTCCTTCCCAGTCGTCCAACAACCGGTGTGCGGCAAATCGCACGTCACCGCCAAGTGCCACCAGGTGGATCGGTGTGTCGCTGTCGACCGCTTCAGCGATCTGAACCAGGGTGCGGCGAATGTGACTTTCCATCATCGATCGCCGACGCGTCCGGCTGGCCCGCGCCGCATCCAGCGTTTGCAACAACCGGAGCGACCCCAGCCGATAAGTCTGACTGTGCAGCACGTTGCCACCACGAATGATCAGCATCTCGGTGCTGCCACCGCCCACTTCCACCACCACCGCTTTGCCATCGGCCAGTTCGCCGTGGGCTCGCAACTGAGGCGTGATCCCCATGTAAGTCACGCGGTTGACTTCTGCTTCGTCGATGGGCTCCACGTTGAACCCCGTGGCGACAAAGACGCGATCTGCAAAAGCCAATCGGTTCGAGGCCTCGCGGACGGCCGAGGTTGCCACAACCCGCACGTCGGCCGGCGCGGTGATGCCGTACTCTCGCAACACCCGCAGGTACCGCTGCAAGACGCCGATCGCTTTTTCGATGCTCTTTCGTGACAGTCGGCGTGTCTCAAACGCCTCCCTGCCCAGATCGACCGCCTGCACCAGCGTGTCCAACGTGCGGACCTCGCCGCCGGCATGAATTTCCGCGATCGCCATGCGAATGCTCGTCGCACCGATATCGATCACCGCGACAACACGCGGTCCGGATGGATTGCTGGCGACTTTGGGATGAGTGAGAAGGTGCGACATGAATCACGAGGGATGAGTAATGGTTGGACCCGTTTCATGATACCAAGTCGCTCAGGCCGCCAACCCACCAGGCTGCATCCAACGAAGGCCGCGCTGCCTGAAGAACGGATCTTCAAGTTTCGCCGGCCTGCGTAATTTGCGTGTCCGTCATTCTTTTCCGCCAAAAAACGGCCAAGAGAGTACCGGTCAGCATGCAGCCGAATGTGTAGGCGGCGGTCGGAATCGTTGCTGCGGTGTCTTTGTCGTACAACGACACCGCCAAAGCGGTCCCCAAACCCGCGTTTTGCATGCCGACTTCCAGCGTCAACGCCTTGCGAAATCGAATCGGCAAACCGCCAAGTCCCGCCACGAAATACCCTGCGGTGTAGCCGATCAAATTGATCGCCAACAGCGCCAACACGATCACTGCCGCCACATCCAACAGCCTTGTCCGGTTGGCCGCCACCACGCTGGCGATGATCCACAGCAACGCGATCGAAGCAATGACCGACGCATATTGGTCTGCCGACGTTTTGACGCGTCTTGAAACCCTAGCCAGGAAATATCCGACAATCGTCGGCAAGACCACGCACAAAAACAACGTCAGCGACGTCCACAGAAGTGGCTGGTCCGATTGCCGCGACGCGACCACCCACAACACACTAGGCACAGTGACCGGAGACAACAGCGTGGCAACCGCCGTCAAGCTGACCGAGTAAGCGACGCTGCCTCCGGCAGTATGGGTGAGCACGTTGGAGGCCATCGCGCCGGGAACACACCCCACCAAGATCACACCCGCCGCCAACTCCTCCGACATCGGCACCACCTGAACGACCAACCAAGCCGCTGCCGGCATCACCAACAACTGAGTCGCCACACCAAGCGCCACCCACCAGGGACGTTTCCAAAGAGGTTGCAATTCCTCCGGCCGAACCAACATCCCCAGCGACAACATCGTCACCACGATCAACGACCAGAGCAGGGCAGGGGAGAGCCGAAAAGGATCGACACCCCATTGCTCGGCCGGCCAAAACAGCGCAGCCCCGGAACTCAAAACCAACCAGAAGAGGAGCGAATAAGTTTTCAACGAAGAAGCGTTCCGTTTTCAGTCATCCCATGTCTGAACTACCAGGCAAACAGATCATACCTGCCCAGCGCCTGCTGGGCTTGCCGGCCGCCGATGCATTGCTGGGCTTTCCAACCTCGGCCTCGCGCCGCGGCGACGTTTTCCTGCCTGTCGTCCAGGAACAAGATCCGGTCGGCCGACACTTTAGCCGCCGCCTCGGCCGCCTCGTAGATCGCTGCGTCGGGTTTCATCGAACCGACACGGTAACTGAGGATGGTGGCATCAAATCGGCCGCACAGCACAGGGTAGGCCTGGGATGGTGAAAACTCGCTACGCGGCTGAAAAAAGTGTTTCGTTGGTCTTTGCCTGGGCGTATGCTCGGGTGCGACGGGATTGCGTCGAATTGGTTAGCCCCGAAGATCTTAACCAGGCTTTGACGTCTTTGTTTAAGACCTTCGTGAATCGCCCTCGGATCTTTGCCGCAGTGCACTCGTCAAACTGAGTCGCGAAGACCGCAAGCAAGCTCGTAAATGTTCCTCGACCGTGATTTCCTTGTAACGCCTTGAATCCCCCAAATCCGGATTCGAGCACTTCGGTGCTGCTGGGCAAGATGATGTCGGTGCAATCGAGCTTCTCAAGTTGAGCTTCGTTGTGCTGATAGAATGAGACAATTTGATCGCTAAATTGAAACGCCAACTCGTCCCGGACTTCACAATTCGATAGACGTTCTCGCAGGCTTTCACTGGCTCCGGCGAATACGCCTCGTTCGCTTGCCATCGTTAATGTTTCGCCAATCAAGCGACGGTACTGACACCACAGTTGCAAGTCGGCCTCGAACTGACTGATCCAGCCCAACTTCTCGACGATGCGTTCATGATTCGAGCAGGTCGTCTGGGTCAATTGGTTCTCAATCATCTTCGCCCAGTCGATCAATCGTCCAAAATCCATAAAACGGCCTTTCTCCTTCTTTCGAGGTGGCAAGAGATGCTCCAGTTCGGTCTGCTGAATCGCCGCAGTGGTCGTGCCCAGTTTGGCCGAAAACGCTTTCCATCGCTCGTCGCCACGAAGCAGTTTCTTCAGCAAATTGGCAACCTTGTGCTTGATGTCGTCGAGGTGGACTCCCGAAAAATCCTTGCTCTTTAGGCGGCGAACGCCTTCGTGCAACTCACACGCTCCGTCGCTGAGAACCGCCAGCGGTGTACCAAACTGCTCAGCGGTATCACTCAATTGTTTGGCCACTTCTTCTTTGTCGCGTGAGGACGTTGGTAAAACCGCAAGTGGCGTCATGTCTTGACGTCGCAGAGCGCGATCGTTTGGCAACTGGCTCCGGCGAATCCCCAGCACAACGAGCACAAACATTTTTCCTAACTGAACGCTGTGGTCGATCATCCACACCCAGTCGTCTGCTCGGGACGCTTCTTTGAGGATCGCAACGCCATTGCGACAGATCCAGTTTCGCACCGCATCTCTTGAGGGCACTTCGATTTGCAGGTGAAAGGTTTCGGCAAAGCACTCGATGACTTTGGGAACTGCTCGGACTCCAATCAGTAGGCTCAGTTGGCAGCAAAGACAGATCATTTCGGCACTGAATTGATGACCGGGCAAGTTTTTCCAATTTGGCAGGGAGTTGGCCGAGTGTGTGACCTGTCGGTCGAGACGCTGTTGAAGATTCTCAGTCAGATTTCGCAGCCGCGTCTGTTCCCGCTGAGCCTGCTTGAGTTGAAGGCGCGTCTCTTGAATCTCCTGTCGCAAACGCAATGCACGCGTTTTCCAGCGATTTCGAGAGAAGAACAACGACCGTGAGAGACATCGCCAAGGCGACTTGAAATGCTCGAGTGTTTTAGCGGATGATACGTGCACTGTTGCGCTCCTTCGCTTCGTGGGTTTAGACACAAAACGAATACGCTGGGGCGTAACAGTTTTAAAACATCAATTCTCCGTAAATCCCCTAAACCCCGGCGGTTTCACCATCCCAGGGTAGGCCTGCCGCTGAAGCCAATGCCAATGCGCGGAGCAGGTATTGGAGAGAATACCAATGCGCAGCTTCAGCCGGCGGACGTCTTGCAATGTCTCGTGCATCTGGTCGATGGGGGTGAACATCGCGCCGACAGCATCCAACAACTGATCGTTGGTGGGCTGGCGATCACTTGAGCCAAAGTGACTTCGGATCGATGCAGCATACTCATCGTCGCTCACCTTTCCCCGCTCGAACTTGTCTTGGAGTCCGCTGTCATAGATCGCCGCTTTGGCCTGCGCCGCCGAGCCGCCGAAACAGGCGGCAACGTTCCGGCAGGCCAAATCGGGATCGAATTCGACCAGGACGTTCCCGAGGTCAAAGTAGACGAACTCAATCCTTTCCGCCGTCTGCACGGTCACCTCCACAGACTACTTCGCCACTACAGCTCACGAATGCGGATATTTCGATACCACGCTTCGGTCGGTTTGCCGCTGTGGATTTGCAGTCCGATAATCCCCTTTTGGGGAATGTTGTCATCGGGCTCGGTGTAGTCGACTGCCGGCTGGTCATTGACGAAAATCTGGATTCGCGATCCGCGACACACCAACCGCATTTTGTTCCAGCCGTCGGTCTTGATCATCTTTTTCGCAGCCTCCGGATCGGGCTCGACCAACATTTTCCGCCGCCGCGATTCGTCATAAATGGCTCCCCAGACCGACCGATTCCAGGCGACGCCGATATCCATCTGATACCCGGACACCTCGGTGCTGTCGGGAACGCGTTTGGAACGGAACTGCACGCCGGCGTTCTGACCTTGGCCGACCAGCTTTGCCTCCAGTCGCAGCTCAAAATCCCCGTACTGCTTGGTCGTGCAAAGGAATTCGTTGTGAGGAATCTTTTTGTCCAACGATCCGGCCACGATCGCCTTGTTTTCGACGCGGAACCAATCTTTGTTTCCCTCCCATCCTTGGAGCGATTGGCCGTCGAAAAGGGCGACGGAGTTGTCTTGGAAATCGTCACCGCTGGAGACGGCGGCAAAGGCCAACAGGGCAAGGGGCACAAAAAATGATCGGTTCATCGTGATCCTTTCTGGGAAAATGACGAACAATGCACGAACATGGCTCGGCCGAGAAACCTCGGTTTCGTCGGGGATACTCGAAATCTACTCGCACGATCATAATCGTTCCCATCCGACTTCGCCTCCACACCTTCAACCTTCCCCTGCAGCAATCTTCCAGCGATGAATCAGCCACTGAACAAATACAGCAGCAAAATCACTCAACCCAAGAGCCAGGGTGCTTCCCAAGCGATGCTCTATGCCACCGGCATGACCGCGGAAGACATGAACAAGGCTCAGGTCGGTATTGCCAGTGTTTGGTACGAAGGCAACAGCTGCAACATGCACCTGCTGGACCTGGCGGCCGAGGTCAAAAAGGGGGTCGCCGAGGCAGGACTGGTCGGCATGCGGTTCAACACCATCGGCGTCAGCGACGGCATTTCGATGGGCACCGAAGGGATGAGCTACAGCCTGCAGAGCCGAGACCTGATCGCCGATTCCATCGAGACGATCATGGCCGCCCAATGGTACGACGGACTGATCACCCTGCCCGGTTGCGACAAAAACATGCCGGGTTGTCTGATCGCCATGGGCAGACTCAACCGTCCCGCGATCATGGTCTACGGTGGTACGATTCGCCCCGGCAGTTTCCGAGACGAAAAACTGGATATCGTCAGCGCCTTTCAGTGCTACGGCCAATTCATCGCCGGCCAAATCAGCGAGGAAGAAAGGCAGGAGATCGTCAAGCGAAGTTGTCCCGGCGCGGGCGCTTGCGGAGGCATGTACACCGCCAACACCATGGCCACGGCGATCGAGGCACTTGGCATGTCGTTGCCTTATTCGGCCAGTATCCCCGCCGAGGATCCGGACAAGATTGATGAATGCCATCGAGCCGGAAAGGCGATCCTTGAATTGCTCCAAGCCGACATCAAGCCGCGCGACATCATGACTCGCACCGCTTTCGAAAACGCGATGGTCACGGTGATGGCACTGGGCGGCAGTACCAACGCCGTGCTGCACTTGATCGCGATGGCCCGCGCCGTCGACGTCCAACTAACCATTGAGGATTTCCAGTCGGTCAGCGACCGTATTCCCTATCTGGCTGACCTGAAACCGAGCGGCAAATTCGTCCAGGAGGATCTTCATTCGATCGGCGGCACACCAGCGGTGATGAAGTACTTGCTTGAAAACGGATTGATGGATGGTTCATGCCTGACCGTGACCGGAAAAACGCTCGCCGAAAATCTCGAATCCGTCCCTGGTTTGAAAGAAGGGCAAACGATCGTTCATCCAATCGATCAACCGATCAAGTCGTCTGGCCACATTCGTATCTTGCGAGGATCGCTGGCACCCGAAGGCGCCGTTGCCAAAATCACCGGTAAAGAAGGACTCAAGTTCACCGGCCCGGCGCGCGTTTTCGACAGCGAGGAGGATATGCTTGCGGCGCTGGAACAGCAGCAGATTCAGAAGGGGGACGTGGTCGTCATTCGCTACGAAGGTCCCAAGGGCGGTCCCGGCATGCCCGAGATGCTCACCCCCACCAGCGCCATCATGGGCGCCGGATTGGGCGCCGACGTCGCGATGCTGACTGATGGCCGGTTCAGCGGTGGCAGCCACGGGTTCATCGTTGGCCATATCACCCCCGAAGCCCAAGTGGGAGGCCCACTAGGATTGCTCCAAGATGGCGACGTTGTCACGATCGACGCCGAATCCAACCGGCTGGATGTCGATCTGTCCGAAGACGAACTCGCCCAACGCAAAGACGCCTGGGTCGCCCCGCCGCTGAAAGCAACCAAGGGAACGCTTTACAAATACATCAAGAATGTCAAAAGCGCCAGTGAAGGCTGCGTGACCGATGAATAGGAAGCTCTCCCGAAGGACGGGTGAAGGGAATACTACCTCACCTCCTTGAAACCTTCCTCGATGAACTTCTTGATTTCAACATCGTTCCGCAGCCTGACCCCTCTCAGCTCCTGCATGGGAAGCCAGGCCACCTGCAAATCGTAAGACTTTCGACCGATCGTCAACTTCGATTGGCCTTCGACAGGACGGACAAGGCCGATCGATCCAACGATTTGAACGGGTCGTAACTTTCCTTGCACTTCTTCCCAAAGCAACGTCTGCTCCATCACCATTCGGGACGGCCCATTGAGCGCTCGATCGAGACGAAGGTAGGTAGGATTCAAATCGGGCAACGCCAAATCCCATCGCCAAACATCGGTATGGTTCGGCCCCCTCACTTCCTTCAACAGACATTTCAGGCCCTGTTCGCTACCGACAACCTCAGCCTCGGACGAATCGGCATAAATTCGACCCTTGAGCTTTAGGAATTCGCCTCGATTGTCAATGGTCGAAGGAAACTTGAAAATTCCCCAATAGGCTGGATGCGGAAACCGGATCGGTGCAGTCGCCTCGTCAAACGACGAGGCGAAAACGGTTCGGACCGAGTTGGAGGCGCTCGTCGTCGTGACGGCCCTGTCTCGAACAACGGTACTATACAAGTGCAATGTTTTCGTCTCCTTGCGAAGATTCTCCCTCCGAAGTTCAATCGCAATGGCACAGAACTTGTCTGCCTTCGACCTCACAAATCGAAATCGACGAGATTCGGTCTCCGTCAACCCTTCTGGGTAAACACTGGAAGCCGTGAATTCGCCAACCAGGTTGAACGGATCGAGACTCGCACCGAGCGCAATCGCGGCTTCCAAAGAACTGACGAAGTCATCCTCCTTCGAAGGTCCGCTGCTCGCCTCCTTGGTCAGCTCGGTTGCATCTTCTGCATTCGTCCCGGTAACTCCCCAAATTAGAACTGTCAAAACAAGCAATAGTCGCGTGGCGATCAGATGCATGAGCAAGAACCCCAGTGAAACAAGCGAAAACAAATACCATACGTCGGCGGCGCCAAATCTACGGGCATACATCGCCACTTGGAACTCGGCCACGAATCTTCAAACCAAAATCGACCCAGCTCCCGTCCCCAACACAGTGCCCATAGACGCAATCTTCGTTGCTGAGGCACACTTCGGACTGGTAGCAGTAAATTCCCGGCGGCGACGTCTCCTCGTAGGACTCGTAACCGTAGTTGGGATTGGTGTAGACCCAATCGAGAAAATCATACTTGTGCCGCACGCCCGATACCGCGTTGCAGTACAGATATCCGCCCGCTGACAAACATGGGATCTCACTACACTCATCCGGATCATCCCCCATGGCTTCATAGCAGCTCATCACGCTCCCGAAATAGCAGTCGCCATGAGACTTGCCGGCCTCAACGAAACCGACCAACAGGCAGACGAGAACAAACGCACAACATGAAAAGCGTGAAGAACAAATCATTGGATTCCCCAGAAAGTGCAAGGAATGGAGACGTTCACGGTTTGTGTTGCCAGCTCAATCGCCAACTCGACATTCGTCGGCCGATTCTTTTCATTTCCCGATTCATTAGCGGCTTTCACCGTATCGACCGGTAACTCAATCAGAAAACGCTGAGCTACCCCCGATGTTGGCTGCGATTCACAGCGATAGGTTTTCCCGGCAACCTTGGCGGCGATCCTGCCAATCGAAATGTCTTCAGCAGGCAGAACATAGAACACGCCTTGAAACTTCTCTTTTTTCTCGTCGAGCCGCAGCCTGACAAACTTCGGAAAGATCCTTACCGGATCCGCGCCCTCAATGATCACTCGGCAAGCCGACTTCGCGCCGGTCACTAGGTGCAACATTTGGACCTGACAATAATAAGGCGGTGATTCTTCGGACTCTGGCGCGACGCTGACCGCAAGCTTTTTACGATCCGGCGTGAGCGAATATTCGACAGCTCCGGGAAACCCATCGGTCAAAATCCTGATGTCCTTGCTCTGAACCTCAGGTCCGATCACCGCGGGCAATTCGAATTCGATCTGGCTTTGGCGGTCCCACTGAACCATCGCAATTTGGGTCGCGAAACCAGCATGCATGTGGTAGCCGTAAAGAAACCGCATCTCAAACGCAGCGCGGGGACCGTTCATGAAATAGACGTTGCCGCCCGCTTTCACTCCAGGAGGAACGGGAGCCGTTTGCAACGAGAATGAAAAGTCCAACCCGTCCCCCGGGGCGATCCTACCCTTTTTCGGCTTCAGCTTCGTACAACTGCACGAGGCTCGTACGGAATCGAACTCGATTTCCTTTGTCGTCGCATTGAGCAGCCGAAGGGATAGGCCGATTTGTTTCCCCGCTTCGACCGCCCCCAGGTCAACCTTCACCACGGGGCCGCCTGAAAACTCGCTCGTAACGATCGAGGCGAGAATCGGCTCTCGATCATCCGCTATCGCTGAACTGCAAAGAGAGAAGCCAACTGCGCAGAACACAAACATGCGCATAACGCTACATCGGTTCATCTTATCGCCCCTCGCCCGGAACCACGTGCCTGATCCGTGCTCAGAATCTGCCTTTTAATCGCCACATAAATATCAATCATTTATATGAACTAGTTTCAGGATAATATCGGTAGTATGTGCCATGTCAATCAGAAAATATCTCCCCTGCCTGCTTTTCACCAAAAAGTTGATGGCCCTGAGCAAGCTGCGTCGACTGCGAAGTTGATGCAGACATTCGACCTTAAAAATATAAAATCATATAAGGGTGTACATGTTGCTAATTGATTAGATGCATTTCAATCTGTGGTTCTTCATGGAATTTAGCTGCAAATCAAAAGCGTCCAACGAACCGACGCTCAGGCGAGTGCAAGCACGCGAATCGGATTGTTTGTGCATCGGCTAGTCCTGTGTCAGCCGGACCTCCTTCTTACGCACCGAAGGTCCAGCACTTTGGCCCGAAGAACGAAGCCGGTGACAACGCGGACGGTGGCTGTCAAACGATCCTTTCGGCGCTGCGGTTCCAGCGAAAGGCTGCATACAACATCGCCGTCACGATGGCGGCGATGGTTAGCCCCGTCAGTGCAATCGGAACTCGTTCGAGCAGCAGCAGCGGCAGTGCTACCGTGATCATCCCGCCGCCAATGAACGGTGACGAAAGGGGTGCAGCGAGCGCATAGTCTTCGGCGGCGCCCGATTCGAGTTCCGGATCGACGACGCGCAGAAGTACAAATCCGGTCGCCGTCGTTCCCGTCGACATGCCATAGTTGATCAATCCAAGCTGAAACCAATATCGGCGAGGTAATACCCAACGGGCAAGCAACAGCAAACAGATTCCTGACCAGATGGCGCCGCACACAAACAGAATCGAAAACGGCACAATCAAACTGGCAACCGCGGCCAGGTTCAAAGACGCGATCGCGGCGACGACCAACACATCCATCGCCGTCGCGGTCAGCCGGTTGATCGTTTCGCGATCGACGGCCCGCTCCTGACCAAACGCCCGCAAGATTCGGCGCACGATCAATCCGCCAAAGAGTGCGTATATGAACAGCGGAAAATCGAGCACCTTGGCGGCGGACAAGCGATCGGAAAGAACCTGCCCGGCAGCGGCCGACGGTTGGCCCGCCGATCGCCAGATGTCGATCGCCGATGCCAATGACGCGACAGCCGCATGCATCGCCATGCCAACACCAACGGCAAGAACCAACCAGACAATCTGCAACAGCAGCGGGTCGATCGTTTCGCTGCCGACTTTTGCGAAACCGATCGGCGGTTCGTTTTGCGATTTTTCAAGGTTGTTAGCCCGCAATGAGGATTCGGTGGGACGAACCCAGCCGCGGCGCACACCGATGTTGATCCAGAGAATCCCACTGACCACACCGTAAACCAGGCCTGCTGTCGCCATCAACGTGCCCAGGTCCAGCCCGCTGTCAAAGTTGATTCCTTCGCTGGCGTAGACCTTACCCATCGCGGCCGCCGTGGCATGACCGCCGGCAAATCCGGTTTCAATCAACATGCCCAGCGAGTTGGGTACGTCATAAAAGGGCTGAATCAACAACCAAGTCGCAAGCAACCCGATCGCGGTTTGTCCAAGCACGATGATCCACACCATCAAACCTTGCCTGCCCACTTCGCTAATGCTGTCCTTGACCGGTTGCGGCTTTCTTTCCAACAACATTCCCGCAAAGACAACCGCGATCAAAAACCCCGGCCAACTGCGCAGCGTCGAAGTCAGGGTGGCCAGTGATGACTGCAACGACTCCGAGCCAAGACTTCCCAACTGCACCACGGCCAAACCAAGTAGCCCGGCAATGACCGAAGCGGGAATGTACAACCATCCGAACAGGCGAAAGCGAAGACGCAGGGCGACACCGACCAACAGCAACACGGCAACGAAGAGGATGGCCGGCATCGGTTCGGATCGCGGGACGGGTAGCGAAGGGTGGGTGACAGGCTGGCAGCCTATCCTACTTGTGCGAAGAGCCGCGAACGCTTTTGAGGAACTTTTTTCGGCTGGCCTCCGACAAAACCGTCCGCCGCCGGTTCTTGCTCGATCGATTTCAGGGTGGAGGCGAACGATTGGGTTGATTCACCCAGGCAACTGGCCGTCAAACGACGTACTTCTTCGGCATCGGTGATTTCAGTAAGAGGGTAAACACCTGTCGCCGACTGAGCGAAAACAACAATTCGGTTGCCGCATCGCAACATCGAGACGGAGGTGCGAGGATCGATCGATGTGCTGCCCAGACTCTGTAGCACCTCGCCGGGAAGCGCACCGCGATGAATCCCCTTGGAGCCGAACTTTCGAGTCATCCATACCAGAGCCGCGAACAACCCCAATACCACGGCCAGGCTGGAAGTGACCGTCACCGCTGGTCCTGCGATCGACGGACCGCCCGTTTGACGGCCGGCGTTTTCTTTCCCCAGCGAATCGTCGGCCAACAGACTGGGAAAGCCTTGATCGACCGCTGCGGGGATCGTGCTGGACGTATCCGTCGGTGAATCCAGCGTGGTTGGCTGCGCGGTCCACTTTTTGGGCTGCGCGTCTGCGGCGTCGAATCCCTGTGCCGCCAAACTGGACGTAAGCAGCAACGTTCCCACCACTGCCAAACAACCGGCCCTGCAACGGTCTTGCACGTTCGTTTGAATGTGCCTGCTCATGCGCCAACGAGTTCCGTAACGCGGATGCAAAAATTGTCGTTCATCACCAACACTTCCCCACGTGCGATCAAGCGTCCATTGACAAAGACGTCCACGGGGTCGCCGGCAAGTTTATCGAGTGCCACGACCGATCCGCCGCGAAGCTGAAGGACTTCCTCCAGGCGCATTTCCGTGCGGCCCAGTTCGATCCGCAGGTCCATTTCGACTTCGCCCAGCAAGTCGATCGGTTGACGTTCTTCACTAGTGGCTTGGGGCGTCAGATCACCAAAGCTGTAAGGCTCCGGCTGGGAGTCCGCCGAAACTTCTTCGCCGGCAGCTTGTTCCAGCGACTCGGTGGCCTGATCAAGGAGTTTTTCGATATCGTCGGTATCCAGATGCACTTCTTCATCTGGCTTGGCAGACGAACCATCACCGGCTGCGCCGACAGCAGCCTTTTCGGCATCAGGGGCGTCGGGTGGTTGGGTCGTTTCGTCAGGCGAATCGGCCACGGCGAAAGTCCTTCCTTGGACCTGGGGTTTCACACGCGAGTTTCACGTGCGGATCACTCTTCGTTCAGCTGGTAGCTGTTGAAGCCGATGCCCAACAGCAGATCTTCGTCCAACAAGTGGTTACATTTCGTCAAAATGCGTCGTTCCAGCAACCCCAATTGATTCTCTTTCAGCTCGGCCAGTTCGCTATTTCGAATCTTCATTCGGATCGCGTGCCGCAATCGGCCTTCTTTGGCAGCGTATTCGGCCTTCATTTTTTCCATGCTTTTCTTGCGAACGAGCCCATAGAGATCGATTTCGACTCGAAAAGTCCGCTCAGTGTCGATGGGACTGAACGTTTCGCCGTAGATTCCCAACTTGAATTCTTCGACCTTGTTTTCGTCCGAGGCCTGTTCTTCGGCAGCCTCCTCGCCCTCCTGAACCGACTTGATCAACTTGGCTTCGGCAAGCGCACTGACCTCTTCGGCGCTGGGAACCAGGAAAAAGAACATTGCTGTTTCCAGCAATACGACGACGGCAACGAACGCAATGATCAGCGTGCGACCGTTACCCGGCTGGGACTCTTGCAGCTCATCGTCGATTTCTGGTTGTTTTTCGTTTTCATCGGCCATATCAATTCTCCCTGGTCACGTCGGAGGCGGGAATGGTTTCGGAGTTTCGTTCTTTGGCGGTTCCCCGCAGGTCTTCGACTGTTTCATCCAGCAGAAAAACTTCGACTCGTGGATTGCGGGCGACAGCGGTGCCGCGTCCGGTACGGCTCATCGGTTCACTCTCGGCGGCCGAGGAGACGCGAAACCGCGAGGCTCTAAGTCCTTCGCGTTCTACCAGAATGTTGCGGACGGCTGCGGCTCGACGGAAACCGAGCATCACCGCCTCGTCCGTCCCTTTGGTACGAGCGGCGAACTCGGCCGAAACATGCCCGCGAACTTCGATCTTTTGTGGTTTGCCGCGAAGCTGCTGGGCAACACTTTTCAGCACCTTGTCGGCGGCCGAGTTGATTTCGTTCGAACCAAGCTCGAAGAACACAACGCTGCCGACCGCCGTCAATTGTCCGGGGCGTACGATCCGCACCATCGACTCTTCCCCGACGGGTGCTTTTTCCGGCACACCTCCCTTGGCAGTATCTTTCTTCTTGGCCCGGCCAGTAGTAGAGAGCACACTGAACTCAGTACTGCGCGGCCGCGAATCGCCCGGCGTGAGCGCTTCCAAGGTTCGCGCATAACCAAATTGACGCTGCATCGAATCGACCAGCGCCTGGTAGGTTTCTTCTTCCTTGATCTCGCTAAGCGACACCAACATGATGAAGAAGGTCAGCAACAGACTCATCATGTCGCCGAACGTGACAACCCATTCGGGGATGCCTGCTTTTTCTGGTTCGTCGTCCATTGCTTCAAGCTGGTTGGAAAGGAAATCTTGTTCGTTGGGCCGGGCTACTCGGCATCACGCATTTTGGGCGGCAGGAAGGTACGCAGTTTTTGGTCGATCGCTCGCGGGCTTTCTCCCGACTGGATCGCCATCACGCCGCGAATCGCGATTTCCAGACTGACCATTTCGTTGCGGCTGATCAGCCCCAACTTTTCGGCAAATGGCGAAAAGAACACGTTGGCAACAATCGCTCCGTAAAGCGTGGTGATCAGTGCCACCGCCATCCCGGCGCCGATTCCCGACGGGTCGCTCATGTCTTGAAGCATCATGATCAGCCCCATCAGGGTTCCGATCATGCCGTAGGCGGGAGCGAATCGGCCCATCTGGTCCATGATGCTCTTGCCTTCGCGATGGCGACTTTGGATCGCTTCGACTTCCGTGCGAAGCACTTCCTCGACCACTTCCGGTGTACTGCCGTCGACAGCCATCTGGATTCCCGTTCGGACCAGCGGGTTTTCGATGTCGCCAACCTTGGATTCGAGTGCCAACAACCCGTCGCGCCGCGCCGTTTCGGCCAATTCAACAATCTGCTTGATCAATCCCAGTCGGTCTTCGCTCTTGTTCAACAACACTTTCAGCGCGATCACCGGCGACTTCAACATGCTGCTGAGCGGAAAGCAGATCAGCGCAGCCGCCGTTGCACCGCCCACCACGACCAACATCGAAGGAATGTCGATGAACGCGGTGAACGGAGCGCTGCCCAGTGCGATCGATGCCAGGATCAGCCCGACCGCGAGTATCAGTCCGATAAGACTGGCGATATCCATGTTGTCATTCTCAGGCTGTCAAAGTGATGGTTGATGGCTCGATGTTGGAACGTCTCGCACCGGCGGCGGCAGATGCGGCATGAAGTGTTTCTGTTGTTGGTACTGCACCGCCCGCTCAATCACCTCGTCCATTGTCTCGGCGACGACAATTCGGTCTCCCGACGTGAGCGTGATGAACGTATCGGGGCGACGTTCGACATACCGGATCAGCTCGGCATTGAGCACAAAGTGCTCACCGTCGAGTCGAGTCAGTTTGATCATCAAAGAATGCCCCCGTCAGAGCCCGTCGTCGTTGCAGGAAGCGGTCTTCGGCAACGCCTGCTCAGTAGCAGCACACGCGGAAAACGCCAATGAAAACTAGATCACGGGAAAGCGACGAGAACCTGGTGATCCAAAAGAAACAAAATCGTCCGACCGCCAGATCGTTACGACCGACACAACCGGCATATTGCGATGGCCATGATGTAGGCCGACTTGCCCCAAGTTGGCGATCCTGGAATTTGCCGACTTGGGACAAGTCGGCTTACTTTGATCGCGCTTCGATCTGTTTCGCCAGGTCCATTGCCTCGTCGATCGCCTGTTGGATCGGCAATCCCGGTTTGACGCCCGGCCGCCGGTGCCCCACTTCACTGAGCCACGCGTCGTGCATCAGTTTTTGACGCTGCAACACAAGCCTCAGTAATTCCGGGTCCAGCTTCGCCGGCGCTTCGACCTGCCAGGCTGCCAGAATGGTCCGAGCCAACACTTCGTGACCTTCGTTGTTGACGTGCACCCCGTCGGGCGACATCGTGAAATCGGGTTCCTGGATTCGCTTGGCGGTGACGTATTCGGCGACCGGCGTGTGCAAGTCAATCACCATGTCCACTCGCGAACCCTGCTTCATCAACCAGGCCGAATATTTTTGGAGGACCTGGTCGTAGTCTTCGTAGATTTGGTTCCAGGAATATTTCTCAGCCCCAGCGGGCAACAGCTTTCCTTTCTTTTTCAGCGGCAGCGCATCGAATGCCGGCGGCGTCATCAAAATCAGCTGCGCCCCGGTCGCTTGAACTTTCGTGATGATGTCGTCGATACCGCGGCGATAAGCGGCAAACCGCTGTGGATCAGGTGGATAGTAGATGCCGTCATTCATGCCGTAACAGGCGACCACAACGTCCGGTTGCAACTTTTCAAGCGCCCGGCCAATCCGCTCGTGGACGTTCGGCCGCGGGAAGGGATGATCGGGTTCGGAAAGTCCGCTGCAGGTTTCGCTGGGCAGTCCCAAGTTGATCAATTCAGGAACATCGTTTTGGGTCATCCACAAGCTGGCCTCGATCAACGAGATGTAGTGGCCGGCGTGAGTGATAGAATCGCCCAAAAACAACACTCGCTTGGCGCGCAGCGGAAAAGTGGCTTCCGCCGATTCGGCCGCCGGCAAGCCATTTGCAAAGACAAGCAGAAAGCAAGTAGCAAAGAGCGTCGTTCTCATCAGATGTTTCCGTGGTTTGCAGTCGCATGAAGTGTTTTGCTTCTTTCCGCGGCAGGCGATCCTGCCGATCAACTTCCGATACTTGCCAGCCACATCAACAGTCCGATGATGACGACGCAGACGGCACACGCAGCGATAAACCCGATGACATCCTTGGCACTGGGCCAAACAAATTCCAGATCGCTGCCCGGAAAGACCTTTCGCGCCGCGACCGATTCCGGCGCGGCGTAGGCCGATTCGAGCGCCCGTCGATCGCTTTCGGGATCCGCCAGCACCGGCGTGTTCATTTTGGCGAAGTACTTGTCCAACGCTTCGGGACTTCCCCGCGGCGTGAGGTAGCTGAGCAGAATCATCACGATGAACGGCGTCAACAACCGGGGCGGCAACCGCAGCGTTTCAAGTGTCGCTTTGGACACACCGCTGAGGTCAGCACCGACGGCCCAGTAGAGCAGAAAGTCAAGCTTTAACGAGCCCTTGCCAACCTGATCGCCAACGATCCGTTGCTCAACAATCTCCACCCCCTCCTCGGTCCGTTGGTCGATGGTTTCATACTGCGTTTCGCCTCCACCTGCGGGCTCGACGCCGCCGCGCCAAAAAATCGCACTACCACCGCTTTTGATCGTCACGGTGATCGGCTGACCCAGCACTGCCTCGGGCGGTTCGGGGCCAAGTTCGTCGGCGGGAGTCGTTTCCTTGGCAACGATCCATGCCTGGCGACGCGCGACGTCGGCTTCCCTGGCATCGCGAGTGAAAGTTTTTGTCACCACGTGCGTGGTGGTCGACAGGGCAGGGTGCTTGCAAATTTCGGGAGCCAACCGCGGGATGGCGACCGGCAAGACAAAAAAGGCCAATGCGGAAAACAAAATCGTTCCCCAAACCGCCGTCCGATTGGCTCGCCGCCAATACATGCCGATCCAAAAGGGTGCCGCGAAAAGAATCGTTAACTCCATCGCCATTTTGAACTGCTCGAACACATTGGCGTACACCAGCGCAAAGAACGTGGCACCGATGATGATCAGCAGTCCCGTCATGCGCCCCACCATCACGTACTGCTTCTCATCGGCATTCGGATTGATGTAGGGAGCATAGATGTTTCGGACAACCAGGGCCGAGGTGACAATCATGTAGGTGTCCGCCGAACTCATCATCGCAGCCAGCAGGCAAGCCAACATCAAGCCAACCAGGCCCAGGTTCAACGGTCCGAGAATTTCGCGCGCGGCGACTCCCCAAACTCGATCGGGATCGGTAGCGATCTCCGCATTGCCGGCCAGCAGCGCCAGGGCGATCAAAGCGGTCAGTGCCCAGCCGACAGTACAAAGCCGCTTTAAAAAATTTCCGACCACCAACCCGATACGGGCCTCGTCTTCCGTCTTTGCCGAACCACCGCCAGTGGCAATGAAGTGCGGCTGAACCACGATGCCGACCATCGCCAACAGCGATAACGAAATGATGTATTGCGGAGGAAACTCGCCACTGCTGGGCCCGGAAAACAGATGGAAGTAGTCTCCGGCAACCCGCTCGTGCATGATCCGAAAACCGTCCATCAACGTCTGCTGGCCTTCGTCACCATACTTCTTTGCGATCGCCCACAAACCGTAGGGAATCAACAACACCGAGAGCAAAATGATGAACAACCCTTGAATCAGGTCGGTCCAATAAGCCGCCGTCAGACCGCCCAGCACGCCGTAGACAATCACCACGCCTGCGATCGCCGGAATCAAAACGTACTTCAGTTCGACTTCCAGCCAGGGAACGGTTTCCACATCCATCAGCGGCACGGCGAACTTGGCGATCGCCGAAAACATCGTCGACAGGTAAACCATGTAAAAGACGATCGCAAACAACGTGTAGGCCGCGCCAAGTGTCCGCGACTCGTAGCGTTCCACAAACCAGTCGCCCAAGGTCAGGTGCCGCATTCGCCGATACCAGACGGCGGTGATCCAGTAGATCGGGGTCACGAACAGCCACATCAGCGCTGACCAGACCCCGCTCAAACCGCTGGTCCAACCCGTTCGGCCAACCTGCACCGGCTCGTGAGCCCCCGTGCCGGCACCAAAGGCGGCAAACGTCTGCAACAGTTTTCCGAAACCGCGGCCGCCCATGAAATAGTCTTCCTGGTCACGCACGCGGCGCATCGCCCAGAGGCCGATGGCGATCATCACGACGAAATAGGTGATCAGCACTCCGTAATCTATCGATGCCATGGGGCGGGACCCTGAATGAAGTTGGCTTGGCGGGGGATGGAAGTGGTGGGTGGTTTTTTCAACGTCGGCCAGCTCGGAGAACTGGCTCGTACACCGAAGCGATTTCGGTGAAATTGCCGACGGTGGCGCATCTGGCAGGACCCACAGGGTAACCGAATTCGCCGACTTAGGAATTGTTCGGAAATAACTTCGTCATTTGACAACACTCTCCCTCCGGGAGGGTTTGCCCACCATGCCCTCCCCGGCCGCTACCGCGTCCGACCCTCCCGGAGGGAGAGTGATTTTGCACGTGGCGTCATTCAAACAACGAAGTTGTTCCCGAACAATTCCTTGGTGACAAGTCGGCCTGCGAGGGTGAATTCACAGGCGGTCGGTTGTCCAAGTGGCGGCGGCGCACTACCAATACTTCATGACAACCCATTCCAGCCGCCGACGTTTTTCCGAGTATCGCCAACGGGTTCGCGAGCGAAATGCCAAGGGGGAAATCCCGCCTCCGCATGGCCGCGGCGACCGAAACCCCAAGAAACTGGGCGATCGCGACCGGAGTTTCTGGGAACTGTTTCGAGAGTTCCTGCGGCTGATTTCGGGGCATCGCAGCACGATTGTCGTCGCGCTGTCGCTTCTAACCGTCGGCATCGGGCTTCGCTTGATCCCGCCGGTGGGAACCAAGCTAGCGATCGATTCGGCGCTGACCGACCCGCCGAAACCGATCCCCGATTGGCTGCAAGTGGTGCCCTTGCCAGAAAGCCCAATGGCCCTGCTGTGGGCGATCGCGGCGGTAGTGATTGTGGTCACGATGTTGGCAACCGTGATTCATCTGAGCAGTCGATGGATGGCCACCAAGGCGGTCAACCAAACTCAAGTGTCGATTCGCCGCAGAGTGTTCGAACACGCGATCAAGATGCCGCTACACAACGTGCATGACATGAAAAGTGGCGGCGCGGCAAGCCTGATTCGCGAGGATGCCGGCGGCGTGGCCGAGCTGATTTTCAGCATGCTGTACAACCCTTGGCGAGCCATCGTTCAGTTTGTGGGAAGCCTGATCATCCTGATGGTGGTCGATTGGAAACTGATGGTCGGCGGACTGCTGCTGTTGCCGGTCGTCTGGGTGACCCATCGCACTTGGATCAATCGCATTCGGCCGCTGTATCGCGACATCCGAAAGCAACGGCAAAAGATTGACGGCAACGCGACGGAGACTTTTGGCGGCATCCGAGTCGTTCGCACCTTTTCGCGGGGCCGCAGCGAGTCGACGCGATTTGTTCGCGAGGGCGATTTTTTGGTTCGCCAACAACTGTTCACCTGGTGGTGGACGCGGATCATCGAAACGGTCTGGGAAGTTGTCATTCCGCTCGCTTCGACCGGTTTGCTGCTCTACGGCGGTTATCAAATCATCGGCGGCGAACTGACTCTTGGCGACCTGATGATGTTCCTGGTTTACTTGACAATGTTGCTGGATCCGCTGGCCACCATCGCCGCCAGCGCCGTCGGCTTTCAAAACAATCTCGCCGGCCTGGACCGCGTGTTGGATGTGTTGGAAATCGAAGAGGAATTGCCGAGCAACGAAAACGCGTTGTCGCTGAATCGATCGTCAGTGGAGGGCGCCATCACCATCGCAGGCGTTTCGTTTTCCTACCCAGGCTGCGAAGCAGTGGTCCTGGACAACATCTCTTTGGAGGTGGCAGCTGGCGAAACAGTGGCACTGGTCGGACGCAGCGGCGCGGGCAAGACGACGATGACCAACTTGATCGCCCGCTTCTACGATCCCGGTTCAGGATCGATTGCGTTGGATGGCCGAGACCTGCGCGATATCAACCTGGAAAGTTACCGGCTGCTGCTGGGAATCGTGGAACAGGATGTGTTTCTGTTCGACGGCACGATCCGAGACAACATTGCTTATGCCCACCGCCGCGCCACCGACGAAGCAGTCGTGCGGGCGGCCGAAGCCGCCGCGGCCGACGAATTCATCCGTCGCCTGCCCGATGGTTACGATTCGTTGATCGGCGAACGAGGTGTCAAACTGTCGGGCGGACAACGGCAACGAATTGCGATTGCCAGAGCGATCCTGGCCAATCCTCGCATCCTGATTCTGGACGAAGCAACCAGCAACTTGGACAGCGAAAGCGAGCGGTTGATCCAACACAGTCTTGCCGATCTGCTGCAGGACCGAACCGCTTTTGTGATCGCCCATCGCCTGAGCACCATTGCCGGCGCCGACAAAATCGTCGTGTTGGACGAAGGACGCGTGATCGAAGTCGGCACGCACCAACAATTGCTGCAAGCAGGCGGCGTTTACCGCGACATGGTTCACCTGCAGATGAACGATTCGGTGGCCGCACCCAGGTAAGAGACCTACGCGATCGGCTTGGGGCGCGTTATACAGTCGTAGGCCGACTTGTCCCCAGTCGGCGATCCTGGATATCGGGATCCCAAAATACCACGGTGGCGCGCCGACGAGGGACACGTCGGCCTACGAGAACAGGTTATGAAACGCATTCGATCTTTGTTGCTGGCAATTTTGTTGTTTCCTGCTTGGGTGATGGCGGACGACACCGATTGGCCTCAGTGGCGCGGCCCCCACCGCGACGGTCACGCTGCCGCCCAACCACTGCTGACCCAGTGGCCCGACGGCGGCCCCGGTTTGAAATGGACTTTCCAAAATGCCGGTCGCGGATATTCTTCCGTTTCGGTTGTCGGCGGCAAGCTTTACACGATGGGCGCTCGTGACGGCGATTGCAGCGTCCTTTGCCTCGACGCAAAAAACGGCAACTTGATTTGGGAAACGCGGATCTCTCGCGCCGGCACAGGCGATGATTACCTGGGTGGCTGGGGACTCGGACCGCGCAGCACGCCCACCGTCGACGGCGATCAGATCTTCGCCCTCAGCGACGTTGGCGTTTTGGCATGCTTGAACCAACAAGGCGATGTGGACTGGTCGGTTGACCTGGTCGCCAAACATGGCGGCGGGATACCGAAGTGGGGTTACAGCGAATCGCCGCTGGTCGATGGCGATCGCGTGGTCGTCACACCGGGTGGAACGAACTTCATGATCGCGGTCGATCGCAACAGCGGCGAAAAAGTTTGGGGCAGCCAGGATGCTTCACCGGTAGCCGAGTACGTTTCGGTGATGAAAGGCAAAGTCGGATCGATCGATTACTACGTCACCGCCAGCAAACCGGGGTTGTTTGCGTTCGATGCATCCAGCGGCAAGCAGCTCTTTCGCGACACGGCGACCGGCAACGGTACCGCCGTCATTCCCACGCCTATTTTGTCGGGTGACTTTCTTTATCACACCAGCGACTACGGAGCAGGCAATACGCTGTTGAAACTGTCCCAAACGGGCACCGGCAAAGTCCAAGCCGAATCGGTGTACGCTTTGCAAGGCAAAACGATGCTGAATCACCACGGTGGCGTCGTGCTAGTGGACGGCGTGATCTATGGATTCAGCAAAATGAACGGCGGCGTTTGGATGGCCCAAGATCTGGACACGGGCGATTTGCTTTGGGAACAAAAAATCGGCCGCAATCGCAGTGGTTCGATTTGTTACGCCGACGGGCACTTGTACTGCTACAACGACAAAGACGGCAGCGTTTATCTGGCCAAAGCGACCCCCGACGGCTGGACCCAACGCGGCAGTCTGACATTGCCCAAGCAAACCGAATTGCCGCGCGATCGCGGCGCGATTTGGGCACACCCGGTCGTTGCCGGTCAAACGTTGATCATCCGAGATCAAGACTTGGTCTACGCGTACGATATTGCGAGGTAATCGTAGCCCAGTTGTCCGTGCCTGGGTTGTGTATGCGAAACGAGTTCGGAGAACTCGCCGACGGTCTTACCTTTGGTAGATCGGCAGGTAACCTCGATCCAGCTGCATCATGATCAGGTTGCACGACGTGACGTAAACGGGATGGATCTGTCCTTCCCAGTATCCGTCGGGGCGTTGTTGGCTGACGATCCGATCATACAACCGGTTTCGGAACGGTTTCCACAATTCGTCACCCTGCCGATAGACAACCTGGCTGTAGTACAAGTACGTGTAGTGCCAGTGGCCAAACGCGCGAGTTCCGTCGCTGATGTCGTGAAGCGACTCTTTGGCATACTTCAACATGTCGGGAACATGGTCGCTGTCGTAGTCACCAGCGTTGTAAAGCGCGGCCAAAGCGGCGGCGGTGATGGCGGGCCGACTACTTCCTTTCTGCCGACTGCTGTAACTGATCCCGCCGTCCGGGTTCTTGCAATCGTAGATGTATTCCTTGGCACTTTCGATCACTTCCGCACTGACGGGGATACCGGCGTTGCGACAACCGCGAAGCCCCTGCACCTGTGTGATCGTCGTGGAACCTTCATCGAAGTCGTCTCCTTCTCGGGCCGACACGTAACCCCAGCCTCCGGCGGCCGTCTGGGCGTTGCCGCTGAACTCGACCGCCTTGGTCAATACCTCGACCAATTCTTCGCGGCGGTCCAGCAACCCTTCCTCGCCCAAGACCTGGGAAAGAAACAGCATCGAAAAGCCGTGGCCGTAGGTGTACCTGGAATCGGTGTGGGGATCGCCAATCAATCCGTTGTCACGACTCTTGCTGATCAAGTAGTCGCAGGCTCGGCCGATCTCGCGCGCATACGGTCCTTGCGTGGTTGTGCTGCCACTGGCGATCAACGCCGTTCCTGCCAAAGCGGCCATCGCGGTCGGATAAGCCTGCGTGTTCCACTGACCGCGTGACGACTGCGTCTTGGCAATCCAATCGAGTCCTTTGCTGATCGTTTCATCCCAACGAGGATCGCGATCGGCCTGGGCAGCTTGGGCGCCGGTCCCGGCCGCGCCAGCAACGGTCAAAATCGCTGCCTGTCGAATCCAGTCGCGCCGTGATGATCGAATGGTCATGAAGCCACCTTTTTAGATTGGTTGATTTCGACGCCAAGTCGATTCATTCTAGCAGGCGTGGCCGCTGCGGCGAACTTCAATCAACCAGCACTCGCGGTGGGATTCCCCGTTTTTCGCTGGCACTTGGAGCAAAAAAAGGTACTCCGCCCACCCTGGACGATGCGGCGGATCACTCCGCCCGAGCACCTCTGGCAAGGCTGGCCGCCCCGATCATAGACGCGGTGAAAGTTTTGATAGCTGCCCGGATCGTTCAACGCATTGCGGTACGTTCCATCACTAAGAGTGCTTCCTTCGTGCCGAATCGCCTCCTCAAGAACTTCGATCGTCGCGGCGGCAATCCGCAACCATTGGGGGCGCGAAAGGCGATCACAACGGGCGCGAGGATCGACACCGGCGACGAACAGGATTTCGGAAGCATAGAGATTGCCAATTCCCGCAACTGCTGACTGATCCAGCAGAGCAACCTTGACGGCGCGTCGGCTTGCGCCCAGTCGACTGCCAAATTCTTCGCCGGTCACCGCCAATGCATCAACGCCAAGTTTTTGGTCGATCATCTGCTCGACCTCCGCTGCATTCAGCAATCGCACGGTGCCCAGTCCGCGACGATCCCAAAACAACAACTGATCGCTCCCTCCGCCGCGAAGCAGCAATCGCAACCGCAGATGCTCCATGCCCGGCGGGTCCGAGAGCAATACCAGCCCAGTCATTCGCGGCTCGATCACGATCGTTTGTTGATCTTCGATGCAAATCATCACCCGTTTGCCGCGACGATCGACATCGACGATTCGCTTTCCCCGCAGGCGACGATGGAACGCGTCGATGCGAGGTCGAAATAGAATCGGCCGCCGCTTGCAAGGCGGACGCTCGGCCGCTTCGATCCGGCTGCCGACGATCGGCATCACGCCGCGGCGCATTGTTTCGACTTCGGGAAGTTCGGGCATCGGTTTCGGGAAAGTCAGGTACACAAGTCAAAAAGCATCACGTTGACCTGGGAACATACTGTGGAGAGAATCAAGGTCGCAACCTTGCCAATTCGCCTTCGGTGATTCGCCCATGAGTACGACTCCCAGCCCAAGCCACGCCACCGCATCGGTTCCGGACGATCGCGGTCGATTCGGCGGATTTGGCGGCCGTTTCGTACCCGAGACGCTGACCGTGGCCCTGGACCAGCTTGCTGAAGAATACGATCGCGCGAAACAAGACCCGCAATTTCAGAGCGATCTGACTGAACTTCTGAAAACATTCGTCGGCCGGCCCAGCCCTCTTTATCACGCCCGACGATTGACCAAGTCGGTCGGCGGGGCACAGATCTGGTTGAAACGCGAAGATGTCAACCACACCGGCGCTCACAAGATCAACAACACGCTGGGTCAGGCGCTGTTGACGCTGCGGATGGGCAAGGCACGAGTGATCGCCGAAACGGGAGCCGGCCAGCACGGCGTCGCCACGGCAACCGCGTGTGCGCACTTCGGTTTGCCTTGCACCGTCTACATGGGCAGCGAAGATATCCGCCGCCAGAAACCCAACGTGTTCAGCATGAAGCTGCTGGGAGCCGAAATCTGTCCCGTCGAAAGTGGTTCGAAAACGCTCCGCGATGCCGTCAATGAAGCGATGCGTGATTGGATGGCGTCGGTGGAAAACACCCATTACATCATCGGCAGCGTGATCGGACCGCATCCGTTTCCAATGATGGTTCGCGATTTCCAAGCGGTGATCGGCCGCGAAACACGCGAGCAATGTCGCGATACGTTCCAGCGACTTCCCGACTGCGTGGTCGCTTGCGTCGGCGGCGGAAGCAACGCGGCGGGAATGTTTTACCCGTTTGTCGAAGACGAAGGGGTTCGAATGGTCGGTGTCGAAGCGGGCGGAAGAGGCAGCCAACCCGGCGATCACGCCTCGCCCCTTTCGTTCGGAAGCCCCGGCGTGTTACACGGAAGCTATAGCTACGTGATGCAGGACGATGACGGACAAACTTGCGATGTTCATTCGATGAGCGCCGGTTTGGACTATCCCGGCGTCGGACCCGAGCACAGTTATTGGAAGGAGACCGGCCGAGTCGAATATTCCGAGTGTGGTGACCAAGCTGCGATGACAGCCTTTGACACGCTTGCCCGCAGCGAAGGAATCATCGCCGCGCTCGAATCAAGCCACGCGGTTGCCAAGGCGATGACGCTGGCGGCGGAAATGCCGGCCGACCAGCATCTGGTCGTCTGTCTTTCCGGCCGCGGCGATAAGGACGCCATGGAGATCGCCAGGCTGCGTGGCGAGTCCTGGTAAGCTCCGTCCCCACACGTAGCGAAAGTCGCCAAGACTTTTGACGAGCGAAGAAAACGGCCGAAACTCTTGACGAGTTCCGCTACCTTTCCCATTCGCACTTTCCCATTCAAAAATCACCTACCCACTGCGGAAGAAATCATGGCTTCAATCTCTTGGCTGTCTCACGGAAGTTGGCTGATCGAAGGGGGCGGACACAGCATTTTGTTGGATCCGTTCTTGGGCGAAAATCCTGCCGCGATGGCCAAAGCGGAAGACTTTGATTCCATCAGTCACGTGCTGATTTCGCACGGACACTTCGACCACGTTGCCGATGCGGCGGAGATCGTCAATCGAAACGGCGCGACCCTGGTGGCCTGCTTCGAAACCGCTCAGTGGTTTTCACAACAACACGGCATCCAGTCGACGATCGGAATGAACCTGGGCGGCGCCACGGAACTTCCCTGGGGCACGGTCAAGATGGTGCCGGCGTTACATAGCAATTCTTTACCCGACGGAACCTACGGCGGCGACCCGGCTGGGTTCGTGTTGACGATCGATCACAAACGAATCTATTTCGCTTGCGATACCGCGTTGTTCAGCGACATGCGGCTGCATGCTCATGGTGTCGACGCCGCGGTCTTGCCGATCGGTGACTTATTCACAATGGGAATCGACGACAGCGTACGCGCGACCAAGCTGATCGAACCTCAAAAAGTGCTTCCGGCCCACTACAACACCTGGCCGCCGATCGAGCAGGACGCGGCAAAATGGGCCGAGCTGATCAGCCGCGAAACCGCGGCGCAACCCATCGTGTTGGCCGTCGGCGAACGCTGCGAAATCTAGCTGGCGGCTCACTTCGAGTCGACCAACCCGTTGACCGTGAATTTGGATGACATCAGGGCGTTGTGACGATTGCCGGCTTGGGAATCTTCGCTGGGACGCTGCATGAATTCAGGAAACTTCATGCTGCCAAAGACCGCTGTGTTGGGACTTTTCCCCAACCGGTTCAACGCATCTTTGATCGTCTCTCCGTTCTTGGTCATCAACATCTGAGGGACATTCGTGCTACTGCGCCGCCACAAGTTTTTGCCGTTCCACTGGATCACCAGGCTTGAGTCGTATTGGTTGACCACGTAGGAACCGCGAGCGATGTAGCTGACCGCTTCCGTTTTCGGGCCGGTGATCTGCGCCACAAGCGAAATGGGGGAAGATGCCTGAACTTTGTAACCCGATTTCTCCGCCGATTTTTGAAGCCCCTGCTTCACCTGCGTCTGGTATTGCGAGGGAACTTTGGAGACGTCGATCGAAACCGCCACCCCGGGGTGAATCAGAAACATCGTGGGATCCTCCTGCGCCTTGCTAAGCGTTTCGGCGGCGGCCGGATGCGGAAAGGCGGCGGGAACCAGCACACCGCCCGATTGGCCCTGAACGGCGATGAAAGCGGTGCTGCCGCGAACCCCAATGCTGGCAGCATTGGAGTACGCACAAACTCGAATTTTGCTCGGCAAGTGGACAAGCAAACCTCCATCCAGCAGTGCATACTCTTCATGAGGATAGGCCAATGATTTGGTCGCGATCGGCGCATCGGAAAGATGGATTTCCGTTTCCACCGTTCCACTTTCCACGTTGATCACTCGCAAGTCACCGACACTGCTTAGCAGCAACCGTTTTCCGCTGGGACTCCAGCGGATTCGGTTCCAACCGACTTGTGGTGCGTCGATGCCCATCGAACCCAAGATTTCTCCCGACTTTGCCTTGGCGACCAACACGGTCTTGTCATTGAAGATCGCGACCAAGCGCCGGTCGGTCGACAAGTCGAAGCCAAAGTTCTTCTGATTCAACTTGACGTACCAGATCGGTTTGCGCCGATAAACGTCCCACAACACCAGGCGTCCGGAATTGTTGAGCGCCAACACCAGAGAACTCTCAATGGGATGAGCACGGCCGATCACTGCATCAACGACGCGACCGAATTGTTTGCGTGCTTGGGGGTAGGGAGTCCAACTGGGCGTGCGAACAATCTCTCTGCCCTTGAGCTTCCATAGTTGCAGTTGACCGGGTGTCTCGTACTTGCCGTCATTCTTCCCCGCACCGCGCATCAAAACCGTGCTGCCGTCATCCAGCAACGCCAGAGGCCTCATGTTGGCTTCGACCGGTTCGGTATGAATCGCTTTACCAGTACCGAGATCAATCAGACTCAATCGCGTCATCGGTTTGGGCACTGAAAAGGAAACTGTAAAACCGGCCACCGCGCGTCGAATTTTGGAGTTGATCACCAACGGGTGCGTGTGTTCATGAAAGTTGGCTTTCTTCTGCAATCCCGCTCGCTTTGGTTCGAAATCAAGCTCGTTGGAGGCTATCGGTACATTCCACGGCGCGCCCAGCGTGGGAACCAGCTCTTTGGCATCGCCCCAATCCACTTCCACGTTGCCGCCCCAACCCGAACCCGATGAAGCGGAGTTCATCACGCTCCCGTCACCAGAACCAACTGCCTGAAACGGGTTGCCACCCGACGTCAATAGCTGCTGATCGCTGGCGCTAAGTCGATTGACTGGAATTTTAAGTGTCCGTCCATCTTCGGTTTGAAGAAACGCGATCTCATTTTTGACTTCCAGCAGTTGGGCCTGAACCTTGAAACGCCCCGTTGAATCGGTCCACTCGCGCACCTGGTCGACTTGACCCCAGGCGAGATCAGCGTCAAGAAAGACACCCAAGAAGATGACGGTCAGGAGCAATCGCGGCGATTCGCGTCGAAAAGAACGGTTGGAGTTTTTCATAGAACGGTCAATGGAAAAACGGGTAGTGACTTTGTTCCTAATCCGTTCCCACTTCTTGGAACGGGTTCTTGCGCAAGATCTCGGCTACCAACCGGCGTACCTCCGGGTCGTCGCTTTCGGACAACGTCTCCAGTTGGTCAATCACCTTGGCAGGAACCTGGTCGGCGGGGAGTTCCACAAGCCTGCGCAACCAGTATTCCAACCGAACGTTCTTCTCAAAATCCGATTCCAAGTTGAGCAAATCCAATGCATCCAGAGGCCCTGTTCTGGTTTCCGCATACGGGACTTCCGTCTCACCGACGACGGCCGGCGCGTCCTCTTGACCAACAGTGGTCGCAGGCGTGAAAGGAGTGGAGGAGCTGCTCGTTGATACAGCAAACGCAAGCAAGATTGTTCCGGCCATACCGCCGATTGCCGCTGCGATCGTCCCCGGACGTTTCCAGCGGCTTTGTCTCAGTACCGACGGCAGGGGTGTTTGCGACGGATTTTGGCAATGGCCCAGGCACTGGGCCAATCGATCGGCGATTTCGGCTGCCGTGTCGCGTCGTGAATCGCGATCCTTGATCAACATTCGATTCAGCAGTTGATCGAACCAAGACGGCAGATCGGGCCGGCAGTTCAAGACTGGGTTGTGAGGTTGTTCGACAATGCCGCGGATAGTTCCGTAGCTGTTTTCTGCTTCGAACGGAGTACGACCGGCAGCCAGCCAGTACATCAAACTACCCAGACTGAAAATGTCGGAACGACCGTCAATCTTCTCACCGCGAGCCTGTTCCGGCGACATGAATGCGGGAGTCCCTGCCAGCATGCCGGTCATCGTCACCGCCTGACCGTCGGCGGCGCGAGCCAAGCCGAAATCGGAAATCACCACCGAATCCATGTCGTCTTCCAACAACACGTTGGACGGCTTGATGTCACGATGCACCAGATCTCGAGCATGAATGGCTGCTAACCCTTCGGCGATTTGCCGGGTGACCGACAGAATCTCCATCAAAGACAAAGTGCGGTCGGCGCAGTGGCTGTGTAAAGCGCCGCTGAAAAACGGCATCACCAAATAGGGAATCCCATCCCAAGTATCGACCGAGTAGATCTCGATCAGATGCGGATGCCGTAACGACGCGGCCAGTGTTGCCTCGCGAAAGAAGTCCGCGCGAGCTTTGTGATGATCGACCAGGTGTGGTGCCAACGTCTTGATGGCGACGGTGCGATCGAGCGACGTATCCCTGGCTTTCAGCACCAATCCCATGCCGCCGCGACCTACCAGGTCGGTCACTTCGTATTGCGCCAGCCGCCCGATGCACTGCGAACCCTCTTCCTCCCTCAGCCAACAGCGCAAATATTCCAGTGTCGCCTGATGTGTCGTACTCTGCTCGATCAATCGCGTGGAAAACTGACTCGCCGGGCCCGTCATCAGCATGCCGATGGCGCGAGTAACGTCGGGTGCATCGGTCTTCGTATTGAGAAACTCACTCGCCTTGTTCCAGGATTCGGCGTTCGCGGCGGATCGCTCGATGTGCTGCTGGCAATCACGACAGACATTCAGATGACGCTCAATTTTCTGCGTTTCCTCGGCCGAAACGCTTCCCGCCAGAAATCGCGCCAATCGTTCTGGTTGGCAGTCAGTCGATCGTTGGGAAGGGGACATCATCAAACGGCGCAAACAGGGATCATCGGCTTGTCCACAATCTATTTACGCGTCCCGATTTGCTTTCTGACACGAAATGAGAATTATTTTTCGGACATCCAATCGGCAACGCGCTGTCGCAACCGGCTCATGACCCTGCTTCTTGCGGCGTAGACACTGCCGACTTGTTTTCCCAGCCGCTGGGCCACGGCGGTGATCTCTTGGCCTTCGACCGTGGTCAACCAAAACGCCTGCCAGGTATCGGGGGAAAAATCGGATTCGATCTCTCTCGCAACGGCTCGAAAAACCTCTTTCTGGTACTCTTGCTCCAGCAACAATTCTTCGCTTTCCCAGTTCTCATCGGCCATCCCCTGAAGACTGCGGTGATGCCCCGAATCGCCGCTTCCCCGGTCGGGTCGCCGGCTACGAAGCAGGCTGATCGTGGTGTTGCGAGAAACGACAGACAGCCAGGTACGAAACCTGGCCTGCTGCGGATCGTGCGGACGTTTTGCGAGCGCTCCAGCAACCGAGATCAGCACCTGCTGCACCACATCCTGTGCATCGGCATCCTGTAAACCGACCGCCAACGCCGCGCGATAGATGGCGGGCGTGTACATTTCGACAAACTCGTTCCACGCTTCTTCGTCGGCCGCATCGCTCAGGCGAGCGAGCAAACTGAGCCGCGTTTCGGGAGGAAGGATTGGATCTGACACGGGACTTTGGCAGGACTTAGCTTTGACGAAGCACTCGCTTCGGCTAGGATTTCTCCTCCATTTCGATCTCTCGGACCAGCACTTCGTCCCCCTCGATTCTCACCTCGAAGCAGTCGACTTTGACTCGCGGGTTGTCCTCCCAAGTTCCGTCCTTGATACAAAAACGCCAAGCGTGCCAGGGGCAAGTGACGGTTCCCCCTTCCAAATATCCTTCGGCAAGGGAGGCTCCCATGTGGGGACACAGATCATCGATCGCATGCCACTGGTCCCCCTGGCGAAAGACCGCCACCATCCGGCCGTCAACCGGCACCGCGCGGCCCTGGCCGTCTTCGAAATCGTCCACCTTCCCAACTGTCTCGAATTCACTCACAACGTCGTTCTCTCTTCCATTTCAACCGTCTCTGCGGGATTCCGCCTAGGATTCCCTTGCGTGTTTGCTGTGCCTATCGTCACACTTTAGCGTGGGAAACGAAATTGCCCAGCTGACGAACAAAACACCCGCGAAACGCTTCATGATCAATCATCCACGACGCCGACAACTCGAATCGCTCGTTTGGCCACACGTCCAGACTCCGGCTCAGTACGTCGGTGGCGAACGCAATATCATCGTCAAGGATCATCGGTCGGTGCGTGGAAAATTGTGTCTCGGCTTTCCGGATGCCTATACGATCGGGATGAGCCATCACGGTTTGCAGGTGCTGTACTCGCTGATGAACCGTCGTGACGATTGGTGTGCCGAACGGGTTTTCACTCCTTGGCCCGACATGGAGGCGCTGCTGCGCCGGCACGAAATCCCGCTGTACAGTTTGGAAACGTTCACGGCTCTTCGTGATTTCGACGTGCTGGGGCTGAGCTTGCAGTACGAAATCAGTTCGCCCAATGTGCTGACGATGATTGACTTGGGGGGCATTCCGCTGGAGGCGGCCGACCGCACGATGGGCGACCCGCTTGTTTTGGGCGGCGGGCCCTGCTGCCAGAACCCCGAACCGATGGCCGAGTATTTCGACGTGATGATCACCGGCGACGGCGAACCGGTGTTGCCGACGGTTTGCGACCTGTGGCTGGAATTGAAAGAAAAGTACCGTGGTCCGGACGGCGGCTTTGCCAGCGGCCAGCAAGGACAACATCAGCGCGCCGAGGCGCTCGCGATCGTTGCCCGGAAAATCGAATCGGCTTACGTACCAAGGTTCTACCACCCCGAGTATGCCGACGGTCGAATCGCCGCGATGAATCGAAACCGCAACGATGTTCCTGAAACGATCGCCCCCAGCGTGATCAGTGACCTGGACGGAATCCCCGTTCCCACCAAGCCGATCGTTCCTTACATCGAATGCGTTCACGATCGGATCGCAATCGAAATCATGAGGGGCTGTCCGCACCTTTGTCGATTCTGCCAGAGCACAGTCATCAAACGGCCGCTGCGAATTCGTGAAGTGGAAACCATCGTCGAAGGGGCGATCGAGAGTTACCAGAATACCGGCTACAACGAAATCAGCATCTTGTCGCTTTCCAGCAGCGACTATCCGCACTTCGAACCGTTGGTGCGGCGATTGCACAGCGTCTTTCGACCACTGGGCGTGAACATCAGTGTTCCCAGTCTGCGAGTGAACGATCAATTGCGATCGCTGCCGCAGTTGATCGGAACCGATCGCCGTAGTTCGCTGACGCTGGCACCCGAAGTGGCCCGCGACGACATGCGTGAACAGATCCGCAAGAAAATCAAGAACAGCGACCTGATCGAAGGATGCCGGGCCGCGTTCAAGCACAATTTCGAAAGCGTCAAACTCTATTTCATGTGCGGGCTGCCTGGCGAACGCCCCGTCGACCTGGACGGAATCGTCGACTTGGCCGAACAGATCGCGACGGTCGGAAAAGAGGTCAAAGGACGCTATGTGCGAGTCACGGCGAGCGTTTCGAACTTCGTTCCCAAAGCCCATACGCCGTACCAGTGGAACGGCATGCAGCGCCGCGAATATTTTCAGTGGGCTCACAAATACATGTGGAACCGGCGAAAGATCCGCAGCGTCAACATCAAGTGCCACGATATCGAAACAAGCTTGCTGGAGGGTGTGCTGAGCCGAGGTGATCGGCGAACCGGCAAAGCCATTCGCCTGGCTTGGGAGCGAGGGGCGAGGATGGATGGCTGGACCGAACATCTGGATCCCGACCGCTGGTGGACCTCACTTGCCGATGCGGGAATCGACGTCGAACGACAAGTTCATGACAAGTACGAACTGAACGACAAGCTGCCTTGGGATCACGTCAACGTCAAATTCGGCCGCCGGTATTTGGAAAAAGAGCAGGGCAGGGCAACGGTGCAGTTGGCCGCGATGGCCGATGCCACATGAGGAAGCTTGGCCAGCAACAACATCAATCCTCGAAATCCTGTTGCTTCAGGTAGGGTTCGACATGCACGTGAACATCTCGAACTCGCGGCATGGACTTGAGCAACTGGTCCTTGACGTTGTGGCCGATGCGATGGCCTTCGTCGACCGTGATGGTACCGTTGACTTGAACGTGTATCTCGATGAAGTACTCCAGTCCGCTTTTGCGAACTCGTAACTTTTCCACGTCGGCAACGCCGGCGACCCTGCTGGCGTCTTGCCGGATCAGCGCCACCATCTCGTCATCAGCCTGTTGATCCATCAACTCCGTCGCCGTCGACAGGAAGATCCGCAGTCCCGTCACAATCAACAAAAAACAGACTCCCAGTGCCGCGATCGGATCAATGTAAGGTCCCAGCGCGCCGGTGTAGGGCGCGACCAGAAGCGAAACCGCGACCACGCCAGAGGCCAACGCGTCGCTGCGATGATCCCAGGCGACAGCGTGAAGCGCTGATGAATCCAGGTCGGCAGCCACCCGCCGCGTGTATTGGTAAACCGCCTCTTTGATCACCGCGCAAACGATCGCGATGACTCCGGCCAATAGTCCGGGAACGTGCAATTCGCCTTGGAAGCGTTTGATCGTTTCCAATCCCAGGATTCCGGCGCTGAAGGCGACCAGCAGTGCCACGCAGAGCCCGGCGATCGATTCCGCCTTGGTATGGCCGTAGGGATGATCCTCATCTTCCTCGCGCTGGGCCACACTCAAGGCGCCTCGTACCGCCAGCGCGCTGGCAACATCTCCCACCGAATTGACCGCGTCAGCGATCAGGGCGGACGACCCGGTGATGATGCCGCCGGCAAGTTTGGCGATCATCAGCGTCACGTTGACGCTCAATCCCCACACCGCGGCGCGGCCGGCTTCCACATAAACGTGCTCCCGCTGAGCGATCGCGGCTTCGTCACGAGGTGGGCTGATCGACAAGAAAGGGACTCGAAATCGAAAGGAGTAGCAAACGCGATTCCACTGGATTCTAGCCGAAGTGGAATCGGCTTCCAGCCAGGCAAGACGTACTCTCCCAGCGGCGCTTTGTGACCTAGGTTTGGACGAGTCTGCGCCCAGATAGGGCAGTTTCTGTTTTCCAAAGGACCTCGCAAATGTCACAGACCGCATTACCCGACTGCCAGAGGCCCTCTGGCGATGGTCGATCGATGTTCTGGTTCGCGGCAACCACGTTGCTGGGTGCCTTTTTGGTGTTTCAAGTCCAACCGGTGATCAGCAAATGCGTGCTGCCCTGGTTCGGTGGAACACCGGCGGTCTGGACGACCTGCATGTTGTTTTTCCAACTGCTGCTGTTTGGCGGCTACTTGTACGCACACTTGTTGCGATCGTTTTTTCATCCGGCGGCGCAGGGAGCGATTCATTTGACGCTGCTGGCGGCCGCGGCATTGATGTTGCCGATCGAACCGTCGCAACAGTGGAAACCGACCGGCAGCGAATCACCGATGTTGCACTTGCTGTGGATGCTTGCCGTTCATGTCGGGCTGCCCTACTTTGTCCTTTCCAGCACCGGACCGCTGATTCAAGCCTGGCTTGCCTACCAGGACAACAGCGCCCGTGTCTATCGCTTGTACGCCCTGTCCAACGGCGGATCGCTTGTGGCGCTGCTCAGCTATCCCTTCGTTGTCGAACCGGCTCTTTCGGTTTCCAACCAATCGATCGTTTGGTCGCTGATGTTTTGCCTGTTCGTACTGGCGCAAGGGGTGATCGCCACCAGCCTGTTCAAGTGGCGACGGAGCATCAACACGGTGCCGGCAACTCCTTCCTGCTCTGCGGAGCATCCACAACCAAGCTGGACCCGGCGTGCTGCCTGGATCGCGCTGCCGGCCCTGGCGTCGACATCGCTGTTGGTCGTGACCAACCACGTCTGCCAAGACATTGCCGTGATTCCGTTTCTGTGGGTACTGCCACTTAGCTTGTATCTGATCAGCTTTATCGTTTGCTTCGATTCACCCGATTGGTACCGGCCAAAGTGGATTGCCGCAGCCACGTTGGTCGCGATTCTTACCATTCAAACCAAGCACCTGCTGCCTGGATCGGTACAGCTGTTGGCCGAAGCGTCCTGCTACCTGATGACTTTGCTGGGCGTGTGCCTGCTTTGTCACGGTGAGGTTGCCAGAATCAAACCGGATGCTTCGCTACTGACGCAGTACTATGCCATGTTGTCTGCCGGGGGCGCGATCGGTGGAATCATCGTGGCAATCATTTGCCCGATGCTGTTTGACAGTTTTCTAGAGCTGCCCCTGACCCTTGGTGTTGTCACCGCCCTGACCTGCATTGTGTACTTCGCTTGCCGCGGCTGGCGAATCACCGAGTACGACTGGTCCGCGGCGCGGCGGTTGAAAATCCCTGCGATAATGCTGATGGTCGCGCCTCTGTTGACAGTCACGTTTGCTCCGCAAGACCAGACCATCGCCTCGGAACGAAACTTCTTTGGTGTGCTGGCAGTATTAAAAAATGAACAAGGGATCCGCCTGGTTCACGGCAGCACCATCCACGGCATGCAGCGAACCGGCCAGCAATGCAGCGAGCCAACCACCTACTATGGCCGCGAAAGTGGTGTCGGGCTGGCGATCGGTGCGATGCAGCAAGACCATCCTTCGCTTCGCATCGGAGTCGTGGGTTTGGGGTGCGGCGTGCTAGCAACCTACGGCCGACCGAGCGACACCTTTGACATGATCGAGATCAATCCCGCTGTGATTGACATCGCCAACACCCACTTTTCGTTCCTACGAGACAGCCGGGCGACGATTCGCAACCACACCGGTGACGGCCGGCTTGTGCTGGAAAGAATGAAGCGGACGAAGTTTGACCTGCTGGTGCTGGACGCGTTCAGCAGTGACGCGATTCCTGCCCATCTGTTAACTCGCGAGGCGATTCGGCTTTACCGATCGCGGTTGGCCGAAGGCGGGATCCTCGCCGTCCACGTTTCCAACAACCACCTCGACCTCGCGCCGCTGGTGCATCGTTTGGCGGGCGACGCCGGACTGACCAGCCGCCTGGTTCGCGGCGATGGGGACGAGTCGGCCGCAATTCACCCCTCGCTGTGGGTGTTGTGCGGTGATGCGGACCACCCGCTATGGCAAGCCGAATCGATGCAACACGCCCGCTCGGCATCGCCATCCGAATTGGCCGAAGCACCGATCTGGACCGACCAACGCCATAATCTGGTCAGCGTTTTGAGGCTTTGGTAGCAATTCCAATTTGGTGCCACCCACCAATTCTCAGTCGGCGATTTCTCCGAAATCGTATCGCGTAGCCAGTTCGGAGAACTGGCCGACAAGCTTCCATTTGGTGCCACCCACCTAATTCCCACACCATCCGAATTGGCCGAAGCACCAATCTGAACCGACCAACACCACAATCTGGTCAGCGTTTTGAGGCTTTGGTAGCAATTCCCATTTGGTGCCACCCACCAATTCTCAGTCCGTTTCCATTTGGTGCCAGCCACCAATTCTCAGTCGGCGATTTCTCCGAAATCGCATCGCGTAGCCAGTTCGGAGAACTGGCCGACAGGCTTCCATTTGGTGCCACCCACCTAATTCCCCCACCTAATTCCGAAGTTTCGGTGGGAGTGGGATTTGCCGAAAGTCTTCGCGACTTTCGCTACTACTTTCGAAGCGACTGGCACCCTTTACACGCGGGGGCAAAAACACTTGTTTTCTGCTCTTGCTGGCTGTTTCACGCCTCTGCTAGGCTCGGTCGGATCCTTGATTTCGGAAAGTCTTCCGCGAGAGCGAGATTTGGGCTGAAGGGCGAGCTGGGAACGGTCGATAACCATACTGTTTCCGCCTTTTTGCGCTCGAAAGTCTCTTTTCGCTGACGGATTGCATCCTGGGACAAGGATAGCGGCGCTCACGACCGACGCGGGAATGGTTTTGCGAATCAAAACCTGGATGTTTTGATTCACTTGGCCGGTCACACGCGCTTTCATTGCCATCGGCTCTGACGTACATCCTGGATGTACCGGTGTCGACGGCGGTTCCAGTCCTACATGGGAGCAATTCGACCATGCAGATTTACGGCCCTTATCGGGTTTCCGCTACGCAAGCAGGTTCCGGCCCGCAGCGCAGCCAACCGCAAAAACCGGCAGAACAACCCAGCAAAACCTCGGCGGCAGCTGCCGATCAGCTGGATCTTTCTGCGGGTGCCTCCGCCGTCAACCGGCTCCAATCCACCTCGCCAGTGGCAGGCGGCGGCGAGATTCGGATCGATCGGGTCGCGGAAATTCGTCGGCAAATAGCCGATGGAAGCTACGAAACGCCCGAAAAACTAGACGCTGCGCTCGATCGGCTGCTGGACCAGCTTGCCTAGCCCAGCCGACGGGCCAGGGTCGCAATTTCAACGGGCGCCCGTCCAAGAAGGCGCCCCCGCGCCCATGGCGTCAAAACCGCACAGGCGGTGCCAACTACGGGCACTGAGATATATTGTGTGTAGAGCTGTCACGTCGCTGGTGCCTGCCGATTGGTTCCAGGCTCTGGTTCCGACGTGACGGACGATCACTTTTCTCACCGCGATCAGAAACTCCAATTGTGAACGTTCCCACTTCGTCTCTTCAACCGCTTGACGTTTCACTTTCTCCCCAGGAAAGGTTCGAAGAATATCTGCAGACCCGCGGGCTGCGACAGACGAACCAAAGGAAGTTTCTGATCGGAGAAGTGTTCGCCAGCCACGATCACTTTGACGCCGACGAATTGATTGACCGGCTACCCCGTCGCGGAGAAAAGAACTACGTCAGTCCGGCAACGGTCTATCGCACACTTCGAGACCTGGTGGATGCGGGATTGCTGCGAGACTTTCAGCTCGATGGACGAACCGTCTACGAACACGATTACGGTTATCCTCAACACGATCACCTCTATTGCACTCGTTGCCGCAAGCTATTGGAATTTCAGAGTGACGAACTGATGAAGCTCCGCGACGAAGTCGCCGCCGAGCAGGGATTTCGAGTCAGCGGCCACCGGATGATCATTCAAGGCGTCTGCCGAGACTGCAGCAAAAGCCGCCGCAAGAAACGAAAACAAGACCTCGTGTAGACTCAAACTCCCTCACTCAACCCCTAACCACGAATCTGCTTCAAAATCGCAGCCAGCACCATCTCGTTCGATTCAAAATCACGACTTTCCGCTTGGAATTGAATCAGGTACCGATCGCCGCCGATGTCAATCAAAATCAGTCGCGACACGATCAACAGATCGAGGTAATAAAACCGGAAATCGACAACACGTTCGTCGGCCGGCGCTTCATCCAGCTCCACCTCTTCCCGTTCGACCTCTTCGTATTCCTCCTCCAGCGTCTCGGCAACCTCCTCGATCAACTCCTCATCCAAAACACCTTCCCGGTTGCGTTCGATCGAAAAGAAGCCTCCGCCGGGCAATTCCATCGTCACGCCTTCATTGCTTTCATCTTCTTCTCGCTGGGCAACCTGCCAGTTGTCGGGATAAAGAAACTGAACACCGAAGGAATCAAAAGTCGCAGGCATGGTGATAGCAAATCGAGGAGGAAGGTTTTCCGAATCTTCTATGATGCCCTGTTTTCTTGACAGGGGATAGCCAAACGAAATCGCCAGCGTCCAGAAAACCAGAAACTCAGGTGCAAGCACGTTTGTCGGGAAAAATTCGCTTCTTGGGTAGTAGCGAAAGTCGCCAAGACGTCGCCAAGACTTTCGGTGAATCTCGGCGCTCGCCGAAACTCTTGGCGAGTTTCGCTACTCTGCGACCCGGCGGAAACCCAAGTCGGTTCCACCGCGATCACATTGCTTCGGTAGGATCAACTTTGCTATGTACCGGCGATTGTCTCGTCGCCGCTGGGCCAAACCATGCCATCGTTCTCCCATCCGCTGAAGCTGCTGCTACTGCTGGCAGTACTGAACGTCGTGGGCGGTTGCCGCGCAATCCGTCGGTTTGGCGACAGCCGACAAACCATCGCTGCCCGCCGACTGTCCGGCCAGGGATTTCAAGCGATGCACGACGGCCGCTGGGATATTGCCGAAACGCTTTTTACGGATGCACTGGAAGTATCCAAGTCGAACGATCGAGCCCACTGGGGATTGGCCGAATCGTTTTGGCAACGAGGCGAACAAGATGCAGCGATTGAACACATGGAACATGCGGTGCGGCTGAGTGCCGGTGATCCCAGGATGGTTCAACGGCTGGGCCGGATGTACTTGGAACTCGGCCGGCTGGAAGAGGCCGACGCGCACAGCCTTTGGGCTTTGCAACTGCAGCGTGATTCGGAAGACGTCTGGGCACTGCGCGGTGACTGCTTGAAGGCAGCCGGCCAGGAGGAAGAGGCGCTGGCCGCCTATCATCGTGCCCTTGCCCTCCGCCCCGATTTTCCCGAAGTGCAATTGCAGGCGGCGGAGATCTATCGCTCGGCTGAGCGGTTTGACCGGGTCCTTGCGACGCTGGATCGACTACAGGACGGCGTGGGTATCGACGACGCACCACCGCGCGTCGATTTGCTGCAGGGAATCGCCATGCGTCACCTGGGCCGCAAAGAAGAAGCGCGTCGGTGTTTTGATCGTGCAGCCGCCAAGGATCCCGACAACGCTTCGCCGCATCTTGAACTCGCCTCGCTGGCGCTGGAACAGGGGGCGGTCGAAGAGGCCCGGCAATCGTTGGCGATCGCGATGCAACTTGAACCCAACTCGCTGCGCGAGGAGGAGTGGATGGCAAAACTGCAAGGCCAACGGCTGGCCAGCGACACCGGTCCCAACCAAGACTCGGCACCTCAGCGCCGATGACACAGGGCTTTGCCCCCAAAAGGGGCCTGACCCTCTCCGGGCATAACAATCGTCAAAGAAGATCGCCGCCCTCCAAAGGGTCAGCCCCCTTTTTGGAGCAAAGCTGAGACGCGGAAATTCCCGGTCGTAGCGAACTTGTCGCCCATAACGATTGAAGCGGCTTGATGTCAGTCTAAGTGTCGGCGCAACCCTGCGCATTTTCCAAGACGGTCAAGCTGCATGCATCAGTCGGCGCGAATGTCTGAGAATGTGGGGTGGACGACCGAAATCGTCCACGAAATCTCGGCACTGGCAGCTTTTTTGACGTACGCTTCGTTCGTACCCTGCCTGCTGAACCGACGGTTCCGCAGGTAGGGTATTCGGCTGCCAGCGGCGCCCAAGAACGTTGGAAAGGCCAGTTGCTTCCTCATCACTGACCCAAGCGACCATTCATGTCCCGCAACGATCTCACGCCAGCCGCTTCGACTCCTGTTTCGACCTCGAACTTCTCGGTCGGGCCGGGTGCCGAGAACGGTTTTGTCGAACGACGAAGAAGAGCTTCCAACGCGTCCGAGCGTCAGGGAGAGAGACGTCAATTCGGTAGTTCGCACACGGGATTATCGGACGACGGCCGCGAACTGGCCGCGGCGATCGACCAGTACAAGGTCCAGCATCATCGTCGCTATTTGACTTGTGACGAAATGCTGTCGGTCCTCCACAATCTGGGCTATCGCAAGGATGAAAAGATCACTTGATCAGCGGTTGCAATAACTGACGACGCGTGACGACACACCGCATCTCGCCCCGTTCGTCAAACAACACCGCCACGTCGCTTGCCGCATCATCCAAACGCAACAGCAAACCGAGGTGCCGGTCAGAGATCTTGCCGCCAATCACCGGCTTGGGCTCCAAACTTGGCTGGCGAACACAAAGATCGGCGTACCTTAGAAAACCGACAATCTGTCCCTCGCGACGCACCAAAACGATCGGATGATTCCGGCGACGAGCCTTCCTTCGCGCCTCGCTCGCATCGACCGGCTGATCGACGATCGCTAATCGTTCGGCGGGAACACCAAAGGAAATCGCCGACTGGTTTCCCACATCAAACAGGTTGCGGGCAAGCGTACGTTGGCCGGCGGCCAGAATTCCCGCCTCGTGGCCGTCGCGCAATACCTGGTCCAACTCACCCCGGGCCATGGCCAACCGCAGCCGAAAGGGCGTCTCGCCAGTGACCATTTGAAGGGCGCCGCCCAGCAGGCCAAGAAGCAAAGAAACGGGAGCAAACAACACAGTCGCCGCCAACAAAAACGGACGCGTCGCACGAATCAACCGGTAAGGTGCGTGATAGAAAAGGTATTTCGGCAGCAGTTCACCCAACACGAATACCAACGGCGTCATCAACATCGGGCCAAGCAGATCGGCGCTCGTACCGGCACCAAACATCACCGCCACCGCCATCACGATTGCGAAACTCGTCAAGTAGTTCGCCACGTTGTTGCCGACCAATGTGGTCGCGACAAAGATAGTTGGGTGATTCAACAGCCAGATGATTCCCTGAGCCGCGCGCGAACCGCCCAGCCCGTCCAGGATCAGCCGAGTTCGCGAAACGCGATACAAACCCGTTTCGCTGCCGCTGAAAAACGCGCTCAGCATCAAGCCGATCAAAAACAGCAGGCCGGCAACAATCATCGCTGGACCTCCTCATCGGCCAGCGGTCGAACTTCGATCCAAACACCCTGCTGTGCCTCTTCCACGACCACCAGCATGTATTGCCCCAACTTGGCAGCATCTCCGACGCGCGGCAGACGTTCGTTATGCCGTTGGACAAAGCCCGCCACCGTCGTGATCGACTCGTCCGGTGCGTCCATCCCTAGTCTTTTCGACAGATTGCGAACGCTGACCGAACCCAACACGCGAAAATGATCGTGCCCCAAAGGTTGAATCGCCGCTTCCCGAAGCGACTCATCACCGGCGCGACGGGGGTCCAACACACGTCTCAAAATGTCGTCAATCGACAACGCACCGACCACTTCACCGAACTCGTCCACCACCGCGGCCACCGATCGCCCCTCCTCGATCAGCTGGTCAAGAACGCGCGACACCAGCGCCGACCAGGGAACATAGATCACCGGCTCGGCTGTGCCGCCAATATCATCCATCTGGCTGGGCCGCAACATCCGCACACCGATCGACGCCGTGATCGTTCCATCGGCATCGGTCACCATCAGGTACCCTCCGGGCGGCGTTCCCTCGGCAATCGCACTCAAATCGTTTGGGACTTCGGTCAGCGACAACCGGCTACGGGGACGCATCAATTCGCCAACGCGGGTCTCAGCAAATTCGACCAATCCCTGCAACACCTCTTTCTCCCGTTGCAGCAGAGCGGCGTCATCGGTTCCCAGTTCGATCGCCCGTTCGATATCGGCCAAATCGATTTCCTGTTCCGGCTCGAACGAAGGCCAAATCAATCGGCCGGCAGCAAGGTTGGCGGTCCGAACCAGCGGCAAAATCGGGGCGACCAGCCGTACCGCCAAAGAGAGCGGCGGTCCGACCAACATCGATAGCCGCACCGGCGCCAACACGGCAACGCTTTTGGGCAACATCTCGCTAAAGAAGATAATGGTCAGCAGACTGGCAACCGTAAACACGATGGCTGCCGAACGACCAGCCAAAGGATCGCTTTCCAACCTTCCGCCAATGATCGCTGCGATCGCGAAGTAAAGCATGTTGATCAGCAAGTTCCAAAACAGGATTGCCGACAACAACCGTTCGGGGTCTTTCAACAATCCCGAGGCGATGCGACCGCCCACTCCGGCACGAGCCAATTGCCGGCGTCCACGTTTTTGAAGCGAAAAAAGAGCGGCCTCGCTGCCGCTGAAAAGCGCGCTAAGAAGAATCAGCACGCCCATCGCCAACAGCCAAAGCCATGCGTCGCCGATCCAGTTCAAGCACCGTCTCCACCAGCCCCGCGGTCTCGCTCAAGCGATACGTCAAACTCGCTCAGCGCGGGCACCATCATGGCCGCTGTGGTGAACCCGTATCCAACCAGCAGTGGGAACACAACCAACAAGTGGTCTGTTTGAAGCAGGAACTGTGTGATCGCGTAAAAAGTAATCAGCGGCAGCATGAAGGACGCCGCAAAGATTGCCGAAGAAGGGTTTCGCCAACCCAGCGATGCAAACAGTGCCGCACCTCCGCCCAATATCATCACCAAAAAAGGTGCCAACTGTAGTTGAAACGCACCTCGAAAACTCACCATGATCGTCATGCAAATCGCGATGCCGACACACAGAAAAAACACCGTTCCTAAACTCGCCAGCGTCGCCGTTCGGCCAGCCACGTAGTTCAGCCCTGAATGGATTCCCAGCATCGACACAAAGAGGTAAAGCATCGCCGCACCAATGATGGTGTAGCACATGTTCTCCATCGTCATCACGCCGCTTTGGCCTAAATAAAGGATCAACAACACCGGCAACAGAATCATCTCCTTGGCGACATACAAAACACCCAACAACTTCCCAAACACGAACTCGCTGGGCCTCAAATCGGTGACCAACAACAGGTCCAGGGCCAGCCCGTCTCGTTCTCCCGTCACCGCATTGACCGCCAAAGCATTGACCAACACCAGGCTGATCACGCCCAAAACCGTAAGCGGCAGCGTCACGGCCGGAAGCGCACGACCGATCCTTGCTGCCGGCTCCATCGCCACGCCGCTCTGAATCTGGAAATAAACAAAGCCGGCAACCAACAGGAACAACAGTGCAAATGCGACACGAATGACGACCACTTTGCGGCCGTAAGCCCAAGTACGTATCTCTCTCCACAAAATGGGGTTGGTCCACACAGGCCGCGGCGCACGCACCTTCCAACTCGCTGGCGCCGCTTCCACGTCTGACTCTTCGGACGATTCCGGTTCGGGAACTTTCAACCGGACTTCTCGCGACGGGTTCCAAACTCGCACTTTCACCACGCCAATCCACAACACCAAACAAGACAGCGCGGCGGTAACGACCACAAAAATCGCGACTCCCATCGCTGTTTCTGCCTTCAAACTCGCCATCGGCGAAGCAACGGCAAACAATGCTCCTGAGGGACTGAGTGACAGCCGAAGCGATTCGGGAAGCGACTCCATCTGCCCCGCCAACTCTCCGACGCAGACGTACATCAACAGCAGCAGCACGGTCAGCGCGATTGCTTGAAACGTTTTCTCGCGCCACATTCCGACAACGGTCCCGATCGATCCGGCCAGCAGCACGGTCGCAGCGGTGACGACAAAAACCCCCATCACCTGTCCAGGCGATACACCGCCAAAAAGCGGCAACGTCAAAAACAACGGCAATCCGCAGACCAGCATGGAAAGGGGGGTCAACAACGTGGCAGACAGTTTTCCAACCACCACCTCGAATCCGCTCAACCGCGTCAACAACAACAGGATCAACGTGCGACGATCTTTTTCCTGGGCAACACTACTCGCCGCTCCCACGGCAGCCAAACTGCTCAGCACCAACAGCTGCAGCGGTGCCAAAAGAGTGAACATCCAACCTCCGAAGCGGGCCGCATCCGACGCCGTCGCCATCGACCGCGAACCGTCCAAAACCAGGTACCCAGTCGCCAACAGCAGGAACAACGAAAGGACGTACACACCCCGCGTCAGATAGGTTTTGGGCCGTTTCGGTACGACGGTCGCCTCTCGGTTGAAAATGGGTCCAAGCATCAAAATCGCCGTGTTTCAGCCTCCAAAGGAACAAAGGACTCGCGTCGCAGAAGGTAGGTCGTGTGGATCAGGTCGCCTGCCTGGCAGCCCGAACCACGGTATTTCGCTCCTGCGGCGTCAGCCTCCTAGCGTAACTCTAATGGTTTGCCTCGGTGCTAGGGACCGGCCCGCGCTGGTTGTGGCCCCCTGGCAATCGTCACAAATGGCGAAAAGATCAAGATCCGAAGCAGAAACCCGCTGTTCACATCACGATGGAAAGGTCGTCGCAAACACCACCTCCGGTAGCGCACTAGGATAATCATACGGGGGGTAGTGAGTGCCGAACGACCGCATGCGGCTTCGCACTTTCCAGCCACTGTTGGCAAAAGGGGCGGCCGCGATGAGCCCGGGACCCAAAAAACGATCGAAGTGACGGACTTTTTGAACGCGGATTTGTGAGCGATTCACCAATGTTGAAACCATCTTATCGGGATACGATCACCGGTTTTCTACACGAAGAAGACGCAGCCACAGCGGTCGAGTATGCAGTGATGCTGGCGTTGATCGTAGTCGTCTGCGCCGCCTCTGTAACCTTCTTGGCCGCCAGGACCAAAGACAGCTTTGATACATCGGGTGCGGCCATTGCGGGAGCGTTTGGCAACTAGGTCCCCAACCTGTTTTAGCTGACCGGATTGATCCGATGGTATTGTTGCGACACAAGCTGTATGTCGACAGCGACATTCAGGGAACGCTGCTGCGGCGCGCAACCTTGTACGCCATCGCTTGCGGGCTGTACTTCTCGATCATCTTGCTGTTTGCCGAATCGATGGCAGTTCCCGGTGAACCGATAACAGTGATAGCCATCCGATGTCTGGACGAAGCAATCTACTGGCTTCCGGGGCTGGCCATCATCGCCCCGATCGTTGCCTATGACATTTTGAGAATCAGCAATCGATTCACCGGGCCAATGTTTCGCCTCCGCCGCGAAATGAAACGCCTGATCCAGGGCAACCAAGCCGAACCGCTCACTTTTCGCGAAGACGACTTCTGGGTCGAAATGGCCGAACTGTTCAACCAGCTTCGAGATGAAGTAGAACAACTGCGCGAAGCCAAAGAGGTGGCGAAACATTCCCAAGCCAACGACCAAGGCGAAGCCGACGTGCCGGTACAACCAAGGCTGTTCAACAAGGACGAAGAAACCACGCCAGACGAATCCGAAGATTTTCTAGCCACCAGCGATCTCTGATTGGTGAGCTTCGATTCGCGGCAATGAGATAAAGCGAAGCTGCCAGGCGATCTCAAGCAGCACAAAGATATCTCAACCTCAACGACGCTGCTTCATCTGTGTCGCCAGCAAGCTTGTCCAGCAGGAAAGAAATCACGAAATAGAAAATTCTCCTGCGATCATTGACTCGTTTTTCGCCTTTGATTTCGACGTTACTCAACAGTGACAATGACATACGCTCGCGTGCCAAAAGGGTGCCCTTTGAAAAGATTTCGAAGTTTGGAAAGCACCCTGAAAAATTCTCATTGACCGGTTTCCGGCAAGCCCTATCGTTGAAGTTGCTTCTCTCGAAGTGTGTTTGCAATCAACGTGATTGAGCACCTTCAGCAAAATCTTTTCGATTGAACTTTTCCTTTCGCGGCGGGGATTGCGATGGAAAAGCTGGTCAATCGGATGGGAGTCGTCACCACCTATGCCTACGACACGTCCCACCGATTGACTTCACGCACAGTCGCTTCCGGCACGACGGACGGCGCCGGCAACGAAACCGCCTCGCCCGATCTCGCTCTGGCCGAAACGTGGACCTACTTGACCTGCACCAAACTACCGCCGCAGCATCGCCTTGGCGGTTTGCTGACCAGCTACGTCTACGACCACCAACTTCGCCGCGAAGAAACGACCCAAAAAATCCCCGCGAATCAATCGCTCACCAGCAAATACGCCTACGTCGACGGCAAACTCTACTCGACCGAAGACCCCCATGGTCGCAAGACCTTCTACGCCTACGATGACGACGGACGCACGATCCGAACAGTCACCGGCACAGTGCCCGAATCCACGGTACCCGGAACAGTTCCCGATCCGTACGTCAATCTCCTCGCACTCAATCGCGACACCACGGCCAACGCCGATTACATCATTTCCGACACTGTTTACTCGTCGGCGGGCGACATCGAGCGGCAGCACGACGGTTGCAACATCGAAACGCACTTCGAGTACGATAGCCGCGCGCGCCAAACCGCCTGCATCGCCGCAGCCGGAACTACGATCGAATCACGCAGCAAAGCCGACTACGACCTCGACAGCCATATCCTTGCTGTCCGCTCTCCCCGTTACTTCGATGCCTTCGACGCCGACAGCGTGATGATCGGCATCCTCGATCCGGCCAACAATTCGCTACTCACTTGGAACTGCACCGGCAATCTGACCACGCAAACGATCACCGGCTACAGAACAGTACTCGTTTCCAAGAGCATCAACGCGCTCGGCAAAGTCCGCAAGTCACTGACCGACGCCGCTGGCCGAACGATCGAAAACCTCGATGCACTCGGCAAAGTAACCACCTACACCTACGACGCTAGCGGCAACCGACTCAGCGTGCGAGATCCCAACAACGCTGGCCAGGATTGCACCTACGACGAACTGGGACGCGACTTGACCTGTACCGACACCGCGGGCGATGCCACCAGTAGCGTCTACGATCGCGCTGGCAACAAGATCACCGCGACCGACGCCAAGAACAATACTACGACTTACGCCTTCGACGCATACGGACGATTTGACCGTGTACGATCGAAACCCCCAATCGTACCTGGTTGGTCAAACCGTGTTTGATCGGGCGGGACAGGAAGTCCTGCCGCACTTGGGCACGATACCGTTAGGAGCACCATGTACCAAGTAAGTTCGAGATTCGCCCGCAGAAACACTTTGTCGAGTTGCCTGACTATGGCGACAAACCGGGCCATTGGTGACAATTGAGTTTGTCCGGTTACAATGGATAACAATCCAACATCGCGGATATAAACAAATGACTGACACTGCTTCACAACTGCTAGCGACGTTTGAGTCGCTTCCTGCAAGCGAGCAACATGCGTTGCTAATCGCCATGCTACGTCGTAGCGGGGAGTTGCCCAATACAGTCGTGACCGAAGATCAACTTACAGGTATTGCGGACGAGCTATTTCAAGCATTGGATGCTGAGGAGTCTGGTAGTGAAAACTCCGAATCGCGGTGATGTATGGCTCGTCGATCTTGGCATGGTTGCGAAGGTTCGCCCTTGTCTGGTTTTCAGCATTCCCGCAGACGACGACAATGATCGTGTTTTGACAACGATTGTTCCGCATACAACGAGCACTCGGAACTCACGCTTCGAAGTTCAATCAGATGTGCGTTTTCTGAAGTCGGGTGCCTTTGATGCTCAGAATATCGTCACGATTCCGACAGTGAAGCTGATTCGACGGCTTGGAGAGCTCCCAGGGAATCAAATGGCGGATGTTGAAAGTGCTGTAAGACGGTGGCTTGGACTGGAAAAAGACGGTTAGTTTTCCAGTTCAAGGCATAGCCGCGAAAGGGGAGTTGCCGACTATGTTGGGTCGACATCTCCCTTTTCGTCGGCTTGAAAGCGACGATCACGATGATCGTCGCAACTCCGGCATGATGCCGTCACACGGAACTTCGAAGCGTCCGCGAGCCTGCGAGCGCCCGCGCTGTGCGAACGAGCGCAGCGATGTGAGAGTGTTTTGCGGAGGCCGATCGGTATCACCGGGCTTTGGCGGTGCTTCCGATCTGCCGTAGCTTTGTCGAAGGAGCAAGCGAAGGTACAGTTGCCGGCAGCTTTGGGCCGGTATCTGTACCTTCGCGTTTTTTGGGCAACCAAGGAACGCTCCAATCGAATTCGGTTTGACGAAGGCCGCCGGGCGTATGTGCTTGGGCCGAAGGAGAAGACGAACCACGCCCAGGCGGAACTGAGAAGGCCGTTCCAACGGTCCGCGCGCATCAAAGAGCGTAGCGCACGGCGATCCATGGACGGTCGTCGCTTTGACGGCCGCGGTGCCTGGATGGCATCCGAGGCGTCGGGCAGGGAAGCGGACGAGTGGGAACAAAGATTGAACCAAGGTAACCCATTACGATCGTACCCGGTTTGCATCATCAAACGAGTAGCGATGCCCGTAAGCCGAGGACCGGCGTAGCCGGCCCAGCGGCCACAGCGCAGGCGAGCAGCAACGGGCAGGGATGTGCAAAAAACGATCTCGACCGAAGAAGGCAACGTCGGAACACGTCACCGCTTTCCAACCGTAACGATTCGCCCGGTTGTGTCTTCGAGCCGTAGCGCCGGGGCAGGATGCCCCGGAAAAGATTGCCGAGGGCATGGATGCCCGAGACCGCTTCGTAGCGACGGTGACGGGCTCTTCGCGACAAATCTTGTGAATCGATGTAGACGTCCATTGCACGACGGACCTGTTCGAGCGTTAGCAGGTCGCCATCGGTCACGACGGTCCCCGGACTGAGCTGGGATCGCACTCGGGCACAGAACAAGTGGCTGAGGATCGTCACGAACAGGTGACGATGGACACAGTCCCACCGGCGGCATTCGAAGTGATCCCAGCCCAGTTCTTCTTTCGATTCGCGGAAACACGCTTCGATTTGGAAGCGACTGAACGCGACTCTGAGGATCGCACGCAATGTCCAGCCGCCGCGGCCAGGGACTCGGTTACTGAGAAAATACTTCCACTCGCCAGTACGAACATTGCGAGCGACAATCAGAGTGCAGGCGTTGCTGACTAAGCGACCGTCGTGAGTCTTCCGCCAACACGTGTGCCAGCGGATCTCCCAAACCTCAGGCCCCTTGTTGGTGTCTTTGATTCGATATCGCTGTGGCTTTTGATCGCAGAATGCCGGCGAATACTTACGGAGGTTTTGAACCTCACTTGGCTTTTCTTCACGACGTCTCAATCGGGGGTACTTCTTCGGCCTTTTCGTTCGGTTTTTCGGCGGTTTTCTCAGCACTTTTGGCTTGCTCAGCCAGACGTGAGCGTTTGGCGGTATCTCGCCAACGAAGGCTTCGTTTCTTTGGTCGAGTCCGTCAAGGAACTTGCCGTCGCGAGCGTAGAATTCGTCGAATGTCCAAGCCAGCACTCGGATTCCATTGGCAATCGCTCGATCGATCATATCGAGTGCGATTTCTGCCTTGGTTTTGAACGTCACATCGTCAGGAATGCGAGTTTTTTTCGGCGTGATGGATCATCCGTCCATTCTTTGGGCAGATAAACGCAGGCATCGAGCAGACTGTGGAAAGTGACCGTTGCAAACGACAGAGCAACGTTGACGATGCAATTCTCGATCTTACCTCGGTTGCCGTTGTATTGACGCTTCACCCCAACAGTGTCGTGACCACTCTTGGCCATTCCGCTTTCGTCAACGATCCCCACCGCTTGGCTGTCGGCATGGTCGGTGGCGATGATTTGCTGGCAACGATCGCGAAGCCGCTCATGATCCCACTTGATCGAATCGAGGAACCGCTGAAGCGTCCTGGGTCTGACATTCTGATTGGCAGCGATCGCTTCGGCGTTCTTTCGTTGAACGTCAGAGAGCAATCCCTGAACGTAGATCTGGAGCAGTTTCCTTCCAGGATTGCTGTAAAAACAATCAACAAAGGGTGCATGACATGGTTTGCTAGGTTTTGGCACGCCGCTGACGGAATCCTTGGAATCTCGTTCTTCGGCGAATCCAAAATTCGGCCTGATCATGTGTGTCGCTGAGGTCGTCGGCGATCAGTTGAAGTAGCGGTTCAAGGTGCTCGTCTCGCCAGAATTTCTCCGTTCCTTTGATGCGACAGTTGATTTGCTTCTGCGTTGATTCGACCAGCGAACTGGTGATCGGCAGCCCCGCTCGGCGATATTCATGGTATCTCATGCGAGAGGCGTTGTTGCTCAGGTAGGTGATCGCCCGAGCCAGTGATTCGTCCTGGCCACAATCATCGCTTTGGGAGACCAATCGCATCGCGTTGATCACAGCACTGACGTCCCCCGCCCACACCAAGCCGAGCCACGTCAGGTACGTCTCCCAGCCGTCCTCGACCGTCGCCGCGGTCGAGATCGCGGCACAGTACACGTAGCTCAGCGCGTGCATCAAATCGGTGATTGGGGTGTAGTGCGAGAAGTGACGCCCCCAAAGCGACCAGTTCACTTTCAAGCCATCAGCGATACAAGCCTTCGAGGGCGCCTTGTTGAAGCCCCGATGATAAGCTTCCGCCGCCATTGCCTCACCGAGATGATCGTAACCACGCCGAGTCGCCACCACCGTTTTCACTAGCGGTGGTCCACCACTCCAACGTTTGACCTCCTTGTTTTCGCGGTCGTCTGAACTGCACGGTGGATCGTCTGCTTTGGCACCGTGGGGCTGATTCGATGGATTCCCTTCGAGGGTATCACCCTGGCGGACTTCCTGCTCGGACTCTCCTGAAGAGCCATCACAACTAACGTGTTGACGATGGATTTCATTGAGTTTGGGCACCACCCACAACGGATCGGTCAGTTCCGCGGGAATCTCTGGGTGGGGATCATCGACGCTTGGACTCGACAGAAAAGTTTGCAGCACGCCGCACTGAGTTTCTCGCCACCAGCGGTGCTTTTTATCGGTCGGTTTGTCATTGCCCCAGAGTTCATCTCGAATCTGGGTTCGTCCGCCATCGAGTTCCACCACCGCGACACGGCCGGACCACGTGTTGGCCGGGGCTCCGCTGCCTTGGCCGTGCTGCTGGGCGGGAATCGATGCGTCTTGAAACTCTTTGATTCGCTCGCTCTGTTCCTCGATTCGCTCGTTACCAATACGGATTGCCACTCGCTGGCACTGCTTGGTGTCAACGCTTAACTCGGCTAAGTCGCTGAGGTTGTCGCTGGCACGCTGGTAGGAACGCTCGCGAGCCGACGCAGTGGACACTTTCCGCAGCACCGCTGGCGTTTGCAACTGGTCGACATCACAGCCGAGCGTTTTGTACTGAGGGAAAAAAATCGAGACGGCACGTCTCGCATCGATAAACGTCACACTTGAATTTGACATCACCCCGTCTGCTCTGCAGGCAACGTGCCTGGGGCGGTTTCTCAATCAGCCGTCCGTTACATCGTGGGCAACTGTGCGGTTTCTCGGTGTCCTGGGCCTGCTTGCCCAGAAGCTGCGAAATCACGTCCCGAGTGAGTTGGTCGATCGAGCCAAGCACTTCGTCTTCGAGGGTATCCAGATCGACCTGGCCAAGATCGGCCAGCCGTCCCGATTGGGTGAGTTTGGCAACGACGGCATCAGCCAACTCGTCGAGTGAAACACGCGGATCGGTCGAATCCATGACCTATCTCCTGAGAAAGTCCCATCTAAAACCCCCAGCCTTCCTGGCTGCGACCAAGGGATTGTAAACCTCCTCGGAAATCGAGCCGACCCCAATCCGACTGCGCAAACCATGTCATGCACCCATCAACAAACAGGGCGAGAAATTGGGCGAGCATTTTGCCGAGCGAGGCGATATCCTTAAGCGACATAGCGGCGACCTTCCGTGGTTTCCGAGTGTGAAACAGTAGCACACGGAAGGTCGTCTCTTTTTGACCATCAAGTCAACGCAGATAAGTCCATTTTGGCAAACGACTTACGAATTCTCACCAGGCGAAAAGTGGCGCTGTCCAACTAGAAGAGATGCAACGTCAAGCGCGGATGCAGAACAGGAGAAAATAGCAGTTCTTCTTCCCATGGCCATAAGCTCGTCGCGAAATCACCAGCCGCCTCGCCGGCAACCGTGTTGGATCGTTTGCTAACGGCCAGCGAGTAACAAAGCTAGCAGGTAGATTTGCCAATCGTAGTCGGTTGGCCAACCCAGTACGATTGCAATCAAAGACGAAACGCGGTCAGCGTTTTTAAAATTCTTTGAAATGTTTTGGCAATGGCGATTGACAATCGAAAGTCAAGCCATCATTAATGGCACAAATGCAGTTTCGACGATTGTCGTTGAAGCGAAAAAGTGGCCCGGCGATGCTTGCAACATCCCGGACCGTGGCAAACCCCAAACGTGCTGAGGTTTACGATGGGCAGTTTATCTGCTGCGCACAACGTGCGCAAGTCTGGCGATGCGCCAATCTTTACACGACGGCTTGAAAATGAGCCGTTTTCTGCGGTTTCCGGCTACTACGCCGAGTGTCTCGCCGCCAACAACAAAGCGACCAGATTTCTTGCCGACGAGTTCGGCTTGAGTTTGGAAAAAGCCGCTGAATTTCAAGCGGGTTTTTCCGATCGCAGCCTCGGCAAGGTTGTTCCAAACCGAGATTCCGAACTTGGTCGGCATCTTCGCGAGATTCTTCGCGACGTTGGCATCCTCAAACGCACTGGCCACGAAACGCTGCGTGGCTGTGTCACCTTCCCCTTGTTCACCGGCGAAAAGATCACCGGCATCTACGGTCGTCGTGTCGATCGCCAAAGCAAAGGCGATCAAGAGATCACCATAGGCAATGGCGAATTGCGCGCACCGAGCAATGGTGATAAAAAACCAGTCGCATCAGCGGAGGGCGAGGCGAACGAAGCAAACGATTCCGAAGCGAATCAATCACCGTCGATATCGGATGACGAATCGACTATCGCTTTGGCCAAAACCAATGCTGACGATGACCTTTCTATCGAAGAAAATCAAATCACCTACGTGCGGGATGATCGCCGCTATCGCATCCGTGGTCTCGAAAAGAACACGAATGCCTACACGCTCAAGGTCAATATCTTGGCGTCGCGTGATGATCTGGTTCATCTCGACACGCTTGATCTTGTCAAGGCGCGCAGTCGGACATCCTTCATCAAGGCTACAGCCTCCGAACTGTACGTCGATGCTGATCTGATCAAACGTGACATTGGCAAGCTGCTGCACAAACTGGAACTGCTACGTCAGCAACAGATCAATGCGGCGAAGAAACCGACAGCAAAGGTTGTTGAGTTGTCACCACAGGAGGCGGACGAAGCAATGCAATTGCTTCGCGATCCGAATCTCTTGCAACGCATCGTCGCAGACATCGTTGCGTGTGGCATGGTGGGCGAATCGACCAACATACTTGCCGGTTATCTTGCGGCAACCAGCCGCAAGTTGTCTGATCCGCTCGCCATCGTGATTCAATCGTCGTCCAGTGCCGGCAAGACATCGTTGATGGACGCCATCCTGGCAATGATGCCAGGAGAGGATCAATTGCGATTTTCCGGCATAACCGGCCAATCGTTGTTTTACCTGAACAGCGACGAGATCAAGCATCGCATACTCGCAATCAGTGAAGACGAAGGCGTTGCCGAAGCGACGTACGCTTTGAAGCTCCTTCAAAGTGAAGGTGAACTTCGCTACGCGACTGTTGGCCGTAACGACGATGGCAACATGGCAACCAAACAACATCACGTTGAAGGTCCCGTGCAAATCATGTTGACCACCACGGCGATGGAGATTGACGAAGAACTCGCCAATCGCTGTTTGGTTCTTGCGGTCGATGAATCACGTGATCAGACAGGCGCCATACAAGCGAAGCAACGTGACTCAAGATTGATCGACGTGCTTTTGAAGAGTGAGCTGTCAAACCAGCTCCGAAAGTTGCATCAAAATGCACAGCGATTGTTGAAACCCATTCAAGTGTTCAATCCGTACGCTTCGCAGCTCACATTCCCCGCCCACAAAACGCGGCTACGCCGAGATCATCAGAAATATCTGAATCTGATCGATTGCATTGCTTTGGCGCACCAGCATCAGCGCCCAAAGCACATCAAGCAATTGGAAGGCAAAACAATTGAGTACATCAATGTCGAGCTTCAAGACATCGCCGTAGCCAACGGTTTGGCCGGCGAAGTCCTCGGGCGCAGCCTCGATGAACTGGCGCCACAAACGAGAACTCTGTTGATGCTACTACACGAGTTCGTCAAAACCGAATCCAAAGCCAGCAGCGTCAGCCGCCATGCTTTCCGGTTTACGCGTCGGGACGTTCGCGAAGCGACGCAGTGGAGCGATTTCCAAGTCCACAAGCACCTTACGCGCTTGGTAGAGCTTGAGTACTTGGTGGTCCATCGTGGCAAACAGGGCCGACGGTTTGTCTATGAGCTTCTCTACCGTGGCGAAGGCCACGAGGGACAGCCGTTCTTGATGGGACTGATTGATCCAGCCAAGCTGACATTACCCGGTACGATGACAAAGTCTTAGCACCTGGCGCCAAGTTTTGGCCCCGACCAAGCAAGGTTTAGCCCCGTCTTTGCACGGCTTTTGCTCCTTGAGAAATCGCGAAAGATTCGTGATTTCCCTTCTCAAATGCGAAAACTTTCCGTTTTCGCTGATCTGAACAAGTGGCCCCAATTGTCTTGGGGTCTTTCTGGTCGTCGTAGTCCGTCGGCCAACCACATTCTCGGCACCGGCATGTCGTCGGTGTCCTTCGCCAAACCATTCTCGGCGAGTTCACCAACGATAGGCCCGATCTGTCTGTAGGTGCGCGCCGACAGCATTTATAGAGAGATCAAAACCATGCCCGTTCGCTTTTCCCAACCGCAGAGACGAGGCTCGGAACCCTGCCTGTTGGACCTTCGCTCAAGCTACTTGCGTCATCTCGATCGTCGAGGTTGCCCCTACTGGCAGATCCGGCGTCACAAGCGCTACCTGAGCAAATTCATCGCATGGGCAGGCTGCCGTTCAATCGAATGGATCGACGAGATTGATCCGGTGACCCTTGAAGATTACCGCAAGCACTTGAACAAGCCCCGCAGCGGTGGAGGTTTTCGCAGCAACGCTCGCATGCAGTCGGCGCACTTGAATAGCCTTCGCCACTGGTTGTATTGGGCGTACCTTGAGGAATGGTCGATCGTGAACCTGAGTTCGCACGTTGGCGAGCCTCTGTATCGTCAACGCTATCACCAGCGGTGTTCGGCAAAGAAACCAAAGCATTCGGGCAGCTAATCGCCGTTGCCAAAAAATCACGCCCAAAGGCGTAGACCGATTCGCGCGCCCTGGCGCGCGGGAAGCCTTGGGCGCAAACGATTTTGTAAAAATTGCCGTCGGGCCCTCTGGTCCGTTTCTCTATGGCGATTGGCTCGGCAAAAGCCGGCCAAAATCTCTTTCTCTGCGTAGGCCCGCACTAGAATCCTCCTTTGACGCATACGGACGACTTGACCGTGTACGATTGAAAACCCCAATCGTACTGTGTCAGTCAAACCGCGTATGACTGACCGGGGACCAGGAAGCCCGCCGCACTACGGTCGAAGCAACGGCAAGCGGGACGCAATCTGCATTATCCGCAGAGCTTGCAATCCAAGCCGGATAGACGGAGAATCGAGCAAGTTGATCGTAGTCATGAGCTAGCTTTCCCAAGCTAACCGTTCCTTGCGACAGGTTGCCGTATGAAATCAAGTTGTCGGTCACGAATTTGTCAGTTTCTGTGGTCGTTGGTACAATGAAGCCATGGATACTCAGCCCAAACAAATTCTCGATATTGCCCTGACACTACCTGAATCCGATCGCGCGGGTTTGGCCGCTTCTCTCATCCGCAGCTTAGACGATGCTCCCGATCCTGACGCGGACGCCAAATGGGCAATCGAAATTGAACGGCGAATCCGCACCCTTGACGAAGGTTCTGTCGAACTAGAGGACTGGGATGCCGTGATGGCCAAAATGCGCGAACGCCGCAATGGCTGACCTTCCGTTTTGGTTTCATCCAGACGCCACTGCGGAGGCATTGGCTATTCACGACCACTATTTTGATGTGGCAGCGAATCTTGCCGAGGATTTCCAAGCCGAACTAGAACGCTCTCGATCCGTTATTGCTCGCAGTCCAGGCACATGGCCGCAATACCTGCATGGGACTCAACGGTATCTGATGAAACGCTTCCCTTACTTTGTCGTCTATCGCGTTTCGACATCGCGAATCGAGATCATTGCGATTGCCCACGAAAGACAGCGACCAGGCTATTGGGCCAAACGAACACCGCCGCAGTGACCGACAACATGGTTTTTACGCTGAGGCCTTCGGCACACCTTCGTACTTTGGCAACGATCGCAGGCCTTGGTGCAATTTCACTAGTTCAGGCATCGTTCGCTTCGTTTAGGGCGGTGTCGTAAAAACCTTCCGTTAGCCGCTCCGAGGAATCCTTGACTCCAGTGTTTCGTGAATGGCTCGCCGTGGTTGTACTTGTCGGCATGATACCCATTGGAGTCGTAGTCACAGCTGCAACCGCTGCGTTGATCCCCAGTTGGAGCGTCGCCATCTTGGTTGTGTTTTTTCTCCTAGGCATCGGCGGGATCGTGGTCGGTGGCTGGCCCTTGATCGAATATCTGCTGGTCCTCATCATCGGCGGCGTCTTCGCAGCCCTGCTCTTGCCGCACACAGCGTACGGTTGCTGCGTTCTGGGCGCTATCGCCGGCTATCTATGGGGTGGTTACTTTGCTGAAATTGTTGATCGCCCTAATGTCCAGCGGCTTGAGGACGAGGCTCAAGTACAGGCTTCAACGTCAACTCGCCGGAAAGCGGGTGGCTAACGTGGTTTCTACGCAAGGGCCCTTATGGCCAACAAATAGCATGTTACGCCAGCAGCCAAACCGTGTTTGACTGGCCGGCGGACAGGAAGTCCGCCGCAGTACGGCAGGATGCCGCCACGCGGGATTTCGAAGCGTTCGCGAGCCTGCGAGCAGACGCGCCGTGCGAACGAGCGTAGCGAAGTGAGAGTGTTTCGCGGAGGCCGATCGGTACCGCCGGGCTTTGGCGGCGTTTCCGATCTGCCGGAGCTTTGCCGAAGGATCAAGCGACTGATCAGTTGCCCGAGGTTTTGGGAGGGTTTCTGATCAGTCGCGGTTTCTACGCAACCGAAAAACGCTCCAACGGAACACGCTCGAACCATCGACGACCAGGATGGTCGTCGCAACTTCGGCACGATGCCGCCACGCGCAACTTCGCGCGCATCCAAGAGCGCAGCGCACGGCGATCCATGGACGGTCGCCGCCTTGACGGCCGCGGTGCCCGGATGGCATCCGAGGCGTCGGGCATGGAAGCGGACCAAGGGGAACAGAGTTTGGATCAAAGTAACCCACTACGATCGTACCCGGTTTGCAGCGTCGAACGAGTAGCGATGCCCGTAAGCCGAGGATCCGCCTTTGGCGGACCCAGCGGCCACAGCGCAGGCGAGCAGCAACGGGCAGGGATGTGCAAAGAACAAACTCAATCGAAGAGTACAAAATCGGATCACGTAACCGTTTTCCAAATGCGACGACTGGCCCGTTGTGTCTTCGAGCCGGAGCGCCGGGGCAGGACGCCCCGAAAAAGATTGCCGAGGGCATGGATGCCCGAGACCGCTCTTAGACGGCGGTGGGCAGCGAATCCGCACTTGCAAGGTGGCGGCGAAGCACAAGCGTCAGCGCCGTTCGCGTAGTCCGTCCCACAGAAGGAGGCCAAGAAGCACCGCCAGGATTTTGCGTTCCAACGAAGACCAAACTCAACCCTACGTTACCCCCGTCAACCGAAGCCCAGATCTCAGCACCCCAGCCGCCAAATTTGCGCCAAAATCACAAACGGGCAATTTAAAATCTCCTCGGTGACTACCACCGATGCACGGTATCACAGACTGATTCAACTACATGGAATCTTCACGCCTTGTTTCCCGAGTTGGCGTTGGAAATTATTTGGATTTCTGATGGCTGGATTTGCGACGAACCGTTCCAAATCACCTCATTGGACTGACGATGCCACTATGGATAGACTACGATTTACCGTTGGTCCATTTCGTCTGCTTTGTCGAGACGAAGCCCGAAGATTCAAATGGTGAGAAAACCTAAGTTGGATGATCTCCGTTGCTGGAACACACATTTAATTCGGCGTGAAATATGAGTTCGGTTATTCCCAGTAAGGTAGTCAAGCAATCGGGTGCGGTCCGCTTGATGCGCGTCAAACACCATGATTCTAGCGACTCGTGCTGGGCATAAGGTCAGCGACAGTCGGTTTTGACTGAAGCGATTTCTCATACACGTTGCTCCAGATCTTGCTCAGCAGAATACAGCGAAGCGTCATGACGTGCTGGCCGCCTTCACGGTGCCAACGCATCCCCGAGAGCTTCATCCGCTCGCTGACAATCTGCTTACACGCTGACTCCACCACGCCACTGCCAATCGGGTAACCTCGCTCTCGTGCCGAGGCGAAATCCATGAATCGCTTGTAACGACGCAAGTACCTCTCGGCTTTGTCGGCATCGGAAGCGAAGGTCTTCTTGTAGCCGTGCAGCTCTCTCATCTTTGCGATCGAGCGCAGCACCCGACCATGACCGCCCGGCTCCAGCAGAAGACCACGAGCACGTGACAGCCAATCCGCACGCTCAGACTTGCCCACTTGCAATGCATCCGCGATGGTCGTCAGTCGCTCGCTTGCATGATAGTAGTCAACAATCCGCGTGATCTTGATTCGCCGACCATCGACGAAGAACTTCCGTAGAGCATTCTTCCAGTACGCGGTTTCAATCTTGCCAGCGTCTGTGACGTAGACCACTTCGGGCAGGTCTTTGCCGCAGGCTCTCAGGGTTTCTGCCAGCAACGATGTCAATTCATTCGAGAGTGTGTGTTGATTCGACTCAGGAGCCTGCCCCAAGTACACCGTTCCGAGTTTCTTCCCCTGATCGATGACGCTAATGCACGCCACACCGGCCATCTCAAAGAAACTCCAAGGAGCCAAGCCGAGAGAAACACCGTCACGACTTACCGACAGCACTGCGGTTCGATCGTTTTTGCGGACTTCGTTGACCAATTCGAGCAATTTCGCGACTTGGGCTTGTTGACGAAGTGACCCCAGAGAAGCTGCAAGATTTGCCGTCAATTTCCGAAGTTTCTCATTGCCGATCGAAAGACCGAAGCGATCTTGGATCATTTCGCGAGTGCGCCCCTGGGTGCTTCCACTGGTCGCAAATTGCTTGCCGACGATGTCAGCGGCTGCGGGAGTAAACCCGTTCTCGATTCCGAGCAGCAATTCGATCGGGAAGATCGTTTTCCCATCGCGTCCTCGGCGGTAGCGTGCGCGATCGAGGGACAGTTCACCAAACGGCGTGAGGATCTGGGATCGCAACGTCTTGTCCGCCAACCGCCGATAGTTCTGCCCGTTGTGCTCAATGGTTCCGGGCATCTGACCAAGTTCCGGTTCCAGTTGGGAAACAAGCCACTGAAGAACAGAATTGGCGGAACGACGAACTTCGGTGGCGAGGCGATTTTCAAGTGCATACATCGAAGTGGCTGAAACTCCATCGGAAAGGAACTGCGAAACCGCCTCGACAATGGCGTTGATCAAGTCGCCAGCAATTCCATTAACCGCCTGAGAAACATCGCTTTCTGTGATTGCACGAACAAGGCTTCCTGCCTTAACTTGGACATCCATGAGGTTTCCTTTTGAACGGGCTGTGTGGTAACAACCAGTTTCCTGAGGAAGCCTCTTTCTATGAATAGCAATCACATGCCGAAATCAGGCGCATAACGCGGATCGCACCCAAGCAATCCTTTGAGGAGGCGCAGTCCTTATCATTCTTGTGGCTTGAGATCACCAATTGGTGTAACGAGCGATGTCTGCATTGCTACAATCACTCAGGTCCACATAGAAAGAACGACGTTGCGTTATCTACAGGCAAGTGGAAGGGAGTAATTGACGAGGCGGCGGCTCTCAGTTGCGATCGAATGCAGTTCATTGGTGGAGAGCCAACCCTGCGTTCAGACCTGGGCGAAATGCTAGAGCATGCTCGGAATGTCGGAATTCGGGATGTCGAAGTATTCACCAATGCAACTGGGATGAGCGAGGCATTGAAGGCATGCATCATTGAGAACAATGTTCGGATCGCTACTTCTCTCTACGGTAGCGATTCGTCAACGCATGACGCGAAAACTAGACTTCAAGGTAGCTTCAACAAAACTGTTGGGACCATCCGCGAGTTACTTGCTCAAGGCGTCGAAGTACGAGTTGGTGTAATCGGCGTAGAGTCATGTGATCGCGTCGATGATTTTTTGCACTCAATTGGCGTAACGAATGCTGGCTTTGACCAGATTAGATCTATTGGCAGAGGATCCGATCTTGCCGACGGTAGCTTGGATGATGATTCCAACTTGTGTGGAAATTGCTGGAAGGGATCCTTGTGCGTCCTGCCCAACGGAAACGTGATACCGTGCACAATGGCACGGACTGAGGTTATTGGGTCTGTTCTTGAAGAGTCGTTAAAAGCGATCACTGAAAGCGACAGACTGTTGCATTTCAGAAGTCGCATCAAAAAGAAATTTGGCTTCGTGCTGCCATCAAGGGAAGGTAACTCCGGGCCGTGTTCACCCAATAGCTGTGCTCCACTGGGGCCTGTTGACGTCCCCCAATGCTCTCCGAGATCAGGCTGCTACCCTTCAGGATCCCGAGTTTAGGCGAAAAATTGTCTGATTTAGTAATTGGCTGGGTCGTTGGTGACCACCTGATCCCGACGTATTGGCTCAACTCATCTGCGAAAGCAGGGGAGCAATCTGCCAGTGACCTTGTTTCCGTGTCACCGACAGCTATGACCAATCACACGGTGATTGTCGCACAGTCAGGATCAGGTAAGTCGTTCTTCCTCGGACGACTCATTGAAGAGATAGGACTACGCACGATGGCAAGATGTGTTGTTCTCGATCCAAACGCCGACTTCCGTCAGCTTTCTGAGGTTTTGCCTAGCAAATCCTGGAGCAACGCAAAATATAACAGCAACAATCCTGCATGGGCGCTTCCGCACGAGCGGAATAATGATGGATTCAAAGAAGAATGGGATGTAGTTCTTTCGCCCGAAAACGCCGTGGTCTGGCTTGACGCCGACCGCCCCGAAAGTCGTCATCGTGCTCTGAGGCTTAACCTTGTAACTATGTCATTTACAAGTCTTAGCTACAGCGTCGACCCGGGCATTCGCAACGAGTGCTTCAAGCTACATGACATCATACGGCTTGTTGGGAACGAAATGATAAAGAAGCATGACAAAAGTCCATTTGACGCTCAGCACCGAGATATCGTCGAGCAAACAAAGCACCTACTGGGGATGGTAACGACGGGAACGCAGGCTCCACAACTCAAAAGCGATGACGAATTTGCCCAGGAGATTAAGGGCCAATGCGAATCGTTAAGCAGTCGAACATATGATGAGTACTTTGATGTCATTCATCGCTATCGAACTATTCTTAACACGACAATCGATCTGCCTGATTACCCCGACTATCAAATCCAGATTGTCGATCTTCCGTCGTTCATAAATGAAGAAGCTCGCTCGATCGTCATCGAGACAGTTTTGAATGCCGAGAAGCGACGGGCACAATCCACATGGGCAGCGGCGATGTCTGGGAATGGTGCTGATGATCGCGTCCCGACCTTCATAGTCGTTGATGAGGCTCATAACCTCATGCCACACAATGTTGATACGGATGATCGCCGGCGGATTCGCGATGCGTTTCGGTGGGTTGCCGCGGAAGGTCGGAAATTTGGTGTTTTTCTAATAGCTTGCACACAGCGTCCAGATAAAATCGATCATATGATCGTGTCGGAGTGTCGCAATCGAGCCCTCATGCGAATCGGTTCGCAAAGTGTACTTGATGTCAGCGTCGATCTACTCGGACTTGAAGACATTCCGTCGCGAAAGACAAGTCGATGCCTTGATTTTGGCCCAGGCAGGATTCTACTGGCTGGCAAATGGGCACCAGATGAGAGCGGAACCTTTGCCTACGTTGCAATGCGGCGAACTCGGGAGGGTGGTGCTGACCTCCCTAAGTCTTGGGCAGCGAAACGAGAGATTGCTGACCTGCTCAAGGCGATTCTTGGAAATGCGGGACGGGCCACGGAAGATACATTAAAAACGCAATTGCTTTCGAGTGACGAAACGAAATGGGCTGCGCCGTTCGTTCTATGGGCTCTTCAAACTGGGCCATTTGTCTGGTCCGAAGATGACGACACCTGGGGTGTCGTCCCATAGCTTCAATCGCTTCTAGACAACACCCAATTTCCCCCTGCGTGACATGACAGTTTCACACAGTTCCTGCAAAAACCTCGTGGCGGCCTGGCACTAAAATTGGGACATAGACTGATCCGGTTTCGCTTAACCTGAAATGAAGGCTGGGGTAGATAAGCGGAAGAAATTTGAGTCCGCATCAATCTACGATGGCGACCATCATCGCCGCATCAAATCGCCTTTCTCCTTAGTGATCAAAGCTCGTCGCGCGACTGCCGGTCGCCTCCCGCGTACCGAGTAAGAGCGTTTGCTAACGGCCAGCGAGTACCAATGCTGGCCGAACGATTTGCCAATCGTAGCCGGTTGGCCAACTCAGTACGCTTGCAATCAAAGATGGAACGCGATCAGCGTTTCGGAAATTCTTTGAAATGTTTTGGCAAACTCAATTGACAGGCAGAAGTCAAGACGTTTTTAATGACACAAATACAGTTTCGACGATTTCGTTGAAGCGAAAAAGTGGCCCGGCGGCGCTACCAACGCCCCGGACCTTGGCAAACCCCAAGCAAGTGAGGTTTACGATGAGCAGTTTATCTGCTGCGCACAACGTGCGCAAGTCTGGCGATGCGCCAACATTCACACGACGGCTTGAAAACGAGCCGTTTTCTGCGGTATCCGGCTACTATGCCGAGTGTCTTGCCGCCAACACCAAGGCGACCAGATTTCTTGCCGACGAGTTCGGCTTGAGTTTGGAGAAAGCGGCCGAATTTCAAGTCGGCTTTTCCGATCGCAGTCTCGGCAAAGTCGTTCCGAGTCGAGATTGCGAACTTGGTCGGCATCTACGCGGGATCCTTCGCGATGTTGGTATTCTAAAACGCACCGGCCACGAGACGCTTCGTGGCTGTATCACTTTTCCTCTATTCACTGGCGACAAGATAACCGGCATCTACGGTCGTCGCATCGATCGCAACGCGAGAGACGAAAAAGGAATCACCATTGGTGAAGGCGAATTGCGTGTCGCGATCAATGGTGATGAAGAGCCGGCCGCATCAGCGGAAGTCAAGGCGAACGAAGCGGATGTGCCCGAAGCGGTTCAATCATCGTCAAAAGCGGAAGACGGATCGGCGATCGCTTCGGACGGCCTCAAAGATGACGCTGACTTTTTGATCGAAGAAAATCAAATCGTCTTCATTCGGGATGATCGCCGCTATCGGATTCGCGGCTTTGAAAAGAACACGAACGCTTACACGCTGAAAGTCAATATCCTGGCATCACGAGATGATCTGGTTCATCTCGACACGCTTGATTTTGCCAAAGCGCGCAGCCGCACTTCATTCATCAAGTCCGCAGCCGCCGAACTCTACATCGATGCTGATCTGATCAAACGAGACATTGGCAAACTATTGCACAAGCTGGAACTATTGCGTCAGCAACAGATCAACGCGGCGAAGAAACCGAAAGCAACGGTTGTTGAACTGTCACCTCAAGAGACGGACGAAGCGATGCAGTTGCTTCGTGCCCCGAACCTCTTGCAGCGCATCGTCGCGGATATCGATGCTTGCGGCATGGTGGGCGAATCAACCAACAAGGTAGCCGGTTACTTGGCAGCGACCAGTCGCAAACTGAAAGACCCGTTGGCAATTGTGATTCAAAGTTCGTCAAGCGCCGGCAAAACATCTTTGATGGACGCCATCCTCGCGATGATGCCGGAAGAGGATCAGTTGCGATTCAGCGGCATGACCGGTCAGTCTTTGTTCTATCTCAACAGCGACGAGATCAAACACAAGGTACTAGCGATCAGTGAAGATGAGGGCATCGCGGAAGCAACCTACGCGCTGAAGTTGCTTCAAAGCGAGGGTGAGTTGCGTCACGCCACGGTCGGTCGAGACGACGCCGGAAACATGACGACGAAACAACATCACGTTGAAGGCCCTGTGCAAATCATGCTGACCACGACGGCGATGGAGATTGACGAGGAACTCGTTAATCGCTGTATGGTGTTATCGGTTGACGAGAGCCGCGATCAAACCGGCGCGATTCAGGCGAAGCAACGAGAGGCGAGAACGGTTGACGCGTTCCAACGCGATCTGGTGACGCGGCACGTCCGCAAGCTGCATCAGAACGCACAACGGCTTCTCAAGCCGATTCAAGTCCGCAATCCCTACGCACCACAGTTGACGTTCACCAACGACAAGACGCGGCTGCGACGAGATCACCAGAAGTATCTGACGCTGATCGATTGCGTCGCACTGTTACACCAACACCAACGAACGGTTCGCGTTGCCGAGATCGATGGCGAGTCGATCGAGTACATCAACGTGGAGCCATCGGATATCGCGGTCGCGAACGGTTTGGCTGGCGAAGTTCTCGGGCGCAGCCTCGACGAACTCTCGCCGCAGACGCGAAACTGCTTGATGCTGACGCACCGGTACGCCAGTGAACAATCGAAGGCCACCGGCGTCAGTCGGCATGCCTTCCGGTTCACCCGTCGTGATCTCCGCGAAGCGATCGGCTGGAGCGATTTTCAAGTGCGGATGCACCTGGGAAAGCTGGTCGAACTGGAATACCTGATCGTCCACCGTGGCAAGCAGGGCCGCCGGTTCGTTTACGAACTGCTTTATCAAGGTGAAGGCCGAGAAGGCCAGCCTTTCCTGATGGGGTTGATCGACCCGGCCAAACTCAAGTCACCCGGTACGATTGCAAGTTCGAGCATCCAAACCTGACTTCGAGGATCAAGCGGGCCGCTTCGAGTGGCACCTGAGCATCGCATGTGCATTGGGTGAGCATCACCCGAAAAGATAAAAACGCCGCGAATCGCGGCGTTTTTCTTTGGACTTTTCAGTTTTCGTCCAAACCGAACAAGTGACCCCAATTGATTTGGGGTCTTTCTGGTCGTCGTAGTCCGTCGGCCACCCACATTCTCGGCATCGGCATGTCGTCGGTGTCCTTCGCCAAACCACTCTCGGCGAGTCCACCGACCGATAGATCTGCTCTGTCTGTAGGTGCGCTCCGACAGCAACTATAGAGAGATCGAAACCATGCCAGTTCGCTTTTCCCAACCACAGCAGCGAGGCTCGGAACCCTGTCTTTTGGATCTTCGCTCAAGCTACTTGCGTCATCTTAATCGTCGAGGTTGCCCCTACTGGCAGATCCGGCGTCACAAGCGCTACCTGAGCAAGTTCATCGCATGGGCCGGCTGCCGTTCGATCGATTGGATCGACGAGATTGATCCGATAACACTTGAAGATTACCGCAAGCACTTGGACAAGCCCCGCAGCGGTGGCGGTTTTCGCAGCAACGCTCGCCAGCAGGCGGCGCACTTGAACAGTCTTCGTCATTGGTTGTACTGGGCGTACCTTGAGGAATGGTCGATAGTGAACCTGAGCTTGTACGTTGGCGAGCCTCTGTATCGTCAACGATATCACCAGTGGTGTTCAGCGAAGAAACAGAAACAATCGGGTAACTAATCGCCGTTGCCCCCCAAAAAAACGCAACCGAAGTCGTACACCGATCCGCGCGCACTGGCGCGCGGGAAGCCTTGGGTGCAAACGCCTTTCTAAACATCGCCGGCGGGCTCTCTGGCCCGTTTCTCTACGGCGATTGGCTCGGCGAAAGCCGGCCAGAATCTCTTTCCCCCTGCAAAATCGCGTTAGGACCGCCCGAAGACGCATACGGACGACTTGACCGGGTACGATTGAAAACCCAAATCGTACCGTGTTAGCCGAACTGTGTTTGACTGAAAACGGCGACAAAGCGAATCCCCGAACTCTGGCCGAAGCGTTTTACTTTCCGTGGAGCTTGTAAACCAAGCCGGATAGACTGAAAATTGAGCAAATCAACCGACGTCGCGTGTGAGCTTTCTGAGCCTAAGGGCTTGCAAGACAATAAGCTACCGTATTGATCTTGCCGTTGGGCAGGAGGATTTCCGATACTTGCGGGATGCCGGATGCAAATGTTGTTGAATGGATTCGCGAAAAGTATACCGCATTGATCGGTGACCTCGATGAAAGGGGACGTCGAAGATGGGCGGCTGCCGAAGCGCGTTCGCTCGGACGCGGAGGAATCGCCGCGGTCGCCGCGGCGACTGGGATGTCGGATCGAACGATTCGCAACGGAATTGCCGAACTGGATGACCCCGAAGCCGCAGCGAGCAACCGACAGCGACGTCCAGGCGGAGGTCGCAAATCGAGGGAGGCCGAACAACCCGACTTGATTGACGCCTTGGAGCAACTGGTTGACGGAACTACTCGCGGCGATCCGATGTCTCCACTACGTTGGACCTGCAAGAGTACGCGAACACTTGCCAAGGAGTTGAACCGTCAGGGCTATGAGATCAGCAGCACGAAGGTCGGTGAGCTTCTGCGGTCTGCGGGCTACAGCTTGCAGGGCAATCGGAAGACGATCGAGGGCAAACAGCATCCTGACCGCGACAGTCAATTTCAACATATCTCCGATCGAGTCAAAGCTTACCAGCGGACCGGCCAGCCGGTCATTTCGGTCGATACGAAAAAGAAAGAACCGCTGGGAATGATGAAAAACGCGGGCCAGACGTACCGCAAGTCGGGTGACCCGGTGCGCGTAAAGACCCACGACTTCCCGGACAAAGAACTTGGGAAAGCGGTTCCCTATGGCGTCTACGATGTAACGCACAATGAGGCTGGAGTGTCGGTGGGGATCAGCCACGACACGGCTGAGTTTGCCATCGCGGCGATCCGCCGTTGGTGGAAGAAGATGGGGCGAAAGCGTCACGCCAAGGCGAAGCGATTGTTGATCACGGCGGACTGTGGTGGGAGCAACAGTCCGAGAACCAGATTGTGGCGTTGGGTACTGCAAAAGTTTGCCAACGAAACTGGCATGAAGATTGAACTGTGCCACTATCCGCCTGGGACCAGCAAATGGAACAAGATTGAACATCGATTGTTCTGTCACATCACCCGCAACTGGCAAGGCGTTCCGTTGGAAAGCCATGAGGTGGTTGTCAACTTGATTGGCGCGACCAGAACAGAAGAAGGTCTGGAAGTTCACGCGTGGCTTGATGAGTCCGAATATGAAAAGCGGAAGAGAGTCAGTGACGAACAGCTTTCGGAAGTAATCATCAAACGCGACAATTTTCATGGGGAATGGAACTACACGATCCTCCCCAATAAACCTACTAAGATTCGGTAATCAATTGTCTTGCAAGTCCTAACCGTTCGCTGCGACAGGGTTTCGCATAAGATAATTTTGGACGAACAGCCGTGGGCTCCGAGTACATCATCCATCCTCACCACTCACCACGATGACCCTCTCCCTGATCTGGAAGAGATCGACCGAATACTGCGGGCGATGCCAAAGTTCTTTGGAACCGTTGATTGTCCAGACGGAACGGTGGCGTATGAGTATCGCGATGATCAAAACCTCGACCCTTCCAACTTCCCATACTTGTCAATCACAATTTCGGGTTCTTCGGTGGTCATTTGCACTTACGGCTACGTTCACTTATACGAGTTGCTAGGACAACTGACTGAGCACATAGCTTCCGAACCTCCGCATCAGACGGCACACGTTACCCGTCCGTAGTTTTGGCCCAGCATCGTGTTTGCGACAATTCTTATGGCCAAACGCCATCAGAACTGGCGGTCAAACCGCGTGTGACGAAGCCGGCGGGCTAGGATGTCCCGCCGCACCTCGGCACGATGCCGCCACATAGGACTCCCGCGAAGGTGGATCGATTTTTTCGTGCTTTGGCGAAAAATCCGATCCACCGTAGCTTTGCCGAAGGATCAAGCGAATTGAAAGTTGCCGGCAGCTCTGGGCCGGTATCTTTCGATTTGCGAATTCTGTGCAACCCAAGTGCGTTCCAATGGAACACGGTACGATTAAAGCCGCCGGCCGAATGTGCTTGGATCGAAGGAGAAGACGAACCACGGCCAGGCGGAACTGTTTTGACGCTCCAATGATAGACCGCGCATCGTCAGACTGAACGGCGATGGCCAGGACGGCCTATCGCAAACTCGGCAGCAAGCCGCCACGCGCCACCGACCGCGCAACGTCCGCGCACCCAAGAGCGTAGCGCACGGCGATCCATGGACGGTCGCCGCCTTGACGGCCGCGGTGCCTGGATGGCATCCGAGGCGTCGGGCATGGAAGCGGACCAAGGGAAATTGGGTTTGAATCAAAGTAACCCACTACGATCGTACTCGGTTTGTAGCATCGAACGACGAGCGATGCCCGTAAGCCGAGGACCGGCGTAGCCGGCCCAGCGGCCACAGCGCAGGCGAGCAGCAACGGGCAGGGACGTGCAAAGAAAAAACTCAAACGAAGAAGCCAAAGCCTGATCACGTAACCACCTTCCAACCGTGACGACTGGCCCGGTTGCGTCTTCGAGCCGGAGCGCCGGTGCAGGATGCACCGAAAAAGATTGCCGAGGGCATGGATGCCCGAGACCGCTCTTAGACGGCGGTGGGCAGCGAATCCGCACTTGCAAGGTGGCGGCGAAGCACCAAGCTTTAGCGCCGGTTCGCGCAGTCCGTCCCACAAAAGGCAGATTGAAGCACCGTCAGGATTGCGGCATCAAACAAGAGCAACGTTCAGCCCCACGCACCAACTCAAACCGAAGCCCCAACGCTTCGGTCGCTAACTAAATCTCGGTAAAAATCCAAAATTGAAATCAGCTAAAAGATCCTTCGGTGTCTACAACCAGTCGAGCACTCCTAAACCCGAGTTATTCACCAAGAAGTTGACGAATTGGAAAACCATCGCGTGAACCTGTGCGTTTAACGGTTAAGCACAACCAACACAAACGCCACGAAGGATCACGCGATGGGTGAACGACAAGGTAACCTTTTTGAGCCTCAATTCAATCGCTCCATCAAGGTTCAAGGAACAGACCAACGAATTACCTCCCATGCCGGTGTCATTTTGCTTCGCGAAGCCGATCACCGGCTCAAGCTGATCGATTCAATCGCTGCAGACGTCCAAGACCCAAGGCGGCCCGATCGCATTCGGTATTCGATTGATGAGCTCATCCGTGAGCGTGTCTTCGCCATGGCCGTGGGATGTTCCGCTCAAGACGATGTCGATCGACTCGCTCATGACCCCGCGTTTCGCGCGGCAGTCTGGAATCGAAGTGGTGATCAAGTTGTCCACCAGCGACTGGCAAGTCAACCGACGCAATCTCGCTTGATCAACATCCTCACCGACAATACCGCCAATTTGGAAGCACTGCGAAACGGACTGGCCCAAAGCGTCGAGAGCCATGTCCTTGCTACGGGAGGACGCCGCGTCGCCCAGGCAACGATCGACATCGACAGTTTTCCCATCGAAGTACATGGCGGGCAACACGGAGCCGAATACAACGGCTATTACAAAAAGACGGTCTATCATCCGCTGGTGGCATCGCTGAGCGTCGGTGGCGACTACGACAGCACGCGAGAGGGCAGGCGACTGGGCAATGGCTTCATTCACGCAACGCTTCGGCAGGGCCAAGTTCACACCGCCAATGGCATGAAACGTTTCGTCGATAACACCGATCAAAAAGCTCACACAGTCGCCAGGCACGTGGACTATCGGCTCGATGCCGGTTACACGATTGCCGTGGTGATGGATGCCTTGAACGCTAAAAACAGGCGTTTTGTTGGCCGATTGAAGACCAACTCGAAGCTCGATGCGTTGGCCGCTGAGCACATCGTTCGTCCGGTGGGCCGTCCACCGGCGGGCGGTTACGAGTACACTGTCGAGCTGGGCCGTTACCAAGTCGACTCGTGGCAGCACTCGCAGCGATTGATCCTGGTGGTGGTTGACAAACCGGACGCTGCGACGGGCCAGTTGAACTTGATGCCACGTTGGTTCTTCTTGGTAACGAACTGGCCGCAAGAGTCACGCAGTGCTGGCCAGTTGCTTGCTCATTACCGCAACCGAGGGACTTTCGAGGATCGCCTGGGCGAGTTCAACGAATCGATCGGTGTTCACTTGTCGTCGCAAGGCTTCAAGGAGAACGAAGCGACGATGCTGCTGGCGTTGCTGGCTTTCAATTTGAACTCAATCTGTCGCAATGAACTTGAAGACAGTGTGGGCGGTTGCTGGGACTTGCAGCGTTTCGTTCTGTTCTTGTTGAAGGTGGGCGGCGAGATGGTCAAGCATTCGCGGCGATTGGTTCTGCGGATCGCAGAGTCGGCCGAACCGCTGTGGTCCCATCTGATTGCCCGCTTCTCGCGCTGGAAGACGGGCTCCTCGCCACGGCCGAAAGCTGGAGGCTTCATGCCGCCGCCGAACCACGCACATCTGAGCGAAGTGCTTCGTCACTAATCATGCCCATCGCGGTGAAAAACGAATTTGGGGAGGGGGCCCGGTGCGCGCCAATGACGACCGAAGCGGCAAAAAACCAACGTCGCCACGCTCACGCAAGTTTCGCGAACCAGTCTGCACTCGCTCACGCCCTTGGTGAATAATCTGGGCTAAACATAGCCTACTTGCCGCAGTTTGATACAGAAGCCAAGCTAAATGGTTTCACATCAGATCTTAATTTAACGCCGAGCAAATATTTTCATACAACGAAGCACAAAACGCTAAGCGTTGACGTCGCTTGTCGCTACCAAGCCGTTGCATTTTCCCGCGATTTCCTAAAAACATTTTCTCCGCGAATGAATGACCCCGCAGCCAATGACCAAGATCCACTTAGCGACTCCGATCGAGCTCGATCAGATTTTGCTCGGCGACTAATCCATCGTCGTCACAAAATTTCGCACGTCACTTCGACGGAAAGCGAGCCGCCTGCGAAACGCATTGTTCAGTTCTGGGACGATTGCAAACGCTTACCGCAAGATGTTAGAGAGTGCATGGAGACATGGAAAAGACTAGAGAAAAGCGGATTCGAAGTCCATCTCTTCGACGAAATAGCCGCAAGAGAATTTATCCGAGTTCGCCTGGGTGAACGATACGCAAACGCATTCGACAAATGCTACCACCCTTCGATGAAATCCGACTATTTCCGATATTCATATATCTTCGTTGAAGGCGGCTTCTACATCGATGCTGATGATGTCTACCACGGACTTCCGATTGACCACCTATTCAACGATGGCAGGCTAAAGCTCCAACCATTCTGCTACGACATCACCACAGCCCAGATGGTGCCACCAGAATTGTTCACAAAGCCGGGTGCAGATCAACTGAATTGGATCTTCTACTTTAACACAACTCCGCTAATCGCTGGCAGAAGCCATCCTATCGTTGAACGTGTTTTGCTCAACGCAACGACCGCGTTGGAACAAGATTCAGAAGGTGAGCTTCCAGAAGTGCAAGCGACAACCGGACCTGGAATCCTCACAGAGTCAATTGTCGAGGTTCTGGCAAAAAAGGAAATCCCAGAAGAGCTTTTTGTAGTCGTCCATGACTGGGAGAAGATATCCAAAAGCAAATGGGGGCTTAGCTATCGAGATGACCAGAGAAACTGGAGGCTTTCGAACCAGAAAAAATTCCGCGCCACACCAACAAAATGAACTTATCAAAACCATGGAACAGCGCATTTAGATTCTTTTTCCAGTCTTGGCTTAAGGTGCGATGCCTGCTTCCTCGACATCGGAGCAACTCCTTCGCCTCGGAGAGCGAAAAGCAAACCACTCGGATCCAAAAGATTTATGTGATTAACCTGGACCGCCAATCAGGACGATGGGCGCGGGTGCAACAGGAACTCAAGCGCATTCTTGACGCTTCAGGAGCGGATTTACTCGGCATAACAGAACGGCATTCCGCTGTCGACGGCTCTGCGTTTATCAACGAACCAAGCAGTGACGCAGACATCGATATCTTCTACACGCTCGAAGACCAACTCTTCGTCGAACCTCAGCCACACGCACTCCCAGCTCAATTCGAACTTCGCCAACCAATTCAAATGAGTCGCCCTGAGGTAGCCGTTGCTCGATCTCACATTGACGTTTGGAGAAAAGTCTCTCAGTCGAACCAAGACTATTCGTTGATTCTTGAAGACGACATTTGGATACATCCATGGTTTCAAACGCATCTAGATGGAGCCTGGAAGGAGATTAACTCCGAAGTTTCGGAGGGACACGCATTCGACGTACTCTATTTGTCTTACGTTGAAGTAAAAGGAGGTGCCCCAAAAACAATTGTTTCCAGCAACTTGTTTCGGCCTGAGAGAGGACTTTGGAATCTATCCGGATACATTCTTTCGAAACGTGGAGCAACAAAACTGCTTAGCCGGCTTCCGTGCTGCGGCCCCGTCGATCTTTGGCTAAATCACCAATTCGAAACACTCAACGTATTCGCTACCAGACAGTCTTTAATTAGCCAAAGACGCGACACCGCATCGACGAACTCCTATTCGATCCTGCCAGCACTTACGTCAATTGGAGCGATCACGAGTGAAGCGGCGTCGCTTTTCAACATCCGCCCGGCTTGCCAGCCAGTCTTTGCGTTTGGAAACGTTGGTTCCGGAGCAACATCACTTGCTATGGCGTTGTCCATGCTTGGGTACAGTTGCTGCAGTGACATCCGAAACCTACCGGAACCTGAACTTGACAACTTGCTCTCAGGGCGATCTGAGCGGATCTTCAATGCCTACGTCAACGTGGGAACGCTTGTCGATCATGTGCAGCTACTTCAAGATCGGTATCCAGCCGCGAAATTCATCATTGCAGGCTCTGAAGCCCAAGCAGAGAAAATGCAAAATGCGATTGGGAACATCGTGGAAACATCCAAGCTCGTTGTACTTGATCTTCAAGCAGATGATCGCTGGACTGCTCTTTGCGAACATCTTAGGTGTTCGCCTCCTCCTTGTGAGTTCCCTGTTTTGAAAGACCTCGGGCAACGCGAAATACTGACGCAATCTGCCGAAATTGAACAGGAAACCCCATGCAGGCACCCCAAACGCGACGCGTCTCCATGGATCATCACGCCACCAGAGAACTGGAGTGGCATCCGTGCTTGCCCCTCTGAGGTTTCGGTGATCAGCAGCTCCGATACCAGTACTGTGTACGACACCATGGACAGCCTAAATGATGCTCATTGGCACTTGCAGACCGATACGTTCACCGACAACTTGGCTCTATTTCGTCCTTCCAACGTAGAGTTCAAACATGGGATGGGTGCGCGTCTCTGGATAAGAAAGGAAGAGCTTGGAGTACGCGACTACTCAGCGGCATCTTTGTGCAGCAAATCGAGTTTTTTGTTCGGGAGGTTTGAGGCTGATATCAAAGCTTCCAATGTTCCAGGTGTTCTCACCGGTTTCTTTCTACACCGCAACTCTCCGCGACAGGAAATCGATATCGAAATCGCGGGGGGAAAACCTGATCGCTTGATCGTCAACGTCTTCTACAATCCAGGTGGCCCAGGAGCCAAGTTCGACTACGGATATCGTGGCTCTCCGAGTTACATCGATCTCGGTTTTGACGCATCAACTGCATTTCATAGGTTCGCAATCGAGTGGACTTCAACCGAAATCCGTTGGTTCGTTGATGATCATTTGGTGCATCGACGTGCGGAATGGGATCCAACCCCCATTCCACAGCTACCGCTCAAACTCCATATCAATAGTTGGATCACTCGGTCTGCCGAGCTTGCTGGTCGGCTCAATAGCCGAAACCTTCCTGCATCAACGATGCTTCAGTCCGTAAGCCTAAACCCGGATTATTCACCAAGAACTTGACGAATTGAAAAACCATCGCGTGAACCCGTGCGTTTAACGGTTAACTACAACCAACACAAACGCCACGGAGGATCACGCGATGGGTGAACAACAAGGTAACCTTTTTGAGCCTCAATTCAATCGCTCCATCAAGGTTCAAGGAACTGACCAACGAATTACCTCCAATGCTGGTGTCATCTTGCTTCGCGAAGCCGATCACCGGCTCAAGCTGATCGATTCAATCGCTGCGGAGGTCCAAGATCCAAGACGGTCCGACCGTATTCGGTATTCGATTGATGAACTCATCCGTGAACGTGTCTTTGCCATGGCCGTCGGATGCTCCGCTCAAGACGATGTCGATCGACTCGCTCATGACCCCGCGTTTCGCGCTGCTGTATGGAATCGAAGTGGTGATCAAGTTGTCCACGAGCGATTGGCAAGTCAACCGACACAATCTCGCTTGATCAACATCCTCACCGGCAATACCGCCAACCAGGAAGCACTTCGGCGGGGACTGGCTCAGAGCGTCGAGAGTCATGTCCTCGCCTCTGGAGGACGCCGCGTCGCCCAAGCGACGGTAGACATCGACAGCTTTCCCATCGAAGTACATGGCGGGCAACACGGAGCCGACTACAACGGCTACTACAAAAAGACCGTCTACCATCCGTTGGTCGCATCGCTGAGCGTCGGTGGCGACTACGACAGCACGCGAGAGGGCAGGCGACTGGGCAATGGCTTCATTCACGCAACGCTTCGGCAGGGCCAAGTTCACACCGCCAATGGCATGAAACGTTTCGTCGATAACACCGATCAAAAAGCTCACACAGTCGCCAGGCACGTGGACTATCGGCTCGATGCCGGTTACACGATTGCCGTGGTGATGGATGCCTTGAACGCTAAAAACAGGCGTTTTGTTGGCCGATTGAAGACCAACTCGAAGCTCGATGCGTTGGCCGCTGAGCACATCGTTCGTCCGGTGGGCCGTCCACCGGCGGGCGGTTACGAGTACACTGTCGAGCTGGGCCGTTACCAAGTCGACTCGTGGCAGCACTCGCAGCGATTGATCCTGGTGGTGGTTGACAAACCGGACGCTGCGACGGGCCAGTTGAACTTGATGCCACGTTGGTTCTTCTTGGTAACGAACTGGCCGCAAGAGTCACGCAGTGCTGGCCAGTTGCTTGCTCATTACCGCAACCGAGGGACTTTCGAGGATCGCCTGGGCGAGTTCAACGAATCGATCGGTGTTCACTTGTCGTCGCAAGGCTTCAAGGAGAACGAAGCGACGATGCTGCTGGCGTTGCTGGCTTTCAATTTGAACTCAATCTGTCGCAATGAACTTGAAGACAGTGTGGGCGGTTGCTGGGACTTGCAGCGTTTCGTTCTGTTCTTGTTGAAGGTGGGCGGCGAGATGGTCAAGCATTCGCGGCGATTGGTTCTGCGGATCGCAGAGTCGGCCGAACCGCTGTGGTCCCATCTGATTGCCCGCTTCTCGCGCTGGAAGACGGGCTCCTCGCCACGGCCGAAAGCTGGAGGCTTCATGCCGCCGCCGAACCACGCACATCTGAGCGAAGTGCTTCGTCACTAATCATGCCCATCGCGATGAAAAACGAATTTGGGGAGGGGGCCGGTGCGCGCCAATGACGACCGAAGCGGCAAAAAACCAACGTCGCCACGCTCACGCAAGTTTCGCGAACCAGTCTGCACTCGCTCACGCCCTTGGTGAATAATCTGGGCTAAAAGCCAATCTAGTCAAACCAACTGACCGTTAGGAATGCAGTGCCAGTTCGGGATATAGATCGTATTCTCACCTTTCTCCTGCCACCAAATGAATATTCTCTCATATAACCATGGACACGATGGCGCGTTCGCTTACGTTTCGGACGGTCACCTGGTGTTTTCCGTAGAGGCGGAAAAGCAATCAGGTTATCGTCATTCATCGGTTTCTGTTCCCGATGTGTTGGGAATCCTAGGCGAACTTGAAGACATTCCCGATGTTCTTTGCGGCAGCGGATGGTGGCGAAATGACGATATCTCTTCAAGAGCTTCCTCAATCGCTGGTTACTACGGTTTGGGGCCTGAGCACTTCGTTCGAGACACGAGATCTTTACTCGGAAAGACTGTCGACTATTTTTCGTCTTCGCATGAACGTTCACACATCTTGTGTGCATTCGGAATGTCCGATGTCCCCATGGGAACACCTTGCTACGTGCTACTGTGGGAAGGTGTAATCGGAGCGTTCTACGAAATCGATGCTAACCTGAACATAGCGAAGCTTGCAGATGTAATGCCCGAACCTGGGCATCGCTATGCTTTGCTCTACGGACTGGCTGATCCGACATTTGACAAGGCGGTCTCGGAGTATTCACGATTCTCCGACGCGGGGAAGCTCATGGCGCTAGCATCATTTAGCCGGCGAAGTGTTCCCTCGCCAGAAGAGAATGTCATTCTCGAGTTCTTGATGCAGGATTGCGCGCACCTCAAGCCGCAGGAGTGTGAAAAGCTAAGGAACTGTCCCTACTACAACGTGGGACTTGAGTCCGAAGAGCTCAGGGACTTCGCGGGCATTCTCAGCGACAGCATTTTCGAGAGATTTTGCCAGTTCGCCGAGTCCAGACTAAAGCGAGATGTTCCATTGCTCATTGCAGGCGGCTGCGGTTTGAATTGCGACTGGAACACAAAGTGGAAAGAGTCCGGTTTATTTTCAAAAGTGTTCGTGCCGCCGGTTGCCAATGACTCAGGATCGGCAATCGGCACCGCAATTGACGCACAGTTTCTGCTTTCTAGGAACCCGAAGATTGAGTGGAGTGTCTATGCGGGACTTGATTTCAACTGCGATACAGATGTCGACAACAATCTCTTCGACATTACCGACCTGGACTTTGGTATTGCAGCAGAGATGATCGAGAGTGGCATGATCCTTGGATGGGTAAACGGGAAATACGAGATTGGGCCTCGTGCACTCGGAAATCGATCGATCATCGCGTCCCCATTTCAAGCATCGACGAAAACGCGCCTGAATGAAATTAAACAGCGCGAGCAGTTTCGACCAATCGCACCAGTCTGCCTCGAGGAAGATGCCGCCCGATGGTTTAGCTGCGACGCCCCTAGCCCACACATGCTTTTCACGCAGCAAACAACAACCGACGCCCTGCCTGCCGTCACGCATGTCAATGGCACAGCTCGTATTCAAACAGTCACTCTGGAATCGAACGCTCATATGTATCGGCTTCTTGAGGCGTTCAAGAACCGCACTAGATTCGGTGTGCTTTGTAACACGTCCCTCAACTTCAAAGGGCGAGGGGCAATCAATTGCACCACAGATCTTGTGAACTACACCGTCGAACACGGACTAGACGGATTTGCCGTTGGCACAAAGGTCTACATGCTGAAAACATCGAAGCAATATCAACAATTTCTAATGCGTTCAACAACGGTCAAAACGCGATCTGCATAATCAGAGTACCGGACAGGAAAGACACGAGCGGCAAAAGGTATGCGCACCCTATCCGCAGATTGATAAGCTATTTCGATACTCCGGCAGCCGACACAGGGAGTTGTCTGGCTTCGCTGGCCGAAGCGAATCGCCGACGAACTCATTCCGCTAAGGTTCGAAATCAGATTTCAGTACTTTCTGCGTCGTGCGAATTGCACGAGGTGGTAAACACCGAAGCACGGAAACCAATTTTTCCCTACGGGCAACCGTCCATCGGGTGTGCGCCGGCCGCCTCCCCGACAAACGAGCCAGAACGTTTGTTAACGGCCAGCGAGTAACGAAGCTGGCCGATTGATTTTCTATCCGTAGTCGGTTGAACAACCGGGTACGATTGCAATCAAAGATGAAACGCGATCAGCGTTTTCAAAATTCTTTGAATTGTTTTTGCATGCGCGCTTGACAACCGATTGTCAAGCCGCTGGAATGCACAAATGCAGTTTCGACGATTGTCGTTGAGATGAAAAAGTGGCCCGGCGATGCGCAAACATCCCGGGCCTTGGCAAACCCCACCGTTGATGAGGTTTACGATGAGCAGTTTATCTGCTGCGCACAACGTGCGCAAGTCTGGCGATACGCCAACATTTATGCGACGGCTTGAAAATGAGCCGTTTTCTGCGGTTTCCGGCTACTACGCCGAGTGTCTCGCCGCCAACACTAAAGCGAGCAGGTTTCTTGCCGATGAGTTCGGCTTGAGCCTGAAAAAAGCCGCTGAATCTCAGATCGGCTTTTCCGATCGCAGCTTGGGCAAAGTCGTTCCGAGCCGAGATTGCGAACTTGGTCGGAATCTTCGCGAAATCCTTCGCGACGTTGGGATTCTCAAGGGCACGGGTCACGAAGCCCTGCGTGGTTGTGTCACTTTCCCACTGTTCACCGGTGACAAGATCACCGGCATCTACGGGCGCCGCGTTGAACGCCAAAGCAAGGGCGAGCAAGAAATCACCGTCGGCACTGGCACGCGCAAAGTGTTGGATTCCGACGAAAAGCACAAGCTCCCGGATCGAGATCCAGAACTGAGTGATGCGGTGAAAATGGCTTCCAAAGCCAAGCCCGACACAGATGATCTAATCATCGAGGAATCACAAATCACGTTCACTCGTGATGATCGGCGATACCGTGTTCGAGGTCTCGAAAAGAACACGTCAGCGACAACGCTCAAAATCAACCTACTGGCTTGGCGAGACGATCTTGTTCACCTTGATGTTCTCGATTTGTCTAAGGCGCGCTCTCGTGCTTCATTCATCAAGGCAACCGCCGCTGAACTGTTCGTCGATGTGGATTTGATCAAGCGAGATATCGGCACACTTCTGCTCAAGCTCGAAACACTACGCGAGGAACAGATCCAAGCGGCAAAGGCGCCCAAAGTTCAAGTGATTGAACTGTCAAAGGCAGAAGAGACCGAAGCCCAGACTTTTCTTCGCGATCCCAATCTGCTCGAACGGATCGTCGCCGACATGGCTTCGTGTGGGATGGTTGGTGAATCCAGCAATACGCTCGTCGGATATTTAGCTGCCACCAGCCGCAAACTTCGTCATCCGCTCGCAATCGTGATTCAGAGTTCATCGAGTGCGGGCAAAACGTCGTTGATGGACGCGATTCTCAGCATGATGCCGAAAGAACAGACCTTGCGATTCAGCGGAATCACCAGCCAATCGCTGTACTATCTCGAAAGCGATGCGATTCGCCACAATATCTTGGCGATTAGCGAAGAAGAAGGAGTTTCGGAGGCAACGTACGCTCTGAAACTCTTGCAAAGCGAAGGTGAGTTACGCCACGCGACGGTTGGCCGCGATGAGTCCGGCGAAATGGCCACCAAACAACATCACGTTGAAGGGCCGGTTCAAATCATGCTGACCACCACCGCGATGGACATTGACGAGGAACTCGTCAATCGCTGCTTGGTGCTTTCGGTCGACGAAAGCCAATCACAAACCGGAGCGATTCAAACCAAGCAGCGTCAATCGCGAAGCTTGGAAGAATTCACGGCACGCTTGGCGTCCGAACGAATTCGCAAGCTGCATCAAAACGCACAGCGGTTGATCAAGCCGTATCGCATTCTCAATCCCTATGCGTCCCAGCTAACGTTTCCCGTCCATAAAACGAGGCTGCGACGGGATCACGAAAAGTACCTCACGCTGATCGACACGGTCGCGCTGATCCATCAATATCAGCGACAAGTCAAACTCACTGAAATTGATGGTGAGACGATCGAATACATCGACGTCAAACCGAGTGATATTGCGGTGGCCAACGGGATCGCGGGTGAAGTGCTTGGCCGATCGCTTGATGAACTCTCGCCGCAAACACGTAGCCTGCTACAACTGCTCCACGAGTTCGTCGAACGGGAATCCAAGGCGAACCAAGTCAGTCGCCACGCTTTTCGATTCACTCGCCGCGATGTTCGAGAAACGACTGGCTGGAGCGACTCGCAGCTTCACAAGCATCTAACGCGGTTGGCCGATCTGGAATACCTAGTCGTGCATCGCGGCAAAACGGGCCGCCGTTTCGTTTATGAGTTGCTCTATCGCGGCGAAGGCCACGGACAGCCGTTCCTAATGGGGCTGATCGATCCGGCAAAGCTCAAGTCACCGGGTACGACCAGAAGTATTACCCCCTAAAAGGCCACCTTTGGCGCCGGGTCAGGACAATTTGCCCCCGCTTTGTCCCTGCTTTCACGTATCTTTTTCTCCGGCGAATCTCTTGAAACCCAGTGATTCGCCGCTCGAAACGCGAAACCGTTTCGGTTTCGCCCAAATCGAACAAGTGCCCCCAATTGAATTGGGGCCTTTCTGGTCGTCGTAGTCCGTCGACCACCCATTTTCTTGGCATCGACAGAATCGTCGGTGTCCTTCGCCAACCACTGCGGCGAGTTCACCGACGATAGAGCATTTCTGTCTAGCGGTGCGCGCCGACTCAATGACAGGAGTTTTCGCTATGGGCAACAAAACACCCAAGATCGTCTCGGTTACCAATACAGATGCGGTCGGCACGGACCGCGTTTGCACGCCGATCGTACTGAATGTTCCGCTGGTGCTTATCGAAGACTGCTCGGATCAGTTGTGGTGGACCGAAGAAGCGATGGATTATTCGGCAGCATCGCAGTTGCGATCAACGGCACTGATCTCAGGAATCTTGGCGCGGATCATCACCCTCCAGTTGATCCTACCGGCGGCTGACGAAGTCAACGCAGTCAGCAGTGACCTGGACGAAATCACTGCCGAACCGGTCCGAGTGAAACTCAAGACGACAAGCCTGCGCTGATCGAGCGTCAAAACAGCCGTCAACTTCCCAATAGCCTGCCGAATTTTCGGCAGGCTTTTTCATGGCCCAACCCAACTTCAAACAAGATTCTCCCGATGTTCCAATTTCAAATCGAAGCTCTCCGCGAAGCAGCGATCGCGGATGTTGTTGACCGTTACCTACAAGAGCTGCGCCGCCGTGGCTATTCGCCGCAGAGTATCACAGCCTACAGCAGTATCTTTCGGCGTTTCGTCTGCTGGTGCGACCAGCAAGAGATCAAAACGGTGCTTGGCTTGAACGAACAGACGATGGCAACTTATCAAGCTCATCTGACTGATCGGATCAATAGCAACGCGCCCAAACGACTCAGGCGATCGACTCGGGCCCATCACCTCTACACGCTTGGCCGCATCTTTCAGTGGATGCGAAGCGAAGGAATCATCGATATCGATCCGATGTCGGAAATGGAAATTTCTTCGAAGCGCTAGCCGCTGCCGCGACCACCGTCCATTGAACCGCCTGCCGAACCATCGGCAGGCTTTTTTGTGCCCCAACCCCCTTGCTAAACAATCAAAAACCATGTCCGAACTACACCACTTGTGCACATCGCCACTCACTGCCGCCGTCGAACGATACTTGCTCGATTTGAAACTCCGCAACTATTCCGTTCGAACGATCGAATCAAACACCAATCAACTTGAACGCTTCGTGCGTTGGTGCAACGAACGCGACATCAACACGCCCGGCGATCTGACCGAAGACGTGGTCGCCGGCTATCGCCGATATCTTTACCATCACATCAACGAACGTACGGGCAAACCGCTGCACATCAATTCTCAAGCCCACATGCTGATCAATTTACGGTCACTCTGTCGCTGGCTTGCCAAGCACGAAATCGTGCACCGTGATCCCTCATTGAAACTCGAAATTCCGAGCGCCGGCAAGCGACGAATCGCCGACGTTTTGACCATCGACGAAATCATGGCGTTGTTGAACGTTCCTGACATCACAACCGATCTCGGTATACGAGATCGCGCAATCCTTGAAACGTTCTTTTCAACGGCGATTCGTGTTAGTGAACTCTTGAACCTTGAGCCATCGGATGTCGTAGCTGAACGCGGCTTGGTCCACGTTCGCCACGGCAAAGGTGACAAAGATCGACTCGTTCCGATCGGCACGTCAACGCTCGATTGGATCAACAAGTATCGGCTTGATATTCGGGCAAAGCTGTATCTCGCCCACAGCGATCACAAGTTGTTTCTCACGCGAACGGGCACACCTCTTTCGCGTGAAGCGCTCGCTAGAATCGTTCGCCAATCGATGCGATCGGCGGGAATTGACAAACGCGGAGCGTGCCACCTTCTTCGCCACACAGCGGCAACGCTGATGTTAGAAAACGGAGCCGATTTACGCTCTCTGCAAACTTATCTCGGACACGCGAGGCTTGACACGACACAAATCTACACGCACATGACGCTTGGGCGATTGAAAGAAGTGCATCAAAAAACGCATCCGACCGGGGATGAGCGTTTGAAGCGAAAGAAAAAATGACGGGATGTCGCGTGCAGAAAAAATCTCTGCCGAACCTGAAAACCGCTTCGTGCGCGCCGGCGCGCACGAAGCGAAAAGCGATTTTTTGAAATTAAAACACGCCGGCATCTTCTTGCGGCTCTCTTACCGCGCCCATTCACCTCGTGAATGCCGGAAAAATCGCGCTCTCGCGTAGGAACGCACTAGAATCCACCTTTGACGCATACGGACGATTTGACCGGGTACGATTGAAAACCCAGATCGTACCGTGTCGGTCAAACCGTGTACGAGGTGCGGCGGAAAATGAAGTCCAGGCGCACGTCGGCCCGATGCCGGCACAGGGCACTTCGGATCGCCACTGAGCGACAGTGGCCAAGCAACTTGACTGATTTGAATCGCAATATTCAAATCGTAACGGTTTCACCCAACTGAGCGGGCAAGTACTTAATAGCCACCTGATTTGAATGGACAACCTTCACCAGCGCATTGAGAACGAACACCCTAATCGAGTGCGCTACACCGCGAAACTCGCGCAACTTCTACGCGAACTTTTGGACGGGAGTAGCATCGAAATTGCGCAACTCGAAAGCCGAACCAAAACTGTTGAGTCACTGGCTGAAAAAGCCAACCGTGAAGGCAAAAGTTACGATGATCCACTCCGGGAGATTACAGACTTCTCCGGCATACGCATCATCACTTACTTCCGTGAAGATGTGTCGCGCGTCGCGGAGATTATTCGTCGCGAGTTTTTAGTTGACGGATCTAATTCGCGCGACATGAGTGACCTGCTGGACCCAGATCAATTTGGTTACCAATCTGTTCATTTTGTTGTGAACCTGCGTTCTGCGAGATTGGCACTCACAGAATGGGCCTCGTTCGGTGACTTTTCCGCAGAAATCCAGGTGCGTACGGTCGTCCAACATGCTTGGGCCGCAATCAGCCATAAGCTGGATTACAAATCTGAGTCAGAAGTCCCAAAGTCAATTCGACGCAAGCTATTCCGTTTGAGCGCATTACTTGAGCTTGCAGACGATGAATTTGCATCTTTCCGCAACGAGTTGATCATCCAGCGATCGCGTTACGAAACAAACATTCGAGATGGCAATACCCTAATTGACATCAACCTCGATTCTGTTTCAGTCTACGTGAACAAATCCAGGACCGTTGCGAAGGTTTTAGAAGACGCTCACGAAGCTGGTATTCGTTGCGATACATCAACAGAATCCGAATCGGCTGTTGGTAATCTGGTTTCCACGCTTCGTGAAGCCGACTTTCTTGTGCTCAAGGACGTCGACGAGTTTCTCAAAGATCAGTTGAGAAGAGGACTGAATGAGGTTGTGCCGATATTCGTTGACGTCCCATCGCGACCGACGGTTGCGACGTTTTTGAGGCTGCTGGTAACACTGTCGTTACCGTATGAGACGGGACGTTCGTGCCTTAATCGCATGCAGTTCAAGAAGGTGTTTCAAAATCGCCTCAACCAGCACTACGCAGGCATCGCAAAGAGAAAGTAGCACGAAGCGCGGCACAACGCGATGGCCAAACCGCGCTTGACAAAAAGGCGGACAGGAGGTCCGCCGCACTACGGCACGATGCCGCTACACAACACTTCGAAGCGTCCGCGAGCCTGCGAGCGCACGCGCCGTGCGAACGAGCGTAGCGATGTGAGAGTGGTCCGCGCAACTCCCGCGGAGGTGGATCGATTTTGTCGGGTTTTGGCGACGAATTCGATCCACCGTAGCCTTGCAGAAGGCTCAAGCGACTGATCAGTTGCCCGAGGTTTTGGGAGGGTTTCTGATCAGTCGCGGTTTTTGCGCAACCGAACAACGCTCAATTGGAACATGCTCGAACCAGCGACGGGCACGATGCCCGTCGCAACCTCGGCAGGATGCCGCCACGCGCCGCCGACCGCGCAACTTCGAGCGCATCTAAGAGCGTAGCGCACGGCGATCCATGGACGGTCGCCGCCTTGACGGCCGCGGTGCCTGGATGGCATCCGAGGCGTCGGGCATGGAAGCGGACCAGGAGAAACAAAGCTTGAATCGAAGTAACGCACTACGATCGTACCGGGTTTGAATCACCAATCGACGAGCGCTGCCCGTAAGCCGAGGACCGGCGTAGCCGGCCCAGCGGCCACAGCGCAGGCGAGCAGCAACGGGCAGGGATGTGTAATGAACAAGCTCAACCAACGAGCCCAAAGTTCGAACCCGTAGTCGTTTTCCAACCGTGACGATTGGCCCGTTGCGTCTTCGAGCCGGAGCGCCGGGGCAGGATGCCCCGAAAAAGATTGCCGAGGGCAGGATGCCCGAGACCGTTCTTAGACGGCGGTGGGCAGCGAATCCGCACTCGCAAGGTGGCGGCGAAGCACAAGCGTCAGCGCCGTTCGCGTAGTCCGTCCCACAAAGAGGACGTTTGAAGCACCGCCAGGATTCCGCTTTCCAACAAAGAGCAAATTCTGCCCCGCGTATCAACTCCCATCGAAGCGCCAAATCCCGGCCCAAGCGACCACCAAAATACGCCCAAACACCGAAGAAGCGGGGAATAAATGCGAAAGTCTCCTCAGTTACCGACACCGACGCATGATTCAGAGATCGCCAATTGTAATCAGACGATGTAACTTCATGCAGCAGAAAATTGACGTTCAAGGCACTGGTCTGCGCGATCTCCGCGTGTGTTTGTCCGTCTTACGCGAAGAAACAGGGCAGCACAGGCATCGGTGCGTGGCAACTCGTAAAGCAAGCGTTCGGTAGAGCTGCAACCGCCGTTGAAAGGCTGCTGAACTCAGATCCGAAGCATTAGCGGGTGATGCGAGTGACAGCTTACGTGCCCGCTTGTCTTGGGAACCTTGTCCGCACGTGATATCAGATTTTCAGCCAGTCAGTCACTCCAAACGCATCTTCAATATGCTTTCGAATCAAGGTCGAAAAACCTGGTTCGTTTGTAACTTGCGTCGGGAAAGGGTCGAAGCTGATCGGATTCACGGTGAACGCAAGGTCGTACAGCGGATATGTTGATGCGACCGAACGTACAAGGCTCTCACAGAATGTTTTCTCGTACGGCTCAGTTATAAACAACTGAGTCCCATCGGTAACAACGGGCGCACTTAAGAATGGCGAGGTTGCGGTGTCGTTTCGGCGGAGGATGACCTGCTTGTCGTCCGTGACAGATATTGTGTACCGCTTTTCCATGCTTGGAATGGCGAACGGCATTCGCGACTCCGAGCCGATTGCGAGGGCCCCGGCTGATGCGAAATACAAATACTCGTGATAATCGCCATTCATAGCCTTTGAAAAATCGTCGAACTGCCACGCTTCCGGCAACTCAATGGTGGCGTCGTTGGAAACCGGAATTCCGGTCCACTCGCACAATATCTCTGAAGTGGGGAGGCGGTCGGAAGCTTTGGCCGCCTCGCACACCGATTCCAATATCGGAACCAGCCGAAGAAACCGTTTCGGAGGGTGAATGTCGTCCCAAACCCACTCTCCGCCGTCAGGTTCGAGCGTGGTTGGCGGAATCGGCGGATTTAGTGCGTAGTCACAGGCGATGCAAAACACTGACAGATGGATCGGATCCGTGATCCACTTGAGTTCATCCTTTTCGCCAACATGTTCACACCAAAGTCGAATAGGTAGGCGGTATTCCTCGCGAGCCAAGTACTTCAGCATTAGCGTTGCCAAGTCCATTTTCGCATGCAACGACATAGCAACTTCGTTGGCTAGTGTTTGCGACTCAAGAAGGTGGTAAGTCGTTAGCAACCCAAGCTTTGTGCGGACGCTCGAACAATCTCCTCGAACAGGAAACGCAGGAATAGACCGATCGATCTCACCAGTGTCCTCCATAAAGATCCGGCTGACATCTTGGTACGCGAGGGCAACAATCTCGTTTGGCGGCTTGTAGAGTTTGCTCTCGGAAATAGAGCCGAAAAACACCCCTCTCGTCCACCAAACGTCATAGAGGCTCTGTTGGTACGCGTCCAGTTCTGGGGAATAATCATCCGTGAACTCGAGCCGATAGTCGTTCGGCGACGCTCGTATCCGCACAAATGGGCGCGGCGACTCAGCGTCGAACCGATGGCTCAGGACAATAGTCCTTTGCTTCGAATCGAACTGACTCAACCCTTTAACGATTAATCGATTGAGCGCGCACCCACAAGCTGTTAGGAACAAGCCCGCCGTTGTACCAATGTGTTGCAACCAATGTGCGGATTCATGAAAAGATCCTGCCGCCTCGTAAACAATGTGTTGAAAACTAGGATCGCCGCGAACAATCAGCGAATCAAAACTGTAGTTCCACCCATACGAAGCGAGCTGGTGCCTTTGAAACGGGGACCTCATGACGTCATTACCTCACCTAGATGTTCATTCTGAACCTGCATCGGGACGCTCGTCTTTGGCGGACAACCCAATCCTCGTGGCTCGCCGGATGATTGCTTTTCCTAGTTCGGTTACGATCTCGGCCGACAAATGTGCGGTAAAAACGATGTAGAAGTATGTCTCGGGATCCATACCGACCGGCTGTCGGTTCATTGGATCTAACGCCGCGACCTCTACATTTCCGGCTTCCCACTGGTCTCCGGCCTCTTCCTCCAATTCTCGCTTCAGTTTGTCGACTGCAGCCCTGCTACCTTGAATTCGGATTTTCGTCATTTGAGTGAACCTCGCACGTGAATGTTCACGCCCATTTGCGGCGTGGAAAACGATATAACGATTGTACCGCATGGACGGCCAATTCTCATCCCAAATCAGATGCCATAAACACCGCGGAAAATGTACGAGAATAGAATAACGACCACGAGCCTAGGGATGCTTCGGCCACATGTTACAACATGAACACCGGTGCAGATCGGTGAATCTTTTTCATGAATGAGGTTGACAAACCGAGGAAAATTGAATCAGCGTCAATTTGCAACGGTGGTTGTCACCGAAGCACTAAAGCTTGCTCTTTTCTTCATGGTCCAAAGTTCGTCGCGCGAGCGACGGCTGCCTCCCCTGCAACCTCGTTGGATCGTTTGCTAACGGCCAGCGAGTAACCAAGCTGGCCGATTGGTTATCCAATCGTAGTCTGTTGGCTAACTGGGTACGATTGAGATCAAAGACGCAACGCGATCAGCGTTTTTAAAATTCTTTGAAATGTTTTGGCATTCGCGATTGACAGCGGAAATTTAAGCCGTATTAATGGCATGAGTGCAGTTTCGACGATTGTCGTTGAAGCAAAAAAGTGGCCCGGCGATGCGCCAACATCCCGAGCCGTGGCAAACCCCATACATGCTGAGGTTTACGATGAGCAGTTTATCTGCTGCGCACAATGTGCGCAAGTCTGGCGAAGTGCCAATGTTCACACAACGGCTTGAAAATGAGCCGTTTTCTGCGGTTTCCGGCTATTACGCCGAGTGTCTCGCCGCCAACACCAAAGCGACCAGTTTTCTTGCGGACGAGTTCGGCCTGAGTCTGGAAAAAGCTGCTGAATTTCAGGTCGGCTTTTCCGATCGCAGCCTCGGCAAGGTTGTTCCGAATCGAGACTCTGAACTTGGTCGGCATCTTCGCGCGATTCTTCGCGACGCTGGCATCCTTAAACGCACGGGTCACGAAACCTTGCGTGGTTGCGTTACGTTCCCACTGTTCACTGGCGACAAGATCACCGGCATTTTCGGGCGTCGCGTCGATCGCAACGCGAAAGACGAGCAAGGTATCACTATTGGCGAAGGTGAACTGCGTGCCCCGATCAACGGTGACGAAGAGCCAGCCGCATCAGCGGAAAGCAAGGCGAACGAAGCGAACGATTCCGAAGCGGATCAATCATCTTCGGCATCGGATGGCGGGCCGACGATCACACCGGTTGGCACCAAAGCTGACGATGACCTTTCTATTGAAGAAAATCAAATCACCTTTGTGCGGGATGATCGCCGCTATCGCATTCGTGGCTTTGAAAAGAACACGAACGCTTACACGCTCAAAGTCAACATCCTGGCATCGCGTGATGATCTGGTTCATCTCGACACGCTTGATCTTGCCAAGGCGCGCAGCCGCACGTCATTCATCAAGGCGACAGCCGCCGAACTGTATGTCGATGCTGATCTGATCAAGCGTGATATTGGCAAACTGCTTCACAAGCTGGAACTGTTGCGTCAACAGCAGATCAATGCGGCGAAACAGCCGACAGCAACGATTGTCGAACTCTCGCCCCAAGAAACGGACGAAGCAATGCAGTTGCTTCGTGACCCGAACCTCTTGCAGCGAATCGCCGCGGACATCGACGCTTGCGGTATGGTCGGCGAATCCACCAACAAGCTGGCCGGCTATTTGGCCGCGACCAGCCGCAAACTGAAAGACCCGTTGGCGATCGTGATCCAAAGCTCGTCGAGCGCTGGCAAAACATCTTTGATGGACGCTATCCTTGCAATGATGCCGGACGAAGACCAACTTCGTTTCAGCGGCATGACCGGCCAATCGCTGTTCTATCTCAACAGCGACGAAATCAAGCACAGGACACTGGCGATCAGCGAAGACGAAGGCATCGCCGAAGCCACCTACGCGCTGAAGCTGCTTCAAAGTGAAGGCGAGTTGCGTCACGCCACAGTTGGCCGAGACGACGCCGGTAACATGAAAACCAAGCAACATCACGTCGAAGGTCCGGTTCAAATCATGCTGACCACCACAGCGATGGAAATCGACGAGGAACTGGTCAATCGCTGCATGGTGTTATCGGTTGACGAGAGTCGCGATCAAACCGGCGCAATTCAAGCCAAGCAACGCGAAGCGAGAACGGTTGACGCATTCCAACGCGATCTCGTGACGCGGCACGTGCGCAAGCTGCATCAGAACGCGCAGCGGCTTCTCAAGCCGATACAAGTCCGCAATCCCTACGCTCCGCAATTGACGTTCACCAATGACAAAACGCGACTGCGACGAGATCACCAAAAGTATCTGACGCTGATCGATTGTGTCGCGTTGTTGCATCAGCACCAACGAACGGTTCACGTTGCCGAAATCGACGGCGAGTCGATCGAGTACATCAATGTGGAGCCATCCGACATCGCGGTTGCCAACGGCTTGGCTGGCGAAGTTCTGGGGCGCAGCCTCGATGAACTCTCGCCACAAACACGAAACTGCCTGATGCTGACACACCGGTTCGCCAGCGAACAATCGAAGACCACCGGCGTCAGCCGTCATGCCTTCCGCTTCACCCGCCGTGATCTACGCGAAGCGATCGGCTGGAGTGATTTCCAGGTGCGAATGCACCTGGGAAAGCTGGTTGAGCTGGAATACCTGATCGTCCACCGTGGCAAGCAGGGCCGGAGGTTCGTCTACGAATTGCTTTACAGCGGAGAAGGTCGAGAAGGGCAACCGTTCCTGATGGGCTTGATCGACCCGGCCAAACTCAAGTCACCCGGTACGATTGCAAGTTCGAGCATTCAAACCTGAGTTCGAGCTTCAGACGCGCCACTCCGAGTGGCACCTGAGCATCGCATGTGCATTGGGTGAGCATCACCCGAAAGTATAGAAACGCCGCGAATCGCGGCGTTTTTCTTTGGGCTTTTCAGTTTTCGCCCAAACCGAACAAGTGACCCCAATTGATTTGGGGGCTTTCTGGCCGTTGTAGTGCTTCGGCCAACCACATTCTTGGCATCGGCATGTCGTCGGTGTCCTTCGCCAAACCACTCTCGGCGAGTTCACCAACGATAGGCCCGATCTGTCTGTAGGTGCGCGCCGACAGCATCTATAGAGAGATCGAAACCATGCCATTTCGCCTTTCCCACCCGCAGAAACGAGGCTCGGAACCCTGTCTGTTGGACCTTCGTTCGAGTTACCTGCGTCATCTTGATCGTCGAGGCTGCCCGCACTGGCGTATCCGCCGTCACAAGCGTTACCTGAGTAAATTCATCGCCTGGGCAGGCTGCCGTTCCATCGATTGGATCGACGAGATTGATATGGTGACCCTTGAAGATTACCGCAAGCACTTGGACAAACCGCGCAGCGGTGGCGGTTTCCGCAGCAACGCTCGGATGCAGTCGGCGCACTTGGATAGCCTTCGTCACTGGTTGTACTGGGCTTACCTTGAAGAATGGTCGATCGTGAACCTGAGCTTGTACGTTGGCGAGCCTCTGTATCGTCAACGATATCACCAGTGGTGTTCTGCGAAGAAACAGAAGCAATCGGACAGCTAATTCATGATCGTAAACCACCAGCTTTGCTGGTGAGTACTCACTAGGCTCCGCCGTTCCGGGAGCATAAAAAAAGGATCCTCCTGAGGAAGGCCCCGAGGGGCGCAGGAGGATCCCCATGAAAGACTGGCGTAGCCAAACCCACGTGAAGTGGGACTGCAAGTACCACGTAGTGATTGTTCCAAAGTACAGGAGGCGTAGATTTTATGGAAGTCTTCGGCTGGAGATCGGGAAGATTCTTCGGCAGCTTTGTCAGCAAAAGGAGATTGAGCTGCTGAAAGGGAATGCCTTGCCGGATCATGTTCACATGCTATTGAGCGTTCCACCGAAGTACAGCATTGCCAATACGGTAGGCTTTTTGAAAGGAAAGAGTGCCATTCGGATCAACCGCGACCTCGGAAAAGTGAAAGGAAGCTTGTATGGACGAGCGTTCTGGTCACGCGGCTATTGCGTGAGCACTGTGGGGCTGGATGAAGCGATGATCAAGGAGTACATCCAGAACCAGGAAAAACACGAGCGTGACGAAGAACGCGGTTTGTTTGATTTAGATTAACACCACCAACAACGGCCCCTTTTAGGGGCCTTCCTCAAGCCACCGGCTCTGCCGGTGGTCACTGACTGCGGTTGCCAGAAAACGCACGCCGAAGGCGCAGATCGATTCGCGCGCAGTGGCGCGCGGGAAGCCTTGAGCGCAAACGATTCTTTAAACATCGCCGGCGGGCACTCTGGCCCGTTTCTCTACGGCGATTGGCTCGGCAAAAGCCGGTACAAATCTCTTTCCCTTTGTAGAACCGCATTAGGAGTGCCCGAAGACGCATACGGACGGGTTCACCGTGTACGATCGAATCCGCAATTCGTAGTGCGTCAGTCAAACTGTGTACGACGAAAGCGGCGAGACAGGAAGTTCTCGCCGCAGTACGGCATGGTGCCGCCACACGGGGCCTCGAAACGTCTCCTACCAAGTGACCGATAAAACACGCGGAATTTGCGGTTGAGCTTGCAAATCAAGCCAGATGGATCGAAAATCAGACTAAGACCGATATCGTCGGCCAGCTATCATGCGTTCGATCGTTTCCTCCGGCGGGATGTCGGTCATAGACCAAAGGACACTCAATGACGACCAAAGAAAAAGTGATCTCACTTATCGAAACGCTTGACGATGATGTCTCGCTTGACGACGTGATCGATCGACTTTATCTCCTTCGTAAAATCGAGCTTGGTATTGCCCAGGCTGATGCTGGCGACGTGATGGAGCACGACGTGTTCATGGATGAACTCGAGGCGGAAGATGCCCAGCAGTAGGATCTTCTGGACGCGTCAGTCTCGCGAAGATCTACGTTCGGTTCGGGCACACATCGCACGAGACGCTCCTGCTACTGCGTCGGCCTATGTACGTAAACTTCGGTTGTCTGTGGGCCGTTTGAAGCAATTTCCATATTCTGGCGAGGTCGTCCCCGAAGTCGGTAGGGAAGACCTACGAGAAGTGCTTCAAGGCAACTACCGGATTATCTACCGAGTATCGGAGCGACGGGTTGATATCCTTGCGGTATTCCACAGCTCTCGAATCTTCGACGAACGTGACCTCGGCAGTGCTGACTGACCGGCGGGACAGGATGTCTCGCCGCAGTACGGAACGATGCCGCCACACGGCACCGTCCGCGCTCCCACCCGAGGCGGCGAGCCAGCCACTGAAGCGAGGTCACGACGTATGTCATGCCCAGAGTTCTGTGAGTAGAATTGGTTTTGCAGGATGTTCCAGCCCCGAGCGAATAGGGGTTGCCCTTAGCAATGCCTGCTTCATGCTCACTCGGCGCTGATTTGGGCATTCTGGCCACCTGGGTAAAGGGGTCAATCAGAGTCCACATTTTGGGACAAGCGATGACGGAAGATGCGGAACAATCTGTTTTCGCGGACATGATTGAACGGTACTTGGAGTCGGAAGACTATGACGTCAACACTCCTTACACGGCTCTACAGTATCTCCAGGATTTGCAGACATTAAGTGAAACTCCGCCAGATGATGAAGCGACTTCATCGACTTGGTTTGACCAGTCCAGCGGCCACACACATGTATTGCGTTGTCCGCCGGACAACTATTACTTTCGGCTCTATCAGTGCGTCATTGCTCGTCACGGCAAACGTGACGGTATGGGACGCGGCATTCGAGCTTGTGCGCTGGTGAGCTTCTTTCACGAGAATCGTGCGCGACTGGATGCAACCGGTTTAAACTGGCTGGATTTGAGCCAACCCGCCGAACGTCGCTTGAAGTTTCTGACGTTTTTGTTGCGATATCCGATTGCCCATGAGAGGCAGTTCAGTCCTGACGCAATTCCACCGATGGCGGTGAACGAGTTTCTCTCGTTGGAGTGAGGAGCTTTCGTAGTGGACGCTAAGGAACGACTGATCTTTTAGTGGCGCCTTGTTTTGACGGTTCCGGTAAACTGTTTGGACCAAAACACCCGTCTACACACCAAGGACGCCACGGATGGCCAGCAAAACCAATCGAGAAGCCCTGACTGACGAAATCGAAATTCGCGTTCGGGATTTTGCCGACTCGCTCAGTGAGAAGGACCGCAGGCGTTTTGTGGCAATCGAAGCAGAACGTCATGGTCGTGGTGGAGTTGCCTGGATTTGTCGTGTTGTTGGCTGCTCGGCACACACAGTTGAGCGAGGACGAGCTGAACTTGATTCGCTTGACAAGGACCCGGCCGCTGGCAGGATTCGCCGGCCGGGGGCCGGTCGAAAAAAAAGATCGAATCGGAGTCTCAAGCCGAACAAAACTTGATCAGCCAATTAACTGTCCGAGTTGGCGGCAGCCCTGATGAAGAAGATCTCATCTTCACCGACCTCAAGCCGCCAGCACTTGCCGACGCAATGACCCGAATGGGAACACCTGTCTGTGCAAAGACGGTCGCCAGTTGGCTCGCCGAGGCAGGGGTTCGTTTGCGAAAGATTGCCAAGTCGGTAGCTGGAGGGGAGAGCGTCGATCGTGAAGAACAATTTGATCACATCACTGACTTGATTCATCGGTACGAAGCGGAAGGGAATCCTTGGTTTTCGATCGACACCAAGGCCAAGGAGCACCTGGGAATGCTGTACCGCAAAGGGCGTGCCTACAGCAGTGCATCCTTTCAAGCGTTTGATCACGATTTCCCCAGTTGGGCCGATGGCGTTTTGATTCCTCACGGGATCTACGACCAGCGTTTGAATCTGGGTCACCTCAATCTGGGTTTGTCCCGCGACACAAGCGAGTTCGCTTGCGAGAGTTTTGGCAACTTCTGGCAGCGTTTGGGAAAGAAGCGATACCCGCACGCAACATCGATCCTGTTGACCTGCGACTGTGGCGGCAGCAATCCAGCTGGGAAGTATCTTTTCAAGTGGGATCTTCAACGATTGGCCGATCGCATCGGTCTTCCGATTCGCATCGCGCACTTTCCCAGTTACTGCAGCAAGTACAACCCAATTGAGCGTCGATTCTTCCCTCACGTCAGCCGCGTCTGCGAAGGGATGCTCTTTGATTCGCTTGCCCGCGTAGTCGAACTGATGCGAAGAGCAACAACCCGAGGCGGTTTGCGAACAACGGTCCACGTGATGAAGAAGGTCTATCAAACAGGACGTGAGGCGACTGATTGGATGAAGTCGTCTCTGCGGATCAGTTATGATCGAATCGTTCCGCGTTGGAACTACATGCTCAAACCATCATGCGCCACTAATTGATTGCTCGTTCCTTAGCTAAGCTAAGCAGGTGTTCAAAAATAACTTGTCCATTTGTAGGATAGTCGAAACGGCTGGTTCCAGGATGGAGAAGTCTTGTGGCAAGGAAGAAGATTCGCTGTTGTGCCTGCGATGATTGCAAGCACAGGGCGCCCAATATTCGAGACTATCACCGCTCGATCAATCAAGTGATGGCAGAGCTTGATGAACGCAGCCGTCGGTTGTTCGCGGGATTGCTCGCGCGGCAGTTCGGTCGCGGCGGAAGTTCACTGGTCCACAAAATTACCGGTCTGAGTCGGGTGACAATTCGACGGGGGATCAGTGAATGTGAATCCGGTCAAAAACTTGGCAATGGTCGTGTTCGCAAGCGAGGTGGCGGGCGTCTGCCAGTGGAAAAAAAGATGCTCGAATCCTTGATCGACTCGACGAACTGCTGAAAGACTGTACCGCTGGCGATCCGACGGGTGGTCTCCGCTGGACTCACAAAACATCACGGAATCTGGCCAAAGAGTTGACGCGAAAGGGTAGCACGATCGGTCATGTTACGGTTCTTCGTTTGTTGCGTGAGCGAGAGTATTCAACTCGCACGAATCGGAAAAACAAAGCCAAGACGCTAGATCCTGACCGCGATCGGCAGTTCAAGCTTCTTGCCCGTCGCCGTCGTAGATGTATGCGGGAGAATGTCCCTGTCATCAGCATTGACACCAAGAAAAAGGAGCTAATCGGCAATTTCAAGAACGCTGGTGCAACTTGGCGGCGGGAAGCAATCGAAGTGTTTGATCACGATTTTCCTAGCTGGGCAGACGGTCGCGCAGTTCCGTTTGGCATTTTCGACATTGCGATGAACAGGGGCTGGGTGAGCGTTGGGATATCGTCGGAAACCTCAGAGTTCGCGACCAACGCGATACATGCATGGTGGATGAAGGAAGGGCGGCACAACTATCCTGGCGCAACTCGTCTGGTCATAGAAGCAGATTGCGGAGGTGCCAACAATCCGCGTACTTGGTTGTGGCGAACTCGCTTACAGCGTCTAGCGAACAAGATTGACATGGACATCACCGTTGGTCATTTTCCGCCGGGCGCGTCAAAGTGGAATCTCATCGAACATCGAATGTTCAATCTCATCAGCGCGAATTGGGCTGGTCAGCCACCTGTCGACTACGAGACAGCGTTGAAGTACATTCGCAGTACCCGTTCGACGACAGGTTTTCGATGCCGCGCAACGATCGACACGCGAAAGTACAATACAAAAGTGGAAGTACTCCAGACAGAAAAAGACTCCATCACTTTGCGTAGGCACGCGGTGCTTCCCAAATGGAACTACACAGTGTCACCAGCTGGCCGATGATATCGAAATGGACAAGTTATTATTGAACGACTCCTAACATGCCAGCGTCATCGGCTGGTAGTTATCCAGCAGATGGCGATGCGGATGGGTTCGTTCGGTTTCTCGCTTGATGCGATCGCCTAGAAACGCTTCCCAGTGATCGCTCTGAAATGCGGCTCTCACGTGCAGCATTGATCGAGCGCCCTCCAGCGTCCAACGCATTCCGCTCCGCTCCATCACGGCGATCGCACCAAATCTGAACCAAGTATTCGAGAGTGGGTTGCCTAAGTCCATGGTTGACGCGAAAGATTCTTTTCAGACGGATTGTCCATGTACTCGGTTCTGGAACGGAATGCCCTATGCTTCAGCCTTCAATTCGAAAGTTTCACGACGCTTTTCAATTAGTCGATGACCCGCGTGTTTCCGGTCGGTGCGATCACCCGCTGCACTCAGTTCTGTTCTTGGTCGTTGCAGCGGTCATCTCCAATGCCGATGGTCCTGCTGAGATCGAGCAGTTCGGACGAGAGCGGGAGGATTGGCTTTCCCGATTCGTTGACTTTCCAAACGGCATTCCATCACACGATACGATTGGCCGCATTCTCTCGTTGATCAAACCGATTGAGTTTCAACAGGCCCTCATCGAATGGATCAATCAGCTGCGATCTGACAAGACACCTAACGATCCACTGCTGGTACAAATCGATGGTAAGACTGCAAGAGGTTCTTACACCACCAAGGAAAAGAACGATGCTCTCCACATTGTGAATGCTTGGGCATCGGAACACGGGTTGGCGATGGGCCAAGTAGCGGTCGATTCCAAGAGCAACGAAATCACCGCCATCCCAAAGCTGCTGGAGCTATTGGACCTTCAAGAAACGATCATCACGATTGATGCGATTGGCTGCCAGAAGTCGATTGCCCAGCAGATCACTGAGGGTGGTGGCGACTATATTTTCGCCGTCAAAGACAATCACCCAAAACTGAGCGATGCCATCGAGGAGTATTTTATTGAAGCCCACGAAAGAGGGCTTTCTACGGCGAAGGTCCGTTCGAAGACTGTGCGTGGCAAAACACGAGGGCGTGAGGAAGAGCGATTCTACGCAGTCGCATCGATTCCCGAATCGATGAAGGCACTTGCCAGTGAGTGGCCAGGGACTCGTAGCATCGGCCAAGCAATCACGAGCTTTGTCGTCGACGGTGAGGAAACCAGCGAGGTACGATACTTCATCAGCAGTCGAGAAGCACGAGTCAATGAATTCGCAAAGTCAGTTCGCAGCCACTGGAGCATTGAGAGCATGCACTGGGTGCTGGATGTCGTGTTTCACGAAGATGCCAGTCGAATTCGAAGTGGTAACGCGACCGAGAATATGAGCTTCACACGTAAGTTTGTCACAACACTGCTCAAGCAGGACACTTCACGTGTCAGTTTGAAGGGGAAGCGGAAAAAGGCAGGATGGAACACCGAGTTTCTCGAAAAGCTCCTATTTGGAACTACTTTTTGATGCGATCGCCGTGTCCGCTCCATGCGGTCTTTGACCAGATGACGACAAGCGCCTTCGATCACGCCGGACGCGATCGGATAGCCCCGCCGGAGATACTCATCGTAACGCATTCGATGTGCGTTCTTTTCCAAATATCCACAGATGCGGACCAGGTCTTTCGCCGCGTCTCCCTTCAGGCTTGTCGACGTCCCCAAGCGACGCAACCCTTTGATCACGCCTTTCACCTCGCCTCGTAGAATCCGCAGCAACCGTTCACGAGTGAACGCGCGCCGAGGACCGTCATCTTTTTCAAACAGTCCCGCTGCCTCCCATACGTAAACCAAAGCGTGAAGGATGTCGAGAATCGGTACCGTTCGTGGGCCAAACGAAAGATGCAGTTTCATCGTCTCCCACAGGCTCTCTTGACCGTCCATCAATGCGATCAAGACCTGGCCGGGCCGACGCCGCTGATCGATCTGGCCGATGATCCAAGCCATCGCCACATGGATGCCACCGATATGAAAATCTTGTTCGTCGTCATCGTTGACCATCTCCGGTAGGTGAGCCGTCGTGATCTTATTGGCGGGTTCGGGACGCTTCGGCTTGGCGTGGGTTTCGTCGCCAGCGTCACGGAAGAGAGCTTCGGTGATTTCCTCAGCCGTACGAACATGGGGATTGACCGTGTACACGCTACTGACCGTGGCCATGCGTCGATTGCCAGGGCTTTTCTTGGCCGTCTCGAAAGCGGCCAACTTGGCGGCATCCTCTTTGTCACTCGCTTTCGATGAGCTTGTAGGCGGCGTTGTAGAGTGCTCGCTGGTCGGCTGATGGTTCTTCGAAAGGATGGCCGATTGTTTTGTCCGTTAACTTGACTCCGTTCTTGATGATCATGATCGTGCTTTGGTTTTCCACCGCAAGCTGCAGTGTCTCCAACGAACTGAACGACTCTTTCAAGAACTCGCCAGTTCCCAATCGCTCGGTGACCAACTTGGCCAGCGTCTCGGCTTGTTCTTCCGTCTGAGCAAGCACGATCACTCGTTTGGTTGTCGAGGTCGCCTTGATGATGGCGTTGGCCACCGCGTCTTGTTGATTCAAAAACGGAAAGCAGAAAAAGACCGCAGCTGCGGGGGCATCGATATCCGAGACGGTGCCCACGACTTTGGATGCGAGCCGCAGTCTCTGTGGGATGCAATACAAGGTATTGGCGGTATAGACGAATTGGCTGGTGTCGGCGCCAATGGGCGGCGGCAGTTGAAGCACGCAGTGGTGCCGGACGAAACAGACGGTTTCTTCAGGGTTTCTGGCGATCGTCGCGGTGCGATCAAGCGAGGTCCGGCTGGCGACCAGCGCGACTTGGGTGACTCCCACTACCAAAACGGGCATCCACGCGACGAGCGCACTGTCGTACGCAAGCAGGAATACGCAGAACAAGATGATCGTCAAACCGACACCTGCGGTGATGGCGTATCCAACCCAACGACGAATGCTGCCTGTCTGCGAACCGGCTCTGCTCAGATAGGCAATGATGTTCTTGAAAATCTGCGATTGGTCGCCGTTGAAGATCCAAAAGTTAGATAGAAAGGTACCATCGGCCAGAAATACCACCCTTCCTCGGCCAATTTGTCGTCCGACGATGACGGGAAACTGTCCAAAGTGCTCGTGTGATTCCGTCGTCAAGTTACCAAAGAAATTTCTCGCCGAATAATCCAATTCATCTGAATTGACGTCGGAAGCATGAACGCAAATATCAGCGGGCATGGTGTTTCGAATCGTGCAGGAGGTGAGCATCGTCCACTTACCGGTCCCCGACGTGAATTCGTTGTAGGTTCCCGCATTTTTCGGCATCTCGCTGAAATAGCCCGTGGACAAACGATTGCTGCCGTCGGTTCGAAAGAGGGAGCCCCACTTGGATGACAACTCGTTGATATTGGATGTCATGCCCAGCAAATTGGTGTGATCACCGATCAATAACACCCCTCCACCCCGCTGGACAAACTTCATCACCACTTCGATTTCATCGGGTGAAAAACCACGAGTCGGTGTTTTGATGACCACCACGTTGACGCCTTCAAGCGTTTCCTCTGCAAGCGGTTTGTCGGTCACTCGCACCTCGTGCTCTTTTCGCAACAGGTTCACCAACGACGTGTAACCATACAGCCATTGGGCGCCAAACTGCCCTTTGCCGAATTCACCACCCGCCGGTTCCCATTGTTCGCTGTGATAGTCGTCGAACAGGACTGTGCCGCTCTGTGTCCTGGCCGTCCACGGCAATGCCCAGCAAACGGCGACACCCACCAGCACGATCGTCGCCATCGCCAACCGGTGAGATGTTCGTCTCGCCAGTTCTTTGCTGGGAGCGGCGGGTGAAAACCTGCCGCCAGCCGCAGAGGCGACGACCAAAATCGGAATCACCGTGAACGAACGAATCAAGGGCGAGGCAAAAAGCGTCGCCGAACTCAGCGAACCTTCGTGATGCATGTGCAAATCGAAAGTCATCAGCAGCACTGCTCGCACCAGGCACAACAGGCAACACAACACCGCTTCGGTCATCCATGACTTGAGACTTAGGCTCTTGGATGCAAACGAAAGGACACCAACCGCACTCAAGTAGCAGATGACCGGGTGTAGATCCAAGCGTTCGATTCCCACGGCGAGATTCCTGGTGTGCGTGCCGCCGCGCCAACGCAGAAAATCTCCGTCAAAGACAACGTGAGGACCGGAAAAGAAACGAAGCGTTCCACCCACCACCACCGTCAAAAACCGGCTTTCGTGAAGCTCGGCCAGGTAGGATTCATAGAGCCACTGGGAACCGGCATACGCAAGGTAAAGGGAAGCTCCGGCGGACGCCAAAGCCAGAATCACGCGATACGGCTTCTGCGTGAGCGAACTCCGCAGAGTCAGAAAAGCAAACAGGAAAGCGACCGCGACAAACGCGATACCAACAGGGACATGAACCGCACCCTGATTGCGGTACAGAAAGGTCGCTGCGATCGCCAGGCAGGCAGCGGCAGAGAACTTGATCACTTTTGTATACAAAACCGTATTAACTCCGTGACAAGTTTGATGTTTCCCTCATGCACTCCCTGAAAACTCTCCAGATTGGCATCTCCCGTAAATTCTCCGTCGCCAATCACGACAAGCCGACCTTTTCCGATGGAGCAACCAACAACAATGGGGATCCCCTGATAGCTCCACAACACTTCGTAGTCGATTTCTGGGTTGCGCGTGTCAGCAAGCCCAATCCCATACGCATTTTTGAAACGTGGACCGCCGACGTCCTGAGGAATGACGGGCACCGGACCCATCGGAACCGAAAGCACTTTCAAACCCAAAGATTTCAAAAAGAGATTGGCTTCGTCGCGAGATTCCGGTCCCGCCGCCATCAACACCCCGCCTCCTTCGGTGATGTATTTCAGCAGCCGCTGCTGATACTCCGCATCCGCCAAAGCCATCGAGCCGCTCAAATAAAGTAGATCTGGATTCCAATCGAACGGATCGTCGGCGGTGACAACCGGCACAAGCCCTTCCCGAGAGAGATTTGCCTGCATCGATCCGTAACCCAAATCGTGAGGACCGATGTACGCAATCTGTTCGTAGGAAGCGACCGAGATCACCGCCAAGCGGACGTCGTCTTTGAATTCATCGGCGCCCCCCGGCATCGGACTTCGTTCACCTTGTTGCAAGATCACGACGATCAAGCCGAAAGCCAGTGGCACGGCAAGATCCAAGTGCCAAACAGGCCGACCTCCTCCTTCGCGTATCCAAACCGTACACATTCCGATGAAGGCGAGCATCCAGGCGGAATGAACGATGTAGGCAAGAAGCGGAAAGCGGACGGAAAAAACTTCCACTTCCCCACGAGCCATTGCCATCGTTTCAAAGATAAACCGATAGGCGACCGACAAAGCGCCGTTTTGAAACGGGCTTGTGTCGCCAAACACAACGACCATCCCTTGCTTGTGACGTTGAACGGCCACCAGTGGAATATCGCCTGCCTTCTCTCCGCGGTCGTACCAGTAGTTTCCCAGAAAGGCTCCCTGCTTGTTCAACCGGTTGCCAATGTCACTGATCCCATGCCGACCGCTCAGAATCGTCATCGCCGGATAGGAAACCTCCAGCGACGCGCCCACGCCTACCGAACTTTGACAGTCCATTTCCGGCAGGTAGCTGAGCGTGCCGATATGCGACCGCTGGCAGCCAACCCAACCGTGGGAAACGGGATACGCCGAATCAAACGGAAAACGAATTCCCGTGAATCCCAGTAACTTATTCAGCGGCTGCTGCGTACCAACGATATCGGTATGATCGCCCAACACGATCAACGCGCCCCCACCGGCAACAAACTCTTCGATCTGCTGAAGTTCCGAGGCTTCAAAGGATCGTTGCGGGTTGATGTACAGCAGCGCGTCGGCGGCGAGCACGTCGGGCGAAGGGACTCCATCGAACTTGGTCAGCTCTGCGTTGAGCATCCGCATCCGCCTGGGCAGTTCACCGAACATTCCCGACTCGTAGACACCGTACTTGCCGTGTTCGGCAACCTTCCAATCGAGATAGCCGTCTTCACTCACGGCGACTTTGAAGGGACGAACCTCACGGTCGACGCGAATACAGACCGCTCCCCCGACCAGGACAATGGAGCCCGTCAAGCCAACGCGAACGAATATCCGCTGGCGCCGCGAGGTGTTTCCGAACTGCTGGGATACCGGGTCTCGCCAACCCAAAACGACCGCGGACAAGGCTGCGGCAGACGCTACCGCTATCCAACCAGCCTTTTCCAGCGAACCGATCGACATCGAAACAAAGAAGCTCGAATGAAGGACGCCGCAAATCACTGCCGCCCCCAACAAGCTGCCGACCAACAGCACAAGAGGGCCTCGCCAATGGCCGCGTATCGCAAGAAACAACGCGAGCAGCCACGAGAAATGAAGCAGCCATGAAAACGCATACGGTCCTTGAAGATCGAGCGTGTAGCGAAAAGCACTTGACGCCAACATCGAAACAAGTTGATCTCCCCAATCGGCTGCGCCGGTCACAGCCGAGGGCACTCGTCGGAAGCAATCGATCAAGTAGGTGAGCAGACCCGCCAATGCCAACATCTGGAAACTTGCGTTGCCCATACGCTGTCGAGAGTGCCAGCTATGAACAAGCAACAGATAGCTACACAGGATGGGCCACAGGAAACGGGTTGTGGCAAGAGGCAACATGGAGGAAACGATTTCGCCTGCCACGAAAACGCCACCAACACAACCGGCACACAGCAAGCGAAATTTTGCCGGAATCCCCACGCAGCAAAGAGCAAAAACGGCAAGTGTGGCCATTCGCAACAGCAGCGTTGTTTGACCTGCCGATTCGCACCACAGGTTACGCGTCGATACACCAATGCAAATCAGGTACAGCAAGAGAGGAAAGTACAACGCGACCATTCGTTTGAATGATGCGGCGGCTAACTTCTTTGCGGGCCCGATTTTCGACGTCTCTTCTACGGCGCGTTTGACGAAGGACCGATTTTTCCTATCCATCTGGCGTATCTTGCATTTCTCGTCTTTCACGCCCCCGTAAGAAACCCAACCCTTCGTCCAGTCGGCGTCTGTTGCCGATCGCGAAGGCAAAGATCACCCAAATTCCGACCGAGTGTTTCAATCCAGCGATGACGCGGGGGGCAATGGATGATGTCTCAGGAAAGGTGTCGATTGTGGCGAGCGCTTGGTAGTAAAGAACGACGTGAACAAAAATCAAAACGTTGAACAATCGAATCGGTTTCTGATGGATTGTTCCCCAATACACCACCCAACCCATGCAAGCCAAGGTGATCAAGCATTGAAGCGGGAAGATGGCGATGTTGTGGGTATACGACAAATAAGGCCCCAAAAAGAACGACAGACCGATGAGTACCGCCGAGATCAACCAAAACCATACGTCCACCTTCGGAGCCCAGCTATTCATCACGTGCTCCGGGGTGGACGGATCATTCTCAGTTTCCTTCCGGTCGATACTTTCGGGAACATTCCAGTGTCGGTGTGCTCTTCCATCTCGTCGTGAAAAGTCGTTCGTAGCGAGCTCGGAGAGCACGCCGACGTACATTGCGAACTCGGAGAGCACGCCGACGTACAATTTTCCGCTCGATGCTAATCGAGGGGCAACACCGACATCAGCAGCAACGGTTGACGACGAACAGCCTTCAAGTCCGTTGCTGAAGTGATGTGATCGTCTTGCGGCTCTTTGCTCTCACGAGCCTCGATACGACTGCCCGGTTTTCGAACCAACGTCGTGGACTCTTCGTCTTCGAGTCGACCATTAGACAAGCTGCCGTTTTCTCGACCGGAATCGCTTTCAGCCGGTGTTGCATTTGCCAAGGCTGGCGTCGCCGCCGGATTGGTCACCGGAAGACGGATCGCCAACTGATCGGTGGTGGAAGAGTAAACCTCCAATCGTGGAGTTCTCAAAATCACCGATCCGCCGGAATCGACCAAGGCAAGCGACAACTGAGACCCTCTCAACAATGCCTGCGGCATCTCCATGCGATTGACACCGCCGGAACCGCTGCACCGCCGAGCGGCAAGTTCAACGCCATCCTTTTCAACATACAGCTGAATCGTCGATTCCTCCGGCAACCTGGATGCGCTCAGCGCGAGCGTCAACTCGACATCGCCGGCAGTTATTTGACGAAGATCCAATGCCTGAATGACGAGGGCCTCGGAGGGATCCACCTCCAGACGAGCATTGAGGATGTCGCATGGACATACCTGGCCCGCACCGGAGCAGATATTTGTTCCGGGAACAATGTGGTGCTGGCCACTACACGGCCCGTGAGCTGTTGTCGAACAGTAATTGTTCGAGCCGGTACCGGTCTGACCGCTGCAGAAAGCGGCCACTACACCCGAACAAATGTTGTTGTTCCCAACGCTCACCTGTGCAGAGCAAGCTCCAGCGACCATTCCGGAACAGACGTTGTTATTTCCGATTTGAATCGAACTGCAAACACCCACTTTCGTTGCCGAGCAGACGTTCCCGCCAATTGCCGTCACCTGGGCACTGCAACCACCGGCGATGAACTGTCCGGAACAGACAGCCATGCCGCCGGCCTGACCAGAACAGAGCCCGATCAGCTGTCCGGAACAAACGGTCGCTGCTGCTGCCTGGCCGGAGCAATACCCCATAGCCTGGGCAGAACAGACGTTGGCAATCCCAATGTTCGCCGAGCACGCACCGGTGGCCTGGCCGGAACAGGCAGCAGCGGCAGCAGCCTGTCCGGAACAGGCTCCCGCTGCTTGAAGCGAACAGCCGCCGGTCACACTACCGGAGCAGGCGCCGATTGTTTGTCCGGAGCAAGCAAACACGGATGCCGAGCAAGCTCCGCCGCTAAGGGTACCGCTACAGACAAGGCCGCCGCTGCAAGCACCACCGGCAGACCCACTGCAAATCAGACCAGCGCTGCAAGCTCCCACATTTCCGCTGCAGATGATTGCCACCGACGAGGCTCCCGCGTTGCCGGCGCAAATCACCGCTGCCGAGCAGATCGGTAAACCGCAACTGCTGTAAATCAGAATCCACGACTGGCCATTGGGGTCAGTCATGTTGTTTGGCGCGTTATTGACGTAGCTATATGCTGCCGTACTTCTCACCTCCTGGAACAGCGGTGAATCACTCGCCGACATTCCAGCCGAACTGGCCAGCATCGAAAGTGCATCACCTCCCCGCGTCGATCGAGACGGCGTCAACTGCGAATCAAAGGTCATCGCTCCAAACGGGCTCAAACCTTGCCGGGTAAGCAAATCAGTAACGGCCGGGTCGCGTGAAAGGAATCTGCCCAGGTCGGGATCGTAGTACCGCGACCGATAGTAGCCGATTCCAGTGGAATCGCTGAACTCTTGTCCGGTGAAACGACGATTGGCATCGATCAACGAATTGTTGATGACTTGCTGAGCCACCGGATCGAAAATCACGCAATTGCCGAATCCGTCGTAGGCATACCGTTCGACAACCGTTCCGGTATCGTCGGTCACCGCGATGACCGAGTAGAGGTCATCCAGGTGATAGTAGTACATTTCTGACAACGCAGAATCGTAAGTCGCAATCATTTCGTCGACATACGAACCGTAAAAATATTCACGTCCCGCAACGGACGAACCGCCACTGATCTCGTACTCCTTCAGCGATTGGTTCCCAAACGGCACGGCAACCTGGGTGGTTGAACTCTCCGTCACCCCGATTCTTCGGCCGATTGCGTCGTAGGTAAACGTCTGATCGGCAGTGCCATCCCCGTCGGTGTCAACACCGTCCAGATGATAGACTCCCCAATCAAATCCTCGGGAAGGACTCACCGTGGCATCCAGTGTCAAGTTTCCCTTGGTGTCGTAAGTCAATGACGCACCACCGATCGAGGTGGTTTCATGTGCGGCATTGTGAACACGGCTGGTCTGCACGCCATCCCGAGACGAACTGTTCCAATCTCCGGATGACGAATACGACCACGCTTCGGTCGTACCGCCAGTTCGCGTCAACCCGACGATCCTGTCTTCGTCATCGTGGCTCATCGACGCGATCCCCAAGTCATTGATCGCGGTACTCACACCCGCAATTGTCGCGGCAGTCTTATTCTTGTTCGCATCGTAGGTGAACTGATACGTCCCGACCTGCAGCCCTTGAGAGACGCCTGCCGGATGGGTCGTGTTGGCCACCGCAATGAAACTGTCTGCGTTGTATTGCCAGGTCGTGGAAACACCATTTCCGAGACTGGATGAATTCAGACGGCCAGCCGTATCGTAGGTACGTTGGTCAACACTCTGGCCCGCTCGCGTGACCTGGTTCAGTTCACCCGCCGGATGATAGCTGCGCTGAACGACCGTACCGCCGGGATAGGTGATACTGGTCAGTTCAGAGCGAGAATTGTAAGCGGCGGTTGTTTGGTAGGTCTGACCAAGCAGCGCCACCGATTCGGTCGCCTTTCGCCCTACTTCGTCGTAAGTGAAAGTAACGGTATTGCTGTACGGCCCCGAGACTGCGGTCAACATCCTGCCGACCTTGTCAAAGGTGAAAGTATCCGAGGAGGACAAACCGGCCAGTGGTCCGCCGGCGGCTCCCTGATACTCACGCTCGGTCATTTGGCCGGCAAGGTCGTATTCCAGTGTGACCAGGTCGCCTTGCTGATCCTCCCTTGAAATCGGGCGTCCCAGTGCGTCGAAGGTGTAGGTCACCATGCCAAATCCGCTGTCGCCGGCTTGAGTGCCAGTGACGTGATCAGGAAGGGTTTCCGAAAGCAGATTGCCGACGTCATCACGCGCGTAGGTCGTGACCGATCCGGAGCGGTCGGTCACCGTCGCCACCTTGCCGTTGGACGTGTAGGTGAACTGAACGGTCGCCCCCGTGCGATCAACCAAGCTGACCAATCGTCCGCGACTGTCGTAGTTCCGCTTGATATCCTTGCCCTTGGCGTCGATCTGCTTGACAAGTTGCCCAGCCGAGTTGTATTCGGACTGCCGGACCTTGTTGGTCGGATCGGTCGTCGAAAGGGTCCGAGAGAGTTCGTCGTAAGTGAACGACTGAGTGGCTCCACCGGGCGCCGCCGACGAAAGTAGATTTCCACTGGCGTCGTAATCGAAGGTTTGAACCGCTCCACCCTGATCCGAGTATTGAATCCGTCGTCCGCATGCGTCGGTCAGTTCCGACTTCACATAGCCGAGCGAATCGACCTGTTGCGTGGAGACGCAAGTGCCATATCCACTGACATTCGACGTGGCATCATAGATCGTGCAATTCCAAACCAGCAGATCGTTGGGCGTGGTACCGGTGTAGGGCACCAGACTACCCTCCATGACCGCCCGACCAAGCGAATCCGAAATCGTGAAACTGACTTCCTCTTCCGCGTTGATCGTGACAACCGCCGACCCCGTGGAGTCCGTACCGAAGCTGACTGCGGCACCGCCATTGGCAGTCGTATCGGCCAACTTCGTCAAAGCGGTCGCCAACGACACGTTGTAACTGCCACCCTGATCGAGTTGCTGAACGCTCACGCCCGTGGCGGAATCGAGTCCGACACCGTCGGTGAGATCATCGTCAAAAAGATATTGCTCCGTCGCACCATCGGCGGTCGGCACCGATCCAAAACCGGCAATCGGCGGACTGCTGGAATCGACGACACCCCGTGCGGTAAGCCAAACCGTCCGCGCCTGGGGACGGCCACGACCGTCGTACAACATCGTCGCCTCTCGAAGCGTTTTTGCGTCGACCGGGTTGTCCAGTGCCGACACATGCGTGGTGTAATCTTCCACCGATGCGATATGAACAGATTGCCCTGCCGCGTTGGTTCGCGCAATCGACGCGTGGCCAAGCGGATCTTCGCTGGCGACCACTTGCCCGCAGCAATTCTCGAAGTGTGTCTTCCACACCTTTCCGGCAAAATCGGTGTGGGTAATCCGGCGTCCCAGCACGTCATAGGTGAAGCTCTCGGTGGCCGCCTCCGGAGTGCCGGGCGCCACGGTGTGAGAGGCGACTTTTCGGGCAGCAGTGTAGGTCCAGGCGTCCGAGTCCTTTTGGTGCCCTGTCGTATCGGTCGCATCAAAGTACCGAGGCGAACGAACGGCGGTCACGTTGGAAACAAGGTCGTAGTCGGTCTCTGTGCGCGCCGAAACCGTCGTGCCAGACGCAGCAACGGCGGCTGTTTGCCGATTGCGACTATCGTACTCGTACTCGGTCTTGACCAGCTTCCCGTCGTAAACTTCGGCCAGATTCCCACCGGCATCATAAACGCTGTCATAGATGACGTAGTCGGCGTTCGCCGTATTGTCGCGAACCAGGTTCAAGATTGCCGTGAACGGATCGTATGCCGGATCGTTGGGATCGGTCAGGGCGACCTCAAACTCCGGCACCGTTCCCTTGACGGTCCTGATCAAACGGCCATCGGTCGCATCGTAGGCGTAGTAAGTCTTACGATCATACGCGTCTACCGAGCAGATCAACCGATGGTTGTGATAGACACTCTGCGTCGTCAATCGCGTCGCGGTGTCCGCGTACATGATCGTTTCAACCGGCCGACCGCGGTAATCGTAAACCAGCCGCGTCGCCGACCCATCTTGCACGACCTCGCGAACGTCATCCGTTCCCGACACATAGGCATACGTGATCGTGGAAGCGATCTCGGGCGTCGCGACTTCCACACTGTTGGAATCGATCACCGCGGCAGCGACGACCTTTTCAATCACACGATCGGCAGCATCGTAGTCGTAGGTCGTCACCACACCCACACGATTGATCGATTTCACCAGCAGCCCGTATCCATTCGCACTGGCGTTGCTGCCGTACTCACGCACTTCGGTGCTACCGTCGTCGTACAGCGTGCTGATCAGTCGATGTTGCGTGTCGTAGACGAACTGTTTTTGGTGGCCCGCGGGGTTGGTGATCGTCGCCAAGCGGCCGTGGCTGTCATAGGTGCGAGTTTCGACCACCGCCGCACCACCGGTCAGCGGCGGATAGGTTTTGGTGGTCAACCGGCCAGCCGAATCGTAGGCGTAACTGGTGACGTTGCCCAAAGGATCGGTCGTCGTCGCCAGCTTGCCGGCGCCGTTGGTGCCGGTGGGATGGTAGGTCCAGGTCCAAGTCGCCGCCTCCGATGTGGCAACATCATTGGTCGCGCAGCGATTGTAAACGATCGCTCCACCGTACTGATCGATCGACGGCTGATTGCTGGCAGCATCGACCAACCCCACCTGCTTTGTCAAAACTCGGCCGTCGGAGTCATAAGTCCATCGCGTGACATTGCCAAGCCGATCGCGTTTTCGCGTGACCAGGTTCTGGGAGTTGTAACAGAACGCCTCGATCGTGCCGTCGCTGTACTTGCTGTAGATACGGTTCTTGGCATTGTCATACTGATGTTCAATCACCGTGCCATCAGCATTTTGAATCGAGTCGGGGCGGTTGTTGAGAAAGTCGACAAAACTATCGGTCGCGACTTTTTCGTACGACTCTTCCAGCTTGCCAGTGAGTGTGACTGTTCCGTTATCGGTATCAAACGTCCAGCCATCTTCCAAATGCAACTTGGGAATCCAAACCTGAGGATTGTAAGCGTGCTCGTCGTACGTCACCTCCAAATACATTCGGCCGCCACCGGAGTAGATCGCCGAGTAATAGTAGGCATCGCCCTCGATACCGCTGCCCGTTTCTTCGTAACCATGTTCTCCGTACGTTCCGCTACCTCCACCTTCGGAAACCACGAAGTTGAAGTAAGAGTATTCACCTTCGGCGTTTTTCACTGCCCGCGCCATCCCGATGGAGGTCGGCACGACGCGTCCGTTGATCGTGGAAACTGCTCCCGCGAAGGTCGCCGTTTTGCGGCGATGCTGGGGATCGGCCGACAGATCCTCAAAGACCATGTCGACCAAACCGTTACTGGCGTCTTGGAAATCAAACGTGCTGACGGCGCTGTCGGGCAAGGTGATCGAACTGAGAAAACCGCCGCCATAGCTGTAACTCCATTGCCCGCCCGCGGAATCGGTGATCTGGCTGAGCACCCACGCGCCTGCATGCTGGACAGAGTCATAACTCATCGTCAGCGTGCGAGCCGTCATCGCGTCGGTAACCGTATCCATCTGCCACAATCGCGACGGCGACTGGTCGATTTCGGTTTGAGTCCAGGTTTTGTACGTGATGTCGTAGCCTTCGCCATCCCGATTGCGTGCCGAGATCAATCGGCCGTCAACGGGATGCGTTACGTTGGGATCCCAACCGGCAGTCGATCGTGCCATCACCAATTCAAACACAAACTCGCTGCCATCCGAATTCTTCAAGCGCGCGTACTGGGCGCCGGGAAAATGCTGGTCGTTTGTCGGCGAAACAGCTGCCTGCATCTGAGCATCCAGAATTTCCAGTGTGCCGCTGCGATAGGAATGCGTCGGATTGAAAACGTTGTTCTGGCCAAACGAGAAGTTGAGCGCGGCGGAGGTATGCGGCAAGCGAAGGTGGCAAGGCCCCGCGGCCAACACGTCGTCCAAATCGGTCGATCCACCGGTGTCACTGACCTGCAAGCGAAAATCAAAACTGCACAGGAACCCCTGACCAAAGCTACCGGCGACAAACAGATCACGGGAACGGAAATAGCGAACCAATTCGACAGACGAACCGCCTACCTTGGGAATGTCGGTCGCCCAGTGGTTGTAGTTGTAAAAGCTATTGTCGACATAAGAGTTTCCTCCGGACGACGTGCCGGCACAGGGGCACCAGGGAAGAAAAGGATTACCGTTGGATCCGCCATCGTCCGGCTCATCCCCATCGCCTGCTTCACCTCCATCACCCGATTCGTCATCGCCGCAATCTTCGCAGTCCTCGTCACCACCTTCCTCGTCGCCCCCTTCTTCTCCGCCGCTCTCTGGACTCTCCGGCCCACCGTCGGCCGGGCAACCCGCTCGACCAAAGCAATGTAAAAACGGATTCAATCCGCCGGGAAAACCGGCGCCTCCTCCGCCCGGCGGATCGGGCAGCACCGGTGGTGTGGCCGTCCCGCTCTCCTCGGACGTCTCGGACGTCTGTCCTGTCCCGCCTGCCCAAATCACACCGCTTAAACAAACGGCCAAAATGAAGCCGCCGACCGCGAGATAAAGTTGTGGAACCTTCATCGCAAAACCCCTTTAGCGTTCTTCTGGTGTCGGTGGAATAACGAACACGTTGAAATGAATTCGCTCAGTCGCAACTGGCGATGCTGCAAGAATGTTGACTTCGCCAACCTTGCCTCGTGAACCTGTAAAACTCGCTTTTGCGACGCCGGCGTCATCGGCTGCGACGGTGACGCTAGCCAATCCATTGTCGAACGTGCCAATATCGAACGATGCAAAAGTCACAGGCATGTTCGGCAGCGTTTTGACCGACAGCCGAACACTTTCTCCCTGATTGATCATGTGCTGCTGCTCGCCAACCAGCTCCAGCACCGGCACCCCTTCGCCGGGTTGCGCCGACTGAAAGACTCGCCCCGGTTCATGCCGATTCAAATAGGCTTCGGGGTCTTCCTCGTATTGGGCAAGCACAAAGTCAGCCGGCAAAAACACCGGGCTGATTCGTTCCGGATTCTTTCCATCCTGGATCGCCTCGTAAGCGGACTGGACAGCCGGGTTGGCATCCTTGGCTTGCGAGGGAACTTCACCAAACAGCTTCACGATATCGGGGTTACGCCTGTCCGACTCAATGCCGGGGCTCCTCGTGATATCGCTCATCGGCCGCCGTACCCCGCCCACTTCAACCAACGCGTCTCTGTCAATCTTCACAGGCATTTGCCGCGACGGTACCTCCTTTTGTTTCGAGCGAAAAATGAAGTAAGCCGACACCGCAACCAGCGCGGTACAGGCAGTGACGGCAACCAGCAATTCACGGCGTTCAACTAATCGTTTCATCGATCTTCTTGCCTGAAAGGGTTCAAGGAAGCTGTCATCCAAGGATTCGGTTTCGCCTTTGCACTTTCCGACGCTTCTGCTTCAACGCGATAGACGCACATGCTCTGTCCGATCGAATCGATCGCGGTCATGTCAGCGAAATAGGTGAAAGCGTCTGTGCCAAAATAGGGAAAGGCGATCTGGCCGTTGCCGCGGGGAGCAGGCGTTGGGTGACCGACAAGGTAGTTTTTGCTGATGATGTAAATTCCCGGATCCAACGTCGGGGTCCGGCGATCAAGCTGAGAGGAAGGGATCGCGGGAGGAAGCCGATGATCGATACCGACGTGAACGGGGCTAAAGGCGCCGAAGTAAGCGAGATAAACATCCGACTGCTCCTCGACGTTGTCCTTCATCCACTGCCGCGCCAACAGCAGGTCTTGTCCCCAATCGATGTTGCTGTCGCAAAGCAACTTGTGACCTGACTCCCCACCGCCGGCGACCTCGTTGAAGTAGCTCAAGTGGTTGGGACGATTGGCCAACGACACCACCGCCAACCACAAACACAACGCTCCCGAAACGCCGATCGCAATCCCCCGCACGCACCGGCCGTGCACAGCGTCGGCAAACCGCCCCAGCTGGGATGCCCAAATGAACAGCACCGGCAACACAGGCAACACGTATCGCACGTAACGATTCAAACCGGTGCAGGCGCTGACGACGACGAACAACACAATCGCCGGCAACCAAAGACAGAAAACACCTGTCATCAACTGCCGATCGGGACGCCAAAACAAAGCAGAGACACTGCCGATGCTGATCATCAACCATGTGGCCAGCGGCACCTTCCAAAACAGTCCCACAATGTAGTAATACCACCAGCCGCCCTGCTTCCACTGACCCAGCAGGTAGCTCTGCCAGTTCACATCATGCCGACCTCGCTCAAAATCTCGTATTTGAATATCGATCCCTTGCAAATAATTGGCTGGCAGCGGAATCGGCAGCCCCGCAAGCATACTTCCCGCAAAGCGGTTTCCACTCACCGACCCGATGCAACCGACGCAGTCAACTTCGGGGTCACGAACAGTCTCCACGCCTGAAAAAAGCGAACTGACAAAGGTGTAGTCGCCCAGTGGCTTCATGCTGCCGATGAATCCATAAAGCCCATTGGTCAACAGCAACGCGACCACGGCTACCAAGATCAACTTCGCAAACTGGCCGCCCATCGATCGGCGGATACGTTCGATCAATCCAGTGGCAACTTCACCTTTGGAATCTTGCGATTGTCGCGTGATCAGCGTCCGGCCAACCCAGATCACCAAGAACATTGCCGGCAACATCAACCACACACTTTTGGTCAACATCGCGCAAGCGACAGCCGTCATCAAAGTCAACGACCACGACCAATTTGGTGTTTTCATCCACCGCCAAAAGACGTAGCTACTGCCGATTGCCGCGACTGCAGAACCAAGATCCGGTGTGATGACACTGCCGTAGGCAAGCACGTTGGGCGAGAAAGTCCAGAGGGCAAGCGCAATCAGCCCCGCAGCGTCACCGAATAGATCTCGACCCCAAAGAAAACAGAGCCAACCGCCGATCAATGCAATCGGCAAAACGGCGAGTCGCGCGATAAAGAAATGGTCAAGCGAATTTTCGCCATTCAACTCGATCATCCGCCGTCCCAGATAGACTTCACTTCGCAAGGAAGGATCGCTGTGGTAAATGTCCCAGTCCATTTGTGGACGACAAAACAACACAACCGGGGCAGCGGCAATGGTTCGAACGAGGGGTGGATTGACGCTGTAGAGGTCAACGCGGCCGAGTTCCCAATGCGAGATCCCGGCGGCCAGATGCCCCACCTCGTCCCAAGTCGGACTATGTACCTTCGCCGAATGCGCCAGCAGTAGCGCATGAATTGAAAGAAGCCCAACCAAGCAGACGCGAACGAACTTGTTCGCCATGTGCCCAAATCCCCATTTGAAAAGACTCTGCCTGAGTACCATCAGTCGTTATACCGATCCCCTGCGCGTTGTCAAACTTTTCTTGATGCAAAACCGTTGCCGATTTTCGATTCGCGCAAGCGAATGATTCCGGGCGTTGTTGACAACATTGGTCAACAGCGAACCAGCAACAGTCCGAATCAATCGGCATGCGTTGAAACACGAAGGGCTTTTTGATCTCCGATTCTCTTCCCGCCACTCCCTACTTAAGGCTGGCTTCATGCCAATCATTGTGGTGAGTGAGTCGTTGCCCGATTGCCCCACGAACGCACTAAAACACGGACTTGCGGCGGTTACCCTGAACGAAGGATCCAACGAACCGTCGAACGGAATCAATCCAACGAGAGTCACCGCAAAAAAGGAATGGCATTTGCTTACAGGCCGAACAACCACCGCTCCGTCACGCATCGCAATGCGAATCAGATCGAGATCGAAACCATGAAGAACGCGAACAGGCCGAAGTTTGTACGCTTCAACTTCTTCGTGGACTTCGTACCCTTCGTGGTGAAACCGAAATCGCGATTAGCAGTGACAAACCACCGAAGTGAGCAGGGGAAGAATTGCCACAGAGAGCCAACACAAAACCCAACGCGGTTGCATTGACCGAAACGTCGATGCGGTGTGGAAAGACACGAACTCGACGTCAACGTGAACTCGCAATCCAACGACGATCGCCACTACCATTGAACGCAAAGACGCTGAGGCGCTAAGACGCAAAGAAAGCGGCATCAGTGGATCAATCAACAACGCTTGCCAAGACGTACCCGCTTGAACATCGGCTCGTGCCTCGCGATGTCAAAGACTAGTTGGTTGTGCCGTTTGTCGGCGTCAAATTGCCTCAGAACCAGTGTAAGGTATCCAAACGTGTAGGTCATCAAAGTCCACGAAGTAATCCGACGTTGGTAGTTGATGCAGGAGCGACTTGTTTGCAACGAGACCACCAATTGAACCATCGCCGATTTCTGATGCCCAATCTGCATTGAGTTCATCGACGTCAAGTAAAAAGTCAACATCCCAACCGACCATCGCGAGTTGATAGTCGGGAGCACCGCGAAGCAATTCGTAGAGGTATAGGCCGAGCCTTGAGAGTTGGTCGTCGTTTAGAGGTATCCGGTCGTCAGTGTCATCAATCGCAACAGCGCAGCCGACATTTGCGGGCACAACCGACACTTTGAAGCGAGTTGGATTCGTATATGGATACCCCGAAATCAGTGGACGATGAATGCTGATCGTGAATTCATCGATATGAACCGGTCTGATTCGGGATTCAAGCCATTGGTGACAGCGTTCAGCGGATTCTCTGTCTCCGCCAAAATCCACTACAAGTTCAAATGCAATCGCCATCTGTTTCTACGGCATAACGAATCACGATCTATCCAGGAATTTGGATGTCGATCGATCAGCAATCAAGTTCGTACAAAGTGCAGGCAGTATTGGCGTCCGTCGTCGGAGTCGCCAAGACGATTCATGAGATGTGTTCGAGCATCCACAACTTACTCGCAGAACGGGTGAGTTAACTAGGCGGCGGCCAGCGACTTTCAATTGCGATTTCGAGCCCAACCGCTGCTCCGGTTGAGTGATTTGTTAGGCCTTGTCGTCATCACTGGGCTGTTCCACGGACGCAGCGTCCTTCTCCATCTTGGTTAACAATTTCAGGTTCAGTATCTCGCGCAACAACGGATACCCTATGGCCAAGAAGATGATAGTACGCCCAATCGTACCGATTCTGTTCCGCACAAATGACGCTATTTGATTTGAAAGCTCTGCGTTCGAGGAAGTTGGGAGAAGAAAACGAACAGCCCATCGTCGTGTAGCTACAGGCCAAATTTCAAGCACTCGTGGATTTCGACCACTCGGTTCGTGAAGATTAGCGGCGATGAGTGTTCCCCACTTCTACGAACAGCGTGCAAGAAGGAGGAACAATCATCGCCGCTAATTCACTCTCATGAAAAATGAAGAGCGAGTTCGTAGAGAAGGTGAGAAACTGGTTCGGAAAACAAGCTTTTACAATCTCGCTCTGCAGAGAATCATCCAATTCCCCTTCGTGTCCTTCGCGGTCTTCGTGGTTCCATCATTCATGGTCGGCAAGTGGTTTTCGGCAGGATTTGCAGGGTGAACAGTGGGAACCAGCAACGTCCTGACGTCGCGTCATGGCGCTTGATTTGTTTTTGCTGTTGATGGATGATCGTTTGCCCATCGTGCCACCTTCGATCTTCGCAACCACCAAACTCACGTCAAACAGACCGTGTCTGTCGCAGCAGATCCAGACGTTCAGCCAGATGCGTCGCCGACACCGGCGATGGGAATGATGGCGTTTTCGGTGGTGGACCAGTTTGCGGCGGCGTGGATGCTGGCGCGGCGGGAATGGACTCGATTTTTTCGTCAGCGCAATCGGGTCACTGCGGCGATCTTGCAGCCGTTGTTGTTTTGGCTGCTTTTTGGCACGGGGCTGCAGGGCAGTTTTGCCGCCGCTGGCCAGCAGGATTTCAGCCACTATTTTCTTCCCGGCACGGTCGCGCTGATCGTCTTGTTCACCGCGATTTTTGCGACCATCTCGGTGATCGAGGACCGTCGCGAGGGCTTCATGCAGTCGGTACTGGTCGCTCCAGTGGGCCGCTGGCCGGTGCTGGCTGGCAAGGTGGTCGGTGGATCGGCGATTGCCTGGGTGCAGGCGTTGGTGTTCCTGGTGATGGTGTTGGTCTTCGGAACGATCTCGCCGAGCTGGATGCTGGTCCCTTTGCTAATGCTGCTGGCCCTGATCGCCGTGGCCATGTGTTCTCTGGGAATGATCGTGGCGTGGCCGATGGAAAGCACCCAAGGTTTTCACGCCATCATGATGTTGGGGCTGATGCCGATGTGGCTGCTGAGCGGTTCGTTCTTTCCGATTCCGGCGATGGGGGACGATTCCACGGTAGGCCAGATGCTGCTGGGTGGTATCATGAGGTTGAATCCGCTGAGTTATTCGATGGTCGAAATGCGTCGTTTGCTCTATCCGGAAGTCGACTTTGCCGCTGCCGGTTTTGCCCCATCCCATTTTGCCTGCTGGATCGTGACCCTTTCGGCGGCAATCATCACGACGGCGCTGGCGTGGTGGCTGATGCGAGGTAGTCGCAAAGTGGACGTGCTTGCCTGACCGCCGGCTTACGCGGGGGCGGATTCCAGCCTGTCATTCCCTGGTCTCAATCCGCTTGAAATCCCCCTCTTGACGGCACACGATCATCTCGGAAAACCGTGTCATGAAAACTGCAACTCACATCGCATTGATTTTGGCCGCCGGTGTCGGCCTGGGATTGTTGGTCCGTACGATTCGAAGCTCGCGTCAAGCGGATGGCCCACGTCCGGACGAAGTGGTTTACACCAACGATGGCAGCGACACGGAAGGGGAGGTGTACACCGGCGAACCTGTCCAACCACCCGAGGGGGAAGAGTGGCTGAGCCGGTTTGAGTTGACCGAACGAAGCGGCGAAACGGTCACCAGCGAAGATCTGCTCGGACAACCCTACCTGGTCAGCTTTTTCTTCACCACCTGTCCCAGCATCTGCATCCAACAGAACCAGAAGCTGCAAGAGTTGCAGGAGATGTTCGAGGGGCAGGGGGTTCGTTTCGTTGCCATCTCCTGCGATCCCGAAACCGACACGCCCGACAAGCTTCGCGAATACGCCGCAAGGTTTGGCGCGGACAAGGACCAGTGGCTGTTCATGACGGGCGACATGACCTACATCCGCCGGGTCGGCGCCGAAGTCTACAAATTGCCGGTGAATCGAAAGTTCCACACCGAACGATTCGTACTGGTCGATCCTGAAGGAAAGGTTGTCGACTACTACACCTGGCCCGATCCGAGACAGTACGAAGCCTTGCAAGAAAAAATTCGCCAGATGATCAGCAAGGAATCGTGAATGAGCTGGCAGTTTCTGGCCGACAATTTGCCGCATACCACGGCGGCGCTCAACGCGATCGCAACGGTCTTGCTGGCACTGGGATTGGTCAACATTCGCAAAGGCAAAGCAAGAGTACACAAAAAGTACATGCTGGCGGCGCTGGCTGTGAGTGCGATCTTTCTGCTGCTTTACCTGGTTCACAAAGTCGCGCTCTACCAGGTGACTGGCGAGCCGAACAAAAGGTTCCCGACCGACCCCGCGGTTGCGCCCGACGCGGCACGCTATACCTATTACGGAATTCTGCTGACCCATCTGGTGCTGGCGATCACCGTCCCTTTTTTGGTGTTGCGAGCGGTCTTTCTGGCAATGAAGGGACGGATCGTTGCCCACAAACGGCTGGTCCGATACGCCTATCCGATCTGGATGTACGTCTCGGTGACCGGAGTGCTGGTTTACTTGATGCTTTATCAGCTCTACGCGACCGCTTAGCCCGGATTATTCGCGTAGGCCGGGCCGAGGTCGCAAAACCATGCCGTAACTGCGCAAACCGGTTCGTGCTTGCGCGCAACGTGGGAGACGAAAAACTTCCCGCAGGCGACCGAAGTTCCGGCACCGCAAGGGTTTGCTTGTTACGTCTACGATAGTCGTGAACAATCCGGAATAGCGAGTTCGGAGAACTCGCCGACGATTTTCCTAGAAGGGTGAATGCTCCAGATCAAACGCTTTCGCGACTGCCTGGTTGGTGACTTTGCTTTGATGGATGTTGATCGCGTCGCGCAGCGGTCCGGCCGCGCTGATGGCTCCTTCGGCGCCGATTTCTGCCAGCCGCATCACCCAGGGCAACGTTGCGTTGCATAGCGCAAAGGTACTGGTGCGTCCAACAGCGCCGGGCATGTTTGCAACGCAGTAATGAACGACTTCGTCGATGACGTAGGTGGGGTCGCTGTGGGTCGTGGGTCGGCTCGTTTCAATGCAACCGCCTTGATCAACAGCGACGTCGATCACCACGCTGCCCGGTTTCATCAGGCGAAGATCCTCGCGGCGAACCAACTGCGGCGCCTTGGCACCCGGAATCAGTACCGAACCGACCACCAGGTCGGCGCGTTGGAGCTGTTCTAGAATCATGTGCCGGTCACTGTACAACATGTTGACGTTGGCCGGCATGATGTCGTCCAGGTACCTCAGCCGATCCAGATCAACGTCAAGGATTGCCACATCGGCTTGAAATCCAGCTGCTATCTTGGCGGCGTTGGATCCCACCACGCCGCCACCAAGAATCGTGATGTGGGCTGGAGGCACACCGGGAACTCCGCCCAACAAAATGCCACGCCCCATCTGCGGCCGTTCCAGAAACTTCGCCCCCTCCTGGATGCTCATGCGTCCGGCCACTTCGCTCATCGGCGTCAACAGTGGCAATCCGCCCCGCTGATCGCGCAGTGTTTCGTAAGCGAAGCATGACGCACCGGTGGCGATCATCGCATCGGTCAAATCTCGGCTGGCCGCGAAATGGAAGTAGGTAAAAACCGATTGGCCGGAGCGAATCAAATCGTATTCTTCTGGCTGAGGTTCTTTCACTTTGACGATCAAATCACATTGAGCAAAAACCTCACTGCCGGCGGCGGCCATTTTCGCGCCGGCCCGAAGGTATTCGTGATCGGGCAGCCCCGAACCCAAACCGGCCCCCGACTGAATCACCACTTGATGACCGCGTGCAACCAACTCTTCCACACCAACCGGCAACATTGCCACACGATACTCGTCCGTTTTGATTTCGGTGGGGACGCCGATGATCATCGCAACACTGCTCCTGGTACCTGGTCATTGGGATTGGCGAAACATTGGTTGAAAAAGTCTCGCGTGGAAGTTCAGGATCGCCGACTTGGAGACAAGTCGGCCTACAAGAATCACGCCCGAAACGGTCTCGCTTCGTTCGACAATTCTGTCAGCATATCGGAAAGCTGTACCCGCAGTTGATCCATCAGAGGATCTGTTTGGCCACGAGGCGGACGGGCGGTGGGCACTTCGATCGACGGGCCAAAGTCAATGACAACGCGGAGCGGGAGGGACACATCGGGCTTGCCGAAAAGCGTTTCTTGCATTCGTTGGACGGTTTCGACGATCCGGGTGTCGGTCACCTGATCGGGCATCAAGTAGCAATCGGGATAGGACAACAATTCTTGCGCCAGGTCGGCCGCGACAACGTCATTTTTTAATTTTGCCAGTTCGCTGGTTCCGTTGTGACCGCCGTGGTCTTGCGACCCGTCAAAATATCGCTTGGCCACTTCGGAGCGAATCGTCCGCACGCGGCTCCGCGTATCCTCATCGGCCGACTGAAGCTGAAGTCTTTGTTCGCAGCTGCTTAGCAGATGATCGATCAGGCCATCACGCCGCTGGGGCAGGGGACCCGATCTCGTTTCGCCAAAGTACTGGACTTCCTTCAAAGCGAGCAGTGCTTCGGCCAGGCGAACAATCCGTTGCAGCAGGCTTTGATCGGTGGGCCTGCACCATCCCAGCCGTCGTTCGATTTCGGAGAGCTGCTGGTCGACCCAGGTGGTCACATCTTCGTCCACGCACAGATACTTCATTCCGACGGGATGGACAACGACGTTGCCACCCGATTTTTTTGCGCGACGTTTGGCCGCCGAGCGGGCGATGAAGGCGACACCATCCAACAGCGGCTTGAGAACGTCGTTGGTGCGATTGGTTGTTCCTTCAGGAAACAGGATCAACGGGCGCTGGGCATCGACCAGAATCTCGATCGCCGTCTCCAGCGATTGCCGATCGGCGCCTTCGCGATGGATGCTGAATCCGCCCATTTTTTGGATCGCGAAAGCATCAAACCAGCCTTCGTTGAACAAGTGCCACGACGCCATCGCGAAAACATGCGTGCCCGCCTGTCGAGCGGGCCAACCGAGCGCCAGGGGATCGGCGTATCGGCAGTGATTGGGGGCCAGAATAATGCCGTCGCCACGATCAAGCGACGCCCGCAACCGGTCCAGGTTGCGGCACTCATGATCAACGACCCCCTCCTTGGTTTTCAGGTGCCGATCGACCAGGCGAAACGTCTGAATGAACGAAGGCCAGAGGTTTCCACGATGAGGCGGAACGAACCGGTAGGGCCTCTGGAAAACAACGGTCATTGGCATACTTTCGGCAGTCGTTAGCCGGTCACGCGAGCCAAGAAAAAACCGAGCGCAGCGGCGACGATGAACAGAGCAGTGATCAGCGCCCCAATCAACATCGGGTCCAACCCTTTTTTGCGCAGCGATCCGGAAGAGGATCGTTGGCCCGACTGCGTGTGGTAAACGTCCGAATCGTCACCAAGATGAACGCCTGATTTCCCCGACGTTCGTTCGGCCTCGAATTGCGGTGGTTGCGGAGGACTTTTTTCATCACGGTCTGCCGAAGGCCGATATCCCGATTCCAGTTGCAAATCCAGAAAACTGCCTTCGACCAAGTCGGGGCGAGGTTTCACTTCGACCAGGCGCCCACTATCACTGGAACTGATTCCCTTGCCGCGAATCAATTCGGCACGGTTGCTGGCCAGCGTGTCGTCGTTCTTGTTGGTAACCGTATCACCGGGAATGGTCGACGATCGATCTCCTTCGTCCAGCGAAATCGACGAGGAACCTTCGTCCACTTCAAAGCCGGGCTCAGCCCCAAGACCGGAAATGACGCGTTGGCCTTTCGGCACGGCAGCGACAAACCTCTCCAACACTTCGGCAGCATCACCTGCGTTCTGGTATCGGTAGGCGGGATCCTTCTGGATCATTTTCACACAAATCCCTTCCAGCTCACCGGGACAATCGGCGCGCAGTTGCCGGATGGGAGTCGGCATCTCGGTTTGGTGTTTGGCGATCCGCTGGGCCAGGGTACCATCACTAAACGGCGGCTTTCCGGTCAACAAGAAATACAACGTGCAACCGAGCCCATAGATGTCGGCCCGATGGTCGACCGTGTGACTATTGAGCGCCTGTTCGGGAGCAAGATAGTCGGCCGTCCCCAGCACGTTTTCGTTGTTGGCCACCGTCAACGATTCTTCATCGCCAGCGGTCACCAGGGCCAATCCCATGTCCAGCAGCCGGACCATGCCATCTTTGTCGATCAGCAAATTGGCAGGTTTGACGTCGCGATGAATGACACCCTTTTCGTGGGCATGTTCCAAGCCTCTTGCCGCCTGGCCAATCATTTCGGCAGCGGTCGAACAATCGAGCGCTCCATCGCGTTTGACCAGTTGCTGCAAATCGATCCCGTCAACGAATTCCATCACGATGTAGTGCACATCGCCTTCGTTGTCGATGTCGTAGGCCAGCACAATGTTGGGATGATTCAACGTCGCGATCGCCTTGGCTTCCAACTGAAAGCGCGCCAGGTACGTCGCATCTTTGACGCGTGACTTGGGCAACACCTTGATCGCCCGGCGGTCGCCCATCCGCGTGTGCTGTGCCAGGTAGACGCTGCTCATCCCGCCTGTGCCGATGTGCCCCAGCAGCTTGTACTTGCCGAGAAAAAAACCTTTGTACTTGCCTCCCAATAGCTTTTCGATATGCCAATCGGTCAGCAGTTCCTCCTTCTTGAAGAAGGCGGCTACCTTTTTGGGATTCGGCGGCAAGCTCCCTTCGTACTTGGCGCGAATCTTCTCCACCAAGCGATCCTGCGCTTTCTGCTGCACCAGGCCGCTTTTGGCGACCATTTCAAGAAATCGTTCCGGTGTTAGCTGCGACATGGGCTGCCGACCGTGACCCCATGGAGATAGTAGCGATGGTGTGAGAAGATAACAGTTTTGAAACGGGCGGATAACCAACCGTTCCACAATCCAGGACGTTTGTCAAAGATAAGACGCTGGATCCCGTCCTGTCTCTTAATCTAATCTACTTCAAGCGGTACGCGAAGCGATTCACGCTGTCGATCCGCCGGTTGGGGTGACGAGCCTTGAATTTACCCCCCGATCCCGATCAACCCGATTCATCGACCTCCACGCCGTCGATCCGCCAGCGGCCCCATCGAGATGGGAGCCGGCTGATTCTGGGAATGATGGCCAAATTCTGGACGCCGGGCGAGGTGAAAACGCGACTGGGTGCGGCGGTCGGAATGTCGGCCGCCGCCCGGCTTCATCGTTTGTTCACCGGCCACCTGTGCCAAACCTTGCGTCACTGCGGCGATTCTCGCTGGCTGTGTGTCGCGCCGGACCGGCAAACGGCCCGGTTTTCGGAGTTCCTGAAAGTAGAAAAGTTGGACGATTCTTGGCAAGTTGTCCCCCAAGGAGAGGGCGATTTGGGGCAACGGATGTCACACTGGTTCGGCCGCTATCTGACCGCCGGCCCCGGCGACGATTCGCCGCAAACTCCACTGTCAGCCGTCTTGATCGGTGCCGACTGCCCGACCTTGAATGACCAAACGATCCGCCAGGCCGCCCAGCTACTGGACCACCACGACGTGGTGCTGGGTCCTGCGGTCGACGGAGGCTACTACTTGATCGGACTGCGCGGCCCGTGGAGCAGCCGCCTGGAACCGATCTTTGATGATGTACCCTGGAGCGAGCCGGAGGTGTTTCGGATCACCTGCGATCGAATCGCGCAGTCCGGATTGTCGCTGGGATTGCTGCCGGTCGCCGAAGACATCGACACGGTCGCGGAACTGGATCGGCTCGGCAAACGGCTGGGTGAGGAAAGTGCCGATCGCTCCCGAAATTTGTTGCGACAAATGGAGAAGATTTTGGAGACCGGGGAGTCGACGCGGTGAAGAATCGAACCCTTGTCTTGGGCGGCGGCGCGATCGGACTGGCAGTGGCCTGGGAATTGTCCCGTCGCGGCGACGATGTGACCTTGCTGGAACGGCTGGCCGAAGTGGGCAAAGCGACATCATGGAGCGCTTCGGGGATCCTGCCTCCAGCAAAACTGTCCACGGCCACCGATCCCATCGATCGCTTGCGAGGATTGTCTCACGAGTTGTTTCCAACCTGGGCCGACCAACTGAAGGCGATCACCGGTATCGATCCCGGTTACCGACGTTGCGGCGGCTGGTACCTTGCCGACTCGCCTGGCGAACGGGCCAGCATGATCGGGATGACCGATTATTGGCACAGTCTGGGAATTTCCTGCCAAACAGTTTCGCCCGCCGAATTGCTCCACCGCGAACCGGCGATCAACCTCAGCGCGTCCAGCGAGATGGCGGCCTGGTGGGTGCCCGATGAGTGCCAGGTTCGCTGCCCCGATTACCTTCGCGCGCTCGCCGCAGCCTGCGAACTTTCCGGGGTCAAGATTCGGTGCAATGCGGCCGTCGACGACGTGCGCTGGAATCCACAATCAGCGTCGGTCCACCTGAATGACCGCTGGTTGGAAGCGGATCGGCTGGTGGTTTGTGGGGGAGCATGGACCGGTCGCATCGCGCCGGCATTGAAACTGGAATCAAGTGTCGTGCCGGTCCGCGGACAGATTGTATTGCTGAAGACCGCCGAACCGCTGCTCGGTTCGATTCTCAACGTCGGCCATCGCTACGTGGTCTGTCGCGACGACGGCCACACCCTGGTCGGTTCCTGCGAGGAAGAAGTCGGGTTCGACATCAACACCACCGATTCGATGCTGACGGCACTGCGTGAATTTGCGGTTGGCCTGGTTCCGCAGTTGGCGGGCGCGGAGGTGGCCGGAGGCTGGTCGGGGTTGCGGCCGCTGACGTTTGATGGGTTTCCGATGATCGGCCGAGTTCCGCAGACGGAAAACGTTTTTGTCGCGGCTGGGCATTTTCGCAGCGGCATTCATCTCTCGCCGGCGACGGCTGTTACCCTTGCCGATCTTGTGCTAGGAAAAGAGCCCGCTGTTGACCTGGACGCCTTTCGCATCGGCAAACAACAGTCTCACCCCACCAACCTCGCTCGCCACGTCACTTCATGACCCACGTCACCGATTCGGAAATGACCCTCGACCCGCCCGGCACAATCGCGGTGGTCGGTGCGGGTGTTTTGGGAATCGAGGCGGCCTTGTATGGACGTTTTCTCGGCTACAACGTGACACTGCTGGAGGGCCATGCGGTCGGTCATTCGATGCGGGATTGCCAAGACGACCCACTGCCGATGCTGCCTGACCGCTGCCTTTCACCGCTAGCGATTTCCGCTCTGGCCACTCAATCGGAAAACTCGCAGCAGGTTCTGCCGATGACCTATGGCCAGTGGATCGACGACGCCCTCGTTCCCCTCGTTCATTCCGATCTATTGGCCGGCAGATTGCAAGTGCCTGCCCAGGTAACAAACATCACCACGGTGCCCGTCCAGCCAGAACAGCCGGACGAAGATATCGCTGACATTCCAGCCGATTTTCGCTTGAAGATTGCCGGCGGGGACACGATCGACGCCGAAGCGGTCGTGCTGGCGATCGGCACGTCACCATCGATGGATGTCGATTTCCCGCTTCCCGCGCCCTACTTTTTTCGAATCGGCGAGCGGAGATCCGAGGATCTCGAACGTGATCTTCACGCGGGCCTGCGCCAAATCGTTGATCTCTACGCGGGGCTGGCTGGCCGATCCGATTTGGATCTTTACCGGCCCAAGCGAATGTAACGTCGCAATCGATTCAGGCAAGGATTTCGTGAATCACGTGGCCGTGCACGTCGGTCAATCGGAAGTCTCGGCCGCCGTAGCGATAAGTCAGTCGCTCGTGATCGAGCCCTAGCGTGTGCAGGATCGTGGCGTGCAGGTCGTGCACGCTGGTGCGGTTCTCAACCGCCTTGAATCCAAACTGGTCGGTCGCGCCATGGACAGTGCCTCCTTTGATCCCGCCACCGGCCAGCCACACTGTGAAACCGTAGTGATTGTGATCGCGACCCTGTTTGGGATTGCCGTCACCACCGAGTTCAACGGTCGGCGTCCGTCCGAATTCGCCGCCCCACAACACCAGCGTCTCTTCCAACAACCCGCGTTGTTTCAAGTCCGTCAGCAGGGCGGCGATCGGGCGATCGATCTGTCCGGCAAGCTCGCGATGCGTACCAGCGATGTTTTCGTGGTTGTCCCATGGTTGTCCGGCACCGTGCCATAGTTGCACGTAGCGAACACCCCGTTCGACCAATCGCCGAGCGATCAGGGTCTGCCGAGCGTGAACACCGCCACCGTACAGATCGCGGATGTAAGTTGGTTCGTCCGACAAATCAAACGCTTCTTCGGCGTCTCGCTGCATGCGGAAAGCGAGTTCGTAGTTCTGGGTTCGCGCGTCAAGACGCGGATCGATCCGCGCCTGCCGGTGCTGCTGGTTCCAATGCTGCAACAAGTCCAGCTGCCGGCGCTGCTGGGCGGTGGAGATGTGCGGGTGTTCGATGTTTTCGATCAACCGATTGAATTCCGTATGCTTGGAATCAATGTAGGTTCCCTGAAAAGCGCCGGGCAGAAACGCGGACTGCCAGTTTTCGTTGTCCTTGATCGGCAACCCGCCGGGACACATGGCAATGAAACCGGGCAGATTACGATTCTCCGTCCCCAACCCGTACAGCAACCAGGCCCCAACGCTGGGCCTTGCCTGCACTGAATCACCGCAATTCATCAGCATCAACGACGGTTCGTGGTTGGGCGCGTGCGCATACATCGAACGAACCACCGCGATGTCGTCGATGTGCGCGGCAGTTTGCGAAAACAACTCGCTCACCTCGATTCCCGATTGGCCGTAGCGTCGAAACTTGAACGGGGATGCAAAGGCGGCGCCGGTCTTCCGTTCGGTTCGCAGGTTTTCGGGAAGCGTTTTCCCCGCGTATTTCGCTAGCGCCGGCTTGGGATCAAAGGTGTCGACGTGCGACGGCCCGCCATTGAGAAAGAAATGAATGACATGCTTTGCGCGAGACTGGAAATGGGGCGGTCGTACGGCTAGCGGACTGGACACCTCCGCCGCGGCGGCAGTCTTGTCCTCGTCGGCCGCGATATCGGCCAGCGCCAAAGCGCCCAGGCCCAGCGCCGAACGTTGCAGCAAACAACGCCGACTCAGCGGCAACGCCGATTCAGCAGCCAGCTGGTGATGCAATCGATTCGGGTGGACCATTCATTCCTCACAGTGGAACGCGTTTGCTCTCAGTCAACAAATACGAATTCATTGGTACAAAACAACACCTGAGCCAACTGCTCCCAGGGACCCATTTGAGGTCTCTGCTGGAAGGTGAAATCGGCTCGGGAATTCCACTTCGATCCTGCCTGATCGGCGGATATCGGCTCAATCGTCTGGATCCATTGATGTTCGTCGCTGTTGAGCACATCGCCAATGTCGACGACAAAATCAATGGTATCGCCGGCAGAAACCGTCAGCGAATCGACATTCAACTCGGCAGAGTCCTGATGGACTTTTGCCGAACACAAAACGCCCTGGTTCGACGCCACCACAAACGCTCGGACACCGTCACCGGGCGGGCGTTGATGTACCAGGTCCGAACGAATGCGAATGTTCATCTGCCGATTGGCGGTCCAACGCCGAATCGCAGCGTGCTTGCGGTCGTTGCCGGGATGGCCGCCCGTCGCGGTCAGTTGAACCCAGCCAAGTTTGGGGTCTGGCCATTTCGGTCCCCCTTGCCACGCCTGGCCGTCAAAATGCGGAAGAGGTTGGAAGTCGACAACGCGCTCCTTCGTTTCGTCCAAACTGCCGTATCCGTATTGCCAATCGACGGCGGTCACTGGTGGCGTGATCGCCGGAATCGCCTCCGCCTGACGAACAAGCATCATGGCCCGTTCCCGTTCTTCTCCAGTCGGTTGTCTTTGCAACGTGCGTTGAAACATTTCCCGCACCGGTTGCTCCGGCCCCGCATCCGCCTTGGCCAGTTTCGCCAGCTCCACGGCGCGCTTCAAAACCAGCGGATGGTTCATCAGAAACAACGCTTGCTGTGGAACGGTCGTTTCGGCTCGCTTGGGAACGTGCAAATCGGGATTGGCGAAATCAAAGACCCGCAAGGTTCCCGGAAGATACTGACGATCGACAAACCCATAAAAGGTGCGGCGAGGAAAAAAAGGTTCGTCAAACAGTTTGATCGGCCGGTCCGCGGTACGCCGATCGAGCTGGCCCGATGCTGCCAGCAGCGCATCACGAAACTCCTCGAACGAAAGCCGGCGCGGATTCATTCGCCACAACAAACGGTTTTCAGGATCGACCTGCTGGGCAATCGCACGCTGGTGATCAAGCTCGGGAGCCGAAGACTGCCGGAAGGTCTTCGAGAGCAGAATTCGACGATGCAATTTTTTCAAATCCCAGCCTTCTTCGATGAATTGCGACGCCAACCAATCGAGCAGCTTCGGGTGAGACGGCGGTGCGGCGCGGACTCCAAAATCGCTGGACGTGGTCACCAATCCCTGGCCAAAGTGGCGGCTCCAGATTCGATTGACGATCACCCGAGCGGTCAGCGGATTGTTGGGATCGATGATCGATCGGGCCAAATCGATTCGACCGCTGCCGTTTTGGAAGGGAGCCTCACCATCATCACGCAGCAGGGAAAGAAACTGCCGCGGAACGGAGTCACCTTTGCGTTGCGGATCGCCGCGCCGAAAAACACGGGGCTCGGTCGGCGTCGATCGATCTACCAAAATCAACGCATACCGCTGGCTGGGATCAGAACGGTTGATCCACCGATCGACTTCCCCCTGCTTTTTCCACAGATCTCCGCAAGTCGACGAATCGAAAAACCCTTCGCTGTGAACGATCGGTTCGTCGGGAACGGTGCAGGGCGAATCGGGCCCGTAGAGGACTTGTCGCAGTTGTTCCGCTTGCGGATCGTCCAACTTGGACGGCGGCTTGACCGAGAGCTCTTTTGTTCGCTGAATCGCGTTTTCCCAAGCTGTCTTGGTTTCGGCAAAGAGAGCAGCGTACCGATCGGTGACCTCCTGAAAACTTTTTGGCGGCGTCGAAAACCGCTGGGCGACAATCGAATGGATCGCCGGTGAAGAGGGTTCGTGCAGCCTCCGGGTCACCGCTTCAGATTGTTTCGCAAAATCGGCCTCGGAAAGTTCACGATACGCGTGCCAGGGAACGAAGATCGGATCGTTTCGACGCTTTGCTTCGTACAAATACGATTCCCATCGCCACACAAAAGCCGGCAGCAGATCCGACTTCTGAAAAATCTGGTCGAACCCGTCAACGCGATACTTGTGCAGTTCGCTTTGAGCATGCAGGTAATCGGCCACGCGCTCTCGACAGCGACCGGACCATTCTTCGCGGCTTGCCTGCAGTTTCTGATCAAGAGCGTCTTGGCGTTCGTTCAGACCGGTTCGAAATTCTTGTGAACCCTGTTGACCTTCCAACAACACACGTCGTTCACTACAGCTGTCAAACACGCCGTAAAGCGAATAGTAGTCGGACGTCGGAATCGGATCGTACTTGTGATCGTGGCAGCGCGCACAGCTGACGGTCAACCCCAACATGGTTCGACAAACCACGTCGATTCGATCGTCAATAATGTCGCGACTGGCGCCCAAGAATCGGCGCCCCAACGTCAGGAAACCCATCGCCGCCAAATCGCCCCGGCGACGATCGTCCACCTGGTCCGCCGCGAGTTGCAACAACAGAAAACGGTCGTAGGGCATGTTTTCATTCAAAGCACCGGCAACCCAGTTGCGATAGGTCCACGAATGAATCCAATGACGTTCTTCCCTCGCGTAGACGTATCCCTTGGTGTCGGAATAACGAGCGAGGTCAAGCCAATGCCGCGCTCCATGTTCACCGTAAGCCGGCGATTGCAACAACCGATCGACCAGATGCACATAAGCGCTGGGATCGGGATCGGCAACAAACCGCTGGACACTTTCGATCGACGGCGGCAATCCCGTCAGCGCATAGTGGGCTCGTCGAATCAGTGTTCGCCGGTCGGCTGGCGGCGATGGCGACAAACCTGCTGCGTCCAATCGCGATTTGATGAATGCATCGACGCGGTTTTCGGCCCAATCGTCATCTTGAAGTCCTGGCACATCCGGACGAACCAGTTTTTGAAACGCCCAGTGGCTGCGATGATCTTCAACTGCTTCGGTGGTCTCCATCCCCTTCGGCCACGGCGCCCCCAACTCGATCCATCTTTCGATCGAAGCCTTTTCTCGATCGCTCAGGCGGCCCTTGGGCGGCATCTGTAGATCGTCTTCGGAATGCCTGATCGCTTGGACCAAAACACTCTCCGACGCATCACCGGGAACAATCGCTGGCCCGCGATCACCGCCGTCAAGCAACGCCGAAAGCGAATCGACGCGAAGTCCACCCGACTGCTTTTTCGGCCCGTGGCACTGCTGACATCGCAGGACCAATACCGGTCGAACTTCGCGTTCAAAAAAATCGATGGTCGCATCCGCGCTTGCTCTGCACTGGGCAAGCACGGAGACCAGGCCAAGCACGATCAGTCTTGCCACAACCGTCGCCTGGAAACATTTTCTGGCAGGTATTGCCGGCATTCGTTCCCTTTCAAGTCACCGTCCACCCGTCGCGTCATTGTAACCCGACAGACTCCCTGCGGATGGGTCGGTTGCCAGAATCACGGCGCCTTCGACCGGATGCCTGACCACGGAAAATTTCGCGGGCCGATGCGCACCGTCAAGAAGCCGGTTGCATAGCTGTTGTCGGAATCCTTCCTCATTCAGCAGCAGACCTCCCGACAGCGCCACAACATAATCATCGCCGCCAAACGAGAGCTTCTTTGCGACAATGCGGATCGACTCGGCGAGCTCGCCAACCGCTCGCTGAACGACCTCGGCAGCCACCGCGTCTCCCTGCCGGCCAGCCTGAATGACCAGGGGGGCGAGCGAGGCGATTTTTGCGCGGTCCATTTCGTCGGAGTAAACGGCTCGGATCAATTCACTCGCCTCGCCGATCTGGAAATGGGTGAAGAAGAATTCCAAGAGCCGAGTACTGGGGCCGCGGTGATCGGCCGCCCGTGCCGCTGCCCGCAAGCCTCGCCTGGCGATGTCGTAACCGCTGCCTTGGTCACCCAGCAACGGCCCCCAACCTCCGCAGCGCACCGTTTCGCCCGATCCATTTCGTCCCAGCGCCAACGACCCCGTGCCGGCGACCAATGCGATCCCGATACCGTCGCGATTGGCCGCATACAAAATCGGCAGCACATCGTTGGTGATCAGAATCCGCTTGGCCACCCCCGCCCGGTCGGCCCACTGATGAATCTGTTCCTGCTCTTCCCTGCGCCCGGCACCGGCCAGCGCAATGCAAGCACTGGCCACGCTGCATCGTCCGATTTCCGCGTTGTCGAATGCCGCAGTAATCGCCAAGTCCACGTTTTCGATCGCGGCGGCAACCGAACCGGTTTGCGGATTCGACGGCCCCGACTGTCCCCGCCCGACAACCTTGTGTCTGCCGGACGTTTCGCTGCGTGCAAGCCAAACGTCGGTCTTGCTGCCGCCGCCATCGACGCCAAGAACCATGTCAGGCAACATCATGTTGTGTCCGGTTTTTCGAGAGCTTGTCGCAGATGACCGCCAGCGTCATCGATCAACTGGCGGGCTTGCTGCGGACTGACCGATCGCTGCTGGGCCACAATCGCCGTCTTCACTTCTCCATCGCACCGATCCAGCAGCAACTTCGCATCAGCGGGATCAAGCCCCGTCATTTCGGCAACAATTCGCCGCGACCGAAGCGTCAGCTTTTCGTTGGTGGCGCGCAGATCGACCATCAGATTGCCGAACGTTTTTCCCAGCCTCACCATGGCGCCGGTCGTCAACATATTCAGCACCATCTTGGTCGCCGTGCCCGCCTTCATTCGAGTAGAACCGCTGATCACTTCCGCACCGACAATGGGCGAAATCATGATCTGCGAATACGCACTCAACTCGCTCCTGGCATTGCAACTGAATCCGATCGTCGCCGCCCCCAAACTTTGCGCATAGCGGAGGCCCCCGATCACGTAAGGCGTTCGTCCGCTGGTGGCGATTCCGACCACAGCGTCTTGAGCCGACAAGCGTGACTCCATCAAATCGCGCCGACCATGATCGGCAATGTCTTCGGCACCCTCGATCGCTCGGGTCAATGCCTGGTGGCCGCCAGCGATCAGTCCGATGACCAGTTCAGGCGGCGTGCTGAAGGTGGGCGGGCATTCACTGGCATCCAGAACCCCCAGCCTCCCCGAAGTTCCCGCGCCGATGTAGATCAGCCGCCCGCCGCCGCGAATTCTTTCCGCAATCGCCTCGATCGCCCGAGCAATCGGTTCGGCTTGCCGCCCCACTGCCGCCGCCACGCCGGCGTCCTGCTCGTTCATCAGCCGTACGATTTCGATCGCCGACAACGAATCGATCGCCTCCGAAGCGGGATTGCGCGCTTCGGTGGTCAGATGTTCGATGGTGCTTGGTTGTTCTTTGTTCATGGCTGGCCCACAATCGGCATTCTAACTTGAAGGCAGTGGAACCAAAGACCGGCTTGTCCCCAACCGGCGTTTCCGAGCCCCAAAATCAAAAACACGCCGTCGGCTTGGGACAGGCCGACTCTTGAATGCGAATCCTGTTTTGGCCATCCATTGGATCGACGCGGCAATCGTCATCACCTACATGCTGGGAGTCGTTTTGCTTGGCTCATGGGTCGGGCGAAGCCAAAAAGATCTTGCCGGCTATCTGCTGGGCGGCCGCGATGTTCCCTGGTGGGCCATTTTGGGTTCGATCGTTGCCACCGAAACAAGCACTGCGACCTTCCTGAGCGTACCGGGGATCGCTTTTGCCGAAGGTGGCGACATGCGGTTTCTGCAACTGGCGATCGGTTTTGTGGTCGGCCGGTTGCTGGTGGCGATCATTCTTTTACCACTTTACTTTCGAGGAAAAATCTTCACCGCCTACGAAGTGCTTGAGAAACGGTTCGGTGGTACGACCAAACGAGTCGCCTCGGCGATGTTCCTGGTCGCCAGAAACCTGGGCGACGGACTAAGGTTGTTCCTAGCCGGCATCGCATTGGAAAAAGTTCTCGGCTTGGACCTTCATTTCTGCATCATTGCGATCGGGATCGCCACCATCGTCTACACTTTTTTGGGCGGCATGAAGGCGGTCATCTGGAGCGACTGTTTGCAGTTTGTCATCTACATGATCGGCGGATCGGTCGCGCTTGTTTTACTGATTCGTTCGTTTCCTGGTGGCTGGGAAGAATTTTTGCAGTTCGGAACGTCAAGCGGCAAGTTTCAGGTTTTCGATTTCCGTTCTCCGTCTTTCGAGTCGTTTTCGTTCTGGACCGATCCCTACACGTTTTGGGCTGGGCTGTTTGGCGGCGCGGTATTGACGCTGGGAACACACGGCACCGACCAGATGATGGTCCAGCGATACCTTTCGGCACCTTCCAGGCGTGATGCCGGCCGAGCGTTGGTGCTGAGCGGTTTGGTGGTGCTGGCCCAGTTCACTCTGTTTCTATTGTTGGGTGTCGCCCTGGCCGGTTTTTATTCGCTGGTGCATCCTCAGACGTTCGAGCACAACGATCAGGTTTTTGCCAGCTACATCGTGGATTACATGCCGGTGGGTGTGATCGGATTCACACTGGCCGCGGTGTTCGCCGCCGCCATGTCCACCCTTTCCAGTTCGCTCAATTCGTCAGCCGCCGCGGCGGTGAACGACTTCTACCGGCCGCTGGCAGAACGTCGCGGTGATGAACCGGCGGCCGATCATCTGCTGAAAATCAGTCGGCGAATGACTGTCTTGTTTGGCTTGGCACAAATCGTCATCGGGATCGGGGCCAGCTATGTCTCCCGCAGCGTCGTCGGGGACGCACTGGCGATTGCCGGATTCACCGTGGGAATTTTGCTGGGAGTTTTTCTGCTGGGCATCGCCACCACCAAAGCCCATCAATCGGGCACGCTGGTCGCTATCGGATTTGCCGTCGCCACTTTGACCTGCGTGAAATTCGCGACCCCGATCGCCTGGCCGTGGTATCCCATCATCGGTTCGCTCGCGACCTTCGGTGTAGGCTATGTGGCAAGTGGTTTTCTTCCTCGCCAACCAGAGACTCCGATTGACTGATTCAACCTTGTCACGACTGATTTGGAACTTGGCCATCGCCTTTGTCTGCTGCAACGTCGGCGTCTTCTCCGAAGTCGCTCAAGCGCAATCGACCGACACTGGCCCGCCAGTGCTCACCGGGATCGACGTGCTGCGACGAGACAACTTTGAAGCACTGTCGGGGCGCAAAGTCGGCTTGATCACCAATCACACCGGCGTCAACCGCGACGGTGTCTCCACCGTAAAACTGCTCCACGACGCACCCAATGTTCAACTGAAAACGTTGTTCAGCCCCGAACATGGCTTCTTCGGAAAGCTGGACCAGGCGACCGTCGATGACGCCCGCGATCGTGACACCGGATTGAAGATCATCAGCCTGTACGGCAAGACTCGCACACCAACAGCGGAAAGCCTGGAAGGTATCGACACGCTTGTCTTTGACATTCAAGACATCGGCACAAGGTTTTACACCTACATATCCACCATGGGCGGAGCGATGCGGGCCGCGGCCGGCAGCGACATTCGGTTTGTTGTTCTCGATCGCCCCAACCCCATCGGCGGAACTGCCGTGCAAGGCCCAGTGCTGGACGAAGGCAGCGAATCTTTCGTTGGTTTCCATACGATCGCCGTGCGTCACGGAATGACGACGGGAGAAATCGCGATGATGTTTCGCGAAGAGTTCGATCTTGATTTGCAACTGACGATTATCCAAATGGAAGGCTGGCGTCGAACGATGATGTTCGATGAAACAGGTTTGTTGTGGATCAATCCATCACCCAACATGCGCAGCCTTACCGAGGCGCTGCTCTACCCCGGCATCGGACTTCTGGAGACGACCAATTTGTCGGTCGGACGCGGCACTGACACACCCTTTGAAGTGATCGGCGCACCCTGGATCGATCCCATTGAACTAGCCGCCCAATTGAACGCCCAAGAGCTTGCGGGAGTACGATTCGTTCCGATCCAGTTCACACCCACTGCCAGCAAATACGCCGATCAGCTCTGTGGTGGCGTCAACATCATCATCACCGACCGAGCTTCGTTTCACCCACTCATAACCGGGCTGACCACCGCGATCACCCTGCACAGGCTCTATCCGAACGACTGGGACACAAAATCCTTGAACCGACTGCTCGCCAACCGAAAGACAAAAACGGGAATCATTGAAGGCCAAACCTTCCAACAACTACAAACCAGATACGCCAATCGCCTTCGCAAATTCCAACAGCGCCGCAACAAGTACCTGATCTATCCGTAGGCCGACTTGTCCCAAGTCGGCGAGCACTCCCTCCCCACGCCACCGCCCACAAACCAACCTCCGGTCGAATCCGCCAAGTCAGGGACCACCATCATCCTCATCTCGCTCGGCCGAGAAGTTTTCTGCCAACCAACCTCAACTGCGCTGCAACCGTCCAAGTATCGCAGCTATCCAATCCAAACTTTTTTTACACGCGCGGCTGTCTCCGGCAGTCTCGCTCGGACATCCGTTTTCCATTCCAGGTCAGCCGAAGAGACCATTTCAGTTATGTCGGCGTAAACACCAAGTATCGCAGCAGGCTTATCACTGGAAGCTATGAACAATGGTAGCTTAGTCGTTAGCAACACTCTTTGAACACTACCTTTGGCACGTAGCGCTTCAACATAAGGGTCACGCGACACTCCAGAGGTCAGTACAAGCCTGTCATCTCGGCGCAATTGGTCTGCCTGTTCTCTCGGCCAAAAATTGTAGTCGGTCTTGCCCACAAGCTCTTCTCGTGACAGAGAGCCGTGAAAACGCATGAACGTCTCATTAAATGCAACATATCGCCCTAGTAAATCCTTAACAAAGACCGCATCTTCATGCTTGTTGATGAAACCTGCCACGCGAATAATTCGAAGCCAAAGCTGATCCATCTCATCGACGAGTTTAGTCACGTCTTTTCCGTATCCAAGAATGCCTCGTATTTGCCCTTCCGGATCTCGCACAGGCAATTTGCTAACTACACGAATCCTAGGCTGATCCCCATCAGCAAAAACCATCCGACAACTATCAATCACAGCTCCGCCCGTTTCAAAAATCCTACGCTCTTCTCGAGCCCACTCCTCTGCAAACTCCGGTGGAAACAAGTCAAAATCCGTCATAGTTTCAATAGCTTTTGGACTCGATTTCACCGCCAATGCAAATGACTCGCTGACATTGACAAACTGACCATTTCTATCCTTGAAATACAACGTGTCATTGGTCTCACTAGCGAGTGCATTTAAGTACATGTGTTGAAGCTCACATTTCTTGCGAAGCTGGCGCAACTCCGTTATATCCATTGCGATCCCAAGTAACTGCAAGCTACCATCTGGCATGAAAACTGGCTGCTTAATTGTGGCAAGCCAACGTCTCTCCCCATTAATATCATCGAAATACTCTTCTTCAATTGCTAGCCGCGTTTTGACTGGAACGGTCGCGCCCATGATTTTCTGGTAAGCGGAAGCCAAAACTTTTTCATCTGTTTCTGTAAAAAACTTTACCGCTCTTTCGTCGGCAAAGAGATCATAGTCCTTCAAGCCCAATATTTGATCTTTCCGAAGCCCCAGCGAATCAGCTAGTGCATTATTTGCGAATGTAAATTGCAAATTCTCATTCTTGGCAAAAACGTATACATTAGTCATCAAGTCTATTGCTTCGCCCTCAAAAAGCCCCTTGAGCTTGTAGTCTGTAACGTCCAAGTGAACACCGGCAATGTAAGCCGGCTTTCCATTGTCACAAACAATCGAGCCAATAGACCTGATCCAGACAGTTCGCCCTGACTTGTGGCGCATCCGAAACTCAACGTCGTACGAACTCCGTCGTCCATCTATATAGTCTTCCAAGCACTTGATAACCCTGTCTTGATCGCGCGCATCGAGCAAATCAATCCAACTACTAAATTTGTTGGGAATCTCTTCATGCGAATACCCAAGCATCTCTTTCCAGCGACTAGAAAACCATGCCGTCTTAGTATTGATGCCCCGCACCCAAAGCCCGATACCAGCAGCATTGACGGCTGCTTCATGCCGGTTTCGATCGACCACAAGCGGGGTAACATCAAACTCGCAGCCAAGAACATATCGATGCTCATTGTCCAATGATCCGATGGGTCTCTTGACGGAAGCAAAGTGACGAGTTTTCCCATCAATTCGCACGGTCCGTATTCTCGACTCAGCGTTATCACCGCATAAGGCTGCAATGTCGTGGGCAAGGTCCGCGGCATTCTCAGCCGCTCCAACAGCCGTTCGCGTGGAATCAACCTTCAATCGCTCATTTCGATAAATAAAGTTACCGGCACCATCCTTGACAAAAACGCGGATAGGTAACTCACCGAGAATTTGGGGAGCGTCGTGCGGGATTTCGCAACCAAGGTCGTCCTCAGGCGCACGCGCCTGGACGAGCCCGCGCAAGCACGCAACGGCCCTCAACCGTTGCGATGCATTGTAACGCGGCAAGACGGAGTCCGACGAAGTAGTGGCAATCAAGCGATTACACACTTTGCGTTTAGATTCTTCGTTCCGCGTGTGACAAACCTCTCGCAACTCTGAAAGCCCTGACAACTCAAAATCCGAACGAGGCAATAGTAGTATCCCCGTCTTTTCGACTATGCGCAAATACCATCGCAAAGAAATCTCTGGCAATGGTGCCTCGTCACCGTGCATCGGCATCGGCTCTCTACAGAGTGACTGACAAATAAAGCACACTTTCGGACCCAACTGCGCAACAATATCGGCAGGCCCAGCTCGCTCATCTTGAATTTGTGATACACACGACTCTCCATCCACAAGCGAATCGCGAAGAATATAGAACCGCCAACGCGCAGGCAACGCCATCCAGCTAAAAAGCGATGCGGGGTCCGCATAACTTTCAAACAACTCGTCAGCTTTTAGGAGAACGCCGGCGGGATCAAGAACCCCCTCAAAACCAACTTCATGTCGCAGCAACAACGAAAGCCAAGACGCCCCAGCGCGAACTGGATATGAATCGCCATGAAATCCTCCAGTGATCCGTGCGACCAAATCAAACGTAATCTGATCATCTGGCAAACTATCAAATGTGTCGCAGATCCGAGCCGAAAAACCGGAAGCAACGGTCAGCGGCAAACGCGGAAGTACATAGCTCAACGCCTGAGGGCATACAACAAGAGCGGCTAACGCTTCTCCGTGTGACTTAAGCTCATCAGCTCCGACACCAACGCGAACAAGATCCGCCAATTCACTCACCCGGAGACTGAGCCAATCTGGGCCACAGTATTCCCTACTACAGGCGTGCCTAACTAGCTCCTGCGTGACCCTACATGAAGCAATAATAGCACCACCAATTCGAGCAATCGCCGAACAAGCATCCATCCCCGTGATATCATCCGCGTAGACATGATCCCAAAGCAAACACAAAACCTCGTGTTCGTCTGGGCATTCGGGATGCAAGATTCGATTGCCCACTTGATCATTGTGAACACCGGTCGAATCCAGTTCGTCCGAAGGTGCAACGTCGTTATTAAACATGGCTGGGATTTCAGTTGTCCGTTCGTGATGTGACGGTCGTTTGCGGTAGCATCATTGCGATTATTGCTTCTCCAAATTCTGTTTTTTGAGTATTTATTGAGCATCCAAATTGACGCAATCTGTCGAAAGCCACGCAAAACGCGGGGGTGGTAGCTTGGTAATGCTGAGAGCCGTCCTCCGACGGTGAACGCAAAGTGCCAAACGGGCAATATGTAGCAAGCTTACTTTCAGCTTGATCGCTTTGGACAACAAACTCAAGCGAGATGCGCTCGGACGTCTGGTTAACCACTATGCCAGTGCAGCATTGCCTTGCTCCAGAACCACACAAGACCGCGGCCCATCTTTTAAGCAATTGCTGCACCTCGTCTGTAGATACTTCCACCGAAGCATCACGGTCCATCACCCGAAAGACGACATTGACACCCAACGCGGACATAAAAACATTGGCAGCCATCTTGCAAATTTGATGCACGGAAGTACTACTGCTTGACGTCGCTAGTGCATTTCGTTCTGCCAGAGTCTTGGATACCGAACAAGCTGACCATACATCATCAGCCTGACTGAGAGGTGGGATGACAGTCACTCCATATCTTGCCATATTTGGACGAGGCAAGATCTCCCGGATCCAATCGTTGTCAACTTGAAGGTCAGCTGAGTGCGCTCGACACCAGGCACGGATAAATCGTGCAGCCTTACCTTTGTAAACATCTACGGTATTTGTGCCAGCGTCACTGTCCCACTCAAACCCGCCAAGCCGAAGCAGCGTGTCGAACCGTTGTTTGGAGCATATTCTCAACCCGCTCATAGATTCGGGTCTTGGGTATCGGAACAGGATAAACGACAAAATGTCCAAAAACGAATGTCCCCTAAACAAATTCACTCGGAGATGTGCCGTCGCGATAAGAATGTTCTCCAGTATCATATTGGAGTGGCAGTTCTCCGCTATCAGAAAAGCTTGATCTGTCGTCGTTGGATAAGGCATCGATTCGACAGAATCAATCCTAGACTTGTAGAGTGTTCGCTCGGGTAAGCAGCAGTCAAAGAAACCGTGCTGGATAAGAGTGATTTTCTGCGCAAGTTCCGAGTATTTCTTTGGGATGCTACCATTCCACTGCCGACTTTCAATGTCGATTAGCTTGCGTATATTTTCTGGACAAATGATTTCATCGGGATAAATATGGCTAAACCCGAATTCAGTTGTTTTCAGTCCTTTCTGGAAAAACATAGCTTCGTATGCGGCAAACGATTCACCGAGACGGCGCATCCGAAACAATGCCTCTTCAGCTAGCTGTTTCTGCTTGGACTCCGGTGCGTTTTCTATATGCGGCAAACGTTCAGGGGGGAAACTCTACTGTCAATGAGTGAAGCATGTTGAGCCCCAAATCAGATTCGCATGATGCAACTGAACGTGTTTTAGCCTATTACCCAATAGCCGACATGACAAATGAGTCTTTTCGGCCGCGAACGAGCGTGACGGTGCCACAATATGCGGAGAAACCGGCGATCCACTCCGAAGACAAGCAAGCTGAGAAGACTGGGCTGCTTGCGACTTCTCCGGCAAGTGTAGTCAGCGCCACCCATTCGGCATTCCAAGAGTCAATAACCGTCCGAGCGGAAGCCGAACGCCGTTCAACAACCCACTTCATCGAGCAACCAGCGGTCCATAGCGTGGGAACCGAGGACTATCATTACCGTCCTGTGGTCAAGCGACTTTGCTACTGACGGTTCATCAGTATGTACGTTGTAATTGCGCCGACTGAGATCAAAGCAATTGCAGCAAGTACTGAAAAGCTCCCAAACAGCGCAAAGACTACACCCCAAGTTCCCGACCATGCGGCTGTTGCAAACGCATTGTCCATTTGATTCTCGTCTGAATGAAAGTAGATTTAAGTAGACAAAGCAATTATCACACTTCACGTTTGTTGGACATGACAACTTTTGATTTGGCTCCCAACGTATATGCCCGTCTGATTCGTTGACCAGATTTCGTAAAGCTGTCTACTGAATACTACTGCGACCGATTGGCCGAGAATCTTGGATTGCCGCTGCTGGTGCTACTCATTGACTCGCTGGACGGGTGTTGCACAGTGTCGTGCACACTTATAACGCGACAAGATCAGCTTCCGATCAAGCAATAAACCAAGCGTTCGATTTGAACACTGCAATCGACCAAGTGGGTGCGGTCCGCTTGATGCGCGTCGAGCACCGTGATCCTAGCGGCTATTGCAGGGCATAAGGTCAGCGACAGTCGGTTTTGACTGGAGCCATGTCTCATACACGTTGCTCCAGATCTTGCTCAGCAAAATACAGCGAAGCGTCATGACGTGCTGGCCGCCTTCGCGGTGCCAACGCATCCCCGAGAGCTTCATTCGCTCGCTGACAATCTGCTTGCACGCTGACTCCACCACACCGCTGCCAATCGGGTAACCTCGCTCTCGTGCCGAGGCTTTCTCAGCATCGGAAACGAAGGTCTTCTTGTAGCCGTGCAACTCTCTCATCTTTGCGATCGATCGCAGCACCCGACCATGACCGCCTGGTTCCAGCAGAAGACCGCGAGCACGTGACAGCCAATCCGCACGCTCAGACTTGCCCACTTGCAATGCATCCGCGATGGTCGTCAGTCGCTCGCTTGCATGATAGTAATCAACAATCCGCGTGATCTTGATTCGCCGACCATCGACGAAGAACTTCCGCAGAGCGTTCTTCCAATACGCGGTTTCAATCTTGCCAGCGTCTGTGACGTAGACCACCTCGGGCAAGTCTTTGCCGCAGGCCCTCAGGGTTTCTCTCAGCAACAATGTCAATTCGTTCGAGAGAGTGTGTTGATTCGACTCAGGAGCCTGCCCCAAGTACACCGTTCCGAGTTTCTTCCCCTGATCGATGACGCTAATGCACGCCACAGCGGCCATCTCAAAGAAACTCCAAGGAGCCAAGCCGAGAGAAACACCGTCACGACTAACCGACAGCACTGCCGTCCGATCTTTTTTGCGAACTTCGTTGATCCATTGGAGCAATTTCGCGACTTGGGCTTCTTGGCGAAGTGACCCAAGAGAAGCTGCGAGATTTGCCGTCAATTTCCGAAGTTTCTCATTGCCGATCGAATGACCGAACCGATCTTGGATCATTTCGCGAGTGCGTCCCTGGGTGCTTCCACTGGTCGCAAACTGCTTTCCGACGATGTCAGCGGCTGCGGGAGTAAACCCGTTCTCGATTCCGAGCAGCAATTCGATCGGGAAGATCGTTTTCCCATCGCGTCCTCGGCGGTAGCGTGCGCGATCGAGGGTGAGTTCACCAAACGGCGTGACGATTTGGGATCGCGACGTCTTGTCCGCCAGCCGCCGATAGTTTTGCCCGTTGTGCTCAACGGTCCCGGGCATCTGATCAAGTTCCGGTTCCAGCTGGGAAATAAGCCACTGAAGAACGGAATTGGCGAACCGACGAACTTCGCTGGCGAGACGATTTTCAAGGGCATACATCGAAGTGGCCGAAACCCCATCGGCAAGGAACAGCGAAACCGCTTCGGCAATGCCAGGGATCACGTCCCCAGCAATTTCCTCAACCGCCTGAGAAACAGCGTTTTCTGTGATTGCACGAACGAGGCTCCCTGCCTTAACTTGAACATCCATGAGGTTTCCTTTTGAACGGGCTGTGTGAGAACAACCAGTTTCCTGAGGAAGCCTCTTTCTATGAATAGCAATCACATGCCGAAATCAGGCGCATAACGCGGATCGCACCCGACCAAGTAATCGAGCCTCCAATATGAGTTGGTATATTCCACACGCGAGTCCCCAGAGTTTCTCGATCCATTGGCCAGGTTCGAACTCAGCGACAGCGAGGATGTTCAGCAGCGTACTGCGGCTTGGCGTCCAGCGATGGTCTCACAGCCACCAAGCTGTCAAGACGGTTGCCCTCAACCAAGCGGACTTTGCGCTGAGGACTGGCGATTCCGCGCGAGCGATCCTAGGAATCGGCGTACTCGGTATGCCGAACGCGGAGCGCCGGCCGCTTGAACTCCAAGTTTCGACAACGTCGTAATCAACCAGCGACTTACCCGTTTTCTCCGCCTCCGATAGATCAACGATCACTGTGCTGCGTGATTGATCTTCGAGTTGACTTCCTGTTTCCATCTTTGCCTTGATTGTCCGTCGGTGCGTAGAATGTGGAACCATTTCAATCCGTTCGTAAGAGATCGAGAGCCGCTCAATCGCTGTCTCGCCAAATTGGGCACGTAACATCTGCGTCACCGGTTCGATCGCAAATCGGAGCCACGGTGGTCTTGGGCGCTTAGGAGCAATTGGGGTGTGAGCGTTGCTTGAACCGCATCTTGCTGTGTGGTTTAGGTTCGATGGTTTTCTTCCCTCGAACCCTTGGAGCCTGGGTATGGCATACCAACGATCTGCGGAAAAAGAAGAATTTTGGCGTCTGGCCCTCGCCGAGCAGGACAACAGTGGACTGACCGTGAGCGAGTTTTGTCGACAGCAGTCACTCTCGCAGCCCTCCTTTTATGCCTGGAGACGAAAGCTCCGGCAACGTGACCAACTCGTCGCCGGCGACACGCCACTGGTGCCTGTCACTGTGGTCTCGGCTCAAGCAGAATCTCTCGCCGACAAGCCGAGCGTGAAAATTCGGCTGCCTGGCGGGATCGTCATCGATGTCTTTACCGGGCAAGCGTCATGATTAGCCTCCACGCCAACACGCGGATCTTCATCGCCATCGGAGCCACCGATATGCGAAAAGGATTCGATGGTCTTTGTGCAGTCGTGACCAGTGTGCTCCAAAAGGATCCGCTTTCGGGCCACTTGTTCTTGTTCGTCAATCGAAGACGCGACAAGCTCAAGATCCTCTACTGGGACGGAGACGGTTTGGCCATCTGGTATCGACGTTTGGAACAGGGAACCTTTCAAATGCCAAGCCGACAAGAGGGCTGCTCCAATGTTGAAATCCGCAGCGACCAACTGACGATGTTGCTGCGGGGAATCGACTACGAGGGCGTCAAGCGACGCAAGCGATTTTCGCTCGCAAGTTGACACCGCCAACTGCTTGCTCAGGCCAATCACACCCGCATCGAACGGTCGTTCGATGCGGGTGTTTTCTTTTTCATATTTTTTGCTCTTGAGGGGAAACGATTTTCGCTTTGGCGCGTACCACCAGTATGGACGCCAAGGACCTGCTCATCGAACAACTCAAGCGTGAAGTCAAACGCAAAGACGACGAGCTTGAACGCAAAGACGACGAGCTGAAACAAGTTCGCGATCAACACGATGCGGCGAAAGCACAGCACGATGCGGTCACCCAGCAGTTCACTCTCTCACTGGAAGAAAAGGATCGCCAGGTCACCTCGCTGGAAAAACAGATCGAGCGGTTGTTGCTGCAGCTTCGCGGCTCACGACAAGAACGAATCGATCCCGATCAGTTGCTGCTCTTTTCCATCGATGAACTTCGCGAGCTTGCCGAGCAACTTGGCAAGGGGGCTCCCGACGAAGACTTGATCGATGATGCTCCGCCGAAGGGGCAGCGGAAAGGAAAATCACGCGGCCGTGTTGGCAAGCTGCCCGAACACCTGGAACGTGAAATCGTTCGGCATGAACTCTCTGCAGCCGAGCGAGCTTGTCCCTGTTGCGGAGAGCCCCGACAGGAGATCGGCACCGAGACCAGCGAACAACTGGAGATCATCCCGGCAAGATTGAAAGTGATCCAGCACGAGCGGGTCAAATACGCTTGTCGCAGTTGCCAAGAAAACGTGGCGATTGCCGACAAGCCGCCGCAACCCATCGAAAAGGGCCTGCCGGGACCGGGCTTGTGTGCCCATACCGTGCTCTCCAAATTTGGTGATCACCAACCGCTTTACCGCCAAGAAGACATCCACTCCCGTCTGGGGATGACCATCCGCCGCAGCACGCTGTGTGGTTGGCTGGTGGCTCTGGCCGAATTGTCGCTGCCGCTGGTGATGCGGATGAAGCACTTACTGCTTCAATCCTCCGTCATCCATACCGACGACACGAAGATCAAGATGCTCGATCCGGGAGGCGGGATCGCCCGGGAGTGCAAGTTCTGGCCCTATCTGGGCGATTGGTTGCATCCCTATGCGGTGTACGATTTCACGCTCACCCGTGAGCGTGACGGACCGAAGAATTTTCTGGAAGGCTTTGAAGGTTACTTACAAGCGGACGCTTACTGCGGTTACGACTGCATCTTCGCCGGCGGCAAAGTTGCCGAAGTGGCGTGTTGGATCCATGCGCGCCGTTATTGGCATCAGGCCTTGGACAATGATCCGGTGCGCGCCAACACGGCGCTGGGGTTCATCGCGCGGTTGAGTCAGATTGAAAAGGAACTCGACAAAGCTTATCCAGCGAAGAACCTGCAAGGCGAACGCGACTTTGCCGCAGTGGCTGCCGGCCGCCAGCAGCACGCCGTGCCGATTCTCGACGAGTTCAAAGTCTGGCTTGACCAGGAGGCTTGCAACGATCGGCTGTTACCCAAGAGCGAGATCCGCAAGGCATTCACTTACACGCTCAACCAGTGGGAAGCGCTGTGCCGTTACAGCGGCGAAGGATACCTCAGCTATGACAATAACGCTGCCGAGAGATTGGTCAAAGTTTCCGCCATCGGACGCAAGAATTTTCTCTTCGTCGGCAACGAACGTGGAGGTCACAACGCGGCGATCTTCTATTCGCTTGTCAGTAGTGCGAAAGCCAATGGAGTCGAACCGTTCGCCTGGCTGCAGTCGTTGTTCACCCAGTTATCGTATCACCGTAGCGGCGAGGCGTTCGCGCAAGCCGCATCGGACGAGGCGGTGACCAGTGCTGAGCTTGACGGGCTGCTTCCTGACCGCTGGCTTCAGGCGAACCCGGATCACCAGTGGACGATCGACGAGATTCGTCGCAAAGAACGCCAGCGACACCAACGCCGCCGCCGCAAACGGCTCAAGCGCAAACGCCCCTAGAGAAAACGCAAGCCTCAGGCAAGATGCGGTTCACCGAACGCTCACATTGGGGTGTAACCGGCGATCCGCCGGGTTGTTTTGGCGAATGACGAAATCTGGATAAACCAAAAGCGACCAACCTGCCATGATTCGGGTACAGATAATCCGTTCCAAAGGCAGGAGGCCGCTTTCAATGAACGTCGCTGATTCCATCAGCACCGAGAACTCATCAAGGATTATCAACCAATGGCACTCGCTTGCTGACCGGCGGGCTGCCGGTTACACCCGAACAATTGGAACCGAAGTCGCCGACAACGTACCATTGAGGGTGAATCGTCTCCAATGACTCATTTATTCTAGACGCGTTATCCGATCCAATCGGTGACACCTCTGGGCTGTTCCAGATTGTACGGAGAGAATCGAGTGTTCGCGAAATCGCTAGTGAATCCCTACGAACCGACGCTGGCGCCGATTGAGCGGCAGGATCGAACTCTTCACGAATCCTTCTTGGTGCCGTATCGTGTCGATTGGCTGGTACTGGCTGCGATTGTCGTCTCCTTTCTTGATTCAATCACGATCTGCGTTTTTCACACAAGCCGAACCGGTGTCATTACCGATCCAATCCTAGCTCCTCTTGCCAATCATTCTCTGGCGTGGATTCCGGTCTACCGACTTGCCGTTCCGCTGTTGATCCCCATCATGCCCAACGTCTGCCGGCAGTCCTTTGCTGTTTTTTACCTTTTCGTCGGCCTATTGTTCGGCATCAACAATCTCTCCGGACACTACCTTGGCAGATTCGTCTTTGTTGACAGTATCGGTCTCTACCCCACTGTTGGCATTTGTTTCCTGTTCGCGTCCCTCGCATTCTGCGTGCGACTAGCAAGTTCACGAAACACCGCGCAATCGTTTGGCAATACTGCCGCCTGGCTTGTCCTGGCCGTGATGCTTCAAGGCATCTTTTTTGCCGTGGGACGCTTCGTTTAGGCAAACTCGATGATCACCAACGAAGACGAAAAGAAATGAGCACCGAACACGCTGCCGAACTGCGCCAACTCGCTGAGCGTTACCGAGCGCTGTCGGAGTCTGGGATCCGTGCTGACGAATTCAACGCCCGGCTTCGTCGCGATGGCGTATCCGCGCTCAATGCTGCCGCCATGCTTCGCGACTTGTTCGGACTCGGGCTTGCAGAGTGCATTGCGATCCACGAACGTTATGTGACGGCTGCAAATGCTGGCGACGATACCTAACCCGGATGGTTTCTTTGTCGGCTGGTCCCGTGTCAATCGGACCTCCTTCTTGCGCACCGAAGGTGCAGTCGTTTGCTTAGCCCAGCGGCGAGGTTTTGCGAGTCTTGCGAGCAATACCGCTGCCCTGGGCTAACTCGGATTATTCACGGACTCTCTCATAGACGTAACAAGCAACCCCTTACAGTGCCGGAACTTCGGTCGCCTGCGGGAAGTTTTTTCGTCGCGCACGCTGCGCGCAAGCACAAGCCGGTTTGCGCAGTTACGGCATAGTTTTGCGACCTCCGGTCCGGCCTACACGAATAATCCGGCCTAAGCAAAGTGCTAGGCCCTTGGCCCGAAGAACCTGTCCTGGTCGCTTCACTAGAATTGCAGTAACCATCCTCACCCGTCAGGGTGATGGGCCCAATTGGTTGACTTGGTCTTGGAAGCCGTTGACGGTGATGGAGGTCCTTCCCAGCCCATATTTGTATTGCGGATACAGCATTTCGCCGGGAATGCGCAGATTTTCGAACACGTGGTAGGACGGCTGAGTCGCTTTGGCGACTTCTCCGCTGACCGTTTGGCCTTCTTTGAGATACAACGAATAGGGAATTCCTCCGGCGCCGGTTGACCATGCCCGCTTGCCGCGAAAAGTGATCGAGACCGATTGTTCCCAGGGGCTGGCCGTTACCGTTTCTGAAATCTGTCGCTGCGGACCACGTTGAAATCCAAAACCGAATCGGCTGCTTTCGTAAGTCATCGTTTTCGATTCTCCTCGCTTGGCCGATCCGGCCAAGATGATTTCAGAACTGGGGTCTTCATGCCAACCGTTTGCTTGAATCGCTCGCAACAACCCCGATCGAATTCTGGCGTCACCCGGTGCTTCGATTTTGACTCCAGCCCCCGGCTTGAGCATGATCATCGATTCGGCGTCTACCTTGCTCGTTTCATCAATCGCATCCTGATGAGGCACTTCGGCGATTCCGACCAGGGCCGTGGTGGGACCGCGATAAGATCCAGTCGTCCCGGCGACCAACATGTGATTGCCCAGCATTTCGCTATGAGCGACTTTGACGCCGGAACCTGAATAGCTCCAAACCACCATCTCCTTGTCGATGTTGTAGATATACGAATTGGCCCAAATCCACTCGTCATCCAACATGGCGATTCGCGACTGACTGCCGGCCGACAGGTTTCGCGTGCGCAGCGTTCGCGGGCTGTCACCTTGCAGCAAATCCCAGATCGTGACTTCTTTGGTGCCAACGCGAACCAGGTTGCCACCGTCCTGGCTGAATCCAACGCCGCAGGAAGAATCGATCTTGGGCTGGGCAGCCACCTGTCGACCGCTGCTGGTTTCGTGCATCGAAAGATCACCCGACTCTTTGACTACCACGAAATATCTTTTCGTCGGGTGCAACGTGAAGTGATTCTCTGCCAAACCGGTAAGCGTATAGACGATCCGGGCCGAACCAAAATCGTACAAAGAAACCGCCTTGCCATCGGCCAACAACAACTGGTTGTCACCGACCAACCGGGCCAGATAACTGGAGCCTCGTCCGTAAGACTTTTTCTTTTCGGCGATGTCCCAGGCCGCTTCGGGTTTGACATGCTCCTGGCCAACGGCGACGCGGTAGCTGAGAAACATTTCGGGCTGCTCCCACGTTCCTTCGGAAACCTGCATGGTGATCACGCGGCCTTGCGACGCCGAATAGTCGACGATTCGCTGATTGGGAGGAAAATTGGGTCCGGGCACCACTTGACGTTGATCGGGCTTGGTCCAATACAGTCGCGTCAGCCGCGGTCCGTTGAACCGTGTTGTCGCGTAGGTTCCCACGGCAACCCAGGGATCGGATCCGCCAGTCGGAATCGCCGCGGAGATCGAATCACCGTGTGTCAACTGAAACCCGAACCCGCCGTCCTGGAAAGCAAACGACGCGGGGGATTCCAAATCGGACAACGACAACTGTGCGAAGCTTGGCGCGTTGCTTAAGAAAGATGTCATCTTGGGAGACATCGCAAACTCGATTTTCTCCGGTTGCGGCGCGATCGCCAAGGTTTGAGCCATCATCCGCTGCAACTTGGAACTCAAACGGTCGATCGGCACGTTGATCTTCGAACCGTCCTCTTTCATCAATGTCGCGTGGGTCGCGTTGCGCCGCAGATAGCGAGCGGTCACTTCGAACGAACCGGAATCGTCCGCCCACTTTCGCCAATGACCTTCCCCATTGGGGTAACGAATGTCTTTGAGCTGAAATTCCTTTTTGCTTGTTGACGAACCCCACTTGTATTCCACCAATGCGGCGCCGGGCCGTGATTCCTTGATGACTCCGTCTACCCAAGACGACCCCGATCGAACCTCCACTTGATCACCGACGCGTATCGGATTGACACCGTCCACCATGGTTTCCTGGCCGGTGATGGGCGTCTCGGCAAGCAGGCGTTTCAACTTTCCCGACAACCGATCGATCGGAACGGTCAGGTCCGATCCATCTTCTTTGCGAATGGTCACTTCCGTGGCGGTACGCGAGATGTATCGGGCAATGATCTTGAACTGTCCGCTGGCATCAGACCACTCGCGCCATCTGCCTTCGCCGTTAGGAAACCGAATGTCCTTCAAAGCGAACTTTTTGGTCGACGTGCGGCCGGAATACTCGTAGTCCACTTCCGCCTCGCCAGGGAACACTTTTTTAACAACACCGTCGTACCAGGAAGAAAAGTATTGAACTTGAACCCGGTCTCCCACCCGTACAGGCTCGGCGCCGTCGATTTTGTTTTCTTCACCAGTGATTGGTGTTTTTTTGACGCGTTGCCGCAAGTCCAGGGACAACTTATCGATCGGAATCGTCAACTCCGTTCCGTCAGCCTTTCGGATCATCACGCTGGTTTCGTCGCGAGCGATGTAGCGTGCCTCGACCTTGAATTTTCCCGTCGAGTCTTTCCAGATCGCCCACTGTCCTTCGCCGTTGGGAAATCGCATGTCACTGAGAGAAAAATCTCGCGTCGATTTGCGACCGCGATAGTCGTACTCCACGCTCGCCTTGCCATCGGCAAATGAGATCACCGTTCCCGGATACCAATCGCTAAAAAATTTGACCTCGACGTGGTCACCTGGGCGCACCGGATCGATCTGCTGCGTATTGGCACCGGACCGCCGCAAACCCTGTCCACTGGTGGTCGGCGACGAAACAACTCCCACAAGAAAACCGACCAACGCCAGAAAAGAAAACTCGCGAAGCCCGAACACGGGTCCGCTTGCCGAACGTTTCACGCTTCCAACTCCAAGACAACAAACGACCATCAACCAGCCCCAAGCCGGTTCCAATTTTAGCCGCCGGCGCGGTCGCGTCCATCAAGCGGTTTTCCGACGTAGCGATTAGACAAACAGGTCGGCGTGAATCGGATCGTTGATGATCTTGACGGCAATCCGCTCGGCCAGGGCCGAGATCGTCAGCAGCGGATTGCATCCGATCGAGGTTGGGATGATGGCACCGTCTGCAACATACAAACCGGCGTGCACCGGTGCCCGGCCACCCGAGACAACTTGCGGTTGTGAATCGGCGCCGGCGTGAATCATTCCACTGAATCGACCGTCGAACACTCTGCCCTGTTCATCGACGACGCCATAAAGCGGGTCGTCGGCCATCGCGCATCCGCCCAACGGATGCACGGTGATGAAGTTGTCACCAAAGATCCGTAGGAACTTGTACTTCCCACCGTGCGCTTCGGCGACTCGCTGAAATTCATGCCGAATCAGTTTTCGGTAGGCACTCTCCTTGATCCCCGGCCACTTCACCTGCGCGAACCCGTCTTCGCGCAAACTGACTCGTCCATCCGATCCGTCGTGCCCCATCCCCAACATGATCAGCGTCTGATCAAAATCCATGTCCAGCATCAAGGCGCCTAAGATGTTGGCGTAGGCGCGCGGCACAGCGCCGTCCTGAATCAACACGCGTCGGCGAAGCTCAGAGCGGCTGGGATAGTTCAAGTTGGTTTGAATGGTCGGACCGACCGGACAGCCGCGATCCGAATAGGCGCTGAAGCCCGCCGCGTTGGTCAGGTGATCGCTCTTGCGAACAAACCCCAACGCATCGCCGTTCATTGTCCATTGCAAACCGACTCGATCCGAAAACTCCATCCCACATCCACGACTCCGCAACAGGATCTCGTTGCTGCCGATGCTGCCGGCGCCAAGGATCACGATACGGCTGGTGATCGAACCACAGGTCTCTTTGAAATCTCCCCGGCCGCAGGGGACGTAGTTTTTGAAATGGACGCGGTAGTATCCATCGACTTTCTCGATACGGATCACTTCGGTATGCGTATAAATCTCGGCGCCATGGCGTTTGGCCAGCGGCAGGTAGTTCATGGCCAGGGTGTTTTTCGCGCCGACGTTACAGCCGGTGATGCAGTCACCGCAGTCGATACAACCTCGCTGCAACAACCCCTGCCGGTTGTAGACGGGCTGACAATCGCCCGAACGAGTGACGGTAATCGCGGCCGGCTGGAAATGTGCTCCGCAACCGGCCAGGCGAGCGCTGGCCAATCGCTGGGAGCGAGCTTTGGGGCTGTGATCCAGCGGTTCAACTTGCGCCCCCAACTCCAAACTGGCCAAGTCGTAGAAGGGATCCAAAACACCTCGATCGCGCAGCGCCGCCGGCCACTGCGGTTGATCAAAAACTTCGGCATCAGGCCGAATCGCGACATTGGCGTTGATCAGCGACGTGCCACCCAGCCCATTGCCAGAAACGATGTTGACTTCATCGTTCTGCATGGTGTTGACCAAGCCGATCGGATTCTTGATCGTGTTGCGCCGCGGACCAAGCAGCTGAAACCGTGACTGGCGAGTCGTTTGGCGAAGGGTATCGCCAAAGGTGCCCGGAATCCATTCCCGACCACGTTCGATGACCGCCAATCGCACGTTCGGTTTTCGAGCCATGGCGATCCTGGCGGCGCAAATCGACGCTCCGTAACCCGATCCGACGATCACCACGTCGAAATCCCAGGGAGCGCCGGCGCGCATCGGCTGATGAAGCAGCCGGCGACCGTGCCACGAAAGCGAGCCACCCAACGGCTGCATGTTCTTGACGTAATCGGCGATCGCTCGTTTTTTGTAGTCGGAATCCTTGCTGATCACTCGCTTTGCGATTACCGGCAGCGATCGAACCGGCGCAAAGTCAGCTTCGGCTTGCTTGGCGGAGGCAACGGTGGCCACAGCGGCGGCAACACCTGCCTGCAAGACTTGTCGTCGCGACGCTGCAGGTTGGGTATCGCCTCCTGCGCGAAGATCTGAATTCATGGGCTGGTCAATCCGTGGCTCAGGCTTCCTACGTTCCGCACAGAGACTATCGGCCGGCGCCGCGACTCGGCGCCATCGGATCAAACGGAATGCCCCGTCAGAGTTCACGAAGCCCGAAAGAAGACCGCTTTCGCCGCTACGATCGATACAGGTGGATCAATTTACCTAACCCAGCCGTAAGGCTATCCGTCACCGACTTATCCCTGACCCGGCTCACATCCATTGTAGGCCGACTTGTCCCCAAGTCGGCGAGTACAGAATCGCCGACTTGGGACAAGCCGGCCTACCTGGGAATTTGAAGAGACGCAGGTTGCAAATCGGTGTGGGTTCCCCGCTATACTTGGCGAAGTATTTTGTCGGGCAGCAGCAAAGGGATCTTGTTGACGTGAAATTTCTGTTTGAATCGGTTTCCGAAGGCAGCTGTCTGCTGAATCTGGACGCTCGCAACATGGACGATATCGTCCGCGGGGCGGTTGAGTTTCTGGTCCAAACCGGGCGTTTGCCCGAATCGCAGTCGGATGCGGTCATCAAGGGTGTCTTGGAACGCGAAAAAGCCGTTCCCACGGTGATTGGACACGCCTCTGCCATCCCTCATTTCTATGACGATTCGATCGAAGAACCGGCGCTGGTCTTCGTGCGGCTCAGGCACGCGGTCAACTTGGGCGCGCCCGACGGAATCGCGACACGATACATTTTTTTGATGATCGGATCGCGGGATCAAACGACGCAGCACCTGGATCTGCTCTCTTCGATCGCGCGATTGATGTCGGACAACGTCTTTCACTTTGAAGCGACCTACGCCAAGAACCAACAAGAGGTTCTGGACGCGATCGAACGGCACGTCAACCGCAACGTGCTTTCGGCACCGCCGAAACCGCGAACCGTTTCCGAAGGGCTAAAGGCCGAAGCAAAACCGCTATCGGGGATCGTGGGTGACCTTCGCCGGCGCCTTCCCCACTTTGTCGATGACTTCCGCAGCGGATTGCAGGGGAAATGCATCGCATCGATCGTCTTTTTGTTCTTCGCATGCCTGGCGCCCGCGATCACCTTTGGCGGGATCATGGGCATGAATACCGGCGGACAAATCGGCGCCTCGGAGATGCTGGTTGCTTCGGCCGCTTGCGGAGTTTTGTACGCGCTGTTTGCCGGTCAACCGCTGATCATTTTGGGCGGAATCGGTCCGCTGTTGATCTTCACGATCATTCTCTATCGGCTTTGTGGCGACATGGGGCTGGAAGAGGAGTTTTTGGGTGTCTACGGCTGGGTCGGCATTTGGACAGCAGTCCTGACGATCGTTTTAGGAGTGACCAACGCCAGCAACTGGATGAGGTATTTCACTCGGTTTACCGACGAGATCTTTTCAGCGCTGATGTCGCTGATCTTTATCTACGAAGCCGTCAAAGCGATCGTGTTGAAATTTCAAGGCGAAAACGTCTCCTATGACGCGGCGCTACTGTCGCTGATTTTGGCGCTGGGCACGTTCTATATCGCCATGACGCTCGCTGGAATCCGGCGAAGCAACTATCTGTTTCCGTGGATGCGCGAGTTCCTTGCCGATTTCGGTCCGTCGATCGCGCTGGTCTGCATGGCGGGGGTCGCCTGGTGGTTCGCCGACGTGGTGGCGCTGCAGACCCTGGAGGTCGGCTCGGGATTTGGAACCACCAACGGACGCGACTGGCTGGTCGATCTGTCCAGCGTGCCGCTATGGGTACGGCTTGCCGCGATCGGCCCGGCGGCACTGGCAACCGTGTTGGTCTTTCTATCGCAAAACATCTCCGCCCGATTGGTCAACAGCCCTCAGAACAAGCTGGTGAAAGGGGAATCTTATCACTGGGATCTGACCCTGGTGGGACTGTTGATCGGAGTCTGTTCATTCTTCGGGTTCCCGTGGCTTGTCGCCGCAACGGTGCGTTCGCTGGCTCACGTGCGAGCTTTGGCCGATACCGAAGAAACCCTCAGCAGCGACGGCAATCGCCGCGAACAGATCATTCACGTCACCGAAAACCGAGTCACCGGCTTGGCGATTCACCTGCTGATCGCCGCCACCTTGTTTGTGCTGCCGCTGCTGAAATATGTGCCGATGGCGGCTCTTTACGGCATCTTTCTGTTCATGGGATTCGTATCCCTGCGGGGTGTCCAATTCATCGAACGGATCGGCCTGTGGATCACCGACTCATCGATGTATCCACTGAATCACTACACTCGCCGCGTACCGATCGGCACCATCCACCGGTTCACGTTCATTCAGTTCCTGTGCCTGATCGTCCTTTGCGTGATCAACGTCAGTCCCTTCAAGCCGGTTCAGATTTTGTTCCCCGTGTTCATCGCGCTACTGGTACCCGTTCGGGCAATCATCAACCGGTTCTTTGAACCCGATCAACTCGCCTTCCTGGACGCGGACGAAGAACCGGACGCCGAGGAATCACACTGGGTGTAAGCTGCCTCCGTTCAGGCCGGCTGGCGATCGGCGATCGATTTGCGCCGCCGCCAGACGTACAGGCCGCCGAGTACCACGAGCAGTCCGGCGGCTCCCGGTTCGGGAACACTCGACGCCGTCTCGAACAAAATGTCGTCGATGGCGGCATAGGTGGGTGTGTTGATGCCAAACGTCCCAACATCGGTGCTGGTGAATTCGATGCCAATCCGCGTTGCTTGATTGAGCGGCGTGAGGTCGACCTGTTGCCAGGTGTTGACGATATAGTCGTCGGCGGGATCGACAAATCGGTAGTCCGCCAAGATGAACTCCACGAAACCGCCGCCCCCTGGCGACAGGTCGTTGAATCGAACGGTGAACAGATCCGGATCGTTTCCCGAAGCACCGCCAAACGGTTCGGCAAAGCTGTTGCCGAATTCAAGGATGTATTCGACGGTCGCCGTATTGGTGACGTACAACGAATCAAAAAAGGCGCCACCGGGTGCTTCGATCACCGCGGTGTTGGGCGAAAACGAATTGACGATTCCCCACGTTGCCGATCCGCCCGCTCCCGATCCCGGCGCCACCGCAGTGTCGTTGTTGTTGGCGAATTCCTGGAAGCCGCCAGCGGCAAATGAGGTTCGTTTGGAATAGGCGTTGCCCTCCCAACTGCCGAAGGTCGGGTTGTAACTGTTGTTGAAATTGGCACCGCCGGATGAAAATCCACCCGCCAGATCAGCGCCCACGTAAGCGCTATCGGCGGCCAGTGTCGCGCCCAACGATTCAAAATCGACGACGGTCGCCGACATGGCGTTGTCCACTTCCCACAGCAACAAAAATATCAGGCAGGCAGATAATCGCGACATGCAAAAGACTCCGGTATGAACTCGCAGCAATCAGAAACCCTGTTGAAAACTAAAATGCGTCGGACGGAATCACTTCTCTGCCGTCGCGTGTGATCAGGTGCCCAAGCACCAACTTGTCGATCGATTGGTTGACCAGGTGCGCCGATCCGTCCAGCAGCAAAACCATCGCACCGGCCGGATGCAGCGAACGGATTTCGTTGTCACCCACCCAGACGCTACGATCATTGATCGGATGGGACTGAACGAAAACGTTGCCGCCGTTGATCCATTCACTCTCCGGGCCAAGCACGTCTTCGCCAGTGGCGATGGTATGAGACAGTCCGTCAAAGCAATCGCGAAAAGCGATCTGCCGGTCATACAGAAACACGCCGTCATCGCTGCGCCGATCCGCCAACCGCTCGCCGAACAACCCGCCATAACTGATCTCGCCCCGCGGGCCGTCACGTGGAATGGCGGTCGGGCAAAGGTAGACCTCGACAGGTGTCGCCGCGGCCTCGGCATTTTTGGGATCGTCGTAGGCGTAGTTGAAATCGACCGCCTCGTAGAGCGATTGCTGTTCCAACTGAGGCAACAACAGGGCCGACCAGGCCAACTGCTTTCGCGTGCTGGGCTGTCCCCATCCACGCCATTCCAAACATCCGATCGGCAACGATCGGTGCAAGTTGTGGTAGGCGTGCAGCGCCAATCCGATTTGATGTTGATGATTGCGGCAGGTGGTCTGACGAGCCGACTCGCGGGCAAACTGCACCGCGGGCAGCATCAACGCGATCATCACCGCGATGATCGCGATCGATACCAGCAGCTCTATCAAAGTGAACGCAAACGGGTGACAGTTTCGGCGCATGACCAACCGCGGCAGATGACGCACAACGTACCAACAAACCGATATCCGAATTGTCGCTTTCCCAAGGATGGGAAAGAGGCAATTCTCTGACACCGACCTCACCCAAGAAGGTCGATTGTGTCGGGTGAGTGGTAGGTCTTCTGACTCCCGATGATCCGACCGCTTCGCCTTCTCGCCCCGTCTGCAAACCGGAGCAATGGCCAAAAGAATGAATGGTCGGCTGATGGATTGGCACAAGGCAAACCCATCTCATCGATTACAGCGGCCGGGCCGTCCCGGAATTTCACCGGAGTTCCCTGTACACGCGAAGAAAAATCCTCCTTCACGTCACCGCTCACCGTGGTGAGAGGAAACTTAGCAACCGCATCTCAGGCTGTCAAACGCTTTCCAATCTCACAGCCCAATCCTAAAAAACTGCGAGAATCGACAATTTTGCAAAATCGTCCAAAATAGTGCGGCAGTTTGTTTCCTTGTCGCAAATAGGACTACATGTCAGATTCGGGTGCTCCTTCTCCACCGCTCTCTGAAGGCGAGTTCATGCGGCTTTTTGTCAAGCATGAGCCGGCTTTGCGTGCGTTTGCGCGGTCGATTCTTCCAGACTGGAATTCGGTCGATGACGTGTTGCAAGAAGCCAGCGTCACGATGTGGGAAAAGCTCGGACAGCTGCATGACGAGAACGGTTTTCTACCGTGGGCCAAGGTGATTCTGAGGTTCAAAAGCCTGTCCGCGGTCGCAGCGCGGCGGCGCGATCGGCATGTGCTGAGCGATGAAGTGCTGCAACTGATCGCCGACGAAGCGGAGGCTATGGAAGCGGAGGAAGTCGCCGCGGTTCGCCACGCACTGTCGACTTGCCTGACTCAATTTTCCGAAGCGCACCAGGAACTACTGCTGGCACCCTACACAGGTGACGGGCGAGTGAAACAGCTTGCCGAAGAATGCGGCAAGTCGGTGAACGCCCTTTACAAGCTGCTGGGCAGGCTGCGCGAAAAACTGGGCACTTGCATCCGCCGACGAATTCAGCCGGAGATGTCGTGAGATGAGCTCCAGGTCACTGATTGATCGCTACCTGCTCGGCAACATCACCGCGGAAGAGAGTCAAGAACTTGATCGACTGCTGGCCAAAGATCCGAAGCTGCGTCGAGAATTCGTGCTCGCCGCAGCGACCGAATCGGGTCTCCGCGAAGTTGCGTTTGAACGTGCGGCCGAACCAGTCAAGACTCGATCACCAGCGGCGGCAACAACCAAGAAGTACCTCTGGGCAGCAGCATTGCTAAGTATCGCCGCGTCGGTCGCCGTGGTACTCGGCTTCCGCTGGAAATTCTCCGGGCCAACTTCGATCGCGACGCTGGCTTCCGCCGAGAACGCGGCTTGGGAAAGCTCGCTGCCAACGATGCCCGGCTCGGAGCTTGCGTCAGGATTGTTGAATCTCAAATCGGGCGTCGCCACGGTCCGATTCCACTCCGGAGCAGAAGTCGTGTTGGAAGCGCCGGCCCAGTTGGAATTGCTCTCACCCATGCGGGGCAAACTTTTGGCCGGAGCCGCGACCATTGATGTTCCTGAACCGGCAATTGGATTCGTCATCGAGACACCTGACGGTTACGCCGTTGATTACGGAACGCAGTTTGCCGTTCGAGTCGACCAGCAAGGCAAACAGTCTGACTTCGAGATCATCGAAGGGGAAATCGCTGTTCATCATCCACCCAGCGGTGAAGAGGTGCGTCTGACCAGCCAGGGAAAAACCGCGACGATCTCCCAACAATCGCTTGTCGTCATCGATTCCGACATGCAAGAAAACAGGGCGGAGCAACCGTCCAACGTGATCCGCATTGGAACCAGCGGACGATCGGGATCGGCGCTTCGGAACAACAAACGCAACAAGTTCATTCACCCGGAAGTTCTGTCGGTGAAGCGAACCAACAGCGGCAATTGGGATCACCGATCCTTTTTCGCTTTTGATCTTCCGGCGGTGAACCTGGACCAGGTCGCTTCTGTTCGACTTCGCCTCAATCTGATCCCCAGTACTCGCGGGCTGGCTTCCCGCCTGCCCAAAATCAATCGCTTCGGCGTCTACGGGCTGACGAATCCAGCAAAGAAGGATTGGAAAACCGACTGCCTGTGGGAAGAGGCGCCGGGACCGGAGGATGGCGTCCTGTTGGGAACGTTTGAGATCCCTCGCAGTCGACAGCGTGGAAGTTTCGGGATGGAGAACGACGAACTCCTGGACTTTTTGAAAGCGAATCGAGACGCCCCAGTCACGCTGATCCTCGTTCGGGAAACGACTCAAATGGCGGGAGCCGGATCGGGCATGACCCACATGTTCGCCAGCGACTCTCACCCTGAATCAGTGGGACCGATGCTTGAGTTTTCATTGATGGAACAACCATGAATCCGTTTTCGTCACTCGCACTTCCCGGGCGGCTGCTTCTTCTGGTTTCACTGTTTGCGTTGGCCGAGTCGTCGTCTAGCTGTGCGGAGGAAGAAAAACGAAAGGGTCGTCCCAATGTCCTGATGATCGCGATTGACGATCTGAATGATTGGGCGGTCGGCCTGAGTCAATATGCGGCGGCCAAAACTCCACATATCGATCAACTAGCCAATCGCGGTGTCCTCTTTACCAACGCGCACTGTGCTGCACCCGCCTGCAATCCGTCACGCGCCGCTGTCATGACCGGCGTCCGCCCATCGACCAGCGGCGTGTATTACAACTGGCAGGATTGGCGGGAATGCACCAATCTCAGGGGCGTTTCGACCCTGCCGCATTGCTTTCGCGACCACGGCTACAAGGTGCTGGGATGCGGCAAGCTTTATCACGCCGCCAACTTGTCCCAGTGGGGTTTGGCCGGTTACCTCGACGCGTCGCCGTGGGATGAATACTTCCCTTCCAAGACGCGACAGCTTGCCGACGAAGTCACGCCGAAAGGGAACGCGATCAACGGATCGAATCAGTTTTACCACGGCCGATTTGATTGGGCCCCCCTGGACATCGTCGATTCACAAATGGGCGACGGCAAAGTGGTGGCTTGGGCAGAGCGACAGTTGTCCCGGCGTCACGACAAGCCGTTGTTTTTGGCGGTCGGAATCTACCGTCCCCACATTCCCTGGCACACGCCCCAAAAGTGGTTCGACCAATACCCGGTGGAATCGATCACTCTTCCGAAAATCGAGGCCTCGGACCTGGACGACATTCCCGAAGCCGGCCAGGCGATGGCTCGTCGCCCCTGGCAAAAGTGGATTGTCGACAACGGGAAGTGGCGCGAAGCCGTGCAGGGTTACCTTGCTTCGGTCAGCTTCGCCGATGCGATGGTCGGACGTCTGCTCCATGCTCTCGATAGCGGACCACACGCTGGCAATACGGTCATCGTGCTTTGGTCCGACCATGGTTACCACCTCGGCCACAAAGAACATTGGGAGAAGTTCGCGCTGTGGGAGCAAACGACACACGTTCCCCTGATCGTTGCCGATCCAGCTTCAACCGGCGGTGGCCGGCGATGTCAACGACCGACGAGCCTGCTGGATGTTTATCCAACGCTGGTAGACCTCTGCGGCCTGAACACTCCGGAACATCTGGAGGGGCAAAGCCTCGTTCCGTTTCTCAACAACCCGAACGCCCCATCCAGTCGCGCTGTCGTGACGACTCAGGGCCGGGGCAATCATGCGGTCCGTTCCCAAAACTGGCGTTATATCCGTTACGCCGACGGCTCGCAGGAACTTTACGATCACCGGCGCGATCCCCACGAGTTTGACAATCTGGCTGATGCCCCCGAACATCATTCGGTCATCCGCAAACTCACCGCCCATCTTCCCGGAACCGATTCGGAATTGAACCCTGCGACAAGGAGCCAGCAAGGAAAGGAATCGCCGCCTAAGGAAAACGACTGAATTGGCAGCGTGTGATGCGGTGGTGATACCATCTTGGAAGCTGGACGGCATTGCGAGAAAATCGGCTCTCTTGCCGAAGCATAGCCGCACACGGACGTAACAACACATGACCACACCTCGCTGTCAAATTGTGATTCCTGCCAGGCTCGCTTCGACCCGGCTGGCCGAAAAACTGTTGTTGCGGGCGGGCGGAAAATCGGTACTCGAGCACACTTACGAAGCAGCGTCGCAGGCTACGGTTGCCGACGGCGTGGTGGTCGCCGTGGATCACGGAAAACTTGCTGATGAAGTCGATTCGTTCGGCGGAAACTGGTTGATGACCAGTCCAAAGTGCGCCAGTGGCACCGACCGTATCGCCGAGGTTGCTGATGCGATGCCCGGCACCGATCTGTTTGTCAACGTCCAAGGGGACGAACCGGAGATCGATCCGGGCACGATCGATCTGGTCGCAAAGGCGTTGATCGATCATCCGGGCGCCGACATGGCAACGGTCGCGGCGCCGATTCGCAGCTTTGACATCTTGCAAGATCCGTCTTGTGTCAAAATTGTTTTGGCGGGGCAGGGGAGGGCGGTCTACTTCAGCCGCGCTGCCGTACCACACTCCCGCAATCCACTTTCGGCCGAATCTCTCGCCGCCGAGCCGCCCCACTACTGGCACCACCTTGGATTGTATGCCTACCGTCGCGATTTCCTTGCCTGGTTCGCCAACCAACCTCCCAGCCCGCTGGAAAAGACCGAAGGCCTGGAACAACTGCGGGCGATCGAGGCGGGAAAGACGATCGTGGTCGCACGAGTCGAATCGGCCACGCCCGGTATCGATACCCAAGCAGATTTCGAGGCGTTTCGGCGACGAATCGAAAACGGGCGGTAGCGATCTTTTCGTCACGGCAATCGTGACGCCATATAATTCAGTTCATGAATGACGATGCATCCACCAGTTCGACGACTTCACCCACGTTGATCTGCCGAGTTCAACAGCTGGATCAAGACGCCTGGCAACAGCTGACCCGGCTGTACGGACCGCTGGTTTTTCATTGGTGCAAACGGCTGGGCATCACCGGCGAAGATGCCGCCGACCTTTTTCAGGAAGTGTTCATCGCGGTCGCCCGTTCGATTCACCGCTTCCGACCACACAGGCAACCCGGAACATCGCGCGGAACCTTTCGCGGTTGGTTGTGGACGATCACCCGCAACAAGGCGCTCGATCATCTCCGCTGGCAGCGCCACCATGATCTGGCTACCGGCGGCACACAAGCTCAGTTGCTGCTCGCCCAACTGGAAGAAGCCTACCAGGTGATGGTACCGGCGGAGATAAGACGATGGAGCGAAAGTGTGCGCCGCGAGCGGAGTCAATTGAAACTGGGGTGGACCACCATGGTCATTGGAACGCTTGGTGGCGAAACCTGGTCGGTTCAAGCGATCGACGCGATCTACGAAATCGCGTCACGCCTACCGACCTACCAGCTTGATCAGCAAGACGCTGCCTACTCCCAATTCATTCTGGATGCCCAATCCGCCCTGGAAGAAGTGGACGCTCATCAGCTGATCCAGCGGATGATCCGGGAGCTATCCGAAGGCGATTCAACCACCCGCGCATTCACGCTGGCAATCTTGGAAGAAAAGACGCATGCCGACGAGATGAATGCTCAGTTTTCAAAAGCTCCCAACAAGATTCTGGAAGCGCTGCTGGCGGCCTCGCGCGATTCCAACCCAATCGTTGCGCTGCGAGCCCTGCAAAAGATTACCGAAAGCTCCGCTCGTAACGAAATACGTGTCGCCCAGCGTTTGCGTGAAGCAGTCGCCGCCGACGACGAGAGCTTCGCATCCCGCGCCGCCTATCAATTGGCCCTTGTCGCACCGACCAACCAGCAGTTGATCGAAAAATTGAAAACCTGGAGCCATTCGGCACGCCCCATTCTGCAATACCGCAGCATGGTCGCCTGCGAGATCGTCGCGCAACATCACGACATGGGGGTGGAACTGATCCTGAGCGCACTGGAACATCCGAAGTGGGGCCTGGAACACCCTTCCACCGGAAGTGAGGCGATTCGCAGCATGCTTCCAAGAGAGGTCGCGATCGCCTCGCTTCAAAACGTAACCAGGCTGGCAGAGAAGGTGGGCGATCGGCTGGAGAAGGAAATCAGTCACGAAAATAAACAGATCGCCGCCACCGCCAAATCGGTGCTAAAAAAGTTTCAGTGGCAATCAGAATTCACAGGTGTGCGTTAGCGTCACGGCGGCAAGAAAAGCCGGCTGAACTCCGTTGCCGGCCAGACTAAGTGATTCACCACACCATTGGTCGGCAATTTCTCCGAAATCGCACCGTCAACCGTCGTCGATCCTTCCGAAATCGCGTCTCCGACATCCAACCATCCTCCGCCCAAATCACTCGCCATGTTCTCGCTGATTTGGAAAGCCGGGCGATGGTTCGTCACTTCCGATTTTGTCGTGGCGCGGTATGATTCGTCTCCATGACGAAACACATCTTTGTAACCGGCGGCGTGGTCAGTTCTCTCGGCAAGGGGCTCACCAGCGCTTCGATTGGGATGCTTCTGGAAGGCCGCGGATTGCGGGTCCGAATGCAGAAGTTGGACCCCTATATCAACGTCGATCCCGGAACGATGAGCCCCTACCAGCATGGCGAGGTCTACGTGCTGGATGATGGCTCGGAAACCGACCTCGATCTGGGCCACTACGAACGATTCACGTCGGGGGCCCTGACCCGCGACTGCAACTACACCACCGGCCAGATTTACCTGTCGGTGATCGAGAAGGAACGTAAGGGGCAGTTTCTGGGCAAAACGGTCCAGGTCATTCCCCACATCACTAACGAAATCAAGTCCGTCATCAAACGGATGGGCGGCGACGATGTCGATGTGGTGATCACCGAAATCGGCGGAACGGTCGGTGACATCGAAAGCCTCCCTTTCCTGGAAGCGATTCGGCAGTTCTCATTGGACGTGGGCCGCGAAAATGTGCTCTACATGCATCTGACGTTGGTGCCTTATTTGAAAGCAGCCGACGAACTGAAGACCAAGCCGACCCAACATTCCGTCGGACAGCTCCGCGAAATCGGTATCCAACCCGACGTGTTGGTGTGCCGCTGCGAACATTCGATCAGCCGCGAAGAACGCGAAAAAATCGCCCTCTTCTGCAACGTTCCGGTCGAAGCGGTCATCGAAGAAAAAGACAAGGACTTTTCCATTTACGAAGTCCCTCTTTCGCTGGTCGACAACAAGCTGGACGAGTTGGTCGTTTCCAAGCTGGGTCTCAGTTCGGCCAAAAGCCTGGACATCACCCCTTGGACCGACTTGCTGCACCGGCTGCGAAACCCGCGCCACGAAGTTTCCATCGCGGTCGTCGGCAAGTACGCCGAACACAAAGATGCCTACAAATCGATTTACGAAGCGATCGACCATGCCGGGATGCATCATCAAGCCCAAATTCGAATCGGCCGCATTCAGAGCGCTGACATCGAACGCGAGGGAGCTGAAAGACTGCTGAGCGGTTATCACGGTGTCTTGGTACCGGGTGGATTTGGCGAACGTGGTATCGAAGGAAAAGTGCAGGCGATTCGATTCGCCCGCGAGCGAGGCATTCCGTTTTTCGGAATTTGCTTGGGAATGCAGTGTGCCGTGATCGAGTTCGGACGAAACGTCTGCGGGCTCGACGGCGCCCATTCAAGCGAATTCGACAAAGACACTCGGCATCCGGTGATCTGCCTGTTGGACGAACAGCTGAACGTGACTCAGATGGGAGGCACGATGCGATTGGGCAGCCAACCGACCAGGCTCGATCGGCACAGCCAGTCGGGCAAAGCCTACGATGCCCAGGAGGTCCACGAACGGCATCGCCATCGTTACGAATTCAACAACCAGTATCGACAACAGTTCGAAGCCAACGGCATGCGGTTCGCCGGAACCAGCCCCGACGGCGGCCTGGTGGAGATCGTTGAACTGCCGGACCATCCTTGGTTTGTCGCAGTTCAGTTCCATCCTGAATTCAAAAGCAAACCGCTCGCCTCCCATCCTTTGTTCGCGGGGTTTGTCGAAGCAGCGATCGGTCGCTACAAGAAGAAATCCGATCGGGATCAGCCGGTCGTCAGCCAACGATAATCGTCAATCATCCCTTGCAGCGTTGAACACCAATCAACCATAGCGCCATGAGTGAATCGGAAAAACAAGACCAGCAGGAAGAACCCAAGATCGTCGTCGACTCGGACTGGAAGGAACAAGTCGCCCGAGAGAAAGAGGCCGCCGAAGAGGCGTCTCGAGATGAATCGGACCTCACCGAACCGGAAGAAAGTGCTGAAAGCGAACCGGTAACGGCCGATTCTTCCTCCGATGCCAAAGAGCTACCAACACCGCCGCCGGCAACGTTCGAAGTGCTCATTTCGATGCTATTCACCCAGGCGATGTCGATGCTCGGCCAGATGCCCGATCCGTCGACCGGCAAAGCCACCGTCAACAAGCCGCTGGCCAAACACTACATCGACACGTTGGACATGCTGGGCGAAAAGACAGCCGGCAATCTCAACGACGACGAAACCAAAATGCTCTCCGAAGCACTCCACGCCCTGCGAATGATGTACGTCAACGCCAAAGCGGAATAGCCGGCATCCGGACTCTTCAAATTCCTCTGTAGGCCGGCTTGCCCCAAGTCGTCCGTCCTGGAATTCGCCGACTTGGGACAAGCCGGCTCTACGATGAGCTGCCAGCAATCAACTGGTCAAAGAGCGAACTGAAAACTTGTCTAGCAGGCAGGATTTTCGGTATGGACAGGCATTCTGCCAAGCCGTTGGTTCGTTCTAGTTTTTACACGATGAGATGCAATGTGCCGAATTGCCATGAAGGCCGCGGCATTGCCGCCAGTGCAATTCTCGGCATGGAGTGAGGGGGATTCGCTATCGATTGCTAGTCACTTGGTAGAAGGCCAACACAAGACACTCTAACCCGTCGCGTGATCTGGCATGACACCTCCCACCCCTCTCAGGAATGTGACAATGACAAACTACGAGACATATCGCACGCAGCAAACTGGACAGGCTCGCTACGCATCTCAAGATCAGGTTGGGCGACGACTTTATGAGTACGTCGCGAACCTCGCTCGCCGTGTCACCCTGTCGAGCCTGATGATGCTTGCTCTATACAATGCAGCGCAGGCACATGATCCGAACGCTGGCTGGGCTTGCTCCACAAGCTGCGGTGGAAATCACTGCAATCATCCCTGGTACGTGATCCGGCACGCCTCAACCGCACAGGAAGGAATAGCCCGTGGAATCGCCGATGTTATCAGGTCGCGTGGGAAATTCATCCTGGACTCTGCTCATGCAAGAGTCCATTTCGAGCAGGCACGCAGGGCCTATATCGACAATCGGTCGCACGCGTTAGAGAGGATGCTTGACGATCGCGCTTTGCTTTCCATCTACCGCAAAACCGGACACGACGAACGCCGGCGACGATTGCTTGTGTACACCAACAAACACCGCCTGGAGCCGCTTCCGGAAAATGAATTTGCCAAGCAGCGGGGCGTGGTTACGTGGCCTGAGCCCTCTTATCCAAGGAACACAGTAAGATTCGTGAGTCGGTAGAGCGCCTGATCATGCAGAATGCCCTCAATGGATCACTTACACGACGCGAAGCCAAGAATTTGGACGACCTGATCCAAACTTGGCGTATGAACTTGGCCGTTGACGATCACGGCATTCTGTCGAAATCAACGCGTAAATCAGCACGATTCTTGAGTCGTCTGCACCTGCAAGTACGTGGTCATCTCTGATTGACATTGGTATTTGATGAGAACGCTGTCAACTCTCCTGCTTGACATGAGATATACCCACCTTTGATGTTCTCACGTTCAGTATGAACCAATTTGTTATTCTCGCCAACCTCACGGCGAGAGGGTCCGATTGTTATTAGAATGCGGGGTGTCAGACTCTGGTTTATTGGCACCTCGCGGAGCATTAAAGAGTGTCAAACGACACAACAGACTCGCTTGCCATAGAGCATTTGGTCGATCGCCTATGCGATGAATTCGAACGCGCACTTAGTAAAAACTACAGTGCGCGTATTGAGCCTCTGTTGGAACGTTTACCCAGAGCTCACCAGGCTGCCGCTCTGATTGAATTGCTGAAGATCGAGTTTGAACAGCTTGGCAAACCTACTGAAAATCAGCTGGAAGAATATCGTCGACGTTTCATCGATTTCAAGGAGGCATTGGAAGAAGCGTTGAGGTGGGCTGACCGCGAGCTAGCCGATAGTTCACATTTATCAACCTGTATATACGACACCGAAACGATCGGAGCAGTTGTTGGAGGTGTGCCCGTACCGTCGACCTCTGAGATCATTGGACGCTATGAGATTCAAGCACTGCTGGGAGAAGGGGCATTCGGTCGTGTCTACCAAGCGTACGACATCAGGCTTAACCGCCAAGTTGCACTCAAAGTTGCTAGCGACAAACTTCTTGCGAGTTCATTCAGTGTGGAAGCCCTATGGGAAGAAGCTCGCGCGTCAGCTGCGCTAAGCCATCCAGGTATCGTTAGGATTTACGAGTACCAAACAGAAGAGGATCCACCGTTTATCGTACAGGAGCTTATTGAGGGTGGAAGTCTGGAGAGCTGGTCATCGAAGCAACACAGCTACGAAGAAATCGCGTACATGATGGTGAGAATTGCGGATGCGGTAGGTTATGCGCACGAAAACGACTTGTTTCACCTCGATCTAAAACCAAGCAATATCCTGATGGACCACAGCGGGAATCCGCATATTGCCGACTTTGGACTGGCGATCCATGAGAGTGCTCAAGAAAGATTCAGTGGCAGGATCGCCGGCACACCCGCATACATGAGTCCTGAACAGATCCGCGGTGAAACGCATAGAATTGACGGACGAGCCGACATTTGGGCGATGGGTGTGATCCTTTACGAATTGCTAACGGGACGACGGCCATTCAGAGGGCAAAGCCGGCAAGAACTTTACGATCGAATCGTGAAAGTTGACCCTAGGCCTCTTCGCCAAAGACGTCCCAGTGTTCCAGCCGAACTGGAACGCATTTGCCTGAAGTGCCTGCAAAAAAGAGCAGCCGATCGTTATCTGTCGTGTTCCGGCTTGAAGGATGACATTGAGCACGCGATGTCGCAGCCTGACACCGGCTCCGATCGTGATCGCGACGGCGACCGCGATTCTGGAAGTGATTTTGCACCCTCATCCACGGTCGAGAGTTTTGCGCGAATCGTTCCAAAAGGGCTGCGCAGTTTCAATGAGAAAGACCAGGAATTCTTTCTTGATCTTCTTCCCGGCCCTAGAGACCGCTTGGGTTTGCCGGAGAGCATCCGCTTCTGGAAGTCCAAGATCGAAGAAACTGATTTTGACGAGACGTTCTCCGTGGGCCTTCTCTACGGACCCTCCGGATGTGGCAAATCATCATTTGTCAAGGCTGGACTCCTGCCAAAGCTCGGAGAACACGTCCGCCACATTTATCTCGAGTGTACGGCTGACGATACTGAGTCGCGGTTACTTGCGACGATCCGGAAACGACATCCCAACGTTGGCGTTGGCCTTTCTCTGGCGGATACGATCGCATACCTTCGCGAAGAACCTGAGCCGTTCGAGAAACTCGTCGTCGTGTTGGATCAGTTTGAACAATGGCTTCATGCCAATTCCGTGCCGGACGCGACTGACCTGGTGAGTGCCTTGCGACACTGCGACGGAGCACGAGTGCAGTGCCTGGTAATGGTTCGTGATGACTTTTATATGGCCGCCAACCGCGTCTTTCGCCAACTCGAAACGCCGCTCGTCGAGGGGCAGAATTGCGCTTTGATTGACTTGTTCGAGTTCGATCATGCCGAAAAAGTTCTTACAGCGTTTGGCCGGGCTTACGGCCGGATTCCAGAAGATGGCGATGTCACCGATTCGCAGCAACAGTTCCTGAAGGAAGCTGTTCGCGGACTTGCAAACGAAGGACGAGTGATTTGCGTGCGATTGGCTCTATTTGCGCAGATGCTGAAGGGACGCAAGTGGAATCGGTCGACCTTGGACGAACTGGGTGGGATCGCGGGAGTCGGCGAGAGTTTCTTGGAAGAAACCTTTGTGTCGCCAGCTACGGCACCCGCCGGTCACCGCCACCACCAGGCCGCGGCTCGTGGAGTTCTGGCGGCGCTCATGCCTCCACCAGGAACTGGAATCAAGGGACACAAACGAACCTACAAAGAGTTGATGGAGGCCGCCGAATACGAGCAGCGTCCACAAGACTTCCGAGAGCTCATTCGGATTCTCGATCAAGAGGTCCGGTTGATCAGCCCCGCCGGTCCGGAGCAGCTCGCAACGGATTCGCGCGATCTCGATGTAGCTCCGAACGACGCATACTATCAGCTAACCCACGACTACATGGTCCCGGCGCTGCGTGATTGGCTCACCCGTAAACAGCAAACGACTCGTCGCGGCCGGGCAAAGCTAACGTTGGAGTCCAAAACCAAATATTGGATCGCTTCCAAAAAAGATGCGAACGTATTGCCAGGTCCACTAACGTGTCTGAGTTGTTGCGTTTGTGTTCCGCGGCAACGACGGACCGAGGATGAGCAGCGACTGCTCCGCGCCGCGTCTCGCAAACATGCCATCAGGCTGATCGGTACAGTAGCAACGATCTTGATGATCATCGGCCTGACGATTGCCTACGATCGATCACTCCCATCAACGCTGACGCCAGCGGAGGAACGCCTGAGCACCTTTCGGAGTTTGAATCTTCGCGACACGGAAAAGATCGAATTGGCTATCGACAGTATCGAGCACGAAAAAAACGACGAAATACGCAACGAAATGACAGCAATTTTCAATGATACGATCAAGACTGCTGCTCCAAAGACCGTCAGTGAACGAAGGCGATGGACGAGTACACTCACGTTAGCTCTGGCGGAATCCATCGGCCTGGATGACTCATGCCATATTGCGTTGCTGGATTCAATCGCACAAGCGGACCATGTCAACTTCGACAACGATGCGACGTTGGTCAAGCTCTGTCGCTGGTGTGCCGAACGCATGGACTATGCGGACGGGCAACTCAAAGCAGCGATCATTGGTGTGTTGAATCGTCTGTCGCCCGGACAACTACTGGTTGGTTTTGAACGCGACCTTCAACGCTCAGCTTTTGGAACCTACTTTTCAGAGATCGATGAAGCACGTCGGGAAGCAATTGCCGACGAGTTGACACATTTGATCGAAGCGGAGTCAAGAGAGAGCCCCCCAGATCACCAGTTCTATACCCAACTCAGCCTTGCCTCCATATGTGCGGAACAAGGGTTTCCACGTGACGGGGCATACGATGCTGCCAGAATGCAGATCCTGTCGGCCAAAAATTATCGTGATGATCTGATGGATCATCGATTCAAGATCGCAATCGATGCGTTCACAAATATGCGAACCAGGTACGAAGAGCCGTCACACGATTCGGATGAGTACTGCGCTCTTGAGGAACTCGTCAACGATGATCACTGGACAGCATCCGTTCGAGCGGCTTCGATGAAAGCCATGGTAGCTTGTGACACGATGGGTGAATCATCGATGAGCATTCTTGAAAAACATGCTCGCCACTCGTCGCTAGAAATGCGTGTGTGTGCTATCGAGAACCTGACCTTACTGCATCCAAAATTCCCGCATCTGCGGGAATCGATTTTCGGCGTTCTGATGACACTCACACAAGATGATGATGTTGGCGACGCTGCGGTCGAGCATCTTGGTAAGATTGCCAGCGTTGACTGGATCGATGACTTGATGCGGCTGAATGAAATTGAACTCTCCAGCAAGGGCCGGGCGATTGCCGCCCTTGTCGAACGATACCCCTCCAAGAGACATTCAGTTGTCGAATCACTGCTGACGTTCTTTCGAGAGAACAGCGTCTCTGATGACGGTGCTTGGGAACTGATGAAATTGGTCCTAAGCAACCTCCCATCGCATACGCAACAACGAATGATTGAGAGCATCGACACCGTTGTGTCTCAAGCCGGTGACGAACAATTCGTTCAAACTGGCAAGTTCATCGGAAAAAATGCCAGCAATCATTTCTTTCCCGCTACCAATAGGCAACGGAGCAGTTCGCCTTAGTGCCTGAGAGCGTGTCTTCAAATCCCGTGGTAGGCCTGGCTTGTCCCGAATCGGCGATCCTGTACTGGCCGACTTGGGGACAAGCGGGCCTACAATGAACTGCCGCCAGCAGCGAAAATGCCTGCCAGCTCAAAGACACGTCCTGAAAGCGAATGACGCAGCTATCTAACTTGCTTTGAATAACGAACCGCTAGCTTGCGCGAATCATCCAGAAAACCCTTCTTGGGTTTCTCGAATGAACGAGCTGGCAAACGCGCCATCATGATTCGTGACGCAAGACTCTTGCTCTTCACCAAGCGAATCAACGAATCCTGAATTTTATCCCAACGCTGAGGGTCATTGCCATTGACGTGTTTCTTCGTGCCTATCAAAGCGGCAGCGGTAAACTTTACAGGTTCCTCTCTACCCCAGTCACTATATGCCGCAAAGTCGCTGAGTTTGTTCTCGTTGCCTTCATGATAAGCGTACCAGCGATATTGATCGATCAGGAAGCCGTCCTCCTCACCGGCTTGGATCGCCTGCAACGCAGCGGTGATACTCGGATATTGCGTCCTGGGAGATTGAATTGCTCCTTGGTACTTTCTCTTCAGTTCAAAAAAATGGGCGCGAGTGACCATCGACTCGTGAGGATGCCCGGCGAGCCGAAACGGTCGGTCGACCGAGAATTGACCAAGCGGTGACGTACGATCATTTTTTAGTAGAGCACTCCGGACGACAATCTCTGACGTCATCCCGCCCTGCCCTCCCGCACCTTGCGATACGGCTAACACCTCAATTTGTGGATATTTTTCGCGCAACCATCCAAACTCAATTCCCCATACGACAGCGATCTGAAAACCTCTGCCGGTGACGAGTCGTTGTCCCAGCTGTTCGAGTGAGTCCGTTGTAATCTTGGTTTTGATTGATACACCGCCAACCTTACTCGCAAGATCCTTAGCAAAGGAATCTGTGACATCCGTGACGCCGGGATCAGGTATGAGCCAATGTGGAATTGCGACGGTCAGCTTATCTTGGGCGTGTGAATAGTCACTGACCAGAACCGATATCAGTATCGCGGTCAGGCAGAGATTTGTAGTGGCTGACTTCATAGCTCACACCGGTTGCAAGACTCAACTGCGAAATTGCCAGGTTGTAGGCAAACAGCGATTCGTAATATTGAGCCGCCGCCTTCGCTCGCATCATAATCGATGCTAGATGGATCTTAAACGGTTCGCGGGTATCCTCGTAATCGACGTAAAACACCTTGTCAAACGCCGCCTTTGCAGAAAGTCGGGCACGATCGTTGATACCAGCGGCCGCCCTGGCCTCTTCCAGAGCGATAAATGCGTTTTTTGCCTCCTGCACAACTTTCTGCCGGATCTGAGCCAGCCTGGCTTTAGCAAGCACCATCTCGTGATTGGCAATCCGAACCTGAGCGCTACGACGGCCACCATTGGTTAGTGTCAGCGATGCCGCCACGCCACCCGCCCACTCAACACTATCGTTTGGATTGGCGAATCCCCGGTCGTCATGGATCGATGCCATTCGAGCGAATCCGACAACCTCAGGCATGAACTCTGCGCGGGCGGTGCGACGCGCTAACGCCACCACACGCATCCCGATGGATGCTTGATGGACCTCGGGACGATTGGCCAATGCTGTTGAGATGACCTCCTCCTCATGAATGGCCAGATTGCTAAAGCTCAGCGAATCTGCCTGTACGGCAATGCTCGAATAAGGCGACACTCCCATCGCCAACTGCAGAGACGCGATTGCCCGTCGTTCGGCGGCCTGGAAGCGAGGGTTCTGGGCTTTCAGCAACTGATGCGCGGCCCGCACCAGTTCGACATCCGGTTCGTTCACCGGAGACCCCAGCTTACTGGACATTTGATCTAGAAAGTGTTCGAGCGAATCGGCATCTTCTGTGGCTTCGATGGCGACGTTGAGCAAATGACGACTTAGCAGCACCGACAAGTACGCGCGGGTCACGTTGAACCTCAGTTGCTGTCGAATGCGCCGTTCGTTGAGTGCAGCAAGCTCCACAGCACAATGTGACTGATCAACACGATATTTGATCCTGCCAGCCGTCCAGATAGGCTGTACCAATTGAATCTGAGTATTGACGAACGCCTCGCCAAGGACGTTCACACGAATAGAGTTCGGCAGTGAGTTCGCGGCGAGTTCCTTGAACTGATCGAAGCTGGGTCCGCCCTGAATCGGCGCGGAGGGGTTGTTCAGCCCGTTGAGCGCATCAGCACTGCCGAATCCGCGGGCGATTTGAAAAAACGCGGCGGCATCAGTAAAAACGTCCTCGACCGGCCCAGAGAAAACACCGTCAATATCGAATGATCGCGGTTCGTCGATCGCCGTGAAACGGGCCCCGGCAGTGACATGAGGATAGTAGTTGGACTTCGCGACGTCGACGTGTTCCTGCGCAATATGCGTCTTTTCTCGTTGAACACGCAATGCGGGTTGGTTCCGAAAGGCGATCTCGACGCAGTCGTCTAATCCAACAAGCATCGACTCTTGACCCGGAGACCGAGTCAATCCGATCACGGCGATCGTAATTGCAAGAAGTCGTCGCATTGGTTCACTGTTTTGGCATCAAAGTATTCCATTCTCTATTGTTCGGGCATATCATCTCATAAATTCAACAAAGTCAGCCTACTCGTTAAACATTCACAAATGTTAAGTTTCACACGAATGCTCCTTTCGTATCCTATCGCGATGGACTCGTGTACGTTGAATCATTTCTCTATAGGTCCGTTGGTATGGATTCGGTAACCGATTGGATTATTCGATTGAAGGAAGGGGAATCCGAAGCGCAAGAGAGACTTTGGAATCGCTACTTGAGCCAGTTGGTCGCTGTCGCGCAACGGCGTTTAATGGCATCCAATCGACGAGTCGAAGACGAGGAAGATGCTGTGCTTTCGGCTTACACTGCCTTCCTTACAGGTGTGGAGGATGGCAGGTTTTCAAAATTGGATGATCGTACCGACCTTTGGCAGATCCTTGTGATGCTGATCGATCGCAAGGCAATTGCACAGATTCGACGTGACCAAGCCGAAAAACGGGGAGGTGGGCAAACGGTCAGGTCAATTCGCAGCCCACAATCCAGCAGCCGTGCTGAGGGCGAACTCGCCGACCTCGAAGACCCAGCTCCAACACCACAGGAGGCGATTGAATTGAATGAACGGTTGCGGGAACTATTGGCCTCGCTGGACGACGAGGTTCTTGTGAGAATCGCCATCGCTAAGCTCGAGAGTCGAACGAACCGCGAGATTGCCGAGCTCCTCGGAATTGGACTCAGTACAGTGGAACGCAAACTCGCACTAATCCGTAGCGCGTGGAGCCGAGAACTCCACAATTCAAGCAACTGATCAGCTCACACAACGCCACACCCTGGCGTGCTGGAAGACGCGAGTCGGTAAGCAGGCCTGATGAACCTGGTCCTTTCGACGAAACGACGTGAGTTTCATTTTCACCAAGGCTTCCAGCGGCAATGTTCTGACATCTTCGATCAGTTCATAATCATCAATATCCGGAACCGGTCCGGAGTACTCCTCTCGTACTTTTTTCCCAGCAAATATCACGTGTACGGCGTCACGCGCTTTTGCATCGGGCCCATCGAGAAACATCGAAATTCCGGCCGATCGCCGATAAATGAACCCGACTCTCTCTAAAGCAGCGATTGCTCGATCCAGATCACTTTCGTTGAGAACGATATCGACATCACGAGTATTGCGAACAACAGATTCGTCGACTTGCGCGACCCAATGTTGAACAGCATTGCCACCAGCGACAGCGTAGGGAACCTCTGCTTCGTTGAGTGCTTTCGTGACCCGTCGTAGTCGCTCCTTCACTTTCTCCACAGCTCGTTCAATCCTTGCCCAAAGTTCGTCGCCGGAATACTTGATTTCTATCACTTTGTTGCCTCGATGCCATTGTAGCACGGTGCCCAAAACAAGCGAAAAGCGCAGTTCATGGAGTTAATCTTCGTTGATCATTGATCGCTGTTGATCGGCGACCGCATCGATGATGGCATCGAGGTCTTTGGTCGGCTGGTAGCCGATCGTTTCGCGGATGCGAGTCAGATCGGGAACGCGGCGGCGAATGTCCTCGAAGGTTTCGTCGTAAGCGTCGGCATAACTTTGGAACTGAATCTTCGCTTCGGGATTGACGCGATCGATCACTCGCTGCGCCAGTTCCAAAATGGAAACAGGTACGTCGCTGCCGATGTTGTAGACACGTCCGGCTGCTTGCGGTGTTTCGACCAGGCGGACCACCGCGTCGATGACATCGTCCACGTGGGCGAAACAGCGCACCTGTTTGCCGTCGTCATGGACGACCAGCGGCTGGCCGCCAATGGCGGCGTCGACAAATCGCGGCAACACCATCCCGTAAGCCCCAGTTTGCCTCGGTCCGACCACGTTGAAAAACCGGCCGACGACCACGGGCAATTGTTTTTCCTTGTGGAACGCGAGGGCCAGAAATTCATCGATCGCTTTGGAAACGCCGTAGCTCCAGCGCGGCTTGGTCGTCGCGCCGAACACCAAGTCATCTTCTTCGGTCCACGTTGGCTTGGGGTTTTTTCCGTACACCTCGCTGGTGCTGGCGATAAAACAAGGCACCTGATCGCCCCGTTCGGAACGCTGTCCCAACCGATCCAAAATCAGCTGCGTCGGATAAACATTTCGCTCGATCGTTTGAATCGGCTGTTTGGCGATCAGTGCCACGCCAACGGCCGCCGCCAAGTGATAAACGCGGTCGGCGCGATCGACCACGTCGGCCACCAGCGCCTCCTCCTCGACCGTCCCCTCCACATACTCCAGCTGTGGGTGAGAAAGGATGGGGTCCAAATTGCTTTTTTGGCCTGTCGACAAATCATCGACCACGATCACGCGGTGGCCATCGCCCAACAGCCGCTCGGCCAGATGCGAGCCGATGAATCCGGCCCCCCCGGTAATCAGACAAGTTTGCGAACTCACGGTGCTGCAGGCGCTTTGCGTGAAAGAGGAAACAGAAAATAAGAATGGACGTTATGGAGCGGCGTTCCAGCAAATGCCGCCCCGGCACCAGCCAAACTTTCGGGTAGTAGAGAGTGAACCAGGGTACCGGTGTCTCTACTGAGAACGCCAGTGGGCGGCAATAGGGGCGAAAACCGCACCTTTGCGAGAGGGGGTACGTAAGTGGGTACCGGTCAGTTCAATCTCCCGGTTTGCTGGCGCTCGCTGGGCGGCAAATCACGGTGTTGGAGCAACTTTGAGGAGTGGGTAAGGTGAACGGTCGAACTATCGAATCCACCCGGTGACCGCTAAACTAGGACTTTCCTGTGGAGTCCGCCATTTGGGTGTCCGTGTCGTGTGGTGGCGACGAGTCTTTTCTTTCCTTCGGAGTGTTTGCGTGATGAGGCAGACTGTTCGACCAGTCGAACGAACGTGCACGGTCATCGGCAAAAACGGGCCCACCGGTCTTGCCGCGCTATTGGTGATCGCTGTAAGCACCTTGGCGATTGCGAATCGGTCACTAGCTCAGGAATCAAGTGAAGTTTCGATGGCGGCCTATGCAGACGCCGCCAACTTTCAAACCGGTGGAGCGATCGAACTGGCCATCGAGGGTTGGAACGAGTTCCTTGATCAGTATCCCGATGATCCGATGGTACCGATGGCAGCGCACTACCTGGGCGTTTGCCACATGCAAAAAGAGAGCCCCGATCTGCTCGCCGCCTCCCAAGCATTCGCCCGTGCGCTGCAGAAGAAAGATTACGAGCTTCGCGAAGAAAGTTTGGCTAACCAAGGATGGTGCTTGTACGCCTCGGCGGGCGAGGGACAACAGCGAGACAAAAAACGGCTGCAACAAGCACTGGCAACTTATGCGACGCTACGAAAAGAGTCACCCAAAAGCCAGTACCTTGGTCGCGCGTTGTTCTACAGCGGCGAAGCTTCTTACGGACTGGGCCGAGCCGAAGAGGCGATTGATTTTTACGATCAGTTTCTGGCGATGCCCGGTGTCAAAGAGTCGCCGCTTCGATGTGATGCCTACTACGCTCGCGGCGTCGCCCACGAAGATCTCAAGCAATACGACAAAGCAATCGCTTCTTACAAACAGCTGCTGGGAAGTTGTGATGGGCGGGGCGAATTGATCACCGATGTTCACATTCGTATGGGTGATCTGGGAATTCTGCGAAAACAATTTTCCGCAGCGGTTGCGTCGTTTGCCGCCGCGTTCGATTCGACCGATTCCCCCGAAGACCGATCCTACGCGCTGTTCCGAGAAGCGTACGCGTTGGTTCAGGCGAATCAACCGAGAGACGCGGCCGGAAAGTACGAACAGCTTCTGGGCGAGTTTCCCGAATCACCCTACGCTGCGCAGGCAACGCTTGCTTCGGCCCAAAGTTCGTACCGCAGCGGTGACATGGAACAGGCCGCGAAGCGATTTCGGCGAGTGCTGTCGCAGAAAAACGCGGCAGCAGCGACCGAAGCTGCTCACTGGCTTGCCCGGATCGAGATCTCAGCAGGCAACCTGGCCGAGGCGGAAAAGCTCTGCCGCCGCCAGATCGATGCGGGGATTGAAGGCGAGTACGCAATGTCCCTGCGTTTGGATTTGGCCGAAGCTTTGTCGATGAATCCGGACAAGGTCAAAGAGTCCATGGTCCTGTTCGAGCAGGCGTATCGCGATCGGCCTCGAGATCCGCTCGCGCCACGGGCCTTGTACAACGCGGCGTTTTCCGCGTTGCAAACCAACCAACCGGAAACGGCGTTGAAGCTTGCTGGGGAGTTTCTTAACAAATTCCCCAAGGATACGTTGCTTCCCGACATTCGGTTTGTCGCCGCCGAGGCCCAGTTGCAGACGGGCAAGGCCGGTGACGCGGCCGACACTTACAAGCGTTTGTTGGCATCCAGCAGCAAAGACAACGTGCAGCGTCCCTTGTGGGTGTTGCGCGCCGCCGCAGCATGCAACTCCGCGCGCAAGTACGACGACAGCATCGCCATTGTGCGTAGAGACCTTGCGCTGCTGAAACAACCGTCCCAAAAGGCGGAAGCCCAATTCCTATTGGGCCAGGCGCAGATGATGGCGGGCCGACCGGCCGAAGCAGCCAAGGCGTTTCAGGCAAGCCGCAATGCCGATCGGTCGTGGGCGCGAGCGGACGAAGCTTTTCTGATGGCTGGCCAAGCGATGTTGGCGGCTGGAAACCAAAGAGCAGCGATCGATACCTGGCAACGGCTGATCAACGAATCCCCGCGAACCCGCATGGCGGATCAAGCCCGCTACAAGCTGGCCCAGCGCGCCAACGCCAGCGGCGATTTCGATCAGGCGGTGCGTCATTACGACGAAATTTTGCGGTCCAAGAAAGATCCCGCCTTGATGCCCTATGTGCTGTACGGAAAGGGATGGTCGTTGATTCAAGTCGAAAAGTACAACGAGGCGTTCCAAACGCTTGACCAGATGCTGAAAGAGAACAGGCAGCACCCGGCTCGCAACGACGCCACGCTGGCGCGGGGGATCACGCTACGAAACCTGGACCGCTTGGACGAGGCGAGGATCGACCTGGAAACTTACCTGACGATTCCACCCAAAGGCACCAATCTTGGCCACACACTGTATGAGCTTGCCCTGATCGACCAGAAACAAAAGCAGCCGGCAAAAGCAGCGGCACGCTTGGAACGGTTGGTCCAAGAGGTTCCCGACTATCCGTCAATGGACAAGGTCTTGTACGAACTGGGCTGGTCTCATCGCGAGGCCGGTAATGACGACGCGGCGGTCAAACAATTCGCCATCTTGATCAATCGATACGGCACCACGCCGCTGGCGGCCGAGGCAGCTTACTACGTCGGCCAAAAACGTTACGTCCAAGACGACTGGAAAGGTGCCGCTAAAAACTTCCAGACCGCCGCCCAGTACACCGATGATTCCGAGCTGTCGGAAAAAGCTCTCTATCGGCTCGGCTGGTCCCATTTCAAATCGCAGGACTACGATTCGGCTAGCGCCGCCTTTCAACAGCAAGCAGAGAAACATTCTGCCGGACAACTTTCACTCGATGCGATGATGATGGTCGGCGAATGCCAGTTCAAGCAGGCAAAATACAAAGAGGCGCTCGCCGCCTATGATGCCGCGCGCCAACGAATCCGCCAGACGAACGACAGCGCCAATACCATTCGTGATCCCGAAGAACGACAGGTGCGCGAGTTGATTCTGTTGCATGGCGGGCAGAGTGCGAGCCAATTGAAGCAATGGAAAAATGCAATCGATTGGCTGACCGAATTGCGGGAGCGGTTTCCGGCGACCAAGTACCTTCCCGAAACGTTTTATGAGACCGGTTTTTCCTACCAGCAGGCCGGTGATACCGACAATGCTCTAAAATTCTTTGCCGAAGTGGCCAACAACTATCGCATCGAGGTTGCCGCCCGAGCGCGGTTCATGATGGGTGAGATCTATTTTGGCGAGCGGCAGTTCGACAAGGCGATTCCGCAGTTCCAGCGGGTAATGTTCGGTTTTGGGGCCGACAAGGCACCCGCTTCGATCAAAAACTGGCAGGCCAAAAGTGGCTTCGAAGCTGGCCGGTGCAGCGAACTGCTGATGCAACAGGCCAAGACTAAACCGAGTCAGGAGAAGGCATTGAAAATTGCGATGGACTTTTTCGCCTATGTCATTGACAAACATCCCCAACATGAATTGGCTGCAAAGTCTCGCCAGCGCCTGGAGGCTTTGAAAAGACAGTGAAACAACTCCGAATGATTCCGAGACCGTCGAGTCAATCGATCGCCAGTCGGCTGTGGGTACCGCTTCTAACGTGGTTTTGTCTATCAGCGGTCTTCGTCACGCTTTGTTCATCGGTCACGCTCGCGCAGGATGGTCCTCAGCCGATTGATTCGGCTGATATCCAGGAGATCATGAACGATGAGGATGTCCAAGCAGGTTCCGGCGCTGCCACCCAGCCTTCGGGAATCGATCTGCTGACGCTGATCACTCGCGGCGGCAGCTTCATGATTCCCATTGGGCTGATGAGCTTTCTGGTCGTCACGCTTGCCGCCGAACGGATCATCAGCCTCCGTTTGAAGAAGGTCATGCCTCCGGCCCTGGTGGATGACTTGGAAGATCTTGCCGATCCCGTCGACCGATTCAATCCGAGTCTTGCTTACCAGTCGTGTTTGGATCATCCCTCTTCGGCATCGCGGGTGATCACCGCGATGCTGCTGAGGACCGGCCAACCGCTTGGCGACATCGAACGGACCGCGACCGAGACGATTCAGCGCGAGGCGGATCAGCACGCCGCGCCGATTCGCTGGCTGACGTTGGCCGCTGCGGCAACACCGTTGATGGGACTGCTGGGAACCGTTTGGGGCATGATTGTCGCATTCCATGAATCAACGACTCTCACTCCCGACCGCAGTCGCAGCGAACAACTCTCCGAAGGGATCTACACCGCCTTGGTCACAACGCTGGCCGGATTGGTGGTCGCCATCCCGGCAGCGATCCTTGCCCTTTACCTGGAAAACCGCCTGACCAAGCTTTTCCACCACGTCGAACAACTGGCGTTTGATATCGCTCCCGGCTTGGACCGATTCGCGGGCCGACGTCGGCTGGACGTCGAAGGAACGATGCATCCAATGGACGGTCCGGCGCCACCGCCGGCCAACGACGCTCCCCAGCCGCCTCCGCCACCGCGTCCAGCGAAAAAGCAACGCGACGGGGCAAAGGCGGGCTAGCCATGGCGGTGAAAATCAAACGTTCCAGCGTCGCCAGCACGTTGAGCCTGACGCCACTGATTGACGTGGTTTTCCTGCTGCTGATTTTTTTCTTGGTCACCAGCGAGTTCGAGGAAGAAGAACGGCGGCTGGACATCGTTTTGCCAACCGCAACGAGCGCCACGCCGATGACCAGCAAGCCGCGCGAAATCGTCGTCGACATCGACGCCGACGGTTACGTTTACCTGGGCGGGCAACGCACTGACCTGGTCGAACTGCAGCGCCTGTTGCAGACCGCGGTCGCCAGCAATCCCACCAATCAAACCGTGGTGATCCGCGCCGATCACACCACCGCTTTCCAACCGGTCGTCAGCGTGATGGACATTTGCAACAAAACGGGAGTCAGTGATTATTCCGTCACCACGCAAGAAGGCCCCGAAGGCTAATCAAAGGCCCTGAAGGCTGATCACCGCCATGGAGTGAAGAAACGAAAGTTGTCTCGTGAAACCGCCCAAACCACCACCGAAAGAAACGCCTAGCGATGATTTTGAGCGAATGTGGACGCTCGATGTTTCGCTGGCGGCATTGTCGGGGTTGGTCCTGTATCTGATCGTGACACGTTTGCGATTCGATGATCCTCGGTGGCTGTACAACGGTTGGACCTACGCAATCGCTGTTCCGATTGTGGCCTTGTTGTTGGCGGTTCTGCTTCGCGCGATCGCATCGAGGTATGTGCAAAAGTCCATTCAACTGGGGTTCTTGTTCAGCGTCTGCCTGCATTTGTTGTTGCTGATTCTGGCGATCAACGTCGTTATCTTTGCCCGTTACTTTCCTGACGCCTTTGCCGGCGTCAAACCGGAACGATCACCAATTCGTCACACCGTTCCGGAATACCTCTTTCAATCTCCTCAGCAAACCTCGCAGACTCCCGATTGGTCAGAACCGGTCGATGTACAAACAGCAGCACGCGTGCTGCCCCAGGAACAACGTCAGCTTCCGCCGGTCGAAAGGACACGGCCGCGTCTGGAGGTTCCTCAACCGCGCCAACCACGACAGGTTCCGCTACGGCAATTTTTGATGCGCCGCACGCGTCCATCCCATTCTCAACCCCGTCCCGCCAATTCCCCGTCGCAACGAGCACGGCAACAGTCCAACGACAACCATCGCTCCCAACCGCTTCAATCACCAACCGCTCCGTCTGTGCCGGTTCAGTCTGAGGCGCAGGCCAACAGCGTCGAACGTCAAGTCACGCGGACGGACCGGCGGCAATCGACGTCGATGCGGTCAGAACTGCAATCGATGTTGGCCAAGCCGACTCCCACAGACATTCCGATGCGCCGGCAACCCACCATTCCGCTGTCCGAAGCGCGCAGCCGGACGACCGAGTTGCCGACGGTGGGCGAATCGGGCCTGACTCAACAGCGACGCCAGCGCACCCGAGCTAGCCGCATGCAGCCCGCCGGTGCGGCACCGTCACCGCAAACCGTTGCCGTCGCCCGCTCGGACGAATCTGCCGAAAGGATGCTTTCGCCCGTGGAGGTCCCGATGACGCAGCGTGGCCACACCGCGGGCGCCCAATTGATCGCTGGTGAAAACGCGAGTTCGATGTTGGAATCGAGCAGCGTTGCCGCAACCGGTGCCGACTTGGCTCGCAACAACCTGACGGCCCGCGCGGGAATGCCAAACGTTTCGGCCGGTCAGGCCCAACGAGCACCCGGACGCAGTCCGCGGATGTCCACCGGAATTGGTTTTGCCCCGGCAGGAACTCCAACGCCCTCCAGCGCGTTCTCCCAAGCCGCAACCGGCACCCAGTCCACCGGCAGCCAAGAGATCGCCGATCGCATCGGCAACGACGACCTGATGTCGGGACGCCCGTCGCGCCGAGGAAGTGGTTCTACCTCGCCTAACCTCTCGGACGTCGTTGCCGCAGGTCCAACGTTGGACATGATGCTGGAAGAGGGACCGGCCGGTTTGGGAAACAAAATCAGTCCTACTGCGGGCGTCGTGCCGTCGAACGATCAACCGGAGATCGCCGCGTTAGAACTGAATCAAGATCCGCGGCCTCGCCGTGATGTCGGCGGACCGACCACTCCTGCGGGAACTGAAATCGCCGCGGTCGAATCCTTCAGTCGTCGCGTGATGCGCACCCAAGGCGGCGCGGCACCGACTCCCGCCGGACAGGTCGGACCGGCAACCGAGGAGGCGATCGAACGCGGACTTGCCTATTTGGCCAGCATCCAAAACGACGACGGTAGTTGGTCGCTGCAAGGACACGGTGAAGAGGTACTGCTGCACAGCGATACCGCGGCAACCGGTTTATGCCTACTCGCTTTTCAGGGAGCCGGATACACTCATCGGCAACATCAATATGCCGACACCGTCAGCCGTGGTTTGCAGTTTCTATTGCAGAGCCAGCGCACCAACGGCGATCTGTTTCGCCCCGAAAACCAGGTCAGTAATCGCAACGTCGCTCTGTACAGCCACGGAATCGCTTCCCTTGCGCTTTGCGAAGCTTTTGGGATGACCCAAGATCCCAAGTTGAAAGAATCGGCGCAATTGGCACTTCGATACATCATCGAAACTCAACATCCCCAACGCGGTGGCTGGCGATACACTCCCGGAATCAGCAGCGATACCAGTGTCAGCGGATGGATGATGATGTCGCTGAAAAGCGGTGAGTTGTCTGGGCTGGAAGTTCCTCCGAAGACCTACGAAGGAATCGACGATTGGCTTGACCTTGCCCAAAGCCCCGACCGGCCCGATCGATACAGGTACAACCCCTTTGCCCCCGACACACCCACGCAACGGCACGGCCGAATCCCGACTCCCACGATGACCGCGGTCGGCATGTTGATGCGAATGTACTCCGGATGGCGACGCGACAAGCAAGAGATGCAAACGGCCGCCGACTACCTGCTGGAGTTTCCGCCGCAAATGGGCAACGCCCGCTCTCCTCAACGTGATGCCTACTACTGGTATTACGCAACACAGGTGATGTTTCATATGGGCGGCCAGCATTGGGAAAACTGGAACGGCTATCTGAACCCGCTGTTGTTGGAAAGCCAGATTCGCAATGGACCGCGGACCGGAAGCTGGGATCCGGTGCGCCCCGTACCGGACCGCTGGAGCCCTCATGCGGGAAGACTGTACGTGACGACGATGAACTTGCTGAACCTGGAGGTCTTCTATCGGCATCTTCCTATCTACGAAGATACCGCCGAATAACGGACCGGAAACCGTTTTCGCTTTTGGTCCCGTTTCGCCACTGTGCTAACATCTGTGAAACGGCTTCCCCCAAAAAGGGCCAGCCCCCTTTTTTGGGCACCCAATCGCGAGAACTAGCATGCGTCGAAACTTCGGTCTTGCCCTCTGTCTCTTCCTCGCCTGCCAGTTGGTTGTCGCTTCGGCAACCTTCGCGGAACAACCGCGCCCATTGAGCGATCAGTTGTCGCCGATCCTTTCGTGCCTCTCCGGCGATCGCACCCATTTTTCGATCAGCGCCAAAGCCGTTGCCAAATTCGATGATGACCAGCACCGGGTCGACGGGCAGTTCGTTCGCTATGACGACCAGCAGTTTGATCTCAGCGTCAAACATCCGGAATACGAAATCAGGGTCCACCGCCGGCGCCAATGGACCGCCATTGTGCTTCCTCTGCACAAAACGGTTTACGTCGGCAGAGGTGCCGTTGATACCAATGACAACCTCGCGCCACAGGATGCCGGCAAGCGGCTGGTAAGTACCGGTTCGGTTGTTTCGACTTACCTGCCAATGCTGCAAGCGGAAAACAGGGCCGCGATTGCAGCGCTGGCGGGCAGCTTGTTGAAACTACAACACGACGACAAGGCGGATCTTTGGCGAGGCAGCGATGGTCTGACGCTGCGGTTTTCCGATCATGGGCAAGCCCTGAAGGTGCAGTCGGACGAGGCAACCATTGATCTGAAAATCGGCAAAGCAGGTACTCCGAAAGAACTCGACTGGTCTGCCTGGAATCAAGTGGAACTGACGCGCGAAGAATTGGAACGCCAACTCAGCCGAGGTCTCCGGCGGACGTTGGAAATCCTTGCACCGTCACCCATGCTAACGTCGCCTGCCCAGAGACCGGCGCGAGTTGCCGGTGGGGAACTGCGTTGGATCGGCGGTCAGCGCGTCGCGCTGCTCAGCGGCAATCCTCAGCAAGTCGGCCGCGCCCATGGCAAGTTGCTTCGCGATCAAGCGACACGATGCATCGATTCCGTCCTCTATGCGTTCGGCACCGTGCAAATGATCCGCACCGGCCGCTGGTTCCGACATGATTTACAAGCGGCTTACGATCGACTGTCTCCTTACATTCCTGAAGATCACAAAACGGAAACCAGGGCGTTGGCGTTAGCCCTGGACATGGAACCACAGCTAGTGGAATCTCTGAACGTTTTCCCCGAACTGTTCCATTGCAGCGGTTTTGCCCTGTTTGGTGAAGCGACCAAGGACGGCAAGCTCTATCACGGACGTGTTCTCGATTACATGACAACCATCGGACTGCAGGATGCGGCCACCACCTTCATCGTTGCGGTGGACGGCAAGATTCCTTTTGCAAACGTCGGCTACGCGGGGTTCGTCGGCAGCGTTACCGGAATGAACGATCGCGCGATCTCGCTTGGCGAAATGGGAGGCGGCGGAGAAGGGCAGTGGGACGGAGTCCCCATGGCAACATTGATGCGGCGGGCCCTGGAAGAGTGTTCGACGTTGGAAGAAGTCAAACAGTTATGGCGAGAAAGTCCGCGGACGTGCGAGTACTTTTACGTATTTGCCGATGGAAAAACCAGTCAGGCAGTCGGCGTTGCGGCCCTGCCGGAGTCGATTGAATTCATCCAACCGGGCCAATCTCACCCGCGTCTGGGAGAAGGAATTGCCGACGCGGTCGTGCTGTCAGCAGGAGACCGGCTGGCCACACTGCGGCAGCGCGTGCAAAGCCGGCACGGACAGATCGACGCCAAGGTTGCCCAGTGGCTGATGAGCCGACCGGTCGCGATGCAGTCGAATCTTCACAACGCACTGTTCATTCCGGCTGACGGCATCTTTTACGTGGCGGGTGCCGATCACGGGCGGCCAGCCGCCGAGTGCGATTACGTGCGCTACGATCTGAAGGCGCTGCTACAGTCGATGCAGCAAGAAGCACCCGTCGCACTTCTACCGTAGGCCGACTTGTCCCCAAGTCGGCGATTGCTGATTCTTGTGGTGCGCGCGCCGACTTGGGACAAATCGGCCTACATGTTCTTTTGCAATCAGGCGGCATCCATTTTTTGTGATACAACCGCTGCCATCTCCCCCAGCGTTTGGAAAGACGAAGATTCGGCAGCCGTGAAACGAATCTGAAATCGCTTTTCGACACTGACGATGAACCGAATGTTTTCCAGCGAATCCCATTCCGGGACATCTTCGGCACGAAGTTCCGCTGCCGGTGAGATGTCGCGTCCAAACACCTCGGCCAATACTTCGCCCATTCCTTCAAGTACTTGCGACGTGTCCACGGTAGTCCTCCACGCTTCGATGTTCAAAATTTTCGACAAGCTTGATTGGCAAAGGCTGCATCCACACCACGTCGGGATAGGCCGCTGTTAAGTCCAATTCCCAATTCGTTTCGTCACCCGGTCTCCCGGAGGTTTTGCACGTTCGTTCGACCGGTCCGGATTCCGTTTGTCGCATCCCCAGTTTCTGAAACAGATCCTTGATCACGACGTTTTTCGGTGTGGGAGAATACGTCGCTTGCAGTGTTTCCACTTCCCGCCCAGCCAGAATCGAAACCAACTCTCGGAAAACCAGCAACTCCAATTCTCGCGAAAACACACGACAGCTCATCACCCAGGTATCAATGAAGCACGTTGTTCCGTCGATCTTTCCGATCAGCGCCGTGACAATTCCGTTGTCGCCAAACCGATCGGTCAAACCGGCACAAAGGGTCAAAAAAGACGGGTCGCCGGCCATCGTTTTCACATCGGCGATACCGTACCGCTTGGTCCGAACGTTGAACTGATTCGTTTTATTGATCAGCTGAGTGACGCGCTGCAAATTGTGCTCGTCAAACTCCGACAACGTCGCAACCATTTCCAAGCTTGCCAGAAAATCTTCATACGAGGAGTGCTGCGATTCGGATTGAAGCCGTGCCTTTTCCGCCTGGTATTGCTGCAAGCGCATCTGATCTTCGCTGGTAATCGTCGGCACCTCAAAGAAACCTTCCTGGCTCAACGCGTTCACGTAACCGGCGGGGTCGGTCGGGAGTTCGACAACCGCAACTTCGGGAATCATCTCGCGAACAAGATCGCGTTCGGCCGGGTTGTCGTCCACAAACACCAAGCTATGGAGGCCCAGGTTCAACTCCTCCGCGATCCGGCGCAAGTTCTCGTGCTTAGGAAACCAGTTGGCGACGAAACAAGAGAAATCGGAAAGTCCTAAAGGAAAATCGGTTCGCTTGCGAAAGACTTGTTTCGCGATCTCCTCATCATTCTTGCTGCAGACAGCAAGCAAGATGCCTCGCTGGGAAAGTTGCTTGAGGTAAGTTTGAAATCGCAAGTGAGCCTCGCCTGCTCCCGAACCCTGCCCGAATTCAATATTTTCGTAGCCGTCATCACCCACCACACCTGACCAGAGCGTGTTGTCCAAATCGAGCACCACGCACTTCCTCGACTGCCCGCATAACCCCGCCACCAGGCGGGCCAAAGCATGTGCGTACAGTTGGTGAAACGAATGGGCGACGGGGATTTTGGCAAGATCATGCATCGTTTCGTCTCGCCAATTCCGCCGCCCAACCTGGGACGCCAGGAAATCAACGTCAAAAAGATGCACATACCCCGGTTTGTTGGAAGCCAATTTTGCATTCAACCCTCTGACGCGACTGGTCACCGAATCGGCAATGGTCAATTCGATGTTTCCATAAACACGCGATGCCGGTTCCTCGAACGTGCACTGAATGATGTCGGCGCCAACCAGGCTGTGTGTTGCATCCCAAAGCTGCTGCCAGCGCCGATACTCGTCAGCCTGATGGTCCGACAAATGGTCTGTCCCCACACAGAAAAAGACCAGATCGGGCTGGAAATCGACGAGCTGTGAATCCTTGGCGTAAACACATCTTTCAAAGTCTCCGTACGATGACTCCCAAAACACCGGAAACACCCCGGCTGCCACCATCTGGGGAATACACAGTTCGCGAATCGGTTTGAAAGTGTATCCGGTCAATACGGCAATTCTGCGGGGAACAAACCCCAGCTCTCGGTAACGATCGGGATGAAACCGCGACAGCAAACGTGACAGACGAATACATTCGTTGACATCTGCGTCACCGCCGATTGCCTTGACAGCCTGATCGATCGTCGCTTTGAAATCGTCCACTGGATTGCCCCCGAAGTTGATAGTGCCGGCGTGTCAATCAAAACGCCGCGCAAACACCGCCTTTTGTTTATTTCTTTCTCATCTGTTGAACCAACAACCCCACCTCGTATTTCCGCTGATCGTCCATGTCGGCGTCGGTATCCTGAAGCGTGACCGCCGGATATCCCAGCTCGACCAATGTTGGATTAGCGATCTCGGCAAGTTTTTCGATCATTCTTGCCGGCAACTGCTTCCACTTTCCAACACTGGACGAATCGATCTGGTCTTTCGAGTAAGTCTTCCAATCGCCAAGACCCAAATTGTCGTGATCGGCGAGTGCGCGCTGGATGATCCCAGGCTCGAACTCTTCGCCGATACTCCGCAAGACCCTTTGAAGTTGACCGTCCGGATCGGCAATCAGGTCTTCGTACTTCAGTGATACTGCGCCGGAGGAGTGTCGTTTTTCCAGTTCGATTAGTTGACGCGTTTTTTCGACCCAGATCGTCACGAAGGCAACCAGTGGTTCGCGGAAACGGGCGATGTACGGATGAATCTCCGCATAGTAACCACCCGCTTTGTCGCAAAAGCCTTGCAAACTCAAAGCCACATCAAGAGCGTGCCGGTGCAAACAAATGAATTGTGCCCTGCCCGAAACAAGCGTTTCAATCTGTTCCAGGTAAAAGACGTCTAACGGACTCTTGTCGGCCCATCGTCGTTTTCCCCGTCGCTGCGAGGTTTCGCGATGAAAACGAAAAACGAACTCCCGCATCCGATCCACAACGTCCTCCGGCTGATAATCTAAAAACTGCAAACTACTCAGCACGCCAATGGGAATCGTTGCGGCAACCGAGTCAGAGCGAAGGAATCGGGCGGCGGCTCCGAACAGGTTGGTCTCGCCGGGGCAGGAGATCCCAGAATGCGCATCAAGCAACCGGCGCAGCAACGTTGTACCGGAACGCGGAAGCCCTAGAACGAGAATGCCTTCAGGTTGGGATGGTTTTTGCACGAGACAACATTCACAGATGGTAGTGAAAACGAAAACAATTACGCCGGACGCAACAGGCGTCTGACAACTTCCGACAAAAAACCAGCCGCGCGTCCTCCGGTGACGAACCGGTGATCAAACGCTAGCACCAACGAAAAATGCTCGCCCACCGGTGAGGCGATCCCCAAAGCCGATGACTGGTCGACGTTCAATACCGGATCAAAAGACAACACCTGCTGCGAGAACAGATTGGAAACGGTGAACGTGCCGTTGCGACACTGCTGAGCGGTCAATTCTCCGCGTGCGGCGCTAAGCACAAGCTCCCTGAGAGAATTCAGAAATTCATCCAGACCCAAACGATTTGCCTGGCGAATCACAGGCACCATCATCGAGCCGCTCGTATCAACCACATATCCCAGGTTCACATCGTCAAACTGCTTCAACCCGCTGGAAAACAGGCCCGCATTCAATTCCGGATACTTCGCCAGCGCGGCGACTGCGTGCCACACCACAAGATCGGGAATCGTCACCATCTGGTTTTCGAACGATGCCACAGCCTGCTCCGCCTGGCTCAAAGGAACCAGTGTGCTGGAGCGGCTGACCAAAGCACGCCGATTGTGGCTGGCCAGTGCCGCCGACAAACGCTGTTGATCCGGTGAATGAGAAACCGTTTTGAATGACGGCCTGCCCCATCGATAACAAGCTTCCCCGACGTACTGGTCCGCCCCATCTTCGCTCGACACTTCCGACTTGATCAGGGCGATCGAATCACCGGGTGACCAAAAGGGCTGCTGAGCCAGCCTGTGAACCCTGCCTCCGCACGGAGCGCACACATCCACCGACGCCTTCGAACCTTCTAGGGTTGCGACTGGACTTTCCGCCGAAACCATTGCACCGTCATCGACATGCCATTCCGATAGGATGACATGATCATCGCTCATGAAGTCCAGTGGGACGCGAAGTTCGACTGCTCTGGAATTCGTCACGCCGATTACTCGATGGGTACAGCTGTATTGGTCATCACCAAGTCACTGGCAGCTCACACTCCGGCCTCTTTCTGGTCGGCAAAACGAAGAATGCTGCCGAGCGTATCGAAGTTCTCGAGTGTCAGATCCGACGCCCCCACTCGAATGCCACAACTCTTTTCGACAAACATGATCAACGACACCATTTTGAAAGAGTCCAGCAAGTTGGAGGAAAAGAGGGCAGTGGAATCACTGACGCCTTCGCTTTCCACGTCAACGCCTTCGCTTTCCAGGTAATCAACAAGTTGTTCACGGGTGATTGGCATGAAACTGCTCGCGATTGGAGTCAAATGGAAGGGTAAAAGTGAATCGTTCAAGGAATGCCCAAGAAATCAACAAACAAAAACATTCGGGCCAACAGGGTAAGTCTGTCGTAGACGCTTGCGCTGCTGTGCGATGACCAAATGTGGCTGCCACAGATGAAAGCATTGGTCAACAACATCGCCCCCACCTGGACGCCAACGTTGTTCAGCTTGGTCAAGCGGCGCCGCAATGGAGTTCGTTGCCAGCGCTGAAAAATCGCGACACCGCTGGCGTGATACAATCCCCAGCAGAAGTAGGTCATCGATCCCTCGTGCCACAAACCCATGGTCAGGAAAGTGAAGATCAACGCCAGGTAAGGCATCCGGGTCACAGCGATGATCGGCAAATAGATGTAAGACTGGCACCAAGCCCGCAACGTGATGTGCCATCGCTGCCAAAATTCAACGATATTCGCCGACGCAATCGGCCATCGAAAATTTTCGCTGATTCGGATCCCGAACAACAAGCTTGCGCCGATGGCCAGATCGCAATACGCGCTAAAGTCTAAATAGATGTAGGCGTAGGTCAGCGCCATGTGAATCCAGATCTCACCAATGCTCACCTGCGTTGCCGTGTGCGTGAAGTAATACAACCGATCGCCTTGATCGATCAGGGACGATACAAAAGCGGCGAGCACAAACTTTTTGATCAGCCCGTGAATGATCCTCCACAGACCTTCGGCAAACCGCTCGGTGGACCAGTCCGTTTGCAAATGTTCTCGAAAGTGATCGTAACGTTCGATCGGCCCTGCCGTAAAAATGGGCACCAGGAAAACGTACGTCATGAACATCGGCAATGACACGTCGTGCAGCGACTTACGTTTCACCTCGGTGACGAAGTGCAGTAGCTTGAAACTGAAATAGCTAACTCCCAGCGGGATCGCGACGTCGGTCACGCCCATCGCTCCGGCAACCCGAGGCCAAATGTACTTCGAGTAAAGCAGGTAAGCCAAAATGATCGCCACCAGCGACCAGGCGATCGTCGTGCTGTATCGCGTCGACTGCCCGTACCTGGCATAGGCAAAGGCCAACAGAGAACCGACGACAAGGATCATCACGGCTGTCGAATCTAACAACGACAGACTCGACACGCCCGATGCCGCTAGAAACGGGAAACGCCATTTCTTGGGCAAGCACCAAAAAACGGGAACCGATCCAACCAAGATGAGCAATACGTATTGGCTCATTCGAACACTGCGCCGGGTGAGAGAACGTTAATCATGGTACGAACCCCAACCTTGATTCGGTATTCCGCCACCAAAGTCGCTCCATCCAACCAAGATCCAAGTTTCCACCGAACAGCCAAAACGCGATCGCTAAAATCACCGACCTAACCTTCATGGCACTGCTCCCGTGTCAGCGTGCTGGGTGAAACCGCAGACTCGCACTTGGCGTGTGAGGCCTTGCGCCGCAGGGTGCTATCGAGCAACAGAGCCACGACGACAATCAATCCGCCCAGCAACATCGCCATCGACGTGCTCAAGCCCGTTGCCGGAACCTCGATACGCTGGTTGCGGGCCTTCAGATTGACCAGCGTTGCTTGAACGACATTACCAAGCACCTCCCGTCCGCCGGGTACTTGCACACGGCGTTGTTCATCAATGAATTCGATCAAGGTCCCCGGAGGCGGATCAAAATCAAAAAAAGTATCGGGAAGCGAATTGACCGAAAGACTCGTGATTCGATAGTGAAAATCTTCCTGGATCGACTCCTTCGTCCCCTCGATCTGGCGAGTCATACGGCGGCACGACGTCGGAAAGTAGGTATCACCGTGGACACGTTTGAAATCTTCGAACGTATAGTCGGTGATCGTGTCGTGCAGCGGCACGGACCTCTTGATCACGGCAAACCCCTTCGCAGGATCGATCCAGAGGATTTCCCCGTCGGAGGCCTGGATCCGAATGCACGGCACCTGGTCAATGCTGTCCGCTTCTTCCTGCACAACGAACGTTTTGTGCCGAAAGATCGAAATCATCGGCAACGTCAACAAGCTCGTCACCGGCACCTCATCGTCGGCTGGCCACCACCCCAGCACCTCCACAATCACCGGCGCACGCACCTTCAGGCTCGTTTCGGAATCGGCAATGATCTTGGTGCGTTCGAAGAAGCGACTGTTGACGTAAAACAAGTCCAAACCGGAATCGGTCAGCCACGTCTTGTGGTGATTCAGGTCGAATTCTTCGGGTACTTCGCCATAGGCGTGCACATTTTCGGTATAGCGATCCTTGCCCTTCGCGGCAAACACGTGACGCGAATAGTCACGCTGGCCGGGATAGATCACAACATACTCAGCATGCAGGTCAGTGATCGCTCGGTGGCGAGCTTCGATTTCTGCTTGAATTTCAGCAATGTCGATCGCCCAAACTGGCGACAAACACCACAGCCCGAAGATCAAGGCGATAAGAACTTTCATATGATCCCTACCATCATTGCGTGACCGCGGTCGATTTTTTGTGAAACATCAGCGAAACCAAGGCGATCGCAATCAGTCCGACAACGAACGCTTTTTTTGCAAAGTTTCTTAGGCTGGCCCGGCGCCTTCCTTGTTCGATCTTGGCAATCATCTTCTGCGCGGCCGCACCGACCTGAGATTCCTCCGCCGGCATGATGTACCCCAACGTCATCGTCTTTCCGTCCTCCACCTCCATCTTGTACCGATCGTCGTACACCATCACGCCAGGCTGGAATCGCATCGCCGCCAGCACGTCTTCCTGCTGGTTGACCGTCAGCTTGTCGATCGTGTATTCGTGCCGATGCAATCCCACCCCGCGATACTCCGTCGGTGCGCCGGGAGGCCCGCAGCGGTCGTACACGGCATGCTGCGGCAGCCACAAACCGGGCGCGACCTCGCGAAACTGATCATTCACCCAAATTCGGTGCGGAACCGCCGATGCTGGAAAGTACTGAATATGTTTTCGCACGGCGTAGCCGAGTTGCGGATCCAGCCAATAGCGATGACCGTCCTTTTTCTGCACCACCACCACGCAAACGTGACCATCAAGCTCCTCGGCTTCCGCCACGATCTCAAAACCATCCGCTTCCAGTTCCCAGCGAACCTGCGGCCCATCTCGCTTTTGCCTTGCAAACTGATCCTTGACAACCAGCGCGGTCGCGAAGAAAAAATCTCGTTGAAGAAAACGGTAATCGCTATCGAAGTTATCGATGTCGATGATCTCCGCCTCGCTCTCATCTTCTCGCACTTCGCGAAGCCACTCTCCATCAAAAAAGTAAGCACCATGCGATTGCAGATCCGTCACGTAGATCTTTTCTGGTTTCGCTTTGGTTTGTTTGCGACGGCGATGCTTGGAAAGAATCGGGTATCTTTTCTCAAACTCCTCCTCGCTCATGAACAGGTTTGACATATCCTTGGGATGCATCTTGGAACGCAAAGGCTCCAACCCTGCCGCCGCCCAACGAGGATCGACATCCGGCAACAGCCAGGCCACCGTGCCGGGACCGCGGAAGTTGTAAAACCGCTTGTCGTTTTCCAAACCGAATGAGCAATATCGAGCGATGGGATAGAAATCGATGAACGCGTATTGCCTAACCGCCATTTCATCGGCAAGGAACGAAATCTCATTGTCGTAACTGACGTAAAGACTCTGGATCGTCGCCAATCTTGCCGTGACCTCGTCAAAGATCTGCGCTGGTGTCAATTCTCCCTCGGCAGAAACATCAACCGAGTCTTCAGCAAGACCCAAGGATGGCAGCAACGCCAAACACAGAACATAAAAATGGTGTCGCGAAATCATGCTAGAATTCGACCTCTTAAATAGATAGCGATGGGAACAAAAAAGAGTGCCACCCCGATCATCCAGCCAAGACTCGCATACGAGGTGCGTTCGTCGGGAACGAGCAGATAGCCGCTCCAACGTTCATGAAACTCCTGTGGCTTCCAATGAGAAAGCTGGGCGGTCGTGCCATCGATGCATGAAATATTCTCTTTCTCCGACATCACGATGACGACATAGTGCCCCGAGTCCTTGAAGACCTGGAAGTGAGCGATTGCGGGGATCGGAATATCCGTCAGTTCTTCTGGGGTCGCTTTGACCAAACGGCAGCGGACGCCGCGCTTGGCGACCGAGTCTCGGAGATCTTTCAGCGTTGCCCCCTGCTTGCTGACCTCCAACTCATCCACCAGTTCGTCGTACGAAGAATCGACGCCCAGCATTTCCAGAAACGCGAAGACGGAATTCGCACCACAACGATTGATATTCCTCCACGTATCCTCATTGATCGTGGTTTCGGCGAAGGCGGAATGGGCCAACGCCATCAGCAGAACGACGGATAGGACGAACGGTGACTTCACGATTCAAATCCACATTTTTTGAAAACTTCGAAACCGCTCCCCGATTTCATCCAACCGAAGAGCCAGGGAAAGGCCTGACACCGAGTGCGGCCGCACCTCGGCGCCAAGCGTTCACGTCACACGCCGACCGGACTAGGGGGTCGTCGTGCTGGAACCCGAGCTAGAACTGGAGCTGGAACTGGAACTGGAGCTCGCATCACAAGGTTTCCGGTAAAATTCACCGCCGCATGCGGCGCCACCACAGTTGTCGCACGCCCTAGAGCCCACTTTGCACTTGTACGCAGTGCCCCAAAATCCGGTCGTCGTCCGCTTGGGCGAACAGCCGGAAGTCGGCGCTGGGAAGCAGCCGCCGTTTTCATTGCAAAGCGGAAAATCCGCCGACACATAGAAAGTGGGGCAGTTCGCATACGGGTCCGTCGTGGACGAACTCGAACTGCTGCTACTGCTGTTCCCGCCAATGACCGCCGTTGCTTCCACGTCGGAAATATCGGTCAAGGCGTTTCCGTCTGCCAACAGCGTCATACCGCAAACCATCAGGATGGCGGACATCAGTACTGGCAACGTCGTCTTCAAATTCATTACATTCTCCAAAGTTTTTTTGACAAATCGTAAAAAGAGGAACGGTGGATTGCTTCGATAGGCGCCTCCAAGGTGAATCACGAACAAGTCATAAGCGGGCAGGAGGTCTCAGCAGCCTGACCGCATTCACTGCGTGGGTGTAAGGGCAATAGTTGCTGCGAATGACCTCATCTGACTCCGCGATCACACATTCATTGAGCCAACGCCCGGCGTTTCGAAAACAGGTTTCACCCGGTTGCATCTCCGGCGGCAACTTCATCAACCACTCCAGATGATGCCCGGTCGCCAGCACTCGACTGACGCGCCGCTGAGTCCGTTCCAGTTCGTCCACTTCATCGGCGATCTCCTCATCGCGAAATGTGTCGTCATCGAGCCCCAAAAACCAATAGCCTTCCCAGAACCCCTCCGGCTTCTGACTCGCCTCCAGATACCGAGCCACCTCGGCAAGTCGATCACCCAGGCGCCGCGAATTCTTCGGTTCTAAAATCGGCATCTGCCGGTCAACCAGCAACAAAGCCGTCATGCCGTACAGCAGATGAGTGCCCGAACAAGTCGTATCGAGCGACGCGTCCAGCAAGTGTTCGCAAAGCTCGTCGAAGTTAAACTCCCGTCCGAACTTGTTGGTCCATGTTCTCCTTGGCGGCAGATAGAGAATCAGCGAGAAAGCGGACCATTCGATCTCTTCCCGCTCCAAACTGAAGGTAGCGATCGCATCATCGAGCAGGTCCCCAACGGTCAAGGTCTTGTCGCGAAACCGAATCGGATGACTTCGCGGTACACCCAAGGAGGCAAGCGTTGCCAAGATCTGCAGATCGTGCGACTGCTGGCTGTTTTCAACAAACGCTCGCGGCCGCGGAACGGTCACTCCCCTCACGCCGTACGGGGTCTGCACCAGCCCAAATCCGCCCAAATGTTTCTGGCTGAGTGATTCGTCGGTCAGCAACTCCAGCAACGTGCATTCATCGGGCGTGCCCCGATACACCTTGTGGTCGGCGCCGTAAAACCGAATCGCGTGCAAAACAGTCGAAATGTGTTGAGGGTTTTCAGCGGCAACGCGATGAAACATTCGCGCGTAGGCGGGATCGGAAACCACATCCTCGATCGACAACCGGTGCGACAGCTTGACCGGTGTCGGGTTGATCGCGGTCGCTTCCACCGTTTCGCCATTCTTGGAACAGGACGAAAGCAAAACGAACGACGACGCGATCAGCAGGAGAGCCAACCTTGAGATCATGAGGGCCTTTCCTTCCACTGGTAGAGGGAAATGTAAACGCTTTCGCCAAGTGCATCGATTTCTCGCAACAGCTGAAGTCGACGCGAGTCAGCAGCGAAACGAAAATGAGTCACCGTGCCAGAAGTGGCCACCAACATCACTCGTGGATGCTGGGAGATCCGAACGTCTTCGTGAGTGATCAGCCTGACGTCTTCGAGTTGGCCGATCGATTCAAAGAGCACGGAAGGGAGATGGCTTTCTAGCAAGTAGAAATCGGCCTCCGGCAAGTAATACGAAAGCGCGTGGTAGAGGTACTGTTTCCTGACCACGACCAAATCATCCTTTTCATGCAGATTGACAATCTCATCGGCCACGGCCGCGACACCGGGATCGGCGGCGCCCAGGAAGCGATTCCCCCTGAACGCAGCGAAAACAAGGACCAACAAACAAGTCGAAAAAAGGGTCGCTCGTGAACTCTTTGCTCCCAAAAAGACGACTAGTCCGACCACGCCCAGAGAACCGGCCAAACAAAGACTACTGCCCAAAGGAAAGGGTCCCAGAGAAGTTGGAAGTACCACCACCAACAACCCGGCACACCCCACAACCGCAACAAAGCAAGCGGGCCGCGAGGAACAGAAAAACAGGCTCACAAAGACCGCCAACAACAAGGCGATCATCCCCACTCCCGCCACCGACGTGGTGCCCAACAGGACATCTTCAAAGCCGACCGGGCCGGCGGCCAGACCATCTTGAATCCCGTAAGTTCGTTCGCCCGCTGTAGAACTTGGGCTCCCCAAAACAACGGTCAAAAGCACGACTGCAAAGGGCAATGTCGACCATGCGACTCGCCGCCAATGTCGTTGTTTTCCCCAAACGACCGCCAACGTCACGCCCTGAATCGCCACGTACAGCCACCCATTTTCCAACACCAAGACAAAAGCCACAGCCAGCAAGCAGTAAGCCGACAGCGCGGCGCTGTTTCGAACGGTCGATTTCGGTATCGCGGTCGCAAGGAGCAACGCCAAAAGAGTCGATGAAAAGAAAAGAGCGATCTGCATCGCTGTGGGGCCTACCCGAACAGATTCCTCCATGCGAAACGGGCTTGCGGCAATCAGAGTTGCCGCAGCCAATCCGAAATATCGAGCCCCCTGCCTATCGCCAATCGCGAGCTTGCAAAGAAAGTACCCACAGGCCACCGAGACGACATTGCACACGATCGACAACATTCGCATGCCGATCAAACTGTCGCCAAAGATACTCCGCCAGACCGAAAGCACCGCGTAGTAAAGTGGCGGCCAGCCCATGTCCAACGTCGTCGAAAACACCGTCGCCGGTGCAAACGAAGAGACACACCAAGACGCCACTTCGTCTTGATGAATGTCTTGTGTTGCCGCCAGATAGATCTCCAGCGCCAGCGCGGTAAAGACTACGCCCCAACACATTGCTACGGTGCAAAATTTCTGCCCCACCCCAGCACCCAATCAGGAGTTCCTGGACATTGTGTCGTGCCCAGACCAATGTAATCGTCGTCAGTGAACTCAAGTTTTCTGCAGAGAAGTGATTGGAGTTTAACACCTGCATCGACGCGGTCAACGCACTTTTTCGGATACTGCAGCAAAGATGATTGTTGAAATCATTCCATCACTCTTTCGGACACGATCTGGCGTTCCCGTCAATTGGCCGCGTGATCGTGCGATTGAAGAAACAACTAAATTCTCCGAAACCCTGTCATGATCATGTGTTAGATTCAAAACACCACCCTTCACCTCCCCGAAGTCTAGGGTGATTGGAAAAGGCCCATCAGCGGTGCTCTTGGTGAGTCACGATCGAGCTGCAAAACGAAACTATTTTTTTGGGGGACATTTGGCACTTCCATGTTCCGCTAGCGCGAGATTGTGCGAAGCGATTTTGGAAAAATCGCCGACTGTTGCGTCCCCGAAACTCGCCGACTTGGCACAGGTCGACCTACGGTAGAAATTCCTTGACGCCCCAACTAGGATCCGATATTCTCAGACTCTACCTCGCTGAATAGCGCTACGACTTTCTTTTGTTTTGGGTCGATTCGCGGAGGGGCACTGACGGAGGTAACCATGCTGTTTTCACGTAATTTTCTTATCGTTTCGGTTGCTTTGGGGCTCTTCTCCATTCCTTCTTTCGGGGATGATCCAACGAATTTGCTTTCGTTGAAGATCATTGAATCCGATCTGAGTCTGGGAGCGAGTCTGCTGCGACGACTTGACAAAAACGGCGACAAGCAGCTTGACCGTTCCGAGCGGGAAGCTCACGACTGGGGCTCTCAAGAATCGTCGTTCGATATCGACAGGAATGGCAAGTTTTCGCTGACCGAGGTCGTCATTTGGCACACCAAACGTCGAGCCGAACACGATATCAAATCGGTCGACCAAAATACGGCACTCAACCGTATGCGGCAGTACGACAAAACCAAAGACAACATTTTGTCGGCCGAGGAAATCAAGGCGGCGGGCTGGCCCGACGATCCCGCCGCATTTGATACCGATGGCAACGGCGAACTGACCCTGTTTGAAATCTCGTCCGAAATTGCTCGAGGCAGGATCCGACGAAAAGAGAAAGGGGTCTATGGAATCGACATGTCCTGCGCCTTCGCAGTGATGCAGACATTCGATGGCGACAAGAATCGCCGCATCGATGGAACTGAATATGCCAAAGCGACCTACCGCGGCTCCAAACTGCCAGGAAAAGCCGAGGACTACGATGGTGACGGCGATGCCATGCTGACGCTGGAAGAGTTGGCGGCGATGTTTGCGGTGAATCGGCAGCAACGCGGGGTCGAGCCTCATCAGCAGGTGAAGTCTCGACGAATGATTTCGCGATATGACACCAATTTTGACGGCAAACTGAGCGAAGAGGAGCTGAAGAAGGCGGGGCTAGAGGGATTGCTGAAGTCGCTGGGGACCGATGCCAATGGCGATCTGTTGCTTTCGCTCTTGGAGCTCGAGAATGGCTTTGCCAAACGAGACCGAGAGAAAAAAGAAAGCGAGATTACCGCCAAGGATGCCTACGAGGCCGCTCGGTTGGTGGTCTCCTATGACACCGACGCCAACGGCGTCATCACGCTGGATGAAACCGACGAGAATCCCGAGCGACGACCCTACCGAGGCGTCGCGATCTCCACGTTGATGTTCATCGAATACGACATCAATGCGGATGAGCAGCTCGACCGAAGAGAACTTGCCGCTTTCTTTTCCGTGATGCGGAAGAAGCAAGCTGCGATCGAGGCAAAAGCAAAAGCAACGAGTCAATCCAAACCGACGACAACTCTGCCGAAAGGATCCACAGACTGAGACACCGGGGGGCACAATGCGGGCAGTCTTACAAGAATCACTGGGTGCGTTCATTGACGGATTGACGACTTTTAGGGCAAAGTCTTTGGCCGCCGCCGTCACGGTGTGCGCTACGCTACTAGCCTTGCTGGCAATTTTCGTTACCCCAAAAACCATCGTCTCTGCATCCAACTCAGTTTCGATCCACGATGAGTTCTTTCAGTTGACTTGCCGAGTCTTGGCGTCCGAAGAGGAGACGTTGCCGGCGGTGAGCCTGATGAGCGCGTCAAGTTTGCGAGACGCGATCTCTGATTCGACGATTCTGCGAGAGGCAGCAGCCAAACATTCGGGAACCGAGCACGTGTTTCATGATTTCACCTCCGGCAACTTGACGTTCTGGGAGATCCTTGCCATCAGCGAAAAAATCGCCGATTCGCATTCCGGTATCATGTTGATCTCCATGGCGCCCAAAAAATTCGCCCGAGGCGAAAAACAGATCTCCAAGATGTTTGACCGGCTGGGATTTAAATCGGCAGCCCTGAATGAACGGCTCAAGAAAGACGGACATGATTGCTTGCCCATCACCGGAAATTACTTCGTTGATAACTTTCGCTTTTTGACACCGCGGCGCAAGAGCCTGCTCTTTTCCGTGATCGAAAAACCCTCTTCCTCCGAGCGGCCACATCCGGGTGACAAACTGAATCGCATCTACCGTGACGAATTGGATCTGAGATTAGTCCGACTCCACTCGCGCGGACTGAAGACATTGCTGACCCAATTCTACGATGAATGCGATAATAATTTTGAAATGCTCGCTGAATCGATTCGGCTGCTGGAAGCTTCCGGAAAAACCAAAGTGGTACTGATTGAGGCGCCGTTTAACCCGCTTGTCTATTTGACCGTCTATGGTGATCCGGTTTATGGCGTCGTCCTTGATGACTATCAACAAAGGATGCAGGCATTTGCGAAAGAAATGAATGTCGAATATTGGCAGTTGGACCGTGAAGCAGATTTGCAAGACTTCGAGTTTGCTGATAATTCTCACTTGGGTCGGTTTGACGCCAGGGAACGGTACACCAGGGTAATCGCTAAACAAATTGAGGCGTTGATGGCCCCATGAAACGCATACGATCTCTATCAAAATTTTGTGGCTTGTCATTGCAAGCACTGATTTTCGGCTGCCTGCTGGCACTTGCGATCATCGAAATTTTTTCAGATTTTTCTGGCATGAGAGTGTTTCGATATCAGGGGTTTTAGGGCGCTGAGGATTTGTTCGGAAATAACTTCGTTGTTTGAATGACACCACTGGCAAGATCACCCTCCCTCTGGGAGGGTCGGACGCGGTAGCGGCCGGGGAGGGCATGGTGTGCGAACCCTCTCCGGGCTCGAGAGCCCGACTCGCCCAGAGGGAGAGTGTTGGCAAATGACGAAATTATTTCCGGCGGGGACCGCCGCGCTACGATGGATGGCAACCTAGTGCTGCAGCACGACGCTGCTTGCCTCGGTTTTCACTTCGTTGTCGCTCGAATGTTCTGATTCGGCGAAGTGGTCGACAATCAGTCGTTCGAGTTCTATCCGTCGCATCTTGGCAAGCGTCAACTCCAACAGCTGCCGGTTGCAGGCGATCAGGTGAGCCAGCAGCCCCGCCAAGGCGGCGAGCACACCTAGCAACAGGCAGACTCCTCCCAGCACGAGTGATTGGATGTGACCCTCCGAATTGCCGCTGACGACCAAATACATGAATCGCAGGATGGGAGCGAAGCCGATGACGGCAAACATCAGTCCAACACCGAAGAAGATCCGCATCGGCTTGTACATCGCATACATTCGAAGCATCGTGATCACCGACTTGCGAATGAATTGCGGCACACTATCGAAAAGCCGGCTTTCACGTAACTTGCCGTTTGTTCGGACCGGCACGGACGCGATCGCCATTCTTTTGATTCCGGCTTGGATGATCGTCTCGATGGTATAGCTGAACGTGGAAATCACATTCAGCTCCATCGCAGCCTCACGAGAAAAAGCGCGAAATCCGCTCACCGCGTCAGGCACGCTCGTCCCACTAAGCTGCCTGACCACAAAACTTCCCAAACGCTGCAGCATTCGTTTTTTCCGCGAGAAATGGGTAACGTTATTCGTCTGGCGGTCACCGATGACAAACTCCGCCTCTCCGTCAACAATCGGCCTGACCAACGCAGCGATATCTGCTCCCACGTACTGATTGTCGCCATCGGTGTTGACGATGACGTCGGCTCCCAGAATCAGCGCCGTATCCAGTCCGGTTCGGAAGGTCCGAGCAAGGCCACGATTCGTCTTGTGCCGAACGACGTAGCGAACGCCGTGGGTACGAGCGATCTCCGAAGTTCCATCGGTACTTCCATCATCGATCACCAGCACATCCACCGACTCCACACCCGGTATATGACCGGGCAGATCGGCGAGGGTAGCCGGCAGCGTTTCGGCTTCGTTGTAACAGGGAATCTGAATGATGACCCGCAACCCAGCCTTGCCACGTTGAGGCCGGTGGTTGCGGTGCGACATGCCCTGTGTCGCGTGGCCGATATGTACGGAGATATTTTGACCGTGGTCTCTCATGCCTATTTGCCCCCAGATTTTTCGATTGAAATTTTTCACGATCGTTGCGCGCTGCCACTGCGCAAACACGAAATGGATAGTCTGCTTCGGATGGATCTCCTTGCGCTTGTTGTCTCAGGTGAAATCAAATCGTATGTATTGCAGGGCCGGCCTTTCTGAAGCCTTGCACCAGGGTTCGACCGTCCTCGCAAATGAACCGTTTCAAGTCAATTGTTTCGGGCCGATGCAACACTCAGGGCAACCTGCTGGCCACCTGGTTCGTTCTGGTCGGTCGGCAAACGTTTCGGTCGGCGTCGCGGCTCGTGGACATGTTTCTGGAGTCTTTTCTGAGGTTTGAATTGCGAAAAGTTGTACCAGCCTGCTTCTTGAATCTCGTCGCGCGACACCCGCTTCAAGTGAACCACAAACTTACCGGTTTTCATCCTGTAAAAAACGACCCGATCCTTGCCGACAAAAGGTCGCGTCAACACCGCGAGGCCGCGAGCTAGTGCCGGTCTTTTGGTGTAAATGCAGTTTCCCTTCTCCAGCCAGGCCGCCATTTTTTGATAGTGATCGTTGACGCGATAGCAGAACATATGTCGCTTCGGGTAGACCAGGCGGTTGTAGGCGTACGAAGGTGCAATGCCCTGATGGAGATGCTGAAAAGCGAGCAGGGCCGCGAAACTGCAAACCGCAACGCGGGCAACACGAGCGAATTGTTCGGATCGAGCCATGTCGACAAAAAACGCGGTCCACCCGCAAGCGGCAAAACAGATGAACGGAGTGACCACGGCAAGGTACTTGATCATCGGACCTTGCGGCGTGAGCATCGATTCGAAGTTCACAATCAACGTCATGTTGATGATGACATAAGAGACAGACATCCATGTGATCGCAACCAACGCATCGGGTGCTTTTCGGTCGGATCGAGAGACAGCAAACGTGATGGAAAGCAACAAAGCCGTGCCGGCCAGCAACAAGTTGTACCAGCTCATCCGTTTCCACATCGTAAAATAGTCCATGTACTCGAAACGCCACGCACCGCCGCCGGGTGTGTGCGTGTCGACGAGCGCCGATGCGCGTCCAAGCAGAAGAAAGCGGTCACTGGCGAGATTGAAAACAAAAATCTCCGTGCCCAACAACACTGCAAAGAAAAGTACGTAGCTGACGACTGGCAGAATCCCCTTTTTGCTCCACAAAAACAGCAACAACCCCGGCAGGAAGTAGCCGTAAGGAATCTTGGATCCGTAAGCCAGAAAAATGAACAAGATCGACAGAACAAAAAAGAGCAATCGCTCGGTCTTCAGCCACTTTGCAAGACAAGCGTAACTCAGTGCGACGTAGGCAGCACCAAAAACGATTGGTTGAAATTGGGTCGATGCCCGAAACATCATCGGCTCGACAAACAGGCAGACGGCAAACGGCAGTAGCATCCATCGCGGCATCGCAGTGGTTGCAATGCCAAACAACACCGTGAACATCAGTGCGTACATCGCTAGGGGAGCGATGTAGTAGCTGGAAGGCCAATCGCCAAACGTCCTGTGGGTGACGACCCCCACCAGGTTCACCGCCCAGCGCATCGTATGGTGGTCGACCAGCAGTGCCGCCCCGCGGCCGTCAAAGTTCGAAGCGTAGCGCCATTTCTTTAACGCGTCACCGCCATATTCGATCGGCATGGTGTAAAGGCTTCGTGCCGCCAACACCACCAAAAATAACAAAGCAAAAAACGAAAATTGTTTAACGATGTGCCCCATCGAACTGTGCCCCAATCAGTTACTGTGAACGAAATGTCACATCAAGCCGCGAACGCGGTGAGAGTCCCAATAAGATACAGCACTAGCCGGCCGGATTCGACACATTTTTTTATTTCGTCGATGAATTCACGCGGCGTGCCGATGTGATGGGGTAGTGGACAGTTCATCGTAGGCCGGCTTGGGACAAGTCGACAATGCTAGAATTCGCCGACTTGGGACAAGCCGGCCTACAGCAGTCGGTTACACCCGATCGATGTACTTGTTGACCAGATTTTCGAGCATTTCCTGGCGACCGCTTGCATTGGGGGCAATCTCCCCCTTCTCCAACATGTAGGCCTCCAATTCGGTGAAACCGACCTCTCCCGCTTCGATCTTTGCCCCAATCCCCTCGTCAAAGCTACTGTACCGGTCGGCGACAAACTGGTCCAGCGCGTGGTCGGCACGGATCGCGGCGGCGATTTTCAAACCCTTTGCAAAGGCGTCCATGCTGCCGACGTGAGCATGAAACAGGTCGACCGGCTCGAACGATTCTCGCCGTACTTTGGCGTCGAAGTTCACTCCACCACTGCCCAGGCCGCCGTGCTTGAGGATGTAGTACATCATCTGCGTCGTCAGGTAGTAATCGGTACCAAACTGGTCAGTATCCCAGCCAAGCAGCATATCGCCGGTGTTAGCATCAATACTGCCCAGAGCACCTTGCGAACCGGCGTAATCCAGTTCGTGCATCATCGTATGACCGGCCAACGTCGCATGGTTGGTTTCAAGATTCAACTTGAAGTGATCCATCAAGTCATAGGCCCGCAGAAAATTCAAACAGGCGGCCGCGTCACTGTCGTACTGATGCTTGGTCGGCTCCTTCGGCTTCGGCTCGATCAAAAACTGGCCGGTAAAGCCGATCTGCTTGGCGTAGTCGACCGCCATGTGAAAGAACGCTCCCAAGTGATCCAGTTCGCGTTTCATGTCGGTGTTGTACAAGTTCTGATAGCCCTCGCGGCCTCCCCAGAACACGTAGTTTTCGCCGCCCAGTCGCTTGGTCACTTCGAGCGCTTTCTTGACTTGGGCAGCGGAGTAGGCGAAGACGTCAGCATTGCAACTGGTCGCCGCACCGTGCATGAATCGTGGATTGCTGAACATGTTTGCCGTGCCCCACAACAGCTTCACACCGCTGCGGTTCTGTTCCTCTTCCAACACGTCGGCCACCGCGTCGAAGTTGCGATGCGACTCCGCCAAATCACTTCCTTCGGGGGCAACGTCGCGGTCATGAAACGCGTAGTAGGGAGCCTGCAGTTTTTCAAACAGCTCAAACGCCGCACGGGCTCGGTTTTGGGCGTTCTCGACCGATTCCGAACCATCGTCCCAAGGCCGGACCATGGTCCCGGCACCAAACGGATCGGCACCGGTGCCGCGAAAGGTGTGCCAGTAAACGACGGAAAACCGCATGTGGTCCTTCATCGATTTTCCCTCGACCATCTCGTCGGGGTTGTACCAACGAAAGGCGAGCGGATTGTCGCTGTCGGGGCCTTCGTATTGGATAACGGGTACGTCGGGAAAAGCACTCATCACGCGCGGTCCATAAGATAGAAATACAACTCGAAGCGGTTCATTCGCCCCGTTAGTATCTTGGCACAGACTCCGGCGGGCAAGCGGGGAACGTCGGCGACTTTTCCAACGTCGCTACACCAAGCCGGGAAAGGAGAACTGATTGTCGGCGACTTTTCCAAAGTTGCACGGAGCCGGTTCGGAGAACCGGCCGACGGCCTACGCAAAGCTGGCAGCGGAGAACCCGCAGACTATCTCACGACTTGGTCGAGGTGAACTTGATCAACAGCCAATCACCAAGCTTTGGGATAGCGTGGCCGATGGCGATCAGCAGACGCATCGAAGCGGGCAAAATGACATCCGCGCGGCGACGTGATACGCAGCGATAGATCGCGTCGGCCACCCGTTGTGAATCGAGCCCTTTCAGGCGTGTTCCGCCACCGGGGTCCGAAGCCTGCGTGGGCATCGACGGGTCCACCTGATGCTGATATCGAGAACCGGCGTCGTCGCGCCGAATCGGGCCCGGGCAAACCAGCGCCACATGGACTCCTTTCGGCTTGAGCTCCAGACGAAGTTGTTGAGTCATGCCAGCCAACGCATGTTTGGCAGCAGAGTATCCTCCGATGTACCGGGCACCGACTTTGGAAGCGAGCGATCCAATGTTGACGATCACGCCGCCCGACTGCTGCAACATCGGCAAAGCGGCTTGCGAGCAGAGCAGGGCAGTGGCCACATTTTTTTGAAACAGGTCGTCCAGCCGCTGGGGCAACAGATTTTCGACCAAGCCGCGATCGCTCTGTCCAACACAGTTGATCAGCGCGTCCATTCGGCCAAAGCATTTTTCCAGGTGGTCGACCGCCCCGGTTACTTGATCGACGTCGGTCAGATCGGCGACGTTGGTGGCAATGTCTTGCTCATCGGCAGTCGATGAAACCAACTGGCGGCGAGCGTGGTCAAGTTTGTCCTGATCACGGCTGACGATCATCACGCGATACCCGCGACGCAGGAAGGTTTCCGCCACAACGTAGCCGAGTCCGCTGGAGCCCCCCGTCACCATCGCGACAGGTTTCCCGCTGGATCGTTTGGACGGTGTGTCAGATTCCATCTTGCCGGTTACGCCGCGGGATTGTTCGATAGCTGAGGAAAGATGAAAGTTTAGCGAGATGGCGAATTCGTCACCAACGGGCCTCGCATAATGTGCCAGAGACCTTACATTCTCGATTTCGTCAGGTGTTTGTGCCGCTTACTGATATCCACCTCCAGGTGAATGCCGATGTCGAGACCCTCTCTTGGTGAAGCTTGTACCAAAATCGTCGCCACGGTCGGACCGGCATGCAGTTCGACTGACGGGCTGGCGGACCTGATCGAAGCCGGCGTCGACATCTTTCGCATCAACACTGCTCACGGCACCCGTGAAGAACACCAGCAGACGCTGTCGAATATTCGCGCCGCTGCCGATCGGTGCCGATTTCCGGTCGGGGTGCTGCTGGATCTGTCGGGCCCGAAACTGCGACTTGGCGAGCTGGACGGCGGCCAGTTGGAATGCAAGGTCGGCATGCGGATCCGTTTTGTTCGCGGCAACGAGAGCAGCGGCCCGAATGAACTGACGAGTTCCTATTCGAAGCTGATCGATGAACTGAGCGAGGGCAACCGCGTGATGCTGGCCGACGGCGCCGTCTCGCTACGAGTCGAATCGGTGACCGCAGACCACGCCGATTGCCAGGTGATTGCCGGAGGCCGCATTCGAAGCCGCCAGGGAATCAATTTGCCCGATGTCGATCTGTCGGTCTCATCGATGCTTCCCAAAGACGTCGACAACGCGATTTGGGGCGCACAAAACGGAGTCGATCTGATCAGCCTGTCGTTTGTGCGGACGGCGGAGGATGTGCGATCACTGAAGAATCTGCTGGTCAGCTACGAATCGAAAGCGTTGGTGATCGCGAAAATCGAAAAGCCCGAGGCGCTTCGCAACCTTGACCCGATCGTCGACGCCACCGACGGAGTGATGGTGGCCCGCGGCGACTTGGGTGTGGAGATCGACGTCGCCGAGACGGCCGTGGCGCAAAAACAAATCATCCGCGTTTGCAAAGAGAAAATGAAACCGGTGATCGTCGCCACGCAGATGCTGGAATCGATGCATCACAACGTCCGCCCCACTCGCGCCGAGGTCAGCGACGTCGCCAACGCCATCCTGGACGGAACCGACGCCTGCATGTTGAGCGGCGAAACAGCTATCGGTGATCACCCAGTCAAAGCGGTGGAGACGATGAACCGCATCATGGTCTTCACCGAACGAAAGCTGCTGGAACATCGTCGCGAGGATATCCGGCCCACCAGCCGAGTTCATCCGATCACCAGCGCGGTCACTCACGCCGCAACCAACATTGCTGAATCGATTGGTGCCAAGCTGATCGTGATCGTGACCCGCAGCGGCAACACCGCCTGGATCAAAAGTTCCACGCGCAGCCTGATTCCCACGGTCGGCGTGAGCGATTCCGACGCAACCCTGCGGCGCATGAATCTACTGTGGGGAATCAAACCCATCCCCTCGGCCAAATTCTCGGACACACCGAGCTTGATTGACGAAATCGATCGTTGGGGACGGACGCACGCCAATCTACATCCCGGCGATCACGTGGTCTTTGTCACCGGAACGGGAGTGGTCAAAAAGGCCCACAACGAATTGCTCGTCCACACCGTCGAATGAATCCACTGTCGGCGACTTTTCCAAAGTCGCAACGCTTCTTGGTTGGTAGCGAAAGTCGCCAAGACTTTCGGTGAATCTCGGCCCGCCGAAACTCTTGGCGAGTTTCGCTACCCGACGGTTGGATGCGCGCCGACTTGGGGACAAGTCGGCCTACGGCTCGATCGCCAGGTTGACTTCGCCGACTAAGCTCGGCGGTTGACCTTCGCCGGAATCGATTCGCAGGCTGAGCAGGTTGTGGGCAGACAGCTGGGCCGTGATGTCCACCTGCAACGGCGGAGCAGAAGACGAAGCGAGCGATCGTCCGTTCAGCTCGACCCAGCAGCGCTCGCCCTGCCAGTGGTCGACCTGCAGATAGACTCGCTCCTGCGGTTCCAAGCCGGTCGGCTTGTTGAATCGACGAAGGTAGAGAATCGACTGCGCATCGGCAGTCGAACCTTCGGAATCGGGAACACTGCCGCGAGTCACCGAGGCACTGCCGGCAACTTGTCTTTCCCAGGGGCCGCGCAGTCGAATGATATGCATGAAACTGAAACAACATCCCAAGAAAAAACCCCGGCCGATTTCGATCGACCGGGGATATCACGCTAGGTGAGCGAGCGATTCGATCACTGGTCCGTGTTGATCACGCCAGCATCTCGAGCCGCGGCGATCGTGTCAAGATAATCGGGAAACTCGTTGCTCACGTCGTTGCTGGCGCTGAAAAAGTCGAAGTCATCGATACCGCCGAAGAACTGGACGCCCAAGCCATTGCCGTTAGCCAAAATGAACTCGTCGGCCGACAACCGCGCGGTACGTACCACGTTCTCTTCCACGATCGTCAGCAAAGCGGCATCACGATCTCCGTTGAGCACGAACTCAGCAAAGTCAACTCCCTCAAACCCGGCACCAAGAATGATGAAGTTCTGGCTGCCGCTGGAGGAGAGTGAAACCAGGCCGCCTTCACGGCCCTCGTCGGAAATGCTGTTGATCTGCGGATGGGTTCGCAGGTAGCTGGACGCCAGGATGTCGACCGTGTTGAGCGCGTTTCCGGAAGTGCCCAACAACGGGAAGTTCAAACCATTGACGTCCTCGCCGCCCGTCGTGCCAATGTCAACCTGGAATTCGCCGGCACCGATGTACAGGACCTTGTCCGTATCAGTCAGCGGCAATCCGTCCACCAAAGGCATCACGGTGTAACTTCCGGGAGCAACCCCCGTGAAGTCGTACGCACCATGGGAATTGGTCCAAGTATCAATGCTGATCGCCTCGCCGGTCACATTATCACTTGCCGGCGAGAAGAGGTTGATCATCAGCCCGCCCACACCCGGTTCGTCAGAATCGTGGACGCCGTTTCGCAGCGGTGCCGCATTTTGATCAATCACGGCGCGAAGGTTTTCGACATGATCGATGAAGATCGAACCGCCGATCGAGGACGGATTGAAGTCCTGAACCGTCACGCTGGCGGTCGCCGAGTCCTCTTTGCCCTGGGCGTCACGAATGGTGTAGGTGAAGCTGGTCGGTCCGGTGAATCCAGGATCGGGCGTGAAAGCAATCGTGTTGTCGTTGTTGACCGAAACGGTGGCGTTTCCGTCATCCGAAACGACCGACACGACAGAGAACGACTGGCCACTTTCGTCCTGGCCAGCGTCATCGTTGCTGATCACGGTAAGGTCCTGCGTGATATCGACAAAGGCGACCAAGCCGTTGTCATCTCGGGCCTGTGGCGGATCGTTGAATCCATTGATGGTGATGGTTACCGAAGTATCGACCGGAGAGTTCACGTTGTCCGTAACGCTGTAGCTATAAACGGCACTGGAACTTTCGCCATCGACCAGCGAACCAAGAGCCCCCGGATTGACGCTGATGGTCGATCCGCTGACGGTGATTCCTGTCGGGTCGCCACTGACAAAGACCGGACCAGAGGCGATAGAGATCGTATCGCTTGTGTCGGGATCGCTAACGTTTTGCAGCAGGTCGACGGTCGCCGCCGCATCCTGCTCGCTGAACGACACCGACAGCGGCGGCGCGGTCGGCGGCTGGTTGACTTCGGTGATGGTGATCGAAATCGTTCCGGTGTCGCTGCCGGTCGAGTTCGACGCGGTGTAGACCAACGAATCATTTCCGGCGCCGGCGGAGTTGTAGGTCAAAATGTTTCCGCTGATCGAAGCCGAACCGGTCGCCGGATCGGTCGTGATCACCAACGAATCGGGTGTTCCGCCCGAAAGCAGAGTCGAAAGATCGAGCGTTCCACTGGAGTTCTGTGAAACGGTCAGGTTTCCATCGCCCGCAATCGGCGCGATTTCATTGACGGTGATCGTGACCGTGGCGGTGTCGGTATCGGTACCGTCACTGAGGGTATAAGTGAAAGTGTCGGTTCCCGTGAAGCCGGGAGCCGGGGTGTAGACGACCGTGCCGTTGAGCGAAGTGCTGGCGTTCGAATTGGCTGGGTCGCTGACCGCAATCACGCTCAACGTGTCGGCCTCGTTCGCCGCACCGGTCGTATCGCCGTCCAACAAATCGGCCAACTGAATCGTCAGCGGCGTGTTTTGGTCGGCCGTGAAGCTGTCGTTATCCGCCACGGGAGGATCGTTCACCGCGGCGATCGTGATCGAGATGGTCCCGGTATCGCTGCCACCCGTATTGGTCGCGGTGTAAACGACCGTGTCCGATCCGTTTTCATCCGGATCGGGTACATACGTCAGCGTCGTGCCACTGAGTGTTGCCGAACCACGGCTTCCGTCGGTTGAAACCGTCAACGAATCGACCGCACCGCCGGAAAGGAGCGTCGCCAGATCGATGGAATTGCTGATGTCCTCGGTCACAGCTAGGTTTCCATCACCGGCAACCGGGGCGGGCGTCACACCGACGTTGACGGTGACCGTCGCCGTTCCCTCATCGGTCCCGTCACCGATGGTGTAAGTGAAAGTATCGACTCCGGTGAATCCGGGTGCCGGCGTGTAGACGACCGTTCCGTTCAGCGACGTGGAGGCGTTGGCTTGATTCGGGGCTCCGACCGAATTGACCGTCAACGTGTCCGCTTCGTTAGCGGCTCCGGTCGACGCTCCGGCCAGCAGTGCCGACAGTTGAATCGTCAGCGCCGTGTCCTGAGTCGTGCTGACGGTCTTGTTGACCGGCACGGGAGGATCGTTCACCGCGGCAATGTTGACGGCGATCGTTCCGGTGTCGCTGCCGCCCGAATTGCTGGCCGTGTAGACGATCGTGTCGGTGCCGTTTTCATCAGCACTGGGGGTGTAGGTCAGGGTCGTTCCGGAAATGGAAGCCGATCCGCGGCTGCCGTTGGTCGTGACCGCCAACGTATCGAAGGCACCCCCGGTCAACAGCGTCGACAGGTCGACAGTGTTCGCGATGTCCTCGGTTACCGCCAGCTGTGTGTCGCCCGCGACTGGCGGGTTGACGGTGCCGGTCACGTTGAAAGTCACCACGGCATCGTCGTCGATCAGCACCAACGACTGAGGCAACGCGTCATCGCGGCCGTAAAGCAACGTGTCTTCGTCACCCTCGCCAGGATTCACGTCGGCCATGAAGTTGCTCACCGGCTTGGTAAACTGAACCAACACGCTGACGGCATCAAACGGAGTGATGAATCCGCCGTCATCGGTCAACTGGGGAACACCACCACCCTGGGGCGGGACCAGGCCAAGGCCGCCAAAGCTGGTGAAGCCGGCAGCCGGATCAAACTCGCCGCGGTTCTGAGCGGCGTAGAACTTTTCGTTGTTGTTGAACGTTCGGCTGAACGAATTGACGTTGAACCGAACCGCATCAGTGTTGATGCTGCCGTCAGGATTGCGCGGATTGAAGACAATCGTTTGCGTCGGGAACGAAACCGCGGCATTGCTGCCATCGACGATGTTGCTGCTGACCGAAATGTCGGGAAGATTGGTGTCGCGGAACGCGGCATCCTTGAAGAAGATCTGGAAGCCGATGTCGTCGTTACCAAAATCAAGCGACGAAAGATCATATTCATCCGACGAGTAACCAAACGCCGCCAATGCGTTGGCGATCTCACCGCGCGAGTTCTGGGCAAAGTCCAGGAAATCGGATTCGTAAGTCGTTCCGCCCGGAATCGAGAAAATGAAATCGCCGGTGAAAGATGAAACATCATTGCGAGAGAGAGCATCACCACCGATGATCAACCGCTGCGTCTCGTTCAAAATCGGCTCAAGAGCATCGCCCTCGCTGACCCCGATGTCAGCGCGCAATTGGAAGACACCCAACTTGTCGTTGAACAAACGCAAGTCGTTGTAAGCGACTTCTAAGAAGAACGGTTCGTTGACACCGATGGAGATGCTGCCGTCAGGTTGCGGAGTGATCGGCTGATCGTCGACCGTTCGAGCGGTCAACAGAAACTCCACCAACTCGCCTTGACCTTCGGCGCGACCCAGCGCGTTGATCACACCCAACGCGTCAGCGGCAGAAATACGGTGGTCCGCATTGACGTCGTAAAACATCCTTGCTTGACCTTCTTGGCTGGGCAACTCGCCGGCAGCCGCGTTGTCCTGGTTGCTCAGGTAATTGATCACCGCCAGCGCGTCGCGCGCCGTGATCTGATGGTCATCGTTGACGTCGTAGCCGTTCCAGTAGTTATGGTTGGACGCCAAGATATCCCCCGCCAACAACTCGCGCTTCTCCAAAGCCTCGTTGTTGAGACGCCGACGCGATACGTTGTTGCGACCTGTATTCTCAGAGCGTCCGCGTCGCTTCTCGGAACTTAGCAATCCAGAGCGACGAAGCAGTTGACGCAGATTTTTCATCTGTACTCTCGGGAAAGATGCAGTGGAAATCGTGGGAAGTGGATCGCCGAATCGCTCGGCTTGCGGCTATAACCCAAACGGGGGATTAGCGTAGTTCGGTTTGGGACGACTGCTACCCATTACCCCAAGGGTGGCAGGCAATCCAAAAAATGCGATTAGTGGCCCTATCTTATCTGGTCTTCCCGTTTTATCAACGTTTCGATGGGAAACTGACCCAAAGGGATCGATGCTGGCGGTTAGACCACCGATCTGCCTAAAGGTTCCGACATTTCGGCTCGGATTGAGATGAAGGATGGGGCTAAACGGACCGCATTTTCCTCGCTTTCGCTTGTCTTCTCTTCGTCTTCAGGATGGAAACGTGTGGAAAACTCCGCAAATACCGGTGTTTCTTCCACCACCGACGCTCCGGCGGACGGCTCAGTCTGGGTATCGGCATTCGATTCGACGTTACTTTCAACGGGGGTGTTGTGACCCGCAGAGTCCCACAGGGCTGCCATTGCCGCCTCGGAAGCGACTGGGGCGAGTTGTCCGGTTGTGTCGGTCGTAGCGGCGAATTGCCGGAAAGCCAGGTCGGTCGCGGCCTCGGACTCGCCCGCCTGCTGCCGGTTCAGATGGTTGATCACCAACAGCGCGTCCAGCGCGGTTGCCGATCCATCATTGTTGACGTCGATATCAAATCCCGTGGTCTCGCCCGGTCCGAGAATACGAGCGTCGTGGCGAGTGATGTCGTTGATGATCACCAGCGCATCACGGGCCGTCACCGTGCCGTCTTGGTTGGAGTCGGCAGGTAACAGTGTGTTGTGTCGCGGACTATCGACCCGTAGCGCCGCGGCGACCGCCAAGTCACTCACACCGCCAACCACTTCGAAGGCCACGGTGGATTGATCGAACTGATGGATCAAACGTTGCGGTGTGAGCTGGGCAACGTATTGACCATCGGGAAGATTCGCGGCGGTCCAAACTCCCGACAGATCGGATGTCGCGGTCAAGGTAAACCCGTATTCCAACCGAGTGACCGCGATGCCGGTCGCGGTGTGAGCTATCCCGAAGGCGCGAATCGTCGAGATCGAAGCGGCGGGATCGGAAACCTTCAGCGTGACCAATTCACCATCACCAATCTCCGTTGTCACCCGCGTGATCAAATTGCCCAGCGCATCGTGAGCTTCCAGGCGCCCGTAGGTCATCGGGTTCAGCCCGACAACGTCAAGACTGACTTCGCCGACAGGTTGATCGAAATGGGCGACGAACTTGCGCTGCGACCAGCGATCACGAACGGGACCTTCGGTCGTTCCGCCGCTACCGTCATCGACCAATTCTTGAGCATGAAAAGCGTGGCGGCCGCCGCCGGCACTGGATACCAGCGAACGCAGTTGCGGGTCATACGTCGGACCGGTGACGTTATCGGGCGCTTCCACCGTCAACGTCACGTCGTCCAGGTTCGGCAGCGGGCCGCTGAAGTCGGAAGCGTCAACCACACCTCCAAACAGAGGCGCGTTGTCTTGCCGCCGGATCAGGATCTCGGTTTCGCCGAGCGACTCTTCACCTAGATCTCGATGCCCGTTGGCGTTTTCATCGACGAACGCCAATCCGGTGTGACTGAAAGCGGCAACAGCAGGCGTGGTCGGTGTTCCCGTCAAGACCGGACTGGTGATTCTGTTGGTCAGATCGATCGCTCGCCAACGAATCGTTTGAAATCCTGGGTTGATGGAAAGGGAAAGGTCAAAGTCGACTTGCTGCTGGCCGGGGCGATCGGCCGTGATCCATGGCCCGTCGTCCAGACTGTATTGCAGCTCGCTGATTTGGTTCAGCGTGATATCGCTGTTGGTCCCCGTGACCGTTTCATGCTCGCCATAGGAATTCACGTTGGGCAGCGGAACGGCCGACGCTGTGCCGTAAAAGCGGTAGACCGATTCGCCGGCGTCAAAGTAACCGGTCGCGTCGAGCGCCAGCGGCACATCCAAGACATCGAACACGCCGTCGCCATCACTGTCTTGCCAACCGACCAGAGCCAGTGTCGAAGCGGCCGAGATGTGTTGATTGTAGGCTTCGGCAAGGGGAGCACCGCCCAACATGATGCTGGGTTGCTGCGTGGAGAGGTCGGGATTGTTGTCGGTGGCATTCAGATTTTGAGTGTCATAGTATCCGCGTCGCGCCTCGTACGGACTGCCGCCGGGATACTCGTCAAAGGCCCAAAAGATATGCCCCATTTCGTGAGCGACCGTCGAAGCCGATCGCTCCGAAGGCACCACCATGTAGAGTCCGCCGGGCAAAGCAAAGGCGGCCGGAAATCCTCCCGGTGCGAACAGACCGTCGTCGTCATCGGACGAGTCGACGACAAAAACGGTGAACGCCCAATCGGTATCGAACTGTTCTCGTTGGGCGTGATTGAATTGCCAGATGGCGTCTTCGATATTCGCGGCATTGCCAAATCCCTGGTCGGTCAAGAATTCGGCCAGATACAAGTGATGTCCGTGGTCCGGATCGGTGCTGGGTCGATCGATCGGTTCGTAACTGGTCTGAAACGGTGTCTCGGCAAAGGTGGTATCAAAGACGAAATCAAGGTTGTGGACACTGCCAAACGTGTCCAACAAATCGCTCCACCAGGTCACGCCGTCGACCACTTTGTCGATCGATCGTTCGATCTCGCCGGCGGTCCAATTCTGGGTTTCCGTGTCCAGCGCGCCGTTGCTTTCAAAAAAGACGACCGTCACGGCGATCCGGCCCAGCATGTACTCGCCGGTGTCCTTCCAGGTCGCTCCCAGCGGCGCGGCGGCCAACAGGTTCCGCGGCTCCAGCGGTTCCAGTCTGGCCCGCCTTGATGGGGCGCGCCGTCGGCGATGGGATCGCGATGGAAACATCAAGAACCTGAAAGAACGGGTGAAAATCGGAATCGACGTGGGGGGAAACCTGTTCAGCCACTTCTTCGACGCGCCAAAGTCGAAAAACGTCCCCCACCAGTTCGTAGGACCGCAGGTACCTGCCTAAGTCCTACGTTGTTTCCATGGATCGGGCTTCTCTGTCCATCACAGTCGGAATTTGCGATGGAACTAGGCCAACTCGCTCCATATCCCCCAATTTAGGATCACTTTGGGCAGCTGGCGCACGGTTTTCCGAAGAAAAGGGCGAAGGACTGTCGGCCAGTTCTCCGAACTGGCCAAGAGCCGCGCTGCGAGTTCGGAGAACTCGCCGACGATCAGAGCGAGGCGAACAGCTGGTCGATCGCAGCGTTTTCGTCATCCTCGCTGGCAGCGGCGGTATCTTCCGCCAGGGCGCTGACGATCGAATCGAGCTCGACGATGGCCGGATGATCAAACACGCTGACCTTATCGTCTTCCTCGGCATCGATCGTCGACACCTCTTCGACCGGCTGCGAATCCGCCTGCAAGGCTTCGGAAATCAACACGTCGCCGACGACAGTGGCGCCCGAGGCGAATACTCCTCCGGCCGCAGGCACGAAACTGCTGCCAACGAATTCGCCTTCGCCACCGACGACGTCAGGCAGCTTGGCCAGTTCGTTGATTACTGCACCGGCATCCAGCGCGCTGACCCGGCCATCCCCATTGACATCCGGGAACGGCGGCAAGGTGGTCGGCAGAGGCAGGTCGGCCAGGTCGATGAACGTGTCGTCGCTGATGTTTCCGACTCGCGTCAGGGCGTTGATGATCTGCAGAGCATCGAGCGCTGAAACGAAACCGCTGTCGTTGACATCGTGTTGCAGCGTCGCGTTCTGGAACGGGTTGTTGGAAACCACCAGTCGAATGTCTTCGACTTCACCACTGGCAGCATCGCCGTTGGGACCCAAGTTGACATCTTCGCTCAATCGGAAGCGAGCGTAGACTTCGCCCGTCACCGCCGAAGCGGGCACCAAGATCGGGAAGCTGACCCCGATGTTGCTGACCAAACCGCGGCTGCTGCCTCCGGGCAGTTGCCGAGCAGCGTCGGAGCCGAACCTGCGAACGTCCTCGAATTGGCCGTCGCCATTCCAGTCGAACCAGGCGTCCAAGTAAAAGACGTCTCGCGTCAGATCGGTGTTGGTGATGGAAACGTCAAACTGAGTGAAGAAGCCTGCGGCGACGGCTGCCGCCACCGAGACACCGTCATCATCATCGCCATCGGGAATCACCGCGTTGGATTCCGGCGAAACGACGTTGCCGATGGCAAACGAACTGTCGACCGCGTGCCGTGGGCCACCCTCGATATCAAGCGACAGGTAGGGAGCCGGAGCATCGCCGTAGTCGAATCCGCCGCCGATGAAAATCGTCAGCTCGGTTCGGCCATTGGGTTGGTTGCTTTGCAGTTGGTTGCCGACCTCATCGGCAATGGTGATCAGTTCCACAGCGCCAACGCCGCTGACGCCGCCGGTTCCTTCGACAAAGACTCGTGTGTCCACCACGGTGGTACTGACACCAGGCAACTGTGCGCCGTCGATCGAATCGGCGATCGTGATCGAGACCTGGTCGGCCGGATCGGCAATGTTCACCACGATAGGAACGGTCGGCACGTCGCCGGGAACACCAATCTGCGTCAGCGTGCTGCCGGTCAGGTCCAGGTTGTAAGTGATGTCTCCGCCCAGGAAGACGCGTCCGGCACCGACATTTTCAGGACTCAACCCAAGCCCCGATCCACCGACGGCTCGAACGATCGCGTCGGCGATATCATCCAGCGTCGGATTGAAGGGAATCGAAACCGGCGTCGCACCCGGCGTGTCGATAAAGTTGTCTTGATCCAACTCGAACACCACTTCGCTGACCGCACCGCGTCTGACGATGAAGGTGTCGCCGTCGTCGACCGTATCGTCCGGACGTGCGCCGTCAGCGGGAATCTGAATTCCAAACCCAATCGAAGTTCCGATACTTCCGGCAATGGTCACGAACAGATTGTTGGTGGTTGCAAAGGCAAGCGAACTGTCACCGAGCAACTGAACGGTATTGAGCGAAACGTTGGAAACCAGGTCCAGCGCCGGCGTCTGGTTGATCACATCGGAAACCGCTTCGGCAATCTGGCTTGCCGATCCGACGTCGGGGATATCGATGGCGATCCGGTCAATGTCGAAATTGCCGTCGTTGTCCAGCTCGAACAGCAACAAGTTCGTTCCGTCAAAGACGTCCAACGTGATTCCGTCGGCGAACTGGCCGGTCAGGCTTTCGCTGAAGTTCACCGTGATACCCGTGTCGTATTCAAACGGTGTCCGCTGTGCCTGCAGATCCAGGATGTCAATGCGATCGCCGTCGATGTAGGCGTCGCCGGCGGAGGCGGCGATGATCGCGTCACTGTCGTCGATCAAGCGGATCAAGTAGGTCGAGTCGTTTTCCCAGACACCGGCGATCGGCGTGAGCCGAATGACGTTGGTACTGGGGTTGTAACCGAACCGATAGTCGATGCCTTCGACGAGCGCCACATTGTCCTTGAGCAACAGAATCGAATTGCTCAGGATCGACTGGTCGTCCAATCCCGTTCCGGGCACCACGTCAGCCGGTGAAATCCCGTCGATCAACTGAATTTCAAAGAACGGCGGCGCGTCACCAAAGACACTGACCAGACCAGCGCCGGTGCCCAGGTTGGGCGCCATCGGTGACAACAAGACCGCTCGCGGTCCGGCCAAGTCACCTCGGTCCGAAGCACCACGATCTTTGAAAACTCGTTCACCCAAGCCGCTGGGCGTTTCCACATTGGGATCGTCCACCCGAAGCTGGCCGTTGACGTCAAAGCGAGGTGCAAGAATCGGCGAAGGCGGCAAACCAAGCGGATTCTTGACCGTCGTCAGGCTGGGACGATCTTCCAACGAATCGATCGAACTGTCGATGATGCTGGCCCCGGCGGCCGGTGCAAAGACAAGCTGCGCGGGAGCGACAAAGACCGACTCGGAATCACCCAGGATTTGCGAGAATTCACCCAGGGTAAGCCCCACCGGAACATCATCGGTGTTGCGGTAGTAGGTGTTTCCGCCCAAAACCAGGCTGGTGTTCGCCGGATCGACGTTCAAACCAATTTCCGAATTGGCGATCACGTTGTTCAACAACGCCGGCGCGGCGTTTCCAGTCACCGTGATGGCGTTGCCGCCAGGCGTGAAAGTGTCGACCGGCACAGTGCTCAGCGCACCCACCGCGTCGATGTCGGCACCCAGCGAAGATCCGGTGTTGTCACCCTGCCGCAGGTCGGTCAAGCGAACGAAGGCAAACCGATCTTGCAGTCCAAAGCCGGAGGAGTCGATATCCAACAGCGCGGTCAGTCCGCCGATGATGCCCACCTCGAAGAAGGACAATCCGTCACGGCTGATTTCGACCAGCACCGATTCCACCGCACCAGTTTCAAAGATTGCCAGATCGGGCTGGGCGTCACCGCTTCCGGTCAACAAGTTGTCGACAAACTGCAGCGTGATCGATCCGCCCAAACCGAGAGAAACCTGGGTCAAACCATCGGTCGGTTCGGGACCACGGCCGGCCGAATCGGGCGGCCCCAACGAGGTCAAAGGCGTTTGGTGAATCAGCGTCGGAGGTCCGCCGCCAGCATTGGGCAAGTATTCGGTCACCGCATCAGCGAACGAAATCTGTCCCTGATCAAACAGGATTCCCTCGAACGTATCGGACGGGCTCGTGGTCCCCAGTTGCACACTACCGCCGATGAAGGAGTTGTTGACAATCCGTTCGAACGGTACCGGGTCGCTGGCCGATTCCATCATGGCCGGATCGATCCCGGCGATCTGCAGGCCGCCGACACCGTTGAACGAGAAGACGTTGCTCTGCACGACGACGCCCGGCTTCAAACTTTCGGTATTCAGTTCGACCAGGTTCCGCGGATAGCGAACGGCCGACAGAGTGTCGACGCCGTCCACCAATGCGCTGGTGTCGTGCGAAATATCGATGCCGTAGTTCTCGTTGAACAGGAACCGGCTGTTTTCGATCAGGATCACACCCTGGCTGTCACGATCGCGATTGTCGTCACCACGGCGAATTCCGCGGTCGACCGAGACCAATGCGTCATCTTCGTCTTCAACAATCACGTCGCCGAACAGGTTGATCGTCGCATCGGTCGAACCGTCAACACCACTGCGCCGCAGTGCCGGAACGTTGATCAGGGTTTGAACGTCAGGACGGTTGATCGCATCGACAATCCGCTGGGCCACTTCCGGAGCGGTTTGCGGACGAATCGTTCCCGAACCGGGAATGATCAGGCCGGTGATCGGATCGATCTGCTCACTGCCCGGTTCCAACGCTTGCAAGGTAAACGGAATGCGAACCCGACCCGGAGTCACGCCGGTACCCGATTCCTCCAGGTCGAATTCGAATGTCACCGTGGTCCGCCCGTCGAAGATCGAGAAGGTCAAACCGTCTCGTAACTGGTCGGCCGACCGCGCCACGATCGATCGCGAATCGGTCAACCGATCGTTGGTGTCGAAGGTACGGAATTGGCTGGACGATGCCGAATCGACGTACTCGCTGGCGTCGCGGATTTCTACCTGGTACGAACCGGTCAGCAGGTCGCTGGTCGGATCGGGGGGCAGCGGGAATTGCGGACGCAAATCGGTGGTGAACGGAGCGCTGACGACGTTCGACGCCGTCGCGATCTCACCACGTTCGGCAAACCCGACGATGATGTCGTCGAAGTAGATTCCCTCGAAGGAGTTATTGGCGGTTCCCGCGATCGGACCGCCGCCGAACAGGTCCCCATAGCGTTCGGATTCGTCAGCGTACGGGCCGGCATCCTGGACGGTCAGGCCCGGCAATCGAATCGAAGATCCGCGTGTCGGAAGCTTGTTCAATACGCCGTCGGCGAATCGTGCCGCGATCACTTGCTGCGTCTTTGCCGCCACTTCCGCGGCGGTCATGAATCGGCTGAGCCGAATCGGGATGCCGTCGATGACCTGCTGCGCGGAAGTATTGAACAGGTTGGCGGGAGTCGCGCTGACCGAGGTCAATCCGCCAAACTCGACCACGTTGCTGTCCGAAAGGATGACCAGCGGTTGGTTGACCGTGACCGTTGCCGAATAGGAATCGGTCTGGCCAATCACGGCCGTGCCCGGAACTCGCGGATCATAAACATCGTTGCCCGGACCGCTGATCCCGATAAAGACCGGCCCATCTTCGGTCGCGGTGTACTGAAGCATGCCCGTGACAACGTTGTTGATCGGGGTGACTTCGTTGCCGTCAGAATCGAAGAAACGAACGACCGGCGGCAAAGCGGCAAAGACATCAAAGTCAACGTCAATGCCAACCGTCGTACCCTGGGCAACATCGATGCGCACCAGGTCGACGTCGTCCAAGTTCGTTTGCAGGCCGGTGTCGGGATCCAGCGTGCCGACGCGACCGCTGCCGCGAATGGTCAGGTTGCCGTCGGTGTAAGGCAACTGGGTCGCTTCGTAGATCAGGTCGTTGCGCAGATTCAGGATGGCGGGATTGTCGGACGGATCGGAGAAATCAACGCCCGAAACGGTCGGGTTGGTGGGCGGCGAAACGCGAACCGCTTCGGCCACCGCGACCGCAATCTGATCGGCCGTCAGATCCGACAGCGTGACCCCGATCCCGGCACTGGCCAACAAGTCGACCGCGATCTGACCCGGCAGGACCGTTCGCGTGCCGTCATCCAGCACGTAAGTCTGGCCGTCGATCGTGACCGAAGCCACCTCGCTTGGATTGTTGTACAACAGCGCCAGTTCCACTCCCGACGGCAGGGAAAGTGTCGGGGCCAAATCGATCGTGAAGGATTCGCCATTGACGACCAGCTGCTGGCCTTCGACCAACAGGTCACCTGCCAAGGCGCGGATGGACGGAGCGGTGGTTGCCGTCGATCCGCCGGTGGAGAATTCCACTCGAATCGTCAATCCATCTTGACCAGCAAACTCATCGAGCGGCACGCGTGCCTGGCGCCAAGAACCGGTATTGTGGAACAGCTGTTGAACGCTGACGTCGATTTCGTCGTCGTACAGACCAAACGGAAGCGGATCATCGAACTCGTCATCGCCCAATCCGCCGCCACGAGCCGTGTTGTTGGACGCGACCAGGTGTTCGGCGCCGTCCTCGGTGATCACATAGACCCGTAAGCGGTCGTTGCCGCCGTCGGTTTCGGCGAAGTAATTGAAGTACATCGTCGGCTGATCGTCCGCTCCGAAACCGACCAGGCTGAACGGATTACTTTGCACCACGCCTTTCGCCCCGCCCGGCGCGTTGTAGGCGTCCTCGTTGGGTTGGCCGTCTTGCCGGGGAACAAACGTCGGCTGTTCCACGACTGACGGATAGTTTCCGCCAAAGGCACCATTTTCGTAGCTGAATGCCAGGCTGTTTCCGCCGGCAGCGCCGCCTCGAGTGCCGCTGAAGATCGGGTTGATTCCGTGGCCGGCATCTCCGCCTCGCTGGCCGGTGACATGCCACAGGTTGAAGTCCATGGTGCTGAAGTCCAACCCCTGAGCACCGCCGATGCCGGTGGAGATGACCGAACGGTTTCCGGCAAAGACCGGTTGCAGTTCACCGCGCGTGTTGAAGGCGTAGATGTCGCCGTTGCCGGTGATTCCAAACAACAGGTTGCTCAACGAACCGTTTTCGACACTGACCGGCCCGGCTCGCAGACCAGTGAAGTTGATGCCGACCAGGTCGGTCGCCGTTCGGACGTACTGGCCGACTTGACGGTTGCCGTTGGTATTCAGTTCGCCGCTGCTGACCACGAACAGACCGCCGCGGTTGGTCACCGCGTACAACTGGTTGTTGATCAGCTCGGCACCGGTCACGATCGGAACGTCGTTCGGACCGACGTTGGGTGAAACACCGCCGGCAGTCAGGTTGCCGGTGGCATTGGCGATGATGCCGTTGGTGATCCGCAACGAACGCCCGTCTGGAATCGCCGCCACATCGGGAAGGTCGCCATCATCGGCCGCCGTCTGCACAGCCGTCGAAATGCGTCCAGCAATGATGTCCACCGTATCGGTCGGCAGCAACAGGATCCGCACATTGGAGCCCGAAACGCCCGGTGCGCCGACCAACGTCAGTGCCGAAGGATTCAGCGTCGGGTCGGGCAAGATCGTGACCAGCGACGCAGTCGGCAGGGCAAGCTGAGTTCCCTGGGCCGAAACCGCGATGCCGGCGTTACGAATCGCGGCAGCCAATCGATCGATCAGCAACTCTGGAGCGATCGTTTCGTGGACGTTGATCGGGATCGCGCCCGCGTTGACCAGCGTGTTATCGCCGGCGATCGTCACGCCAGTGCCAGTAACGACAATCTGTGTCGGCCGGGTATCGGTAAAGAAGACTTCCGTTCCACTGGAGATCGCACCCAAACCAAACAAGTTCGCGTTGATCGCCGCCGCCAGACTGTTGGCGATCGTGTCCGCCGGAATTGCCTGGCCCAACGGAGTGACGGTCGAAATCGGAATGTTGTCACCGCTGGCCTGGCCAAGTCGAATGAACTCGAAGGTCGCCGTCTGACCAGCCTGCCCCACCACGGTCACCGTGTCGCCTTCGGAAAGCGTGCCAAGGGGCGCCACTTCGCTGACGATCAATCGCTCGCCGGTGTTGAATTCAAAGGTGACGTTGTCCACCATCACCGCGTCGCCGTCGCGAACCGGCTCGATGCCGTCGGCAATCAGGGTATAGCTCTGGTCCAGCTCAAAAGTGACCGTTTCGCTCAGGTTGGTCAGCGTGAACGTGTCGCCGTCAAACAGACTGGCGATGGCAACGCCAGCCGAATTGATCTCGGTCGCGTTGGTGATCCCCAACTGAGTGGCCGTGCCGACTTGCGGCGCGACCGTGTTGATCTGGCCCACTTCGCGGCGCGACGTACCGGCACCGGGGAACTGTTCGTCCAAGTCGTAAACCGGACCGGTCGCCAGGCCAGTGGCATCATCGAAGTCGTAGACGATGTTGTTGATGTACTCCAGGCCGCCGTTGAGACCGAACCGCGGAATCGGACGGTTGGCGACGAAGTAACCGACTTCGTCCAACTGCTGAAGTGGATTGACGTATTGACGAATCGCGATCGCCTCGACGATCAAACCGTCGTTACTGACCTCTTCCAGAATCAAATCGCCCACCAGGTCGTGGTGCGTGGTCATGCCGGCACCGACGCTGATCGGCGCACTGACCGAACCGTCTTCGGTGCTGATGCGGCGATAGAACCAGTTCTGGTCGCCCGGTTGGCCGTTCAGGTAACCGGAGTAAGCGAAGAGTTCACCGTTGGCTCGGAAGGCGACATCGCGAATCGCCTCGCCGCCGGAAAGATTGAAGTTCCCGACCGTGCCGTAAGTCTCTCCGGTGAACGGATTGACCATCAGCAATCGGTTCGCCGTGTTGACAAACAACAAGGTGTCGTCAAAGGAGTATTCGACGATCGAACTGTTATCAAACAGAATCGGCGTCACCGGATCACTTGCCGTGCCGCCACCGAAGCTGCCGATTCGGTCCTCGGCGATTCGCTGGATGGAATCGATCGGTTCCAATCGCAACAACGGGTTCGCACTGTTGGGATTGAAGAATTGGTCCAGCGGCAACGGAACCTGCTGCTGGTTGGCAACGGCGACAAAGTAAGTGCCCTCGCTCAGTTCGGACGCACCGATGTAAGGGTCTTCGGTACCGGCACTGCCGCGGGTCAAGTCGCCGGTATCGTTGCTGGTTGCAACACCCGGCAGGTCATCGGCAACGTTGCTGTCGCCACCGACCAACACCAACTGACCCGCCGCGTTGAACACGTACAAAGCCATGTCGCTGCGAGCAAAGTTGCTGGCGTAGTCCAAATCAAAGACGGTCGACAGGTAAAGGTTTGCCGCATCCCGCGTGAGGTTCTCGTAGGTGACCTCGAAGCGATACCAGTCGACGTCGGTGGGCGAATCGATCACACCAGCGAACGCTTTGGACAAACGGTCGCTCTGCAACGGCCCCGCCTCGGAGACGTTCAGGTCATCACCGACACCGAAGTACCCCAGCGGCTGAGCATCGGCCAGCGAATCGTTGACGGCGCTGGTTTCATGCTCTTCGCCCAGCAGCGGCGAATGGAACGGTTGACCGATGATTTGCAAACCGTTGGACGCGTAGCGAATGTCGGCCAGGCGGACCTGGGTTCCGGGCGATTCGTCTCCCTCTTGCAATCGAACCTGCAGTTCATAACGGCCCATCGACAGCCCGTCCAAAACGCGGCTGGGATCAGTCAGCGTGGCGAAATCAAACGGGTCGCGAGTGTTGCTGCTGCGTACCCGGACGTGGTACAGGTTGCGAGTTCCCGCTTCGCCAGGCAGCCGAATTCGCATGCCGGCATCCTTGGCGTTGCTGGTGTATTCGTCCTGCAGTTGGGAACCGAGCAGCACTTCATCGACCGACGCGGCGACCACAACGCCCAGCACACTGGTCGTGTCCACATTGATCAGCGGTGCGCTGCGACCGATGAAGAGCGTTTCGTCGAATCGCAATTGGATCACAAAGTCGTCACCAGCCCGGGTGATCACCGCCGGGTTGTTCGGATCGACTTGACGCGCCGTTCGCCGCAGCAGGGCCGCGGTGATCGTGCCGACGTCATCGGGGTAAGCGGTTTCCAGCGCCGATGCAATCGCGTCGGCCGGATCGGTCAAAAACGCGTCGACCGGCACCACGACCGGTTCCAAAGCTCCGTCGATCGACAGAGTCAACGCGCCGCCGGTTGCGTCCACAATCGATTCGCTGATCGTGATCTCTTGCGCCTGCAACCGTTCGGCAACCACCGACAGGGGCTGAGCCGCATCGGGATTGACACTGGCTTCGACAAACAATGCCGCGGGGTCGGTTTCGGCAAGGATCGAATCGTTCGACGCCGCCAACACTCGGCCGTGGGCGTCGATCAGTTCGACAACGGTATCAAGCCGATTGGAAGTTCGGTCGATGTCCAACCAAACCTCGGTGTTGCTCTCGGCGATGAACGAATAGACATCGATGTCATCGGTAGTGGTAAGAGCACCGTCGATGATGAAACCGAGTCGCCGGTTTTCATCCCCGGAAGCTTCATTGGGAGCGATCTCGCCCAGGAACTGCGATTGGCTGGGAATCGCGTTGGTGTTGAAGATCGAGGTACGAACCGGTTCCTGTTCGGCGATCGCAGCAACGTTTCGGTCATCGGCCGACTCGCGAACCACCACCCCATTCCAAAGTCCCGGCTCAATCGCATTGAATCCCGCTCGGGCAGCCACGGCGGGATCGGTCGGAATCAGTTCCAGGAACGCGGTGACGATCGCGTCGCCAGCGGTGGCCAGCGTGTCCCAGGCAAACGCGGTATTGATGTCGTTGATTCCGAACGCCGTACCGAAATCGGGATCGGGTATCGGCGGCAAAGCAGCCTGGTCGATCACGCCGGGAATCGAGTAAGGCGATCCGCCAGCCAGAATGTCGGTCTGCAAGTCGTTGAATTGATCAGCAGCCCAACCCACGTAAGTCGCGTTGGACAGGTTCAACCCGTCTTCGGCGTAGAAACCGCCGTGAGCGACCGCCGTGCGACGAATCGAATCGATCGTGATCGCTCGGAAGTCCGCCTGGCCCGGAGTACCGCTCAGTACCAGCAAATCGTCAAAGGGATTTTCGATATCGGTGTGAGCAAAGTTGATCACGCGAATGTCACCAAGCTCCTGCCCGGCGTCAGCGATCAACTGCAGTGAAGAAAAGAGAACGGGCACACCATCAATGAAGCTGGTCGTCGCGATCCATTGCACATCGCCGTTGACCCCAGCAAACGTACCGCGGCTTTCGACCACGTCGTCGGCGATCAGCGTCGCCGGCTGGGTGATCGTGCTGTTTGCCAGGTTGGTGACGTTGCCGTTGGTTTCAACGTAAGTTTGATATTCGAAGATGACGTTCTGATTGATCAGGATCTGGCCGGTAGTGACGTCCTCGAACGTGACATTGCTGTTGCCGAACAACACTTCGTTCCCATCACCCGGCGTTGCCTCGAAGAAGCCCGGGGTGATCGGGTTGACGTCATTGTCGATCGTCAGCCCCCGGTTGATTTCGTTTCCGGCGGGCAACACCTGGAAGCTCGGTCCGCCCACTCCGCCCACTCCGCCCGGAGCGACGTTCAATCGTTGTTCGGACAACGAACCGGGAATCACCCCGTCATTGTTGGTGTCGACCTGCGGTTCACCGTTACGCGTGAATCCGGCTCCAGCAAAGTCGTCGGCAAGCGTTGTCAGCACCACCGGAAAATCGGGGTGTCCGACCAGCTGCAACGATCCGCCAATTCGATCGGGAATGTCGCGCAGTTCGTCCGCAGCCGTTGCCAGGGAACCGCCGACGACGATGCCGGCTGTTTCGTTTGCCGAATCCTCAAATTTCACCACCAGGCTGCCGCGGGCGTCACTTTGCAAACGCAAACCGCCGAAAATGTGCTTGTTGGGAATCTCGATCGTTTCCAGCACGACGTGCACGATGTTGACGTCGTCCCAAACGCCTTCGGTGGCAAGTTGGCCGCCGCGAATCTGCAAACCGTTGATGCTGTTGTTGGTCAGCGAGTTGTCTTCGATCAATGGGCCCGAGTTGCCGACCACGTCGATGGCATCCAGCAAGCCGGTGGAACGTCCGGGATCCGAAACGTCGTCACTGTTGAGTGAATTGACGTCGAAGGTCAGCGCCGGCCCGTCACCGTCGTTGAAGTCGTTGGCGATGACGACCGGTTGTGCAGCGCGGACGAACAGTGTTCCCGAAGCATTGTCGCCGCGACCGACGCGAGTCCCGTTGGGATCCAGACGACCGTCGGCGTTCTGATCGAACTCGGTGTTGGAAACGCGGAAATCGGCCTGGTGAACTTCGATGGCATTGAAGGACGCGAACCCGCCCTCGATCCTAGTCGTACCGCCACCGCCAGCGATGACGGCGTGATCGATGCTGCCGGCCGACCCATGGCCGATGTAAATGCCGCCCCAATCACCAGGAGTCAGCTGGCCCGATTGTCCGCGGCCGTTGGTATCAAACGTTCCGCCGCCACCGTAACGCTGGTCATCCAAGCTGGTGAATATGATCGGCAAACCCGGTGCACCCTCGGCCAAGAAGGTGGCGCCAAAGCGGGCTTCGATTCTCGCCCCCTTGATCTTCACCACTGTGCCCGGATCGATCGACAGCCGAGCATCCAGGCGGCTTCGCAATACAACGTCGTCATCCGATAGGGGCGAAGTACCGGCCGCGTCGCGGTCGGTGTGCGAAGTCGAACTGGCGTTGAGCTGTTCGACCAGGGTGAATTGTCCCGGTAAACCGGTCGCCGGATCGACCAAGGCACGATACAAACGACGTGACACAAAGTCCGAACCATTGGGAACGGTCGGCAACTGATTCAAAATGATGCCGCCGGTGGTAGCCAACGTTGCCGGAACGGTCGGCTGGCTAGCCGCCGATTCCAATCCCGATGAATCAACGTTGGTGATCCGATAGACATAGGTGCCGGCCGGAATGTCACCGACAACGGTTGTCGTCAAGCGAACCAATAGCGACGAAGGTGCCGAGGATTGCAGGATTGGGCCGCCGGCAGTCCCCTTGATCACGATGTTTTCAGGCACGATGTGAGGGATGTCGGTATCGTCAAAGCGAGCCGACGTGGTGATCGGTTCCAACACGTCGCCGGTACGGGTGGCGACCCGTACAAACAGACCATTGAAGCTGTTGTCGGCAACCTTATTGCCAAAGATCTCCGGACCAACTCGCGTGTAATCGGGAGTGAAGAAACCGGCATCCTGGAACTTGGTGTCGGTAAACCGAGTCTCGGCAAACGTATCGGGTGTCGCGGCGATCGCTGCATCAGCGCTGAGAGTGATTTGCGAATTGATGATGGTCGGCCGAGTGATCGCCATGTCGATCGGCGAAACGACCACCTGCTGTCCGCCAATGGAAACACTGCCGCCGCCAAATCGGATGTCCGCGTTCTGAATGTGATTCAGGAACACGCCTTCCAATTCGCGGTTGCGGCGTGATTCGTCCGCCGTATCCAAGTCGCCGCGGAAATCAATGCCACCCCAATCGCCAGCGTCAGCCGGAGGCGTGAAGGTCGGTGAATTGCCCGCCCCCAGCGTGTCGTCATTGAAACTGGTCAAGTAAACGCTGCCGGGAATGATCGCGTTGGCGGAATCGCGAGCCGGCAAGCCGTTGGAGGTGATGATCGACGGCAAGCCAAGGATCTGCAACGACGAATCGCTCAAGTCGATCTGCGGCGAAACACTTCCCACGCCAATCCGCGCCCCGCTTAGCTTCAACACCGCCCCGGAATCGATCACGACGCGAATGCCCTGCGGCAAGTCCATCGAGGATCCGTCGGCCAGCGGCAAACCGTTGTTGGCGAATCCAATTTGGTAGCTGAAATTGTCTTGGGCCGTTTCAATCCGACCGTCAACACCGCCGTTACCGACGATTCGAATGGTCGTGAAACCGGGTTGCGCCGCGGCTCGCGCCAGCGCGTCGTCGATTTCGTTGTACGGATTTCCAACTTGCCCGAAGGACGAAAACGCCGGTGCCAAAACCTGCGAATCGGGAACCACGTCTTGAGTCTGTCCGTTGACGAACGGACCGGCCGCCTTGTCAACGTACAGCGTGTTGTTGGCGTCGTTGGGCACAAACCAGAAATCAAAGAATCCGCCCGGCCGATTGTCGCCGTCGCCGTCCATCGGCACACCAGTCGTATCGGTAATCGCGGTCGTCGCACTGGGACGGAAATCGAGTCGCAACTCGTACTCGCCCTCGGTCAGTCCGCCAAACCCGGACGATTCGATGTTGGGATCGTAGTCGGTATTTCCACGCGCACTGACACCGACCACGTAGGTGCCGGCAAGGACTTCTACGTCGATCAAGGAATCGTTGCTGAAATAGTCATCATTGGCGGCGATTTCGACAAACGAACCGTCGCCGCTCATTCGGTACAACCGCAGCGCACTGTTCAGCAAACTGGGATCGCCCAGCCGTTCGGCAATCGTCTCCACCGAAAGCCGGCCGCGAGTGTTCAGCGTGAACCGATAAAGATCGATATCGGTGCTGTCGGGCCGGTAAAGGTATTGGCCGTGAACGATGTCGGCGACACTTGGAAAAGCCGGTTCGTTGTCGGTGCCGGGCGCGAAAATGAAACTGGTGCTCTGCGTCACCGGCTGCGGCAGGTCGTCGGCGTATCCGTAGCCCAGCAGCTGGCCGACAACGAACATCGCACCGCGGAAAAATTCACCACCAAATTGGTCGTCAATCGACTCGTCAAAGTCCTGGAAGTCCATCACGCCCAGGTCATCGATTCCGTCGCCGTCGCGGTCGCGGGTCACCACCGCCAATCCGCCCGCACCACTGGTCGCCCGTTCGTCGCCGCCGTACAGATCGCCGACCGCAATCGAAATGAACGCGTCGTTGGTCGGTTCACCTTCGACTTCGATGAAACTGATCCCCAGGTATTCGCTGTACAACTGCAGCACTTCACGCACGCGATCTTTCTGCTGCTCGCTGATCACGTTGAAGTAGGTGGTGTCCTCCAGAATGCCGGGACGGTTCGGATCGTCGCCCAGCCACGAGGGGGCAAAGTTGTATTGGATGATCGAAATGCCGTCGACGATGTCGGCGCCGTTGCGGAGGTAATCGAGCGGCACGGTGCGATCGAGCCGCGACGGATCCTGCGGACGAATGTCACGCGTACCGGGCAGATCCGGACCGGGCAGATCCAAACCGAATGGCTCGGTATTGAAGATCTCGCTGGTCAACCGAGCCGACTGGGTAGCGTTGGAACCGATCGTCCACTGATCGTTCAGATTGAAGGCGGTGTCAAACGTGTCGCCAGGTTCAACCGGGTTGTTCGGATTGAGCAACAACGACACGTTGGTCGGCGGCGCCGGCAATCCTTCTCCCGTTCCGATTCGCAACCGCGCCGCACCTTCCAAGAACTGTCCCGGCCTGGCCGGATCGGGAATACGCGACAGCGGCCGGCTGAAATCAAGCGTGGCGATGTTGGTGATGTTGTTGTAATCAACCGTGGTTGGCGTGACGATCACGTCGTCGGTGTTGTTGACCGTATCGGCCGTGAAAATCAGCTGGTAAAAGGTCGTGTTTTCGGCGGCAACCGGATCCAAATCATCGTCGTTGAAGTGGACTTCGATCTTGCCAGTTTCGGGACTCAGCGCCCCGGTGGTCGAATTGCGCCGAATCGGTTCGGGCACCACCGCAACCACCTGCGGACCAAGGTTGATGTTGAACAGACGCGTCAGGTCCTCGCCGTCCTGGAACAGCTCGCCGTCGACGTTTCGCAGTGCAAAAGGCCCAGTGCCCAGAATATCGATTTGATAGATGTCGTCCGGCTGCGGTTCGGCAAACCGGAACACGACTTCTCGCGAGGTGTCGCCCAAACCAATGAAACCGGGTTCGACCACCACGTCGCTGACGCCGCTGAGCGACAACGGCGAGTAGGTGACCGGGCGATCGCCGATTGTGGTGTCCACGTCACCCTGCTCGTGAAACGCCAACACCACTTGCGAAGCATCCGGGTTGTTGTTGATCGCGGCGATCAGATCGGCTGCGGTCGTCTCGAATCCCGGCGCACTGTTCAGCTGGATGCGAACGGTCTGGTCGTTGACAACCACCACCGGATTGGCCTGAGCGCCAAAGTTACGCTGCTCGAACAAAATCTGGGTGCCTCGGCCATCAATGCCGGGCAACTGAGAAACCAAGCGGACCGTCACCGCGCCGCTGGTATTGAAGTCGGTGATCGCTTGAGCAGCATTGGCACCGGTCAGCGTCAGCGTCAAACCGTCGTCAACGGAAGTACCAATGTCTCCCAGCGAAGGACCGCTGATTTGAATGATTTCGATCAAGGCCGCCGCGTCGGGATTGGCCCGCACCGCCGAAATCAAATCCTGGACCCTGGTCGGTCGATTCGGATTGTTGTTAACGTCAATCGTGACCGTTCGGCCCGACGTGCTGATCAGCGGCAACGACGAATTGACTCGCGAACTGGTGGTGAATTCCACCATCACGCCGTTGCCAAGGCTGCCCGACTGCGCAGCACGGAACTCAAGCAACACCTGCCCCATCGTCCCCAGGTCCGAAGTCGCCGTGGCCGATTCGAACACGGCGTCATCACCGGCTCGCGTGACCCGAATCGCCGACAACGAATTCGGATCGATGTCCGCATTGTCATCAAAGCGAAAGACCAGCTCGCGCGGAGAGACATTCAATGTGGTGTTGTTGAACAACAACGAGCCTTCGTTGGGCTGGATCCCGATCAGGTCTGGACCGGCCAGCAGCTGGCGATTCTCTAAAGATTCGAGCAACGAATGGCGTTTCTCGCGCCGCTTTCGCAATCGATCACGTTGCGCTCGGTTGGTCGAACGTGTGACTGGGTGCGATAAGTCGCGCTGAGGATTTCGGAGGGTCATCCAGGGGGCCTCGTCTAAATGCCGCGAACGGGCAGTTGATACGTCAGGGGTCGAGTTGTTTCGTCAGCTTGTACGCCTATCACCTTCTTTCACCCAGCGACAAATCCCTCCAACTGATCCGCGAACCAGACGGGGAACTCGTTGTCAGTGCGAAATGTCGATGATTCAAAGGATTTTTGATAAGCAAGGGTGCCTAGGCAATTTGCGCAGACACGTGATTTGGAGTGTAGTTGGACCTGGCCGTTTCGCAACGAAAATCGTCTGTAGTACGGGGTTTAGGTCGGTTTGGAGCGATTGTACGGAACTTTCGGGTGCTCCCGAACGCCAGCTGTCTTTGACGGAGGCGCATCAGGAAAAGTTCCTCTCTTGCAAGGTTTCACCCAGCGTTGATAGGGTCCGCCTGTCTGACGGCATCATGTCTACGGTCAATCCACGCTAGCCGCTCGGCCAAAGCTCTTTGGGTGGGGAAGATTCGCTTCTGCCCCCCAAAAGGGGAATCGCCGCAGCGGCAGCGACAGCCGAAGAGGGGTTTATCGCTAGTCCGACGGGGATATCGCGACCCTCCACCGGTCAAAACATAGGTCAGGAAGACTCATCCCATGGCATTTTCGAACCGCTCCCAGCAACGATCGGTAACGCCTTCGCCTCCCAGTCACCGCGTTGCCTCGGGGTCAGAGCATGGAAAAGGCAGCCGCCTGGTCACTTGTTGTTGCCTGTTGGCCCTGGTGATGTCGGCCAGCCCAGGGTGTCGGTTTGCTTCCAACGGCCAAAACTCGGTCGGTGCCCAGTTGTACGAGCAGGGTCAGTACACCGCGGCACTGCAGCAATTCCAAAAAGCGCTCAATAGCGATCCGGCGAACCCAGACGCCTACTACAACCTGGCAGCCACGACCCACCGCCTGGGCATTCAGCGTGGGCAGACCGAACTGATCAACCAGGCCGAAGCGTTGTACAACCAGTGCCTCGATTTTGATCCCAATCACGTCGAATGTCATCGCGGGCTGGCAGTCCTGCTGGCCGATACCGGCCGACCCGATCGCGCCTTTGCCCTAATGAAGAACTGGGCAGCCCAGAATCCTCAGTACGCCGAACCACGAATCGAATTAGCTCGCCTTTACGAAGAGGCCAACGATCCGGCCCAGGCAATGAAATACCTGCAAGATGCGGTGCAAAAGGATGCTGGAAACGCCCGCGCCTGGCTCGCCCTGGGTCGTCTCCAAGAGCAATCGGGCAACCTGGTCCAGGCGCTGCAGGACTACCAGCGAAGTCTGGCCCTGAACAACCTTCAGCCCCTGGCAGCCGAACGGGTCGCTGCCCTCAGCCGCCAGATCAGCGCCGCCAACAATGCCGCCTTCTCCAACGGCACCCAAATCGCCGCCCCCGTGAATTTTGAAAGCGGCTTCATCCGTCGCTAGAACCGAGGGGCGGCAAAAAACAGCAAGAAAATCGCCTGTCTTCTATTTGCTCCTACTCCTACTGCTACCCCTACTCGTACTCAGCGCCAGCGGTACTCGTACTCGATTCGTATCCTGCTGGTTGTCCAATCCAGTCGAGCACGAACAAATACGAATCAGCCATTAGCAGCCATTAGGTGGGTGGCACCTATTTGATTGGGACTGACAATCCTGCTGAAGATTGGTGGGTGGCACCAAATTGGAACAGAGATTCGGTGGGTGGCACCAAATCAGAGATTCGGTGGGTGGCACCAAATCAGAGATTCGGTGGGTGGCACCAAATGGAAGATTTCCTGAGTCGGATCTCCTTTTTTAGCACCGAAGGTGCAGTCCTTTGCTTAGCCCAGGGCGAGGTTTTGCGAGCCTTGCGAGCAATACTGCTGCCCTGGGACCACCTGCGCGGAGCAACTCGGTCGCTGACCCAGGGCAGCGCAGGCGTTCGTAAAACTCACGTTGCCTCGCCCTGGGCTAAACAAAGTGCTGGACCTTTGGCCCGAAGAACGAATCCTGGTCGCTTCACCGATTTCCGTGCTCAGACAGTTGCATCCGATTAGCGTGCCCGCACCCCTACTTCCTGCTCCTGGTGATCGCGTCTCGCCGAAAGTTGCAAAAAGGCCTAGGATGCCCCGCTTCAGCGGATCACCCCACCTCGTTCCCCCGTTCAGCAATCAAGTCCTCTCATGAAGTCGATGGAAAAAATCGTGTCGCTTTGCAAGCGACGTGGGTTTCTGTTTCAGTCCAGCGAGATCTACGGTGGGGTGCAGGGTTTTTGGGATTACGGCCCGCTGGGTGTCGAGCTGAAGCGGAATCTGAAGGAGGCTTGGTGGCGCGACATGATCACCAGCCACAACGAATTGACCACGCCAGCAGGCGCGCCGAGCGCCTTCGAGATGGTCGGGCTCGATTCGACCATCATCATGCACCCCCAGGTTTGGAAGTGCAGCGGCCACTACGACCTGTTCCACGATCACATGGTCGACTGCCGCGAATCGAAAAAACGATACCGGTTCGATCAGGTCCGAGGACGTTGGGTCGAGTATCAGGATCGCAAGGTTTTCGTCGCCACGATGGCCGAAACCGAACAGGAACTGGAGGATGTCCGTCGTCGCGGAATGAAGTTCTTCAAATTGCGCAACAAAGACGCCGACAAAATCACCATTGGGAACGAATCTCTCACCCTGGACCGCCTCGATTCCACCTCCGATGTGCTCGGCCCAGACGCCAAGAACCTTGACACGTTGACCGAACCTCGGGAGTTCAACCTGATGTTCAAAACGACGCTCGGCGCATTAGGCGGCCAAGACGACGTCACCTTCTTGCGGCCGGAAACGGCGCAGGGCATCTTCGTCAACTTCAAAAACGTGCTCGACAGCAGCCGAGTGCGTGTGCCCTTCGGCATCGGTCAAGTCGGCAAGAGTTTTCGCAACGAAATCACTCCCCGCAATTTCACCTTCCGATCGCGCGAATTCGAACAGATGGAGATCGAATTCTTTTGTCATCCCGACATGTCCCAGCAATGGTATCGCTACTGGCGAGACCGCCGACTGGCCTGGTACACCTCGCTGGGCCTCTCCAGCGAAGCGCTGATCATGCGCGAACACTCCACGAAGGAACTGGCCCACTACAGCGTCGGCACGGCCGATATCGAGTATGCCTTTCCTTTTTTGCCCGCCGGCGAATATGGCGAACTGGAGGGAATTGCCCACCGAGGTGATTTCGATTTGCGCAGCCACATGGAGGGCAAACTCGATCCCGATTCGCCACCGCCAGGCCCGATGCAGGTGGAACGGGGCGAGGACGGCAAACCGAAGTACCGCGGCAGCGGAAAAGACTTGAGCTATCGCGACGAAGTGACCAACGACAAGTTCGTGCCGCACGTGGTCGAACCGTCGGCCGGCGCCGACCGCGGCGCGCTCGCTTTTATCTGCGAGGCCTATACCGAAGATGAAGCTCCCGATGAAAAAGGCAAAATGCAATCGCGGACGGTGATGAAGTTTCACCCGCGGCTGGCCCCGGTCAAAGCGGCCGTCTTTCCGCTGGTCAAAAAAGATGGCATGCCCGAGATCGCTCAGGAAATCTACGGCGAACTCAAAGAACACATGAGCGTTTTCTACGACGCCAAGGGAGCCGTCGGCCGACGGTACCGCCGCCAAGACGAAGCAGGTACACCCTTCTGCGTCACCGTGGACGGAGACTCGCTGACCGACAAAACAGTCACCATCCGCGATCGTGATTCGCTGGAACAATGGCGGATCAAGATCGAAGACGTCGCGACAGAATTGAGCCAGCGAATCGGAGGATAGGCCGCTAGAGCTCTCAACGTCGGCCAGTTCTCCGAACTGACACGCCGGTCCGCGCAGCCAGTTCGAAGAACTGGCCGACTCTCTCCCCAATCGCATCGCCTCTTCGCACTGCCTTGCGGAACAAACCATCGCTCAAAATCGCCCTTGCCTTGGCCGGCACACGAGCACACCCATCCAATCTCAACTCTCTTCGATGATATACAAAATGAATCATGATGTCAACACAATTGACATATAAAAGAAATATAATTCGAAATTCAAATCAATCTCCGACATCTCAGCGACTTTCGCGACGACCCAGAAGCACGCGATTTAGTTTTTGATCAACAGTTTTGCCAACCAGTTGCGCCGCTGTGGCTGGTCGATCGGGATCGGCACCTCTTGTTCGCTTTCCAGCACGCTTGCCGCGGCCATGCGGCCGGCGATCACGGCCCCTTCCATCGTGGCGGGCCAGCCGGTCGCGATCCAATCACCAGCCAGATGAAGCCAGGGCAGGGGAGTGCGGGCGGGCGGACGAAGCGAATCGAACTGGGGCGTCAACGAAAAGACCGAGTTCGGATCGGTCACGACCCGGCTGTGCAATAGCTCGGCTTTTTTTGCTTTCGGAAACGCATGCCGAAGTTCTCTCCAAACCGTCGCTACCAGTTCCTCTTTCGGCAAACGACGCTGATCAGCCGACGCACTGATCACCACTTGGTAGTAATAACCTGACGTCGAATCATCACCGGCATGGGGTTGGCGAAACAACCATTGGGCTGCCGTTCCCACCATCACCGCGTGAGGCTGATCGGTGATCTGCCGATCCAACCACAGATGAATTCCGGTGATCGGCGAACCGGGATAATCTTGCAAAGGCGACAAGTCGATGGAATCACCGTCGGCGATTTCTCCGAAATCGCTACGTCCGCGCGTGCCAGTTCGGAGAACTGGCCGACGGTCGGGCATCAACCGGTGCGCGCCGTGCCAGGGCACGGCCAAAATCACGTGATCACCGACATATCGCTGGCCCGATGCTTCGACTTCCACAAGCCCTCCGTTTTGACACGACAATCGGGTCGCGGCTGCGCCGGTTTGAATGCGGACGCCAAGCTGTCGAATTCGGTCGCTAAGCGTTTTTCCGAACAGCTCGGACAACGGCCTCTCGGGAACCAGCACATCCGAAGCGCCCCGCGCGGCGGCGAACCCATCCATCCAAACTTTTCGCGCCGCCGACATCGAAACCACTTCGGCCCGTTCTCCCAGTGCGCTGGTCACCACGACATCCCAGAACAACCGAATCGTGTCTTCGTCTTGACGGTTTTGCCGCAACCAGTCGGCTGCTGTTTGCGACCGAAGCGACGCTGTGGGTGTTCGCATCAATCGAAACAGCGCGCCGCGAATCTGCCGCCGTTGTCTTGAATTCAAAAACTGCATTTGGCCGATCGCGCCGGCCAAATGAAACGGAGCAGGCAGGTACTTCGAGGCCACCAATCGACTGGGAGGAGACTGTGGGTGATAAAACTGCAGCCTGTCGTACCGCCGCATCGAATCGCCCAAGCCGCATCGATCCAGCAGCCCCAGCAGGTTGGTGCAGCAGCCCATCGCCACGTGTTGACAGTAGTCGATCGTTTGGCCGGTCGACGGGTCGCTAAACGATCCGGCGCGACCTCCGGTGATTCGTTTGGCTTCCAGCAGGGTGATTTCAAAACGCTCGCGTCCCCGCCGCGCAAGTGCCTCGGCAGCCGACAAACCGGCCAGTCCGCCGCCAACAATCACAATGCGCGTGCGCCCTTTCGACGAATCCGTTTGCTGGCTCACGGCTTGGCCACTTTGCGGCTCGCTTCGTGATGTGCTACTTCGCGCGGCGGCACGGGAAGCCGGCGGAAGATAGGCGGACAGAAGTGCTGCGAAACGAGCCCGATTCGCTCGCCGGCCGACAATCGCACTCGCTTGATCACCACCGATCCGGGATCGACGGCGATTCGATCCAGCAGTCTGCGATAGGTTCGCCACATCATGCTGAACATCGGTCGGCCATCGGGGTGAAGCGAATCCCAAACCTGCCATCCCGAATCAAACAATCGCTTGGCGCGTTCCACTTCGTCCATGATCAGACAACGCAGCCGGTCGTCGGGCCGAGGCTCCAACAAGTCGTCTTCGCCCAAACCATGTTGTTCATAGTGTTGCCGCGGCAAATAGATCCGGCCGCGCTGGGCATCTTCCGAAACGTCTCGCAAGATGTTGGTCAACTGAAAAGCCAAGCCGCAATCGATCGCCGCCGCCACTGGCAAAGGCGGATCGAACTGCCAGATGTGCAAGCAAGCCAAACCGACCGCGGAAGCGACAAGATAACAGTAATGTTCCACTTGTTCGTACGTATCAAAACGCGTTTTTTGTTGATCGGCCAACACGCCATCGACAATTTCCAGCAGGTAGCGAGAGGGAATCGCAAACCGCGCGGACGCGTCGCGCAGTGCCGGCAGGATCTCTTGGGCACGACGGTGCAAGTCGATCGGCCAACCGGCCGTACTCTTGCCGGGGTCACTCGGCAACAAACCTTCGGGCAACAAGACTCGATCCATCGGGCCGTCACCGATCAGATTCATCGCGGCGGTCTGCCGCCACCAGTGAAGCCACTGAGTCCGCAGCGACGCGGGTTCGTTGCAGTCGCCCAGGTCGTCGGTGATCCGCGCAAACGCATACAGCGCACACATTGCCTCTCGCTTGGGTCGTGGCAAGAGCCAAAACGAACGATAAAAGTTGCTGCCGCTGCGCCGTGAAATGCGGCGAGCGTAGCGGTAGCTTGCGGGAATGGAAATGGCGGCTGACATACACCGCAATGATACCGTCCGGTGTGCCGGAGGTCTTGCAGGTTCGCTTTCATAACCGTCCCACCGCCGCTTTGGCCAGCATCCAAAATTGGCGGCGGCGGCTGACGGTGGGACGAACTCGCAACACATCACAATCGATTCCACGAATGGCGTCGAGCGTGGCCAGACCGCCCGCAGCAAACAGCTTCACGTCGGACGACAACCAGCTGGGAACTCGACCGGCCAGCTCGGCTCCGCGCCGCAAGTACCCTTCCGCTCGATCACATTGGCTGGCAATCAGTTTCCGCAAGCTGCTCGGTGTGTCGGTTTGTCCCAACATCGATTCCAAAACACCGTGGTCGGCCATTTCATCCTGAGGCAGATAGATTCGACCGATCGCGTAGTCTCTGGCCACGTCCTGCCAGAAGTTGGCCAGCTGCAGGCCGGTGCAAATCTGATCGGCAAGTTCCCCATTTGGTTCGTCCAAACAACCCCCCAGCTGCAACACAATGCGTCCGACGGGGTTGGCCGAACGGCGGCAGTAATCAAGCAGCTGTCCAAAATCGGCGTAGCGAACCTTTTCCTGATCCTGACGAAAAGCGTCCAACAGGTCGTCAAACGGCTGCTGAGTCAAATCGAATTGTTCAATCGTTTTCGCCAGAGCGATGAAAATATGGTCGCTATCTTTCTCGACATTCCGCTTCGATTTCGGCTCGACCGCCGCGGTGGTCTCGGATCGTTTTCCAAGGCCGGCGAACGTTTCATCCAGTCGCCGCTGAAAATCGGCCAGCCGTTGTCGGGCAATTTCGGGCGAAGGCGACTGGTCGGCCAGGTCATCGGCCGTTCGGCAAAACGCGTAGACGTTGTAAAATGGCTGCTTCAGACGTCGGGGCAACAAAATGGTCGCCACCAAAAAATTCTCGTAATGACCGCGAGCCAGGCGGCGTGTCTCTTTTTCGGCGGCCGCGACCTGGGCGGGACCGACAGCAGACCTGCCGCGGTGATCGCCGTTAGACGAATCGGCCGTTTGGCGGTTATCTTGGCGTGGGGTGGAGTCGGTCTGCATCGCGCATCGGTCTCATACGACATCACGTAGTTGGAATAGGAATGAAAATCATCTTGGCCGCACCGCGAGGCTTTTGCGCCGGTGTGAATATGGCGATCGATTCGCTCGACTTGACGCTACAAAAATTTGGTCCGCCGGTCTATGTGTACCACGAGATCGTTCACAACCAATACGTCGTCCGATCGTTTCGAGAAAAAGGGGCGGTATTTGTCGACAGCATCGATGATGTCCCGGAAGGAAGCGTGCTGTTGTTTTCCGCCCACGGCGTCTCGCCAGAAATCCGCAACGCCGCTCGCCGACGAAATCTCAACGCGCTCGACGCCACCTGCCCGCTGGTGACCAAAGTTCACCTGGAAGCAATCAAGTACGCCAAGTCAGGCTTCACAATCATCTTGATCGGCCACGAAGGCCACGACGAGGTGATCGGTACGATGGGCGAAGCACCCGAAGCGATCGTGTTGGTCGAAGACGAGGCCGACGTCGATCGCCTGGAGATCGCCGATGAATCGAAATTGGCCTACCTCACCCAGACGACACTGAGCGTCGACGATGCGCGGCGAATCATCGACCGACTCCGACAACGTTTTCCCAATATCCAAAGTCCGCCCAAGGAAGACATCTGTTACGCGACGCAGAACCGCCAGGAGGCGGTACGAGTGCTGAGCAGCGGCGCGGATGTGGTGGTGGTGCTGGGCAGCCAAAACAGCAGCAACAGCCAGCGGCTTCGTGAATTGGCCCAGATCGAAGGCAAACGGGCTTACCTGGTCGACGGACCACAGGACCTTCGCATCGAAAATTTTGACGGTGCGAAAGTGGTGTTGATCACCGCCGGTGCCAGCGCTCCCGAATCGGTCGTTCAAGAAACGATCGACTGGCTGGTGGAAAGATTTGATGCAACCGTCCAAACGGAGCAAATTCGCGATGAATCGGTGCAGTTCCCACTTCCCAAGCCGCTACGAGAACTGGCCAAGTCGTGAACCCGCGGCAAAACTTCGCACTCATTGAACTTAGCAATGTGTTGAAAAGCGGTTCAGGTGAGCAGCCTGAACCATCAGTTCTGGGAGCATAGGGATGTCCAAGCAGATCATTCCAACGGGGGAGGCAACCGCCATCTTGCCTGCCGGCGATCACCACAGTCCGGTGAAGGTCTTTGGTAACGAAGCGATTCGGGAGACATTCGACGACCTCTGTTTGCAACAGGCCGTCAATTCGCGTCGTGCTCCCGGCGTGACCGACGTGGTGCTCAATCCCGACGCACACTGCGGCTACGGCGCGCCGATCGGATGCGTGCTGGCGTCACCGACGCATATCTATCCGGGACCTGTCGGCTTCGACATCAAGTGTTCGATGAGTCTGCTGCAGACCGACCTTCCCGAAGAGGCGGTTGCGGACCAGCGGACGCGCCGAGAACTGATTCACGCCATCTCCCGCCGTATCCCCACCGGTGCCGGCAAGGGGTCGCGTCATGTTCCCGATAGCCGTCACGTGGACGAAAAGATCGGCCGCGCGGCGATGATCGAAGGCGCCTCGGCAAAGGTGCTGGATTCGATCGACGTGCCGGTGCAGTGGGCCGAGCGATGCGAGGATGCCTTTCACGTGGGACACGATGATAGCTCCGGCGCGCTTGGCGAGCGTCTGGATCACCTTCGCGGCACGAAGCAATTTTCCAACTTCCGCGCCAAGGTACAGCAGCTCGGTTCGTACGGCGGCGGCAACCATTTCGGGGAATGCGAGGTCGTGGAGATCGCCGACGACGATCACTCTCGGCAAACGGCCGACCTGTTCGGGCTGCATGATCGCAAGGTGGCCTTCTTGTCGCACTGCGGTTCGCGCGGAGTCGGTCACCGGTTGGCGGCCGGACAATTCAAAGCTTTGGAAGAAAAATTCCGCAGCTGGCATCTGCCGTTTCCCGGTGACGACAAGCAACTGGTTTACGCACCGCTGGGCACACCCGAAGCCGATGCCTACCTGGACGACATGGCGATGGGTGCCAACTTTGCAACGGTCAACCACTTGTTGATCAACGCTTTGGTGCTGGAAGCTTTTCAGGAAGTGATTCCGGGAACCGGCGGAACGCTGGTGTACTTCATCAGCCACAACATCGCTCGCAAGGAAATCGTCGACAACCGGCCGACCTGGGTTCACCGCAAGGGAGCGACGCGAGCCTTTCCAGCCGGACACCACGGGCTGCGCGACACGGTGTTTGAGGATACCGGGCATCCGATCTTGTTGCCCGGCAATCCGCAAGCCGGTTCCAGCGTGATGGTGGCGATGGAAGGTGCCCAGGAGAGCTGCTACAGCGTCAACCACGGCGCCGGCCGGGTGCTCGGACGCAAGCGGGCGATCCGCGAATTGGATCAGCAGCAGATCGACGAATCGTTTGACGCAGCCGATATCCTGACCAATTGTCGAAGCTACCCGCGTGACGAGGCGCCGGCGGCGTACAAGGATTTCGATGAAGTGTTGCGAAGCGTCGAATCGGCCGGATTGGCCAAAGAGGTCGCCCGGCTGCGAGCCAGATTTGTGATCAAAGATGCCAGCGCGGCCGACGATTGACCAGTCATGCATGTCCCCTATGCCCAACTCTGTTCACCCGATTTCAAACGCGATCCCTACCCGCTGCTTGGACGCCTGCGCGACGGCGGTCCCCTAGTGGAAACGAAGATCCCCATCATTGGAAAAATCCGCTTGGCGACCACGTACCACGCCGTCGACCAAATGCTGCGGGACCGCCGGCGGTTTGTGGTCGAGGCGAAGAACGCGGGCCGAAAGAAACGTCACGATTTTCAGTCGTATCTGCCGAAACCGCTTCGCCCGCTGATGCACAACATGATCCGCAAAGACGAACCGGATCATCGCCGGTTGAGAAGTCTCACCGAACAGGCGTTTCGCAACCAAAACGTCGCCTTGATGCAACCGCGAATCACGGCGCTGACCGACGACTTGCTGGACGATCTGTCCGGTAAGTCGCAAATCGAACTGGTCAACGGTTTCGCTCGTGTTGTTCCGCTGGTCGTGATCTGCGAACTGCTGGGCTTGCCCACCGAAGACCGAACCCGCTTTTCCAAGTGGGTCCAAAGCTTGACGCATGCTTCGTTTCCGTGGGGAGTTTTGACGACGATTCCCAGCATTCGTCGTTTGAACCGCTACTTGCGAAGCAGGTTTCAAGCGGAACGTACCAACCCGACCGGCGGCCTGATCAGTGAATTGGTTGCGGTGGAAGAGGAGGGTTCGCAGCTGAGCGAAGACGAGTTGCTGGGCACCACGTTTCTGCTGTTGGTTGCCGGACATGAAACCACGACCCATCTGATCTCGCTGTCGCTGCTGACGTTGCTTCAGCGAGAAGATCTTCGTCAAACGTGGCTCGATCAGCCCGACGTGCGGGCAACGGCAGTCGACGAACTGCTGCGTTACCTGACCCCGGTGCAGATAACCAAGCCACGTTTTGCAACCGAAGAGATGCAGCTCGACGGCGCCACCGTCCGGCGCGGTGAGATGTTGCTGGCTCTACTTGCGTCGGCCAACACCGATCCCAACAAATTCTCGGATCCCCAGCAGATCGATTTCCGCCGCAGTCCCAATCCCCATGTTGGCTTCGGCAGCGGCATCCACTTTTGCCTGGGCGCGCAACTGGCGCGGCTGGAGACCGAAATCGCGATCACTCGATTCTTGCAACGTTGGCCCTCGGCGCAACTGGCGATGGATGCCGATCAATTGAACTGGTCCAAAAAGATCGGCATGCGAATCGTTAGTGAGATGCCCGTTCGGGTCACCACTTAACGGATTGCTGGGAAAGATTTCGATCGTCTCGGTCACGATCGCCAGTCCACCGATTGCGAAATCGTACGGATCTTCATCGGAGTCGCTATTGGCGAGGCTCAACACTGCTTCGCGCAGCCCCGGTCCGGACGGATCGAAGCGAACTTGGAACGAGTACGACTCGCCAACGTCAATGAAAGTATCCAGCGGAAAGCTCAGCTGGGAAAAGTCAGCCGCATGCGGACCAGAGAAATTCAACGTGCTGCCCAACAAAAGCGGCGCCGGGCCAGCGTTGGTCACGGTGTAAGTGCGGATCACCGCTCCGCCAGCCACCAGCGTGCTGCCAAAGTGGGTGTGATTGTCGACGCTGATACTGCGGCTGCCGTCGAGAATGGAAACTCCGTTACCCAGCAGATCGATTTCCGGTTCGATACCGGTCCCGCCGATCGCGAAATCGTAGGGACTTTCGTCCGAGTCGTTGTTAGCCAGACTCAGTACCGCTTCCCGCAGGCCCGGCCCGGATGGATCAAAGCGAACTTGGAACGACCGCGACTGGCCAACGTCAATGAAACTGCCCAGCGGCGGATTGACCAGCGAAAAATCGGCGGCGTGCGGACCGGTGAAGGTCGGCATGCTTCCCGTCAGCAGCGGCTGTTGCCCCAGATTCGAGACCGTGAAAGTGCGCGTCGCTGCGCCACCACGGACGGCGGCCATACCAAAGTGAGTATGGTCCGCGGTGGTGATCAACCGATTGCCGTCAGGAATTGGTTGACCGTTACCCGAAATCTCGATCTCCGGCGCTGGATCCAGATACTCGAAAAGGGTCAGTGAAACCGTGTCCGCCTCGATGCCCCAGACCGAAGTGTCGCCCAACACGAGTTGCGCCGAATGAGAACCGGCAGCCAATTCTCCCAAGGAAACAAACCCGCTAGCGAAATGATTCCACCCTGTAAAAGGTGGCAAGCCCAAGCCGGTGTCGACGGTATCGAATGATCCTTGGAACTGTCCGTCCACCGAGGCCGACACGGTCGAAGAGAACCCGTGACCTTTGCTGTAGCGAAGCGTGAGCCCAACCAGCGAGGGTTGATCTAATTGAAAATCGAGCGAGATCGCCTGGCCGTTGTACATCGGAGTCGTCATGCCCTCCGAAGCGTTGCTTTGAAATCGGGTGGAGCCGCCGGTGAGATCTTCCACTTCATAAACGTTGCTCTGCTGGAACACAGGTTGCTCAGCGGGCGGAAACACCATCGACGTGTAAGGTCCGCTCGGATTGTGAGTCATTTCGACGTTGTTCCAGTGCACGAACTGGGTACCGGTGACCTGGTCAAATTCGTGAATATGCGTTTGACTCAGATCGCCCGATTCGTCAAGCCAAGACAGCAACGCCGTGTCGGCGTTCTTGTCTTGCCCCGGATTCATGGAGGTGAACACGGCAATCGATGTTTCGGTGCTGTAGTTCACGGCGATGTTGGTCCGAGTCACATCGGGATCGACTTCATCCAGCGTCAGTTCGGCGAAACCACCATCGCGATAGTGCAGGACGACCCGCCCCTGATCGGGAAACAGTTCGGCCGAGGCCACGTCGGCAGCCCAACGAACTTCGCCGGTACTGAGCGTCACCGGCTGTGCAGGGCCGACGACGACCGTGCTGCTCAGATTCGAATCATCCGTGCCCGCCTGGGGTTCCGGTTTGCCCCGAGTTGCCGCGTCGGCAAAGATGTTCAACACCTCCACTTCATTACCGTCATCCAGCTTGCTGATGATCCGAAAATAGGTGACGTCCGAGACGGTGGTGCCGCCGACCTGCACCTCCATCAGGTCTCGCCAAAACGGTGCCCGGACGGCGACAAAGCGATAGCGATCGGTGTCGGCGATCTGCTGAGTTGCAGGCAGCCCGGCAGCTGGATGGAAAACGGGGTCGGTGGGATTGCCAAAATCACAACCACCGAACACCGGCGGGTTGGCATCATCGACGATGTCCGCCCCTTGATGCCGCCAATCGATGTAAAAATCGGTTGTCGGCGTCGTGCTGGAAGCGACCTCACGAACCTGGGTGATCGCGGTGTCTTTCTCTTGGCATACGTCGTCGGTCACGCTGTGATTGATCAGATCAACCGCCAACAACTCTCGGCGCGATAGCGCTTCGATGGCACAACGACGACGGGTGGCCAGTCGTTTTCGGTTGTTTTTCCGATTGGCTTTTCGTTTCATCTCTTTGTCCCCGTGAAAGAATGTGGATCGAGGTCTGTTCAGTACGTGACGCAAGCTGCGCTTCGTGATACTTTGCGCATCTCTATCGACGACGCATGTGCTTTGTCATGCGAAGGGAAGCAGTGCATCGCTCAACAGAATTTCAAAAAGAAAAAATCAGTTGGCTGTCTGTAGATGCGTCCAGGGCGAAGAAAGCGCGCGCGGCATATTCGATTTTTTCTTGAGGGGGCGCGGCAGGTGTCGCGATCGTGAACGACCGTGGACGAAGAAGCTGACGATCGCCGAATCAGTGAACTCATTGCCGGCGCCGCCGAAAGTGACGATGCCTGGCGCGAGCTGGTTGATATTCTGACGCCCAAGCTGAAACAAAAGCTGATGGCCAGATACAAAATGTTGCAGCCAACCGATGTCGACGACATCCTTCAAGAAACTCTCACCAGCATCTACCGAAGCTTGGGACAATATGATCCGGCCAAGAGTATCTATCCTTGGGCCTACACAATTCTGTTGAACCGTGCCGCCGATTGGCAGCGCAAGAAAAAGCGATCCCCCAAGACGAAAGCGATTCAACACTCCGCGGAACCTGCCGTCCACTCGCCGACCGGAGCGGACACGCTGGCTGCCGCCGAAACCAATCAGTGTGCGATCGAGTGCTTCCGGCGATTGCCGGATCGCTATCAGCAGGTGCTGACCTACCGGCTGTTTGACAAGTTGTCGGTCATAGAAACCGCCAAGGCGATGTCGACCAGCGAAGGATCGGTTCGTGGCCTCCAGCTGCGCGCCCTGAAAAGATTGAAAGAGCTGATCGAGAAAAACTGCTGATAATTCCGATTTCTAGCGCGCGCTTTTTGCGGCAGCCGCGAAAGAGAGTGCAGAAGGGAAAAAGATGAGCTGCCTGAATGAAGATCAATTGCTGGAACTGGTGACCCCCGAACGCCAGCACCTGGACACATGTGACGTCTGCCGATCGGCGCTGGACCAGCTGGAACAGCCGTTGATGGCGGCGATTGCCGGTGCTCAGGAAGAGGCCGACCCGGATGCCGAGCCCCGGTTGCGGATCTTCTCACAAATCTGGTCGGCCGTGTCCGATCATCCCACTGCCTTTGCGGCGTTGGCCGCCAGCGTGGCACTGGTCGTCTGGTCCAGCCTTCCGCAAGAGAAATCGACCAAGCTTGAGGCTACTGCCGTGCAGAGCGATTCTTATCGCCAACGGATTGTCGTCGGGGACAAGATTCTGGTCGTCCAGCGGAACGGACAGGACCGTTTTTTCGGCCAGGTTGCGACGTTTCAATATGCCCCGGAAAAGTTGCTCAAGCCGAATGTTGGCGATGTTTCATCCATCCAACCGGTAGGTGACGGTGCCAACCTGCTGTTGGGTGGCGGTGCGTTTTCCGACCATGCGACCAGGGGAAGCGGAAGACTGAGGCTGCTTCATCTGCTCTCCGGCCGTTTCGACGACGTCGACATTCACTACCCCAACAAGGTCACTTCGGTGGCGACCCATCAGAATCTGGTCGCCTGGGCCGCCAAGACGGAGCCGGGCAGTCAGGATCACGACTGCGAGTTGTTTTTGGGTTCGATGGATGGAAACCAACTCGATTCTCGACGGATCGATACCGTCGAATCGACGTCACGCGTCGCCCTCTCACCCGATGGCTCTCGGCTCGCTTTGGCAAGCGAGTTTGGAACGTTACGTGTTTGGGATCTAGCTGACCCCGCTCAACCGCAAAAACTTTTCGATTTCGACGTGACTCCATCGGAACCCGATGACCAACCGATCATTCATAGCCTTCAGTTTTCTCCCGACGGCAAGTCTTTGTTGCTGGGCGCCGGACAATGGATTCCCTGGGGAGGTAAAAAGAGCGAAGGGAATTTGTTGGTGCTGGAGCTGGCGAAGCTGGAATCGATCGGCGCGGGCGCGAACATTTCTAGCGCCGAAACCAAGGATGCCGTGAAGGAAGTGGCCGCCCACCAAGGTCCGATCTTTGCCCTGGCCACCGCCCCTTCGGGCGATCGGGTGGTCACCGCGGGAGCCGACGGCGCGATCAAGCTGTGGGACTTGGCGACAGGGGATTGTTTGCAAGAAGTTCCCGCCGACGACAGTGGCGCCGACGGACACGCCGGAGTCATTCAGTGCCTTGATTTTTCTGCTGACGGAGAACTGATCGCCAGCGGCGGTTGGGACAATACGGTTCGCGTCTGGAAAGCCGACACGCTCGATCAGCTGGCCAACCTGACCAAACACGAATACTTCGTGCAGGCGGTGCATCTGACCACCGATGGGAAGTGGTTGGTTTCGGGCGGCGCCGATGGTACCGTTCGTTTCTGGAAAATTTCTTACCTGGAAGGAGCCTAGTTGAACAGACAGGCTGGCAGACTTAGCTTTTTTTGTAACGGGGTTCGCCATGAAACGGTTGCCAAGAGAGGATCGGAGAGCTCGTCTGCGAAGACGCCTCCGCGTCGAACAACTCGAACACCGAGCGCTGCTTGCCGCGCTGCAAGCGGCCACGATGCAGTCGATCGCCCAGCCCATCTGTGATCCGGAATCAGACACGAATCATTCCGCGTTTGTCGATTCGATCGAGGCCGCCGCCCAGACGCGACACTTCACCATTGTTCTGTACGACACTCAGCATCCCGACGGCACAACGTTTGACCGCGGCGCTCTGTTTGGCACTGGGGAGTGCGCGGTGGTTCCCGGTGATCCGGTCGATCCCGAAACACCGCTGACGGCGTTCCGGTCAACCGACATCCAGTTGAGCATCGAAAGAGTCGATGTACCGGCCAGCGAGGTCGAGCAGATGGCGGTGGTGATTGACGATCAACCCGAATTTCTCACCGACCGCCTCGCTTTTTCGCGTCACATCGAAGTGCGTCCCGATAACACGGCCGATGAGAGGCAATTTTTAGTCCTGTCGGCAGACGCCTTCCTGCGCCCTAACACGTTGCCCAATTCTGTCGTGGACGGCGTGCTGTTGGATGACAACTTCGGTTTATCCGTCGGGCTGGCAACGACGCCGGAGTCCAGGCCGACCGGCGAGGTGCGGCGACTTGGTCAGATCGAACGCGCTACCATTCAAACAAGAACGGGACTTCCCCACATCGAGCTGGCTTTCGAAGGGGGCGGAACGGCAACCTTGGATGTTTCCAAAGTGACAGCCAAGGAAACTCGGATCGAGGTTGCAGCAAACTATCCTCACGCCGAACGACTGGTCGTCATCGGCTCGAATCCGCTGACCCAAGACATGCGGCAGCGAGATGACACCATCAGCGACTACGACACGGTGCTGCTGGAAACGATCGGACCCGAAGGGCGGCTCTTTGCGGCTGAAGCGGAGCAACTGGGTGGTTCCCTTTCGACGGTACCGCACGTCGTTCGCGCCGCGTTCACCCAGGCGGTGAAGAGCCAACACAACCCGCGCGACGGATCGCTCGTGATCTTGCTGGGCGAAGACATCCCCAGCGACGGCTTCGGTGATACCAGGCTTGTCGAGGCGGAGGCAGGAAACCACTCGTCAACCAACCCAATCGTTCGCCCCACCGCTTCTCACAGTGACGGTGAATTTCCCAGTGAAACATCGGTCTTGCTGATGAACGCTGAATTGACGGGAACGATCGCCGGCGCCGCCGCCGGAAACAACATCGCCTTCGTCAGACACTCGCTTGATGATCCGATTGATTCATTCGCCGCGTTGACGATCAACGATGAAATCACCCAAACGCTGAATTTGGAATCGACGCAATTGCCTGGCCTTGGCGTTGCCGAGGCGTGGAATTTTCACAAGACCAGTTTCAGCGGAGAATTTGAAACCGACACGGAAACGATCGATTACTTGCTTCAATCTCCGCTGGGTGAATTCGACACCGTGGGCACGATCCACTTGGGCGGCGAAATCGGCAGCAGCCGCTTTGACGTCGACGGCAGCGGATTGGAAACGGCGCTCGACGCACTGCTGATCATCAATTTCATGGGACGCAACGGGGGCACCGTCGACCCGGCGCCACTGGGATCGCGATTGAACGTCACGACATCCGACACCGCCATTTCCGCGCTCGATGCGTTGCAGGTGATCAACTTCTTGGGCCGCTCGCTGCTTGGACAATCGGAAAGTGTTCCCATCGATCGCACGATTATTGCAGGCGTAAGCCGACTTGGCAGCGGTAACGAATCGACGAAGGACGACCAACCTTGGATCACCCCGGAAGCGTTTCCGACACCCGCGGCTTCGAAAGAATCCACCAGCGAAAGTGTCGCGTCCCTGTTTGACCGGGCAATTGTCGAACTGGCGGGAACGGTCCAAGAGGAAGAATCGAACAGTTCCGGTGAAGAAGCACTCGACGGTGTGTTGGAGTCCGGCCTTTCGTTTGGCAACGTGTGATTGTCGGCTTTGGAGTGCAATGACTTGTCATCGCTTTCGATTTCAAACCGCTCGCAATAGAAAGCGGTTCACTGGGCGGTCGGCGGCTTGTCGATCTTGGCGATGGCGATCTGTTTCAGTAGCGCGTCGGTGCCGGGATCGTGGCCTTGGATCATGATCGTCCCGGCATCCAGTCGTCGACCTTTGCGAGGATTCTCGTGAGGCTCTCGGTCGTCCTGCCAATCGCTGACCTGAACGCCGCCGACCCACGCGGCCATTTTTGCGTCTCGGGCGACCAACACCACTGTCGACCACTGGTCGACTTCGCCGGCAACCACTCGCGCCTCTTGGCGGCGAAAGATCCCGCCGGTGCCATGGTCGGCCGGCTGCATCGCGTCGCCCTCTTTCATTTCGTTGCTCAATTGACACTCGTATCCCATCATCTCGTCACCGGGAATGCAACGAAAAAAAATCCCCGAATTCATCTCGGCCGTGGGAAGCTTGTATTCGGCCAACAACACAAAATCGTCAAACGAATCCTTCGTTTCCAATTGCGTCCGTCCGCCTTGGACATGCAACCATCCCTCCTCCGTTTCACTGAACTCGCCCGGCATCTCCGGATACTTCGTCCACTGGTCAAGGTCATCGCCAAGCAACGTCTTCAATCCCAGCGGGCGAAGGCGGATATTTCGGAACGCCACGCGGCCGCTGTTGTGTTGCAGTCCAATCCGACCGGCAGACAGGCCGATCGGATCGGTGTAATCGCAAACGAGCTGGCCATCGACGGAAACTTGCAACTGTTTGCCGTCCAACAACATTTTCATTTCGCGCCATTGGCCGAAGGGCTGTTCAGCGTCCGAAGAATCCGCTTTCAAACGTTTCACCACGCCGGCGGTGGGAAAGGGATCGTCGTTGGGGGCGATGTTGACCTCGTAACAGTCGGTCGCAGGATCCTCCGGTTGCATCGGCGTGCGCAGGAAAACGCCGCTGTTGGTTTTCGGTTCCGCCTTGAACTCCAGTGTCAACTCGTAGTCCTGCCAGGGCACCGACGTGCACAGCAAACACCTCTCGCCGCCGTCAACGACAATCGCTCCCTCTTCCACTCGCCAATTGGCTTTGCCGGTGATCTCCCAACCGAACAGGGAGTGGCCGTCAAACAACCGAATCCAACCATCGGAACATTCCTGCGGAGACAACCGGGCCGCGAGCAACTCTTGGGCCGTGAACTCATAGCTCTCCGGCGCGATCACTTCGGCTTGCGGCGCGGCCGGCGCCGGTGCAGCAGCCGCAGATTCGGCATCGGTTGCCGCCGACGGGTTGGAAGCGGACGGCCGCCGGCACCCGGAAGCGGTGATCGCCAGGGCAAGCAACGTTGTGCCAAAAGCCAGGGCGGTTTGGTTCATCTTACAAACAGTCGCATCGATTCGATTCATGATGACGATCCATATCCGTAACGTTCGAAGTATTCGCCCCAAGCCTGCCGAATGCGTTTTTCCGTGTCGGGCGAAATCTGGTGTCGGTTCGTTTTGTATTCTTTGTGCTCGGATTCTGCCCAAGACTGAATCGTTGATTGTACGGATTCAAAATCGCTCAAGTGAAGCGTTTCGTAGATGTTTCGCAGCGTGGCGACGGGGTCTTTTTTGAGATCTTCATAACGAATATCAATCAACCGGTGCGACTCGATGCCGTCGCGCTGCCTGTGAAACGATTGGTACATCCGCTGGAAACATTCGATCACGTAGTCTTCGATATCGTCTCCGGATGGTTTCTGCAGAGCTTGAACAACATCCAAGGAATGCCACAGGCGGCAAGTCGAGGGAAAAAGGTCGCGGGGATCGCGGGTGATGTGGATGAACTTGGCTTCTGGGAATTCTTTAGCCAGCTGGGCAATTCGACCCGTGTGCGTGGGGCTTTTGACAACCAGCGGGCGGCCGGTGCGAGTACTGACGGCCAGCAAAAACGACCGCAACGTCGCCAACCATCGTTGCAACTGCTGCTCCGACACACCGTCAAAATCGAGATAGTTCAAGTCGACCGCGCCTTGATTCGGAAAAGCGATCCGGCGATAGGGCGAGGGCAATCCAAGCGTCAGCAGCGCGAACTCATCTTCCTGCGGACGGTCCCAGCCGGCAGCCATGTTGTCCATCGGGCGTTTGCCGGGAAGCAACCAGGAAGCAAACCTCCGGAAAAACCACTCGGAAACTAGAAAATGGTGGGGAGCGAAACATTGAAAGGTGGACGGGCTGCTAAGACGTTCGTCGCGGACCATCAATTCGTGAAGCAACGTTGTTCCGCTTCGCCAATGACCGACAATAAAAACGGGAGGTCCCGGAAACTCTGCCTCTGCCAATTTGCGGCCAAAAAAAACTCGCTGGACCAGCGCCAGAGTCGAATTGAGGGGCGTGGAAAACGTCACCCCCAAAAACAACGGCAGCCGAGTCGGGTGAATGCGAAATCGTCCCTGACGTACCAGCCGCAGCCAAACCAGTAGCCTCATGCCGTGCCAGAACCGCGGCGAATAAACAGGATAATGGTGAAAAGCGTCGTTGCCGCTGTCGCCCGGGGCGTCCGGGGCGCCTTGTTGATCACCGCCGGAAGGCTGAATCGGTCTGGATGGGGTGGCAGATTCGGACACGTCCGATGGGCCGGATTGCGGCTCGCTTGGAAATTCGGACAAGAAATCGGCAACGGTTTTGGAAGAACTATGGAACAAAATCGTTCCGGACACTGTAGTGGACTATCGCTGGCCCAAACAGCGGCCGCGACGGCTGGGGGGCGTGAAATCGGACAATCCGCGGCGCGATTTTCATTCTACCGGCGGCGAAACCGCCCACCTTGGCTACAATCCACACCGCATTGTTTCGCCCCCCTGCTATTTCCACTTGCCCATGGCACCCTCTGACGATCCGACGACCGATATCGAAGAACTATCGTTCGCCGACTTGCAACGACACATTCGCCAGATGTATTTCGAGAAGGATCAGGCTCGTGGCGTCGACGGAACATTCATGTGGCTGATGGAGGAAGTGGGCGAACTTGCCGCCGCCCTGCGGGGCAACGACAAGGAGAATTTGGCCGAAGAGTTCGCCGACGTGATCGCTTGGCTGACCACCATCGCCAACGTCGCCGGTGTCGATCTGAATGCCGCCCTGGTTGCCAAATACGGGCGAGGCTGTCCGGGCTGTGGCCGACTGGTTTGTGAATGCTCCGATGCCGAAAAACCGTGAGGCCAATTTTGAATAGGCTCCTAGCGATCGCGTTCGTTGTCTTGATGGCGACAGTCGGCCAGTTCTCCGAACTGGCTCGCGCAGACACAGCGACATCGGAGAAGTTGCCGACTGTCGGCCAGTTCTCCGAACTGGCACACGCAGACACAGCGACTTCGGAGAAGTCGCCGACAGTCGGCCAGTTTTCCAAACTGGCTCGCGCAGACGCAGCGACTTCTCCGAAGTCGCCGACGGCCGACGTGATCGTGGGACTGGAAGGCCACTACCGAGTCGGTTGTTGGACGGCGCTGCGAGTGACCACCGACCAAGGCGGCGCGGAAACTTCCTCATCAATCGAAACGCGCGACGGCGATGGCGTCCGTGTCGCTTACCAACAGACGACTCCACTGAAGAAAGGCACGTGGGGTTACGTGATCCCCGGCAGCGAAGCGGCACCGCTGATTGTTCGCGGCGATTCGCAAGTGCTGCTGTCAACGCGGTTTCCGACCCTCGGTTCGCCTTCGCGCGGAGCGTCGATGATTCCGCTGACGATGCCCTGGATCGTTGCCATCGGTGATCCGCTGGGAATCGACAAGATCGGTGCCAATGAACTCCTTCGCCGCGATGCCTTGATGGCGGTTTCGATGCCCCAGTCGGCTGCCGGGTTTCCCGATTCGCCACTGGGATACGATGGCGTCGATTTGATGTTGATCGGCGGATCGAGCCGACCAATCTTAGCCTCGTTGAACGAAAACCAGCGTCAGGCGATTGTTCAGTGGGTCACGTCGGGCGGCAGAGTCTTTTTGACTGCCGGCGAGTCCAGCCCGCAGTTGCTCGAGGACGCGCCGTGGCTGTTGGAGCTGTTGCCGATCACCGACGAGGATCTAACGACGAATAAATTAGATCCGGCGGCGCTCGAATCGTTCGCCTCCAGTCAATCGCCACTCGATCCATTCGTTGGGATCAAGCTGCCCAAGAAGCAGGGCAGGGTGCTGATCACCGGCCGTACCACGCGCCGGGTCAGTGCACCGATCGCCGCTGAATATGTTGCCGGTCTTGGTCGAGTCACCGTCGTTGCGGCCGACTTGGAAAACGAGATGTTTGCCCGCTGGCCCGAAAGGCTGGACTTGATCACGCGGCTGACCGGTTCGATCCTGATTCCTCAAAAGCAGGAGGCGACTCGCCAGAGCCGGGCGACCGCTTACAACGATTTGGCCGGCCAGACGCGAGCGACTTTGGACCGATTCGACCTCAAGCGATCGTTCGGGTTCTCGGTGCTCTCTTTGATACTGATGGGCCTGATCGCGGTGATCGGGCCTCTGGACTACCTGCTGATCAACCGAGTTTTCGGCCGCCCGTTGTTGGGTTGGCTGTCGTTTCCGCTAACAGCAATCGGTTTGGCAGTGATCCTGGTGCAGCAATCGGGGCCGGTCGTCGCCAGTATCAAAACGGGGCCAGCAGACGATTCGCTGATTCGGTGCAACCGGATGGAATTCGTCGACATGGACCTGATTTCCAAGCGGGGACGAGGCTGTTCGCTGAGCTACCTTTATTCGCACCCGGCCAGTTTGATGGACGTGAATGTCGATCGATCGCCGTCGCTAGAAGCGATCTCCCAACGCGTCGACCAAATGTTCACCACGCCGTTCGGCTATCCGGGAGAAGCGTTCGGCGGCATTCAGATCGCGATCGAAGACGCGCGACTGCCGACCTACCAGGTCTCGATCGACGATTCGGGTGACCACCTTCATGGCTCGCTGCGAGGACTGCCGCTGGCACCGCGCAGCAGCAAGTTCATCGCCACGACCTATCAGATCGAACCCAGTTTGACGTCACCGACGCTGACCCGCCGGCCCGGCAGTCAGATGTTGCAGGGAGAACTTGTCAATCCGCTGCCCATCGATCTGCTGGACGGAATGCTGGTTTTCCAAAGCGGCGTCTACCTGTTGCCGACCAGGTTTCCCGCCGGAGCCAAGACGGCGTTCGAGGAGATTCGTGACAAGCCGTTTCGTTGGCAACTCTCTCGCCAAAAAGCGCTCGAAGAAAACGCTACCGAAAGTGAAACCTGGAATCCTGCTCGCAACGATTCGCCCGAGCGCATCGCGGAGATGCTGATGTTTCACAAGGCGGTGGGAGGCACACGTTACACGTCGCTCCAGCACGATCCCCTTTCGCTGCTTGATCTTTCCGACCTGCTGGCCGACGACCGATGCATCCTGGTGGGCAGACTTGCCGAGCCGGTGACAAGTTTGACCACCCAACTCAGCGGCAACACTGCCCAACCGGTACCGGGCAACACGTTGACCATGATCCGATTGATCCTGCCAGTGGCGGTGAAAGGCCGCTAGCCAACCAAACTTTTCTTTCTCGCCGTTCCCATCCCTCGAATACGAAAACGCCCACGTCCGTGATCAAGACCGTCGACTTAACGAAAAAATATGGCGACGCATTTGCCATCAAGAGCATCGATTTGGATCTTCGCGCCGGCGATCTGTTCGGATTCATCGGCCCCAACGGCGCGGGCAAGACGACCACCATGCGGATCATTGCAACGTTGCTGGAACCAAGCTGGGGTGAAGCCTACGTTTGCGAACACAGTGTTCACACGGCACCCAAGGAAATCCGTCGGCTGGTTGGCTACATGCCCGACTTCTTCGGTGTTTATGACGACATGACCGTGGTCGAGTACCTGGAGTTTTTCGCCGCTTCGTATCGGATCAACGGCGAATCGCGCAGAAAACGTGTCAACGAAATGTTGGATGTGGTCGATCTGGATTTCAAACGTGACGCGTTTGCCAACACGCTGTCGCGCGGCCAAACACAACGGCTCGGTCTGGCAAGGACTCTGTTGCACGATCCGCAGGTGCTGCTGTTGGACGAGCCGTTGTCGGGACTCGATCCGCGCGCCCGAATCGAAATGCGCAATTTGCTGCGCAAGTTGGGCGAGATGGGAAAAACCATCATCGTCAGCAGTCACATCCTCCCAGAATTGGCGGATGTTTGTAACAAGGTGGGCATCATCGACAAGGGTGAATTGAAACAGAACGCGACCAAGGCAGAGGTGATTCGCATGGTCCGCCAACACACGGTATTGGTGATCCAACCGGCCAAGCGAGACAAGATGGAATCGATTGCCAACCTGCTCAGCGGACACGAAAAGGTGCAGGGCTGCGAGCCGGGTGACGATGCCATGCGGGTCGTGCTCAAGAGCGACGTCGAGGATTACAGCGACCTGCCGAAGTTGCTGATCGAAAACGGCGTCGATCTGCGGCGATTCACCGAGGAAGAGCTCGATCTGGAAAGTGCCTTCATGGCGCTGACCAAGGGGACAAGCAACCGGATGTAGCCGTCGGCAAACTCTCCAAAGTCGCATGCGTAGCCAGTTCGGAGAACTGGCCGACTGTCGGCAACTTCTCCGAAGTTGCTGCGAACAACCAGTTCGGAGAACTGGCCGACTGTCGGCGACTCCTCCGAAGTCGCTACGAATAGCCAGTTCGGAAAACGGGCCGACGGTCGGCAACTATACTGATTCCATGCGGGGGGAACGTTTGCGAACCGTTCCACTTTCCTCGTCTCTTCCCCGCCGGCGATGCCACGCTACTGGTACATCAAAACGCGCAACGGCAAATCGGGTCCGGTGAACTGCCGCCGATTGCTGCGGCTTGCATCCGACGGGAAGATCTTTCCCAACACCGGCATCAGCTCCGACGGTGTGACTTGGATCAAGGCAAAGCGGATCAAGGAACTGGCGTTTCCCAACCTGCAGGCCGATGAGTGGTTCATCAAGACGCGCAGCGGCAAAGCGGGCCCCTACTCACTGGAAACGCTCCAGGACCTCGCCGACAAAGGACTACTGCAGCCGAACACCGCCGTCCGATCGGACGGCAGAAAATGGTTGAAAGCCAAACGCGTCACGGATCTCTCCTTTCCAACCACCGACGCTCCAGGCGATGAAAGTCTTGATCAGCCGCCTGATCGAGACGGCCCTACCGACAGCGCCGATTCAGCACCTTCGGCGGATCCTCCGATCCCAGATGTCATCCCCACAACCTGGGCTGGTCCAAAAGAGGAGGAATTCGCGCGGCGTTTCGGTCCGGCAACCTTCATTGACCGTGACGACAAGCAATCAGGCCCATCGGGGAACGCGATCGACGTTTGTCTGCACAGCCCCAGCAACAACCGTCCCTTCACCACGTTGGTGACCAGCGGGATGAGCGATCGTGCGATGTCGGTACCGCCCAGCGTCTATTCACCTCGAGTCGAACTGGTTCTTTACGTCGACCAAATGCACCGCGCCTACATCGACCTGCTGCGTTCTCTGGCGCAGGTCCCGTTTCGCGACCAAACGTGGATCGGCTACGGATCCACGTTGACCAACGGCTCGCCGCCCCAACCCATTTTCGCTGGATCGGTATTGGACGCTTACGTGTTCATGATCCCGAATGTGGAATCCGATTTTCTGATTCACGAATCGATGACGATCGAGGATTCACCGCTGCAACTGCTGTGGGTCGTGCCGATCACGATGGCCGAGCGAAATGTGATTCTGAATCAAGGGATGAGAGATTTTTGCGCCCTCTGCGACGCGGCGCAACTCTCCTTGTTGATCGAACCGAATCGGCGATGCGCCCTGGAAGCCTTCCGCCGCAATGTCGGATTCCAATCGGTCACCGTTTAGTTTTCCTCTTGGTGTCTTCGAGCCTTCGTGTGAGATTTTTTCTGTTGCTGTTGGTGCGTTCGAGGAAGCTCGCACAAAGGCACGAAGTCACCAAGAAGGCAGAGAAAGGAACAAAGAAGATGGCGGGATTGAGGAAGAGATGAAGGGTTTATCCGGTCGGGGATTTGGCGAGTCGCATGACGAGTTGTTCGAGTAGAAAACGGTCTCGGCCTTCGGCGCTGTGGGTTCCTTTGAGTCGCAGGTCGGCATCCAGCAGCCAGGGCAATAACTGCTTGGCTCGATGGCGGCCGAGACCTTTGAGCTGAGTCTGCGCCCGGCTCAAATCGGACGGTCGGTGGACGCCGGCGGCTGAAAGTGCGTCTTGCAACTGCCAGCTTCGGCCACTGCGCTGGCGGTGTTCGACCACAGCGGTGGCCATCCCCAACCGCCGCAGCGACCAGGCGATCTGTGGCAACAGGGCGATCGGTCGCTGGCCGCTGCCCATCAGCTTGTCGAGTTGCCGCAGTGCTTCGGCGGCGTCACCGGCGGCGATCGCGTCGGTGATCTGCCAAACGGTCTTACCCTGCCAGCCGGCGACGATGTCACGCACCAACGGCTCCTTGATCGTTTCGCCGGGATCGCAGTAGAGGGCAAGCTTGGCAATTTCGGTATCCAGCATGCCGATGTCTTCACCCATCATTTCGATCAGCGCATCGGCGGCGGCGGTGGCCAACGCGGTTTGATGGCGATCGGCCAGATAACCGGTCAAAAACTTACGCCGGCTGGCCGCGGTCACTCCCAGCTTTTGATCGGTACCGCTGCTGCAAGCAACCAATAAATGGTCCTTCTGAATACCTTTGTAGATTCGCGTGTTTGCCGCCAGCGACCCCAGTTCGATGACGAATCGCGCCGCCGTTCCAGGCTTGGCGATGTACTTTTCGATTTCGGGCCGATGATCACTCACAAACTTGTCGGCACTGCGTACAACGATCGTCCGTTTGCTACCGGCGTCAAACAGCGATGCTGTCGCCAATTCGTCTCGCAAATCGGACCAGCGCGTCGAATCGCCGTCGAACTGGGTCACATCGCCGTCGCTGCTCAAAGCGGCAATCGCCCACGATCGCAGCGTTGCATCGCTACCAAAAACGGCGGCAATCCCCGGAAGCTCGGCCAGCGGATCGGGCAACATTTCGAAGGCATGCATCAGAGTCATGCCGGCATCCTAGCAAACTGGCCAACCGTCGGCGACTTCTCCGAAGTTGCTACGAAAAAGCCAGTTCGGAGAACTGGCCGACAGTCGGCGACTTCTCCGAAGTCGCAACGAAGAGAACCAGTTCGAAGAACGTGACGATGCGCGCCGACTTGGGGACAAGTCGGCCTACGGTGCGTCTTCGGTCAGGGGTTGGAATCCGCGAATTCTTGCTCTTGGGGCCAACCCTTGCGAATCGATCGGCCGTTCCAGAATGTAGGTTCCGACATTTTCGGCTCGGTCCTTGGCGTCGATTCTCAAGAACATCTTTCGCGGTAAACCGGGGTCGGCTGGCCAAACGTAATGACCGTCGTTTCGAAGACCCGCCGCGATCGTCGTCCAAGGTCCGTCGATCCGGTCGCTGAACGACAGCGCAATCGGCCGCTGAGCCAGATTGGCGTCGTTGCACTGGTAACGAATCACCAGCGACCCCGTGCGATCGCCTTCGCCGTACTGCGCGCCCGAAATACGAACGACCGGGCGAGAGCGGTCGACAACCACCACGATATCGGGAGCTTCTTCCGGCAGAGGGCGCGGACTGGTCAAACCGTTGGCCCCAACCACAACGATTCGAAACCCAAACGCGCCCTCTTCCTTGGTTTGAATGTCGAAGGGACTCACGCGATCGGGATCCTCGCCCCAAAACTTCCAAGTCTTTCCGCCGTCAGTGCTGCCGTACAGTTCGATCGCGTCGGTACCGGCGTTTCCAATCGCCTCCAGTTCATAATCCAGACTGAATCGCAGCGAATCACTGAACCGTACCGGCGCAAGCCCCGTCAGCTCCGACAAATCGACCGCCTTGCGCGACTGATAGCGATCCGGATCGACTTCGGCCTTCGGAGTCGGGACCGATTCGACCGAACTGCGTCCACTCGAGGGGCTTTCCATCGGCGCCAACGGCCGCATGGCTTCCGCCGCGGTTTTTGGACGCGGTTTGGCAGGGTCCTTTTCTCCCGCCGGAACGGGCAAGGTTTCCGGCTGCGGTGCGGATTGTTGCGGGCCATCGAGCCCGAAGCCGTCACTGATCTGCTGCGGTGTGGCTGGCGGCGGCAAATCGTTTTGCGCTAACCTGGTGGTTCGCGGAGGCAGGCTGTGCCCCAAAGCCGGGTTGGCTTGGAAAACCGAGGGCGGACCAAAGGGACGCGTTCTTGCCGGAGTTCCTTGACGAGGCGGCATGGGAAGCGGCGTCGATGTCTCCGGCGCCGGCATCGCGGCACCGCGATAAGTACCAAACGCCGATTGCACGCCGCCGGTTGAACCGGGAACGTAGCCGTGCGCCACGACCGCGTCGGCAGGTTTTTTCTTGGGCTTGTGGCGGTCCAAGCGAATGATCGGAATTGCCGAGTTGGAAATGTCGCGGGGGTAGATTTGGCCAGGTTCCGACTGCATTCGATACTGGGCTGAATTAGTACCGAACCCCGTTCCTTGACGATTGGCTGCGAATCGCGAATTCCCACTGTCGGCAAGCCGCGGACGTTTGACCAGTTTCGACACGACCGATCGATTCTTTGCCGAATCGGTCACGATCAATTGAAGCGAAAGTTGTTCCCACGTTTCCGGCGGTGTGAACTGCACCTTTCCAGATGGCAGATCACTCAGTTCGATGTCTCGCCAACGGCTGACCGCGTCGGTGACATACCGCAAATGGGCCGCGGCGGGAGTCGAATCGTCGATCGAGACAACCACATCAACTCGGCCGGAATTGTCGGCATCTGCTTCCAAAGTCGCTTTTGGTTTTCCGGTATCGACAAAGACTTTCAGTTGAGCCCGGATGGGACCGGCCGGATGGGCGTGTCCGCGAGAATCGATAGTGCGGGTCGCGAACCAAAACTCACCATCCTCCTGTCCAGTAAACTGGAACTCCTTGACCGCCGCGGTTGCCGGCTTGTCGTCAATTCTTCTCCACTTCGCTGTGGGACCTCGCGCTGTGTACAACTGCACCTCGGTCGGCTGTGCACCAGCGGCATCAACCGTGAACGGGATCGTGAAGGTTCGCGAATTCAGAAAGAAGCAGCCGGGGCTGGGCGGCGGCGATTTGGACCGCTGCGTCGACACGACCGATTCCCCTTCCAGCGACCGTTCTGGTGCGGGAAGAGCCGGCTCGACCTCCTCAGCTCGCTGCTGGCCCGCAGCGATCACCTGGGTGTCGCCGGCCCCTTCCTGTCCCCCGCAAAGCTGGGGAAAACCGGCCATCACCAGGGCAGCGATGAGCAACGAATTTCTGGCGGAACGCATCGTGTCGGCCGAGCCCTTTGCGTGAAGTCCATTGTCGATTCGCGGGAAACACGTCAAGCTGCCAGGCTGGCGGAGCGGCCAGGAATCGGTTCCTAACCCTTTGGGCCACGAGTCTTTGGTTGCTATCTGCCAAGCATGCAGCTAGTCCCGCTTACTCGGCTTCGGCCGTTTTGCTGTCTATCTTGAAGAAAACGAACCCTCGCCCGATCGACCGTTAACATCGATCGACTTTGCCCGACGCGTGAGCCGATTCGCCACGTCTGAAACAACATGACTGCCAGCCACTACCACTACGACGTCATCGTGATCGGGGCCGGACATGCCGGTACCGAGGCTGCGGCGGCCGCTGCGCGGTTGGGTGCGAAGACCGCGCTGCTGACCACCAACCTGGATACCGTCGGTCAGATGTCGTGCAACCCGGCGATCGGCGGCGTCGCCAAGGGACAGATTGTTCGCGAAGTCGACGCGCTGGGCGGTTTGATGGGCCAGGCAATTGACGCCACCGGGATTCAATTCCGGTTGCTCAATCGTCGCAAAGGTCCGGCGATGCACAGCCCTCGCGCCCAAGCCGACAAAAAGAGCTACCAACAACACATCAAACAACAGATCGAACAGCAACCGAATCTGGACCTGCGTCAAGAGACGGTGGAAGACCTGATCACCGAAACCAGCGGCAACGTCACCCGTGTGATCGGAGTACGTGTTCGCGGTGACGCCCAGTACTGCGCTACGGCGGTTGTTCTGACCACAGGAACCTTTCTGCAGGCGGTCATGCATACCGGCGATGCCAAGTCAGCCGGCGGCAGAGCAGGGGAGGGGACCACGGCGGGAATCAGCGGTGCGCTCCATCGACTGGGATTTGAAATCGAACGGTTCAAAACGGGCACGCCCCCGCGGCTCAATGCACGAACGATCGATTTTTCTCTAGTCGATCCACAACCGGGAGACGATCACCCGCAGCCCTTTTCTTTCCTGACCGACAAGTTGGATCTACAACAGCTGCCCTGTCACATCACCTACACCAACGAAGCGGTGCACGATTTGATTCGAGCCAATCTGCATCGCGCGCCGATGTACAGCGGTCAAATCAATTCGCGCGGCCCCCGCTATTGTCCGTCGATCGAAGACAAGGTCGTACGGTTTGCCGAAAAGCCTTCCCATCAGCTGTTTCTGGAACCGGAAGGCCGACAAACAGAAGAGGTTTACGTCAACGGGATCTCGACCAGCCTGCCGCGAGACGTCCAAGACCAGATGTTTCGCATGATCCCTGGCCTCGAAAATGCCGCCATCATGCGTTACGGCTACGCGGTGGAATACGACTACTGTCCTCCCACCCAGCTGTGGCCTCACCTGGAATCCAAACGGGTCGAAGGTCTTTTCCTTGCTGGGCAGATCAACGGCACCACCGGCTACGAAGAGGCGGCCGGGCAAGGCTTGATCGCGGGCCTATCGGCCGCCCAGCGCGTCGCCGGCAAGCAACCTTGGGTTCCAACCAGGGACCAGGCCTACATCGGCGTCCTGGTCGACGACCTGGTGACCGCCGGAACGGACGAACCCTATCGGATGTTTACCAGCCGAGCCGAATTTCGGCTGCTGCTGCGACAGGACAACGCCGATCGACGATTGACCGACGACGCAGACCAGCTTGGCCTGATCGATTCGGTCCGACGCACCCGGTTTGCTGAAAAGCAGGGCCAAATCGAGCGGGGACTGGCCATTTTGCGAGCCGCGAGGATCGACGGTGTCAGCGGCGAAGTCTACTTGCGGCGTCCCGAGGTCGATTGGCAGCAAATGTGCCAGCGGGTCGGCGAGCTTCAGGAAATCGAACCTCAGGCTGCCGAGCAATGTTTGTACGACATCAAGTACGCCGGCTATGTCGCCCGGCAAAAAATGGAGGTCGAAAAACAGCGGCGACTGTCATCCAAGCGCATTCCCGTTTCGTTTGACTACGACCGGATCGGTCCGCTGCGCAGCGAAGCTCGAGAAAAACTCAATCGCATTCGCCCGCTCAATCTCGATCAAGCAAAACGAATCAGCGGGATCACTCCGGCCGACATCGCACTCGTGCTGGCTCACCTGGAATCAAGTTGATGCCAAACCGCCAACTGTCGGCAACTTTTCCAAAATCGCGTCACGTTGTCAGTTCACGTCGGCGATTTTTCCAAAATCGCATCGCGATGCCAGCTTGTGTCGGCGATTTTTCCAAAATCGCATCGCGTTGCCAGGAGCGGAGAACGGGCCGACGATCCAGAAAACGTTAACTTCAATCATGTGGGTGACTTACAGCGATTAAATCGATCTTGACCTAAACGTCCGAATCGATAGAATTCGCTATCGAGGCAAGCTTGGCAAGGCAGAGAGACTCGGAGTTTCCTGCCGCTTACGTTCTCCACACAACTTGGCGCTAAAATGTGCTAGTGCGGTAGAACGGAGAGTTTGCTAAACGAGGGATCTCGGTGAGGCTTGTAAGACGACCGTGCAGTGGAAAGCGTGGTTAACTTGCGGCGACCCTTGCGGGTGGTTTTTTGCCATCTGTGACACTGACGTCCAACCGCCACTCACGTCGCGCATCGACAAATCGCGAAGTGACAAAGCGGTCAATCGATTCATTCGGAAACGGCTAGTCATGCAGGGAGGATGGTTTCTGCCATGACCACGAAAACGGTCTTCACGACAGGCGAAGCGGCCAAGATTTGTAAAGTGAGCCAACAGACGATCATTCGTTGTTTTGACAACGGGTCGCTGAAGGGCTTTCGAGTTCCGGGAAGCAAATTCCGGCGTATCCCGCGTGAGCAGCTCTACCTGTTCATGAAGGACAACGGAATTCCCACCGACGCGTTGGAAAGCGGCAAGAAAAAGCTCTTGATCGTCGATGACGACCAGGATTTGGTCGATTTGATTCAAGACGGATTCGAGCGGGACGGTCGATTTGATATCAGAACGGCCAACAACGGCTTTGACGCGGGAATGGGCGTCAAGGAGTTTCGTCCTGACCTAGTGATCCTGGATGTGATGCTTCCCGATATCAACGGCAAAGAGGTCTGCCAACGTGTCCGCAGCGATCCAGCGCTGGACATGGTCAAGATTCTGTGCATCTCAGGGATGGTCGAGCACAACAAGGTAGACGGATTGAAGGCGGCCGGGGCGAACGACTTCATGCAAAAGCCGTTTGCCATTGAGGACTTGATTGTCAGGTCTTGTGACCTTTTGGAGATCGAACGCAGCGTGGTTGGCTGACGTGTCGGGTGATTCGTCGCTCACTCGCCGCGACACCGCATCGAGCGCTGGTTGCGATTCCCCCCAACAGGACACCACTGGGAGGTTCAGCCCGATGGGGTTGTTGCCCTGTTTGCGACGCGGATCGGACCGATGGTGGTTGCCGCGTTCGAATGTGGCAACCGAGGCGCTCGGCCATGTCCTGTTGTCGACCGGTCGAACCAGCGTGCAAGACCTTCGGCAGAGCAGTCGAACCAACGCGCAGGACCTGCGGCAGACCGATCGCGACCATCTCTCCTGGTCCCCACGAAACCGGCTGATCAGCGCACTGCTTGCTGATCCGCCGCTGCTGATCTATGCGGCCCTGTGCTGGCCCGGTGATCGCGCCCGCATCGACGAACTCGCCGACTGGCTTGCCGCCAACGTGACCGGACGGTTTGCCAGCGGCGACGCTTTTCTGGGAGCACCCCCGATCACTCTGGGTATCCAGCGTCGTTGGAGCACCCTCCGAGATCACTACCATACGGTGCCGGTCAATCGCTGGTTGGAGGACGCGGCACTGTGGTTGGAGGTCACCGGTCCGCGCGTGTCGGCTGCGTGGCGCGAGCAGTGGCCGGAACTTTCGATCGATTTACCGGAGCAGGCTGCTTCCCTGCCAGCGGTCGACAGCGATTGTATGTTGCAGCAACTGGCTCGGATGATGCAGCGGCTGCGGTCGTTGGAACAATCGTTCGATCACCGACTGCGAAAGAGCAAACTGGGAGCCCTCAAACAGTTGGCCTACGGTTTGAGTCACGAGATCAACAATCCGCTCGCCAACATCTCGACGCGGGCGCAGCAGTTGCAGCGGGGCGAGGAAGACCCGACTCGCCACGCCATCCTGCAGCGGATTGTCGACCAGGTCTATCGGGCTCACGAGATGATTGCCGACCTGATGTTTTACGCCAATCCACCGGCGGCGGCTCGTCAGCGTTGCGATCTGAACCAAACACTCGTTTCGGTGGCCGATCGTTTTCAGGAAGAATCGGCTCGCCAGGCCATTCGTTTGGAAGTCAAGCCTCCCCCGGAGCCGACGATCGCGGTGGTCGACCAGCAGATGATCTCCGAGGCGCTGTCGGCGCTGATCCGCAATTCCATTGATGCGATCGGTTGCCAGGGAACCATCGTGGTTTCGCTGGTCCGACACCCTGCCGAATCGCCGCCATCAGGATCGGCTCCGCGATCGGGACAGTTGATGATTCACGTAGCGGACAGCGGCCCCGGCCTGTCCGAACACGCTCGAAACCACGCGTTTGACCCCTATTTCAGCGGCCGGGAAGCAGGCCGAGGCTTGGGCCTGGGTCTTTGCCGAGCGTACCGGATTGCGAAACTTCACTTTGGCGACATCACGCTCGCCGGCGGACCCATCGGTTGCGTGGCGACGATCACGCTGAACGATTTTTCTTAGTCGCACAACCGTCTCGGTCGTGGCTTTGGGCGGGGACTGCCGCGCTACGATGAAAGGCACCCGCTAGTCGGCTCGTTTTTCTTGGCCGATACTGAGGCGGGTGGCCCATCTTCGGTCACTTTCGCCCTTTTTGGAATTGTTCGGAAATAACTTCGTCATTTGACAACACTCTCCCTCTGGGCCCTCTGGGAGAGTCGGGCTATCGAGCCCGGAGAGGGTTCGCACACCATGCCCTCCCCGGCCGCTACCGCGTCCGACCCTCCCAGAGGGAGGGTGATCTTGCCAGAGGTGTCATTCAAACAACGAAGTCCTTTCCGAACAAATCCTTTGATCCCTCCTTTCACGGAACTTTGAACATGCTTGATTCCGCTTCGGAACTGCTGCGACTTCAAGCAGCCGGCGAAGCATCCGCGGTCGAAATCGCAGGCCGGGCGCTCGACGCGATCGAAGCGACCGAGCCAGCGATTGGCGCCTACACTCACGTCGACCGAGACCGAGCTCTGGCGATGGCCGAAGCGGTCGACGCCAAGCGAAAGGCGGGCAACAAGCTCGGACCTTTAGCCGGCGTGCCGATCGCCGTGAAAGATGTGTTGTGCACCAAGGACATGCCGACCACCTGCTCCTCCAACATCCTTCGCGATTTCCGTCCGCCTTACGATGCAACGGTGATCGAAAAGCTGCGTGATGCCGACGCTGTGATTGTTGGCAAAACCAACATGGATGAGTTTGCGATGGGCGCCAGCACGGAGACGAGCGCCTTTGGTGTGACACGGAATCCGTGGGATACCGAAAGGACTCCCGGCGGCAGCAGCGGCGGTTCGGCAGCGAGCGTCGCCGTTGGCACCGTACCGATCGCCCTGGGCACCGATACCGGCGGATCGATCCGCCAACCGGCTGCCTTCTGCGGAGTCACCGGTTTGAAACCAACTTACGGCCGTGTCAGCCGCTATGGCTTGATCGCGTTCGCTAGCAGCCTTGATCAGGTCGGACCGATCGCTTGGTCGGTGGAAGATGTCGCGCTGCTGCTGCAAACCATCGCCGGATACGAACCTCGCGATTCGACTTCGCTGGACGTGGAAGTTCCCAATTATACCGCCGTGCTTCAGTCCAACGATCTGCGCGGCATCCGGATCGGTGTGCTGCGAGAATCGCTCGACTCCGAAGGTGTGGCGGAATCGGTTCGCGCAGCCGTGATCCAATCGATCGATGTCTTTCGCAGCTGCGGTGCTGAAATCATCGACATCGATTTGCCTCATCGCGAATATTGGGTACCAACGTACTACGTCATCGCGCCCAGCGAAGCGAGCAGCAACCTGTCTCGTTATGACGGAGCCCACTACGGACATCGCACCGCCGACCTGGAAACGAAGTGCACGATCGGCTGTGACGACGGCGAAGTTCACGGACCACTGGTGACCAACTACTGCCGCAGCCGCGACGAAGGTTTTGGTGCGGAAGTCAAGCGTCGAATCATGATCGGCTCCTACGCGCTTAGCGCTGGCTACGCCGACCAATACTACAACAAGGCGTTGAAAGTGCGGCGGCTGATCAAAGGCGACTTTGACGCCGCCTTTTCGCAGGCCGATCTGCTACTGGGCCCGGTCGCCCCAACACCGGCGTTTCGGCTGGGTGAAAAGATCGACGATCCGATTCAGATGTTTTTGTGCGACCTGTTCACGGTAGGAGCCAACCTGAGTGGCATCCCGGCGATGTCGTTGCCGGCCGGCTTGGACCAGCAAGGCCTGCCGATCGCGATCCAATTGCAAGCTCCCGCCCTGGAAGAGTCTCGGCTGCTGTTTGCCGGAGCGGCCTTCCAATCATCGACCGATTACCACCAACAGCGCCCCGCCGCGCCCTCACAAAGTCCATGACCGCAGCAGCAGCCCCCACCTCAACGACGATCATCGGTCTGGAAGTCCACGTTCAACTGAAGACCGACACCAAACTCTTTTGCGGCTGCAGCACGCAGTTTGGCGCACCGCCCAATACCCAAGTCTGCCCGGTCTGCCTGGGCCTGCCCGGTGCGCTACCGGTGCTGAACGAAAATGCGATCGATTTGGCGATCCGCACCGGCCTGGCCCTGAACTGCTCCATCCCGCCGATCACGAAATGGGATCGCAAACAGTACTTCTATCCCGACCTGCCCAAGGGCTACCAGATCAGTCAATTCGATTTGCCGATCTGCGCCGACGGCTACTTGGAGATCGACGACCCGGAGGATCCTCAGCAAACCCGCCACATCGGAATCATTCGCGCTCACCTGGAAGAAGACGCCGGCAAGAGCATGCATGACGAAACGGCCGGCACCGGTGATTCGCGAATCGATTTGAATCGCTGTGGCACGCCGCTGCTGGAAATCGTCAGCCAACCCGACATGCGCTCGCCCGCCGAGGCCCACGCCTACTTGACCAAATTGAAGGCGCTGCTGACTCACATGGACGTTTCCGATTGTGAGATGCAAGAGGGCAGCCTGCGAGTCGACGCCAACATCAATTTGCACATCCACCAAGCTGGCAAAAAAATTGCCACGCCGATCGTCGAAATCAAAAACATGAACAGCTTTCGGGCTGTCGAACACGCCCTACACTTCGAGGTCGGTCGACAATTCGACGAGTGGGAACGGACGGGCCGAACGATCAAAGACGATCCCAAAACCACTTGGGGATGGGACGAGGTCAAAGAACGAACTTTCCTGCAACGTACGAAGGAAGAATCGGCCGATTATCGCTATTTTCCCGATCCTGACCTGTTGCCGGTGCGAATCCCTGCCCAGCGGGTTGAAGAGCTGCGGGCCACCCTGGGGGAATCTCCCGAAGCAACTCGGCAGCGGCTGCAGGGCCAATACGGCATCAAACCGTACGACGCCGACGTGATTGTGACACAGGGGCGCGCCATGATCGATTACTTCGAGAGGGTCGCCGATCTTTCCGGTGATGGCAAACGAGCCAGTTCGTGGTTGCAGCAGGACGTGATGAGGACGATGAATGATCGTCAAATCGACATTTCCCTGTTCCCTGTTTCGGCCGACCAACTGGGCGATCTGCTCCGCCGCGTGATCGCCGGCAAGCTCGACAACACCCGCGCGCGCGACGTACTGACACATTTGCTGGACAACAGCAGTACGGTCGATGACGCCATCGCCGCGTTGGGTATCGAAGCGGTGGGCAGCGACGAACTGGAAACGCTGTGCAAAGAGCTGCTGGAAGCCAATCCGAAAGTGATCGAGGACGTGCGCGGCGGCAAACTGCAGGCAGTCGGTTCGCTGATCGGCCAGGCGCGAAAGAAGAATCCCAATGCCAATCCGCAGCAGGTCAAGGAGCTGCTGTTAAGGTTGATCCAGTCCGAATAAGTGGAATAGGCTTGCTGCGGTACTTTTTTGCAGACCGATCGGCCAATTTGTCGAAATAGAACGACAGACCGGAACTGCGTCAAGATTCGCTTTGACAGCAACCGGCAAGACCACTGCTCGGAGAAGGAACGTTACGGATGGCTGAAAAAGAACCAGCCTCTTCACCTCGACGCGACTACGCATTCATCGCGATCGTTGCCCTGGTGCTGCTGAACGCTGCCTGGCTGTTGCTGATGCCGGTGGTTCCCGCCATCGCCTCGACGACTTTGCATCGCTTTCATCTCCGCAGCCGATCGTTCCCGCTGTGGGCGATCCAGCAACCGATTCCGGCGATGTACAACTTCGGCAATCGATTCGAAGTGCGCAAAGTTCCACCCGATTTCATCTCGCCCGGTTTCCTAGAACCGATCATCGACACGAACCGAAAGCGATACATCAACCACTTCCCGACGCGGATCTTTACCTTCGCGAACACTCGATATCGATACCTGGCCGACGGCCAAGATCGCTGGTTGATCATCGATTCGACCTACCGAGGACAATCGATCGAAACGACGATTCATGCCAAGCCGCGCGAAGACGGTGGTTACGACATGATCTTTTTGCCGACCAAGGATGGAAAGTGATGGAAGCCAGCAGCGAAGCCAATCGAAGCAGCGCTGGTAGCGAAGCGGCTGTCGAACCGCTGAGTCTGCAGCCGATCAACCGCCCCGTCGTCGCTCACCGAGTGGTGCAGGCGGGAATTCTGCTGACGTTGGTTTGGAAGTGGACGTTCTTCACCGGCGCCAGTCAGGTGTACGCCGCGATCCCGCTTCACGACAGCTTCTTCCCCGCCTGGTTGCAATCGGTCTGGGTGCTGCGGATCACCTTCCTGACGACGATCATTGCGATCGGATTCAATCTGCTGATCGGCGACCGGCCGCTGCAGAAAGCTTGCGCCGTTTTGACCTGGATCGGAGCGTCGATTCTTTGCCTGCACCAATCCAGTTACAACGACATGACCTTTGTCACCGCCTGGTGGGCCAGCCTGTGGGCGTTGTGGTACGTCTTTCACGTCGATGATGCCGACCAAGACGCGATGCTTCGTCGCGCCGCGCTGCTCAGCCGATCGATCATCTCCATGATTTTGCTGGGCGGAGCAGTCGGCAAGTGGACGGCGGAATACTGGTCGGGTGATATCTTTTTCGACATCTACTTCTTGGACCGAGACTTCTGGGTATTCAACCTGCTGCGAGAAAACTTTGACGAGGAAGCTTTGCGGGTGATGGCCAGGTGGTACAGCCGCAAAGTGGTGATCATCGAAACGGTGGCCGGCTTGACGCTGTGGGCGATGCCGCCGAAATGGGCGGCAGCAATCGCGATCACCATCCTCCTGTCGATCGCCCTGCTATCGAACTTCCTACTCTTCTCCGTCCTAAACAGCCTCATCGGCCTAGCAGCGGTCGGCTTCTTTGTACGGGCAAAGAAAAAGTAGTCGTGTAAAGAAGGCGACCACGAATAGCTCGAATAACACGAATGAAGAGCGAGAAGCAGACGCGGTCTATCAGATGTAATACTGGCTACTACATGTGATGGTATTCTTCAGTTCTTTCCTGCGCCCTATCGCTCACATCTTCCCATTCCTGGCTCTTCTCATTCGTGCTATTCGAGCTATTCGTGGTCAACTCTTCACCCTCCAATCACCGAACAATCCGCTCGTACTGCAACTTCGGATACTGCCCAAAATTGACCAACAATCCCAGCTTGTAGTCGGTGGCCTTCAGATAGTGGTGGACTTGGGCGCGATGTTGTTCAGTCAAATCTGAGTGTGACTTGATTTCAACGATGACTTCTCCGAAGCAAATGAAGTCGGGCACATAGACTGACCGAAGTGATCTGTTTTTATAAACCAGACTCAGACGCTGCTGGGCCGCATGTGGAATGGATTGAGCGGCGAATTCCAACTCCAGGCATTCCTGATAAACCGATTCAAGGAAACCGCACCCCATTTCGTTGTAAACCTCGAAACAACTACCGATGATCTGGTAGCTTTCCTCCTTCAATACGATCCCTGCCATTTCTGCCCCTTTGTAAATGTTCCTCGCTTTCCCCTTGATCGCCTCGCGCATCCACTCGCGCGATTCGTGGTCAACTTTCCTCCCCAAAACCTACAGCATCCCTTTGGTGCTGGGCACTGCGTCGCTGCGAGGATCGCTTTCGACGGCCATTCGGATCGCTCTGGCAACCGACTTGAAGACACATTCGGCGATGTGGTGAGCGTTGCGTCCGTGATGCAACACAACGTGCAGGTTCGATTTCGAGTTGGCTGCGAACGATTGCCAGAAGTGTTCCACCAGTTCGCTGTCAAAGGTACCGATCTTTGCCGCCGCGATCGGCGCGTGGTATTCAAACGCGTATCGTCCGCCCAGGTCGATCGCCGCGGTGACCAAACATTCGTCCATCGGCAAGGTGAAGTGTCCGTAGCGACGAATGCCGGCGCGGTCACCTAGCGCCTGATCGATCGCCTGGCCCAATGCGATGCCAATGTCTTCGGCGGTGTGATGATCATCCACGTGCAGGTCGCCCACTGCCTGGACTTCCAAATTGATCAGCGAGTGTTTGGCGAGCAGATCCATCATGTGATCCAGGAAACCGATTCCCGATTGACGTTTTCCGCTGCCGTCGCCGTCCAAATCGATGGACAACTTGATATCGGTCTCGCCGGTCTTTCGATGAATCGTGGATGTGCGTGTCATGGATCCGCGGGGAGAAAAAGACAAAACAAAATGGGTAAGCACCGGCAAGGATCGACAACCTAGCCGGCATCGAGTGCCGATTGGATCATCAGCAAGCAGGCGTCGATTTGGTCGTCCGTGCCAACCGAGATTCTTAGCCCGTCGCCCCAATCGGGAAATTGCATGTATCGAACCAAGATCTGATTCGACTTCAAGAATTCATAGATCTGCTGATGCCTGCCGCTGGGATGCTGGCACCAAACGAAGTTGGCATGCGACGGTGTGACTTGAAAACCGAGCTCGGTCAGGCGAACCGACATCCGATCGCGAGTCGCGTTCATTTTTGATCGAATCTCATCAAGCCACTCCTGGCATCCGATCGCCGCCGTCGCCGCGGCGATCGACAGACCGTCGCAGTTGTAGCTGTCTTTGATCTTGGCCAGTTCGGCGATCACCTGCGGCTGGGCAACCAGAAACCCGAATCGAACCCCGGCCAGCCCATAGGACTTGCTGAGCGTACGAGTCACCAGCAGCCGTTCGTTTTCCTTGACCTGTTCCAAGCAGTTTTGTTCGGCAAAATCGACGTAAGCTTCATCGACCACCAGCGGGCACGATAGCGATCGCGCCAAGCCGGCGACTTCACCAGCTGCGACGATGGTTCCGCTGGGGCTGTTGGGATTGGGCAGCAGCACCAGTCGAACGTCCTCGCCGGCCTGGCCGAAAGCGGCGGGGAGTTTCCATCCCGGCTCGAATTCAACCTGCTCCCAACCGGCTCCCTGAATGTCCGCCAGCGTTCGATAAAGAATGTAGCTGGGGTAGGGCAGCCGCAACCGTTGTCCTTCGCCAACAAACCCCCGCACCAGAATCGTCAAGATCTCATCGCTGCCGTTGCCCGCCAAAATCCACTCCGGGCCGGGAAGCCCCAGCGCCTCGGCAGCGCGATGGCGAAAGGCGGTCGCCATCGGATCGGGGTACCGATTGAGCGGTCCTCCGGCAGCCTCGCGGATCGCGGTAATCACTTCCGGAGGTGGCGGATAGGGATTTTCGTTCGTGTTGAGCTTGATGAACTTTCCCGGCGGCGGTTGCTCGCCCGGCGCGTACGCCAACATTTTTGCCAGAGCCGGGCGCATCAGCTCTCGCATCGACGGTGGATCTGTTTTCTCGGTGGGATTGTTCAACGTGAACGTGGCTCGTTTGGAAATGCCGTTGATAGCCAGGACAGCTGCCGGGCGTCAGGAGGTTCGGATCGAAACACTGCGAGCATGGGCGGTGAGGCCCTCTTTTTCGGCCAAACGTTCCACGTCCGGCGCGATTTCCGCCAGCGCCGACTCGTCGAATTCGGTCAAGCTGCCGCTGCGCAAAAAACTGTTGCTGGACAATCCGGCGGCCCACGTGCAGGTACCGCCAGTCGGCAAAACGTGACTGGGACCCGCCGCATAGTCACCCAGCGCGACAGGTGTATGGTGGCCCAGGAAAGCAGCGCCGCTGTTTCGAATCTTGGCAATCTGCTGGTGTGGATCGGTGGTTTCGATATGCAGATGTTCGGGCGCAAACTGATCGGTCAACTCACAAGCATGTTGTTCATCGCGGACCAAAATCAAAGCGCCGAATGCTTCCAAGCTTTCGACGGTCAATTCACTGCGATCCAAAAGTGCTACCTGGCGAACCAGTTCGTTGTAGACCGCTTCGATCACGCCTTCCTCCCAGGTGATCAGGATCGCCGATCCGGGCGAATGTTCGGCCTGGGCAAGCAGATCGGCGGCGATGTAGCCGGGATTTGCCGAGCGGTCGGCGATCACAATCACCTCGCTGGGCCCGGCAAACGAATCGATATCGACCGTTCCGTAGACATGCTTTTTCGCCAGCGCCACGAACAAGTTGCCCGGCCCGACAATCTTGTCGACCGCCGGCACATGCTGGCAGCCATAAGCAAGTGCAGCGACCGCTTGGGCACCTCCGACACGATAGACCTCGGTCACACCCAGTTCGTGACAGGTGGCCAGCATATCGGTGTTGTAGCCGCCGAACTCTGTCGGAGGCGCAACCACGGCCACTTCTGAAACACCGGCAACCTGCGCGGGAACCACCGTCATCAAAACCGTCGACGGATAAGCGGCGGCTCCGCCCGGAACGCAGACTCCGACTCGGCCCAGCGGCAGATAACGTTGAGTCAACGTGACGCCCGGCTTGGGCGAGATGGTCACGTCGCGATGCAAAATCGCACTTTGGAATTGTCTGATATTTTCGCGAATCCGGCGGATCGACTGAATCAATTCCGGATCGGCCGCCGCGTGCGCCGCCTGAAGCTCGGCGGCGGAAACCTGCAGTTGATCGGCGGCCAAATCGGCCTTGTCCAGCGACTTGGTATAGCGGAGCAGGGCAGGGGTGCCGTCGCGTTGGACATCGTCGCAAATGGTTTTGACCACTTCGACCGGGGTGAGCGGTTTGCCGAACACCTCCTCGGTCAGCGCCCGGCCTCGGGGACTGACCACGTCACCATCGGGACTCAGTTTCTTGCGAAGCTGGTCAAGAACATCGGCCGATCCGGCGGTCGCATCGACTCGTTGGATACTCAAAGTGGGTGAAGAAGACGTTGACATAGATTTTCGATTCACGTTGCCCGGCAATTCGGCCGCTTTTCAACCGTTGATCTGGCCGCCGGCTTGGCACACTGCAGCTAGCGCTTCCTATCATAAGCCGATACAATGAATTGTTTAGCGGTCGTGGCGTCCACTTTTCGCCGAGTTTTGCCAGTGCACCAAAAAATTGACCTCCGCAGCGACACCGTCACTCGTCCCACGACCGCAATGCGCCAAGCGATTGCCGGCGCGGAGGTCGGTGACGCGGTGATCGACGTCGATCCGACCGTCGACCGGCTGGAACGGCTGACCGCGGAAATTTTGGGTAAAGAAGCGGCCGTTTTCATGCCCAGCGGATCGATGACCAATCAGATCGCGGTGCGCGTCCATTGCGATCGGGGCAGCGAATTCCTGTGCGAAGCCGATTGCCACATCTATCACTACGAACAGGGCGCCTTTGCCCAGTTGTCGGGGCTGGTCGCCCGTACCGTGACGGGAGAAGAGGGAGTGCTGCGCGTCGAACAGCTCGACGGTCTGATTCGTCCCGAAAACGAACACATGGTACGGACCCAGTTGGTCTGCCTGGAAAACACCCACAATCGCTGGGGCGGTCGCGTTCAACCTCAGCCGGAAGTCGAAAAAATCTGCCGCTGGGCGGCTGATCATGGCCTGCGGCGACACCTGGACGGCGCGCGGCTGTGGAACGCGGCGATCGCCAGCCGTAAAAGCGAACGTGAACTGGCCGAACCGTTCGATTCGGTCAGCGTTTGTTTCAGCAAAGGCCTGGGTGCGCCGATCGGTTCGGCACTGGCAGGAACAACCGACTTCATTCGCGAAGCTCGCCGGGCCAGAAAACTGTTCGGCGGCGGCATGCGTCAAGCCGGAATCCTCGCCGCCGCCGCGATTCACGCCATCGAAAACCATCATCAACGGCTCGCCGACGACCACGAACATGCTCAGCAAATCGGCGACGCCTGCGTGTCGTGTTCGTCGATGACCATCCGCGGCGGAAGGATCGACACCAACATCGTGATTGCCGAGATCGATCCAGACTGGGGCACGGCCGAACAATTGGCAACAATGCTCGCCGAACAAGGCGTGCGTTGCTTTGCCATCGGCAAACAGGCCATTCGCCTGGTCACCCACTTGGATGTCAGTGCCGGGGATATCCAGCGAGCTTGCGAAATCATCAAGACGGTGGCGGGCAAACCGGTTGAAAGCGTTGGATGAAACTGCCTTCTCCTCCTCCCGACTCCTGCGGCCGACAACCACACGGATGCGTCTGTTGGAAACGAACCGCACTTTGGTCGACGATGGTGTTCACCGTAGCGGTCACGCTGCGAATGCCCTCCTGCTACGAAAGTCTGTGGGTCGACGAACTTCATTCCGCCTGGACCGTATGGGGCAACCTGGGCGACGTGATGCCTCGCGCCGACCGCGGACATCAATCTCCCTTCTATTTCGTCGGATTGTGGTTCTGGAAACAGGCCATCGGTGAAAGCGAGCTGGCGTTGCGGATGAGCAGCGTGTTGGCGGTCGCGGCCGCCTGCGCGATCTTGACGTTCGGAATCGCTCGCTGGGCCGGCAGCGTGCTGGCTGGCGTCGCCTCCGGAATGGTGCTGGCGATCGAAAGCAACTCGCTGTTCTTTGGCACCGAGCTTCGTCCCTTTTCATGGGTCATTTTTTTTTCGTCGCTGGCGCTGTTGGCTTACCTTCCGTTGATCGGATCGAACGGACGCCAGCAGCATCGACGATCATGGACTTTCCTGATCGTCATGATCTTGCTGGCCGCGCTAAGCCAACCGACCGCGATCGGAGTACTGGCGTGGTTGCCGTTCACACTGGCAATCGCCTGGCTGGTGCGCGACCATCGTCAGTTTTTCCGCCTTAGCCTCCTGGATACCCTGCTGGCACTGATGACGGCGGCGGTCGGTTTCGCCCTTTGGCGGATCACTCTCGGCGAATCGTGGAACGAACGATCCAACTGGACATCCTTTGCGTCGGCGAAACGTTGGCAAGAAATTTGGGCGCAATGGGACTGGACAAGTCTTTGGATTTTTCCGGTAGCCATGGTGGCCATCTCGCTGGTCATCTCGCGGTTTCGCCGCCAGTCAGCCAGCAAACCCGTTTCCCCCACGCTATGGTTGGCCGCAATCACGATCGTTGCGACGGCCTCTTTCTGGATCGTTTCGCGTTTGGAATGGATCCCGGTATGGCAGCGCCGTTATTTCATCGCCGTGTTGCCGGCACTGGCTTGTGTTGCGGGCGGATCGGTAGCGGCGCTCGTGCACGCGCTGCGACCTGGGAAGTTTCAGCTGGTCGTCGGAGCCGTGGCCGCGGCGGGACTTGTCGTCGGATTGGCCTACCGCCAACACACGCTGCAGCGTTTGCCCGACTACCCCGTTGCCCTGGTTCATCGCGGCGAGGATTGGCGGGGCGCGATCGAGTGGCTGAATTCCAGGGTGGAATCGCGAGATATCGTCTACTTGGATAGCGGATTGATCGAAACTCGACAGTTGGTTGGAGGTACCGTTTCGGTCATCGTCCACGCGCCCGAGCCAGACCAAGTGGAATACTTGAGCTATCCGGTTCTCGGTCCCTATTCACTGCAACGCGGGCGTATCGAATTGATCTCACGCGTCCAATGGTTCGGACGACCCGGCGACCGCCAGCGGGGATTCATTCTGACGCGACGTCCGCTGGGATCGATCCGCCAAAACTCGCTGCCAATCGGAAGTTCCGCAACCGGATTCGGCAACCTGTCGATCATCGTCATCCCCAGCAAAGTGGACCTGCTTTTGTAAGTGAGGTCGCAGTTCCCGTTCGTACTCCTACTCCTACTCCTACTCCTACTCCTACTCCTACTCGTACTCGTACTCGTGCTCGTGCTCGTGCTCGTGCTCGTGCTCGTGCTCGAAAGGGAACAAAAGCCATTCGCTCTGATCGACAGCTCGTTGCGATTGATTCGCCACTAAATTCCATGAAGGACCGAGCAGCTGGGTGCGCTCGCTGACTTGGGACAAGTCGGCCTACGATGGATTTCGTTGGTTAAGCTGGCTGGTTGACGACGGTTTATAATGAACCTTCGGATGCGGAAAAGTCATGCTGAATGTTCGTTTTACAGTTCTGGTTGCGATTGCCGCTTGGGGAGCGATCACTTCGCCGGCTGCCCCCGCCCAGGGTGATGCCCGGCGCGGTTACCGGCTGCTTACCGAAGTGGCGGTCCTGCCCAGCGATTTTTCGGAGCAGGCTTTTGAGCAGGTTTGGCGAAGCTGGCCCGAACCTCTCCGCGACAAGGCACAGAAGGCCACCGCGGAGCAGCGGCGAAAGATGGCGTTCGCGCGGTATGGATTGACCACGCGGCCAGGCGATCCGTCCAATCGGCCTCTGCAGTACGTCGTTGGCGACGACGGATCGTGGACGATGAACTGCTTTTCGTGTCACGGCGGAAGCGTTTACGGCACCACGACCCCCGGCGCGCCCAACAATCGCTTTGCCTTACAAACGCTGACCGAAGAAATCCGAGCTGCCAAATTTCGCCTCGGACAGCCGCTGACACGAATGGACCTTGGCGCCCTGGTGATCCCCCTGGGCACGACTCACGGGACGACGAACGCGGTCGTCTTTGGCATGGGCTTGATGCACCATCGAGACACGAAGCTGAACGTCATTGAACGTCCGCCAGTACGTTTTACTCATCACGACATGGACGCCCCGCCTTGGTGGTACTTTTACAAACGGCCTCACATCTACATCGACGGTTTTGCCGAAAAGGGACACCGCGGTTTGATGCAATTCATGCTCGTCCCCGAAAACGGTCCCGAGTTCTTTCGCGATCACGAAGAGGACTTCAGGGATGTATTTGCCTATCTGCAATCACTGCGCCCACCCGCCTACACCGGACCGATTGACCATGATTTAGCCGGCGAGGGCGAAACCGTATTCGGCCGCGTTTGTGCCGAATGCCATGGAACCTACGGCGCCGATGCGACCTATCCCGATCGACGAATTCCGATCGACGACATCGGTACCGACCCGGTTCGATTGACGGCCCTTTCAGTGGCTGGACGACAAAAGTATGCCGACAGTTGGTTTGCTCACGCCGGCGAACAGGATCCACAAGAAACGGTGGTCGATCCCGATGGCTACGTGGCACCGCCGCTGGACGGAATTTGGGCCAGCCCCCCGTACTTCCACAACGGCAGCGTACCGACGTTGTGGCACGTGCTGCATCCCGAACAACGTCCCACCGTCTGGAGGCGAGTGTCACCGTCGATCGATCACCAGCGAGTCGGATTCCAGATTGAAGTCGCCGAAAAAGTTCCGTTGACGCAGCCAGACATTGCCATACGACGCAGCTACTTTGACACGCGACGATTCGGCAAAAGCAACGCCGGACACGACTATCCCAACCAACTGACCCCGCAGGAAAAACGGGCCGTGTTGGAATACCTGAAAACGTTGTAGCTCCCGCCTACTCCATCGTCGCGCGGCGGTCCCCGCCGTCAGTCACGACCCTGCCGTCCGATCCTCTCCAAAAAAGGATCGGGCGACCGGTTTCCAGCCCGGCACCACTTCGTCAAAGTCTATCTCATCTCCATCCTTGAACTCCCGAAAAGCTCCACGGGAATCATCGACGGTCACATGTTGTTTGACCGGATCCACATTGACCACGCAGCGGACGCCCGCCTCGATCCAAGACTTCGTTTTGTCCTCGATCTCAGCAGTACGATCACTCGGCGATCGCACTTCCACCACAAGGTCAGGGATGACCGTCCCGAATCCGCCTGTCCGCCTGAACTGATCAGGCAGCCGATCTTTGGCAACAAACGCAACATCGGCTGCCCGAACGGTGTCGGGCGATCGGCTCAAGATGAAACCTGTCTCTGCCGCCACCACTTCGCCAAGGAAGTGCTGGCGCACATGAGAGGTCAGCAGGAATGCGATTTCGTTGACGACGTAACCGTGACCAAATCCCGCGGGGTTCATCATCCGCACCTTTCCTTGCAGCAACTCGCAGCGTCCGTTGTCGGCCGCAAACACCTCAAACGCCTCGGCGGTCATCGAGCCACGCGCGTTGACCTCTGCAACGGTCTCGCACACTTGGACTCGAACCAGGCGGTCCGTTCGTGGAGGATTGGGATCGGCGGTTGACATCGCAAAATACTTGGGCGGGGCTGCCACACCTACTCTACGTTGCTGCACCGGCGTATAAAAGGCTTTCGGATTTGACTTTCCTCGGATCGTCGCGGCGAAACTGCCCGATGGAGCACCTACTAGCATGAGCAACACGCAAATTTTGGCTGCCCGCAATGGAGAAATCACTCCTGAGATGGAGTTTTGTGCGAAGCGGGAGGACTTGCCGATCGAGACGATTCAAAGCGAGGTGGCCGCCGGGCGAATGGTCATTCCAGCCAACAAAGTGCACGCCGCCGGTGCCCTGGAACCGATGTGCATCGGCATCGCCGCCAAGTGCAAGATCAACGCCAACATCGGCAACAGCGCCGTGACCAGCAACGCCGGCGAGGAGCTGGAGAAACTTCATACCGCCGTTCACTACGGTGCCGACACGGTGATGGATTTGTCGACCGGCAAAGACATCGACAACATCCGCCGCCAGATCATCGAAAAGAGCCCCGTGCCGATCGGAACGGTGCCGATCTACCAGATGCTTGAAGAGCTTGGTGGCAACATCGAGGATATGAAACCGCAGCATTTTCTGGACATGGTCGAACACCAGGCCAAGCAGGGTGTCGACTACATGACGATTCACTGCGGCGTCAAGCTGGAGCATCTTCACCTGAGTGTCCATCGAGTGACGGGAATTGTCAGCCGCGGAGGTTCGTTGATCGCCAAATGGATGATGACGCACAACAAACAGAATCCGTTGTACGACGCATTTGACGATCTGTGCGACATCATGCGGCAGTACGACGTCACCTGGTCGCTTGGTGACGGTCTGCGCCCCGGTTCGATCGCCGACGCCTCCGATGACGCCCAGTTTGCCGAATTGGAAGTGCTTGGTGAACTGACCGCGCGCGGCCAGCAAAACGGCACGCAAGTGATGGTCGAAGGACCGGGGCACATTCCGATGCACCAGATTCAAATGAATGTTGAAAAGCAGATCGAAATCTGCGGCGGCGCGCCCTTTTACGTGCTTGGCCCGCTGGTGACCGACATCGCGCCCGGCTACGACCACATCACCAGCGGTATCGGCGCGGCGATGGCGGGCTGGCACGGCGCGGCGATGCTGTGCTACGTCACTCCCAAAGAACACCTGGGCCTTCCCAACGAAGAGGATGTCAAGCAGGGAGTGATCGCCTACAAGATCGCGGCGCATGCGGCCGACGTGGCACGCGGACGAAAAGGGGCTCAAGATCGCGACGACGCACTTTCCAAGGCTCGGTTCGAATTCGATTGGAACGAACAATTCCGATTGTCGCTCGATCCCGAAACCGCGCGACGCTATCACGATGAAACGCTGCCGCAGGATACTTTCAAGAGCGCCCACTTCTGCAGCATGTGCGGACCGAAGTACTGCTCGATGAAGATCACCGAAGACATTCGCAAGATGGCGGGCGAAAAGAAACTGGTCGAACTACCGACGGCCGAGTGACCGAAAACGGTTCATTCGGCGGCAGGCTGGTACGGGTTGCCCGTCTCACGCGGCTCTTTTTCAACCGTCGTCTCTTTTTCCAACGACGTTTCCTCGGTGCGGCCGATCAGAATGCCGGTACCGCGGAGCTTCCATAGAAAGAAAGCGGCGCCGGCCGCCATCAAGGCGCTGCTGACGTAAAAGATGTTTTGTGGCTCGTCGCCAAACGCCGGCCGGATCGCCCAGTAAAGCAGGGCGGCAATCGTCAGGAAAGTGAACGACACCGCGTTGGCCGTTCCCAAAAACCGGCCTCGTTCGTCATCGGGCGACATCTTTTGAAGCAGCGCTTGCAGCGGGATGATGTAGAACCCGGCAAAAAATCCCGCTCCCAGAATGAACACAGACACGTTGCTGAGCGCCACGCGGACCATCGGGCGTACATCGGGCATCCAGGGCGGCACAGCAGCCAACAGGATAAAAAACAAAATCAATCCCGCCGCGCCAATCGGAATCAAACGCGGTTCGATGTGGTGCCCGGAAATCAACCCTGCCGCCGCGCAGCCGATTCCGATTGCCACACCCAACACGCCCATCAACACGCTCGCCTCGGCGCGATTGACCTCCAACACGATCGTGTACTCCGGCAAAATCGACAGCGCGATTCCGGCAAGCAGGTAGAAGTAACCCCAAGCCATCATCACCATCAACAATCGCGTCTTGGACATTTCGCGAACGGTGTCGATATAAGTCGCGAAAGGATTGGGGTTGTAGGTCAAGTTTCGATCGCCCGGTTGCAGTGGCGTCAAGAATAAAGCCGCGAACAGGCCGACGATGGCGATCGCAACCAGCACCGCGCCGGGCAACCACGACATTCCCTGGGCCGCGTTTTGAGGGCTGTAAAGGTCGCTGGCCACGCCGGCAACCAACGTTCCCACGATCACCGCGACGTTGGTCATCATGTTGATCGTTCCATTGGCGCGGCTCAGATCCGAATCGTCGACCAGCTCCGGGATCATGCCATATTTCGCCGGACCAAAGAACGAACTTTGGCAGGTCAGCGCGATCAGCGCCGAAAGCGTTATCCACAGATTGCCGGTGTAAAAACCGACCGCGGCAACCAAGGCGATCGGTATCTCCACAATTTTCACCCAGATCGTCACGGTTCGCTTGGAATAACGATCGGCAAGCTGGCCGGCGTAACCCGACAAGACGATGAACGGGATGGTGAAACAGACGCCGACGATTCCCTGGCCGCCGGCGCCAAGCTTTCCAGCCCAGGCGCCGTCGATCACCATGAACATCAACACCACTTTCAGGACGTTGTCGTTCATCGCCCCAAAAAACTGTGTCGCCACCAGGGAGAGGAAGCCGCGTTTGGCGAGGTTGCTTTTCACGATTCGGCAGTATTCCAGAGTGCGTGCGTTCCCTAACCGGTGTCGGCGATTTCTCCGAAATCGCATCGCGAAGCCAGTTCGGAGAACTGGCCGACAGACCAATTTCAATTTGGTGCCACCCAGCTAATTTCACCCCCACCTAATTTCGCATTCGTAGCTCGGCGGGCCACGCATCTTAGCGAATTCGCCAGCAATCACTAAGAACGATATTTTTCAATCGCTTCGGGAAGCGGATAACCGGTCACGTCGCCGCTTTGACCTGCGGCGATCTCCAGCAATCGGCAAAACCCACGTGAAACCAGCCCCGCTCGGCGTTTGACGAATTCGGCATCCAGCCCATCGCGAGCAAACTCGCCCGTCACGACCACCGGCGAAAACGATTCATGATCGATGAATTGCGCCAGCACTGGATTGCAGCGAATGTGGCGTTCGGGGCTGGTGTGCAAGACTTCTGGATCGAGTTCGCCGATGACGAAACGCAGGTACAGATCACTGTCGACGATTGAGGTGACGTCTTCACCACAGACCTCGCATCGATAGCCTTCGTCACACTTCGCCATGGCGCCGCCACGTCAAGCCAGCCCCAACACGTCAAACATATTGTACAGGCCGTTGTCTTTGTTTCGCAGCCATTTTGCGGCCGCCAGCGCTCCCGATGCGTAGCAATCGCGATTGCTTGCCGCCACGTTGATTTCGATTCGTTCACCCAGCATGCCAAACACGATCGAATGTTCGCCGGGATTGTCGCCGACGCGGATTGCGTGGTAGCCGATTTCATTTCTGGTCCGCTGTCCAGTTTCTCCCTCGCGGCCATGAACATGCCGGACATCGCCATCCATTTTTTCGGCGATCAATTCACCAAAGCGAAGCGCCGTTCCACTGGGCGCGTCTGCCTTGAAACGATGATGACGCTCCAAAATTTCGATGTCGATCCCGCCGGGAACATCTTTCAGAGTTTCGGTGATTTGCTGAGTCAACTTCATCGTCAGGTTCACCGCCATCGACATGCTGGGCGCCCAGACAATGGGGATGGATTTGGCCGCTTCGGCTAGCGACGCCTTCTGCGCGTCGGACAAGCCGGTGGTCGCGACCACCAGCCGCGTCTGAGAAGCAACGCACTTTTCGACGCATGAATCGATCGCCTGCGGCAACGAGAAATCGACCACCACGTCGACTTCGGCAGGCCACGAAGCGGAGATTGGAACGCCGATCGAATCAACACCGGCCACGGTACCAGCATCCTGGCCCGCCAACGGATGGCCTTCGTGATCGATCGCAGCCACCACGCCAAGCGTCTCATCCTCCGACGCCAGCGCGACCACTCGACGCCCCATCCGCCCGGCCGCGCCATGCACGGCAATTTGAATTGGAATACTCATACCCCAAAATGTAACCGTAGCCCGACTTGTCCCCAAGTCGGCAAGCCCCCCTTCCCACTCCTACGGCTACTCGTGCTCGCACAAAGAAAACACTTCACGAATAAAGCTGGATCGCTTTGATGATATCGTCCAATTCGTTTTGGACGGCGATAGCGCGATTGGCGTAACTCGCCCTCTTCACTCCGCGACTTCCCAACGTTTTGTTGAAAACTTCCTGGTCGGTCGTGTGGTAGGCGACGGTAGCGGTCGGATCTTTCAGCTCATGGCCGGTCAGAACGCAGACGACTCGGTCGCTGGGTGCGATCACACCTTCGCGGCGCAGCAGCTTTGCGCCGGCAACGCTGGCGGCCGAGGCGGGTTCGCAGCCAAAACCGCCGGTCCCCACTTTCGCTTTGGCATCCAGGATCTCTTGATCGCTGACCTGGCGAACCACGCCATCCATGAAGTCCAAGGCGCGAAGACACTTCTTCAAATTCACCGGGCGATTGATCTCAATCGCGCTGGCAATCGTGTCGGCCTTCTTGCCTTCACGGTCCATTTCGTCGTTGTAGGCAACGATCGGCTCCATGTTGACATTGCCGCCGTTCCAACGAACACCGCGGCGTTCGTATAGCTCGTACAACGTGTCGGCGCCCGAAGCATTGATCACCGCAAGCCGCGGCACGCGGTCGATCAAGCCGTGTTGCTTCAGTTCCATGAACGCTTTGCCGAAGGCGCTGCTGTTTCCCAAATTGCCGCCGGGAACCACAATCCAATCGGGCGCCTGCCAGCGGAGCGCTTCCAAGATACGAAACATGATCGTCTTCTGGCCTTCCAGCCGATACGGATTGACGCTGTTGACCAGGTAGATGCCCATCTCCTGCGAGATCTGTCGAACACGGATCATCGCATCGTCAAAATCACCGGCAATTTGAACGGTCAGTGCGCCGTAGTCGAGCGCCTGAGAGAGCTTGCCGTAACTGATCTTGCCGCTGCCGATGAAGATCACCGCCTTCATCAACCGCGTTGCGCTGCAATAGAGCGCCAGCGAAGCACTGGTGTTCCCCGTGCTGGCGCAAGCTGCCCGCTTGGCGCCCATCATGTTGGCGTGAGTCACCGCGGCGCACATGCCGTTGTCTTTAAAACTTCCCGAAGGATTCATTCCCTCGTATTGCAAATGCAGACAACCGGCATTCATTCCAACGTACTGTCCGACCGGGTCGGTTTGCTGAAGCAGCGTTTGCCCCTCACCCACCGTGATGATTTGGTCGGGCGTGGCAAAGGGCAGCAGTTCATGGAACCGCCACACACCGCTGAACCGCATCGGGTTGGTCCGCTGGTTCCACATCGCCTCGAACTCGGCCAGCTTGGCTGGCACCGCCGCTCGATCCCAGTCGTAATCGATATCCAGCAGGTCGCCGCACTTGTCGCACGACGTGCGAATGCTGTGAGCCTCGTAGGTGGCACCGCAAGATGCATTGATGCACCTTTGAAAGGCGAGATCGGTTTGAGTGGCGTTGTCCGTAGCGGCGGTCTGCAACATGGTTGGAATCACCGTGGGTGGCAATCAGTCGGCTCCGCCGGCCACGACGGCCAGGGAGTCGCATGAAACGGGACAAAAGTCCCACAAAACTAAATCGGCTCGATCAGCTCGGCACTGAATCGAGGATGTCGGCAGTGAAAAAATGACAAAGATAGGGATTATGGGAGCAAATACACCTGGGCAAACTGGTCGCTAACATTCTACCGTGGACGAGGAAAACGAAATACAGATCTCGACTCGAATCGCATGCAATCCCATGGACGGATCGCCCGACCGGACCTCTTCCCCAAGCCCGGCGCTGTTTGCCCAGCCCGTTCCCAGCAGCCGCCTGTTCCTGTTCGCGCTGCTGACGATCGCCGGTGCGGCCGTGGATCTGTGGACCAAGTCGGCGATCTTCAAGCGGCGGGGTCTGCCGGGGCAGAAGGACATTTGGTGGATCATCGAGGGCAATTTCGGGATTGAGACCGCCGTCAATCCAGGGGCGGTATTTGGCGTCGGTGCGGGAATGGGCATCGTTTTTGCCGCCCTATCGATTTGCGCGGGAATCGGAATCGTGATTTGGCTGTTTTGGTTCCGGGCGGCCCACTCGCTTTTTCTGACCATCTCGCTTGGTTTGATCAGCGGCGGCATCATCGGGAACCTTTACGACCGATTGGGGCTGTGGTGGCAACCGGGATACGACCCCCTGTGGAAAAGTGGCGTTCGTGACTGGATATTGGTTCGCTTTGAAGGGGTGCCCCTGTTTGATCCTTGGCCGAATTTCAACATCGCCGATTCACTGCTGGTCGTCGGCGCGTCGATGCTCATGATCCAGTCGTTCTGGCCGGTGGGCAGCCCAGCAGATGACCAAGATTCACCCGACACCGATTCAAGCGATGGTTAACGAAAATCCTGCCGGCTGGCTGTCCAAGCACGATGGCCGCCTGAGCGCCATGATCGAAGTCGCCCAGGCGGCCGGACGTCATACGCTGAAGTATTTTCGTTCCGCCAAGCTGGTCGTCGATGCAAAATCGGACGATTCTCCGGTGACGGTGGCCGATCGCGAGGCAGAACAGCTGGTCCGCAAGTTGTTGGCCGAGAAATTCCCGGGCGACACGTTGCAGGGCGAAGAATTCGCCGAACAGACCGGCACCAGCCCTTATCGATGGATTGTCGATCCGATCGATGGCACCAAGTCGTTCGTATGCGGCGTACCGCTCTATTCGACGCTGCTGGCGCTGGAACAAGACGGACAGCCCCTGGGCGGCGTCATCTTTATCCCCGCTTTGGGTGAAATGGTGGTGGCGGCCATCGGGCAGGGATGTTGGTACCGCGGTGGGGACGACGATGATTGGCAGCGGGCGACCGTTTCCGAAAAATCGGAGCTCACAGGCGCCGTCTTTGTCACCAGCCAGGTCGACACGTTTGATCAGCGCGGTGCAGCCGACGCCTACAAACGCCTGGAGGAATCGGCCTGGATCACCCGCAGCTGGGGTGACGGTTACGGATACCTGCTGGTGGCCACGGGCCGAGCCGAGATCATGGTCGATCCGATCTGCAACGCCTGGGACGTCGCCGCGATTCTGCCGATCGTCACCGAAGCGGGCGGGCAATTCACCGATTGGAAGGGCCAATCGACCACGCGGGGCGGCGACGGCTTGGGAACCAACGGGCGGCTGCACGAGACCGTGCTGGCCGAATTGGGCGGAAAATAGCCCGTTCTGTGTAGGCCGACTTGCCCCAAGTCGGCGATCCTGCAACTTGCCGACTTGGGACAAGTCGGCCTACATGGACCCACAATTTGGAGACATCCTCTTGGACTCCATTTACAAAACGGGACTTGGACGCGTAAACTGCCGAGCTCGCGATTTTTGGGCACTGGCGCCCGTTTCTCCCGCATCTCAGCGTGATTTTTGTGTTTGAGTCGCTCTCGGAAGGTCTGCAATCCGCATTCAAAAGCCTGTCTGGCAAGGGCAAGCTGACCGAGAGCAATATGCGCGAGGGGCTGGAGATCGTCCAAAAGGCGATGCTGGAGGCCGACGTCAGCTATCCGGTCGTCCAGGATTTCATGAATCACGTCTCCGAACGTGCTCTCGGAAAACGGGTCCTGCTCAGCCTTCGGCCGCACGAAGAACTGGTCAATATCGTCCACGAAGAATTGATCTCCATTCTTGGCCCGGTCGACCCGTCGCTGCATCTGAAAAAAGAAGGCCCCACAGTGATCATGCTGTGCGGGCTGCAAGGTAGCGGGAAGACAACCACTTGCGGCAAGCTCTCGCAACTGCTGATCGAAGAGAACATCAAGCCGTTGTTGGTCGCCGCCGACTTGCAGCGGCCTGCCGCGATCGACCAACTGCACGTGATCGGCGACCAGCTGGGCGTACCGGTCTACAGCGACAAGGACAACAAGAACCCGGTCAAGGTCTGCCAGGCGGGTGTCGAAAAAGCTAAGGCCGAAGGGGCGCGGGTCGTCATTCTGGACACCGCCGGCCGGCTGGCAATCGACGAAGAGTTGATGGCCGAACTGCAACGAATCGACAAAAAGGTAGGCCCCGATCAGGTCTACCTGGTGGTCGACGGCATGACCGGCCAAGACGCCGTCAACAGCGCGGGCGCGTTCAACGAAGCGCTCGAACTCGACGGCGTGATCATGACCAAGCTGGACGGCGACGCGCGCGGCGGTGCGCTGCTGTCGGTCAAGCATGTCACCGGAGTTCCCATCAAGTTCATCGGCACCGGTGAACATTTCGATGCGTTGGAACCCTTCCGTCCGGAAGGAATGGCCGGTCGTATCTTGCAGATGGGCGACATCGTCGCGGCCGCACGTGAAGCCCATCGAATCGTCGACGAAAAAGAACGCGAAGAACTGGAAGCCAAGATGGCTTCGGGGGAATTCACGTTGGACGATTTCAAAAACATGATGCAGAAAGTCGCCAAGCCCGGTTTGATGGGCAAAATGATGGGCTTGATGCCCGGCATGGGCGAGATGAAAGAGGCGATTGAAAGCGAGGAAGCGGCTGGCGGGATTCGTCAAACCATCGGTGCAATCAACAGCATGACGATGGAGGAACGCAAGAATCCGAAAATCATCGACGCCCAGCGGCGCACTCGCATTGCCAAAGGCGCCGGTGTGCAAACGCCAGTGGTCTCGCAACTGATCAAACAGTTCGAGGTGATGAAGCCACTGATGCAGGGAATGGCCGGCAAGGGAGCCGGTGACCGCATGAAGATGATGCAGCAATTGCAATCCAGCGGCGCCATGAACGACCCGACGATGAAAGGTCTCAAGGTCAAAAAAGGAACCGGCAAACGGCTCAGCCCCGCCGAACGAGCCCGCCAGAGGAAACAACGAGAAAAAATGAAACGGCAGCTAAAACGAAACAAAAAGTGATCACCGTCGTCGCTTCTCCGAAGCTGGCATGATCGTCAGCCGGTTCTCCGAACCTGGCACGATCGTCGGCCGGTTCTCCGAACCTGGCACGATTGTCGGCCGGTTCTCCGAACCAGGCACGCCCCGACTTCAGAGAAAATCGCCGACGAAACAAACCGACCAATGCCGGATGTGCCGGCACCGACCCGGAAGTCAGAAGACCGTTTCTGACCCCAGGCAGTCTGACTGAAAGTGGACACCCTCCAACCGATTGGGAGCAATTGCTGAAGATGGCAGTTCGTATACGAATGAAAAAGATGGGCCGTACCCATCGACCTTTTTACCGTGTCTGTGCGATGGACAAACGTAGTCCTCGTGACGGGCGAGTGATCGAAGAGCTTGGCACCTACGACCCGATGTGCCCCGAAACCGATGCCCGTGTCACCTTGAAGTCAGACCGAATCGATTACTGGCTTAGCGTGGGCGCCCAGCCCAGTGACAAGGTCACCACGCTGATCAAAAAGTACGGCACCGACGGGACTCACCTGGAAGCCCAAAAAGCGGCCCAGGAACGTTTGTCCAAGCGAAAAGAGTACAACCCGGAACCAGAACCGGCGAAACCGAAAAAGAAAAAGAAGGAAGAAGCCAAGGCCGAAGCTGCCCCAGAACCGGCGGCCGAGGAAGCACCTGCCGAGGAAGCCTCCACCGAGGAAGCTGCCAGCGAGTGAGAGCCGGCCGGCGGAACCGATAAGACCTCGGCCAAAGGAGGCCGAAGCGGACACGTTTTCACCTCATGCGATTTGACATCGTCACCCTGTTTCCGGCAATTTTTGACGGCTATTTGACGCAGAGTTTGCTGGAGAAGGCCATTGCCCGAAACCTGGTCCAAATTCACAGGCACAACCTGCGAGACTGGGCCAAGGACACGCCTCACCGGCAAGTCGACGACAAGCCGTTCGGTGGCGGGCCGGGGATGCTGATTCAAGTCGAACCGACGGTGAAATGTGTCGAGGCGGTCGAGGCGATGTCCTCGATGGTGCCTCGGAAGGTGTTGCTGACGCCCCAGGGACGGCGATTTGACCAACCGATGGCCGAGGAGCTGGCCCACTGCGACAGGATCATGCTGTTGTGTGGCCGCTACGAAGGATTCGACCAGCGGGTGTTGGACATTTTGCAGCCCGATGAGGTCAGTATCGGCGATTTCGTCTTGAACGGAGGCGAAGTTGCGGCGATGGTAATTGTCGACGCGGTCGTCCGGCTGTTGCCCGGCGTCCTAGGCGACGAAACAAGTAACATTGACGATTCGTTCAGCCGCGGAAATCGGCTGCTCGAATTTCCCCAATACACCCGACCAAGAGAGTATCGCGGCCACACGGTCCCCGAAGTATTGCTCAGCGGAAATCACCCGGCAATCGCCCAGTGGCGTGCCGAGCAGAGCCGCATACGTACCCAACAAAGACGCAGTGACCTGCTGCGTGACGAAACCGAATCAAAAGAAAAAGACCCCTCGAAAGAATAAAGAGAAATACCATGTCGCAAGCCATCATGGACCTGGTCGAAAAGAGCTCCCTGAAAGAGAATCCGCCGGAGTTTGAAATCGGCGATACCGTCGACGTGCACCTGAAGATCCTGGAAGGAAACAAAGAACGCATCCAGGTGTTCACCGGCGTGGTGATCGGCCTCAGCGGCTCAGGCAGCCGCGAGATGTTTTCAGTACGCCGAATCGTCGCCGGCGAAGGGGTCGAACGAAAGTTTCCTCTTCACAGCCCGCGGATCGAAAAGATCGAAGTCAAACGCAGCGGTGTCGTTCGCCGAGCCAAGCTGTACTTCCTGCGCGACCGCGTCGGCAAGGCGGTTCGTTTGAAAGAACGTCGCCGCAGCTAAGCCAACGTGGAACCGGATGTGGGGCAATCTTTTTCTTCGCGCCCGCGATCGGTACGTCGATTGGCGATATGGCCCGATCGATCCCGACGCGCCCGTCGGCCGGCGAGGAGAACAGGCGGCGGCGCGATTGCTGCGCCGCAAGGGCCTGGTGGTCGTCGCCGAAAGCGAATCCGATCGGGCGGGTGAAATCGACCTGATCGCCATCGACCGCGCGGCAGGAACAATCATCTTTGTCGAAGTCAAAACACTCGCGACCACCAAGCCAGGCCACCCAGCCCAGCGAGTCGATCTGCCGAAACAACGCCGCCTGACCCGCGCGGCACTGCGGTACCTGAAACGCAAACGACTGCTCGGCACACCCTGCCGTTTCGACGTCATCGCAGTCTGGTGGCCGTCAGAACTGGAACTGCCGGAAAGAATCGAACACTACGAAGCAGCCTTCGAAGCAGCAGGCGAGTTCCAGCTTTATTGAGAGTGGGAGAGAGGGAGTGGAGGAGAGAGGGAGACGAACCACACCAACGCCCCACACTCCCACCGGAACCTGCGAGCGTAGACGGATGCCGGAGGCATCGCCGATGGTAGCCGTCGGTAAGCGCAGCGCCACCGACGGACTTCGAGACAACAACCGCCGATCGACCCAGGAAGGGTCGAAGATTGAGAACGCTACACTGCCACTTCGTTTTGCTAGATCAAGGACAGAGTCGCCTCAGAAGCCAGGGGCTTCGTAGAGCAAATGTCAATTTCCTCGAAAAACTCTCGATTACAGGACACATCATGGCCTAAAGTCGCCTTTCAATGCGATGCAACCTCGACTTTTGCTCGGATGCGGGCTATTCTTTACCGATAGAAGAAGAGAAAGACAGTCATCCGAAGTGAATCTCGGAAAGAACAGCATCTCACCCGAAGGCACCCCATGCTGATTTCATTCTCCGTCAGCAACTTCCGTTCGTTTGGCGAGGAAGTAACGCTGGACATGGTCGCCAGCACTAAGCTGACCGACCACACCGACCACCTGATTCAAATCGATAAAACCGACAAGCACGTTGTTCGTACTGCCATGCTGTATGGCCCCAACGCGGCTGGAAAGTCGAATTTGATCAAAGCGATGGACTATGCGCAGTCTCTGGTTTGCTCGGGTAGCCAAAGCCATTTGGCTGCCCCCGAACCATACCGATTCGATCGCAGTACGGCAGCGAAACCATCGTCATTCGAGTTTCGTTTTATGGTGGGCGATGAGGTATTTACCTATGGATTTGATGTCGGTCGCCAGGGGATTGTGGGGGAGTGGCTTAGCGCACTTCGAGGATCGCGCGATAAAGTTATTTTTGAACGGGATGAAAAGGGACAGGCGAAAGTAGGGGATGCACCCAAATCATTCTTTGCACACGATTCCGAAATGCAACACACCTTGTCCGTGCTGTCGCAATTACCAATTCGCCCAACGCAATTGTTTCTTAGTCGTGCCAATTCGCTTCCGGAGGAAAGCCTCGGCACAACTCTTCGCGGAGTGATTGAGTGGTTAACGGAAGATTTGATCATCCTTGAAGCAGAAGCTCGATCTTGCGACATGCTCGAAAGACTTTATGCAGACACAGCATTCAAAAAGTTTGCGGAGTCGTTTCTTTGCAATGTCGATACGGGAATCTGTGAGTTGAAATTTCACGAGCAGTCCCGTGATTGTCACGACCATGAGCGTGAGATGTTCCAGCAGTTCGGCGATGACGGGTACATGCCATACTATCGATACGGATGCTCGGGTGACATGGACGAGCGAATTGACCCAGACGATCCGACCAAAGTAATTACACGTCAACTCATGTCACTACATCGTGGAAGCGACGGTAATTTGCGATTCACGCTACCGTTCGGTGAAGAATCAGACGGCACACAACAACTGTTGCATTACCTGCCGTATTTGAATCCGCAACTAGGACGCAGTCGTGTTGTTGTTATTGACGAACTTGACCGCAGCCTGCATCCCAAGCTGTGTTGGGAATTGGTTGAGTTTTTCAGCACAAGTTGCCCAGGTGTACGTCGCCAAATGATCGCCACCACCCACGAGGCTCACTTGCTTGATCAGGACCTGCTTCGTCGGGACGAGTATTGGATGGTAGAGAAAGACAAGACTGGCCAGAGTCGGCTTACTCCATTAACAGACTTCAACGTGCGCAAGGATTTAAACTTGCGAAAGGGCTACTTGCAGGGACGCTTTGACGCATTGCCAATCATTGGCGACATTTCATCGCTCGTCATGTGGCTGGGCTGTACACCAGACGGAGCGAAAAATGCCCAGAAAGAGCCGTCCGCTTGACCGGACGAGCGGAGCGCCACGAGACACGAGTATTGTTGTGATCGCATCTGAGGATACACACGCAGTAAAGCAATACTTCTCGAAATTTCGCACACGACGCGTTCAGTACAAGATCTTGCCGACAGTTGACGGAGAGTCATCTCCTCGATCGGTCATGGAGCGACTCGACTTCTATCGGACGGAGTTTGCGACCGAGGAACATGACGAACTTTGGATATGCATTGACGCCGACCACTGGATTCGAGGACAGCACCAACGCGAATTGTCGCAAGTACTTCAGGAATGTCGCAGCAAAGGCTATGGCATTGCAATAAGCAATCCATGTTTCGAAGTTTGGTTACTGATGCATTTCACCGACGTCGATGACCGATTGCTTCTTGAGATTCTTGGAGAAGATCCGTCGGGCAAACTGACCGAGACTCAACGCTCGTCACTACGTTGCGACACGTTCGAGGCACGACTGCGCGAGATCGCGGGCGGCTACAATAAATCAAACGTTGCTCGCCTGAGTATTACGGCCCAACAAGTACGCCAAGCTTCGGAGCGAGCGAGAAGTTCAGACGGCACGAGCAACGTTCCACGCTGTCCTGGAAGCCACGTGTACAAGTTGATCGATACACTCCAACGTCGGGACTCGATTGATTTAGACTAGACTAACCCTATTTGCCAAGTTGGGTTCGTAAGCTCTCGCACCGATACATCGACCAACATTCTATCGGAAATCCGACATTACAGGTAATGGACACTTGGCCAAACGTCTAACGTGGTAGTCCGATGTCGTCCCAATTTAACGCCCGGCCGAGGATGTACTCCGCACTCTCAAAGTCTCGACAATATCCAGCGGATGCTCTATAGCCGAGTTTGTATTCGAGAAAATTCGAAACTCGCGACGACTCTTCTTCAAAGTGGGATGGCGTGCCAATTGAGCGCAGGATCATCAGTGAGAGTACCTGAAACTTCTGGTACTTAACGAACGCCTTGTCGTGATCGTCATCAGCTACAGCATCGCGAAACTCTACGAACACTTTTCGCATTGCTGTGAAACATAGGTCGATATCTGAATCGGCGGGCGCGTCAGAGTCACGTAGTTGGGCTAGTTCCGTGAGTTTGTGCATTCCGTTTCTCCTGTCTGAATTTTGACTCATGACGGATTATTGGCTAGCTGCGCGCAGAATCAAGTCTGCACTCGGCTGTTATCTTTGTATGGTCGTGACCAACGGATCGAAGGTGGCTGACACTTCCGCGCCACCGCTACCATTTTGAGGGAGGAAGTTCGCGGTCCGAGAAGCACCGCGACTTTCATACCACCTGGATCAGTTTTTGGGGAGCATTCCACAACGAGCACTTTCGTTCAAACCGCCGATCTTGTACTCGCCTCCATCTGGACACGTCAAAGTTCGAAAGTCGCCGGCAAACTGGTGAAGCGACGATACCGATGGCACGTCCCCGACGCCTCGGTGATTGACGTAGTGCCATTCCAATCTGTAGAAGCCAAGCTTGATCAGCACCACCAGGCACTCTCGGTCGTGCTTTGTCTCATCACTCAGCGCGACGCGAAGCGGAGAATCCCCATGCGCGCGTATCCACTCACGCGTCGCTGGCGTCAAGCTGGAGGCCGCAAAACCATAGTCAAGGGCCTGCCACAACGCGGTGACCAATGGATTTGGACTATGCTGACCAGCCAGTTCAATGGCTTCGATGATTGCCTGCTGAGCTTCATTACTTTTCCCTTGAGCCTTCTTGACAACAGCCAATGCTCTCAGCGTCTGAGTCAACAGCGGGGCGTCTTCTTCTCCCGCTTGTCGTAACTGCGCCTCCAATTGGTTGAGTTGATGAATGCTGGAAGTTTGTCTCCGTTGAAATACGGTTCTCTTGCACTCCGGATTCTCCGATACCAATCGTGCATTCGCTCGGCCCTTGACCGTAATTGCTCGCATTCGGGAGGTGGGCGACACGCATCGGAACTCACCGCCGAATCATAACGCCAAGCGTGTTTCTGCAGATTCGTTGTTCTTCCCGCTACGTTAGACCGCCGGATCCCCGATACCGTTTTCGGCGAACCCTTTGGCGCGCAACAAACAAGCGTCACAGTGGCCGCAGGCCGTCTTGCCGTCGAGCGGATCGTAGCAGGAGATCGTCAAGCCGTAATCGACGCCCAACTGCAAGCCGCGAGCAATGATTTGGGCCTTGGTCAGGTCGATCAGCGGAGTATGAATGGTCAACCTTGATTCCCCCTCCACGCCCGCCTTGGTCGCCAGGTTCGCCATCGCCTCGAAGGCCTGAATGAACTCTTGCCGGCAATCGGGGTAACCGCTGTAGTCGAGCGCATTGACGCCGATGAAGATGTCGCGCGAATCAAGTGTCTCGGCCAACGCCAGGGCGAGCGAAAGAAAAACGGTATTGCGGGCCGGAACGTAAGTCACCGGAATCTGGTCACCGATGTCATCGACCGAATCGGACTTGGGCACGTCGATGGAGCAATCGGTCAGCGCCGATCCGCCGAACTGCGCCAAGTCGATATCGACAACACGGTGCGACCTGGCGTCCATCTGCTTGGCGATTAGCGCCGCCCGCTCCAACTCCAACTGGTGTCGTTGGCCGTATCGAAAACTGATCGCGTGGTTCTCAAAACCTGCCTGGCGGGCAATGGCCAGACAGGTAGCGCTATCAAGGCCACCTGATAACAAAACGACCGCAGATTGCGAAGACGACATCGTCAACCCTTCGTAGGCCGACTTGTCCCAAGTCGGCGCGCACTAGCAACAAACACTCACCAAACGGGGCTAAGCCGGCAGATAACTCAGCAAAAGTCTTGGCACCTTTCGCGACTTCATGAAATCCTGGGGCGCGATTGCCTCAGGTTAAACCTTCCAACGGCCCACTACTATCAACGAAGCTTTCGGTTTCCACACCCAACGCCCTTAACATCGTCACGAAAAGATTGGACATCGGTGTTTTTTCGTCGAAGTGCAAAAAATGATTGTGCCGCAAACCAAGTTGACGACCACCAGCAAGGATCAGCGGATAGTTTCGATTCTGGTGCGTTCGGCTATTGCTACTGCCGTAAAGAACGAGTGTGCGATCAAGCAGGTTTCCGTCGCCTTCGGGCGTTTCCTTCAAGCGGGCAAGGAAACTCGCCAAGTTTTCTGCCAGAAACTGGTCGAAGCGTCCAATGTTTTCAGGCCCGCCTTTCTTTCCAGCTGCGTGCGCCAATCCGTGCCAGTCCGGCTTCAACCCCAACACACCGGGGAACGTTCGCGCTCGGGAAGGGCCATAGCTGCCGATCTGGTACGTCGTGATCCGAGTCAGGTCGGTCTGGAGGGCAAGGAACTGCAGATCGTAGATCGCTTTCAGGTATTCCCGCGGCGCATCGACAGTCGCATCGAGTGCAATGGAGTCACGGTCCACCTCCGGTAGTGGCACGTCCAACCAACTGCGCGAACGTTCGACGCGCTGCTCTACTTCGCGAACCGATGTTTCGAATTCGGAGAGTTTTCTTTGATCCGCTGCCCCGAGTTTGCGGCGCAGAGACTTGGCCTGATCCATCACCAGATCCAGAATGCTTTCTGAATTCTGCAGCTTGCCGCGATCTTTTCTGCTTGCCCCATCTTGGCCAAACAATCGCTCGAAGATCTGCCGCGGATCCGACAAGGCCGGAATCGGTTGACCTTTGTCGGTATAGGAGAGAGTGGTCGTCCGCGTTCGAGGACCCACTCCACCGTCAGTGGAGAGCGTTAGCGAGGCAAGGCGAGTCTGTTTGCCGATGTGTTTGGCCGCATATTGATCGAGCGAAATCGTGTTCTGATAAGTCACCGGAGCAAGGTTGTTCGCGGTGAGGAACGTATCACCGGTATCGTGTCCGTTCATCGCGCGACAACGTGGATGGGACAGGCCGCGGAAAATGGATACATCGTCCATCAACGGTTCTAACGGCTTGAGGACGTTGGTGAGTTGGTAGTCCTTGCCTTGGCCGGTCGGAAACCAACCCCACTGACGATCCTCGGCGTCATCCTTCGGCATCGCAATTCCAAACGGGAACAAGACAGCACACATGCGCCGAGGGAGTTCTTGTTGGGAGGTACGAGGAGCACCCATCGCATCCAGCCAGGGTAGAGCCATGCTGACACCGGCGGCCTGAAGAGCAGTTCGTCGATTGAGTTGCCAGGATCGTCTCACGTCGGTCTCGCTGCTTGGGTGATCGAAAGGCCTGGGGGCAGTTAGATGATCATCAATCGGCTGCCGCGCAGGTATCCACTTCGTCAGAACTGGCATCTACTTCGTCAGAAACGTCTCGCTCTGAACGAGATCGATGATCAACGATTTTAACCGGAACTCGCTTTCAATAAAACGTGTTGTGAGTGTGAGGGCGGCTTCGCGATCGCCGAAATCCAACGAACGGCCCAGACTGTAGGCCATTAGCCGTTTCACCATCGAGCGGGCAAATCTCTCGCTGCAATCGTCTACCAGATAACGCTGCAGTTGTTCCACACCGTTGATCTTCGTGCCGTCGGGCAGGATGCTCGCGGCATCAACGGTTGTCGACGGCCGTTTCTTGTGGGCGGGAACTTCGGTCCGCCAGCGCCCGATGGCGTCAAAGTTTTCCAGTGGAATGCCCCAAGGGTCGATGCCTTGGTGACAATTCTCGCACGATTCCTTCGCACGATGCACCGCAAGCTGTTCTTTCAACGTCAAGTTGGCCAAATCTGGACTCTCCGCGTCCAGTTCGGGTACATCGGGCGGGGGCGGTGCAGGGGGAGAATCGAGCAACCGATCCAGAATCCAAACACCACGTTTGATCGGGTGCGAATCCTCACCATTGGCATTCGCCAACAGAAACGCCCCTTGTCCCAGCAAGCCACCACGCCGATTGGCACCGCCCAAGACAACTCGCTCGAATCGAGACGAACGAGGTCCGTCCAAACCGTAATGTTTTGCCAGGGGTCGATTCAACATTGCCCAATCGGAATCGATCAATTCCAGCGCGCTGCGATCGTTGTGCACGATTTCAGCAAAGTAAGCCTGCGTCTCCTTGCGCATATGCTGCTTCATTTCGTTGTCGAAATCGGGAAAATACTCCGGATTCACTGCCACACGGTTGAGTGCGTCCATATCCAACCATTGATCGACAAAGCGTCGAATGAACTCCTGAAAACGCTCGTCTGTCAGCATTCGCGTGACTTCTTGCCGGAGAGTATCCGGTTCCCGAAGCGTACCTTGTTCAGCGAGATCAAGGAGTCGTTGATCCGGCGCAGAACTCCAAAGAAAATAAGACAACCGTGAAGCCAACTCAAAGCCGGTAACGTGCTGTTTTTCGGAATGTGAATCACGGGTTTCGACCATGTAGAGAAAGTTTGGCGAAATCAAAACGGAAGCAAACGTCTCACGAACAGCCTCCTCGAAGGAATCGGCATTGGGCCGGATCGCCTCGAACAATTGCGCAGTTTGCTCCACCTCTTCGATCGTGACAGGGCGACGAAACGCCAACGTCATGAACCGCCGCAACAGCTCGCGAATGTAGCGAAGTTCGTCTTCGGAATTCTTTGAAGACGAGATCCATCGCCGATGACTCGGCGGCGGCCAGCTTGCATGGACCGGTGCCTTGAACTCAACGGAGGTGACTCGGATATCCAAGCGGTCGCCAAACGGAACCGGTTCCGGAGTGCCAGTCGGATCGTCCTTTGCCGTTTCTTCGGTGCTCCGCTTTTTCTTTTCGTTTTGAACCTGTTTTGGTTTCGGGGTTGGCTGTGTGTATTGGCGGTCGGCATAGCGCAATTCCTGGCCGTCAGCATCAACGAAATCGATCATCACGATCAGGCCCTTGAAACCTGAGTTTCCGAAGGCCACCGGGCCGGGCTGGGGAAAACCTTCCATCCGGCCGCGGAACGTGAACGTCTCGCTTCTCTCCGACACATCGACTTCGCCAATCTCGCCACGCGGCACGTGGATGATGCCGGGCACGTGCCCCATGGAGACGCGCATTCTGGGATAACCCTGGTCTTCCGGAATCGAGGCCTGCGCAGTGATCTTCAGTTCAAATTCCCCGGTTCGCGGGAACTCCTTCAAATCCAAAATGTACTCCGGCCGAACCGGCTGGTGTCCGGCGACCTTTTTCGTCGGCAGTTTGCCCGTGGCGGTCGCCGACTGAGAGAACTCGTATGCCTTCGGGCGCGGGCCGGTGACAATTGCCTCTGCCAATGCTTTCCGCGCCACCTGCAGATAATGAGTGATCTGCGTCGGCGACATCTCCAACGTGGCGCCATTGTTCAGAAACCCTTCCTGGGACGGCGGGTCCGGCGGTAAATCACGCGCGAAGTCGAGTTCCAATCCCAACAGATCGCGCATCGTGTTGGCATACTCATATCTCGTCAACCTTCGCATTACCACTCGACCGTTTTTGAAACGCTTCGCCTCGACCGCGGCGCGAAGGGCCGACTGAATCCAATCGGTTAACCGTCGCCGTTGCTCGATGGTCGGCTGCTTCGCTTTGGCCGGTGGCATCTCCCCAAGATGCAGCTGATCCAACACGTCGTGCCAAGTCTCGGCATCGGGCCCGTTCACCAGATCCGGATCAAGCTGATCGAACCGTACGCCCCCCTTGTCTTTTTCCGGACCGTGGCAGTCGTAACACAAAGTCTTCAACACTGGCCGTATGTCCCGTTCAAAGACCTCCACTGTGGCGTCGCCTGCATGCCCGAAACGCGCGAAGCTGCCAAGACACAGCAGACATCCAATGATGAGCCTAATCATGAAGGTTTCCGGAAGTCGGCAAGCGTCAATCAATTTCACGATTCCCGCTTCTTCCACAACTTGCGCCCGATCGACGGCGTGTAGTTGGTCCAATTTCCGTCGGCAGCGACATCCGATTCGATAACGCTGGTGTAGGAAGCGATCTTGGCGTCCAAGTTGTCGATGTGGTGAAGCGCAACCGCCTCTAAAGTGACGGGAAGTTTCGGGCTGCCGTATTCGAGTTGCCCGTGGTGGCTGATGATCATGTGTTCCAAATGAAACCGCAGCTCGGTGGGAAAAGGGTCGCCGTCGAATTCGGCATCCACACTGGCGATTTTTTCCGAAAGCATTTGAACACCGATCACGATATGGCCGACCAACTGACCGCGGTCGGTGTAGCTGATTTCGCCGCTGGCGGACATCTCATCGATCTTCCCCAGATCGTGCAGCAGCGCGCCCATCATCAACAGTTCTCCATCGAGCTGCGGATACCTGGGAGCGATCAACTGGGTCAATTCGATCATATCCACGGTATGTCGAAGCAGCCCGCCCGGGTAGGCATGGTGGTTGGAGACGGCTGCCGCGGCTACCTTCAACCGGGCCATCAAGGACGAATCGCCCAGGAATGCCTCGCCCAGTCTGCGCAGATAGACATTTCGCAGCCCGCCCAGCAGTTCCCCCAGCCTGGCCAGCAAACGATCCGACTCGGCCGCGTCGAATCGCTCGAAGTCAGCCGCATCGACCTCCGACGGATCCATTCGCTCCAGGCTCTGCACGATCACTTGCAGGGCACCGTTGTGAACTTGCGTTCGGCCTCGGCAAAATACATAGTCACCTCGGTCGAACGAATCGAACAGTCGTTCGTCGGCATTCCACAACATCCCGGCGATCACGCCGGTGCGGTCGGCCAATCGCAACAAAATGTACTTGCTGCCCTGGCGGTTGACCCTCAGCTGCTTGTCGGCGGCGCGGAACGATTGTTCGAGCTGCTGACCATCGGCCAGTTCTAAGACAGGAGTTCGGTTCACGTACGGCGGCTCGGCGAGAGAAGGGTAGGGTAGAGGGGCGAGAAAACTTGACAAACCGGCCCCAACTTACAAAGGATGGCCGGTGGCACAATCCATTGGCAAGGCCCGTTGAAATTGGCGGGCGGCGACGGCGATCGCTCATGAATGAAAAAACACCCTCATTCGATTTCCTCGACCCTCCGGAGAAAGAGGGAGAGATCGGTCGTTTGGGGCCCTACCGGGTGACGAACATGGTGGGCAAGGGTGGAATGGGACAGGTTTTCCGCGCCGAAGATGGCCGTTTGAAGCGAATCGTCGCGTTGAAAGTCATGAACGAGCAATTTGCATCGACCCCAGGCAGCAAAAAGCGATTCGTCGCCGAAGCGCGTTCGATGGCCGCGATTCACCACGACAACGTGGCAACGATCTTCGAGGTCGGGATCACGGCGGGTACCCCCTTCATGGCGATGGAGCTGCTCAAGGGGAGAACGCTGGAGGATTGGCGGTTGGAGGGAAAGCGGTTTTCCCCGCACGAGGTCCTGAAGGTCGCCGAAGAGGTATCGGCGGGTCTTTCGGCCGCTCACCGCTGCGGAATCGTCCACCGAGACGTCAAGGCAGCAAACATCTGGATCGAAGAACCTTCCGGTCGGGCAAAAATCCTCGATTTCGGATTGGCACTTGCCGGTTCCGGCGGAGATCGTTTTTCCAAGCCTGGCTCGGTGGTCGGCACGCCCGGTTACCTGGCCCCCGAACAAGCTCGCAACGAACCTCTGGACGATCGGACCGACCTGTACGCGCTCGGAGTGGTGCTGTACCAGATGTGTCTTGGCAAACTGCCGCTGGTCTCCAGCTCGATCCCCGGACAACTGATCGCAATCATCGCCCATCGGCCGAAGTCGCTTCACCAGATCGATTCCGACATTCCCAAGCCGCTCTCCGATTTGATCGACCAGTTGCTGGAAAAGGAACCGCGTCATCGGCCAAACTCGGCAACCGCGCTGGGCCAACAGGTCAAGCAGGTCGCCCAGCAATGTTTCAGCGAAAGCCATGTTGCGTTGCAAATCGTGACCGAACCGACCGCTCCCTCGAAAACCAAAAAGACGAAAGTAGCCGCAACGGAAGTCGCCCATGGCAAGAGCATGTTGCCATGGATTGGTCTGGCGATCGTGTTGATCGCAGTGCCGGCGCTAGCACTACTGTATTGGTCTGGCCAACCCGATTCAGCCGCCGACACGCCGGAAGTCACCGGTGGTGCGGCGTCGCCGGCGTTTTCGCCCAAGCCTTTTTTCGTGAGTGCCAAATCACTGCGTCCCCTTTCGCTTTCGGCGATCACGGCCAGTTCGGGTCGAGTGCAATGTGGGGATGCGGCCCGTTTTCAGATGCGTATCGACAACAGCGCGGCCAGTCCCGCCGCCGATCCGCGTCAGATCAATGCCACCGCGTCGGTTGCCGCCCGCGTTGTCACGTTTCTGAAATCCGACAATGGCGTCAAACGCAAGGCGCCGCCCTTTCCCAAAAAATTCTCACCCAAACAATTGCCCGAGCCGGGTGAATCCAAACAGGTGGAGATCTTCTTCATGACCGGCAAGTTGTTGCCGGGTGATTTCGAGGTGATCTTCGAACTGCAATCGCCCAGCGGCACGCTGATCGGCTCCGTTTCCACTGAGTTGACGGTGACCGAAAACCTCAGCACCGGCGAACTGTTGGGCTTCGAAACGCTGCGCACCCATGCCGGCGGCGCCGATACGTACGTGAGTAACAAGGCCACAGAGGACCTGGGCGGAAAAAACGTATTACGTGTCCATCGCGCCGGCAGCGGTAGCGGCGCGGTAGCCGAACATGCCTACTTACGATTTGACCTGTCCAAAAACCCCGTCGCCAAGTCCGAGATCGGTCGGGCGGTCTTGTTGCTGACCGTCGAAAAAGATAGCCACCCTGGCAAATCGACGATCAGTCTGTACGGAGTGGCCGAAGGATTGCCGGAAGACTGGAACGAAAGGGGCGAGTCCCATTTGACCTGGGGCCAGGCGCCAAGCCGAAACGGAATCGAAGGGTTGCGATACCTTGCGCAGGTTCACTTGGACAACAGCGGCGAAGCGCTCAAGGACGCCGTCGACGGTGTGCGAATCCACGGCCCCAACCTGGACGATTTCCTGCGAGAAGCGCCGGGAAACGTCGTCACGATGGTATTGATCCGAGACACCGTCGCCGGCAAACCGGTCTGCTTCAGTTCCAAAGAAGGCAAGCCCAATCAAGCACCCGCGCTGGCGCTGCGGCGCCGCTAAGAAGATTCGTAGGCCGGCTTGTCCCAAGTCGGCGCGCACGGCTTCCGTCGACTACGATTTTGCAAAAGTGCCGACTCGCCGACTTGGGACAAGCCGGCCTACAAGCCTCCGCAGACGTTACACTGTTTACATGTCTGACGCTTCCACCAATGACGATCAGCACACCAGCACGGTCAACCTGGTTCGCTCCTCTCATCCCTGGACCAAGGCGGATAGCGCTGCGGGGTTTGTGCTACGGTACTTGACGCCGATGCGGCGGCAATTGATTTCCCTACTGGGCGACGAAGCGCATGCGGACGAAGCCTTGAAGCTGCTGCTGGCGCATCTAGTTTCGGTCGGTTTCGGCGAACACAAACAGGGGCGGTTGCGAGACTTCCTTGTCCGCGGAATGCGATCGGCGGCCAGGACACACGTCAACGAAGTGGAACTGTCGCAGCGCCCGGCGCTGGACCTGGACGGGCTGACCCTGGAATCCAGAGAATGGCTCTCGTTTTGGCGGGAAGGGTTGCTGGAACGAGCCTGGCGGTCACTGGAGCGAAAGGAACACGCCGAACCCAACTCGCCAGTCTACTCGGTGCTGCATTTGGCGACGGTCAACCCCAACGCCACACCGACAATGCTGGTCGTCCAAATCAATACCGAATTTGGTATCACGGTGGACGAAGAGAAAGTACGCGAAACGTTGCCGGTGGCGCGAGCGATGTTTGCTCAGTTGGTTGCCGATGAAGTCGCCGAAACGCTGGAGTCACCCAGCAGCGACGATGTCAAACGCGAAATCAACCAACTTGGTTTGGGCCGAGCATTCAGCGGTATCGTCATTTGAGTGAACGCGCGTCGCTTAGGCTACCAGCCTGCAGGCATTGCTTTTGAAGACTGACAAGGTGCGGGCACGCTAGTCAGATTGGCTGTGCGTCGGTGGTGATGTGTCAGTCAGACCTCCTTCTTACGCGGTAGGCCGGCTTGTCCCAAGTCGGCGATCCTGCACTCGCCGACTTGGGGACAAGCCGGCCTACAATGAACTGCCGTCACGAACCACTAGCTGCCACTTGCCGTTTGGCGGTACGATGGGGAAGGTGCCGTTTCGTAGTGTGAAAGGTGGTTGCAGCTTCCCGTTGTGACGACCGATCAGCAAAACCAATTCTCAGGATCAAGTGCGATGACGAAACTCAGCACCCTGGTCGCAGCGATTGCGATCGTGTTGCAAGCCGGTGCAGCGCCCGATGCGCTGGCGCAGTGGCATGGATTTCATGATCACTATTCCGCGACGGTCGTTTCCCACCATTTTGGATTTCCCACCTTTCCCCCGCCAACTCTTTGCACGGGATGCGGATGTCTCCCTTGCGCTCAGCCCATCTGCGTTGCTCCTCCGCCGGTGGTGGTTGCCGCCCCGGTATTCATGAACATGGCGCCGGCGATCCCTCGACTTGCGGCGCGACCACCACGAGAAAACCTCATCCCACCGGTTGTCGGTGCCGATGCCCAACCACCTGGCCCGTTTGATGCTCTGGAAGAGATTCGTCGCCGCGCCGCGGTGTTGAAACCGAGCACGCCGGCCGGTCGCACTCGCGCCGATCGAATGATCTCTGCCGGTGACACCGCGTTTGCCGAACAAGTTTATGCCCGCGCCACGTCGAAGTACCGCGATGCCATTGCCCGCGCTCCCGACTACGCAGAATCCCATTTTCGTTTGGCTCATGCCTATGTTGCCACTCGGCGGTACAACCTGGCGCTCAACAGCGCGATGATCGCGTTGGAACTCGCAGGCACCGCCCGTCGTGATCGATTCTCGTTGGAAGAAATGTATCGAGGCAACAAATTCGCGCGGCAGCAACACGACGCCAAGCTGTTGGACGCCTCCCTGCGCGAACCGACTGACGGCGGATTGCAATTCCTGATCGGATTCACCTTGCACTACGGGGGCAATCCTTTGAAGGCTCGCGAGCACTTTCGGCAGGCAGTAAGCCTTCCGGGACCCCATCAAGCCTACGTGCGACACTTTTTACCCGTCCAACCAGTTGCCGAAGCGGAGGTGGCCGCCGCCAACGGCAATTGACCGGTTTTCATGCACTGCATCGTAGAAAATGCCACCGGAGTCGTTTCGTCTGCTGCCGGGTTTCATGCGATCGCAGAGACGCGGCGAGATCAATGGCACTGGAATCCGCCGCCGCAGGAGACAACAATGAACTTGCGGCCTGTCCGCATCGGTAAGAACCTACCGATCCCGCCCACCAACATGGCGCTGTGCAGTTTGTACCTTCAGATTCTGCCCAGACGCTCTGTTTTTCCGTCACTCGTTCCTTCGTGATTGAGACGGTTCCTCCTTGGAGATTTCGCACATGCGTTTGTTTTCAGCCCGCTCTGCTCAGCTGTTGTTGGCGATCGCCCTGTCATTGATCTGTTTTGGATCACTGCGTGGTCAGGAGACAGAAACGGAATCGGCCGAAGCGGAACCAGTGACGGTCCTGGACGACGAAGGCCGATTGGTTCGGTTCGAACGAGACATCGCGCCGATTCTGCGCTCGCGATGCCTGGAGTGCCACGGCCCGGAGGAAGCCAAGGCCGATTTCCGAGTCGACGATGTCGACACCATGATGTCCTACGTGGAACCGGAGGATGTCGAAGGCAGCATGATGTTCGCCGACTTCCTGGTGACCGACGATGAAGACACATTGATGCCCCCCACTTCTCACGGCGGCCCCCTTTCACCTGGCGAGCTGGCCCTGATTCGGGTCTGGATCGAGGAAGGAGCGGTGTGGCCAGAAGGATTCGAGCTGGTTGCCGAGACCCAAGACGATTCCGAAGAAGCAGCGGCGCCCGAGCCGGAAAAGCTCGCCCCAAAAACGATGGGGGAACGAATTTGGGTTTTTCAAGGGTATTTGCATCCGGCCACCGTTCACTTTCCGATCGCCTTTTTTCTGCTAGGTGCCGGATTCGTGGTGCTGGGCTGGAAATGGCCCTCGGTAGGAACACAAATTCCTCTTGCCTGCCTGCTGCTGGGCGCTCTTTCGGCAATCGCAGCTTCGGCAATGGGATGGGCGTTCGCACCGGAACAGGGTTACGGCAGCGGCTGGAGCCTGTTTGATTGGGAACGTGAGATCAACGTCCATCGCATGAGCGGCGCGATAGTGGCCGTCTTGGCGGCAATCGTTGCGCTAATCGCGCTGGTCGCCCTGTGGAAAGATAGTGAATCGATGACCAAGTACTGGAAAATCGGTTTGCTCGCGCTGGCCGCGATGGTCGGCCTGGTCGGCCATCAAGGTGGTGAATTGAGCTATGGCACCGACTTCTACCCCAAAGCCTTCGCGATTCTTTTCGGAACCGACGGCGAACAGGCCGAAACGGAAACGGACGACGTAGATACGGACGATGCAGATACGTCCGATGCGACATCGGAAAGTGGTGACGAATCCCAAAGTGGTGACCAACCCGAAAGGGACGACGACGCTGAACAAGCGGAGACTTCCGAGCCGACCGAAGAGTCATCTTAAGGAATTGTTCGGAAATAACTTCGTCCTTTGACAACACTCTCCCTCTGGGCCCTCTGGGAGAGTCGGGCGAGTCGGGCTCTCGAGCCCGGAGAGGGTTCGCGCACCATGCCCTCCCCGGCCGCTACCGCGTCCGACCCTCCCAGAGGGAGGGTGATCTTGCGAGTGGAGAAATCGCCGACTACTCGTCGATGACTTGAAACCGCCGCGCTGCCGCGTCCCCGTCGACGCGGTACATCGTTGTCCAGGCGCCAAGGTGATTGGTCTTGTTGGACGGATCGGGATCATCCAGCGGTTTGCCGTCGGCTTCGGCATAGATGGTTCGGACCAGCGGAACGCGATGACTAGCCGGGGGAGCGAGATCGTAGTTCGTGCCACGGGTGACCTGAAGCCAGGTGTTCTCGCGAAATCCTTGCATCGTACGCTGCTTGGCCCGCGCCGCTTTCTCGTTTCGCTGCGCCGGCGAAAGAGAATCGTCGCCAGCAATTTTTAGAACGAGTTTCTGAGTTTCGCTCAGGTCATACGGCACCCAACCGAAAGGCGGCAAAAACACCTCCATCTTGCAATGAGACGGAGACGCCTTGTCAAACATCTGCAACCCGTAAAGCACTCGAGACGGATAGCCGACTTTTTGGGCAAGCGTCGAACAGAGTCCGTGATAATCGCTGCAATGACCACGGCGATGAACCAGCCCGTGCATCGGGTTAGCACTCAGCGATGCAACATCGTGATCGTAGGTCAAATTGTCATCGACCCACTTCATCGCATTGACCAACCGATCGGCCGAAGAGCGGGTCGATTGCCCGATTTCCACCAACACCTCCTGCAGCTGGTCGCCCTCCTTGGTGCGTGGATCGATTCGCCGAAACGGTGCAAACGATTCGGGCCAGACGGCCGGTTCGATCACCGAGTGATAATCGACCTGCCAGTCCAACTGATGAACCTGGGCGGTAAACTGGTGCGTGATCAGTTGCGCTCCCGACGGCGAATCGAACTCGAAATAGGCGAAGGTGTTGCCAAACATCGGTTCGGTGTGAATCGAAGGCTGCACCGATCGCGGAAAGGTGGCCATCCGGCGGTCGGTGATCCGCTGAGCCGAATCGTCACTTGGCAGCGGCAGCCACACCCTCAATGTTTTCGTCTTCTCCGGCGGCGAGATCGATACCCGAAAATCAACCTCGTAGGTCGCCAACCGGCTTCGCTGGCCCTGGGACGGAGCATCAACCGTCAAACCGGCGGTCGTTTCGGCCGGCAAGCAGCGGCAAGAAAACAACGTGGCCAGGGCCAGAAGGAAAACCATTCGGTGCATCTGATTCGTGATCAAGCGTCAATTCCAGCTGGGGCGATGGGATAGATGCAATCGGCATGGCTGGCCGGATTGCGGCAGGCGGTCGATAGGGCAGGGCGGCCTGAATGACCAGAAAATGCCTACTGGCCAGTTTCGTCCGCAGCAGAATATTCTGACAGGCGATGGCCGCTGAATCCAATGGCCACCCCATTCGACACCACTCCTCGTACGAAAAACCTGGAAACTCAAGTGCCTTCTCAACCAAGCGTTTCCACCGAAAATTCACTGCCGCCGCTGCCCGAAGACCGGTTCATCAACCGCGAACTCAGCTGGCTGGCGTTCAACCAACGGGTCCTGGATCAGGCGGCCGACGAAGCGCTGCCGGCGTTGGAACGAGCAAAATTTCTGGCGATCACCAGCTCGAACCTGGACGAATTTGTGATGGTCCGCGTCGGCAGCTTGAAACTGAAATCGGAGCGAAACGCGCTGATTCGCGATCCGGCCGGACTGACGATCTCCCAGCAGCTGCAGGCCATCTCGCAGCAGGCTCGCGAGATCGTGGCCAGGCAATACCGGGTGCTGCGCGATTCCTTGGAACCGCTGCTGGCCGGTGCTGACATCCATCGAATCGATCTGGCCAACTGCAGCGATCGCTGCATCGAATCGGCCGACCGTCGTTTCCGCGGCGATGTATTTTCCGTTCTTTCGCCACAAGCGATCTTTGACCAACGACCGTTCCCACTGTTGCAAGGCCTGGGCGTTCATTTGTGTGTACGTCTGAAACATGACGGTGCCGATGAAGCAGAATCGGATCCGCCGCCGTGGCAGTTCGCAATCATTCCGTTGGGACGAACCGTTCCGCGTTTGGTCCCGATGCCCGCCGACCGCGGATTCGCCTACGTGTTGCTGGAAGATCTTGTCGCCCACTACGTCGACGATTTTTTCCCCGGCCGCGAAGTGGTCGAATGCATCGCGTTTCGCATCACTCGCAACGCCGACGTGGAACTGCAGGAGGACGCCGCGGCCGACTTGATGGACGGCATGGAAGACGTCTTGGAAAGCCGTCGTCAATCGCACGTCGTGCGGCTGGAATACAGCGCCGGTGCAAGCGATCCGATGATCAGTTTTTTGTCGGAGAAAATGCAGCTTACCGATCAAGCACTGTTTCCGATCGACGGCCCGCTTGATCTGACTTACCTGTTCATGCTGCATGGACTGGAGGGTTTCGATTCGCTACGCGACCAACCGTGGCCGCCGCAAAGCACGCCAGAGATCGATCCCGCCGAACCGATGTTCGCCACCATCGCCGCCGGCGACATCTTGATGGTGCACCCCTACGAACGATTCGATCCGGTGGTGCGATTGATCGAAGAAGCAGCCGTCGACCCCGATGTGCTGGCCATCAAACAGGTGCTTTACCGTACCAGCCGCAAAAGCCCGATCGTGGCGGCGCTCAAACGGGCCGCCGAACGAGGGAAATACGTCTCGGCGATCGTGGAACTGAAAGCGAGATTTGATGAGGCCAGGAATATCGAATGGGCGCGCGAAATGGAACATGCCGGCGTGCAGGTGATCTACGGAATCCGCGGGCTGAAAACCCATGCAAAAATCTGCATCATTGTCCGTCGCCAACCGCAAGGTATCGTTCGCTACGTCCACTTCGGAACCGGCAACTACAACGAAGTCACCGCCAACCTGTACAGCGACATCTCCATGCTGACCTGTGACGAAGAGCTAGGCTTGGACGCGACGACCTTCTTCAACGGCGTCACCGGAAACAGCCAACCGCAGCAAATGCGGCATCTGGCCGCCGCGCCCACCACGCTGCGCAAGCGAATACTCGACCTGATCGAAGCCGAAACGCAGCGTTGCCGGCAAGGACAACGGTCCGAGATCATCGCCAAACTCAACGCGTTGGTCGATACCGAAGTGATCGACGCACTGTACCGTGCCAGCCAGGCGGGAGTGCGGATTCGGCTGAACATCCGCGGCATTTGCTGCCTGAGACCAGGGGTGGAGGGCCTGAGTGAAACGATTGAAGTCGCGTCGATCGTGGACCGCTTTTTGGAGCATGCCAGGATCATTTATTTTCGTCACGGCGGAGACGACGAACTGTTCATCAGCAGCGCCGATTGGATGCCCCGCAACCTGGATCGCCGCGTCGAACTGTTGGTGCCCATCATCGACGAGGGTTGTCGGCGCAAACTTCTGGACACGCTGCAGACCTATTTTCGCGACAATCAAAACACCTGGCAAATGTCTCCGACCGGCCGTTACGAGCGGATCTCTCCGCCACCTGGCAAAGAGGCAATCCGCGCACAGGAGTTGTTGTACGATCGCACCTGCCAAGTGATGCGAGACATCAAACAAAGCCGCCGGGCAACATTCCAAACACACGAACCGCGGCAAAGTGATCGCGACCCAACCTAGGAACAGTCGGTGTCGGCCAGTTCTCCGAACTGGCAACGAACTTCTTAGACGTGGACCTCAGCGCTCAGGTGATCGTCGTCGCCATAACGACGCCTGATCGGCTCGATCTGCTGGGCAAGGAACTCGTCCACTTGCTGCGGTGCGCGACCGACAAAATCGTGCGGATTGGTGGCAGCATCCAGATCGACGCCGGCGAAAGCTTCGTCGCCACGCAATCGATCCAGCAAATCGTTTGCTTCCCCTTCCGCCTTGACGCGGCGCGCCGCTTCCTGGCTATGTTCGCGGATACGTTCATGCAACTCCTGGCGATCACCACCGGCCGACACCGCCTGCATCAAAATGTTTTCGGTGGCCATGAACGGCAATTCCAACGCCAGGTTTTTCTGGATCGTTTTCGGGTAAACCACCAGGCCGCTGGTCACGTTTTGCATCAGCACCAGTGACGCGTCGATCGCCAGGAAGGCTTGAGGAATCACCAGCCGGCGATTCGCGCTATCGTCAAGAGTGCGTTCCATCCACTGCGTGGCGACGGTCATCGCCGGACTCGACTGCAGACTCATCACGTAACGGCTCAGCGCACAAATGCGTTCACTGCGCATCGGATTGCGTTTGTAAGCCATCGCCGAACTGCCGATCTGTTTCTCCTCAAACGGTTCTTCCAACTCCTTGCGTCCGGCCAGCAATCTCAAGTCGGTCGCTGTTTTGTGCAAGCTCTGCGCGATCCCCGAAAGGGCATCGACAATCTGGCTGTCCACTTTGCGCGGATAAGTCTGGCCGGTAACCGCATAGGTCTGCTCAAAACCGATCTTCTTGGCGACCATTTCTTCCAGCCGTCGAACCTGGGCATGGTCGCCACCGAAGAGCTCCAGAAAACTGGCCTGAGTCCCAGTGGTGCCTTTGGTGCTTCGAGCCCGCAGCTGCTCGATTCGATGCTCGATTTCGTGCAGATCCAAAACCAGGTCATAAGCCCACAAACAGGCTCGTTTGCCGACGGTGGTCGGTTGAGCCGGTTGGAAGTGGGTGAAACCGAGGCAGGGAAGGTCACGTTGCTGGGCGGCAAAATCGCCCAGACGATCGATCACCGCGGCAAGCCGGCTGGCGGTCAACCGCAGCGCATCACGAATCAGCACCAGGTCGGCGTTGTCGGTAATGAAGCAGCTGGTCGCCCCCAGGTGAATGATCGGCCGGGCATCGGGGCACTGATCGCCATAGGCGTGGACGTGGGCCATCACATCGTGCCTCAACGTCCGTTCGTGGTCGGCCGCCACCTCCAGATTCAGGCGATCGCGGAATTCCCGCAGCTGGGCGATCTGGGCGTCTGTGATCGGCAAACCGAGCTCTTTTTCGCACTCGGCCAACGCAATCCACAGGCGACGCCAGGTCTGAAATCGCTGTTGCGGCCCCCAAAGACCTGCCATTTCGCGGGACGAATACCGCTCAATCAGCGGATTTTGGTAGGGTTGTAGGTCTTGATTCGTCATTCCACCTGTGCCAGACGGCGTTTCGGGCTGAAAACGGTTTCGATAACATACTGGCTGCTGTTGGTTCCGCAATTCGTGGTCCAGAGCAAGTTTTATTCCCAGTCATCGGTTCTTGAATGTACTCCATGTCAGGTTTTCGACCGCCCCTCGGTCGGTTCCTCCTCTCCGTTTGGTGTCTGGTTGCAGGATGGTCTGTGGCCGATCGAGTGTCGGCGCAAGAGGCGGCAGGCGGATACACGCCGGCAACCGAAATCCTGCCCGATACCACCGCAGGCCTGCTCCGCATCCCCGATCTTCCCAAGTTCTTGGATGCCTACCAGAAGACTCGACTGGGCCGGCTGATGGACGATCCAGCGATGCAGCCGTTCATCGAGGCCCAGCGCGCGCGCGCCGAAAACTATTTCGAGTCGACGGACAACAACATCGGAATTCGCCCCGACGATCTTGCCGACATCGCCACCGGCGAAGTCGTCTTCGCCTGGTTGCCGTTTGAAAAAGTCAAGCGGCGTCCCTATTCGGTTTGTGTGTTGGCAGATACGCGAGGTGCCAAAGCGAAAGCGGAAGCGGCGCTCGAGCAGATCGACCAAGACTTGAAAGCGGGCGGGGCAACCCGAGTTGACAAAACGCACGCTGGTCAAACCATCCGCGTTTACACGCCCGAGCGAAAACCGGGGCAACTGAAAGTCGAACAGATCGCCATCACACTCAGCGACGTCCGCATCATCGCCGCCGACAACGATACCGTCGTCACCGACCTTTTGGACGCCATCGCCGGACAGCCCAAAGGCAAATCGATCAGCACGTTGCCGGAGTTCGCGACGGTCTTGAAACGATCGTCCCAGGCAATCAGCGGGCCGCTCAAAAAAGGGGGCGGAGCGGTCGCGGGCGAGTGGTTTGCCAGGCCATTTCAAATGGGCCGCATTCTGCGAGAAACTTTCAACGTCGAACGGGGCAACGATGTTGACATTTTGAAACTGTTTGAAGGGCAGGGGTTCGATGCGATCAAAGCCGCCGGCGGGATCGCGGTGATCGCCGGTGACAAGTTCGATTTTCTGCATCGCGGTTTTGTGCTTGCTCCCGCCGTGACCGACAAACCAAGCAAATACGAATTGGCCGCCCGCATGCTTCAGCTGGTCAATACCAAGCGTGGTCCGATCCCCGCTTGGGTGCACCAAGACACGGCGAGTTTCAATCGCCTTCACCTGCTGATCGAAGAGGCGTTTTGGGCGTCGGAAACACTGGTGGACGAAGCGCTGGGCGACAAGATCTTTCGCCCCATGATCGACAGCATCAAAGAAGACGAAGAAGGTCCGCAGATCGATATCGCCAACAACGTCCTTCCTAATCTGGACGATCAGATCTTGCTGCTGACCGACAACACTCTACCGGTCGTCGAAAACTCCGAACGAATGCTGATCGCGATTCGAGTCCTGGACGCGGAAAAGATCAAGACCGCGATCCGGAAAGTCATGGAAGTTGAACCCGACACGACCAAGTTGGACGTCGTTCCTGGAGTGGAAATCTGGCGAGTCCAGCGGCCAGAGTCGAGTGAGAGTTTTGATTCGGAGATCTTCCAAGACTTTGAGTTGAGCTTCGATGAAGACCAAAACGAACCACCACCGCTGCTGGATCATTGGGCGATCGCGATGGTCGACAAAGGTCCCGGATCGACCACGCCCTACCTGATGTTTTCGTCTCACCCAGAACTGCTGATCGATACCGCCAAGCGAATTCAGACCGGTGTCGCAGGCGGATTTGCAGATTTGCAGGACGTGCAAAGCGTCACTGCCACGATCGGTGCATTGGGCGGTGACAAACCAGCTTACGACCGGGTCGTGCGGATGAAACTCTCACTTCGCGCCAAATACGAACTGCTCCGCCAAGGCAAGCTCAAAGACAGCGACTCGGTCCTCTCGGCACTCTATCGGCGTTTCTTCGAAGATGACCAGGGCGGCCAACCCGATCCGCTGAATGCCGCCAAACTGCCGCCGCTGGAAAAGATCGAGCAGTACCTCCCCGACGGAGGCAGTTTCATCGAAACAGCCGAAGACGGCTGGACACTCACCGGCTTTCTGCTGAAGTAGCCTCTTTTCGGGCAGCGGTACTTGCCGGCTTGTCTCCAAAGTCGTTTGGCCCAAACGACTTACGAAAAATCGTTCGAATGGCCGGGAAATCGAGCGGATTTTCTGTCCCTTTTCTACAGAGGATTTCCTCCGCACAGCGGGAATGGGAACGCTCAATGCTGTGACAAGAAGGCTTTTCGAGCCTATCGCGTCCCACACGGGACGCGCGGATTGAGAATCCCCGATACCACGACAGAGAGGACCTGTGCAACGGTCCCTCCATATTACGAACGGGAGAATAGCATGAGTGCTTTAATTCTTGATGAGTACAAAGACCTTTTTCGAGACGAGGATGCTTTTGCACAATTCGTGCAAGTGCTCGAAGAGAAACTTCAAGACGACTTTTCACCTGTTCTCTCTCAAACAGAAGTGTTGGGCGCCTTTCTTTCTTCCGAGGCAGCCAAGGATGTCATCTACGATCGTATCGTACGAAGAATGAGCCAGAATCCTGACCTTCTTGATGAACTGAAACGTAGGATGGAAAACGACAAAACAGTCGACCTTGATGAAATGATTTAGCGCCGGAGACACCTTCGGCAACCTGATTTGCCAACCACGTAACACCAATACATTCTCCATTCCAGCCCCAACATCATCACCAGAGCCAATCCAATGCCCGCAGCTCGCATCGCTATCACGCACGGAGTACTTGTTCGATGTACCGAATTCGGTTTAGGGAAAGTGCCAGGGATGAGTTTCAGTATGCAAAGGACTACGGCCTCGCGGAGCGGATCGTTGACTGGCTGAAAAATCTTGCGGAGTCTGCAGAAAGGGGACGCAACATCAACGCGATTGATTTTCGCACGTTTCTTGAGGAGGGAATCGAGTCGCTTGAGGCCGAGCCTGGTACGCTGGAGAGCAATTGGAAAACTTCGCTTCGCAGGTTCTGGGAAGTCGAGAATATCGACAAACTGAGGGCATTGCTCCACGTTGTTCGACATCGCTCCGCACCATGGCAGATGGCGGCATCGGTGGCCTGGTTTGGGGGAATACTCGGTCACCTCGACGCAGAAGTTCATGTCTATTACGAAATCGATCACGTCGAAAAACAACTCGTTGTGGTGATGTTGACGGGCCTCCCCGGTCAGGGACAGTGAGAAACGAAAGATGTCGATTGACCCAGCAACGCTCTCCCAAGAAATCTGCACGGCGTTCAACATCGAGTGCACTTCCGAAGAACAACTCGCGTTTCAGTACAAAATCGCTTATCACACAAAATTTCTGGGAGTAGATGGCATCGACGAAATCGCATCAGCGCTGTTCATCGAATGTCACGAATACCGAAAGACCAATCCAAGCTTGGAAATGACCGAGCTGACGCGTCTGCTAAGTCGCGTGCAGAAACGCATTCTGCGATCTGCTAGCAGAAACGATGCACCTTCTTTTCGCGAAGAAACGCAGAGTCCCGCGGTACGGGAGGACACAGAAACGACTCTACGGCTAATCCTTGGCGAACTGACCACCGAAGAAGCTGTGATGCTCGACATGCGGTACGTTCAAAGAATGACGCTGGCGGAAATCGCGTCGGCAAGCCAATTGAGCACCAGCACGGTCGCTCGGCACATGGAGGCAATACGACAAAAACTCGCCAAGCAGCTGGGGAACGGCGAAAGCTGATTTTCCGTCTTTCGGCCTCCACCAACAACACAGCGTTGGGTAGTCCCATGAATTTGTGTGGTCCTATGAATTGTTGGCACGAAAAAGAATCCTCAAAAAAGTCTGGAATGGCTGGCGGGAATTGTCGGGTGATCGGCCTCTACCTGAGAGGACGGGAGTCATCATTTCCGTTCGTCGAGCAAATAGGGCACTTGCTCACGCGGGTGCGGTTGTGTGTTGGGGCACCTCGACTGGTTTTGCCCAGTCGTGGTCATCACGAACCGCACCCGCTTTTTCAATACCACCGCTCCACGAACTAAATCCGTCAAAACAAGTACATCAGTCAAAGCGTCTTAAAACAGAGCAAAGGGAAGAAACCAGCTTGTTTCCCGCCTGGGAAGTGGCTGAGTCCCTTCGTGGGCAGATATTTTGATTGTTTTGGAGATGCGAGTCGCTATCGTGGAATGCTCAGCTGAGCGCTCATTCGGGTCCAAGATACGACTGGTGCATCGTGACTCCATCAGAATCTGATTCAGGGGGGCTGTCGCAAACCGATCGATCGCTGGTGGTGCTCGTTCGAGGCGGAGACGAGGACGCGGCAACTGCTTTGTACGAGCGTTATGCGCGGCGAGTCTTCGGGTTGGTCGAGGCGCAGCTCGGTGACCGGCTGCGGGCCAACACCGAACCGGAAGACGTCGTCCAATCGGTCTTCAAGAGCATGTTTCGAGGGGTGCAGTCGGGACACTATGACGCACCACCAGGCACCACGCTGTGGAACCTGCTCGCTGTCATTGCCGTTCACAAGCTGAGGCGAAAAGCGGGGCACCATTCAGCCCAATGCCGGGATTCCCGGCGCAACGTTTCCCTGGAAGTCATCGAAGAGGGGATCAGTTTCGATCAGTCGTCGATCGAGTTCCTGGAAGTGAGTGTCCGAGAAACCCTAGAGCTACTGCGACCGCTTGATCGCGACATTCTGTCGCTTCGAATCCAGCGATACACGGTGGACGAAATCAGTGAAGAAACAGGCCGAAGCCGCCGCACCGTTGAACGAAGTCTCCAGCGGAGCCGCGAACGGTTGGCCAACCTTCTCCTTGATGAGAATTAGATTTTTGCCGTAAGACCCTCCTCAGGTTTTTGAAACCTGAGTACCACCCACGCACGGAGCGGTGGCGTCAAAACATCGGAAGGACTCCGGTGAAAGGTGTGGGAACACCCATCATCCGAAATTTAGCAAAAACTTTGGCGGATTCCGTTCAGCGTGAAACCTCCACAGTTCGTAACCAGATGCTCGCATGGCGGTGCTGCCAGAGTTACTCCAGACGCGTAGGTCATCAGTATGATCAACAAAGCCAGCACGGATCAGCTTGACGAAGCCATTGACTGTTTCGAAGAGAATTGGACTCCGGAATCACGAAACAGCATTCGCACCCTGCTTCAAGAGCATGGTTTGGCCGATGACTATTCGGCGCTCACGGAATTGATTCGTATCGACATCGAATTGCGTTACAACCGCGGGCTGTCCATTCAATTGGAAGACTACTTTGACGAATTCGATGCGCTGTTGGCGCAGCCGCATCACGTGGCGCAAATCGCGTTTGAGGATTTTCGCAGCCGGGCGGCCCATGGACATCCTGTCTCGTACTCAAGGTGGCGTGAATTGCCCGGTGTCAGCAACGAGCTCTGGTACCAGCAGCTGGCGCAATCGGTCGCCAATTCACTCCAGCCACGGTTTTCACCCCGCGTCGCTGCCAGCAAAGCAAGCGACGCGAGTTCTTCGCCAGTCATCGATGCGGCGTTGGAATCGGCACTGAAATCGATCGGTTTTCGATTGGTTCAGGAGATCGGGCAGGGCGCTTTCAGCCACGTTTATTTGGCGATGCAAAACGATCTGGCCGACCGCTACGTGGTGCTCAAGGTGGTTCAGAAAACGCTTGCCGAGCCGCAGGCGATGGCGATGTTGCAGCACACCAACATCGTGCCGATCTATTCGTTTCATCGTGTCCACAACCGCTCGGTGATCTGCATGCCGTATGCCGGCGGTGTGACGCTGGCCGACTATCTAGCAGGTGACGGCAAAACCGCTTCGCGGGGTGGCCCCAGCCTGGTCAGCACGGTGCTCAATCGAGTTCACGATACCGTGATTGCCGACGATGATGAAACCGGCGAAGGAACGAAGTCGAGCTCGGTACCGGCGGCCGATGATGATGCGGTCCTGAAGCCTTTGGAACAACTCCGCGTGCTGGGCTGTAACGAACTGGCGCTATGGATCTTCCAACGTCTGTCTGCCGCCCTGGCCCATTCGCACGCCCGCGGCGTGCTGCACGGCGACTTGAAACCGGCCAACGTGCTGATTCGAAATGACGGCGAACCGGCGCTGCTTGACTTCAATCTTTCTCATTCACTCGATCGCGGCCAGATCAAGCATGTCGGCGGGACGTTGCCTTACATGGCCCCAGAATCCTACCGAGCGTTGATGGGACAATCGGTCACGCCTCATCCCTCCTCGGACATCTACGCGTTGGGGGTGATGTTGTTTGAATTCGTCACCGGACGCCTTCCCTACGCGCCGCCAAGTTCGTCGGCACCGGTCGACTTGGAGCCTGCGATCCGAGCCCGCCAGAACCGCCTGCAGTGGAAACCGGAAGACGCGGTCACGCCCAGTCTACGGTCAATCATCGAGCGATGCTTGGCACCGGACCCGGAAGACCGCTATGAAAGTGCGGAACACCTGCAAGAAGACTTGGAACTTCAGCGACAGAGCTTGCCGCTTGCCCACGCGCCCGAGCCCTATCGTGTTCGTGCCTCGAAGTGGTTTTACAGGCACCCCAAGGCCGTTTCCGGCACCACCGTGGCGCTGTTGTTGTTGGCGCTGCTGATCCCGCTGGGCATCGCTGCGATGGTATGGCGAAGCCAATCGCAACACATGACCGTGATGTCGAACATCGATTCCTTTGCCGAAGAATCGGCTGAGGTGTTGTCGGCAACGATTGTCAATCCGCTTCGCCATCAAGACCGCTTGATCATCGCCGCGATGAAACCGCTGGAAGAGTTCGGACTGCTCAGCGCGTCGCGGCAGCATGAATTCGAGTCGCCGTTGTTGACGGCTCAACAGCGAGATCGCCATCGCGAAACCGCATTTCGGCACGTCGCCCAGGTAGCGTTTGCCGAAATCGATTGGCTTCGATCACGCCACGAGGGAGCAGTCGATGACCGGAAGCGACAGAGACTTGATCAACTGGTCGACGCCGCGATCCGGATTCAGGGCGATGTGCCGTCTCGTGCCTTGCTGCTTCTTCGCGCCGAACGGGCAAGATTTTCGTCCCGCTTCGAAGAATATGATTCCTTGATCCGACAGGCCGAGCGGGTCTCCTTCGATTCAGACGACACCGAAAAGTACCTGGAAGCAATCTGGCTGTTTACCAAGAACCAGTACGATGCGTCTCGAAAGCTGTTGATCGAACTTGCCGACAGCAGCGTCCCGTCGGCGCTGCGGTGGACGATGCTGGGCCGATCGCAATTCAATTCGGGTCAGTTCGAGGATGCCAAGCTTTCATTCACCCAATCGATTGAACGGGCTCCCAAGGCTTCCCGGTTGTGGTACCTCCGTGGGCGATGCTTCTACAACACCCGTCAATACGCTCGCGCGGTCGACGACTTCACGCGATCGTTGAACCTGGAACCAACCTTTGCTGCTGCCTGGTCCGCCCGCGGCCTTTGCCGGGAAACGCTGGGCAGGTGGAACGAATCAATCGCCGACCACACCGTGGCTCTGAAACATTCGCCCGACGATCCGCACATCCTGATTTTGCGGAGCCGCGTGTATCGAAAAACGGGGCAGCCTGAGGCGGCCGATCGAGACTTTCAACAAGCATTGAAATCGAAGAACTCCTTGCCGTCAGGTCTGGTCACTCGCGCAAAAGTGCGGCTTGAATTCGATCCCGAAGGGGCGTTAGAGGACCTGCAGAAAGCGTTTGAAAACGACCGCAACAACGCGATGGTGCTGCAGAAGCAAGCACAGGCGCTGGCACGACTGAAGCGGTATGACGAAGCGATCGAAGCGCTTCGACGAGCGATTGAAATTGAACCGGGTAAAGAGCTTTCGATGATCGACCGAGCCGTGTTGCTGGCTCGTTTCGGAAAGACCGAAGAAGCGATGGAGGAGCTTCGCAAAGCAACCCGACCTCCCAACGCACCCATTGTGCTGTACCAGGCGGCATGTGCCAACGCGCTGCTTGGCAAGAAAAGACACCCGATTGCCTTGGCTTACTTGTCGCAAGCTATCCAGGCTGGTTACGGGGCACGACAACTGGCGACCGATTCGGACCTCGACTCACTCCGTGAGTATGATGAATTTGGTTCGCTGCTGAAAACCGTTGAATTGGGCAATCGAATTGTCCGAGTTCAATCGGGCCTCCCTTCTCGTAAGTCTCCATCTGCCCTGTGAATCCTGGTATGAGTACGTCAACACGTCATCGTCGTCCCGCAGCAAAAAGGATTGAGATTGAATCGCTCGAAACACGACGCCTGCTAGCCGCTTTCGAAACTCCCTGGCCCCAGCCCAGGTCGCTGACGATCAGCTTCCCTGCCGACGGCACAGCGATCGGTGATCATTCCAATGATATCCGGCAAACTCTGGACGCGGTCGCCGACCGATCCGATTGGCAGGAACTGGCGCTACGGGCCTTTCAAACCTGGGCCATTCACGCCGATATCAATGTCGGGCTCCGAAACGACCACGACAACGATTTCGGCGCGGCGGGACTTTCGGTCAGTGATCCAAGGTTCGGCGATTTCCGTATCGGAGCCTTTCCGCAAGTGGGCGTGCTGGCCAACTCCATTCCCTTCCAAACCAATGCGGGAACCTACTCGGGGGATATCCTGCTGAACTCCAGCGAACCTCTGAACTATCACGACTGGGCCAGCGGTTACGGTCCCGATCCGATCACCGTCGCCTCCGGCCAGCGCGATCTGTTCAGTTTGCTGCTCCACGAATCAGGCAATTCGCTGGGACTGGCCGACAATTCGCTCGATTGGACGGTGATGTTTGGACAATACACCGTGCCCAAAGGTGTGCTGTCGCAAGAAGACATTGACAATATTCAAGCGTTGTACGGCGCAAGAACCGATCCTTACGAACAGGTGACCAACGACCAGCTTCAGGTCGCCACGTTGGTTCCCACGCCTGTCGGGTTTCAACCCGATTCGGAATACATCGGTGTTTCGGGAAGCTTGAAAAACGCATCGGATGTGGATCACTACGAGATCCATCCGGTGGCCGGCCAGACGGATGTCACCATTCGTCTGAAAGCTGCCGGAATCAGCCTCGTCAAATCACAGATCGAAGTATTGGACGCCGCCGGATCGGTCCTTGCCCAGGCGAGTGCGGATTCAGTCTTTGACAATGACAACACCATCCAACTGGGCGACCTACAAAATCACTCTGTGCTCTATGTGCGAGTGACGGCGGTGGATAGCGGTGTCTATTCGGTGGGCGACTACCAACTGGAAGTTGACTATCGGTCGGCCGCGGTCCAGGCATCCGATCCGGTCGCAGGCGGATACGATTCGGGTGTCGATTCGCTACTGACCAACTTTGCCTTGGCCGATACCGAAGCGGGCGATAACGATACCGTCGCCAGCGCCGGTGATCTGACCATGGCGGACGGGTTTGCGCCGCAAACACGGTACGAAATCGTTTCCGCGGTTTCCTCGGCAACCGACGTTGATTACTGGAAAGTCCCGTCGGCAGGAAACGGCCGACTGGTGATCAACCTTGCCGGCGTCGGACTTGACCAACCTGACCTGCGTTTGGGGATCGTCGATGCTGCGGGTCAGTCGGTGGGCGCATCGGGCCGGCTGCAACCCGATGGAACGTGGACACTTGTCGTCGCCGAACCTCAGGCAGGACAAGACTACTACTTGCGAGTCGCCGTCGATCCCAGTTCTCCCGTTTCGGTCGGCAACTACGTGGCGTCGGCAGAGTTTGTCGAATCGGACACGCCGTATCAACTTTCCAGCGGCGACGTCTCCTCGTCGGTGGACGATTTCATTCGCTGGACTGCCGAAAAATCCAGACTCTTTCGATTTGACCTTTTCACCCAAGGCGCTTCCGATGACGAGGCGGTTCAGCTGACGATCTACGACGCTCACACTCGCGAGGTGCGACTGGCGATCGTCGCCAATTCCGGAATGACTCGAACCGCGTTGGCGTGGCTGGAACAAGGCGACTACATCATCAGGTTCTCGGCCGTTTCCCACAGCGGCGTCGCGGTCAACAACGTTCACTACGCACTGGAAGTTCACGGACTTTCCGACGACCAGGAACCGGATGGCGACAACTCGCAAGGCGATGAAAATCACGGTCCGTACGACTACGACTACTACGACTATTCCTACGAGTGGGAAGACGAACCGGATCCCGACGTTCCTTACTACGTCTATTACGAATAACGATGCACTCGGGTTTTCAACCCGCTCTTTGCGTCATTTGACGCCGGCACACAAATAACGGCCCCTAGTTTGTGTGCCAGCCATAGCACGGAAGGCTACCGGTGCGCGCGTGGGTGCGCAGCGAAATGAATCCGTCCTACCTCCAAAGCTCCTCTACTGAACTCGTTTTCTACCGTGGTGCCAACGATGATCATCGGTGATGAAAAGCTCAACTTGATTTTTAACGAAGTCGCCGAACCGGTACGAACTTCGGTACGGCAATCCCGCGATTCGATCATTCGCGATTCAAAAAGGCGCGTCGCAAAAGATGCTTCTGATGTCGCCGCCATTCACGTGGTCGCGGCGGCGGACCTCTGCAACCGACGGCCCGACAGCAGCCTTTCGATTCTCCGCAAGGAATCGACCACCCTGGCCGGCAACGCGATCGGACATCGGCTGGCCGGCTACGCCTACCTGGTGCAACAGCAGATGGAGGCGGCAATGTCGCACTTCGACCAGGCCGTTCGCATCGATCCGTGTCATTGCGATGCCTGGGTGATGATGGGCGGGATACAAGAAAAGTCTGGACAGCGGGATCTGGCGATTGCCTACTACAAACGCGCCGTGGTGTTTGATGACCGAACCCACGAATCCACGTTAGCGCTGAGCCGACTGTATGCCGAGCACAAAGACATCAAGGAAGCGATCGATACGCTGCGAATTTCGTTGTTTCGCGACCAGCGATCTCCCCAGCTGAACCTGGCGCTGGCGAAGCTGCTGCAGTGCCGTGCTAATCAGCTGCGCAGGTCAAAGCATTGGCGACTCGAACGAAGAATTCTCGAAGAGGCCGTAAGATGCTACCAAGTGGTCATGGCGGCGGCACCGACGGCCGATACTTGCATTCGACTGGGGCTTTTGCAACGACGTCTCGATCAACACCAACAGGCGCAAGCGACGTTCGAGAAGGCGGTCGATCTGGACCCCACTTCACCAAGCGCCCTGGCCCATTTGGCCGACTCTCTGGTGGAAAACGGCCGGCTCGATCGGGCGCTCGATTGTTTTCACCGTTCCTTTGCCGCCGATCCGAAACGGGCCGGAGCACATTTTCGATACTCGCGCGCCCAACGTTTCCAACCGACCGAATCGACAACTGCCTACCTTGATCAATTGACCGAGCTGGTGTCGCAACACGATCGTTCGATCCGCGATCAAGTTCAGCTGAATTTTGCGTTGGCAAAAGTCTTGGACGACCTGGGTGACTACGATACCGCTTGGAATCATTACGACCGAGCGAACCGGATGAAACCCCGACATAGCTCGAAGCAACACGGTCCCGCCAATGTTCCTCTGGCCAGCGCGGTCGATGACGCCAAAAGTGTCTACACCCGTGAATACTTCGATGCGAAACGTGATGTGGGAAATCCCAGCAACCTGCCCATCTTCATTGTCGGGATGCCACGGTCGGGAACGACGTTGACCGAGCAGATTTTGAGTAGTCATCCATCGGTCACCGGCGCCGGCGAACTGAAAGAGATCGATCGCATTCGCCAGCGAATCGTGCGAGACCAGCGGCCATCTCAGCAGCAGGCCTTGGGGCCGTGCGGTTCAGCCAATCAGTCGCTCTCCTGCCAGAATGTGTTTCCAAAGATCCTGCCGTCGCTCGATGACCGTTACCTACGCGAACTCGCTGACGACCATCTTTCCCTGCTGAAGGATCGGAGCGAAGGTGCGGCGCGAGTCAGCGACAAGATGCCGACGAATTTTCTTCATCTCGGACTGATCGCTGTGCTGTTTCCCGGTGCAACCATCATTCATTGTCGCCGCGACCCGATGGATGTCCTGGCTTCGTGTTACTGCCAGAATCTCAGCGTCCCGTTTTGCGACCTGGAGGCGCTGGTGGGATATCACCGTCACTATCGGCAACTGATGGCCTATTGGCAGGAAGTCCTACCGCTGAACATCCACACGGTCGACTATGAATCTCTGGTCGCCGACCCCGAGCCCAACGCGAAAGAGATGATCAAGCATTGTGGGCTGCCGTGGGATGAGCGGTGCCTGAAATTTCACACCAACCGCCGCGCCGTGCACACACCTAGCAAGTGGCAAGTCCGGCAGCCGATGTATTCCTCTTCGGTCGGGAAGTGGAAACGATTCGAGAATCAACTCGCTCCCATCGCTCGAAAGATAGAAAACGAAATCAAGCAGAAAGCGTCTTTTTGAGCGTTTCTATCACGACCGGCAAGACACGTTGTTGGACCTCTTGCAGCGTTCCCTCCTGGAAGGCGCCGGCGGCAGCCTTGTGACCACCACCACCAAATTGTCTGGCAATCTCGTTGCAATCCAACTCGCAACGGCTGCGGAAACTCAACTTGAATCCACCCCGCAGTTGCCCGACAAAAATCACTGCCGCTTTCGTTCCCTCGACAGACAAAGTCAGGTTGATGGCATCCTCGGTATCACTCGGTTCGGCTCCCATCGCCTCGAAATCCTCTTTTTCAACATAGGTGTGCATCAAAGCACCGTCGAGTTCCGATTGAGTGCGTGAGAGGATCAAGCCGCGCAGACGCAAGCGGCCAAGTGTATCTCGTTCGTACAAGTCACCATACACTTCGCTGGGGACCACGCCGGCGTCGACCAGTCGCGCGATCGTTCGGTAGGTGTCCGAGGTGACACTTCCGAAACGGAACCAACCAGTATCGGTGGCGATCGCGGCGAACACGGCCGCCGCCAGCGATCGCGTCAGCGGCACGTTCAAGGCGTCGGCCGCCTGCACGACGAGATGTCCCGTCGCTTCGGCCTGGTAGTCCTTGTACATCGTCGCCCCCAAGTCGTCTTCGCCGACATGATGATCAACGACGACTTTGTCAGCTCGCGAGGCGCGAATCACATCCCCCATGTCACCCAGCTGAGCCCAGGCGCTGGTATCCAAAACCATGATGCAATCAGCGGAAATGTCTTCCGGTTGAACATCGTCTCCCAATACCTCGATATTGCCGGCCGGGTCCAGAAACTGCAGTGCCGGCGGCGTCCGATGGGCGTTGATGATGCGGACCGATTTGCCGACCGATCGCAACACCTCAGCCATCCCCAGTTCGCTGCCCAGCGCGTCGCAATCGGGCCGAATGTGACTGACCAACACGAACGACTCGTAATGGCTGATCTGATCGACAAAGGCTTTCCAGTTGACGCCCATTGCATTTTTCCCTGTTGCGACCGATCAGCTTTCGCTCTCGCGATACGGCTCCAGCCGAGAGCGGATCGTGTGAATGTCCCGTGCCAGTTGCTCGGCCAACCGCTCAGCCGAATCGAAGCGGGCAATGTCACGCACGCCGGCCACAAAGTCAACCAGCAAGGTTTGGTTGTACAGGTCACCGTCAAAGTCCAGCAAATGAACCTCGATTTTCGAGCTTCCGTCGATTTCAAAAGTCGGGCTGGGGCCAATGTGGATTGCCGCATCCAGACGACTGCCATCCAGGTAAGCAAAGCCACCGTAGACCCCCAAGGCGGGAACCACCACATCCACTTCGGCCAAATTCGCGGTCGGAAACCCGATCGTCCGACCTCGGCTGGCTCCCCGAACCACTCGGCCGCGAATTCGATGCGGCGCGCCCAGCAGCCGAGCGGCCTGTTCCACGTTCGCTTCGGACAGAAGCTTGCGAATCCGCGTGCTGCTGATCATCTCCGCGTCGACCGTCGTCGGCTGGACAATCGACAACCGGATGCCGGCGTCGTCGCAGAGCTGGGCGAGCGTTTCGACGTTGCCGCCTCGCCCGCGACCAAAATAAAAATTCGGGCCTTCCACCACCGCTTGGGCACTGAGCTGTTCTATCACCAATCCTTGAAAAAAATCCTCAGCCGACAGCCCTAAGAACTCGGCAGTCGTTTGGCAAACAACCAAATAATCGATTCCCAGCGCCGACATCCGTTCGGCGCGACGCTCAATCCAACTGAGCCGTTCCGGTGACTGCTGGGGCCGAAGAATGGCTGCCGGGTGCGGATCCAACACGATAGCGGTTGCCGGTCCGGAAAGTTGATCTGCCAATCGACGCACCTCGACCAACAGCGACGCGTGTCCGCGATGCACGCCGTCGAAGTTGCCGATGCTGACCACACCGCCCCGAGTGGCTGGACTGAGTTGGGCGAGCGGAACGATTTGCGTCACGTCGGTCAGGCTTCTTGGACAGCGAATGGAAACAGTGGGGCAGGGCAGGGCGACCGCCGAAGATTATGAACCAGATCGCCGCCCGATCGTAGGGACCGTCGACCGGTTCTCCAAACGTCGGCGATTTCTCCGAAATCGCTTCGTGTGGCGGGGCGTGCCAGTTCGGAGAACTGGCCGACAGTCTCCGAAATCGCTTCGTGTAGTAGGCATGCCAGTTCGGAGAACTGGCCGACGTTCTCAACCTTCGATCAACTCGGCGGCGACTTGGCCCAGACAGGCTGAAATGGCCGGCGCGGTCACACCTGGCGCACCGATTTGTTCCGCAGCGATGTCGCCGGCCCGGCCGTGCATCCAAACGCCAAGCCTGGCCGCGTCCCAGATCGACAGGCCCTGACCCAAAAGCGAAGCGAGGACCCCGGTCAGCACATCGCCGCTGCCGGCCGTGGCCAGCGCCGGGTTGCCGGTCGTATTGGTCCAAACCTCACCATTACCGATCACCAGGCTGGGCGCTCCCTTCAACACAATGACCGCTCCGGTTCGACCAGCCAACTCGACCGCCGCGTCGCATTGACCTTGGCGGTCCGCCGCCGACACTCCACTCAATCGAGCGAACTCGCCCGGATGAGGCGTCAACACCAAAGGCCCGCCATCGCCAGCCGAACAGGCCCAATCCAATAGCACCATCGAATTCAGCGCGTCCGCGTCCATGACCCTTGGGATGTCGGTTGCCTGCAATAACCGTTCGACCAAACGGATCGAGCCGCGCTGTGTCGTCATACCGGGTCCGCATCCGATCGCACTGGCGGTCGAAAGCAACGGACCGAGCTGCCCCGCCGCATCGATCGAAAACCTTCCTCCATCATCATCGGCAAGCGGAGTGGTCATGATCGCCGCATGAAACGAAGCAACCGTTTCCAGACAGCGATCGGGCACCGCGGCGGTCACCAAACCTGATCCAGTATGCAGCGCCGCGATCGACCCCAGTGCAATGGAACCGGCCATACCACGGCTGCCACCAATCATCAGAACTCGCCCGAACGTGCCTTTGTGAGCAGCGGGATCACGCTGCGGCAATCGGAGGGGGGCTGTCTCGTTCACGGATCGTTTCCTTCATGGATGTTCGAGGCCGTCGACGGCGAATGATCTTGTAACTGCCGGACCACCAGTCCCGCCATGTAGCCGCCCTTGAACCCGGCATCGATGTTCACCACGGCGACGTTGGCCGCGCACGCACAAAGCATTCCCATCAGCGGTGTCAGTCCACCCAGGCTGGTACCGTAACCAACACTGGTGGGAACAGCAAAAACGGGTACCGCCAAATGTCCGGCCACGACGGCGGGCAGGGCGCCCTCCATACCGGCTGCCACCACGACCGCCGAAGCAAGTCGCAGCTCCGGCACAACGGCCGCCAACCGCTGCGGTCCGGCGACACCGATGTCGTCAAACCGCCGGGCCGGCACTCCCATCCACGCCAGCGTCTCGATCGCTTCTTCGGCAACCGGCAAATCGGTACTTCCCGCCGTGACGACCGCCGCGTGCAGGGTCTGCGCCGCCTGCTGCGAAGTCAGCATCTCCGACGGATCGATTCGCTCCCCAGCCGCCCGCAACGTTCTGGCCAACGGATTGTGGAGGGTATTGCCGATCGATTGGCGAACCTGAAAAGCGACTTCGCTGTCGATTCGAGTGACGAAAGCTGGCTGCCCGGCGCCCAGCTGAGTTTGAATGATTCGCGTGATCAGCTCCGCCGATTTGCCCTCACCGTAGATCACCTCGCCGAATCCGCAACGTGACTGCCTTCCCAAATCGACCGTCGCCCCGGCAGTCCGCTGCACGTCTGCCGGGCCTGAAGACAACGAGGATTCTTGGATGCTGGCCACCAATTCATCGCTCGACGCCTCCCCAGCAAGAACTTTCGACAGCAAACCAAGCAGGGCAGGGGGGAGGTCAGACATGGCGGGATCAAGGCGTAGCAGTTGGATCGAAGGCAGACTTTGCCGAAAGGGTTGCCACAACAGGCGTCGTCATCAAGCCGGGTTGCGGTCCGGCAAAATCAATTCTTAAATCACCGTGTAGCGTACCGCCAGTTACCGTCGAAAGCTGCCAAAAAACCTCGCGTTTCGGTTGGATCGCCCTGGCCTCCCTCCCTCAACCCTCCGCTCCAATCCCATGAAAAGCTGTGTTCTCGCCTACTCCGGTGGTCTCGACACGTCCGTCATTCTCGGCTGGCTGCAAGACGAAGGCTACGATGTTCACGCCGTCTACGTCGATTTGGGACAACCTTGCGAGGATCGTGAGGCGACCATGCAAAAGGCCCGCGACTGCGGCGCCGTCTCCGCCCGCGTCGTCGACGTGCGCGAAGAGCTTTGCCGCGACTTCGCTTTTCCCGTCCTGGCCTGGCAAGCCAAGTACGAACAGATTTACCTGCTCGGAACCTCGATCGCCCGGCCGTTGATCAGCAAAGTCTGTTTGCAGGTGGCTCGCGAGGTCGGCGCGACCGCGTACGCTCACGGCGCCACCGGCAAAGGCAACGATCAATGCCGCTTTCAACTCGCCGCTGAAGCGCTCGATCCCTCCGTCAAGATGATCGCTCCCTGGAGAATCAAAAAGTTTCGGGACGCCTTTCCGGGGCGAACCGAGTTGATCGCCTATTGCGAAAGCAAAAACATTCCCGTCAAAGCCTCCGCTGCCAAACCGTACAGCAGTGACGAAAACGTGCTTCACATCAGTTACGAAGCGGGTGAACTGGAACGACTGGACATCAATGGCGTCGAAATCGTCGACTTCGGCATGGGCGTCAGTCCAGAGGAAGCGCCCGACAAGGCCGAAACGGTCACCATCGGGTTCGAATCGGGCGTGCCAACGACGCTCGACGGCACCAACGTCAGCGCACTGGAAATGGTCCAGCAGCTGAACGACATCGCCGGACGAAACGGCATCGGGCGAATCGACATGGTCGAAAATCGCTTCGTCGGAATGAAGAGCCGCGGTGTCTACGAAGCACCGGGAATGACGCTGTTGTACGACGCACTGATGTACATCGAACAGCTGACGATGGATCGCGATCTTTGCCACCTTCGCGATCGGCTGTCACCCGAAGTTGCCGAAATGGTTTACTACGGTTTTTGGTACACACCAAAAATGGACGCGTTGATGGCGTTCATCCAACAGGCCCAGCGCGACGTCACTGGCGAAGTGACGTTGAAGTTGTACAAAGGCAACATCAGTGTCGATTCGCGAACCAGCCCCGGCAGCCTGTACGATGCCGAAATCGCCACCATGGAAGGAGGCGGATCCTATAATCAAGACGACGCCGAAGGATTCCTCCGTATCCAAGGCCTCCCCAGCCGCGTCCAGGGCTCCGTACGACCACGAGACTATTGATGTCGACCACCAGTCAATCGGAAGGCACGTTCACTCGTGAATCCATTGTCGGGTTATCGATCGGCATCGTAGTGTTCAACTTTGCGTCACCGGCCATGTTGGAAGGCGCAAGGACCTATGTGGGGCCAATGATTTTGCTGGGCGTCACCGCCGCCCAGATCGGGCTGCTGGCGACGTGGGGAGTCTTCAGTTCACTCCCCTTCAGCCGCAGCCTGCCGATCACCGCAGTGGTCGGTACTCTCCTGTACGGGTGCACGGCGACCTCTCTGCTAGTAACGAATGACTTCGAGGCCGAAGTATTCTTTGTGATGCTGTTCGGGTTGATGCTTTGCCCGGCCATCCTGTTCGCCGTACAGACCCCGCTGTGGGCAACCCGCATCTTCCTTCGTGCCGAAGTCGCCCCAGACGGCCAGCCGCCAACCGGTTCGTATCAGCGTCGAACCGGGATCAAAGACATGCTCGTGGGCACTGCAGTGCTGAGCGTGGCGATGGCGCTTGCCAAGGCGGCTCCTTCAGTAGTTCCCCAAGGAGTCGTCGACACATTCTTCGTCGGTTTTGCCGCGATTTGCGGCTGCGCGGCGGCGGTCAGCCTCATCGTGATCCTCCCTCTCCTCTTCTTCACCCTCACCACGCAACACACCACCCATACCAAACTCGGCTGTGCAATTTGGGCGGGACTCGTCATCGCAGCCCCAGTGACTCTGATCGGCTCGCTCACCTCAGGTGCAGGCGACGTGATCGGCGCCTTCCTTATCGGAATCGGATCTTTCGCCGCCACCCTCTACCTGGGATTCCTCCTCGTACGAAACCAAGGCTATCGATTTCGATGGCTAGCCAAAAACGCTTCGTGACGACTGCAATCGGTAGGGCCGGTTCCACCGGCCACAATATTTTCGGCCGGTGGAACCGGCCCTACTTCACTACTTCACTAGCCAGGAGTAGCCAGCGTCGAGTTGCCCGATAGCTGAGCGGTTTGGCTCGTGTGAACACTCGACCCACACCCCCTTTTGGTGGGTTTCGTTGACCTTATTTCGTGCGATGCTTAGATTCTTCGTGTGATTCTTCTTCTCTGGCTTCTTTTTTGACCGCTCCTTCCTTGGGAAGAAGAGGTTTTGGCATCCTTTCTGACTCGCTTTGTCTAGGTAAGTGACGATGCATGCGTTCACCTTGCGATGGATTCAAGCCGCTTTCGTTGCCGGTTTGATCGGCTTGATATCGGCTCCAGTGCCTGCGGGTACGTTTGAACTGGAGACGCGAGCCGATGTGGCTTTGATGAAGCGTAAGGTTCGGGCGGCTCAGTTTTTGCACCGCGCGACCTTTGGGCCGACGATCGAACAGATCGACGAACTGGCGGCTCGGATGCGGCAGGTGGGTGTTCGACGAGCGTGCGAGGAGTGGATTGACGATCAGTGTGATCTGCCCGCGACTCTGCATGAACCGCTCGCTTTGCAGATGATCGCGGATGATGGTTTTGATCAGGGACAAAGCAACGTTTGGATCCAACGTTTCCGCTACCACGCTTGGTGGCATAACGCTCTGACCGCCGAAGATCAGCTTCGCCAACGGGTCGCTTGGGCGCTGATTCAGATTCTTGTCACCAGCGAAGACGGCGCGGGTTTCAATGACCAAAACTCCGGCAACATCTCCGGTGTCGCTCGTTGGCTGGGACCGACCAACTATTACGACATGCTGGTCTCCAACGCATTTGGGAATTATCGCCAAGTCCTGCACGATGTGACGTATCACCCCATCATGGGCGTTTACCTCAGTCACATTCGAAACCGGAAATCAAACGGCGTTCGTTTTCCCGATGAGAACTACGCGCGTGAAATCATGCAGCTGTTTTCGATTGGACTTTATGAACTGCACCTGGACGGCCGGCTGAAAACCGATTCGAACGGCCAGCTGATTCCTACCTACAACAACGAAACGATCAAAAACTTCGCTCGCGTCTTCACCGGGCTGTCGTTCAAACCGGCCAGCAACGGCAATCATCCGTTTTGGAGCGGAAATGATTTCGAGTATCCGATGGAAATGTACCAGCCGGAACACGATACCGACTCCAAGACGTTGCTTCGCGGCCAGGTGATCGACTTGGACGACGGCAATGCCGAAATCGCCGCGGCGCTTGACAATCTCTTTGCCCATGAAAATGTCGCGCCGTTCATTTCACGCCGGCTGATTCAGCGGCTGGTCAAAAGCAATCCTTCGCGAGCCTACATTCGACGGGTTGCCCGCAAATTTGAAGACAACGGCAGGGGCGTGCGTGGCGACCTGAAGGCGGTGATCAAGGCGGTATTGCTCGATCCAGAATGCTGGCGGTCGCAACGCGTGCGCGGTTTACGAAACCCCAACCGCGTGGAAGTCACCACTCGTGGAACCGAATTTTCGCGGCTTCGTGAACCGGTGATCCGGTACGCGTCGTTGCTGCGAGCCGTCCATGCGGCCAGTAACTATCACACCGGCCGAATGATGGTCGTTCCACAAAATTGGAACTGGACTCAGGAGCCTTACAAATCGCCAAGCGTGTTCAATTTTTGGTTGCCCGATTATCAGCCGCCCGGCGAATTGATCGGCTACCAACCGTCGCGACGAATCCCCAATGGCGTGCTGTTCGCGCCGGAGTTTCAACAGAAAACAGCCGTCACCTCGAATCGATTGGTCAACCGTTATCTGTGGGATATCAGCAGCCAGAAGGCGCAGTTCTATCTGAGCAGTTCCGCCTACACGATGGACTGCGACTTGGAATTTGACCTATCGCAAGAAAAGCTACTGGCTGCCGACGACAACGACATGCACAAACTGCTCGATCAACTCGATCTTGTCTTCTGCTGTGGTTCGATGCCGCAAGATTTCAAAGATCGAATTGTGGAGGTGGTCAACGAGAAGACTCAGTGGATGAAGAACAACGCAACCTGGCGACCGGAGCTTGAGAATTTTCGCGTTGAAAGTGCATTGATCGCAGTCGTCACCTCGCCCTTTTGTGCCGTCGCCGAATAGTCGCTGAAGCTTCGTTTCATCCACGTCATCCCAAGTCACGCATTTTTTTCATTCGGATCTGTTGTCATGAAACCCGTCGTCTCCCGCCGCAGTGGACAGCTCTCGCGTCGCAACATGATGAAGGCGGCCGGCGGATGCGCCGCGCTGACCAATACTTCACTGCTGTCAACGATCTTCAACCTTTCAGCCACCAACGCCGCGCTGGCTCAGGGTGGCGATCTGTCGGGCTATAAAGCGCTGGTTTGTCTGTTCTTGTTCGGCGGCAACGATTCTTACAACATGCTTTCGCCCACCAGCCCCGGCGAACGAGACGATTACGTCACCGCGCGCGGTGGCGTCTCTACGCAAGGCAACGGCGCGCTCGGCTTGGAAGAGAACACGCTGCACCAGATCACCGACACTCCTTCGGGGCGGACCTTTGGCATTCACCCGGCGATGCCGGAAATGAAAACGTTGTACGACCAGGGCAAGTTGACCTTCTTGTGCAACGTCGGCAGCCTGGTGGAACCGACAACGATGGCGGAATACCAAGCGCAAACCAACCTCCCGCTTGGCCTGTTCTCTCACAGCGACCTGCAGCGACACTGGATGACCTCCGTCCCTCAAACCCGCTCGCAAGTCACCGGTTGGGCAGGGCGGATGGCGGACCTGGTGACGGGGACCACCAATTCCAGCCCAAACATCTCGATGAATATCTCGTTGAACAACGTGAACATGTTGCAGACCGGCACGTCGGTGGTGCCCTACGTGGTCACCGACGGCGGCGCCCAGGAAGTGGGCTGGTACGGTCCGACTTGGACGCAAGCCGATATCTTCACGACGCTGACCGATGATGTGTTGTCGCGCAGCTACGGGAACCTGGTGGAAAAAACGTTTGCCCAAGCCAATCGCAACGCCCTGGACGCCGCGATCGCCTACAACGAAGCCACCTCGCAGGTGACGTCGGTCGACGCGTTTTTTCCCGACGAAAACAACCCCGCCACTCCCGACCCGACGCAGCTTCAACGGCAACTGCGAATGGTGGCTCGGACGATTGGCGCACGGCAAACCATCGGGCAGGCTCGACAGATCTTCTTCGTCAGCCATTTTGGTTGGGACAACCACGATGAACTGATCAACAATCAAGACTACAACTTGATGGAAGTCAGTCAGGCGCTGAAGAATTTTTACGACGCGATTGACGACCTGGGTCTTGGCAACGACGTGGTGACCTTCACCGCCAGCGATTTTGCTCGGACTCTGAACAGCAACGGGCAAGGTTCAGACCATGCTTGGGGCGGAAACCAAATCGTCATCGGCGGTTCGGTCGATGGTGGTCGGATTCATGGTGACTACCCGATGTCGCTTGCACCGGGCAACGCATTGGACCTTGGCCGCGGGCGATTGCTGCCGACAACGTCGGTCGATGAAATGGCGGCCGAACTAGCGATGTGGTACGGCATCGGCAACGACAACGACCTGGTCGATATCCTGCCAAACATTCGGAATTTCCCGTCAGCCGATACCGGTACCCGTCCGATCGGTTTTCTTGCTTAGGACGCTGCCAGTTCGGAGAACCGGCCGACAGTCGGCGATTTTTCCAAAATCGCTACACGCTGCCGGTTCGGAGAACCGGCCGACGGGCTGACGTTAGTCCAACGTATCATCGGCGAGCCTTTCGCCGCCTTTGGGAGTCACGAGTGCTCGAAAGATCGTTGGATCGATCGAGTTGGGCAGAAAGTGTCCTCGCCCATCGGTCGTCACCACGATCGCGCCGTCCTCCAGCAATCCGCCCGCTTCGATTCCCGGATTGCTTCCAATGTTTCCGTTCATCTTGGCGAAATCCAAATCGATCGGCTCGGTCCACATCCCGGAAGGAATCAGCGGCTTGGCCTCCACCACCAATAACGTTTGCGCCGGATCGTCGATGATCTGGTTCGGCCCCAAGGTTGGCGTCTTGGAGGGAAAGAGGGTGCCGTTGCCAACGATCAGGTAGTAAGCCGATTCGTAGAACATGCCACTGACGCCCGAATTGGGATGGCGATACACGGCCGGCATATCTCGCGCCGCCGCCATGTTGTTCGGATCGTCCCAGGGAAGGCTCAAATTGAATTGGTTGTAAAGATCCTCCTCGCCCAAGTAAGGCAAAATCAGGACTCGCCACGATTGAAGTTTGACGCCAGCAGAATCGCGAAGGAATGGAGGCGGATAAGATCCGTGGTCGGCGGCGTAGGCGTTCATCGCTTCCGCGATTTTCTCCAGATTTTTGGTGGAAGCGGCACGCTCGCGATTGGCCGTCAACTGATTCATCGTATCGCCGCCGAGTCGTACCGCGGCATACACAAAGCAGGCCAACAAGATCACCGCCACCACGGTCGCAACCATCCAGCGGCCCGATTTTGCGTTGTCGTCGTCAGTCAATGAAGTTCGGTCACCAGCAAAGGCGGGCAACTGAATCGCGCCCCCGCAGGCAACACACTCTCCCGCGTGACCGCTGTAGCGATCGTCCACTTGAGTTTTCGTCTGACAATGAGGGCAGGTGAACAAGTACGACATGTGAACAATCAGGCAATTCTGTGTGGTCGTCTTTCGGACGGGGCAGGGAAGTGGGTATTTTAGCAAGCCGCCCCCTGTTTCGAGTCAAGATACAAAAAAAGGGAATCGCACTGGTGCGAATTGTTCTGCAACGAGTCCTCCGCGCGAAGGTCGAAGTCGATTCGGAAGTGGTCGGTGAGATCAGGCACGGTTTTCTGGTGCTGGTCGGCATCGCGCAAGGGGATGACGAGCAGCAAGTCGCCTGGATGGCGAATAAGACCGCAGAGCTGCGCGTCTTCGAGGATGATCAGGGAAAAATGAACCGGTCGCTGATCGACGTCGGCGGCGCCGCATTGGTGGTCAGCCAATTCACTTTGCTGGGCGATTGTCGCAAAGGACGACGGCCGGCGTTCACTGCCGCCGCGGCCCCCGACATCGCCGATTCACTCTACCAGCACTATTGTCAGCTGCTGGTCGATCGAGGCATCGATGTTCAGCGAGGTGTCTTCGCCGCGAACATGCAGGTCTCATTGGTCAACGACGGACCAGTGACGCTAGTGATCGATAGCCAAGAGAAGAAAACGAAGTAGACCGGGGAATATCAAGCTTCGAAAGTGCGTGTCTTGCGCCATGCTCCTCTCGTGCTCTTACTCGTACTCGACTCGTGCTCGTGCTCGTGCTCGTGCTCGTGCTCGTGCTAGTGCTAGTGCTAGTGCTAGTGCTAGTACTCGTACTCGTACTCGTACTCGTACTCGTACTCGTACTCGTACTCGTACTCGTACTCGACTAAGCAAAACAGCACTCCAATTAAAATGTTTCGTTTTATAGTCACTCGGATCTTGAGAAGTCGATGACGAGCACGAAAAGGAGGAGGAGGAGGACCGGCCCCACTTACTACCGCCAGGGGATCCACTCCTTGAAGTCTTCGAGTTCTCGTTGCGGCTGTGCAATGTAGGGACTGTCCAACCGCGTTCGCGCGCGCACCCGCTCGGTGATGTCGTGGTCGCCGATCGCCAGGTAGGCCAGCAGAATCAGCTTGGCGTACACCGATACGTTGGCCAGCGAACTGTTGCCAAAGAACTTTAGTGCCGTGCCAAACGATTTCTTCAACCGAAATCCTCGCCGAATATCGATGCTCCAGATCTCGTCCATCACCAGGTGAACCATGAAGCCCAGCACCACGGCGCCGCTTTTATAGATCCGGATCGATTCGCTCGGACAAGGCATCACGAGGTAAGCGAGCAGCCCAACGGAAGCGGCCGCCGGAATGCTGTGCCACATGCCGCGATGAACGGTGTAACGTTTAAAAAACTCCACCGCTACAAATCGGATCGCCACGTAAATCAACATCGCCGCCAACGCCATCGCTTCGTGCGATAACCCCAAGTCGCGAAACCGATCGATCATCAGCATCGGAATGACCGCGGCGGCAAACATGCTGGTCTCACGAAGCGGAATCCCCGAATCGCTGTCCAGATCGGGCAGCATCCCACTGACCGCGCACAATCCGCTCGCCAAAATGCCGCTTTCCAGCGACATCGACTGGTAGGCGACTCCCCAGTAGCCATACCCGATCCCAACGATCGTGCTTCCGGTAATGTGCGACTTGAAATCGGCCACGAGACGGTGAAGGGCAGGGGAGTAACGAAGAGAGGATCCTGCTGTGGTAGATAGAACAAATGCCTTCCCACGGGCAAGTGGAACGTGGATTTGATAGTGAAACTAGATTGAAACTAGATGGGTGGCACCAAATTGAAACTATCACCAGGTGAACCATGAAGCCCAGCACCACGGCGCCGCTTTTATAGATCCGGATCGATTCGCTCGGACAAGGCATCACGAGGTAAGCGAGCAGCCCAACGGAAGCGGCCGCCGGAATGCTGTGCCACATGCCGCGATGAACGGTGTAGCGTTTAAAAAACTCCACCGCTACAAATCGGATCGCCACGTAAATCAACATCGCCGCCAACGCCATCGCTTCGTGCGATAACCCCAAGTCGCGAAACCGATCGATCATCAGCATCGGAATGACCGCGGCGGCAAACATGCTGGTCTCACGAAGCGGAATCCCCGAATCGCTGTCCAGATCGGGCAGCATCCCACTGACCGCGCACAATCCGCTCGCCAAAATGCCGCTTTCCAGCGACATCGACTGGTAGGCGACTCCCCAGTAGCCATACCCGATCCCAACGATCGTGCTTCCGGTAATGTGCGACTTGAAATCGGCCACGAGACGGTGAAGGGCAGGGGAGTAACGAAGAGAGGATCCTGCTGTGGTAGATAGAACAAATGCCTTCCCACGGGCAAGTGGAACGTGGATTTGATAGTGAAACTAGATTGAAACTAGATGGGTGGCACCAAATTGAAACTATGGGTGGCACTAAGTTGAAACTCGGTAGCGAAAGTCGCCAAGACTTTCGGCAAATCTCGCTACCGCCGAAACTTTTGGCGAGTTTCGCTACCCCGGAAGCCTACTTTGGGATTCTCTGTTTTGCATTTGCTAGCATTACATCTTGTGGGACTGGTACGCTTTGACTGATCGGAGATACCAGCAAGATTCGATTGATCTTCGTTTCATTTGGCTCAATCGCTATACTCTCGGCAAACAGGAAAAACCACCACCAAGGATGAAACGCGAATGCTAGCATTTCATTTGCGGTAACCGTTCTAGAGTTCCTGGACGCCGTAATCCTCCTGATGCGCACGGATGCCTGCAGTGGAGATTTATGACATCATCATGGCTGTCGTGCTGCTTGGCGCGATGATCTTCGGCGCGATCAAGGGATTCGCGTGGCAGCTCGCTTCGATTTCGTCGATTGTGGTCAGCTACATCGTTGCTTATCGATTTCGTGAACCGTTCAGCGAATCGATTCAAGCTCAGCCGCCATGGAATCGATTTCTGGCGATGCTGATTCTGTATGTCGGCACCTCCTTGATCATCTGGGTCGCATTTCGGATGGTCAGCGGAACGATCGATCGGCTGAAGCTGCGGGAATTTGATCGCCAGGTTGGTGCCATGTTCGGGCTTGCCAAGGGAGCTCTGTATTGCGCGTTGATCACGCTGTTTGCCGTCACGCTACCTGGCGACAAAACCCGCGATCGAGTGGTCCGCAGCAAAAGTGGGCGTTACATCGCCCAGGTTCTCGACCGCAGTGATGCGGTCATTCCGCCCGAAATCCATCAGGTCGTGCGGCCCTATCTGGAGAGATTCAACGAGCAGTTTGACGGTCCCGGCCAGGCTGCTGAGCGGATCGCAACCGACGTCGACGAAGGCCGATTTTGGGACGGCTCTTCCGGCCAGCCGCAAAGCAATTTGCCGCTACCGATCCCAAGCGACTGGGCCGTGCCACAGCAGCAAGAAACGCCGAGGCGTGTGTTTCCGGGCCAATGATCAGCCTGAGAGAGAACAGATCGTGGACAAAACGCGAAATGGCCCAAAACACGGGGTTTCAGCCACCTCGAATACAACATAAGGGGCATTATCGGACGTTGAGCAAAGGTGGATTTTGCCCTCAAAAGGCTGCCGGCCGGCCTCCTTTCGACTCACGGTGGGCCCGTTGTTTTCGATTCGTCGCCGCTGTCAATCATGTCGTTCAAGGCGGGAAGTTCCTTGGTCATTTCCCTGGCGTATTCCAACGGTGTCGTGCCCGTCTTCTTGTAGATGCGATTGACAGTTCGGCTCATCAATTCCCATCAGAAATCGTTCGTGCTCGCGGGCCACTTCGGCCCGATCCTCCGCCGACAACGCGTCGAGATCTTCTCCGTAAAGCCGCTGCGACAATCGCCGTGAATCCCAATACCGCCTGACCGCCTCTGGACCGCGACCTTCCTTCAACAGCTCAAAGTAGGCGGCAACGATGTCCGTCGGCGACAATCTCTCGGCCAGCGGCTCGCTACTATTCGGCTCGACTGCGGCGATTTCCGGCGAGATTTCGGCTACGTCGGCTGCAGCGGCTACGTCGGCTTCTGGCGGATCCCCTGGAACTTCGTCGTTCTCGTGACTGCATCCGACCGTTACGAAGAGGCAAAATGCGAGGAAAAACGCAGTTGGTCTCATGGGGTGATCCTTTTGTGAGAGACGATGTAGGCCGGCTTGTCCCCAAGTCGGCGAACCGGCTCCCCAAAATCAAGAGCCGAAAATATCCTGCTATCATTCCGATGGACGTCGGGAGCGACTCGGCCAGGATTGCCGACTTGGGGACAAGCCGGCCTACAGAAAGAAAACCAGGATCGCCGACTTGGGACAAGTCGGCCTACTGGGGATCTTCTAAGAAGACGCCGATGCGACGAAACTTTTCGTATCGGCTTTCGATCAGTTCGTCGGAAGTTTTGCTTTCCAGATCGCTAAGTGTTCGGGAGAGGTACGTTTTCAGTCGCGAAGCCATTTGGTGGTGATCGCGATGCGCACCGCCGAGCGGTTCTTCCAGGACATCGTCGACCACGCCAAGACTGGCGAGATCTCTGCTAGTGAAACGCAGTGCCGCGGCCGCTTTGGGGGCATGTTCGTGGCTTTTCCAAAGAATTCCAGCACATCCTTCGGGGCTGATCACACTGTAGTAAGCATGTTGCAAAACGGCGACTCGGTCCCCTACCCCGATTCCCAGTGCCCCACCGGAGCCTCCTTCGCCGATCACCACACAGATCACCGGCGTTTTTAAGCGGCTCATTTTGAACATGCTTTCGGCGATCACTTGTGCCTGGCCACGCTCTTCGGCGCCGACGCCGGGGTAAGCACCCGGCGTGTCGATAAAACAGATCAGCGGCAAGTTGTACTTCTCGGCTAAACGCATTTTGGTCATTGCCTTGCGATAGCCTTCGGGATGGGCGCAACCGAAATGGCAGGCGGCTCGTTCTTTGTAGGTCCGTCCCTTTTGATGTCCGATCACCAGCACTTTGAAGCGATCGAGTTTCGCAAAGCCGGCCAACATCGCGCGGTCATCGCCAAAGTGCTTATCACCGTGCAGTTCCACGAACTCGTCAAAGGCCAGATTCAAGTAGTCGCGGGTGTAGGGGCGGTTTTTGTGCCGCGCTACCTGGACGGTTTGCCAGGCATCCAGCGTGGCATAAGTTTCCCGCAACTGTTTGACCAGCTCCAATCGTAATGAACGAATCTCATTTTCGATTTCATCGCTGCGATCGGTCTGTCGTTCGAGCGTGGAGATTCGACTTTCCAGATCGGCGATCTCGTTTTCAAATTCCAATCCTGGACCAGCATTCACTGTTGTTCACCACCCTTCTGACGAGCCTTTTTCTTTTGTTCTTGAGTAGCCCGCGGTGGTTCCTTTTTCTGGTCGCCAGCCTGCTTTCCCTTGGGATCCGATTTTTTCTCTTCGGAACTAGCTTTCTTGGCCGGCTTTTTCTTCTTCTCCTCGGACTCATCGTCATCATCAAGGAAACCGGACGGTTGTCCCTTGAGCATCAGGTCATCGGCACCTTTGATACCAGGCATGTTCTCAAAGACGCTGATCTCCGGTCTCCGCGGCCGCTTCTTGAAGATTTCGATGCTGCGAACCTCTTTGAGAAAATCCCACATCGTTTGCGGTCGTTCCTCCGCTTTTTTGGCCATCATTCTCTTGACCATGTCGGCAAACTCCCTAGTCACGTTGTCGTTGTGAACAATGGGGCTGGGGATCGACGCCGAAAGATGTTTGTTCAGCAAGTCGTTGGGTGTATCGCCCGTGTAGGGCGGCCTGCCGGTGCAGAGTTCGTAAAGAACACAACCGAATGCGTAGATATCGGTACGTTCGTCGCATACCTTTCGTCGAATCTGCTCGGGCGCCATGTAGCTGCGAGTTCCCTTGGCGACCTTGGCGCTGTGGAACAACTTGCCGAGCCCCGACTTTTTCTTTTCAGCGATGGTGAAGTCAATCAGCTTGGTAGTGCCGTCGCTGCCGACCAGAAAGTTGTCCGGTTTGACATCCAGATGGATCCAGTTCTTGGTGTGCATGTAGTACAGGCCTTCGGCAGCCTGTTCGACGATCTTGTCGAGCATGAACGCCAGCGAATCGGGCCCGCGTCTGAGTGCCTGCTTCATGTTCAGTTCGCTGAACAGTTCCAGCACCAGAAAGGGTGTCCCGCCCTCCTCGCGATACTCCACCACTTTGATGATCCGCGGGCTGTTCATCGTTTTGGCGACGGCGTACTCGTGCTTCAGCAGCGCGATTTCCGACTTGTCGCTGCGCAGGGAAGATCGGAGGATTTTGAGGGCAAATCTTTCCTGAGTATGCTCCTCGATCGCCTCCCATACTTCCGCGGTGCTGCCGAGCCGAATGAGTCGGGCCAGCCGGTAGGGGCCAAGAAAGTCGCGAGATTTGGACATAGAAAAGGGGCTAGTTGAGTTCTTTTGGTTGGATGAAGCCTCAATTCAACATGATAATTGATGCCATCACTAGCCCGGAAGGTCAGCGCCCACCGTCGGCGATTTCTCCGAAATCGCATCGCTTAGCCAGGAGCGGAGAATTGGCCGACTGTCGGTGACTTCTACGAATAGGTCCTTTCGTCCAAGACTTGCCGGTAAACCTGGCGAATGGCCTGCGTCATCTTTTGATGGCGGAATTGCTCGGTGAAACGCTGCCGCCCTGCCCTGCCCTGGCGCTGCCGCATCGACGGGTCGCCGACCAGCGTGGATATCGCTTTGGCAAGTGCGGCAGTATCACCGGGCGGGACCAAGAATCCGGTCTGGTCGTCCATCACCACTTCTCGAGCACCGTCGATGTCGTAGCTGACGACTGGACGTTCGGCGATCAATGCCTGCGGAAGCGCCCGCGCCAGCCCTTCGCGATAGGACGTATGGACCAGCGCGTCCATCGCGCCAATCATCGCCGGCACCTCGGTCGGCGGAACCAGTCCCGCAAAGACAAAATGCTGCTGCAAGCCAAGCGTTCGAATTCGATCGGTCAACGACTGTCGCAAAATACCATCGCCAACCAACAGGAACCTCACGTTGGGATGCCGCTTGGCAACCTCGACGGCCGCGGTGATCAGATCATCGTGTCCTTTCAAATGAAACAGGCGAGCAATCTTGCCGACGACGACGTGATCGTCTTGCAAGCCATACCGCGCACGAATCGCCTGGCGATGTTGCCCGGCCGCCAGAAAGGGTTCGACATCCATGCCACTGTAGATGGTCGTGAATTTTTCACGCGGTGCGATTCCCGCATCGACCATCAAGTCGGTCATCGCATCGGCTACCGAAATCATGCGATGACACCGCCGGGCAGCCCACCGTTCACAACGCCGAAAGAACTCGCGAGCAAAGAACGACTGATAAGGATGAAACGGCGCGCCGTGGACCGAATGGATGACCGCTGGAACTCGCAGCGACCAGGCGACGGATCTGCCCAACAGGCCTCCTTTGGCGCTGTGGGTGTGGACGACGTCGGGGCGAAAGTCGGCAACAGCGCGGGTGATGGCCCGGCGGGCGGCGAGATCACGGATCGGATGGATCGCCCGTCGCAACTGCGGTAACAACTGTACCGGCAACTCCCCTGCCCTGCCCTGTGCAAGCAAGTCTCCTTCGGGCCCCAACGCCGGCCCGGTGATCAACAACACGTCATCACCGTGATCACGAATCAGATCCAGGCAATTCAGCAGCGTGTTTTCCTGCGCGCCACCGATGATCATGCGAGTGATGATGTGAGCGACGCGCAACGATCGTCCTTTGGAAACGGCTGGTGAGTGGGAGCGGGATGTCGAAAAAAAACTTCAGGTGTCCAATCATAACCTCTGACCCCTGACCTCGTTCCCACGCTCCTGCGTGGGAACGCACGCTCGACCGCTCCGCGGTCCATTCGGTCAGGTCCGTCAGGTCCGCGGAGCGGACATTCAGCACGTTCCCACGCTGGAGCGTGGGAACGAGAAGGGAGCGTGGGAACGAGTAGGATAGGTGGAGGAAGTGAGGAGGGAGACTTGTAACCTTCGTCTGCCAAAACAAAAAACGGCGTCCTTTTGTGGCGGGACGCCGTTTTCATCGTTGGATCGATCGACCGCAGGTGCTTGGGTCAGGTGCCGAATTCGACGCGGCGGCGTCCCAATTGTTGCTGCAACCGATTGACGATTGAGGTGTGCATTTGGCTCACCCGTGACTCGGAGAGATCCAGCGTGGCGCCGATCTCTTTCATCGTCAACTCTTCGTAGTAATACAAGATGATGATCAGCCGCTCGTTGCGATTGAGTCCCTTGGTGACCAGCCGCATCAGGTCGTTCTTTTGAACGCGGCGAGTGGGATCTTCGCCTTTCTTGTCTTCCAGGATGTCGATTTCACGCACATCCTTGTAGCTGTCTGTTTCGTACCACTTTTTGTTCAGCGACACGACACCGACGGCGTTGGCGTCAGACTGCATCTTTTCGACTTCTTTGACCGGCAACTCCATGTGCTCGGCCAACTCTTGGATCGTCGGCGCCCGACCATGCCTGGTTTCCAGCGCTTTGCGTGCGACGGCCAACTTGCTGGCTTTGCTTCGCACCAGTCGTGGCACCCAGTCCATTGTACGAAGTTCATCCAGCATCGCGCCACGAATACGGGGCACACAGTAGGTTTCAAACTTGACTCCGCGATCCATGTCGAATGCATCGATCGCGTCCATCAGTCCGAAGATGCCAGCGCTGATCAGGTCGTCCAGTTCGACGCCGTCGGGAAGTCGCTGCCAGATGCGTTCACCGTTGTAGCGAACCAGCGGCATGTATCGCTCGACCAACCGATTACGCAGCTCCTCGTATTCGGGTGAATCCTTAGTGATCGTCTTAAACGTTGCCCAGACTTGCAGGATTTCGTCGTCGGCTGTGGCTGTCGCTGCCATCCAATCCTCCCTGATTGTTACGATTTTCCGAACCGCATCCTGCGATTCGGTGGTGTGGATCACTTTGCCACTCATCACAAGTGACTGGCGATCCTATCTTTCGTTGTCAAACTGTTTGCGATTCGTCCGAAGACGAATCCTCTTCGCTCTGCGCCGTATCGGCTAGCCCTTGTCGGTACCAGTCGACGCGGCGGCGAAACAAATTCTCCATGGCGTCACGAACCAGGTGGTCCGCAATCCATCCCGACACCGCGCCCAACACCGTGAACGCAAGCATCGCCACAATCGCCTCCATCGCGACCTGGCCGGCAAGCTCGCCGCGGAGGGCGCCACGCATGACGACCAATCCCATGGCAAGTGCGCCAAGCGATACGGCATAGCTACGCGACAACGCTTCGAATGTCCGGTTGGAGCCAAGAGTTTTTGTTTCCCCAAATTCGGCAGACCGCTCTCAAAAAAATTCGCTCAAGTCGAATTCCGCGACGGCGTGCTACCTCACTGTCTGTATCGAGCGCCACGTGACGCTTTCATGAGTCGTTTTTTTCAATTTAATCATGCTGCTTCGATTTGCGGCAACTCGGCTCGCGCCGGCAGCAAACGCGATAACAACCAATCGTTGTCGGCGACCGCGATGTCGTCGGGAACCTGTTGGCCATTGGTCACATAGCTCAGCGGGATACCGGCCGACGAATCGGACGCGACCACGGCCGACAGTATTCCGGCAGTGTGCGGCGATTCATCTAGCTTGGTGAGGATTGCCGCGGTCGGCCGAACCGGCGCAAATCCCTGCAAGGCGGATTGGACGGCCGATGCGGAACTGGTCGCGCTGAGTACCAAATGAGTCTCGTCGGGCTGAGCGGTTCGCAACAGTTCGACCAGTTGGTCAATCCGGGCGTCGCTGCGCGGACTGCGGCCGGCGGTGTCGATCAGTACCAGGTCGACGTCACCCAACCGCTCCAGCGCGCTGTGCATCTGGTCAGGCCGCTCGACCACTTCCATCGGCAAGTCCATGATCTCCGCATAGGCTTTCAACTGTTGCACCGCGGCGATGCGAAACGTATCGATCGTGACCATTGCGACCCGCCGTCGCGCCTCGATTCGAAAACCGGCGGCGAGCTTGGCGATCGTGGTTGTCTTTCCCACTCCAGTCGGACCGACCAGTGCCACGACGCGGCGATCGCCGGGTTGGGTGCGGATCGGACCGGCGATTCTTAACTCACGAGAAACGGAACGCTGCAGATGCTCGGACCACGCCCCGCCGATCGGGTCACCCAGGCTGGCCGCAAAACTAGCGGTCGCATCAAGCCAGCGTGATACGGTCGTCGGCGGTACGCCAACGTCCAGCAGGGTCGTGCGATACCACTGCAACTGCGGCGGCAAACTGGACGGGGCGGATGGGCCGATCGCCGGATGGCCCAGGTGATTTTCCGAAATCCTTCTGGCTGCGGGACGCGAATCGACCTCGCGCGGCGACGGTCCGCTCGCCTCCGGCGGAACCGCTGGAGGATCGTCTCCTACATCTCGCAGCCCGGCGGTGACTTCGACATAGGTACGTCCCAGCCATCCCATCCAGCCGTCACGGACTTGGCGTGTATGCAAAACGGAAGCCTCCGGACCCATCTGGTTGCGGATCTCTTCGAGTGCGTCTTGCAAACTGGCGGCTCGGAAAGTGCGAATGTGCATGGTTTGGTATTCAGGTGACGGTATCAGGAATGCAGGTCGTGAAACTTGCCTCACTTATTGATCGGTGATTGCACCATGGGATTCGATTTTTGTGTCCTGAGTGATCTCGTTGTACGACAACACTCGTAACCGGGGCATGGAGGAAGCGGTGAGTTGTCGGAGCCCTGGACGAATCCGCGGGCTGACCAAAACCACCGGCGGATGACCGGCGGTGATTAGCTTCTTAACGGCTTCTTGAATTCTTTCGCAAGTGAGGTCTACCGCTTGTGGGCTCATCCGGACAAAAAGACCTCGTTCGTTGTGCTCGATTCCGGCGGCGATGCGATCTTCCATGTTCGGATCGAGCGCCATCACATGTAGTCTTCCCTGAACGTCGCGGTACCGTGTGCTGATCGTCCGCGCCAAACGATGTCGGACGTACTCACAAAGCCAGGTCGGGTCTTTCGTCCGCGGCGCGAAGTCCCCAAGTGTCTCCAAAATGATTCCCAACTGACGAATCGGCACGTCTTCTCGCAACAACAGATGCAACACCTGCTGCACTTCGCTGACTTTCATCACGGTGGGAATCAGTTCGTCGACCACCGCCGGTGCCGCTTCCTTGAGCTCGTCGATCAGATGCTTGGTCGCGTCGCGCGATAGCAGTTCGTCGGCATGGCGCTTGGCAATTTCCTGCAAGTGAGTCGCCAACACCGCACCCGGTTCGACCACGGTGTATCCATAAATCGCGGCCTGTTCGCGTCGCATCGGTTCGATCCACACCGCCGGTTCGCCGAAGGTCGGATCTCGCGTCGTTTCTCCTTCGATGACGCCCGTCGTCTGACCACTATCGATGGCCAACAGTCGATCGGGAAGCACGGTGGCGCGGGCGATTGGATTGCCGGCGATGCGAATTTCATACTCGAATTCACCCAGACTCATCTCGTCGCGAACCCGCACTTTCGGAAGCACGATTCCGATGTCAGTGGCGATCGCGTTGCGCACACCGGTGATTCGTTGCATCAAGTCACCGCCGCGGGCCGGATCGGCAAGGCTCAGCAAACCCAATCCGATCGACATCTCCATCGGATCGATCGTCAGAAAATCTTCCACGCGTTTTTCGGGTGGTGCGTTGGCCGCAGCCCGCTCGGCTTCCGCCTTTTCGGCCTCTTCTTTGCTGTGACGAACCGTCTGGCGGTTCATCACCACGGCCAGGCCAATGCATCCGGCCCCCAGCGTGGCCATCGGAACGGCTGGCAGATTGGTCACGATCAACAGCGTCAAAAAACCACCGGCGACGGCGAGCGCCTTGGAGTTGCCCAGCAACTGTTGCAGGAACTGAACCGGCAAATTGGCAGACTGGGCGCTGCGGGTGACCAGCAATCCGGCGGCCAGCGAGATCAACAGCGCCGGAACCTGGCTGACCAATCCGTCGCCGATGGTCAGCTTGGTGAACAATGCTCCCGCTTCGGAGATCGTCATGCCCGATTGCATCACGCCGATGTACAACCCGCCGACCACATTGACCAACGTGATCACGATGCCGGCAATCGCATCGCCGCGAACAAACTTGCTGGCACCATCCATGGCCCCGTAAAAATCGGCTTGCGAACTGATCTCTTCCCGTCGGGATTGAGCCTCTTTTTCATCGATCAGACCGGCATTCAAATCGGCATCGATCGCCATCTGCCTTCCCGGCATGCCGTCCAAAGCAAATCGGGCTGCCACCTCGCTGATTCGGGTCGCCCCCTTGGTGATCACAATGAATTGAATCAACACGATGATCACGAAAATGATCAGACCTACCTCGATGCGGTCGCCTGCCACAAATTCTCCGAAACTCTGGATCACCCCGCCGGCCGCACCCATGCCTCGATCACCGGCACCGGTCAAAATCAAACGAGTGGTCGCGACATTCAAAACCAACCGCGCCAAAGTGGTCGCCAGCAGCAGCGACGGAAAAATACTGAACTCCAGAGGTGTTGCCACGTAGACGGTCGTCAGCAGCACAATCACTCCGATGGTGATGTTGCCCGCCAACAGGAGGTCCATCAATGCGGGTGGAAGCGGCACCAGGATGACTACCAGGCAGCCGATGATCCCCATCGGCAGCACCAAATCTCGGTAGCGCATCAAAAACTGCATCTGCGATCCTTCGCGGGGGCAACTTCTTCCTTGAAAACCTCTACGGTAGGGAGCGGACGTTACCTAAATTGGCTTTTTGTGGTCCAGAGAGGCTTGCCCAAAAAAGGGTCAGACCCATCGTAGCACGGCGGTCCCCACCGCCAGCCACGACCGAGATAGTCGTGCTACGAAAGTTTCACGCCGATCGTTTCATGGTTCGCAATCGAGGCGAGAAATCAGCGATCTTTTTCGGACGATCGAGCCGCCACCGATTGCATGCTTCGCCTTCGATTGGCCAACAACGGCATCAGCTTGCCGCGCAGCCGGTTGGCGGTCGGGATTTGATTGGATCGAACATGGACAACGGCAAGCTTGGCCGCTACCAAAGAACACTCCAGGTACCGATCGCGTGCCTGATACCGCTGTTGTTGTTCCAGCCAGCGCTGAACCAGGACCGCCGCCAACGGCTGGAAGGTTCGACGGTCACAGATCAGGAAGTCGATCGTCTTCCGATCGATTCGCACCGCCTCGCTGAGGTTCCTTGCCCCATCGACGACGCTCAATAAGTCAGCGGCTCGCGTCTTGGGACAGATCACGGCGACATCCGAAAGGGCTTCGTCAAGAACGTGAAACAACTCGCCTTCGGCGCGACTGAGCAGTTGATCACGCAACGCGAACGGATAGCCGCGATCGGCCGCCGACAGAGGTTCGGGTGGGGATGGATGAGCTGGGTGCGCACCACCAAAAAGTTTGATGGCGGCTTGCATCCAACGACTGCGTGAGTCCCGAATCATCGATGTTCTCGCGCTCAAGAACGTTCCTTCTCACTCCGTACCGAGCGAAAAGTCGCGTTGAAAATACCCGAATCAGGGTCTCACCGGGAGCCTATCCCCACCGAAGAGTGGATGCGAATTTTTCGCATACGATCGCGACAGCGCTAGACACTCAGGGGGGTGTGTGTCTCATTTTTTGCCCAGACACATACGGATCGAATCGGCAATCTTGGGGTCCGAGGCATACGCGTCCTCAGTCGTCTGGGCGTATTCCTTCAAGGCGCGAGCCAAACGGTCGGTGACGCGGGCCGTACCGGGGCGTCCGAAGAAATTCAGCAGTTCGTCCGGGTCTTGCTCGGCATCAAACAGCCAGGGCCGATCGTTGACCGAAACCACCAATTTGTATCGATCATCGATCGCCGCCAACCACTGCGGTTGTTTTCCCGAATTGCGAAGAAAGGTCAGTGCCGGAGAGTCCGTTTTCACCTCACCGCGCAACAAGCCGGTCAGATCGCGGCCTTGAAAGGAGGCCTTTGTATCCAATTGGGCAATCCCCAACAGCGTTGGTGTGATGTCGACGGTACCCATCGGATCACGATAAACCGTCTTGGCCGGCAACCGTTTTGGGTAGCGCAACAACATCGGCACCCGTGCCGAACCTTCGTAGGGATTCCCTTTGTTCAACCGATCGTGTTCGTAACAGAGGTCTCCGTGGTCGGAGGTCAGCAAGATGATGGTCGAATCAAGCCGCCCACTCTCTTCCAACGATTTCAGCAGGCGACCGAAGTTGTCGTCGATGCACTTGACCATCCCGAAGTACTTGCTCATCTGATCCCCCACAAACTTGGCGTGGTTCTTAGCACCCAGCCATCCCGGAATCGGCATGTCGTCGCGACCGTAAGTGCGGGGAGCCAGGAATCGCAAGTTTTCGTACATGCGATCGTAGGGCTTGCGAACGGTATTGGGCCCGTGGGGATCGGGATAGCTGACCACGCTCAGAAAGGGCACATCTTTCGACTGGCCAATGAATTCGATGACCCGATCGGTCAAGAAATCGGTGGTAAACGTTTTTTCGTCCGCTTCATCCACCGAATACGACGGAGCATCCTTTTTGTCGCGTGCGCCGACCGCCGGGCCGTCGTCGGTTTGGACAAGTTTCTTCCAATGCCCACGGTTGAACATGAACTGCTTGTGCTGGAAGCCGCCGTCGATTTCGGGAGCCCAGCCCGGCTTGCTGTCACCACCCAGGTGCCATTTTCCGATGAAACTGGTCCGGTATCCCTTCGCGGCCAGGATCGTTGCCAATGTCGGGATGTCGCCGCGAAGTTTTTCGTTGTTGGTCGGTACACCCGTATTGTGCGGGTAAAGGCCGGTGATCATCGCCGCACGACTGGGAGAACAAACCGGCGCGGTGGCGTAGGCACGCGTGCAGATCACGCCTTCGGTAGCCAGACGATCGATGTGAGGCGTGGCAACGATCGCTCCCGGCCCCCACATTTCCGCCTGCTCAGTTGGCAGCAGATCACGATAACAACCGAGCGTTCGAAAGTTGTGTTCGTCGGTGATCACAATCAGCACGTTGGGCGAAACCTGCTGACCATCAGCGATCGGTCCCCTGACAACGACCGAAAGGAACAGACCGGCGGCAAGCCAAACCAGCGGCAACGAAAAAACACGACGAATGATCATGGCGGATACCTTCATTGAGTCGCCCAGGAAATAGCATTGACCAAAAGTGGCGGAAGCACGTCGCCGGCAAAGTCATCGACGTGTCCAAGCGATGTGTAAAACGACTTGCCCCCATCCTTCTTGCGCCGAAAAGTCCAAGCGATCGGCTCGGCCGGATTGCCCTCGACCCGGCCCAACAAACAGACGTCGGCCGATTTATCCAGCGGCGATACCCGGTAGAGTGAACCGCCGGCAACGAACGACCTGGTGTCGATCCCGCGCAGCAGTTGGGCCGATCGGGAATCCGACCTGAACGTGACGGTCGCTTTCAGACTGTTTCCGTAGTGATTGGTGTAGTTGCCGCCGAATACCTCCTTGTCCCACTCGGGCCACTCTGCCCTGCCCTGCGGCGCCGGTTTGTTGCGCTGACAAAAGGCATGGTTGGCGGTTCGGATTCCGATCACCGGCTTTCCGGCGGCGACGTAGCTGCGAACGATATCCAATTGCGGCTTGGGCAAGGTGCGGCGCCGAACGCTGACCAGCAGAACATCCGCTTCCTTCACCGCCTCGATCCCCACCAATCGATTTCGATCGTCGGGATCGGCAAACACCATCGTCGTGCGATAGTCTTTTCCCAAATGCTTCTTGGTAAATTTGGGAAGCGTCTGGTCGGTTTCGTATTCGCGTTCGGCGATCAACATCACCACATGCGGCTTCGGCGAGTCAGCGTTTGCTGTGATCCCAGCGACTAACAACATCAAGGCGGAAATAACGGCTCTCATCGGGTGTCCGCTCGGTAGGTAGGAAAGAAACGGCGGCCCCGTATCATACTCGAAAGCCTTGTAGGCCGACTTGTCCCCAAGTCGGCAAGCGCACCGTCGTCGGCGACTTCTCCGAAGTCGCTACGTGGGTGCCAGGCACGGAGAACTGGATGATTTGATACGTAGCCGGTTCGGAGAACCGGCCGACTTGTCTTCGACTTCCAGGATCGCCGACTTGGGACAAGCCGGCCTACTCCAGACTGCGAAGCGAGAGAACCCCGTCGATTCCGCGGATGGCGTCGAGCGTTTCCTGAGTGACGTCGCCGTCCACGTCGATGATGGTGTAGGCGATTTCACCTCGCGACTTGTTCAACAGATCGGCGATGTTCAAGCCGGCGTTGGCCAGGATGGTTGAAATCTGGCCCACCATGTTGGGCACGTTGGCATTGGCAATGGTAATGCGTTTGCCGCCGTTTCGGGGCATGACCGCTTCGGGGAAGTTGACCGAGTTGCGAACGGTACCATCTTCCAGGTAATCGCGAACTTGATCCGCCACCATGATCGCGCAGTTCTCCTCCGCCTCGGCCGTCGAAGCCCCCAAATGCGGAAACGAGATCACTTTGTCGTGGCCGAGCAACGCGGCAGTCGGAAAATCGATCACGTAGCGATGCAAATGACCATCATCCAGCGCCGCCAAGACCGCTTCGTCATCACAGATTCCTCCACGAGCAAGGTTCACGATCACACCACCTTGTGGCATCATCCGGATCCGCTCGGCCGACACCAGTCCCCGAGTTGCATCCATCAACGGCACATGAACCGACACGGCGTCACAGCGGCTGAACAGATGGTCGATGCTGACTGCCTGCTCCACCTCGCTGGAAAGTTGCCAGGCGCTTTGCACGGAGATCAACGGATCGTAACCGACCACGTTCATTCCCAACGACTGCGCCGCGTTGGCAACCCGGTAACCGATCGCACCCAATCCGATCACTCCCAACGTTTTCGACGGCAATTCAAAACCGACGAAGTTTTTCTTGCCCGATTCGACGGCGGTTGAAATTTCACTGTCGCTGCCTGAGAGGCCATGGGCAAAGTGTTGCGCGGCGGAGATATTCCGGGCAGCGATCAACAATCCAGCCAACACCAACTCCTTGACCGCGTTGGCGTTGGCGCCCGGCGCGTTGAACACCGGCACACCGCGCTGCGTCATCTGGTCCACCGGAATGTTGTTCACTCCCGCCCCTGCCCTGCCGATCGCGACAACCGAATCGGGAATCTCCATGTCATGCATCTTGAACGAACGCAGCATGATCGCGTCGGGATGTCCGATTTCTGACGCCACCTCGTAGTTTTCGCGCGGCAGGCGCTGCAAACCTTTGACGGAGATGTTGTTCAGCGTGAGGATTTTGTGCATGTCGGTTGGGCCCGCAGCCGTGTTCGGAAATCAGAAGATGTAAGGACAAGAAAACTAGCCGTTTTTGGCGGCAAAGTCTTTCATGAAGTTGGCCAGCGTCTGAACCCCTTCGGGAGGCATCGCGTTGTAGATGCTGGCGCGAATTCCGCCGACACTGCGATGTCCCTTCAAGTTGGCCAACTCGTTCTCCGCCGCTTCGACGATGAACTTGCTTTGCAAGTCGTCGTCTGCAAGCGTGAAGGTGACATTCATGATCGAACGGCTCTGGGGCACAGCATGCCCGTTGTAGAAACCGTCGCTGCCGTCGATCACATCGTACAACAGTTGTGATTTTTCGCGATTCTGCTTTTCCATCGCCTGCAAACCGCCAATGTCTTCGGCCAGCCAGCGGGCGACTTTGCCCAACACGTAAATCGCAAACGTCGGTGGCGTGTTCCATTCCGAATCGGCGTCGGCGTGATTTTTGTAACGGAGATAACCGGGCAGATTTTCGCTGCCGACATCAAGAAGGTCGCGGCGAACGACGGCTACCGTGACTCCCGCCGGACCGGCGTTCTTTTGAGCACACGCGTACAGGATGCCGTACTTGTCGATCGGCAGCGGACGACAGAGCAGATCGCTTGACGCGTCACTGATCAGCGGCACACCGGCGGGGCATTGCGGTTCGCTGGGAAACTGAATGCCCTGGATCGTTTCGTTGCTGCAGTAGTAAAGGTACGCGGCTTCGGGAGAGACTTCGTAGTCCGACGGTGCGGGCATGTGGTTGTAGTTGGAATCCTTGGCATCAAAAATGACCTCGACATTCCCCTCTTTCTTTGCTTCGCCCATCGCTTTTTTCGCCCACGAACCGGTCAACAGGTACTGGGCCGTCTTTCCGGAATCGCGAAGCAGATTGGCGGGGATCATCGAAAACTGCAGCGCCGCCCCACCCTGCAAAAACAGCACGGCATGGTCGTCGCCAATTCCCAACAGCGAGCGGAGCGAGTTTTCGGCATCGTGAAGGATATCGACAAAGGCGGTGCTGCGATGACTGATCTCCATCACCGAGGCGCCGGCACCCGGTAGACAAAGAAGCTCCTCTTGGACCTGCTGAAGGACGGGAAGCGGCAAAGCGGCAGGACCAGCGGAAAAGTTGAAGACCCGCTGAGCGGTCGCGGTGGCACTCATCTTAAGGACGTTCCTGAGCGTGGTTTTTCAGGCAGGCGGCTCCTGCCGGGACTGTGCAAAACGGACATGACTGGGCGATTCTAAACGTCGGCTTGAAATTGCGGTAGGTTGCGACGATCCGCCGTCGGTAGACCGGCCCAAGCTTCGGGAAAAAAGACCCCCTAATCGCCGGCTACCGAGAGCGTGATACGGTATTTTTGGTGGTTCAGGCGGCCCACAGGTCCCGCACCAAGGTTTGACGGAAACCGAAAGATGAAACAAAACGAAACCGACGCCGACCGGGCGATCGAACTGGCCGCCAGCCTATTGCGACAGGCGGTCCAACTGCAGACGCCTCAAGAACGCCGCCAGCAAGCCGAACTCGATCGGATGATCGGCCACGCCGAGGACAAGGCAACCTTGATCGAGATGACCGATCAGGCGTTTCGTACCCACACCCCAGCGCGCGTTGCCGACCAATTGACTCACCTGCTGGATGTCCAAGGTGTGCCGCGTTTCTTCAACCCGGTCGAACAGGCGATGCTGCGCGGGTTCCAGTCGTTCGGCGAATACCTTCCCGGTGTCGCCGTGCCGCTGGTCAAAGAAAAAATGCGTCGGGAAACGGCCAACGTCATTCTGCCTGCCGAGCCGGAGTTGCTGCAGGAACATCTTCGCAATCGGCAAAGCCAAGGCGTTCAGATGAATGTCAATCTGCTGGGTGAAGCATTGCTGGGAGAAGAAGAAACGCGGCGGCGGATGCAGGATTTTTGCGACGCGCTGCGGATGCCCGACGTCCGCTGCTTGTCGGTCAAGATCACCACGCTGTACAGCCAGGTTTCGCCACTGGCACGCCGACACACGATCGGCGTCGTTTCTGATCGGCTGGAAACGTTGTACCGAACCGCCAACCGCGAAGTGGATGCCGAAACAGGACTCGGCAAGTTCGTTTACTTGGACATGGAGGAGTATCGCGATCTTCACTTGACCGCCGAAGCAATCGTGGAAACGCTCGACCGGCCGGGACTTGACCAGACACGCGCCGGAATCGCCCTGCAGGCGTACGTTCCCGATTCGTATCAGGTGATGGGCCAGCTGATCGACTGGTCGCGCAAGAGAGTAGCCGGTGGCGGAACGCCTCTGACCATCCGACTGGTCAAAGGTGCCAACATGGAAATGGAACGCGTGGAAGCATCCATCGGCGGTCATCGACAAGCACCGTTTCTTTGCAAGCTGCATACCGATGCCAACTACAAACGTATGCTTCGCAAAATGATCGACGCGGCGGCGGTTGGAGATATCCGAGTCGGCGTCGCATCACACAATCTGTTTGACGTCGCATTGGCAATCATCTGGTCCGAGGCCAATGGCGTCACCGACAACCTGCAGATTGAAATGCTCGAAGGGATGGCGAACCATCAACGGCGAGCGATTTCCGATCGCGGCGCGGACATGTTGTTGTACGCTCCAGCCTGTCGACGAGAAGGTTTTTTGAATGCGATCGGCTACCTGATTCGCCGTCTAGACGAGAACACCGGACCGCAAAATTTCTTACGCCATGCCTACCGGCTAGAACCTGACAGCGAGGAATTCAAAAAGCTGGCCAACGACTTTCGGCAGGCGCTGGCCTTGGCCGATACCGTCGATACGTCGCCAAGACGAATCGAAAACCGATTCGAATCGCCGATCCAACCCAACGCGGCGGATCATTGGGCCGACTTGGTGAACGAGCCCGATACCGATTGGTCCCTGCCCCACAACGCCGATTGGGCTGAAAAAATCCTGGAGCGTTGGAAACAGCGATGCGACCAGTCCGCACCAACGATCACCGACAACGGGAACGATCAACCGATCGATTCCGATGCACTGCGTGAAACGACCGACCCGTCGCGCTGCGGAGTGGTGGTTGCTCGCTATCGGGTGATGTCGCTGCAAGAGGTCGACGCCGCGGTAGCCCTCGCCGACAACGATCCTTCCGGCTGGTCCCAAACGACCGCGGAATCTCGGCATGCCCGCCTTCGCGAAGTCGCACAAAAATTGCGCCAGCGGCGCGGTGATCTTGTCGGCGTGATGGTCGCCGAAGGGGGCAAAACCGTCTCCGAAGCCGACCCCGAAGTCAGCGAGGCGATCGATTTCTGCGAGTTCTATCCGCTGACCGCTCGGTTTTGGCAGCAGCACAAACCGGTTGTCACACAGCCGCGGGGAGTCGTCGCGGTGATCACTCCCTGGAATTTCCCGTTGGCGATCCCCTGCGGTGGAATCGCCGCGGCGCTGGCGGCCGGCAACACAGTCATCCTGAAACCATCGGCCGAAACGGTCCTGACCGCCTGGATGCTATGCCAGGCTTTTTGGGAAGCAGGCATTCCTCGTGACGTTCTGCAAATGGTGACCTGTGACGACGACGTCGCCGAAGCGGGATTGGTAAAGAACCCACGCGTCAACACCGTTATTTTGACTGGCGGCACATCAACCGCGCGGCGAATGTTGTCGGTGCGTCCCGATTTGCATCTGTTGGCCGAGACAGGCGGAAAAAATGCAACGATTGTGACCGCGATGGCCGACCGTGAATTGGCAATCAAACATGTCCTTCACTCCGCGTTCGGTCACAGCGGCCAGAAGTGCAGCGCGACTTCGCTGTTGCTGCTGGAGGATGAAGTCTTTCGTGATGAGAAATTCAAATCGATGTTGGCTGACGCAGTACGCAGCATCGAAGTCGGTTCGGCCTGGGACCTGCATACGAAGATGGGACCGCTGATCGGACCACCGGGCGCCGATCTGACCCGCGGCTTAAAAGCGTTGGAAGATGACGAGTCGTGGTTGGTGGTCCCCGAACATATCGTCGACCAACCCAACCTTTATCGTCCCGGTGTCAAATGGAACATTCGCCCCGGCGGTTTTGCCCACCTGACCGAACTGTTTGGCCCCGTGCTGGGCGTGATGCGCTTCACTCGGTTAGAAGAGGCAATCGAGATCGTGCGATCGACTGGCTACGGTTTGACAAGCGGGTTGGAGAGCCTGGATGACCGGGAAATCGAATTGTGGAAACAGTCGATTCACGCCGGAAATCTCTACATCAACCGGCCCACAACCGGCGCGATCGTGTTGCGTCAACCCTTCGGGGGCGTCGGCTTGAGCGCTTACGGGCCGGGGGTGAAGGCAGGTGGTCCACACTACGTTTTGGCGCTGATGCAACTGAGCGACGGCGACCAGGATCAAACCGACAACGGCGATTTGCCGGCGGATACTCCGCCTCACGAATGGAGCCAACTCGTCGATTGGCGAGAAACGCTGAAACCAAGATTCGACCCGGCCGTGTTGCAGGAACTGGTGCATGCCATGACCAGCCAACGACGGGCGGCGGCCGAGGAGTTTTCGCGCCAGCTCGATTCCGTGGGTCTGGTGGGACAAGACAATCTGCGCCGCTATCGGCCAGTACGTTCGATGTCGATTCGTGTGGCCACCGGCGACCGCAGTCGAGATGCGTTGATCGCGATCTCCGCCGCCGTTGCTGTCGGCGCGCAGGTGACTTTGTCGATCGATCCAGCAGCCGATATCGAAGTGAAGGAACTGCTTGAGTCCACCGCCGATTTTGTTCCCGGTTTGATTCACCCGCTGGAGGAAACGGACGCAGAACTTGCCGTCCGAATTGGCCAAGCCCATGTCAACAGGTTGCGTTTGCTTGGCTCGGGCACTTCCCCGGAAGTTCTGCAAGCGTGTGCCCAAGAGTTTGTCACCGTGGTTGCCGAACCGGTGCTTCGCGACGGCCGCATCGAATGTTTGCGGTACCTGGATGAACAATCGATCTCACACGACTACCATCGCTACGGCAATCTTGGCCGCCGATCAGCAGAGCAGCGAAGGAAAGTGCTTTGACTGCTGACTAGCGAGCCGCAATCGCGCGGCGGCGAGCGATCGCCAACGAAACCGCTTCGGCAAATTGCTTCGCCGAGTTTTCACACGTTCGTTCGGCAGCCGATTCCCTGGCAACCAGCGGCATCGACCCAATGGTTTCTTCCGGCAGGCCGACGTATCGATTCATTGCATCTGACAACGAGGAATCTTGTTGCGGATCGTAGATCATTCCGTTTTCGCCGTCGCGAATCAGGGTGGTTACCGCTTGGGCGTGGCCACTGCCGATCACCGGCAGGCCGGAAAGTAATGACTCGTCCACCACCAATCCCCATTCATCACACAACGTCGGAAAGAGCGACAGATCACAGTTGCGGTAATGTTCACGAATCGCTTCAGGGCCACAGAAACCGTGCAAGTGAACGTGAAGGTTCTGGGGCGAGTCAAATTGTGCCAGCGCCGATTCCAACGGCCCCGAACCAACAAGGTGCCATTCCACGATCCGATGCGGTTGTGACCGTGCCCAGCGGGAAAGTTGTTCGATTGCCGGCATCAGCCCTTTTCGGTCACTCAGTTCACCGATGGTCAGCAGCGAAATCTTCGATTGGTCCAACCGCTTTTCGGCCAACGGGCCTGCATACGCCTTGGTCGGATCGGCGGCGTAGTACCACGGCCAAAGCGTGTCGGGATCCGCACCCAACGAAAGCAACAGGCGGCGACAACTTGGCCCGTTGAAAGTCACTCCGTCGACTCGCGGCAAGATCCGGCGGCGCAAAAATTTCCGTACCCTGCCCCGCCCTGCTTCGCTCCGCTCCGATGCGTTGACGGCAGCGATCAGAGCGCAGCGACGAGAAAATCGTCGATAGGTGCAAGCCAGCGCCGTGCGCGCGCCCAGTTCCAACGAAACGATCGCGTCGGGCCCAAGCCGTCGCAAACGGCCGATCGTATCGACCGGTACATGGATGTAGTTGACGTCTCGGTAACCGCCCGGATGCCGTGGATGACGAGTGATCGTGATCGTCTTTTGCACGACCACGTCCAGGTCACCCCAATCGGGGTTCCAACTGCGGTTGGATTCGACTGCCACCGAGGACAAAACGGTCAATCGGCCCACTCGACCGGCGATGCACTGAAAGACGGGCAACATGTTGGGGGCGACAAAATTGACCAGCAGTACCACGTGAGATTCACGGGCAATGCAATCGGCAGCCGTCTCGTCGATTCGTCGGTCCATGAACTGATTATGGTTTGACGAACACAAATGTCTCGCCTTTTGACCGTTATCGAGCCGATTCGGAAGCATCACCGCCCGCGACATCGGCATAAACGATCGCTGAAAGCCAAATCAGGCAGACAACCTGGCCCGCCAGCGCGGCCATCGCCACCGAAACAGCACCCAGTCTTTCAAACAGCAACCAGGTCACAAGCACCATCACCAGCGTCGACACCACGCGGGCGCGGATCGGCGCCAGCGGCCGTCCCCTGCCCTTCAAGTAACTGTCCAGCCCCTGCAAAATTCCCTTGATCGCCGACACCGGCGCCAGCCAGATCGCAAATGTGACCGCCGGGGCGAACGCTTCGGTATACAGCAACACCACCAGCGGACCGACCACCAACATGAACGCCACCGTGGTCGCCGCCTGCACCGCCAGGGACGAGCCCAGGATTCGGTGCACATCCGCAATGGTCAGTCGAGAATCTTGGCTGGCACCCGCGTTGAACAAGAACAACCCCAACGTATTGGGGATCACGGTCAGCGGGTAAACGACCGGCACCATCGACGCGTAGAAACCTTGATCGATCAGCGGCGCAAGCCACAGGATCAGCAGCAAATCAAAACGCTCGAAAAAGTCGGTGACCAACATCGAAAAAGCGTAAGGCCGACTCTCGCGGATCAGCTTCTTTACCGGAGCATGGGTGGGACCGCGAAAGGGTTTTGGTAGGCCGACGACGCAGGCTGCCATGGAAATCACCGAGGCAACCACAAACAGCACGCAAGTGGTCAGCAAATCGACGTGGGCCACGCAGGTCGCGATCAGCAGCAACGACGGAAAGGCGGCTGCCGCGATCATTCGCCGAACGTTGTAAGCTCCAAAACTGCCGCTGCCGCGGTCCACCGCGGTCATGATCAACATCACATGCTGGCCGACGATGCTCAGTGAACAAAGCAGCGCCATCGGCATCAGAAATCGCTTTTCAGCCGGCAACGCAACCGCACACAAGACGGCACAAATCGCCGTCGTCACCACTCCGGTGGCCATCCCCAACCAGAGCGCCGCGCGGCGCAGCGCGACTTTGTCAACCGATTCGTCCGCCGCATATCGGCATACGACCTCCAGCCCTCCCATCAGCCCGATGTACAACAGCAGCTGAACGTACAGCACCGACGTGGCGTACTGCCCGCGTCCCTCCGGCCCAAGCAACCTGGCCAGCAAGATCCCTTGCGCCATCTGCAAAGCGACGATGGCAAAGGCAACACCCACCGTGTAAAGAAATTGCCACTTGGCCGACGGCGCACCAGACTGCCGATCGGCTTGCGAGTCGCGTTCAGAATCGGCAGTGATCGAGTCGGATGTCATCGTCAGGCGAGTATAGTCGACCGCGCCAGACCAACATTCAGCCTGCACCGGTTACAACGGTCTTGCCGAGGAAAGCGCTCTCCCCTTTGGCTCCCTTCCTCCCTCACTCCCACTCTCCCCCACTTGAAAGAGAGAGGGAGAGTGGGAGTGAGGGAGAGTGGGAGAGTGGGAGAAAGGGAGCCAGAGAAGAAAAAGGTTGCCGTGAAAACAATCTCTTCACTCCCAACTCGGGTAATCGACTCGCAACAAAAACAGACCGTGTGGCGGCGCTGTCGGACCGGCGACCGATCGATCGCGCGCCTCGATCACTTGATCGATCCAATTGGGCGATTGTTTTCCACGTCCCACTTCGACCAGCGTTCCGACGATATTCCGCACCATGTTGTACAGAAAACCGTCCGCTTCGACCTCCAACGCCAAACGCAGCGGATCGGTGCCCGACTGGTCATCGGGCGCTGACTGCCGAATCCACTCGCAGGCTCGAATTTCGCGGGTGGTGGTGATTTTGGGGTCCGACCCGGCGGCTTGAAAACTGGCAAAGTCGTGTCGTCCCAATAGCCGCGAAGCCGCTTGCTGCATCGCATCGACATCGATTCGGCCACGAAGGTGCCAACGATATCGATAATCGAAAACGTCTCGCAGACCGCCGATTTGCACTTGATAACGGTATCGCTTTCCCAGCGCATCACGGATCGCGTGAAAATCATCCGGCGCATCGATCGCGTCAAGAACGACGATGGTATCGGGAAGCTGAGCATTGATCGCACGGGCCAAATCGGCCGCCGAAGCGCGCCAGTGAGGAAGACAGCAACTGGCCGCTTGGCCCAACGCGTGAACGCCCGAATCGGTACGCCCGCTGCCGATCACCTGGACGGCGTGGTGGACCACCACTTGCAACGCATCCTGCAATGTTTCCTGAATCGTTTTCTGCTGAGGCTGGACCTGCCAACCAGCAAAATCGGTGCCGTCGTAGGCAATCGTCAGCTTGAAACTGCGTGACACAACAAACCGTTTTACCCGACCGCCGCCGATCGACTCACCAGAAGCTCGGCGATTTGGACCGCGTTGGTGGCGGCACCTTTGCGAAGATTGTCACTGACACACCAAAACGCGATGCCGCGATCGCCGCTGATATCCTTTCGGATCCGCCCCACGAAGACATCGTCTTTTCCGTCACAATCACGCGGCATCGGATAGCGGCGGTTGTTCAAGTCGTCAACGACCGTCACTCCCTCGGCGTCTCGCAGCAGCGCCGTCGCTTCCTCCACCGACAGCGGCCGCTCTGTCTCCACCAAAATCGACTCGCTATGCCCGATCATCACCGGCACTCGCACGCAAGTCGGGCAAACTTGAATTTCCTCGTCACCCATGATCTTGCGAGTCTCGTACACCATTTTCATCTCTTCGCTGGTGTAACCCTCGTGCTTGTCCGAACCGATCTGGGGGATCAAATTGAATCCGATCGGATACTGAAAAGTTTCGGGTGGGTGGACTTCGCCCGACAATGCACGCTCGACGCTCTGCTGCAGTTCTTCGTTGCCGGCAATTCCCGCTCCGCTGGTTGCCTGATAGGTGCTGACCACCACTCGCCGCACCCGCGCCGCTTGATGAAGCGGTGCCAGCGCCACGACCATCTGCGTGGTACTGCAATTGGGACTGGCGATGATGCCCTTGTGATGATCCACCGCTTCGGGATTGACCTCAGGAATGACTAGCGGCACGTTGGGATCCATTCGCCAATAACCGCTTTCGTCCACCACGACCGCTCCTTCGTCGACGGCCCATTTGCAGAACTCCGCCGACACCTCGTCCGGCGTGCTGGCGATCACCAGATCAACGTCTTTGAAGGCCCCCGGCTCCAGCAAACCTATTTTTAGTGTTCGGCCGCCAACGGTGACTTCTTTGCCGACGGAACGTTCAGACGCCAGCAGTTTCAAATTCCGGTGAGGGAATTCTCGTTGGGCAAGTTGTTCCAAAACAATACGGCCAACCGCTCCGGTGGCGCCGACCAAGGCAATGGAATCGTACACGGATCAGATCTTTGGATAGATGGTGGTGGTGATAGACGGATAACAAACCGGCGGGACACAAAACCTGTCGTTCAGGTGAGCGGTCCTGGCGCAAGGTCACTGCCAGGACACTGGTCCCGGCCTACGGATTCTGGAAGGCACCTTCAAAGGATCGAAAACGACCGTCCGATCACTCGTTCAGCTTACGGATCGCTTCGGGAAGAGATTTGTTCACCAGTCCCATGCCGCCACGGCCTCCCACCAATCGCGATTGGATGTCGTTCAACACGTCCTCGGCGGTCGGTTCCCAGAATTTGGCGATCTTCTCTTGGGGAAGGGGCTGATGAGAACGGAACAAACGAAAACCGACGCCGCGAGCCGGATCACTGGTGAACCACCAGGGGCTTTTGGGGAAGTTGGGATCCTCTTCCTTCCAGTCTTCATCGTGGGAAGCCAGCCGGACAGAGCTGCGCAAATCGGGCGGATCCAATTCCCAGCTGCCGCCGCGAACCACACAGGGATAACCGGTCGTCGGCCACTGCACGGCATCGACCGCCTTGACCGGTTTGCCGGCCAGCCAGCCATAACCCTTTTCGTTGTACTGACCGACCGCCCACTCCGCCACGTTTCCATGCATGTCATGCAAGCCAAACGGGTTGGGCTTTTTGGTGGCGACGGTCACCGGTCCCGAATCAGCGTTGTCAAAGAACCAGGCGTAATCGTCGATCTCGTTCGGGTCATCGCCCCAACTGAAGGCCGTGGTGGTTCCGCCCCGGGCGGCGTACTCCCACTCTGCTTCGGTCGGCAACCGATATTGCTGGCCGGTGATCAGGCTGAGCCATTTGGTGAACTGCTGAGCCGAATATTGCGTCATCGTGACAGCCGGCTGCAACGGTTCCTCGCCATATTCGTAGGTGAACGTCGAATCGTACAGTTCGGTGGGAGCGGTGATCGCATCGACGCGATTGTCGTCGTTGACGACTCGTTCACCCCGTGCCTCAAAATCTTTGAAGATCAGGTACAAGTACATGTACTCTTTGTATTGAGCCCAAGTGATTTCGGTCTTGCCGACCCACATCGGATCGACCTGCACTTCGACCTGAGGCCCTTCGTCGTCTTGCCGGTCCTCTTCGTCGTCGGGACTGCCAAACTGGAAGGTTCCGCCAGGAACGGGAATCATCGTGAACTGCACGTCCGTTCCCGGAATCGTCGACGTGTAAGGAACCATGTATCCGCCGTCCACTTTCACCGACGGACCTTCCGCCGGTTTCTCTTTGGCGATTCCCAACAGCTGGCCGGGCGAATCCGCACTCAGTCCGGAGGCACAAAGCATCAGACTGAAAATCGATAACGTCACTAATCTCACGACAACTCTTACCTGATCTAGAATCAACAAACGCTTTGCCCAACAAAGGGGTCTGACCCTTTGGAGGGCGGCGATTTTCTTTGACGATGATTGTGCCCGGAGAGGGTCAGACCCCTTCTTTTGGGCGAAGCCGATCGGTGCCATTATAGCGCGGCGCGGCCTGATTTTCGATTGCTGATCTCTGGGGCCGAATGCCCGCCGATATCGCTGGATAAAGCAGAACCACCAGCCACAACAGGGTTGACGGCGTGGCAAACGTGTCCAAGCACGTGTCCTCGAACACGCCCGATATCAGCACATACATCGAAACAGCGCGAACCAGAGGCTCGGCCGACGTCAGCCCGATACCGATGTTCCAAAGCAACAGCGCGGCAACCAACAGACCGGCCAACAGACCGCCGGAAAGCGTCACGTGCAACAACAAGTTATGGGGATGATGCGAGTAGTCTTGCAGCAAAACCGGCGCGCTGTTCAGCCCATATCCGGTGATCGGCCGCTGCCCAATCAACCGAACGGTTTCCTTCCAAATGTCGGTTCGACCGGTCGCCGAGGTCAGCTCTTCGACCTCTCCCGTTTTGGTCCCGGCGCTGAGCAAAAATTTGCCGATCACCTCGCCGCCCGTCACCAATTCGATGGTGAACAACCCGATCCCGATCGTCAAAATTCCGGCCACAATGGCGGTGACTCCACCCCGCGTGGCGAGCCGATCGAACAACAAAAATATCGCCGCGGCCAAACCGGCAACAATCGCCGTTCGGCTGAAGGTGGCGACCGATGTCGCGATCGACAAGGCGATGATCGACAGCAGTACCAACGTTCCACCGGGCAAACGCGGCGCGAGCGCCCGGCTGCGAAGCATGGCCAACGACAGCAGACCGGCCAACGCGCCCATGCGTCCGATCGAATTGGGATGCCCCAAGCCGCCCATCCGCTGGATGAATGTGTTTCCGGCAAACTGTTCTTCAAACACACCCACCGAGGGAATCCACAAATAGACTCCCCAATTCAAAATCACATTCGCGGTCATTCCGATCAACGACGCGATGACCACACCCCGAATCCCCATCGCTACCAGCGCGGTGGGAATGAATAGCAGATAGGCGATGTAGATCCACGCCGCCACACGGCACACCATCGCCACTTCGGCAATGGCAAAGACCGACGTGGTAACAAACACCACCGCCAACATCACCAAACCGATGCCGGGAACTCCCCGCAGCGCCGTCCGGACGAGATTGCTGTTGATCAATCCCCAAAATCCGATCGCGCCGGCAAAAACGGCAATGACCAACTTGATCGCAACCTGCCAGTCCATGCCAAGCTGGTCGCCACTGTTTCCCTCGAAATTGATGTCGACCATGTTCCAGAAACTGGCCGCGCACATCACCAAACCGCAGGCGGCGGGAAAGAACGCGACCGATTCCAGCAACCGAGCAGGGACTTCCGGCGAGCCGGTTGCCGAAGAGGAAGACGAGTGGGAAAGACCAACTTCCATTGCTAAGGCGCGAGGGCGGATGGGAGGGAGAAACAGACCGCGCAGCGTCTATTCTAATTCATCTCCCGCCATTTGTTGGAGCCCACGCTTTTACTGGTTCAACTCGGCGGGACGCGATCCTAGCTGGACCGGCAACTCGATCCGCTCGCTGTCACGAACGACGTCCAACTTGACCGTCGACCCGGAAAGACGGGCGCCGATCATCCGCATCAAATGACCGGTATCGCGAATCGGTTGATCATCGACGTGCAAAATCATGTCGCCTGTCCTCAGACCGGCGATCGCCGCTGGCGATTGACGTTGGGTCACCGATCGGACGATCGCACCGCGGATTCTGGGGTCCTCGCCCACCAGTTGATCGTCGGGAACTTCCAGCAACGCCACGCCCAACCAGCCTCGGTCGACGCGGCCGGTGTCCCGAATCCGCTCGTAGATCTGCTTGGCCACGTTGCTGGGAATCGAAAAACTCACTCCCTGGTAAGTGTCACCGACGATCGCCGTATTGATGCCCACCAATCTGCCGCGAGCATCCACCAGCGGTCCGCCGCTGTTGCCCGGATTGACCGCCACGTCGCTCTGCATGAAATCTTGATACTGCGTGCTGGCGCGGACCATCCGATGTTTTCCGCTCAGGATGCCAAACGTCACGGTTCGGTCCAATCCAAACGGACTGCCGACGGCCCATACCGGCGATCCGACGCGACAGCGATCGCTGTCACCCCAAGTGATCGGGATCAGACGATCCGATTCGACTTTCAAAACCGCCAAGTCGGTCAGCGGGTCGGTCCCGACAATCACGGCGGTCGTGCGGCGCCCGTCGCTCAGGGTGACCGTGATGTCTTCCCCGTCGGCCACCACGTGACGATTGGTCAACAAATATCCGGCCGAATCGACGATCACACCACTTCCTTGGTCCGAAAGTGGCATTCGAGAATGGATTCGCAGCAGCTCCGCCTGCTCGATCTCGGGCCGCCGCTGCACCTCGATGTGCACCACGCTGGGACCTACCGCCGCGGTGACCATCTGGTAGGCATCACTCAGCGCGTCCAGCGAAACATTGCGCAGACCCTCGGTCCCCGTCTCGTACTCGGCTCGAAGCTCACCACGATGCCAGGCATATCGAATCTCTTCCACGATTCCGGGAACCGCGAATCGGGCTGCCGCCAACATCAAAGCCATCGTGGTCAGCAGCATCAAGCTCTGAACCAACGGATCGGGTTTCCTTCGCCTGGATCGATTGGATGGCAATGATGACTTGCCCTCACCAGCAACTTCCGCCGGCCGAATATCTTCCGAAGTCTCTCCGCCAGATTGCTCTGCCGAAAGTTCCACGAGCGGCCGATCGGTGGGAAAGTGGGGATCGAAATTCATGGTTACTGTCGCGGCCGCCGATGTCTGCCCGCTCGTTCCACACCAGTTCAAACGAACCTTGATGTGGCGACGCGCAAGCAAATCACCGTGAGGAATCGTCGTGCGGCGAAAAGACTCGTACCCTGCCAAAGGTGTTTTGACGGCCGGTCGATTTGCTCGCGATGGTCGAAGTGAAACCCATTGTAAGGCGCCCGAAGCGGAAAAAGGCAACGAAATTTGCCAAGTTTGTCGCCCTGATTTTCACAAAAGGGCGTCAAAACCGGGCAAGAAGGCATCATTTTCCGTTGAGAGAAGATGGACGGGATCGCCCTCGACATTCCTTTGGCAGGGTCACTTTCCCTTTGCCTGCCCAATCCACAAAAGCGAAAGCCTATAATCCGAAATGCGGCAGCGGTTACCCGATCTGCCGGCACTCGACTTTTCTGGCGGGCGTGCCACCAAGCCGAATCCGACTGGTTCTTCCCAGGTGTCTCTCGCGAAGTATCTTGTCGGATTCGATCCTATAGACCCTCGCACGAGCAACCTTACACCAATGACTCCCGGAAAAATGCAAAACACGGAGTATTTCGGGAAGACGTTGAGGTTAGCGGCGAAGTCATCCATCACCGTTCCAACCTCCGTTGCGTGAAAACCAACTCATGCCTCATCCCGCTTTCGATTCGATTTACGAAGCGATCTCTTCGATCCGGTTGATCGATCCCCATACCCATATCAACCCTCACTCACCGGCATCGACCACGCTGGCTGACCTGCTGGGCTATCACTACTACACCGAACTGGCACATTCGGCCGGAATGCCCAAGGCGGAAATCGAAGAGGAAGGGATCGATCCGCGCGAATTGGTGCGGCGGCTGGTCAGCAACCTCGGTCCGATCGAAAACACCGCCCAGTACAGTTGGCTGATCGAGATCTGTCGGACGTTCTTCGGATTCGATGGCGATCGCCTGGACGAGTCGAATTGGGAAACGGTCTACGACGCGGCCGAAAGCCAGATGGGACTCGCCGATTGGCCGCAGATGGTGCTGGACCAAAGCAACGTGGAAGCGGTTTTTCTGACCAACGATTTCGATGACCCGCTGACAGTTTTGATACCGATACCTACATTCCCTGCCTGCGTACCGACGACCTGGTTTTCCACCTGGCCAAGTACCAAACGCGGCAACGGCTGGAAGCCTGCACCGGAATCGAATTGGACGGCTCGCTGGTCAGCCTCCGCGATTCACTCAAACAACGCTTCGAGCATTTTGTCGCCGCCGGCGCGCGAGCCTGCGCGATCTCGCTGCCGCCAACGTTTGAACCGATCAACGTCAGTGACGGCCGAGCGGCAACGGCGCTGGATGAGATTCTTCGCAAAGGCGCCCTTGCCGACGACGCACACCAGCTTGCTTTGTCGCGGCGAGTGTTTTGGACGTTGGCTGAATTGTGCGATGAGTACGGTTTGCCCTTCGACTTGATGATCGGCGTCAACCGTGGTGTCTACGCCGGCGGTGTTTATCAGGGCCAAGATCTATACGACAGTCGCGTTTCACTGATTCAATATCGCGAACTGTTCAATTCGTTTCCCAACGTCAAGTTTCCGATCTCGGTGTTGGCAAGTGTGACCAACCAGGAACTGGTCAGCTACGCCTGGATTTTTCCCAACGTCGTCACCAATGGACACTGGTGGTACAGCAACACGCCCTCGTTCATCGCCCGCGATGCGGCCGCTCGGCTGGAGGCGGTGCCGCAAACGAAGCAGATCGCTTACTACAGCGACGCCTACAAGCTGGAATTCGTTTGGCCCAAGTTTGATATGTACCGGCAAATCCTAGCCGGCATCTTGGCTGACCAGTTTGTCGGCCAGCGCGGTTGGAACGAACAGCGAGCGATCGAGCTTGGCCGACGAGTGTTGCGAGACAACGTCGACGAACTCTTTCCGCGACCGGCTGTGGCGACGTCGCAAACAAACCTCGATCCTCACGCCGATACCTGGATGGAAGATACGACCCGCGACAGCGAAGATCCGCAAGCAACCTGGATCGGCCCCGCCGCGGCCGGTTCCTCCGCCTCGCTTGCCGCCGGCGCGATCGGAATGGTCGAAGTCGAAGACAACGTGGCCGATCCAACCAACGTGCAAGACCCGCAGGCCGCGGAAGAACCGGACGACGAGGAGGAGCACGATGAGATGGCGACCATCATCGAGGATCAACCCGGCGTCGTCTTTCCGACAAGTGAACCGGACGAGGTGCTGGCGCAGCTGGAACAGTTCGAGGCCCAGGCCGACCTGCCCGATCGGCCCACCGTGGTAGAAACTCCCGAAGAGGAAACTGCCTCGGAAACAGAAGATACCCAGGTGGAATCTGACGAGCATGATTCGGCCACGTTCGATCCGGCCGAAACGATTGAAGAACCCTCGCTGCCGCCCAACCTTCAACTCGATCCGATTCCCAGCGCCGACGAGATTCAGGCAGTCGATGTTAGCGACGTCGAGCTGATTGATATCACTCCGGACCAGTCGATGCCCGATGCCGAAGCGATCGAAACCGAAGCCGATTCGAGCCCCCTGGACGTCGGCAATCTGCTCGGCGACCAGCCGGACGAAACATCCGAACCGCCGGCGGAAGTGCGGATGCTGCGCGGCGAAACCTCATTCCTTCCCGACGAGGACTCGCTGCAACTGCAAGCCAACCCCACCACCGGCGAACTCACCTTCCCCGTCGCCTCCCCCGACGAAGCCGGCGACCAGGGAAACAACGTCGAAATCGAGCAGCTCATGCTGAACGACACCGACGATCCCCAGCAAACCATCGACGACACCTCCGAGCAACAAACCGTCGTGATGGACGAACACGTCGACATCGGAGTCGGTGAAGAAGACACCACCGAAGAACCAACCGACGATCAACAACCAACCTAACCCGCCCGTAGGCCGACTTGTCCCAAGTCGGCGAGCATTCTCTTACGCACCGAAGGTGCAGTCGTTTGCATAGCCCAGGGCGAGGTTTTGCGAGTATCGCGAGCAATACCGCTGACCTGGGGCCACCGACTCGGGTCCACTCAATTCCCTCTCCTGGCGAGCATGGCGGCTTTGCCGCCATGCTCGCCAGGAGAGGGAAAATGGGAGACGGCTAGAAACCCAGGGTAGCGTCAACGTTCGTAAAACTCACGTTGCCTCGCCCTGGGCTATGCAAAGTGCTGGACCTTTGGCCCAAAGAACTGATTCTGGACGCACCATCCTGTCAACAATCCCTCGCTTCATGAAGGTTTTGCAGACTCGCTGGCGCAGGACTATCGTTGCGAGCTCGGAGAGCACGCCGACTGTCATTGAAACTCGTCCTGACGAATCAGTTCCATCCCGCTGATGATGGTCTTTCCGGCTGCACAGTTGAGCTCGATGGTTAGCTCGCCCGTGACTTCGATTCCCACGAACTCCAACGTGACTGCTCGCATCACGCCGCCTGCTTCTGCCACGATATCCAAGTCGCGTCGGACGCTTTGGCCTTGGATTTTGATCTCCTGCAGGCGAGCGCCCGGTGCGATGGAATCGGGCTGAGCAAAATAGAGACGAATGAGGTATTTCCCCGGCTTCAGATCTCGAATCTTGAAGTCTTCCAGCCCTTCGACCTGGGAAGCACTGACCCAGGGATAGGGATCGTCTCCCTCGATCCAAACGCTGTGTTGATAACGAAAATGCGTGTCGCCGGTGACTTCTATATTCACTTGGGGTGACGGCCCTCCCACCGACGGATAGTCCAGCCAGAGCGTTCCACTTCGCGCGATGCGATCTCCTGGCGCACCGAAATTGATTCCGATACGCTGGATCGTTGACGGCTTGATTTCGCGATCGCCCCACGACGACCATTGCTCGTGACTTTCCGGCATCGCGACCAACGACATCGCAGTCGGCAACGGATAACTGCAAGTACAACCTTCATAGAAGTAAGGCACGTTCAACAAACCACCGGAAGGAATGATGCTGTTGGTGCAACCACTTCGCGGCCCACTCAGAAAGACCGTCCCGCTTTCGATCGTCTTGTCGTAGAACGCTGCAGTGCCGCTGCGCAGCGTATAAAAATCGCCGTAGTCGACGCCTCCATCACAACCGTAGGTTTTGGGAAAGGCTCGCGGTTCGATCTCTCCTGTCAGCGGATTCTTGCGCTGACCCACAACGGGCCGATCCGGTTTCCAGTCATCCTTTTGGCGGGGCGGTCGATACTGGCTGGGTTCGGCAACCGAAGGTGACGTGGCTTTCAGTGTCTTGCGCAAATCGGGACGCTCGGAATCCTCCAACACGCGCCCGGTATAGATGTCCGACAACACGGGCGGAAGCAGCGGATAATCGGTTTTGTATTCCCCTTTGACTCTGGGTGCACGCCAATCCTTGGGTCTTGAAATCATCGTTCCGTCGTCGAACCTGGGTTGAGGAGAACGTTTGAAGTGGGAGAGCGTATCGTCAAACCAGAGGACGCCCAATGGAAATCGCACCAGTTCATCAGGGCTGGCCGACCAGTCTCCTCCGTATTGAGTCGCGCCCGGCAACGGTCCCGCTCGCCGAACCAGGGTGAAATCAGAATGCTGCTGAAGTTGAAAATTTCCCGGTTGGAGATTTTTTAGCGAGTCACCCGCGATCTGCCGGCCAACCGCGATTCCTCCGAATGGACGAAGGGATTGCAGCAGCGGTTGGAGCGGGACATCAGGTCGTTCACTGAGCAACAAGGTTGTGATGTACGGAGGCAAGTTCAACTTGTCCAATTCGCAGTGAATCACCGCGGCTCTTTCTGAGTACAGACCCGCCTCGTCTAGCTCTTGCCGTAGTCGGCGGACACGATCGGCGCTGTTGTCAAAGACAATCACATGAAAATCGGACGATTGGATCAGGGCACGGGCGGTCGCGCCATCGGACAAACCGGCAACGATCGCGATGCCGTGATTGCTGGAGGTTTCTTCCAAAAGGGATTTTGTTTTTGCCACCACTTCATTGGAAACCTCCAAGGGTGAAATCTCGTTTTTCCAAATCTGCGGAGGCTTATCCGTGGCATTGGTCCGCTCGCGGAAGCACAAAATTCGACCGTCGCGAGTGACGACAAACAGCGCGCCATCCGCGACGACCATCGAGTGGATTTCGCCATCGACTCCGGGGAGCGGATCGTCAAACTTCAGGACCGCGTCACCGGCTCGGATCTCGCGGCTCAGGCCTTCGACGCCACCTCGGCTTTCGTAAACTTTGTCTTCGTGTTGTTGCCGATTGATCCATTCGTCAAACGTCAACTTACCTCGTCGCAGCGCCCGCGCCTGGTCGGGATCCAGTGCCGCAAACCAGCCGCCGGGATACCGCCCCGGCCCCGGCAATTCGAAGCCGATCAGTTCGCCCGTCTGCCGATTCAATCTGGCTGGATAAGCGGTCGAACAGGGTACGATCAATTCGTCGCCATCGACCAACAGATAACCTTGGGGAGCCAGTCCACCAATCGCTTCGGTGTTGTGTGGATGTTGGCCGAACAGGTAGCCCATCCGATCGTTTCGCCACACCACCTTTCCGGTGGCAATCTTCATCGCATAGACAAAAACACCCTCGAAAGGCCACACACCTGCCGCGAAGTAGACGTTTCCGTCGGCGACCACTGGGCCGCCGCGCACTGGCCAAACGGAGATCAATCGTCGGTTGCCCAGCAGTCGTCGATCGCTGGCAGCAGCGCGGTGCTTCCAGCGAAGTCGGCCGGTCGCCAATTCCACGCAATAGAGGCATCCGTCATCAGATCCAAAGCAGGCCGTGTCTTTCCAAATCGCCGGAGCGAATCGGACCGGACCGTCCGTGTAAAACGTCCAGAGCTGTTTTCCCGACTTGGCGTCGTAGGCTTTGACCGAATCGGTGCGCGACGACGCGACCAACAACGTCCCTTTGGCGACCACCGGTTCGTAGCCCGCATCAAACTGCAAGCGGCTGTTTTGAAACGCCGGTGTCAGCTCCGGCGCCTGGCGGCTCCAGGCAAGGACCAAATCCTTCGGGATGCCAGTGGAAGCCACGCCACGACGACCGGCGTCCTGGCGATACATCGGCCAATCGCCGGCGGTCAACGTTTCGCTGGTGGGTACACCGAAGAAACTAGCCGCCAGACAGAGGAAGATCGTACATCGCATGAAGGTTACACCGGTGCGTTGAATGGTCAGTCCGCCTCAAGTGTAACTTCCGTGGCATCGAAGAGGCGTTCCGAACATCGTCGGCGTCGAAAAATAGCAACTGCCGAAACGACCAACAGAATGGCCAGGCTTCCAGGTTCGGGAACGGTAGACGCGTTGATCACTCCGACGCCAATGCCTTCGCCAAGACGAAAATCAAATCCCCCGGCACCAGATGTAAGCCAGGCATCCAGAATGGGGTTTCCCTGGCTGTCAAGGAACGCACCGTTTCCGGGGATATCGACGAGGCGGACGAATTGGATATTGTCCAAATCGACCTGGCCGCCGATCACAAAGGGATTGGAAACCAGATCATCCATCAAGATCGCCCAAGCTGTTGAAGCCACCGGTTTCATCAATAGAGATGCTGCCTCGCGGACCAAACATCGTCCGCGTGGCGTCGATTGTGTTTGCCCAGGCAATGAAGCGATCATCATTGGATGCAATCGCCGGATCGATCGAGTGACCGGTATCGACCGGAGAAGAATAAATTCCTCCGAAAACGGGAACGAAACTCCAAAAGGCTAGCAGTAGCCAGCAAAAAACACAGCGTGGCGGAGTCGCAACCAAAACAGCCTGATGAGATAGCCGCAAAAAGCACCAAAAGACACAAAAACCTCTTCGCGACTTTTGGCGTTTTTTGTGGCTAAGAAATCTGCGCACGTTGAAAAGCTTTTCGCTGTAGGTAGTACGAAAGGTTGACATGCTTGGAACACCTGACGGATCAGTGATTTCGCCCATTGCTCAAGCATCTTCCAAACGCGCGCAGCGAGCCCCATGGGGAGATCGCGATCGATCAGCAGCAGTCTGAAGTTACCGGCAAATGGACATCGAAATGGATCCAGTCCATCGAAAAAGGTTGCCACCCGAAGAGGCGCGAAGAACCGTAACGATCGACTGCAACGAACGCCTTAATCCAGGAAGGCACATAATCGTCTTACCTTTGGTAGGTCTTCTGACTCACCGCCTTCCCGTTCGCTCATCGCCTTCTCATCCGATTTGGATCGAATCGATCCGTGTCGGACAATGGCTCTTTCAAAGAAAGGAGCGATGGAACAACTTCGTTGGAAGCTGAGGGCGGCATACAGCGGCCGGACCGTCCCGGAATTTCACCGGAGTTCCCTGTTCATCGACGAGGCAGATGCCAACGTCAATCACCAAAGGCACCGGAGAATCTAGCCGGACCGTTCTTGCTGTCAACCAGGTTTCCGGGCGCATCGGTGCGGCTCGTTTCGGCTGGTCGAACTTCTTTCGCTCCCGTCCAGTTGATCACCCTCCGCGCTAGGTTAGAGGATGTCTTCAAATTGTGACTGCCAAGCATTTTTCGCTTGCGGCAGTTCATTGTAGGCCGACTTGTCCCCAAGTCGGCGAGCACAGGATCGCCGACTTGGGACAAGCCGGCCTACAATGGAATTGAAGACACGCTCTTAGCTTAGTACGCATCGCTCATTGCGGCCGAGACACCCAGTCGTGGATCTCGGCTAGGTATCAACGATGTGCGAGTGGCAATGTAGGACGCTCCCAGCAGGTACGTGCACAAGACAAACGTGAGCGTGCTCAGTTCTGGCAGTCCGATCGTCAGCTGGGGCCCCAGTTCGGGCATCACAAGCCAATACAAATCAAAGTAGTGCATCACCAATAGCCAGATTGTCCAGAAGATCATCGCCCGTTTGCTGCTTTTCACATGACGTGACATGATGCCAAGGAAGGGGATGACGAAATGGCCAATGAGAAGAAAGGCAAGCAAGTAACCCCAGCTATTGGTATATCCCTCCGCTAGCGAAGCACCGCGGACGACCAACCAACGCGTGGTCTCCGGAACATTGGCGTACCACAGCAACATGTATTGGCTGAAGGCGATGTAGCACCAGAAAATCACGAACGCGAACAGCAGTCGACCCAAATCGCGGCGATGCTCGTCCGAAAGTATCGCGGTAAGAACGTTGTAGCGTTCGAGCAGCAAAACACAGAGCAGAATGACCGAAAAACCTCCAACTGCGCAGCCCGAGAAGTAGTAGACACCAAAGATCGTGCTGTACCAATGCGGATCAAGCGACATCAGTAGATCAAAGGCCGCGTACGTTAGCGTTACGCCAAAAGCGAAGACCGATAGTCCTGACCACCATTCCATCCGCCGCGTGTCGCTGTCACCTCCGGCCACATCTTGATGACGCGACCGTAGAAAATAGAATCCCGCAATCCATATCCACACCACAAAGAAGCAGAACGCGCGAATCAGGTATGCTCCCGGATTGAGCCAGCTTTGCTTGCTGCGCGTTAGATCGTCGACCGTTTGGTGAACGTACAGGCTTCCCATCGGGTCGTGTGCATCGTGATCCGAAGCTGCTTCATTCGTGGAAACCTGCGTAACGTGTTGTTGGTGCTCATGTGACTGGTGCTGTGCCCACGGATAGAGTTCACCGTTGCCGACGGCGACCGACCACGCGATCGGCAGAAACAGCGCAGCGACGGTGATAACGTTCAGGCTGAGGATCTCCGCCGGTCGACGCACCAACACCCCCCATCCAGCTCGCATCAAATGCTGAAGCAACACGAAAAACAACGATCCCAGCGATAGACTCAACACGAACGCGAATGCAACCAGATAGGCCAGCAAGACACGGCGCATCCCACCGGAATACATTCCGGCGCCAAGCAGCGAAAGCAGGGCCCCGACCAACGCGCCAACGCACAGTATCCCGATGATCTTGCGCGAAACCGAAAGAAACACGGGGGAAGGATGCTGTGAGACCCGTTCAGATTTGGCAGAGTCAGTCATGGTCGCACCGTACTGGAAGAATCATCCACCGCCCCTGGAGTTTTGGAAGCGCTGCTCGCGGGCCCTGAAGTCGCCAATGCCGGGTTCGCTGGCGGTGCAACGGGCGACGTGGCTTGTAACTTTCGGACGTGGGCAACGATTGCCCACCGATCCTGCGGGTCCACTTGCGATTTGTAGGCCGGCATATTTCTTACCCCATCACGAATCGCCTGAAAGATCTGTCCGTCGGCGCGATCTCGGATTTCTTGGGTCAACAAATTCGTTGCTGGCACCCACTTCGCTTCCTTCAGCTCCATCGCGCGCTGGTTCACCGGGCCGCTTCCGTCGCCTGATTCGCCATGGCAGATCGCACAAAAAATTTGATAACGGCGACGCCCGCGCTCGAGCAACACATCGTCGACCGGCAGCTGCGCCGGAATCGAGGTCACAAACTGAATCGCTCCCGTATCAGCGTCGGTCGTAAAACCATCGTAGAAGTGCTGGTCAAGTTGCAGACGACCACGTGCAATGGTCCCTTCCACCGGCTGTCGCATCGCACGGCCGTCAAGAAACCATGGATGTCCCACCTGTGTTCCAAATTTCGCTTGCTTGTCCATGTCCATGAAAAAGTGAACGCGTGGCTGCGTTGACGTGGTGCCACGCGCCCGGTAGATCAACGCCAGGGGTACCCAAGTCGCAATCACGACCAATACCAACGTCAACACCATCCACAGCGGCGGTCGGCGCAAACGGAGTTCCCGCACCAACCTTCCGGGCGTCGGCAGCGGGAACCGCTCTTCATGATGAGTCGACATTGCCTAGTCCTCCTTGACCAGTTCGATCGCGGTTGGGCCAAGGGACCGCAAAAACTCTTCCGTCTTCTGCCGATCAAACAAGGCGTCCTCTGCCGCGATCACAATGAAAAACCGGTCTGCCGTCGCACGCAAGAACCGATGACTTTTGTTCAGAGGATTGTGCAGCATCGGTAACTTGTTCAATCCCAACATCCCCAATAGCGTTCCTATCGCCGCAAAGAGAATCGTCGTTTCGAAGATGATCGGAATGTTCGCTGGCAGGCTGAATTCCGGCTTACCGCTGACCAGAAACTGATAGCCCTGAACGCTGGGCGACAACCCGTCCACGGTGGTCGCGTTCATCCACCAGGTAAGCCACAACCCAAACGCCGCTCCCGCCAATCCATGAACGAGCGTGATCCACGGCAAGATCGTCGGACGCAGACCCATCGCTTTGTTGATGCCGTGAATCGGCATCGGACTGTGAACGTCCCATACCAAGTAGCCTTCATCGCGCACCTGCCGGGCAGCCTGCATGATCGTGGCGACCGAATCAAACTCGGCCAACAACGCATACGGTTTCGGGGCATCGCTACTCATCGGATTCGTCTGCTCCTGTTAAGTAAACCACGGGCCACGACGCAATTCCTCCGGCGTATCGGGTGACGGTTGATAGTCAAAACGAACCTGATCCTCGTCACCGTGTGCTTGCGGCATCACCGTCTTGACTTCCGCCATGGCAACCATCGGCAAAAAGCGGCAGAACAGCAGAAACAGCGTGAAGAACAAACCGAAGCTGCCAAGCAACATGCCCAGATCAACCCACGTCGGCGTGAACATCGCCCAGCTTGACGGCAAGAAGTCGCGATGCAGAGAAGTGACGACGATCACAAACCGTTCAAACCACATTCCAACGTTGACCAGAATCGCGATCGCGAAGATGACCCACACCCGTTTTCGCGCCCATGTCAACCACAATGCCTGCGGAGCGACGACGTTGCAAAACACCATCAGCCAAAACGCCCACCAATACGGTCCCAGCGGTCGGTTCATGAACACGAACTGTTCGTAGTGATGCTTGCTGTACCATGCGGTGAAGAACTCGACCGAGTAGGCATAGGCCACAATCATGCCCGTTCCGAGCATCACTTTGGCCATGTTCTCGATATGCCGATGGGTGATCAGGTCCTTCAGCCCAAACCACTGGCGCGCAGGAATGGACAAGACCAACACCATGGCGAAACCACCAAACACGGCGCCGGCGACAAAATAGGGCGGGAAAATGGTGGTGTGCCAGCCGGGAAGCTGCGAGGTCGCGAAGTCAAACGAAACCACACTGTGCACGCTCAACACCAACGGCGTTGCCAATGCCGCCAACAACAGGTAGGCCTTCTCGAATCGCAGCCAGTGTCGATTCGATCCGTTCCAGCCCATCGCAAACACACCGTAGGCAAACTGCTTGAAACGAGTCGCGCTGCGATCGCGCAGTGTCGCCAGATCGGGAATCATGCCCATGTACCAGAACAGCAACGACACCGTCGCATAAGTGCCAACTGCGAACACGTCCCACAACAGCGGACTGCGAGCTTGCGGCCACATCGCCAGTTCGTTCGGATAGGGAGCCAACCAGTAAGCGAACCAAATCCGCCCCACGTGAATTCCCGGAAACAGCCCTGCGCAACAAACCGCGAAGATCGTCATTGCTTCGGCGAACCGGTTGATGCCCGTTCGCCAATTCTGGCGGAGCAAAAAAAGAATCGCCGAAATCAACGTACCAGCGTGACCGATCCCCACCCAGAACACGAAGTTCACGATTGGGAATCCCCAGCTGACGGTGTTGTTGTTGCCCCAAACGCCCACGCCAGTGGCCAGCAGGTACGCGATCGTAACAACCAGCAGCGACAGCAACGTCAACGAGACGGTGAAAGCGACGTACCACATCGTGGGAGTCCGCCGCAGTGCGATGTCGGTAACCGTATCGGTGATTGTGGTGAAATCGTTGTCGCCCAATACCAACGGCACACGCTCGCTAGGATTGTTTGTCTGCAATTCCCATTGCGATACATCTTCAGTCGCTGGCGTTACGCTGATGGAACTCACGTCCTGTCCTTTCTTTCCGCGTCGCGGTTACGGATCTTGGCAAGGTACGTTGTTCGAGCACCCAGGTTTTGTCCTTCCAGTAACTCGTACGAGCGGGCGTTCTTGCGCGCCCTGGAAACCGCCGAGTCAGGATCGTTCAAATCGCCGAATACGATCGCGCCGGTCGGGCAGGTTGCCTGGCAAGCGGTTTGCACTTCCCCATCGGCGACCAGCTCCGAATCACGATCCCCCTGGGCATGCTGGTTCTTTGCATCGATCCGAGCGCTAACGATCCGCTGCACGCAATAAGTGCATTTCTCCATCACGCCGCGCATTCGGACAGACACATCCGGGTTGTGAACCATCTTTTTCAGCGGTGAAACATCATTGTCCTGCTGACTGTCGGGCATTCCCGTCCACGGCTTGGCCGGGGAGCGAGGATCCGACGCCTGATAATCGAAGTAGTTGAAGCGGCGGACTTTGTAGGGGCAGTTGTTCGCACAGTAACGAGTGCCAATGCAACGGTTGTAAACCATTGAATTCAACCCTTCGCTGTCATGAACCGTCGCCGCCACCGGGCAGACCTGTTCGCACGGTGCGTTCTCGCAATGAGCACAGGCCATCGGCAGGTGCACGACATCCGGCTGGTCAACATCGCCTTTGAAATAGCGGTCAATTCGCAGCCAGTGCATTTCGCGATTGACCGACACGTTTGCCTTGCCAACAACGGGAATGTTGTTCTCGGCTTGGCATGCGACCACGCAACCACCGCAACCGGTGCAGGCATTCAAATCAATCGACATGCCCCACTTGTGCGGTGAAGCGAAATCACTGGGCAAGTCGAACAACGGCGCCGCATGCACCTGGTGCGACTTGCCATGAACCGCGTGATGATCCTGCAGGTATTCGGGCAACGTCGTTTCATGAATGATCATCCCCGGCTTGCCACGTTCACCGAGTCGTTTTGTCTTTGCCGATTCGGCCGCATCATCCAGGGCATGATGCACTTGTGTCGAGACCAACGGATGTTGCCGGCCTGTTTTGGCAACCTCACATTCACTTGCCAGGTACGTCGAGGCGCGGTCGCGGAGCGGGTAAACGTTTGCACCAACACCATCGCCAACGTGCCCCGCCTGATCCCTGCCATATCCAAGCAACAACGTCACACAACCACTGGCGTGACCGGGCATGACGTAGACTGGCACCTCCACACTTGCCTGGCTTCGGCCAGCGCTGATGCGAACGACATCTCCATTGCCCAAACTCAATCGATCCGCATCCGCCTGACTCATCATTGCCGCGTTATCCCAGGTCAGCTTGGTCAGCGGTTCGGGCAATTCCTGAAGCCAGGCGTTGTTCGCAAACCGCCCGTCATGCGTCTTGGTGTCACCGACAAATCGGACTTCCCACCCCGATGCCGAATCTGCCGGCTGGTAGCTCGCGTCCACTTGCGCGGCGGGCACATTGATCGGTGGATAGCCACTGTCCTTTTTCAGCCCGTCGTGAAGCGTCTGCTCCCAATCTTGCTGCGTCGCTCCGCCAAATTGCTGGTCAAACGTGGCGCGAACCAGCGGCAGTCCACTGTCAACCGGCTGGCCCAACAGCATCGCCAACAACTCAATCGCTGATTTGCCCCCCAACAGCGGCAAAATCAACGGTTGCTGCATCGTGTAGGTTCCGTCCCAGGCACGTCCATCGCCCCAGCTTTCCAGGAAATGCGCCGCCGGCAGATGCCACGTGCATTCTCGCGACGTTTCATTGTCGTGCAGACTCAGATGAATCGACGTGAACTCTCGCGTATCGCTCGACTTCAGATCCAACGGCGTATCGGCCGGTCCGTCGTACAACGGGTTGCCGCCGATGATGACCAGCGTGTGAAGCACCGTTCCTTGCAGCAGTTCACTCAGCTCTGCCATCTGGTCGGCGCAAGCTGTCGACGTCGCCAGTGGTTCCTCGCTGTAGGAGAGACAACGACCGACACTGCCGAGTCTTTCGTTGATGGCATGAGCAAGCCGATGAGCCTCCGCCGATTGCGCTGGCCCAGCGGCGACGATTCCTTTAGGCCCAGCAGCATTCAAATCGACAGCCGCTTTTTCAAGAACTTCCGTTTCTTGGTCGCTCAACCCGCCGGGCTTGGTACGCAAGATACCGAAGCGATAGGCGATGTACGCGATGCCCTTTTCTACGGAGGTCGGATTCATCGGGAGACGAATGTCCGCGACCGAACCGGTGAGCGAGAACCCCGGTTCCACGACGTACATCCGATTCATCTGGCCATGATCGACCGAACTTCGGCGGGCGGCCCAGTCACTGGCCATCTTCAAATGAGCGGGATGACTGCCCAGCAAGTCCGCGTCGAACGAAACGATCGTTTTGGCATGCCGCAAATCGTATTGGCAGCGCACCGCCTGAGAGAAGGCTGCACGGCTGCCGGCAAATTCTTGGTCACGGTGCAGCGGCTGGTACTCAAACCAACGAGCTTTCGGAAACGCTTGTTCGATCTCTCCGCGCAGTCGCCGCCAAGTAGGACTGCTGGTGGACTGAACGAGCAAGGCCAGACCATTACCCTGATCCTGACGGAGCGACTGAAAATGAGGCGTTGCGAAGGACTGGAAGTCATCCCAACTTTGTTGCTGCTGCCCCGAGGATGAACCGCGGCGGACCACATGCCGGCTGCGATCGGGGTCGTACAACTCCAGAACACTGGCTTGCGCAAAAACACTGGCGGCACCAAGCGAGAACGGATGATCGGGGTTGCCTTCGATTTTGATCGGGCGTCCGTCATAGCTCTTGGCAAGAAGTCCCGTCGCTACTCCCGCCAATTCGATCGAAGTCGCGTAGTGCTCCGCTACGCCCGGCGTCAAGCCCTCGGGCCGCGCCGCGTGCGGTCGCACTTCTTCGACAGGCCAACGACGACAACCAGTGCTGGTGATGCCAGCAAGGGCCATCGACGCGCCAAGCAAACGCAAGAACTGCCGACGATCGGTTGGCTCGACTGCCTCGGCAAAATTCGGGAACTCCTTTTCGATGTACTGCTGGACCTCGGAGGATCCCGCGAAGTGCTCCATGCTGCGCCAATACTGGCGAGCGGATCGCCGGCGGGCCGGTGAGTCGGCGGTTGTTGTTCGACGTGCTATCGGTGACATGTCGTGCAGCTCGTCATGAATTGCGGGGACTGAACGTGGTATTGCTCGGCTAACTCGGTACCCAACTGAAGCTGTGATTTTCCGGTCGCAGCCAGTACATCCCAGTTCATGCTCGTCACGCGATCACGTGGCCGCAGATGAGCCTGGGGATTTCGATGGCACTCCAAACACCAAGCCATCGACAACGGTTGATCCTGACGAACCACTTCCATCTCGTTCACCTGCCCGTGACACGATTGACAGGCGACGCCCTTGTTCACGTGCGCCGAATGATTGAAGTAAACAAAGTCGGGCAGGTCATGCACTTTGATCCACGACACCGGCGTTCCCTGTTCAAAGCTGACCCGCACCGGTTCGAGCTTCGGGCTCTCGGAAGTGATTGCCGCATGGCAATTCAGACAGGTTTGCGTCGGCGGTATCGCCGCCACCGCAGCTTTCTCCACTGTCCAGTGGCAATATCGGCAATCCATCTTCAACTTGCCGGCGTGCACGGCATGCGAAAACGGAACGGGCTGTTCGGGCTGATAGCCAACCGCACGTGTCTGCGGCGACAAACCGAGCGTCAATACCAACGGCAGGTAGGTCAACACACCAATGGTGACGATCAACGCAGCGGGAAACACGTAGTTCGCCCAATGCGGAAAGTAGAATCGATCTTCGACGACTGTTTCACTCTCTGGATGATCAACCATCGCAAGTTCCCAACCACACGAAACGCATCACGTCAATCACGTCATCACAAACCCAACCAAGAAGATGAACAGCCACACCACCGTCGCGACGACCCAACCCAAAGTCGACCACGACCACCAAGCGTCGTCAGGGTGGGACGCCTCCTTCGGACTTCGAGGAGGTTCATTCCACAGATCGCGGATCAGCACGTTGCTTGATGCGATCATCACTCCGATCAACAACAGACAATGAATTCCGGTCAAACCAAGCGACCCCGCCCGGACAAGTTCCAACCGACGATCTTGATTCCGCGACCCAATCGACTTCGCGTCACCCACGTCATCGCGCGCCGCTAGTTGAACCATTCCTTTCGGAGGCGCCGTTGCGGTGGGTACAACCCACTTGGCGAGCTGAACCGGCGGCGGTGCGTTTGGATCTTCGGTAGCCGAGGTCTGGCCGGGATCTTCGTTTTGTATGGCTTGTACAAACGCCACCAGGTGCGCGATCTTGTCATCGCCCAAGAAGGGATTCCCGCCACGCGCCGGCATGACTTTCTTGGTCTTGTTGGTTGGGTCCGTCGGAGCGCGTCCCAAACGAATCACGTCGGCGATCGCACCGGCATCGGCCGAAGCGATGAAGGGACTTCCCCGCAGTGACGGGGCCAAATTGGGCATGCCGCCTCCGGTCGGACCATGGCAAGTGATGCAGGTGGTCGAGAAAATTTTGCGGCCCTCTTCCGCGTCACCTTCGACCACCGCACCGGGCGGACCGGCACTGCCAGTCGATTTCACCGCTCGATGGGAATAGTCCATGACAATCGGTCGCGAACTGATCGAGTGTGCAAAGAGAACGAAGTGAATTCCCAGCGCAGTCAGCCCGCAACCAATGACCACGGCAAGGTGCCCGTAGGTGGCGGTGGCGTTTTTCAATGCCGCCGCTTTTGCCAGCCAAACAAGATTCACCAGCGCCCAAAGAAGCGCTAACAACGAGAGCAATGCCCATCCCAGATCGAGCATTCGAGCTTCCAGGCGCCCTGCCGTCCCGGAGTACGTGACCCACACGACGGCCAACAAACCAAAGAGAATCAAGAACGCGAAAAGCAGCGTGGCAACGATCGCGAACAACCAACCAGGGAAGACGAGGCGACGCCATGCGGTGGTCAATCGCAAGCTAAAAGGCGAAACGGCCGAATCAATTGCATCGCTCGTCATGGAAGCCACCCAAAGTCGTCGCAGATCGAGGTACGAACGGCAGCTTGAACTGAATTGAAGATATGTTACTCTTTAATTCTTTGATTCACAACCTCACACCAGCCGACAGCGGCGCCGGCGGCCAGACCCAATGACTTCCATGACACTTGGCAAGCCGAACCGGAATGGTGATTTGCTGGTTTGTGGGAACAGAGCGAGTGTGGTCATGCGACCTTTTGCCCGGGGCGACAATGCGAGCGCAACGATCACTTAGGGAAGGAGAACGGTCGATGGATGTCTCGATGCGAAACTTGATTGCTGGATTCGTGGGACTCGTGATCCTGCTCGTCAGCGTGCTGGCTTATGCACAGATCAACGGATCTCAAAACTTCCAGCTTGAAGAGTACGAGCTGCCGGCGAAGTAAACACCGCCAGGGCCACCGCATGGAGCAACGGCCCTTTGCGAGCGCGCGGCGGCAAACTGGAGGCGGCAGCGCGCCCGCGCTCATGAAACCGATTGAAAGCGCAGCGTGTGCGGAACGAATCGTCAGCGAACGCTACACTTTTGGTTTCTTGATCGGAACGCTCGGTTGGCGATTCTCGAATTCCGCAAACGTCGTTTGGATCAGGTATTCATCGAACTCCACCATCATCGCCGAGAGCGAATCGTGTAGCGGACATGGCTCTTTCTTACCGCACCAACCCGGACCAAAGGGACAGGGCTCGTCACTCTCACGCTCGAAAAGCAAAACAACGTCTTTCAGTGAAATCTCTGACGGCGGTCTGGCCAACCGATATCCGCCGCCCGGTCCGGGCGAACCGGACACGAGCCCGCCACGAGATAGCTCGGTGAGTATCTTGCCCACCAGCGGCACAGGCAGATTGCGACTCTCAGCAATCTCTCTCGATGAAACCAGGTTCGTTGACTCGCAGCTATAAAGTTCGGCAAGACGACTCATCGCTGCGATCGCATTTCGCGTCGTTTTCTGTTGGATCATGGGCTCGAAAGGACGTGAATCAAAGGCGTCAAACCGGTCACTTTGCGGTTCCAGGCTCCGATTCCGGAAGCCATCACGACGCAGCCGGGTGCGGCATTAGGTATCAGCGGGCAATAACGCCCCCTAATCCGCTTGTTTCTAACCAAATATCATCCTAACATCCTATTTCAGAATTTCCTATCGTTAATTCGCCGTTAGGATTCTGAACCGCTAGTCGTTGATGCAACTGACCGTATGGGAGGAACTCACGATGGCTGAAAAATCCGGTAATCGTCGTCAATTCTTGTTTCAGCTGACGATGGCAGGGGCCGGAGCAGCGACCATCGACAGTTGGGCCCAGGAGGCGGTCCAAAACATCGAGCCCCTGACGGTAGAGAATCCACTGAGCGGTTACCCCAATCGCGACTGGGAAAAACACTACCGCGATCTCTACCAATCGGATTCTTCGTTCACTTTTCTGTGCGCCCCCAACGACACGCACAATTGTGTGCTCAACGCGCATGTTAAAAACGGGGTCGTCACTCGTATCAGCCCGACGTTCGGATACTCCAAAGCAACCGACCTGCAAGGCAACCAAGCAAGCCAGCGATGGGAGCCGCGCGTCTGCCAAAAAGGCCTTGCCCTGGTGCGGCGGTTCTATGGTGACCGTCGTTGCAAGCGGCCGCTCGTTCGCAAGGGTTTCAAGGAATGGGTCGACGAAGGCTTTCCACGTGATCCACAAACCGGAGCGGTCGATGCAGATCGCTACCTCAATCGCGGACGTGATGCATGGGTCGCCGTCAGCTGGGACGAAGCCTTTGAGTATTCGGCCCAAGCGATGGCCAACATTGCCGCCACCTACAGTGGCGACGAAGGAAAAGCACGTTTGCTGGCACAAGGGTACGATCCGCTGATGGTCGACGCGACCGAGGGTTCCGGTACGCAGACATTGAAGTTTCGCGGCGGCATGGCGGCACTTGGTGCGACACGCATTTTCGCGCAATACCGAATGGCCAATTCGATGGCGTTGCTTGACAGCAAGGTGCGCGGCGTCGATCCGGACAATGCGATCGGAGCCCGCGGTTGGGACAACTATTCATGGCATACCGACTTGCCGCCCGGACACCCCATGGTGACGGGACAGCAAACGAATGACTTCGATTTGTGCAACGTTGAAAAGTCGAACTTGATCTTGGTCTGGGGCATGAACTGGGTATGCACCAAGATGCCCGATGCACACTGGTTGACCGAAGCCCGCATGAAGGGTTCAAAAGTCGTTGTCATCGCTGCGGAGTATTCGGCGACGACCAGTAAAGCGGACGAGGCGTTCGTGGTCCGCCCTGGTACCACGCCTGCGCTTGCTCTTGGGCTGGCCCAGGTCGTGATGCAGGAAGGACTCTACGACGATCAATACGTCACCTCGCACACCGATCTTCCGCTGCTGGTCCGAATGGACAACGGCAAGATGCTGCAAGCGGCAGATGTTTTTCCCAACCATCAGCAGGCAGAACTGCGCAACGGCGTTGTCGTCACGCAACCGGGCGAAAAGTCTCCTCCTCCGCATCTTCAGCCGTCTGCGATTCTTTCCAGCGAGCGCCGCGAAGAATGGGGTGACTATGTTCTTTGGGACGAGAAAACACAATCTCCCCTGGCGACCAGCCGGGACCTGGTCGGCAAGCATTTCTCTGATACCGGCGTCAAGCCAACGTTGACCGGCACGTTTGATGTCAAGCTGGCCGACGGCACCAACATCAAGTGCCGCACCGTCTATGACGTCACCAAGGAACTTCTTGACGGTTCTTACACACCCGAGCAAGTCGAAAAACTGACCTGGGCTCCCGCCGACGCGATTCGTTCGCTGGCCAGACAGATCGCGGCGAATCCTGAAAAGACATCGTTTGTGATCGGGATGGGCCCCAATCAATACTTCAACAACGACTTGAAAGACCGAGCCCTCTTTTTGATCGCGGCGCTGACTCGCAACGTCGGGTTCATCGGCGGCAACGTCGGGTCTTACGCCGGCAATTACCGGGCGGCCTTCTTCAGTGGATTGGGACAGTACGCTGCCGAAAACCCGTTCGCGCCCGAGCTCGATCCGGAAAAACCTGTCTCCAATTTGAAGAAGTATTTCCGCGGCGAATCGGTTCACTACTTCAATCATGGTGACACGATCCTGCGGTACGGGGACGCCGTGTTGACCGGCAGCACGCACATGCCGACTCCGAGCAAGTCGATTCATGTCTCGAATTCCAACTCGTTGATCGGCAATGCCAAAGGTCACTACGAAACGGTGATCAACACACTGCGTCGCGTGGAGTTCGTGGGTGTCAACGAATGGTGGTGGACGGCCAGTTGCGAATACGCCGATGTCGTCTTCCCGGTCGATAGTTGGGCCGACATGAAGTTCCCCGACATGACGATCAGCGTGACCAATCCTTTCTTGTACATCTTCCCGGCGACGCCGCTGCCGCGGATTCACGACACCCGCGGCGATGTCGAGGTTGCAGCGGGAGTGTGTGCGGCGATGGGTCGGTTGATCGACGACCAACGGATGGTGGACTACTGGCAGTTCATTCATCAGGGGACGGCGCGTCCTTACCTGCAGCGAATTCTTGACCACTCCAATCTCACTCGCGGGCATCGCATTGAGGACTTGGAAGCCAAGGCGGCGGAGGGCATTCCCACGATCATGGAGACTCGCACCTATCCCAAGGCGGGTGGCTGGGAACAATCGAACGAGCATCAGCCTTGGTACACGCGAACGGGTCGACTGGAATTCTACCGAGATGAGCCGGAGTTTATCGACAGCGGCGAAAATCTGGTGCTGCACCGGGAACCGATCGATTCAACGTTCTACGAACCGAATGTCATCGTGGCTGCCGAGCATCCGCTTCTTCGCCCCAAGACTCCCGAAGACTACGGAACGACGCGTGAAGATTTGTCGGGCGATGCACGACAAGCGCGGCACGTCATCAAAACGGTGGACGAATTACTCAAGACCGAACACCCGCTGAAAAAGTATGGCTACGAGTTCATTTTTCACACACCCAAGTATCGACATGGCGCGCACACCACACCCACCGATGTTGACATCATCGCGGTCTGGTTCGGTCCGTTTGGCGACATGAACCGGGCCGATCGCCGCATGCCGATGGTCGGCGAGATGTACGTCGACATGCATCCGTTGGACGCGAAACGTTTGGGTATCGAGGAAGGGGACTACGTGTGGATCGACGCCGACCCGAAGGATCGCCCGTTCCACGGTTGGGAGAAAAACCCGCAAGGGCATGAGGTCGCCCGGCTGATGGCCCGGGCACGTTACTATCCAGGCACACCGCGCGGCGTGACGCGAATGTGGCACAACGCACACGGCGCGACCTTCGGAACCGTTGCCGGTGCCAAGCAGCATCCCACCGGCTTGGCCCAGTCGCCAACGACCAAGTACAAGGCCATGTTCCGCCATGGAAGCCACCAGAGCTGTACGCGCGGATTCCTCAAACCGACCTGGATGACCGATTCGCTGAACGTCAAACAGCTGCTGACGCACGACATGACCAAAGGCTTTGTCCCCGACGTTCATTGCCCAACCGGTGCGCCGCGCGAAGCGATGGTGAGGATCACACGAGCCGAAGCTGGCGGCATCGGCGGCAAGGGACTATGGCGGCCCGCCGCCCTTGGGCTGCGCCCAACGTACGAGAGCGAGTTGCTAAAGAAATTCATGGCTGGCGGGTTTGTCCAGCGAAAAGCGTAGTAGGTGACCAGCAACGAAGTCATTGCAAAAGGGAACGACGACGATGGTCAAGCGATACAACTGGCAGATCGACCGAGAACAAGAGTATCCCTACGCCGCCGCACCGCCCAAACGGCAAGTGGCCTACGTGTTCGACACAAACAAGTGCATCGAGTGCCAAACGTGCACTGTCGCTTGCAAGACCTGCTGGACCAGCGGCAAGGGCCAGGAAACGATCTTCTGGAACAACGTTGAAACGAAACCGTATGGCGGCTATCCACACGCTTGGGATGCCAAGTTGATGGACAAGTGCGGCCCGGCAACTTGGGACGGAAAGAAACTCTATTCGATCACCATCTTCGATAAAAAAGATGAGAGTGCACCGCCAGTCGAAGGTCAACCGCAGCCAGTGCTTCCGCCGGTTGGACATCTGCCGACCGAGCGTGATTACGCCTCTCCGAATTTAGGGGAAGACGACTTATCTGAGATGATTGACAAGGGTTCGCATTTTGACGGCACCCACAACGGCTGGATGTTTTACCTGGCACGGATCTGCAACCATTGCGACAACCCCGCCTGTTTGGCCGCCTGTCCCCGCAAGGCGATCTACAAGCGCGAAGAAGACGGCATCGTACTGGTCGACCAACAGCGTTGCCGCGGATATCAGGAGTGTGTCCAAGCCTGCCCCTACAAGAAGGTCTTTTTCAACGTCATCCATCGGGCCAGCGAGAAGTGCATCGGATGCTTCCCGCGAGTCGAACAGGGAGACGTGGCGCTGTGCGTCGAATCTTGCATCGGCAAGATCCGGATGCACGGATTCCTGTCGACGCAAGAGGAGCCTCGCGAGGACAATCCGCTCGACTACATCGTCAAGATTCGCAAACTGGCTTTGCCCTGCTACCCTCAATTCGGAACGGCGCCAAATGTCTTCTATATCCCGCCGGTGCACGTGCCCGATCCGTTTCTGGAGCAGCTGTTTGGTCCCGGTGTTGAAGAGGCCAAGGAAATCTACCGCAACCTGAAGGACGACAAGCAGTTGCTGGGCGCGCTGATGTTGTTCGGTGCCAGTCCTCGAATCATCACCCGCTACGAAGTGCAAGGTGATGAAGCGGTCGGCTGGGACGTCGACGGGAAAGAGGTCGCCCGCGTTCCGTTCACCGAGCCAACTTTCTATCGCAAACATTTCGACGAACAACACGGAGCGTATCGCCACAACACGGCGTGACTTGCGGAATGCACTTCGCTCACGCCAATTCGATCCGCACATGGGCAACGCACTCCAGGCGAGGATTCAAAACATGAACCGCAGTGACGACAACAACCGGATGCTGATAGGTATCATTGGCGGAGCCACGTTGATCGTGCTGGTCATGATCGCGTCGATCTACATCGCCACACGGCGGCCGGTCGTGGTTGTCGTTCCGTCCCTTGATGACGGCGGTGGTGGTGTCTCTACCCCGGCAACATCTGCCGGGCCCCAAACGGCCAGTGGCGCGGCTGCCGCCGAAGCGCCGCTCCCCGAAGTCAAGGTCACCCGGGTCTCAGCGGCGCCGGGAACCGAAAACCCGTTGGATCCGTTCTGGGACAAAATCGCGACCGCCGAGGTCGCCTTGACGCCTCAACGGGTCGCCCAGCCCATGCTTGCCGATGGCACGGTAGCGAATTTGAGCGTGCAAGCAGTTCGCGACGATCAGCGTTACGTTTGGCGGCTCAGCTGGAACCAACCCGAAATCGCCGATCGCAGCGATGTTGGTGAGTTCTCCGACGCGGTCGCGATGCAATTCCCGTTGAGCGACGGTGCGCCTTACACGATGGGTGGCCCCAAGATGCCGGTGCGGATGTTGCACTGGAAGGCGACTTGGCAAAAAGATATCGACGAAGGTTTTCAGGATGTGCAAAAACTTCATCCTCACTCGGACAACGATTTTTACTGGTTTGCCAAAGGGGAAGGTCCTCACCACATGAACGAATCCTTTGAGAATCCAACTTCGAAACAATGGATGATCGCGGAGTCTGCCGGCAATCCGATGGCGGACTTCGACCGGAAAAATCCGGTGGAAGAACTGACCGCTCATGGCTTCGGAAGTGCAACACATATCGGCCAGACGCCCAGCCGAGGACGCGGTGTCTGGAATGACGGCAAATGGTACGTGGTGATTGACCGACCGATCGAGTCTGCGGATCCGCTGATCGCGCGATTCAACGAAAATCCCGATCAACAGCTGATCGCCTTTGCGGTTTGGGACGGCAGCGCGGCAAATCGCGGCGGCCGAAAGAACATTACCAACTGGACGCCGATGAGGATTCAGCCATGAACGCCGATTCGGTGACCCTCGCCGCACAAGCCGACCTGGTTTTGTTGACCGTCGAGATGCTACGCCCGCCGCTGCCCAGGAACGGCGCCGGCGAATCGCCTTGGTTCGAGCTTCCACCACAGCAGCTTGATGAACTGCTGGGCGCAGCCTTGGGAGCAGCTTGCGAAAAGGCTGTTGACGATTCGCCTGGACTCACTCCCAGCTCCGCGTTTGCCGAAGTCGGCCGCTGCGCCCGTTCGATTTCGACGGACGATTGGTCAAACGAGTACTGCCGTTTGTTCGATGGTGCGACCGCTTGCCCGCTGAACCAAGCGTCCTACATTCGCCGTGACAAAGGAACGATCCTGGGTGATGTCAGCGGGTTTTACCACGCGTTCGGATGGCGAGGGGGCTCCGACACGGGTGAGCGTCCCGATCATTTGCTTTGTCAACTTGAATTCATCGCCATGTTGATGGCACTCGCCTCACGCGCTCCCGATTCTTCGTCCCACAAGATCGTCATCGACGCGTTGTCGCGATTCTCGCAAGACCACATGCAAGATTGGCTGCCGGCAGTGTGCTGGCAGATGTGCGAAGAAAGTCGGGTCGAGTATTTTGGTGCACTGTCCCAGTGGCTGCTTGTCTTGTGGCAATCGCTCACCGAAATACACCATTGGCCCATCGATCGCCCACCCGGCGAGCATCTCAAGCCGATCGTCGACCCCGACGATCCGTACGAGTGTGGGGCGCCCGATTTGCATCAAATTCAAACACAATGAAGCGGGCTGCAGCAATCGTGACAAGGATGCTCGTTTGACGATGAATCGAGTCCACATTGTCGGCCGGAAGAATAGCGGCAAGACAACATTGATCGTTGAACTGGTGGAGTACCTTTCAGGCGAAGGGTACCGAGTGGGTACCATCAAACACACTCACCATCATCACCAGCTCGATACACCCGGAAAGGACTCACATCGGCACGGTGAAGCAGGCTCCCCTGTCGTGGGCATCCTCTCGCCTGGTATGACGGCGGTTTTCCAACGGGTCAACGACGACCTAACCGATGAATCCCGATACGCAGCGATGGCGCCGTTGTTTGCCGAATGCGATCTCGTGCTCGTGGAAGGGGACCTGCAAACCCGGGCACCGAAAGTCGAAGTCTGGCGGGCGGTTCAATCCGCCGCACCGATCGGAGCCCAAAACTCCTCCATCGCCGCGATCGTCAGCGACGATGCCTCCAATGTGCGTGTTCCTCATTGGCCCCGATCTGATATCTCTGTCGTCGCGAAAAGTATCCTGCAACTCACCCAGGCGATCACTTCCTGAATCAGCGTCGGTGAAGATCGGCTCACCAGCTTGGCCAAGCCGCGACGCAGCGTTATCGAGCGTCGTGTAGATTTACCAGGCAAAGGGAAGCACCGGCCGATTCAGAGATACCGTGTCCCGTACAATCGTTACTTTCGATTCGACTCGAATATTCGCGTGTACCGTGGCGATCACCGGTTCATTTTTAGCAATTGTGCCAGCTGAGTCCAATAAAGGCTGGGTCATTCCGATACCCCAAAGTGCGGGGATTTCATTTGTGACCTGACTACCTGCCACGGTGGTTGCTTCGACAGCTTGAAGTCTCTGCAGTCTGCCACAAAAAGCATCCAAAGTTCATGGAGGGACATGATGCGTTCACCCTATAAGCTGCTCGTTTGTGCGTTTGCATTCACCGTGTTCGGCACCGGATGCACGCACACGCAGTTGCGTTACAACCACACCCGTCAGGCGAGAACCTTAACAGGCATCTACGAGAAACAGGTTCTGGATAACCTGGCGATGTTCAGACAGAACCCCAACGCGCTGCCATTCTTTGCCGTACCCAAGGCTGGCCAAGCGCAGGTAACGGATTCAGGCGCACTGTCGGCAAGCCCGCTCAATGGACCAGTGCACACAACCCTATCATTGCAGCAACTGTCCCGAAGTAACGGAGGCAGTTGGCAGATCGAGCCTGTGTCCGATCCCACCAAGTTGAAACTGATGCGTTGCGCGTATCGTCGCGCAATCGGCCTCGACAATCCAAATGATCTTTGTACCAACTGTTGCGACATGCAACAGGATTGGGTTGGCGTGGAAAAAACACCTGACAACGCGCAAAAAGTATGCTGTGGCTGCTGTCGAATTCGGCCGCTGAAAATGGAGGAAGGCAAGAAGTTCCTTCGCAGCCCGTGTGACAAAGTCGGTAATTACTGCGGCACGCACATTCGTCTTTGCAGTGACAAATGCACCCAAGAGAATTTCACTCAACTGGTGTTCACCATTTTGGATTATGCGATCAACGACTCGGCAGGACCTTATTCCAAACCGCAAATGGACGTTGAGCACTATCACTACAAGAAAAATGAAAAAAATGAATACATCGTTGACGGGCAAGGTCGCTTCGTGATCGATTCGATCGACAGGTTCACAGCTGATGCCCACTCCTACACGGTTCCTATTGAAAAGAATGAAGTGGACGACACCGTGGATCCGGAGAGCATAAAAATGATGATGCGAAATCAAAAGAAGCGAGTCATAATACCGCGGAAACGTAGCGTCCCTTCACCGACTTCACGGAATCTACTGCTGGAGGGCCTGATTGATTCACAAGCACGCGAAAACTTGTTTCTACCTAGCATCCGTCCCTAGCCGTGCCTGCCTAAGAGAATTCCCAAGCTGATAGCGGATGGTGGAACTCTTTTGGTAAACAACCGATACGCCGGCCGGTTCTTCGAACCGGCCGGCTTGTCAATGAGGATTCGCCGACTTGGGACAAGTCGGCCTACGATTGGCTGGCGGTTTTTTCGGCGATGATGCGGTTGATGGCGTTGAGCATGGCCAGGATGGTGCTTTCGACGCTGTCGGTGCTGACCCCGACGCCCCGGTAGCTGCGCCCTTTGTACTCGACTTCCAGGTTGACTTCGCCGATCGCGTCTCGACCCAGCGTCGCGCTGCGGACTCGAAAGTCTTTGCACACCAACTGGATCCCGGTGATCTTTTCGACTGCCCAGAACGCGGCGTCGATCGGACCGTCGCCTTGATCGACGCTCTCGGTCAGTTCCTGATCGCCGTGCTGAAGCGTGAGTTTGACGTGCGGTGAACGCGATTTGCCGCTGGTGACCTCGTAATCCACCAGCGACCACTCCCCTTCCCCGCTGCCGCTGATCTGCTGCTGCACCAGCGCGACGATGTCACCGTCGTAGATGTCTTTCTTCTTGTCGGCCAGCAACTTGAACTGCTCGAAAACGGTTTGCAATTGTTCGCCGGTCAGAGTGAATCCGAGCGTTTTGGCGCGATCGGCCAGCGCGGCTCGCCCGCTGTGTTTTCCCAACACCAAATCGGTTTTGGAGAACCCCACTTCTTCGGGCAGCATGATTTCGTACGTGCTGCGTTCCTTCAGCATGCCGTCTTGATGAATTCCCGATTCGTGCGCAAACGCGTTGCGTCCGACGATCGCTTTGTTTCGCTGTACCTGAATGCCAGTGGTCTTGCTGACCAATCTGCTGGCGGGAACCAGGCGAGTGGAATCGATGTTGGTGCTGCAATGATAGAAATCATTGCGCGTCTTCATCGCCATCACCAACTCTTCCAGCGCCGCGTTACCGGCCCGTTCGCCGATGCCGTTGATCGTGCATTCGATCTGCCCTGCCCCGGCGGCAACCGCGGCCAGGCTGTTGGCGACAGCCAAGCCCAAGTCATCATGGCAATGGGTGCTGACCACTGCCTTGTCGATGTTGGGCACGCGATCGTGCAACATTTTGAAGCGGTCAAAGATCTCGTGCGGCGTCGCGTAGCCGACGGTATCGGGGATGTTCACCGTGGTGGCCCCGGCATCGATCGCCGCCTCGACGACTCGACATAAAAAATCGTATTCGGTACGACAGGCATCTTCGGGAGAAAACTCGACGTCGTCGCAATAGGCGGCGGCTCGTTTTACTCCGGCGATCGCCCGCTGAAGAATCTCGTCGGGAGTCATCCGAAGTTTGAATTCGCGGTGGATCGCGCTGGTCGCCAGGAAGACGTGAATGCGCGATTGCGGCGCATGCTTGACGGCGTCCCAGGCGGCGTCGATGTCTTTGTCGTTGCACCGGGCCAGACCGCAGATCGTCGCACCGCGAACCGTTTGAGCGATCTGTTTGACCGAATCAAAGTCACCGGGCGAAGCGATGGGAAAACCAGCTTCGATGATGTCGACACCCATTTCGGCCAGCAGCTGAGCGACCTCAAGTTTTTCGGCCAAATTCATGCTTGCGCCGGGCGACTGTTCGCCGTCGCGCAAAGTGGTATCGAAAATCTTGATCGTGCGAGGCTCCGGCGAAGCGGACTGGCCCGCATCAACGTCGGTTTCGGCGGTGGGCTGTGACATCTGACTGGTCCTTTTCAGGCGAGGTCCTTCGAGCGTGGAGGATACTGGAAACGAACACGAAAAAAACCCGAGTCGCCGGGCGACTCGGGTTATTGCGTCTTTTGTGGTGTGACCGCTGTTCCACGGTCTGGACAAACCCTCATCACCCGCCTGATCGGCGTCGCAAAAGTAGCAGCGATAGAAGGTTGGTGTAGTTCATGGCTTGTATGGTAGGCAGGAGGGCCACACCGCGTCAATGGTTCGCGCTCAAAATACCCTCCGCTGCCTGACGAACAAACGACGGCGTGGCGCGAATGAACCACGAGTAGTCTTCGCCCGTTTCGATCGGCAGATTCCATGTGCCGGCCAATTCATCGACCGCCTTTTGCACACCGTAACAGGTGCCCTCCTGCGGGTGGTTGTAGTCATGCCCGCCCAAAAAACCTCCCGGTTTCACCTTGCGTGCCCAAGCAATCAGATCGCTGCGCACCCCTTCGTAGGAATGGTCGCCGTCGATGAAAACAAAATCCAACGACCGATCGGGCACATCGGCTGCCGCCTGATCGGACCAGCGGCGGTCGATCTCGTAGCGCCCGGCGGCGAATTCGAGATGTCGCGGCAGTACCACGTTGAAGATGTGTTCCCATCGCTCCTGCGAAAATCGAGATTGATGGTCTTGAGTCTGCCGGTATCTTCCCGGTGGATACTCCGCCCAACGATCGACCAACAGAAGTTCCAGATTCCGTTTTTGTTGAAGCAGATGCCGGGCGTTGATACCACGAAACACGCCAACTTCCGCGCCTCGAACGTGACCGTCGGGAAGCCGCCGCAAGATCTCGCGCGACCGCCCTTGGATCGCGCCGCCACAGCAGAGCGCCTTTTGTGTCAGAAACGCCAGAAAAGTGTGGCCGCTGAGTAATTGGTCTCGCGAGTGGTGTTTCCATGCTTTGGTGACGACGTTGGTCAGATGGTAAAGCTTGGCGTTGGGGTTCCAATGGGAACTCTGTTCGTGCCGGTGCGCCGGCGCCGAACGAAAAAAGATCTCGCGAGCTCGATACCACGGCACGGGATGCAACTGCCAATGCTGCTTTCGCCGCGTTCGTTTGCTGTGGCGATGCCGCTGCCAGGCTTCCGAGGCGAGCCCCACGGAGGTCCATCCGTACGGAACTTTCTTGCCCGCCTGGATTCGGCCAACCGATCGAAGGCACTCGTCAAACATTTCCCCCAAAACGGGCGAACCTTGCCGACCGCCGATCGGCGTGGCCAAAACCCCGTCCGCCGCCCAGCCGCGCTGCTGATGAGGATTGTAAACGCCCAGGAGATCCCACTGAGGAATCTGCTCCAGCTCCGTCAACGTCCCCACGCAAACGGTGTCGGCGTCGACCCAAATCCCGCCGAATTGCAGCAACGCCCAAAGACGCACCAAGTCGGAACGATAGGCCAATGAGATCCCCGCCGTTGCTTCCAAAATCTCGGCCGGCAAGTCGTCGGGGCCCAGGATCCGCACCTTTCGATTCCAACGACACAGCGACTGCTGACAGATCTCGATCAGCGGCGACTTCGGTCCTTCCCAATACGAGAAAACGGTATCGTTCACGCGTTGCCCACCCCGGCGGCTAGGTCATCGTTGGTTTCGGGCATCAAGGTGTCGCGGCGTGACAGGAATCGATACCGGTGCGGCGGTGAGAATAAAGGCGAATGGGCGTGGCCGCTTTGGCGATGCGGCAAGCAAGTTGGGAAGGTTGGATCTTCAGGAATTCGGTGATTCGTTGTGCCTGCAGCTCGGGGCTCTCCAGCAAATCGTCGTAGGGAACGACCAGCAGTTGAGAGGGATGCAACGATGACTGCAAGTTTTGAAGACCGTCCCACAACCAACGCTGATGCTGCTCGATCCGCGCCGGATCGATGTGGCCACAGCGTCGTTGCAAGGAGGCGATGGAACGATCCAAGTTTCGCTCGGAAACGATCACGCGAAGCTTGTCGCCACAGAACTCTTGCAGCGCATCGCCCAAGCGGCAGAAGTGCGGGTACTTTCCTCCGGCAATCGTTTTCCGCTGCAATGCTTGCGACCGCTGCGCGGCAATCCAATCTTTCAGTCGGGCGAAATACTCTTGATCGAGTATCACCTCGGTGGTCGGAAAAGGGATGATCGACTCGCAGATATCGGCCAGGTCTCTGTCTTCATAGCCACATTCTCCGCCCGGCTGGTTGCCGTAATAACCGCCCAAGTCGCGTCCCAGGTAGACGCCCAAACCCCACAACAAACCGGCTAGCGCCGAAGAGCCCGAAGAATGCAACCCCACGACGGAAACGAACGGTTGGTTGCCCAACTTCACCGCGTTGTCCACGTTCCAAAATCGATCGGGAAAATCTCGCCGAGTGATGTTCGATTCGCCCCCCGCCTGACCGACCAACCAATGCCGGGGGCAATAAACGGGAAACCGTTCATCGTGCCGTTCAAGAAAACGACCGAGATGATGGTCGACATGGTGTCCCTGCTGCCAACGATCGCTGCTGAGATGCCGGTAAACCGCCTCCATCGTCGATCCCCGAAGCGCATAAGCGTGGGTTCGGTTGACGTTGTGAGGGACACAAACTTCTTCATTGATGCTGCGGGGAGGCACCCGGTCGGCCTTCAGATGCTGGCCGCCAAAATAGAGCATGCCCCAATCGTCGGGCACTCGTCCTAGAAACCGTTTGACGTCGCCGGCGAACTTGGAACCGAACAGCGCATCGTCTTCCAGAATCAGAATCGATTCCAGACCTTCATTCAAAGCCTGTTCGATCAACCGGTGATGAGTCCGGTAACAGCCCCAGGCGCCGGCGGTGGGACGCCACCAATCGGGCGCGGGCACTTGGTTGCCATCGATCGCCGCGACCCGTTCTACTTTGGCAAACGGCCAATCCGATGGAACGCCATCAAGAAACCGTTGCCAACGATCCGGACGACGATCGAGGTTGATGCAGTAGACACGATCGAAAAATTTGGCGGTATCCATCGGCCTTCCCACGTCAATCGGATCAGCAGTGCTAGAGCGGAAGCCGCACGGTGAGCACGTCCCATTCAGGCGTCCTCAGCCAACACCAAGGGGCCGACTTGGCCACGTTCACCCAATACTGATTGAACGAATCGCCTTCCTGAAGTTCCAAACCGATCGCGGTCGCTTCGTCGCGATCTTGAGGAAATGTTACCGGCAGGTTGGTCGGTTCGACCGAAGTGTGTTGACGTTTCTGCAGGTGATTCTGTGCCTTAACCAACCATCCAAAGTTGCGTGAAAACACTTGCCCCGTTCCGCCCGGAACCACAAACTCATCGACTCGGCCGACGACGCGAGGATCGCGTACCGAACGGAGCGTAACGGTGAATCGTTTGGTCACCAGTTCGGCAGGCAATGCTCTTGCCAAAGGCATCACCTGGTTTTCCAGGTAACACGGTTGGCAGGCGACGCGGTCGGATTCTTCAATGAAGTCGGCCGACGGCGGCGGCGGACTGGTGCACCGTTTGTCGGGATCTTCACACAATTGAACGACATCCCAATCGCCGATGATCACATCCCACTTGAACGCACAACACTGGCCGCAGGGGCGCCCCGGACCGCTGCTGCACGACGAGCCGCCTGACTCCTCCAGGCTCCTTTGAAATCGGGTTGCCATCACTTGATTCTCCCACTCGGTGCGACGTTGATTCGGTTGTTGGAGTTCAACGGCACCGAGGATAGTTCGCGGCCAGGGGTTGGCAAGTGAATTTACTCCGGCAGTTCCACCTCGCGGTCCGATTTGCCCGTCGTCCGCGCGATGCGAAAGCCCAAGTAGGGGTCGGCATCGTTGACAGACGTATACAAACGACGAGGCCTCAAGGCGTTGACCGAACCGTCCGGTTGTGACATCGCCGAAGAACCACAACTGAAGAAATGAAAACGGTCTTTGACAACGTCGGCACAGATCTCTCGTGCATTTCCGTACACGTCAAACAGCCCGTAGCGATTCGGCAACAACTTTCCTCCGGCCGACAGAATGCCACGGGCTGTGGAGATGTCCCACGCGTATCGACCCAGCAGATTCGGGTCGTGGCCATAAAACCGGAGTGTTTTGGCGCCGGCCGCGCAAGCGATCTCCCATTCCTTGGTCGTCAATAGGCGGTATCCCGTGCGATCCAGGTAATCGGGCAGCGGCTGAATGTTCTTGGCCTTTTTCAGTTCGGCAAGCGGGGGATAGCACCACTGCTCTTTGTCGGGCACGAACTGTTCATTGAGCCACTGGCAATAACGAATCGCCTCATGAAGCTCCAGGTTCACCACGGGAACTCCATCGCCTCGCATCACTAGTTTTTCTTGTTGATGCGATTTCTTGTACTGCTGGAACTGCCGCAGCGATACCTCCATGTTGGAAACACCCACTTCACGATCGCCAGTGTCGATATGGATCAACGTGTGCCCCGACACAGCATGCGTCCACTTGTTGGACGGCGCGGCTGTTTCCTGAAGTTCAAGATCCGTCTTTGCTACCCACTGCTGTTGGTCCATCCGAAGCAAAATCAATCTGCATATCGAATGAATGCCCGAATCGACTTCGCCGCGATACATCTGCTTGGCAAGGTCGATGACCTGCTCTCGCTGCCGAGTATGAAGCGTGGGGATGTGATCGGTCAAAGCGACCAACAATCCTTGCTGGACGTCGGGATCCAACGAAGGATCGGCAAGGGACGCGACCAATCGGCTTGCCGGCAGGCGGCGCGGATTCAAAGCGATTTCGACGTAGCTGCGAAGTCGGGGATCGTCCTGGTTTCGCATGCATTGGTCGAGTTCGGCGTCCTCCTGCAACAGCCACAAAGCGATCGTCAAATTCGCAACCGCCCTGGCATTGCGATCTTGTTCCACATCCTGCTCAGGCGGGCGCTGTTGGTAGTGATCGATCAGGTTTTCGATGTGGCGAAGCGATTCGGCAGTGCCGGAGGTCTGCAGCAAGTCGGTCAAAGCGCGCGACTGCGCATCTCCGGCTTCCGGAAGCAGTTCCACGATTCTTTCCAGGTTGCCGCCGCCAAAGGTATGAATCGCTTGAACACAATTGTAGATCTGATTCGGCTCCTCCAAGCTTGAAAAATTCTCGTAGCACCAATCGATCAAACTCTCTTTGGCAGGATTGAGCACCCGAGACCACTGCGCCGACATGGTGGGCGGCTGATCAAGAAGCTCCTCGCCAACCACCCCGGCATGTTCTCGCAGCAGCGGACTCTCCGCGTCCCATCCGGCCAAAGCGCAAGCGGCTCGAAAACTAAGTTTCGGTTCATTCCGCAAAGCGTCTTCGGCCCACGATTTGGAATCGGGCGAATGCTTTTTCAATGCGTCGCGAATCAGCAAGAACTCATCGGGAGTGATGCTTGGCTGGCACATCGCCTGCTGCAACAACTCCGCCAGAGATGGACTGTTTTCAGACCCCGCGGCGGTGTTGGATGAGTCTTCTGGAAGCAAAGCTAGCGCCGCCCGCCAGGATGGATCGAATTGCTGCGAGCGAACCAAGTCCTGCAGGCTGGACCGAAGGTGATCATGGTAGTCACTCAGGCGGCTCAGCACACCAGGAAGATGTTCGACCTGTCCGGTGCGAAGCTGATGAAGCAGCGAATCGGCTTGACGCTGATCTTCGACTTGCCGCAGATGACGCTGCGCGGCAACCACGACGCAGCCGGCCACCACCAACAGTACTGCCAACACGGCGATGCGACGAAGGTAGTGGGTATTAGCTGCGGAGATCACATGGTGCTCACTGGCGGTCCACGACTTGGTATCGGTAAAACACAAAATCGAAAGCCATTCCAGGAACCTTGGCAGCTGGCGCGGATCGGGGTCGCTGCGCCACGCCCAGGCCCGTTCGGCCAGCCTCAGTTCTGCTCGCCCGCGCCGCGTCTCCTGCTGCTTTCTGGTCAACCATTGCCGCAGGGACGGGACCAGGTAGTCGTGCGAAAGCTGATAGAACTCGGATTGTCCCTTGCGATCATCGGCAAACTGGTGGCCCTCCGGATCGGTCGGCGTGATCAGCCGCAGTTCCGCGTCAAGGATGCGAAGCAGATCGGTGAATTCGCGGTGGCGGTTTTTGTATCCGGAAGCCTCCAACAGCTCCGCCCGGCTTCGCATGTAACCCTTGATCTCCGTTCCCACCTCCGGCAACAAAGCATTCAGGACGGCTCGAGCGGCCTGTTGATGAAAACGATGTTCGGGCGAAGACACCCGCGACCCAAAAGTACCTTCCAGGAAAGCTTCGCCGACACCGCGCGTTCCACCCACCTCCTGCAAGCTTGCCGGGGTCCACGGCTTGTGCTTCATCATTTCGGCAAACAGCGCCAGGCGGACCGAGACAACATTTCCCTCTTCCGACAGCCCGCCGACCGCCTGCCGAAGAAAACTCCGCTGGTCATCGGTCAGGGCGCTGGGGTCATCGGGCAACACACCGTAGGCCCGGCCAAACGCTTCCAACACTTTTTGGGCATGATGCTCGGGAAACAGATCGACCGAGGCAAGGTTGTGTCCTTCGGAAAGGCTCACTTCCAATTCCCGCAAGAACCGCGTGACCGCCATCCAAAAATCGTCGCGGACCATCAAAATGCACTGAAACCGCTCGCCATCGGCTTGACGAAGCGCCTGCACCAACAACGTGTGTTCTTCCTTGTTCGCGTGCAGCCATTGTTCAAATTGATCGATGACCAGCAGCATCTTGGTGTTGCCGCCCGAAAGCCGCAATTGCGAACAACATTCGACAAGGTCAAGACCATCGGTCAGGCCAGGCACTTTCTTATGAAGCTGCCGAAGGATGCGTGCTTCGGTGTCGGTTGCGGTAGCTTCCACGTAGATCGGAGAAACGTCCGAAGAAAGCAGCGGCAACAATCCCGCTCTTACCAGTGACGACTTTCCACAACCGGACGGACCGTAGATCAGCCCGACCGAAAAAGTCTCGTCCGGATCAGTCTCCTCGATGCGGCTCTTCCAAAACCGAATGGACTCCGGAGTGCCGTTGCGATCTCGCGGCCCGGGCAACAGATCAAGAAAGAAATCCGAATCATCCGCATCAAAGGACCGCAGCCCCTTGGGGATCACTCGCGGCAGCGGTCTGAAAATCCCGGACGAATGCACTGCGCCCGCCGGCGAATCGCTCGCCGAAACCACGCCCGAACCAGCTTCGGCAAAGGCGGTCTCTTCCAACCACGCGGTCAGGTCGTCTCGCAGGTCTTCGCTCGTGCTGTATCGGTCGGTCCGCCGCTTGGACAAACACTTCAGGCAGATCCTCTCCAGCTCTCTTGGAACTTCGTGATTGATCTGCCGCAGCGGCCTGGGATCGTAGGTCAATATCTGGTCGAACAAATCTTGTTCATTTTCCGACTTGAACGGTTTGCGCCGCACCAACAACTCGTACATCATCACGCCGATCGCCCAGATGTCGGTGCGACCGTCAAGCCGATGTCCCTCGCCGCGAACCTGTTCGGGAGCCATCATCGGCGGCGTGCCAAACCGCAATCCCTTTCGAATCGACTGGGTACTTTCGTGCACCGCCAGGCCAAAATCAGAAACGTGAGGCTGTTCAGCCGTGTCCATCAAGACGTTGGCAAGTTTCAGATCGCAATGAGTGAGCCCACGGTGGTGCGCGTAACCGACCGATTCGGTGATCGACACCAAGATTCGCACCAACTGTTCAAAGGAAGGTTGCTTCTGTTGAAACCACTGCCAAAGATTCGGGCCCTCGATGTATTCCTGCACGATGAATGGAAACCCGTCTTCCTCCTGCACGTCGTAGACGGAAACCAGTCCGGGATGTTTTAAGTTTGCCGCCGTTCGCGCCTCTTCGATGAACCCGTCGACTTGCTTGATCGTTTGAAACTGAGCGCGACGGGGCACCTTGATCGCGACTGGCCGGTTCAACGTGGGGTCGAAAGCGAGGTAGACAATTCCAAATCCGCCTCGCCCCAACATCCGGCGTATCTGAAAACGCCCGATGCGGTCTCGCCTCGGCTCGTCGTCGTCCTCCTCCTCCACACGCCGACTGCTCTCACACAACGTCTGCGAGACGTCACCGACAATCAGCGATTCGATCAACCGCAGCTGATTGGGAAACCGCTGAATGTACTGATCCGCTTGAGGCTGGCGATCGCTCGACTGGCGGATACGGATCTCGACTTTCAACAGTTCCGGCAGCAGGTATTTGGCAAGCTGCGGAGAGCTCTCCAAAAAATCCTCGATTCGGGGTTCCCTGTCTGCTCGCAGTTCCTCTTCAAACTGAACCGCCAGGCGATAGATCTGATCCAGGTCGTGTTGAGACTGTCCGGCGACGGTTTCCCTCATGATTTGGGCCTGCTGGGAGTTTTCGAAACCCCACCCCAATCTAACGACCGCGGGATCGGAATCAAATCAGTCACCCGCGGTGCCAGTGAGACGGTGGCTGATTTTTGCAAGCAGCGCAGTTTCGAGCCACCTTGACGATCGTTCCGTGTATCGAAAGATGCTACAAGAATCCATGAACCAGCCGGCATTCATCTCGCTTCGTCTTGCCGTCAAACCAGCCTCAACACCTTTGCCATGTTTGATCATCCCGACGATCCACAACATCTCATGCAATCGCTGTTTGCGATCGTCGACCGGCAGCGTGGTCGCCGTTCCTGTTACGGCATTGCTGCCGAAAAACTAGCTGCCGTCGATCTCCCGCTCCCCCTGGCCCAACTGTACGGCGAACTCGGCAACATGCCCGGTGACCGTGAAACGCCGTTCCCGTTTTCAACACAGGATCACTTGATTCCGTTCGAATTCCTACGCGTACAGGATTCACGATTGCTGTTTGCTTCCGAAAACCAAGGTTGCTGGCAAGCGTTCACCGAAACAACCGGCCAAAATCCACCGGTTTGGTTTGTGGCGGAAGAAGACGAACCGGTACTGGAGCACCCATCGCTTGCAAACTTCCTGGTTACCCTTTGTTTACAAGAAATGACGATGGGATGCCCCATTTTGTACGCGGGCGAAGAACTTCCTGACAAACTGAAAGCATGTGGACATCGCGTCACTCCCTTGTGGACCGAAGGTCTTTTTCCAGGATACGACCGGCTTCTGAATCCGGTGTTTTACCTGGTGGATGGAGGTGTGTTGTTGTACGACAAGGGATGGATCGGTTTTTCCTCGTCCTATGAATCCGATCAATTCGCCGGCGCCCTAGTGGACGCCACTCGAATTCATCCACCCAAAACGATGCCCATGTCCGAATACCTTGCACGTCCGGGCAGCAGCCCAATCGCAGAACGACTCTACTACGAACATTTGGCTCGCGACTTTCAGCAACAGGCAGACCAGTTGCAGGCCAAAGCATCCGAATGCCGACGCGCGGCGGAGAATGCGGTGCGCCGTGGGGTCGACTAGACAGGTGATCGAGCAGTCAGTTGTCGAATCGACCACTTTTGTTTCTTGTTGCGTTTGAGCAAGTGTGATGGCATTGAAGCTTTTCAACGGCGCGGACACCTCTCTAATCCACAATGCGTTGTTTCGCGATTGCAGCCCCAACCAGGTGATCTCTGTGCATTTTCGCGCTCAGGTGCCACCGGTTCGTTCCGTTGACCGGTCGGAGCAGTGGCTTCGTCTGCGCGGCATTCTCGGTTGCGCCGAGGTATCCGATCAAATCGGGACCCGTTCGTTGTCGATCGATCCGCCGGCAGCTTTTCATTACGCTACGGGGTTCGAGACGATTGGCACGATAGCCAACCTGCTCATTCGAGGCGGCATTCATCGCAAGTTCGTTGACAGTCCCAACGATGCACTGACAATCGCCCGACGCTACCTCGATGCCGCGTTGCTACGCCAATACCATTCGGTGGAAGCTTATTCGTCGCGAGAGCCGTGGTGCGATTGGTTCGCAGGAGAACGAGTGTTGGATGAAACCGTGCTGTTGGGCAACCTCGATGAGTGGTGGTTGCTGGCCGTCACCGGCACCGACTGACAAGGGTTCTTCCGGAAATCTAGTGGCCGCTGTACGAGTTCGCACCGCCCCACTTAGCCAAATACGGGACAACGATAACCGAGGTGATCGGCTACGACCTACCCCACCGACCACTGGCACCATCCGATCTCTTTCTTGCGTAAATATCACGCAAACACCAACCCAGCCCCATTGCAGCTCCATTCAAACTCGCCTCGATAAACTCTCGAATCCGCGAAGGGACCGGATTGCACACTCATCCTTCTCTCGGCAATCCGCTCAATCGGCCGGCTTGTCCCAAGTCGGCGAGTACAGAATCGCCGACTTGGGACAAGCCGGCCTACAATGAAATTTAACGACACTCTCTCAGGAAAATTGAACTGTACTGGTATAGACAATCAATAATAATATATTATGATCGATATCAGCAAGTTGTTCGCTGCCCAGCGATCAACATCTTTAAAAGTGGCTAACAGGTACCATGGAGGCAGCTATGGTTCGCTGGTTTGGGTCAACGGTGCGCATCTTCGCTGGATGCGTTTGTGTTTTTTGCGGCGAACTTCTGGCTCAAACATCAGCCGGTGTTGATCGTGAAAGCAACGGCGACATCGATGTTGTGAATGTCGATAGCAAGTTAGTTTTCAGTGACCAGGACCGTGGGCTGTTTCGAAAGGACTTGCAACTGGGGCACTTCCTTCCCGGCAAAGTGATCCAATGCAACCTTCAGCTTGAGAATCATAGCGAGCGGAGCTTTGACTTCACGCGAATCGAAGCGGGATGTTCGTGCCTTTCGGTTTCACCGACGCAAGGACGTTTAGCGCCAGGCGACAAGATGAAAATGGTGTGGCGCATTCGCACGCCTCAAAATCCATCAAAAGCCGAACAGTCGGTGTCGATCATCGCGCACGATGGGCGAGTTTTTCGTTTTTCGATTCGAGCGCAGTATTCAGCAAGTGGCGTGGTCGGTTTCAAAAGCGCCAGCGTGCGTGTCCGTGTTCCAGAAGGCACCGAAAATCAGCATGTTGAGCTTCCGATCTTCGCGGATAAGTTGGTGCAAGAAGAGCTAGTTGATGTCGACGTTTCGAAGTCACTGGAAGGGATAACCACTGCTCTCGATTACCAGAGGCGACTGGTAAACGTGATTGTCCCACGAGCAGTCGTAGAATCCGGCCGCGTATCGGGTGAGATACGAATCCGGAACATTGAAACGGGTTCCACTGACGCGGTCGTGCTTGACTTGGATGTCCAGGCGGCAATATCTCTGTTTCCATCGCTGCTCAGGTTTTCATCAAACGAAGACGACGACAGGTTGGTTGCTCGACTGATGGTTTTCGACCGAAACCACCAACCATCTGCTTCGACGCCAACGGCTGGAGAGTTTTACCTCGAAGACAAGAAGCTTGAAACAAAGCTGGTACGTCATGCCGGCGCGGTGAGTCACTTTGAGATATCGATGCAATCAGAAGAAAAGCCAATCGAATCCGATCAAGACTCAACCATTCGCTGTGTGTTGATCGGAAAGAAATCTCGGCAGACCCTGAACGTACCCTTCATTTTGCAATCAAGCGCACTCTCTCTGTCCAGCGAGGTTGAATGATGATCAGATGATTGCGCAAACGAACAATAGACACCTTGTAACTGGCAATTCTGTGAATGAGGCGGCGGCAAGTTGGCCTGTGCGGGCAGGTTTTCTGTTGATGCTATTGCTGCTGCCTTTTGCGACGGTGGCTGCGGATGAAAAAGCCGAAGCGCTCAGCTACATGGACGCCGCGAAGACGTTGATGGCGGAAAGGGGACCTTACGATGTCTCCCTTCACCTGGAAGAATCGATGGAAATGGAAAAGGCGATTCTCCCTTTGACGATTTCCGAGTGGAGAATTCGACTTGACGAAGAGAATGAGTTCCTGTTCTTCGCTTTCCATCAGCGATCGTTGACGGTCAATCAAGCGATGGGGGGGCAGTTGGACAACTGGGCTGCCGACGTTGGGGTCATTCAGATCAGAGGCGGGGAGGTATCGCACCATCGACTCGGCAGCAGGACGGCCAAGCGAAAGCATCCAGATTTTCGACGTGCCATCGACAATGAGCGGTATCCTCGTTTGGATAGCCTGGGTCTCGGAATGTTCAATCGAACCGTCTGGGAACCGCCGGACACCAACGAGATGGTCGATCGAGTTTTCGCGAAAGCTTCCTCCGTCGAGGTCCGACCCTCTCGCAACGATGCCGGTGATTGGATTGATGTAAGAGCAGTGTTGTCCGATGAGCGTTTGCATGAAATCCATCTCTGGAAGTTCTCGCCTGTCAGCTTCGTTCCCGTGGCCTACGAAATTCAAAAGCAAAGTGTCGCGTCGCCGGAGTTGAAGCGAAGAATTTTCGCTCAGGAGATCCAATGGAAACAAGATCCGACACGGGGCAACGTTCCGGTGGCAATCAACATCTCGGCGGCGGCAAGAGTGCAGATCAAATCGTCGCCGCCGGTGCACGTCAAAACTCGAAAGTTCACCGACATCAAAATCGTTTGGAATGATTTTGGATCATCGCGCGACAATGATCAGTTTGTCCAAGACGAATTCTCGCTGCTTGACATCGATCGATATGTCAAGATTGCGGAGCATTGACTCAGCTTTTCCAGTGTTTTGTGATCGTACTCGTGCTCAGGCGTTTCGCCGGTACTCGTACTCGATGGGGCCCTTTCACATTGAGATCGAGTAGGAGTACGAGTACCACTTCGTTGAGTACGGAAAGCTTGAAACTCGATCGCATTCGCGCAATTCTTCCCTACAATTTCTCTTCAAACCGACACAAAGTGACGCTGTTCGGTTAAGCAGCCGTCGCCTTGGGGATCTCTTTGCCTTGCATTTGGTAGACGTAGCGCAGCACTTCGGCGACGGCCTGGTATTGTTCGGCCGGGACGACGTCTCCCACGTCGACGGTCTTGTACAACACTTGGGCAAGCGGTTTGCGTTCGACCACGGGAATGCCGTTTTCCAACGCGATGCGGCGAATTTTTTGTGCCAGTACTCCTGCTCCTTTAGCCAGCACGATCGGCGCGGGCATCGATAGCGGGTCGTATTGAATGGCGATCGCCAGTTCGGTCGGATTGCTGACCACCACGTCGGCCTTGGGAACTTCGGTCTCGGCTCGCTGCATCATCATCTGACGCTGCACCTGTTTGCGACGGGCGGCCACTTGCGGATCCCCCTCGGTCTCTTTCAGTTCGTCGCGCAACTCCTGGTCGCTCATCATCAAGTCTTTTTCGTGCTTCCAACGTTGAAACGCGTACTCGAAAATGGCCAGCACAAACAGCGCGGCGCCGATCCAAACGCAGGTGCCCATCAGGCAACGGAACAATGTGCTGGCAATCTGCGGAACGCTCAGCGCCGCCAGCGACAAAATCGGGTCTCGATAGTGTCGCAGCGCGGCGAAGGCGACCCCGGCGATGACCAGCACTTTGAACAACCCAAACCCGAGCCGGGCGACCCCTTGTAGCGACAAAATCCGCTTGGCGCCCGATAGCGGACTGATGTTGGTTAATTTCGGAGTGATCTTGGCCGGCGAAAGAATCAGTCCGGTTTGAGTGACGTTGACCAACACACCGGCGATCAACATCGCCAACAGCATCGGCACCGAAGCGATCGCCAAACGGCCGCTCGATCGAAGCAACCAGTTGGCAGCGTCCGCGTTGCCGACCGAGGCGATCCGCGGCGTCGACAGCGCGTCGGCGATCGCGCCAGCCAGTTGTTCGGCGGCCGGCCCGCCCAACATCCAAAGTGCCGCCAGCGCCGACAACAGCAGCGCCGCCGAAGTCAGGTCTTGGCTCTTGACCACCTGGCCCTGTTCACGAGCCTGTCGTCGCCGCTTGTCGGTTGCTAGATGTTTTTTGTCGCCACTGCTGTCGGCCATCGGACACTTCCCTCGTTACCACAGCTCGCCGAAACGGCGGATCAAGTCGGCCAATTCGTTTTGAAAAATCAAACCTGCCGATCCGATCGTCAGGGCCGAAACGACCAACATCGCCAGCGCATTGACGCTCAATCCGATCGCCAACACGTTGATCTGAGGCAACGTTCGACTGACTAGTCCCGTGACCAGGTTGCTTAGCAGCAATGCGGCGATCACCGGTGCCGAAACGCGCACGCCGGCGACCATGCCGCCGGCAAGCTGATCGACGACCAACGTCATCATCGAATCATCAAAGGTCACGTTTCCGGCCGGCAATGCTCGAAAGCTGTCAACCAACACGCTCAGGATCAACCGGTGCCCACCCACCGCCAACATCACCGCGGTGACCAGCAGGCCCACCAGGCGGGCCATCGACGGCATGCTGCTGGACGTGGTCGGATCGACAGCATCCCCCAACTGCATACCGCTGGTGCTGGTGATCGCTTCCCCGGCCAGTTGCAATCCAGTGATGATCAATTGGATCGTTGCACCAATCAACATTCCGACCAATCCCTCGCGTGCGATCGCGATCGACAGATCGACGAGGTGTTCGATCTTGGGAAGAGAATCAACCGGAGTTTGCTCCGCCACCGGGGGCAACAACAGCACGGTCATCAACAATGCCAAGAAGGCTCGTACCCGCCGCGGGACACCGACGCCGATCGCTGGCATCGCCATCAACAAAGTGCTGAGCCGTGTCAGCACCAACACGCCCAGCACCAGATGATCGACAAACCATTGAGCGAGTGAATCCATTTCCACAATACTTGTCGGCCCGTTCTTCCTCCTTCCGAGAGGGTCGGGCTCTCAGGCCCAGGAAAGGCACGGCGAGCGACCCTCTCCGGGCCTGAGAGCCCGACTCTCCCAGAGGGCCCAGAGGGAGAGTGAAGTCAAATGACGAAAATCGATTCCCCGTCAGGGCGAACCGGCGTTTTCAAATACGACGCGAGTGAATTCCACCATCCGGGTCACCAACCAAGGCAGGCAGGCGATCAACACGGCAGCCATCGCCAAAATCTTTGGCACAAAGGCGACTGTCTGGTCTTGAACCTGGGTCAGCGCCTGCATCAGTCCGACCAACAGTCCGGCCGCCATGCCAACCAGCAGAAGCGGAGCGGCAATCACCACGGCGGCAATCAACGTCGACCGGCAAAGATCGACAGCGGTGGGTGCGTCTAACACGGTTTTTCTTCCTTCCAAAATGACGGCTGAACCGTCAGCCCAATGTTCCGAAACTGTTCATCAGCATGGACACCACCAACCGCCAACCATCGACCAGCACGAACAACAGCAGCTTGAACGGCAGCGAAACCACTTGCGGCGGCAGCATCAGCATTCCCATCGAAATCGTGACGCTGGCTACCACCAGGTCGACGATCAAAAAGGGAAGATAGATTTGAAATCCCAGCATGAACGCCGTCTTCAGTTCGCTCAGGATGTAGGCCGGCAGCAGGACTCGCATCGGCACATCTTCAAATCCGCTTGGCACCGGCGCCTCGGAATCCATGTAGCCGTAAAACAGCAACACGTCTTCATGATTTTGAGCAGCCTTGATCTGACGAGACATGAACTGGCGAATCGGAATCGAACCGGCGTCGTAAGCCTCCTGCAACGACATTTCCACTTCCGGGTCGGTGTACGGCTTGATCGCGTCGTCATAGACGCGAGTCCAGACCGGCGTCATCACAAACAGCGTCATGAACAGGGCGATACTGGTCATCACTTGGCTGGGCGGAAGAGACTGTAGCCCCAACGCCTGTCGCAGTAATCCCAGCACAATGATGATTCGCACATAGCAAGTGGTCATCAACAACACTGCTGGTGCCAGGCTAAGCACCGTCAGCAGCAACAACACTTGCAACGTGCTTGCCAATCCCTCCGGGCTGGTCCATTCTTCCGGTCCGCCGCCAAGCATTTCCAGCGTCTCGACCGGAACGGTGACCGGCTGCTGCTGCACCAACGTCGGTGCCGCCGAATCGCCGCTGGACGCCGTGGTATCGACGGTTTGCGCCGGCGCAGCCGCCAGCGGCATCCAACACGTCACCACGAAAAGGAGGGCCAGCCGGTTCAAGACCAAGTCATTCCATCGACCAAGGTTTCCAGGATCGCCGACTTGGGAAAAGTCGGCCGACGAGAAGATTAGGAAATCGCGTGGCGGCGGCGGAAGGTGGATGTCGGCCGATGTGCCGGGAAACTGAAGTCGAAAACACGCGTGGAACTCAAAAAAGAGAAACCTGGAATGTTTCCTGAGTTTCACAGCCTGGTAGTCCGGTTTGCCCCAAGTCGGTAAATGCAGGATCGCCGACTTGGGGACAAGCCGGCCTACAGCGATCCGTTTTTCGGTTTCCCGACCAATGCCAGCTTACCCCAAGCCGTTCGTTGCTCGGTCACGTCAAAGTGACGATGGAACAACTCCAGCAGTTCACCCGGTTGGCTGAGCCATTGCTGGTAGGTTTGCCGTTCCCGATCGATCATCGCCGCCAGCGCGTCGCCTTTGGCATAAACCTTTCGCACCATCGGCTGCTGCACCACCGCATGGACGAAGCGAAGAAACGGGGTAAGCCAAGGTTCGACAGCGTAAAATGCTCCATCCGGCCGGAGCGTCCGTTTGATTTCCAGCAGGACCTGCTCCAGATCATCGGGAAGCGTCGGCAAATGATGAAGCCCTCCCTGGACGATCGCGGCGTCACACGATGCATCGTCAAAAGGCAACGACCGGCAGTCGGCCAGGTGCAACGTTGCCGGCCCCCGATATTGTTTCAACAGTGTTTCCGAAAGATCGACGCCGGCAAGGTTTTGAAAACCCAATCGGCCAAGCGCGACCAGCCCGCCGCCCCGACCGCAAAACAGTTCCACGATGCGAGAATCTTTGTCGAGCTGGTCGATTCCGAATCGGCGCAAGCGACGAACAAACTTGTCAATTTCCTCCTCCGCCGTTTCGAACCTCTTGTAGGCTGCTTCCCACTGAGGATCGCAACAGACCTCGCCCGCGTCGACGTGACGAAGGATGGTCGGCAGCGGATCAGAATCTGCAGTCATGGGTCGCTGCTCCCACTGGACTCTGGCGCAACATCTTCAAGCGAAGCAACGAAATGAAGTCCTCGCTCAAAAAACCAACGAAGAGGCGGCGGATAGAGCCCTAAGCTCTCGCGGCACTGCGCCACACGAAGACCACAAGATTGATAAAGCTGTTCCCACTGGGACTGCATCAAATAGTTGCAAGGAATCTCCACGCCATGCCTTTTGTTGCCAACGCGGTCCATGAAAGCGAGTGTACGGCCGGCGGCGAAGCCACGCAGATAGTGATCCTTGAGCACGATTTGTTTCGATGCCACGCGGGCTGCTTCGGCAAGCAACTTTTGCGGCGAATTCGTATGGTGCAACACGTCCACCAAAATCACAGTATCAAAGGCTGCTGAATCAAAGGGAATTTGTTCTCCGTCAAACGGATCAACCGCGATCGCCGTTTTGTCTCGGACGAGCACATCGATGCCGCGAATCGTAATGTCAGGCCTCCGCTGGCCGATCGCGGCAGACAAAAGTCCGTCGCCGCAGCCCACGTCCAACACTGACGCATCGCGGGCAATCAGGTCCGCAAAGTGTTCAGCCAACACCTCCACTCGCCGAGTATGAATGAACCGGCCGTGCAGCCACGACACTGTCATGTTGTGGCGACCTCAACCGATTTTTCGCTTCGTTTCGAGGCGCGATCACGGCGATGCATTTTCAACACACCCGCCATCAATGCGGCCATGGCAGTTTGGAAACCGAGCGCCACCAGGGTCACCCCCGGAACGACCAACCGCATCGTAACGGGATAATCCAGTTCGCCGAAATCCTGTTGCCACCACTGATAGATGACCGCACCGACCAGGCCGACACCACCGGCGGCGGCAACCAGGCCAAAGATCAACCCACGTTCGACTGTTAAACGTTCCAATCGATCGTCGGGAGGCATCATCCCTTCGCGACCAGCAAAAATGCGAGCCAGAGTCGCCAGCAGGACACATTGCCAACCGAGCAATCCTGCCAGGCTGGCGACCAACAGAGTATGAACGTCCAGCGCGGCACCGAAAACTCGAACTTGGGGGATCGCCAATCCATATCCGATCATCGCCAGCGCGATCAGAATCAAGCCCGGAATAAAAAAGGTCCACTTGGGGCTGAACACCAAGAACAGGCGGAGCGTCCGCCAGCCGTCTCGAAACGTTCGCAAGTGCGGACCATGTATCTCCCGTCCATCAGGGTGCAGCGTGATCGGCACCTGGCTCATCGACGCACCGTGCAATCCGCTTTTGATGATCATTTCGGTGGCAAACTCCATTCCCGGCGAACGAAGGTCCAAGCGATCGTACAACTCGCGGCGAAACCCTCGCATTCCACAGTAGACGTCGTTGATGGGAATCCGAAACATCTGCCGGACGAGCCACGACAACATCGGATTGCCGATCCACCGATGCAAAAACGGCATCGCCCCCGGCATCACCCGACCGCCTCCCCGAGGCAATCGGCAACCCTGGACCAGATCAAAACCTTCTCGAAGCTTTTCGGTAAACGCCGGGATTTCCAGAAAATCGTAGCTGTCATCGGCGTCCCCCATGATCACAAAACCACCGCGGCTCGCTTCGATGCCGTGCATCAGGGCGGCGCCGTAACCGCGTTCGTGAACATCGATCGTGCGCGCGCCGGCCGATTGGGCGATCTGTTTGGAATCGTCCGTGCTGCCGTTATCGGCCAAGACCACTTCGCCGTTGATGTCGGCTTGCCGCATCGCTCGGACCGCCTTTTCGACGCAGATACCTACCGTATCGGCCTCGTTCAGGCAGGGCATCACCACCGACAACTCCACTTCATCGCGATTCATTTTGCCACCTCCAATGCGGCCGGTTTACGACGCCAAGACAACAACACGGCACCGGCAGCCCCGATCGTCAGCGCCGCCAGCGGTTCAATCACGATGCGATATCGATAAGCAGGGATCTCCAACACGCCCGTGACGACCGCAAAGTAACTGAAGATCAGCAGGAGCCAAATGCCATAGGGCCGAGTCGGAAAATTGATGATCAACAAAATGGTTGCCGCGCCGATCAGGGCGGCAAGCGCGGTGTTGCCCCAGACAGATTGGCTCAAGCGATATTTCATCGCGATATCAACAGGGGGAACAACGCGAGCCCAAGTGAATTGTCGACGATAGTTCCCCTTGGCCCCTTGGGCCGGCAGATCGGTCGCGGTACAACGCCAAAAATTGACGATTCGCCGGACCGCTTTTTCGGCAAACACCTGGCGATTGACGAGGATCGCGTCGGTCGCCACGCTTCGCATCAGCCGGTCGGCTTGAGCGTCGTTTAAACCCGATCGGACCAGGGCATCGGAGACGCTCCAGGTGTCGCGCCAATGTTCTTGGGCCTTGACGTTGGCAAGTCGCCACTGCAGCTTTTCGGCCGCCGGCGTATCGGGCAGTTCCAAACCGGCACCCGATCCGTCTTGAAACGTCACAATCCAAACATTGCGACCGACGAACTCGGTCACAAAGGGCGATCCAAACAGGTGCTGATTGCGGAGCAGCCAAGGCGAGATCAACAGCCCGATCGTGGCCGCCGCCAATGCCGCATGCCCGACGCGATGATGCAGTTTTACATCGGCAGTCCGCGCCGTTTTTCGCAGTCGCCGCCAGCGCCGAAAGTGAATCAACAGCACAAACAGCAAATGCGGAATCCACAGCAAGATGATGATCGGCCGCGTCAGTAGCGCTGCCGCGAAGGTCAATCCCAACCAGCAAACGCTCCACTTGCTGCCAGACCTCGCATAGTTCATGACTGCCAGCAGATTCAACATCATCAAGAAGATGAACAACGTCTCAGACAGCACAGCGGCCGAAAAGGTCAACGCCGAAACGGCCGGCAGCGATGCCAGCAACGTCAGCGGCATCGCGTTGGGCAACTTGGTCATCCGCACAGCCAACCGCCCGGCGATGCCGATCGATGCAACACTCAGCAGACCCTGCAAAACGACGATCGAAAGCAACGCCCCATCGCCGGTGATCGCCCGAACGATCGAGACAAAATAGGGGTAAAGCGGAGTCCGAAAGGCGATCGGTTCGCTCAGCATCAACACGTCACCCGACATCACCAGCGCCGCGAATCGCCAGTACCCGAAGGCGTCCATTTCGATGGCGACCGGACCGCGCGCGAGGACGGCTGCCACCTTGGTGACCAACAACAACAGCAACAACAGGGTCAGAAACCGTCTCAAGAAACGCATCTTTCGCGGGCACAGATATCGGCAGATAATACATCTTAATCGATCGGGGGCCGAGGACAGCGTCCCACCAGCCGCCATCTGCCTGCCGCCGATCCTTCCCCACAGCCGCGATTCGTTTTGGAGCGATTGCGGAACGAAGACGATTGGGAGCTGCGATGAGTAGCCTTTCCACAGTTGAATTCAACGAAGCCGGCGACGCGCTGGGACGTTGGTGGAGCCCCCAGCAAGACGGACGCATCTTGTGCCAGTTGTGTCCGCGTGCCTGTCGACTGAAACCGGGCGACCGCGGATTCTGTTTCGTGCGCGCCAATCGCGACGGCAAAATGGTGTTGGATACCTACGGCCGCAGCACCGGGTTTTGCATCGATCCGATCGAAAAGAAACCTCTCAACCATTTTCTGCCCGGCACTCCCGTGCTCAGTTTTGGAACCGCCGGATGCAACTTGGGATGCAAATTCTGCCAAAACTGGGACATCTCCAAAAGCCGCGAGGTCGCGCGGTTGAGCGACACAGCAACGCCAGAGGGAATCGCCCAAGCGGCCAAGCAACAAGGTTGCCGCAGCGTGGCGTTCACCTACAACGATCCGGTGATCTGGGCCGAATACGCGATCGATACCGCGGCCGCCTGCCGCGCTGAAGAGATCAAGACCGTCGCCGTCACCGCCGGTTACATCACTCCAGAGGCGCGGGGTGAGTTTTTTGATTCGATGGATGCGGCCAACATCGATCTGAAAGCGTTCACCGAGGAGTTTTATCATCGGTTGACCGGCGCCCATCTGGATCCGGTGCTCGATACGATCCGATATGCCTGTCGCGAAACACCTTGTTGGGTCGAATTGACCAACCTGGTGATTCCGGAGGCCAACGATGACGGAGACGAAATTCGTCGCATGGTCGATTGGGTGCTGGAAACGGTCGGTTGTGACGTGCCAGTTCACTTCACCGCGTTTCATCCTGATTTTCGCATGACCGACCGGCCGCGCACGTCGCACGAGACTCTCATCGAGGCTTACAACCTGGCGCGCGATGCCGGCTTGCGATACGTTTATCTTGGCAACGTACACGACGTCGCCCGCCAAAGCACCTATTGTCCGTCTTGTGGCCAATTGCTGATCCAGCGAGACTGGCATCAACTTGGTCACTACGCGCTCGACCAAAACCGATGCCGCCATTGTCAATTTGAGGTAGCCGGTTGCTTTGAAGCGGTGCCAGGAAATTGGGGACAGCGCCGCCAGCCGATCCGAATCAGCCAAGTGGACCCGCCACGTTCTACGACGCAAGCACAGGAAACTACGATGCAAGATGCAACTGTTGAACCCGATTTGCAGTTCAGCGCCGAACAACAAACTCGCATCCTTCAGGCGGCGGCGCGGATCGTGTGCGGTGCCGCCTACGGAACCGAGCCGGCAGGTGTTGACCACTTGCTTGACGAATTGGGGCAGCGACCGATTTCCGGTGTCTACGTGACCTTGAAACGGGGTGAAACCTTGCGCGGTTGCTGTGGATTGCAGGGGCCGCCGGTTCAACTGGCCGCGGCGCTGGCCGACGCCGGCCATCGAACCACCGTCGCCGATCCAAGGATGCCGCCGGTCACGCCGGTCGAATTGCCTTACCTCGATTTGACGGTGTCGATACTTGGTCCACCGCGGCCGATCGGAGCAGACGGGGATGCCCGTATCGATGCGGTGAAAGTTGGCCAACATGGTCTCCGTATCGCGATGGGCAAAAACGCGGGATTGCTGTTGCCGTCGGTGGCCAAAGAAAGGAATTGGAATTCGCGACAGTTCTTGGACGCGGTATGCCGCAAGGCGGGATTGGTCGAGGCAAGTTGGCGCAGCGATCAGGCGTCGATCCAGATCTTTGACGGTGTCGACTTTGGCGGACCGCTTGCCAATGCCGTTGAGCTGACCGACAGTGTCGAAACCGGCGCAATCGATCCGCAGCAGCTTGGTCTGCTGCGAGGTTGGGTGAACGAAAATCTGGTGGCGATGCAGGCGGGTGCGACGCCTCTTTATTACGCAGTTGGGGTCACCGACGGTACCGTGCCGGGAGTCGTTTTGCAGATTGTTACTGGCCCAGACCAGTCTCCCGAAAGCTGGATGCACTTCACGCTGCGAAATGGCGTTCCGCTGCAGGCCACGTTGCTTCGGTTGACACAGACCGCAGTCAACTCGCTTGCCGGACGCGGCGCGGCCAACGGTTGGCAAATCCGTTTGGCCGTTTTGTCCAGTGTCGTTCATCACGGAAACGATGCCGAAGCCGATTTGGGCGGCATGGATTGCAAGCGGCGAGCGATCTTGGCGCTCGACGGAACACGATGGTCGCTGGGGTTCGACCAATCGTCCCAGCCGCAGCAGTTGTTCGACGAAACGTTATCCCAACAACCCTTCCGGCCATCCGCGGTCCACGTCTACTCAGCCGTTTGTGATTGCACGGAGCCGAAGTTTTCGATGTCGATGGGGCCGCAAGCTGAAACCTCCGTCACTCGCCGCCCGCCGGGGGTCGCGGGAGGGTTTTACCCGGCGTCGGACAATGACCGCGAGCGATTGGTGGATCAACTTCTGCCTGCCGACGATTCCATCCAACGGCAATCGGTCGCCGCCGCGATGGTGCCGCACGCCGGCTTGAGGTTTTCCGGAAAGGTAGCCGCTGACGTTTGGCGACGAATCGAGATTCCCAAAAACGTCTTGATCATCGGTCCCAAACATACCGCCGACGGAGTGGATTGGGCGGTCGCCCCGCACGACTGGTGGGAACTTTCACCGTCGGCGGGTATGCCCGGCGCGCCCGATCTGGCGGAGCAGATTGCCCAGGCTGTTCCCGGCATGGAGCTGGATGCCGCCGCCCATCGTCAGGAACATGGCATCGAAGTTCAGTTGCCACTGCTGTATCGGCTGGCCCCCCAAACACGAGTCGCCGCGATCGCAATGAACGGAGCGTCGCATGAAGAGCTGGTGCCGGCTTCTGCCGCGCTTGCCAATTGGATTCGCAGCCTGGAGGATCCACCGTTGCTTGTCATCAGCAGCGACATGAATCACTTTGCCGATGATGCAGAAAACCGGCGGCGCGACGCCCTCGCGCTCGACATGCTACAAAACAACGATCCTGCGGGATTGTTGCGAGTCTGCGATGACGAAAACATCAGCATGTGTGGTCGGGTGCCGGCAGCGCTAGTTTTGATGACACTGGAGCAACTGGGAAAAACTCCCCAGTACGATCAGATCGCTTACGCCACGTCGGGCGATATCACTGGCGACCGGGCCAGGGTGGTCGGCTACGCCGGAGTCCTATTTTGAGCCCCCTGGCGGGGATGCGACCAGTTTGTCCATCCCTAATGAGTGTTATCTCCTTGGTTTGCTGTCTATGTCTTCACTGTTGCCGGTCATTGATGCGGGATTGCCGACGGGCGTCGTCGAACCGTTTTCCCAACGAGTTTCCAAGGACGGTCGACCGTTGGTTCGACACGCCTTGACCGACTTGCAGGTCAATCTTGGCAAACTGTGCAACCAGACCTGTACTCATTGCCATGTGGAAGCGGGTCCGACCAAAACTCGCCAAAACATGAACGCGGAAACAGCCGACCGGGTGATGGAACTGGCACTCGGCTGCGATTCGCTAGAAACAATCGACCTGACTGGCGGTGCACCGGAAATGAACCCCAGCTTTCGCAAGTTGGTGGACACCTTTCGGCAGCGCGGTTTGCGAGTGATCGATCGCTGCAACCTAACCATTCTTTCCGAACCGGGATACGAGTGGGTTGCCCAGTTTCTGGCTGACCACCAAGTGGATGTCGTTGCTTCCCTGCCCTGCTACCTGGAAGACAACGTTGACGGCCAACGCGGCAAAGGAGTGTTTGGAAGCAGCATTGATGCGCTGCTACGCCTGAATGAACTTGGGTATGGTCGCGACGGCAGTTCGCTACGGCTTGACCTGGTCTTCAATCCGACCGGCCCGTCACTGCCTCCCGATCAACAGAAGTTGGAGGCCGATTATCATCGAGAACTCAGAAGCCGTTATCAGATCGAATTTGATCACCTTCTTACCATCACCAACATCCCCATCAAACGATACGCGAGATTCCTGTTGAAACAGGGAGAGCTAAACGATTACATGCGGTTGTTGGCAGACAACTACAATCCCGTCGCCGCGGATCGTGTGATGTGCCGATCGCTCTTGTCGATCGGCTGGGACGGTGCCATCTTCGACTGCGACTTCAATCAAATGTTGAACATGCCGGTCGGGGTCAAGGGCGACCAACCGACGGTATGGTCCGTCGACTCCTTGGAATCCTTCAAAAATCAACCCATTGCCGTTGCCGATCATTGCTACGGCTGCACCGCGGGCGCGGGCAGTAGTTGTGCAGGCGCGGTGGTCACCAGCGATAGCGAGTAATCAAAAACGAAATGGCCAACACCCTTGATACCGAAAACGCCGTCCGCGAAAGATACGCGGCGGCGGCACAACAACAAGAACCTCAACTCTGTTGCCCGGTCGACTATGACACGCGGTATTTGAAAGTCATCCCTCAAGAAGTGGTCGATCGCGATTACGGATGCGGCGATCCATCCAAGTACGTCGACGAGGGAGAAACCGTGTTGGACCTCGGCAGCGGTGGCGGCAAGATCTGCTTCATCGCGGCGCAGGTGGTCGGACCGTCAGGCCGGGTGATCGGCGTCGACATGAACGACACGATGCTGGCGCTGGCAAGAAAAAGCCAACCCCAGGTGGCACAGCAGATTGGCTACGACAACATCGAATTTCACAAAGGCAAGATTCAGGACATGGCGATCGATCGCGACGCGTTGGATGCCTTTTTGAAACAGAATCCGGTCAACGACGAAGCGGGCTTGCTGAAGCTGGAAAGCTTTATCTCCCAGATGCGCCGTGAGTCACCGATGATTGCCGACAATTCCATCGATGTTGTTGTCAGCAATTGTGTTTTGAATCTGGTGGATGCCACAGAAAAGGAGCAACTGTTCCGAGAAATCTTCCGCGTCCTTCGCCCCGGCGGTCGTGCGGTGATCAGCGACATCGTTTCCGACGAACCGGTACCCGAATACATGCAGCAGGACGGCGAACTGTGGAGCGGTTGTATATCAGGCGCCTACCAAGAACACGATTTTCTGGCAGCGTTTGAAAATGCCGGCTTCTACGGTATCGAAATGCCGATGCTGCAGGACGAACCCTGGCAAACCGTCGATGGAATCGAATTTCGCTCCACCACCGTCATCGCCTACAAAGGCAAGGAAGGTCCTTGTTTTGAACACCACGAAGCGGTCATCTACAAAGGTCCCTTCAGCCGAGTCCACGACGACAACGGGCACAATTTCCAGCGAGGGAAGCGAACCGCGGTCTGCCGAAAAACATTTCAAATCATGACTCGCCCACCGTACGCCGACCACTTCATCGCAGTGGAACCGCGTCAGGCAATCGATCCCGAAAACGCACATCCGTTCGAGTGCACCGGAGGATCAGAACTACGCCCACCCAGCGTCACCAAAGGCCCCGGCTACAACCTCTCGACCAAGCCAAGTGATTGCTGCAGTTCCGACGAGTGTTGTTGATGGACTTCGTTACCCACTGCACTTTAGGCGAGAACATACAGAATGAGCATTGTGGAATTGAAATCTTAGGTGTGATCGTTGCGTGAGGGTACGATAGCGGTCAGCCCGCGAGGCTCATGAGTGTGTCGAACATCGCTTTCCTTTTTCGCTTCTCGGATCGGTTGGGTATGTCCACGAAAAATCGTTGGGTCAGCATTTCACCGGCAACCCACCGTCGACGGTCCGCGTGAGAGGGCCGTCGATCAGGATTGTCCCAGGGACGATGGCTTCGGTCCACCAACACATGGGCTGATCTGTCCCAACACTCCAGTTCGACAAGCGTGTAGAGCCACCCGCAGACGTTCCAGCAAGCGATGTTCGACCAAACGTTGCGAACTTGCTGCTGCCCAGCGCCCCATACTTCTTTCACATCGTGGAAGTGCTCTTCGATCGCCCAGCGATCCGCGGCTGTTTCCAGAATCATTTGCGCGTCCATCTCAGTATCGGTGCTGAAGTATGCTGCCCAACCACCGTCGTTGTGGGTCACCAATACCACCCGAATCTCGCCACCGACCATTTCGCTGGTGGCAACAAAGCTCTTGTAGCGGCAGGTCACTTCCTGGCCGCGATGCTCATAGACCAGGGCTTGCCAACCCTTGCGGTGTCCAGCACGCTTGGAAAGACTGATCCGGTTCTTGCCGTACTTTCGAGGACGCCCACGCTGACCCGGCTTCCGCGCCTGCGGAACGTCAAACAACTTGGCATCTTTGCGCAGTCGGCTGACCACGGTCACTCCCAATTCCTGCATCGGCAGCAGGAATGGCCGAGCCGCGTACGCACCATCAGCGACGACCAAGATCTTTGCAAGAGAGCCCAACCATCGGATGTGGCCTACCAGCTTCTTGACCAACTCGACGGCTAGTTCATGTTTCGTGCGAAATTCCCAACCGTACTTCTCGCTCAACTGATCGACATCACACATTCGGACGTAGAGAGATGAGAGAATCGGCAGCGCGATGGTGCCCCAAGATAGATGCCGAATCAAGATCGCCAGACAGACCCAGTTGTGTCCATAAAGCCACTGTCCATCGGCTGGCCCGGGTGTGGGATTGTGATGAACGTTGGCTCCTTCAACACAGCGTCCGTAACGTTTGGTAGGGCTGTCATCGAGGCCCAGTTTCCAGTAGCCATCAGGCCCCGGATCGAATCGGGCAACGATGCTCGATAGGATCGGTATCATCAGCGATGCAACTTTTGGGCCAATCGCGGCAAGTTGATCATAGAAGAAATCCCAATCATCACGGACGCCGGCAGAGCGAAACCAGCTACTGACGGTCCGTCGCGACTTCGCCAGCATGGCGCCCGCCATGATGATTGGCAGTCGGAACGCACTCCGCGAATCGAGTAGGCGTTGCATCTCCGCGACCAACTTCGCGATGCCTCCAACTAACGGTACCTGGGCTTGGCGAGTCGATCGCCGATTTTGATTGCGCTGATTGAGCCGTTTCCGTTTGTCGTGTTGGGAACGCTTCGCTTTCTTGCCATGTCGAGCTTGTGTTGGTTTTCGAGAACGTTTACGCTTGGCCATCCTTGGCTCTCCGGGAACTGGTGTTGTGTAGTTACCACCTAAATCCCTGAGGGCCGTTTTCGTTGCAAGACCACTTCACGATCTTCTAAGATTTCCCCTAAAGTGCAGTTACCCAATAACTCGCCAATATTCGAGTCTTCAGTTGGTGGGTGGCACTTTCTGGGTGCCTCCTATTGGGTGCCGGTGGCACTTTCTGGGTGCCTCCTATTCGGTGGGTGGCACTTTCTGAAGCCGGCTTCAAATAAGCTCGGAGGGCTGACACAGGCTTTGCCGGCGGTGAGAGCCGCCGGTTCGCGAGACACTCATAGTCTTCAGTTGGTGGGTGGCACTTTCCGAAGCTTCTTCAATTCGGTGGGTGGCACTTTCTGAAGCCTTTCTGAAGCCGGCTTCAACCAAGCCCAGAGCGAGTCTTCAGTTGGTGGGTGGCACTTTCTGGGTGCCTCCTATTGGGTGCCGGTGGCACTTTCTGGGTGCCTCCTATTCGGTGGGTGGCACTTTCTGAAGCCGGCTTCAAATAAGCTCGGAGGGCTGACACAGGCTTTGCCGGCGGTGAGAGCCGCCGGTTCGCGAGACACTCATCATCGGTAGCCACGAAGTGGCGACACAAATGACGCGAAAGCCGTCAAAGGGGCTTCAGCACAGAACAGCGATCTGAGTGAAATCGACTGATAGGCTTCGAGAGCATCCAACAATGCTGTTCATGACCGTGACCGGCTCAGTCATGCGAAACACGCGGCAACGCCGCGGTATCCGCTTGGCCAACTGCGCCCGGTCGATTCGGCAAACGCCGTCATCTCATCAGGGGAGCCGGCGCAGCAACTTCGGCCGAAGTAACGCTGGAAGTTCCATACCAGATCTCGCCACATCGATAGGTCGATGCCCAGGCGGGACAACAACGGTTGCAACGAGGGAGGCACTTGGGACGGCTCGCTCTCGGCGGTCGGCTTGGCCGTCCAACGAAGCAGCCGTAAGTAGTCATCCAGGTTGATGCCGAGAAAGCCCTTGTTGCTTGCTCGCACGCCACCCCGGTGGACCTCCGGGTCTTCGGCTCTCTGTTTCAGACGCAGCGGTGCAAGCCATCCGTCACGTCGAATCTTCCGACCGGTCGGATTGCGTTTCTTGGCCCGACGTTGTTCACGTAACTGGTCCACCGGCGTGCCACGAGTCTCTTCGCCCCTTTGCTCGGTGGGTACCGGGATCAAGTCGAAAGCTGCTGAGGGTATCTCGTGTCCCTTCGCTCCCTTGATGCGGTCGTACGCCGAAGTGTGTTCGGACTGATCGGGGGTTTCCGCCATCGCCGCACGCACCGGGTTGAGGTCGACATACATCGCGCAGGCCAGCAAACCAGCCTCGTCCACCAATCGCTGGGCCTTGAATCGTCCCTCCCAAAACCGACCGGTGCATTCATCCTGCTTGTTGGCCATCCGGGCGATCGGTTCGCTCAATGCCCGCATGAACCAAGAGATATTGGCAAGACGCGAGCGGATTTCCTGCAGCCGCTCTTGGTCACGAACCAACGTTTCGACGTCATTCTTGGTCGGTTCGCCCAGGTGTTCTTCGAGCCTACGTCCTGGAAAGACTTTCAGCCAACGAATCGCCACCTCTTCGTCGGTCCATGCGGAAACCACATCGGGCCGATTGCGAAGGATCAAGTGCATGTGGTTCGAGAGAACGGCATAGGTGAGCACATCGACGCCGAACACCGAGGCCAGAGCCTCCATCCGTCTACGGATCCACTCTCTGCGAAACCCAAAATCCTTCCCCGTTTCGCGATCCATTCCTGCTAGAAACGCACGTCGCACACATCTCTGCACGACATGAACAATCGAAACCTCATCGACCGCAAACTGCTCTGCCCGAAGCGCCCGCCCCATGATCACTGCCCCCATGAATCCCGGTTTGATTCACCAAATCTACCAGCGATCCTTCAAGACATCAAGCAATTGGTGGGTGGCACCTTTTCAAGCAATTGGTGGGTGGCACCTTTTGGGCTTTGGTGGGTGGCACCTTTTGAGGGCCTTTTTGGGCTTTTTTGAGTGGCACCTTTTGAGGGGGTTTTGAGTGGGTGGGTGGCACCTTTGAGAGAGGAGTTGGCAATCTTCTCGGGGAAATGTTGCTTGGTTAGGCGAAGTTTTCGACGATGCCGATTCCTTGGACTCCGGCGGCTTGGAGTTGTTCGGAGAACTCGTTGACTGCGCTGGCGCCGGTTCGTGCGGTGTCGCGGACAATCACGACGCTGTCGAATTCAGCGGCACACTTGCATGCACTCTGCGACGTTCCGTGACCACCGTCCATGATGATCAGCTCAAAACGGTCCTTGAGCAGTTCCATCAACTGCGCGGTTTCGTAGGGGCTGGCGACCGCACTTTGGTGAGACGGCCGCAGGAGCGGTATCAATGTCAAACCATCTTCGACGGCATGCACCGCGATTTCTTTGAGTGGTACTCCGCCGCGCACGGTGTCCAACCAACTGTGCTGCAGATCCAATCGCAGTTCTTCTGCCAGGCTGGGTGCGGCGGTGTCGCCGTCGACCAGCGCGACGCGTGTTCCCGCCGCGGCGGCCGCCATTGCGATGCCGATCGCCACCGAGGTTCGACCTTCACCACCGTGAATGCTGGTCACCAACATACTCTTCAGACCGGCGCCAACCACATCGACCATTCGTTCGGCGATCTGTTGAAACAACCTGCCTTCGAAGAACAAATCTGCAACGGTGTTGGGAACGTCAAAGACATCAACTTCCCAAGACGCCCGGAATGGTTCCAAAGTGGGCGCAACGAAGACTTCCGCCTTGCCCGGTTCGATGCTGGCTTCAGCGTCAATCGCGTCGTTGTCGGCGACAGAAACTTCCTCCGCAGCATTCCCCTCACCTTCCGCCGAGGATTCTTCCGCGTGATCGCTCGGTTCCGGAACAAATCGGGGAGCCGGGGGGTCAATCCGAGTCTGAACAAGGGGACCGTCTTGGGGTGGTTCGGCCGGGTCGTCGACAACCACTGGTAGTCCCGTGCCAACGGCTGGATCATCCGTGAATGTCGCAACCGCGTAGGCCGTGTGGATATGTTGCAGCGACTCGATCCGCTGATCCAGCGTGGTCTGTTGGGAAGAAACTGATGCACTGATCGGAGCGTTACCCGAAACGATATGCGGTTTGGGAACTTGTGAATCGGGTGAATCGGCGCGAGCGATTTCACTCTCGATCGGGTCGACCCAAACCGATGCCGACTGAGCGACGCTCGGATCGACTTTCAACGAACCCGGATCTTGGACCGGCTGAGCCTCGGTCGAAGACACCGATTCAGCAACAGTCTCTTCAGGAACCGACACAGGCTCTTGCGGTACAACGGTTTCGGGGCTCGCGGTTCGACTGCGGCGAGAAAAGGCTTTGACAAAAGCCTGGTCGATCGAACTCATGACAAACCTGTGCTAGTTGGAGTTTTGGGTGGTTGTTTTGTCTGCGGAAGCGGCCGAAGAGGCTGCGTCTTGGATGTATTGCTCCAGCTTCTCCATCAACAACGAATCGGATAGCCCGAAAGGAGTTCGAGTGAAATTTGGGCCATCTTGACGCGCAGGTGCTGCGGTCTCGCTGCTGCCTGTTTCCAGATCCTCCAACGTCGGCACCTTCTCGGTCATCACCCGATTCGAAACGGCGACGGCATCCACACTCTCGGAATGATGAAAGAACTTGTTCGTTTCGATGCGCGGAGTCGACTGGGCAATCAGTTCGGCGGCGGATAGCTCGGTGTCGACGTTTTCTAATTCAGTACTTGCGATCTCCACCGCAAGATCCTCCTCATTCACCTTGGGCGCACTCAGTGCAACCGACGCCGTCGACACAGTTAAGTTTGCCTCGGCCTCTTCGCTGACGTCGATCGAGTCCTGTTTGACTTCGGTGGCACTGGCTGTCTTGTCGGGCGAGTCCATTGCGAACTCTTCCGATTGATGGAGGTGGGTATGATCGGGCAGGGGCAGCTGTACCTTTTCACCCAACTCAAAATCGAGTTCCGATTCGGCGTTTTCGGCCACGGAATCATCGTAAGAAGTGTCGCCCGATCCTTGACCGGTTAACAACGCCGCCGCCACGACGATCAACAACATCACCAGCACAAGGGCGTGGGAGCCGATCTTTTCCATCCACGTTCGGCCTGCCGGTAGCGGATCGATCGGTTCCGGATCCGCATCAACAGTCGAGGTTGCCTGCGGCGCCGGCGGCACGGGGGCGACCGGCAAGATGCGGTCCAGTTCGTCCCCCAGCGAAAGCGGCTGATCCTCGGTACCCTGCTCCTTGGGAACGGGGTCCGGTTCGACCACCGCGGACGGTGCTGGAGGCGTTGTCGGGGTAGCCGGCGATTTCGTTTCGTTTTCTGCTGGGCCCCCGCTCAGATTCGGTAGCTCGAACAAGGTGGGGGGCAGGGTCTCTGCCGATGGTGTCTTGGCATCACCGTCATGACAAACAGCACTCTCCGAGGGTGGGCAGCTTGCAGGCTCGGTATTGCCCGATGGTTGGCGTGTGCCGTCTTGGGCCCGCCGTGGCGAGACGGTCATGCGATCTTCCCTGGTCGTTAGGTAATGTGGAGGTGAACTGTGTGCGAAGGCGAACCTTCCAGACACCCACCTCTGTCAAATCGGTCTCGGTGATCCCGATCTTTAGGTATTTGCGGAATAGCCAAACTGAGCCGATTCGGCAAGATTGAATGCTTGGGTTCGCCTTGTGATGGAAGGCTTATCCGATGATGATGAGGCGGAATCGGACTTTCCCAACTTGCCGAGATTCGCCGGTATCGAGAGCCAATGCTGGCAAATGGGAAACGTACGAGCTTTTTTCTTGGGAGATCAGGCCCGAAATGCTGCAACTTGACACCACCGAATCACAACTCTCGCAACTGATTCGCGAGCGAATTTTGCTGCTGGATGGCGCCATGGGGACGATGATCCAGCGGCTGAAGCTGGATGAGGCGGGGGTGCGGGGCGAGCGATTCGCGGATCACCACACCGATCTGAAGAATTTTTCAGACATCCTCTGCCTGACTCACCCCAAAGAAATCACCGCCATCCACTCCGCCTACCTCGAGGCGGGAAGCGATATCGTCGAAACGAACTCGTTTGGCGCCTCGCCGATCGGAATGGCCGAATTCGATCTGCCCGACCTGGTCGTGGAAATCAACCACGCCGCGGTCGCATGCGCTCGCCAGGCCGTCGACCTGTGGAACGAACGAACTCCTGAAAAACCGCGATTCGTAGCCGGTTCGATCGGGCCGACGACCAAACAGCTAGCGATCAGCACTCAAGATGATCCCGCTTTCCGTGACGTGACTTTCGAGCAAATGGTCGCCAGCTACCGCGTTCAGGTCGAGGCGTTGGTGGCCGGAGGCGTCGACATTCTGTTGCCGGAAACGGCGATCGATACGCTCAACCTGAAAGCCTGCTTGTTCGCCATCGGTGACTTTTTTGATGCCGGCGGCCGCCGTGTCCCGGTGATGGTAAGTGGAACCTTTGCCGACGGCGGTCGGACTTTTCTGAGCGCCCAGAGTGTGGAGGCGTTTTGGACGGCGATCTCTCATTTTCCACTGCTGAGCGTGGGAATGAATTGTGCGCTCGGCCCCGACGTGATGCGCCCGCACATCGAGGAGCTTTCGCAGGTCGCCGACATTCCGATCAGCTGCCATCCCAACGCGGGATTGCCCAATGACATGGGCGAGTTCGATCTCGGTCCGCAGCCGATGGCCGAAAAGGTAGGCCAATACGCTGACAACGGCTGGGTCAATATTCTGGGCGGTTGTTGCGGCACGACGCCCGACCATATTCGGGCAATCGCCGCGCGAATCGAAGGGCTCAAGCCAAAACAAGATTCCGCCGGTCCGGTCTACACGCGGCTATCGGGACAGCTGCCAATGGTCATGCGTCCCGAAATCCCGTTCACGATGGTGGGCGAACGAACCAACGTCACCGGCAGCCGCAAGTTTGCCCGGCTGATCCGTGAAGAGAAGTTCGATGAAGCAGTCGATGTCGCTCGCGAGCAAGTTCAAAACGGGGCCACGATCATCGACATCAACTTCGACGATGCCCTGTTGGACGGCGTCGCGGCGATGACCCGGTTTCTGCGTCTGATCTCGGCCGACTCCGATGTCGCCGCCGTCCCGGTGATGATTGACAGCAGTCGCTGGGAAGTGATCGAAGCGGGACTTCGCAACACGCAAGGCAAGGCGATCGTCAATTCCATTTCGCTGAAGGACGGCGAGCAAGAGTTTCTGCGGCGGGCGAGGCTGGTTCACCAATACGGCGCGGCAACCGTGGTGATGGCCTTTGACGAACAAGGCCAAGCGGCCGAGGAAGAGAGCAAGGTTCGGATCTGCAAACGAGCCTACGATCTGTTGGTCGGCGAAATCGGTTTTCCGCCCCAAGACATCATCTTTGACCCCAATATCCTGACGGTCGCCACCGGAATCGAGGAACACAACAACTACGCGGTCGACTTCATCAACGCGATACGGCGGATCAAACAAGAGTGTCCTGGCGCGAAGACCAGCGGCGGGGTCAGCAACATCAGCTTCAGCTTCCGCGGTAACGACCGAGTGCGTGAGGCGATGCACAGCGCGTTTCTGTTTCACGCGGTCAAAGCCGGTTTGGACATGGGCATTGTCAACGCCGGGCAGCTGGAAGTTTACGAAGAGATACCGCCCGACCTGCTGGGGCACGTCGAAGATGTGTTGCTGAACCGTCGCGACGATGCGACCGACCGGTTGCTGGAATTTGCCGAAACGGTCAAGGGAAGCGGCAAGAAGAAATCGGGCGAGGATCTTTCTTGGCGCCAGGCCCCGGTGGCCGAGCGGATGAAGCACGCGCTGGTCAAGGGGATCGACAAGTTCATTGTCGAAGATACCGAAGAGGCGCGTCAGCATTTCGATCGCTGTTTGCAGGTGATCGAAGGACCGCTGATGGATGGCATGCAGGTGGTTGGCGACCTGTTCGGAGCGGGCAAGATGTTTCTGCCCCAAGTCGTCAAATCGGCTCGCGTGATGAAGAAAGCGGTTGCCTACCTGGAACCGTTCATGGAAGAAGAAAAGCGGGCCGCCGGCCTGGAAAATGCCGCCGCTCGTGGCAAGTTCTTGATCGCCACCGTCAAAGGAGACGTCCACGATATCGGCAAAAACATCGTCGGTGTGGTGCTGCAGTGCAACAATTACGAAGTGATCGACCTGGGAGTGATGGTTGCCTGCGAAACGATTCTTGAAGAAGCCGAAAAACGCGATGTCGACCTGATCGGCTTGAGCGGATTGATCACGCCCAGCCTGGACGAAATGGTTCATGTTGCTCGCGAAGCAAAACGCAAACAGTTGGACATTCCCGTGTTGATCGGCGGTGCGACGACCAGCGCCAAACACACGGCGGTCAAGATCGCGCCGGCTTACGACGGACCGGTCGTGCATGTGTTGGACGCCAGCCGCAGCGTCGGCGTGGTCGAAAAGCTGATCAGCAAGGAAGGTCGCGCTGCCTTCATCACCGAAAATGACAAATTGCAACAGCAGCTGGTGGCCAGTTTTCAGGGACGCCAGCAGACGCTTGTGCCGTATACCGAGGCGTTGGAGAAACGTTTTGCGACCGATTGGGAAACGGTTCGAATCGATCGCCCCTCCTTCACCGGCACTCGCGTGTTGAAGGATTTCTCGATCGCCGAGATTCGACCCTACATCGACTGGTCCCCTTTCTTCCTGACCTGGGAATTGAAAGGAAAGTATCCAAAGATCTTCGACAGCCCCAAGGTCGGGCAGCAAGCGAAGGAATTGTTCGACGATGCCAACCAGCTGCTGGACACGATCATCGCCGACGGTTCGCTGACCGCGAATGCGACTTACGGTTTTTGGCCGGCGGCAAGCGACGGGGACGATATCGTCCTGTACAGCGACGATTCTCGGTCGGCCGAAAGATGCCGGCTGCATTGTTTGCGGCAACAGTGGCAGCGCAAAGGCCAGGACGACTTTCGATCGCTTGCCGATTATGTCGCTCCGATCGGCAGCGGGCGAGAAGATTTCATCGGCGGTTTTGTCGTCACCGCGGGCGTGGGAGCCGAGAAGTTGGCGACCAAATTCAAAGCCGACGTCGATGATTACTCCGCCATCATGGTGCAAGCGGTCGCCGATCGCCTGGCCGAAGCGTTCGCCGAATTGCTGCACCAGCGAGCCCGGTCCGACTGGGGATTCGGAAACCAGGAGCAACTTTCCACCGAACAGCTGATTGAAGAACGTTATCGCGGCATCCGTCCCGCCGCCGGCTACCCCGCTTGTCCTGACCACACCGAAAAACGAACTCTGTTTGACCTGCTAGATGCCGAGAAAAGCACGGGGGTCGAACTAACATCCAACTTCGCGATGACCCCGGCAGCAAGCGTCAGCGGATTGTATTTCGCCCATCCCGAAGCGAGATACTTTGCCGTCGATCGGGTAACCAAAGACCAGGTGGAATCGTACGCCCGACGTAAAGGCATGCCGATCGCCGAAGTCCAGCGCTGGCTATCACCCAACCTGGCCTACGATCCTTCTTCGTAGGCTTGTCCCAAGTCGGCAAATGTCGGCCGGTTCTCCGAACCGGCTACGCGCAGCGATTTTGGAAAAATCGCCGACTTGGGACAAGTCGGCCTACAGGGCGAACCTCGCGCCGGCGACCCCTGTCTCTTCTTACACTACTACCCTTCTCTGCCCCTTCATCCTCGCCTGGATGACGCCGACCAGCCGGATTCTGGTCTTTCTCGGAATCGATGGGCAATCACTTTGGCCGATCGTGCCAGGTCCCATTTCGATTCCAATCGTATATGTTCTGACTATGGATATCTCAACAAAACTGGCCGATCGCGTGATGCGATTGGTCGTCTCGGCCGACTATCGGCCCTGCAAGCCGAAACAGATCGGCGCTCAACTGAAACTAGATCCCGACCAATACCGCGAACTTCGTCGTGTCATCAAGCAATTGGTTTTGGAAGGGCGACTTGTCTACGGATCGAACCATTTGGTGCTCAGCACCGGTTCGATCGGCGGCCCCAGCGACACCCTTCGCGGCAGCTTTCGCCGGGCGATGGGCGGCGGTTTCGGGTTTGTACGCCCCAACGACGGCGGCGCCGACAGTGACGCGGAAGTGCCCGAAGATCTTTTTGTTCCTCCCGGCTCAACCGGTGGAGCCTTGGAAGGCGATCTGGTCGAAGTCAAAGTGCGTCCCAGTCGAAAGGGAGGCCAGGAAGGCATCGTCACCAAGATCCTGGAGCGGGCGCGGCGGCAGTTCACCGGAACGTTTCAAACGATCGACGGTCAACCCGCCGTGTTTCTTGACGGAACGCCGTATGAGCATCCCCTTTCGGTCGGCGATGTCCGCGGTCTGCCGCTGGATGACAACGACAAAGTTTTTGTGGAAGTGGTCGAGTATCCTCAAGACGACGGAACCGGCGGCGAAGCGGTGATTCTGGAACGGCTGGGCAGCAGCAAGAATCCGGCAATCGATACGCTGACCATCATGCGTCAGTATGCCCTGCCGGACGCGTTCGGCGACGCGGTGCTGAACGATGCCCGCCAGCAAGCCGACACGTTTGACGATGATGCTGTTCCCGAAGGCCGCAAAGACCTCACCGATCTACTGACGATCACCATCGATCCGGCCGACGCGCGAGACTTTGACGATGCGATTTCGCTGTCTCGCGAAAAAGGACGATGGCGGTTGTGGGTGCACATCGCCGACGTCTCCCACTTTGTGCCGCCCGGCGGTCCGTTGGATGAAGAAGCTCGCCGCAGAGCCACCAGTGTCTATCTGCCCGATCGCGTCATCCCGATGATCCCCGAAATCATCAGCAATCACCTGGCCAGTCTTCAGCCGCAGCGCATTCGACTGGTCAAGACAGCCGAGATCGAGATGCTGGATGACCTGACGATCACCCACACGGAGGTTCATAACGCCGCCATCTTCAGCGACAAGCGGTTCAACTACCAGCAAGTCGATCAATTCCTTGCCGATCCCCAAACGTATCGCGCCAAGTGGGGCGACGAGGTTTGTGATCTGCTGTCGCGAATGCACGAATTGGCGATGAAGATGCGAAAGAGTCGCTTCCAGGGAGGCGCCCTTTCGATGGATTTGCCCGACATCAAGTTGGAACTCGACAAGAGCGGCAAAGTCAAAGGTGCCCACCTGGTCGAACACACCGAAAGCCACCAGATCATCGAAGAATTCATGTTGGCGGCCAACCAGGCGGTCGCCACCTGGCTGGATGACTTGGAACTAGGATTCCTGCGCCGCATTCACCCGCCACCCGAACGGCGCAAGTTGCGGCAGATGGGCGCGTTTGTCAAAGACTTGGGAATTCGCGTCGGATCGATCGAAAGCCGCTTCGAGATCCAAAAGGTTCTTGATTCGGTGGCCGGCACGCCGCTGGAAGATGCCGTCAACTACGCCGTGCTCAAGAGCATGAACAAAGCGGTCTACGGTCCGCAGCGCGAGGGGCACTACGCGCTGGACATGGAACATTACTGCCATTTCACCAGCCCGATTCGGCGGTATCCCGACCTGACCGTTCACCGCCTGGTGCAAAAACTGCTCGACGGAAAAAAGACACCCGATGATCCGTTTCCGATGCTGGTCAAACTGGGGCATCACTGCAGCGACATGGAACGCAATGCGGCGCAAGCCGAACGCGAACTGATCGAACTGAAGCTCTTGCACTTTCTGAAGAAACACATCGGCGAAACGATGGAGGCGGTGATCAGCCGCGTGTTTGCCGACGGCATCCATGCCCGCTGTGTCAAACTGCCGGTGGACGGATTCATTCCGATCACGACGTTGCCGCGAGACAAGTATCGATTTGAACGTCGCGGCCAAATGATTGTCGGCTTCAAGCAAGGCAACCGCTATCGGCTGGGCGATCAACTGACCGTCAAGGTGTCCAAGGTCGACCTGCAAGACCGACAGCTGTATTTGGAAGTCGTCAAAAACCATTCCTCCCGGCGCGAGACGACCGCGGGCGGAGGCAAGCGGAAAGAGACCAAATCGATCTACAAATCCAAACGGAAAAAGGACCGTCGCGGCAAAAAGAAAAGAAAGAAGAAAAGGTAGATCGGTAGGCCGACTTGTCCCAAGTCGGCATTCCAGTACTGCCGGCGACTTCCCGCTCCTAGCGAGGCGTAGCGACTTCGGAGAAGTCGCCGACGGGAGGGGTTTTCCATCGCTAGTCCCCTTGGCTAGACTTGATGACGCTGGTCGAGCAACTTGTGGCGCGGCCGGCACACCGATCGTTGACATCATGGCCGACCAAAGTAGACGCTCAAATCATGAGTGGACTCGCGATGAGTACGCAGCTAGCCACCACTCCGCTGGACGCTTGGCACCGCTCTGCCGGTGCGAAGATGGTCCCCTTTGCCGGTTTCGAGATGCCGATCCAATACTCTTCGATCGTCTCCGAACACAACACGTGCCGCCAATCGGCCGCGCTGTTTGACGTTTCCCACATGGGGCGATTGAAATTCGAGGGAGAAGGCAGCAATCAACTCCTGGACCACCTGCTGACGCGTCGGGTCACCGATCTGGCTGTCGGCCGGGTTCGTTACGGCTTGATGTGCAATGCCGACGGCGGCGTGTTGGATGACGTGCTTGTCTCGAATCTGGAAACCCCGTCGGGCGGAAAGTTTCATCTGTTGGTCGTCAATGCGTCCAACCGTGAAAAGATCTTGAAGTGGATCACGCCTCATCTGGCCGACTTCCCCACCGTGACGGTCTCCGATCGGACCGAGCTGACCGCCATGATCGCCGTCCAAGGGCCGCGAGCGATGGAGGTGTGCGGGCGGCTGTTTCGCTGTGACCCGACTCGTCTGAAGTACTATCACGCCACCGTCACCGATCAGTTTTCCAAACCGGTCATCCTGAGCCGTACTGGATACACCGGCGAAGACGGTTTCGAGCTGATTGTTCGCGCTGACGAGGCCAAGCGGGTGTGGGAAAACGTCTTGCTTGCCGGTCGCGACGAAGGGTTCGCAGCAGCCGGACTTGGCGCCCGCGACACGCTTCGTTTGGAAGCGGGCATGCCGCTGTACGGTCATGAACTGAGCGAATCGATCGATCCCATCTCGGCAGGTTTGAAGTTCGCCTGCGATCTGGAAGGACGATCGTTCATCGGTGATGGATCGCTTCGCGAGATCGCCGCAGCCGGACCTGGGAAGAAACGAATCGGTCTGCTACCTCAGGGCAAGCGACCGGCGCGCGATGGATGCACGGTGCTCAGCCGCGACGGCAAAGATATCGGAGTCGTTACCAGCGGTGGCCCTTCGCCTACATTGGGACATCCGATCGCCATGGCCTATGTCGACGCCAAACATGCTGGCGACGAGGAATTTCAAATCGACATTCGCGGAAAACAAGTCGCCGCGTCTGCTACCAAAATACCGTTCTACAAGCGGAATCGATCGTAAGTCGCGAAGAGGAAAACGATATGTCGCGTGACAAAACCACGTTGCTGTACGCCGAATCACACGAATGGGCCGACATCTCCGAAGCGGACGGCCAACGGATCGCCACGATCGGAATCTCCGATTTTGCGATCGAACAACTCAACGATTTGGTCTTCATGGACCTGCCCGACGTCGGTACGGCGGTATCTCAAAACCAAGAATTCGGCGAAGTCGAATCGGTCAAGGCGGTCAGCCCGCTGTACAGTCCGGTCGACGGAGAAGTGATCGATGTCCATACGCAACTGCCGGACAATCTGGACCAGCTGAAAGACGATCCCTATGACTTCGGGTGGATCCTCAAAGTTCGACTTACCGACGGTTTTTCGCCCGATTCGTTGATGGATCATTCCGCCTATCAAAAACAATGTGCCGAGGCGGAGTGAACGTCCGCAGCGCTGCCCGCGGTTTTCTTTCCACGTAACCACGCGAATCAAAATTGACTGGATACCTCTATCACACCGAAGAAGATCGTCGCCAAATGCTGGCCTCGATCGGCGTCGATTCGGTTCAGCAAATCATCGACGACCAGGTACCGCGATCGGTTCAATTGGATCGTCCGCTGGAACTTCCCCCGTCGGCCGATGAGCTGTCGCTACAACGGGCGATGGGTGACCTTGCCGGCAAGAACGCTTCGGCCTCCAGCCACATCTGTTTCATGGGTTGCGGGGCGTACGATCATTTCATTCCCGCTGCGGTCGACGAAATCGCGTCGCGTGGCGAGTACTACACGTCGTACACGCCCTACCAGGCTGAAGTGAGCCAGGGCAACCTGCAAGCAATGTTTGAATACGAAACATTGATCACTCAGCTGACCGGTTTGGATGTCAGCAACGCCAGCCTGTATGACGGCGGATCGGCCGCCACCGAAGCAGTGTTGATGGCTCTGGCGGTGACCAAAAAACGAAACCGCGTCGTCACCAGCACGGCGATCCATCCCGAGTACCGGCAGATTCTGCAATCCTATTTGAAAAACATCGATGCCGAATTGGTGGTCGTCCCGGCGGATGATCAGGGAACATCCGCCGCGATGATCGGCGCGATCGATGACCATACCGCTTGCGTTCTGATCCAACATCCCAATTTCTACGGCCGCTTGGAAGACATCCCGCCGATCGTCGACCAAGCACGTCGCTTGGGCGCGCTGGTGATTCAGTCGTTTGATCCGATCAGCCTGGGAATGCTCAAACGCCCCGGTGACATGGGAGTCGACATTGCGATCGCCGAGGGACAATGTCTTGGCAACCCGCTCGCTTTTGGCGGCCCTTACTTGGGCGTGATGGCCTGCCGTGGAGAATTGGTTCGCCGACTGCCCGGACGCATCGCTGGCCAGACAGTCGATCGCCGCGGCAAACGATGTTGGGTGTTGACGTTGCAAACTCGCGAACAGCACATTCGTCGCGAAAAAGCCACCAGCAATATCTGCAGCAACCAAACGCTGCTGGCGCTGCGGGCAACCGTCTATCTGGCGTTGCTTGGTCCGCAAGGTCTGCGAGAAACGGCGGAACATTGTTTGGCCAATACAAACTACGCTCGCCGGCAGATTGCTCAGTGCGACCGGTTCCAGATGGTTCACGACGGGCCGGTGTTCAAAGAATTCGTTGTCCGCGACGCAGCCGACGACGTGAAATCGTTGCTTCAGCACGCTACCAGCCAAGGAGTCTTGGCGGGTGTTGCACTGGGACCGATGGAACCGGAGCTGAGTGACTGTTTTACGATCGCCGTGACCGAAAAACGAACCCGGTCGGACATCGATGCACTGGTCGCGGTGTTGGAACAATCGCCGTCGACTGTACCTGTTTAAACAAGACCGTCGGCCAGATGACTGTCGGTCAGCTCTCCGAGCTGACTACGAAATGCGATTTCGGAGAAATCGCCGACGAACTGGCTACGAAATGCGATTTCGGAGAAATCGCCGACTGACCAAATTCTTTCAATCAACGCCAATGAGAAACCAACAAGCTACCCAATTGCTTTTCGAGTTGAGCTGTCCCGGTCGACGGGCACACCGATTGCCCCCGGTCGATCTTCCGGGAGGAGTGCCGACGTTGCCAGGTGAGTACCTTGCCGACGATCCGCCGCCGCTGCCCGAATTGGCTGAGGGAGACGTGGTGCGACACTACGTCAATCTGTCGACGCAAAACATGAGCGTTGATACTCATTTTTATCCACTTGGGTCGTGCACGATGAAGTACAACCCCAAGCGGAACGAACGGCTAGCCGGCCTGCCGGGCATCGCGGACGTTCACCCGTTGCAGGACGAAGAATCGATTCAAGGAATGCTGCAGTTGTTATTCGAGCTGCAGGAGATGTTGGGAGAGATCGCTGGATTGCCCGCGGTATCACTGCAACCCGCCGCCGGCGCGCACGGCGAATTGACGGCGCTGCTGGTCGCCGCCGCCTACTTCGAAGATCGGGGCGAGGATCGCCGAGTCGTGTTGACGGCCGATTCGGCTCACGGAACCAATCCAGCCAGCGCGCAAATGGCCGGCTTTTCGACTCGCACCGTCAAGAGCAATGATCGCGGCATGGTCGACCTGGAAGATCTGGCCGCAAAACTGGATGATCAGACCGCCGTTTTCATGTTGACCAATCCCAACACGTTGGGACTGTTCGATTCGCAGATCGAGGAGATCGCTGCGCTGGTTCATGATGCCGGCGCGTTGATCTACCTGGACGGCGCGAACATGAACGCGATTCTGGGCATCACTCGCCCCGGTGATTTCGGGGCCGACTTGATGCACTTCAATCCGCACAAAACCTTTTCGGGACCGCACGGCGGCGGCGGGCCCGGCGCCGGCCCGATCTGCACTCGCCAGTTTTTGGCCAAGTACCTGCCTTCACCGATCGTAACGCAGGAAGAGGGCGGTTATCGGCTAACCTGTCCGTCGCCGCAGTCGATTGGCCGAGTCCGCAGCTTCTTCGGAAATGTCGGCATCCTGGTGCGAGCCTACCTGTACATTCGCACTTATGGACGCGACGGCTTGCGACAAGTCAGTGAGGACGCGCTGCTGGGAGCCAACTACTTGCTCAGCAAGATCAAGCACATGTTGGAAGTTCCGCATGGCGACCGCTGCATGCACGAATTCGTCGCCTCCGCGTCAAAGCTGAAGAAAGAACACGGACTGTCCGCCATGGACTTTGCCAAGCGGCTGTTGGATTTCGGATTTCACGCACCGACCGTCTATTTTCCGCTGGTCGTTGACGAAGCCATCATGGTCGAACCGACCGAAACCGAAAGCAAAGAGACGTTGGACGCGTTTGCCGAAGCGATGTTTCGGATCACCGAAGAATCGAGCGAGTTCCTTCACGACGCACCCCACTCGACTCGAATCAGCCGTCCCGATGATGTGACCGCCGCCAGAAAGCCAGTGCTGCGTTGGCAACAACCGTGACGACCGTCTCGTTCATTGTAGGCCGACTTGTCCCCAAGTCGGCGAGTACAGGATCGCCGACTTGAGACAAGCCGGCCTACCTAGGATTTTGAAGACCGCCGCCGCGCCACAAAGCACTGGCCGACATTCCTCCTCCACCAAACGGTCTTTGATGGTCGCTTGCCGATTGCTACCGATGCAGCTTGGCACCGCGGCTTACAACATGGCGGTCGACCAGGTGTTGCTGGAGTCGGTTCAGCAGGGCGGTCTGCCGACACTGAGGTTTTACGGTTGGAGCCAACCGACACTTTCCCTAGGCTACTTTCAGCCCCTTCGGCAGCGCGACACCCACGTCGAAAGCCGCGGAGTGGATTGTGTACGCCGCAGTACCGGCGGCGGAGCGATCGTTCATGACCACGAATTGACTTACTCCGTCGCGCTGCCGCTGGCGGCAGCCGGCGGCGGCAGGGACGAACTGTATCGGCGCCTTCACGGCGCGATTGCCGAAACCCTTTCCGCCTTCGGAGTCCGTGCCACACCCCATCGATTGGCCGCGACGCCAGTCAAGCGGGCCACATCCAACCAGCCCCAACCGTTCCTGTGTTTTCAGCGGCGTACGGCCGAAGACCTGATCGTCTCCGGCTACAAAGTTCTGGGAAGCGCCCAGCGGCGCACCAAAAACGCGATTCTGCAACATGGAAGCTTGCTGCTTCAATCCAGCTGCCGGGCACCGCAGTTACCGGGTATCCAGGAACTCTTGGGGCGAACCATCGCCATGTCGGAGCTGACCGAGGCGCTGCAACAACACTTTCGGGCGGCGCTGCGGATTTCCCACTGGGAGGCCGGATCGTTAAGCCAACCGGAACGCTCGCGTGTCGAAAGTGTCCGGCAGGAACGTTTTGCTGATCCGGCCTGGCTTGCGCGCCGATAGAAAAAACGGAGAAATAGTTCTAGCGGGTGGTATGTACCTGTGAAAACCGGTCTAAGGTAAAAGAACTAGCGTTATTTGTCGCCTACCGGCATTCTCGTCGCTGCAAATCTGCTTAGAATCATCGAACCCAAAACTCATCGAATCGGTAAGCTGAAAGAATCAACTCACGTGACGGTGTTGAAAAAGCAAAGTGGCGATGTCGCCGCGGGCACTGGCGCAGAAAGCTGCTCAGCACAGCCACGGTCTCCGGCCGATGGCGGACTTTTCGTTGTTTCCAGCTTTTCGTTATCGTGTGCGGCATTCCATTTGGGTGCGGTTTTGTCCGACCACACAAACCTGCCGGCTAGGTAGGAACAATAGGTGATCTATGCAGGTGAAGCTCAAGGTCCTGACTGGCAGTCACGAAGGAAAAGAGATCGGTATCGCTTCGGAAAAGTTTCTCATTGGCCGAAGCGAATCCTGCCAACTGCGTCCCAAGAGCGAATCGGTCAGTCGCAAGCACTGCATCATCGTTTTGCGCGACAACCGGGTCTTGGTTCAAGACTTGAAGAGTCGCAACGGCACGTACGTCAATGAAAAGAGGCTGCCGTCGGACAAAGCGAAGGTATTGCGGGCGGGCGATCAGTTACGAATCGGAAAACTGATGTTCGAGATTGTCATCGAACATGGACTGCAGGCGGCGAAAAAGCCGGAGGTTGCCGACATGGGCGACGCGGCGGCCCGAACGGTCGAAGCCGGTTCCAACGACAGCCGCTTTGAAGCAGTCGACGTCAGTGCCTGGTTGGACGAAGCCGATCAGATCGACCGAGTCCGCAAGCTGTCTGACCCCGAAACGCGACAGTTCCGCTTGGACGAAGCCGACGAAGGTACCGATCCTGGTGAGGCGGGTGATACGGACGGTTCCGACAGTACGGAATTGTCGGTCAATGATTCAGACGATTCAGCAAAGAGCGCTCGCGAGGCGCGCAAAGAACGTAAAAAGAAAGAACCTGGAAAACTGCCGAAGAACTACCAGCAGTCGATGACCGATAGTTCCCGCGAAGCTGCCGATGATGCGCTGAAGCGATTCTTCAGCGGTCGGTAAACGCCCTGCTGCTAAGTCGGCGACATCCGAAAAAATTGGGGGCTTGATCAGCAACATCCGTTGATCGATAGGGGTTGATCGATGAATGAGTCCAACGCCGCATTGGCCGAGCAGTTTCGTCAGAACGACGAGACCGCTTTTCCAAAGCTCGTCCGGCGGCACCAGCAACTTGTCTTTCGCGTCTGCATGCGGATTTTGGGACACCGGCAAGATGCGGAAGACGCGACCCAGGAGACCTTTTCGCGGGTGGCCAAGTACTTGGACCGCTGGGACTCCAGGCGGCCTCTTGAACCGTGGCTGATCGCCATCGCTGGGAATCGCTGCAAAACCTTTCTGGCTCGTCGGCGAGTCCATCAGTCGCTCTCTTCGGTGGGCGAACCGACCAGCGATCGCACCGCACAACAATTCGCGGCCGATTCGCTGTGTGAGGAAGTTCATTTGGCGCTGCAAACGTTGCCCGACAATCAGCGCCGCGCGTTTGAGCTTTTTCACCAACGTGCGTTGAACTACGCCGAGATCGCAAGCGAGTTGAAGTGTCCGATCGGCACGGTCAAGACGTGGGTGCACCGCGCCCGCACCAAACTGATCCAGCACCTTCGTCAACGCGAGGTCGTTCCGCAGCAGCCGGCGGAACCGTGGTGCAAAACCTCCGCCGAACCCGTCGATGATCCGCCAGCCTTTTCGGAGGTTCGCCGATGAATTGCACGGAATTTGAATCGCGCCTGCAACAGAGACTCGATCAGCGTCTGCCGCTGGAATCGGATCCTTTCTTACAACAGCATGCTGACCGCTGCGACGCTTGTCGCGGACAATTGGAAACGTGGCGAAAAATCGATTCGGTAGTGACACCCAGTTCGCAGTCCGGTACCCCCGAAACTGACAAAAGACGTCGCACCGCCGCTTTGTCTGCCTTGGCCGCCACCATCTTGCTGGCGCTGGTTTGGCAAGTTGCCCGACCTTCCTCTGACCCACGGGAATCCCAACGCCTGGTAAGCAACGATCCCAAACCGGTGGCCGTCGCCCAGCCCAACCGACCGACTTCCGCAGGGCCGGCCGAGCAACTCTATGCAAAAGATCCAGCCGGCTGGTGGCGCGGCGTTCAAAGCCAAGATTGGGTCGCCCAGACGATGCCTGCGGTTCGCAGTTTGCGAGAAGGCGTGGCACCGCTGCGCCGATCTTTGATTCAAGCAGTGACAATCCTCACCATCGGTGGCGGAGACCAACACTCATGAACACAACAAGCGTTTGGAATTTGAGGCCGGCCGGCCGGCGACTGGCGCGATTGTTTTGTCTGCTGGTGATGATGTGGGCCTGCACAGCATCGCCAGGTCTTGCCGAGCAACTGTTTCAATTGCGTGGCGGCATGGTGCTCCGTGGTTCGAAGGCCGAGATTGCGACTTTGAAAGACGGGTTCGGCGCCGCGGCGGCCGGACAAATCAACGTCCGTCCGATTTGGGTCATCGACGACGGTTTGAGACGAATCTATCTGCACGGCCAGGGTATGTCGGCCGGCAGACCGATCGATGTGGCCGACTTGGAACAAGCGATTGAACTGTGGCAACCGGTACCGCTGGGCGGCAAGGCGGTCCAAAGTCTGGGAAGCATCATCCATCTGTCGCAGTTCAACAAACTGGGACGCCGCAGCTTGACGATGCGCACCTCGGACGGACCCTTTCAACTGCATCAGGGGATCACCGAACTGAATTCACGATACGCCAAGGTGGTCGCCCTCAAGGGAAAACCGTCATTGATGTGGGACATGCGCGTCGCCACCAGCTCGCTCGATTCTCCCACGCTCAAGATGATCTTCCGTCACCTGGTGGATGCCGAAGATTTGGACGGCCGTCTTCAGGCGGTGCGTTTCTTCATTTCGGCCGAACGTTATGAAGACGCCTGGGAACTCCTCTCGGAGGTGATCAAGGACTTTCCCGACGAAGTCGATTTGAAACCTCAACTTGCAGCGTTGACTGAACAGCAGGCGGCACAGCTTCTAAAAGAGGCTCAAACGCGGGCCGAAGCGGGCCAGGTCGATTTGGCCCGCGACATGTTGCTGGCTTTTCCGCTCAATGCAGTCGGCAGGGTCACACGTTTGCAGGTGACCGACGCGCTGGACAAGTTGAATCAGACTCAGGTGCAAGCCGCTACGTTGATCGAACAGCTTCGCGGACAAATCCAAAAGCTCGATCCGCGGCAGCAAAACGCGTTGAAAGGAATCGTCGACGAGATCGAAGACGGGTTGTCCGCGGCAACACTTCCGCGGCTGAGCGACTATTCGCGATTGGGCAAGTCCGACACCGTGCCGCTGGACAACCGGGTAGCACTGGCGATCGCGGGCTGGTTGCTGGGCAGCGGATCGGGTGAACAAAACCTGACGGTCGCGATTTCTTTGATCAAAGTTCGTGACCTGGTCGCCGAGTACATTGGGCCGGCGGATCCGATTCGCCGCCAGGCGATCTTGGACGAACTTCGCAACCTGGAGGGTGCCGAACCAGAGTATGTCGACCGCATGTTGCCCTTGTTGCTGCCACCGCTACCGCTGCCCGAAGAAGCGGAAAGCGACCAGTTCGCCGGAATGTACAACATTTCGGTGGGGTCGCAGCGTTACGTCATTCAATTGCCGCCGCAGTACGATCCGCTGCGCGAGTATCCGTGCATCATCGCGCTGCACGAATCAACCGCGTCGCCCCAATCCCAAATCGACTGGTGGGCCGGAAATCGCTACAGCGAAAAATTGAATTCGCGTGTGGGGTATGCGGCGCGATACGGATTCATCGTGGTCGCTCCCGTCTGGACTCGTGATCGTCAACGAGCCTACGAGTACACGCCGCAAGAACATCAGCGTGTGCTGGTCTGCATGCGCGACGCGATGCGGAGAACTTCGATTGATTCCGATCGTGTTTTCCTGACCGGGCATGGTGAAGGCGGAACGGCCGCCTGGGATATCGCCCTGGCACACCCCGATCTTTGGGCTGGAATGATTTCGCTGAGTGGGTCGCCATCGATCAAACGGACCGTCCCCCACTACAAAAAAAATTCCGAATACGTCCCGCTTTACCTGGTGATGGGAGACCGAGACGGGAATCGCGCCGCGGGATCACTGATCGACGATTACATGACTTTTCAGCACGACGCGATGGTCGTGATGTACCGCGGACGCGGACGCGAATATTTCTATGATGAAATGCCCAGACTGTTTGAATGGATGCAGCTGCCGGCTCACCAACGTAAAGATCCGCCGCGAGAGTTCGAGGTGTCGACCATGCGAACCGGCGACCAATTCTTTTGGTGGGTCGAATTGGGTGACCTGAAACCGGACGTTGCCGTCGACCCCGTTCTTTGGGATCAAGACAAAAAGCGCATCCGGGCGGCGCCCGTGACGGGAACCATCGGTGACGGAAACCAGATTCGTGTGCGGGGACCAAGCGATCGCATCAAGTTGCTGTTGAGACCACAGGCGGGAATTGACCTCAACGAGCGAATCGTCGTTCGATACGGCAGCCGCCCCAGGACGCTGGAGTTCGATGGCAAACTCGACACGATGCTGGAAGATACTCGTCGCCGAGCCGATCGGAAACGGCCGTTTTGGATGGAAGCGACGCTTCGATGAGTGAGCTGGCGGGAACAAAAACCGAGCTCGGTAAAAAAATGATGAATCGCCAAATTTCGGACCTTGTTGTCCGATTTACAAGCCCCTACCTTTGTAACCAACGGTTACTCACAATCTGCTGCTCGGTTTGCGGGGTGAAATGATGCGAGGCGCGGTCGACAGTTTTGGACTCACCGACATCGGATGCGTCCGGGAAACCAATCAGGATCAGTTTTTGATCGCTGACCTCTGCAAAACCGCGGTGATTCAACACACCAGCCTCGGTTTTGGCAATCAATGCGAATGGCTTGGTGCGCCGCGAGCGAAGCTGATGATGGTCGCCGATGGGATGGGCGGTCACACCGGCGGCGAACGGGCCAGTTGCATGGCGGTCGAAGGGATCGTTCAGTACCTGCTGACCAATCTGCACTGGCCGCTTTATTGCTCGGCCAATCATGAGCATCGGTTTTTCGAAGGCCTGAAGTCGGCTTTGGAATTTTCACAGTCGCAGATTCGAAGTGTGGCCCAGGTGATTCCTGAACAAGGAAAAATGGGCACCACGTTGACGATGGGCTGGGTCGTCTGGCCCTACATCTATCTGATTCATGTCGGCGACAGCCGCGCTTATCTGTTTCGCGACAACCAGTTGCGGTTGCTGTCGCACGACCAAACGTTCGCGCAGGCGCTTGCCGACAACGGATTGATTCCTCATTCGGCGGTCGAATCGCATCGGTATTCGCACGTCTTGATCAGCGCGCTTGGATGTTCGGCGCAAATGGAACCGCTGTACGGCAAAACGGAACTGCAATTTGGCGATCAACTATTGATGTGCACTGACGGGCTGACCGGACAAGTCGCCGAAGCGGAGATCGGCGATATCCTTTCCCGCGGCGATTCCGCCGAAGCGTGTTGCAGAGAGCTTGTCCAGCGGGCCAAACAATCGGGCGGCCGCGACAACATCACCGTGACGTTATCGCGTTTCTTTGACGACCAGATCGAACCACAAAGCGACTGTGAATGTGAATCGATCGATCGGGAGTGCGTCGAATCGGAAACGGCGGTCTTGCGAGTCGAATTCGAGTGAGCCTGAACGAAAAAAAGGAGAGATCGTTCGGCTCTCGCCCCACCCCTGGGACGCACCTGGAAAGCCGAACGATCATCTCCCGCTATTTCTCACTCTCGTTCCCACGCTCCGCGTGGGAACACCTCACCGCCGCTCCGCGGCATTCCCGGTCCGCCGGAGCGGACCCCTTGGCGTTCCCACGCGGAGCGTGGGAACGAGGTTGGGAATCATCTCCCGCTATTTCGCGTCCTTTTTCGGTGGTGTGATCAGGTAAGCCTTCCCCTTCAGGACAACCAACACCTCCGACTCTTCGGCCAGGTAATCCTTCGCCTCGTCACCAAGTTCCTTCAGCAAATCGAAATACTCGTCACTGAACTGTTCGACTTTGACGGCAGCGGCGATTTGTTCCTTGGTGGCACCGGAATCGACGTAACGATTGGCTCGCCGGTAAAACGTTTTGGCTCCGATTCGTTTCACCCGTTCGACCGGCTTGCCAGAAACGGACAGACCCTCTTCATCACCCACGTCAAACGATGACGATCGGGCGACTTCGGCCTCCAACGTGATGCCTCGCGAACGACTACTGGCGCGTCCCCCCAATCCGCCGCCCAGCGCAGCTGGGGGCGCTGTCTGGGCAAGCGATTCGTTCCGGGAAAGGAGCGCGTCCGAAGAAGGTTCGGCCGCGCGGTTGGCTGATTTGAATAGACCTTTCATGGCACGTTGACGAAACGCGTCGGCGCCGAATTCTTCCTGCAGACCTTCCAATTGCTGCCGCGCGATCCGCCGACCGCGGGAAAGATCGTTCAAGTCGGTACGTTCTTCGGCAAGGTAGGCAGTGTACGGTGTGAGAATCCCGTGTCGCTTGGACAGCACGATCAGTTCGTCCACCAATTCCTGGTTTTCGCCGTGCAGATCGATTTCATCAATGATCTGGCCAATCCGCCGCGTCGCCCAAAGCCGCTCGACAAAGACGTTCTTCCCGCTTCCCGTTTCGTCGGGCAATTCATCCTCGAAAGTGTACTTCTGTCGCTTGCCCAAAAAATCGCCGGTCAGTTGGATCTTCACCGCACCGGCGCGGCGATAACGCCCGACAATCACCAACTGATCCCCGGAAAACAAATCGTACATGTCGGTTGGGTAGAGCTGGCGAATGCGACCTTCCTTTCCGTCAACGGTCATCTTCAACCTTGCTCCGGTCAGCGCCGGTGCGCCGATTCGGTCGTACAAACTGGCAACAGCATCATCCAACGGTTCTCCCGGACGCACGTACGACGTTTGTCCCAAGCAGATGCTTGCCAGTTTGTCCAGCAACCGGCTGTTGACGTCATGACCGACCCCCAAGCTAAACAACCGTGTACCTTCTCGCAGTCGGTCTTTGGCATTGGCGGCAATCTGCATCGCGTTTCGTTCGCCGACGGTGGGCCGACCATCGGTCATGAAGACAACGTAGACCGGACCGTCAGCCTCCCCGGCAGCACGAAGCGCCTCGGCAAGCGCCGAATCGATGTTGGTGCTGCCGCCGGCCAGCATCGAATCGATGTACTCCTGGGCATCGGCACGAGTCGCCTTGTCGGCTTCGGTCAATTCGCTGCGAAACGTTTCGATGTTGCTGTCGTAGTTGATCAACGTGAACCGATCGCGACTCTTCAGACGATCGACCACGTAACTGGCTGCCCGTCGGGCCTGATCGATTTTCTGCCCCCGCATGCTGCCGCTTTTGTCCATCACCAAGATGACATTCTTGCCCGCCTTCTCGTAGTCGGCCGGCAGTTCGGGAAACTGCGGTTGAATCATCAGCATGAAATAACCGTCCTGGTCCCGATCGGGCCGGTGTGAAACGACCGAAAGTTGTACGGGACTCTTGCCGGTATCCCACATCACGCGAAAGTCCTTGGTGGGCACTTTCGATTTTGCCGTGTACTCAAACCTGGCAACCTTTTCGCCACTTCGCTCCATTTCGATATCATGCGACGGGCTGTAGACGTTTCCTAGTTTGGTGTCACTTCGGATCCGGCCGCGGATTTCGATCTTGCCGATCGGGCGGGTCGTGAACTTGGCAGGCGACAGCGGCAACAGCCAATCGTTCAACGAACCGCTGCGCCGACACAGCTGTGTGTAACGAAGCGACACCGTTCGCTCGGCGCCTGGCGGAACGGGAAACACTTGAGTCTGAAACATGCCGGTGCCAATCCATTGCACCAGCGCCGGATCCTGACTGCGGCGAACATAAGATTGATAGATCTCCCTCGCCTTGTCCGCTTCCAACAACCGTCCCTCCAACTCCTCACCATCCACCATGAAGGTCATTTGGTCGATCGCACCGTCGTAGGGAAGCGGAAAAACAAACTTCACCTGCAGCGTGTTGCTGGAACAGTTCTTGAAAGTTTGGCCGACCTGCACCTGGGCAACCTGGCCACGAATCGAAGCGTCGATTTCCAACTTGGCAATGTCGTAAAGAAATCCCGGTCCGGGCGGAGTCGGTCGCGGCATCGGTCGCGGCAATCGATGCCGAAGTTCCGATTCGGCCGAGATCAACAATCCCTGACCACCTGCCGGTTGGGCGGAAACCCCAAGGAAGCAGCAAACCGTCATCGCCAAACCGGCGACCGACGCAATACGTTTGCCTCGCGGCGATCGGGTGAAGAATCCTGTCTCGCGAAAAAAATCAGATGCCCGAAACATGTCCTTGACTCGCCAAAAGGAGAAAAGAAAAAGTGGCTTTTGCTACTGCCATGATGTCGCACCGGCCGGTGGGGAAGCAACTGTTTTTCCCGCTTTCGCCCCGCCGCAACTTCGTCGCAAAAAATCTTGCCGGCAGTAAGACGATTTGGCAGGCACGGTGGATCTGCGATACCACCGTTTTTTCTTCGTCACGGTGGAATCGACAGGAAAAAAGTCCTTCCTACGTTCTCAACGAAACACCCACACGTTTCTTAGGCAGGGTCTACAATAATTGCGTTGAAAACGCGTCAATGGATCCACTGCCCTGCCCCTCCCTGTGCTTCGCAAAGCCGCCGCAAAAGAAGGTGTACTGATGAAACGACGAGATTTTTTGGCGACCAACGCACTCCTGGCAGGATCGACGTTGGCGGCTTCCTCGCGACCCGCCGTCGGACAAGCACCGGCAGCCGCTGCCCCTGCAAAGGGACGTGTTCGTCAGTCCGTGATGGGATGGTGTTTCAAACCGATGGATGCCATCACGCTTGCGAAACATTGCAAACGCATCGGCCTGGAAGCCATCGAAGGGATCAGTTCGCAGCATTACGACGAGGTCACGAAAATCGGCCTCAAGATCTCTCTGGTCGGAAGCCACGGATTTCAGGAAGGACCACTCGATCCAGACAACCATGCCAAGGTAGAAGCCAAACTTCGCGAGAGCATCGATTTGGCGGTGAAGTACGGAGCGCCCAACGTGATCACCTTCACCGGCATGTCCAAGGAGGGAATCAGTGACCAGGCGGCGCGGCGCAATTGCCTAGACTGCTGGAAACGCGTCGTTCCTTACGCAGAAGAGAAAAATGTCGGGATTGTTCTGGAACACCTCAATAGCAAAGACGATTCGCACCCGATGAAAGGTCACCCCGGATACTGGGGCGATGACCTGCACCTTTGTGCAGATCTGGTCAAAGAAGTCGATTCACCAAGTTTCCAGTTGCTATTTGATGTCTATCACGTGCAAATCATGAACGGCGATTTGATCCGGAATATTCGCCGTTATCAAGACATTGTGGGGCACTATCACACCGCTGGAAACCCGGGCCGAGGCGAGCTGGACGATCAGCAAGAAATCAACTATCCACCAGTGATTCGTGCGATAATGGAGACTGGATACAAGGGATTCATCGCCCAAGAATTCATTCCCACCGCCGAAGATCCGATCGCTTCGCTGGAGCAAGCGTACAAGGTTTGTGACGTGTAAAACGAGGCAGAAAACGTTGGGGGGAACCTGAGGAGACCTGACGTGTCCAAGTGATCGGCATAGTTCTGTCCAATCCAATGCCCGATGCGTAGCTGAGATGCGCCCTGATTCAAGCGGAACGATCAACCTGGACCTCGAAGATTTTCGACGGCTGGGTGTACGTCCGCACGAATGCCGGTTGACGGTGATTCGAAATGCAGCCGCACGCAGCGCCAAAACACTCGCTGAGCGTCAACTCGCCGCTCCATCGGAACAGGTGGCGCTGCAACTGTCGCGCGTGGCCACTTCCACGTACCGATTGCTCGACCCACGGCAACGGCACGATACATTCCAGCGCGCCCACGTTGGACGGATCTTGCCCAATACATTGGCGGGCGCGGCCAATACGAATTTCCACAACGGTTCGTCACGCCAGGGGGAATCGGACGTTCCTAACGTGCCGAACCGCTCTGATGATGTTCAGCTGGTGGAACTGATACAGATCGATACGTCGCCGGTCAGTTCGGGGCCGTCTTGGACAGCGACCTTGGATGACGAGGATCTGCTCAACACGACACCATGGTCGCGTCAGCTGAAACGGTTTCGCCGGCAGCTTCATCATCCCGTCACCGTGCTGACTTTGACTGCGGCGGTGGTCGCCGTCACCTTCGCGCTGGTCAAGTGGAACCAGGATTCGGAACAAACGGCGCTACGCCGCCCAGCGACCGCTCCTGAGAAAACTTCGGATTCCGAACCACAACCGGCCGCCGATCAGACGAACGCGCAAGACCTCCAAGGGACCGAGCCTTCCGTTTCGCCAAACGATTCGTCGCAGCAAAACAGCAACGCCGGCGATGTGTCCGATGTCACTACCGAGGAATCGCCCGGTGCGCCCGAAGCGGTTTCGGCAGATCCGAAGGAACCGTCGACGACCGATTCGTTGCCAAGCGTTGATCCTGCACCAACGATCCAGCCTCCGCCACCCAGTAACGACCCTGACAAATCGACTTCGTCGAAGTCGATGGCGATCGATCCTGCCCCGCCCCAACTCCCTTCGGTCGACGTGGGGGACGATGCTGCCATGAAACCATCGCCGGATGTCGATCATGTTGCGATGGAAGCGAATCCGGATTCGGAATCCGCCGACTTGGGGACAAGTCGGCCTACAACGGAATACCTTCCCGATCCGTTTGAATCGAATTCACTGGACGCGGTCGATCCTGCCGACAAGACGGCAACGCCGATAGCGGAGCCATCGTCGCGGCCCGATGCCGACTCGGAGCAACCTCGCCATTTGCCGCCCAGCGATGATGAGATTCTGGCGGCAAGAAAACGCATTGTCACTGCCCTGCCCTCTTTGGCTGGTCCGGTGGTCGCTGCGGAAGCACCGACTCGAATCCAAGCGATTGAATCTTTAAGAACCGGGTTCGAGGTGGGAACGGCCGATCATTGGACTGCCAGCTTGATGTTGGCCGAACTGGCATGGCTGGTCGAAGATGCCGAAAACGTTCATGTGCGATTGCGGCGGTTGGCTGCCAACTACGAAAGCTCGATTTGGCACGACCTGGCGACCACGTTTCAGACCGCAAGCGAGTCGATTCCGTCCGATCAATCGCGAGCACATCTGCTGCGGAGCGGTTTGATTTTGGCCGAACAATTGTTGCTAAGTGAATCGTTTGGCGATTGTTCCCAGGTGGTCGTGACTTGCAAAAACCTTGCCGAGACATCGCGCGATGATCAGTCGGCCGGCCACCTGAATCAGATCGCCGAATCGGTCACCCAGATGATTCGGTTGTCCGAATCGACCGACCGGTTGGTGAAGGCAGCCAAGGAGGGTCGGCCGCCCGAACAACCAGGAATCGCCGGCCGTTACTACTGCCTGATGCTGCGACGCTGGGACGTCGGGCTGGCCTGGCTTGCCGAAACCAGCGATCGGCGGATTGCAGCCGTCGCGCAAGCCGAATTTGAATTGGCCGATTCAGCAACGGGAGATGAACTGGTCGGCCTGGCCGAGCGTTGGCTGACCGTTGCCTCGCGAGAGTCGGGGCGCCAAGCCGATTCGATGCGATTGCATGCTGCGGATCTGTTGCGCACGGCACTAGAGGATCTGACGCGGGTGGAACGCCTGGAAGTAGAACGGAGCATCGAAGCGATCGAAAGCGAACTCCCCTTCTTTGCTCTGCAGGTTTTCAGCAACCAACCGATCACCGATAAACCGGCTCCCGACGCTGAAGGACCATCGTCGGTATCAGGACTGAGCGGCAGAATTCGCATCGACGACCGGGACATCGGCGTGCAGTTGAATTACACGATGGGCGTGTCGATCACTTCCGCGTTGCTGGATCAGATTGCCGAACCATTGAACCTGTCCCTGGAGTCCGCCACGATCGAAATGAATGGCCAGCTTCAGCTTGCCGAATCATCGTCGGTTCAAATTCTCGCTGCGACACAGGCCAAGGACCAAACCGTTTGGATCGATGACAAGCCCGTTCGTTTTGCTCCCTCCGGGACCTCCGATGCGACAGCGCTGCCGGCCGGCAAGCATACCGTTCGCTGGGTCTTTCAGCTGGAGGGTGACGCCAAAGCGTTCTTGCGAATGGTGGATGCGAAATCGTCAGCTGCGATCAAACTTCATCATCCCGATCGTTCCGATCAACTGCCAATTCGTACGATCGCGACCGTACAAATACGGTCCAGTCGCTAGTGCTTTGTTGAAGCTAAAAATTGGGATAGCGCAGTAGCGGAGAACTAACCTCCAAACTTTCAAACCAACCGGCCGACCACTGACCGCGCTACGGATAAACCCGAATGAATGCCATCACGGCGCCCCCTCAACCCACCACCCTTGCCGACCTGATCGCTAGCGGCTGGAAATCGAAACCGGTCAAGCAGGAAATACGTGACAACTTTGTTCGCATGCTGGCCGCCGGCGACGAACTTTTTCCGGGCATCGTGGGTTATGACGACACCGTGATTCCGGAAATCAATCTGGCCCTATTGGCTGGACACGACATGCTTTTTCTTGGCGAGAAAGGCCAGGCCAAGAGCCGATTGATGCGAATGTTGACGCGGTTTCTGGATGAATGGATCCCGTATATCGATCATCCCGAGCTGCCCTTTCACGAAGACCCCAGTCATCCCATTTCTTCGCTCGGCCGGCGGCTGGTTCGCCAGCACGATGCCGACGACATCAAGATCGGTTGGTGGCATCGCAATGACCGTTACGCGGAACGATTGAGTCCGGGAACCAAGTTCGCCGACATCATCGGCGAGATCGATCCGGCAAAATTGACCGGCGGTGTCAGCATGAGTGCCGAAGAGGCATTGTCGTTCGGTTTGATCCCGCGAATGCACCGCGGCATCTTTGCCATGAACGAGCTTCCCGAACTGGACGACCTGGTGCAAGTCGGACTGTTCAACATTTTGGAAGAACGCGACGTGCAAATTCGCGGTTATCCCATCCAGTTCGACCTGGACATCGTGATTCTGTTTTCGGCGAACCCGTCCACCTACAACCGCAGCGGCAAAGTGATTCCGCAGCTGAAGGATCGCATCGGCTCCATCATTCAAACTCATTATCCTGCCCAGCGTGATCACGGCATCGAAATTCTGCAACAAGAAGTGGGTGACCAGTTGCAGGGCGAATACCCGGTGCAGGTTCCTTACTTCATGTACCAGGTCATCGAAGAGATCACCAACCAGGCGAGGCTGAGCAAGTACATCGACCAGGATTCGGGAGTATCGGCCCGATTGTCGATCGCTAACTTTCGAACCTTGATCGCATCGGCGCGGCAGCGCGGCGTGATTCATGGCGAACGGCCGGCGGTGCCGCGAATCAGCGACCTCGGACATCTCTACGCCAGCACGCTCGGTAAACTCGAGCTCGATCTGATGGGCACTCATCAAATGAGCGAACGTCAGGTTTTGGATGCGGTCGTGGCTCAAGCCATTGGAGTGGTTTTTGCCGAGTATGTCGAGCTGCATGGATTGGGTGAAATCGCGGAGATCTTTCGCGGCGGTGTGCGAGTCGAAGTTGGCGATCTGCTGCCCAGCAGTGACTATGCACAGCGGCTGAAGAATGTGCCGCCGGCTTGGGATTTGGCGTTCGAGGTCAATGCCAGCGAAAATGAAGCGGTCAGGGCAAGCTGTGTCGAATTTGTGCTGGCCGGTTTGTACAGCATGGATCGCATCAGCCGTTCGCAGCGTCATGGCAAGATCGAATACGAGCTCTGATCGGGAGTTTTTCAGATGGTTTACCGTCCCGGCGGAGTCATTCACGCCTATCAAAAATACGATCCGGCGCAGTTTCCGCCGCCCACCCAGCCGCCGCCCGATCTGGTTTCGCCAGCCTTCGAACAGGCGCTGATGTATGGAAATTACCGCGAATTGACCGAGGAGGAATTGGCTCGCGCGATCCGGCTGGACCCGCGTCAAATCGCCGGTCTGGGGCCAAGCCTGGAGATGTTGCGAGCGATGCTCGAAGAGCGCAAACGCAAGATCCTGGAAACCTACGAAGCGCGAACCGTTCAGAAGAAGGCGCGGAAAGCATTCCATAGCGCAGCCAGCAACGTCCGCGTTCCCCGCGAACTGGAAAAACCGCTTCGCCAGGCCGTTCAGCAAGAACAACCCTATTTGATCGAACACCTTTGGTATCGCGTCGGCGACGACAACAGCCGGGTTGCCCGCGGACTGCTGCAACTTGGCCAACGGATGGCCGACAAACACAACATCGAGGAACTTGCCAGCAAGTACGAGTTCACTGGGAATGAATCGATGAGCGTCCCCAAGGCGCTGGAGGTCAAGGAGGAACTCGAAAAGATCGATGAGTTGCTCAAGCAGCTGGAGGAAGCCGCCCAGACGGCCCAAATCGGGCTGATCGACATGGAGATGCTGGGCGAATTCGCCGAAGCGGGCGACATGCAGCAGCTGGAAGAAATGCGGCAGCAAATCGAAAACTTGCTTCGCGAACAGGCCGAGCGGCAAGGTCTGGAAAGCGACCGAAACGGCGGATTTCGATTGACTCCCAAGGCCTACAAGATTTTTCAGAGCCGGCTGCTGGAACGGATCTTCAGCGAACTTGCACCGTCACGAAGCGGACGGCATCAAGGTGACGTGATCGGCGAAGGAGCGGTCGAACTCCAGCAAACCAGGCCGTACGAATTCGGTGACAGCGTGGCGCACATCGATATGCCTCAAACGGTCGTCAACGCGCTGCTGCGGCAAGGTGACCAGCGGCCGATTCGACTGCGCAGCGATGACATCGAAATCCACAAGACGCGCAATCATCCCAGATGCGCTACCGCAGTGGTGATGGATATGAGCGGATCGATGCGGTACGACGGCCAGTACGTCAACGTCAAACGAATGGCCCTTGCCCTGCAGGGATTGATTCAATCTGAGTATCCGGGTGATTTCCTGCGGTTCATCGAAATGTACACCTTCGCCAAACTCTGTCAGCCCGGCGAGATCGTGCAGCTGATGCCCAAGCCGGTAACGATCCACGACCCGCTGGTGCAGCTGGCCGCCGACCTGAGCGACTCGGAACTGAGTGAGTACGAGCTTCCTCCACACTTCACCAACATCCAGCACTCGTTGCAACTGGCGCGTCAGAACCTGGTCAACTGCGACACACCCAATCGGCAAATCGTGCTGATCACCGACGGACTTCCGACAGCGCACTTCGAGGAGGAAATGCTTTACATGCTCTATCCGCCTCATCCCAAGACCGAGCAAGCGACGATGCGCGAAGGGGTCCTGTGTCAAAAGGAAGGCATCACCATCAACATCTTCCTGATCCCCAGTTGGTCGCAAAGCGAAGAAGACATCCGCTTTGCCCACCGGTTAGCCGAAACCACGCAAGGCCGAGTCTTCTTCACCAGCGGACGCGACCTCGATCGATTCGTACTCTGGGACTACGTCCAAAACCGGCGAGACATCATCAACTGAACTGAGTGAATTCTTCGCGGCTTTGCGCAATTACGCCTAAATAACTTTCCTTTCCGAATCCCTCTTTCTTCATTCGTGCAATTCGCGTGATTCGTGGTCAACTCCGACGCATTTCCATCCGCGTCGATCTTTGGCCCTTTCTCACTCAGCACCTTCGTGCTCTTCGTGATGGTGATCTCCCTCTTCATTCGGCGCGCCAGTTGCGGTACATTAACTGCCAGCGAAAGGCTGCACGATTGGCGGCAGTGTTCTTTCACAATTTGGTTACCTTGGAGTCGTGGCTGTCGAATCGGCAGTCAGACCATTGGACATCACGGGTGCAGCAACTTCCCTGTAAGTGCGGCCCGTTCTGTTTCGTTGGGGTATAGCGGTCGAGGTGTGGTGGGTTTCAAGTGAACCGCCCATCCGGGCCGATGCCCATGAACCGGCGAGGTTTTTTCACTCACCTCGCTTGGACTCCTGAAGATCTAACGATGCATTTTTCACCATTTTCTCGCAAAGTCTATTGTGACAACGACTTACGTCGTGCAATCAGTTCTTTGAAAGAAAAGGGCCCCTTCCGGTCGTTCAGCAGAGACGACCGATCGAGAGAAAAAAAAGAAAATGAAAACGAGAAATGGGGTAAAACCTTCCGGTCGTTCAGCAGAGACGACCGATCGAGACCATCGGAACACTCAACAAGATCCTCCTTTTCTTCTTCCGGTCGTTCAGCAGAGACGACCGATCGAGACTCTGCACCTCCTTCATCGTTAGGTTTTTTCTTCCGGTCGTTCAGCAGAGACGACCGATCGAGACCAACGACCGCTCAGCGGTCCACATCGGTTTCCTTCCGGTCGTTCAGCAGAGACGACCGATCGAGACTTCCAGTACCCCAAAGATTTGTGGCAACTGTAGCCTTCCGGTCGTTCAGCAGAGACGACCGATCGAGACTGCAATTAAAACCTGTCTGACTGGGTCCATTGAGCTTCCGGTCGTTCAGCAGAGACGACCGATCGAGACTTTGCGATTCATCGCAATCTCCAAAGTAGAACTTCCGGTCGTTCAGCAGAGACGACCGATCGAGACGCGGGGGTGGTTGCGGTCGTCATAATTTTTCTCCTTCTTCCGGTCGTTCAGCAGAGACGACCGATCGAGACGTTTTGCGTCATGACAGTTCCCTTTTCCGGAGGTGTTGCTTCCGGTCGTTCAGCAGAGACGACCGATCGAGACTCTTGGTTCCTTTCGGGGTTGAGTGTTTCACTTCCGGTCGTTCAGCAGAGACGACCGATCGAGACAATTATCTCCTGGCCACGTGGATTAGTGGGACTTCCGGTCGTTCAGCAGAGACGACCGATCGAGACGCTCATGATCGGCTCCTTTCGGTTGGTTGACTTCCGGTCGTTCAGCAGAGACGACCGATCGAGACCATGAGATTATTCCCCTTTCCAGTTTGGAATTTCCTTCCGGTCGTTCAGCAGAGACGACCGATCGAGACCCTCCGGTGTTGGCTGAAGTACCATCCCACAAAGCTTCCGGTCGTTCAGCAGAGACGACCGATCGAGACTCATTCGGAAACTCCACATAGATTTAGATCGGCTTCCGGTCGTTCAGCAGAGACGACCGATCGAGACAATCTTCTTCGTCATTTCAAAATCTCCCAAACCCTTCCGGTCGTTCAGCAGAGACGACCGATCGAGACAACAGTACACGGAATTAATCAAGTTAAACTCTTCCGGTCGTTCAGCAGAGACGACCGATCGAGACGTTTAAAGCTTCCGGCTCATGTTGAATGTTCGTCTTCCGGTCGTTCAGCAGAGACGACCGATCGAGACGTTTTTGGTTTTCTTGAAGTGGGAGACATCGCTTCCGGTCGTTCAGCAGAGACGACCGATCGAGACTTATGACTCCTTTCTTGTCATCTTCCGTTGGCTTCCGGTCGTTCAGCAGAGACGACCGATCGAGACATGTGTGACTCAAGGTTCACTCCTTTTGTGGACTCCTTCCGGTCGTTCAGCAGAGACGACCGATCGAGACGCGGGACATGGGAGCCCTCCGTGAAAAGGATTGACTTCCGGTCGTTCAGCAGAGACGACCGATCGAGACAGTCATCACAATCAAATCTTGCATAAACATCTCCTTCCGGTCGTTCAGCAGAGACGACCGATCGAGACGATCCATGATTTTTTTATCCAACATAGCTCTCCTTCCGGTCGTTCAGCAGAGACGACCGATCGAGACACTGGAACATGGGGGCTACCTCCGTCTTGGGGGTTGAAACTCTTCCGGTCGTTCAGCAGAGACGACCGATCGAGACATACCTCTCTGGGAGTTGAAAACCCAATTAAAGTGTTAGTCTTCCGGTCGTTCAGCAGAGACGACCGATCGAGACTTTGTATTCAGCTCTTTCATGGTCAATTAACTTCCGGTCGTTCAGCAGAGACGACCGATCGAGACACATCTTGAAGATATGGGAAATGACGTGATCTCTTCTTCCGGTCGTTCAGCAGAGACGACCGATCGAGACCATTATCGTTCCCTTTCAATCTTGTTCTGTGGCTTCCGGTCGTTCAGCAGAGACGACCGATCGAGACTGGATGTCTGCAATGGTTTTCATTTTAGGACTTGCAAGACAATTGATTACCGAATCTTAGTAGGTTTATTGGGGAGGATCGTGTAGTTCCATTCCCCATGAAAATTGTCGCGTTTGATGATTACTTCCGAAAGCTGTTCGTCACTGACTCTCTTCCGCTTTTCATATTCGGACTCATCAAGCCACGCGTGAACTTCCAGACCTTCTTCTGTTCTGGTCGCGCCAATCAAGTTGACAACCACCTCATGGCTTTCCAACGGAACGCCTTGCCAGTTGCGGGTGATGTGACAGAACAATCGATGTTCAATCTTGTTCCATTTGCTGGTCCCAGGCGGATAGTGGCACAGTTCAATCTTCATGCCAGTTTCGTTGGCAAACTTTTGCAGTACCCAACGCCACAATCTGGTTCTCGGACTGTTGCTCCCACCACAGTCCGCCGTGATCAACAATCGCTTCGCCTTGGCGTGACGCTTTCGCCCCATCTTCTTCCACCAACGGCGGATCGCCGCGATGGCAAACTCAGCCGTGTCGTGGCTGATCCCCACCGACACTCCAGCCTCATTGTGCGTTACATCGTAGACGCCATAGGGAACCGCTTTCCCAAGTTCTTTGTCCGGGAAGTCGTGGGTCTTTACGCGGACCGGGTCACCCGACTTGCGGTACGTCTGGCCCGCGTTTTTCATCATTCCCAGCGGTTCTTTCTTTTTCGTATCGACCGAAATGACCGGCTGGCCGGTCCGCTGGTAAGCTTTGACTCGATCGGAGATATGTTGAAATTGACTGTCGCGGTCAGGATGCTGTTTGCCCTCGATCGTCTTCCGATTGCCCTGCAAGCTGTAGCCCGCAGACCGCAGAAGCTCACCGACCTTCGTGCTGCTGATCTCATAGCCCTGACGGTTCAACTCCTTGGCAAGTGTTCGCGTACTCTTGCAGGTCCAACGTAGTGGAGACATCGGATCGCCGCGAGTAGTTCCGTCAACCAGTTGCTCCAAGGCGTCAATCAAGTCGGGTTGTTCGGCCTCCCTCGATTTGCGACCTCCGCCTGGACGTCGCTGTCGGTTGCTCGCTGCGGCTTCGGGGTCATCCAGTTCGGCAATTCCGTTGCGAATCGTTCGATCCGACATCCCAGTCGCCGCGGCGACCGCGGCGATTCCTCCGCGTCCGAGCGAACGCGCTTCGGCAGCCGCCCATCTTCGACGTCCCCTTTCATCGAGGTCACCGATCAATGCGGTATACTTTTCGCGAATCCATTCAACAACATTTGCATCCGGCATCCCGCAAGTATCGGAAATCCTCCTGCCCAACGGCAAGATCAATACGGTAGCTTATTGTCTTGCAAGCCCTTATCCCTTCCGGTCGTTCAGCAGAGACGACCGATCGAGACAAACTCCGAAAAATTGAACGTTCCAACTCTGCCTTCCGGTCGTTCAGCAGAGACGACCGATCGAGACTTATTTAGAACCGTGCCAAAATTGTTAAGCCACCTTCCGGTCGTTCAGCAGAGACGACCGATCGAGACATTCATCATCTTTTAGAAACCCTTTTAATCCTTCCTTCCGGTCGTTCAGCAGAGACGACCGATCGAGACCGTGTATTAATTGTTGGAAAATCCTTTTTGGCTTCCGGTCGTTCAGCAGAGACGACCGATCGAGACTTTGTTGTTTGTTTACAGGAACTCCTCTCTACTTCCGGTCGTTCAGCAGAGACGACCGATCGAGACATCAGGGTGTTGACAACAGCTCCCGGCGGGCTGCTTCCGGTCGTTCAGCAGAGACGACCGATCGAGACCAGGGATCCATGTTCGGAATGTTCTCCACGTCTCTTCCGGTCGTTCAGCAGAGACGACCGATCGAGACCTGACATTCTGTAATACTCCATTAGCGACACCTTCCGGTCGTTCAGCAGAGACGACCGATCGAGACTTTTGGACCACACGCCATAAAACATACTCCTCTTCCGGTCGTTCAGCAGAGACGACCGATCGAGACAGTATTTGCGAAACATCGCAAACCCTCCCATGCCTTCCGGTCGTTCAGCAGAGACGACCGATCGAGACATGTGTGACTCAAGGTTCACTCCTTTTGTGGACTCCTTCCGGTCGTTCAGCAGAGACGACCGATCGAGACTCTGTTTCATAAGGTCCTCGTAATCTCGTGGACTTACGGTCGTTCAGCAAAGACGGCCGATAATGGCTCGATAAGGGGTGATGGGTGGTTGCGACCCAGTTGAGGGGGTGCGAGAATCTTGTTTCATTGACATCGGTCCCCCAAAGCGAGAGAGGCATGCAGTTCACGTTCACTCGCGCGTGGACCAGGGCACTATTTCCATTTCAGTTCTGGCCATCCAACCATTGGCAACCAGTCACCGAAGCCTTGCGCAGGCAGGCGGGGGCCGAGTCTTCATGGAGCCGAGCAGCGGTGAGTAGTCCACCGCCTCCGGTTGCCCACAGCGCCTACTACCTGGAGTACCTGCCCCACGTTCAGCGTTTCTTGTTTGATGGTGCTGGTGAAACCGGGTGCGAGTACCTCCGGATTCCAGCGGAGGAAATCTCGGCCCTTCCAAAGCATGCCGAGGTGTGGCTGGGAAAACTCGATTCAGCCACCGTGGCTCTCGGTCGAGGCCCATCGCCGCGTGGACTACAACTCCTCGGGGCCAAGCAAGAGCATGCATGGAAAACGCCGGAACCGTTCCAGAAACAGGACGCTCAACTGCCGTTGCGGGTGTCCATTGCCGGAAAACCAGGAATCGAAACCTGGATCAGCAAGATGGGCGTGGGCGTGATGTCGATCTCGCTGACTTGTGAACCCGTCTCGGCTTCACCGACATCCAGCGGTGACGACAACCACTTCTTCAACTCCATGTTGAAACTGAATCATGCGATCGCCACGGCCCAGCGCGCCGTTTGGCTGCGCGATGCAGACGGACCGCCAACACATCTGCATCAAATCGCGCGTGAACTGATCAGGCCGCTGCGCGATAGCGCGTCGACCAACATCAACTTCCTGATGCGAGGAATGGTCTTCACCGCCATCGAAGCCGCAATCCCACAAGACAGCGGTGAAGATGATGGCGGCGGACTTGCCCAATGCCAACAAGAGCTGTCTTGCTGCCTTCCTCACCTGGCGCAAATCCATCCGCCCAGTCATCCCGGCGAGGCGAAGCAGGACCATTCGCGCTGCTTGCCGATCAACAATCAACACCTTTGCTACATCGACCAATCGGGCGCCGCGCACGCGGCAATCGTACCATCGAAGGGTATAGTTGACGAAACCGCATCTGCGGATTCGTCAACCGACTACGCTCATGGCCGACTATCGCGGATTCAGCGAGAGTATTTCCCCGGTTTTCTACTGGCGCTGATCCAGCGGCTCTGCCTGCAACGCATCCTGGACGAATCGACGGCCGCATCCGCGATATCGGAGCAGCAACAACAAAACGACGCTCGCACGAAGCTATTTGACAAAGTGCTGCGTTTCGGCTTGGAAGGCGAATTCGTCCAAGTTGCCTGGCGGACAACCGTGCAAAAGCATCACGAGTTGGCGCAGCAAGCATGCGAAGTCCACGAGGGCTTGTCGACCGTCCGCCGGGCCATGAACGACTTCAACCACATGGTCACCAGCCACACCGCGGAAGTGCAGCGCCAGGAATCGGAGCGTAACGCCCACGTGCGTCACCAAGAGCAGGAACGCGCCGAACGAACGATGCAGGTCCTTGAGGTGTTTATCGTCACGTTTTACTCCGTCGAATTGGCGCATATTCTTGGAGACAGCTTTCACTTTGGCCACTTTCCGATCAACGTCTGGCCACTGGGGGAAACACCATTCGTTGCCTGGTCGTTGATCGCCGTCGCAGTGCTCACTTTCTTGATGGCGGCTCTGTTGGTCTCTTCCAAACGCTTGAAAGCGAAGGGTACCCGCTGGACGATCATCGCCTTGTTCACAATGGCGTCCACCATTCATGCCGGTTTCCTCGGCGCAAACGCCTGGTGGAAACATACCCAACCCGATTCGACGGAACCGTCAAACGGGCACTCGGTAGCTCCGCAACACGGCTAAAAACTCTCGATGGGAGCATGATTCGTGCCAGCGACAGACGCCAGCAGAAACGACGAATTGCTTGATCGGTTTGACAGGGCACTTGACACCGTGCGAGAACTTTCGAGCGCGCTGCAGCAGTCCCTGCAAGTCAACGAAGACGAACTCGAACGCGCCTTGGCTGAGTTCTATCGATCAATCAAAAACTGCTGCAACGACAAAAGGCTTGATCCGGCGCTGGCCGGTGAACGCGGGATTCGTCGCGACGTTTTGGAGACTTGGCAAGACCATTCTGACGATCATTTACCCGTTTCGCTTGCGCTGTTGCAAAAACGAAGCAACGTGGACAACGACCCAGCAAGACCCCAACCGAAGACGCTGGTTCTGATGGCGGGGTTCAGCGCCGAACAGCTGGTGCTGTCGATCGCATTTCACTATTTCGAAAACGGCATTCGCCACGTGATGCCGTTTGCAGGAAAAACACGCGGTGGCGGAACAAGCTGGTCAGACGGGATTGGCGATCGCATTGACCAGGGTCTGCAGATACTGGGAATCAAAAAACACTTTGAAGATGATGAAAACGGGCTTCGCATCGAGGAGCCCGAACCAGTCGACGCGTCGAATCCAGCCAGGGTTTTCCAAAGTATTCTTCTGTGGCACCGCAAGACTCCGAATCGCTCCTGCATGCTGGACGTCACCGGTGGTCAGAAACCGATGGATTCAGGTGCCAGCTACGCCGCCATGTACCTGGGCTGGCCCGCCTACTACCTGGATTTTGAGCACTACGACGACAAGCTTCGCCGGCCGGAACCTCAATCACTCCGATACAGCGAACTGCTCTTGCCCAATGTTGCGTTTTCTCACAACTCTCGGCGAGAAGTGGTCTCACACTTTCACGGCAAACGGTTCCGGCTAGGTCTGGAACGCTTGATGGACCTTGTCAAGCCAGGAGAAGATCCCAAGTACAAGGAATTTTTCCCTCAAGAAGACAAAGACGACATCCAATCTGCCGCCAGGTTCTTTCGGCAATGTGTCTCGCTGATGGGTGCCGACTACGACAGCGATACCCTTCGCCCAATCCGACCGGAACTCCATTCCCAGTTCAAACCTCCTGCCAGTGACCAGCCTTCCCCGCCATCACATCAACAGTCTCGCAAAACACTGCACCAATTGATGCAACCCGCCTCGGCTTCCCGCGATAGCGACCCATTATTGCAATATGTTGCCGACGAGTATTGGAGACTCAAGACTCTATTGGAATTGGCCAAAGGAAGCAGCGACACCGATGATTCGGCCGTTCGCTACAGCGAAGGAATCCGGGACGTGATCGTCGGCACGGTCGGGTTGTGTGAATTGATCATCGATTCCCTGTTCGCCCTTCCGCAATGTTGCCTGTCCATCGAGAAACTGACAGCTTGGAAACCAGTAGGTGTGAAAGGACTGAAGAATGACCGAGCCGAGGAATTGGGAACAGACGAAACGGTTGCTTCGCAGATTCAAGAACAACTATGCCGGCAGGAATTCCCTTTTCACCGGATTCCCCCTAGCGTGCCGGGATCGAAGGAAAGAGTCCTGAGAGGCAAAACTGAGAAATGGGTGGTGTATTGTCCCAGCAAGTCTTTTGAGCCCTCCGATTTCAACAAGGACAACGTGCGGGACTTCATTGCCAAAATCGCGGACGTTTTTCGCGGCCAAGGACCGGGGACGCGCAACGAGTCAAGATTCGAGTTGAGCGTGAAAGTCCGTTTGAAAGAGAAGTTGATTGACGCGGACAAGGCTCAATGGGCCGAGGCGTTCGGTGCTTTCGGCGATGGGGAGGCGGAGTGGTTTGGAACCCGGCATTTGATCGCCCACATGCGTGCGCCGATGACAAGAAACCACTTCTCCTTGGCGGAAAAAGCAATCGATACCTACGTCCCTCACTTCGTTGGCCTGTTGTCGATTGTCCGAAAAGGTAACGCGACGTTCCCGATTCACACGGAGCAATCACTAACAGCCGGCAACGAATTTCTAGAGGACTGGGAGGAGAAAATTCCTTGGTGTGATCCCCGCACCCGAAAGCAATTGCTGCAGTGGTTGCGACTGCCTACCGACGATGAGCTATCTGACACGACGAGTAATTAAGTGGCATTGCAATACCTCGTGCTAACCGACGTTGACGCGATTCAGCGATACGTCTTCGATTCGATTCGATTGGCAACGATTGTCGGTGCCAGCAAGATCGTGGCGAATTTTGACAGAACGCTGGAATGTGACGAGGGAGAGGATGCCAAACATGATGCGGAGGTTGCCGTACTCAGCGGTGGCAACGGGCTCTTCGTCTTCTCCGACAAACCGACAGCGAAAGCGTTCGTAGCACGGGTACCAGACCAGTTTCGTTCCGCCGCCGGAGGAGGAACGATAACGGCAAGCAATATCGAACCGTTTGAGGGTGATGAGGGATACCGCGAAGCGCTGCAACGGGCGTTGGCGTCGCTGAAAGATCGCAAGCAATCAGGCCAACAGAGCGATGAACCGATAGGACTGGGGCTCGTTCATACATGCGAGTACTGCGGAGCCGAACCGGCGGGGTTGCGGGAGATCACTGTCGGCGGCAAAGCACGAAGGATCGGCAGCACGTGTGCCAAGAAGTGGGACGCTCGCAACCAAGCGAAAGACGTTGCTGAGGACTTCAACCAATTGGCGGGTGATGATTATCTGGCAATCATCGCCATTGATGGCGACGGTTTGGGCACCCGTCTGCAGGAACAACCGAGCGTCGATCGTTATGCCGATTTCTCGGCTGGAGTCAAGCATTGCATCAGCCGGGCAATCGCGGCGGCAACAAGCATCGGCCAAAGCACTGAATCAAACTCAGCCTCGCCGTTTCAGAATTTGTATCAGGGCGGCGACGACATTGTCGTGGCGTGCCCGTCACAGTGGGCCTTGCCGTTCGCCGCCGCATTTTCGAAGTCGATAGAAAGCGAAAACTGGGACTGGGCGGGCGAATCGGGGCAGATTGGTTTTTCCATCGGCATCTCCGTCACACACAGCGGGTTTCCCGTTCGGTCTACCCACCAAATCGCCAACCGCTTGCTTCGTCATGCGAAGCAAGTTGCCAAAGATAGAAAATGGAATGAAGGCGCGATCGATTTTGCCATCGTTACCGAATCGATGGGCGACGCCGAACTGATTCTCAGGGAACGTGAAATCGTTTCCCATGACGGGCGGTTGCGTCTGAGCGGCCGGCCGTATCGTTTGAAGTCTGGTGAGCCTCACAGCTTGTCTTCCTTGAAGAAAGCTTGTGATGAATTGCGGGACTTTCCCCGCAACCGAATCTACACCTTGCGCAATGAACTGACAGCGTCACGGATCATGGAAGCCCGCGACGTCTCCCCCACCACGCTTCGCTGGACAACGAAGCGAATTGAGGGACGAATCGCCGCTTGGCAACGACGCGTCGATCGGGATCCGGCGCTCAAGAATGCCTGGGAAGCGGCCAGCGCGAACCTTCCAGTCAAAGAAGATCGCACTTATCCGCATGGTGACGTGGCGGACGCTTTGTACCTTTGGGAGAAATGTCTTGGCAGTCGAGATTGAGTTGACGATTGACGTTTCAGGCCACTTTCACATTGGGACCGGTTCCGGTCGCGGCCGGGCGACTGACGCGGTCGTGGTAACCGACGAAAACGGTGCCCCATTCATTCCTGGATCGACGATCAAGGGACTCTGCAAGTGGCAGGCTTGCCGCATCATTGACGCCTATCCCGGCTTCGGTCCCAACCCGGAAAAAGCGGTCAAAAGCGAGTCACCCCTGATCGGGCCCGCTTTCGAGATTTTTGGAGGCGGCAGCGACAGACAGTATGCCGAAGACCGGGTCTGGTTCGATCACGCCACCGCTTCCAGCGTCATCCCAATGGGCCGCAGCGGCCGCAGCACGCGCGATCGCCTCACTGGACGTACTCGCGACAAGCAGTTGTTCTTTTACGAAAACGCGGGCCCGTCGCGGTTCAAAACGACACTTCGATGTGAAGACGATTTATCGCCGGCTGCTCTGTTGCTGTGGATGTTGTCGCTTCGCCGAATCGACGCCATTGGCGGCCAGCGGCGGCGCGGCAAGGGGCAATGTCAATGCTCGGTGAAAATCGTCGATCCTGGATCGGCTGCCGAGTTAGCGGCTTTGAAGAACGTGGAACTGCCAGGCAGCGGCGCAAACAGGGAACAACAGAATGCCTTTCGCAGGTTCGCCCTGCCGTTGCTCGAAGCAGCACAAACGAACAAGCCGTTGCCTCTGAACGTTCCCACGAAGAAAGATCCGACCTCCGATAAAGGGTCAATCCAACGTTCCCAGAACGTCTGCTGGCTAGTCTTCGCGACAGCGAAGACTAGCATAACGCTGGGGCATGAACAGGCAGCCGACAACACCATCGGTTCGGAAGACTTCATCTCCGGCACAGCTTTGCGAGGAGCGTTAGCGTGGCGATCGATCCGAGCCGGCCTCTCCCCCGAATCCGATTTGTTTCAAGCGATCTTCGTGCACGAACGGGTTCAGTTCGGGCCGTTGTACCCTGCACCTCACGGCTGGAGCACCGGCGGGACATTCCCCATGCCCGTCCCGATGAGCTTCTTCACCTGCAAGCGTTTTCCCGGCGCCAAGGGCAACCCCTTGGTGGCGACTGATGGGCTTGCTGATGGAATGTGGCACCCGTGTCAGCAATGCGACCAATGCGGCGTGCCGATGGTTCCGGCCGACGGATACCTGCAAGTCATGGGCTACAGCGAGGAGGCCTCGTTGCAACTCGGACGTCCAGAGATGCACGTCTCTGCGCGAACGGCGATCGATGAACACACACAGCGCGGAGCCGAAGGACAGCTGTTTGTCCTGCAATCCGTTCCAGCGGGAACCAGGCTGGCCGGCTACCTGTGGGGCGAACAAGAGTTGCTGAAGCGCGTCTTCGGCGATTTGCTGAATCAACGGACAACCCTACGCGTCGGCAAGGCCAAGTCACGTGGACAAGGAGCCATCGAGGTACACGTGAAAGCCGCCGACTCCGATGCCAACCAAAAGTATCCCTGTCTACTGCCGAAACACCCTTCGGATGATGAAGCCGTATTTTCAAACAACAACGATTTTCTTTTTCTTACGCTCTATTCCGACTTGATTGCTATCGACGAGTACTTGCGGCCAATCACGACCCTGACTGCAGCGAGACTTTGGCAGTTACTGGGAGGCCAAAGTGATGACGTGCCGTTTGAACTGGAGGTTGGCTTTGTCGGCACGCGACGCATCGGCGGATACTTGGGGGTGGTGGGGCTGCCTCGTTCGCCAGACATCGCGATTCGCGCCGGGGCAACGTGGCGACTTCGATGGCGCGAAGGTCTTTCCCCCACCGACAGATCAACCGCCTGGCAAGCGCTGTTGAAGGCTCAGACCGATGGTCTGGGGCTTCGCCGCGGCGAGGGGTATGGGCGGGTGATCGTGAACTTGCCATTGCATGCTGCTCGTTGGGACAAAATGCAATGGGAGTCACAACAAGTCGACATGGATGGAACCAGTTTTCCAAGTTGGGAATCACCTACCCCCGCCAAAGCAGATCGACGTTCCCAACTGGTGCTGCTGGGTTCCCCCGCCGACGACTTTGCCCCCGCCTATCGACGTCTGTTTGCCCACTTGGCCCAAGCAGACAATCCGCTCCGCGCCGTGCAGACCTTGTTGGACGATCCCCTGCATCGTTCGGGCAAAACCTTCAACCTGGCCGATCAACTGAAGAAACTGGTCGATGAAACCAGAGGATTGAATTTGAAGTTGATGGAGGACAACAAGTGCGTTGCCAACAAGAGTGCGAATGATCCAGAAATCGTCGCGAGATTCAAGCAAGCGTTAAAAAAATTCAGCGGGGAGGATTTGGATCATGTCTGAAGCGACTGGCGCGACACTGACCGTCAATCGGCATGTCGAACATCGATTCATTCTTTCTTGCGAAACCTTGACACCAATCCACGTCGGCAGTGGCGAACCTGGCGCCACGACCGATGCCGATGTATGCCGTCGCACCGACGGCGAATACGTGATTCCGGGAACATCCCTTGCCGGCGCGCTTCGCAACGTCGTCGAACGTCTCTCCGGAACTGAACGCGAGAAAAGTTGCATTCAGTATCAAGACAATCCTTCCAAAGACAAACCGTGCGGTTGCCGGGTGTGCAAGCTGTTTGGCGATGTCCAGCCTCGGGAGAATGACGATTTGGACAACGCCGCCCAAGCATCTCGGCTGAGAATTTTCGACGCTGAGTTCACCAAGCCGCGACTTCGAACTGTCGATAGCGTGGGCATCCATCGCCGTCGCCGCAGTGCCCGGGACGCAAGAAAGTTTGACTATCGCCAGATCCTTCCTGACAGCAAGCTCTCTATCGAAGTGCGGGGCGAAGGCTTGAGCGACCAGGAGATCGAATGGGTTTCGGCCGGATTGAGAATCATCGCGACCGGCCAAGTGGGATTGGGCGGTCGCACGGCTCGCGGCAACGGCTTTCTGAAAGCCGACGCGGCGCGATGCCACATCGATCGGCGATCGCTCGATAATCCGGAACATCTGCTCGACAGCGTGCTCCTGTGCAACAACGATCGCGCGGCCTGGAAGACTCCCGTGGCGAAGTCCTTGTCAAAGTTCCCTGGAGCAGCCCTCTCGATCCCAAATCGAATCAGCACCAGTTTTTTCATCGCGACTGCCCCCGATGCCACACTGCTGATCAGCGACCCGATGCAGCAAGCAGCAACGGGGTTTGATGCAGCACAGCGAAAGCTTACCGGCTTGCCAGAACTACCCGCTTCGTCTTTGGCGGGGGTGCTTCGCAGTGGTGCCGAACGAATCGTACGTTCATTGGGAGGAATCGCTTGCGATCCCAATGACAAGCATTGCCCGGCACCGAAAAAGGGACCTGCCGATAACGATACGCCATTCTGTTTGCCGTGCCGGCTGTTTGGGAACGTGAACTGGTCGTCACGATTGACCGTACGAGTGATCGCATGCGGTCAGCAAACGCATCTTGTTCCGTTCGACCACGTGGCGATCGACCGCTTCAGCGGCGGAGCAGCGGATCAAAAAAAGTTTGACGCGATGGCGGTCGCTCGCGGCATGTTCAAAGTGGATTTCGTGATTGATCGCGTCGCCGACCGCGGTTCGGCCCAGTGGATGATCGGTCTATTGACGCTCGTACTGCGCGATCTGCACCAGGGTCGGCTGACCGTCGGTCGCGGCAGTTCCAAAGGACACGGTCGCGTGCAGCTGGCCGGAGAACCCCGTTGGCAGTTGCCGGAGGAATGGAAAGACCTATCCGCCTCGTTGTCGTCATGCATCGACGCGTTGGCGAGCCAGTTGAATGGGAGCAAGAGCTCATGAGCTGTTGGAAAGTCCAAGCAAAAACGCTTGACCAGGCCCAACTGTCCGATCGCTTGAACGAATGGTTGTTCAAAATAGACAACGGCGTTCGACTATTCCGCGAAGGGGCAACTGTGAACGATTTTCAGTGGGGAAACTCAACATCCCTGTCAGCTGACGCACTGAATCTTGCTTGGCAGGTGCGCCTGTTCTGCCCGCATTTTGAACTGTACGCCCGGCGTTTGAACTACTCATCAGGTGGGGACTGGCAGTTACGAATCGCTGCACGCGACACTCTTATCAGTGATGGCAAGTCACTGCAAAAAGTTGGCCAGGAAACCGTGCGGTTGCTAGGTACAGCAACCGGTAACGATGAAGAATTTGTCGCCGATCAGAATCGCTACCGCCGAGCCAAAATCTCCTATCCCCTGAACGGTTGGAACAAAGATGATCGCTGCGGATTGGTTGTCAATCGATTCCAACCTCCTTGCGGTGCGGCCATCACTTGTTGGTCACAGCTATCCAAAGTCTCGCTCGATCGACGAAAGTGAAACGTCTGCATTCCGCTGGCGATCCTGCCAGATGATTACGAGTACGGAAAAAAACAAAATTTCTCCTATCAGGCGCTCTGGAAACGTGCCGCACAATCCACCAACGACGGAAACTTGCGATGGCTGATCCGATCAAAGTCCGAGGCACGATTGAAATGCAAAGCGTTCATATTTTCGTTCGGTTTGCCGATGATTCGCCTGCGGAACTGATCGATCGCGCAAAGCGTGTCCCCTTAAAACGGTATCAAGTGGGTGACCCGCAAACCAAGGGAGGCGAACCCGGTTGGTTCTGGGTAGAAACTTCCGAACATGAAATCACCGTTGTTCGGACACATCTGGATGACCGTGAACCATGGGACCCGTCGAATGAAGGTGCAAAACCTTCCGGGGCTCAGCCTGCTCCGGCTTCCTCGTCGAAGAAGCAAAGCCACCCGACGCCCAACTCTCCTGCGCCATCCACCGAACACTCTGCTGGTAGTGTGCCATCGTCCCAGGGTGATGATCGATTCATCCACTCCTACAACTTCGTTCGCATCCCCAGCAGGGAATCATTCAAAGAGGCGTTAGACAACAAATTTTTTAAGCGGGTAAAATCTGCGCCGCATGACGTTTACGATGCGAATCGGAAAACCGGATTCATCGACTGTGAATTGACCACCCGTACATACTGGTTCATCCCCGACCCGCGCAAAATCAAACGGGATAAGAAAAAACATACCAGCCTGGGATATTTCACGTTGGACGACGTACCCCATCGCTCGTGGAATGCTGATCAGGCCGAAAAAGATACCACCCCGCCGGCAATCCCAGGGTCTTCGCTGCGCGGCATGGTTCGCAGCGTGTTCGAGACTGCGACGCTGTCCTGCTTCAACGTGTTCGACGCGAGGCGTTTGGACTTTCGCATCGGCTATTCACCCGACCACCAAGTCGCCAAGCCAAACGATTCGTCGGAGGTGGACTACGTGCCTTGTCAGATCGTGATGCACGACGAGGACTCGGCGACAGTGCAACTGCTGGACGGGAGATTCGAGAAGGGCAAAGGCCGATCGGCGCCGATGATGCCCGCCGGTTTGATTCGCGCCTACCCAAACAAGGTGAAGAGGGGAAACGGCATGCACCCTCAATGGATGAACCTTAACAAAGCGGTTGGCGGTACACCTGTGATCGCTTATCTGGAAACGAGGGAAAAACAAGGGAACAAGCCGTATCGATGGCGGGTTGCGGAACTGCCGATGGCGATGATGGACCGCCGTCAGTGGGAAGACTTCCTGCAAGGGAATGGACCATCCGTGGAAGAACTAGCCGCCACTATCCAGCCAAAAGTTGAGTCTTGGTTGGAAAGCCACGGCGGCGAAAACGATGACCGCTATCTGATCTTCGGCTTTCTTCATCGAACTGGGCCAAACTGGCCTGAGAAAAAAGACGAACGATTGTTTTTTGATGCAGTTGCTCCATGCAACTCGCGTCCCTCTGGTAGCGTTCGCGAGCGCATTGAGCAGTTTCTAACCGACGATGGCAAGCGGCTTGTCGTGCCGACGACAGTGCTGCGAGAGTGTGAGGAGGCGCTGCGGGGATACACCCGGCGTAGCGGCAAGAAACTAAAACCCAGCTTCGAGGTGCCTCCAAGAGAGATCCAACCGGGTGAAAATCGGGCGTTACCCAGCGACTTCGTTTTGAAGAAAGAACGAGACGTCAAAATCGAAGTGGGAGATTTGTTTTACGCGTTGATTCGCGAGGAAAACGGAAGCAAAGAGATCTTGGGACTCTACCCAGTCGCGATTCCCCGATTGTCGCACGAGCAGTCGCGCGGCAGTCTGCTTCCAGACGAACTTTATCCCTGCGGCAGACGTCACGAAAAGTGTGACCGATGTTCCCAGATGGACTCTTTGCCTGACGATCAGCGCGGCAAGCTGTGCGGTGCATGCCTGGAAAGTTCGCAGCGATTGTGCCCGGCATGTCGGGTGTTCGGCTGGACGCGAGACCTGACCCATTTTCATCGACGGGATCGCGAAAAACTAAAAGGTGATCCGAGCCGCGTTGATGCGATTGCCGGGCACGTACGTTTTTCTCACGCCACTCTCATCGATCCTTGGGATGACTGCCCCGAGCGGCAAGCGACGAAAATCACTTTGCCCATTCTGTCTTCACCAAGCCCCACCGCGACCGGGTTTTATCTGCGGCCACGTGAAGGATGGGAAACACAACGCAGCCAGCGGTGGCCACCCGTCACGGGACTTGACAATGAAAAAAATCCGGTCGCCAAACTGCCCGTGTATCGCAGTGCCGAAGCCGATCTGGCGGGCCGCAAAATGTATCGTCGCAAGAAGGCCTCGGCCGATCAACTCAATCACGCGGCGGTGAAGGATCAGAACCAAACGGTCCATGCGCTGCCGGATCGCCTGAAGTTCGAGTTCCGCGTCCATTTCGACAACCTCGATGCGGAGGAGCTTGGGGCGCTGCTGTTCTCATTGAATCTGTCGGTGCCGGAAGACTGGAAGACCGCCCACGGAAAGCTCCCAGCTGATGCGCAATTCGATCACGCGTTGGGTCACGGCAAACCGGCGGGCATGGGACGTTGCTCGATCAAGGCAACGGGCATTTGTATCAATGGTGCAGACCGGTACCAATCGGATGGTTTCGATGGAGTCACCTCCGCGGAGCCGACGCGAGAAATCGAAGCCGCGGACATGGCCCCCTTCTTCACCGCCTGGGCGAAACTCGATCGGAACTCCGAACTGGTCGAATCGCGGAATGATTTCCTGGAAATGCTGCTTGTCGGGAGCGAACCAACCCAATATCCACCGGGCTTAGCCTGGTGGAAGCATGCAAAAACGCAGGGCGTGCGTTTACCGGAGCCGATCGGCGAACGAACCGAGCGGGACAAGCGGCTTCCGCTGGCCGAAAATCAGCTTCGGGAATTTGCCAAGCGGCAGCGCGATCAGGAAGACGCTTGACCTTCGGATTTGTGGAAGAAGCACCATGCCCGAAATTTTTCCTCTCCAAATCAACCTTCGCATCACGCGTGCTACCAAGATCCATCATCACCCGGCGGCGACGGTCTGTTCGTTGATCAAAAACGCGGCGGGCATCGCAGGCTTGGGGACCAAGTTTCCGCCGCAGGTGATTCCCGATGCAGTCGAAGTCGGGAGGATGAATCTGCACAAGGGGGAAAGGTTTCACTTTGGTGTGACATTGTGGGACAGGGATGCAAAGCATTGTGAAGATCGTTGGCAAAGGTTGCTGATGGGGCTTCAACATGCCGGAAAACAGTCATCCAGAGAATCCGGAACCCGGGGCCTGGGAAGCAATTTCACCGTAAAGGAGGTGGTTTCGCTGGTCGATCCTCAGTCCGACCGGCCGGTGTCGATCCCCGATGAATGGATTGAACGGCAAGTTGACGTAGCAAAGAAAAAGAAGTCGCTGACGCTCCGTTGGCTGTCGCCGTTGTGCGCGATGCTGCCGTCGCGGTTTGGAAAGCCGGAAGGAAAATTTGGCGATCAACGAGCCGGATACTTTGACACCATGAGGTTTCCCATCGCGGACTTCTCGAATCGTCTCCTTCGCCGGCTGGGCGAGGAGTTTTTTTTTGACCTGCCGTCCATCCACGTTGATCACGCGGACGTCGAACTGCTCGACCCACCCGGCCTGGGCAGGTTGCATTGGATCAAGTGGCGGTACGGGGCGGGCAAAAAAAAGAACTCGTTGTTCGGCCTGATGGGCAGAATGGTCATTTGTGTCCATCGCCAAGATCTCATTCGGCCACTGATTCTGGGCCAGTACACGGCGGTCGGCGAGAGGACCAATTTCGGTCTGGGCCGCTATGTGATCGAGGAAGTCCAATCCGCCTTGCCATCGTACGTGCCGACCAACCTGCGTGCCCGGCGCAGTGTGGGCCTGGTCGAACTTGCTTTCGCCGCGCCGGTTGTCGAAAGCGAAGCTCACCGACTAAACATCTCCGTAAGTGACGCTCGTTCGGTGGCTACGAAGATTGCCGACGGACACTATCAACCTACTCCAGCCCAACGGTTCCTTCTACCTGGAGAAAAGCCGCGGGTGATCGCGCTGCCAAGCAGGAGCGAGCGTGTCTTGCAGCGAGCCGTTCATGAGTTGCTGCTACCGGTACTTGACCGGTTTCTTACCGACAGTTGTCAAGCTTATCGCCGCGGCTTCGGAAGGCAAACCGCGGCCCAGCGGATTCAGAAAGCGTTTGGCCAGGGCTGGCGATGGGCGCTGAAAGCCGACTTTCACCACTTCTTCGATTCAGTGGACCATACGCTGCTGCGCGACAAACTGGAAGCCTACGTGCAGGACGACGTGCTGGTCGACCTCGTGATGCAATGGGTCTCTGCCGGCGCGCCGCAACCGGGCCGGGGGCTGCCGACCGGAGCGGTGATCTCGCCGCTGCTGGCCAACCTTTTCCTCGAAGAATTTGACCGTCATGTCGATGAAGACGGGGGCTTTCTGGTCCGCTATGCCGACGACTTTGTGCTGCTGTTTCGAGATCCGGGCAAGGGCCGCGATGTGCTTCAACGGGCGACCGAACTGGCCGAACAACTCAAGCTGCACTTGAACGAAGACAAGACGAAGTTGATCGACCTGAGCCGCACGCCGTTCGACTTTCTCGGCTTCCGATTCTTTTCAGAGAAAGGCTGGCAATACCGCGCCGACGGACTCGTCCAAATTGAAGACCTCGGCTGGCGCGAGGCACCCCGCGGCAAGAATCTGGATGTCGTTCACAAGTTGCCGGGTGAACAAGGGATGGAATCAAGCCGTTCGGGAATCTGGCTTGTAGGGCCGCACATCGATTGGATTGGGATCGAAGGAAAGGACGTGGTTTGCCGCAGCCGCCGCGGTGGTACGGAGGACCGTTTTCAGCGTCGCCGGATTTCCGAGTTGATTGTGTTGGGCAACGCTACCTTGGACCAATCGCTGTTTCGCCACCGTTACGAAGATCCGCTCGGCTTGCTGGTCGCTGACGATGCGGGACGTTGGACCTGCGCGATCACGGACGATCCGCCACTGGAACTGCCAGACCTGGTGCGGGCTCAAGTCGCCTGGTCAGCGGACCCACAGCGATCGCTGGAAATTTGCCGCCGCCTGGTGCATGCGAAATTGAATAATTACGCCGCCGTCGCCACCGCGTATCCGGCCCGAGGGTCGTCCGGAAAGCTTTCCGAGAAGCTGCGTGATCTTGCTGCCAAAGCAATGCAAGCTGCCGACGAGAATCAGTTGCTGGGAATCGAAGGTGCCGGTGCAGCCGCCTGGTACGGTGAGTTCGCCAAGCGGATCGACCGCCGCTACAAATTTGTACGCCGTGAACATCCCCGCGCCGCCGACCCGGTCAACGTGATGTTGAATCTGGCCCAAACGGTTCTGCATCGTGTGATATGCCTGATCCTGGTTCGCGAAGGGTTTGTGACGTCGATTGGCGTCTTTCACAAGAGCGGACATCGGCATGCGGCGCTGGCTTCGGACATGCAGGAGGTATTCCGACACCTCATGGATCGCGTGGTGATCGACGCCACCCACGTCATCGCTCCGGGCGAGTTCCATGAAACTTCACGTGACGACTTTCCGCTACGGATGGAAGCGGGCGCCTACCGCACGCTGATCGCCGCCGTGTTCCGCATGCTGGCCGTACAATGTGAAAATGCCGGCGGCGGCTCGGCCCGTTCCTATCGACGGCTGATCGCCACTCAATGCCGCTCCCTGCACCGCCACCTGCTAAACCCGGACGCCCATTTGAAATTGTTTGAACATCGGTAGGAAACGAGCGGAACCAACCAAACCGCGTTCAACCACTCGACATTTCCCTTTCTAACCTCGCTTTCACTCTCATCATGAGCCGTTACATCGCCACCTATGACATTTCAGACAACCATCAGCGCACCTGTGTGGCCCGCGTCTTGGAGCGATACGGGATGCGGTTGCAGTGGAGTGTCTTTGAGATCTGGCTGGACCCCGATGAGTTGATCGACTTGCGGCGCCAGCTTGGCCCGTTGCTGGCCCAACGCGATCAATTTGAGATCATTCCAATCGACGCCTCACCCAACCGCAGCCGTTGGCGTTGGGGCGACGAAAGCGAAGAGCACGAGGCGGTGGTGGTTTTGGGGCGCTGAGCAGGGATGTCGAGGAAAATCGGAAGTCGCGGCGCTGACTTTTCCTGAGATCTGGCCCGCCGATTGCGGTACAATGACAATCGCTTGAACGGCTGCCGAATGGGTGGTCTCGCTCTTTCACAATTCGGTCATTGTAAGATGCAGACGAGGCAGCAACGTCATTGAACATCACGGGCGCGGCAACTTCCAAGTAAGTGCGGCCCGCATTGTTTCGTAGGGGTGCATCGGCCGAGGCGAGGAGGGTTTCAAGTGAACCGCCCGCCCGGGTCGGCGCCCGCTTACCGGCGAGTTTTTTATTCAACCTCGCTTGGATGCCTGAAGGTCTCGCCATGCGTTTTTTACGTCCTTTTCGTAAAGTCTTTTGTCACAATAACTTGTGTCGCGCAATCGATTCCAGACAGAATCGACCCCCTTCCGGCCGTTCAGTAGAGACGGCCGATCGAGACGGAAAGCCCCCTAAAGAGCTTCTTGCAGATTCTTCCGGCCGTTCAGTAGAGACGGCCGATCGAGACACCGACTATCATCACAGGTCTCCAAGAAATCCTTCCGGCCGTTCAGTAGAGACGGCCGATCGAGACTTGTGAATTCATATAAAAAAACCTCAAAAATGGGCTTCCGGCCGTTCAGTAGAGACGGCCGATCGAGACAACTCGCATCAAGGACGCGAGCAAATCGGCTTCCGGCCGTTCAGTAGAGACGGCCGATCGAGACTCTTTTCGAGATTGTTTGCGGATTTCGAATGACTTCCGGCCGTTCAGTAGAGACGGCCGATCGAGACGTTTGGGTAGCGGTCATCTGAAACTCCTTCTTCCGGCCGTTCAGTAGAGACGGCCGATCGAGACAGTGCAATTGGGAAAGTGGTATGTTGTGGCTTCCGGCCGTTCAGTAGAGACGGCCGATCGAGACATTTCCCAAGTTCCTGTAAGCTAGAAAACTCTTCCGGCCGTTCAGTAGAGACGGCCGATCGAGACCAGACTCAGGCATGTGCCTTCTATTGTGCTTCCGGCCGTTCAGTAGAGACGGCCGATCGAGACTTCAGTTCCCAATAGTGTTCTGGGGATTCGCTTCCGGCCGTTCAGTAGAGACGGCCGATCGAGACATTCTCCAAAAAAAGATTAAACACGGGTTGACTTCCGGCCGTTCAGTAGAGACGGCCGATCGAGACACTCGTTGCTTGGAGGTAGTGTTCGGAAGACGAAACTTCCGGCCGTTCAGTAGAGACGGCCGATCGAGACCTACCGGCTTGCTCGCGTTTCATCGCAAACACTTCCGGCCGTTCAGTAGAGACGGCCGATCGAGACAAGATGTACACATCACAGCACTTTCAAATAACTCTTCCGGCCGTTCAGTAGAGACGGCCGATCGAGACTCACCATCGTGTGACGGCCATGAACCGATGAAGCTCTTCCGGCCGTTCAGTAGAGACGGCCGATCGAGACTTCTCCTTTTCTCTTCTTTTATTCTTTGCCCTTCCGGCCGTTCAGTAGAGACGGCCGATCGAGACAAGTACCTGGTATAATTCTCTACACCCGCAACTTCCGGCCGTTCAGTAGAGACGGCCGATCGAGACATAGTCCGTGAATTAAAGAATTGTCCATGTGACTTCCGGCCGTTCAGTAGAGACGGCCGATCGAGACGAAAAACGAGCCCAAGAAGGGCAATCAGACTTCCGGCCGTTCAGTAGAGACGGCCGATCGAGTGACAGACTGTCTGGGAAGCAATGGTTGTGCTGCCTTGCCTTGTCACCGTGTGGAACAGCCAATTGGCCCGGACTGATTGTGTGGAACCTCCACGCTTGCGGCAAAGTTCAAACTTGGCAGTCGCTTCGTTTGCAGCCAAGAGCACGAAGAAAGAAAGTTTGCCGTCGTGCACAAAGTCCTTGGCTGCTCTTTCCTTTGCGTCTCCGCGGCCTTGCGCGAGGCTCGTTTGAGAGATCGCGTGCGGAGCCGCGGCGTTGGAATTGACCCGTTCCCTCCCGCGTCCTTGAGGCGCCGGCTACTCGATGGTGCGAACGCCGGCTGATCGTGCTAATTCTTCAAAGACTGCCGATAGTTCTGAGAAATCGGCTGCGTGGTGGTAGGAACCGCCACCTTCGTCTGCCACTTGCATCATACGCACTCCATCGGCGGAGGGACTGAATGTCACCGAATGCACGGAGAGCTGGGGAAGTGCTTGCCGAGCATCGATCGTTGCGTTCACCGGATCTCGGTCCTGATTATGCTGTCCATCGGTCATCACGATCATCACCGGAGTGGCACCCGGCCGGTGGTTTCGAAGAATCTGGAACCCTTCGTCGATACCGGCGCCGATGTTGGTCCCCGATCCCAGCGTCATTGCTTGAATGGCCTCATCAAAAGCTCTGTAGTTGATGTCAAGTGATGCAGCGGTCTGCGAATCACGATCGTATTGAGCGAGCCCAAGGCCCTCGGTGCCTTGCGTCGAATCGAGCACCTGGCGAAATAACATCACCGAGAACTTCAGAGCGTCGATTCGTCGAAGCTGTTCGCCGGTTGCCGGATGGATTCCACCATCGTCGCCACCCATCGAACTTGATCGGTCGACGACAAGTGCAATGTCTCGATCTTCCACCACGGCGGCCGACGGTCGTTCGATCGAATACCCGGATTGTCCAAATAGCTGGCCCAGAATCGGAGAAATCGGATTGGAACCGAGATCGCTGGAGCGGCGGGCAAACACACGAACCGAATTGTAGGGTGTCGCTCCATCGACAAAACGATATTTCCCGGATGCGTCTGGTGTGGCTCGGCCAATTTGAATGTCCGAATCAGCGATTCTCAGCGGCTCCCCCGCAACTTCATTGGCAAGCGCGATGGAGACAATTTCACAGCGGACCTGATCGGCGCACTCTCCCCGGGCGATCGCGTCCGTGCCGGCTCGTGTTGCGGCGTCGATCGCCGAACGTAGTTCCGTTTCGGCCAGCTGCACGCGTGCCAGGTCAAGTGCAATTGCCGCAGCGAAGAACAGGGCAGCCAACATGACGGCGGCCAACACTAGAACAGCTCCAGTTCGATTCGGTCTTCCGGACCGTTGTTGCCTCTTCTGCATGCTGTCACCTGTTGTTGGATAACTCGAACTCAGATTCGATCGTCATCCCCCGGAAATACATGGGAGTGATCCAGGCATTCTGGTCCAAGGGAACTTTGACGTTGACGGTCGTGCTGGCATCTTGTTGAAGCACATCGATGTCGACATCGTTCAACGTTGCTCGGCTCAGAACGTTGTTCACCACGTCAAGAATGTCGGCTTCGGTAGCGCCAGCAACGGTCCCCTGCCTGGCGCCTTCGAAGGCAGCGATGGCCGCGGTTTGCCGAATCATTTCGCAACGTCCGTACTCCCAAAACGCAAAAAACAGGAACAGGATCACCGGCGCGGTAACAGCGACTTCGACTGCCGTGGTGCCGCGTCGGGCTCGACCGAATCTGGACCTTCGAGTGATCGCCGCCATCGAACTACAACTCCTTCACCCGCACTGTGCTCGCTGTCACTTCGGACGAGGTATAGAATTCGCCGATGATGGTATTCAAAGCGGTGGGGGCCGAAACGGTCACTGTGAACCGAGTGCCTCGCGATAGTCCGTCGATGCTGGCGGGCGTGGTAGAAAGTGTGCCGCCGCTGATGTTCCGGACTGCGAGGATCTCGTTCATTCGTGCGGCGACTTCAGCGTCCGTGCTATCTCCCTGCGAAGCGATGTAGCCACAATCGTGGGCAGCTGCCTGCAGCCCCTGCTTCAGGAAAATGATTTGTGATAGCTCGATCGTACCGATCGCGATCATCGCATAGATCGGGATCACCACGGCGAGCTCCACCATCGCGGCTCCCCGTCGGGACTTCGTTGGCCACCTATGTCTTGATCTGTGAATCACACCAGAAACAAATTGTGAGTTGCATCGCGGGGCAGCAAGCGGATGGTCTGCTGCAAATAGCTTTTGAACCCTATTTCTCTCCTTAACCTCCGCTTAAAAAAGCCCGCCACGGATCATCGATTCCAATCGAGACAGGGCCAAGAATTGGGATTGTAGGAATGGTGCGAGTCTTCAAATTCCACCGTAGGCCGGCCTGTCCCCAGGTCGGCGAATCCCAAGACAACCAACTTGGGGACAGGCCGGCCTACGGCGAACTGCCACGCCCTGTTGCCGCGCCCCATTGGACCCAACGTGCGATCAGAATTCGCTGCGGAAGCTTGCAAACGGTTGCTCGGACCGGTTGTGTCGGTTGTTCAACCTGCTTTCATCTTGCCGCTGCTGCGGTTGGCTCGCGATCGTTTCGAGAAGCCGCTTTTTCGACCTAAGCTTTCGATGCGGAATTCCCCTGCTGTGTAAAGACAACCTTGATTCGAGACGAGCTGATGAGACGACGATCCCTGCACCGTGCCTGCGGCGTTCTTTTTGTGGCTGCCGCTTGTTGCGCGACGACCGGTTGCGGCAAGGTTGCCAAGATGGCGTTGAAGGGCACGTTGGAAAATGTCGGTGCCGAAATCGTCGATAACTCGTCAGACGATTCCATCAGGCAGATGTTTGAACAGGCCGATGCCCTTTGCCCGACTCGAATGGATGCCTACACGACGCTGGAAAGCGTCAAGATGATCGACGACCGGCGGGTTGAATTTCGTTATCAAGTGAACAACGAAGGAAAAAACCTGGCACGGAGATTCAACAAAGATCTATTGCGAAAAGCGGCTGTCGATCACATGAAAGGGAACGCCATGGCGATGGCGATCGCCAAACGTGATTTGTCGGTCGAACACATTTATGAAGATGTCTTCGGCGGACACATTTTGTCCTACACGATCAACAAACAGGTTTTGGCGGGCAACGACTATCCGACGGGCGACCGGCGCACCAATCCGTTCAACGTCCAGACGGTCAAGGCCGACCCGAAAGATCAAGTCAACGTGAAAAACGAGAAGCCTGCCGACGAGGAAACCGAACCGGCAGCTTCCTCCGCCACCCCCGACCTGAACGCTCCGCTGGTCGAGCCGCCGGCCGAGATCGAGCCGCCGAAACCGGAACTGCCGCAGCAGATCCAACCTCAAAAGCGAACCAAAGAGAATCCAGCAGGCGTCCAGTCGAATCCCTTTTTTGACGCTTAGTTCCTCGTAGGCCGACTTGTCCCCAAGTCGGCAAGTTCCAGGATCGCCGACTTGGGGACAAGTCGGCCTACAACGGTATCTGGAAACACCCTAATAGGCTTTGGCAAAGATCGCTCTTTTGTCGGCCGGTTGGCCGGTGAAGAAACAGGTCCCCGGATCGGCATTGTCATCCCGTGGGATGCATCGGACGGTGACCTTTAGCTCTTTCAGCAACGGTTCCAGCGCCGATTCGTCTGAAAAATGGCAATGAGCGAATCCGCCGTGGATTTCATTTTCGTCTTCAGACATGAAGAAATCTCGGAAGTCGGATTCGTTGTCGATGTCGCAAGTATTCTCCTTGCGCAACGTCAAGGCTCGGTCAAAGAGCGCCTGCTGCATCTCTTCCAACATTCCGCCGATCGACGCGACCAGTTGGTCGCGTGAAATGCCGACGCTTTTTGGCTGATCGCGGCGGCCCATGAAGACGGAATTCTTTTCGATGTCCTTGGGACCAACCTCCAATCGAATCGGCACGCCCCTTTTGACGTGGTACCACTTCTTCTCGCCGCCTCGGATGTCGCGGTCGTCGATTTCGACTCGCACCGCCGCGCCGGCAAACTGCTGGCTCGCCAATTCTTCTCGCAGCGATTGGACGTACGCCATCACTTCACTGCGACTGGCATCGTCGCGGTAGATCGGCAGGATCACAACGTGAGCCGGTGCCAGCCTGGGTGGCAGGACCAGCCCGTCATCGTCGCTGTGGGTCATGATCAAGGCACCGACCAGACGAGTGGAAACACCCCAGCTGGTGGTCCACGCGTATTCGCGCTGGCCACTTTCAGCTTGAAACATGATCTCTTGCGCTTTCGAAAAATTCTGTCCCAGAAAATGACTGGTGCCGGCCTGCAGTGCTTTGCGGTCCTGCATCATGGCCTCGATCGAAAGCGTCTCAACGGCACCGGGGAATCTTTCCGCGGGCGTTTTGCTGCCAATGACCACCGGCATCGCCATCCAGTTTTCCGCAAAATCGGCATAGACGTCGATCATCCGCTCCGTCTCTTCGATCGCTTCTTGATCGGTTGCATGAACCGTATGCCCTTCTTGCCACAAAAACTCGGCAGTTCGCAAAAACATCCGGGTTCTCATTTCCCAGCGAACCACGTTGGCCCACTGGTTGATCAGAATCGGCAAATCACGATGACTCTGCACCCACTTGGCATAAGTCGCGCCGATGATCGTTTCGCTGGTCGGGCGCACAATCAGCGGCTCTTCCAATTGGCCGGCTGGCCGCAGGCCACCATCGGGATCGGGCTCCAGCCGGTGATGAGTCACCACGGCGCATTCCTTGGCAAACCCCTCCACGTGCTCCGCCTCTTTTTCCAGAAAACTCATCGGAATGAAGAGCGGAAAGTAGGCGTTCTGGTGCCCGGTTGCTTTGAACATGTCGTCGAGGGCACGTTGCATGTTTTCCCAAAGCCGGTATCCCCACGGCTTGATCACCATGCATCCGCGCACCGGCGAATTTTCCGCCAAATCGGAGGCGCGAATCACTTGCTGATACCACTCGGGATAATCTTCGCTGCGAGTCGGGCTGATCGCTGTCTTGGGAGCTTTTGCCATGATTCCAGGTAGGTTGTGAGCCGGCTTGCTGAAAAGAACAGACGCAATTCTGCGCTCTGAGCCGTCGCTGACTAGTAGGGTGCCGCCGCTTGCACCCGGCAGCAGCAAGACTCACCTCGACCCTGCGGCGCCAAAAAAGGCTCCTGACCCCTTTTTTATGGAGCGAATGCTATCGTCGCAGGTTCAGCAGTTCGTCAAGCAACTGCTGGCTGGTGGTGATCACCCGGCTGTTACCGCGATACTGCGTGCTGGCCAGCACCAGTTCGACCAAGTCGCGTCCGATATCGGTGTTACTCAATTCCAAAGCACCACCGATGATGCTGCCGATGCCGTTTTCGCCCGGTGCGCCCTGAACCGGCAAACCGGTATTGATTCCCTTGGCAAACAGATTCAACCCGCGAGCTTCCAGGCCGACCGGATTGGCGAACCGCGCCAATTGCAATTGGCCCAAATCGCGAGTCACCCCGTTGCTGAACACACCACGAATGGTGCCATTTTCGCCCACCACAAAACTGTTCAACACTCCCGGCTCGCTGCCGTCTTGGCGAGTGGCCGCGAGACTGGATTCTAGCGTGGCCAAACCCGACACAAGATCGAAGTCCAAATCAAATTGCAACGGCGTCACACTCGGCACGCCGTGGCGGTCGATGGCAATTCGATCGTTGGTCGCGGTGACGAAGTTTCCGTTCCCGTCAAATTGCAGTAGACCCGTTCCGACGGCAACACTGGTTCCCGAAAGAGGCTGGTTGTCGGGGCTATCGGCGTACCAACGATAGATGGTTTCCTCGTCGGTACGATTTTCCAATGTTGCGGTGACTCGCACATTGATCGGCACGCCAAGCGAATCGTAGACGATGAAATCGCTTGCCGCACTTTGCCCAGCCGCCTCTTGAACCACCCCGAATCCAAGATTCGGCGTGGTCACCTCGCCCAAGTCTGTCTCGATACGAAAAGCGGCCAGGTCGATTTCCAACGCGTTGAGTTCGCCGGTGTTGCTGACGAATCGCAATGAACCGTTTTGAATGTAACCGCCGGGCACAAGCGAACCGGTCTCACCGGGAATATTGTTCTCCGAGGCAAGGATCGGGTTCTGCGAATCCAACTGAAGGCTCTGGATACCCGATGCTGATTCGATGAAGTCAAGCAAGTCCTGAACCGTCGAGGTCGTTGTGATTTCGAAATCTTTCGTACCCAGGGCGCGGCCGCCTTTGCGACCGGTGTAACTGAGCGTTCCAACCTGAAAAGCGTTCTGATAAACATTGCCGTCGCGTTTCAGGACATCGGTAAGCAGCGTGCTGCTGTTGATTGTCGGCCCGTCCAAATCGATCAACTGGTTACCGGCAACGCTCAAGTCGGCGATTTCCGCGTCGGATCGCGAATCGGTGTAGACCGTTCCGGGCGCGACGGTGTCGACCAAATAGAAATTGTTTTGGTCACCCGCCAGATTTCGATAGATGCGCACTTCGTCGTAGGGAGGAAAACCATCGCCGGGAGCTGGCGTGGGTGGCGTCGGAAAATTCGATAGCGAGATGCGGCCGTTGACCACGTTCTGAGGGCCGATCAACACGCTCGGACGGCTTTCGACTTCACCAGCACGATGGTACGTCACCATGTAGGTGTAGTTACCGGTCAACACTTCGTCGTTCAGGGGAACGGCCGAAAGCGGAGTCGTCCCGTCGTCAACAAAGGTGCCACCGGCTGCTGTCGAACCGAGGAAAAAGAAGTCCGATCCGTTCGGCCCGGTGCGGTAGACGTTGACCGTTGGATAGTCGCCCGAAGGTTCGGCAGGAAGGCTATCCAGCTGAACCCGGCCTCCCGTTCCCACGGTGATACTGATCGAGGCGCTAGGGGTTGATTCGTTTCCACTGGAATCGACCAGCGCCACACGATACTGAAACGATCCCGCCGGCAACGTTCCCACACCTGAGTTGTCCACCGTGATTCCCCCCGTATCCGAAAGGGGCGCGATCCCAAGCGAGATCCCCGATGCATCCGGTCGCGGAACCTGCGCATCGCCCAGTGTCACCGACTCGATCACTTGCGAAACAGTCGCTAAGTCACCTTCAGGAGTGAGCGTGCCTTCGAATGTGACATTTTCGGTCGCCTTGGCAACACTTTCAGTTCCCAGCGGCACCGTCAGCGGCACCAGCGTTGACTCCTGCAGACGGAATTGTTCGTCGACGCCGTATCCCAACAATCGCTGGCCAGTGGCGTTGACCAATTCGGCGTCGCTGTTGAGTTTGAAAATTCCGTTTCGCGTGTAGAGACGCTCGGAGTCGGCACCTTCAACGATGAAAAATCCGTCACCCTGAATGGCCAAGTCCGAAGTACTGCTGCTGATTTCAATCGTGCCTTGATTGTGGTTGGCAGCGATTTCCGCAATCTGGACACCCAAACCAATCTGGCGAGGATTATTGCCGCCATTGTTCTCCGTCGGTCCGGCACCCAAAGAAAGGGTCTGCAGAAATTGAGTGCCAAAGATAACGTCCGATGACTTGAACCCGACCGTTTGCGAATTAGCCAGGTTGTTGCCGATCACATCGATCTGTGTTTCGGCGGCGCTCAGCCCCGTCAGGGCGGTGGTCAAGGCGGATGTCAATCCCATCGGTATTGGGCTCCAGCGTCGTGATCAAGCAGCTTTGTTGATCCCAACCCCTGTCCGCACTTGACGATCAAGTTCAGACAAAGAGTGCCGGCCCTTTTGCGTTGCGAGCCCGCGCTGCTGGTAATCGACAAAGTCTACCCAGTTTGAATTTCCCGGATGTTCTTTATGTCCATCGTCCTTTCACCCACGTGAACTTTGACCGAACGTGAATTGTTCTCGCTGTCCGTTTCGACCGTGATGCGGTCGACCACTCCATCGACAACGCTAGCATCATCGGCCAAGCCGTTGACTTGACGGCCGATCAGCCCGCTGGCGGTGACCAATTCCTGGCTGGCAGAAAGATTCGACAAGGTTTGAGTCAATTGGTCGGTCGCGCCGATTTCGCGAATCTGCCCAATCTGCTGCACCATCTCGCTGTTGTCCATCGGATCCAGCGGATCCTGATTCTGCAGTTCGCTGATCAACAGTTTCAGGAACGAATCGATATCCAGCTCGTTGTAGCTGTCGTTGGTTCCACCAGCCTGCGCTGCGGCCTGCCGGGCCGTGAATTCTGCGGACGCAGCTTGTCCGATTTGCGACATCGCGAACTTTCGGAGTAGGAGGAGAAATTCTTAATCTAATTTCTAAGGCGAGCCACGTTGTAGCCTTCGCATGTTGTTTGGTGCGAGGCCAATCACCTCCGGGTAGCGAAAGTTACAGTCGAAGGTCGACACCCGAACCGACGGTTGTTCCGATTCGATCTTCCGTCTTTTCTTGCGGTGAAACCGATTGTGAAACTGTTTCGCGATCCCCGCCGAAAGGTTGATGGTGCGATCGGTCCTGGCGGCGGTGCTGCTGGTCTGGATGTTGGTTGGAAAATCGGCCGTCCAAATGGGATTCGTTTCCTTCGGTCTCGATGTCAATTCGTTCGACTTGCATTCCGAACGATTCGAGCCGTTGGCGCAGATCGGTCAAATGCTCCCGGAGTATCGAACTTGCCGCTTCTGTCTCGGCTACCACTCGAGCGTTCAACTGTCGGCCTGCGATTCGCATTTCGACTCGAACCGTCCCCAATTCAGCTGGGGCCAGCCGCAAGCGGACGACGCCCCCTTCGGGCCCCAGATGCTGGAAAGCCTTGCTGACCCGCTGGATCAGTTTGGCACGGTTGACCGCTTCGGAGGCGCGATTGTCGGCTGACTTGGACGTCTTCGAATTCGCCTTGCCATCCCCTTTGCCCGCGCCAGCGACTTCAGCGGCGCCCGAAACGCTGCCTGTTGCAACCCGGTTGCCAGCACTGGCGGAAAACGTGCTGCTGGTGACCGGGTTGGATGTTGTCTGCGGCGCCGCCGCGGAAATTGCACTGGCCACGCGTCGCGACGATGATGCGACGGTCGCCGGCGCTGGTTCGGGACGATGGTCTGCCGCCGCTTCGCCCTCCAGTTGGCCGAGTGCGAATTCAACCCGGCCAGCCGATGTCGGCTTTGCGGACGGTTCTTTCAGCGCAGGTGTTCCTTCGGCATTCTGCAGACGCGGCAAACGTCGATCGCGACGACGTCGCCGACTGTCATCCTGAGGCTCGTCAGAAATTGGCGAAGCCAACCCAACACCATCGGCATTTGCCTCCGGCTTCACCTGGTTACCGGCAGGATCCTTAGCCTGATCATGGCGATGTTGGATTTCGGGACCGTCCACGTTCAGCTGCTGCTGGGCATCGGAGCGGCGATCATTTCGCTCGTTATGATCTTGCGTGCCGACCGTCGGTGTTTCAACGATCGGTGCGGAGCCCGTTTCCGTTTTGGCAACGTCAGATTGCACTGCCACCGGTTGTGCAACCACTTCATCCGTGTTGGCAACAGGCAGACCAAAAACCTCGGCCTCATGTTCCGATTGTCCTCCGTCTGAATCGATCGGTTCGGTCGGCGCGACGACGTTGGCGTCAGCGATCGTTAGCGACGAATCGTCGACCACCGGTTCGATCACGTCGAGTTTCACATCATCGGTTTCACCGGCACCATCAGCTGTTTCGGTATCGGGCTGATGATGATTCTGGTCCGAAGAGACGTCGGCATCGACCTGGTCTTCGACAGCAACTTTGGGTGACTGGGTGACCGCCATGCGAGCGAAAACTTCGGCAAAGGCATCCAACACACCGTCGTGCTGCAACAGCGGCGTGCCGGAAGAGCCCAGCGAGCGCAGTTTTTCGTGTGCGAGCGAAGTGATCGGCGCAGCGGCCTGCGCCGGCGAACTTGTCGCTTGAAGATCGGCCATCCTCAGCTCCCCCCGAAGCTCTCAACGATCGAGACGCCCCGGGCTTGCCGAGGGGAGTTCAAAGATCGCTGCGTGCCTGATTGATCAGTGTTGTCATCGGTGATCCTTCGCCAATTCGGCGCAAGATCTCGGCAAGTTTGTCGGTTTCATCCTTGTTAACAAACTCCGCCAATATGTCTTTTCGTTTTTCGGTGGACATGGCTTGAACGATATTGACGACGTCATCAATTCTTTCATCGTCATACATTGTCAGAAGCTGTTCTTTTGCCTGATCCGCATCAAGTGACTGCAAAATCCTTTGCAAGTCCTTCAGCCCCTCCTCTTGGGCACCCTGCTTGAGTTCCGCCAACCGCCGATCGAACGCTTGTCGCCGTTCATCGAATCTTTCCACATTGACGGTCAAATCCGCTAGCATTTTGCTGATGTCGTCACGAAGTTCGTTTTGGCTTCGCAGCCGCATGTCCATATCCAGGCTGTCCATCTTGCGGGCGGCAAGAATTTCGTCGAAATCAGGCTGCTCGCGATCTTCGCTTTGCCGCAAGATTTGTTGCAACCGATTGCCCGTGATATCGATTCCGTTCATCAGCGCGACCACTTTGGTCAGCGTGTCGCCGTTGACCGTTCCCTGGGTGACGAAATACCCCAGCAAGATCACTTGCGTGATCACGGTGGCGACGCAGATGGCGACAAAGGCGTTAAGAAGCTTGGTGACCATGGGATTTCTGTTGACGCAAGGTGGTGATTCGTCTGGCGGATGCTTCGTCCGACTCGGTTTGTTCCTGATGGCGCCGTTGGGCGTCGTAGGCGGCGCGATCGTTTTCTTCTAAACGTTCAAATTTCTTCAGTTCTGATTCTGCTTCGATCAACCGCTGTTGGCGTCGGTCGAGTTCCTCGGTCAGCTGCCGGCGGGTTTCCTGCAGGGCATTGACGTCGGCTTGAAGCTGCATGTCATATCGTCCGGTCGACAGCAGGCGGTCAACGGAAAGATCGCCGACTCGCGCGGATGTTCCCTGTTGTCGAAGTGATTCTTGCGATTGCCGGATTTCGGAAATTTGGGTGTCGATTCGATGAATCGCTTCGATCGCCTGTCCAACATCCGCCCCCGCCTCGTCGCGTTGACGACGACGAAGTTGCAGCAGTGCGTCAAATCGAAACTGAAACGACATGGGTGGCAATCGACTCGCTCTCTTTTCGGTCTCTTGGTGTCTTTGTCCTTCGTGTGAGCCTCTTGCCGGCACCGGTGCGCTCAACAAAATTCACACGAAGACACCAAGGTACGAAGGGTTTGTTCGGAAATAACTTCGTTGCTTGAATGACACCACTCGCAAGATCACCCTCCCTCTGGGAGGGTCGGACGCGGTAGCGGCCGGGGAGGGCATGGTGTGAGAACCCTCTCCGGGCTCGAGAGCCCGACTCTCCCAGAGGGAGAGTGTTGTCAAATGACGAAGTTATTTCCAAACAAATCCTAAGTGATCGAAACTATTGATTTTGCGGTACTTGTGTTACCTGGGTTCCATCGGGATTGGCGGCAGCGGGTGGCGGCGGCGGTTGACGGATCAGTTGAACCAGTGCGGCTTGCGATTGCTGCAACGTAGCCAATTCGCTTGCATCTTGCGTCAGCAGGTTGTTCAGTGGCTGTCGGATGGCGATCGCAGCATCGATCTGAGGATCACTGCCGGGTCGGTAGGCGCCGATCGAAATCAAGTCGGCGTGTTGGTGGTATTGGCTCAGGTGTCGCCTTGCCACGTCAGCCGCTTCGGCAACTTCGGGCGTGATCAGGTGAGGTTGCAAACGGCTTAGACTTTCCAGAACATCGATCGGAGGCCAATGGGCTTGGGCGGCAAGTTTTCTGCTCAGCACAATGTGTCCGTCTAGCAATCCGCGCAAAGTGTCGGCAATCGGTTCGTTGTTATCGTCTCCCTCGACCAACACCGAGTAGAACGCCGTGATCGAACCGCGACTGCTGCGGCCGGTTCGTTCCACCAACCGTGGCAAGATATTGAAAACGCTGGGCGGATAGCCACGTGTCGTCGGGGGCTCGCCGGCAGCCAATCCGAGTTCGCGCTGTGCCATGGCGAACCGGGTCACCGAATCGAGCAGCAGTAAAACGTTTTCACCACGATCGCGAAACGCTTCTGCCACGGTGGTGGCGGTCCAGGCTGCGGCAACCCGCTGGGCGGCGGGGCGATCACTGGTGGCAACGACCACCACGCTGCGACGAAGTCCCGATGGGCCAAGGCACTGAGTGATGAACTCCTGAACCTCGCGGCCCCGCTCTCCCACCAGTCCAATCACAATTCGGTCGGCATTGCTGCCGCGGGCCAGCATGCCCAACAGAGTGCTCTTTCCGACACCGGAACCTGCAAAGATCCCCAAGCGTTGGCCGTTTCCGCAAGTCAGCATCGCATCGATCGCCCGCACGCCGGTTTGCAGCGGCGTATCGATGGGCGGTCGATCCAGGGAATGGGGAGGCGTGCAGTCGGTATCGATGGTGACCAAATCATCGGGCAGTTCAAGACCGTCGATCGGCAAACCATGAGCGTCGATGATACGTCCGCACAGCGACGGACCGACACGAATCTTCGCTGACATATCGACGAGCCGAACCGGGTCGCCGGCAGAGACCGATTGCAGGCGCTGAAGCGGTGCGAGCACCGGGTGCACTCCGCGAAATCCGATCACCCGACCGCGACGCGACTGCCCGTTGTGAGGTGTCAGTTCGCAGATCGCGCCAAGCGGCGCCGTCATTCCCTCGATCTCAATCGTTTCACCCGTCACGGCCGCGACGCGACCAACGACATGATGGGTCAAGCTTCGCTCGATGCGATCGGCGACGGCGTCCAGGCCGGGAAGGGGCGGCGGATCGAATTGAAATTCTGATCGCGGCGCGGTCGCTGGCTGAACTTCGGCAGAAGCGGAATGGGTCACGACAACACCTCCTCCAAACGTTTCAGCTGCGCTTGCAACCCGGCGTGAATTTCACCGCCAGTCTGTCGGACCACCACTTCGCCCGGTGCAACCGATTCGTCCGGTTCCACTTGCGTCTGTTCAGGAAGATCGGGCGACGCCAGCAGCTGATCGAGCTGCCTGCCAAGTTGGGCGAGGGTTTCCGGATGAACCGCGAGGGTCAATCTGGTCGCGGAACGCGTGCTGCGCAGCGCCTCCTCCGCCCAATTCACGATCAATTGCGGATCTGATTCCAGCTCGCGGCGCAGCACACGTTGGGCAGCCGCCAGTGCGATCGTCGACAGCGACTGGGCATACTCTTTCATCCACTGCTCGTGCACGGTGTGCAGCTGTTGCACAGCCTGGCGAATCAGCTTCAAACTGTCTTTGGCGCGAAGTTCCGCTTCCGCTTTTAGTTTTTGATCGGCGTCAACGGCCGCTTTTTCGAAACCTTCCTTGTAGCCGCGAGCTTCCGCCTGCTCGCGCAACTTCGCCGCCTGCTTTTCCGCCTCCTCCAACATCTGGCGAATCTGCGTTCGGCATTCTTCCAACCGGCTGCGTCCTTCGTCGGCCAGGTCGCTGAGATTAAAACCCGCCAACCCCGAAACGCTGCGAGCCGCCGGCGTTTGGTCGGCGGACGAATCGGGTTTGAGAACAAAAGCCATGTCGAGTGATTCCCGTGCTTGGGCAGATCAAGGAAAAAGCGAGGATCAGGCGGCCATCCGCACCGCCTGCGGCGCGGCCGATCCAGTTTCACCCTGCTCTTCTTCTTCATCGGGCTGGATCGACGCGACCGCGACCGCCTCTTTTGCCGCATCAATTTCTCTCAGTTCGAGCGACTGAAGCGAAGCGATTCCGCGTCGTACTTGTCGGGCATCATTTCGAGGCAGCAGCGCCAGAGCCGCTTCACCGATTTCGTTGGGCAGTCCACACAGAGCCAACATCGCCTGGCGAGTAGAAACTTTTCCCAGCGCGATGCACAACGTATCGGGTGACAGGTCAATCAAGTGTTGGTGAATCGCATCGGTCGATGCAAACCCGACCTTCGGGCGATCGTGGAAATCTTGTGGCTGCGGTGTCGACGGTGGTGTACTCAACGTTTCAGTCTGCTGATCATCGACTTGCCTGCTACCGGGCAGTGTGTCATCAAACTCGGTATCGGCAACCAGCCGCAGCCGGTGAGTCTGATCCACCGCCGAGAGATCCGATGTTGAAAACCCGTTCGTTTCTGGCGGCGGACTGGCTGGAGGCGTTTGGCTGCCGGCAGGGGGCTGGGTTGTGGGACGCGCCGGAGCGGAAGGTTCACTGCGCTGCGAATCGAGCGACGGCCGATCAGGCCCCGCAGCCGTGGGCATGGCGGCCAGGATCGCATGTAGCGCTCGGATGCCTGTTTCGCTACGAGCCGATTCTTCGAGTTGACCGACTCGCTGCTTCAGGTGGGTTGCGATTTCACGGGCCACGTCATCGGGAATTTTTCCCAGTCGGCCAATTCGGCTCAGGGCTTCGCTCTGCAAGTTCGCGTCCAGACGCGGGAGGAGCCGGGCAGCCTGGTCGGCGGCGATCGACGCCAGCACCAGTGCGATGGTTTGTGGGTGTTCGCCGCGCAACAGGTTGACCATGGTTTGGTCGTTAACCTCGCGCAGAAACGAAAACGTCGACTGCTGTACCCCTTCGCCGCTTGTCACTCGGTTGGACACGACACGAGAGGCGGGCTTGGGGGCGGCTTCGGATCGCTGCTGGGAACTGATCGAGATTTCGTCGGCAACCCCCGACGCCAGATCATTAGAATCGGAGCTGGAAAGATCGTTCCTGGGTGGTCGCGTGGAAGGGTGGTTTTCGAAAGAACCTTTGAAGGCTTGCAGAGCGCGCTGGCGTTCCAGAGGATCAACGTCGACAAGCGTCGCCATCGTCCGCCGTAGCCGTTGTTTCGATTCCGGCTCCACGCAGCCCAACAGCAACGACGCCGCCGAAGGAGGCAGGCTGCTCAGCACGATCGCGACACGCCGCAGCGCTGCTTCGCGATCGGATCCCGTATTCTGAGCACTCGCCATCGACTGGGCTCTCCTTGCATCACTCGACTCTGGCAAATTCTCTTTTAGAGAAACTTGAGTCGAAATGGAAAGAGAGATTGAAAGATTCGCGAGAATGCGGGTGCAGGCTAACCGGATTGGTTAGGGAGTATCGGACGGTCTCGATTGTTTCGCACCGAAGGTGCAGTCATTTGTTTAGCCCAGGGCGAGGTTTTGCGAGTCTGACGAGCAATACCGCTGCCCTGGGTCTACCGGCGCGGGCAACCTCGATTCCCGATCCCGGCGAGCACGGCGGCTTCGCCGCCGGGATCGGGAAGATGGGAGACGGACAAACCCCAGGGTAGCGTCAGCGTTCGTAAAACTCACGTTGCCTCACCCTGGGCTAGGCTAAGCAAATCGCTGGACCTTTGGCCCGTGGCACAATTTGTGCCACCTGTTTCCAATCGTTTCCAATTGGTGCCACCCGTTTCCAATTGGTGCCACCCACCCGTTTCCAATTGGTGCCACCCACCTAATTTCAATTGGTGCCACCTAATTTCAATTTGGTGCCACCCACCTAATTTCAATGCTCGCCGGATCGGGAAGATGCGTAATTTGGTGCCACCCACCTTGTTTCCAATTTGGTGCCACCCACCTAACTTTCACGCCGCTTCGCCGACCCAGCCGCGGATCACGTTGGCGGCCACTTCGGGGTTCTTTTCGACCAGGACCGTTAGCTCTTCTTTTAAGGAGCCGCCGGTGATGGTCATTTGGTCTTGATCGTCCTCGTCGCGGTCTGGCTCGACCGGCGGAGCGGGCAGATCGAGCCCAAAACCTTCGGCAAATTCGGCCGGCGGAGTATCGCCGGTGCCGCCGCGGGCAGCCGAACGGGCAACCAACAGAGCAACCAATGCTAGCATGATCAGCGCGATGGTCTGCCACGAGTCGGCCAACCAGGTGAGTGCAACTTTGGCTGTTTCCGGCGGTTGGACGGTCGGGCTGGGAAGATCGGGATAGTGAAAGACGTTGACCAACGGGAACTTGTCTTCACCCGCGGAAACTTCTGGCAGCAGCACGGTGACCGCCGACTGGATGTTCTCCTTGGTGTCGGCGCGAAGTTGTTCAAGCGTTGCATCATCCAGGGGCGGCAGATCGGATTCTGACTTGCCAGGGTTCTTCTGCAGGAACTCTTGCAAGTAAACCGACGGGTAGTAGCTGTCGGGAAGCCCAACCGAGACGCGTACCCGTTTGACTTGCAGCGAAGCCATCCTCGCTTGTTCGTACTGCTGCCCGGCAACGCCGGTGCTCTCTCGTTCGTCTTCTTTTGTCTTGGTGACTTCCAAGTCGTCTTCCAATGAAACCGGCCGGTTGGCGGCCAAGCCGTTGGATGCGGCGCCGGGGACGCCGCGGTTGAGCGGGCGGTTGCTGGACGATTCGACCTTGCGCGATTTGCTGGTCAGGTTGGTCGGTTCGGCATCGTATTTGACGGTGGTTGTTTCGACATCCATGGTCGGATCGATCTCGGCCGACGCAGCGACTCGCACCGGGTATCCGACCAACAGCGCACGAATCTTCTGCTCGATCCTGGCCTCAGCCTCGCGTTGTTTTCGCAGCAACGGATCGTCTTCGTCGGCACCGGGTGAAGTGGTGGAATTGGTATCGATGACCACCACGTCTTCGCTGCTCATGCCTGCGTACGAGCTGCGGATCATCTCCTGGATTTGCCGGATTCGATCTTTGTTCAACGGACTGGTGCCGATCGGATTGACCACGACGCTGGCTGATTGAGGCCGCGATCGATCGAGGCCGAATCGTTCCCCGCGATCATATTCGACCGTCGCCCAGCGGACGTCGGGGAAAAACCCGATCTTGGTTCCCAGGTCCAGCTCTTTGGCATGATCCTGCCGCGCCACACTCAGCTCGCTGGGCTCAAACACACTCGTCTTGTCGATCGCCTCCTGCACACTGGTCCTCAGCGACATCGGCAACGCGCTGGAATTTTCCAGCGCCGCCAGATACTCGCCCCTCGATTCAACCGGAATTTTGACTCGATGGCCTTCGGGCATCCAATCGTTCAGGCCGGCGTTTCCAAATGCCAGCTCCACCGCGATCAATTCCTGTTCACTTAGCGACCGACCGCCGAACAAGTACTCTTTCCCACTACTGCTGTCGCCGCGAACAAGAAACGCCAGCCCGATGGCGATCACCGCTGCCAACATCACCGAGATGATGCGCGACTGCATGGGCATGGCGGTGAAGGCTTCGCGGGCCTGATCGGTCGACTGTCGAAAAAGACTCATGAGGTACCTGGAACCAGTGGTGACAGAGCAGGAGGATGCCTATTGTTTCGCCAAATTACGATGCCTAAATCTGAATCTGCTGAACTTCACGATAGGCCTCGATCAGCTTGTTTCGGACTTGCAACAACATTCGAAACGCCAGATCGGCCTTTTGCACCGCCGTCAGTACTTCAGCCTCGTTGACATCGCCGCCAGTCAACAACGAATGAACCATGTCACTGGCGTTGTTCTGCATCGAGTTGACATTCTGGACCTGTCCGATCAACACATCGGAAAAGGTATCCATCCCGCTGCGCGATTCGGTCTGTGCGGTTTGACCCGGTACGCCCAGATCAAACGGCGAAACGGGTCGCGGCGGGGGCTGGATGGCGGAGATTGGTTTCATCGCGGTCGATTGTCGGCGTCACCTGATGCAGGTCAGGCCAAAATGGTGAGCGTTTCGCGACTGAGGTTCTTGGTGATTTCCATCACCCCAACGTTGGCTTCGTAGGCCCGCGTCGATTCCAGGGCGTTGACCATTTCGGTGGTCAAGTCAATGTTCGGGTAGGCGACATAGCCTTTCTTTTCGCCCGATTGAATGGCCAGCGGGTGTGTTGGATCGTAGCGATACCTTGGTTCGGCATCGCTGGTTTTGATCTCGGCCACCCTCACTCCCGAAGCCCCGTTGATGGACATGTTGGGGTCAGATTGAAAGACAACTTCGCGAGCCTGGTACGGTTTGGCATCGCCATTTTCGTCCCGTAGCGACGAGATGTTGGCGATGTTGCCGGATACCGCATTCAATCGAACTCGTTGAGCAACGAGTGCCGAAGTGCTGATGTCGAGTGCTCGTAACATGAATCAATCTTTCGCTTCCGTGGTTTCGGCTTTGCCCAAAAAAGGGGTCTGACCCTTTGGAGAGCGGCTGTTTTCTTTGACGATTGTTGTGTCCGGAGAGGGTCAGACCCCTTTTTTGGGCAAAGCGAGTGGATTCCTAAGCTCGTTCGGTGATCGCGGCCCGCAGCAGTGCAAACTGGCTGCGCATCGTGGTGACGGCCAATCCGTGCAGATGTTGGTTCTTGGCAAGCTCGGTGACTTGATGTTCCAACGACACATCGCTGCCATCGTGAAAAACCACCTGCTCGGTCGCTTCGCGAGGTCCTTGGTAGATGTCATCGCGGGTGACCGGCGAGGTTGCCTGCGAAGGTGCGGTGTCTTGCGATGCCTGCACCGATTCCGCCAACGCGTTTTGAAAATCGCCAACATCCAGATCGCGGGAACGATAGCCGGGAGTGTCAAGGTTGGCGATGTTGCCGGCCAACAACTCGTGCCTCGCCTGGGCAAACATGACCGTCTGCTCCAGGGCGGGAATGGTTGTCTTGTTGAAAATGCCCAACATTTCCACTCTCCTCCATCAGGACGACGCAAAACTCAAGCGGCAACCCGGCCGCTGCCGCTTTCACGGCGAAACGTGATGGTGACCGCAGCACCGCCTTGGGGACAGTTCTGCCACTTGACTCCGGCACCAATCGCGGCGGCGGCAAGCGGCAATCGAGTCACGCGCGATTCGACGCCGCAACCGGTGTCGGCCAGTTCCAGTTCGACACCGTGATGAGTTTCACAGGCGGTAACGGTCAGATCGCCACCATCGGGCATCTCATCAAGCGACTGGCTCACCAGGGCACGAATCAGATCGACCGTTCGGTTGGCGTCAGCAGGAACACCAATCTCCGCGTCAATTTCGACTTCCAGACAAACCGCCGCGGAATGTTCGATCAACAGCGGTGCAATCACTGACTCAACCAATACAGCTAAAGATCGGCAGTCGTTTGGTTCGATCCATTGATGTGGCATGATAGGGTTCCAGCTGGTGCCTGCTTAACGAAACTTCATCTTGGCTGATAACCGCGCCACAGCTCTTGACGCAAGACGAATGTGAAGGGATTTGAGCGCGCTCAATCGCTGGACAGGTCCAGGCGGTTGCCAAGGGTGGGGATCGCTTCGGAATCGACGTATTTGTTGGCCGCCTGATTGGCCGAATCGATTTGGCCCAACCGCTGCTGCAATGATTCGCGGCTCTCACTCAGAGCAGTTTCACACTGCGCTTCGATCGCCAGCAATTCGATGTGCATCTGTTCGCACTGCTGCTGCTGAACCCGGCATTTTTCGCGCGACTCGGCCGATTCCCATTGACGAGCCTGTGGATCGTCCTGGGCAGCCTCGCGCAGCAGCGTCGAGATCTCCCCAAGTTGTTGGAGCGGCTGCTGCTTTTCCGCCAACAGACCCATCAACTCGGTCATCCTTCCCGCCGCGATCACTTCCATCTGGCGGCCGCCAATTTCTAACAGCTGGCTCAGAATCGTTCGCCGGCGACTGATCAGCTCTGAGAGTGCGGTGCCGTTCATCGGTTGGTTCCTTTGGAAATCGACTGTCGGCCAGTTCGGAGAACTGGCCGACGTTACGCGCCCACCACGTTGTCGATTCGATCGTTCATCCAGGTCAATAGTTTCTCCCAGCCGTTGCGGTCAAACCGAGTTGTTTCTTCAAAGCGGCCGTTCCATTCGTTGGGAATCCTTTGCAGCACCACTTCAGCCTGGCGAATCAACAGGTTGGATTCTCGGCTGCGGCCAAGTTCTTTGGCGCAACGCGCCTGGCCGAGGATCGCTTCCAGCGCAGGGGGTTCGTTCATGTATCGAAGAGAAACCGTTCGGTAGGCAGTCGCGGCATCTTCCAGGCGGTTCATTTCGCGCAGCGTATCGGCCTCGGCCAGGAAACAATTCCGGAGCATCGCCTGTTCCGCTTCGGGCAAACGGTGTTCCTCCTCGCGGCTGGTCAGGTGTCTGCGTAATTCTTGGAAACCATCCAAAGCGGTTAGCAATTGAGCGTCAGTTTGCGCCCGCAAGGCTCGTTTGGCGGCGTCCAAAATCTCCGGCGACTGTGCTTCCAGCCGCGGCCACTGGGCAGCCAACACGTGAGCCCGCGCCGAAAGGTAGGCGGCCGAAACGGCCCGCGGCATCGGCCAATAGCGAGTGACCGCTTCGTCCAGGCGGCGAACGGCCTCTTCCAGGATCGGTTGGTTGTCGCGAAGCAGCGCCAGTTTTTCGGCTTGCTTGGCACGCTGGGCTCGCAAATGGTTCTCGTAGCCACGGCGATACAGCAGCTCCCCCAGCGTCAACAGCGAATCTCGCCACGCCGGACTTTTGGGTGTCAATTCACCATCTTGCAAGTTGTCCATCAACAGCCGCCGGGCGTTGTCCAAGTCGCCCAATTCGGCGTGCGCCAGTGCCGCTAGCAGGCGGGCATCATATCGCAGAGGATCTCGAGGGAATTCAGCAATGCAGTCCACCAGCGACTCGATCGCCTTTTCCGCATCGCCAACCGCCAACAATGCTCGGCCGTAGGCAACCAAGCCGCGCGGGCGCCTCCGTCGCTGTTCGTAGCGCAGGTAGGGTTCCAGCAGCCGGATACTGTGACTGAAGTGCCGACCTTCCTGGTAAGCATTGATCGCCGACCACTGGATGGAAACAAACTGGGCGGTGTTGAACTCCAGTTCCGCCGCCGCCGCGAACGCGTCACCAGCGGCCCGATAACGGCTGCGGGCCAGCGCCGAAGCGCTACGCGCGACCTCGCCGCCAATGTCCGTTCCATCGGCAATGGTGGACGCGGCCCATTCCATGTATCCCATTCCTTCCTGGATCAGTGCTGCGCTACGAGCGAACACGGGCGGCAAACTTCTTGCCGCGTCGATCGCTTGCTCGAATTTTCCCTGTCGTCGCAGTTGATCGATGGCGTTTTGCAACCGTCGCCGGAACTCATCAAACGGAATCAACGTCGCGTCGAACCCTTGAGGCCCACCCAGTTCACGCATCACGTAACGAGTCGTTTGCAGCATCTCGATTCCCCGCCCCTGTTGGGCAAGCAGTTCGATCTCTTCCAAACCACCCACGACTCCTTCAGCGCCAAACGGCCGTTGCTGACGCACCACGGTCAACTGAGTCAGCGCGTCGCTGGGGCTGCCTTCCACCAGGTGGGCTCTTGCCGACCACAGACGAGCCCGGGAGGCGATGATCGGCGAAGCTTCCCGCTGAAGCTCGGCCAACATCTGCATGGTAGGTGCAAGAAAGTCAACCGCGGCGCTACGGTCCTCGTATTCGTCTTGGGGGCGCGGTCCAAACCGGACCATGGCCTGGCGGATTCGCAGCACCGCCTGCAACAGCTTCAATTGGTCGTGAAATTCCGCATCCTCGTTCTGCCGATCGATGTTGCCGGCGGGATGGGTGCCGGTCGACAAATCGATCGCGGCCTGCGCGTCGGACCACCGCTGCATCTCAATCAATGCACGAATTCGAATCAATTCCCCTTCACGGCGCCGCCAGACTTCCAGCGCCGGGGTGTTCAAAAACTGCTCGATGGTCTGGAGCGACTGGGCGGCGGTGGGGCGCAGCGAGTTCAATTGCGCTTTGGCAAGTGCGGGCAACAGTTCACGTTGCAACATCGGATCTCGCTCGATCGCAGCCTGCAATGCTTCCGTTGCCTCTTCGAACCGCCCGACTTGAAACAGGGTTTCACCCAGCAAGCGATATCCTTCCGCGTGCCGACCAGCCGGAAAGCCTGATTGACTGGCCTTTTGCAAGGGAGGAATCGCTTCGTAAAGAACCCGCCGCTGAAGACGCTTGTCTTCTTCTTCGGCAGCGCGGGCAACGTTCCCAGCCCCGATCAAAAAATCTCTCAACCGAACCCATTCCTGTTGCTCGGTTCGGGCAGCTCGCTCCTTCTCGCTTGGCGGATCGGCATCCGGGTCCGACTCGTCTTGGCCTTCTTCGTCGGGATCCTCCAAGTTGACTGTCTGAGCCAATTCGCCAGCAACAATACGCCGTCCGCCGACGAACTCCTGTGAAGCGATCCGCAATACCTCGTACGGATCGGTGATGCCAGTCTGCCACCACATCGAAAAGAGCACGCCAAACCCGCCAATCGCGGTGGTTGCCGCGATCACCATCAGCCCAGTAACAAGCGCATCTCTCCCGCCCTTGCCCGCTACTTCGACCGTTTCTTGTTCTTTCTTCGCCAACGTCATGCTCCCAAGATCACGCTGGCGATTAGCAAACCGGTTTGACCCGAAACAAGATCAACAGCTGGAAGCACCACTCGTTTTCGCTAGCAAACCCGCCGAAACGAAGGTGGTGGGACGATCGGAGACGCGCTGGGCAACGGCGTTCAGGCTGCCGATTTCTGCGCACCGCCGAAGATCGTCCTGGTAGCCGACCCGCAGCAGGTTTCGTCCCCCTTGAGTTTCACGCAGCCGATCGCTCAGGTCATCAGCACTGGGAAAAGATTCAGAACCAAACCAGGACAACCACAGCTGTCGAGCAAGGATCGCGTCGTCGTTGCCAATCGTGGCGGCGCAGTCGATTTGCAGCCGGCTTGTCAGGGCTCCGGCAAGCAAGACATCTTCGGCCGTCACGGCTCCTTCGGTACCGGCACAAACCAAATGAATGTGGCGAGCGTCACGAACCGACTGCAAAACCGCCGGAAGGTTGGTGAAACTGGCGGTGATCACCCGAGGCACTCCTGTTGTCGCAGCGATCGCGCGAGTGCCATTGGTCGTCGTCATCACCAACGTCCTGCCGCCAACACGCTGGGAAGTGTATTCGGCGGGTGAGTTACCGAGATCGAATCCGTCAATCGGCTTGCAACCACGCTCGCCGCACAGCAGCGGCCGAGGTTCCATCGACTTGGTCAGTTCCGTCGCCTCTTCGATCTCGCGGCAAGTGATGATTTTTTCCGCACCGGCCGACAAGGCGGATGCCATCACCGAAGTTGCCCGCAATACGTCAATCACGACAGCAACTTCGGTGCAGCGATCGATAGCGCGGTGATCAGGAAGCAGCGAAACGAAAACCCGCACGGCGGTCCTTGGGGTGTTGGTCGACGATTTCTCCGAAATCGCATCGCGATAGCCAATTCGGAGAACCGGCCGACTATACGCTGCAACCAACACCCGTCAAGGCATCACTGTGCCCTCAACTGGGCGATCAGCAACTCCGCTTCGTCACGGAGCTGTTTATCAGGCGTGATCTTGGAAACGCGAGCCAGTGCTGGTTCGGCAAGCCGGCCGAAACGGCGAATCGATTCCGGCACGGCGTATGCTCCCTGCTTGTTTTTCTGATCTTTGGCAGCCTGAATGAACTTCGCCCGTTCGGTACTGCTCTGGGCAACCGCCTGCAGCAAACGTTGCTCGGCATCGGGCGACATGATTTCCATTCGTCCGACCAGCACTCGAAGCGTCTGAGTGGGAGTCGGTTCGACGTGCAGGGGCAACAGTTCATCGGTCATCGGTCCCGGCACCATGTATAGAACTCGCGTCCCCTCCTCGGCAAACCAAGATCGTTTCCACGTTTCGACCATCGACGCTGCTTCCTTGGCGAACAAACCCTCACCGACAAGCGCCTTTTTGACGATTTCAGCAAGCTGATCGATCGTCACCTGTTGCAAATCACCAAACGTCTGCGACGCTCCCGCCTCCAAACGATCGATCGATGCGGTGAAGATTTTTTCTGACTCCACCCGAACCAGGATGGCGGAATTCATCGGCAGGTGGCCATCATTGGCGAGCACTGTTTTGCCATCTTCGAAACGTGCTTGGAAGGGAAGCTTGAAATCGCCAACGCCGCGATAGAAAAGAAACTTCTCCATGAAACTTTGTTCCGGCGGCGTCCATTCAGCGAAGCCGGGACGATCGGTACCGCGAACGTGCACCAGCGCCGAATCGGTAGCTCGTGCTTGCACGTAATGATGAACATTGCTGCCGGTGGGAAGTGAATTGCTGGCCAGGTAATTGGCAACCTGCATGCGAAGCTCTTCGTCCTCGACGGCTGGTGCCAGAGCTTTGACGGGGATCAATGTGATCTTTCCCCAGTCCAACCGCGACTTCCCGATCGGCTCGCCCTCTTTGTAAGCCACCTTTTCGTTGAACTTCGGCAGCATCTCGCGTACCGGCGGATAGAACTCGGTCAGCAGCCCTTTCGGGAAATCGACGGCGACTTTGACGTCACGAACCCGATCGGTGTAGAAGTAGGTCACCGGCGTCTCCATCCGCACTTTGCATCGTATTCGTTTTTTAGCGAACACACCTCCTCCCGATTTCCAGCCGCGATCGTAAACAAAGTGAGGCAGGTCATTCTCTTGACCAGCGAGCGGCCGGAAGTCCAAAAACAAGCCATCGGACCCGGAAAACGTGGTGAACGTTCCCCATTCATGGACCACCAAATCATCGGCCGGCGATTCACTGGCAGAGACCGCCTTGGTTTTCGCTTCGATCGCCTTCGTTGCTTTGCCCTTGAGCTTGGCTTCTTCGGCTGGCAGCAATGCCGTCACACTGATCGCTAAAATCAACGAGACTGCGGCGAAGGCTGACATTGTTTTTCGCATGACCTTGGTCCTCTGCGGCTGGGGAATCGTTCAAAACAGGAACAGAAACGATGTCTCCCGAGCGGCCGATCCAGACCTGGGCAAAGAGGATTTTTTTACAATTGCACATCTTTTCGGCGAATTTGCCGGTCCGAGTGCGATGTGGTTTCGACTCCACTGCTACTTCCATTGTGCCGCTTTGACAAAGTGATGCGACCTTGAACGCTGGCGCGACGCCAGGCAACGACGACGTCCGGCTTGCCATGACGGGCGACCACGAAGCAATCCAGCTGGTGATCCAGCAGTGGTACCGGCGAGTGCACGCGCATTGTCAGTCAAGGTTGATCTCGCCGGCCGATGCGGAGGACGCGACACAAGAAACGTTTATGCGAAGCTTTCAACAAATCGCCGAACTGCGATCGCCCGAGTCGCTGGGGGCCTGGCTTCGCGGCATTGCCCACCACGTCTGTGTCGATCAGATCCGTCGCAATCAAGTTCGCAAGACCGCGCCGCAGCCGGTCGAAGATCTTCCGCCAACCAACGGCGACAACCCCTCCGAAAATGCCCAGGTGACCGACCAACAGGAATACTTGTTGAAACTGATTCACCAGTTGCCAGAAACGCTCCGCGAAACCGTGTTGCTGCATTACTACGAAGAACTATCGTACGACGAAATCGCTCGCTGGCTGGGTGTGGCCCGATCGACCGTCAACGAACGGCTGAGCAAAGCCCGAGCCATGCTGAAACGCGACCTACTGCGCGATCGGAGTTGCCCCCAATGAAGTGCAACGACATCGAATTGCTGCTCAGCGCGCACATCGACGACGAATTGTCTCCGCAACAGTCCCAGGCGGTGCAAGAACATTTGCAGGGCTGCGAGTCGTGCCAGGAACAGTTGGAAGAATTGCGAGTGGTGGACCGAAAACTTTCGACGTTGCAGCCGCCGGCGGGATTGGCACAGCGGATTGAGGCGGCGGTGCGGCAAACTCAGGCGGAATCGACTCCGCCTTCGGATCGACCGGTCGAACGAACGGGCAAGACGCTGGAGGAACCGGTCCACCGCGCCACACCGGACAAACCAATTGCCGGTCGCCCGTATGCCTGGGCCATGATCGCAGCGATTGCCGCCTCGGTTGCGTTGATCGTGTTCTCCGATCCGGCAAACGACTCACAGCAACCCGCCCCCCAACCTCTCGCCGGCCAGATCGTTCGGTCAACCGGTGACGTGGAACTGCTGACGCCGGGATCGCAGTTCTGGAAGTTGGTCTCGACGACCCGCGCGGTTCCCGTTCCCGAAGGCGCCCGTGTCAGGACCGCCGACACGGTGATGTGTGAAATCGAAACCACTCGAAGCGGTCGAATACGGGTCGATGAACAGGCAGAATTGATCCTGCACGCGCGCGACCGTGTGGAAGTGGTCAAAGGAAAAGTCTGGTGCCAGGCTTCGGCCGACCAGCCACTGAAAATTGAAACCGCAGCGGGAGCGATCGGTGCGACCAGTCAGCCCTGGTCGATGACCTGCCCGTCGTCGTCAGAGTTTCAGGTTACCGTCAACGACAAAGAGGCGGTGCTGCAGTCGATGGCGGACCAGCTGGCTCAGTGGAACATCGGCAGCTACAGCTGTCCGGTGGGTCCCGGTGAAACGGTCGCCATCGACCCCCAGCACAATATCCAGCGATCTTCGCAGCCCGGCGCGGCGTCAAAAGCCTGGCAGTTACCGCTGCTTGCCATCGACAACCAGGGGCAAAGCGAGTTGTCGTCCGTGCTGCAACCGCTGCTGGCGCCGATTGGCCGAACCAAGGCAATGCACCTTCATGAGCAGCAGATTCGGTCATTGGGGCCGCCCGGCGCCGTCCCTCTTCTTGCCTATGTGCTGAGCGACGATTCACGGCAGCAACCCGATCTGCGTCGCAGCGCCATTCGACTCGCCACCGAATCGTGCGACGCCGCTGCGTTGGACTTGCTTCGCCAGCTGTCGTCCGACGAAGATCCCTATGTTGCCCGCCAGGCAAACGAGGCGATCCTCCGACTCGCCCCGTAGGCAAATGTCGGCCGGTTCTCCGAACCGGCTACGAACAAGCAACTTCGGAGAAGTCACCGACGGTACACCTATCCCAAGTCGGCCTACGGTGACTCTGCTGGGTCCCAGCCCTTTTTGATGTTGGATTCTTTCCATTTTTCGTACAGCGATTGAATCTGATCCAACGAGTTGCTAACCACCACGTCTCGCGACAGAGCATCCTTGCGGTTGGGACTGAAATCGGTGTAGTGCAGCACATAGGCGGGATACTCGTCCGTTTCGTTTTCCTTGTTGGTCTTCAACACCACGAACTTGCGGACCATGGTTTTCCCTTTGGCTTCCTTGGTGAAAACCTCGCGCTGCAACACCTCCGTTTTGGGAAGCGTGAAATTCTTGGCGTGGCAATCGGTCATCGCCACTTCGACCCGATCACTCACTTGCCCCATGCGAACGTCTTGGGGATGAACCTGCTTGTCTTCGCGCAGCCTCACGAACTGCGGTGAGATGACGGCGGCAAGCGGCAGCCGCCGAACGACGCGGTAGCCGTCAGTTTCCTTTGCGTCAAAGTCAAGCACCATGCGGTTGATGTGTCCGCCACGGGTGGTCTGCGAAATCAAATCGAGGCAACTGATTTCGACAATCCATTCCGGACGAACCATCTGGTAAGCGACGTAGTCAGAATTGACTTCGGCATACTCGCTGGGAACGACCATGTCCTTCAGGTCGCTCAGCATCTCGCGGCGCTGCTCCTCGTCAAAACCACCGCCAACCCGGCACAGCACATGCAAGGAACCGTCGCTTCGCATCACCGCAAGCAGCAAATCGTGAAGCAATCCCTGGCGATCGTCGGTCGATTCGGTGAAGCCGATCACGACGGCGTCAAGCGTATGCCGCGGTTTGATCTTGAACAGTCCGGCGCTGTCGCTGCGAACCACCAACCCTTCGGCGCCCTCGGTTTCTACCCATTTGGTGAACAACTGCTCGATGCCGCCGGTATCGGAGATCACTCGCGTTTCGACCGGATGAACGAGTTCGCCTCCACCAAAGATGCTTTCGATCGTCTGCCAGGTACTGGGATACAACTCGCTGGCCGGTTGGCCGTCGATGGAGATCACATCGAACACGGCAAACCGAAGCCTGGCCAATTCCTCGGCCGATTGAGGCTGCCGGGCCACTTGGACGACATCGTGAACGCGCGGGCGGCGCTCGGTTTGGTGAACGTACAACTCGCCGGCGATCATCGCCTCCTGGATCCCGGCCTTCTTCAGCGCTTTGACCGCTTCGGTTTGCCACGGCAACCCGATTCGGACGGTGCCACCAGGATTGATCGAAAAGACCTCGCCGCCACGAAAAACCAGCACCGTGAATTCGCCATCGACCTTGCGGCTGACGTGGTAATCGGAGGCGGGAATTTTGCCGCGAATGTCCGACTTGCCCAGCGGCACCATCCGCGAACCACTTTGCCGACGATAGTCCTGTGTCTGGGCCAGAACGTTCGGATCGGACAGGGCTTGCGCCGTGCCGACACCGTAATCTTCCAGTTTGATTTCAAACCTTTGGCGGTCCAACAGTTCCGTTGCAGTACTCATTCAATCACCGGTTCTTGTGGGCCAACTTGTCCCCAAGCCGGCGAATCTGTGTTTTCAGAATGGAAGTTGCGTGCGCCGACTTGGGACAAGCCGGCCTACTCTTTAAGACTCGTCGGCGGGTTCGGGAAGTTTCAGTTCCAAATTGGAAAAGTGCAGCAGCAGGCAATACTTTTCACCCTCGGTGCGACCTTCCAAGAAGCCTCGATAGGGCGTGCCGCCGCGCCGCAGGATCAGCGGTTGATTCGACTTCGGGCCGGCTCCCAACAACATCAAACTGCCCCGCTCTTCCAGCTCCCGGGCCATCGCGAACAGAAAATCAAATGTCAAACCGTTGACGTGATGAAGCTGTGCCTTGCCGGAAAATACAAACTTTCGTATCGCTTTTTCCTTCGGGATGTAAACTCCCGACCAGCGCAGCGGCGTTTCGCCGGCCATGTTCGTTTCCGCCATCTTGCGAGGCCGCTCTTCACGAACCGAACCGTCAGCGTTCTTGACGATCTCCATGAAACGAACGTTGCGAACGATGCCGCGGTTTTTGTCGACATAGACTCGCGAGGTTTCGCTGAGCAGACGGCCTGTGTTTTCCAGGTCAATCTCTGGATCGTCCACCACCAACGCCTCGGCCAACGCAGCAAGGTCGCCATGCTTTTCCAGCAACGCGTCAATTTCGTGATCGACCGTTGACTTGACGATTCGAACGCTGGACGCCTGCCGGTTCTGGCCGTCCAGCCAACGAGTCTGTTTTGATGGGTTGACACTTTCGGTCGATACAACCGCATCGCGCCCGCCGCTGTTGCTCAGATTGATCTCGCCCACGTGATTTCTCTTTCGGTAGGGATAGACAATGAAAAGAAAAAGGCACCACCACTAAATCATGTCGAAATCCATCAGTTCACTCGCGTCATCGTCTTCCTCGGCAACGGTCATCGCCGCCGCCTGCATACCGATGAACTCCACCGCTGTCGGATTCCCGACAACCAACATCACTTCACCACCTTCGTTGGTCAGCAGAAACGCGGTATCCGCTTCCAGACCGCCGCGATAGCTGTAAGGGAACTTGAAGATCGTGCCCCGTTTCAGTTCAGCCATCACCTCATCCAAATCACCATCGACGTCCAGCGCGTAAACCAGGCGAATGTTGTGTTCCAGGTACTCTTCCACCGTCGCGGTATCGAACAGCTGAATCGGCGCACTGAAGGAACTGGCGACCGGATGGATGGTCTTGCCCTCTTTATCGACCGGAGTCAGTTCCGATTTGTCTTGCCAAAGGCCGTCGGCATCCAGCCAACCCAGCCCCGTGCCACCACGTCCGATCAATGTTCGGCCGTCACCGGCAAGCGTCGCCAAATCACACGGCTCGCCCGCGTCATCGAGTGCCTGAACCTCCTTGAACCCATACAGCTTGGTGCGATCCACCTTCTTCAAGATGACAGAAAACTCGCACTCGCCGAGTTGAAAAACCAGAGGCTTTGCCATGAGGAACACTCACACGGAAAGGGGCTGCCAATTTTGGACAGTAAAAGATAGTCCTCCAATTCGCCCACATCCACAAAAATGGGCCTCCCCCCTGGCAGATCGAGTTCTGGTTGCAACGATAATAGACATGGCCAGGAGAGTTTGCCTGGCCGACTCAGCCCGGCAATCGGGCAAGCTCCAACATCAACGACGACACTGGCTCGTTGCCGAAGCAACTGGTCCAATCGATGCCCACGCTGGCGACCAACGCCGAACAACTTCAATGCCCGATCGATGAGTGTGTATCCGGCACCCGCATCGATCACACTTCGCAGTCATGCGACGGAGGAAAACCTGATGGCCGAAAAACATGGCTGGACACTACTGGATGTTGAATCCGTCATTCAGTCCAATCCCGATTTCGTCGCCCATCCTTTGCCCAGTTACATCGATCGTTGCTCGTTGCTCGTCGGTGAGCTGGTGAAGATCATCGTTCGTGTTTTCGAGAGTGATGGGTACTCGTCGCTTTACCGACGATGGGTCGTGATACAATCCATTGACCCTGGTGCCCCACTCCGATACGTCGGAGATTTGCAATCCGGCCCCGGGGGAAAAATGCCGCCCGACGAGTCAACTGCCATCAAGTTCGGCCCCAAACACGTCTACCGGATGCCGCCGCGTACGTTCACAATTTGGGGCACTGCTGAAACCGCATTCGCAATCACGGGAAACGCCGCACGCCCGTGCGATGCCGATGGCAACGAGAGGGATGATTGTGGTGACGTCATCCTTCATTTCAACGCGGTTGGCTGGGATGCAGCACTCGCCCGTTACACCGAAATTGCAAAATCACATCCCAGCTGGCCCCAACGAATCGCATAGAGAAAGGTTTGGATGACGAAAGAAGCGGCCTGGACGCGTCAGGGTAATCTTTCGTCCGTTCTCGTAGCTGCGCGAATCGAGATCGCAATTAACGTTCCCGACCCATTTCGTCAGATAACGCGGGTAACGTGTCTTGTAACGGGCCACGATGAGGCCTAGTTCTTTTCCGATGGGCAGATATCGAAGACCACTTTGAAGGCGGCGGGATCGGTGGCGGTTTTCATCGCTTGGGCCGCTTCGCTCAGTGGGAATCGGTGGGTGATCAGTGCATCGACGTCGATCGTTTGATTCTGGAGCGCATTGAGCGCGACGTCGAACGGCCCGCACCGGGAACCGACCAGGTTGATTTCGTCAATCACGATTTCCGCGAGCGAGAGATCGTGCTTTGCCGCGATCGTCGTTTTCATCACCACCGTTCCGCGCGGCCGAACCAGTTCGAGCGCTGCCGGCAGACCGGTCGCAGAACCGGTGCAGTCGACCGCCACGTCAAACGATTTTTTGGCAAGGTCCTGGCTGTCGCCAAGCTGCCTGGTCTTCATCCCCAGCGACTGAAATCGGGCCAGCTTCGGTGGGTGCTTTCCGATCACCATGATGTTGTCTTGATCCACTTCGGTCGCGATTGCCTGGGCGCAGAGATAGGCCAGACGTCCGTCGCCCAACACGACCACTCGATCATTGGCTGACAGTTGCACTTGCTGGCAGATTTGGAACGCGGCGGCGAGCGGCTCGACAAAGACTGCTTGATCGTCGCTGACCGAGTCGGGAACCACGTGCAAGTTGTGTTGGGGAATCGAAACGAATTCCGCGAACGCGCCGTCGTGCCGGTCGATTCCGATCACCGTTCGCCGATCACAATGGTTTCCCAAGCCGTCGCGGCAGCGGGGGCAATGCCGGCAGTTGCAATTGATTTCGCCCACGACTCGGCGGCCAGCAAGCGGTCCCGCCTGAGCGACCGCGACAAATTCGTGACCCAAAACACCGGAAAAGCCCATGTATCCGCGTGCCAGTTGCAAATCCGTTTCGCAGATTCCAGCTTGGATGACTTGCACCACGATTTCGTCATCGACCGGTCGCGGGTCTTCGTGATCGGGGCAGAATACTAGGTTGCCGTTTTCGATGGTGATCGCTTGCACGCAATGAGATTCCTGACGACGGGTTTTGGAAAGGTCCGTTTTACAACGAATTCAATATTGTTTTCTATAGAACGACGCGAAGAATTGGTGGGTGGCACCAAATTGAAACTGGTGGGTGGCACCAAATTGAAACTCGCCGAAACTCTTGGCGAGTTTCGCTACCCCCAGAACGAAATTAGATGGCTGGGCCTGCCGCAATGCTTCGGGTTACGAAACGAGATGGGGCAAACGTATACTTTCGATTTCGGAGAGCTTCCTTCGTTTCTCATTTCTCAGTCCTCTTCTGTCATGTCCGTCACTGTCGCAGACCCCACCACCCTGCTGGCACGATTTGGCCTGACCAGCTTTCGTCCTGGCCAGCAGAACGTTGTCCAGAGCGTTGCTGCTGGCGAGGACGTGATGTGCGTGATGCCAACCGGTGGGGGAAAGAGCCTTTGTTATCAGCTGCCAAGTTTAGCCCGCCAGGGGACGACGATCGTCGTTTCGCCCCTGATCGCGCTGATGAAAGACCAGGTCGACGCGCTTCAGCAACTGGGAATCGAAGCAAAACTGATCAACAGCAGCCTGAGCGCGACCGAACAAGCCGACGTGATGTCCGAGATGGCGGCCGGAACGCTCGATTTGGTCTACGTTGCTCCGGAAAGGCTTCGCAACGGCCGCTTTCTGGAGGCGGTCGCTTCGGCCAACGTCACGCTGTTGGCTGTCGACGAAGCCCATTGTGTCAGCGAATGGGGACATGATTTTCGGCCCGACTATTCGCGGCTGGGCCGTTTCCGAGAGCGCTACCTGGGCAACGTGCAAACGATCGCCCTGACCGCCACCGCAACGCCGACTGTTCGAGACGACATCTGCGAGCTGTTGGGACTGCAGTCACCGCGGGTTTTTGTCACCGGTTTTGCCCGCAAGAACTTGCGATTCAGTGTCTTGCATGCCAAGTCAGACCGCGAAAAGGACGCACAGCTGACCGAATACCTGACCGATCAATCGGGTTCGGGAATCATCTATGCCGCGACCAGAAAACGTTGCGAGGAACTGGCCCAGTGGCTGCCACAGAAGGTCCGCCGGCCGATCGGGGTTTATCACGCCGGCTTGGAACCGCACCAGCGCCGACAAGTGCAAGAAGATTTCATGTCCGGAAAGCTCAGCGCGATCGTGGCGACCAACGCTTTTGGGATGGGAATCGACAAATCAGATATCCGTTTTGTGGCTCACTACAACATGCCCGGCAGCCTGGAGGCGTACTACCAGGAGGCAGGCCGAGCCGGACGTGACGGGCAGGCGAGTGATTGCCTGCTGCTTTTTTCCTATGCCGATCGCTACATCCAAGAATTCTTTATCGAAAATCGTTATCCGGCCCAGGACACGGTTCGCCGAGTCTACGAATTCTTGCACGGCCAAGAAGAAGATCCGATCGAGCTGACGTTGGATGAAGTTCGCGTGGCGATCGGTGTGAAAGATGGTGCCGAGGCGATCGGGACCGCGGAAACGCTGTTGGCCAGGGCGGGTGTGTTGAAGCGGATGGACAGCAATTCCAACCACGCCATGGTTCGCATCGATAGTGACGCGCCGACGATGTTGGACTTTTTGCCCAAGGAGGCAAAGATTCGCCGTCGAGTGATGCAGGCGATCGAAAAGGTCGTCGGCAATCGCCGCGGAGAAGATGTCTTTGTGCGGCCGGTCCGGCTGATGGAATTGGCGGAGGTCGATCGTGATCAATTGTCGCGGACGCTGCGCGAACTCAAGAAGCTGAAAGCGTTCGACTACGTGCCGCCGTTCCGCGGCCGCGCTGTTCACTTCACTCAGCGGGATATCCCGTTTGAAAGTTTGGAGATCGATTTCGAGGAACTTCAGCGGCGCAAGCAAGCCGAACACGAAAAGCTGGAAGCGGTGATCGGCTTTGCCCGTACCAGTGCTTGCCGACAACGGGTGATCTTGAACTACTTCGGCGATACCAGCCGTGACAACTGTGGATCGTGCGACCGCTGTAATGCGACCACCGCCAATTCGATCAAAACGGGCAACGAAGTATCGGTCGGACAGCTGGAAGGTGTCGACAAAGATTCGTTGCTGCGCGGTGTCAGGGTCGTGTTGAGTGGTGTGACTCGGATGCACGGACGTTTTGGGAAAAATCTGGTCGCGCAGATGCTATGCGGCTCCAAAAACAAAAAGCTTCAACAATGGAAACTGCATCGCCTGAGCACCTACGGGTTGCTGTCCGATTTGAGGCAAACCGAAGTGGTCCAGGCGATGGATTCGCTGATCGAGGCGGGATTGCTAGAGCAAAAGGAGGTGGACGAGCGCCGTCCGACCATTCACATCACCGACTTTGGCCGGCGAGTCATGCATGCTCAGGATCCGTTGCCCGAAACCATTCGCTTTTCTTTCGTGCTGGCCAAGCGATTGGCGATGGCAGCCCGCACGATCGAATCGGGCGATGTGCAGACCACCGGCGGCGGCGAACAACCAAGTGACGCAGCGGGCGAAACAGATCGCAGCGGCGTAGCGGACGAACTGGCGACCCGATTGAAGCGGTGGCGTCACAAGACTTCCGCCGCGTTTGGAATCCCTGCCTACCGAGTGCTGACCAACGCGACAATCGACCGCATTTCGGAAGCTCAGCCAACGTCGACCGAACACCTGGAGGCAATCTCCGGTGTCGGTCCGGCCACGATCAGCCAGTACGGCGAAGATATTTTGCAAGTCATTCGCGACTGCCTGGAATCAACCGGGCACTCCAGCGAGGAGGTCGCCGCGGATGTCAGCCCCAACGTGGAAGATGCACCCCGCGACGGCGTCCCCACAGAAACGCCCTCGCAGTCGTTCTACTGGACCTGGCGACTGTTTCGAGACGGATACGCTGCGTCCCAAATCACATTGATTCGGCGGTTGGAGCCCGAACAGCTTGTCGATGACCTGGTGACTGCGGTTGCTGCTGGCCATCCTGTCGATCCGACCTGGATCGAGCAGCAAGCTGGAGCCAAGCGGATTGAAAAGGCAATCGCTGACTGGAAGTCGCGTCAAGATCGGGCCGATTCGTAATGAAATCGACCGTCGGCGACTTCTCCGAAGTCGCATCGTGTCTGCCGGCTTCAACGCGATTTCTCGCGAATTGCATAGCCTGTTCGGAGATCTGGGCGACTGGCGCAGCCGAAACTTGACGGTGGCCAGTTAGTCACTTCAGGAGTGAACCGGTACAATTTGGATGGTTGAAAGGTTCGGAGGGCCGAGAAGTCACCAACGATTTTGACGACCAACTAAAGTGAAAAAACTCGGCGGGGCAAGCAGGCAACCCCCAGCTGGGTCTGATGTCGCGGCGACAACCGCGCAAAGAAGATAACTCGATCGGCACATTCCATGGAAAACAAGTCGGAAGACAACGGTTCGCCGGGGCCGGAGAACCAACCGAATCGACGCGGAAACAACTCGCTATTGATCGCCCTGATCGTGGCGGGGTTGGTCGCGCTGTTGTTCTACAAGAACGATGATGACCGATCGGTCATCTCGACCAGCTTCTTTTACCATGAGCTGGAAGAATCAGACAACATCGAGATGGTCAAGATCGGCGACCGGCGGGTCTATGGAACCTTCAAAATCCCCCCCGACATGCCGCCGGTCTATGTCGAAGGTGTACAGAAGCCGCAGCTCGACGAAAACGGCGAGCAGAAGCAATACCAGAAAAAATTCGTCTTCAACCGGGCGATGGGCGCCGAGGCGGCCGCCCGGCTGGAAGCTCGGCTGGAGGAGGCGGGGGTCCAGTTTGACCAGCTTGATCCCGACAACACTCAAACGATCATCAGCCTGATTGCCTTCATCGGATTGCCTCTGGCGATTCTGTTCTTTCTGTTCATGATGCTTCGGCGCACCCGCAGCGACATCATGGGAGGCGGTTTCTTATCGGGTTTCAGCAAGAGCCCGGCCAAGCGATTCGAGGCGAGTGAAAAAATGGTGACGTTCGGAGACGTCGCCGGGTTGGAAGGTGTCAAAGCAGACCTGCAAGAGATCGTCGATTTCCTGAAAACCCCCGAGAAATTTCAGAAGTTGGGCGGACGCGTGCCCAAAGGTGTGCTGCTGAACGGACCGCCGGGCACCGGAAAAACGCTGCTTGCGCGGGCCGTTGCCGGCGAAGCGGAAGTGCCTTTCTTTTCGGTCAACGGCAGCGAATTCATTCAGATGTTTGTCGGCGTCGGTGCCAGCCGCGTTCGTGATCTGTTCAAAACAGCGAAGGAACAGAGTCCGGCGATCATCTTCATCGACGAGATCGACGCGGTCGGACGACAGCGCGGCGCGGGACTCGGCGGCGGACATGACGAACGCGAACAGACGTTGAATCAAATTCTGGGCGAGATGGACGGGTTCACCGGCAACCAAGCGGTGATCGTCATCGCCGCGACGAACCGCCCCGATGTTTTGGACCCGGCGCTGTTGCGTCCCGGCCGGTTCGATCGCCACATCACGGTCGGACGACCGACCATGAAAGGGCGCGAAGCGATCTTCAAGGTACATGTTCGCGATGTTCCCCTTGCCGACGACGTGGACCTGAAGCGACTGGCCGCCGGAACGGTGGGACTGACCGGTGCCGATATTCGCAACATGGTCAACGAGGCGGCTCTTTGGGCAGCCCGCCACGACAAAAAGATCGTCGACATGGCCGACTTTGATCACGCTCGAGACAAGATCTTGATGGGGGCCAAGCGTGAAGAAGTTCTGCAAGACAGCGAAAAAGAGAAAACCGCTTACCACGAAGCTGGCCACACGCTGACCGCCTGGTATTTGGACGGGGCGCATGTCGTTCACAAAGTGACCATCATTCCTCGCGGCCGCGCACTGGGTGTGACCCAGTACGTTCCCAACGAAGATCGGCTCAGCGTCAGCAAACGGGAACTCGATCACCAGCTGATTGTGCTGCTTGGTGGCCGGGCCGCTGAAAAAATCATCTACAGCGAAACGTGCGTCGGCGCGGAAAACGACCTGGAACGGGCCACCGGAATCGCGCGGCGAATGGTCACTCACTGGGGAATGAGTCCCAAAATCGGCCCGGTCAGCTACAAGACCAGCGATGAAGATCCGTTTTTGGGACGCGAGATCCATCAATCCCGACAGTTCAGCGAGCATACTCAGGAGCTGATCGACGAAGAGGTGGCAAGAATCCTGCTGGAAGCCGACCAGAAGGCGGAGCAATTGCTGCGTGAACATCGCGGCGACCTGGAAAAGATTACCCGCGCACTTCTGGAACACGAGGAGTTGGGAGAGGCGGAGTTGACCGACTTGATCGGACCATCCATTCAAGCCCAGCAGGCGGCGGCGGAAAAAGAGGGCCAGTCGCTGGTTCCCGAAAACGCGTCGCAGCCGGAGTCGGAATCGGTTGTCAATCGAGATCCCACCTGATGTCGCCGATCCCAAGCAATCACAGCTGATGGGTAAAAAAAAGAGTTCAAAGAAACGGACCGACTTTCGCAAGAGGTATCAAGGTCGCGTCCGTCAAGGAGATCTCACTCGGCAGTTCCAAGGCGATGAAGACGACCTGGCCGACATTTCTCACGGCGAACGCGTCAGCGGCAAAGGTGATTTGACGCGCAAGCGAACCGTGGCCCAGGAACAGGATTCGACTGGTCAGCCTTCGGCGGAGGATCGAGGCGAGAATTTGATTGCCGGCCGGGTGATCAGTGTTCACGGCCTGAGTAGTCGAGTGCTGGGAGAGGATGGCCAGATGTACATCTGCGCCATCCGTCAAGTGCTCAAGTCGCTGAGCATCGAACAGCGGAACGTCGTGGTTGCGGGAGACCACGTGCGGCTGCGAGCCGAAACGCCGCGCGATGGAATGATCGAATATGTTCAACCGCGCCATGGATTGATCAGCCGAACCAGCCGCGGGCGACAACACGTGATTGTCGCCAACGTCGATTACTTGCTGATCATCACCAGTGCCGCGCAGCCCGCTTTGAAACCGGGATTGATCGATCGGTTTCTGCTAACCGCCGAACAATGCCAGGTCCAGCCGGTGGTGGTTATCAACAAGGTCGATTTAGTCGACCCGCAAAACCTTCAACAAGTGATCGGTGTTTACGCCGCGATGGGCTACCGCGTGTTGATGACATCGGCCGATACCGGTTTGAACGTCGAATACCTGCGAGAACTGTTGAAAGGGAAACAGACCGCGCTTGCCGGCCAAAGCGGCGTCGGAAAAAGCAGTCTGCTCAACGAAATCCAGCCGGGACTTGGTTTGGCGGTCGCTGAAGTCAGCCGCGACAACAACAAGGGGCGACACACTACAACGGCGGCCCAACTGATTCCGATCGCCGGTGGCGGAACGGTGTTTGATACTCCTGGAATTCGCCAGTTTCAACTGTGGGACATCAGCGCCGAAGAGGTCGCTGGCCTGATGCCCGACGTCCGCCCCTATGTCAACGCGTGCAAGTATCCCGACTGCCTGCATCTGACCGAAGACCAGTGCGCCGTCAAAGACGCCGTGGCCGACGGCCGCATCGACGCCAGACGCTACGAATCTTACTGCCACCTGCTGGAAGAGGATTTGTTGGCCTGAAATCGTCACGAAACTCGTAGCGAAACTCGCCAAAAGTTTCGGCACATGAGAATTCGTTTCGTAGCCAGTTTGGAAAAATCGCCGACGGCCCAGGTTCGCCGACTTGGGACAAGTCGGCCTACTGGGATTCTTCTTTTTGCCAGGGTACTTGGCCGCCGCGTTGAATGTGTTTCTGCATCCGTGCGATCATCTCTCGAAAAACCTTGGGTTGTTTGTTGGCCAAGTTGTTGGTTTCGCCCGGATCATCGCCAAGATGAAACAACTCCAGTTCGCTGCTGGGCAAGTTGTGAACCAACTTGAACTGGTCATACAACAGCGCCTGGATCGTCAGACCGGCGTACCGCACGCCCCCCTCGCGACGAACAAAGTAGAGCTCGCGCAGCGGCATTTCTTTGCCGGGGTCATCCAACAGCGCCGCGAAGGAACGCCCGTCGATGTCGCCGCTGGCTTTCCCGCCGACGACTTCGATCAAGGTTGGCATCAGGTCCATCGTCGCACAGACACTGTCGCTGGAAGCTCCCTTTTGAGTGAGTCCGGGAACACGAATGGCGGCTGGGATCCGCAGCCCTCCTTCGTACATCGATTGCTTGCCGTCGCGCAGCGGTCCGTTGTTTGCGCCGACGTTGATCTGCCCACCATTGTCGCTGGTGAAAACAATGATCGTATCGTCGTATTGGTCCGTTTCGCGTACCGCTTCGATGACTTGCCCGATGCCGGCATCCATGTGTTCGATCAACGCGACAAGCTTAGCGCGCTGGTCGGCGATCCCGGGTTGTCGTTGTTTGACTTTCGCGGTCCATGCTTCCGGCGGTTGAATCGGCGTGTGAGGCGCGTTGTAGGCGAGGTACAAAAACCATGGCTGCTGTTCCGATTGGCGACCGCGAATGAACTCGACCGCCCAGTTGCTGAACAAGTCCGTCGCGTGGCCCTCCGGATCGATCTCATTGCGGCCATCTCGCATGTAGTTGACCTGGTGACGCCGATGGTTGTAGTAGTCGTCCATCATGTCGCCCAAAAAACCCTTGAAGTGGTCAAAGCCGCGGCTTTCTGGGTGATTCTCGGCACGAAGTCCGAGATGCCATTTTCCGACCGCTTCCGTGTGGTAGCCGAGGTCGGATAGTTGCTGCGGAAGGGTCGCTGCGCGAGGAGCGAAGTAGCCCCAGCTATTGGTATCGTGAGTACGGATCACGCCCGGCACACCCACTCGATCCGGGTAGCAACCGGCGATGACAGAAGCTCTGGTTGGCGAACAGACGGGACAGTTGGCGTAAAACCGGTTCAGCCGCAACGAATCGGCGAAAAGTGCATCAATGTTCGGCGTCTGCATGTCGCTGGCGCCCTGGCACGACAGATCTCCGAATCCAAGATCATCCACGATGATCAACAAAATGTTGGGGGCAGCCCCGCCGGATGGCTGGCCGACGGCCTGGCAGGCCAAGGTGGCGACCACAAAGAGGGAAAAACAGAGCTGCAGAAGGGGGCGGGTATTCAGCATCATCAACAGGGGGCGTGCGCATCAAAAAAGGTTGAATCGAAGACCACCATGGTATCTGCTGCCGTGTAGGCCGACTTGTCCCCAAGTCGGCAATCCTGAACTGGCCGGATTGTTGGCGATTTTTCCAGAATCGCTACGAGCATGCACAAGCCAGTTCGGAGAACTGGCCGACAGGTTTTGTTGACCCCAGGGGGTGGGGAAAGTACACTAAAATAACTGTCCGTAGATCCCTAAACTGATGTGCCATAAGCACTTAAGAGCGGTCCGACCCGACCTCTTGCAAGCGGCACCCTCTTTTCTTTTCCTCGATCAGCGAACTGTAAGCAAAGCAACCGCTCCCGGCGCGGGCGCTCCTCAAGGCGATGGCTTCCCACGAATCGATCCGACCCGAAGCATCTACGATTCATCGCGGGCCTGACGCCGATGTGGAAGACAGCTCCGGATCGGCGGTACCCGCGGATGATCAACAACTGGTTCAAGCCAAAACGGTCATCCGAGGATCTTCGCGGCCGGTGCGCGACGGCGAAGGCTTAGATCAAGTCGAGCGCAGTCCCGCTTCGGTTGCCAAAGTGTTGCTGGGCAAGCGGCTGAATCACTTCTTCCTGGAGGAGCTGATCGGCGGCGGCGGCATGGGAGCGGTTTTTCGCGCCCGCGACGAACAGCTTGACCGAGTGGTGGCCATCAAGGTCATCCCGTTTGTCAGCGAAGATCCAGATCTGCAAAGACGGTTTCGCAACGAGGCCCAGAGCGCAGCAAAATTGGATCATCCCCGCATTGCTCGTGTCTTTGACGTAGGCAACGACGGGCAATGGCATTACATCGTCTTCGAATACATCCGCGGCACGAACATCCGCGACATGGTCGTTGCTGGCGGGGTGCTGCCGGTTGACGATGCCGTTTTTTATACCTGCCAACTCGCCGAGGCGATTCAGCATGCGGCCGATCGCGGGATCGTTCACCGTGATATCAAACCGTCAAATGTGCTGATCGGTGACGAAGACAAAATCAAGCTTGTCGACATGGGGTTGGCGCGTTCGGAAAACTTTGAGATCAGCGAAGACATGACTGCCAGCGGAGTGACGCTGGGCACGTTCGACTATATCTCTCCCGAACAAGCACGCGATCCCCGCGACGCGGATTTGCGCAGCGACATCTATTCGCTTGGCTGCGCTCTTTATTTCATGCTCACTGGCCGGCCGCCCTATCCCGGCGGCACGATGCTGCAAAAGCTGCTCAGTCACGGCAACGCGCCGCCGCCCGATGCGCGCGAATTGCGAGAAGAAGTCAGTGATGAATTGATGTCGGTCATCCAGAAGATGCTGGCGAAAAATCCGGATGATCGCTATCAATCAGCGGGTGATCTGATCGCCGACCTTCGTGAAGTCGCTTTCCTGGACGGATTGGTCCGCACCCAGGCGGTCGGGCCGGTTGCCATTCAAGAACCCAACCCGATCATGCAATGGGTGGAACTGCACGCGCCCTGGGTCGTAGCGGTGGCGTTGCTGATCGCGACCATCGGCTGGCTGCACCTCAATTCGGTTGCTTCGCGAAAGGACTGGCCGATTTCGGACAAGGCGGCCCCACCCAACGTGGTGAAAAACGACGTCGTATCGCCAGCGATACCACTCGACACTTCGACGACGCATGATCCGGAAAACTCTTCCACCGAGCCTCGCACGGAGATCGCCGAATCCGACCAGCGGCCCACACCATCGCCGGATGACACCGACAACGATCGATCGGTGGCCGAATCGGAGGCAACCAATTCGTCGCTGCCCGATTCCGAGAGTGCCTCGGCGGTGGCAGAATTCAGTAGCGTCGAAACGCCCGCGGGAAACACCATTTCGGTCGATCCGCTGGAAGCAGCACCCCCTCCGTCGATTCGCGTGATGGGTCCGGGACCGCTGGAACTGCAATACGATCTTGACGGCGCCGTGTTGACCTCCAGTTTTGCCGAAGCGTTGTTGCTGGCCGACCAATACGACGTCGATCATATCGAGATCGCGGCACCACTGATTGATTGCGACCCGATCGAGATCACTCGCGACAACCTGAGAATCACTTCCAAGATCGGCGGCAGCGCCCTCGTTTTTCAACCCGATGAATCGAGGCCGATGGAGCGGTCCAACATGCTGTCGATCGGGAACAACCGCGTCGAACTGGAGGACTTGCATTTCGTCTGGAGAGTCCCCAGCGGAGAGATCAACGGTGGGTCATTGTTCGAGGTGAACGAAACCCAGTTGATGCGGCTAACCGATTGCAGCGTGACTGTCGAAAACCCGGCGATGCGTGAAGGAGTTTACGTTTTTGACGTGGTCACCGATCCCGAAGACGTCCGGCAGAGACGACCGACCGACGACGATCGCGACGACAACACCTTGCCGATGGTCGCCGTCGAGTTGAACAACGTGATTGTCCGCGGGCAAACCGGCCTGATCCACATGGATTTTGCCGTCGCCTTGCAGGTGTCATGGGACAACGGGCTGCTGACCATTTCTGACGCCATGATCGATACATCAGGAGCCCGTCTTGAACCACCCCCAACGTCACCCCCGATTCAGTTGCGACTGACGCGATTGACCTCGCACACACCCAAGGGACTGCTCCGCATGCGTCTTGGCGTTGCCGGCAAGTACCCGGTGTCGATTGACCGGTTCGCGACCGACAGCGTCTTTGTGGTCAATTCGGATGTACCGCACTTTGAGTTCACCGGTCTGGAAGTGCTGTCCCAGGATCCGCCGCTGCTGCAGCTCCGCGGATCCGCCAACTCCTACGTCACCGACCCCACGTTGGCATCACCGCTGATGGTGATTCGCAATTCCGAGGGGGACAAAGAAATGACTCGGCTGAACGATTTGACAGCAAGTTGGCCTGGAGATGTCTCCCCAAAATGGACCGTTTACTGGTCCAGGGTGCGGCTTTCTGACGCTTCGCCGAGCCGGCTGACCGCCGAGGATTACCGGCAAGCTGGAGCTGCCCGAGGCGGATTCGAGGAACGGTCGCTGCCGATTCTGCCTGATTTGGACGCTGCGGGAATCGGAGTCTTCCGCAATACGCCGCTGGACGCGGCGACCGCCGAGCCGCGGGAGCTGTGAGATCCGATTTGACTTTTTCGCCGCTCTGAGACTTAATTGTGGGTGAGGTGACTGGTCTGCGCCCCGGTATCGCAGCAACCAAAAACCTGAACCCACCAACTTTTTCCCCGCGCGCCTTGCCGCGTGGGGATGCTTTTTCACCCCCCGGAGAATTTGATGAAACGTTTGGCTTTGCTATTTGGATGTCTTCTGTTGCTTGCAACGCCGGCTTTGGCCATCAGCGAGTTCAGCAAGCAGTGGAAGAACGAGTATTTGGGCGAAGATGCCAGCGATGAGTTCAAGAAGATCGGTCGTAAGGCTGGCTGCTACATCTGCCACGTCAAAGGGGAAGACAAAAAGAAGGTTCGAAACGAATATGGCGAAGCCATGCACAAGTACCTCGATTCGGAAGACTTTCCGAAGGAGTGGGTCAAGGAGAATCCGGAAGAGTCCAAGAAAAAGATTCTGGAGGGAATCAAGAAGGCCAACGAGCACAAGAGCAAAGACGGCAAGAAGTTTGGCGACAAGATCAAAAACGGCGAATTGCCCGCCACCGATGCCGGACTTGACGATTAGTCGGTGACAGCGAAGGGTCGATTCGCACCGGCGCCGCAGACATATCACCGCCCACCCGGCCGCTGTCGAACTTTCCCTGCTACGCCTGAATCATTCCGCTTGCCAATCCCGGTCGATTGGCAAGCGGTTTTCTTTTTCCAACATCAAAATCCATTCCGATACGATCGCCATGAAAAACAAACTCGTTTGCCTCACCCTTGCCTGCGTGATGCCTTGCCTGGCAACGACAGTTAGCGCCGACAAGCCGAAAGCCAAAACTGGATTCATCGCCCTTTTTGACGGCCAGTCGCTGAAAAACTGGAAGAAAGCCAAAGAAAATCCCGACAGCTGGAAGGTGGTCGACGGGATGCTCGTTTGCGATGGCCCGCGCTGCCACCTTTTCTATGACGGCGACCTGGCGCCCCTGAAAAACTTTCACTTCAAAGCCGAAGTGATGACGACGCCAGGCAGCAATGCCGGGATCTATTTCCACACCGAATACCAGGCCGAGAATTGGCCTCGAAAAGGTTTTGAATGCCAGGTCAATGTCTCCCACAAAGACTCCAAGAAGACGAGCAGCCTTTACGGTGTCGTCAACGTTGCCGATCCCGGTGTGAAGGACAACGAGTGGTACACCCAGGAGATCATCGTCCAAGGCAAAAACATCAAGCTGATCGTCAACGGCAAGACGTTGGTCGATTACAACGAACCGGAAGGCCAGCAAACTGCCAAAGGTGGGTTTGAAAGACTGATCGGCGAAGGGACGTTTGCCCTGCAGGCTCACGACCCGCAAAGCAAAGTGTTCTTTCGAAACCTGCGAGTCAAGCCGCTCGACTGACCCCACATAGGCCGGCTTGTCCCAAGTCGGCGATTCTCTGTCTCGTCTCGACGAGCACTGTCGGCGACTTCTCCGAAGTCGCTACGAACAAACCAGTTCTCCGAAGTCGCACATTGCCGGTTCGGAGAACTGGCCGGCGATCAAGTCCCCCCTGCCAAGTCCAGCAGCTTGTCCAGCGTTGCGTGTTTCGCTTTGACCACCTCCAGCCGATCCCCGGCTCGCAACGCATAGTCACTTTCGGGTCGCACCGTCCGCTTGTCCTCCGACATCTTGACCTTCATCCGCACACCCCCAATCGTCCCCTGGGCATACCGGTAAAGGATCGCATCGACTGACCCCAACTTCTTGCGGACACCGGTCTGTTCGAGCAGATCGCTGACAAAGACCGTTTTCTGCTCCGGAGGAAGGGGTAAGACCCGCGCCGGGGTATCATCGCCAACGATGTGCAGCACGATCGAGTTCTGAGCGTGAGCCTGCCGGACTTTGTGGTAAATCTCTTCCGAACGGGACGGTTCGAGCTGAAATCCCGGCTCGGCACCCAACCCCACATAGTGGGGGCTCCCTTGCTCCGATGAAAAAACGGCGGGCAAATTGAGTGTCTGGCACCCAGACATCGCGATGGCCAGTATCGCCACGGAAAACAATCCGAAAGGACGCAGACTGGGTTGAGGCGTCGAAGTATGCATCGGTGGAGCTGATTTGCGGTTGGTAAACTTTGCCGATTAGGAGAGATGTTCGGTCCATCGACGCTTGGGGCCGCCAACTTGAGTGATTCCGGAGAAATCACCCACGGTCGCCCCATTCTCGGGCCTAGCCGCGCGGCCGTTGCGACTTCAGAGAAGTCGCCGACAGTGACCAGCTGCTGAATTAGGTGGGTGGCACCAATTGCTGAATTAGGTGGGTGGCACCAAATTGAGGAGAGGTAGCTCCAGATTTGCGTGCCTGCACTCAGAATCCGCCGACTTCGGCAGAAGCGCTTCCCGTTTGGGCTTGGTGTCTGTATATTGCCGGGCTTCCAACAAACCAACTCAAGCAGAATCACACCGATAGAACGAGAAGTCAGATGGCACGACAATGCGAAGCGTGCGGAAAAAAGGTCCAAATGGGCAACCGTGTCGAAACGCGTGGTAAAGCGAAATACCTTGGCGGGGTCGGTACCAAAATCACCGGAATCACGCGGCGAAAGTTCGTCCCCAACCTTCAACGAGTCCATGTGACGATGCCCAACGGGCAAAACAAAACGATGCGAGTCTGCACCCAGTGCATCCGCAGCGGGGCCGTTCGCAAGACGGTGAAGATCAAGCCGTTTGACGTCAGCGGCGCCAAAGCCTAGTAGCGCGGCGATCCACCGCCGTCAGTCACGGCCGAGATGGTCGTGCTACGCACATAGAATTCAGGTGAAAGCGGTGTCGCTCTCCGAAGAAGACGTAAGAAACCTGGCCCTGCTTGCCCGGCTGGAGCTGTCTGACGAGGAGGTCGCTTCGATTGGACCTCAACTGGTCAGCATTTTGGGCTTCGTCGAGCAGCTTTCGGCCTTGGACACCGACGACGTCGAACCGATGACCACCGCTCTGGACGTTGACAATCGCTGGCGTGAAGACCGGCTGATCGAGGGGCTGAGCAACGATCAGGCGCTTCAGAACGCACCGGCGAAGGACGAAAACAGCTTTTTGGTCCCACCCGTTCTGGGTACTGGCGCGGTAAAATAGTAGCCGGCCACCATCACTTCCAACCGATTGAAATATTTACACGATTTCGGTCGACCAATCGCGAATTCCTCGCGGTTTTCCGTTTTGGCATCGATCTTGCAATGCTAATGGGTCTGTGACTACATCCCCTGGTAGTCCGTCCCCGCTGGTTTTTTCTGGCCGGTTGGGAAATGGGTGATCCGTTACAAGGAGCTGGCGATGAATCGAATTCGGATGCGACAAGCAACGGCGGCGCTGGTCGTTGCGAGTTTTTGGGCCAGCTTGTCCAGCGGCCAGTCTTTCGACACCCCCAGGACTCGACTTCGCCCCATCGACGCCCCCAGTGCGGTCGACCAATACCGGCCTCGCACAGCGTCCAGAACGCTCCGGGAGACCGCATACCAGAATCGCTCCACCACCCAACCGGCGGGACCTGCGGTTCGACAAACTGTGATGTGGCAACAGGGGCTGGAGGCGCCAGCTTTACCTGGCGGCGGACTACAGCTTCCACAAAGCAATCTCGCCACGCCAGGCGTGGGTCCGGCGCTGCCGCCGAGTGCTCCTGTCACCGCCCCAGCACCTTCGCAGCGGATACTGCCCAGCACACCAGCTAACCTTCAACCGGCGCCGGCCGGAGGTATCTCCAGCGCCAGCGATTTGGCCCCGATCGCGCCTCCACAACTGGGCGGAGGCGGATTTGCAACCATCAACAACTGCAGCTGCATCTCACCGCCAAGCGGCTACACGGCAGCCAGTGTCGGATGCGGCCCAGCGGTGACCTATGAAACGCCGCAAACCTACATTCCCCCACCGGCAGAAATCGCCGCCCCAGCGATTTTGCCTGGCGGCTTGACGCCAACCGGCGGAGCACCGCTTCCGTCGCTGATCACCTTTGGCCAGGAAACAAACCCGGTGCAGATTGGACAAGGCATCATCGGACAACCGGTGGCCTACGTGCCGGGACAACCGGTCCGTAATTTCCTTCGCTACCTCTTTCCCTAGTCGGCGATTTCTCCGAAATCGCAACGCGTCTGCGAAATCACACGCAGCCAGTTCGGAGAATCACACGCAGCCGCAGCCAGTTCGGAGAACTGGCCGACAGACCTCACGAACCGAGTTGTCTCATCACTCGTTGGACGATCTTTTCGATCGTTTCGGGGGGTAGCACTAGCGATTCATCCAGCTCAGCAACCTCGGCAACCAACGCGTCGATTTCCCGCTGAGTCCGGGCGACCGCTTCTCGTTGTTGTTCAGAAAGGGGAACGCGTCCGGCTCCCAAATTCCAGCCGCGCGATCTTGCTCCCGCGCGAAATCCTTCCGGAAACTCACCCAGCGAGATCATCGCGTCAAACAGCGGCAGCAACTGGAACTGCAACCGCATCGCCTCGGTAACATTTCCCGCCACCACCGCGCGATGGATGGCCCGCGTCAGCTCCGGAACCACGCCGCTGGTTGCATTGGTGCCTCCATCAGCACCAGCGATCAACATCGGCGCCAGCGCCGCGTCCCACCCGGTCAAGAAAGTGAAGTCTGCTCGCATCGGCCTGATCGCGGCAATCATCCGCAGCATGTTCGGCATGTCACCCGAACTGTCTTTGATACCCACCACCCGAGGACATTCCGACGCCAGTCGGACCACCGTCGGCACATCGATGGGCGAGGCGAACAGCGGGATGTTGTACAGCGTCACGTCGACCGAAACCGCATCGGCGATCTCGCGAAAGTAGGCGTACACCCCGTCGCTGCTGAGTCGGTAGTAAAACGGGGCAACGATGGCGACCGCTCGGACTCCCATCGCCCCGTAGGTTTCGCAGGCGTTAATCGTTTCTTTGACGTTCGCTTCTGCCGCACCGGCCAACACTGGCACTCGTCCGGCGGTCTGTTCAACGACAACTTGAACGATCCGTCGACGTTCCTCGGCAGTGAATCGAACGAATTCGCCCGTGCTGCCATTGGGGTACAGCCCATCGACTCCCCGCTCGATCAACCAATCGACATATCCGCGCAAGCGTTCTTCGTCGACACGGCCCGACGCATCGACGGGCGTGATGTTGGGGGTCAGGATTCCGGTGATTCGTTCAGCCATGCAGGGAAGCTGTGGGGAGCTAAATCAAAGAAGCAATCACGAGCGCAACGACACTCATCAACTTCAACAGGATATTCAACGACGGACCGGAAGTATCTTTGAACGGATCCCCCACGGTATCTCCGACGACGGCTGCTTTGTGGGCTTCGCTTCCCTTGGTCAGCATCTGGCCGTTCACCTCGAAGCCTTCTTCGATCATCTTCTTGGCATTGTCCCAGGCACCGCCGGCATTGGACTGAAAGAGCGCCATCAGCACACCGCTGACGGTCACACCAGCCAGCAATCCGCCCAACATCAAGGCGTTGATGTTGCCTTCCAAGCCGACCCATTTCGGCACAAACCCGAAGGCGACCGGGACCAGCACGGCGACCAAACCGGGGACGATCATCTCCCGGATCGAAGCCCGCGTCGAAATGGCAACACACTTCCCGTACTCCGCTTTCCCGTCGGCCGCTTGGAACGTCTTCTGATCTTCCTCCGACCAATCGTCAAACTCTTTGCCATCGTTGTTGTTCATGACATGGAGCGCGGCCTTCAATTCCGGAATGTCCTTGAATTGCCGCCGCACCTCTTCGATCATTGCCATCGCGGCGCGGCCGACAGCATTCATCGACAGGGCCGAGAACAAAAACGGCAACATCCCGCCAACAAACAACGATGCCATCACGTAAGGATTGGTGATGCTGATCGCCGTGATCTTCAAGCTCGCATCATGGGTGGCGTTGTAGGAAGTGATGAACGCCGCGAACAGCGCCAGTGCCGTCAGCGCTGCCGAGCCGATTGCGAATCCTTTGCCGATCGCCGCGGTGGTGTTGCCGACGGCATCCAATTTGTCGGTGCGCTCACGAACTTCGCGGGGAAGTTCCGCCATCTCCGCGATCCCGCCAGCGTTGTCAGAAATCGGACCGTAAGCATCGACCGCCAATTGAATTCCGGTATTGGAGAGCATGCCGACCGCAGCGATTGCGATTCCATAAAGTCCAGCACAGGAATACGCACCGATGATGGCAGCGGCGATGATCAGAATCGGAATCGCGGTCGACATCATTCCCACACCGACTCCGGAAATGATCGTCGTGGCCGATCCTGTCACCGATTGGCGAACGATCGATTTGACCGGCGGAGTCCCCGTGCCGGTATAGAACTCGGTGATTTTTCCAATCGCCAATCCAGCCGCCAGTCCGAACAGGATGGCAAAGAAAACTCCGTTGCTGGTGTATTCGAGTTCTCCGTCGGTCCACGTTGCGGGCAACATGAATTTGATGATCCCGTAGGTCAACAGCAGCAAAATTCCCGCCGATCCGAATTCGCCGATGTTCAGCGCGTGATGCGGGTCGCCCCCCTCTTTGACTTTGACAAAAAAAGTGCCAGTGATGGAGGTCAGAATGCCGACGCCCGCCAACACCAAAGGCAACAACACAGCCGACAACCCGCCAAAGCTGTCCATGTCGCCGGCGCTGAAGATGCCGTAGAAGGCGGCGCCCAAAACCATTGTGCCGATGATCGATCCAACATACGACTCAAACAAATCGGCGCCCATTCCGGCGACGTCGCCCACGTTGTCACCGACGTTGTCGGCGATCGTCGCGGGGTTCAACGGATGGTCTTCCGGAATACCCGCTTCGACTTTGCCGACCAGATCGGCTCCCACGTCGGCGGCCTTGGTGTAGATGCCGCCACCGACACGTGCAAACAGCGCGATGGACGAAGCACCAAACGAAAACCCGGTCAGCACCGTGATCACCCGCGTAACGTTTGCTTCCGATGACAGGCCAAACATGTTGCTGTAGACAACAAACAGAACGCTCAAACCAAGCACGCCCAAACCGACCACCCCCATTCCCATCACCGAACCGCCGGCAAAGGCAACTTCCAGTGCGGTCCCCAGCCCACTGCGAGCGGCATTGGTCGTTCGAACGTTGGCTTTGGTCGCTACCCTCATTCCCACAAAGCCGGCGAGCGCCGAACAGATCGCACCAAGACCGAAGGACAGCGCGATCAACGGCGAGGAAGCGTTCCCCTGAGTGGAACCTCCGTACCCGAGCAGGATGGCAACTCCGATCACGAAGACTGCCAGGATGCTGTACTCGGCTTTCAAAAACGACATCGCCCCTTCGGTGATGTTGGCGGCAATGCCAGCCATTTTTTCACCACCGACTTCCTGCTGCGCCACCCACGATGATTTCCAATAAGTGAACACCAAACCGGCGATGCCCAGCAATGGAATCAAATAAGCGATAAAAGGCAGGCCCCCACCCGAAGAGGACGGGCTTTCTGCCGAGGAACTTTCGCCGCCAGGCGTCTCGGCTGGCGCTTCTTCGGCCGGGGCCGCTTCCTCCGCAGGCGTGTCGCCCGCATCCTGCAACGCAACAGCTTGCGCCGATCCGATTGCGATGCCGGCGGCCAACACAATTGCAAACAATTTCATCATCTTGTCGGAAACGGAAGTGGAAAGAGTGCAGGCACGCGCCACGGTGTTATTCCTTTTCTACACGGAGGGACAAGCAGGTACGTTCGTTTGATGTAGTGGCAGTCAGAGCCAATCTGGGCGGCATTATGGGCCGAAAGGAGAGATTCTGAACATACGAGTCTGCGCAGATTAACGAGCCGCCCCAGGACTCGCTACCTCACTGACCCCATCCGCTACCCAGCAGGCGACAGAATGTCACAGGCCCGCTTGAAGAACGGACCGACGAATCATCACTTCTTGACGTCGCTGAGCAGCTGATGCAGCGCCGCTGGCGGCCGGTAGCCCAAACGGTGGCCGACCACTTTTCCTTGGGGCAAACCAACCAACGTGGTCGGGTACATCTTGACGCGGATCCGACTGAGCGTGGCGGCGTTGCGGCGAGGATTCAACCGAATTGCGACGAACCCGCCGGCGATACGAGTCCGAATCGAACCATCACACCACGTGTCCCGCTTCATCGCATCGCAGTAACTGCAGTGGTCACTGGTGATGAAGATGACCATCGGCACATTGCGTCGCCGAGATTCGCGCCAACCGGAATTCAAATCTTCATGCCACTGAATGGTCGGTGCGGTGACGGTCGATGTGGCCAAGACGGGGCCAGTGGATCGAGGCATCTCCGCCAGAAGACGATTTTCCAACGACGTCAAAATCGCAAGGGCTCCAAGTCCCCCTAGAACCATGAATCTGTTCACGGCCATCTCCATCACTGTTGGTGTTTCGATCGGCACTCCGCAAGCAATCATCACCTGGAAGGGCCAAGAAACTAGGAGGTCTGGGACAAGAAGGCAACGGGGCCCCACTGGGCTAGCCGATGGCCACTGCGGCAGTTTGACGCATCGCAGGGAGGCCAGGACCTAAAATGTATCTGTCGCCCATTTCACTGGTTTCGCTGGTAGATGACCGTGAGTAGGGCCTCGGAATCTTTGAATTTCTTCCCTGACTCGACCGCCTCGTCGATCAACTTCCGGGCATCCGTCTCGCTGTGCCCCAGGGCAATCAGGGCGTCAAACGTTTCGGTCACCACCTGGGAAGTGCCAGCCGAAGCGGCGGGCTGATCGGTGTCATCTCGCTGAACCATCAGGGCAAAGCGGGGCATTTTGCGACGCAGTTTGGCAATCACCCGTTCGCTGGTCGACGGTCCGATCCCGGGCAGAGCCGAAAGGCCCTTGGCATCCTGTTCCTCGATCAACACTGCCAATTCCTTCACCGGGCGAACCATTGCCCGCAGCGCTTTCTTCACCCCCACGCCATCCACGCTGCAGAAGAGGTCAAAAAACTGGCGTTCTGGCTCGGTCATGAACCCCACCAGCCGCGGAGTCAACCGTCCGCCCTGGGCGTTGCCTTCGATGTAATCCAGGGTGTGCAGTCGAGTCTGTTGGCCGATGCGGCTTTGCAATTGACGGCGGGTGAAGTCGGCCACCAGCACTTCATACTCGAAGGGAGCCGATTCGATGGTCACAGCGGTCTCGCCGACATGGACCAGTTTTCCGGTGATGGTGAGAATCAAAAGAGAATCCTTCTCGTGGTTCGACTTGTCCCAAGCCGGTTTGGGTGGCGCGGGGGGAAGAGAGCATGCGTGCCGACTGAGGACAAGCCGGCCGACGATTTCATAACATCAAACTTTCATCCATGTGGTAACCACACAGGGCGATTGCCAGCGCATCGGCCACGTCGGCTGGTTCTGGAATCGCGGGAAGTCCCAGCTGAATTTTGACTGCTTGCTGAATCTGGTGTTTCGGTGCCCGGCCGTTGCCCGTCATCGATTTTTTCACGCGAGTCGGTTCCAGGTGGTTCACGGGAATGCCCGCCTGCCCGGCAGCCAGGCAGATCACTCCCCTGGCATGCCCCATCAGGATCGCCGTCCTGGGCCGCTGGTAGTGGGAAAAAAGCTGCTCGAGCGCCAACATTTCGGGGCGATGTTGATCGATCACCTCCCGAACACCGTCATAGATTTCGACAATGCGATCCTCGATGCTAGCCTTGGCGCGGCTCCGAACAATTCCCGCCTCGCGAAGCTTCAATTGGCCGCCGACATATTCCACCACACCGTAGCCAGTGGTATTCAATCCTGGATCGATGCCCAAGATCCGTTGGGGTGTCACGAGCTTCGTTCCCAAGTCGTGCCTTCTTTTTTGTCCAGCAGAGCGATGCCGATGTCGGCCAGCCGATCGCGGATCGCGTCACCGGTCGCATAATCTTTTCGCTCTCGGGCTTCCTTTCGCAAATCGATCAGCAACTTCACGGTACCTTCCAGCAATTCCGCATCCGAATCGTCTCCGGTTTGCGGCGTCGGCTCAGCAAACAGCCCCAGCAGGCTGGTCAATTCTCGAATCACCTGCGCCGCTCGCAGCAATTGCACCGTGGCTTTTCCCTGCGGATCGGACTTGCCGGTCAATTGATTTTGGTCGATGTGCCGATTCAATAGCCGCAGCGAATCGAACAACACGCTGATCGCCGCACCGGTGTTGAAATCGTCATCCATCGCGGCAAGAAACTTGCCGCGTATCGTTTGGATTTCCGCCAAAAGCGAATCGTCACCTGAGTCAAAATCACCCTCGCTGCGGGTGTCCGCGAACCGCAGGTTATAAAACGAGCAGACTTGGTCCGGATCGTCAACAAACGCAGGATCGGTGACCTGTGCGGTGATCTCGCCCAATCGGTCAAAGAAGCGATAAAAGGCTTCCAACGACGTGCCCGCTTCCAACAAACCGTCTTCGCCATAGACGATGGTGGAACGATAATGGGTACGAAGCAGGAAAAATCGAATGCGTTCCCCCGTGTGCCGGCGAATCAATTCGCAAAGCCCGCCGGCGCCGCCACTACGGCTGATCTTTGCGGCGGCAGCCTCTTCGACGGTCGGCTGTTGTTCCTCACTTTTGCTGATCTTTGCGGCCGAATCCTCGCGATCGCTTTTTCCGCCAACTTTCCCTTTCTCTCCGGCCCGCATCAAGCCGTTGTGCATCCAGTACTTGACCATCGGCGCGCCGTGGCAGCAGCTGCTTTGGGCTCGTTCGTTTTCGTGATGGGGAAACAGCAAGTCCAACCCGCCGCCGTGAATGTCAAAGGTATCGCCAAGGATTTCGTGACTCATCGCCGAACATTCGATGTGCCAGCCGGGCCGTCCCGGTCCCCAGGGGCTCTCCCAAGCAATCTCGTCTCCCTTGGCGCTCTTCCATAAGGCGAAATCGCCAGCCGAGCGTTTCTTTGCAGCAGCCTCGCCCCCTTCTCCCTGCTGCGCATCGACGCTGCGATTGGAAAGTTGGCCGTAGTTGGGATCCTTGGTCACGTCGAAAAAGACATCGCCGCCAACCGCATAAGCGTGTCCTTTTTCCTCCAGGGTTTGAATGAACCGGATGATCTGCGCCATGTGGTCGGTCGCCCGCGGCAAATGATTGATCTGATTGACTCCCAGCTCTTTCAAATTCGCCAGGTAGTCGGCCGTCATCTCGCAGGCAATCTGATTGATCGGGATGCCCCGCTTGTGGCTCTTGTCAATCAGTTTGTCGTCCACGTCGGTGATGTTGACGACCCAGTTCACTTCGTAACCGTTGTAGGTCAAATACCTCTTGATGGTGTCAAAGATCACCGGTCCGACCATGTGGCCGATATGCGATTCGGCGTAGACGGTCGGACCGCAAAGATAGATTCCCACCTTGGGAGGATGCAGCGGCAGAAACTTTTCCTTCGACTTGCTCAGGGTGTTGTAAACGCGGATTTCGGGCATGGTCGAAGCGGTTTGGGTAGGTCTTTCGGTTGCTGCGGCAGTACTCATCGTGAAAACATCCGTGGCGACAGTGGAGTGTCAATCCAGAAATTATAGGGGGACAAGCGGATCTGGCAGAGCCCGGTTCTTGCCGGGAAGACGACGCCACCATCACGCCTGCAGGTGATGGATCAGCACCACGACGTGGGCTGCGATCGCGGCTGAATTTCCGATCGTACCGATTCCCTCTCCTGTTTTCGCTTTGATGCTGACCCGATCGACCGGCAGATCGAGCAGCCAGCCGACCGTTTTTCGCATCTCGGTGATATATGGCGCCATTTTGGGACGTTCGGCTAGGATGACACAATCAAGATTGACGACGTCCATCCCGTGATGCCTCACGCGACGAATCGCCTCGGCCACGAAATCGCGGCTATCCCGATCTCGGTTTTCCGGGGCATGATCAGGAAAAAGCCGGCCAATGTCCTCTTCGGCCACCGATCCCAGCAGTGCATCGGTGATGGCGTGCAGCAGCACGTCAGCGTCGCTATGCCCAATGGCGTGGACTTCCGCTGGAACATCCATCCCACCGATTCGCAGCGGGCCACCGTTGCCCAATCGATGCGAGTCGTAACCGAGCCCGACGCGGAAGGGAGGCAGCTGATCGTTCACATTCCACCTGATTGTTTTGTATGGATCATCAATGGGGTAGCGGACCGGTCGGCATCACTAGACGGCTAACAACGATTCCGCGGATACCTACAATACCGCAGGGAAAGTCGCCGTTTCAGCCTCGAACGAAAACGACCATGTCGATCATCGAAGTCCGCCAGCTGACCAAATCCTATCGCGTTTATAAAAAACGCGAGGGATTGAAGGAAAGCATCCGCGGGCTATTCCGCCGCGAATATACCGAAGTCGACGCGGTACGCGGAATCGACCTGGACGTCCAGCAAGGCGAATTGGTGGCGTTCCTGGGACCCAACGGCGCCGGCAAAACGACGACCTTGAAGTTGCTGAGCGGTGTGATCAATCCGACCAGCGGGACGGCGACCGTGATGGGCTTCGTTCCCTGGCAACGCAAAAACGAATATCGCCGCCGCTTTGCTTTGGTGATGGGGCAAAAGAATCAGCTGTGGTGGGATCTGCCGGCCCAGGAATCGTATCGCCTTCACCAGCAGATCTACGGAATTCCCAGTGATTCGTTTGACGCCACCCTTTCGGAACTGACCGATCTGCTGGATGTCGGCCGCCTGCTCAGCCAACCGGTTCGCGAACTTTCGTTGGGCGAACGAATGAAGATGGAATTGATCGCGGCGCTGCTTCATAGCCCCGAAGTCCTGTTCCTGGATGAACCGACGATCGGTCTGGACGTGATCGCGCAGCACAACATCCAACAGTTCCTGAGTTACTATCAAGAAAAACGCAAGATCACGATTTTGTTGACCAGCCACTACATGAAAGACGTTGCGGCGCTGTGCAAGCGAGTGGTGATCATCGCCGGCGGCCGGATCGAGTACGACGGATCGTTGTCGGGAATCATCGATCAGTTCTCCGGGTACAAAATCGTCACCCTGCAGTTTGCCGACGGGCACCATCCGAATAACCTGGCCAGCTTCGGTGAAGTCCTGGACGAAAATTGGCCGAAGGCAAGGATTCGCGTTGCCCGCAGCGACGTCCCGCGAGCTCTTGCCGATATCCTTCGCGACCATCCGATCGAAGATGTCGCCGTGGAAGATTTGCCACTGGAAGATGTGATCGCCAAGCTGTTCCGCCAGTCCAACGAAAAGTCCGAAGCGTTGCAGCCGTCGTAAGTGCGATATGCCCCTGATTTCCATTGAAAATCTGAGCATCGGTTTTCGCGGCCCTTTGCTTCTGGACGGTGTTTCCGCCCAGATCGAAGCCGGACAACGCATCGGGCTGCTGGGACGAAACGGCGCGGGAAAAACAACGCTCCTGCGGATGTTGGACGGAAAGGTGCAACCCGATTCCGGCAACATTTCGATTTCACCCGGAGTCAAGATTTCTCGGCTCACCCAGGATGTCCCCGGCGACCTTTCGGGCAACGTCAAGTCGGTTGTCCTGGCCGGTCAAACGAACGTGCAAGACCCGCAGCAAACCGGATCGGCTGCCGCGGAAGACCCCGAACAGGCCTGGCAACGGGAGCACGCGGTCGATTCCACTCTGTCGCGTATGAACCTGAACGGCGACGCCCCCTTTGAAACGCTCTCTAGCGGGATGAAACGCCGAGTCCTGCTGGCCCGGTCGATCGCTTGTCAACCCGATGTGCTGCTGTTGGATGAACCAACCAACCACTTGGACATCGATTCGATCCTGTGGTTAGAAGACTTCTTGGCACGCTGGAAACAGACACTGATCTTCGTCACCCACGATCGTTCGTTTTTGCAAAATCTGGCGACGCGAATTTGGGAGGTCGATCGCGGGCGAATTTTCGATTGGTCTTGCGACTACGCAACGTTCTTGAAACGCAAAGCGCAGGCGATCGAGGCCGAGGAAAAACGCAGTGCGCTGTTCGACAAGAAGCTGGCGGAAGAGGAAGCTTGGATTCGACAAGGCATCAAGGCTCGCCGCACCCGCAACGAAGGCCGCGTGCGGGCGCTTCAGGCAATGCGTCGCCAGCGCCAACAGCGGCGAAGCGGCGAGGGGACCGCCAAGCTGAATCTGCAGCAAGCCGACAGGAGCGGCGCGTTGGTCGCCGAAGTCAAAGAGCTGACCTTTGCTTACGGTGACCAAACGATCGTTCGCGACTTTTCGACGACGCTGATGCGAGGTGATAAAGTCGGCATCATCGGCCCCAACGGCGCGGGAAAATCGACGCTGCTGCGATTGCTGCTGGGCAAGCTGCAGCCGACCAGCGGATCGGTTCGCATGGGAACCCATCTGCAAGTCGCTTACTTTGACCAGCTTCGCGACACGCTCGATCCGAACAAGACCGTTCAAGAAAACGTGGGGGACGGCAGCGACAGCATCCGGATCGGCGACAAAACGAAACACATTCTCGGATACTTGCAAGATTTCCTTTTTACGCCCGAACGGGCGCGGACCGAAGTCCGCTTTCTCTCCGGAGGCGAACGGAATCGCGCCCTGCTTGCTCGATTGATGGCCAAACCGGCCAACGTGATCATCCTGGACGAACCGACCAACGACCTGGACAGCGAGACATTAGAACTGTTGGAAGAACAACTGGTTGACTTTTCCGGCACGCTGCTGATGGTCAGCCACGACCGCACGTTTTTGAACAACGTGGTCACCAGCACGATTGTGTTCGAGGATGGCCAGGTCAACGAGTACGTCGGCGGATACGACGATTGGCGAGCCACGGTCGATCGCCGCGAACAATCAGCTGTCGCAAAACCGGAAACTCCCCAGAAAAAGCCGGCCACCAAATCGCCTCGACCTCAGACGGAAACCAAGAAGCTGTCTTACAACCAGCAGCGAGAACTCGATCAATTGCCCGAACGAATTGACGCGTTGGAATCGGAAATCGCCAAGCTCCATGAAGTCATGGCCGATCCGGTTTTCTACCAAGGAGGCGGCGAGGAAATCGCTGCCAAATCTTCGCTCCTCCAGCAGCTCCAGCAAGATCTCGCTGATGCTTACGCCCGCTGGGAGGAACTGGAAAGCTAACGCCATCGTCGGCCAGTTTTCCAAACTGGCAACCGCTCACCTCATTAGCACTTGTTGGCACATCGTGACAGAAACATACTCTCGGTCTGAATGAGAGTGCTATTGCCTTGCGGTCTTCTTTTCTTGATGTTTCGTCCATGCACCGGCCAAAGCACATTGCCGAATACCTGCTGATTCGCGCCGCATCGGCGACCGTCAATCTGCTGCCGCAGTCGGCAGCACTCGGGCTAGGCAGCATGATCTCGCCGATTGCCTTCCGCCTGTTGCGCTCGCGCCGGATCGAGGGCAAGCGAAGAATCCGTCAGGTGTTGGGAGACGAACTTACCGAGGCCGAAGTGTCTCGCATCGCGTCGCGGTCCTTTCGCGACCTGGTATGGCACACGATCGAGATCTTACGGACACCAAAACTAACGCCCCAGTGGGTCGAAAAATACGCGGTCATCGAACAGGACGATCGCGACCATCTCAATGACGCGATGGCGATGGGCAAAGGAGTGATCATCGCCGTGCCTCATCTGGCCAATTGGGATCTTGCCGGAGTTGGCCTGCAACAACTCGGTTATCCGATGACGTTCATTGTCCGACAACAAAAAAACCCGTTGTTCGACAAACACCTCAACGACATGCGCGAACACTTGGGCAGCGAGGTGATTGAACGCGACGATCCGATGTTGGTCCGCAAAGTAATCCGGTCGTTGAAGGCGGGCAACGTGATCGCCATTCTGGTCGACCTGCGAGCGCGTCAGCCCGACTTAAAACTTCCCTTCCTGAGTCACACTGCCGACCTTGGCCGCGGCGTTGGGCTGATGTCGTATCTGGCCAAATGTCCCGTGCTGCCGGCCTATGCGACCCGTCTTCCAGGCGGGCGTCATCAATGGCATTTCAAAGACGCCATCCTTCCCGATCCCGACGCCAACCGAAACGAAGACGCCGAACGAATCCTCCGCCAAGCGCTGCCACCTCTAGAAGCCGCCATCCGAACCCATCCCGAACAATACTTCTGGTTCAACAAACGCTGGGTCCTCGAACCCATCCCCTAGCAAGTAGGCCGACTTGTCCCAAGTCGGCGCGCGCACCCCCGCCGTTCACTCCCCCCTTCCTTCACACACCCTTCATTCCCACCTTCCTTCGCCCACCCTTCGTTCCGCCTCCTCCTTCACCGCCTTCTTCGTGCCCTCGTGCCTTCGTGCGAGCTTCCTCCCCCACCACACGCCGCAAACACCAATCCCAGCTCCAATGACGGCGATTTGACGCAGTAAGAACGATCATTCGGACAGAGGCACCTTTCTGTTAAACTGGTGGGGATCGATGGGATTCCAGGATCGCCGACTTGGGGGCCAGCCGGCCGACCAGAATTCCTCTCCGCACTCCCCTTCCCTCCCCCGCCCTGTCTTGGCGAACTGTTGATGCTTCGGTTTCATTTTCGACCTCTGATCGTCGCGCTGTTACTTGCGTGTTGCAGCACTTCATTGCCGGCGGAACAGCCCGTCGATTTCAATCGCGACATCCGTCCGATCCTGTCGAGCACTTGTCTTGTTTGTCATGGCCCGGACGAAGCGGAGCGCGCCGCCGATCTGCGTCTGGACACTCAAGAGGGTTCGCGGCAAGACATGGGCGGTTACGCGGCGATCGTTCCTGGCGATCCCGATGACAGCGAAATGATCCTCCGCCTGGAGACCGACGACGAAGACTTGCGGATGCCTCCCGAAGGCAAGGGGCGGCAATTGACCGAAGAGGAAGTGGCGCTGCTGCGCCGTTGGATCGCCCAGGGTGCCGCCTACGCCGAGCACTGGTCTTATCAAAAACCGAACCGGCCGCCGTTGCCGGAGGTTCACAACAAGGATTGGCCGCACAATGCGATCGACCACTTCGTCTTGGCACGTTTGGAGGCCGAAGGAATGTCTCCTTCGCCCCAGGCAGATCGATTGGTTCTTGCCCGTCGCGTCTCATTGGACCTGACCGGTTTGCCGCCGACGTGGGACGAAGCGATGGCGTTTGTCAACGATCCGGACGATGGCGCCTACGAGCGGTACGTTGACCGATTGATGGCCAAGAAATCTTTTGGCGAACGGTGGGCCCGTGTATGGCTTGACCTGGCGCGCTACGCCGATTCGGCCGGCTATGCCGATGACCCGCCGCGAACGATTTGGGCCTATCGCGATTACGTGATTCGATCGTTGAACGACAACAAACCGTTTGATCGTTTCACCATCGAACAACTCGCCGGCGACCTGATCGAAAATGCCTCCGAGCAGCAATTGATCGCCACAGCGTTTCATCGCAACACCCTGACCAACAACGAAGGGGGCACCAACGACGAAGAGTTCCGCAATGTCGCCATCGTCGATCGGGTCAACACCACGATGGCGGTCTGGATGGGAACAACGATGGCCTGCGCCCAATGCCACACTCACAAGTACGACCCGATCACCCAAGAAGAATTCTTTCGCTTCTTTGCGTTCTTCAACAGCACGGAAGATTCAGACAAGAAAGACGAACGCCCCTTCATCTCCCTATGGTCCGAAGAACAAGAAGCACAAAAGGCCGATTGGTCGCGCCGAATCACAGAACTGAAATCGCTGTTGGACACCCCCACCCCCGAGTTGGAAGCGGCCCAACAACAATGGCTTGCGGAAGTCCGTCGCGAACCGAAGTGGAACGTTCTGCAGTCCGGTTCCGCTACGGCGGAGAATCGAAAGTTGAAGGTCGGCCAGGATGGTTGGGTTCGAGCCAACGGTGAGAAGTCGAAAAACGATGTCTACACGATTGAGTTTCCGACCACCGAGAATCAGCTGTTGGGAGTGAAGCTGGAAGTGGGCGATGAACAGACGTCCAACTTTGTGCTCACCAAAGCGTCGGCCACTTGGACTCCCGACGGCGCCGGCGGCATCGATTCACGGTTTGTTCGCGTTGAACTGCCGGGGAACAAACGTTTTTTACACCTGGCCGAACTGCAAGCCTTCAGCGGCGGCCGGAACGTCGCACTCGACGGTAAAGCGTCTCAGAGTTCCGAGGACTTTGGCGGCAAGGCTGAATTTGCCAATGACGGTACGACCGACGGCAACTTTCAAAAGAACAAGACCACTCACACCAAGGCGGAAAAAGACCCCTGGCTGGAAATCGATTTGGGCCAAACCACACCGATCGATCGCCTAGTGATCTGGAATCGCACCGACAATGGCAACGCCGGTATTCGCGATCGGCTGAAAGGATTCCGAATTCAGTTGTTGGATGAAAACCGCGAAATCTTATGGCAAGAATCGCCGAAAGAGGTTCCCAACCCCAGTAGCGAATTTTCGCCCGGCGGCACGATAGCGATCCAGTTCGATGCCGCCTTTGCCGACTACGGGCAGCCAGGTTTTTCAGCTTCGTCGATCCTGGCGGCGAAACCGGATGTCAAAAAGGGCTGGGCGATCGGCGGGCAAACGGGAAAGTCGCACGAGTTGACGCTCGTGTTGCGAAATCCGCGTAAGCTGGCGAAGGGAACCCTGAAGGTGCGTCTGGAACAAAATTCAGTTCACACTCAGCATCTGTTGGATCAATTCCGTCTGTCGACCACCACCGATTCAGGCGCCGCGGCTTGGGCAAAGATGCCGGCGGCGATTCGCGACCTGGTTCGCAGCGACCCGAAAGATCTGAGCGAGCAGCAGCGGCAACAGCTTGCCAAGCACTATCGCAGTTTTGCTCCGCAGCTGCAGCCGGCTCGTAAAGAACTGGCCGACCTGGAAAAGAAACTTCGTGAGATCAAACCTCACACCACGGTCCCCGTGATGCGGCAGCTTCCCGACGACCAGCGCCGCACGACCAAGGTCCAACTTCGCGGCAACTACCTCAGTACCGGTGATGAAGTCGCCGAAGGAACACCTGCCGCGTTTCACCCGCTGCCCGAAGACCAACCGCGAGACCGAATGGCGCTGGCCAAGTGGATGGTCGCCCCAAACAATCCGCTGACGCCTCGCGTGATCGCCAACCGGCATTGGGAACAGATTTTCGGGATCGGCATTGTCGAAACAAGCGAGGAATTTGGTTCGCAAGGCGAACTGCCCTCGCACCCACAACTGCTGGATTGGTTGGCGGTCGAGCTACGTGACGGTGGCTGGGACTTGAAGGCATTGTTGAAACTGCTGGTGACCTCGGCAAGCTATCGACAAAGCAGCGTCACTACTGACGAAATGCTTTCTGCCGACCCCAACAATCGTCTGCTTGCGCGTGGTCCGCGATTCCGAATCTCGGCCGAAATGGTTCGCGACCAGGCACTTTTTGTCAGTGGGCTGTTGAGCGAAAAAATGTACGGACCGCCGGTCAAGCCGCCCCAACCACAACTCGGTTTGAAGGCCGCATTTGGTTCGGCGACCGACTGGCAAACCAGCCGCGGCGACGACAGGTATCGTCGCGGCATCTACACCACGTGGCGCCGGTCGAGTCCTTATCCGTCGATGGCGCAGTTCGACGCTCCCAATCGCGAAGTCTGCACGGTGCGGCGAATTCGCACCAACACTCCGCTGCAAGCGCTCGTCACGATGAACGATCCAGTCTATGTCGAAGCCGCCCAAGCGCTCGCTCGTCGGATGGTTGCCGATGGCCAGACAACCGCGCAGCGAATCGCGGTCGGATTCCGATCGAGCCTGATTCGCCCACCGAAACCTGCCGAGACAGAGCGGTTATCGCGGCTGGTGCAAGAGGCGACCAAACACTTCACCACCGACATCGAACAAGCGAAGAAAATGGCAACCGAGCCGATCGGAGCATTACCTGAAGGCGCCGATGTCGCGGAATTTGCCGCCTGGACCGTCGTCGGCAACGTGATCTTGAACCTGGATGAAATGTACATGAAACGCTAGTAGGCCGATTTGTCCCAAATCGGCGCGCGCACCTGCCGCAGAACCTAGCCAACCCGCGCACCCCAATTCTCATGGACCCTCAAACCCAACAACTCCGCCAAAACACTCGCCGGCACTTCCTCCGGCAATCAACCGCTGGACTTGGCGGGATCGCGCTAGGAAGCCTGCTTGCCGGTGACAGCGCGTCATCGGCTCAGCGCAGCGCGGCCAACCCGCTGGCCCCGCAGCAACCGCACTTCGCCCCCCAAGCGAAGCGAGTCATCTACCTGCACATGACCGGTTCGCCTCCCAATCTTGACTTGTTCGATTACAAGCCCGAACTGAACAAGCGAGACGACCAGGATTGCCCCGACCAATTCATTGCCGGTCGCGAGTTCGCGTTCACGACCGGAACTCCCAAGCTGATGGGCTCGCCGCGAAAATGGTCACGCGTTGGCAAAAGCGGCATGTGGATGTCGGATGCCGTTCCCAACTTTCACAAGATCGCCGACGACATGTGCGTCGTCCACTCGATGCACACCGACCAATTCAATCATGCGCCTGCGGAACTGTTGGTCTACACCGGATCGCCCCGATCGGGCCGGCCTTCGATGGGATCTTGGGTCACTTACGGACTGGGCAGCGAAAACGAGGACCTGCCTGGATTCGTGGTGTTGATTTCCAGCGGCGTTCAGCCCAATGGCGGCAAGAATTCGTTCGGCAGCGGTTTTTTACCGTCGGTCTATCAAGGGGTGCAGTGTCGGTCCAAAGGCGATCCCGTTTTGTATTCGTCCGATCCGCCCGGAATGAATCGAGACATGCGCCGGATGAGCCTCGATGCGCTGCGGGATCTGAACCAGCTGCAAGCCAACGAGATGGGACACCCTGAAACGCTGACCAGAATTTCGCAGTACGAATTGGCGTTTCGGATGCAAACCGCCGTTCCCGGTGTGATGGACATCTCGCAAGAACCTCAGAAAACGCTGGACGAATATGGCGCTACACCGGGCCAGTCGAGCCTGGCCAACAATTGCCTGCTGGCTCGTCGGCTGGTCGAATCGGGAGTCCGGTTCGTGCAGCTGTTCGATTGGGGTTGGGACTTTCACGGGACCCAGCAGGCAACCGGACTGACCAAGGGACTGACCGACAAGTGCGCCACAATGGACAAACCGATCGCGGCACTGATCACCGATCTAAAAAACCGCGGCCTGTTCGAGGATACGTTGATTGTTTGGGGAGGCGAATTTGGCCGCACCCCGTTTCGCGAAGGCCGAACGGCAAAGAGCAAAGTGTTGGGCCGCGATCACTACCCCGACGCGTTCACCATGTGGATGGCCGGCGGCGGCGTCAAAGGGGGCTTTGAATACGGCAGTTCCGACGAACTCGGTTTCAGCGTTGCCGAAAACCCGGTTCACGTGCACGACCTGCAAGCCACCATCATGCATCTGCTCGGTTTTGATCACGAACGTTTGACGTACCGTTTCCAAGGACGCGACTACAGGTTGACCGACGTGCACGGCCAAGTCGTCAAGGAACTGCTGGCGTGACCGTCGGCGATTCTTCCAAAATCGCGGCGCCGTCTGTCGGCGATTTTTCCAAAATCGCTGCGCTGCCGGTTCGGAGAACCGGTCGACAAACTGCGATGCCGGTTCGGAGAACCGGCCAACTGTCTCTCACCCATTGAAAGGCGAACGATGTTTTTATCTGGACGTCTGTGTTTACTGGCTGTGACATGTTTGCTGGCGTTTCCTTTCTCCGCGCCTGCACAAGAACCTTCGCTGGAGGCCGTTGCTGGCCAGCCCCTCGCCTCCAACGTTCGTCGGCTGCTCACCACACTTCAACTGCTCGGTCACCCATTGGCTCGTGACGTGATCGCGGACATTGCTGCCGCGGTCGACCAGAAAGATGCATTGGCGATTCAGAAGTCGATTGATCCACACCTTCTGGCAACGGTCACCATCAATCCGGAAGAACGTGTCAGTGTGCGACGCGGACCCGATGCAGCCGTGATCCAACAACAGGGTTATCGGCCGGCGATCGTCAAAGTGATCAATCACAGCACCTCCACTTCGCGACTGCGCGTGACCAGTCCCCAAGCTGGCCCGGTGTATGCCGGTGTATCGGACCTCAGCATGCGGCGGCAACAACAAACCGAACTGAACCAAAACCAAAACGACGACCGATCGAACGAACGTTTTTTCGCGGTCGAGGTCTACGATTCGGCGCCGATGACCGAGCGGCTTTCGGGTTTGGAGGTCGAATACGTGATCCTGCTGCTGGCTTCCTCCGAGGCGGGTCGGCGCGAAGCAATCTTGCACTTCGACATTGGGGACGGGACGGCCGACTTGGAACACCGCAACGAACTGCCGCTGCTACTGAATGTGCAACCGGCGATTCCGCTGAAGCTGGCGATTCGCGATTTCGACGGTTCGCCCGCAATCGCCCGACTAGAGTTTCGTGATTCGGTCGGACGAGTGTTTCCGCTGCAAGCCAAGCGATTGGCTCCCGACTTCTTTTTCCAACCACACGTTTATCGGATCGACGGCGAGACCGTGTTGCTTCCGCCGGGACGGTTTTCGGTCGAGTACAGCCGAGGTCCTGAGTACCGCGTCGGCCGGGCAACGATTCAGATCCAGCGCGACAAGGCGAACCGATTCGAAGCGAAATTGCAACGATGGATCCACCCGCGCGATTACGGTTACTTCAGCGGCGACCATCACATCCACGCTGCCGGCTGCGCCCACTACACGCATCCTACCGAAGGGGTGACGCCGGCCGACATGTTCCGCCAGGTACAGGGCGAAGGCTTGAACGTCGGTTGCGTGTTAACGTGGGGACCCTGTTTCGAGCACCAGCGTCAGTACTTTAGCGCCGACGCGAACATGTTTGGAACCGACGACACGTTGCTGAAGTACGACTTGGAAATCAGCGGTTTTGGTTCTCAGGCACTCGGCCACGTCTGCTTGTTGAATTTGGGTGATCAAACCTATCCCGATTCGCAAGGAACCAAGTCCCAAGGCTGGCCAACTTGGACCACACCGGTGATGCGTTGGGCCAAGGAGCAAGGTGGTTACGCCGGTTATGCTCATTCGGCCAGCGGTCTGGCGATCGATCCCCGCGCCGCGGCCGGCCGGCTGAAGGCGCAGCACGATCAAGACGGCAGCGGAACGATCGATGCAAACGAAGCGGACGATGCGTTTTTGCCATTGGACTTCGCCAAGATCGATCTGGACCGTGACCAACGGCTTTCGATCGATGAACTGGTCGTCGCCCATCAAACCGCTGCCCAACAACTGCCCAACTTCGCCATCCCCGAAATGAACGGCGTCGGGGCAATGGAAATCTGCGTCAGTACCGTTGCCGGCGTTTGTGACTTCATCAGCGCCATGGACACAGCGCGAATCCAAGAGTGGAATACCTGGTATCACCTGCTCAACTGCGGTTTTCCGCTCAAGGTATCGGGAGAAACCGATTTTCCCTGCATGAGCAGTCGCCGCGTCGGCCAGGGCCGTGTTTACGTGCACCTGGGAAAGGATGCCAAGCTTGATTTTGCCCAGTGGTGCCGCGGACTTGCCTTGGGACGATCGTACGTCTCGGACGGGTACGCCCACCTGACCGAAATGAAAGTCAATTCCGTCGCTCCGGGATATGGCGAGGTGACTTTGGACCAACCTGGCGAAGTGACGGTCATCGCCGACGTCGCCTTTGCTCCCGAAGTCCCCGAAGGAGTCGCGTATGGGACTCAGGAAGCACCGTCGGGACGAAAGGCCGCCGGCGACACCGTGCTGCTTCATCAAGATCGTTCGCGTCGCTGGATCCAAGGCGGCTCGCAGAAAGTCGAAATCATTGTCAACGGTTTGCCGGTCACCACAAAAACCGTTTCGGCCAATGGCAACATTCATCGCATCGAGGCCAAGATCCCGATCGAGAAAAGCAGTTGGATCGCCGTGCGTCACTTCCCGCAACTGCATTCCAATCCGGTCAACGTGATCGTCGCCGGCAAACCCATCCGAGCCTCGAAAAAGAGCGCCAGATGGTGCGTCGAAATGACCAAGCTGCTCTGGAAAAACCGTCAAGGCCGCATTACCGAAGACGAACGGGAAGCAGCCCGGTTGGCTTTTGAACAGGCAATCGACGTCTTTTCAAAGATTGCCGAGCAATAGCGGACCGTCGGCGATCTCTCCGAAATCGCTACGTTGCTAGTTCAGGCTGTCGGCGATTTCTCCGAAATCGCTACGCTGCTAGTTCAGGCTGTCGGCGATTTCTCCGAAATCGCTTTGCGCTGCCAGTTCAGGCTGTCGGCGATTTCTCCGAAATCGCTTTGCGCTGCCAGTTCGGAGAACTGGCCGACGATCCTGCCAGCCGACATCCGCTATAAAGGATGTCTGGCATAGACATCTTGATTCAAACATCTTTCATGGGGACACCAGCGATGCCGCTAAAAAAATATGGAGTATTGAAGGGACGAGCCATTGCCAGTCGTTTGGGGGCCGGCCAAAGTCCGCACTACCAGGTTCACATCATTGACGATAACACCGACTATCGAATCGCCATCAACGTCAAATCAAAGTTGAGCCCGTCGGAGTTGTATTACCTGGTCGATGAATCGTTTCAACATCCGATCACCGACATCGTTTCGCAGTTGGACCCCGGATTTCACGAACTGTTGTCGGTCCCCAATTCAGGGGCCATGGATTTCATTCGCGGCAACTTGTTCGATGCCACCAAGATGAAACCGCTTCCGCACAGCGTGCCGGGACCCGACAATGACCTGAACGAAAAAATCGATGCTTTCGTGTCGCGAGCAATCGAAGATGAATTGGCCACGGTCTATGCATTCGGCGAACGTTGGGGGCCCGAACCGAACAAGAAGGACAAGTATTTTGGATTCCTGCCGGGAAACGGAATTCATGATATCCACATGAATCAAGGCAACGCCACCCGGTTCATGAGGGACGATGGCGTTTGGCAAGACGGCGCGATGCTATTGCACTTTCCCGAAATTCGCGGCGATGACGATCGGCTGCTTGCCGCCGAGCGATGGGTGGGTGTTTTTCTGGCGTTTCAATCTCAAGCCTGGCACACCGACGATACCACGGGACATCGTCTTCCCGGTGTTCGTCCTGGCCTGCCCGGAACCACGCCGGTTCCCGACGACGATGATGATCATCAGCCGAACGGTGACGGAAGAATTCGGATTGTCGCGGCGCTGGTCAATCCGTCGGGGCACGATCCAGGCCAAGAAACGCTGACGCTGATCAACACGACCGATCAATCCATCGACCTGCAAGGTTGGTCCATCGTTGACAAAAACAAGCAGAAACTGACGCTGGGTAGCCAGGCTTTGGCAGCCGGTCATACCCATCACGTGACCTTCACAGGCGACGATGTTCAGCTGGGCAACAAAGGGGGCATCATCAGTCTGCTGGATCCGGGCGGCATCAAAGTTCACGGAGTCTCCTACACCAAGACTCAAGTCTCCCGCCAAGGTTGGACCATCGTGTTCTGACCGAGACCGGTCCCCAGGAGGTCTTGCACGTTCGTTCGACCGGTCAGTCCAACATGTCCATCCGCCGCAACCAGTCTTCACACAATCCTGGCCACTGCGATGCGCCCGGCAAGTTTTTGGCCAGGCCTACTCCGTGTGGCCCTTTGGGAAAAAGGTGCATTTCCACCTTCACGCCGTTTCGCTGACAAGCCATGTAGTAGTCGATGCTGTTTTGAACCGGCACCGGCTTGTCCTCGGCGGTGTGAAACAGAAACGTCGGCGGCGTTCGCTCGGTCACCTGGCGTTCGTTGGACAATTCCTCGATCCATTGCGGATCGGGATCAGCACCGATCAGATTTCGCTGGCTGCCCTGGTGAGTGTACGGTTTACCAAACGCAATCACTGGGTAGCAAAGAATGCTGAAATCGGGGCGAGAAGAAAACCGGGCAATCGGATCTGCGGATGACTTGTCCAGCTCGGCGAAATGAGTCGAAACGGTCGAACAGAGATGCCCGCCGGCCGAAAAACCAATCACACCGATTCGGTTGGCGTCGATATTCCATTTCGCCGCACCTGCTCGTAGCGTCTGGATGGCTCGCTGTGCATCCATCATCGGCACCGGATGCCCATAACCTTTGCCACCGTTGCCTTTGCCCCGCAGCCGATAGGTGCAAATCGCGGACGTCATCCCTAGCGAATGAAACCACTCGGCAAACTGATACCCTTCGTGGTCCATCGCATGCCCGCCGTAGCCGCCGCCAGGCAAGATCACCACCGCAGCGGTTGGTTTTTCTGACTCGAACTGGGTGATGATCAGTTGCGGAACATCACCTTCCTCCTGCAAAGTCGATCCGGGAGGCATGCCGGACCACAGCGGTTGTGAATGCGATGGTGGCTGCTGCGCGGCTGCCAAGGAAGCGAAAAAGAACCCAAACGCCGTCAGGTAGATTCGTCGAAAGTTGTCGTTCATCGGGAATAATGCGTCGGAAGGAGAGTCAACGGAGGGAGGCAAAAACCGCTCAGCCAATCGCGAATCGTTCTCGGCGAACACGTCGTACGATTTCCTCGATCGCCCAGAAGCAGAGCAACATTTTGATGGTCAGCAGCGGAAATCCGTACCTAGGGTAATACGAACAAAGGATGTAGGGAAACAAGTAGGCAAAGTAAAGGATGATCGCCCAGCGCTGCAGAGGTCGTAGCGGCCGAGCCGCAAACAGCAAAAACACAATCGCCAACATCGGCAAAGGGTAGATCAACCATCGCAGCGGCAACTGACACGACCCCATCTTGTAATCGCTGAATCCAATCGGCAACAACGTGGTGGCAATCAGCCGGTTTCGGACCTTGCGGCGAAACTCACCAGGGCTGGCGGCAAGCTGCGAAAGGAAACGTTGTCGCTTGGTTTCCAAGTACGCGATTTCTCCCATCTCTTTGTAAGCGTCCTGTTCTTCGCCAGCATGATAAGGATGCAACTTGAACGTTGACCAATCCAACAACCCATCCGAATCGACGGCGAGCGATTGGTCGAATTCAAAGAAGACATTGCTTTTGATGGGGACGAATTTACCGAGCACGATTTTGTTGCGAATGGCCCACGGCGTGACGGCAACGATCGAAACGCAAGCGGCAACCAACCACATCGCCGTTTGCTGCCGGACCATGGCGATGGTGGTTCCGACTGCCCAAGCAAATCCAGCAACGGGGCTCGCCAGCGCGGCCAAACCGCCAAAGGCACCCCAACCGAGGGTCTTCGACAGAGTCCAGTTTCCGGCGGTGATCGATCGCTGCACCCACGACAGACCAACAAGCGTGCCCGTCACACAGGCCAAAATCAGCCAACTGTCATGAGTGAACGCGAATCCGGAATAGCACTCGGCGATGAAATAGGCCGCGATCACACCAAAACCAAACCAGCCGGTTCGCGACGCCATTCCCTGGCTGGCGACCAGTGCGGCACAACCACACAACACGACCGTTTTCATCAAAACCACTACCAACATGACGTAAAAACGGTCGCCGTCAAAAAGTTGAATCAAGCCTGCCTGAATCCACACCAACAGTGGCGGCATCCAGGCGGTCGCTCCCGTTTCCATCGGAAAAGGGTCCGAAAAACCGCGACCCTGCACCAACGCCGATGCAATGTTGTAGTACTCGGCACCCAAATGGGCATTGCCCATCGGCATCTCCGACGACATGTGAGATGCCAGCTCGCGAGGATTGACCGCACGGCGAATCAGCCAGGGCATGATTCCGAAGAAAGAAAAGACCATCGTCAAAACCAAGCCGGCAATGACCGGGCCGGTGCGAACCCACCAGCGGCGACGACGCGCCTCCTTCACCCAACGCTGACGGGCGGCACGAACACCGTTGGGGTAACCAAGATCTTTAGCCAAAGGATAGCGGGCAGCAATCTGCATGGTTTTGATACGAATGTGTCGTGACGTTTGCTGCCGGAGCTAGGTAGGGTCGGCCAATTGGAAACAGCGAACATCTTTCCCGGTGCGCAACAAAAGCTTGTCGCCAACGATGGCTGGATGAGAAAGGACTGCGATGTTGGTCGACGCGATCGTTTTTTGGTCCAGCAGTTTCACCGAATCATCGTCAAATTCGAAAAGCAACCATTGACCTTCCTCGGTGGTCACGATCGCCCGATTGTTCGACGCGATGACCGATGCATACGAGGTGATGACCGAATCGGCAATCGACCATTTTTCTCTCAGTCCCGCCGAAACATCCAACGAATGCAATCCTTCGTGTGCCACCAACAATTGCTCGCCCACCAGCACGGGCGTGTGAGTATCGGGAATCAGCAAGTCGTTGATCGCAGTGGGGCGCTCGGCAAGTGTCCCCCGAGCCGTTTTGATCAACTGCACACCGTTGTTCTCGCTGGTAAAGATCACTCCGCCAGCATAGGGAACGGGAGTTGGCACGCCAAAATCACCCGATATCTCCGGCTGGTAGGACCACACAGGCGCACCATCACCGGCGCGGCGGGCAAAGTAACCACTTTCATCGACACCAACGATCGTTTTGCCGTCACCCATCGGCATAAGCGAAGCATAGGCAGCCGTTTTGCCGGCGACCTGCCACCGCGTCTGGCCGCTAAACAAATCGATTGCGACCAGTGACGATTCTTTGGCAATTTGCAAGTAGATCGTCTCGTCGATCACCAGTGGTGAACCGCTGAAACCCCAGGTCGGCACTGGAGCGTTGAATCGACTGGCCAAATCGACTTTCCACAGCGCCACACCCGTTTGGCCGTCCAACGCGGAAAGGATGCCCGTCGCGCCAAGCGTGACGACCAGTCCGCCTGCCGCGGCGGGAGTTGCGCGGGGTGAATTGCCGTAGTCGAGTTCGGCCACCGCGTCGTAGTGATGCAGCCACAATTCGCTGCCGCTGGAAAGGTCCAATGCAACAAAAAGATCACGCCGGTCCGCGGCGTCCCGGCCACTGACCACCACCATATCGTCAGCCGCCATCAAACCACCGACACCCGCGCTGGGCATCGTATGGCGCCAAAGGAGATCCTCGCTCAGATCCGGCAGACGATCTGGCAACCAGGCAACTCGGCCATCGCGGCCGGCACCGCGAAATTGAGGCCAGGTGTTGGCGGCCGGACCCGTTAACGAATCAATTCCGCCGAAGCTTTTTTTTTTGCCGAATCGGCGCCGGCATCCTCTTCCCAGGGAATAAAACCGGCCAAGGTTTCCATGCCGGTCAAAATCTCAGGTTTCGTTCCAGCCGTGACCAAGGCCAGCAACAATTGTTGTTGGTCTTTTTTCTTCATCTTCTCGTCCACAAACGCGGTGATGAAGGGAACCGGCTCGGTCTCGCCGACGACGCGCAAATCTCCTTTCTTGATCGAACCACAACCTTCCAATAGCGGCTGGGCATAGCTGCTGATCACAGCGGCAGCGGCGACGTCTTGGGGAAGCTCCAACAGCGCGGTTGCCGCTTCGCTGCAGGCGCCGAATCGCTCGCGTTTCTTGGCAATCTTAACGCCAACTTTCTTCAAAGCTGCCTCCGGTGCGGAAGACTTCTCTTCCGCATCGGTCGGTCCGAACAAAACGCGGTAGCCGCCAAGCTGCGACAGCTCGGTGGCGGAATCGTCACGGCGAACCACGATCAAGCCCGTCTGGGTAACGTCCCCCTCTTTGCCGGTCAGTTGAGCAATCGGTTTGACGGCATGGGAGGTCGACTTTTCGTCGGCCAGCACGACGGAGTGTTTGCCGATCACCAGGTCGGCGCGGCCATCGGTCTCCTTGAGCGCCTCGGCAAGCGATTCGAACCAGATGACTTTCACCTCTCGTCCCAGCTCGCTTTCCAAGTGATCACCTAGCAGCTGGTATTCGCGCTGCGCGTACCCTTGCACGCAATCACACGACAGCGGCTTGCTGAGCGGATCCATCACCACCATCACCAGCGGCTGGGCAGCATCGACGACCGGGCTCGCGGCCATGACGGCCGCGGCGATCATGATCGCAAGCGTTCGCCTGATCATTCGTCGATGTCCTCCATCATCGCCGTCAACGGCGACGTATTGAAAGTGACTCGCTTGAACATCAACTTCTTGCCAATTCGGCCACAGTAGTCCCAGCCGTCGGCGCCAATCTGATTCAACGTCGCTTCTGGATTCTCACCCAGCTCTTTCTTTGCGATCACTTTGTATTCAATTGCCGGCGTCAAATACTGGGATGACAAGTCGAGGTTATAGGAGGCATCGACGTCAGACAGTTCCGACAAGAAGGGGATTTCGTCCATTTCATTTTCGGACACCACCGCGGCAACCGCGACCGACGCTTCTTGCGGTTTGGCTCCATGATTGGGACAGTTTTCATCTTTGCAATCAGGATTGTCGCAATCGGCGCCGGCACAAGTTTCGGCCGAGGCGTCACGTTTCATCGTCAAGCTGGACATGCCTTGAAAATCAAGTTTCGCCGAATCGTCTCCGTCGAACGTCCAGGTTCCTTCCAAAAAACGCACCTGGTCGATCGCCAAGGCAAAGGGAATCGTGTCGGAATCGTCGGTCCGAGGCAACAATTCCAGCGTGGCCTGATCGCCATAAGCTTTGTACATCCCGTCAAGGATTTTGGCGCTGCCGTCGGAGCCAACTTTCAGCGAAGTGATCGGATGTTGCGAAGAACCGCCCCGGCCGCCGCCGAATAGGCTCAGTAGTCCGCCACTAGAAGCACTCTTTTTCTTGCCGTCCATGTCCCACTTGCCGGCTGCGCGGGCCAGGAAATCGATCTGTTGTTGCTGGAGTTCCTTTTCGGCCAACGTCATCGGAGTCTTGTCGTTGTTGGCCAACACGCAGATCGCGTTCTTGTCCTGGTACATCATGTAGTACAGGTCGTTCTTTTCGTCGTAACCGAGTGCGCAGTGCTTGCAGCCGCCACCGATGCCCGCTTTGCCGATGTAGGCAACCAGTTTGCCATCGGCGTCAAAACGTTTGATGTGTCCGATCGACGATTCGGCGGTCAGGATCGTGCCGTCGGCCATCGGCAGCGAATTCATCGGATTGCAGCAGCTTCCGAATCCTTCACGGCTGGTGCGGTCGCGACGCCCAAAACTCTGCTGAGCGCGCCCGTGCCGGTCGTAGATGCCGATTTTGAACCGGGTGTTCTCGCTCACCACCAACTGACCGTTGCAGCATTGGATGTCCATCTGCCCGCAACAACCGCGCAGTCCGTCCATGATCACTTCGCTCGAATCGGAATCAAGATCGCGGTCGATACGCCAAACGGAATAACCACCCTGGCTGGGGTCAGTGGCGCAGATGAACAAGTCTTCGTCGGAAGCGGCCATCGAAGTAACGTTCATCGTCCGCAGAACGGCGGCGCTGAGATGACTGTCAGCAGCTCCGCCATCTTCTGCTTCCGGAGCCGAGAGTTTTTCGAGTGTTTCGAGTTGAGTGGTGAAAGCTTTCCACTGGGCCTGTTCCAACTTCGATCGATCCTCCTCGTCCTTTTCTTCGATCTTGGCGACTCGCTCTTTCAACAACTCGATCTGCCGACCGAACGACGCGCTCATCTGCTCGCGGCTGCGGCGAATCGATTCGGCCGTCTTCTTTTTCAATTCTTCGACGTCTCCAACATGCGGCGAATCAATCACCTTCACCACGCTGCCATCGGCACCCAACTGGGCAATGCGTCCACTGCCGCCAGCATAGATCGTGCCGTCCGGGGAAACCGCGATCCCTGTTGGAATCAATTCCAGACTCCACTGCCGAAGCGTTTCACCTTCGGAATTGATCAACAACACTCGACCCGACGATCCCGCCTCCACTCCAGCGACGATGTTGCCGTCGGGCGTGGTTGCAATCGTGTACAACCGAACCGACTGGCCATCCACTTTGGGAGTGATGATGCGTATTTGACGATGCGTCGGATCCTGCAACTGACTTGACTCGGCGTCAGCCGCCGATGTTCTTTCCGCGGCGCCCGTGAGTCCCCCCATCACCATCACCGCCAGGCAGCTCCACAGCAGCCCTGCATAGAAACATGACCAATTGGACGATCTCGACTTCATAACCCCGGTTCCTTGATGAGAGAGTGGTGTTGTTGGCAACTCGATGGCGAGATTGCAGCCGACCGGTAAAAAGAGCCCCGTCACCAGAATAACCTTCGCTGCTCCTGGCAGACGGACCCATTTTGTTCAATTTACATCCCCACAACAGACATGATGTCTCAGTGAGATGCAAGAGAAAATATTTTCGTGGCAGCGTAGGCCCAGCTGGTTGCCCAACAGGGCGCTCGCCGATCCTGTCGAAACCGATTTCGGTTGATTTTCTTCGTTTCGAGGCGGTCATCGAATCTCAACGGGCTGACTTGGGGACAGACCCGGCAGACTCCAGGATCGCCGACTTGGGGACAAGCCGGCCTACGATGAACTACCCCGACTCGCCAGATTCGCTCGGACGCGCTAGATTTCCCTTCCGAGTATTCTCCTTCCTCGCCCCTTTGGTCCGCTTTGTCCGCCACTTCGCCCGAATCGATCTCCGCCCCGATTCATCGAAGCGGAATTGGCCAACGAATTTCCCTCTGGTGGATGATTCTGCGGACGGCGCTGGGCGAGCGGCTGGTCTATCGAGGCGACTTCGCGCTGGGAACGCTGATGCGGTTTTTGCCCATCATCACCCAAATTTTTCTCTGGTACGCGGTGTTCGATTCGATCGGCGAGGCCGAAGGGGAAGAGGCGGTGACAATCGGCGGATTCGGATTTCGCGACATGGTCGCCTACTACCTGATGACGATGATTGCCAGAGCGTTTTCCAGCATGCCGGGATTGGCTTCGGGAATCGCCCTGCAAATTCGCGATGGCGAAATCAAACGGTACCTGGTTCAACCGGTCGACTTGATCGGCTTTCTGCTGCTCACCCGGATCGCCCACAAATTGGCGTACTACGCCATCGCGATCTTGCCCTTTGCGCTGGTCTTTTTTCTGTGCCGCCACTACTTCGTTTCGGGTTTCCCGCCAACGCATGTATTCATTGCCTTTCTCGGTTCGTTGGTGATGGGATTCTTGATCGGATTTTTTCTGGAGGCGGCGATCGGGATGATTGGCTTCTGGTTTCTGGAAGTCTCCTCGTTGCTGTTTGTTTTCATGTTGTTCAGCTTCTTCCTTTCGGGGCACATGTTTCCGCTGACCCTACTTCCCGACGGGATCGAAACGTTCGTCAACTTCCTGCCATTCAAATATCTCGCCTATTTCCCTGCCGCTATTTTCCTGGGCAAGATTCCCGATGAACAATTGCCGTGGGAAATGGCGGCCGAAGCGGCGTGGCTGGCATTTTTCATCATCGTCTGCCGGTTCGCATTCAATCGGGGCGTGCGCCGCTACAGCGGATACGGAGGATAGCGACCGATGTCCGCCACAACTTCCGCGCAGGAACCGAACCAATCTGCATCGCCGCATCGCGTCAAGAGCGGCCCCAATTACTGGAAAGTTTTTCTGACCTTTGCCCGAAATAGCCTGGTGCGCGACATGACGTTTCGCACCAACTTCATCCTGCAATGCGTCAGCAGCATCGGCTGGACAGCGATGAACGTGGGCTTCTACTTGATCATCTTTCAATACACCAACACGATTGGGCAGGAAAGTGGCTGGGACCGCGAAAAGTTCTTTTTGTTCATCGCCACCACCTGGTTCATCAATTCGCTGGTGCAGGCGTTCTTCATGCCCAACGCGCAGGAATTCAGCGAGCTGATTCGCACGGGCGGGCTCGACTTCGCGCTGCTCAAACCGATCGACACACAATTTTTGATTTCGTTTCGCCGCATCGACTGGAGCGCTCTTTCCAACTTCCTGGCGGGGCTGATCATCGCGGCGGTCTGTCTTCACGCACTTGCCGGTCGAGAAACCAACCCAATGGTGCCCTCGCTAATATCAGTCCTGCTGTACCTGGTCTTTGTCGCTTGTGGAGTCGCGATCATGTACAGCTTGATGATCAGCCTGAGTGCCACCAGCATTTGGCTGGGCAGAAACCAAACGCTGTACAACTTTTGGTTTTACATCACCAACTTCAGCCGCTATCCGATGGAAATCTACAATCGCGGCTGGGGAAAACCTCTGTTCGGATTTTTCACCTTTGTGGTACCGGTCTTGTTGGTCGTGAACGTACCGGCGCGAATCCTGGCCAAACCGCTCAACCCACGAGCCGACTGGGAATGGATGCTCGTCGTCTGGGCCATCGCCGCAACGCTGCTCAGCTGCGCCGCCAGCCGCTGGGTCTTCAAAACAGCCCTGCGAAGTTATCGCAGCGCCAGTTCGTAGTTTCAGTATTCAAACACGTGCATGGTCGACTCCATCAGCATGCCTCGTGATACAACCGGAAAGGGCGAGTACGGTCTTTCCACGCAACCGCATCCAGCGAACACAGCTGTTCCACTTCGTCTACCGCGAGATGTTTGCGGAGACGGTCGCTGCCGCTGATGATGTCGACCGGTGGCTTTTCGGTTTCGTATTCGTAAGGTGGATCGAGCCAGCGGAATTCGTGAGGCCAGGTCGCTTCGATGATTGCCAGGAGCGTGACGGTGGTTCGATACGACCGAAAGATCTTCGGGTCGGTGACGTGAATCGAAACTCCTCCGCAAAGCCTGCCGACCCATTTGTCGAAGGTCGGGCGGAACTGGATCGGCAAGAATTTGACTCCGGGAATTTCAAACGACTGGAGTTCTCGCAACAGCACCTCCGCCTGCACAAAGGGAGCACCGATCACTTCAAACGGAATCGTTGTGCCGCGGCCTTCCGACAGATTGGTTCCTTCCGACAACACCTGACCGGGGTAAACGACCGTCGATTCGATGCGCGGCAAATTGGGCGATGGCGGTATCCAGTGCCGACCGAGGTCCGAGAAAAAATGGGCCGGTGACCAGTCCAGCATCGGCGTCACGCTCAAGTTGGCGCCGATCGATTGTTCGTGGTTAAGCAGCCCAGCGAGTTCGCCAATCGAAAGTCCATGGCGCATCGGAATCGTCGCACCGCCGACAAAACTTTGGCAAGAAGGTTCCAACAACGGGCCTTCAACGATGGTTCCGCCGATCGGATTCGGACGATCCAACACATGCAGACGGACATCGGCGGCAGCGCAAGCCTGCAAACACTCCAACAACGTCCAGATGAATGTATAGACCCGCGTCCCGACATCCTGAAGGTCGACGACCAGACAATCGATTTTGGACAGCATCTCCGGCGTGGGACTTCGCGTCTGACTGTAAAGACTGTAAATCGGTAGGTTCAACTGACGATGCCAATCGTGATCGGTTTCGATCATGTTGGCTTGAGCATCGCCCCACAAACCATGCTGCGGAGAAAACAGCGCCGTCAGTTGTCCGGGGTACGCTTCCGCGACGACATCGCAAGCAAGTCGCAAATCCCGATCGACCGACGCGCGATTCATCAGCAATCCCAATCGCGCACCACGTAGCTCCGACGGAGGCTCATCAACGAATTTTTCAAGTCCAAGCCGCATACAAACTCGCGCCGGTTCACGGACCGCAAAGACATAACCAGGTAATCGGTCATTGTAGACAATCGAAGATGCACCTCCGACAAAGGACTCGTCTTACCTTTGTGACTTCGTGTAGGAGGTGACTTGGTTTTCAGCGTCGGTCAGCGAGGCGAGCTGACAATCAATCATCCGCTTCGGCAACATCTTTCCCGGCCGTCGGTTTCGGTTGAAAACCGAAAACAAGGCCTGACCCCGGTGAAGGCCAATCGCATCATCCTTGCCTGTGGAGCAGTGCTCGCGCAGAATCCGGCGGCGGAAGGTTCATTCCAGGCAAGCTGGCCCCGAGTTCGCGGGACCTAAGGATCCAGAGGGGTGCGATCATTTGATCAAGCTCGTTTCTTGCAACATAGTATGGAATCAACTATAAGCGTTTTCAATCATACCTATTTTATCTGTTGTAACGCATGGATTTACCTTTTGATAGTCGCATCGTTGGGTAGCCAGCTGTTAAATTAATGGTTTGTTACAACCTGTAGCATCAGGTCATTCGAACAGCGATTTCCCTGGAGTGCAGTACTGTGGCGAAACGCAAAAAGTCTGCCGTAATTGAGCTACCTATTCTAACCCAAGAAGAAGTTGCGACTCCTGCTAGCTTGAAAGGCCGTGCAATCAAGTCTGTTGCGTCGGTACTAAAAGGAGTCGCTATTGATGAAAAGTCGCTTGGTGAATGCATTGACGCGGCCGCCCAAGTAATGTCGTTTGGAATGGGCCAGCTACGGCGACTGCCCAATGTTGAAGTCGATGCAATCTCGTTTCAGATTGGCGTTGGCGCAAATGGTACGGTTGGGTTTGGTGGAACCGGCGGTGGGGTTGAGGTAGTTGCAAATTTGACGTTGACGCTAAAAGCAACATCGTTGGAGGAGTAGTTGAACAATGGCTCGATGGCACGAAGACACTGCGATTGTTGGCTTTCATGGCGATGTAGATATTCACAACGCACGTGAACTTCTGCGACCTGCGCCCGGATTTCGTCGCGTGGAGAGGATGCTACGCGTTTCTTCAGCAACTCTGGTTTCGATTGAAGAGGGGAGTTTTGAACGATTCTCGATTATGGCTCGCGAATTGCCTCGCGTGGCGTATGCGCATCCTAACTACCGTTTAAGACCTGCTACCTTTAGTGACGCAGTGCATAGCGAGTATACGTGTGGGAATTGGGTGACTTTGCTGCGAGATCAACATGACCTGGGAGAATCGAGGTTAGGACTTGCAAGACAATTGATTACCGAATCTTAGTAGGTTTATTGGGGAGGATCGTGTAGCACGGCGATCGCATCAAAAAGTAGTTCCAAATAGGAGCTTTTCGAGAAACTCGGTGTTCCATCCTGCCTTTTTCCGCTTCCCCTTCAAACTGACACGTGAAGTGTCCTGCTTGAGCAGTGTTGTGACAAACTTACGTGTGAAGCTCATATTCTCGGTCGCGTTACCACTTCGAATTCGACTGGCATCTTCGTGAAACACGACATCCAGCACCCAGTGCATGCTCTCAATGCTCCAGTGGCTGCGAACTGACTTTGCGAATTCATTGACTCGTGCTTCTCGACTGCTGATGAAGTATCGTACCTCGCTGGTTTCCTCACCGTCGACGACAAAGCTCGTGATTGCTTGGCCGATGCTACGAGTCCCTGGCCACTCACTGGCAAGTGCCTTCATCGATTCGGGAATCGATGCGACTGCGTAGAATCGCTCTTCCTCACGCCCTCGTGTTTTGCCACGCACAGTCTTCGAACGGACCTTCGCCGTAGAAAGCCCTCTTTCGTGGGCTTCAATAAAATACTCCTCGATGGCATCGCTCAGTTTTGGGTGATTGTCTTTGACGGCGAAAATATAGTCGCCACCACCCTCAGTGATCTGCTGGGCAATCGACTTCTGGCAGCCAATCGCATCAATCGTGATGATCGTTTCTTGAAGGTCCAATAGCTCCAGCAGCTTTGGGATGGCGGTGATTTCGTTGCTCTTGGAATCGACCGCTACTTGGCCCATCGCCAACCCGTGTTCCGATGCCCAAGCATTCACAATGTGGAGAGCATCGTTCTTTTCCTTGGTGGTGTAAGAACCTCTTGCAGTCTTACCATCGATTTGTACCAGCAGTGGATCGTTAGGTGTCTTGTCAGATCGCAGCTGATTGATCCATTCGATGAGGGCCTGTTGAAACTCAATCGGTTTGATCAACGAGAGAATGCGGCCAATCGTATCGTGTGATGGAATGCCGTTTGGAAAGTCAACGAATCGGGAAAGCCAATCCTCCCGCTCTCGTCCGAACTGCTCGATCTCAGCAGGACCATCGGCATTGGAGATGACCGCTGCAACGACCAAGAACAGAACTGAGTGCAGCGGGTGATCGCACCGACCGGAAACACGCGGGTCATCGACTAATTGAAAAGCGTCGTGAAACTTTCGAATTGAAGGCTGAAGCATAGGGCATTCCGTTCCAGAACCGAGTACATGGACAATCCGTCTGAAAAGAATCTTTCGCGTCAACCATGGACTTAGGCAACCCACTCTCGAATACTTGGTTCAGATTTGGTGCGATCGCCGTGGATCGTGTAGTTCCATTCCCCATGAAAATTGTCGCGTTTGATGATTACTTCCGAAAGCTGTTCGTCACTGACTCTCTTCCGCTTTTCATATTCGGACTCATCAAGCCACGCGTGAACTTCCAGACCTTCTTCTGTTCTGGTCGCGCCAATCAAGTTGACAACCACCTCATGGCTTTCCAACGGAACGCCTTGCCAGTTGCGGGTGATGTGACAGAACAATCGATGTTCAATCTTGTTCCATTTGCTGGTCCCAGGCGGATAGTGGCACAGTTCAATCTTCATGCCAGTTTCGTTGGCAAACTTTTGCAGTACCCAACGCCACAATCTGGTTCTCGGACTGTTGCTCCCACCACAGTCCGCCGTGATCAACAATCGCTTCGCCTTGGCGTGACGCTTTCGCCCCATCTTCTTCCACCAACGGCGGATCGCCGCGATGGCAAACTCAGCCGTGTCGTGGCTGATCCCCACCGACACTCCAGCCTCATTGTGCGTTACATCGTAGACGCCATAGGGAACCGCTTTCCCAAGTTCTTTGTCCGGGAAGTCGTGGGTCTTTACGCGGACCGGGTCACCCGACTTGCGGTACGTCTGGCCCGCGTTTTTCATCATTCCCAGCGGTTCTTTCTTTTTCGTATCGACCGAAATGACCGGCTGGCCGGTCCGCTGGTAAGCTTTGACTCGATCGGAGATATGTTGAAATTGACTGTCGCGGTCAGGATGCTGTTTGCCCTCGATCGTCTTCCGATTGCCCTGCAAGCTGTAGCCCGCAGACCGCAGAAGCTCACCGACCTTCGTGCTGCTGATCTCATAGCCCTGACGGTTCAACTCCTTGGCAAGTGTTCGCGTACTCTTGCAGGTCCAACGTAGTGGAGACATCGGATCGCCGCGAGTAGTTCCGTCAACCAGTTGCTCCAAGGCGTCAATCAAGTCGGGTTGTTCGGCCTCCCTCGATTTGCGACCTCCGCCTGGACGTCGCTGTCGGTTGCTCGCTGCGGCTTCGGGGTCATCCAGTTCGGCAATTCCGTTGCGAATCGTTCGATCCGACATCCCAGTCGCCGCGGCGACCGCGGCGATTCCTCCGCGTCCGAGCGAACGCGCTTCGGCAGCCGCCCATCTTCGACGTCCCCTTTCATCGAGGTCACCGATCAATGCGGTATACTTTTCGCGAATCCATTCAACAACATTTGCATCCGGCATCCCGCAAGTATCGGAAATCCTCCTGCCCAACGGCAAGATCAATACGGTAGCTTATTGTCTTGCAAGCCCTTAGAGCACGGCGAGGGAGTGCGGATCGCGATTGTTGATAGCGGCATTTCACCTCACCCATATCTACCCGCAACCTCGTTTGACGAATTGAATACACGACGAGATTGGCTCGAAAGATTTCCTCCAGCAGCAAGCGGATCAGTCAAAGCGATAAACGCGCTCGAACGTTTGGCACTTGCCGAAACATCTAAACTTCCGCTCGCAAGCAGGTCGACAATCGGGACACAGACTACCTATCAAAATGTGGCACGTCGGGAAGTAGCCACCTTCGAGAAGGAATTCAATGATCAATGGTCGGAGACCGTGAAGGAGTGGTACAAAGAAGAAAGGCACAAGCTTTCGTCCAAGCAAATTACAGCGCAAGAAGTCTCTGATCCGCCAGACCCGTGGATTTACCGGAATTTCCTTGGGGCGTTAAGGAACGAGCAATCAATTAGTGGCGCATGATGGTTTGAGCATGTAGTTCCAACGCGGAACGATTCGATCATAACTGATCCGCAGAGACGACTTCATCCAATCAGTCGCCTCACGTCCTGTTTGATAGACCTTCTTCATCACGTGGACCGTTGTTCGCAAACCGCCTCGGGTTGTTGCTCTTCGCATCAGTTCGACTACGCGGGCAAGCGAATCAAAGAGCATCCCTTCGCAGACGCGGCTGACGTGAGGGAAGAATCGACGCTCAATTGGGTTGTACTTGCTGCAGTAACTGGGAAAGTGCGCGATGCGAATCGGAAGACCGATGCGATCGGCCAATCGTTGAAGATCCCACTTGAAAAGATACTTCCCAGCTGGATTGCTGCCGCCACAGTCGCAGGTCAACAGGATCGATGTTGCGTGCGGGTATCGCTTCTTTCCCAAACGCTGCCAGAAGTTGCCAAAACTCTCGCAAGCGAACTCGCTTGTGTCGCGGGACAAACCCAGATTGAGGTGACCCAGATTCAAACGCTGGTCGTAGATCCCGTGAGGAATCAAAACGCCATCGGCCCAACTGGGGAAATCGTGATCAAACGCTTGAAAGGATGCGCTGCTGTAGGCACGCCCTTTGCGGTACAGCATTCCCAGGTGCTCCTTGGCCTTGGTGTCGATCGAAAACCAAGGATTCCCTTCCGCTTCGTACCGATGAATCAAGTCAGTGATGTGATCAAATTGTTCTTCACGATCGACGCTCTCCCCTCCAGCTACCGACTTGGCAATCTTTCGCAAACGAACCCCTGCCTCGGCGAGCCAACTGGCGACCGTCTTTGCACAGACAGGTGTTCCCATTCGGGTCATTGCGTCGGCAAGTGCTGGCGGCTTGAGGTCGGTGAAGATGAGATCTTCTTCATCAGGGCTGCCGCCAACTCGGACAGTTAATTGGCTGATCAAGTTTTGTTCGGCTTGAGACTCCGATTCGATCTTTTTTTTCGACCGGCCCCCGGCCGGCGAATCCTGCCAGCGGCCGGGTCCTTGTCAAGCGAATCAAGTTCAGCTCGTCCTCGCTCAACTGTGTGTGCCGAGCAGCCAACAACACGACAAATCCAGGCAACTCCACCACGACCATGACGTTCTGCTTCGATTGCCACAAAACGCCTGCGGTCCTTCTCACTGAGCGAGTCGGCAAAATCCCGAACGCGAATTTCGATTTCGTCAGTCAGGGCTTCTCGATTGGTTTTGCTGGCCATCCGTGGCGTCCTTGGTGTGTAGACGGGTGTTTTGGTCCAATCAGTTTACCGGAACCGTCAAAACAAGGCGCCACTAAAAGATCAGTCGTTCCTAACGCGCGTTGTAGGCTCCTAATATAAGGCGGCCAAGACAACAGGTTTTTTCTTTTCGCACTTCGCCTCCGATACACTCGCCACAAATCCCATTTTCCAGTGGCGAAGTGATGGTGCTATTGTCTCCTTGCGTATGACAACACTGGTCCTGATGAGAAATTTTCTGATGCCGAAGACGGTGTGAGAATTTCTCTCACTTTGTGCCGCCGAAGACCACTGACTTATTGGTGAGTTAAGCAATCGCTGAAGTCCCTCAGGAACGTATCCGTCATCGCGGAATTCAGGAATCATCGTCGAAGCGTCCATCCTCTTGGCTTGGAGCACGAGCCGTCACTCAAACCGGTGTCCTGTTTTGGCGATGAAGACGTCTTCCAAACTGGGGCGACCGATGGAAATCGATTCGGCGCGGTCTCCTAGTTTTTTGGCCAGAACGGGTACTAGCGCGGCTGGACTGTCGACATGCAGACGCAATTGGTTTTGCATTCGGTTTGGCTGCAAGCCCAACTGGTCTACCAGCATGCTTTCCACCAAATCGATCTCGCTGGCCACCACGGTGACGATTCCTTGGCCCATCTCGGCGCGCAGCTGCGGGGGCGATCCAGCCGCGATTTTGAGTCCTTGGCTGAGGATCGCCACTTGATCTGCCTTGTCGGCCTCTTCCAGCAAATGGGTTGTCAACACCACCGCCACACCCCGATCGGCCATCGCGCGAAGCGCATTCCACAGCCCGATTCGTGCCGCAGGATCCAGCCCGGTGCTCGGTTCATCCAACAGCATCAGCCGCGGCCGATGCAACATTCCTTTGGCCAATTCGACTCGCCGCCGAAGTCCCCCCGACAGCGACTCGCATCGCTGCCGGCGCCGGTCGGTCAGCTTCATTTCTTCTAGCACTTCGTCGCGACGGCGGTCGAGCTGCCGGCCGGTGATTCCGTACAACGCGCCCTGGCAGGCAATGTTTTCATCGACCGTCAGCTTTTTGTCCAAGCTGGGTGACTGAAAAACGATTCCGATTCTCGAACGCACGGCCAGCGGATCGGACGCGCAATCGATGCCGTCGATCGTGATTTGGCCTCGCTGAATCGGCAACAAGGTGCAAAGCAACCGAAAAAGTGTTGTCTTGCCACTGCCGTTGGGCCCCAACAGTGCGGAGATCTCTCCTGATCGTGCGCAGTAGTCGATTCCAGCTAGCGCCACGTGGTCGCCGTAGCGGTGGTGCAGATCACAGACGACGCACAGCGGATCGGCCGACGTCTCACCCACCTGACTGGTCCATCAACATCACCGCTTCCGAGCTCACCAGAAGACTCGGAGCGTCACAATCGCCAGCACCGCCGGAAGTACCAACAACGAACTGCGAAGCAACTTGCGAGCTCGCGTGTCACCGGGCTGTAGAGCAAAACAAATCGAAGCTCGCAACATCGGGTAGCAACTGGCAAACACTCCCAAGGACCCAACAATCGCGCCGACGATTCCCACTGGCAGCAAGCACAATGCCACGCCACAGATGATCAGCACCACCGAACCGGCGACGCTTTGAATGGCTGCCGAGCGTCCAGTCGGTTCGACCGTCGTCGTCATCCGAAAACCGGCTTCGTCGTACTGACGACGGTACATCCAAGCGATCGCCATGAAGTGAGGGTACTGCCAGGCAACCAGTACGCCCACCAACAACCACGCCGCCGGATCCAAGAGCGAACCACCCAACGCCGTGTAACCGATCAATACCGGCAGCGCGCCGGCGACGGCACCGACCGTTGTATTCCAAGACGTGCGCGTCTTCATCGGCGTGTAGACCAACACGTAAAGCAGCCACGTCACCACTCCCACCATCGCCGGCACCACATCAAATTGCCAAAGCAACAGCCATGTGCCCGCGATTCCCAGGGCGGCAGTGAAGATGGCGGCGGGGGCCACATTCATGCGGCGATCGGGCAAAGGACGTGTTGCGGTGCGCGGCATACGACGATCGACTGACCGTTCCCAAATTTGATTGGCCGCGCCGGCACTGGCCGCCACCGCCGCCGTTCCCAGCATCAACCAGAGCAACGGAACAAAGGGAATCAGGCCACCGGCGGCAATCATTCCGGTCGCCGCTGTCGTCACCAGAATCATCACCACGATGCGCGGCTTGGTCAGTTGCACATAGTCGGCGATCACCATCGAAAGGGATCGCGCGGCAGCCTGCGGCGAAGACGTATCTGAGTTCGCACTGACAGAAACCGAAACACTGCCCTGCCCCATCGACAAGCGACCTGCGTTACCGGTCGACTGTTGACCCTCGCTGCCACCGGCAGCTTGCACCGGCGTTTCTATCGCGGCATCAATGGTCAACAAATCAGTAGCCATGAACTTGATCGTTTAGGTCGTTGCAGAAAAGGAGGAAGAGTCGCCTGTTGTTCCTGATTCCGACGACAGTTCGATTCGGTGGTGACGAATTCTTAACACACGAACCAATACCATCGTTGACACGGCAAGGATCAACGATCCTGTCGCGACATGGGCGGTCACCACGATCGAATCGACAAAGCCTTTCGATTCAATCCGGAAACCCGACGCGCCTGGAAACCACTGTAAGAACGATGGCCAGCCGTAGCTAACCACCCAAGTTCCGATTCCCAGGGTGATCTGAATGGCCACTAATCCTATCAGCCCCAGGCCAGGACGCGAGAGCGTCAAATCGCCGCACCTGCGAAACCGCCACCACGCCAATGCGGTGATCGCCCACAGAAAAAATGCTATCACCACGTGAGCAGCCACCAACATGGCAAACCGGCCGGGAGGCGCATCGGGCTGAACATGGCGAATCTGGGCACCTAATAGCAATTGGGTATAGGCGATCGCCACCAACGCTGCTGTCAGAAAGACGAATCCTCTGCCAATCGGTCGCAGATCGCGATCGACCGATTCCGGTTTCGTCGAATCGGAAAAAACGGGCTCACCGAGGGAATTTCGCCACCAGAACCGGCTCGTCACCACCGCGGCCACCACGCAAAGCGCGAATACGGCCGGCCCAAAACACCCGTGCAGCATCGCCAACGTCCGATCGCTCAACACGACTCGGAGCCCGCCCAAAACTCCTTGGCTGACCACAGCCAACAGGATCCCGATCGCCAAACCGAGTACCCAACGGCGAGGATCTTGGCGGGCAGCCAGTCCCACGATCACGATTGCCACCATCCCCACCACGGCCCCCAACAGCCGATGACCATGTTCGATGAACAGGTCAAAAGGCCCCGACAACCAAGTCCCGATCGGATAAAGAAACAAGTTGTACCCATAGGTGCCGGGCCAATCGGGCACCGCCATCCCAGCATCGTAAGTGGTGACCAGACCGCCGACCCAAATCAACGGCCAGATCAGGCATACCGCCAGCACGGTAAAACGGTGCAACCAGCGGCCGGGCGGGATGTCGATTTCGCGATCGGTCATTCAGATCATCCTCGATGACGCCAGGCAAAAACCCGCTCGCCCATGATTCCGCCGGCAACCGCACCGCCGGCGCCGAACAACGCGCCGGGAATCATCCCACTGATGCCCAGCGAAAACATCACGACCAATCCGGTCGTGATTCCGATGATGGCTCCGATGCTGCGATAACTGTCTTCACTCATGATCGTCCGAGTGCTTTCCGAGTGATCGAACGTACCGTACCAGGTCCCACGCCTGCTGCGGAGTCAAACCGATTCCTGTGCCCGCCGTGGTGATGTCGACCGACGGCATCGGTGTGCCGGCGATTCCTTGGGAGATGTGCCGAAAGATCGCCGGACCATCGCCAGCACCACGAAAGACACCGCCGGCAAGCTTTCGTGGTCGGGACTGCCGCGGGGGAAGCGCACCGGCATCTCGAAACGGACGCATTGCCTGCGGATCGGTCGGGGTCAAACCGATCCGCGTGGAATATTCCTTGGCCCAATCGTCGTAGTCCAAAGTGACCGCCTGCCCGTTTCCCGCAGGTCCATGGCATCCGACACAACTGGCGATCTGTCCGTGAAAAATGTCCTTGCCCCGCTCGATCGACGCGCGCAATTCCTCGCCGTGCAGCTCCGTCTCATCAGGCACTTCCACGACCTGCTCTTCCGCCTCGGCCCAACTTCTGGCGACTCGGTCGATCGTCTCGCGAACCAATTGGCCCGCCTCGCTATCGTCGATCGAAACCAGTCGCCACGGCGGCTCGGGGGCAGTCTCCTCGTAACCCAATTCGATCACTGCCGCGGCGGCCAATCGCCGTTCCACTTCCCCGCGGACCGACAGATAAATCACGTAGTCGAGCAGCGCTTCGATGTCTTCCTCTTCCAACAGCCGAAACGAGGGCATCGCCGTATCGGCAACACCGCGATGAAGTAACGAGCGAAGATCGTGGCGAGTCGGTTTGGCGGCTCGCTCGGTGGACTTCCACTTGAAAACGCCGTGACGAAAATCACGTGGGTAGGGATTTTGCAGCAACGATGCCGGGCCGGCGCCGCCGCCGTTGATACCGTGACAATGAACGCAGTGTTTTCGATACAACCCCTGATTGACGCCCTCGCGATCGCTGGAGACTGCGCCGGCTGCCCGCGCCAACCGCTGCGAACTAACCAGGGCTGCAAGTGACCGATCGTCCAGCCATTGGCTGGGCCAACGAGGCGTGTCGGGAGTACCAAAAAGCTGCTCGACCACCTGCGCGGCGTCATCCAGCGCCGCGTCGGCGGGCGTCGACAACGATCGGTCCAAAGTCAACGCGTAGACCTTGTTCGGCTCGAATCGCTCCACAGGAGCATCACAACCGGCCAGGGCAACGGCGACTATCGCTAGGAAAAATGCGCGGAACATCACTGAATTGAACCGCGAATCGCAGTGACAGACAATCGCTACCTATTGTCGCACCCACTGTCGGCCAGTTCTCCGAACTGGCTACGAAGCGAATTCAGAGAATTCCAGAATCGTCGACTGGGTGCTGGTACGCTCGCCGACTTGGGGGCAAAAGTCGGACTACCGCTTCCTCAGTTGGCCTTCAGAGCCTCGGCCGACAACACCACGGTACCCAGGTCGTTGGCTCCCGGCTTGATCTCGACCTCGAACACGCTGCGGCTCCACTCCACCTCTTCGCCATCGATCTCGACCGACCGAATCGACCCGGCTTCGTGATTGACGCGGAAAGCAAGCTTTTCGCCGGTGGGCAATCCCTTGATCGACAGATTGCCATCTTCATCACTGGCAGCAGCAAAAGGATGATCCAGGACCACGATGCGAGCGTTCATCCAAGGGTGGATGTTGCAGGTGACCGGAATCGGCGCCGGCTCACTTTCCTCCAGCAAAAACGATTTTTCCTGGCTGGCGGGAATGGTGGGGTTTTGAGCCTTGTTGTTGAAAAAAGCAAGGTTCGCGTTGTGTCCAACGGCATCGGGATTGGTCACCTTCAACGTGTCACCAGTCTGGCAGATCACCACGTGAGGCTCGAACCGGCAGTTCTTGTTGGCCAGCGTGTGCGTCTTGCCGGCATTGGGATAGTCGGGCAAATCGGAGCCACCGCGGCCGGTGTAAACGTAGACCACGACGTTCTTGATCCCTTTGTTTTTCGGGTTGACCAGCAGTTTTTCGCTGCGGATATCGAACTTGCCGCAAAATTCGGGATCGGCGGTGATCTTTTCTTTTCTGGGCTCGAAACTGGGCGCGGTTTTTGAATCATCACCGTCGGAGTAAGCCTTTTCGTCCCCGCCATAAACAAAACGGATTTTCAATTCACCCATCGCGCCGGCGTTGTCGGGTAATTCGTCCGAAGCTGCTTCTTTCGATTCTCCCTGCGTCGGCTCGGCAACCTCCTCGACCGGCTCGGCAGCTTCCTCGACCGGTGCCGCTTTTCCCTCGACCGGTGCCGCTTCTTCCTCGACCGGTGCCGGTTCTTCCTCAGTGGTTTCTTCTACCGCCTCGGTGGTCGTTTCTTCTTGCGTCGGCTCGGCGGGAGCGGGCGTTTCCGTTTCGACTTCGGGAACGGTGGTCGCGGTGTCCGATTCGGTGGTACAGCCCACGGGCAGGAGCACCACGACCGCCGCAACGAGGGCAAGTCCCACAAAGTTCATGGAATACTTGGAAAGCGAGGTCGTCCAGTTCATGTCAGCTTTTCTACGTTTTATCGGGAAGGGATAGAGTGATCATTTACAGGTGCCTTCCTGGCGTCACAGAGCCTTCCTGGCGTGATGGGGGCATCAATCGGCTCGGAGTGAATCGGCCGGAATCACGACTGTTCCCAAGTCATTCATTCCAGGTTTGATCTTAACCTCAAACCTGCTGAGCTTCCATTCGACGTCCTTGCCGTCGATTTTGACTTCCTTGATCGATCCCGCCTCGTGAAAGGCGCGAAACACCAATTCTTCTCCGGCCGGTAGACCCTTGATCGTCAGTTCACCACTGCGATCGCTTTTGGCGGCATAGGGGTGTTCCAACACAACCACATGCGCCGACATCCAAGGGTGAATGTTGCATGCCACTGGTGCCGGTGCCGGCTCTTTGACCTCCAGCGGAATGAATTCCTCGCCGCCGGGTGGGATCGTCAAATTGACCGGTTTTTCCCACAGTCCGACATTCGCGTTGTGGCCGACCGGATCGGGATTGGTCACTTTCAATGTATCTCCCACCTTGGCGATGACGATTCGCGGCTCGAACCGGCAATCCTTGTTCGCCAGCGTGTGAGTCTCCTTGTTCAACGTCATCGCGGGCAACTTCGACCCACCTCGCCCGGTGTAAACATAAACCAAGACGTTTTGAATGCCTTTGTTTTCCGGATGAACCAACAACCGCTCGTTGGTCAGTCCGTGCTTACCACAAAACGCACTATCCTGAGTCACGTTGACCGGAAGCGGTTTCGGGGGATCGCCGCCATATTCAAAGCGAATCTTCAAATCCCCCGTTTCGGCGCCGTTGGCCGTCAGTGTGATCAGCGCAAGGATCAGGAAACGAGTTGCAATCTTCACTCCATTCGCTCCTGGTGAAAGGCGGCTGGGGCAGAACCTGTCCCGGCGCGCGCTAACTTGGTGGGGGGAGATAAACCGGCCAAATCAGACGACTTTTTAGACGATCGTTGCCAAAACAAGAAAGGCGGCGACTGGCACCAAGGTGAATGAACCAGTCGCCGCCCTCGTCAAAATTAGTCGTCAGCGGAAAATGTGCCATCCCTGGGGTGGGGCTGTGGGAAAGATGGCAGACTACATCTTCCGGAGGGACTTTCCTTATTTTATTGGCTACAGGCACCCTGTCTACCGCTATGCGGCCGATGGGGTGATATTTTCTTCTGTCAGGTGGTCACCAGAGGACACAAGAGTGTTCACTTTGATCACAGTCGACGGCCCACCGGAGGGTAGAGTGGGCCGCAATCGCCAGTGACCACCCATTTCTGTGGCCGATTCGGCGTCGTAACATTGCCGCCGTTTCGATGGCGGCAAAGACGCATTACGCAATGAAGAGCGAGATGGCATGAAGGTATTGATTGTCGGTGGCGGCGGACGCGAACATGCATTGGCCTGGAAAATCGCTCGAAGTCCGCGTGTCAACGAGGTGTGGGTTGCCCCCGGCAACGCCGGCACCGCCAAGGATGCCACCAATGTGCCGATTTCGGCGACCGACAAACCCGCGTTGATTCGGTTTGCCAAGGAGAACGAGGTCGATTTGGTGGTCGTTGGCCCCGAAGCCCCACTGGTCGACGGCCTGGTCGATGAGATGGAAGCAGCCGGCTTGCGAGTTTTCGGACCTTCCCAAGCGGCGGCCGAGCTGGAAGGGAGCAAGGTGTTTTGCAAGAACCTGCTTCATACCGCCGACATCCCCACCGCCAGCTACCAGACGTTTCGTGATGCCGACGAGGCCGTTCGCTACATCAAGGATCGTTACAGTGATCCCAACGATCCAGTTCACGTCGTCGTCAAAGCCGACGGTTTGGCTGCCGGCAAAGGGGTGATTGTCTGCGATACCCGAAGCGAGGCTCTGGAAGCGATCGATCGCATCGCGTCGCGCCGCGAGTTCGGCGAAGCAGGAAACGAATTGATCATCGAAGAGAAATTGATCGGGCAGGAAGCGAGCGTGTTGGCGATCACCGACGGCGAAACGATCGTTACCTTGCCCGCCGCCCAGGACCATAAACCGGCCTTTGACGGAGACACCGGGCCCAACACCGGCGGCATGGGTGCCTACTGCCCCACGCCGATCGTGGACGAAGAACTGATGGAAAAGATCGAATCGGACGTTTTGGTTCCAGTCGTTCACGCTATGAAACGATCGCGAAAACCTTTCAAGGGCGTGTTGTACGCCGGGCTGATGTTGACCGCGGCCGGCCCGAAGGTGCTGGAGTTCAATGTCCGGTTCGGGGATCCCGAATGCCAACCGCTGCTGATGCGTTTGAAAACCGACCTGGTCGACATCCTGGAAGCAACCGTCGAGGGACGTCTGCGAGATCTGCCGCCGCTGGAGTGGGACGAGCGTCCCAGCATCTGCGTGGTGATGGCCAGTGAGGGCTATCCGGGTGACTACCAGAAGGGCCGAGAGATTTCGGGGCTGGATCGTGCCGACCAGATCGATGACGTCAAAGTCTTTCACGCCGGCACGCAATTGGAAGAGGACCGCGTGCTAACCAGCGGCGGTAGAGTCCTGGGCGTGACAGCGCTGGGCGGCAGCATCAGCGGAGCAAAGTTGCAAGCCTACAAAGCGGTCAAAGAAATTCGCTGGCCGGGAGCCTGGTGCCGCAAGGACATCAGCGACAAGGCGCTCGATTAAACTGGGCCACCGTAGGCCGACTTGTCCCAAGTCGGCGCGCGCAACTTCGATCAGAATCGCCGACTTGGGGACAAGTCGGCCTACGAGGGAGCTATCGATGTCTCGATTCGCTTTGCTGGTTCTTGCCGTTTTCGGTTCGCCTGCGGTTTTGGCTTTCGGGGTCGATCCGGAAGAGGTCAAGCAGTCGCTGCGATTGGCCACCAGTTTCATGTCCGAAAAGATTTCGGTGCACGGCGGCTATGCGTGGACTTCCAGCGCCGACGGTCACTACAGCAACGGTGAAGGAGTTGCCGGTCCCAATCGCATTTGGGTGCAACCACCCGGCACGCCCGCCGTTGGGATGGCCTTCTTGAACGCACATGGAGCGACCGGCGACGCTTCTCATCTGAAGGCCGCCCAAGCGGCGGCCGAGGCGCTGATCCAAGGCCAACTGCGCTCCGGCGGCTGGGGCTACTCGATCGAATTCGATCCGGCAGCGCGAGCCAAGATTCCCTACCGCGTGGAACCCCAGGGGGCGAAAGAAAAGATCGCCACCACGCCCAAACCGGGTGGCTGGGATGTGTGGCGGCAACGAAAGTACAAAACCAACAAGACGCTGATCGACGATGACACCACTCCGGCGGCAATTCGATTTTTGGCCAGACTCGATGCGACTTTGGAATTCAAGGATGCCGCGGTGCACGAGGCGGCCGCCTACGCGCTGCGATCGACATTGGGCGCTCAATACCCGGTTGGTGCCTGGGGACACAATTATGACCGCTTCGCGATGGAAACCCCCAGCGAAAGCCATTACCCCGTTTTGCAGGCGACTTATCCCGATTCGTGGACCCGCGTTTCGACAAATGATTTCCACGGCTGCTACATGCTGAACGATCGCATCACGCTGAACATGATTCGCACCATGCTGGTCGCAGCCGAGGTCTACCAGGATGATCGGTACCGAAAGAGTGCGATTCGCGGCGGAGAGTTTCTGTTGCGGGCTCAAATGCCCGATCCACAACCGGCATGGGCGCAACAATACGATCGAAAGATGCAGCCCGTTTGGGATCGAAAGTTCGAACCGCCAGCGATCACCGGCGGCGAATCCCAAGACGTACTCGATACGCTGTTGCTGCTGTATCGAAAAACCAAAGACAAACGCTTTCTGGAATCGTTTCGCCGCGCCTACGTTTACCTGAAATCCTCGCTGCGGCAGGACGGACGACTGGCCCGCTATTACGAGCTGAAAACCAATCGCCCGATCTATTTTTCTAAAGATTACAAACTCACCTACGATGATCGCGAAATGCCCGACCACTACGGGTTCATCATCGATTCTCGGCTGGAACCACTGCTGCTCGATTACAAGAAGGCGGTCGGCCAACGAAAAGAAACGCCGGTGACCCGCAGCGATCTGGAATCACAAGTCGCCGAGATCCTTCAAGCCCAGCGCGCCGACGGCGCTTGGCTCGAACCCGGTTTTGTGCGAGACGCCCAGGCCAAGAAAGTGATCCCCAGCGAAGGTGTCGTCCAATCACAAACGTTCATCGACAACGTCGCCGTGCTGTGTGATTACTTGAAGGCGCAATAGAACGAACTTGGGCGATCACTTTCGTTCCAACGATAGAATCCTGCGATGGCCATCCAGATCTTTGATGAACCGCAGGTCGGTCAGCGCCGGACTTTGTTCAGCCAGTCCGGCACATGCATCGGCGATCATCGGACTCAGTTCGATGATCAACCGGCCGCCAGGTTCGATGTGATCGGGCGCGTCGCGCAGCAAACGTTCGATGCACTCCGTCCCGGTCGGTCCCGAAACGAGCGCCATTTTCGGCTCGAAATCGCGCACCGTCGGTGACAGTTCGGCATATTCCGCTTCGGCGACGTAAGGAGGGTTGCTGCAGACGATATCGAACTTGATCGTCGAATCGATCGCCGAGAACAAGTCGCTTTCGACCAGGTCCACCGCTGCAGCAACATCATGCTGATCCACATTCCACCGCGCGATGTGCAATGCTTGGGGACTGCAATCGACCGCTGTCACTTGGACGTTTTTAAGATTCTTGGCCAAGGAAACTGCGATCGCGGCGCTGCCGGTACCGATGTCGGCAACCCGGATCGGACGATCACGCTGGGGTAGTTTTTTGGCGCAGTCGAGCGCTTCGACCACCAAATGCTCCGTTTCCGGCCGTGGGATCAACACGTTTTCGTCGACGCGAAACTGCAATGAATAAAACTCGCGATAGCCCACCAACTGGGCCACGGGCATCCCTTCACCCCGCCTGCGAACCATCTCGCGAAAGGCGACTCGTTGCTTTTCATCAGGGACGTCGGCAAAGGCAGTATAGAGTTCGATCCGACTGCACTGCCGCACATGGGCCAACAAGATCTCGGCATCCAATCGAGGCGACTCGCTGCCCCGCCCTTTAAAAAACTGGCTCGTCCATTCCAACAATCGCAGCACCGTCCATGGCTGCGAATCTTGCGACCCCGCGGCACTCTGCTCATCCTGGCGATGGGACATGTCGATTCCTACGGGCGATGGTCTTTCGCGTTTCGTTTCGGCTGGGCCGGAAAGGGAGTATGCGATCGCGGCAAGATCGCGGACGTTCAATCGACCATGTCGCCGCGCAACTGATCGCGGTCGTATTCGATCAATGCGTCGGTCACCGGGCTGAGGTCACCGGTCATGATTTGATCCAACTTGTAAAGGGTCAGGTTGATGCGATGATCGGTCAATCGGTTTTGCGGGAAGTTGTAGGTGCGAATCCGCTGGCTGCGATCCCCTGAACCGATCAATCCTTTCCGAGCCTCGGCCTGCTTGGTCGCTTCTTCCTCTCGCTTCTTTTCGTAGATCCTGGCTTTCAAAACCCGCAGCGCCTTGGCCAGGTTTTTGTGCTGGCTCTTTTCATCCTGGCACTGCACCACGATGCCAGTGTCATGGTGAGTCAGACGGATTGCCGATTCGGTCTTGTTGACGTGCTGACCACCGGGCCCCGAAGCGCCGAATTTGTCGACCCGATAATCGTCCGATTTGAGTTCCACTTCGACATCTTCCGGCTCCGGCATCACGGCGACCGTGGCGGCGGAAGTATGGACTCGCCCCTGTGTCTCCGTTTCAGGAACTCGCTGCACCCGGTGTCCGCCCGATTCGTACTGCAGATCGCGGTAGACGTTTTCGCCTTCCAGGGTCAACGTGATTTCTTTGAATCCGCCCATTTCGGTCGGGCTGGCATCCATGATCTCGCTCTTCCAACTCTTTTGCTCGGCGTAGCGACGATACATCTCATAAAGATCACGCGCGAACAGCGCCGCCTCATCGCCCCCGGTTCCGGCTCGAATCTCCATCACGCATCGAGTGCGGTGGCTATCTTCGCCGCCGACGGTCAGCGACAAGAGCTCTTCCCAAAGCTCTTCACGTTGGCCGCGCAACTCGGCCATCTCCACTTCCGCCATTTCTCGTTCTTCGGCATCCTCGGCTGCCGCCGCCATTTCCTGGCAACCGCGGATTTCGTCGGTCATCCGTTTGAAGTCACGGTACTTGTTGGCGACTTTTGCCAACCCGCCATGCTCGCGCGCAGCAGCACTCATCCGAGCCCCGTCCCCGAGCACTTCGGGGTCCGCCATGTCTCGTTCCAATTGCTGGAATCGCGCCAGCTTTTCTTCCAATGTGTCCCGTATCGATCCGCTCATACGGGGAATCTTAGCGAGAGGAGCGGGAAACGCACAGTTGGGTTGCGCAATTGGCGCAGGAGATGGAAGAGCGGATGAAGGTGCGCGCGACGGCTGGTTCGCCGACTTGGGACAAGTCAGCCCACGGGACTATTTCTTTTTGGCTTTCTTTTTCTTGGGTGCCAGCGAACCGTAGGTACCGGCGGCAAACTTCTTCTGGAACTTGTCGATTCGACCCGCTGTGTCAACGTACTTCAGCTTTCCCGTATAGAAAGGATGACACTCGTTGCAGATGTCGACCTTCAATTCCGGCCGCACGCTGCGAGTGGTGAAACTGTTGCCGCAACCGCAGGTGACGGTCGTTTCCTGATATTTGGGGTGAATGCCCTCTTTCATGGCCTGTTTCTCTGCTGGGGTGGAATGCGTGGCTGGCTTTCATACAGCCTGGCGAGCCCCGGAATGTACGCGAAGAGGGGGTGTTTGTTCAAGGGCATGGCATGGCTGGCTCAGCGGACGATTCGCCAGCAACGATGGATTCGGCGGTTGCGGAATTCCTCCGGGACGGTCTGCTTGCTGATCTCGTGAATCTCCCGTACCGGCAGGCTGCTGGAATCAAATTTGAAACGCCGGAAATTATTCGAGAAAAAAATCACGCCCCCTTTGCGAACCAATGGCAGCAGGTCCAGCAAGAGCGGTACCGCATCGGTTTGCAGGTTCCAATCCTGCTCGGTCCGCTTGCTGTTGGAGAAGGTGGGCGGATCGAGCACGACCAGATCGTACATCTCACCAGGAGAATGCTGGCGAACAAACTGGCCCACGTCGCTGGCGACATACTGGTGTTGGTCACCGTCAAAACCGTTGTGATGCATGTTCCGCCGCGCCCAATCGAGGTAGGTTCGCGACATGTCGACCGAGACGGTCCGCCGCGCACCACCGGCAGCCGCGTAGACGGTGAACGATCCGGTGTAGGCGAAGAGGTTCAGCATCGTCGCGCCCTCGGCCGCTTGCCGAACCATGTTTCTGGTTTCGCGGTGATCCAGAAACAGACCGGTATCCACGTAGTCGGCCAGGTTCACCAGAAACTTCAACCCCCCTTCGTTGACCTCGATCAACTTTCCGGTCTGATCCAGCTTCTCGTGTTGGTTCGTTCCCCGCTGCCGTTTGCGCTGTTTTAGAAAAACGTTCTTCTTCGGCACTTGCAAAGTTTCCGCCGCGGTCGCCGCCATCAAATCCAGCCAGTTGGAATGTTGGGCAGGATCGCGATCGTGGGGACGTTCGTATTCCGAGATGTGCAGATAGTCTTCATAACGATCGACGACCAACGGAATTTCGGGGATATCCCGTTCATACAACCGAAAGCAAGTGATCCCGCGCCGGGTGGGCCAGCGACGCAGATGCTTGGCCCGCTTGGTCAGCCGCGACGCAAAGAGCTTGGCTTGCTCATCCGCCTTTTCACTGAGCTGACCGAAAGCTGCCGGCCCCGATGCGTGAACATACGGTTTCCCGACTTCATCACTGGCGGCACCTTCATTGACGACCGGCTTGGGCCCGTGGAATTGGTAGTAGGTGCATTCGATACGCCCGTTGTAAAGTTTGCGGCGACGATCTGCTTGTCGTCCAACGACCTTTTCAAAGCGAGGATAGGCCGTCAAAAAATAGTGAGACCAGGTGGGAAGTTTTGCCAACACTTCCGGGATCGATGCGTAAAGATCGTCCAACTGGCGATCTCCGATCCGCTGACCATAAGGTGGATTGGTGATCAAACATCCAAATCGCTTGCTGCTGCTTGTCCGCTGCATCGCGCCGGTTTGAAAGTGAATGTCGTCGGCAACACCCGCTCGGACCGCGTTGTCTCTGGCTGCCTGCAACACCTTGCCGTCGATGTCGATGCCGATGATCCGTTCCTCCAGCGCCGGCAATTCTGCATCGATCGCTTCTTGTCGAACCTGCTGCCAAAGATCGGCGGGCGCCCCTTCGTACATCGGCACGCCGAGCCAACTTTCGGCGGCGAATTGGCGCTGTTTTCCCGGCGCCATGTTGCGCCCTATCCGTGCTGCTTCGATCGGAATCGTGCCGCTGCCGCAGAAGGGATCGATCGCCGGCCGATCGCGGCGCCAATAACTCAGCATCACCAGTGCGGCGGCCAATGTTTCTTTTAGCGGAGCCCTGGAAATGCTGGTGCGGTACCCACGGCGGTGCAGCGATCGGCCGGTGGTATCGATTGTCAACGTTGCAGTGTCTTTCAGCAGGGCAATGTCGACCTTGTATTCCGCGGCCGATTCCGGCAGCTCCGTCGTCGCGTGGTCACGGCGCAACGCATCGACGATGGCTCGTTTCACAGCTCGTTGGCACGCCGGCACACTCGACAGCTGCGATTTGATCGACCGGCCGGTGACAGGAAACGCCGCGTCGGCTGGCAACCACTGCCCCCAGGGTATATCCCGCGTGGTTTCGAAGAGCGCATCAAAATCGGCGGCGGGAAATTCGGCGACGCGAATCAGCACCCGATCGGCGGTGCGCAGCCAAATGTTGGTGCGGGCAATCGTTTCGAAATCGCCACGAAAATGAATTCGACCCGGCTGACCGATCGCCGACTCGATGCCCAGCGCATCCAGCTCGCGCCTCACCACGGCTTCGAGCCCAAAGGCGCAGGCGGCGATCAGATCGAGTTTTGTGTCGCTCAAGGGTCCGAATCTGTACTGGTGCTGGTATCGGCGGGCGGATCGTTCGACGGGTCGTCCAACAGGACATCGCTGTCCACCTGCCAACGCTGTGCGACCAACGTGTCGATGACCAGTTGACCGAGATGATAGATCAACATCGGAACCACGCTTACGCCACAATCGATGGCAATCGGCAATCCGACCATCAACGTTTTTTGGCTGCCGGCGATCCCCACCGCCACCTGGCTTTCGCGCCGGCACGCCAGCCGCCGGGCAAGCCAGATCCCAGCGTACAACACGACCACGTGAAGCAGAACCGCCGCCAACAACATGTAGACACCCGAGAGCCAATCGAAAGTCTGCGGGCCGCCACCCTGATCACCTTGTACCGCGGTGGCACCGGCGACCGCGCCAAAGACAACCATCGACAAGATTCCCAGTTGGCCAAAAAAGGACAGACGCAATTTGTTGCGATCGGCCCAGCCGGCCAACCCGAATCGCCTCATCACCTGAGCAAGCACCAACGGCAAGACGACCACGATCGCCAACTTTTTCATCTGATCCACACCCGACACCTGCGTGGTCGCCGACAAAACCAGCGAAATGCCGATCGGTACCACGATCAAACAAGCCAAATTGGTCACCACCGTCGTCATCATCGCGATGGAATCATCCCCACCCGCCTTGCGAGTCCACACCGAAGCAGAGGCAAGCGTGCAGGGCACGATCGCCGCCACAAAGAGTCCGCCAAACAACCGGTCCGGCAGAAACCAGGCCAGCGGCACACACAACACTGGCACCAGCACCACGTTGATTCCAATCGCCAGCAACGCCGGCAGGGGACGAGCCAGGCTGCTGCGAATGGTTTCGGCTTTCAACGTTACCCCCATCGCCCACATGACCGCGAAAACGATCCCGCTGCGCAGCGTGTGCTGCTGCCGCAACGTCTGAAGCGAATCGGCAGCCAGGTAACCGGTTGCGAAGCAGATCGCCAGTGCTATCAAAAACCAATGCTTCGCTGGGCTTGCCCACATAACGCAAACTTTCCAGTGCCACTTTTTATGTCGAGTTTCAGCTTTGACGGAGCCGTCGCTGTGAATCTAAGATCGCAACACCACTTCTGAAACCGGAGATCGGATTGCTAGCATAATCCGATGTCTGGGCAGCATACCGTTGTCGGCGGAAAGGATTCCACCCGTGCATGAACGGACTGAGCGTGCGATTGCGCGAATGACGTTCGTTTTCTGCTGCGCGATTCCCACTTTCGCGGTGCTGTTGATCATCGTGGTGACATGGACACCCTGGTGGCATCGGCGCAGCCTGGCGTCAATCGAAGCTGACTTGTCGCGAGATGTCGGGCTGGTGGTCAAGGTGGAAGACTTTCGCCGCGCCGCGCCGTCGACGCTGACTTTGCAAGGAATCGATCTGCTTGATCCGGAGACGCAGCGCCAGGTCGCCCGCATCCGCCAGGCCCAATGGGCCGACCACGGCGATTCGATATCCATCCTGCTGCAACAACCTGAACTGCAATCAACCCAGCTGGCGCAGGTATGGAAACTGCTTCACGATCGCTTTCTCTGCCGCCCCGAACAGACAACTCGATCGGTCCGGCTGGCGGTCAACGACCTGACGATCCACAGTACGGTGGGACCACTGCCAATGACCCGAGTCGATGCATGGATTCGTCCTCGGCGGCAAACCAACGCGATCGAAGTCACGGCACAGTGCTTTCCAGCCAACGGATACAATTCGGCAATGTTAAAATCGCCGGTTGGGATCACGGTGGTTCGAGATCGTGAGGGTGAGGCGCCGTCGACTTCGTGGACGCTTCGCACCACCGATCCACTCCCCTGCTCTGCCCTGGCCGAATACCTACCGCCGCTGGGGCAACTGGGCGATGACGCTCAGTTCGTCGGAACATTGCGATGGACACTTTCACGCGACGGTTGGAGCATCGATTTGGGCGGCTCCGATTTTCTCGATCTATCGCTCAGCAGTTGGTTTGAAAATCTCTCCCACAAACTCACCGCGTCGAGCGCGAGATTGCATTTGGATCGCTGCCGCATCGTCCGAGAAGAAAACACAACGCAGGTGGTCGACATCGCCGGAGCCTTGCGAGCAAGAGACGGACAGATCGGGCCGTCACTGCTGCGATCAGCCCGTCGCCACCTCGGATTTGCGGTGGCCCAGTTCGACAAAGCCGTCGGCTACGATCGCCTGGCAATCGGATTCAACTTGAACGGTCCGCTCCTGCGTCTGGACGGAATTTGCCGCACCGAGATCGGCTACGAGGGACTTCATTCAGGCGTGGTGATTTGTGCCGACGGACATTCGCTGGCCGAATCAAACGGAGATTGGCTCCAAGCAACGCAGCTGCAAGCCGCGCTGGCGCCCGAGCACAGCGTGATGGTCCCTGTCTCCCAACAAACCTCATCACTGATGCAAATCCTGATGCCACCCAGCCGACCAACACCCACCAGCGGCCAATCCGCCGCCCGCGTCACCTCCACCCGACCGCTCAGCGGCGAACCATCGATCAGCCAACCCAAGTAGGGCCGGTTCCCACCGGCCAGAAAAGTAGGGCCGGTTCCCACCGGCCAGAAAAGTAGGGCCGGTTCCCACCGGCCAGAAAAGTAGGGCCGGTTCCCACCGGCCATCGGAGAGGGGCCAATTCGGGGCGCGGCCGGTGGGAACCGGCCCTACTCGCCCACCGTCTTTTCGATTCGGTCGAAGTTGAGTTCTGGATTGCGATGACCACATGCCCAGTGATTTGAGTAGACGCCCTTTCGGACCCAGCGGTGAAAGCTTGACCATTCCCACTCAACCGGACAGCGTACATATCCATGCTTTACCGGGTTGTAGTGAATGTAGTCAAAGTGGCTCTCAAAATCTTCTTCCTCTTCAATCGTATGTTCCCAAAACTTCGGCTGCCAAACTCCACGGCGACCATCGTTTTTTCGACCTTGTGTTACCTCGCATTCTAAACCGCCCGACGCAAGCCAACGCTTCGTGAATTGTGTCTTCATCCACTGCCAACGGCCGGAGTAGTTGGCATCACCAGGAGGCATGCACCAAATGGAATGAAGATGATCGGGCAACAACACAATTGCGCGAACTTCAAACGGATGCGTCTGCTGACATTCCCGCATCACGTTTCCAAGAATCGTTCGCGCGTTTTCTGAATCGAAGACCGGCCTGCGTTGGTCGGTCACGACGGTAAAGAAATACGTTCCACCAGGAACAACAGCGCGTCTCCAATTTGGCATGCCATCATGATAACGCGAGTAGGGCCGGTTCCCACCGGCCGCAAAGGGTAACGGGTAGGGCCGGTTCCCACCGGCCAGCCAGCAGAGTTCGCTCCCACCGGCCATGGAAGTCGGGGCGCGGCGAGGGAGAGGGGCGCGGCCGGTAGGAACCGGCCCTACTTGTCTTGGATCGATGGGCAGCGTGGACTGCACTAGTGCACTAAAACAGAGGCTCTTTTATGATCATTGACCCGAAAAGCAACATTCCGATCTATCGCCAGATTGTTTCCCAGGTTCGCGACTCCATCGATGCTGGAGTCTATCGCGCTGGGGAAGCGCTGCCATCACTCTGGGCGCTGGCGGTGGAGATCCAAGTCAACCCAAACACCGTGCAACGAGCGTATGAAGAACTGGAACGCGAAGGAGTGATCGAATCTCGTCGTGGAATTGGCGTCTTCGTTGTCGAACGCCAAGGCAAGGCCGCCCGAAAAAAGCGGGAGCGAGAAGTTGTCGCGGTTTTTCAAAGAGGCATCGATGCGGCGCTGGCAGCGGAATTGCAGCCTGTTCGGATTCGTGAACTGTTTGAATCCGCGTTGAGTTCCGGGCTGGCAAGCGCGAGGAAGCAGAAATGAGTGGCAACTGACGATTCATCCATTCTCAGACGACGTTCTGGTTAGGGTTCGCGAGGAGAACGACGTGGAGGACGTTTCGGTCAGCGGCTTGAGTCTCGATGACGTATTCAAGGACTTCATTCGGGGAGCCACAACATGCTGATTGCTTTACTTAAAAAGGACGTTCGCCTCTGTCGTCTGCCAATTGTCGCGGGCGTCGTGTTGCTGCTGGGCCCTTTCGCAATGGCGTGGGCGATCGTGGCGAACATGCCGTTGTGGAGTGAAGCCACGTCGGCTTCTTCGACACGTGGCTGAAAGAAAACATCCCTCATGCCAAACATGTGCTGGCCCGAAAGGGCGGCCACGCAGTCTTTGCCGCACAACCAGAACTCGTCGTTGGCGAAATACGAAAGCTCGTGACGAACATTCGCCAAGACCCGATCAAGTAGGGCCGGTTCCCACCGGCCAGCAGAGTCGGTTCCCACCGGCCAGCAGAGTCGGTTCCCACCGGCCAGCAGAGTCGGTTCCCACCGGCCAGCAGAGTCGGTTCCCACCGGCCATCGAAGACCATGTTCATGCGGCCGGTGGGAACCGGCCCTACTTCAACTGACGACTGAACAAATCCAAACGCGTAGGGTCGGTCCCTACCGGCCATCTGGTTTCATCGACCGGATTTTGCTTAGGAACTCGCTCGATGGGCGGCATTTTTGACACTTTCCTAGAGTTCCCTCTATGATGGCCAACTTCTATGCCTCCGGAGAGAAGCCATGTGGGACGACCGATGTTGTGGCGGGCACTCGAACCATGCGTTTCGTTCCTTTGGAGGAACAGAGCGTGAGGGACTTTGTCTGTCCAGTCGTCGCAACATGATGAAGGCTGGCTTGGCTGGCGTTGCTGGTCTGACGCTTCCAGAGTTATTGCGACATCGCGCACGTGCAGCTGAAATTGGCCAAAGCATTTCCTCGCATCGGTCGGTCATCTTGTTGTGGATGACTGGCGGCCCAAGTCACATCGACACTTGGGACATGAAACCCGATCGCCCGCTCGAGAATCGCGGACCATTTCGACCGATTGACACAGTCGTGCCGGGCATCTCCATCTGTGAGCATTTGCCAAAGCAAGCCGCGATGATGGACAAGTTCACGCTGATCCGATCGGTCGATTGCAAGAAGAGCAACCACCAACCGAATTGCGTGATGCAAACCGGTCACCGCGATGCCGCGCCTCGCGTGAACCCGCTTGGCGATCAGTACCCAGCCATTGCATCGATCGTGTCAAAGTTTCGCGGTGCGAATCATCCAAAAGTGCCCTCCTACGTGGCCTTTCAAAAACACCCAACGCATGTTGGCTACGCGGGTTATTTGGGTCGGCAGCATGACCCTTTCCAGGGAAACCAGGCCGCCAAGCTTCCGATCTACGATTTGCGGGGAAAGGACACCGGGAAGATCTCGGAGTCGAACATGTTCAAACTGCCGCGCAATCTGAATTTCGATCGGATTCAGCGTAGACTTGGCTTGCTGCGAGAGCTGGACCAGATGCGACGCGAGCTGGATGTATCGGGCAACATGTCCGCAATGGACGTCTACCAACAACAAGCGGTCGATATGTTGACTGGCGGTCGAGTGCAGAAAGCATTCGACTTAGACCAAGAACCTGAGTCGGTGCGTGAACGATACGGCAAGCATCTTTGGTGTCAACAAGCTCTACTGGCGCGGCGACTAGTCGAATCGGGTGTGTCGTTTGTTACGATTGACTTAAGTTATCACACCGCATCGGGAACGTGGGACAATCACGGCATCCCAGGTGGTGTTTACGGCGGGATCTCAAAAGGCCTGAAACCGCTGCTACCGTTGTTCGATCACCTCATCACGACTCTTGTTTCAGACTTAGACCAGCGTGGACTGTTGGACGAAGTTTTAGTGATTGCAATGGGCGAATTTGGCCGCACACCAAACATGGGGACGCAGGGAAGCACCGATGGACGAAACCACTGGCCGCAAGTGATGTCGATGTGTCTGGCCGGTGGCGGCATGCGGCACGGACAAGTCATTGGTGAGAGCGAGACGGACGGCGGGCAAATCAAGAGCCGCCCAGTCACACCGGGCGACATCGCCGCGACTATTTTTCATCACATGGAAGTGCCGCTGAACGAAACGTATCTTGACGATCGCGGACGACCAAGCTTCATCGTGCAGGAAAACGGGCAGCCGATCGAGGAGATGATTTAGCGAGACGGTCGAAATGTTGATAACGGAAAAATTTTTGGCGTGCTTCGTGGCGGTGACGTTGTTTTTTGATCGAGTTTTAGGTTGCCAATCGATCTTTGGGTTCTTTCCAGAAGAAGAGCCCTGCGAGGATGAAGGCTATTTGAGAGGCGACGAAGAGGCTTAGCCACATCAGCACGCCGGAGGTGAAACCGTAGCTGTGCAGGCCGATTCCCAGTTCGTTGGTTCCAAACCAGCTCCAAGCCGTGACGATGTTTCCGCAAATCGCCAAGATCGCGAATCCTCTTGCCTTGACCATTCCGTCCCAACGGGCATGAAGCATCAGGGCGTTCCAAATCACGATCAACAGCGCTCCGTTTTCCTTCGGATCCCATCCCCAGAAACGGCCCCAACTGTCGTCGGCCCAGAGCCCGCCCAACACGGTGCCGACGAAGCTGAACAGGATGCCGAAACAGGTTGCTCCGTAACAACATCGGTAAAGGTCTCGCAGGACCGCTTTGTCTTTGCCCTTCCAACCGGCGATCAGGTAGCCGATGCCCAAGGTGCCGGCTACCAGCGTAGCGACATACCCCTTGGTGACGGTGATGACGTGCGTTGCTAACCAGAACTGCGTGTCGAGAACTGCTTGCAACACAGGCATGGTGTCACCGGTATTCAATCCGTAGGCAACCAGCAACGTCAGCACCCCGGCGGTCGAGGCCAACATGTTGCCCATGCCGTTGCGGAAGATTCGATCGACGACCAACCCGAACAAGACCGCGCTCCAACCGATGAAGACGGCGGACGAATACAGGTTGATCACCGGTGCTCGTTGGGTGATCCAAATCCGGCAGACGATGGCAACCGTATGCACGATGAAGGCCACGGCGATCGTTCCCCAAATCGCACTTCGCAGTCTTGGCAGATCGACCGCCAGGTAAACGAGCCCCATCACCAACGTGACCAGATAGAGGAACGTTGCCACGCCGGTCGGCCAATTCGACTGCATCCAGCGTTCCAGTTTCACCAAACCGGGGCTGTAACGAGGCACTTCGTAACCGTGGACCGCCTCGATGTGTTTGTCGACCGCCGTGTTGAACGACTCAGTGTCTTGGTTGTCGTACGTTTGGATCATATCGGTGAACGCATCGATGCCGGGCCGGGCGATCACTTTGTCCGGCTCGGCCGCTCGTGCAACGGCAGCAAAGTGTTTGAAGAAGGTGGGGCCGAAGGCGGACCACTTGGGCATGTCGGAGGTTTCCGCCGCTTCTTCGGCATCCTCCTTGGTGGGTGGGATGATCGAGGGTGCCGGCAACCGGTCAAAAGCCTCCATCCGCCGCTGGAGTTCTTCCACGGCAAAGGCATTCAATGTTTCCTGATCGACGCCGGGAAAATCTTCCTTGGAAAAGGTGGGCGGTGAGGGCACTTGGAAGGATGCCGCCGTCCGCGTGTAGGCGCGTGTACGGGAATCGAGTTCCAGTAGTTTTTTCTCTTTGAACGTCAACGTCTTGGGGCTATTTCTCGCCTTTTCACTGGCAACTTCTAGCTGCTTGGTCACGTTACCCCATTTGGGCAAGATGTCGTCAAGCGAATAGAGTTTGCTCTTTCGGCGCCGCAATTGAAGCTCGCTGCGCACCTCTTCGGCATCGATTCGGAACATCGGCAAATAATGCAGCTGCGGTTGGGCGGAAGCAACCTCCATCAACCACTGTATCGCCGAAAGTTTCTTTCCCTGAGACCGCTCGGCGAATGCTTCGATCGCCTCCGCCTCCTCCGTTCTTCCCGCCTTTTTACTCTCTTTGGCGTCCAGCGGTAGCGATTCCTTGTTGCTCATCGCTTTGAGCGTCTGTCGCGCGTAGGCGTCCAGCGGCATCATCCGGCCGCCGAACTGCACGGGAATTTGCCCGGCGGTGTAGAAGTCAAACTTTTTGGCTCGCGCTTGTGGCCGAGCCGAATTCATCACCGCCGACCAAGGCACCAACATCACGATGGCCAACATGACAAAACCGAAAACCGACACGTTGACGGGAAACCGCGAAGGAGGCTTCAGCTGAAATTCCGCCAGGTCCGCGGCCTTCTTGGCGGTTTCACGTTCGCGGCGATCGAGAAACCGCGTCAGCGTGACCAGAAAATGGGCGAGCATTCCCAGCGCGGTGATGCTGCAAGCCACATAAGGAATCAGCCATCCCGAATTGCGCACCACCTGGATGCCGGTCAACTCTTTCCCGTTTCTCAGCGTCCGATAGTTCTCCTGATAAAAAGTCTCGCCACGATACCGCAGTGGATTGTTCATCCAAACGCGTTCTTTTCGATCTTCGCCTGTTTCGGTGTCGACGATGCGAATGAACGACGAGAAATCCTTGACCATTTCGCTGCCGGTGTATTCGACGCGGCGGACGTCTTCCAGCTGAACCCAGTACGGCTTGACCACTCGGTGAAAACGGAGCCCGACGTTGTACGACTTGTCACCCACAACGACCGAATCAAACATGTCCTCGGTATCGGAATCGGGAACCAGCAACTGACGATCGGACAACATCTGACTGACCAGGTGCGTTCCCAGCGAATCACCGGAATCCTTGTCGATCAGTTCGACGTACGCCGAAGCGAGATTCAAGGAACTTTCGGCGCCGCCCGATTTGGCAACATTTTTGACGCCGGTCTGCAGCCCCCATCCGACCGTCGCCGGGTTGTCGCTGCGAACATCATCTGTGTTGGAATTAGGAAAATACTCCAGCACCCGAACGTCAACCGGAAGCGCAGGGTCCTTGATCGTTTCGTTCGAATCGGCGGCGGCCAGCAACCGGCTACCGGGCAACGAGATCACCTGGTCTTTGCCGTCAAGCTGTTCGATGAACGCCAATTCGACGGCATCGAAACTGACCAACGTGTTGGTGGATTGGCCCTCGACCAGGCTCAACCGCTGTTCCAGTTGGCGATCGCCGAACATGAACTGGCCAAACATCAACAGCGCCACACCCAGATGCAGCAGCACGTTGCCGCCCTGCTTCTGGAACACCAGCTGGCAACCGACCAACAAAATCAGCCCGGCCCCCAGACCTTTGGTCAACTGCCAAACGATGCGCAGACCGGGATCGCCGATGCGACCATAAACGGCGGTGTAGAGAACGAATCCAAGGCACGAGATCGCTAGCGTCCACAGCAACCCACGATACAACGTCTTTTCGGTGCGGACCGCCCCGACCACGCTACCGGTGATCAGCGCGATGAGCGCCGCAACGATCATCTTCCAAAAAACGTCGTACTCAAAAGGAGGATTCCCCTGCAGGCCTTCGCTGCTGTGTCCGGCACGGATGATCAAGCCGGCGACGACACAACCGGCAATCAAAAAACCGATACCGGCTGTCAATCTTCCGCCACTGGCATGGACCTTGAAACGAGTCACCTTGGCAGCGACCAGGTTGATCATCAACAGCACCCCGACGGCGGCCCCGCCCAAAAACGGGATGGCGCCGCGAATCGGTTCGCTATGCGGAAAGAAAGCCTGCGGGAAAAAGTCGTCGATATACAGGAAGGTGAACCAGGAAAGGAAGTATCGCTGCTTGACCTCCAACATGTTCATCTCATCTTGGGCCAACGTGCCGACCAGCACGATGATCAACGAGATCGCGAACAGGGTGACGGTGATTTTCAGCGACCCAAGCAGGGCAAGAATGTTGTGTCGAATGCTGACGAATTCGTCGACTTGCAATCCGCTTCGGGGTTCAGATGCGATCGTCGCCATTTCGGTTTCTTACGGTTGTTGGGGAGTGAGACATTTCGCGCCGGCGTAGCAGACGGCAAATCAAATGTTTAACTTCAAGGATTCCAGGAACAGCGTGATTTCATCCGATTGCTCGGTCACGGTTTGAACGGGACCTCGCATCTTCACAAACAGGCTGATTCCATCTTCCATCGGGACGATCGTCACGTCGATCGCGTCCCCACGATCGACGTCATCGCCAGTGAGCAAGAACCGCTGCGACGAGCGGCCATCAACATCCACTTCCTTGGCATCGGCAAGCGCCTGGTCCACGATATCGTCGGGCACTCCGTCACTACGAATTTCGCCCAACCAACGAGCGACGTTACCGCGCAAGTCGCCGCCGGCAGGAATGATGGTCAGTTCTGCTTGCGAACTTTCAGGACCGACATTGAAGGCGGCCATTCGCATGCTGGTCATGCGGCCATCGCGCCAACCTTCGGGCCGATCATATTCCAGCCGCGGATCGCGCGGAGCGTTGTTGGATGCCGCAGGCGGGCCACCTGAAGGGGATGGCGGGCCACCGGCAAAGGGCGGCGACATTCGCCCGACAGACGGTTTCGCCGACGGGTCGCCCACAAAATCGACCCACACCGAATCGCTGTCGGCCGCCGAAGCTTCCAAAGCAACGCCACCGGCCCACTTTTCTTGGGATGACGGCAACCCAAGTTGGTCCCGCCAACGGTTGACGTTCATGAGCACCATTTGGTCCCAATCCTCTTGGCGAGTGAGCGTGGAGATGCTGATGTCAAGTTGCTTGTTGGGTGTCTCGACATCAATCGAAGCGACTCGCATCTGCTTGGCTGCACCGAGCCGCCATCCGGCGGGCAGTTCTTTCAGATTCGGCTTCCCGTCGCGGATCTCGACCGATTCAACAAACTGCCGATAAGCCGACTCGATACTGGAGATCGCTTCTTCGGGACCGGTCACTTTGAAAAACCAGACCTTTTCGCCTTGGGGAACCATCGCCGCCAGCATTCGCTCTCGCGGTGGCTGCAGCTGTTCGGGCAAGTGGGTCGGAACGGTGTAGATGGCGACGGGCTCGGGCGAATCGCAACCCGCCAGAACGATCGTCATGGCGAGGATCGATAGCAGCACCCATGGCTGCAGCCAACGAAGGAAATGAGGGATATTCCTCGACATGTCAATCTGAGGCAAAGGGACGAATTCCAATTCGAACGATCTCACGAACAACTCCCGCCAACGTCAGGAGCTCACAGCACTTGCTGTAGGGGTAGGTGGTTGCACACACCGCTGCGGCAAGACCAGCAGTCGCGTGGCGAAGGGGACAAACCGTGTCGGCTTTTTCAAGAAGCCCTCGGTCGCAGTCCGTTTGACTTGCTGGCTTGTCACCAAGGGGACAATTCTTCTTCCGGTACTATAAACGTCTCGACCCGTTTCAACGTACCCGAGTTCTTTAGCGTGACAGGATGTCACAGTATGAAAACCCTGTTTTTCCCCGATTTCGCGGGAAATGCCGCGAAAAGGTTTTTTCCGGCGGCGCCGCACGGGGTTGTAGGCCGGCTTGTCCGAAGTCGGCGATCCTGAATTTGCCGACTTGCGGACAAGCCAGCCTACCATGAACGCCTGAAGCCTACTGTCCCCAGCCCATCAGGCTGATCAACGAGTCGGTCAACGAGCTGACTGGCGCGGACGGCTCGGAATAGGTCCACATGTTGCGGACCAGGTCGGTCATCAACATCCCGCCCAGACTGAGCACGACGATGATCATCACCAACGTGATGCATTGCAGCAAGGTAAAGGGCACCTCATAAGCCGACATGGCGGCGGCGGCACCGACCGGCGCGACCGCGGTTTCGTCGATCGCCACACCATCGTCGTCACCAAGAGACAACGCGTCGCTTACCGGCGCGGCTTCTTCTCCAAAGCCCATGGAATCGTCGCCGAACGCTGCCTCCTCAAATTCGACTGGCTCTCCGATCGCCTCGGAATCTTCGACTTCGATCACTTGCGAACCGCTTTCGACATCGGCTTCCAAGCCGACACCCGACGGCGACAACTGAAACTCCTCGTCGGCTTGGAAATCGACCATCGACCCGTCGCTGCCTTTGCCGCTACCACCGCTGCCGCTGGAACCACCTTCGGAGAGTTCGGCGCCAAGATCGAGCGCGGAAATGCTGCTGCCGGCCAAATCAAGTGGCTCACTTTCCAGCGACAGACCACTATCCGACGGACTCATCAAGTTGATCCCGCTGTCCCCGGCGATGGAGATGTCGCTACCGGCGCTGCTGATCACCAAATCATCGTCGTCATCGGCGATCACCAGATCGTCGTCATCAGCAAGTGCGTCGTCTTCCAAGGAAGCCAAATCAGATTCGGCCAACGCGTCGGCACCGATGCTGCTGCCGAGTCCCGAAGAGGCAAGCAGATTTTCGCTGTCGCCCGAGATCAGTCCTCCGCTTCCTTCTTGTTCGGCGCTCAGCAAATCCAATTCGCTCAACACATCCGTGCCTCGCGAACCTTTCAGAGGCTCCCCTTGGGGTTGGTCCAACTCCTCCATCATCTCCAAACTGCTGGCACCGCCGGAGCTGATATCGCTGCCGATCATGTCCATTTCGCTGTCATCGGCGCCGATCATCTCTTCGCCGCTATCTTCTTCTGCAACACCGCCGCTGAAGCTCAAATCGCTATCGGTGTTCAGCTTCATCTCTTCGCTGTCACCGCCGATGTTCAGTCTGCTGCTGCCACCGGCAGCGGCCACGTCCGAACCGCTGCCCGTTTCCGGAGCCAAGACGTCTGATTCGGAAACAGCGTCGGGTTCGGGGGCAAGCACATCGGGATGAGATTCGGCGATTTCTTTCAGCTCTTCATCGGTCACCGGGCCAGTGCTGCCGGCGTTCGGTTCGACGGCCAAATCAAGTTGAGCCGAATCGTGCAAGATCGCCGGGTCTTGAAGTTCCAGTTCGCCGGAATCGATTTCCAACAGATCATCCGGGCTACTCTCAAAATCCAAATCGCTATCGCTGGCAACGACCGCCACGTCGCTTCCTTCGCCTTCGGAGGCGACCAGGTTGACATCGCTGCCACTTTCGGGAGTTTCACCACCGATTCCCAGATCGCTGCCGCTGCCTGATTCGTCTAGCGGCTGGTCACCGCCGATGATGTTGCTGCCCGACGAGGACGATCCCACTTCGGACTCATTGACCAGCACACCACTGCCGCCAGCCAGTTCGTCTTTCAGTCGTTCGATCTCGGTGTCGGGAAACTTCCAGCTGGCACCATCACGAAATCCGCGCACCTGCCCTTGGTTTCGCAATTCGGTTAAATGCTCAGTCGTAACGCCAAGCTGTGCGGCAGCTTCTTCAAGAGACAGATAACTAGCCATTCGACTTTTCGGCTCCGATTGATCGCGGTTGCGATGATGAAAAGGGGACGGGTCCAACCGACGCACTCAGTCTGATTGCCCGTCAATACCTCGTCACCCCTACCGCTTGCCGAATCGACGAATCTCCTCGGGCAAAGGTGAGGTGGCGTTGAGTTGTAGGGAAAAATCGGCGTCGATCGGCCGGCTGCTGACCAACCGGATCTTGCCCGACCTATCGATATGATACACAGCCATCCACGATTTTTTGGTATCCACCAAAGTAATTGTCTGAGTTCCCACGCCGTCATCGTGGGAAAATCCGATCATGTCGCCAGCAGCACCCATCTGGGCGGTCGGCCTGGCCGGCACCGACAACCCACCGGGTTTCGATTCCCAATTCCCGCCCAATTCCTTCCCAAAACCTTCTGAACTAGGGATTTGCGGTGGCTGGCTGACGGCGACCGAGGCCACGACCCCCAGAATGATGGCAGCAAGAATCGCCAAATGCGGCCGTATCGACATGCCTTGAACTCCTTTTCCAAGCACGAGGAAGCCTTTTTCAGGTTTTCACCGGAATCGTAGGCCTCCGGGGCGGCTGTGGGCAAGATCGAACGGGGCGGGTTGGGAGTGGGGAGAGTGAGGAGTGAGGAGTTGGGAGTGGTTGAGCTGAATTGCTATCGGCTGTGGCGGGAATTCTTGACGATTAGATGAAGTCGCGCGGTCGTAACGGTCGATTCGATTCTACGGCCCTCTGTCTGGCTTCAACGTTGCCTCGCCCGAGCGAAATACCTCCCAACCCAAGGCATTGACCGTGAGCATCGATTGGAATGACGCGATGAGCGAACCGCAATCGGCGAAATCATTCGATTCCGAGTCGAGCCAAAAGATTGCGACTGGTGGTCCAGCGGATGTGCAAGACCCCCGCAACACCGGATTGATGTCGGCGACGCTGGGAGTTGTTTTCGCAGCTTGTTTTTATGCCGTGGTGTGGTTCATTCCGTGGGCGCCGCTGCAACGATACTTTCTTGGCCATCCAGTCGCGGCCGCCGCAACCGTGCTGTTTTGGATTGCGGTGGCAGTGCTGCTGAGCAAATGGTTGGGCGTGGCCGATCAAAGCAACCGGCTTGCCGCCATTCGCGACGAAGATTTGCGACCCGAGGAAGGAGGTGGATCCTCTCCGGCAGCCCGCTGGCTTGAGGAGAACGATGCCGGCCATGTCGCGCAGCGCTGGTTGGCCGACCTGTTGCGGTTACCCGAAGCAACCCGAAACAGCTTGTTGGTGCAGCGGCTTGAGGAGTTGCTCACCCGCCAGTCGCAACGGGGCACGGCAAAACACCTGGCGGACGACTTGAGGGAACTGTCGGGTCGCGATGCCGACGCCGCCCACGATTCGCTTGGGCTGGTACGGATCATCGTTTGGGCCATCCCGATGCTTGGTTTCTTAGGAACGGTGATCGGCATCACTCAAACGTTGGGCGGACTCGACTTTTCCAACGGCACCGCGGCGGTCGAAAATCTCAAAAGCGGTCTGTACGTCGCCTTCGATACGACCGCGCTGGGACTGGTGTTGTCGGTCGTGGCGATTTTTTTACAGTTCCCAGTGGAACGGAGCGAACAACGATTGTTGTCGTCGATCGACACTCGTGTCGGAAACCTGGTCTCCGCCTGTTTGCCCAGTGACGAAGCTTCGGACAATCAAACGGTTCTGATCGCCGACCTCTGCAAAGGCGTTCAGGCCGCGGTTGCCGAGTCGCTGGAGAACCAGGCCAATTTGTGGCGCGAAACGATCGACGAAGCGCAACAGCACTGGCAGGCAAACCACGATCAGAACGCCAACCGACTTGCCGAGGCGTTTGAGTTGACGCTGGTGCCGGCGCTGCTTCAACATTCCCAGTCGATGGCTGAATCGTCGAACCTGGCCAGCGACCGACTGTCAGCCGAATGCGAAAAGTGGCAAGCGACACTGGACGAGGCCTACCGGCGGATTCAGGCAACCAACGATTCAGCAGCCGAAACGTTGAAGGTGGGCATCGAAAACACCCTGGGACGCGCGCTGGTCGACCACGCCCAATCGCTGGACGCCTCGGCCAATGTTGCCGCCGACCGGCTGGAGCGGGCATGGCATCAATGGCAGGAATCGATCGACTATCACTCTGGCGCGCTCATCTCGCAGCAGCAAACACTGACCCGCCAGTACGAAGCGTTGACCGAAACCCACGACCGCGCCGATTCCATTGCCGCCATCCAACAGACCACCAGCGAAAACCTGGTAGTGCTGCAAGAGACCAACCAGGCGATCGACGCCAGCATCAAGGCCGCCGCGGGTTACGGCATGACCGACGCGATGCGAATCTTGGCCAGGGCGGTGGACGTGTTGTCGGCACGCCTCGCCGAGGTTTCGCCTTCAGGTAGCCGCGATGGCGGCGACGCAACCAAAAGGCGGGCGGCATGAGCGAGCGTCGCCGCAAGACTCTCTCGCCATCACTTTTCCCTTTCCTAGCTGTTTTGGTCTGCACGCTGGGCACGCTCATTTTGTTGTTGGCCTTGGTCGCCCAAACCGCTACCGAATCGGCGGCGCAAGCGGCGCGGGTCCAGCAATTGGCTCGTCAACAGGCTACCGAAGAGAAGGACCAGGACGATTCACAGCCACCGCCCCTGGAAGCATCGGTGGTCGCCGAAATGATCGAAGAGGAGCAGTTTCGCGCTTCCCAACTGGTCGCCTTCCGGGACAAGCAAACGGGCGACGTCGAACAGCGACGTGACCAGTTGACCCACCTGGAAGATCACGTCGATCGGCTCCGCCGGCGTTTGAAACTGCTTGAGGACGAGGTCCGGCAAGCAACCGGTGATGCTCCCACCAACGTGATCGATCAAAGTGCCATCGATCGGCTTCAGGAGGAGATCGCCGCGCACGAGTTGGCGATTTCTGAACTTCGCAAGGCGGCCGAAAGTAAAACACCACGGATCGTGATCGTGCCGCATCAAGGGCCCAACGGCACCGACCGCCGACCGGTTTATGTGGAGTGCACGGCAAATGGAGTCACCATCTGGCCCGAAGGAAGCCGGATCAGCACGCTGCAGCTTTCCGATTCGTTCGCCGACGCGAATCCATTGGACGCGGCACTTCGCGCGGTCCGTTTTCACGCCATGCAAAACTACGGCGATACCACCCCGCCCTACCCTTTGTTGGTCGTCCGGCCCAATGGAATCGAAACTTACGCCGCTGCCCGCGGTGCGATGATGGATTGGGACGATCAGTTCGGGTACGAGCTTGTGCCGGCCGACGTCAAGCTTGCGTTTCCTCAGCCCGATCCAAACTTGAAAGACCGCATCGATCTGGCCATCCGGCAAGCAGCGGTCAAACAACACGCGCGTCACGCAATCGCAAGACGAAGTTTGAGCGGCCGAAGAAAACTACCGACCCTGTCGGCCGCATCACTCGACCGCCAAGGCCGGGCGGGAGGATTTCGGTCTCATCGCGATCACTACCAGCCGCGCCGGCAACAATCTCCCAACTACGGAAAGCGAATCCAAGCATCGGGTTCGGGCTACACGCCTAGTTCAGGTTACTCGGCGGCGCAGTCGGGGCTTGGACAATCGGGCTCTGGTTACCCCGATTCCAACAACGAAACCATTCGCCGCCTGGATGATCATTTGCGCACTGCCGCCGAAGCAATCAGAAACGAGGGCGGGGCCGGAAGTCGTTTTTCGCCGGAGCCGTCGACGTCGGGTGCGTTTGCTGAATCGGGTTCGGGTAATGGCTCAAGTGCGATTACTGATTCGGGTGCGCGTGCGGATTCGGGTGCGCGTCCTGATTCGGGTGCGCGCGCCGACTTGGGGACAAGTCGGCCTACTGGTGGTGGCTACCAGCGCGCCAATGATCTTACTGGTGATGGAAAACCGTCTTCTCAGCCGGGTGAACTTGCTGGGCCGCAACCGACACCGTCGGGCGATGTCGAATTGGGACAACAGACGCAGACGGGTGGAGAAGAGGAGCTCGCCGCCCAGCCTGGCCAAAGCAACAGTGGTCAGGCTACCGGCGATGGAGGACACAATCCAACCGGCGGCGCGGCCATTCCGCCTCCGCTTGCCAACCATCTAAACCCCATGCACACCGCGGCGGGCAATCCGATTTCGGGCATGCCGGGTGAGCAACAACAGCAGGCTCCCGGCGAAGACCAACCGCAACAACCGCCGACACCGTCGGTAACGATTCAAGCCAATCGAGACCTGGTCCGCCGCCAGGGACGCGACTGGGCGCTTCCCAAATCGATCGCTGGCGCCTACGGCAACAAGATTGTTCGGACTATCCGCGTTCAATGCTACGAAGACCGTTTTGTGTTGCTGCCCTCAGGTGACGACGCGACCGAAATGTTCGGCTTTTCGGACGGTCAGATTCAACGTGCCACGTTAGAACTGGCAACCGCCGTCCGAGACCGGATTGAACGCTGGGGCGCCGCCATTCCCGGCGGCCGCTGGTATCCGCGGCTGGATGTCGAAGTCATGCCCCATGGTGAAGCCAGATTTCATCAACTGCGAACACTGATGAACGGCAGCGGCGTGGAAGTCCAGGGGAGGGCAGCGAGATGAGTCGCACCGGAAAGAAACGATCCGCGTTGGAACTGGGACACGATTCATTCCTGGACATCGTCGCCAACCTGGTCGGCATCTTGATCATTTTGGTGGTCGTGCTGGGCATGCAATCGACCGCGGCGATCGAAGAAATCAAGGAGACGGTGGTTCAGGAATCGGAAACGATCCCCGAAGTCGACCGCGCATCCGACAAGCAGCTTGCCGAACTGGCCCAGCATTCGATGCGAGCCGCCGCGGCGCAAGCCGATTCCAATCGGCTTGAAAAAACGGTGAAGCGCTACGATGCGATGATCCAGCGGAGAGATCGCGAGCGGGCGGGACTGCTGGATCTGCTGGCCACTGCACAGGAGGCGTGGGAAACCAAAAAGAAGGAACTGGATCAACAGACAACCCAACAAGCAGCCCTGCAAAGTCACTTGCAACAAGCAGGCGAGAAACTCGCCAGTCTCAAAGGCGAACGTCATCGGCTGGAAAACCAACCCGATGAAATCGTCGCCGTTGCTCACCTGCCGACGCCGATGGCCAAAACGGTATTCGGCGACGAGCTGCACTTTCGGCTGAAGGAAAATCGGCTTTCGGTGGTGCCGATCGACAAACTGCTCGACGAAATTCGCCGGGAGTTCGCCCGTGTGATTTCCGGCTCCGGCCAGGGACGAATGCAGGGGGCAGCCGGTCCGATTCGTGGTTACGTCGCTCGTTATGAAATGGCCAAGGGCCGAGACTTGATCTCGCAGAACGGCCAGATCTCGATGGAGACCCACGTTCAACTGACCGGCATGGAAGTCGAACCGCTGCGCGAGCCTCACGGACAACCGATCGACCAGATGTTGCAAGAACGGAGTGGACTTGATATCGAACTGGCCGGTCGCGACCCAGGTTCAACGACCATCACCGTTTGGGTCTATCCCGATAGCTTTGCTTCCTTCCGGCGTTTGAAAGAACACCTGTACAAGAAGGGATTTGCCACCGCCGCGCGGCCTCTTCCCGACGACCGAATCATCTCGGCCAGCCCACAAGGCTCGCGTTCCCGTTCGCAATGATCGCGCGCCCGGACTTTGTAACGATCAAACTTTGACGCAAGAATCACCCTTCGCCCGGAAAGCCTGGCAGGCGGCGAGCGTAACTTCCCGCCGCGCCGTAGAACGGCCCCATCTCGCCACTCCAACGCATCTCGACCGCCAGGATGACCGCGGTACCGGCCAATACCATTTCAACGGCCAACTGTTTTGCCTGAATCTTTTCGGTGGAAATCAAACCGACCGAAGTCGCGGAAACATCACGGGTAACCAGGTCAAAGGGTTGGCCAACCGGATTGTCATTCTCATCGATCTCGACAGCGCGCACCGGCAACAACATCGGATGACGGTCCTCGCGACGGCGTTCGTCGCCTTTGTACAGGATCGCGTTGACGATTTGACGTCTTGCAAAATCAACCAATTCCCGTGGCAGGTGACCCAGGTCGTTGGCTTCGATGTGTTCCAAAGCTGCGTGCATGATGATCGTTTCAGACATTGAACCGGCGGCCTTCATTTCGTGAAAAAGTTTGCCTTACAACCATGCGCCAAAAATAGCACCCGGAACCAGAGAAGACGTTTTTTTTGAAGTGCCGACGTCGATCGCATCGACCTTGACGATCGCATCGGTCGTGCGAAAAACACTGTCGACGATTTCTCCGAAATCACAACGAACTGCGGGGGCAGCCGGACCCGGAGAACGGGCTGTATGAATTCGCGCCAGCAGCCGGAATTCCAGGATCGCCGACTTGGGACAAGCCGGCCTACAGATCTCAATTGCCTGACAATTCCTGCTTTGCCCAGGCGGCTGCTCCCAACACGGCGGCATCGTCGCCAAGTTTGGCGGCTACCACATCGAAGCGATCGCGATAGACGGCCATCACGTTTCGTCTGGCGGCCTCTTTGACGCTGCCGACGATCAGGTCTTCCATCGCTTCGACCAAACCGCCCCCCAACACGATCAGGTCGGGTGCAAGCAGGTGAACGATATTGACGACCGCCAACCCCAGCGCTTCGCACGCCTCCAAAACCAGCCGCCGAATGGTCTCGTCACCAGCAGCGACCGCCTCAGCGATCGCCCCACTGCGAATCTCGGCCAAGTCCGTACCAACGTTCTTCAGCAAATAAGGTGCATCACCGCGATGAGCCGCCTTTGCCGCTTCGGCCGCGATCGTCAATCGGCTCGATTCGGCTTCGACCGTTCCGGGCAGTGTGTAACCGCTGGCGCGAGTGCTGCTGCTGATTCGAGTGTGCCCGACCTCCATGCAACTGATTCCGGCGCCTTGCAAAATACGCCCCTCGTAGACACAGCCTCCGCCAACACCCGTTCCGGGAAAGATACCGACCGCGCAGCGGGCCTCTTTTGCCGAGCCGAACTGGTATTCCCCAAACACACCGGCATCGACATCGTTCAGCACGACCGCGGGGCAGTCGAAACGTTTCTTCAGAAACTTCCCCACTTCGACATCGTCCCAACCCAAATTGGGAGTGGTGAGAATCCGCCCGCCGTCCAAGTCGATCGGACCGGGACAACCGATGCCGATCCCGGCGATCGATTTTTTGTCGATGTCGTTTTCGGCCAGCAGCCGATCGATCGTCGAACCAATTCGCTGGATGCCCTGATCGGACCCTTCGCGTCCGCGCGTTTTGCGGCGGCGACGAGCGATCGCGTTCCACTTCTCGTCGTACGCGATCGTCAGCATCTTGGTACCACCGAGATCGAAGCCAATCCAGATGTTTTTCGGATTCACTGCCATGATCCACTGCGAAACGGATGAAGCCGATGGAGTACTCGGATATCGTTTGTGACAGATCGCCGCAAAGGTCTCCGTACCCACTGGTGTTGATTGCCAGCAAAAGCAGACCCCAACCTTCCCCCCGATTCAACCCCGCGCCGTTTCGCCGCCTGGTGTACCTTTGTCACCCCATCCTGCCTTAAAAAAAGCAGATCGCCGAAAATAATCGAGGCGGTCGGTGCATCTTGGTATTTGACGACTTCGAAATGGTCGAAACCCCACCACCTCCGGACCCCGATTCTCCCCAGGAGAGTTCCGCCGATCATTGGCGGCAGGTTTATGAGGCGTGTTTGCCGGGGTTGAGAGTGTTTTTGAGAGGTCGGCTGGGTCAGGAGGTGGACGTCGACGACTGCTTGCAAGCGGTCTACGTCAAAATGATCCAGCAGTCCAGCAAGCCGGGAAAAGAAGTCGCCCCGGTTGCTCGGCGAGCTTGGTTATTCCGCGTGGCGGCTAACGAAGCGGCAGGACTTTGGCGGCGAAAGGCGTCGACCGACAAGATGCTTCGCCGACACGGCGGTGATGACATCACCCAACCCGACGCAACCGAAAAACTGATCCTGACCGAAACGACTGTCAAAGTTCGCCAAGCCGTCCAACGTTTGCCCGAAGCTTTGCAGGTGGTCGTGCGGCTCAGGATGGAAGAAAACCTGACGTTTCAACAAATTGCCTCGAAACTGGATATCCCGCTAGGAACGGCGCTGACCCGAATGCGACGCGCGATCGAGCGGCTGAAGAACGAAATCAAACCTGAAGACGAATCATGAATCCCGTCGAAAACGACGACGCCATCACCGAGCGGTGTACTGAATACCTGCTCGGCGAACTGTCGGCCCAGCAGTCCCGCGAGTTTGAACAACAACTGGCAAACTCGCCGCAGCTGAACCGCGAATTGCTTGTCCAGGCAGAATTGCTGTGCGCCCTTTCCACTCCAGACGCTCCCGTCGAAGTGATCGCGACGTCGACACCCAGCCTGATGCGACGAGCCATCACCGCTATCTCCGCCCTGGCCGCTTGCCTGGCGATCGCGTTTGTCGGCATTCGCAGTTCCCAGAATTCCGACAACAACGTGGCCTCGATCGGAAACCAACCCAACGAATCAAACGACCAGACACTGTTGATCGCACAAGTGTGGGCGTCGCAGCAAGCCGACGCGACCAACATCGACGAAGCGATCGAACCGCCGGAAACAGAATTCGATCTGGGTTTGGAAGAACTGCCGGAAGACGATTCGGTGGTCTCTTGGATGGTGGCAGCAGTGGCAGATGAAAACGCATCCGAGACAGCGGTGACAAGCGATGGCTGAAAACAACCGTCGGCGATTTCTCCGAAATCGCTTCGAGATATCTGGAGTTGGTCGGAGAATTTTCCGAAATCGCACCTCATCCCGTTCACAGAAACGGCTGGCCGACGCAAGGCTGCTGCTGTTGGCGATGGTCGCTTTTTCCCTACCGGTCGTCTGCAGCGCGGTTGGCCCCACCACTCGCTCGGTTGCCGATGCAAACCAAAAAGCAAGGCCCAAGCTGCCGGCGGTGAAGGTCGATCCCAAAGTCGAGTCGGCGGCGCATCAGTTGGTACAAAATCACCTGACCGAGTTGCAGGAATACCTGAAACGGTTGCGTTCCAACGATCCGCGGCAGTACGAAAAGGCGATCGCCGCTTTAGGCCGTTCCGCGAAGAAGTTGGAAGCGTCCAAGGCTCGTGACGAACGTTTGTTTGAAATCGAATTAGAAACGCTGAAAAGTCAAAACGCGGTGGACCTGCTGACGGCGAAATTGAAGGTGCGAGACAACGACGCCGACCGCAAGAAACTTCGCAAGGCGGTCGAGCGGTTGAAACGTTCTCAGATCGCCCGTGCCCGATACGATGTCGATTCTCTGCAGGCCAGGCTGGAACGAACTGCCAAGCAGCTGGAAAGCGCCCGCGATCGGCTGAAGACAAAACAACAAGAACTCGACGAACAACCCGAAAAAGCCTACGTCAGTTTCCTCCGCAAAGCCGGGCGGCAACCTAGTAGCGACAATAGCGATCCACCTTCGGAAGAAAAGAAAACACCGGTGCGAAAGAAAAGGACAAACTAACCGTCGGCGACTTCTCCGAAGTCGCTACGAGTGGCCAACCTAGTTTTCCACTTAGCACCTTACCCCGATTTGTAACCCACCACCCTTCAAAATCACTTCCTACCTTACTCCTCGTTTCGGTAGCAACCTATGAATCGACTGACCTATCGATCTGCGTTTTCCTTAGCGATCGTATTTGCGGCCGCTGTGCCGCTTGCGACATCACCGGCTAGCGGCGAACCCGCCAACGCAAACATTGCTTCTTCGTCAGCCAAAACCAAGGTGGCGGCGCCGCTGAGCAAACGATTTGCGGATGCCGACAGCCAAGAAGTACCCGACTTTCAAAAACATATCGTGCCGCTGCTCGGCCGGCTGGGCTGCAACGGCCGCGCCTGCCACGGTTCTTTCCAAGGCCGCGGCGGATTCCAGCTGTCGCTTTTTGGTTACGACTTCAAAGGCGACTATGCGGCGATGTTGGAAGAACATTCGGGCCGCGTCGATGTGGACGATGTCGACGAAAGCCTGATCCTTGCCAAGCCGATCGATGCCGACATGCACGAAGGGGGCAAGCGGTTTGATGAAGGCGGCTGGCAACATCATGTACTTCGCTGCTGGGTCGCCAGTGGCGCGGAGTTTGATCGGCAGGCGCAATCGTTGTTGAAGTTGGAGGTGTCGCCCGCTGAAATTCAATTCACGGCCGAGGGCGATCAGGTCGAATTGACCGCCGTGGCGCATTGGGAAGACGGCACGGTCGAAGAGGTGACCGAGCTGTGTCGATTCAGCTCCAACGACGACGGCATCGCCGCGATTGACGAACATGGACATGTCCAATCGGGCCAAGCCGGAGACACTCACGTGGTGGTCTACTATGACAACGCGGTTGTCCCGGTTCCGGTGATCCGCCCAGTTGCCGCCATCAAGTCGGCCGGCACGCAGAAGTCCAGCCATCCAATCGATCGCCTGGTCCAGGAAAAGCTGGACAAGCTGGGCATCATTCCCTCCGACACCTGCACCGACTCGGAATTCATCCGGCGGACTTCGCTGGACATCACCGGAATTTTGCCGGCATCCGAGAAGGTTCGTCAGTTTTTGGCCGACAAGTCGCCCGACAAACGTCAGCGGTTGATCGAAGAACTGCTCGATTCGCCCGGCTACGCCGCCTGGTGGGCGACTCGGTTTTCTGATTGGACCGGCAACAGCGACGAACAGCTCAACAACGTTCTGCCCGTCCGTGGCGCCGCCAGCCGCATGTGGCACGAATGGCTTCGCAGCCGGCTTGATGCCAACATGCCTTACGACAAGATCGTCGAAGGGATCGTCACCGCTCAGAGCCGGCAGCCCGACGAGGACTATTTGCAGTACTGCAAAAGCATGACCGAGGCCTGCAAGTCGGGCAACGAACATCTCTTTGCCGAACGAGACGGAATGCCGTTCTACTGGGCACGACGAAATTTTGCTCAACCCGAAGAACGGGCGATCGGCTTTGCCTACACCTTCCTGGGTGTACGAATCGAATGTGCCCAGTGCCACAAGCATCCTTTTGACCAATGGTCCAAAGATGACTTCGAGCAGTTCTCTCAGCTCTTCACCCAGCTGCGAATGAACCAAAACCTGGTTGCCGCCGACGCCAAAAAGCAACGTGAAAAGCTGATGGAGGAGATCGTTGGCGACAAGAAACTCCGTGGCGGAGACTTGAGAAGAGCGATCGTTACCGCTGCTCGCGACGGAAAGGTCGTTCCGTTCGGCGAATTGACCGTCAACATTCGCAAGATCTCGCCGCAGCAGAAAAAGGCGATCGAAGCCGCCAAGAAGAAGGGTCGAAAACCGCCCAAAATCAACATCCCCGAAGGCAAGATTCTGGGTGCCGAAGAATCGATCACGATGGACCGGGACCCCCGCGGCGACCTGATGCAGTGGCTGCGTTCGCCCGACAATCCTTACTTCGCCAAGGCGGTCGTCAATCGAATCTGGAGCAACTATTTTGGTTCCGGGATCGTCAATCCGACCGACGACATGAACCTGGCCAATCCACCCAGCAACGCGCCGCTGCTGGATTACCTGGCGGAGGGTTTGATCGAACATCGTTTCGACCTGAAGTGGCTGCATCGGACGATCGTTACCAGCGATACCTACCAGCGCAGCGCAGAAACCAACAAAACGAACGCGTTGGATCGAACCAACTATTCGCACCATGTTCCCCGCCGGCTTCCCGCCGAGGTCGTTTTTGACGCGATCGCGCTGGCAACCGGTTCGGATGAAGCGGCCGACAAGCTTCGCAGCGAAGTCGACCAGATGGCGATCGCCGAAGGCAAGCCGCGAGAGCGAAACCGCCAAGAATTCGCCTTGGAAGTCTTCGGCCAGTCGATCCGCGAAACGAATTGCGACTGCGACCGCACCAGCGCCCCCAGCCTGCTGCAGTCGATCTATCTGCGAAATGATTCCGAGATGCACGATCGGCTCAGCGACGAAGACGGCTGGGTCGCGCAGGCCTGCCAGGCGCTGGGGGTCGCCGGACCAAAACCGTCGAAGGTCGATCCGCGACTGGCCGGCATCCGCCGCAAAGCGGACGGATATCGCCGGCAGTTCATCGGTCGGGTTCGCCAGTTCATCCGATTGCCCGAAGCCCGTCGGGAAAAAACACTGCCCGGTTTGGAAAAGGAATACAAGCGTGCTTCGCAGAAGTTTGCCGAGTTCGGTTTTGCGATGCCGTCACTCGATTCGCTGATCGCCGATGTCAATTCCTGGAACGAGCTGGAATCGGCGACTCCCTCAAAAGAAAAGGCAGAAACGCGCAGCGTGCAATCGCTTGTCGAAGAAGCCTACCTGCGAACGCTGAGCCGTTATCCGGATGAAGAAGAATCGCAAACGTCGGTTGCCTTCATCGAAGAATCCGAAACGCCTGCTCAAGGCGTCCAATCCCTGCTTTGGGCATTGGTGAACACCAAAGAGTTCATCATCACCCACTAAAAGTAGATTTCGTTTCCTACCAAAAAATCCATTTCAACCTGTCGATTGCGAGTTAAGAAATATGAGAATTCACCAAACATGTGACGGTGTGAAACGCCGCGATATGCTCAAAGCAGGCATGCTTACCGCAGGCGGTTTGACCCTGAGTGGTTACATGCGGATGGCGGCTGCCGGACAATTGCAAGCGGGACGCGCCGACCGCGCCATCTTTGTCGAACTGCCCGGTGGTCCATCGCACATGGATACGTTCGATTTGAAACCGGACGCGTCGGATGAGTATCGCGGTACGTTCAACCCGATCGCCACCAAGGTGCCCGGTATCCAGATTTCGGAGCACCTGCCCAAGCTGGCTTCGTGCACCGACAAGTTTGCCATCCTCCGCGGCGTCAGCCACACCCTGGCTGCCCACCGCCTGGGCCGCGAGTACGTCAATACCGGCAGCAAGCCGATCCCGGCGCTCGAATATCCCAGCTACGGCTCGGTCCTGTCCAAGGAACGCCCCGCCGATCCCGATATTCCCAACCAGGTCGCCGTACCGCGGGCCAGCCAGGGCCCCGGATTCTTGGGCATTCGTTATGCTCCGCTGGAAACCAATTCGTCACCATCGTTCGGCCAACCCTATTCGGTTCGCGGCATCTCGCTGGCCAGCGGGATCGGCATCGACGAAGTCAAACGGCGCCAGACGCTGCTGAAAAAGCTTGACCGTCGCTTTGCCAACCTGGAAAAGAACGACCAGCTGCTTGACGGTTTGGATCGTTTTGGCGACCAGGCTTATTCGATGATCACGTCATCGCGAGCCCGCGAAGCATTCGACATCAGCAAAGAAAAGGAAAGTTTTGCCAAGCAGTTCGGCGAGGACTCGTTCGGACAAAGTTGTTTGCTAGCTTTGCGGTTGGTGGAATCGGGTGTGCGCCTGGTGACCGTCCAATTGGGCGGCTGGGACACGCACCGCGACAATTTCACTCGGCTGAAAGACAACAACTTGCCAAAGCTGGACGCTGGGCTAAGTGGATTGTTCAACGGCCTGCAGCAACGCGGATTGCTGGAAACGACCGCCGTATTCGTGACGGGCGAGTTCGGCCGTACGCCGAAGATCAACACCCGCAGTGCCGAGGGTGGCCGAGATCACTACCCACGCTGCATGTTCATGTTGATGGCAGGTGGCGCGGTTCGTGGCGGTCAGGTCATCGGGGAAAGCGACGACACCGCATCGGGCCCGCGACACGAAGGCATTTCGCCTGACGATGTTGCGGCCAGCTTCTACTACAACCTCGGTATCGACCCGACGTTGGAATACGACACCAGCACCGGTCGCCCGATCACGCTGGTTCGCGACGGAAGCATCATCAAGGAACTGTTTTCCTGATACAGCAGGCCGACTTGTCCCAAGTTGGCAATCCTGGAACTCGCCGACTTGGGAACAAGTCGGCCTACAAAAAACAGCCGTGGAAGCAATGCTTCCACGGCTGTTTTTTGTAGTACCGATTGGATGTCAATCAAGATGTCAGCGCAGGAGAAGGGCCATGGTGAAGCCCTCCCTGCCTCACCATGGCCCCATCAATGCTGGAACGATGGCACCATTTCGTTCCACCCTCCCAATCCATGGTAGTAGTTCTATCGGCAGATCTGATTGGATGGTTGAAACGTTTCGCACCTCACCGCGCAAAAAAAAGGCGAGCCCGCGGTGGTGGCCGCGAGGCTCGCCTGAATCGTCTTCCTGATCGCACTAGCGGTCGCAGGCGTCACAGCTTTCGCAATTCTTCTCGACACCCAAGCAACCTTTGCGATTGGGGTCAAAGCAATCGCAATTGCCCATCAGGTGATCGTGGCTGGAGCCGCACTTTTGCCGGTAGCCGTCCCAAACGTGGACGTAGCACTTGTTGCTGCGGAAATATTGCCGCAACGTCGAATTCGGCAGCACCACCTTGTCGTGCGGAACGCAGGTGATCGCTTCATCACAACCGGTATTGCAACCCCTGTTACAGCCGCCAGCGATGGGCGCGACCGGAGCCGGATTGACGACAGGAACCGGCATCGGCTCAGCAGGAGCGGGCTCGCCGGCCGGCGTTTCAACCGGAATCGGCGCCAGGGCGGCATCGGTGGGCTCCGCATCCTGGTTGGTGAAAACCTGCTCGAAATCCACATCGGCCTCCTCCGTCACCGGCGGAGCGATTTCAGCGAATTCGGGAGCTTCAATCGCCGGAGGAGTTTCGATCAATTCAGGAGAATCGAATTCAGGAGATTCGATCGGCTGAGTCAGCGCGACAATGGGGGCGGCAGCGGGAGTCGCAGCGGTCTTGTCCGGTACCGGCATCAAAAACCCGTCGTCGGGAGCGGGCTGGAGAGTTTCGGTATGTTCTTCGACCGCCACATCCAAGGTGACCGAGGGCGCGTCACCAAAGGTCAGATCTGCCAGAAGAGCATCGAAATCTCCACCGACCGAAACGCCGGTGACAGCCAAAACCAAACCACAAACAGCGCCGGAGATAGCGATCGTACGCATGGGAAACACTTCCATGTTTGGAGGATACGATTCCTTCTCAACCCGAAGATTGCGGGTCTCTTCGTTACATTCACTCAATGGGGAGAATTAGTGAATGAACGAAACAAACCCGCAAAACATCCATGATTGATAGGGGGAGGTTTAATCGGTGAATCTTTGACCATCCAGCTGACACCTCCGTGCTGGCCGCTCCGATTCGTCCGAAAACGGCAGCGATGGTGAAACCTGAAGTTGATCGCTAGGACGGATTCCCGATCTTCTTGGCAAGTCTCGTCGGACTTCCACGGGGGTGGGAGAATCTGTCGAGCGATCGCGTGGTCAATGAACCAGTCAAACGTTGCCGCGCACCGGGCAACGTGCAAATGATTTCTCAAATAACCTGTCGCCATTGGCGATCACCTGGTCGCACCATCGAGACAACGATCGAGCCTTTGCCAACACGCAAAGTTTGCCTGATTGACCATCTCCCTCTGGGCCCTCTGGGAGAGTCGGGCTCTCAGGCCCGGAGAGGGCTTGCGCACCATGCCCTCCCCGAACAAATTCCCTAAGAGACCACTGCCAGAAGCGACTCTCGGACCTGCTGTCGGCGCTCCGCATCCAGCAGCTTGCTGCCATCCCTTTCGGAGACATAAAAGACATCGGCCACCTGATCCAAGTGGGTATCGATTTTGGCGAAGTGCAACACAAGCTGCTGTTCCGCCAGCGCCGTGGCGATCCGGTAGAGCAATCCCACTTCGTCATACGCAAAGAAAGAAACGATCGTGTAGCGGTCGACCGTCTCGTTGTCAAAGACCACTTTCTTGGGCAACACGTTCACACTGTCAGGTTCTCGGCTGTCCTGGGTGGTCCACGTTCTCCGGTAGGCAGGCAGCGGTTCATCGAGCGCATCAAGCAGATGACAGACACTGCTACAGATTTCGTCGCTGCGGTGATCGGGCGGTTCTTCAGGAAAATCGGGATCCTCGACCCAGAAATCATCCCAGGCCAATTCATCACCGATCGTTTCGATCTGCGCCCGCATGATGGTCAGGCCGGCCGAATTCAGCGCCCCGGTCGCGCGGGCGAAGGTGCCGATCGATTTTTCCTGTTCGCGATGGATGACGGTGTATCGCATCGTCTTCCACTTGGGATCAAACCAGCTGGTGCAGATCGACGTCGCGCCTTCCGCAAGCCGCCCACTGACGTGGCAGATTTCATCGGCAAGCTGATCGGGCTTGCCTCGCGTCAACAAGGAAAGCGGGAATTTTTCAAGCAGTTGGTGACACGCCTCCGAGGCCGAATCGCTGACCAATCGCTGTCGGATCTTTTCGCGTTTCGATTCAATCTCCGGATCGTCGGGACTGCCCGGCAGATTGCCCGAATCAAAGTAGCGCCGAGTCCGTTTATAGAGGTCTTCGATCAGGTTCATCTTCCAATCGGTCGCCACGCCGGGGCCCACCGCGACCAGATCGCCCACGGTGTGAACCACCAGCAGTTCCAACCGCCGAATCGAACCGACTTCGGCGGCAAACGACAACACGATTTCCGGATCGCTCAAGTCATGCCGAAAGGCAATGACGTTGACCGCCAGGTGTTTTAGCACCAACCACTCCAGCGTCTCGGCCGACGCGGCATCCAGATTCAACCGCTTGGCTACTTTTTTGGCGATTCGCGCACCAACGATGCAATGCTCTTCCTCGTAGCCCTTGCCGATGTCGTGAATCAGCAGAGCCAGGTGAAGCAAGCCCTTGTCATCCAAGCGACGATATCGGCGACCCATTCCTGATGTATCGGTCTGCAGATCGGTCGCCGCTTCGACGGCGCGAATGCTGTGCGCATCGACCGTGTACTTGTGATAGGCGTTGAACTGCAACAGCCCCCGCGTCCGCTTGAATTCGGGAATCAACTGCTCGATCACTCGCAACTCGTGCAACCGCCGCAACAACGACGCCAACCGTCCCGGCCGGCTAAGCAAGGAAAGAAACGCACCTATCGATTCTTCGTCGGGCGGTGTGGGCGGACGTTCCTGCATGGCGACACGGATCGCTTGCCAGGTGCGGTGCGAAATGCGACGCCGATGTTGGTTCGCCAGGCTCATCAGGCGCAGCACATCGGGAAGGCTGCTGGCGAATTTTTCTAGCGCCGCCGGCGGCACCCAAATGTGCGTCGGTCCCATGCGAATGTTGTCGTCGACCATCCGCGAAAAAACCCGCTCGACGATTCGGCCCACCAGCGGGCGGCCGCGCGAATCGTCGGCAAAAAAAGCGGCGGCATAGCGGACGTTCCGAGTGTTGTCGAAGTAGTCCTGCATGAACTGTTCGACCGGCAATACTCCTTCGGTGCCCTTGTATCCCCAGCTCTCGGCAATTTCCATTTGCGTCGAACGGTCAAGAATGTCCTGACTCTTTTTCTCTCGAAAATGCAGCTCGTTTCTTAGCCGCAACATGAACGCGTAGGCCGCCCGCAGCTGGCGATAGTCCTCCTCGGGCAGTACCCCCAGTTTGATCAGCCGTTCCAGGTCCGTTTCGCCGTAGCGGGCAAAGCCAATCCAACGAATCAGTTGGATATCGCGAAGACCGCCGCGAGAACGTTTGACGTTCGGGCGAAGCAGGTAGTTGGTTTCGCCCCATTTGCGCCGTTCCTCGCGCCGTGCGGCAACCACATCGCGAATCAATCGCGACCGCCGGCGCATCGCACCCTGGCGAAGCGCGTAGAAAAACTTGCTGTACAGCTGCAGGCTTCCGGCCAACAACCTTGATTCGGTCAAAGAGGAAAAGATGACCGGGTCATTCCAGGACAGCTGGCACGCTTCGTCGGGCGCCCGGATCGAAAAACCAGGTTGCAATCCGGCGTCGACCAGGTCGCGCATCAAGTCGCCGACAACAATTTGCGCCAAACGCTCGGACCGTTTCGTGGTCAGCAGCATCAGGTCAGCATCGGAATAGGGCGCCAGGTCACGACGTCCGAATCCACCGTGGGCGACAAGCGACAGACCGCCCAGACGTTCGTCAGCGACATACTCTCGCGTCGCTTCCAGCCACACATCCAGGACGACGTCGTCGTAAAGATCGGCCAGCCGCGTCGACACTTGCATGCCGGGCATCCCGGCGTCGTGCTGCTCGCGAACCTTCTCGCGTCCCTCGCGAAGCCGCTCGCGACACCGAATCACCACCGGTCGCATTGACATGACACCTTACCAATACATTTTGCCGGCAGCAGATTCCGACCTCCATGGAAAGACGACGATCCGAACTGTCGCTCGTTCGCTGAACCAAACTGCGCCAATCACCGCCGCGATGGAAGCGGGCCTCTACGTCGATGGATAAACCGCCTATTCCATCCACTTCGATCCCCGCGCCTGTTCATCAGCAAACGACCCGGCGCCGGCCGATGAATCTTCCACTGGCAGATAAAAACCTAGAGCGCGTCTTCACCCTGTTCGCCGGTCCGAATCCGAATGGAATCCTGCAACTCGGTCACAAAGATCTTTCCGTCCCCAATCTGGCCCGTTTGAGCCGTCTGCAGGATCGTATCGATCACCGTTTGAAGATTTTCGTCCGTACAAATGACCTCGATCTTCACTTTGGGAACAAAGTCGATCGCGTATTCCGTCCCGCGATAGATTTCGGTGTGGCCTTTTTGTCGGCCGAAGCCGCGTACCTCACTGACGGTCATCCCGTGAATTCCCTTGTCGGTCAGGGCGTTCTTGACGTCCTCCAATTTGAAATGACGAACAATGGCTTCGACTTTTTTCACGATCGTTCCTCAAGCAGTAGCGGTTTAGCAGCCGGATCATCAAGGGGGCTTGACCCTCGACCCGGGGATGCATTTGTGCAGGCGGTCAGTTGCCTGTCGAAGCCGTCAAATCCCGGTTTCGTCAGGCGGGTAAGAGTGCCTATTGCAGCCGCTGGCATTGTACACGTGCGGGGTCTGTCATCCAGCAGGGGCAATTCACCAGCCGGTTCTCTGATACCGGCCAGCGGTCGGCAACCTCTCCGTCATCAACCATCAGAATACCACCCCTGTCACGGGTCCAGCCGATGAGACACTTGCCTGCATCCGCAGGGGCGGTCAACCCGCCACTATATTGCTATTCGGGTTGTTTCCATTCAAATTCGGCAACGTCCGCGCTTCGGTTGGCCGCACGCGCAAGGACAAACAACAGATCGCTCAACCGGTTCAAGTAGACCACCGGCGACTGAGAAACGGAGGTTTGGCGAGACATCGTGACGACCCGACGCTCCGCTCTGCGGCAAATCGCCCTGGCCACGTGCAACTGCGAGGCCACCGGATCACCCGCCGGAAGAATGAATTGGCGCAGCGGCGAAAGCTCGGCCTCGTGCTGGTCGATCCATCTTTCCAACCGCGAGATGTGGTCGTCGGCGATGATTCGCAATCCGTGATCCTCTGCAGCGGGCGTTGCCAATTCTGCTCCGATCGAAAAAAGCTCGTGCTGGATCTGTTCCAACGGAGCCTCGATCGCGGGCGGCGGCGCCAGCGAACGAACCACGCCCAACGCCGCGTTGAGCTCGTCCACCGTTCCACAAGCCTCGATCCGCGCGTCATCTTTGGGCACGCGAGGACCGCCGAATAATCCTGTGCTGCCGCCATCGCCCGTCCGCGTGTAGATTTTCATGGGTAACTTTTCCTGCGTTGAATCAGCCGCTCATGGTTCTCTTTGTAGGCTTCTGCGGCAAACCGACAAGTCGTTGGCGGAGATTCCTACCATGAAACGTGACCCCAACCAGGTCGTTCGCGCCGCCGGTATCTTGCTGATGTGCCGACGTCCCACCCCCCAGTTCCTGTTGATGCGGCACAAAACGCGGTGGGACCTGCCCAAGGGACACAGCGAACAAGGCGAGTCGTTTCTGCAGACCGCCAAACGCGAAACCTGCGAGGAAACGGGAATTGACCCCGAAACGATCGAGATCGATCCCGATTTCCAGTTCGAACTGGAATATCCGGTCACTTACAAACGTTCAGGGGATCAGGTTTTTACCAAGCGAGTGCGGTTTTATCTGGGTTATCTGAAAACCAAACCCGATTTGAAAGATTTAGAAATCACCGAACACGAATCGGCACAATGGTTCGATTGGAATCCGCCGCACGAAATCCAAACGCAGACCATCGACCCATTGCTTGCCGCGGTCGCCGATCACCTTGAGTAGACCAGCTAGTACTGCGCACCGATGATCTCGATTTCGAACAATCCCATTTCCTCCAGCAGCGGTTGGAACGAATCGTACTCGCTGCCGTCGCTTAGGTTGGTCGTGGCAAAAGTCAGCCGATCGGCCGGCGCGATTCCGCCGATGGTCGCATCCAGCGGCAACCAACGATCGTCCACGTAGGCCAGTGTCCAAACATGAAACTCCATGCTGGGACGCTGGCCCGGTTGATACACCAAACCAACCGCAAGCCGCGATGGAATCTCGTGGACGCGCAACAGCGCCGCTAACAACACGGCACGCTCGGTACAATCCCCTTCGGCCAGGTTTGCGATTTCGGAGGCCCTTGAAAAGCCATGGTGGGTTTCTTTCGGATGGATCAGCGAATGGGCCGCTTGGGTAAGCTCCAAAGCCGCTTGATGATCGGCCAACTCGGTTCGCCCTTTCAGAGCTGCCCCCACAATGCGGCGAATCATCGGCGAATTGAAATCGACGAAGACACTTGGTTTCCGATCACCCTCTTCGGGAGCGGGCTGAGACGTTTGGAAACCTTTGGTCACATGTTCAACACGGCGGCTGACCAAGACCTGGCAACTCTGGTCGGGTAGCCGTCGCACGAATTGACCGGGGGCCAAGGCGATGTTGATTTCCCGTTTTGAGCGTTCGGCCGTGGCACTGGGGGTCAACTTGAAAGCGACTCGCTGTGACTCGGCTGCCCTTTTCAGTTCCCCCCGGACCTCAAACGAAATCGTCTTCGCCCCGTCACCGGCAGGTTCCAGATCGCCGATGGCAGAAGATCCGTCGGTGTGGTAGCTGATCATCTGGAATCCCGGCCAGTAGGTGCGCCGGATCATTCCCTGATCGTCGGCCCACAGGACCCAGTGGTCGACACGGTCATCAACGATCGATTGGCAGTTGATTTCTAAAAGCGTCATCGGCTTGCCGTCGATCATCGGAACCGACGCCTCGGTCTCGCAAGACAGCCGGACGGTGGCGACCTGATAATCAATCGGCGTCAGCATCTTCAACAGTCGCGTCTGGCCCATTTGGATCGGGCTGCGGCGCAGCGATTGTTCGACCGCCACGAGGCCTCGAAAGGTCGATTTCCAAGGCGTCCGGCTGGTCAAACGGTCGCTGCCGCGAACCGTTTCGACCGCCAATTCTTCGCCTTCCATTGTGCCGCTGAATCGCGTCACCGCGGGACCGACTCGCAAAGCGCTTTGAAACTCGATCAGTTGACCCGAATCGGTTTCCGTGCTGGTCTGCGAAAGCCGCTGGATCAAGCTGGAACTACCCCGTCGAACCGTCAGCCGATTGTCAACTTGATAACGCACGTTGGCCGGTGCGGATGAATCGACCGAGTCGGCAACGATGCGACTATACCCAACGTGTTCACCACGTACGAAATAAGCTTCCCAACTCTCCCACTTGCCGGGAAAAGCCGTCCCCGGCGCCTCCACCACCTCGACTGGTGACCGCTTCCCCGACGAACCGTCAGAATCAGAAACCGGATGCAGCGGCGGGCGGGCGGGCAAGTCGCAGCCGATCGCAAAAGTTGCCAGCGCCACTGCGACGAGAAAACGGCGTTGTTCGAAAAGTTGTGAAGGAGTGTTGGTCACAATGCGCTGGAAAACGAATCGGCGAAAAGAAGGGACAAGAAAGGATTCGCGGCTGTCATTATATCCATCGGCGTGCCATCGGCCTTGTCAACTCCGGCACAAATCACGCCTGACCGGCAATCTTCCCAGGTTAATCGCGACGATCGGCACGAACCCTGGTGCGACATCTGTTCCCGATGCCAACCGTTTCGGGTCCGGCCGTAACGGATGAAACGGCTGGGCCAGGATTGCGGCCTATTCCGGCTGTCTTCATCAGCCTTCCGGCAACGTCCGGCGGGATTGCGGCGCTGTTGGCCAGACGTGACCTAGCGTTGGGGTGTAGAGAGTTTCGACCGACAACGTCGAGGGTGGCCGCGTTGCCACTGGCCAGTTTCTCATTTGAAGTGCAGACAGACCGAGATCCAACATGGGTTTTCTGAAACGCATCCTCCGAAATGGTATCAGTGACGACCCCAGCCGCGCCAGTTCCGACGGCAGTTTTGAATCGCTTACCGATGATGAATTGCAGGCTCACATGGGAATCGCCAGCTATGGCGTGTTTGACCTGACCGATGCCATCCGTCCGTCGTACGATCTGCAGATCGTTCCTCGGCAGGGATTTCGTTACGACGAGTATGTCGACGAAGCCAGCGGCGGTTCCACTCCGGTGATCATGGCGTCAGCCACGCGGCATTGCCTGATGGATCTGTTTCTGGAACTGATCGAACCGCTGGGGGCCGTTGTCGACGTGGTGTTGGAATCGAGCCATCGAGTCGGCGGCGAACACGAGGATCTTTATCGCGAACACATCGACATGCCAGTGCTGAAGAGTGTGCTACTGGAATACGAAGATCTGCTGCTCAATGACGGTTGCACGGGAATCGCCGTGATCAATCCCGCTAAACGTCAGGAAGTCCAGCTTGACGAGCACAAGCTGTTGATCATGTACGGACAACCTCTCAAGCCTTTCGAATCGGTGTTGATCGGCGGCGACGTCTATCCCGACGACGAACTCCAGTTCATCACCGAAGCGGAACACGTCCATAGCAGCAGCGAACGATTGTTCGATCAGTTCAACGTGCTGAAAAACCGCCTGGGGATGGACGGGGAAGAACTGGCGGGTTCCTGGTAGGGGACAAATCGTCAGTCAGTTCTCCGCTCGTGGCTCGCGCGAAGCGACTTTGGAAAAGTCGCCGACAGACCGTCGGCCGGTTCTCCGCTCCCGGCAGCGAAGCGACTTTGGAAAAGTCGCCGACAGGCTGCGAAGCGATTTCGGAGAAATCGCCGACGACCAAGATCATCTCGACAATCGGTCTCCGGTCTGGGACCATTTTGGCCGCGTCCCGATGATCCCTCTGTTGCGGTTGGCAGATGTTCCTGATTCTCAGCTCCAGTCTTCACCCGGCAAGCCGAAGTCGGTTGCTGGCACGTGCCTGCGCCGATGAACTCGCGGCAGCCGGCCAACCTTCGCATTTCTATGACCTGGCCGAAAGCGCTTTGCCTCCCTGTGATGGTGCCAGCGCCTACAACGACCCCAACGTGCAAGAACTTTCGAGTTTGATCAGTGGCGCCGATGCAATCCTGTTGGCATCACCGGTCTACAACTACGACGTGAACTCCGCCGCCAAGAACGCCGTTGAATTGACCGGCCGGGCCTGGACAGGAAAAGTGGTCGGAATGATGTTGGCCGCCGGAGCTCAGAGCAGCTACATGTCGGCGATGGGTTTGGCCAACAGCCTGATGCTCGACTTTCGCTGCATCATCATTCCCCGGTTTGTCTATGCAACCGGCGAATCTTTCGAAGGCGATCGGCTTGCCGACGACGATATTCAACAACGAGTCAAGCAGCTGGTTGCCGACACCGTGCGTTTGGCAAAAGCGGTAGCCGAACCCAGCAGTTAGTGCTTCGTAACACGACCGTCTCGATCCTAATTGACCGCAGGGACCGCCGCGTTACGATTTACCCCGTGCCGCGATAAAGCCCCTTGGCAGCGATCATCGCTTCGACCGAACGTGGCGTGCGGTAACGGATACTTCGGTTTCGGGCGATTCGGCTGCGCAGTTCGCTGCTGGAGATTTCAATCACGGGCATCTTGATCACCTGCTGCTGAATCAACTCCATTCGCTCCTGGTCGACCAGGTCATCCAGAACCGAAAAGTCAATCTCCGGCTCGCCTCCGCGCTGCACCACGGCTGGAACTGCGATTTGCAGCAACCTTTCGAATTGGTGCCACTTGCGGATGGTTGCCAACGAATCACTGCCGATGATCAACATCACCTCCGCATCAGGATTCTCTTGACGGATCTCGTCAACCGTATCGACGGTGTAACTGAGCTCGCCCCTGCGGATTTCGCGATCGTCAATCCGATGTTGCTCGCTGCCGGCCAGGGCAAGACGAATCATCTCGACCCGATCCTCCGAACAGGCGACCGGTCCGCGCGGCTTCAGCGGGGATGTCGCGGCGGGAATCCAGTGGATCGTTTCCAACCCAAGTGTTTCCAAGGCCGCCTCGGCAATCCACAGGTGTCCGATATGAATCGGGTCAAAGGATCCACCGAAAATTCCGATTCGCATCTTGCACCTTTTTTCACTTGTCGTCGCGTCGCTCAGGCCGATGGACCAAACGTGTCCCAGCCGGAGGCATAATTCGACTTGGTTTTGAGGGATACCCTTTATCGGATGGTCAGGGCATGCACTATGTTGACGGATAACTCGCCCATCACCAATCAGTCATTGCCAGCGACGTCGATGTCCACGCCCAACCCTAGACCGGACCCGGAGGGCTCTCCCACACGTGGGGAGCCCGGTTCTCATGATCCGAAAGGGAGGGAAGAAGCGGGCGCTACCGATCCGACCGCAAAAAACGAGGCTTCCTCTCACCAGGTCGAATTGTTTGAAACTCAGCCACCACCGTGGGAATTGGCGGTGGAAGATGACGTCGCCGTCGCGTCGATCGTTTTTGCCGAAGCGCCCCATGGCCCACTGGACTATCGCATTCCCGATGCCATGCGAGCCGATTTGCAGCCGGGGATGAGAGTCAAAGTGCCGCTGGGGCGCCGAAAACGACCACTGACCGGCTGGTGCATTGACACCAAACTTGGCTCCTCGGCACAGCGATCGCTGCGCGACGTCGTCCAATTGGTCGATCACCAGCCGCTGTGCGATCCGCCGCTGGTACGTTTGGTGACTTGGATGGCCCACTACTACCAGGCCCCGGCCGGACAAGTTTTCGACACTTTGGTTCCGCGTAGTGTCCGGGCCAGCGCCGGGACTCGCGAAAGATCCTATCTTTTGCCCGATTTTCGCACCGTCGACGACGCCGTGATTGAGGGACTGCCGACCAAGCAGCAGTCGGCGCTACGGTTTCTCATCGCCGCTGGCCGGCCGATGACGGCGTCCCAGTTGATGGTCGAAGCCGGCTGCACGGCCGACCCGATTCGCCGGTTGAAGAAAAAGGGCCTCTTGAAAGTGGAGGTGCGCCGTGAAATCACTTCAGGCATGTCCAATCGCTGGCAAACGGGCGACGGAGAAACCGAGCATCCACACGAGCTGACCCGAGATCAATCATCCGCCCTGACGCAGATACTTGCCGCGGTCGATTCAGCCAAGGGAACGACATTACTGCTTCACGGTGTCACCGGAAGCGGAAAAACGGAGGTCTACATTCGGGCCATCGAGCATGTGGTTCGCTTTGGCAGAGGGGCAATCGTCCTGGTTCCCGAAATCAGCCTGACGCCACAGACAAGAGGCCGGTTCGAGCGTCGCTTTGAATCGGTCGCGGTCCTGCACAGCCAGATGACGCCTTCGGAAAGACATTTTCAATGGCAAAGAATTCGTCGCGGTGAAGTGCAGGTGGTTGTCGGGCCGCGCAGCGCCGTCTTCGCTCCGCTGCCCCACCTTGGCCTGATCATCATCGACGAAGAGCACGACGCTTCCTTCAAACAGGATTCCCAACCTCGCTATCACGCTCGAAAAGTGGCTCATGCCCGAGCCATGTCGCTGGACATCCCGTTGGTCCTTGGCACGGCGACGCCGTCGCTGGAATCGTGGTACGCCGCCCAATCGGGCCGCGCCCAGTTGATCACGATGCCCCATCGGATCAACGATCGCCCAATGCCCGACGTTCAGTTGGTCGATCTGCGAATTCGTGATGACCGTACATCGGGGGCGATCAGCCGGCCTTTGCACGCGGCGGTTCAACAAACTTTGGATGAACGGGGGCAGGTCATCTTGTTGTTGAATCGCCGCGGCTTCGCAACCACCATCCAGTGTCCCGCCTGCGGCCACGTCGTCGCCTGCCCCGACTGTGACATGCCGCTGACCCATCATCGTGACGGCGGCAAAGCGGTTTGCCACTATTGCGATTACACGATCGCCACTCCGCCCTGGTGCCCGGCGTGCCGATTTGACGGTATTCGCTACAGCGGCCTGGGAACACAGCGACTGGAAGTGGAAGTCAAAGCAAGGTTTCCCAACGCCAGGGTCGCCCGCATGGATAGCGATACGATGCGACGTCCGGGAAGCCATCAACGAGTGTTGTCGTCCTTTCGTGGCGGCGATGTCGACATCCTGTTGGGCACTCAAATGATTGCCAAAGGATTGGACTTTCCCAACGTGCTGCTGGTCGGGGTGGTCAACGCCGACAGTGCCCTGCACTTCCCCGACTTTCGCGCCGCCGAACGCACCTTCCAGCTCGTCACCCAGGTTGCCGGCCGGACCGGCCGGGGTGATCGCGGCGGTCGAGTGATTGTGCAGACGTTTTCTCCCGAACATCCGGCCATTCAAGCGGCTTCGCGTCACGACTACGAGATGTTTGCGACCGCCGAAATGATCCATCGCCGAAAGTTTAACTACCCACCGCTGGGCAGCGTCGGACGAATCATCCTCCGCGGCGCCGTGGAAGAGATCACCGAAGCAGTGGCCGAATCTCTGGTCAGTCGGCTGGAAAGCGCCCGCGAAACCCTGGGAGTCGAAGTTCGGATTCTCGGCCCTGCACCGCCGCCCATTTCCAAACTGCGCGGCAAGTATCGTTTCCATATCTTGCTGCAATCAACCGACGCAGCCGATCTGGGTGAAACCATCCGGCGAGCCACCGAAACGTTCACCATCGCCGACAAAGACGACGTGCAATACGTCGTCGATATCGATCCGGTCGATATGCTGTAAATCCATAACTTTTTTTTGCAATTTCCCGCCAGCGAAAACGACCACTCTTCTGAAACTCAACCACACTCAATCAGAAGGGTCAACCAATGGGTCGTTTTTGCGTGTTTCTGGTTTTGATTGCCACGGCCGCGACGTCTGCGAAGGGTCAGACACAGGCCACCCCCAAAGAATCAAAGGTGTATCACGGTCACATTACCCCCGACCGTCCGAAGCGCAGTACGAAGTCACTCCAACAGGATGACCTGCTGCTGGTGTCCGTATCCCCTTCCAACAGCGCCGGTTTTCAAGTCGTCGATTCGAATCAAGCCGCACTGGACGCCGTTTCCTTTGAGCACCTTGGCGCCAAAAAGAAGTACGTCTTTCTCGCCGAACATCCGGGAAAGTACGAGCTGATCTTGCACAGCCTGCCCGGTCAAGAGAAGGCCAGCTACGAACTGACGGTGGAGCACGTCAGCGGGAGTGCCACAGCCAACGAAAGACTCAAACGCGTGTTGGGCCACTGGCATTCACCTGCGAATCCAGGAGGGGCGTTGACGGTCACTCGAAACGGCCAGGCAGAATTCATCGGAACATTCGGGGCCGCCTGTGTGGAACAAGGAACGCTTGCGACGGAATCCACAGTCTTTGATACAGCCTCGCTTGCCAAACATGTCACCGGTCTGGCGATCGCGATGCTCGCGCGCGAAGGAAAGCTATCGCTGGAAGACGACATCCGCAAACACATCCCGGAAGTTCCCGATTTCGGCAACCCCATCACGGTGGAACATCTCCTTCATCATACCAGCGGCCTGCGTGACTTCCCCGGACTGATGCTACTTGGGGACTGGCACGACCATGACGTCATCACGCTCGATCAAGTGGTCCGCCTGGTAGGCAATCAACAAGAACTCAACTTTCCACCAGGAACCGAGTTCACTTACTCCAATACCGGCTACAGCCTGCTCGCGGAGATGGTTCACCGGGTTACCGGGAAAACGTTGGCCGACTGGACCAAGGAAAATCTTTTCATCCCACTTGGAATGCAGAACACGCGATTCCTCACTGGCGTCAACGAAGTCGTTCCGGAAAGGGCCAACGGTTATTCACTGGTCGATCCAACCCAGATGATTCGCCAGCCCAACAGCCTGGCCGCGATGGGGTCAAGCTCGTTTTTGACGACCGCCCGCGACATGAGTCTGTGGATGGCAAACTTTGATTCGATGAAGGTAGGCGGCGAAAACATTCGTGATCTGATGACGCAGCGCGGACGAACGGGCGGCGGTGAGAATCTCGGCTACGGGTTTGGAATCGGGCACGGAGAATACCGCAGCTTGCGACATGTCGAACACGGCGGTTCTTCGGGCGGCTTTCGTTCCCATCTGTTGCGATTTCCGCAGCAGCGTTTCTCCGTTGCCGTGCTGAGCAATCAAGGAAACTTCGATCCCGCTTCGCTGGCATACCTCGCCGCAAAACTCTACCTCAACGACCAGCTCGACGACAAAGTAACCAAGCGGCCTTCCGTCAAACCAACGAAAAAGGAAGAGCCGGGAGACCTCAAGATCGATATCGCAACGCTTGATACTTACGTCGGCAGTTATGAAATCCAACCCGGCGAGGTCATCGAAGTGAGCCGGGAGGGCGATGGCCTTGTGCTTCGTCCCAAGGGGCATCCGGAGGCGCCTCCCATCATTGCCAAACCGCTCAGTCGGACCCGCTTCACCGGACCACCCAACGGTTCGATTGAGTTCGTGGCGGGCAAAAGTGGAAAGATCACCAAGGGTCTCATTCGCAATGGCGAAACGATCATCACCGAAGCAAAACGCCTGGATCAGCCGAAGAAAACCGTGGACCTGCGAACCTATGAAGGCAAGTACTTCTGTCCCGAATTGAGCTGCATTTGCAAACTGGTCGTCGACGACAACCAGCTTGTGGCCCAGCAGCCCAAGCGAACCCGCCACCTCTCCCAGATCAGCGGCGATAATTTCGGCACCGACGATGGGTTCAACTTTGAATTCGTGCGAGACGGCACGACGATTCGTGAGTTTCGGGCCTCCACCGGTCCCCGGGTCCGCCAGGTTCGTTTTGTGAAGGTTTCCTGGTAACGGAACTCGGAAAAACTTCGAAAAGCCGGAAAAATTCTTCCGGCTTTTCGCAATTTGCGTCGGTCTCAAGCGACTACCCATTGGCAAGCATGCTGCCCACTCCCTCACGAGTGAAAAAGCTGCTTACCCGCGTCAAAAGAAGGAAACGGAACCGTTGAATCCTCACACGACCTCCGGATCGACCCGCGCCTCCGAGAGACTCCTTTTGCAGGTGGATGGACTCGGCTGTTTGCTATTGTTGCAACAGGACCGCGTCACGATTGGGGGATTGGATCAGTCCGCAATGTGCGACATCACCCTGCAAACCGCCGGCGTCGATGCACCGCTTGTTCTTGACCGGGACACGGACCGCTATTTGGCACGTTCCGACTCAGCGTTCAGCGTCAGTGGAAAGAAGGTGACCTCCAAATTGCTGCTGGCCGATGATACGCTCGAGATCGGAAGCCGCGGGCGGCTGCGCTTTCGCAAACCTGTTCCAGCAAGCGCCACCGCGGTGCTGCAGCCGACAGCGGCCTCCTTTCAGCGCAGCGACATTCGTTACGCCGTGTTGATGAACGAGTCTCTCCTCTTTGGACCAACCGGGGCACACTTTCCGCTCTCTCAATGTCGTCAACCGCTCATCTTGGCACGCAGTGACGATCAATTCTCTTTGCGGGTTCTCACCAGAGATGGAAAATCCGCGACCGCTCCGAAAGAGGCGGCAACACTTTCATTGAACCAACCGGCAATCTTCGACGATATCCAATTCGTTCTGCAAAGATACGAGGAACCTAGTAAGGACGTTTCGCATGTCAAAATATAAATACGCTGCGGGTGACAATCCGATCGACGACTACACGATCCAGTACGCCCTCGGCCGCGGCGGGTTCGGCGAGGTCTACTTTGCCAACAGCAAGGTGGGCCGAGAAGTTGCTCTGAAGGCCATCCTGGACCACGAGGAAATTGAACTTCGCGGCGTTCAGAATTGCATGAATCTTAAATCGTCGCGGCTACTGACAATCTACGACGTCGGGCGCGATACCGACGGCGTCCTTTGGATTGTGATGGAATACATTCGCGGACCGTCGCTTCAAGACGTCATCGCGGAATATCCCGGCGGTCTCCAGCCGGAACAAGCGGTGTACCTGCTACGTGAACTAGCAATCGGGCTGTCCGACTTGCACAACGCGGGAATCGTTCATCGCGACTTGAAACCAAGCAACGTTTTCTTTGATGGCGGCCGCCTGAAAATCGGTGACTACAGCCTCAGCAAAACGATCGCCAGCCACCAACAGAGCCAACACACAATCACGGTAGGCACCGTTCACTACATGGCACCGGAAATCAGTCTTGGCCGCTACGACAAGACCGTAGACATCTACGCACTTGGTGTGATCTTTTATGAATTGCTTACCGGCCAACCACCTCACACGGGAGATACCGTCGGTGAAGTGCTCATGAAACATTTGCACTCCGACGTCAACACCGAATTGATTGACGAGCCATATCATGATCTTGTGCTGCGGTCGATGAATCGCGACCCCTCTGCCCGATATCAAACGGCAGAGGAGTTTGCCAAGGCGGCTCTTCAATCAGTCGGTACAACTTCTTTGGTGGACTCTTTTCATCCGAATACTCTGTCACAGATAGGTCAGCGCGCTAGCGACCGAAAGCAGCAACTCCAGACCACCGGCCATCTTGGCACGTCGCCGAATTCGAACAGCGATGAGGCGTCCGATCCCAATCTCGATCCCAGCAACACGAATGATGCGGGCCATCCGCTGGAACTTCGGCTCCTTCTTGCTGCCGTTGCTGTTGTGCTGGCGATGGCTCTGCAGATATTTGCCAGCAACCGCGGCGGACTCAGCGCCTGGGACGGAATACTGTTCGGCATTGCAACTTTCTGTGCAGCACTGATTCCGGCTTATCGATTGCTCCGCTGGCCTCCTCGGCACGAAAAGACCAGCTGGCGTGATTCGGCAATCTGGCTGGCCACCGCGTCCGGTAGCGTGACACTACTATTTCTACTCTCCGTCCTGATGACGCCAATCGAGTTCGAAGGCATCGCCGTCACCTCTTGTGGATGCCTGCTTTCCTTGATGTTGATCGATTGGCGCAGGGCCACCTCGTTCAACCGGCCAAGCACGCTGCAATGGTATCCCACGATAGCCCCAGTGGTGATCGCCGCCGTGGTGTGCGTTGGGCTGCGAATGCAGCAGTGGTGGTCGTTCTCCTCCGCCACAGCCATGGGTTTGTCATTGGCCCTGCAGGCAATGGCGCCGCGAGCCCTGGTTCTAAAAAAAACGCTCCCTAGTCTTCCCACCCTGGTCCGTACCGTTGCAACCTCCACACAGACCCTGACATGATCGATCAAGGAGATACCGATCCGAAGACGGAGCTTCCAGCAAGAATCGATCCGATCTCGGAACTCGATCGGCACGTGCTGACGTTGATTCAACAAGGTGACCGCGACACTTGGAATGACTTCGTCGCCTCCTATCACAGTCGCCTGCTTGCATTCGCGCTTCGCCAAGTTGATCAAACGGCCACTGCCGAAGACGTCGTCCAGGAAACGTTCGTTTCCTTTTTGAAGACGTTGGATCGGTTTCAGCAAGACTGCGAAATTGAAACTATTCTTTTCCAAATCCTTCGCCGCCGCATCGTAGACCACTACCGATCCAAAGGGCGGATCATCGAAATCCATGCCTGCGAGTGCGCCGAAGAACTCGGCGATACCAAAGCACTTGTGATGGCCACGCGGACCTCGCCAGCAGACCCAACTCAACAGTTGGAACGTTTAGAAGACAGCGCCGTCAACGAAAGAACACTCTCCCACGCCATACGTGTGGTCTGCGCGCGGCTGCGGACCAAAAAGAAATTCCGAGATCTGAAGATTGCCGAAGGAACACTCTACGCGTCGCTTTCCAATCCGTCTCTAGCCGCTCACCTGCAGTGCCCACCCAACGAAGTGGCGGTCGTTAAACATCGACTGATCGCTCGGCTGGCCGCGGTGGTGCGAGACACCGACGGACGGAATGAAAAGTACGCCACCAAGCTTCGGGAAGATCTGCTCGCCGTTGTTTGGGAACGCCTGCGACCGAGTTGCCCAAAACGAACGACCCTGGGCAAGTATGTCCTGGGGCTCCTTCCAGACGATTGGCGTTCGTACGTTCAATTTCACACTCAACATCTCGGCTGCCGATTCTGCGTGGCGAATCTCGACGAGCTATCAGCGGGCGAACCGGACGAGACCGAGTCGATTTCTTCTCGCATTTTCAAGTCGACCATTGGTTTCCTGCGAGATTCATCGCCCTGATGCGTCGGCCCAAACTGGCAAGCGAGCTTTCGATTGATTTTCACTGTGTGAGTTCTGCGTAGGCAGACTCACGTGTAAGAGTAAAAGATGTATTGATCGATCGCGAGGAGAATAGCGTAGAGTAGGCGTACATGTTTCTCGCCAATGGTGTGACGATGTCAATCGTCACCTGCGCACTATCAGTGTCCAACACGTCTGGAGTCACCGTGATCGTTGAATCCAGAATACCGACTTTATCGAGATTCTCTTGCACGACGGCCCGCACATCGTCTGCCGTGCGCCCAGGAAGGATGCCTGTCCTGGCCCCCTCGTAGGCAGCGATCCCACAAGAATGCCGAACGTTTTCGACTCGCGCGAAATCGATGGCTGCAAAAAGCAATGCGAAGAGGATCGGCAGGACGAGTGATAACTCGACCGCCGTCGATCCTTGACGATTTTTTCTATGTTGGTGCATGCTATTCGACCAGGGTGATGGGCAGATTGAGTGCAAGATCTCGGAACGCCGCAATGAGTGCCGCTTTGTTATCCGCATGATAGTGCTGCCCCCCTCCCACGGTGGCAACCCAAATCATGTCTGTTTGGTCGGCGTTACTGAGGAACGTGACCGTGTGAACGGTGATCCCGCTTACCCGCGCCTGCAGGGAAGCTGTAACGGGGTTTCCGCCTTCATTCCATTTTCCGTCGGTCATGACGATCATCGTCTTCTCCGCAAACGTGCGAGCATTTGCATCCGTTAGCATCTGCACCCCCTGATTGATTCCAGCAGTGAGATTCGTCCCACCCAGCATGATGTCGTCCGTCCTCGCTTGAATCGCAGCGTCAATCAATGACACATCGGAAGTCAAGGGTACGTCAACGGCGACAGCAGGAAACGTACGCCCCGTGAGATTTCCTTCATAAGTGTTCAAGTCGATATCCGATCCAAAGGTAACCAGCCCAACCCGCTTGCCGGAGGTGCGCTGTTCGAGGATAGAGTTGAACTCATTTATCGCCAACTGCAGTGTCGCCCACCGACTCTCGACCGGATCGGGAGGATAGGCGATGGGGTCAGGAGTCGTTGGCGTGGCGAGAGGATACGACCATGTCGTTCCTGTCAGGTCAAAGCACATGGAATGGGAGCGGTCGACCACAAGACAGACTTCATTGTCTGCGAACGTTGCTGTTGACTGCACATTGGGGTTGAATGTCCCTTTGCCTGTGATGCCCCCCCAAAACAGCGGCACCTCGCTATTGGCCAAAATTCGAACACTGTTATGCGGTTGCTCCCCCTGCGCGAAGGCCCATGAGCCATCACTATCCTGCAGGGATCGTCCTAGCTGCACGTCACTATCCGACAAATTCAGGACCCCCGGGCCGACGCTGTTCATGGCCGCGGCTTTTTTCGCGGCGGCAATCGCTGCGGTAACAGATTCCTCTCTTACCATCGCCTCGGTTCCCGCCTTGGCAGCGGCATCGGCGGCTGCACGAATCTCCATCCGCGACAATTGCATGTAGGCGACGTCCACCGAGAACGCCACCATGAATAGGAACACAAAGATCGAAAGTACAACCACCACAAAGGCGGCGCCTCGGCGCCTACGTTGATGCAACATGTGGACCCTTTTATTGTTTGACCATCGTCACTTCTGCATCGATAACACTGGATCCCAAGAGCATGTTCAGCCCATGAGAGTTTTCACGTGAGGGAATCGTGACCGATACACTGACATAAGTACCTCTGGGTGTCGTTGAGTCCACAGCGGGAGAAATGGCGATGGTAGCCCCAACGACGGAGTATCCTGCAAGCACTTCTTGCGCCCTCGTCGTCGCAGAACTCTCTAATCCCCCGGTTGCCGTGACAACGCGGGCCGCTTCGTATGCAGCGGCGGTGCCTGCTTGCTTGAGATAGATTCCATTGGTCATTTCAATGGACCCGAAAACAATGAGCACCAACACAGGTACACAAACGGCAAACTCGACCACGGCGGCACCGCGGCGTTTATTGGCTTGCTTGCTGGTGCGATGGTGTCGATTGATCAACATGCTAAACACTACGACCTAGATTCGGCTTGACGCCTTGGCGATCTCGGTGAGACCCAAGAGCTTTGCGTCCCGGCCTCGCAACCGGTTTGCTTTTGTCTGCGAACAAAGAACTGGAATACCAATGCAATGGATACGAATTGCAATCTAAGGAAAACCTAGGTCACGTTTTCGGTCCGTGAAAATAATTTTCGTACGTTTTCGTTGCCACCCTTGTGCCGGTTGTAGCGGTCCTGGCACGCGAATGAACGCAACACCTGGGCAACGGAGTCCAAGAAACGAGCTTGGAGCCAACGCTTTGTTCTGCGATTTACGCTTCGGAGTCACCGCCAAGCATCACGCCCCAACCATCCGATCTGCCGCCAAAGGGCCGCGAGATTTCGTCCAGTTCGGCCTGAATCCGCATGATCTCGCCATATTCCGGAATCATTTGCACATTTGCGCAGACCGTCCATGAAGGACCAAACTCCTCTGCATCATCCGTCTCGGGATCCAAGTCAGGTTCCCCTTCGTCGTACTCGATTTGGGGTTCGTAACCGGCGTCGGCCATCGAACGAGCAGCGTTGTTCGCGGAAGTCTCGTCCGGGACTGCGACGAGGAATTCAATCATCAGCGGCTGAGTCATGTCGACGCCCTGCGCGGCGAGATTCGCCAAGACCGCACCATCGGCGTCATCCGGGTAGGTAGCCATTTATTCAGTTTCTCCTGCACGCAAACACGTCAACTTAGAGGCACCATTGGAATCTTGCCAACGACGGACGATAAAAACGCAACCTATTCGTGAGAGAGCGAGTAAACGTCAAGTCAATTACGGAGTAGGCGGGGCAGTTGGCTGATCAACCACAACCAAGCGATGATACCGTACAGCCGGTAGCCAGAGAAACAACGTCAGTAACAACAGGACGTGAAACGTGTACGGGCCGAACCACCAAGGTGAATCACGATTCGGGAAGATGCCAAGCATGGCACAAACCACGGGGCCCCCAACAGCGGGTAACCCCATGATGCATCCAGCATGCATCAACCACCAGGGCCATTTCGCGAACATCAGTTGGGTTTTGCACTGATCACAGTGTGTGACTGTCCGAAACCAACCGCGGCTCAGCTCCCCCAATCGCCGCCGAAGGAATCTCGCCTGACAGCGTGGGCACAAAAGATGGGTTTCCTCAGACGACATGGTTTCGAACGTGGGCGCTACTTACTCATTGCCGGCGAAGGGTGCGTCAACTTTCATTCAACTCTTTCAAGAAAGTCATGGTTCGTCGGATTTGTTGCTGTCAATACATCACATCGCCGACATCCTGCAAGAACGATTCATTGCCGGTGCGATCGATTCCCCAAAGCTCCGCGCGATGTCCACCCGCCAGCGATCCCCAGCATAATCCCCAGACAATCAGTGTGGGCGTGACATCAGTGGGGATTTTCACGGGCGCATCGCGAAGCCAGAATGAATCAGGCGACGGATTTAGTTGAGCATCCCAATCCTGAAAGACGTACCACCAAGATTCTTGATCTGATTCCTCGGCATCATAAATCTTTCGCCACTCAGCGAGCTCGTCAGGCGTAATGAACACTGGGTGGCGATACCTTGACGGCCATTGCGACACAACGAACGGAAGTACATGGAACGGGGCGGCGAAGAAGGCCGCCGTGTAGTTGCCGCTACAGGGAACGCGTTCAGCATCTCGTATCTTTGGTTCGAGAATGACGGCGCAACTTCGGTCATGATCCGTCCTGCCGCGCAATCTTTGTTGAGCGCAACCATCGTACTCGTACTCAGCGCAGCGGTACTCGTACTCGATCCACGGCGCAATCAGGATCATGGGTGGCAATGCCGCCTTGTCCAGGTCAGGATCGGGTCGACAAACACCAAATTCGACCGCGCTTCGTCTTGCCTGTTTTCGCATATTTCGCCAATTTCGCGGTTGAAAAGTCGCCCGTACCAATCACTCCGAACAAGAAGAGTGGCAACCGCGAAAGATACGAAAAAAGCGAAAAATGTCGATGCCGGATGTGGGGACGGACTGCCCAGTTTCTGTGGACAGTCCACTCGATGGGCCTATGGCTGGGGAAGCACACAACCTGTGAGGGTTTTCGAGTACAAAAAAATGGAGAACAGAATTAGCCACAATGGTGTGACGATCGACGCGATCACCAGAATAAGGACGCCGGCCCAGTACAGGACCGGCTGTTGATCGCGCCGGGCGTCTCCGCTCTGCCAACTCATCACACCCGCTTTTAGCACGCGCCTCAGTATCCAACCGAATACTGCGCTGGTAATGAATGCCGCTGTTACACAGATCAGTATCACTAGTTGCGGATCAACGACTTGCATCTCACCCGGTTCCATGCCGTCCTCCGTTGCACGTCATAGTTCTGCCATCGTTGTCACGGAAACAGTGCGCGAACCACGTACAAATGGACCCTGCCCTTAACTCCATCTCGTACGCAGAACAGTACGGATCACACTGCCGGCGCGAACGATCGTCCAATTAAACCCAACTCGCCGACTCGGGTGCATGCACCGCGGTTATCCGCCGTCTTCGGGTTGTAGATAGTCGAGCCGAATGGTGCGACCGTTGAATCGTACATCAAAGCCCAACCGATCGCGAGCAATCAGATTGTAACCGCGGGCGTTGCGGAAGTCCCCATCTTTCGAAACAAGCAGAACACCATCCTCGTCGATCATCCATTCCATCAGCGTCGCGGTAGGCGGTCCACCATTGGATTGAATCGTGACGGACAGCTCACCATCCGGTTGGTAGCGAGATGTGTCGGAACTGTCCGCATGGGTAAAGGCTGATTGGTTCTGGCTTTCTTGCGGCGGGTTCCAAACCGGCCAGTCCGGATCGTTCACCAAGCTCCATCTTACCACCGGGCATTCGACGGCGCAACTTCGGTCATGATCCGTCCCCCGCGCAATCTCTGTTGAGCGCAACCATCGTACCCGTACTCCGCGCAGCGGTACTCGTACTCGATTCACGGCGCAATCAGGATCATGGGCGGCAATGCCGCCTTGTCCGGCCAGGATTGGGTCCCAAGATCGACAAGCACCAAATTCGACCGCGCATCGTCTTGCCAGCTTTCGCATGTTTCGCCAATTTCGCGGTTGAAAAGTCGTCCATACACCAATCACTCCGAACAAGAAGAGTGGCAACCGCGAAAGATACGAAAAAAGCGAAAATGTCGATGCCGGCGGCTAGCACTTACCAGGCGGGAATCCCACCCGCTAGCCAACAGACCTTGCCAGCCTGCACGTGCATGTCATTGTTCTGTCGCGACTTTGCGATCGGTTGGGATGTATTTTATCTCGAAGCCCTGAAAGAGCCACGGAAGTTCCCTGAATCTCGATGCATCGAGTTGCTCTGGTGTTTCGACGCAAAGCACAATTCTATCCATGTGGTACCAGCCCAAGTGGACGTCGGAGACATCCAAGCCAAGCGACACCAGATGCTGTTCCAATCGTTCGCAGTATGGTTGAGCGTCATCGGCGAACCGGTGGCTTTGTGACGGATGGCAGCCGTCATTGATCGCTTGTTGATCGTCAGATGACAACGTGGCGACATGTTTTGCGTACAAGTGACGCCGAAGTTCTCCATATTGGCGAATGTATTTGTCGCGAAGTATCGGATCGGGTTCGTTGGCGAACCCCATCGGAACGTTTTCACCGACCATCCAATCCTCGACGGAATCGTATTGAAGGTGCGCTGTTCCGATGTCCGATTCACCCACTGAACCGGTTCGGAGCTTTCCAAGCATTTGTCGAATCAGGGTGGTCAGTTTTCGGAGCACGAAACCATTTCGTATAAGTTCGACTTAGCGACACAGCGTCGGACGGTGAGTTGATTTTCCATTCAAGGAAACATCGCAAGCCGTCCTCACGTGCATGTCATTGGTTATGCGGTTGTTCTGGAGCGAAGGTTGAGTCCTTGGTTTCCATGAGATAGCGGATTCCCTGCTTGAAGCAAGGTTTTAGGTCAAACGAAAGAAATGGCAACCAATCCGGCTTCAATTGACCGCGAAACCACGCGGCGTGCGCAAGCGCATAGGCAAACATCGGCAAGGTCATGTATTCGGGTCGCTTGAGCTCAGTACCCGGCCAAAGGCTGTATTGGCTGTCCCAGTTGCGGGGCGAGTTGCCGAGAAAAATACCAAAACCATGAAACACTGCGGTCAAATCAGTCAGCAATTCATTGTCGTACTCGTCGCCGGTAACACGTCGTTCGCCCTTCAACCGAAGGTGCGAGAGTTCATGAGCCATCGTTCCGACAAGCCCAGAGAGATTCAGCATTTCGGAGGTCTCGATGTGAATTACCGTTTTGCCGACCTGTTGGTCGTAAAGCCCAGCGGCACCAGTTGGAAGGTATTTACCATCGTCGTTGACTAGCCAGAGTTCGTTGTTGTTTGTGAATAGTTCAAGCGTCACCTGCTTTGGATTGACATCCATGTAGCGGCAAACCTGATCCAGCAAGTTGCGAACGCTCGCTTCAGTGCCGTCCATCGGATCAGGAAAAAAGTCGTTCGTTGGAAGGATGACAGCCTGGCGTGTGAAGGTGTCGCGACCGAACTGTTCAGCCAACCATTGGAGACGATTCTCAATCCACCTCTTTGCAGCCACGTCTACCGGGCACTGCGGTTTGAACCATCCGAACATGCGTTTTCGAGTGTGCGACGTAACGTTGGAAATCATGGGACAACGGAATTTGGGTCACCGGCTACCGAAACTCGCCGCACTAGCGCCAGAACGGCGGTCGTCAGCGGGCACAAGGGATTGATACTGCGTCAACCAAACGGTCTATCGAGCGTTACGCCTGCACGGCTTTGTTCTGTCTGTTTTGACGCGGCGAACGACTCGGCCTTCGAGGTCGTTTCGTATCACCAGTGTACCGGGTTTCGAGACCTCGCACCAATCGTCAGCGCACCGCCTGAAACGGCCCTTTGCGACTCCGCGCCTCAGCGACTCTGCGTCACTCACTTGTCAGATCAGGCAAACAGGTGCGAACTCGACGTCAACGTGAACCCCGCAATCCAACGACAATCACCACTACCATTGAACGCAAAGACGCTGAGGCGCTAAGACGCAAAGAAAACGGCGTCAGTGGAACATTCAACGACGCTTGCCAGGCAGAACGGAACCGATCACGGGACGGCAACGAAAGATTCTCCATTCAAGAAAACGCACCAACGGACCCCCGCGTGCATGCGATTGATTATCCGCCAATTGGTTACGAACGACGAGAATCCCTTGAACCTCGGGACCGCGAGGTCAAGGCTAATTGGTTATCCGCTTTTCCACGTCAGGGTGTGTTGACGCGGTTTCGGTCACGCCATGAGATGGGTCACCGATCGACATGATCTCAGAAACGAGGGTCTTCTCTGACAGCAACCGGACATCAGCCAAGCCGCGTGAATGCAACTGCTCAGCAACCGCGGCGACGATCTTAAATGGTGCCTTGGGAGTAACTCCGATATACGCTGTGTTTTCACCACCCTCAACCCCATCACCAACGCACACAGTGATTGCCAAGTGCGTGGGCTTTTGACTGTCCTGTTTCGGGAGGCGCAACCATGGCCCAACTGCTATGTCGTCAGCAGAAACTTGGCAGTCTTTGAGCCCACGAACGACTGCAGCGACCAAGTCGACCCGCGTTCGACCTGCAGCTGCCACATGAGAAGTATCGGAATCGATAACGGCGCGGACCACCGAGAGGTCTGGGTCCGCAAACACGGCGTGGCCGAATATCCCTTGCGAAATTACCAACGCCAAAAACGCGAGATGCAATCGTGTAATCATTCTGTCTCCTTACAGCGAAGAGCCTAGCTAATTTGAGCGGACGAAAAAACGAATGGCGATATGCGGGCGGCAGCTGAGTATCCACTTGTGAGCGGCGACCGCCGCTCCGTATCATCGCATGGTTCCACGGGTATTCTACCGCGATTTACTGCGTGAACCGGTCGAAGTGTACGTTTCGATGTGAATGTTCTGGAAGAATCGCTAGCAGTGCCAGTTCGTCGATCTTGGAAATCAAGCTATAATCTGATAGGTGACGCGCGTCATGAACGCTGCCGCCGGATCAAGCAAGAAACGAGAACGCGATGCAGGCCGAATTGAAAAAAATGTTGACCGCGCAGCCGTTCGTTCCATTTACGGTTGTGATGAGTGATGGTACACACGTGACGGTCAAGCACTCCAAGACAGCACTGCTAACAAAACACTGGCTCTATGTATCCACGGACGGTGGCGAAACCACCGAGCATTTGTACCTCCTGCATGTGACGCGGCTCCAGCGTACAGAGAAGGCCGCGTAGTCGGTGAAAACACTTCATCGTGGAACGACCGGTGACGGCGGTGACGGGCGAACGACTTGCAAGCAGACCAAAACCGCGACTCCCGTCCTCGCGTGTATTTCATGGTTCGTCGATCGTCATTCACCGGCATAGGCTACAGCCCATACTCTTGCCGAAAACGAGCGATCTCTTTGTCTGTGGGAAAATGATCCAATTCCCACGAGTGTTCCCAAACCGCTTCTGGCTCTCCAGGCGGTGCACCGCTGCCAACCACAAACGGAATCTCCCACACATCTGCACTTCCGCTGCCCCAAAAATCGCGATAGCAAACGAATAGCTTGAATGTCTTGTTTTGCTCGACAACCGCCAATATGCCGTCAGAATCCGTCCGGTCGAGAATCGTAATTGGATGACGATCTGCAATCTTCAGGTCTTGCCGCAATTCGCCGATCACAGCCGCATTGCGCGGCAGCACTGCGAACACCACCGCTGCGAAAGTAACGACGGAAATCAGAGTGAGTAGGCGGTACCGAAACACGTTGCTCTCTTTCGGCGAAGGGCAGCCGTCACCGAGGACCGACCATTGATTCTCCACTTCAAAAACCGTGCAGGCCGTCCTTCAGTGCAGGACATTTGTTACCCGTCGTCTTCGTCAATCTTAGGCGTTCCGTCAGGCTCTCGCATTGGATAGAGCGTGAAGGAAATCGAGCAGTCGGCGTTCGCGACAGCAGCAATAACCGACGGCGGTAGTCCAATATTGTACGCCCAAGTGTCCCAGCAATGAATACCAACGTTGAAGTCACGAGTCGTGCAATCGGCCAGTTCTTGTTTCGCAGCGTCAGTAAGTCGGTTCAACACTTCCATGAACGCAAGGATGTCATTCGTCGCACTGTCATTCATCCGGTCAGCCTCATAACTTGCCGACCACGTTCCGTCTTCAGCCTCGACGTAGTGCAGTGTGCAACACGCCTCGGAAAGTTCGGCGTTCAGCACGTCAAACGATTTCGGCGCACGAAGGTCAAAATCGGTGTTTGCGTAGTTCGTTTCAACGATTGTCAATGGTTCTGACTTCCTGCCTTCGTCGTACTCGTACTCAGCATTGCGGTACTCGTGCTCGATTGCGGTATTGTAGCTGGTTTCCGATTCAGCAAAGACGCTAAGACGCGAAATCAGCCGAGTCGACATTGCAACGACAAGATGAAGTGATCGTTTCCATTCGAGATGACGATCGCCTTCCAGCCCAACGGTGCGGAAGAACAACTTTCTCTGCGCTGGCGCGGATTCAAGTAGGAGTACGAGTACCGGGCTGCGCCCTGAGTACGAGCACGACAGCACTTCGTGCCAGAACTTGAGCATATGCATTCCAAGCAAGGATTTTCTGCCTGGACGAGTTGATCCCCGGTTGGTTCACCAAGCCTCTCATCTACTTGATTCTAGACCGGAATTCGCCTGCTAGGGCGATAGCCTTTCCACTTGCCAGGTTCCGCCATCACCTTTGCGAAAACGGATTCGGTCGTGCAAGCGACTGGGACGGCCTTGCCAGAATTCGAAATGGCTTGGTGTTACTTCGTAACCTCCCCAATGCTCGGGGCAGGGTACGTCGCGGTCGGCGTACTGGGATTCCAACTCCTCCATTCGGCGCTCGAGGATTTCTCGTCCTGCCACTGGTGCCGATTGGCGACTGACGTGGGCGCCAAGCTGGCTGTCTCGGGGACGACGATGGAAATAGTCATCCGATGTCTCGCGGTCGGTTTTCTCCGCCCTTCCCTCGATGCGAACTTGACGTTCCAAATGCGGCCAGAAAAAACAGAGTGATACCAACGGGTTGTCGGCGATCTGATGGGCCTTGTCCGATTCGTAGTTGGTGTAGAAGTAAAGCCGGTCGACTTCGATCCCCTTCAGTAGCACGATCCGCGAGGTGACTCGGCCGGATGAATCGGCGGTCGAGAGAGTCATCGCGTTGATCTCCATCCAGTCGGGAAGGTCGGGCTGCTGTGCATCCTCGAACCACTTCCGAAACTGAACCATTGGGTCGCTGTGCATGTCTTGTTCAAGAAGGCCGTCACGCAGATAGGCCCTTCGCATTTGATCGATCGACATTTTGGTCGTTTTCTCGCAATTGACTGTGATGTTTTGCCGTAAACCGGTCTCTTTGATTTTGCCTGATTCCGCGGCGATCGCGGCGCTTTTGATGAAATTGGCGCGCCGCTTGCCTATTTGTACAGAGGCCTCAAGAAGCTGCCAATCTGACAGCTCTTGGTCGTTCCAGCACACTTACGGCTCCATCCACTGGGCCGAGGTGGCTCGCAATCAAAACAAGAGTGATTCATGGAATTGCTGACAGGAAACCTTCTGGTCGCGTCCTCAGTCGTCAGTGACCCGGTTTACAGCCGCGGTGTCTGTCTGGTCGTCCATCACGACGACGATGGTGTGATCGGAGTGATGCTCAACCGTCCCATGCAGCCGAATCCAGCCGCCTTGTTGGAGATGCTGGGCGACAAAGCACCGCAGGAGAGCAGCCGGCTGCCGAAGACTGAACAGCCGCTGCCGGCCACTTCTCCCCTGGGCACGGTTCATTTCGGTGGTCCGCTTTCTGGGCCAGTCGTCGCCATCCATCAAATGAGTCAATATGGCGAGGCCGAAACGGGGCACGGCATTTACGTCGCCGCCCAAAAACAACATTTGGAAGAATTGGTCCGCGACCAACCCTGCCCCTATCGGTTGATCGTCGGACACCTTGGCTGGGAGGCCGAAAAGCTGCAAGCTGAAATGAACGAAGGTTTTTGGCACGTGTTGCCAGCGACCGTCGACATTGTCTTTTGCAACGCCGAAGATATGTGGCCCGGTTTGATCCACCGAGCGACGACACGTTCGATGGCGCAGTGGATTGGAGTGGCCGATGTGATGGGTGCCGCCGAGTTAAACTGAGAGAGTCCCACCCATCAGAAGACATTTACCAGTGCCCTACCCTGCCCCCAAGGAAACTTCTGTGAGTCAACCGGAAGACGAACCTCAAAAGAAGCCGTTTCGAATTCAGCGCCGCCGACTCGGTTCGATCAAGTTCGTTCGCGAGGACGGCGAGTACGGATTTATCGAAGCGGAAGATTTTCGCGACGATGTTTTCTTTCATCGCCGCGATTGGCAGGGAGAAACATCAGCCGGCCACGGCAACACCGTCATTGAACCGGCCGTGGACATGTGGGTGGAATTCGAACTGGACGACGAGCACTTCGCGACCGAGAAGAAGCTGAGAGCAAAATTGGTTCGTCCCACCAACCGGCCCGAAGGACGAAAGCTCTCAGGTCGCGACGCAACTTTTGAAATTCCGCGGCATCATCCCAACGCGCGCAAAAAGCGCCCCAGTTGGCGGGAGTGATCACTCGCCGGCCGATTCGCCATCCTGTTCATCCTCGGCAGGTTCTTCAGGCAGTTTGCCGCCGTTCTTTTGCGCCGCGATCATGTCCTTTTCCAAGTCATTGATCAATTGAGGATTGATGTGCTTGGCAAGAAGTTCGCGAGTCGTCTTGAACATTTCGTCGACTTTGCGGCGTTGATTGGCGTTGCGGCCGATCACCTTGATGAACATGTCTTGCTTCTTGCCCATGTCAGTGGCCAGTTTTTCGTTGGTCGGCTGCGACCTCAGCGCCTCGTACAACTCTTTGGCCCTGTCCATCTGTCCGTTCTTTAGCCGCAACAGAATGCGTGCTTTGAACAGCTCGCGAATCGCGACCAGGTCGATGATCGAGTTTTGAACGCCGCGAATGTAGGCTTCCGCTTGCAGCCGCATGTCATCGCCGCTGATGTCGGCAACTTCGTTTTCGGTCAAACCGGGAACGGTGGGAAGCCGCGCCAGTACGGCACCACCGTTTTTTACATAAAACAACCTCAGCGTATCGTCCGTCTTGTCGACTTTCAGACGGCCATTCCAGTCGGTTCGACCGATGAAGGTCATGTGTTTCGACATCAACTCACGCTGATAAATCTCGTAGCCGATCAACGGGAAATCGACGTCTCCCTTGGCGTGTAATCGAATCAACGTGTCCTCGCCAAAAGGACGCGCCTTCAGCGCCATACGGAACGTGCGTTTGTTTTTGCGTCCTTGCAAACCGCCGGGCCGGCCGGCGTGGTAGTCCATTTTCAGCCTGCCCTTTTCGAGCTCGGTGACGTATAAAAACGCCCAATCGATCGGGCCGATCAAAATCGGATTTCCATTGCGATCGTTTTTGCGGGTCATCGGTTCCAGCACGTCGTCCTTGCCAACGTAAGCAGGCGACTCCTGATCCAAAATCAACCCACCGGCCCGCAACAATCCAACGGCGTTTCGCTGTCCCGCATCTTCGATTCGCACGACCGGCGCAAACGCCCGCGTCACCGCTCGCCCCACCGCCGCGGTCAATCCGGCGGTATCCAGTGCAACCTCTTTGGCGACGGGACCAAAGTGGCGCATCAGCGTGTCCATTTCGACCACGTGAACCTCACTGGGCACTTTCTTTTGATCGACGCGGACAACGAAGATTTTGTCGTACTGCTCGACTGCTTCACCGACCAGTTCAGCAATCGGCGGAGTGATCAGCTTGGCTTCGGGGTCTTTCAACGTCAGAGCCATTCCGCGCGAGACCAGCAGCGCTTCGGTCTCCTTTTCTTTCCAAAGTTCTTTGACGGCCACTTCATCACCGTCGATCGCTTCCAGGCGAGCCGCCACACCGTCGATCGATTCGTTTCCGAACTCGGTAGCGCGCCGTTTCACTTCTTCGATACGACCTTTGGTGCCATGGACTTTTTGGACAATCGCACCAACATTCAAAGCAATTCGCAGACGCACCGCATCGGGGTGGTCACGTTTGACGGCGAGCACTGGATCGGACGCGGAGATCGAATCGTAGCTGAGCGAACCGATGCCACGCGCGGCTGCGGAGCGGATGGAAACGGGCGCATCAGCAATGTCCAATCGCCAAATGGCGGAAAAATCGAGGTCCAAATATTTCCGAAGCGGCGCATCCAACGACGCGGCGTCAAACCGAGGGTCATCCGAAACGACCCAGATCAAAACTCGATAGGGAAGATAATCCCAGGGCAACGAAGGACTCTCTTCCAGTGCTTCCTCACTGGTCGGCACACTGCCGGGCGAAGTGTCGGCGGGTAGCGGAACCTGGGTAGCCGGCTTCGTCGCCGCGGCAGCCTCGCCGCCATCTTGCCCGCTGGCAGCCTTACCGATCGACAAGCCGCACACGATCGTGGCCGCGAGGATGGTTAGCAATCGAGTCACGCAGACAAATTTGACGAATCGAATCATGGTCCCAACCGCCATTTTCCGGCATTTTGATACAGGGTGACGATGTCGCTTCCTACTCCCGTGAGTTCCTGTCGATAGGCGTAAGAATCAACCATTTGCCAAAGGGGAAGAACGGGCAGTTCGTTGTGAGCGATGAAATGAAGGTCCAGCAGCCGGTCGCGCACTTCACGCCAATTCTTTGCCTCTTCCAACCGCCGCAGACCTAGCCCGATGAGTTGATCTTCGCTGCCGGCCAATCCTTCGGGACCGAGAATACGCCGGGCATCGATGATCGGCTCCCAAACGGCGGCGGCGACATAAACAATATCGGCCTGGTTTTCATTGGGAAAAGTTTCGCCAATGGGGAGCTCCACCAGCTTCACCTTCAGATCGAGAAGTTGCCATTGGCTGCGAATCGCCTCGCAGGCCACGCGCGAGAGGTTGTCCGCGGGAAACGCCAAACGGATCGGCGTCATCTTCGGCATTTCCTCCTCATTGCGTTCGGCCAAGGCCTTCATTTGGTTCTTGTTCATCTCCACCAGCAACTTGGCTAGCGGCGGTTCATAACGACGCGGCTCGATGCTTTGGTCGTAGGCGTAACCGAGCGGATCATTCAGTTCCAATCCAGCGGGAAAAGGCCCCGAAAGGACTCGGCAACCTTCCGTCTCCAGACTTTCCAACAACTCGCCCTTCAAAATGTCTTCGCGGTTGATTCCGTAAAGCAGGGCCCGGCGGAAAGTTCGCTCGGCAACGTAGGGATGGTCCGAACAAGGGATCAACATGTGAACGGTGGGCAACGGATAGTTGGCAACCTTGATTGATTTGCTTCGCTGCAGGCGAACGGCGTCGGCAGGAAACAACTGGTCCAAGACGTCGATCTCTCCCTGCAAAAGTTTGCTGACGCCTTCGGACGCCGAATCGCTGCGGATCTCCACAATCTCGCGCGGCTGCGAGTCGGTTTTGGGAGCCCCGGACAAGACATAGCGAACGATGCGATCCTCGACCACGTCGCGTCGATAATCTCCGGTCGGCGAATTCGGCTGACCGCCGAACCAGCTTCCGTCGACGGGGATTTGCAGCAACGAGATCGGCATCACGTGAGGCCGCCGCAAGCTGAAGTGAATCTGTTTGGGCCCATTCAAACCAATCGCTTTCACCGCCGCAGCCCAAGGCGAAAAGTACTGATCGCTAGTCTGTTTGGCTCGGGCCGCCATCACGTCGGCAATGAAGGGCGCCGTGATTTTGTCCAGCGGCGGCGGCAGCGAATCGGTATCCAAGAACAGATCGAACTGCATTCGGTCAGCGCTCATCTCCGTGTCGCCAAAGATGAATTCGTATTCACCACCCTCCGGACCGGCATCCTGCATTTCGAACAGAACTCGATAGAGCAGACGTCCGCTGCGCCGCGAAGCCCAGTTGTCAATTCGGGTGGGATTCAACACCGTCGCCGACTGCAACACGCCGACGTTGACCAGCGGATAGATCGTATCGATCTTGCGAATCAGCGCCCTACCGCCGGGGATTTCGGGTTTCAAATAAACACTTTCACGAGCCAATTGTCGCGCCGACCGGTAGTCCTTTTTCTCGAGCGCCGCGAGCGCTTCTTCGCGTTTTCTTTCGGCCATATTCAAAAAGGTGCCATTCCACTCGGCCACCGATTTGAGACGCTCGTTTTGGTAATCCTTTTCCACCCGCGAAAGCAACTGTTGCGCCAGATCGAGTTCGCCTTCGTCGACCAGCGATTTCATCAACCGGCCGGTGATGCCGTCGATCGCACCGATCACTCTGGTCGAATTGTATTCGGGAGCATACCGATGGAGTTCTTCCAGCATCGCCAAGGTGGGCGCAAGTTCGCCGCGTTGGGCGCGGGCGACCGCATCCTTCCACAGGAACTCGGAGCGGATATCACGCAGACCGGGACGAGTGGGATAGTCGCGAATCAGCACGGACAAGAAGGGGTAAGCGCCGGTGAAATCACCTTTGGCAATCCGCTCCTTCGTTTCGCGTTCCAGCCGCTCTTCCCACAGGTCAATCCGTTCGACCTCGGACCACTTGACGGCGAAATCTTTGCCCTCGATACCCAACACTTGAATTTTCAGCGCCCCCGTTTTACTGGACGGCAGTTTTCGTCCGGGAAAATCAAGCAGGCGGACTTTTGCCCAACCGTCACCGGAAGCTTCGGTCAAAAACAGCAGATCGTGCGGCTCCTCCTGCAGCAGATCCAGTCCCGGATCATCGGGCTCGCCCGATTCGGCAAAGTTGGCTCGTTGGGCGGCGGCACTGCCCGCAAAGATCGCCAACAACAGGAAGCCACCGATCACTCGGGGCGGGCAGATCGCTCGGCGTGGGATAGATCGAAACATTCGGCGAAAAAGCATGAAAGAAATCGCTTGGACCACAATTTGGATGACTTGAAAAACGAATCCTTTCCCGCCTAGTTGGCTGCTGGGATGTCCACGACGTAAACGACTCCTTCGTCACCGGGGACCAACATTGACTTTCCAGCCACCAGGGGCGAAGCCGAGATCGGTTCACCCAAATCGCTTTTCCCGACCATTTTGCCGGCAGCGCGATCGATTGCCATCAGCCATCCGGTCGAACCAGCAAGCACGATCGATTCGCCCACCTCCACCGGTGCTCCGACAGGTTCGCCCGCCGGCAGTAACACCTCGAACGCTTGGGAACCTTCCTCGGTAAAGGCTCGCAATACCGAATCATCGGTCTGCAGCAGACAATACTCGCCCGCAGCCATCGGTCCCCAAATCACGCGGCCGTTCAATAGCGAACGAAACTTTTCGTCCAGGGTGACAAGGTCGTGACCGACCACGTAGTCAGCAGCCGGTCCGGTGAAGGTTGCCACGAAAGTCTTTCCGACTCCCGCGGACGGACCCAGCAATTTGAACTCCAAATCCTTGGATGCGAGTTCGCGGATCTGTTCGGCAACGCGCAACCGGTAGATTTTTTTTCTGCTGTCGGCGATCACCACCTGATCCGGATCGTCGGGCAAAGCAACCGGATCGGTCCACAACACATCGCTGGCAGGATCGCTGGCAGGCTGAAACGGAGTCGCCTTCATCAGTCCGGTACGCCAATCGACAAGAATGACGCGTCCGGTCGAAAGCGGCAGCAGTAATCCACCGCCAGCGACAATCGCGCCGCCGTTCAAAGTGCCGTCGGAAACATTCAAAGTGACTTGGCGAAGCAGCTCTCGTGCCCGGTCAGGTGCGTAGACCAAAATTTTGTCTTTGACAGCCTGGTTGATCAGCAGACTCTTGGTCTGGTCGATGGTGATCGGATCGTCGTACCGGATGGTGATCGAAGTGTCCCCTGGATTTTCGATCGGTCCCTGGGTCGACCCACTTTCCAACGCCTCGCGGCCCAGGTGAAAAAGGGCCGCCTGGCTGGTCACCACGTGGACGCCGGAGTCGGGTGCCGGTTTGATCATCGCCACGGGAACGCCCACGTCGGTACGCCAGATTTCATCCCCAGTCTTGGGATCGGCACAGGTCACGCGGATGGTCTTGGTGTCTCGTAAGATCCGGGCGTGGACCAATGCATCGTCCAGCGCAAATGGTTGTCCGATGAAGGTGTCGTGGGCGTAGTTGTCCCAGTCGCGGACCACTCGGCCGGTATTGATTTGCAACTCGTAGCGTCCGACCGAAGCACCGGTGATCCACATCTGCGAACCTTCGACCGCCATCTCGGTCCGAGTCGGCTCGTCATAAAAAGGTGGGCCGCTGGCGGCGATGGAGACTTTGTTTCCCGATTCCGCGGTCGGTTCGATGTCGTACACGGCAACCTCGCCGCGGTCAGTCAACACGATCAGACGGCGTCCTTGAATGATCGGCTTGACGGTGACGTTGCCGTCCAGGCGGAACAACGGCTGGGCGAACTCCACCTGCTCCCCATCCTTGTTGAACTTCAAAACGTGAACGTTCGTGTAATCGGTACCGGCGTTCTCAATCACGAACAAGTGCCCCAACAACGGAATCGGCGGCACCGCGATGGTTCCTTCGGCGTGACCGATGTAGTAGCTTTCGATACACGATCCGTTGTCGGTGTTGATCACATACAGATTGCTGTGGTTGCCGGGCAGGTAGGCGCGGCTTTGGCCGATGCCGGGACCAATTTCCAACGGCTGCGGAATCTGGCTGACCCAAGCTGCTTCGCCAGAATCGGCATCCAACTTGATCAGTCGGCCCGATTCGCTGGAGACAAAAACATCGTTGCGGCGCGAAATCGGTTCGCTGAACGGTTCCCCGATCTCGGTGCGCCAACTGATCACTCCGTCGTCGGCACCGCACCGCAACACCTCCTGGGAAATCGATGCGCTCAGGATCACGCCCGATCCTTTATCCATTCGGACCGGCGGCAGGTCCTTGGCGTAGCCGACAAACTTCCGCCACTTCAGCTGGCCGTTTTCTCCGTCAAAGGCAAGAATCGACCCGCCGGCTCGCAAGTAAAGCGTTTCGCCCACCAGATCGGGCGAGCGACGGCCGGTCGGCGTGGTCAACACGATGGCCCGAACTGAATCGCCGTTCTCCGGTTCGGCGACCACTTTGGGCAGCGTCGCCGACGGTTCCACCAAAGTCTGTTGAATGCCGCTGGCCTCGCGAATCAGCGCCACCAACCGCTGGTTATCGAACAATTCAGGAAAATCGCGAAGCAACCTCGACCGAATGTCGTAGGCAAGTTTGGTGTCTTGCTCGGCAAGCGCCGCCTTCATTTCGGCTTCCGATTCGTCCAGCGAGACGTTGCGATTGATATCGCGCTGGACTCGTTTGCGAGCCTCCATGACCTCTTCAATTTGTCCGGCCAGGGTGACGCGAACGGTCGAGGTGACGTAAATCGGATTGTTGGTGTATTCGATTTGCTGATCCAGCTTCTTCAATAACTCTCGTTTCTCGGCAGTTTCCGTTTCCTCCACCGCCGCTTCGGCAATGTTTTTGGCGACACTGACCAGCAACTGAGCCAAGTTGCCCCGTTCTTCGTTCAAACCCCCTTCGTTTTCCTTTTCGATTAGCGGCAACTGTTCGGCCTCGATCGCCAAAGCTCGTCCGGGGTCGTTACGAAACTCCGCGGCGCGATACAGGTTGGTCATCGCGACTTTTGTTCGGGAGATCGACGAGTACTGATGGTTTTGGCCGAATCGATCCAAGAATCCGATGTAGGCTTCCTGGGCGGCGGAGTAGTTTTGCTTGTCGTAAAAATCGTTGGCCCGCGCGATGAAGGTATCGGCATCTTCACGGGACAGGACGAAGATGATGCCGGCCCCGATCAGGATCAGCAGGACGATGATGCCGGCATATCCATAAATCTTGAACGAGTCCCAAACCGACTTGTCGGGATCGGGTTTTTTCACGCGCGAGGTGGGCCTTGGTCGCTGGGCGCCTTCGTCTTCGGAGTCCATCGCCATCACGTCCGAAGCGCTGACCGGCACTGCTTCGACCGGCATGGCATCGACGGCGACCGCTTCAACCGCGACCGCCTCGACCGGTTCGGCTTCGACCGGGGTGGCTTCCACGACCGCGGCGACAACCTCCTCGCCCTCATCGGGAACAATGTCCAGCTCGTCGATTCCCGCGGTCAGATCGGCTTCTTCGACCGCCTGGTCATCACCTTCGTATTGTCCGCTGCGCAATTCGCCGATCAGCTTGGTCGCCTGAAAATGGGTCAGCTGACCGTTGTCGACCAACAATTTGGCAACTGCTTCGGGAGTCACGCGAGTACCGCCTTGTTCCAGTTGTTCGCGGAGCGCTTCGATGATCTCTTGGTCCAACAACCCAAGTCGTTCGAGACGATCGATCAATTCGTTTGCAAGCATTTTTGCCTGTCTGTCGTTAGTAACGGTGAATCCAAATCGAAAAGCAGGTCGACACGCAAGCGGTGTGCGTTAATCGAACTCTTCCACCTGCGTGACTTCTAGTTCCGCGTAGCCAGCGATCGTGCCGGCGTCCATGGCGTCGACCAGATGGCGAAGCTTGGCCAATTCGTGAACCTTGATGATCAGCCGCATCCCGTCGTTGTTGCCGATGATGGCTTCTTTCAGCGCGGTGATCAGGTTTTGCTTGCCGGGAGTCTCTCGTTCCCATTCGGGGGCCAACACCAGAAAGCCGCCAAACTCGTCCACCTGCACCTCGACCATGTCGAGTTCATCTTTTTCTTCGTCGACCACCGACGTGCTAGGTGCGTCGGTTTGTTGACGCGGCATTTCGATCGACTTCTGCAAACTGAATGCGGCGGTCACCATGAAGAAAATCAACAGCAGGAAAGTGACGTCGACCATCGGCGTCATGTCCAGTTCTTCATCTTCGCGAGGCTTGCGATCAAAGATCACATCATCCTCATCCTCGTCTTCTTCGTCCGGCGGTGTCTGTTTCGGCACCGAGAGGCGGGCAACGTTCACCGTCCCTTCGGGAACGGTCGCGGCCGCCGGTGCCGCGGCCGCCGATGTGGCTTCGACAGCGACCGCTTCGACAGCCACCACTTCCGCCGTCGCCTCCGCCACTTCGCCAAGAGGCTGTTCCAATTCGGGAACGTGAACCGCCGTCTCACACTGTGGACAGCGCACGCGGCGGCCGGCCAACCGGTCGTTGACGTGGTGAGTCGTTCCGCACTGTAAACAGGTGACTTCGATGGACATGAACGATCAAAAACTTTCGACTTGAGTGACCGAAATCTCCGAGTATCCCGCGATGGTGGCGGCATCCAATGCGTCGACCAGCCAGCGGAGCTTGGCCATTTCATGAACCTGAACGGCCAACCGTGTCTTTCCATCCGATTGATCGGCCGCATCTCTGAGCGCCGACACCAACCGCTGCTTGCCAGGTGTCTCTAATTCCCAGGCGGGAGCGAGGACCAAAAATGAACCGAAGGGATCGATTTGCACTTCGATCTGCGGATCCGAATCGTCGGGGACCGCCGTGGGACTGGGCAACTCGGACCGTTGCGGCGGCATCGCGATCGACTTCTGCAGCTGAAACGAGGCGGTGACCATGAAAAAGATCAGCAGCAGAAATGTCACATCGACCATCGGTGTCATATCGGTGCCGCCACGTGATTTCTCCAGGCGAGCATTTCTCCGCTGGTCATCCGGCGAAGCCTCCACGTCACTGCGGCTGCTCGATACGAATTGAGATCCCAACATCACTCTTCCTTCACTGCGATGTGCGTGGCATCGAGATCCTCAAAGCCGTCTCCGATGATCTTCTGGACCCGTGTGATCTGGCCCACTTTGACGTCGGCATCCCCGAACAGCATCACGTACTGCTTGTTGCGGCCTTCGGGCTTTTCGATTTCCGAAGTGATGAAGTCGATGATCTCGGTCGCCTGAGCGTCTTCGTCGGCGCTGAATTCGCTGCCATCCATTTTCGACAGCACCACTTTGTCGTCGGCTGCCGGATTGATGAAGATCACCGCCGAATCTTTGGCGGAAACGGCAAGCCCGTTGTCGGCCGGCGGGATCGTTCCAATCTTGGTCGGGTCCATGGTCGAACAGACGATAAAAAAGATCAGCAGCAAGAACGTGATGTCGATCATCGGCGTGATGTCCATCTCGTCATCGCCACGTTTCTTTCTGGGCAATTCGAAATCGTCGGCGTCGTCGTCAAACATAACGTCGTCATCGACTGGCGCGTTGCTCATCAGACTGCTTGTTTCGCTGGAGGATTGTTTGTCGAACCCCAAGGGCCTTCCCGTCTCTTCAACTACCGGTTTCAAAATCGAGTCGTCACTTTGGCGGAGATTGCACCGCCATCGGATCCATCGCAGCGGCGCCGGGCGTCTGCGCCGAAGGGGGCGCTTTTGCCAAACCGATTCGAAACGCTGCCATGAATCTCGCCAGTCCCGCGCCGACCAGGTCTTCCATTTTGGCGATACGAATATTGACGTTGGCAACCAGCACCATCAGCGGAATCGCGATCGCCAAACCACACGCCGTGGTGCGAAGGGCGATGTTGATGTCATCGGCCAGCGCTGACGGTTCGACCGATTCGGCGGTGGCCAACGTCTTGAAGGCCCCCATCATGCCGAACACCGTTCCGAACAGCCCGATCATCGGCGCCGCCTTGATCACCGTTCCGACCCAGCTGAGCCGATATTCCAAGTCGGCCATGACGTCGCGCTGAAAACGATCCAGTACAAACTGCCGAGCCTTCTTGTATCCCAGCCCGCGATTGTTGACCGCCATTTCAACGATTTGCGGAATCGCCCTGGCGTCTCCTTCGCAGTATTCGGCCGTGCCTTCGAAGTCACCGTCGGACAACATCTGTTCAATGTCATCCATGAACACGTCTTGCGCGTCTTCGCTTTTGAATCGCTTCTGGTTCACGCGGGTCCAAACAATCACGATGCAATACAAACCCCACAATGCGGCCAGGGCGAGTGCACCGTAGGTCGTTGTCGAGATGATGGCAAACAGGTCTATTTCGGCAACTAGCATTAGGAATCAGGTCCTTACGAAAAACGACAGGTGTGCGTAGCAGTTTTGACGAGGTAACTGGCATGCCGCCAACCGCCCACTGGTCACCGTCGGGGAAGGGCGCGTGCGGCACGAATAAGTTACGGTTTCCAAGGCTTCCGGACCACCGATCACGATCGCGGCCGGCGATAACGTTGGCTGATCACCCGAAATCGATAGCCACCGGCTGACTTCTCGCTGACAAACACCGTGGCGGCAATTTCGGTGACGGATGAACGTCCATTGGCCCTAGCATATTCCAGTTCCAATGCGGCGAGCCGGTTTTCGAGCTCGGGAGAGATGAATTTTAGCACTTGTCGCCCCGATAACTCGACCCCCGCTCGGCGGAGCAGCTGCAGGTCGTACATCAACAGCGGCCCCGGCGAGTTCCACAAGAAGTAGAGCCGCTTCTCCGCCGTGCTTTCACCATGCCGCGATCGGGGCCCGGTCGACAGGCTGCCCGCGTAATCGACTCCGGGCCGGCCGCCGACCGCGCCGAGTTCGATTTGATGAAAATCAAGCTGGCGTGCGTAGGAATCGAGGTCCCGCGCGGCAAACTTCAACTGCCAGCGTTGAAAGGCGGGCACTCCCTCCTGGCGGATCGGTCCAGGCGGACGGCTGTTTCCGGGGCCCTTCCCTTCGCTTGAGCGAGACAAGTCCGAATCGGCAACCAACGGGGCAGCAGCGACGCGGCTGACCGCCTCGGTCACCGCCAACAGCGCATCTTGAACCGAGACCTCTCGAAGCTGCTCGACCTCCTCGACACCAGGTTCCTGGAAGTCCTGTTCCCATCCATCCAGAGAGTTGTCGGTGGTGACCGCACGTCGGACCGGCTGGACCAGTTTGACCACCATGGCCGGACGATCGACCCACCAAATGATCAGCAACACCCCGACCAGGCATCCCAACAGCAGAATCAGCGACAGGAACAGGGACGTCACCACGTCAAACAGGCTGACCCGCAGACTGGTCTCCCGAAGGTCTTGCACACTCGCTGGACCGGTGTCGCGATGAGAATCCGAGTACGGGTCGGCTGGCGGAGCCGACACTGGCGGCTCCGAGCTATAGATGGGGGTGGTCATACAGGAACGTCCACGGGGCGGAAAAAGACTACCTGCGCGGCCGTCGATATCGCTGATCGATCACCTCGAACTTGTACCCGGACCCATCTGCTTTGCTCTCGAAAATCGTTTTGGCAATCTCGGTGACCGAATTGTGGCCATGCTGCCGAGCATATTCCAATTCGATCACGGCAAGCTGGTTTTCCAGTTCCGCGGGGATAAATTTCAACATCGATCGGTTTGGCAACGGAATCCCCGCTTTCTGCAACAACTGGCGGTCGTATTGCATCAACGGGCCGGGGGCATTCCACATGAAGTACAAGCGTTTCTCCTCCTTGGAGGGGACACGCCGTTTGTTGGGATTGCCCGCCAGGTTGTTGGCGATATCGACACCCTGAATCGAACCGCCAATCGCCGCCAATTCGATCTGGTAAAAATCAAGCTGGGTGGCATAAGCGTTCAAATTGCGAGCGCTGAAGTTCAACTGCCACCGCTCGAACCGCGGAATGATGTCTTCGCCCTCTCCCGGCGGTCCCGGCGGACGGCTGTCACCGGCACCACTGCCCTGAGTGGTGGCGGTCGAGTTGGAGTCGGTCGTGGTCAACGAGGCCGCCACGGTACTGACCGCGTCGGTGACCGCTTCCAACGTCTCGGCCAGCGTCGGTTCCATCAACTCTTCGACCTCTTCGGCACCGGGCGGTTCGAAGTCGCGCTCGAACCCTTCGGGGTTTTCGCCTCGGCCAGCCGGATTTTCGATGATCGGTTCAATCGGTTGCGGCGGGAAAGACCAGCGGCTGGTCAACCAAATGATGAACAAAATGGTGACAAATGTACCGATGAACAGAATCAGCGCCATGAAGAACGACGTCACGATGTCGAAACGGCTGATCCGCAACTTCGCACGCTCGGCTTCGCGGGCGAGTTGTTTTTCGTCGACGTCGGGATCGGAGGCCTGTTGGGAAGGGTCAGTGACCGAAGCCATGAACGGTTTCTTTGGAAACGTGTTTGCTAAAAATCGCGTTAGAAGAGATTCTTACAGATCGTAATCCAAAAAGACATACTTCGGGTTCATCGTCTTGTACCAAGCTCGCCATTTTTTCTGGGCGGCCGCGACCGTGCTGGCGGTGTGAACGTCTTTCCCCGCCGGCGGACGCCCCAGGCCCATCCCGTCGAATCGGCGGCTGATGAAACGCAGTCCGTCTCGAGCGTACCGCCAAACCATGGGATCGGGATCACTGAGGGCAAAAATCAGTGCTGGTACGACCCGCAGCTCGTCGCTGGTTCCCAGCAGCCGCGCGGCAACGCGGCGAGCCTGCCACGATTTGCTGCCGCGCACCAGGCGTTCCAAGCGATCCAGCTGGGCGGCACGTCCGGCCGGGTCCTTGTCCAGCTTCATGTTTTCGGGCAGCGATTGTTCACCCAGATCATCGGCACCGTCTTTTTCCAACAGGTCCAACATGTTCGTGATGTCAGCCGCAATCGGCCGGCCCTTGATCTGCGTCCCTTCGACCCGAATCTCGGTGGTATCCTCCGGAAGCCCATAGCCGCCCGACAAAGTTCCCTCGCCCAGATTGAAGACCGCTTTTTGGGTGCTGCGAATCAAAAACAGCAACGCAAAGGATGTATCGACCAGGCCGTTTCCGCGCGAGATTTTGTCGTCCCAGCTGCCATCACCGTTTTGATACTTCCGCAGCTCGTCCACACCTTTGTTGTACCAGGGCGGGCTCTTGTCTTGGATTCTGCCGTTGGCAATCTCGATGAAGCTTTCGTAACGCTCCAACGTGTACAGCTGGTAGTAGTGCCAGTCCAGCGAGGTGGCACGTTTGTAAGGATTGGCTTGTCGGTACCGCTCCAACTCGCCGATCGCTCGCTTGATCGGTTCTTCGGAGATCTTTGCCCGTTTTCGCTGAATCGTGTTTTTGTCTTCCTTGTACAACTTGATCGCTTTGGGCAAACCGACGATGCCCGGATCGTTGTCGTCGACCGTCTGTCCCCACAGCCGCAGCGCGTCACCAGCGATCAACAGACTGCTGCCCCCGGCCAGCGCCATCGACATGTAGATCTTGTCTTGATGAGTCCGTTGTCCGCCCGGACCGGGATCCTTGCCGTGATAAGGCCAACCACCAGTGGTGCTCTGGACTCGCAACAACCACTGCATCGCACTGGCGACCGACGGGTAATCCATCTTGATTCCGATCCGGTCCAACGTCCAAACCGCCAACAGCGCGTACTGCGTCTGAGAAATATCGCCGTTGACGTCCCCCGGATAGGGCCAGCCGCCGTGAGCGGCCTGCGAATCAAACAGATGCCTTTGCAAGGCTTGCAGTTCAGGTTTGTATCGTTCGGGGTCCACCGTACCCAACAACAACACGCAGACGGCCATTTCGTAATTCTTTTTGTGGCCGTGGTCACCGCGCCCGGCTTCGAGCGCCTTGGTGATGGCAAGCGCCGCGGAGACACCTCGTTTGACCACCGGATTTTCGGGATCATGCCGGCACTTGTAGTGGGCATAGGCAACCAGCACACGCTCGCCCCCCTTGCCGCTGAAATCGGTCACACCGCCGTGGTAGGCTGATTCGGGAACACCCTCCAGGTATTTGATGCCCCGATTGACCATCTGCTGAACGACGGGATCTTCGGGAGTGTAGGCGGAAGCCGCAGGAATGGTCGCCAAGGAAAACAAGCCGACCGCAACGAGCATGGCAGCCCTTTTGCCTAGACGACCGGCGGTACTTGCAACAAACCACGTCATGGGATTCACCAAATTTTCCTGAACATTGGAATCGACTTTTTCATCCACCGGTCGGCCGTTCCCACGGATTGGGCTGCGAACCGATTGACGAATTCAAGCATCATACCCTAGGATCGCCGACCGTCGAATTGATCCTAGCAGTCGGTTTTGTTAGTTTCGTCGACCGATGGTCAGGTAGCTCAGTTGGTAGAGCACGGCCCTGAAAAGGCCGGTGTCGGCGGTTCGAGACCGCCCCTGACCACTCTTTTTCTCTCGTTTCCGGCTTCGGATTCTCCCTGGAAACGCCGGTTTTTGTGGGCGGCGAAAGCTTCCACGCCTCCCCAAAAGCTGCTCCGAAGGGCATGTCACGCAAGGCTTTGCTGATTCGCGTTCGGCCTGCTTCATGAGAATAAGCGACCGGCACATTCCCGCCCGAACAGTCAAATCGGGTTTTTCCAAAGAATTCTCTGCCGCTAGAGTATCAGGCCCCAGTGGCACTTCAGTACGGTGGTTGCCTCTGGATGAACGCTCCGGCGTCTGATTTCTGGCCATGACTGGTCGCCGCGCGTCAGCCTCCGGTTTTCCGTACCACCAAAGCCCATTCTCCCGCCCCAACCAAAGCCGCATCGAGATTGTCATGACCGGAGCCCGACTGACTATTCCGCTGGCACTGCTTGCTTTTCTTTCCGTGGTGGTGATCGCCGCACCCGCTCCCCAAACCGATGACGGGGCCGCGCCGCAGGAAACTTCAACACCGGCACCTGCCACACCGCCGACTCCGGCCGATCAGGACCTCGGCGATACCGCAGTCAACGAGACCGAAAGTGTTTCGCCGTCGGGTCAACCGGAGGAATCGTCATGGATGACCACGGTCGACGGATGGTTCGGCGATTACGTGGTGTCGAAATTCGAGAGTGTTTTGTTTTTTAACTTCTGGACCGACCAGTGGCTTGGCACGTCGATTCCCTTCGTTGTGGTTTGGCTCTTTTTGGGTGCCACTTTTCTGACGGTGCGGATGGGCTTCATCAACATCCGAGGTTTCCTTCACGCCATTCAACTGACTCGCGGCGACTACGACACACCGGGTGAACCGGGCGAGGTCTCTCACTTTCAAGCACTTTCAGCCGCGCTGTCGGCCACGGTCGGCCTGGGCAACATCGCCGGCGTTGCGATCGCGATCGGCACGGGCGGACCGGGGGCGACGTTTTGGATCATCATGGTCGGGCTGCTGGGCATGACCGCCAAGTTCACCGAATGCACGCTGGGACAACTCTTCCGAGTCAGCGATGAAGAGGGGCGTGTGCTGGGTGGCCCGATGCGATATCTGAAAACCGGCCTGGCCGAGATAGGGCTGGCACCGCTGGGCACGCTGCTGGCCTGGGCCTTCATGTTTCTGTGCATCGGTGCAAGCTTTGGCGGCGGCAACGCATTCCAGGTCGGTCAGTCACTCGAGGCGATTCGCGGTGACGTGCCGATCTTGCAGGAGTACCCCTACCTTTACGGGATCGCGATGGCCGTGATGGTCGGCATCGTGATCGTGGGCGGCATCCGCAGCATCGGTGCGGTGGCGGCGAAAATCGTTCCCTTCATGTGCCTTGCCTACGTGGTCGCAGCCCTTTACATCCTGGCGATCAATGCCGCCGACCTGCCTGCGGCCGCCTCCAAGATCATCGTCCAAGCTTTCTCGCCCGAAGCGGCCTACGGTGGCTTTCTGGGAATTCTGGTGATCGGAATCCAACGCGCGGTGTTCAGCAACGAAGCGGGTGTCGGCTCGGCCGCCATCGCTCACTCGGCCGCCAAAACCGACGAACCGGTCAGCGAAGGAATCGTCGCCCTGCTGGAACCGTTCATCGATACGGTGGTCGTCTGCACGATCACTGCCCTGGTCGTGGTCGTCACCGGCGCCTACGCCGCGCCCGAAATGGAAACGGCCATCGCCGACAGCCAAGGTGCCAAGGTCACACTGTTTGCTTTCGTCACCGGCGGCCACGATTGGTTCCGCTACATCCTTTACGTGGCGGTCGTGTTGTTCGCCTATTCGACTTGCATCAGTTGGTCGTACTACGGCGAACGATGCTGGGTGGAACTGTTCGGTGCCAGGACATCGTTGATCTACAAGGTGCTCTTTTTGGTTTTCACGATCCTCGGTTCGATCATCACCCGCGGCAATGTGTTGGCGTTTAGCGATCTGATGATCCTGGGAATGAGTTTCCCCAACCTGCTGGGCGTTTTTCTGCTCAGCGGATTGGTCAAACGTGAACTCGACAAGTACTGGGCGAAGTACCGCAACGGCGAAATCGCTCGCGCAGGCGAAAGCGATTCATAGATCTCATGGGCCGAGTCTGCATCATCAACGTGGTCGGCTTGACGCCCAATCTGTTGCGTCATGCCCCGCGCATCGCCTCACTTGGGAACGTTTCGGCGTGGAAGAGTCCCCTTCCCGCCGTGACTTGCACTTCCCAGGCCACGATGTTGACGGGACTTTCACCTGCCCAACACGGCATTGTTGGCAACGGATGGTACTATCGCGACACTCAAGAGATCCGGTTTTGGCAACAAGCCAATTCGCTGATTCAAGGCGAGAAGTTTTACGAGGGGGTCGAGACCGCCAAGATGTTCTGGTGGTTCAACCAGTCGGCACCGGTTCGCTACAGCGCCACGCCCAAACCTCATTACGGCTGTGACGGATCCAAAGTTTTTGATGTGCTCGATCACACCGGCTGCCAGCTGACCGAGCGTCTGGGCCCTTTTCCTTTCTTTTCGTTCTGGGGTCCCGCCGCCGGGCTGGCCAGCACCGACTGGATCGCCCGAGCCACCGCGCTGGTGCTGTCCGAAAAGCAACCGCAACTCACTTTGGCCTACCTGCCCCACCTCGATTACGACTTCCAACGGTTTCCCGATCACCATCCCGACCGCGTTGCCGAAGTCGACGCCTGCGCCGGAAAGATCATCGATGCGGCGGAGGCAATCGGCGCGAAGGTGGTGGCCGTTTCCGAATACGGCCTGACACCGGTCGTCAGGCCGATCTCGATCAACCGCCACCTTCGCAAAGCTGGCTGGTTGAACGTTCGCAACGGACCATTCGGCGAAATGCTGATGCCGGGCGAAAGCGACGTGTTTGCCGTTGCGGATCATCAAGTCGCCCATGTCTACGTCCGCGACCGCCAGCTGATCGGTCCCGTTCGATCGTTGTTGGAATCGATTCCCGGTATCGATCAGGTGGTCCCGCCGGCCGAGGTGGAATTGGATCATCCCCGCAGCGGCGAACTGATCGCCCTTTCCGATACCGACTCGTGGTTCACGTACTACTACTGGGAAGATGACGCTTTGGCGCCCGACTTTGCGCGTACGGTCGACATACACCGCAAACCGGGCTACGACCCTTGTGAATTGTTCATGACCAGCAAGTTTCGCGCGATGCGCAAGGTGCTGAGGAAGAAAATCGGCCTGCGTTACAAGATGGACGTGATTCCCCTGGACGCAACGCTGGTGCGAGGTAGCCACGGTCTGCTCGCCAGCCCGGACGACGGACCGCTGATCGTCGGACCGCGGGAACTGCCCGACGACATGCAAGGCTTCAAAAGCTACGTTCACTCACTCCTGTAGGCCGTCGGCGATTTCTCCGAAGTCGCTTCGCGAAAGCCAGACGTCGGCGATTTCTCCGAAATCGCTTTTCGTAGCCAGTTTGGAAAACTGGCCGACAACCTACGGGGCAACAACCGGGAAATGATCTTCGACGACTTGGTAGAATTCCTCGGCGGTGGAAACGGCAGCGACGTGAGAACGAAAGAACCTGGCCCCACGTTTTCCCTGAGCGTAGCAACAAGCATACTTTCTCATTAGCACCGTTCCCTTCTCTTCTCCGAAACGATCGGTAACCAGTCGATAGTGACGCAGCATCACGTCGCGCTGCTGTTGTAACGTCGGTTCGGGCGGAATCGGATCGCCCCGAAGCGCCGCGGCAGCTTGCGCGAACAGCCATGGCCGGCCCAAGCAAGCCCTGGCAATCATCACTCCATCCACCTCGTACCGCCGAAACGCATCGACGACTTTTTCAGCGGTGTCCAAATCACCGTTGCCGATCAGGGGAATCGACCGCAGGTGCTGTTTGATTTCGCTGATTCGTTGCCAGTCGGCTTGGCCGCGAAACATATCCTGAGCCGTCCGTCCGTGAACGGTCAGTGCCGCGGCACCCGCTTCTTCGACCACGCGAGCGATTTCGTTGCAGTTGACGTTGTCTCGCGTGCAACCGAGCCGAATCTTGGCGGTCACCGGCGTGGGACAGCAGGCAGTGACCAGCTTGCTGATGATCTGAAACATCCGCTGCGGCTGGCTCAGCAGGTAACTTCCACTGTGAGCCTTTTCGGTCACTTGCCGAACGGGACAACCAAAGTTGATGTCAACCACGCTGACCCGGTATTCCTCAGCCAGTCGCCGGCCCACCTTGGCCATCGTCTCGGCGTCGTTGTCCCAGATCTGAACTGCAAGGGGCCGATCCTCCTCGGCCACGCCCCACAGACGGTCGGGATGTTCGGCCTGATGTTCATCCATCCAGACAAATCCCCTGGCGTTGACCATTTCGGTCGCCAGCAATCCGGCACCGCCGAATTCGCGCACCACCTGCCGAAAGGCAGCGTTGGTAAACCCGGCCATCGGCGCCTGCAAGATCGGCGGATCGATCACAAGATCGCCGATACGTAGTGGAGGTGGTGGAAAAGACATCGGGAATGGAATCAGGCAATCGGGAAACAACTACCCATCATTTTGCCTGTCCACAGGTGGCCGGCAAGGAGCGACTTCCGCAATTCCAGCCGGCTCATGAGCTGCCATAGCTTGATCTTCGGGTAGCGAAACTCGCCAAGAGTTTCGGCCGCGTCGTGAATCGCCGAAAGTCTTGGCGACTTTCGCTACCGCTAAAACGCCTTGGACCAACTGCCGATGATGCTGAAATCGGTTTCCAGCTGAATGCCGTCAAGTCGCTGATAGATCGTCGGAACGATCTCGAAATTGAGGTAGCTACCTTGGACGATCGCTTGGACGCCGACTCCCTGGCTGTACCAGTACCCGCCTCGAAAGTTTTCCACGTTGGTACTGATCACGGCGTTGTTGGTCGCCGCGTCGGCCCCGTCGATGTTCGATCGCCATACGTGCTGGCCGCGCCACGACAATGAAACCTTTTCGGTCAACAGCACGCTGGTCCACGAATTCAATCGATACTCTTCCCCCAGGCTATAGCCGCGGTAGTTGCGTCCGATAGGAAGGTCGGTCTGAAACTGAATTCCCCAGCTCCACCAATCAAAGAACCGCTTGTAAGTGACACCGGGACGAAAATTGAAAGTGCCGCTTCCCAGTCGCATCGGGTAGGGCAGCGGCTGAAACGACGCGCCGCCGGTCGGAATGGTCGTTTGCCGAAAAATTTCTCCCGTCGGTACCGAGCAACCAAGATTGAAAATCAGGTCCTCGTCACAATCGCTTAGCAGTCGCAACAGAGCACCGAACGCCGTGTCGCCAAACCCGCTGTTGTGCGTGGTGAAGGAGGTCAAGTTGGGCCGCAGGTGGTCCATCGTCAGACTGGGCAACATCACCATCGAGTACAGCGTGATGTCATCGCTGGCACCGTACATGAGATGCATCATGTGCATTTCCATCGTCATGTTGGTCGGCGTCGCACCGCGATTGGTCAACACGCCGTCAACCGTCACACCTGGACCGGGCGGAGGAGAAAACGGCGGAACGCCAAGAGCCGCCGCGTCGGAAACCTTGGTCTCGCCGATCCTGTTGTCTTCCATGTACATGTTCATGTACTTGTACTCGACCATCCACTCACCGCGGCCATGCAGGTGATCGCCCATGATGCCGGCCGGCGCGTGCTTGTCGGCGAGACCTTTGCGGTCAGGATGATCGGCGAAGGCATCGCAAACGGTGGCGCAAACGATAACGGTCAGAAGAAGCGTACGAATCAGCATCAACCCAAGCTCGACGGAAGGTGAGACGGCCAGTCTTCTTTCCCATCGTCGGTTGACACCGCACAGACCAAGAGCCACCCCACCCGCCGTCAAACTTTGACTATCACGAATGACTGATACCGACCATGTAGGCCGACTTGTCCCAAGCTTGTCCCAAGTCGGCGAGTCTGTACCGCCGGCAACCTCTCCAAACTCACATTGTGCAGCCAATCACCTGTGACTTCTCCGAAATCGCTTTTCGTAGCCGGGAGCGGAGAACTGACCGACAGACTTCACGCTTCCTCACTCAATTCCATCCATCGCTCTTCAGCCTCGCTCAGCTCTTCACTGATTTCGGTCATTTGCTGGTGCAGGCGAACCGCTTCGTCGGGATCGGTCTCTTCCAGCAGTTTCGCATGGATCGCTCGTTTTTCATCGTCCAGTCGAGCGATCTTCTTTTCCAGGTTCTTGATTTCTTTTTCCGTTCGACGCTGGTCGCGTTGAACCTGGCGATCATCGGTCGACTTCGACTTGGGCGGCGGCCCGCCGGCTGTGTTACTTCCTTTGGCGGCGCTGGCCCGTTGCCGTTCCCCGTCGTCGATTTCCTTTTCCACCGACGCCAGGTAGGCGTCGTAGTTGCCGAAGTAGTTTTTGACGCTGCCGTCGCGCACTTCGATCACGCTGGTTGCCACCCGGTGCATGAAATGCCGATCATGGCTGGTGAAGATCACCGTGCCTTTGTAATTCTCCAGCGCCTCGGCAAGCGCCTCGACCGTTTCCACATCCAGGTGGTTTCCCGGTTCGTCCAAAACCAGCACATTGGCCGTTCCCAGCAACAATCCGGCCATGCACAATCTCGCCCGCTCTCCTCCGCTAAGCACTTTGATCTTCTTGTGGATGTGTTCATCACGAAACAGCAAAGCGCCGGCCATCGCCAAAAGATCCTGCCGAGTCGTTTCGGAATCGGACGTGTATTCGAGATGCTCGATCACCGTCTGCCGCTCATCCAAACTGGTGTAGACGTGCTGGGCATACGTTCCGATTTCGACACCGTAACCCCACTTCAAGTTTCCTTCCAACGGATCCAGCGAGTGAACCAACGTTCGCAACAGCGTCGTTTTTCCTTGGCCATTGTCACCCACGATCGCGGCTCGCTGGCCATGCTCGATCTCCAGCGTGATTTCATCGGCGACGCGGTGGTCGGGATATCCGATCGCCAGGGCATCGCAGCGAACGGCGTTTCCCTGGCGAGGTTCCACGCGGGGTGCGCGGATATGGACCGTCGGCTCGTCGACTTCGATCTCGGTCGTCTGCAACCTTGCCAATTGCTTTGCCTTGCTCCGTGCCTGGCTTGCCGTTGACGCGTTGGCGCGGTTTTTGTCGATGAACCGTTGCAGTTGTTTTTGCTTGGCGATCGTCGTCGCGTTGACTCGCCGATCATGCTCGCGACGTTCCTCGCGGTATTCCAGGAAGGCATCGATCTTGCCGGGGAACATCGTCAGTTTGCCGCGTGAAAGTTCCAGCGTCTGAGAGCAGGTGGCCGACAGGAAAGCGCGATCGTGGCTGACGATCAGCGCCGCTTTCTTGAAATCGCGCAGAAAGTGTTCCAGCAGGATTTGAGTTCGCAGATCCAGGAAGTTGGTCGGTTCGTCCAGCATCAGCAGGTTGGGGTCATGCAGCAGCAGCGCCGCCAATTTGACACGTGTCTGCCATCCGCCGGAGAGTTCCTTGACCGGTCCTTCCAGGTAAGCCCCTTTCAGCTCGAACTGGCCGGCCACCTCGCCGCATCGCCAATCGGGCTGGCCGCTGTCCCGCATCAGAAAATTGAGTGCCGATTCGCCCGGTTGGAACGGATCGTGCTGGCGCAGATAACCGATCCGGATCGACGGATGATGGATCACCTCCCCCTTTTCCAGTTCCTCGTCGCCCATCAGCACCCGCAGCAGAGTCGACTTGCCGGCTCCGTTTCGCCCGATGAATCCGACCTTGACGTCGTCCACCAACGAGACCTCGGCTCCGTCCAACAGCACTTGGTCGCCGTAGCTTTTCTGAGCATCACGGACTTGGATCAAAACGGCCACGGTTTGCGACACCGGCGGGCGGGTGGAACGGAGAAAAAAGAACCGACGGTGGAAAACTAAACCACACTCGGCAATGCGGCAATCCTGCGTACCAATCAGGCCATGAATCTTCACCGTTGTGTCTACCCCCATCGACGCCTATTCTCTAAATTGCGATGGTCAAACGAGGCGTCGAAAGGACGATCATCCAAGATTCTTTGTACCCTGCTCCAACCCGCCGTTTCTGATTGGCTGTTGCTGCCACCATGAATAGCTATTCCCTGGACTACATCGATGATTTGTACGTCCAGTATGTCCGCGATCCTGCCAGCGTTTCCGAGACTTGGCGAAAGTACTTTGAGCAATTTCTGGTCGGCCCGGCCGGCAGCAACGGCGCGGCCACCGCGGATCCCTCCGCCCCGCCACCGACCGACGGCTCTCAGGCAACCAACGATCGCCAAGCCGAACAGTCGTTGTGGCTGTCACGCATTCAGGATCGCGTCAACAACCTGGTACGCGAATACCGGGTGCGCGGCCACTTGGTCGCCGACCTGGACCCGCTGGGATTGTTTCGGCCCGACAGCCCGCAGCTGAGCCCCGAAGTCTATGGGCTGAGCGACGAGGATTTGCGGCGCCCTTTTGACAGTACGGCACTGGAAAACGTGATCGGCGGAACGCTCGAATCGATCCTGACTCGGCTGCACAACACGTATTGCCGAAGCATCGGTGCCCAGTTCATGCACATCGACCGGCGCAATATTCGCGACTGGTTGCAGCGGCGGATGGAAACGACCGAAAACCGCCTAGAACTCTCTCACGATGTCCAACGCCGCATCTATGCCCGACTGGCCGACGCGTCGATTTTCGAAGAGTTTGTGCGCCGCAAGTTTGTCGGTGCCAAAACCTTTTCGCTCGAAGGTGCCGAGAGCCTAATTCCGATGCTGGACCTGGCGCTGGAAAAGGCTTGCCAGCACAACGTCAAGGAGGTGGTGATGGGCATGGCGCATCGCGGCCGCCTGAACGTGATGGCAAACATTTTGAAAAAACGGGCGATGAACATTTTCTGGTCGTTCGATGATCCCAATCCGGAAATGAACCGCGGCGGCGGCGACGTCCGATACCACCTGGGCTACAGCAGCGATTGGAAAACCGCCTCGGGTGACAATCTGCACATTTCGCTGTGCTTCAACCCCAGCCACCTGGAATTCGTCAACACCGTTGCCCAAGGCCGCACCCGCTGCAAACAGGATCGGGCCGGCGACGAAAAACGCCAGCAAGTTTTGACCATCTTGATCCACGGCGACGCGGCGTTTGCAGGCGAGGGAATCGTTCAAGAAACGCTGAACCTGAGCCAGTTGGAAGGCTATCGCACCGGCGGAACGCTGCACATCGTGATCAACAACCAGATCGGGTTCACCACCGAACCGCAGCAAGGACGGAGCACCACTTACGCCACCGACATCGCCAAAATGCTTCAAATTCCGGTGTTCCACGTCAACGGCGAAGACCCCGAAGCGGTGGCCCAAGTTGTCTCCTTGGCGATGGATTTTCGCAAGGAGTTCCAACGCGACGTGGTGATCGATCTGTACGCGTTTCGACGCTGGGGACACAACGAAGGGGACGAACCGCGATTCACCCAACCGAAGATGTATTCGGAAATCGATCGCCGAGCCAGCGTTCGCGAGAATTACCTCGGTCGATTGGTGGGACTGGGGAAAATCAGCCAGGAAGAGGCGGAGGAAATTCAGCAAGAACGAACGGAAAAGCTTGAATCAGAGTTCGAGGCCAGCAAGAACGAACCTTTTGTGCCCGATACGCAGACGCTGGCGGCCAACTGGAGCGAGTACTTCGGCGGGCTGGAACCGACCGAAGTGACCGACACGACTTGCGACATCCAGCAGCTTTCTGGGCTGATCGATTCGCTGACTCGACTGCCCACCCATTTCGCGGCCCACAAGAAACTCAAACGACCCATGGCTCAGCGCCGGGAGATGTCCGAGGGCAAACGCCCGCTGGATTGGGCCTGCGCCGAAGCAGCAGCGTTTGCCAGCTTGCTGGCCACCGGCCATCCCGTTCGTCTGACCGGCCAGGATTGCCAACGGGGAACTTTCAGCCAGCGTCACGCCGTTCTGCATGATGTGAAAACGGGCGAGGTCTACACGCCGCTGAAAAATCTGAACGTCGACCAGGCATCGTTCGAGATCCACAACAGCCCCCTGAGCGAAGCGGGTGTGCTGGGCTTCGAGTACGGTTACTCGCTGGACCTTCCCGACGGACTGGTCGCCTGGGAAGCACAGTTCGGGGATTTTTGGAACTGCGCCCAAGTGATCGTCGATCAGTTCATCGCCAGCGCCGAGGACAAATGGAACCGGCTCAGTGGGCTGGTGATGTTGTTGCCACACGGCTTCGAAGGCCAGGGACCGGAACACTGTAGCGCTCGCGTCGAACGTTTTCTGCTGATGGCGGCCGAACACAACATTCAAGTCTGCCAGCCGACCACACCGGCGCAATATTTTCACCTGCTGCGGCGACAGGTGATTCGAAAGTGGCGAAAGCCTCTGGTCGTGCTGACGCCCAAAAGCCTGTTGCGGCATCCGCTTGTCAACAGCTCGTTGGAAGAACTGGCTGCGGGAAGTTTTCGGAAGATACTGCCCGATGATCAGGTGGCCCTGAGCGATTCGCGGCGGTTGCTGCTTTGTACCGGAAAGGTCTACTACGATTTGCTGGAGGCGCGCCAAAAACGAAACCTGGACGGACTGTCGATCATGCGAATCGAACAGCTCTACCCGCTGAGTGCCGATGAGCTTTTGGGTACGATCGACGAACTCTCTCGTGGCAGCGAAGTCTGTTGGGTCCAGGAGGAACCGACCAACATGGGCGCCTGGCCGTACTTCAAGATGAATTACGGAGACGAACTCTCCGAGCGATTCAGACTCCGCCGCATCTCGCGAGCCGAGTCCGCCAGCCCCAGCACCGGCAGCATGGCCGCTCACAAGCTGGAACAGAGCGAGCTGATCGACGAAGCGCTAGCCGATCTGTCGTAGGCCGACTTGTCCCAAGTCGGCGATCACTATCCGTTTTCGAAGCGACAGTCTGTCGGCCAGTTCTCCGCTCCTGGCTGTTTGCGAAGCGATTTCGGAGAAATCGCCGACTATACCCCCTCGCGGAGTTGATCGAAGTACTGCTGGGCGTGCTCGCGTTCGGCCCTGGGAAGGGTCTGGTTCTCCGTCGGATCACTCTCCTTGGAAAGTTCGGCTTGAATGGCCGCTTTGACATCTTCGCGAGTGATCCCTTTGCGGTTGGCTCCGTCGGCAAACCCGGCGATGATCGCCTTACCCTTTTTCGGATCGCCCCGAACCTGAGTCTCGTAGGTGTTGGTTTCGTTTTCCAATTCGGGCCGATCGCCGTAGCCGCTGCCCTTGCCCAAACCGTCACCGTCACCCTGACCTTGGCCAAATCCCTGGCCAAAACCGCTGCCTTGGCATTGTTGGCAACCGGCACCGCCACAACCCTGGCATCGCATCTGGTTTTGTGACTGGGACAACTGATCCATCGCCGATTGCAGGTCTTCCAATTCGGACATCTCCTGTTGCATCTCGCCCAACTGATCGGCCATCTGCTGCAGCGCGTCGGCGGCCTCTTGCGAATTGCCTTGCTGCATCGCCTGGGCCGCATTGCTCATCGATTCGGCCATCTGTTGCATCTGCTGCATCTGCGAATCCTTCTGACTCAGAGCATTCATCTGCTGCTGCAATTTAGCCGCTTCGGCACCATTTCCCTTGGCGCGAGCTTCATCGATTTTCCGCTGCAGCTCTTCCTTCTGTTTCTGATGCTCCTCGACAGCCTTCTGAAGCGCGTTTTTCATCTGCTCCACTTGCTTCTTCAGCTGTTCCTTCTCTTGCTCACTAAGGCTGCCATCACGCATTTTGGCGGCGAGCTGTTCGGCAATTTTTTTGGCGTCGCCGAATTTACCTTTTTCGATTGACTTGGCGACCTTTTCGCCGGGTCCCGATTGAAGTCCCTTCATCTGCGAAAGAGCTCGCCGCATCTGGTCGGACGAACCGAGCTGTTCGCGTCGTTCCTCCAGCTGTTTTTTCAGGTCATTCAGAGCGATCATGGCATCCTTGCGGCTCATGTCCTGGCGCTTGGTGATCTTGTTCAGATCGGCTTCCATTCGCTCGAACAACTCTTGAGATTCTTTCAGGCCTTCGTTTTCCGCTTTCTTTCGTTGAGCCTGGATTCGTTTTTTCAGCGCGGTCGCTGCTTTGTGAACTTGCGAAACCTCCATGGCGTCCACTTTCTTGGTGCTGCTGGCATCCGATTCCTTGGCCGGTTCCACCAGCAACAACACGATGGCCAACACCGGCACTAGCGATACGGGCAACCAGCCCAGCTTGCTGGGCCGGATGGCGAAGCGATCGGAGATTTCCAACTGCGCCGCGCGCTTTTCAGCATCGGCGACCAGCGCGACGCCAAAGTCACTTTCACGGTCGACGTCGTCCAACGTCATCGAACTGCTCAGCCGTTCCTTGAGGCTAAATCGTTTGTCGACCTCGGTTGCCACCGATTCGACCGAAGGGGCCACGACCACCGTGTAGGCGATCGCCGAAAGCAGCGCGGCAACCGCACTGCCGCCCAGCCAGGCATAGACCCAAGTGTTGTAATCCACGCCGATCGATCGCAACGCCGGCACTGCAATCGCGATGGTCGCCACGATCAGGGCAGCGAACAACGTCACGCAAAATGCCTGGCCAAACCGTCCCAATATCAGACGTCGACGCGCACTTCGAACTTGGCTCTCGATTCGGTTCATCGCTTGGAATCCGGAAAGGGGCTGAAGTTTTGAATGTTTCTTTGCCGGTGATCTTACGGTTGAATCATCATCGACCGGATCTTGCCGTATGATAAGTATAGGGTGTATTGCTACACCTGATTGAAGGCGAATTTCCGGTTTTACCGAAGAATTGCGATGCTCCGCCGCCCCGAACTTCCCGACCCCGATTCCGTAACCGCTTCTGACGTCGTGATTTACGACGGCCAGTGCAATTTCTGCCGGTCCCAGGTCGGACACCTCAGGCGGCTCGATTTCGGCGGCAACCGCCTCTCTTTTCTTTCGCTTCACGACCCGCGCGTTGCCCAGCGATATCCCGATCTGCAGCACGATGATCTGATGGAACAGATGTACGTGATCGACCAGTCAGATCGTCGCCACGGCGGCGCCGACGCGGTCCGCTACCTCTCACGACGTCTGCCGCTGCTGTGGCCGATGGCGCCGATCCTTCACCTGCCGGGCACCGCCAAGTTATGGCGATGGATGTATCGCCAGGTTGCCAAGCGACGCTACAAGCTGGCCGGCCGCAATTGCGAAAACGACACCTGCAGCGTCCATTGGGATTGAATCGTCGGCGATTTCTCCGAAATCGCCGACAGACTATCCCAAACCAAACCAATCGACTGCGTTTTTGAACATTGCCCAACCGTCTCCGTGTTCGAGTTGCTGGGTGCGGCGAGTCCAAGCGGGATGTTGAGTCGGATCGATGTGACGTTCCGGATGCGGCATCAACCCAAACACGCGTCCGCTCGCATCGCAGACTCCCGCAACGTTGGCCTCGGCGCCGTTCGGATTGGCCGGAAAGGGCAGCAAATCGTCTTGCACTCCGCCGTCACACCGGTCGGTGTAGCGAATCGCAAGCCGACCTTGGCTGCGCAGTTGCTCCAGTACAGAGGGATCGGCAGCAACAAACTTGCCTTCGGCGTTGGCCATCGGCAAATACATCCGCTTGATATCCTTCAAAAAAACGCAAGGTGTTTGATCGACGGCCAAATGGACCCAACGGTCCTCGAACCGTCCGTGATTGTTCCAGGTCAACGTGGCCGCGGCGGAATCGTTGGAACCGACTCCCTCGGTCAAGACTCCCAAACGCATCAACACCTGCATGCCGTTGCAAATCCCCAGCACCAGCCGATCGCCAGCACCATGCACAAAAGCATCGACCATCTCCGAGAGATGACGGCGCAGCCGCGAGGCAAGAATTCGACCGGCGGCGATGTCGTCACCGTAGCTGAAGCCTCCCGGCACGCAAAGGATTTGGTAGCGATCATGCAACGCCGGGTTTTCGATCAGGCGATTGACGTGCACCCGTTCCGCCGTCGCACCGGCACGCTCAAACGCATGCGCGGTTTCCTCATCACAATTGGTGCCCGGGGCACGCAAAATCAACACTCGGGGCGAAGGCATTTGAAATCACTGCGATGTGGTTTGGGCCGAAGTTGCAGGCCCGGAGTTTAAGATCGACGCGCCGACTTGAGAACCACGCCTGGCTCGTTCACCCCGGTTGTTCGATCTTCACTTGCAATCGTCCGTGGCGGGAATCCCAGCCGACCACCGTTCCCCGGCCACGCCACAGGTCGCGACCGATGTTCTCAAACTCATCAGCCAGCTCGTGCGGCACATAAAGCACCATTGGCAGAGCCGGATCGCTGTAGTGGGCCCAAACCGCGTAGCCGTCTTCGTAGAGATGGGGATCTTCATCGCCGCTGTACAGCAGGCGACGCTCCACAATCGCCTCCATCGAAAAGGTCAACCCGGTGACCGCTTCGACAAGCAGTTCCACCTGATCGCGATCTTCTCGCACCGACCACAGATGCTGCGCTGTTTCGGCAAAGGTGATCTCGCCGTCACCCTTGGGAGCCGCCGCGGCGGGAGCAGCAATCGCGTCGCTCATGATCGGTTTTTCCGCCGCCTGCGGCTCGCCCGACGGCACCACGGTCAACGACAACTCCTTTTTCCAATCGGGCCAACGAGGAATGTCGACTCGCACCGTGGCATTCCAAATCAAGTCGTTGTCATCCAGATCGATCGAATAGGGCGCGTCATCGGGAAGAGTAAAATCCAACTCGTATTGGTGCTCTTTTCCCACGGCAAGCGTCGTCGATTCCTGCAACGTGATGTTCTTTTCAAAGAGGACATTCTTGTGAGTGGTCCGGTTGCTGCCGCTGCCGCTGACACATTGCTCGCGCGCCTCCAGGTTCAACGTGATCGCGTTGACCGAAACATTCTTCTTGGGCTGGATCACCAACTGGCCGGCCAACGAATCGCCCGGCGATACCGTCTCTTCCGCCAAGAAACATTTGACTTCACCCAACAGATGTTTCGGCAAAAAGACTTTGAAAAACCAAAATGCAAATCCGACCCCGCCGATCAGCAGAAAGAGGATCAGCCCAAAGGGAAACGTCGCCACCGCGACGACTCCGCCGATCCCCAGGAAGAGTGCCAAGACTGCCCCGATGATGATGCAACCGATCACACCAGCGACTTCCGTCGCTTCGGTAGCACTGACCGCACCATCGGGACCACAACTGGGCCGCATCAGAAAGGGAACCGATGCTTTGGGATCGAATCCCCATGGAATCCTGGCCCGCACATCGATGTAGTGGTCAATGTTCAGGTAGTGGCCGTGATAACTGGGCGGCCAATCGGCGATCGGCAATTCAAATCGATAAGAGGACTTGTTGCCGGCGGTCCACTCCCCCTCAAACACGATCACCGACGCAGCAGTTCCGGCGGCCACGTTTCCACGGCCGTGGGTTTTCCAACCCGAACTGACCTCCAGCCCTTTGCATTTCACGTCGGCATCGGCGGCGACGTGAACGATGCCCGTGATCGTATCACCACCTGCGTAAATCTTCTGAGGATCATCCAACTCAATCGACAAATCGCATTTCGCCATGACTGAACTTCTGTGTTTGAACTCGCTCGTAAAGGAATCCTTCGATCGCCCGGATGTTACTGCCAAAGCGAACCACCAGCGCGTGAGCCTGATCGATCGAAAGGGCGGGCACCCCACCGCTGCCCAACCGCGACGCCTCGATCCGCCGATTCAATACTCGGCAAAGCAGCGCCGCGTCATTTTGGCCACCGATTTCTTCGCTGTGGACACGATAACCGGCCCGAACCAGCGGCCTGTTCAGATCTCGATGCGTGGCCAACACCAACGGAAGCCCCGAACCAAAGACTCGCCGCCTGACTGCAGCCGGCAACCGCTGGGCTTCGTCAATCAAAAGTGGACGTCCCGCCGGAATCGCCGGACAGGGTTGGTCTTCGGCAAGGTAGACGTAGGCGGAATCGGCCAACGAATGTTTCAGCACCAACATCCGCGTCGTCTTTCCTCGGCCGCAATCACCGATCAGCTGCACGGCCGACCGCGAATCGGCAACTCGCGCCGCGATCGAATCGACGTCGACCACCGCCAGTTCGACCCGTTCCTCGCGAGTCAATTCGCCAAACGGGTTGCGGCGCAGATTGCACCACGCCCACGGCAGCCAATCCCCCACCGATCTCGTGTTGGAAGGTCGCGGAGGTTTGACGGGAACGGCCATGCGGGTCCAAATGGGATGTCAGAAGTGGCGATACAGGAAAAAACTTGTCGGCTATGATGCTCGGTTTGCCCCCTTCAACGCAAGCTGATGAACATGCCGCCGGCCAGCCGAACCGTCCATCGACCGCTGCCCGGCAAAGGGTCGCGACGGTTTTTTGTCCCCGCGATTCTGGTCGCTTGCGCCGCCGTGCTGCTATTTTTGGGAGTCGACATCGGCGATACCAAAGATTGGCTCCGCCAATTGGGACCCTGGGCGCCAATCATGTTCGTCGCCGTCGCTGTCCCGCTGATGTCGATATTGGTCCCCAAAACGGCGGTCTCGGTGACGGCCGGTGCGCTGTTCGGAACAGCCCTGGGCAGCGCCCTGATGGTGGTCATCGCCGTCACGGCAGCCGGGACGAACTACGCGATCGGCCGCTGGTGGCTGCGTGAATCCATCGACCGAATGTTAGCGGACCGAAGCCAGCGATCGGACGAAGAAGAAACCTTGAAACAGGCGATCGCCGAAACCGCCGCCGATGCGGGCTTCGCGCTTCACCTGATGATTCGATTGTCGCCCGTTCCGACCATGATCATCAGCTACAGCATCGGCGCGGTGGGTGGAAGGTTGCGACCCTACCTGGCGGCGGCGGCCGTCGCGGTGATTCCGCAGATGCTATGGGTGCACAGCGGTACCGCCGCTTCGCTGGGACACGATCAAAATCCATCCACCCTGCGTTGGATCAGCATTGGGTTATCGGTCATGATGGCGATCGCGATCAGCGTGATCGTGCCTCGAAAAGCGATGCAACGATTGGCCGCACGGCGCGCGGCGGCATCCGCCCAATAAATGGACTCACCACACGATTGTGCTCCTGAGATGAAACCAGAAGCTGTGACCGATTCCTACCAAGCTGAAAAACATCGCGCGTCGGTTCACGACTCGGCGATCGATCTGTGGATCGCCGTGTTGCTTTTTCTGGCCCCGGTTTTCGCCACGGCAATCGGCGTCTACCTGGTCATCGACAACCGACCGGCCGAAGCTTCCATGCTGTTTATCACCGCGGCGGTCACATTGTTGGTGACGATCGCGGTGACCGTTCCCTGCCGATACACGATCCTGGACGACGCCCTTTCGATTCGATGCGGGCTGATCTGTTATCAAATCGCACTTCAAGACATTCAAGACATCCAGCCATCGGCCAGCCTACGCAGCGGCCCGGCCCTTTCCACCCGACGCGTCGCTATCACCACCGATCGCCGCACCCATCTGGTGTCGCCCAAAGATCGCAAAAAATTCATCACTGAGCTGAAAGAGGCAATCCAAACACAGTGATGCATAATCGCAGCAAATCCGAAATGGAAATCTCAATGCAACATTGTCTTCAAACGATTTGCTTGTCGATGCTGATCATGTCTTTCGGACTTTCACAGGCAGCTGTTGCGCAATCGTTCGACGGGCCAGGCTTTCGTCTGTTCAAGGATGAGAACCAGCGGGTCGTTGCCGCGGAATACTACGGCAGAGCCGGAATTGACTCTCTCATCCGGCATGGAAAAGCTCAAGCAAGTGATTTTTCCGCTCCGAATCGCCTTCCTACGTATCCTCACCTGGAGAGCCTGATCTATTCCTATGGATTCACATTGACTGCCGAAGATGTCGATTACATCGTCACCCTGCAAAACCTGAAAGAGATCGATTTGGGGTTTGTGGGAGTGGGTAGCGAGTACGTTACCATCGAAGGAGACCTGTCAAAACTGGGCCGATTGAAGCATCTGGAGCGGGTTCACTTATGCAAAGAAAAAATGACGGACAAAGATCTCCAGTTCGTCACCGCACTGCCCAGAATCAAACAGCTCGAATTCAACGCGAACGCTAATCAATCAGAGGAAGGTCCGCGATGTACCGATCGATGTGCGGACTATTTGGTACAGGCAACGACGCTGGAAGCTCTTTGGATCCACGATGCGACGAACTTCACCGACAAGTTTGTTTCCAAGCTGACCGAAGGGCTCGCCGATTTGAAGCATCTGGAGATATCCTCGCCAGAATTGACCGACGAATCGCTCCGGTTGCTCGCCGAGCGATGCAAAAAACTGAATTGGCTGGACATCGATTCCAACCGTTTTACCGACGAAGGCGTCCATCATCTCGAAAAAGCGACGAATCTGAGAAAACTGTGGCTGCGATCAAGCTCTTTGAATGACAAAAGTATCAGCCACATTCAGGGACTTCGTCAGCTGCAACATCTTGAGTTGACCGTTCCATCGGTCGATGACGACGACGTTGTTGTGTTGGCTAATTTTCGCCAACTGGAGACTCTTATCCTACGTCGTCCAGCACTGACAGACCAACAGTTCGCGATGTTTCGAAACCATCCGGGTTTGAAATCCGCTTTCATCAACGGCAGCAAACTTTCCAAGAATGAAGCGGTTGAAGTGATTGCGTCACTTCCAAATCTCAGGCATCTCGAGATCAGCGGCAGCGAAAGTCTTCAGCGTGCGGTCTACCAGGTGTTAGCAGGCAAGTAAGCGTCGGGGGTACCGCTTGGTGAGATTTTTCCGCGCACGCGCTGCCACTTCGGTACAATCGTGCCGCACCAACACGACTCCGAGGTAATGATGCTTTTACGTTTTTTTGTTTTCATATTGGTTTTTTCAGCGGCAGGGCTGTCCGCATCCTCCCTTCTTGCAGCGGATCTGGACGAAGCGGCCTTTCAAAAGTTGCATGCGGAGTTGCAGTTTTCCCGCGACGAGCCGTGGCAAACGATTCCTTGGAAAACCAGCCTGCTGGATGCGCAGCGCACCGCCGCTCAAGAACAAAAACCGATCTTCCTATGGGCAATGGACGGTCATCCTCTGGGCTGTACGTGAAACAACGGCGTGCTCGACCGTGCGTCGACATTCGCGGACCCTGAAATCGTCAAATTGCTGCAGACAAGATTCGTGCCGGTCGCCATCGATCAAGCGTATCAACGCCGACAGCAAGATACCGAGGGAGAGTTCTATCGGAAGATCGCGGGACAAGGACCGCGCAACGACTTCCGCGGCACCACCCAAGGTCTCTACATCGCAACAGCCAGCGGCAAGCTTCTTTCGTACACCAACAATCGTGGTGCCGACCGGATCAAACGCCTGGTGCAAGAAGCTTTGGACGCGCCTCCAGCAGGAGAGGTTGCGGCGATCACCGAGCAAACCCGTGACGTCCGCTACAATCCGCGCCCGCCGGAAGGCGGTTTGGTCGTTCGTGTGCAAGCGAAAGTGCTCGGCGGCTATGAAGAGACAACGGATCGGTGGCGGCGAATTTTCCAGACGGCGATTTCACGAGACAACCTTTGGATCTCCAAAGAGGAACATCAAGCGCTGGTTGATGGTGATGTACCAGCCAGTCTGCAAAAACGCGTCGCGCGTTTCCACCTGGTCGACAACACGCGCGGTGAACCACCGATGTGGCGTGAACAAGAGATACGCGATCTCAGCATGGATATCGTCGACGGCAAGTTGCGTGGAACCGTTCAATTGAAAACCAGCGACGGCCGACGAGGTTACCAGGCGAAGTTGCTGGGGAATGTGAAAGTCGAAAACAAAAAAGTCGTTGCCTTGGACATCGTCGCATTGGGCGATTTTTGGGGCGAGGGTCGGTATACCGGTGGCGCTCCGGAGGGCAAGTTTCCTCTGGCCATTTCGTTTACACTGGCCGACGGCACCCACGTCGCTGACGAGATCCCGCCGCAGGGTTCTCGTGGCTGGATCCAAGGTTACATGCGCTGAGCAGTTGCAAATCGTACTTCGCCCATTCAGTCTGTGGTTCCCAGTGCAACTCGCGTAACCACGATGTAGTTCGTCGCTGCCCCCTCGCCCATCACATGGCCACTAGCACGCCGCCCTGCATTCCGTTTCCAACAAAGGTTGAATTGTGTTCCGATCCAATGTTCTGTTGAGCCTATTGTTGGCTCTCTTCGCCGGTGAATTCGTACTTTCCCAGGAAAGCACGAAAAAGATGCCCCGCGAGGACGTCATTGATGTCCCGGCCATCGGTGCAGGTCTCTGCGTCAGCAACGTTTTTCAATCGAACATGGTGCTGCAACGCGACAAGCCGGTGTCGATCTGGGGATGGGCCGACGTTGGGGAGGAAGTCACCGTCACCTTTGGTGGCGAAGAACAATCAGCCACAGCTGGCGACGATCGATCCTGGAAGGTGAATCTGCCGGAGATGGTCGCAAGTTCGGATCCTCAAACTCTGACCGTCCAAGGTGCCAACAAGACCTTGTCGCTGGAAAACATTCTTGTCGGTGATGTTTGGGTGCTGGGCGGGCAAAGCAACATGGAATTCCCGTTGGACCGAATCGAAAACGGCCAACTTGAAATTGTGTCCGCCAATTACCCGAATATCCGGATCCTCACGATTCCGGCCGCCAATGGCCCCGACGACAAGACCGGATTTCCACGCCTTCATGAATGGAGCGGATGGTTCGGCCGCCACTACCGAAAAGGTGACTGGGACGTTTGCTCTCCGGCGGTCGCCCGTGAGTTGTCTGCGATCGGGTATGTCTTCGCCCGGCGCCTGCATACTGCAACTCAGGTTCCTATCGGGATCATCGACGCTTCGCGCGGCGGAACCACCGTGGAAACTTGGACGCCAGATCCGGTGCTGCGAAGAATGGACTCGGAGCAGGTCCGTACTCTGCTGACAGAGTGGGACCAGAAGGTATCCGATTGGGATCCACAGGCGGACCTCGCCAACCGGGTTGAGCGATATCAACAGAAGGTAGCAAGGCTTCAGGAAGAGGGCAAAGAAATCCCGGCTGGTGAAAAAGAACCCACCGACCTTCGCCCGGGGCCCAGCATGGACCAAAACCGGCCGGGCAACTGTTTTGCCAGCATGATCAGCCCGATATCAGGCTTGTCCATCAAAGGAGCGATCTTCCACCAGGGCTACAACAACTGTTTCAACGGAACCGAGGGGGCAATCATGTACCGTCACGTCTTCCCGGAGATGATCAAGTCGTGGCGAGCTGCATTCAACGACCCGCAGTTGCCCTTTGGAATTCTTTCTCTATGTACGGAAGGGGCGGTGCAAACGTTGGACAACTACTGCGAGATGATGGCCAACACCGGACCCTCTATCCGCGAGGCTCAGTACCAGACGTTCCTGGATTTTTACAAAGCTGGCGATAAGAACATTGGATTCACAAGCACCTACGACTTGCGCAGGAGATGGTATCACCCTCAGCTCAAAATCCCTGCGGGAGAGCGAATCTCGCGCTGGGCGCTCGCCACACAATACGGCTTTGACCGGCAGATCCGATGGAAGCCACCGATCGTCCAAGAGATGACCGTCGAAGAAGGCCGAATCGTACTGCGCCTTGATGAGGCGGCCGATTCGGTTGACAACGGTGGCCCCATTGTTGGCTTCGCCGTCGCCGGTGAAGACCGCCGATTCCATCCCGCACAGGCCAACCATCTTGTCACGGGAACCGACAGCAAGGGGCGTCCAACGAAGGATAACAGAGCCCTGGTTCTCAGTAGCCCGATGGTTGCTGAACCGATTCACTACCGTTACGCATGGGGCCGCAGCCCGCTTGGTAATCTGCAGGCAAGTCGAAATACCGACATCCCCTTTGCGACGCAGCGAAGCGACGATTGGCCGCTGGAAAATATCCCGCTGGGAGTGCTGGGTGACGACGCACCATCAAAACTTGACCGGCAGCAGCGCCGCAAGGTCCAGGAAACCCTTCGCAAACAGGACCAGCAGCGTCTCTTGCGGGAAGCCCGTCTGTTCATCGAATCAAACGGTCAAAACTGAGAGTGCGTCAACATCCAAGCCTATTGGGTAGGAAGGGCCGGCGAATCGTTTCCCGCTTCTCGACGAAAAACGTACTCGTTGCATCCCCAGCCGCTTCCGACTGTTTTCAGATTGTCAATCGTGAATCCTTTTTGGCGCAGCGGCACGATGATCTCTTCTGGCTTGGCGACTTCAAACGGCAGACCGCCAACCCAATCGACCCAGTCGTACCAGGCGGACATGCCACGGTCTTTTTTCTTCGCTCGCCAATCGGCAAACGGCAGCGGATTATTCAGACGTACCGCTCGCGCCATCGCAAACTTCGTCTCATACCAGGCGGCCACCGCGGTGACCCAAACGGGACGAATGGCACGAGGCAACTTGTGGTAGGTCTGCTTGATCTTCAACCACCGGCGGCTCGCCCCACCCTGGTCGTTGTAGATCGCGATGAACATCCGGCCGCCGGGGCCGGTGGCGTCCGACGCTAGCTCCATCGCTTTGTTCATGTTGCCGGTGTGATGCAGCACGCCCCAAGAGTAGACGACGTCAAATTCACCCAGCGACTTCATGAACGGTTCGTCCAGGACCGAACCTTGTTGGACCTTCCAGACTGCAGAAGAATCCGCGAACCTCTCGCGTAGCTGCGAAGTACAAGCGACGCACTGTTGGTCGTAATCGACCGAGACCACCTCGGCGCCCAGGCGATGGGCAGCCAGGGAAAAGAGACCACTGCCGCTGCCGAGATCAAGAAAGCGTTTTCCGCCAAGGTCTTCCACCGACAGCATTTCGCAAAGCGACACCACAGCGCGCGAGATCCGCTCCTCGTCCACTCCACTCAAAAACGCCTGCCAATTCTTGCCAAACGCAAATCGATTCTGTTCGCTCATGCATCCCTATCGTAGGCGTCGTGGGCCGATTTGTCCCCAAGCCGGCCCACACACCTCTCAAAATTGTTCTCAAAATGGCAAATATCTATCGGACGTTTGTCGTCCACGATCGTATAAATGAAATGGCTGTTCTCCCATTCTTTTCCAAACCGCACTTTCGTTGCCCAGGTCCGAACGATGCACCAAAAGTCCTTGTGGTTCCGTCTCGTATCGGTCGCCATGGTGATCGGCGGAACGATTCTGGTGGTGGCCAACCGCGGCGCAAACGTTCCGGCCGACCGCGGTGCCGACGTTTCAGCCGACCTGTCCCGCAGCTCGCTGATCGCCGGCGTGCCTCACGTGCGGCAAAAACCCGACTTCTGTGGCGAAGCATGTGTGGCTGCCTGGCTGCAGAAACTTGGCAGCAGCGCCGATCAGGATGACGTTTTCGACATTTCGGGACTCGACCCCACACTGGGCCGCGGTTGTTATACGAAAGAGCTTGCCGCGGCGCTAAAAAACATCGGCTTCGCGACCGGACCGGTCTGGTATCAGATCCCGGTGGTTCAGAAAGAAAATCGACTCAACCAGGTTTGGAACTCGATGGCCCAAGACCTTGCCGACGGCGTTCCCTCGATCATCTGCATGCGCACCAGTGACCGCAGTTCAGCGACCGAACATTTTCGGCTGATTCTTGGTTACGACGCGAAGGCTGACGAGATCATTTACCACGAACCGGCAACCAACGATGGTGCCTATCGTCGGATGCCCCGTGTGGAATTGATGAACCTGTGGCCGTTGAAATACGGATCGACGGAATGGACGGTCATCCGGTTTGCGCTCAAGATCGATCGCGACCCGCAGCTACTTGCGCAGTCGGGCTACACCGATGCCGACTACGCGCAACACATCATGGAATTGAAAAAGCGGCTTCCCGGTGACAGCTTTCACATCCTGGTCGAGCCGCCGTTTGTCGTCGTGGGCGACGAATCACTACAGCGTTTGAAAAGCCGATCCGAACATACCGTTCGCTGGGCCACTGCGAAGCTGAAGGAGGCGTACTTTGGCCGCGATCCGAATCAGATTCTCGATATCTGGCTGTTCAAAGACAAACGCAGCTACGACACCCACACCGTGCGTCTGTTCGGCCGCCAGCCGTCGACGCCGTTCGGCTACTATTCGTCTGCCGACGGTGCCCTGGTGATGAACATCGCCACCGGCGGCGGCACGTTGGTACACGAAATCGTCCACCCCTTCATGGAATCGAACTTTCCAGCTTGCCCGTCGTGGTTGAACGAAGGGCTCGGTTCGTTATACGAACAAAGCAGTTCCCAAAACGGCCGCATCGTCGGTCTGACCAATTGGCGATTGGCGGGACTGCAGCGAGCCATTGCCAGGAACAATCTGCCGTCGTTCGGTCAGCTTTGCTCCACCACCACGCACCAGTTTTATCGCGCCGATCCGGGGACCAACTACGCCCAGGCCCGTTACTTGTGTTATTACTTGCAGCAACAGGGTCTGTTGCGAAAGTTCTACCACGATTTCGTCGCTAATCACCAAAGCGATCCAACGGGTTACCAGACGCTGAAGAAAACACTCGGCGCAGACGACATGGAGGCTTTCCAGAAAGAGTGGGAAGCTTACGTGATGAAGCTGCGATTCGAGGGGTAGTCGTTCGGGCAGCCCGAACGAAATTCAAAAATGTTCTTTGATGGCGGCCGGTAGCTCTTTGTCGGCCAAGCCGATCTTGCCTTTCTTGGTGGACAAGCGGATTTTCACCGCCAACTCAGCGTCATCGGGAATGTAATCCCAGAACTTTCGAATCTTCGCCTCGTCAAGTTGCTGGTACGATCGGAACAACCGAAAACCGACTCCACGAGCGGGAAAGTCGGAAAACCACCAGGGACTTTTGGGAAAGTTCGGGTCGATATCTTTCCAAACCGGGTCATCTGAAACCATCCTGGCCGCACTTCGTAGTTGCTCGATGTCGTCTTCCCAAGTACCACCGCGGATGACGCAAGCGGTGGCCGTTTCGGGCCATTTGACCGCATCGATCGCCTTGATCGGCTGGCCGCCTTTCAGCCAGGCGTATCCATTTTCGGTATGGGCATTGACCGTCCACTCACCCACGTTTCCGTGCATGTCAAACAGTCCGAAGGCATTGGGCTTCTTTTCACCACCACCAACTTGCCCGTTGTCTGCGTTGTCAAAGTACCAGGCATGGTCATCGGCATCTTCCGGATCATCACCCCAGTAGTAAGCCGTTGTCGTACCTGCCCGGCAAGCGTACTCCCATTCCGCTTCGGTGGGCAAACGAAACTGCTGGCCCGTGATCGCGCTGATCCATTCGGTAAACTGCATCGCCGCGTACTGAGTCATCGTCACGGCCGGCTGTTCGGGACGGTCGCCCCATTCCCAGGTGTAGCTCGGATCGTACAGGGGCGTGGGCGCGGTGATCACGTCGGCTCGGTCCGGAGAACTGACCTCGCGAATGCCGTCGGCCTCGAACTTCGTGAACACATGGTAAAGGTGCATGTACTCTTTGTACGCATCCCATCGTACTTCCAGTTTGGCGACCCACATCGGATCGACTTCGACCTGAACCTGGGGCCCCTCGTCGTCGTTGCGGTTGTCCTCACTATCGGGACTGCCCATCAAGAAGGTTCCGCCAGGCACCGGTACCATGTCGAACGTGATGTCGGTTCCCGGAATCCGCGTCGTGTAGGGCACCATGTACTTGTCACCGACCTGCACAAAAACTCCGCTGGAAGGTTTTTCCGAAACGACCCCCGGCGGCAATAACGATGTGGGCTCGCTGGCGGCGGTCAGGGAAACCATGACCGCCCAACTGAGAATGCAAAAGATGCGATACAACGTAACGACCCTCCGAAAACAAAAGACCAGCTAGATTGTGCAGCCTCCCGGATTGTAGTCGATTTTCAAGCTGGCATTGACGAGTGCGACTTCGGCTCGCCGTGAAACTGGATGAAACACTGCAACGTGGTCAGGCAAGCCAATCTGGAAAAAATCGCTTCTTGCGCCGTAGCGAAAGTCGCCAAGACTTTCGGCGAATCTTAGTCCCGCCGAAACTCTTGGCGAGTTTCGCTACCCAAAGACCCCGACTTTCGCAATTTGCTCTAGCGGTAACCTTTCCCAAATTCCTACGACTGGAACCGATTTCCAACGATCTTTATCGCAAATCAGCAGCGAAAAACATCGCCTTTGGTTCGATAGCGGTAACAGGAAAGAGTTTGACGAAAAAGCATGCAAGACGATTGCTGACCATGCGCCATCTCCTTGCCGCCTTGATGACCGTCGTTTTGCTTGCTGGTTCGGCCCGCGCGCAAAGCACGATTTCGAACCGCGCGTACGAACTGACTGCCGGCGGCGGGCTGTGGGGTGCCTTGCTTCCGGCTTACGAGCTGGGAACGAGTTCCGCCGGCGGACACGCCTATCGCGACAGCCTCGATGATCTGGGGGGGCTGGTTCAGGCAAAAGCCGTTCGCCGTTTTCTGTGGACTCGCACGAATTTTGAAGCCCAAGGGTTTTACGCCGCGGCAGATTCGTCGTCGACCTCGTCGTCCACGTCGGTCGACGTCCCCAATCCCATTTCGGGAGCGGTCGCTTCGCTGGTCGGCGGCCGACCGCGGCTGGGCAGCGACGTGAAACACTACGGTGGCGACGTCGGCCTGCGCGACACGTGGCAAACAAGTTTCGGCGGTCTGTCGGCCGGCGCGCTGTTCAGCTACATGGCGTTTGATCAACAGTTCGACGTCGACTATTCCGGCAGCAACCTGTTTCGCGAAGACTTGGACAGCGAATTTCGCGGCGGCAAGGCGGTGTTTGGTTGGGAGGGATACCTGTATCGCCATGCCACCAACCTGGACTTTGCAATCGGGTTTTATGACCTCAATTCCGATTACCGCGTCGCCACTCCCACGACCCCCAGGCAAACTCTCGCCCAGTGGCAGGAAAACGCGACGACGTTTGAAACAAGCCTCACCACCAAGACTTGCATTCGAGAAGTGGAAGTGGGACTGACCCTGGGCCTGATGTACATCTCCGACATGCCTCGAATCAACCATCGTGTTGGCACACCCGCCACGATCGTTTCGGACGACGCGGTCACCCTTACCGGGATGATCGAGGTGTTGCTTTGGTAGTCGGCTAGGGCGTGACGGACCGATTCGGACGGTTCCACTTCAGCTTGGCGACGTGAATTCGGTTGTCGCTGCCGTATTTTTCGACGCCTACAGGTTGCATCCATTCGGTCACCGTCACCCAAGTCTCATCGGGGCTGATATCGACGACGCCGAAGTTGCCCAGCCGAGCTCCATTTTCGGGCACCAGCACTTGTTCGCTGGAGCGAATCACCTGCAGTTGTTGCGGATCGACTTGAGCGATCATCAACGGCGCGCGATGTCGAAAAACGTGATCGTTCTCCAGACCTCTTCGCGTGTAAACCAAAAACAATCCGTCGCGATGCGTGACCCAATGTTGTTGAGTGTTGTAGTTGCCCAAATCGGAGCCGTCGTCGAAAGTCCATTGGATCGGATCACCAAAAACCAGTCCGTCGTCGCTGACGGCAACATATCCATGATCGTCGTTTCGCATGGTCAGGTAAAACCGGCCGCCAAATCGCGTGATCGACGGCTCGTACAAGCCCCGTTTGACATCCACTGTCAAACTGTTGCCATGCTCGACGTACTTCAACGTCTTGCCATCGAATGAGCAGCGGCAGACCGTGGTGCTGTATTGCCGCTGCTCCGGTTCCTTGAAGTAGATGGGCAACAGCACGTCACCGCTAGCCAGATCGAACCGCTGCACCGATCCGGCACCGGCGTTTCGAAACTTTGCGTCGTCGGGCATCTTCAGCCGTTTCCAATCGGACCACTCCCCTGCCCCGTGATCATAGACCGCGTAAGCAGTCGCCCTAGGCCGAACATGCATCACACGATTGTCCTGGTACCAAACGGTCTGGCCGGTTCCCAACAGTTTGCCGGTCTTTTGGTGCCACCGGGGAGTGAAATCACAAACCGTTACTTCACGGCCGTCGGCCATTTGCTGCCTGGCAAAAGAATCCAGCCGAGAGGGTTCGCTCCAAGTCGCTCCGCCATCTTCGGAAGCGGTTTGATGGAGCGCATAAAAAACGTCGGAGCCGGAAAGTTGCAGCCGCTGAGTCGTCATCACGACCTGTGGTGACTTCTGCGAACCAGCCCCCACTGGAATCACTCCCGCCCTGGCATGCACCCAGCACATTTTTCCATCGAATCCGCGATGGGCGACTGTCCGCTGGACCTCGTACCGCAGCGCAGTGTCTTCAGGTTCAACCAAACTGCGGTACGCCTCAAAATAACGATGCCCCAGCGTTCGATAAGACGAAGTGTCGAAATGAGCAAAGTCGCCTTTGTGCGACAAACCATCCGAAACCACAAATCCGGTTGCGGCAACCGATGAAGGCAATCGCTGGTGGACGGCATCAACCCTCTTCCTGTCCTCGTCCCAAGGCCGTTCTGGGAACTTGCCCATCTGGCCAGCAATGAAGGGGACGCTGGGGGAATTCAGCTGGTCGCGAAATCGCGCGATCAAGGCATGGAGGTTCTGCTCATATTCGGCGGCCAAGGCTGGCTTTGCATCGGATTCTCCCTGATGCCAAAGAATCCCTTTCAACACTCCCGACTTCATCGCAAGCTTGACGCGCGCAATCGCGTCGTCATAAGGATGCGTGTTGGTCGATCGGTGGTGGCCTCCGGGTCGCCACGCGTCGATCGGCGAACCGCCTACTGCGCAGGGGATCAGACCGACCGTCACTTCGGGATACCGATCGGCGTAATCCTCCGCAAACGTTTTTCCTAAACCGACGCCGACGATCTTCGGTTTGTCAAAGTGCAACGGATCGACTGCCGCTACCCACTCCCCTGACTTGTCCAACGTCAATACACGCTCGTGAGCGCGGCGGCTCTCCTGGTCGATCTTTCCCCGTCCAGCCATGTTCGACTGGCCGGCGAGCAAAAACAGGTGAAACCGAGACGGATCGGATGGAACAATCGCGCCTTGCCCGTAGCTTGGCGCAACCACGACGCCCGCCGTAAGGGCGATGGAAACGAGCTTGGTCAACCAGATCATCGAATGTTTCCCCTCATTTCGACAGCACAGGCGGGCGTCACAGCAAACTCAGAAGAGACAGCATAGAATTGTGTTGGCAGACCGAATCACCCGTAAAGCACTACCCTTGGCAGTTCCACTCGATTCAAACGGCATCCACGATCTGCCCAAAATCATCCACGGCCCCTCAGTGTACCAAGAACCCAGACTCCGCCGCGGCATGGTCGCCTTGGTGTTGCTGACCTGCGCCATCACCGCCGCCGCGGCGATTGCGACACCACCCGGCGATCCTTTGCCCGATCATTCGAAAGCATCGACGCCGCGCAGGTTGCAACTTCCCAAGCAACCGTACAACTACAGCAACATCAAACTGCCGCAACATTTTCAAAGTGTGGCGGACCGCTTCGACAACACGCCGCCTGATAATCCGATCACCGATCACGGCGCGACGCTCGGTCGAGTTCTCTTTTACGACAAGTCGCTTTCGGCCAATCGTTCCACATCGTGCGCGTCGTGCCACCAACAAAAATTCGCGTTCACCGACGATCGAAAGCGAAGCGTCGGATTCGACGGCGTCTCGGTCGACCGTAATTCGATGAGCCTGATCAATGCCCGTTACTATCGCCGCGGCAAATTCTTCTGGGACGAACGAGCCGCTACGTTGGAGCAGCAGGTGTTGATGCCGATCGAAAATGAAATCGAAATGGGCCACCACCTACCATCGCTGGTCCGGCAACTACAATCGGACCCCTTGTATCCGCCACTTTTTGACGCGGCATTCGGAGACTCACAAGTCAGCGAAGAACGAATCGCCAAAGCGCTGGCACAATTCGTTCGCTCGATCGTTTCCTACCGTTCAAAATTTGACGTCGGACGATCGCAGGTCGATTCGGTTCATGATCCCTTCCCCAATTTGACCGCACAGGAAAACTACGGCAAAAGACAGTTTTTCGGACGTGCCGGTTGCGCCGGCTGCCATCTTGCTGATTCTCTGCCCGCCGATCACCCCGACCACCAAACCGCTTTCTTCTATCTTGACCGACCGGCGGTCAACGGAATCGACAGCGAATCGCCCGACGTCGACGCGGGAGTAGGCCGATTCACGAAGCAAACCCAAGACATGGGTCGTTTCAAATCACCTTCACTGCGCAACATCGAACTGACTGGTCCCTACATGCATGACGGCCGATTCATCACATTGGATCAAGTGGTGGAACACTACAACTGGAGCGTACGGCCACACCCCAACCTCGATCACCGTCTGCAAGATTTCGCCGCCAACGGACTGGCCCTACCGGAAGTCGAAAAGGTGGCGCTAACCGTATTTCTGAACACACTGACCGACCACGAATTGATCAACGATCCAAAGTACGCAAACCCATTCGTGGGATTGAATAGTGGGGGAGAGAGGGAGAATGGGAGTGGGGGAGGCTGACTCCCACTCTCCCACTCTCCCACTCTCCCTACATCTCCAACAACGCTGAGTAATGCCAAGAAACAGGGAAACCGGACCTTTCAAAGTCGTACTCGGCGCGATTGACATTTCCACAGATCCAGTTCGCAAATCCGTCGTAGTAGAAATCTTCGGCCGAAGCTGGCAGTCCAAATCGTGGGCCGCTGATGACCTCGGCAGCCAGCGTCTTGGCCTTCTTCTTCTTTCCTACCTGCCATAGAACCTGCGCCGCCTCCATGTGAAACTGTCGATTGTTCGGATAGTCCTTGACCAGTTTGTCGAAGTAGCGTATCGCGTTTTCTTCATCCCCCTCGTACCCATAGTAGGTGGCCAAATGATGGATGATCTGTGGCCCAGCGTCGCGATTCTGAAATCGATGCAGCAACTCAATTGCCTTTTTGCGTCGACCACTTTTTTCCAACAACTGCGCAAGTTGAATCACGTAGGTAGTATTCACAGCATCCTCTCGAACTAGCTCTTCCAACGTGGCGATCGCCGCGTCGGTCTGACCGCTGTGATCGAGAAAAAAAGCGGTGACACCGGACGGGTTGACGCCCGCTTGTCGCAACTCTTCCTCGTGCCGCGAAATTTCGTCGAGTATCAAATCCGAACGGAAAGGGAGCCGTTGACCGTTCATGGCAGAATTGACCGCAACACCCAACTTCGCGGCAAAATCTGTCGGATCACGCTGCAGAGCTTGACGATACTCCTTGACCGCCGCGTCATGCTCGCCTTGTTGTTGGCAAATGGCCCCCAGCGCGCCGAATACGTTTTCATCTACCTGCGGGTGATTTCGCAGGCTTTCAAACGTTTCCCGAGCTTCGGCAAGTTGATTCTGCAACAGTTCACAAACCCCCTTGGCGACGTAGGGAAAATAGAAATCCTGCTCCGCGAACTCGTACTCGCACGTCGAAATGAAGTGCCGGATTTCACGCGACGCCAACCGGTAGTCTTTCCGTTCGACGGATTCGGAAAACTGGCTCAGCAAAATCATCAATTTGCGATAGACATCAATTTCGTACTCGCGCTGTCGGGGGCACCTCCGTTGGACCTCCCGCACAAATCGGCTCATGAAAGGAAAACGGAATAGATCGGGAGTGGGCGGATGGTATTCAATTTCAAATCGCTTACAAAACGCGACCATCGCCTTTTCTAAACTGGACGTCGATTCAAATTGGATCAGCTGGCTTTTGACATCGGCAACTGGCTGAAACCCGTCCGGCCACCGCTCGACCGGTTTTTCGATCAGCTCTTCTGAAACCAGGGGCCAAATCGATATCGGCCGATTCCGATTTCTATTGTTCAGTGCGTGCGTCAATTCCAGCAGCACGTACTTGGAACGAAACGCCGAGCTGGAGACAACCGGAACAAAGATTTGGGAGGCGTCGATCTGTTGCTGAAGCGTTCGCTCCAGCGGTGCTCCAACCGCGATCTCTTGTTCGCGCGACTGATAGTTCCACAGGGACACCTCGTGTGCGGCGATCCTGTCAAACAGGCGCCGCACAAAGGGCATGTCCTCGCTGGAAAAACTCACAAACACCTGCGGTCCAGCCATCATGACCCTTTTATCGCCCAGCCCTCATCACGGTCGGAGTTTTGACCTTCGGATCGGGAACCACGGCGCTAACCGGTCCAGTCAAGAAAACTTGGAATAACAACGGATCCTGCTTCTTAAAATGGCGCATCAAGGCGGCATATCGCATCGTATTGACCAAGGCGGCGTAGACTTCGGGATTGATTCCATTGAATTCGATGATTGCTGCCGACAGCTTGTGGCTGTAGTCTGGCATCGTGTCCAAGACCCTGGGACTGATCATCTCATCCAGAATCTCCGCTCCACGTTGATTGACATACTCCTGCGTCCACCTTCTTATCGCCACGCCCGTTCGTGCCGCCGACTGCTCGGCCCTAAGCTGCGCGTTCACCGCTGGAAGTGTCTCCTGAACGATCCGATTGACGCTCTCTTCATCCACCTTTGTTCGCCAGCACGACCATATTGGTTGCCCGGTTAACACGAGCAAGCCTTCACGAACATCAAACGTGACCTGCTGTCCCTGATCACAGATCAGATACGACCTGTGATTCTTCCCAGCAGTCTTGCGAATTTCGTCGATCCGTTGTTGCAAGCTGAAAAACGCCGCTTGGTTGGTGGCAATATCGGGACGTTGTTCGCCACTGCCCAACAGATAGATTCCGTCATCCTTTGGCAGGTCGGTCGCATCCATGTCAAAGATCATGATGTCGGCTTGAAACAACCGCAAACCTAGCAGCGTATCGGCGAACGCTGGATGGTAGTTCAAAACCCTAGACTTCTTCGCTAATTCTGCTTGAGTCGCCACGGCATCCGCCAACTCGCCAAACAATGTGAAACAAGCGTCTTCGTTTCCACCTGCAAACTTAACGATAGGAATCAACTGCCAATCGTAAATGGGTGCCACCGCTTCCACCTGGCTTCCATCTTTTCGCTGAACTGTCACCCGCAAGCGTTCTCCATCATTCCGTAGCGGATCATAGTTCATCTCGACAACGACGGCGTCCGCCACACCGATCGCGACTCCGCCGAACGCCACGCCACCGACGCGACTGCGGAAATTGAGACTCTGAAAGCCCGAGGCGAGCTTGGCTGGGTTGTTCAACGGCTTCGCGGGAGGATCGTCGAATGTCTTGGTTCCCAGGGTGAGCGCCGAACGCCCAAGCTGCGGGAAGAGCAACACAAAGAGAACGGCAAGCACAACGCATTTTTGACGAAACATGTTGCACATCGAACTGGACGACGACATAGCGATATCTCTTCGTGGGAAAGTGCCGGACCTACTGACAAAGACTACCGGATTCGTCCCAAAGGATCCTTCGCTACCGCGCAAAATATCTTTCCGCCGCGATCGCGTCACTCCGCAAGCGTCCACCACTGTTCGACTGTCCAGCGAGCCCGTCGCTATGCTAGGAAAACTCCCAGCTCAACCAATTGTCGCAAACAACAGTTGGGGCCGAAGGCCCAGCACCTTGGGAGCGTCCGACGCTTCACGGGCAACCCGATTCGCGTGCCTGCACTCAGACTCTGGCCAAGAATCGAGGTTGCGGGACTGAAGATCGACTCGATAGTCTCCTTGAAGACCAGGGACGCAAAGGACAGATCTCTACGTTGGCGGACGTGATGAAAGAAGACGATTCACCGCAGGATGTTGCTCCAGAGGTCACGATTTCTGTCCAAAATCGCCCGTCGCTTGGCATTTGGATTGCATTCGGCCTGATGGCTTTCTTTGGAAGCCTGCTTGCCGTCGGGATGTGGATGCAGAGTGTCGTGCCCGCCCAGCGCATCAACTCGGCCTACCTGAAAAGTGAATGCGTTGTGCTGGACAAGCATGTCAACAAAGTCAAGGTTCATGATTTCAATCCTGGTCGCTCGGCAATGTCGAACGACTATGAAGATGTTCGCGAATTCGGTTACGCAGCCTCCGTGCAGATTCGTTATTTTGTCGCCGGGCAAGAGTATGAGACCTGGACTTTTGATGGCGGAGCAGGGGCGTTTCGAGAAGAGAGCGAAGCGAAGGTAGCGATTGACGGCTTCGAGGTGGGCCAAAGCTATCCTTGCTGGTACGATCCCGATGACCCCAGCAAGGCGGTGATCAGGCGGTTGACGTCGTATCGGCAAAACTACCTTGGTCCGGTCGCGGCAGGCTTGTTGGGAGCGATGGGAATGCTGGGACTTGTCTATTGCGGCGTCAAGACAGTGTCTGGTGGGTCGCGATGAGCGGCAAGCTGGAAGCGCCGGGGAAGAGAATGGCATGAACGCAAAGCTGAAGCGATCGAAAGACGGCGCGACGCTGACAGCCGTTCAACCCAACCCGTTTTACGTGAGGCTGCTCGGTGTGCCTCCTCTCGCCATGGGGTGCTACATCGGCTGGAACGTGATCTTAGGGGCGTTCCATTTGGTTTACTACGGCGGAACGATCGATGTGTGGCTGGAACGGATGGTCGCCATCGTCCTCTGCACCATCTTTGCGGCGTTGTTCATGCTTCCGGGAGTGATCTTGACGTTTGCATCCGGAGTCAAGGTGGTGATGGACCAGACGACCTCCACGGTAACCAGCCGAGAGGGGATTCTGCCCGGAACGGAAAAGACAGTGCTTGAACTGGAGAGCCTCGAGCACATCGTGATTGAATCGAAGGCGCGGAAATCATCGCAACGTAATTCTTCGACCGGCAGCAGCCATTTCACGACAACTTGGGTCCTCGACGTGCAGCTGATTGCCAAGGACGGGAAGTCCGTCTTGCTAGGCACCTTTCTGGATTCCGAGAAACCCAAAGCAGAGGCCTTCGCCGATGAAATTGGCGATTGGCTCGGTTTGTCGGTCGACGCGGGATAACGTGTCGCCCTTCGAAGATAAGATCACTTCGATCGAAGATCCATTCCGTAACGTCCAGGCGCCAAGATATTGTTTGGATCGACTGCCCGTTTGATGTCGTGAAGCGTGTCTTTCAATGCCGGATTCCAATCCAGCGCTTTCGGCGAACTCGCGCTGCTGGCGCGATAGGGTGGGTAACCGCGCTCGTGCGACAACTCACGTAAGGCGTTGTACAGCTGATTCGCACGCTCGGATTCGTTCTCATCTTTTTTGTCGTAGAACAGGCCCAGCAAAACAATCACACTGCGCGGACTCTCGATGATCAACTCGACGAAAAAATCGAATTCATACAAATCGTAAAGCGGCTTGACCTCGTCAAGAAAGCCAATCAAGTGGTTCGATGTGAAGGGGACGACGGGGCCGATCCAAACGAAGCCACACCCATCTCGCGCCGGTTCGACATCGCCCATCGCAGGTTTTTCTGCGTGAGACTTGAAGTAGACCTGGCGAACGAAGTAGTCGGTGGGGATGCCTTGGAACAACCGTATCGCGTAGGGCAATCCTTCCAGCAACTTCACCGTCTTGCCTTTCATCCGCAATGCCGTGCGGGCGGCCTTCAACATCAATCGGCCTTTCGGGGTGTCTTGTTCACACCCTCCGACAAACACCACTTCTCCGAACTTGCCGAGTTGCTTCTTGGCGATCTTCTTGTGAAGCTTGACTTCCTTTTTGGTCCCGTACATTCCGCAGCCGAACGTCCAATCGGATACACCGAGTCGCTTTTTCCACTCCGTCATCGCGTCGGAACTCAGGTGCCGCTGACCGGGATGAAGCAGATCCGTTGGGTATTGGTCGACAATGCACAACATGGCAAAGTCATTGGCCAAATGCGGATAAGACTTGATCGCTCCCTGAAAAATCAATTGCCGGAAGGTTTCAAGGAACTCGCCGAACCGGCTGCTATCGGCGGTGTATTCAAAAACGAAGAAGTCATACTTTTCGGGAGCGGGCATCAACCAGATGCCGCTTTTGACGACGGTGCCCAAGTTCGACTGCGAGAAAAGTCCGTCGACATAAGGACCGGTGCCCCATTTGTAAACGTTCCACGCTGGAAACTGTTCGGACGGGCCCGTTCCCGATCGAAGCCGCTGGCCGTTGGGCAGGACAACTTCCATGCCACAAAGCGCTCCGAAATGGTCGGCATAGGGAGTCACGCCGCGCCCGCGATCGAGCGCGTTGCCAATCACGCTGGCATCTTTCGTACTTCCGGATGAATCGGCCCACAGAGCCGGGTGGTTCGCTTTCAGGTAATCATTGAGCTGGCCATAGGTGACACCAGGTTCAATGACTGCGTAACACAATTCCTCATTCACTTCGTGAATGCGATTCATTCGAGACAAAATCATCGTGATCCCGCCGGGATAGCACGCCGATTTCGAACCGTAACCCCAGTTCTTTCCCTGGCTAACTGGCCAGACAGGGATCTTGTGCTCGTTCGCCAAATGAAAGATCTTCGCGACCTCGTCCGCACTACCCGGATAGACCGCAAATTGCGGAATATTGCGATCCGGAACATTGGTCCGCGACACCACTTCCAAATCCGAGGCAGCAGCGACCAGGTTCTCCGCCCCAACGACCGATGCCAATTGCGACTCAAGCCGTTCCGATTTCGCAGTTGCCGATATCGTTTTCATCGCTCACTACTTATGCATACGTGTTCATTGCCGACGCCAGACTTCGTTGCGGCAGCTCCTTGGCCGAGGAAATCTGCACGCCCTAGATATCGATCGAACCTGATCACGTCCAGACATCACGAGAAACGCGAAAAAGCCAACCCAACGCGACCGATTAACCATCATTTAGCGAAAACTTTCGCAATCCGGAAGCGAAAAGGGGTCAGGAGCCTTATTGGCACTCTGGGAAGACTTGCGAGGTCTGCCTCGTGGTTCTTCCGGGAAACGGGTGAACCAGGTTTTTGACAGGATCGCCGGGATGGCGCTCATCCTGACGATTCGGCCAAAAACACGTTGCTGGAAGGATGTTCTGCACACCGCGATGTGCACTCCACCCCATGCCGATTCGCGTGCCTGCACCCCAACCTACCCAAGAAAAAACGTGGGGTTTACGGACGGCCGACGATTGCAGTTATGATTGGTTGACCCAGCCAGGAGTGTGCTCCACAAAGCTGCGTCCCCCACAAGTACCATGCTCCGGCGACGGAGCGGTCGTCACCCCACCCTACCGGTTCCGGTTCCTTCGAGAGGATTTCGCACCATGCCAAATTCGCGCCAAACAACTCGCCGCCAGTTTCTTCATGGGGTGTCCTCTGCGGGAGCGGCAAGCATTCTGATCGGTTCGTCGGGCCGAGCTTTAGGATTCCAGTCACCCAACGACCGCCCCGTCTTTGCAACCATCGGCCTAAGAAATCAGGGCTGGGCGATCACGTCCAAGTCGTTTCGATTCGCCGATTTCGCGGCACTTGCCGACGTCGACGCGGGCGTGCTGGAAGCCAACGTCGAAAAGACGGAAAAAGCGCAAGGCAAGAAACCAGACGCCTACAAGGACTATCGAAAGATCCTCGATCGCAAAGACATTGACGCTGTCATGATCGCGACCCCCGACCATTGGCACACCAAGATGGCTGTCGAAGCGATGTACGCGGGCAAAGATGTCTACTGTGAAAAACCGCTGACGCTGACGATCGCTGAAGGCAAGCTGATTGAAAAAGTTGTCAAAGAGACTAGCCGTATCTTCCAGGTCGGCACGATGCAGCGAACGGAATCGGAACAGCGGTTTTTGCAAGCCATTGCCCTGGTGAGGGCTGGCCGTATTGGAACGGTCAAAAAAGTGACTTGCGGCATCAACGGCATGTCGGCTTCACCCGTCATTCCGGTTGCTCCCGTTCCCGAGGGGCTGGACTGGGATCTCTGGTTGGGTCCGGCGCCAAAGGTCGACTACCGGGCGCTTCCCGAGATGCGAACCGGTTACGGTGGTGGCGTACCGCTCTACAGCAATTGCCACTACGCCTTTCGAAATTGGCACGAGTACTCGGGCGGAAAACTGACCGACTGGGGTGCGCATCACGTCGACATCGCTTGCTGGGCTCTTGGTGCCAGCGACACGGGTCCCAGCAAAGTGTCGCCACAGCAATTCTCCTTGCCAGTCGAATACAAGGACGGGCACCCGGTGGTCGCCGACCAATACAACGCCGCCACCAATTTCACCATCAAAGTCGACATGCCCAACAACGTCGAGATGATCATCACCAGCGAAGGTGACAACGGCATTCTGTTCGAGGGGACGAAAGGTCGGTTCTTTGTCAACCGAGGCAAAATCGTCGGCAAGCCCGTGGAAAACTTGAAGGACGATCCGCTTCCGGAAGGGGCCGTCGAGGAGGTTTATGGCGGTAAGGTCAGCGATAACCATACGGCAAACTTCATCGAGGGCATGAACGCTCGCAAGCAACCTATCTCCGACGTCTGGACGCATAACCGGATGCTTGAGATCTGTCACCTTTCCAACATCGCGATGCGACTGGACCGCGAACTGCGGTGGGACCCAGGCAAACGAGAAATCATCGGAGACGCGCAGGCCAACTCGTTTCTTGCGCGTGAAAGCCGCGCCGGCTACGAAATCGATATGTAGCCCAAGCCGTTTGGAAAGGAACAGAAAGTTCGTCAAGCACTGGTTGCTTTCACGGCAGACCAGGTTTGACGAATTTCCCAGTACTTCCGTTTTGTCACCGGTAGTGTTCCGGTGGGTGCGGGGTCACGCCAAGCTTGTCGTAGTTGAATCCGCTGGCAAGTGGTTGGTACTGACCGATATAGTCGACGTTGCTGCCCGGTTCGATCAAACCTTCCAGCTCCAGGCCCCAATAAACGGCGTTGACCGTCATCCGACGCAATCCCTCGTTTTCGTAGTCTTTGCCGCTTCCCATCGTGACGTGAAAGACGCGGGCGGTTTTGCCGGCATCGCCAGTCCATGTTTTCGTCCAAGCGACCGGCAGCGGGATCTTGTTGGTATTGACGTCGTCATCGGGTTGGCGGCCGACGAGCGGTTGGCCGAGAACCAGCGGCGTGCACTCCTCCGGCAGACCTTCCCCTTCCTTGTACGTGCGATAAACGTCCGATGGTCCCCAGATTTCTTGAACGCCGCGCAGGATGGGATGCTCCCGATTCTCGGCAACGATGATTCCACGGGTTGAATCAGCATGCCAATTTCCATGGTGGCCGCGAAACGATCCGCCCAAAACATCCTCCCCGAAACGCACTCTCTTGCCACCCTTGCTGTAGGGAAAATTCTCTAGGAATCCATGGTTGGCTGTCCGAATTCCGATGATCGGATTGCCCGATTCAAGGTAGTCGATCACATGTTTGATTTGGTCGTCGGGCAGCGTGATCAGGCGGCTAAACAGAATCATCAAATCGGCCGACGCGAGATGCTCAAGACCGGGAATATTGTGTGTCACACTCTTGTCTTGCCAGCGAATCTTCTGCGTCGGGTCGACCTCGCCGTTCTCATTCACTGCAAACAGCACGGTGCAATCGAAACCGTGTCGCTTGGACAAGATCTTGGCCAGCATCGGTAGTGATTGTTCGCTGCGATACTCTTGTTCGGCAGCCACCAACACGATGTGCCTTCCCCGTCCGGGACCTTCGCCTCCCGGATAGACCAACCAACGAGGATCGTCTGGAACCGGATGAAGGGCCACGCCTGGATACTTGTCGTGAAGTCGTTGCCAATAGTCGCTCCAATAACGATCGTAGTAATCATTGGCCGCTTTTTTGATGTGGTTGGCATCAATCACCACCGGCGATTTCTCCGGTTTGAAATCGGCCAAGTGTTCGCTGCCGGCTCGATCGCGAGGTGACACAAAACGCCAGTCGGAATCACCGAGCACTTCGCGACAAAGTTGAGCCAACGGCGGGTCGTACGCCTTCAACTGCTGTCGAGTTTGAATGTGATTGTGGTCGTGGTCCATGGTTCGATTGGTGTCGTACCAACACTGAAACCCCTCGGCCCAATACTCGGCGCGGTTCTTGGACGCGTAGCATTCTTTGGAGCCGCTGAAAACGATCAACACTTTGTCTTCACCGGTCACCATCACATTGGAATGAGCCGGTTTTCCGTTCACCAAAATGTCGCCACCGTCGAGACACTTTTTGATCAATTCGGGCGAACGTTGCGGAAACCAACGAACGAGTTCATCGAACAACCTGACGGGGCTCTGGCTACGAATCCGACGAAACCGCTGCGCCGCGCGACCGTCTTTCCACAAACCTTTCTCCTTGGCAGTTTCAAAGCACTCGGTCAGTCTGTCCTGCAAACGTTTATCAAAACCGACGCCGTGCACGACATGGCCGAACTCGTGGATCAAAATACTCTCCAGCTGCATGCCACCTTCATATTCAAGCACGTCTTCCTCTGCGAAGAAGACGGTCGGTCGGCCATTCTTGTGAGTCAAAAAGCCGCGACTGCGCCAGTTGTAAAAATCGAGCTCTTCGCCCGTCTTGTCGGTTCTGAATTGGGGGACGTTCGAGGTCAATTCGTCGTGTGCAACCAGGATGCAGAGTACGCCTCGATCACGAATCCGCTGCGCGATCGATTCGTTGATCCGCTGCATGATCATTCCGAACTGATAAGCGGCCTCCTGAATCGCCAAATCGGAAACACGATCGGAGGTGGCGATCAGAATTCCCTCGGCCATCGCCCCCTTTTTGTAAAAACTCTTGTCGAGGCCGTACGTCTCGGCCTGCGCATCACTGACAGGCCCTACCGAATACTCGGCGGGCGCCGCTGTCACCAGCAAGACGAAGAAAAACGCGACGGGCACAAACCGTAGTAAGGTCATTGGCTTCTCGTTTCCAAATCTGTCAACCGTGTCAGCCGAAGGGAACCAACCGCGCAAGTTCCCCCCGGCATTGAATGAGGCTCCTGGCTTCTTTGGCCAGCTCCCGCCGATCAATCGGTGGTCCATGGGGCACGCGAATTCTTTTCGATCTCCGCGTCAATTTCGGTCATTCGTGCCGTGAGTTTCTTCACCAATTCGGGGCGCTGCTCAGCGAGATTCTGCTGTTCACCAAGATCGGATTTCAAATCAAACAGCAGAATCTCTGGCGACGAAGGCTGGGCGTTTGGGCGTTGTTGACGTCGCTGCTTACGCGGATGCTTGACAAGCAGCTTCCAGTCTCCTTGACGGATTCCCTCCAGCCGGCCCTGAGAGGTGTAGTGAACAAACTCCTCGCGGGGCGATTTGTCAGCAGTTCCATGAATCAAACCCGAAACATCCATTCCATCGATCTTGCGATCGGCCGGCAGCGGACTGCCCGTGATCGCGGCAATGGTGGGAAGCATATCGATCGTTCCAACCAGCTCATCACAGGTTGTCCCGGATGGAATTCGACCGGGCCCCCACATCACGCAAGGTACGCGCTGTCCACCCTCGAAAGTCGTGCCTTTGCCTTCGCGCAGCGGCCCGGCTGATCCGCCATGGTTCTTGAATTGCAACCAAGGACCGTTGTCGGATGTGTAGATGACATACGTCTTTTCCGACAACTGAAGTTCACGAATCGTTTTAATCACACGTCCCACTTCATCATCGATGTGTTCGATCACGCACGTGTAAGCATTCTGTGGGTCCGGGTCATAGGCGTCTTCTGGAACGTACAACGGAATGTGTGGCATCGAGTGCGGAAGATAAACGAAAAAGGGTTCGTCCTTGTGGGCTTTGATGAATTCGACGGCGTGATCGGTGTACCTGCGAGTGACGGTGCGCTGGTCCACAGGCAGTTCGACAATCGATTCGTTCTTGATCAATGGCGTGTTCCAAAGTTTGACGGCGCTTTCCTGGTCGCGCCATAGATCATCCGAAGGGACACGCGGCTTGCCCTTGTTGTCCGGATGATTCATGTCGTTGGAATAGGGGATGCCAAAGTAGACGTCGAAGCCATTGCCGCGAGGCAGCGTTTCGGGATGATGGCCAAGATGCCATTTTCCAAAGCAGGCCGTCGCGTAGCCCTGCGCTTTCAAGTGGTCCGCAATGGTATGTTCCGTTGGGTGCAGCCCCTTTTTGGATGCTGGGAACAACACATGCTGGTGCATCCCGACACGCTTGGGATAACATCCGGTCAGCAGCGCCGCGCGGGAGGGTGTGCAGACCGGCGAAGCAACCATGAAGCTGGTAAAGCGGCGGCCCTCTTTCGCTATCCGATCGATATTGGGGGTCTTGATCTTCGTTGACCCAAAGCACCCCAGGTCGCCATAACCCTGGTCGTCGGCAAAAATGATCACGAAGTTGGGTTTCGAATCATCTGCTTCGGCGATGAAGGGAGCAAACAAAACAAAGGCAAAAAGCGTGGTGAGGAATCGAATCATGGCAAGTAGCTCGGCAGGGTGAAGGTGGTTCGCAGAACAGTTTAGCAGCCAGCGGAAAATAAATGTCGGCGTGCTCTCCGAGCTCGCTGCGAATTACCTGTGCCAGCGAGATCGGAGAACCGGCCGGCAGCCCATCAACACCACCGTTGCATCAAAATCGGGCCGACTTCCACGGGCGTCACTTCCAACTCACAGGCCAAGCCATGTCCTCCACAACGGCAGCTAAAATCCGGAAACAACTCAGAGAATTGGCCGATCCCACAATCGCCGAGCATTCGCAGCGGTTCTTCAAAACGGGGCCAGGCGAATATGGCGAGGGAGACAAATTCATCGGCATACGAGTACCGGTGCTGCGACGAATCGCAAAACAACACCGAGAGATCCCGCTCAGCGATGCGGCAAAGCTTCTTCAGTCGCAGGTCCACGAAGAACGATTGTTGGCATTGCTGATCCTCGTGCTGAAATACGACAAAGGCGACAAGTCCGCTCGCCAAGAGGTTTTTGATCTTTACTGCCGCAACCTGAAGTTCGTGAACAATTGGGATTTGGTAGACAGTTCGGCTCACCTGATTGTCGGTCCGCAACTTGAGCATCGAAGCAGGCGAAAGCTACACCGGTGGGCCAAATCGAAAAACCTTTGGCAACGCCGCATCGCCATCATGTCCACCTTCGCTTACATCAAGCAGGGTGAATTTGAGGAGTCGCTGACGATTGCTGAAACTCTGCTACAAGACGAGGAAGATCTAATTCACAAAGCGGTTGGCTGGATGCTCCGTGAAATCGGCAACCGAGACCGAGGAGCCGAGGAAGCATTTTTGAAAAAACACTACCAAACGATGCCCAGAACAATGCTCCGCTACGCCATCGAAAAATTCCCAGAAACGAAACGAAAGCGGTATCTGGCAGGGAATGTGTGAAACGAAACCAGCCAATGGCGAGGAAAAGGGACAGAACTACCGAGTGTACAAAAATGCACACCACCACAAGCGAAAAAGGCTCGTCATTTTCTAGTGGAGTGCTGGCGTTGATATTACGGCTTCCGCAAATATAGACGTTGGTGAACCTGACGATCTCTACCACGACTTTGGCGAATGAAATGACGACGCTACTTAACAACCGATTGCCTCTGCCCAAATCTGTCCTCACCGGTTTACTGCTCTTCACATTCGTTGTCGCTGTACCGGATCAAAGCGAACGGTGTTACGGCGGCGTGATCAGCTCGCTTGTTGTCGAAGACTCAAAACTGAGGTTGGAGGTTTTTTGGGTCGGAATCGGACGCTTGGATGATGGCCAGAACAACGACTCGATGGAGAATCCACAACTGAACAACTGGTCGATACCTACCAATCCGATCAAGCTGACCTATCTCGGTGGAGGAGACGGTTGGACTGGATTCTTTGATGTGTTCCATTCCACAGCACCACACGCCGGTGAAGGTGTTGGCGGGACGGTGAGATTCAACCTAGCTTTCGGTCAAATCAATCCCACGCGTGTATTTGCGCGAACCATGACAGGGCACGGGGGCCACGACAATTTTTACAGGTTCGATTACGCCTACACTCCAATGCAGGATGCGTTCCGTGCCCATCTGGTTGGCATTCACTCCGTTCCCGAACCTACATCACTCACCATCTTCGGCATCGGTGCATTAGGTCTGGTCGCCGGCGGCATTCGTCGTCGCAGGCAGAAAACTTAGACCAGCGAAAAAGGGGGTCAGGAGCCTATTTGGTATTCTGGGTAAATTTGCGAGGTCTACCTCGTGGACGCATGGTCGATTCGAGGCTCAAGCGGCGGGCGGTCGACTCGACCCAAGCAGGCTCTCCGAACGGACTCGACCGGCGTAGACAACGTTGCAGATGCCGTTCCGCATTCGCGTCGAGCCGATCGTTGACTCGCTGGACCCAATTTGGAAGACGAGGAATCGGCCACTCTGATAGCGAAATCGTGGAAAGACCGCGCCCATTCCATAAACTTCCCCAACGCCAATCTTCCGCGCTGGCCACCAATCCAGCTGCCAAAGCGTTCCGTTCGACATACCGGCAAACGACATGAAAATGATCGTCGTTTTGAATTGGGAAACTCTTGAAACGTCCTTGGTACAGATGGCCTTCGCCGGTCGTGTGGTAGTGCGCGTGATACCTGGCCGAGTGAGTCATGGAGATCCAGTACAGCAGCCTGCCCATCGCACCATCCTCGCGCGGCCGTAAAACCATGTGCCAGTGGTTTGGCATCCATTGGTAGCAGAACAAGTCAACCGGGTACTTTCTCAACCCTTCCGCGACGACCCGCTCGAACGCCTCATAGTCACCCTCTTTTCGAAAGATTGTTTGACGTGAGTTGGCACGATTCATGGCGTGGTAAATCGCGCCGGCTTCATCCGCCCGAGGTGGTCTCGGCATCGTTTGCCCCTTGGATTGAATACCGCTATTTGCCTAAATTGCCAATAAGGCTCCTGACCCCTTTTTTATAGCCACAGGTCTCGGTCGAGGCTTCGGTAGCCGATGGCTTCGGCGAGGTGGGTTTCGTTGATGGATTCTTCTCCGGCTACGTCAGCGATCGTTCGGGCGACTCGTAGGATTTTGTCGTGGGCGCGCGCGGAGAGGCCCATTTCTTCCACACTGTGGCGCAGCATCTGTCGGCAGGACGAATCGAGCTGACAGTACTCGCGGATTTGACGGCTGGTCATTTGAGCGTTGTAGCGGACCGCCGGACCAGTCGCTGGTTTGCAACCGAATCGATCGGACTGCCGGTCGCGGGCAGCCAGCACGTCGCCGCGCATTTGCTCGCTGGTCGTGCCGCGCCGGGAGGAGGTGGATAGCTCTTCAAAAGGAACTGCCGGCACTTCGATATGAATGTCGATACGGTCGACGAGTGGACCCGAGATTCGCGACATGTACTTTTCGATCTGCGGTGGTGTGCAGTTGCAGTGTCTTCGTGGGTCGCTTCGATAGCCGCAGGGACAAGGATTGGCCGCCGCGATCAGCATGAAGTCGGCTGGAAAAGTTGTGGACCGCATCGCGCGGGAAATGGTCACCACGCCATCTTCGAGAGGTTGACGCATCACTTCGAGTGTCTTGCGATTGAATTCGGGCAGTTCGTCCAAAAAGAGGATACCGTTGTGCGCCTTGCTGATCTCTCCCGGCGAAGGTGGGCTGCCGCCGCCGACCAGACCCGCGTCACTGATTGTATGATGCGGACTGCGAAAGGGACGGCGAGCAAGCAACGGTTGTCCGGCCGGCAGTTGGCCTAGCGCACTGTAGATACGAGTCGTTTCGATCGATTCGGGCGCGCCCAGTTGCGGAAGCACAGTCGGCATCCGCTTGGCAAGCATCGTCTTGCCGCTTCCTGGTGGCCCGATCATGATCAGGTTGTGCCTGCCAGCTGCGGCCAACGTCATCGCTCGCTTGGCCAATTCCTGCCCTTTCACGTCGCCAAAGTCAACGTCATAAACACTGTAAAGTTCGAAGAGCTGATCCAAACGACTGGGCGCCGGCGACAAATCGATCTCACCGGCGAAAAACGCGACCGCTTGCGCCAGGCTGTCGACAGGAATCACCTCCATGTTTTCCACCACTGCTGCTTCTCGCGCGCTATCGCGCGGAACCATCAGACCTTTTAGCCCTTCGTCTTTGGCCGCCTCGATCGCCATCGACAACGCCCCTTTGACAGGCCGAGCGATTCCTTCGAGGGCGAGTTCGCCAACCACCGCATATTCATCCAGCCGATCACTGCTCAGCTGTCCGCTTCCTGCGAGCACTCCGAGTGCAACCGGAAGATCAAACGACGGCGCTTGCTTGGGCAGATCCCCTGGCGCCAAATTGATCACCACGCGATCGTGAGGACGGATGAAACCGCTGTTGACAATCGCCCGTTCCACCCGATGAGTGCTTTCCTTTACTGCTGCTTCGGGAAGCCCGACCAGAATCGTCTTCGGCATCGCCGCCGGAGAAAGGTCGACCTCCACATCCACTGGCATCGCTTCGATACCAAGCAAAGTGAATGTCTTCAAACGCGCAAGCATGTGCCCCGTGCCCCCATGATCTGCCTCAAATCTGCCTCGGCGTGACCGCTGCCCGCCCATCAAGATCGTGACGACTCGCGATCGCCGAAACAACCGGGGAGGGCGAAGAAATCGAACACCAAGATGATCAACCCGGTGGGCGGGAAAATCTGTCGATGCTTGGTTGGCTTACCCTTGGTGGTGTTGATTCTTTACGATAGCAGACTGTGGGCTAGTTCTCCGAACTGGCTGGCGTTGCGATTTCGGAGAAATCACCGACTGGAACTGGCTGGCGTTGCGATTTCGGAGAAATCGCCGACGGTAACACCGATCCACTTCTTTACTGGGCCGACAAAGTGGTTGACCGATTTGACGAGAGTTCTTCTTTCAGCACCGATTCGCTGTCTGACGAAAGTACCTACGGTGTTTCGAATATCGGAAAGGTGCGCCAGTCCAACCAGGATCAGTTTCTGATCGCCCAACTGAACAAATCAATGTTGGTCGCTTCCACCAGTCTGCCGTTGGATACTCAGTCGCGATTGTTCGGCAGGATCCAGGGTCAGGTGTTGTTGGTTGCCGACGGCATGGGTGGCCATGCAGCGGGCGAAAAGGCAAGCAGCCTGGCGATCGATCATCTGATCAAAGAACTACTCAACAGCGTCCATTGGTTTTTTCTGGAAGAAGAAGACAACGAATCGGAGTTTGTCGACAACTTAAAAAAATTGTTGCAGGACGCTCACTCGCGAATCTTGTTCGAGTCGGCTCAGCATCAAAGCCAACGTGGCATGGGAACCACGCTGACGATGGCCCACTTGGTTTGGCCGCGGCTGTATGTAGTGCACGCCGGCGACAGCCGCTGCTACCTGGTACGTGACGGGATGGCACAGCAGCTGACCACCGACCACACGCTGGCCAGGCAGCTGGTAGAAGCGGGCGGTTTGAAACCGGAAGAAGAGGCCGACAGTAAATGGAGTAACGTGCTTTGGAACGTTCTGGGCGGACGCGCCGGCGGACAACTGATCGCCGAGGTGCATCGGGCCGACCTGCAACCGGGAGACGCCATCGTCCTATGCAGCGACGGGCTTCATCGCTACGTTGACCACGATCAACTAGGCAGAATCATTGCCGACAGCGTTTCGCCCAAAGCGGCTTGCCATCAGCTGATCGAAATGGCCAACGAGGCGGGCGGCGAGGATAACATCACGGTGATCGTTTCGAAACCCAACAAAGACCGCACTGGCCAATCCACCTGGATTGAAGAAACGATGACCTCCCCAACGCAGGCCGAAATCGAAACGGTCGACGAATGACAAAGGAAATCCAGGTGTCCACCTGAACCTTCCTACCGAAGGTACTGTCCCGGTCTACGTCGAGGTAAGAAAACATTCTGCAACCAGGAAAGGCGTTTCGTGATCACCTTCATTTTGACAACGGTATTGCGAGGCGCAGATGCATGAGTCCGGCACTCCTGCCGACACCGAATCGTCCGAGATCGCCTTGGCCGAGGAAGATTCTCCCTTACCCAGCCGGCCGGCTTGTGTTCCCGCTTCGAAACCGACATCGCCCATCGATGCAGCAGCGCTAAGGCCGCCCATTGGAATTGTTGCCGGCGCGGCATGCGGTGTTGTCGCCGCGGTGATGTACACCATGGCCAACATCGCGCTGCGGCGGTGTGTCGGCGTCGATCCGTTTTTGGTCTCGGCGGTCAAAGCTGCTCCGACGGTGGTGATTCTGGGTCCTTTCTTGGTTTGGATGGCTGCGACGCGGCAAAGAATCGCAACCAGCTTGAAGATGGTTCCCCGATTTATTTTTGCCAGTTTGCTGGGACAGGTCATCGGCAACGGCGCGTTCCAGATCGCGTTGGGAGTGATCGGATTGGCGGCATCGGTACCGATCACATTGGGCGTGCTGATCGTCGGCGGCGCGGTGCTTGGCCGGTTGATGTTGAGAGAACCGGTGACACTGCGCACCTCGCTGGCGATGGTCACTTTGATCAGCGCCGTGTTGATCCTTTCTTTGCCCGGCGCGACGGTGGCGCCGGAACAATCGGTCACTTCGCTTCCGGTATGGATGGGAGCACTCTGCGCTGCTGCCTCGGGCGGCGCCTATGCCTACTTTGGTGTCGCCATGCGACAAGCTTTGACGGGAGGATTGTCGGGGCCGGTCACGATGTTCATCAGCGGAACGGTCGGAACGATTGCCTTGTGGTCGATCACGCTGTGGAAAATCGGATCGGAACCGCTGGTTGACATCGCGCCGTATCAGTGGGGAGTGATGGTTGCTGCCGGCGCCTGCAACTTCACTGCGTTCGCGGCGCTTTCGATGTCGCTCAAGGCTCTGCCAGTGGTCGCGGTGAATCTGATCAACGCTTCGCAGGTGGCGATGGCAGCGGTGGCGGGCGTGATTCTATTCAGCGAACCGGTCACGTCGCCACTGGCGATCGGAATCACGCTGACCTTTGCCGGACTGTTGATCCTGGCCAGCCGGCGCAATCCCAGTCCAGATCGCTAACCCGCCCTGCCCTACTCCGCCCTTTCCTTCCCCCAGCGGCTGCGCACTGCGTCGATCAGAACCGCGATCACAATCACACTGCCGGTGATGATCTGTTTGTTGGCGTCGGAGACTCCCAACTGGGCGAGCCCGGTTTGCAAGACCGCGATGATCAGCACTCCGATGAAAGAGCTGATGACGCTGCCACGGCCTCCCATCAAACTGGTGCCGCCGATCACACAAGCAGCGATCGCGGCGAGTTCGATTCCGATCGCGGCGTTGGGATCGGCACTCGACAGCCGTGACGTCTGAGCCAACCCGGCCATCCCACACAACAATCCGCTGATCACAAAGACGGCGATCGAGTAGGGGGCGGCTTTGATCCCCGACATCCGCACCGCTTCGGCATTGGTGCCGATCGCAATGCAATAACGACCGAATACGGTCCAAGAAAGCAAAAACTGTCCGAAGAAAACCGCAGCCAGTGCAAGTAGAAATGCCGGCGACAACAAAATTCCCGGCAGCGGCTCGCCGATCGATTCGACCGCCGATCCGATGTACTTGGTCTGCGAATTGGTCACGACCTTGGTCGCACCGCGAGCCATTTCCAACATCCCCAACGTCACAATGAACGAAGGAATGCGAAAACCAATCGCAACCACTCCGTTGAACAAACCGCATGCCGCCCCGGTGGCCAGGCAAATCGGGATCGCTGCCCAAAGCGACCATTGGTGGTCGACCATCAGCACACCCAGCACAGCCGATGACAATGCCAACATGGAACCGACCGATAAGTCGATGCCGCCGACAATCAATACCAATGTCATACCGACTGCGATGAACGTCAGATCGGGAATCTGATTGGCGATGGAAATCAACGTCGATCGCTGCAAAAAATTTTCGCTGCGCAAACCGAAGATCGCGACCAGTACCACCAGTACCAAAAGCAGTCCGGCATATTGAACGAACGACTGTGTCAGCTTGTGGCGGTTCATCTATCTGCCAAAACTTTCCGGCGATGCGGTGTTGGGGGTCATGTACTTGGAAAACGCCGCTTGCATGATCTCCTCACGCGACCAATCGGAACGGCGAAACGTTTTCACCAAATGCCCACCTGACATCACGGCAATGCGATCACAGGTTTCCAAAAGTTCGTCCAGATCGCTGCTGACAATCACAACCGCCCTGCCCTGATCGGCAAGCGAATCGATCAGTCGAAAAATGCGGCGGCGGGCGGCGACGTCGATTCCACGAGTCGGTTCGTCAAACAGAAAGACGTCGGCGCCGCGAACCAACCACTTCGCGATCACCACTTTTTGCTGGTTGCCGCCGCTGAGGGTACCGGCCGTTTGCAGGATGCCGGAACAATGCACGCCTAGCGAATCACACATCAAGCGGACTTTTTCATCCTCCGTGTGGCGCCGGATCACACCGGCTGTCGAAAACGCATGCCACATCGCACTGAGAGTCGCGTTGACACAGATGGACTGGGTGAGCAGCAGTCCGTTTTGCTTGCGATCTTCGGTCACCATTGCCAACCCCGAAGCGACCGCTTCGGCTGGATGATGAAACCGCCGGGGCCGAGCATCGTCGCCAAGAAAAACCGAACCACTTTCGGCAACGTCCGCACCAAAAATCGCTCGCAACAATTCGGTTCGTCCCGAACCGACGAGTCCCGCGATTCCCAAACGCTCGCCGCGATGAACGGTCAAGGAAACGTCGCGGACTATGCCGGCGGAGATTCCTTCGACCCGCATGGCAACTGGCGCCTCAGTCGACGACCGAAGCGAAGCGGACGGGTGTGATTCGCTCTCCTCGCCCGTCATCAACCCAACCATATCGGTACCGGTCAGGTCACTCGTCGAATGCGTGCCGACATACTTTCCGTCTCTCAAAAAGGTGGCTCGGTCAGCTAGCTTGGAGACTTCATCCAATCGATGACTGATGTAGATGATGCCGGTGCCATCATCGCGAAGCCGTCGCAGCCAATCCATCAACCTGTCCGTCTCACCAGCACTCAAAGCGGCGGTCGGCTCGTCAAGAATCAGCAGCTTGCAGTCGCTGTCCAGCGCCGCGGCGATCTCGACAATCTGCCGCCGGCCCACGCCAAGCGATCCGACGGGCGTATCCGTATCGACATCCTGCAACCCAAAACGATCAAGGGCGGCGCGGGCGCGATGATGAAGCTGGCCGCCGCGAATGACACCCCACCGGTTTGGCAGCCGCGACAACAGCAGGTTTTCGGCTACCGACAATGTCGAAATCAAGTTCAACTCTTGCTGGACGATCTGGACACCTGCCGATTCCGCTTGCTGCTTGTTGGCTGGAGCATACAGTCGATCGGAAAGTCGCATTTCACCTGAATGAGGCGCCGTCAAACCGGCAACGATCTTGACCAGCGTGCTCTTCCCGGCGCCGTTGGCGCCCAGCAACGCGTGGATTTCACCCGAGCGGACTTCCAGCCGGCAACCGTCCAACACGGTCACCGCCCCGTACCGCTTGGTGAGATCTTTGATTTGCAGCAGGTCGGACATGAAGAAAGTGAAAACGGGAACGCCGACACCGTGGTGGAAGCAAAGAAAAAACGGACGACTAACTACTGACCTGTTTCTTCCGTCGCTTTGACCAGCGATTCGATGTTGATCAAATCGACGGGCGTTTCCACGTCTTCGGCTGCTTCCTCAGGATCGGCCAGCAACCGCAAAGCGACTTCGATTCCGAACACGGCAAGCTGGTCACCATGCTGGTCGGCGGTGGCCAATATCTTCTCTTCTCGCATCGCCTGTTGAACAGCGGAAATGTTATCGAATCCAACGATCAGAACTTCGCCGGTTCGCCCGGCGCTTTTGACAGCGGCGACAGCGCCCAGCGCCATGCTGTCGTTGGCGGCAAGAATCGCCTTGATTTCCGGGTGCTCGCTCAACATCGACGAAGCGATCGTGTTGGCGTTGCTCATTTCCCATTCCGCCGACTGGCTATCAACGATCTCGATCCCGGCCGCCTCCATCGCCGCCTCAAACCCCTCGCGACGCTGATTACCGTTGAACGACGTTCTTATCCCCTCTAGCACAGCAACGGCATCACCTTTGGCCAGTTTCGACGCCAGGTAGTCACCTACTGTCTTTGCGCCCGCTTTGTTGTCCGGACCAACAAACGGAATCGAAATCCCCTCTTGCTCCAGCACTCCGGCGTCCAATCGATTGTCGATATTCACCACGACAACACCTCCTTTTTGCGCTCGGCGGAGCGCGGGAACGAGAGCTTTTGAATCAGCAGGCGCGATCACGATCGCGTCCACACCGCTGGCCACCATCTCCTCAACCAGGGCGACCTGTCGGCTCAAGTCACGTTCATCCTTAATTCCGTTGACCACCAATTCGTAATCATCGGAATGATCGTTGTGATGCGATTTGGCACCCTCGGCCATCGTCGAAAAAAACTCGTTGGCCAACGACTTCATGATCAAAGCGACGCGAGGTTTCGCCGGCTCGTCGCTCTTCACCGCGTTGCTAGTGGCGGTCGAAGCATCGTGACGACAGCCGGCAAGAATCAGCACGAAAAACAGGCAGAAAACGCGGTTCATGATGGACAAATCCCAATGGGTATCGGTGGCTCGCTATACGTTTTAGCCGAAAAAGTTCTCACGGAGCGTCCCCGGGCCCAAAAGTTGACCTAGGTTTCCGCTGGAAGGGCATCCTAACGGGTCTTTTCACCTATTCGTTCAACCTATTCAACCAACCAATCCATCACCAACTGCACTCGCGACGGATCATCCGCTTGAAACCGGATTCCATGGGGCAAAGACGTGTGTCATTGATGGACACAGCGCGAAAGCGTTGCCAACACAATGCGTCACTCCCCACAAAACCTGCGGCGGCATCCGCGCCGCCGCCATAGCCATTTTTCTTCACCCAACCGACCGCTTCGATTCCAGTCGCTCGAATCACGACGACTGTTAGCGGCAGAGATCGGATTCGACGGACCAGCAGCCGACATCACCGGCCTATGGGTCACGGTCGGGGGCCGCGAATACTTCAGCAGCGAACAAGCGGCCGTCACGATCGACATGGTCGCCGGTGAAACGCTGCAAGTCACCGGAATTCGCTACGAAACCCATGACGATCTTTCCGCAGGCGACGGCGTCATCGCGTTTGAATCATATGTGCGGCGAGAACATGGTGCATCGGCGATCGGTTCATACGACTACACCGATGGCCGCTTTGCCGACCCGGTGCAACAAGCAACCACCGGCGACCAGGTCGTTTCGCATCCTGGATTCGATTCCGGCTGGCAACTTGACGTGATCGACAATCGGATCGCTGTCGTTGCGGTTCGATACTTCGACGACGAGTTTGTAGTCGAAGACCGGTTCTTGATCGACGTTGACGTTACCGATCCTGTAGGCGATTGGACGGCGGCGATCCAACCGATCGACGGCGATTGGCAAACCGACGACGACGGCGCCGATGGCGACAGCCGAGCAGAGTACGGAGCGGGGCTGACCGTCGTCAAAACCGATGTCGCTCCCGGCAAGAAGTACGAAATCGGAGTCAAGGCAAAAACGGTCGAAGAAAATAGCTGGGCAAACGGTTTCGTCGTGCTCGACTATCAAAACGAGAACGATTTCATTTATGCCGGCCTACGTTCCATCGCCGACCGTTGGGTGATCGGACACTTCGACGGCAAATTCAATGACCTGGCATCCTACAGTCAGACGATCGTACCCCATCAGCTTTACGACCTGCGAGTTGCCGTCGATGGGTCTCACGTAGCCCTTGCGGCGGACGGCGTGTTCCGTGTTGCCCACGACTTTGATCGGCCTCTCGACCAAGGCGCCGTCGGACTGGCAAACGAGTATGCCTTCACCCACTTCACCAACTTTCATGTCATCCAGAACGCTGCCGCCGACGCAGATACCGATGTTGAAGTGAGCGATTCTTCCGAAGGCACAACGTTCGACTTCGGCAGTTCCGACGACAGCCGACTTGCCCAAGCGGAACAGAGGCTCGACCGCGCCATCGATGCGGTAGAGCAAGCAACCCAGGCGTTGGAGGATGCTGGACGCGAAGCTTCCGACGCGCATGAGGCGAAGACGGAAGCAATCGAGGCTGCCCGACAGGCGATCGCCGATCACGAAACGGCAAACGGAGACCTTGCCGACGCACGAGCCAAGCAGGAATCCATCACCGAAGATCTGCGCCGGGCCAGGGAAGGACGATCCACCGACAAGGAACTCATCAAGCGGCTGCGAGCAGAGCTGAAAGATGCCGATCGAGCAGTCAAACTCGCCAAAAAATCCGCATCGGACGCCGCCGCCGCGCTCCGCGACGCGAATCATGCTGTCTCGATCGCGACCGCCGCCGCCAGAACAGCGAACGAAAAGATCGCTCGGCTCGGCCACGAATTGGCCCTGGCTCATCAGGAACTGGAGGCGGCGAAAGTCGAGCTCCAACAGGCGCGCGAAGAGGCCGATTCTTCTGACGACGGCGCGGTGCTGCGAGTCTTGACCGATACCGATCAGGAAAACTCCGGACACGCCTACTCGTTGAACTTCAACCATCAAGACGACGGCGCTTTCCAGACGGTCGCCGGCACATCCGAATTGGTTGCCGGACAACTTCACCTGCTGCCCGACGATAACCCGCTGGCGATCGCGGTGATGGACAACGAGGCTTTGCCGCCGCGAACGTCAACGCGCGTCTACACCACGGTCCGTGCCGACGCTTTGCCTGGTATGCATCAAAACGGGTTTATCGTCTTTGATTACCAGTCACCCGATGACTTCAAGTATGCCGGAGCCTGGGCCGGAGCGGACCGCTGGGCGATCGGCGAAGCGATCAACGGCGAATTTGTCGACTTGGAAACACTCGATGAAGTGATCCTGGAAGGCCCGGCCTACGAGCTTCAAATCTGGATCGAAGACGACGAATTGACGGTTCTGGTCGAGGGAGTGCAAAAACTTTCGCATCACTTTGACCAGCCGATCGACGACGGACAAATCGGCGTGGCCAGCTACCATGCTCGCAGCCGATTTGATCAGGTCGCGGTGATGCAGTTGTATGGCGGCGCCGGTGACGCGGGGATCGAAAACGTCGATGCCGACGGCCCGGACGAAGCGACAGACGCGGCCATCACCCAACTGTTCTGAGCGAACCACTTCCGCCCAATCAAACTCGCGTCAGTTTGGTCACCCGCCCGGTGCTGACCCATTCGGCAACAAAAATATTGCCCTCCTGGTCAAAACAAGCGTCATGCGGGTGAACGAACTTGCCTTGCTGCCAGCGGCTGGCATCGGCGCGAATCGCAAACTTCTTTGACGTCTCTTTGTCGTCCAGCACGCGTTGGCGATCATCCCCGATCGTCGCGATCGTCTGGTGGTTTCGATCCAACAGCGAGACGCGGGCGACCAATTCGGGAACCAGCATCAAGTCGCCGCGAGTGTCGATGTTGGCGGGCAGCCCAAAGCCTTCGACCGTCTTCTTGTACTCGCCCGCCAGGGTGAAAATCTGCAGCTGGTTGTGGGCGCGATCGGCAACAACAATTTCGGGCTCTCCGCCGTCGCGCTGGTCGACCCAAAGCCCGTGCGGAAGATTGAACGTTCCGGTGCCTTTACCCTGCCCTCCGAAACAAGACAACCAGTTTCCATCGGCGTCGTAACGGTGGACGTAATACGATCCGTAACCATCGGCAACCAGAAAATCGCCGTCGGGAAGAAACGCAAAATTCGTCGGCATGAAGCGGTCCCGTCCCCAAATTCGTTCCGGACTGCTGCCCTCGCCCGGGGCGTAGTGTCCGCTTTGAGTGGGAGCGTACTGCTGCCAGACGATCTCGCCGTCGATCGTTGCCTTCACAATCGTTTTGACTTGCTGGTAGGCCGAGATGTACAGGTAGGGCGTGCCGTCTTCGACGTTGACTTCCAAACCGTGACCGCCTCCCTGAAACTGCTGGCCGAAAGCGCGAACAAAACGACCCTCCGGATCAAAGACAAAGATCGACGGATGATTCATCTGCGACGTCTGGCCTTCGTGGATCACATACAGATTGTTGTCGGGATCGACCGCCACATTATGAGTCGTTTGCCAACGGTATCGATCGGGAAGCTGCGGCCACATGTGTTGGCACTGGAACTTGAAATCGCCGTCGCCAATCACACCTTGAGCCGCCGATCGCTTGGAGGTCAAAATCGCTGGAGCCGCGATGGCGGCAACCGAAGAGGTCTTCAAAAATGAACGGCGTGAGCAAGTTGATGACATGGTCATTGACAAATGTTAATCGCAACTCGAATCAGAATCAGGATGAGTTGAGCACGCGGCGTGCCCGCGACTTCCAAAGTGAAATCAAATTGGCAATGTGGTTGAAATTCTCAAGTTCGATCTGTTCTTCACCTGTTAGCGTTCCCGCCGCGTTCCGCTCCAACAAAACGCGAGTACGTTCCTGATCTTCTTCGGAGATCTGGAGAGACAGAACGTGTTCAGCTAACGCCGGCGATAGTTCGCCCGAACTCTCAACGACACGAGAAAAAATAGCCGCTTCCGAAAAGCTACTCGAACTGCTGGCAGGTGATACATCACTCATGGGAATCAGTCTATCACAGAATTCTATCAAAGCGGGCCTTCGCCTATCCCGTCCTCACACGCATGCGTCCTCGGAGGCACACTCCGGCCAGACAGATCGCCGACAGCAGTACCCACGTTGTGGGCTCAGGTACGGAATTGGCCGATAGCTGCACTTGATCGAAATCGACTTCCAGATCAGGCGAAGTCACTTGCGTGAAGCCGGCGGGAATCAGATTCAAATTCACCAGGCGAATTCCAAGAGCTTGCCCAAGTTGGGCATGAGCATCACCAGTTGTGAAGGAGACCGTGGAGACCGCGAATTCTCCTTCGGGAATCGACAAAGAGTTCACATCCTGAGCAACGACGACGCCACCGGCCAACAAGTCGACTCGATAACCGGGAAATTCGTCCAAGTTAAAGAACTGGCCGTTGGTCGCCGTGCCGGAAGCGATGTTACCGACCTGCACCGTCAATTCGTACTGCGTGTTGGCTTGCAGCGTATCCGACAACGTTTGCAGGAAACCGTACTCTCCCTCGCCTTCACGCCCTGAATTGAACGCGATGGCTACTCGGTTGCCTTCTGGGGCAGTCGAATTGAAGAAGTCAGTTCCGTTGGGCAGCAGTGTTCCGACGAACGTACCAGCATCGGGAACAACACCACCCGGATCATGAATCGTCCAACCGACCGGTGTTCCAAAAGTGAACTCGTTGAATACGGTTTGCCCCGTCACATCTTCAAATCCATCGTTCACAACCGTGACCACGGCGGCATTTGCCTGGGTAACAAAAGAGGCTGCCGCCAAGAAGTTCGCGACCAACCAAAAGCGGGGAATACAAGTTGTCTTCATGTTGAACTCGAATCTCAAACTCGAAGATGACCATCGTGAAGAAAAGGAGGCGGAGGCTCCGACTAGGGAATTGATCGGAAACAACTTCGTTGTTTGAATGACGTCACTTGCAAAATCACCCTCCCTCCGGGAGGGTCGGACGCGGTAGCGGCCGGGGAGGGTATGGTGGGCAAACCCTCTCCGGGCCTGAGAGCCCGACTCTCCCGGAGGGCCCGGAGGGAGAGTGTTGTCAAATGACGAAGTGATTCCGAACAATTCCTAGGTATCCACCAGGGTCGAGTCTACCACAAACCGATGGCACTGTCGTTTTTCGGGCGAGACAGTAGCTGGCAGCCGCTCGTGCTTTGTCTGTGAATTGATCTTCAATGTAGGACGGGCACGCTTGCCCGTCTTTTCGCCGCATTTGACGGGCAGGAGTGCCCGTCCTACCTGTTGTAGGCCGACCTGGGGACAAGCCGGCCTACGGTTAGATCGTGACCGGTTCGATGCAAGCGGCATCGTCGTTTTTGGGACTGTTGACTCTTTGCGAAACGGGCGTCAGCCGCAACAGATCGCCTGTGGCTGGTCGAAGCAGCGATTTGAGCTGACCGGTGTCGCGGTTGGTGGGATCGAGCCACGGTTGTTGCTGGTCTGGTGCGAGGATCACCGGCATCCGATCGTGAACTTCGCGTGTCACTTGATTGGCTTCGGTCGTGATGATGGTGCAAGTCGCCAATTTGGAACCATCGGCAGTGACTTTACTGTTTTCTTCCCACAGACCCGCCATTGCAAACGGCCCACTGCCGGGTTGTTGGATCAGGTAGGGCTGTTTTCCGCCATCGATCTTTTTCCATTCGAAATATCCGTCGGCCAAAACCAAACATCGCCGCGACGCAAATGCTCGTCGAAACGACGGTTTGCTGTCGATCGTTTCGCCGCGCGCATTGATCATCCGGTTGCCGATCGACAAGTCATCAGCCCAAGCGGGTACCAGACCCCAGCGCATCATGGCGGGCCGCCACGGCTGACGTACTTCGCGCCAAACGATGCAGGCGACCGACTGGGTGGGCGCGATGTTGTAGCGCGGCAGATTCTCCATCCCGTATTGGGTGGCCAGGGTATCGGGGTCCAAATGCGGTAAGAACAGCTGGCACCAGGCGGATGGTTTCGTTCGCAAAGTGAACCGGCCGCACACAACAAAAATCTCGGTGAAGTGTATTGAATGGACTGCCCGGCGCCGAAACCAGTTGATGCAAACTGCGGCAACTGTGGCACGATCACCGACGCAAAATCGTACAACCGATGTTCCGGCCGCAGGTGGAGGACCGCGTGGCTGAAGCGGCCAATTGTACCGCCGCTGCCCCGCAAAAAGGAGAAAAAACGGCGATCGACGTCGCCTCCAACGTCGACCGCCCTGGACCGAAGCCCTTCCCGTGGGGAACGAGCCGGGCATCGTCCGCGTTCGAGAAACGCAAACGCGATGCCAGAACGGCAAGACGTCGAGAAGAACTGACTGAGAAACCGACCGCTACCGCCAATCCACCGATGGGACCTTGGTGGTGTTCGCCGTGGATGCTTCCGGCTAATTTGGGAGCTTGAAATGGCGTCGCCGCAACTGTCCGAGCAAGTCTTTTTTTGTGATTGAAAACACCATGACCACACTCCGCCCTGCCATGGTCACGGCCCTGCTTGCCCTTGCCATGTTCCCACCGACCACAGCGGCGGCTCAGGACTCGGCCGAAGGAGTACGTGGTTCGGTCGTGAAGGTCTATTCGATCCGCCGCATCTATAGTCTCACGACACCTTGGAAACGGGGCCAAAGTAGCACGGTGAACGGTTCGGGAGTGGTCATCTCGCCGACGCAAGTGTTGACCAACTACCACGTCGTGGTGGCCTCGACCGATGTATCCATCAGCCTCAATGGCCAATCGGACCGTCTCTCGGCAAGTGTCACCGCGACGGCTCCGGGCATCGACCTGGCGCTGATCACGCTGGACGATCCGCTGCCCCCATCTGCCAAGCCGTTGGAGATCGCTCCGAGCACGCCGAAACAGGGCACCAAAATCCAAGTGCACGGTTATCCCAAAGGGGGCCAATCGCTTTCGATCACCGCGGGTGTGATCTCTCGCGTCGAACATGTTCCCTACAAATTCCGCACTCTTGGTTTGCGAACACAAATCGACGCGGCGCTCAACAGCGGCAACAGCGGCGGTCCGATGATTGCCGACGGAAAGGTGGCTGGAATCGCGTTCAGCGAATTGGCGGCATCCAATAGCATTGGCTACGCGATCCCCTGCGAAGAAATCACGGTGTTTCTTGATGACGTCCAAGACGGCCGCTACGACGGAAAGCCAAGATTGTGGTGTGATCTTCAAACGCTGGAATCGAAAGAGATGCGGCGCTGGCTGAAAATGCCCGAGGATGCTTCCGGTTTGAAATTCGCAGCGATGCAAATTCCAGTCGATGATTATCCACTGAAACCGAACGACGTGATCACTCACATCGGATCGTTTGACGTCAACAATTTGGGCCGAGTCGAATTTGACGAAAACACGCAAGTTTCGTTTGCCTACGCGGTCGAACAGGAATCGAAGCTGGACGGCGATCGCGGGTTGCTGCCGGTCAAGATCTTGCGTGACGGAAAAGTGATGGAGGTGGAGGTTCCGGTATTTCGCGACGGGCACTATTTGTTGCGATACAACCTGGACAAACCGCCGACTTATTTTGTTTACGGCCCGCTGGTCTTTGGCGTGGCGACCGCCGAGTATTTGGATTCGATCGACAACTTCCTGGCAGCCGGCGGCAACACAACCAGGGCGATGCTGCAGCTGATTCGGACGATGGAGCAGGCGGAAAACCCGTACTTCCTGCGCCGCTATGATCGCGTCGCAGATCTTGACCAGGAAATGGTGGTGATCAGCAAGCTGATTTCCAACCGCATGACTCGTGATGTCAAGGTCGCGCTGCCGGCGGTGATTCGAACCATCAACGGCAAGCCGGTTCACAGTGTGCGCGCGGCGGCAGAACTGGTCGCGTCGCTGGAAGATGAATTGATCGTGATCGAACTGGAGGACAATCGCCGCAGCACGATTGTGTTGAATCGACGACAAATCGAACGGGAACACGATCAAATCATGGAAGACAACGGTATTGTTAACTCCGCGTCGAAGGACCTTCGCGATGCCTGGTCGCGATAGCTGCGGCAGAAGATTCCGTCCCTCGTTTTTTGACCAGCCTGATTGAATATTCCGCTGCTATTACGGATGCTCGGCATCGTCTGCTTGCTGATCGGCGGATCGATGAGCTTCAGTTTGCCGTTTGCCTTTTCATCACTGTCGGTGCGAACCCATTTGCCGGCGGCGGAGAGCTTTGAGGCCCGCGGTGCCGAGGGGTTGTTGCTGAGCATGGCGATCGCCATGCTGGTCGGCGCTGGCATGCTGGTGATGGGACGCCGGCATCGCCGGGGGCCGTTGTACCAGAAAGAAGCGATGGCAATCGTCGGACTCAGCTGGGTGATGGCAACCGTGTTGGGTGCCCTGCCCTATTACCTGAGCGGAACCTGCACGCAGCCCGATACGCCGATCACCTTCATCGAGGCGATGTTTGAATCCCAATCGGGCTTCAGCACCACCGGCGCGACGGTGCTGACCGACTTGGAAGACGAACACTGCGTTCCTCACTGCATTCTGTTTTGGCGATCGTGGACTCACTTTCTCGGCGGACTGGGGATCGTCGTGTTGTTCGTGGCGATCCTGGGCCAGGGATCGGCCGGCAAAGCGATGATGCGGGCGGAGATGCCGGGCCCGACCAAGGAGGGCGCCATGCCGCGAATGCAGCATACGGCGCTCGTTTTCGCCGCCATCTACGTCGGGCTCAACGCCCTGTTGACGGCCATCTACATGGTCGAAGGGATGACGCTGTTTGACAGCCTGTGCCACGCCTTCGGAACGATGGCCACCGGCGGGTTCAGCACCTACAACAGCAGTCTGGGCCGATTCGACAGCGCGTTGATCGACTACACCACGATCGTGTTCATGATCCTGGCCGGAACCAATTTCACGTTGCTGTACCTGACGCTGTTGGGCGGCCCCAGGCGCTTGTTGAAAGATGTGGAGTTCCGCACCTACGTCACGATCCTGGTGGGCGTCACCGTCGGCGTGATCTTTTTCGGCATGCGGGCCGGTGACGACGGATTCAGTTCGATCGGCGACTCATTGCGTTACGGCCTGTTTCAAGTTGTTTCGATCACTACCACCACCGGCTATGGGACGGCCGACTTTGATGGTTGGAACAATTTTGGGCGAGGAATCTTGTTGCTGTTGATGTTTGTCGGCGGCTGTGCCGGCAGCACCGGTGGCGGGCTGAAAGTCATCCGCCACATCCTGTTCTACAAAATCCTCCGTCAAGAAATTGAAAAGTCGCATCGACCGCGCGTCGTACGGATGATTCGCATCGGCGGCGCGACGGTGGACGATCCCAATCTGACTCACAGCATCGTCGTTTACTTTTCGATGATCCTGGCAATCTTTGTCTTTGGCTGGTTGCTGCTGATCACGTTCGAGCCCAACCGGACATGGGAGGTGGACGGTCGCCTCGATCAGCAGAGCGTGACCAAAAGCCGGGTGGCGCTGGACGAAAAACTGCTCGATTCGGCCAGCGCCGTGGCGGCAACGCTAAACAACATCGGTCCGGGACTGGGAGTGGTCGGCCCGACCCAGAACTACGCCCGGTTCAGCCAGGGAGCCAAACTGTTGTTCGTTTGGTTGATGATGCTGGGCCGCGTGGAAGTTTTCAGTGTTTTGGTGCTGTTTTTCCCCGCGTTTTGGCGCCGTGTTTGAGCCCAAAATGGGCCTCTGATGGAGTTCACTCCGTTTCGCGAAAAGCTAGCCTGGATCGTCTCTTTGACGCATCCGGAGGCATAACCGGCGAATCGAAGTTGCTAGAATTGAAGTGGTCTTTGGTCGTTTCCGCGAGATACCTTTTGCCATGCCTGGTCGGATCCTTTTTTGCCTGTCGATGTTGCTTGTCACGGTCCCGTGCGGACTGGAAGCTGCGGGTGCGGAAAACGAAGCGGGTGGACGGCAGCGTTCCGCCGTGATCATTCCTTTGCACGAAGACATCAACCCACTGAGCGGCGCGCTGCTTGAGCGCAAGTTTGCCGACGCGGTCGATTCGAATGTCGACGTGATCATCTTGGACATTCACAGCCCCGGAGGTTGGACGGCGGTCACGTTCGATCTGATGGACATGGTGCTGGATGCCAAGGGAGTCGAGACGGTCGCCTTCATCGAGAAAGATGCGATCAGCGGCGCCGCCCTTTTGTCGTTGGCGTGCGACCGGATCATCATGTTGCCCGATGCCCGAATCGGCGACGCCGGAGAGATCGTGATGGGTGCCGACGGGGCGTTTCGATACACCGAAGCGAAAAGCCGAAGTGTGCTGGCGCAAAAAGTCCGCGATACCGCCGCGGCGACGGGACGTCCGGTGGCGCTGGCTGAAAAGCTGGTTGACAAAGACATGGTGGTGTTCGAGGCGACCCACAAAACCGACGGTACCACCCGTTTCTTTTCCGACAAGGAATGGGAAGCTTTCAAAGATGCGGATCAGTGGAACCGCGGCAAACCGATTCGCGAAGCTGGCAAAGAAATGTTCTTCACCACCAACGGTCGACGCGCCGTGGAATTGGGGATGGCCAATCAAACGATCGACAGCCGCGACCAGTTGGCCGACACGCTGGGAGTTCGCCAGCCGATTCCGGTTCGCGAGCGAACGTGGATCGATACGCTGATCTTTGTGTTGAATTCGGGACCGGTGACCTTTCTGCTGATCGTGATCGGCCTGGTCGCGCTGGTGATTGAATTTGGTGCGCCCGGTCTAGGAATCGGCGGGTTGACCTCGTTGCTCTGTTTCAGCCTGTTCTTTTGGAGCCGTTTTCTGGGCGGCACTGCTGGTTGGTTCGAAGTGACGTTGTTCGCCGTGGGACTGGCGTTCATTGCGGCCGAGGTGTTTGTGATTCCCGGCTTTGGTGTTGCCGGGATCAGCGGGATCGCGCTGACCATCGCGTCGCTGGTGATGGCGTCGCGCCGTGTGCTGATGCCTGAAAACTCGGCCGACTTGACGAGCCTTGGTTACGATGTGTTGACGGTGGTCGGCGCCTTTGTCGGGTTCCTGATCACGATGATGGTTTTGGCCAACTATATCGGAGAAGTCCCCGGACTGAGTCGTTTGACGCTGAAACCACCGGTTGCGGTCGAGGGAGCGGTGGTGGTCGACGCCGATAGCGAGGCGCTGATGCCTGGCTGGCAACGGGTTTCGGTTGGCGAGGTAGGACGAACGCTTTCGCCACTTCGTCCTAGCGGAAAGATGCAGATCGACGAGTACACTGTCGATGTGGTCACCGAGGGTGACTTTGTCGAAAGCGGGTCGGAGGTTAAGGTGATTGGCAAGCAGGGTGCAAAAGTCATTGTGCGCCCCGTTTAATCGGCGGAGGGAATCCTCCCGTCTGCGGACAACCGCCCATGACACACGCTGCGATTCAAACGACCGGCGACCAACGATCGGATGCCGAGGCGCCGTGGTTGCTGGCCGTTCTCTTTTCAGGGCCCCATCAACGTTTTCAACCGATCGCCAGCTTCGTGCTTGGACTGTTGGGCGTGACCGCGTTTGCAATCGTCACCTCCGCGGCAACTGGCCTTTATGTTTCGTCGATCAGCCGAGACCATTTTTCCATCGCGAATCAGATCATTGCGACCGTGCCGATGGCTGGTGCCTACGTCACTGTTCTTTTTTCCTTGCATCTGATCGGGTCGGTCAATTTGCCGCTGACGGTGCGCGTGGCGATGGTTTACGCCACGCTTTACCTGAGCCTATCGGCGATCCTGGGTAGTTTCGAATTGCCGGCAAAGTCGCTGTACGTTCTGTACGGAGCGCCGTTCTGTTTGGGAAGTTTTTTGCAGCGGTCGGTCGGCCGTTGGAATATGGTCGCCTGGAAACAGGAAAAAAATCCCCGATCAGTCATCACCACCCGAAGCCTCTTGGACTTTACCGCCGCCACAGCGTTGACGATGTGTTTGGTTCCGCCGCTTGGCAATGCTCCGCCCAGCGCCTACGTCTGTTTCCTGCCGGCAGCCTGTTTTTGTGCGCTGATTGGGATGCATGTGTGGGCCAGGTTGACCGCACTGTCTTCCGATTCCAGCGACATCGCAAGCGGATGGGGCTTGTGGATGGCGGGCAACATTTCGCTGGCCTGCTTGATCTGGCTGGTCTTGGCCATCGTGGTCGACCAGACAACACTGCGGCTGTTCGGTTTTTTTTCGGCCATCGCAATCGTCGTGGCCGCTCATCTGTGGACCGAGATTCCGGTCCGCTGGCTGAAAGCTTGCGGCTGGTCGCTGGTTCGACAGTGAATGCCGCTACGCTGGCCTGGTGTTCAATTCGTCGACCTGTTCGTTCAGGGTCAGCGTGTCGTAGATGTATCCAAAGCCGAACAGGGCGCCGGTGCAAAGGAAAATCACACCGGTGATGATCTTGCCCATGTAGATCCGGTGAATGCCGAAAACCCCTAGAAACAAATGAAGGCACCAAGTCACCGAGTGATCGACGCGGCCGCTGTGGTACCTTCGATTGGCCTCGTCCGCCATGTCGGGAATCAAAAACAAATCGATGATCCAACCGACTAGCAGCAAGCCACCGGTGAAAAACCAGAGGATCCCGGTCAGCGGTTTGCCAAAGTAGAAACGGTGTGCGCCAAAAATTCCCAGCAACCAAAACAGGTAACCGATCAGCGCCGGATGAGTAGGAGCCTCGATCCGGGAGTAAGTCGTCGGGGCAGGCTGTTGGTGAGACATCGCGGCAGTATGCATGAGAGATCTTGCGGATGGATAGGCGGTTAGCAGTTTCCGCCATCTGTTCGCTCAGCCAACCCCATTTCTTGGCACGAAAACGCCCAGGAAATTCGAATTCCTTCTCTTTCTCGACTCGTGCTCGTACTCGTACTCGTACTCGAAGCGATGATCAACGTGATCGCTATCCACTGAGATGATCACGTCGCGCGAGTACGAGTACCGGCTGCGCCTGAGTACGAGAAAGCACGAAGAAGATTATGGGTTCGGGATAGTGCTGGCCTGCCGACCGAAATAAGTGTACAAATTTACACACACCTCCTCAACCACTCCTCACAAACCATGAAGTACGTCGAACTCCACTGCAAAAGCAACTTTTCGTTCTTGGAAGGAGCCTCTCATCCGGACGAACTGGCCCAGCGGGCTGCGGAGCTTGGTTATGCCGGTTTGGCGATCACCGATCGCGAATCGGTCGCGGGTGTGGTTCGCGGTCACGCACCAGCCAAAGAGCTGGGCCTGAAATACTTCGTCGGCACCGAGGTTCATCCCACCGACTCGCCGCCGCTTGTGTTGTGGCCGATGGATCGGTCGGGTTACGGCCACTTGTGCCAGTTGATTTCAAGGGGTCGTTTGCGGTGCGAAAAAGGAAGCTGCGAACTTCACTGGGAAGACATCGTCGAATTCAGCGACGGGATCATCGCGGGCGCGCTGGTCGATTTTCCCAACGAACCGGCGGAGGCTTCCAGCCAAGAGAAACCGAACATCGCAAGATTCTTGCGCACCGCGTTTCGTGATGTTTTCGGAGACCGGGCTTATCTGTTGTGCGAGCTGCATCGAGGGGTGGACGATGCGGCCAAGATCGAAAGCCTTCGCCGGCTGTCTCTCAAAACGGCGGTGCCGCTGGTCGCCGCTGGCGGAGTTCACTACCACACTGCCGAGCGAATGTTGGTGCACGACTGCATCACCGCGATCCGTCATGGCACCACGATCGATGACGTGCATCGCGATCGTTTTGTGAACAGCCAACGTCATCTTCGCCAGTTGGCGGAAATTGCCGATCTCTATCACGACATTCCCGACGCGGTGGCGCGTACGGTCGAGATTGCTGATCGGCTGGCGTTTCAACTGGACGACCTGCGTTACGAATATCCCGAAGAGATCGCTCCGCCGGGAATGACGCCGATGGATCACCTGCGGCGATTGACTTGGGAAGGCGCCAAACAACGTTGGCCGTCGGGAGTTCCCGACAAGGTGGTCGATTCGCTCCGTCACGAAATGCGGATCATTGAACAACTGCGTTACGAAGCCTACTTCTTGACCGTTTGGGACATGGTGCGTTTTGCGCGAGAGCGAAACATTTTGTGCCAGGGACGCGGGTCGGCAGCCAATTCGGTGGTCTGCTACTGCCTGGGAGTGACCAACGTGGATCCCAGTCAAACTGATCTGTTGTTTGAACGGTTTGTTAGCCAAGAGCGCGCCGAAGCGCCCGATATCGACGTCGATTTTGAACACCAGCGGCGCGAAGAAGTGCTGCAGTATCTTTATGAAAAATATGGTCGCGACCGAGCCGGAATGACGGCAACCGTGATCACTTATCGATCCAAGAGCGCGATTCGCGAAGTCGGCAAAGCGCTGGGCGTTTCCGCCGACGTGATCGACACCATGTCGAAACTGGCCGGAAACGACGCCGGTTTTCTGGAGCGTTGTCGCAGCAGCGGACTCGATCCCGATTCGTTGGTCGGACAACGGTTTGTGTACCTGGTCGAGACCCTGGTGGGGTTTCCCAGACACCTTTCGCAACATGTCGGCGGAATGGTGATGACCGCGGGCAACCTCTGCGAACTTTGCCCGATCGAAAATGCGGCAATGGAAGGACGCACCGTCATTCAGTGGAACAAAGACGACTTGGATGAACTGGGGATCCTGAAAGTCGACGCGTTGGCCCTGGGAATGTTGTCGGCGCTGCATCGCTGTTTCGATCTTGTTGCCAGACACCATGGCGACGAATTTTCACTATCCACCATTCCTCCCGGCGACGACGACACGTACGACATGATCTGCCAAGCCGATACCATCGGCGTGTTTCAAATTGAAAGCCGGGCGCAAATGAGCATGTTGCCGCGGCTCCGGCCGCGTAACTATTACGACCTGGTTGTCGAAGTGGCGATCGTCCGTCCCGGACCGATCCAGGGCAACATGGTGCATCCCTATTTGAAAGCGCGAGAGAATCCCGATGCCGTTGTCTATCCCAACGATGCGGTGAAAGGGGTGCTGAAGAAAACGCTGGGCGTGCCGATCTTTCAGGAACAGGCGATGCAGTTGGCGGTGGTGGCAGCGGGATTCACACCGGGAGAAGCCGATCAATTGCGGCGGGCGATGGCGGCCTGGCGACGGCCGGGTGTGATCGAACGCTTTCGAACCAAGTTGCTCGAAGGCATGAAAGCGAACGGGCTGGCCGGCGAGTTCGCGGAAAACGTCTTCAACCAAATCCGCGGCTTTGGCGAATACGGTTTTCCGGAATCACACGCGGCAAGTTTCGCGTTGCTGGTCTACGCTTCGTGTTACTTGAAACGCCATTATCCCGCCGCGTTCTGCGCCGCGATTCTCAATAGCCAACCGATGGGTTTTTACGCGCCGGCCCAGTTGGTTGCCGACGCCAAAAAGCATGGTGTCGTCGTGCGCAATGTGGATGTCAACCACAGTGATTGGGAAACCACCTTGGAATCCCATCACCCAAGCAGCGGAGATCCTGATTCGACGGAGCCGGCCGATGGTTCGGGGCCGGCAATGCGATTGGGCCTGCGTACGATTCGCGGTTTGTCACAGGAAACGGCAGACCGAATCGCCGATCGCCGGGCAAATGGCGGCCCCTATCGAGACGTCGCCGATTTGGTGCGCCGAACTCGCCTCGGTCAATCGGTACTCTCCAAACTTGCCGATGCCGACGCGCTGAAATCGCTGACGGGAGACCGTCGTGCCGCGATTTGGCAATCACTTTCCCAAGACGAATCGCCAGGTCGCCAGCCACTTTTTGACGAAATCGACGATGACGAAGCGATCCCCCAACAACTGGAACCGATGTCGCTCCTGGAAGAAGTCCATGCCGACTACAACACGATCGGGTTGAGCCTGAAAGCGCACCCGATCTCCTTTGTGCGCCGTGAACTCGACGCGCGACAGTGCGTGCGGGCCTCGGAACTTCCCGGTCTGCGGAACGGACGGCATGTGCGAGTCGCCGGATTGGTATTGCTGCGGCAGCGGCCAGGAACGGCCAAAGGAATCACGTTCGTCACGCTGGAAGATGAAACCGGGACGATCAACCTGGTTTTGTTTGCGGCGGTTTGGAAACGCTTCTTTCCGGTGGCGCGCACCAGCAACGCCTGGCTGGTCGAGGGAAAACTGGAAAACCACCAAGGTGTGATTCACGTGATCGCCGCCCAAATCACCAACCTGGCCGGCGAAGTCCAAGGGCTGTCAGTTCGATCACGCGACTTTCACTGACGTCAAAGCACCAACGGGGCATAGATGGGTTTGGCCAGGTGTTGCACAGAATTGACATGCCATTGGCCGTCACCCGTCACGCGATCGATTCTGTATTCGAGAATCATGTGCAGCTTGATCGAACTTTTGCCGGTGGGATCGACCAACACCAAGTCGGCCATCTGAAACTGGTAATGAGTGTAGATGCGAACCGGGCGAAGCAGTTTCCAGGGAGCTCCCGGTCCACGCTCGCGAATCTGATCGTTGATCCCGTCGTTACGAAACTCGATCAACAGATCTTCCGCAGCTTGACTCATTTTGTAATGAGCCTTCAAAGGCATGGTGGAGGGATAGCGATTGACGTGATCCTTGCGAAGCTCCATGGCGAGTTCAACCTCGTCCAGGGCGATCACCTCAATGTAGTCACGGGCAAACTTTTCCGCCTGGCTGGCCAAAGTCATTTTTTTCATCATTGGAACGGTGACGCCCAACAACCCGAAGCCGGCCGACATCACCACCCCAACACGGGCCGCGCCAAGGCCCACGGGGACCAAATCACCATGCCGCCGAAGAGCAAACAGGCCGACCAAAATGGCGACGATTGGAATGGCCATCATGGCCAGTCCGAGATAGGCCAGCGGGCTCAGCAGCCCCAAAATCAGGCAAATGAACCCCGAAACTCGCAACGGGGCAACGGCTTCGTCTTCCAAACCGAATCCCCCTTCAGCACCCATGCTCGGGATAATCGGTTCGCTGGTATCGGTCGACATAGGATGATGGGGAAACAAGGCGATGGAATGTGACAACTCGGCTGTACGCCGGCAACGGCCGATTGGTTTGCCGATTTCGCTCGGCTCCGGCGAGATTCTCGTCCAAGGGCGGCTCGCCCGAAAGCCGGGCGTTTAACGGAAACGACACCTGAGAGAAAGATTGTCGCAGGTGGTTGTGGGGTTTCAGGGGGACTGGTAGCGTTCGGGGGGTGATCGAAAACCACCGATCTGGTGGCGTGAATCGTCTAGCACGTGGGACGGACTTCTTTTGGGGCCAGTCGGCCCAGCTGTCGGCCGGTTCTCCGCTCCCGGCACGCGTTGCGACTTCGGAGAAGTCGCCGACTGTCGGCCACTGGACCAGCTGTGTCACGGCTGTCGGCAAAACTCGGTTGGCGATCGGTTTGCGCTTCGATCCCGTTTCTTTGATTTCACTTCCCTGGTTTCCCATCGAGTTTGGTGATGACGCAGGAGCGACGTTCTTGGCTTCGACGTGTTTTTCGACGCAAACATGGCATGATGCCTCGGCATCGGCGACATCGGCGGATGTTGACCGAAGCGCTCGAAGCTCGGCAGCTGCTGGCCGCCGGTGATGCGGTGCAATTGGTCGATGATGCTGATACCGATTTTTCGACGACCGGGACGTTCAATCCCAATAGCGGTGGGTTCGCGTCGGGAATCAAGCAGTCTCATTTCAATTGGGTGGCTTCAACCGCGTCTTGGACGTTTGATGTTTCTCCGGGGACTTACCACGTGGCGGCCAGCTGGCCGGGGAAATCGAATTCGGCCGCCGATGCTCCCTTTTCGGTGCTCGACGGTGTCGGTGGGTCGGTACTGGGGACGGTCTCGATGAATCAGACGGCCGAGCCGGATGATTTTGTCGATGCGAATGTCGGTTGGGAGAGTTTGGGTTCGTTCACGGTGACCGGTAGCTCGATCGAGGTGCAGCTTTCCAATGCGGTGACCGCCGGTTATGCGATCGCCGATGTGGTTCGGATTCAGCGGGTTGCCCCGGTCAGTTTGTCGGAGTCGCAGTTGGGGGCGGTGGCCGATAAGGGGCATGTTGGCTTTGGGATCACCGGTGTGGGGCAATTGGTCGACAAGACCTTTACGTTGACGAATGATTCGGCGGCGGCGATCACGCTCGAACCGATCGCTGCGCCGCAGGGGTTTTCGATTGTGAACAATTTCACCGCCGGGCAGACTCTCGCTGCTGCTGCGTCGGTGAACTTTACAGTGCGGTTGGATGCGACCGCCGCGTCGAAGTCGTATGGGCCGCTGTCGATCGTGGTCGACGATGGGGCGGAGAGTCTGCTGGAGTTGACCGTTTCGGGCACGACGCTGGCTGCCGGTAGCGCGGTGCAGGTCGTCGATGATTCCGATGTCGGGTTCTATCATTCGGGGACGTTCTATTCGATCTCTGGCGGTGGTCTGAATGGGGCGATGCAGCATTCGCATCCTTCCTGGCGCGGTTCGCTGGCTCGCTGGGTGGTCGACGTGGAGCCGGGTACGTATGAAGTGGCTGCCACTTGGCCTTCTTCGTCGGCGCGGGCGATCGATGCTCCGTTCACGATTTATGATGGGGTCGGTGGCAGCGTGCTTGCCACTTCGACGGTCGATCAGACCGATGCGCCACGCGGGTTTGTCGAAGCGGGCACCGCCTGGGATTCGCTCGGTGAAGTGACGGCCACCGGCAACACGTTGGTGATTGAGGTTTCCAACGATTCGACTACCGGTTATTCGATTGCCGATGCGATTCGTGTTCAACGTTTGGCCGACGTGTCTGTTTCGGAAGCGACTCTGGGGAATGTTGCGCTGGGTGACCACGTCGGGTTTGGGGTGACCGAAGTCGGTTCGCCGGTCGAAAAGACCTTCACGCTCAGTAACGATTCGGCCGATCCGGTGTTGCTCGCCCCGATCACCGCAGCGACCGGTTTCACGGTGGTGAACAATTTTCAAAGTAGCCAGGTGCTCTCTGCCGGGCAGACGATCGACTTTACCGTGCGGCTCGATGCCGGCGCCGATGCCAAGTCGTACGGGCAGCTGTCGATGGTGATCGAGGATGATGCTGCGGCGCTGTTCGATTTCACGATATCGGGCACGGTGACTTCTTCGGCGGTGCAGGAGGTGGGCCGGTTCGATGACGGTTTCGTTTCGGCGGGCAAGTTTCAAATGGTCGCCGTCGGCCATTTCGGTAGCGCGATGAAGACGCATGTTTCCTACGAGGGTTCTCGTGTTTACTGGGTCGTCGATGTTCAGCCGGGGGAGTATGAAGTGGCGGTCTCCTGGCCCGGCTTTTCCGGCAACGCCCCGGATGCTCCCTTTACCGTTTACGACGGCGTGGGTGGTGTGGCGCTGGAGACGATCGCGGTCGATCAAACGGGCGATGCGAACGATTTTGTCGATGGCTTGACCGGCTGGAAGGTGCTGGGCGACTACACGATCACCGGCAACACGCTGATGATTGACGTGACCAACGCGATCGCTAGCGGGTTTGCGGTGGCCGACGCGGTGCGGGTTCAGCGGCTGGCTGATGTGACCGTCACCGATGCTTTCGGGGTGCCGATTGGCAACGGAAAGCACTTTGGGTTTGGGGCGGTTGAAGAAGGTCGGATCGTCAGCAAGACGTTCACGCTCAGTAACGACGGCGGTGATTCGATCGAGCTTTCACCGGTAAGTGTTCCCGCCGGTTTTACCGTCGTCAACAATTTTACCGCCGGCCAGGTTCTCTCCGCCGGCAGCTCGGTTGATTTCACCGTTCAGTTTGACGGGACCACCGAAACGAAGGCTTACGGTGAACTTTCGATCGAGATCGACGCCGGCGGGCCGAGCCTGTTTTGGAACACGATCTCCGGCACGTCGTTGGCCGCGCCTGGTACCCTGCAATATCTGGACAACGACGAAACCGGTTTTTTGAAAGCCGGTTTTTTCACCACCGGCGCGGGCGCCTACGGGACCGATCAGAATCATGCGCTGGCCAGCTGGCAAGGTTCGCGGGCGATCTGGGTGTTCGATGTTCAGCCGGGGACTTATCGAGTGGCAGCGACCTGGCTTCCCGCCTCCATTTATGCTCCCAATACTCCCTTCACGGTTTACGACGGAGTGGAAGGGGAGCCGCTGGGCACGACCACGTTCGACCAAACAGTTGCTCCGGATGACCTTTCCGATGCCGGTGTCGATTGGGAGCTGATCCTGGGCGAATTCGACATCACCGGCAACACGTTGATGGTCAACCTGACCAACGTCGTCGCCAACGGTTACGCGGCAGCCGACGCGATTCGGATTGAACGGATCGAGGACCCGCCGGGCGACCGCCTCGATCAAGCCAAAGTGGTCTCTTTGCAACCGAATGTTCCGGCCGAGGTGACCGCGACGATCGGCAACGGCCTGTTTGGCGAAGCGGATGTCGATCTCTTTGCAGTCGACTTGACCGCCGGGCAGATTCTCAAGGCCGACGTCGATGCGTTCTACCTAGACGACGGCACGTGGGGCAGTCTGCTCGATTCTTACCTAAAAATCTTTGACGCCAGTGGAACGGAGCTGGCAGCCGCCGACGTCGGCAGCGCCGCCGGTGACACAACCAACGACTTGGATGCTTATCTGTCGGTGACGGCGCCGGTCACTGGCACTTACTACGTCGGCGTAACGGGAGCAGGTAATACGGCCTACGATCCGAATCAGCAAGGAACCGGAACCACCGCATCGACCGGCGATTACACGTTGCAGCTATTGGCGACCGACACGGCGACCACGCCGAGCCTATCGGGGCTTGCCGACCTGACGATCGATGAAAACTCCGGCGGCCACAACGTCACCTTCACCATCGGCGATCCCGACACGCCGCTGGACGATTTGACAACGCGTTACATCTCTTCCAACCCGGCGCTGATCGACGTGCCGTCGGGCCTGTTTTCGGGCACGACCGCTTCGCGAACCGTGTCGATCGCCCCGATCGACGATCAACTGGGCACGGCAACGGTGACGGTGATCGTCAGCGATGGCACAGAATCGATTTCCGATTCGTTCGTGGTGACGGTCGATCCAGTGAATCCCGAATCGGAGATCGCTGCCGTACAATTGGCACACGACAGCGGCACGCCCGATGATCTTTCCAGCGCGATCCCGATTGTTGACGGTCACGTTCTGCGGCGGGCGTCCGAAACGGGATTGCAAGTGGAGTGGGATCACGACGACGACGAGATTGCTGAAGCGACCATCGACGTCGATCCGGTAACGTTTCAATTTCAGTACGACCCACGGGTGACCGAGCCGACGTTTGCGGCAACAACCGGCCCGGTAGGTCTTCACTATCGCTTGGCGCTACCGCGCGCCGGGATGACGACTCTTTACGGCGATTGGCAACCGTTTGACTTTTCGATCGAGGTTGCGCCTCCCTCGCCGCTGTCGGCCGACAACGTGGAAATCGACGTCTTTCAAACCTCGGCGACCGATCACGGCTTGACCTACCGCGGTGAAATCACCGGGGATGAGAACCTTGGTCAGAGCACAGCCAGTAGCATCGTCGTCGAAGTCGACACCGACGGCGATTTTCAAAGCGACGATTCGGTGGCGGTGGCCAATCTTGCCGACGGGTTCACCTACACTCCGGCGACACCCAACTTCGCGTCCCACACGATCTCCTTCCGGGTCGTTCACCAAGACAGTTACTACGAATCGCAGCGAGCCGGCAGTTGGAACTCGTTGGTCTTCGATCCGGAAGAAGTTCCCACGATCACCGATGTTTCCCTGCGCGAAGACACCGGGTTCTCATCGACCGACGGCGTGACGGCCGATCCGGTCATCGTTGGCAGTGTTCTGGGGCCGGTTCATTCGACCAGCGTGACGGTGGGAATGGACGTCGACGGTGACGACGTCATCGACTTGACCACGACGGTCGACAGCGCCGGAGCCTTTGAGTTTGCTCCCTACAGCTTCGCCACCGGGACAGTCGACGTTCGGCTGCGCGCGGTCGACGGGCCGGCGACCGGCGCTTGGACCGACTTCAGTTTTGACTATCAACCTCACGATCCACCGGCACTCTCTTCGTTTGGATTGCTGGTCGATGATGGCGTGGCCGATGACGATGCCATCACCTCGGTCGCGATGGTGACGGGAACGTTTACCACTTCGTTCGGGGATCCGCAGGAAGTGGAAATCGACCTCGGAAATGATGGTTCGATCGACGCGACCGCCGCGGCGACCGATGGTCTGTTCTTTTTTGAGATCCCCAGCCCCGCCGCTGGTACGCAGACGATCGGTTATCGTCCGGCGCGGTGGAACCCGTACCTGGCACAAACCGAATACGGCAATTGGGAAACCTTTTCTTTTGAGTACGCTCCGGTCACCACCCAGCTCGTTGGGTTTGAAAGTCTCGGTTTGCGAAACGACACGGGAGCCGACGATACCGACTTGGTAACCACCGATCCGACGATTGTTGGTCGCGTCGATGTGGAGGAGTACACGACGGTCAAGATCGATCTCGATCCAAACAATCCCGATGTTGCCATCATTCAAACGGGTGCCAACGGTGAATTCACTTTCACTCCCACCGGGCTGGCCGCGGGTCTGCAAACGGTTCTATTCAGCGTGTCGACTTACGACCATCTGACACAGTCGGTCGTCGATAGTGCGTGGGTTCCCTTTACGTTCACGCTGGAAGATGCGGTCAACGAAGCGCCGGCGATCGATTCGCTGCAGCTGCTGAGTGATTCGGGCACGGGCGGTGACGGCTTCACGGAGAACCCGACGGTCTTCGGCTACGTCACCAACGACGGTTCGGTCGACGGGCTGGCGGTCGAAATCGATTTGGACGACGACGACGTGGGCGACCAGGTGGTCTTCACCGATTCGGCCGGCCGGTTTCAATTCGAACCGCAGCAGGTTCGATTCGGGTTGGTCGAAATTTCTGCCAGTGTGATCGAGTTTGACGCGAAGACCGCGGCCGACCTGCGCAGTCCGTGGGTCGACTTTTCGTTCACTTACGAAGACCAGGTTGACGAACCACCGAAACTTTCTTCGCTCGGTTTTGACGTTGGCGAAGTCCTTTACGGTATCGATCCGAAGCTGGTCGGCGTGGCGACCGATCAGCATCATGTCGCGGGGATCACGGTCGAGGTCGATTCGACCGGCAACGGTGTGATCGACCACACGACCACGACCGATTCAGCTGGTCAATTCGAAGTGTTGTTGCCGGGGTTGACCGATAACACTACCACGATCGACGTTCGCGCTTCGGCGATGCATCCCGAATCGAAGCAAGTGATCGTCAGCAGCTGGCACACGGTGACGGTCAACTACGAGGTTTCCAGCCCGTCGGATCTGTCGGCCGCGGCGATCGTCGATTTTCGATTGGTCCATGATACCGGTGATGACGATACCGACTTGTTGACTTCCGATCCGCGATTGACCGGCTCGGTCGGTCGGTCGCCGAAGGTTCAGTCGATGTTCGTTGACTTCGAGATCGGCGGTGTCGCGATCGGCTCGACCGTCGTCGGTGCCGACTTGAGTTGGACCTTCACTCCGGCCGGATTGTCCGACGGGCCGGTCACGGTGAATGCCCGGACAAAGGAATGGTTGATCGACGGCCAAAGTGTGTGGGGCGTTTGGACTCCGCTGACATTCACTCTCGAATCGGCGGTCGATGCGACCGCCCCGGCGGCCCAGAATAGCCATCAAACCTCGATCCAAACGGCCGACGCGCTGTGGCAAACCAGCCGCAACAACGCCGACACGACTTACGTCGGCGCGATCGACATCGCCAACAACGATCAGCAGACCGCCAACCAGATTGCCGATGCCCAGTTTCAGCAAGACCTGCGCAGCGCCGAAGCGAGTTTTTCGTCGGGCTGGAACACGGCGGCGACGAATTTTCAAACCGCGATCGCCAACTACTCCGGCGACACGACCAGTTTCGATTTCGATGCCATCGTATGGCCCGACGCGCCGACGATTCATTCATTGACGATCCCCGACGACGCGGACCAGCCGGCCCCGCCACGACAGCGTCCTGACTACGTCGGGCCGGATTACGATCTGCAATCGGATTCGGTTTATCGCATCGACATGGCCACGGCTCAGGCCAAGTTTGACTACCAGTTCGAATCGGCCCAGCAAGGGCGAGAATCGGACGATGCCGATGCGCAAGCCCGTTTTGACCAGGCGGTCGCCGACGCCGATGCGGACCGGGATGAAAAACGGTTGGCTAGTGACGACGCCTACATTGCCTCGATTGCCGATTCGTTTGACGCTTCCGCGGCGCTTGCCGCTTACAACACGGCGGTGCAGCAGGCGACCGACAACTTCAACGTCAACAACGATACCTCGCAGTACAGCAGCGCAATTTCCGCCGCGGAGCAGCAGCGTGACGTTCGCCTGGCCGATGCGGCTGCCGTGCGGCAGGCGGCGATCGATGTGGAAGACTTGAAGCTTTTCAACGCTTACTTTGAAGACCCGCCGACCTACACTCAAGCCGACTACGACCTGGCGGTGGCGGCGATCGAAGCGACGTACGCCGATGAGGTGGAATCGGCTTGGTACGATTATGACATGGTCGTTGCCGATGCCCATCGGAGCATCGCGCAGGTCGGTGCGACCGCGAGTCGAATCCGCGATCGGGCTCTGGCAGTGGCGCTGCGAAACTACCAGGAGACGGTCGCCCGCGCCGAAAAGGACCAGTCGCTGCGGTTGGTTTCGGCCGACATCGTCCGACGGATCGAAACGGCAGCGATCGATCGCGATCATGCCAAAAAGGTCGCCGACGCGCAGCGGGATCTCGACCACCAACTGGCGGCCAACGCCAAGGCGGAAGAGATTGCCCTCGATCAGGCTCGTACCGATTTCTGGATCGCCGGCGCCCAGGCAAAAGAGGCGGCGCTGGGGCGCCTGCACACCGCGGTCGGGACCGCGTGGAGCGAATATCGGCACGAACTGGCAACCCACGAAGTCAGTTACTTCCAGGCACTGGCCACCGCCAGCAATGGCCACACGCAGACCGTTGCCGATGCCGAAAAGGTACGAGCCGAAACGGTTGCCGACGAAGTCCGCCAACATGCCCACGTCGTGGCCGATCAAGACTTCGCGCGTGATCTGGGGTATGCCGACGAATTGGAAGCGGCTGTCACCGGCGCGTTGGGCTTCCATTTGTCCAATGACTTGACCGTCGCGGAGAAAACGGAACAACTTCAGCGAGACTTTGCCGACTTCTACTACGTGCATCGGCAAGCCAACAAGGAAGACCAATACGCCTACGATGTCTCGATCGCCGGTGGCGATGCTCACAGTTACCGGCTGCAGATCGACTTCGCCGAAAACTCGCGAGTCAAGACGAACGCCTACCGCGACCGGTATGCCCAGTATCACGAAGAAATCGACACGCTCTCGGCCAGTTTTGGCGCCGATCTCCAAGCCGGCACCCGATCTTACCACCAATCGATCGCCCAGCTCGATCGTGATCACGCGGTGTTCGTTTCCGAAGAGGATCATGATCTTGACCGGGCGATCGCCGCGGCTCGAACGATCTATGCCCAACAAGTCGCCCCGGCCGAAAAGGTCTACTCCGACGCCCGCGTACTTCACGCCGGACAGCGCACCATCGACGAGGCAAATGCGCTGAAAGATTATCGGATCGACGAGGCGACTTCCTATTCGACGGTGATCCACCAGTGGGATGCCGCGGTCCATTCGCGCTGGTCGGCACTGCATGCCGAGTGGGGCACGATCGAAATCGATTGGGCCACGGCGGTGGGAACGGCCGAAGTGGACCGGGCCGGCGACCAGCACGCCGCTGACCTGCTTCGCCAGCAAACCCTGTCCACAGCCCAGCGAGATCACTACCTGCAACTGGTCGCCGCCGACCAGGTCCGCATCGACGAAATCGCCGACAAAAAGGATTTGTATGCCGCCGGCGTCGCCGACGCCAAGTACACCTACGCGGTCGACCATGCCGAAGTGGCCGAGTCGGTTTGGTTGGCTGGCGAGGCGGCATGGAACGACGCTGTCATCGAGCAGCGAAAGTTCATCGAAGATTACTATTTTCAGCTAGGTAGCCACGAGACGTCTTTCTACATCGCCGTGTTGGCCGCCGCCGATGCGAACGCGGACTTGCAGCCTCTGCTGCCTCCCTATGACCAGGGGATCGCCGGCCTGGTTCAGCAGTTGGTTCGTCACACCGAAGCGCGGCAATGGGTCACGGGCATGCTTTCGGAAACTTACCAGTCCGACTACTCGCCGGTCGATCGGGCGCTGGCCAATGCCGTTTGGACCGCTCAGACAACGCTGGCCGGCGACATCGCGGCGGCCGACAAAGCGCACCTGGCCACCTCGACCTCTCTCGATACCGCTTTGGAACTGGCGACGGTCGCGGCCGATCACGCCCAGGCTCTTTCGACCACTCAGGCGTCGGTCGACCACCGCCGCGCGGCGTTGATCGCCGAATCGGACCGCCGCGAAGAGGAAGTGGCCGCCCGCGGCAACTACGAAGTGGGATTGTTCAATGATTTCGCTACTGCCAAGTCGAACATCGCCATCGTCACGTCGTCGACCTACGCCGTGGCCGATGCGGCCGTGGCTGCCGCCACCGCGGTGCATGCCGATTCGATCCGGCTAGCCGAAAACGCTTACCAAGAAGCACTCTCGACCGAACTGCTGCTGCAAACCGACGCCGCTGGCACTGCCGACGTCGCGCTGGTGACCGACACCCATCTGGCCCAGTGGACTTTCGTCAATACGTTCTCATCCGATTCGCAGACCTACAGCCGCACCATCGGAGACGCCTCGATCGACCTGGCCCTGGCCGGCGCGATCGCCGAAGCCGACTTTGACAAACAGCAAACCCACGTGTTGGCCGATTACCACGATGCCGCTGATACGTCACTGTCGAACGTGCGGAATGATTCCAATGCGATCCTCAACGACTACGCCGCCGATGTCGCCAACCTCAGCAAAATTCATTACCTCAACGCGGCGGACCTGAACACCAACCCCCTCACGGTCAACGGCCTCTTGGCCTCCCGCACCTACCCCTATGACTTCTCCCTTGTCATCGGCCCGCCCGAACACGACTGGCTCCTGGGCTTGCCCTCCCTGATCGGCCCTGGAAACCACGCCGATATAGAAGCCCGGACTGACGATGCAAATACCGACCTGGTTTCCGCACTCGTCGACCATCGGACCACCGACGCCGCCGACCTGTTGGCCCGTAGCGGCGGGCTGGGTGACGCGCAAATCGCGCTGGCCGATGCCCGCGGCGCCGCGGGAGTCGCCTATGTCACCACGATCAACGGCGCCGAGACCATCCTCTCGGCCGCCGAACTGGCAAAGATCGAAACTCGCGAAACCGCCATCGCCGACGCTCGGCAAGATCACGCCGAAGCGATCGCCGCCGCCGACCGCGCCCAGATCATCGGCAGCGACGACGCGCTGGTCGCCCTGCGAAACCTCGAAAAGAATGCCGCCGTGGTCCGCGACCAGGCAGTCGCTACCGCCGAAGCCAACTACCACAAGGTTGTCTCGGCAGCCGAAGCGCAACGGGCGCTAGCGATCGCCTCTTCGGGAAATCCGTTCGACGTCTACCAAGCCGCCTACACTCAAGCCAAAGCCGACTGGATCGACGACGTCTCGGTCGCCTTCGTCAGCCACGCCGCCGACACCGCGGCTGCCGAATTCCAAGTGCTGTACGACCTGGCCGTGGCCCGCGGTGACGAAAACGAAACCAAGGCGATCGCCGACGAAACATTCGCCCAGGACCTGGCCGGTTTCGCTCGCAACCGGGTCGTGGATGAAGTCACCACCGCGGGCGCCCACAGCGCCCTGGCGCTTCCACACCTGAACACCCGCCGATTGGACGCGGCCGAAAACGTCAAAGCATACGAACGCGCCATCGCGGTGGCCGAAAAACAACGGGCCACCGACCTGGCCGCCGCCCGCGGGCAACAGGCCATCGACCTGGCAAATCAAGTCGATTCGGTCACCGCCAATAGCACCTACTCCGCCGCCCAGGCCGATGCCGAACTTGTTTACCAAACGGCACTGGCCGACGCGGCGCTCGGCTGGCACGACGACGAAACGCTCGACAAACAAACCTACGCCTCCCAGCTCGCCACCATCAGTCACGACCAAGCCGTGGCGATCGCCGGCCTCGATCACACCTACGCCACCGACGTCGCCACCTCCGATCAAACCCGCGGCAACACCCACGCCGTCGCCGAAGGCGCCTTCCTGGTCGCCGCAACCTCGGCCGAAAACGCGCGCCGCAGCTCCCTCGCCGCCACCGACATCGCCCTTTGGAACGTCCAAGAGACCGCCCGCATCACCGCTCACACCGCCATCGACACTGACTTGCAATCGGACTGGTCACAGTACCTGGTCGATGCGGCCACCTCGCGATCTTCCTGGTGGACGACCGCTTCGGCCCACTACACCAACCAGGCGACCGATCGCAACTCGGCCGACTCGGTCTACGCGGGGCGAATGCAAACCGCCCACGTCACCCGCCGGCAAACCGACATCGCCGCGGTCAAAACACACACTGTCGCCGCAGCCGATGCCGACCTGGACGCCGCCACCACCCGCGCCGGCTCCGCGCGAGACCATCACACCGCTTTGGAAGTGCCCGCGGTCACCTACTTCGTCGGCATCGCCGGTGCCGTTCGTGACCGCGACGTAGCGATCGCGCAGGCCGACCGCGACTTCGCCTCTCACGCCGACGCCACCCTTCATCAAGCCGACTTGGACGCCGCCGAAGCGCAATACGTTCTCGACCGCTCCCCGATCGATTCCGCCTGGCTCGCAGCCGAGTCGACCGAGCATGCCGATCGCTACGCCGACTTCGCCTCGGCCAACTTCGACCGCTCGCTCGATCTGATCGCCGCCGACGTGCAACACGAAACCTCCCGCACAGGCTCCGAAGCGGCCTACGCCGACGAAGAGTCCGACGCCTACTTACAAGCGACCACCGCCTGGGCATCCGTCGACGCAGCCTATCGCCAATACGAAGCCAACAGTTTTTCTGCCGCCGCCACCGCCCTGTCGGGAACCAACGGCAGCCCCTGGGCCGGCTTCGACGCCGACTATTATTCGGCCCTGGCAACCCGCGTGGCCACAGTCAGCGGTGCCCACCAAACCCAAATGGTCGCCAAAGCGGGCGCCCAAAAGAACGTCGAAATCGCCCACACTGGCGCCGAAACGACCTGGCACTTAGCCAACATCAACGGCAGCGGCACGCGCGCCTCGGCGCTACCGACCGCCGATGCAGCGCTGGCCACCCAACTCTCGGCCGACTACGCCGCCGAATCGGGCACCGGCAACACCCCGCCCGAACTGTCGTCACCACTGAGTCTTTCCGACCAATACACGATCACCGACCACCCCTCCGATCACCAATCCGTCTTGTACTGGACCGACCTGGTCACCATCCAACAACCTCTGGGGGGAGCATTCGGCGTCGATCTGATCGACTCCACACTCCTGTTCGAGGCGCCCACACCAGCCAGCTACTTCCCGATCACCAACGTCACCGCCACCAAGCCACGATTCATCATCGACGATCCCGAATTCTGGAATGGCGACGCCGATGAAAGGGAAGGTCAACTCTACGACTTCTCGTTGGAATACCGCTACGACTGGTTCTTCGATACCAATCTCGTCGCCGAATCGACACCGGCAGACACCATCACTGCCGAGTACGAAGACTCATCCGGCCAAGGCGGCACGCCCGACCCGAACACCTTTGGCGCCGCCGCCTTCGACACACGGGCAGCCGGCAGCGGACAAGCAAACACGATCTCCGATGATTCCACCGAGGTCACCGACGGCACCGAATACCGCCAAGACGAAATCAATCAAATTCTCGCCGCCGGACACCCCGGAGAAGCGACCTCCTGCAACCTGCGCGAGTGTCTCACCGTCCGCTCAACCATCTCCGATCGTCCTGAGTTCAGCCTCAGCGTCTACGCCGACGTCTACACCCCACAACCCGCCGAGATCGCCACCCTCGACCATCTCTCCGAAGGCGAGCGGGAAAACAATTTACGGCTCGCCGATCTGCTGAAAGAGCAACATGAGAAACTCAACCCATCCTCCCACCGAGCCCAGCGAAACTCGGTCGGCGACGGTACGTCGTCGTTCGTTGCGGCGGGCGAGCATGCCGAAAATGACTCGTCCAGACGCGGCAAGTCGAATTTGATTGACCAGGTCAAAGATCCCTACAAAGTCACGCCGGAAGAATTGAAGGAGTTGACCGAGAGACTTAATGTCGCCGCTGACCGAATCGGAGCCGGACTTACCGCGAGTACCCAGTTCACTACCGCAGACTTACCCGACTTCTACAGTGGCGTCGGTAAGGGTTTTGTCGATTCGACCTGGGGAGCGCTGAAGGACCTCAAGGATTTGGTTGCCGGGATCATGTCGTGGTACGGCGAGCGGTATTTTGTGAACAGCATTCGGGTAGGCGATTGGGCTTTGGACTGGGTCACACCTGATTCCTGGTACACGCCCCGAGGCCAATACCTCAGCGCAGAGCTGAATCGGCTCGCAAAGGAAGACCGGCGACGCGTTGAAGTCATCCAACACGTCACCAATACCGTTGGATCGATCGCAGGAGATCTCATCGCCGACGATGTGGCCGGCATCTTGCTGGGAGACCAAGAAGCTTTCCGGCGTTCCAGTCATCGACGATTGAAGCTGGTCACCATCACCGCCGAACTGCTAGCAGATCTGGCAGAGCATGTTGGTGAAGAGGGCAACGTAGAGCTGCGAGGTGAGATCTTGGGGCACGCAGCGGGAATCGTATTCGTCGAATCGGCCCTGCTGATTGCCACAGGTGGGTCCGGCAACGCGGCTTCCATTTTGGCAAAGATCAAGACAGCAACCGGTTCGTTCAAAACCGTCACCGCATCGAAACTGCGGCCCGCATTCAAGAAATTCTTCGACGGAATCTCGCAGCTTCGCAAAACACCCGATGAAACAGCCAAGGCTGTTCAAGCCGTAGCCCCAAGGACGGGGCCAACTCACGTTACGGGGGAACTGGTTGGCTGGGAAGCCAGGCAGGCAAATATTTATGGAGAGATATTCGGCGGTGGGCATCTAAACGCACCGAAGGCGCTGGAGGGAATTGAAGGAATCTTCACAGCCACGAATGGCCGTAGGTTTCAACCATCTTTCAAGGAGTGGACGCATTCGTCTCCAGCCAATTTCGTAAAAGCCACGAGGCGAAAGATTGCAGATGCGATTAGGAAGCTAGACAAAGGGATTGCTAGCGGATCGGTAGATACTTCAATTCCGTCTCATCTTTTGTTTAGCCTAAAAGCAGATCATTCAAGTAAAATCTTGAAAATGCTCCGACATTCGGGAGGAGCGAACGATATTGCTACCTACAAGCGGCTCTTCGCATCAAAGTTTGACAGAGTCTTCTTTGAGGCAAGTGACGGAGTTTTTGAATTGGATTTGGTGTTGGGAACAATTAGCAAGGTGGTAAATTGAGCATTGAAATCCATGTCTTTCCGACGGTCGATCGCAAAATCACTGTTGCAGAATTGGAGAACGCTATGCGTTCAATTCTAGCCCGTCGATTGAACGTCCAAGCATTGCCAGAGAAACTTGTGATCGGCCCATCAGCTGAGTGTGAACTTAGCGTCGACAGTTCATTTCAGATCGCGATGGGGAGAAGCCTTTTTCTTTACGTATGGCACAATGACGAAAACCAACTGTATTTCCTTGAAGGACAAGCAGACAATCTTAGTCGACTCGACCTAGAGAGGATTGCCAACCGAAATGAATCAGTGGGTTATCACTTCAATCTTGACAGTAAAATGGGAAGAACTGAAGAGGAGTGTTTTGCCACGCTTGCAGTTGCCGCTAGTCTTGCCAAATTCACTGACGGGTTGATCTTGCTCGCTGACCATCCAATCGAGAATGTTCCTCGTGGAGGCTATCGATGGAACGAGATACTTGAAAAAATTGAATCCTACGAAGGGAGTCCGATCGAGCCAACAATAAAAAAGACGCTGCCATTCGACACTGAAAAAGGTTCACGTTAGCCAGTAACTTAGCCGGACTACCCAAAAAGTCGTCTCGGTGATTGGTCGATCGCATCGACACACCGTTGGCGACGACACTTCGTCACTTGCAGCAACCGCTCAAATCACTGGCTCATCGAATGCGTCCAGCTCATCGATCACCGATGGAAGCAATCAGAACATCGTACTTGACATCGTCGACGGTGGGGTGGGTGCTGCCCAAGGCTTCGTTCAGGGCTTCTTCGGTGACGGTCTCAAAGGCAACATTGAATTCGCCGGTTCGCTTCTGAACTGGATCTACACGACGAACCTGGTCGGAATCATTCCGAACAACTACTACTCATTCTTCTTTGGTGGTCCTAACGGCTACCAACAAGCCTTCGATGGCTATGCTGCACCGGTCAAGGCGATCAAGAAGACGATTGACGCCGCTCGCCAGTACGGTCCCGTTGCCTTCCGAACTGCCTCCGATATGGCGCGACTCTTCTCGTCAGACTATCTCAATGCACTCGCTGACGGGAACCAATCGAACGTCGCCGGCCTAACCGCCAACTGGTACCGAACCGCATCACTGGAGACCCGGTTAGTGCTCGACATGGTCGATCCGGTGGTCAAGACGATCGTCAAGGAGCTCAACTCGCTGACGATCAAAGAAAAGGCGCACTTGATCGGTCGCGTCAACGGCCTGGTCACCTTCGAGGTGCTACTTTCGGTGGCCACCAGCGGCGCTGGTACCGCCGTCAAAGCGGGCAAAGTGAGCGAATTCTTGTACGACATGTCCAAGTTCAAGTTCGTCACGAAATATGACAACACTGGCAAGATCACCGCGACGCTGCAGAAGTTCGCTGATAGACTGGCGGTTGTCCTCAATACACGAGTCTGTTTTGTCGCGGGAACGCTGGTGTCCACTGCAGATGGTTTCAAGCCGATTGAAGAATTGAAAGTGGGCGATCTCGTCTTAACACGCAACGAATTCGCCGACGGAGAAGAAACCGACAACGACTACCAACCGGTCACCGAGCTGATCACCACGCATCCGGGTGAACTGCTGGAACTCACGCTCAGCGATGGCAATTCTGAGGAAACGCTCACCACCACTGCAAACCATCCTTTCTACTCGCTTGACACCAGGAGCTTCATCCACGCCGACCAGCTGGAAGAGTCAAGCCGCGTCGCCTCGGCCGATGGCCAACCTTTGACGGTCACCGCGATTTCACGACGCATGGCGTCCGAAGGAGAGAACTTCACCACCTACAACATCGAGGTCGCCGGTTCACACACCTACTTCGTCGGCCGCCAGCGCGCCTGGGTACACAACACGTCAACGGCGTGCAAAGCTGCGATGAAGAGGTTTGCTGACGTTCTCGATGAACTTGATGAACTCGGTCAACCCGCCGACAAGACCAAAGCGGTCGAGGAAATGCTCGAGCTGTTGCGCTCGATGGAAAAATCGGGCGACATCCAACCGGGCAGTGTTCCTCAACACTTCAACGACGCTCTTCGAGAACTCGCCAATCCCGACCCGCCGATAACACCGCGGTTGACCGCGGATGAAGTCACAAAATACTCGAAGCTTGAACCAAACAGTGCAGCACGATTGATAGCCGAAGTTGGGTTGGTGGATGAGGTCACGCTGAAAATCCCCGCTGACAAGCCTAGTCTTGAACTACGAATAATCCCTCATCGAATCGCGAATGGAAAACTCCGCAGGCCGATAGTCGGCGGAAGGCTAGCCAGCTTCAAAGGTCAGCTGATTGATTTCGTAATCACTATGGATGGAAGGCTGATTGTTGGCCGCGCGCACTCAGTGCTAAGCAGTGGAGAGTCGGTGCGTTTCGCTGGACGAATGAAATTCAGTAGCTCTGGCTATCTTAAAGTAGTAGACAACTGGTCAGGGCACTACGAAACACCTGCCATCGCCGAAAAAGCACTCAAATTTCTGGAGAAGAAAGGGGTCAATACGTCAAACGCGATTGCCAAGAACTACGATCTATCAGGCCTGTAGAACGAATCATGTCCAAAACAAATCTTACTAGTGGCGAAGTCCTGGTTTTACTGCTTAACTATGATGCCGAGCCACCAGATGAAGAATACAGCCCACACGAACACGGATTGCAACTCAGAGAAGCTTTTTCCTGTGAAAACGCTGCTGAGCTCGCAGGAGACTGTATTCGTCATCTTCCAGGATCTCTGGCTTCTTCCTTCCTTGAGGGATTCCTTGGAAGTGAATCTGATACAACGATTGCGACAGCGCTATTAAACTCGATTCCACACGCAAAAGAGACTGGCAGTGCCGGTGATGCCGTTTCTCTTTTGCGAAATAACTTCCGAATGAGTCGCTCAGCTATTCTCACCCGCATATGCGAGTTGTTAGTTGCGTCGAGAACAGAAGCAGAGCAAGATCGACTGAGCACTGCCGTTCGATACCTCGTTAGTTCCAGAAATTTAGATACTCAAGCAGGGAACGGAGAAAATTTGTCGAACGCTGATGCTGAAAAAATCAGATCGGCTATTTCACAATCCAATCTTTTTGAACGTCCAGGACAGTTGTTGGTGAGATGCGCTAGGGCGATCGAAGCTAACCCATAGTCGTCGCACTGTCAAAACCCATTGCAACGATCGGTTTGGGAATCTTCAGACGCAAGCCGCTGTTTGGAGCCGAGATCTCGGTAGAATACTCGTTGTTTGGTATCCGTTTAGACGAAAATTGCAGCGTCAGCGCAGCGACGAACGAATCGGATCTTTAACAATCGGGTTGTAGAAAGGTGATGTCGGCGTACGAGCACCATTAAGCTGCTGTCCGGTAGTAGGATTTCAGCAATCTGCCGAGTTGCTCCGCCACCCATCGAAACTCGGTCGGCGACGGTACGTCGTCGTTCGTTGTGGCGGGCGACCTTGTTGAAAATGACTCGTCCAGACGCGGCAAGTCGAATTTGATTGACAAGGTCAAAGATCCCTACAAAGTCACGCCGGAAGAATTGAAGGAGCTGACCGAGAGACTTGATGTCGCCGCCGACCGAATCGGAGCCGGACTTACCGCGAGTACCCAGTTCACTTTCGCAGACTTACCCGACTTCTACAGTGGCGTCGGGAAGGGTTTTGTCGATTCGACCTGGGGAGCGCTGGAGGACCTCAAGGATTTGGTTGCCGGGATCATGTCGTGGTACGGCGAGCGGTATTTTGTGAACAGCGTTCGGGTAGGCGATTGGGCGTTGGACTGGGTCACACCTGATTCCTGGTACACGCCCCGAGGCCAATACCTTAGCGCCGAGCAGAATCGGCTCGCCAAGGAAGACCGGCGACGGTTTGAAGTCATCCAACATGTCACCAATACCGTTGGATCGATCGCAGGAGATCTCATCGCCGACGATGTGGCCGGCATCTTGCTGGGAGACCAAGAAGCATTCCGGCGTTCCAGTCATCGACGGTTGAAGCTCGTCACCGTCACCGCCGAACTGCTAGCAGATCTGGCAGAGCATGTTGGAGAAGAGGACAACGTAGAGCTGCGAGGTGAGATCTTAGGGCACGCAGCGGGAATCGTGTTCGTCGAATCGGCCCTGCTGATTGCCACAGGCGGGTATGGCAACGCAGCATCCACGTCTGCTCGACTGCTGGCAAAGATCAAGGCAGCGACCGGTTCATTCAAAGCCGCCACCGCATCCAAACTACAGCCCGCATTCAAGAAGTTCTTCGACGGAATCGCGCAGCTTCGCAAAACACCCGATGAAACAGCCAAAGTCGCTCGGACCGTTGTCGACGACGTGCCACCGGGCACAGCGAAGGACGCCAGTCATATCGGCCGCCTTGTGCTACAGCAAACCTGCTTTGTGGCTGGGACACCGATCCTCACCCCAGAAGGTGAGAAAACGATCGAGTCGTTTTCGGTAGGTGACAAGGTCTTGGCTCGTCCAGAAGAGGAGCCAAGCGTTCTTGCAAGAGCACAGACCGTAGAAGCCGTCTTTGAATTGTCAGCCCCGGTGCTGGAGTTGCAAGTTGGCGGCCAGGTAATCGAAACGACTCGCGAACACCCCTTCTACGTCCACGAGAAAGGCTGGACGGCAGCAGAAGAACTACTCGAAGGAGATCAGCTGGTCGGTCACGACGGAACGTTGACGGCCGTTGAATCGGTGGCTTCGACCGATCAAGTCAAAACGGTCTACAACATGCGAGTGTCGGAGGACCACACCTATTTCGTTGGCCGCCAAAGTTGGGGCTTCTCCCTCTGGGTCCACAACACCTACACTGTGGTCAAGAGGCTGATCAACGACACCTGGGTTTGGAAACTCGAAGACATCGATGGCAACCTAACCGACCTGGTCTTTTCGTCCAAATCGGAAGCCTACACTCACCTGCGCCGCATCGGAGAGATATCCGATGCACGAATCGACGTTTTACTCAATGAAGGCAAGATCGGGCAGGAAATCGCACGAACACTTCGGCGTACGCCTGACACAGCGGGAACAGTGTGGAACCGAATCAGGGCAACTCAGGGAGTTTGGCCTGAGACTTCGATTCCTCGGTCGTTTGAATTGACGACGCAGAATGGACGGAGTATTTGGGTACATGGAAACGCAACTGAACACATCGCCGAACGTGTCATTGACGTAGTAAATCAAACGGGGCCAACTGTCCGACTAGGGTTAGGACGCATTGTATCCCAGTCACAGCTGACAAGTTTGGAAGCTGCCGTGAACGCGGCGACACGCAATGGAATTGATTTCAGCCAGGCAATCCGTATTGGTGGATGGGAGCTTCGATTTGCCAGACCGCGAAACCCAGGCAACCTTCCTGCACTGATTCACGCATTACCTTTGGAGTAAACGATGCGACTATCTGCAACACTAGGACATCAAAACGCTGCGGTTGAAGCTGACGGATATGTTCCTCTTGTGATTCGCATTTTCGAGACGCTCCCAAATCCACCAAATTACTGGAGAATCGGTGACTTCAAGAAGTCGTTGATCGAATTTGGGTTTGATCGTGCCTCAGGAAAAATTTGCAAAGCTGTTGTGACTTCGGTATCACACCTGGGAAGTAACGAGCTCTTGCCCGCTTTTAAATTCGACTTGATGCAAGATGGGCTACCGATCGCAGCACCAGATATGTGGGCCAACTCACCGCTGAATAGGATAGATGAGGAACACGAAATCGATGCTGCTCTTAAAGAAGGTCAGTTTACCGTGTTATTCGGTAGCCGAAATCCGTCAGAAGCGAAGTCGCTTCGTTGTGGCCGCGTCGCATTTCTGCTTGACGAGCAAACGCAATTCTGTGGGGTGGTAGTTTTTGAAATGTCGCCGGAAGAAATAGAAAATCTCAGGTTTGCAACCAATGACTCATGATCAACCGAAACCGTGGGCAAGTACTTGATGCTTTGGAAGACCTTCTCGGCATTCGACCAATTCAAGATCTCGCGAGGTAACTAAATGACAGATCCCACTCTCGTAGACACGCATAAACTTCCTGATGTGTTCGTAAGATCAATAAAGTCAGGGCAGTGGCAATCAGCACGTGCAAGTAGTGTAAACTTGGGTCTTCTACACCCGGAAGATATTTGTTTTTTTTCATTGGACCAGATTCGAGTCGTCACTAATGACCTTCACGAAATAGCATCGTCGGAAGATGCTGATATCTATCATCTGTTTTCAAGTGATAGAGCGATTGAGCGGGCTGGCTGGCTGAATGTGAACTATGCTGTTGTAATTGGCGGTGGACGTTCCGAAGAGATGTTGTGCTTAGAGTACTCCAAACCCAATGGGCCTAGGGTTGCTTGTCAAGATTGTGAAACACTTCGCTGGCGAATAGTTTACGAGTCGGTTGACGAATTCTTGGACGACTTGGGAGCAATTTGACGTGAGTGCAGTTATACCTATTGAAAACCTCGCCAATACGGTCCCGTTGCCTTCCGAACGGCCTCCGATATGGCGCGACTCTTCTCGCCGGACTATCTCAATGCACTCGCTGACGGAAACCAATCAAAAGTCGCTGGCCTAACCGCCAACTGGTACCGAACAGCATTACCTGAGACCCGGTTAGTGCTCGACATGGTCGATCCGGTGGTCAAGACGATCGTCAAGGAGCTCAACTCGCTGACGATCAAAGAAAAGGCACACTTGATCGGTCGCGTCAACGGCCTGGTCACCTTCGAGGTGCTACTTTCGGTGGCCACCAGCGGTGCGGGTACCGCCGTCAAGGCGGGCAAGGTGAGCGAATTCTTGTACGACATGTCCAAGTTCAAGTTCGTCACGAAATATGACAGCACTGGCAAGATCACCGCGACGCTACAGAAGTTCGCTGATAGACTGGCGATTGTCCTCAATACACGAGTCTGTTTTGTCGCGGGAACGCTGGTGTCCACTGCAGAAGGTTTCAAGCCGATCGAAGAATTGAAAGTGGGCGATCTCGTCCTGACACGCAACGAATTCGCCGACGGAGAAGAAACCGACAACGACTACCAACCGGTCACCGAGCTGATCACCACCCATCCAAGCGAATTGCTGAAACTCACGCTCAGCGATGGCAATTCTGAAGAAACACTCACCACCACTGCAAACCATCCCTTCTACTCACTCGACACCAAGAGCTTCATCCACGCCGACCAGCTAGAAGAGTCAAGCCGTGTTGCCTCAGCCGACGGCCAACCTTTGACGGTCACCGCGATTTCGCGGCGCGCGGCGTCCGAAGGAGAGACCTTCACCACCTACAACATCGAGGTCGCCAGTTCACACACCTACTTCGTCGGCCGCCAGCGCGCCTGGGTGCACAACACGTCCACCCCGTGCAAAGTTGCGATGAAGAGGTTCACCGACGTTCTCGATGAACTTGGGGAATCAGCCGACAAAACCAAGGCTGCTGAGGAAATGCTCGAGCTGTTGCGCTCAATGGAAAAATCGGGCGACATTCCACCCGGCAGTGTTTCCCGTCACTATAACGAGGCCCTCTGGGAACTCGCCAACCCCGACCCGCCGATAACACCAAAACTAACTGCAGACGAAGTTACAGAACTGTCAAAACTGGCCCCGAACAGAGGGCTGATCCACGGAACCGGTGGAGCTCCTGGCATCTTCGAGATTGGATCGCGTGCGAAATCTGACAAGGCATTTCGCGCTCTCTTAGACCGCAAAGGACTGGAAGGTCGGGCAGTTGAGTTCGTCTATCTGCCAGATGAAGGCATTCTCGCTATCAACAAACGCATCGATTATCGAAGAGCTGGACCAAGATTTCCGGGTAGTGATGGTTCTCCGCACTCAACAATTCGGTCCACTCTGCCAGAATCCAAAACCGTTGTCGGAGGAAACATTCGTCCAAGAGACGGAAAGTTGTACACCGATGAATTAAGTGGGCATTACGGCGAAAACTGGACTCCTGAGATTCAGGTAAAATTCGCGCAGTTTATGAAAGAACACGGATTCGAGGTCATTCACAGTGCATACTGATTCCAAATGGTCTTCGCGTCAACTTCGCAAACCAGGCAAGCCGCTCGTGGAGTGGCTGGCACTTGGCAGCCCAGACGATTCCCAGTTTCACTTGGGAATCCTGCGGAATGGTACTTGGGTGAAGGATACCGCTAGTGGTTTAATTCAGTTGGAGGGCGATAGGCCATTTGTTTTTGCGTTGAAACTTATGGAGTTAGCATTCGAGGACGCTAAAACGAAAATCGACAGTTATCTGAGTCAACATGAGATTGACCCAGTTGAAGCTACGCCATTCCCTTATTGGCAGTTGCTTGTCGCCGCTCTTCGCACCGATGGATACTGGATCTGCAAGGCTTTCCACTGGTTGGACGCAATGGAACTGTCCCCCGAGCAGAAAAGCGAGGTGCTCGATATTCTTGCCGACATCGAAACAGATAAACGCTTCGATCAACGATTGCGTCACAATGCAAAACGCCGTCGACATCAGTTACGTCGTTCTATCGAAAGCGAATAAGTCACCCCACGTCAACAACGGTTTTCTCGGGCGATTACGCCCCAAAGGCAACATCGAATTCGCCGGTTCGCTTCTCGCTTGGAGGGCCAAGACCAATATCCTTTCCATCAGCATCAACAACTACAAGTCCTTCATCTTTGGTGGTCCCGACGGCTACCAGAAAGCCTTCGATGCCTACGCGGCACCGGCCAAAGCGATCAAGAATGCGGCAAGCCTAGCCTCCAAGTACTCAGGACCTGCGAAACGAATCGCGGCTGATATGGCGAAGCTCTTTTCACCGGCTTACTTGCGTGCAGTCGCCAACGAAGACAAGTGACAACAGCTGCCCGGCTGATGGCCAACTGGCTCCGCACGGCATCCCCCGACACTCTGCTGGTGATGGAAGTCGCCGGTCCGGTGATCCAGCAGATCGCCAAAGAGATCGAGTCGATGACGGTGGAAAACAAGGCATACCTGATCGGACGAGCGGCAGGACTGATCACCTTTGAAACATTGCTTTCGATGGCAACCGTTGGTTCAGTCACTGCCGTCAAAGCCGCCAAGGCGAGTGACACACTCTTTGACATCTCCAAGTTCGACTTTGTGCCCGATTTCAAAAACGCGAGCAACCTCAGGGGGATTTTGCAGAAATTCTCTGATAAACTGGCAGTCGTTCTGGATACGAAAGTCTGCTTTGTCGCGGGAACTCCGGTGGCTACCCCAGACGGCCTCAAGCCGATCGAGGAATTGAGCGTGGGCGATCTTGTCTTGACGCGAAACGAGTTTGCCGCCGGAGATGATTCTGACAACGGATACGAGTCGGTGACCGAACTGATCACCACGCATCCGAGCGAACTGCTGGAATTGACTTTCAGCGATGGCGACAGTGAAGAAACGCTCACAACAACGCCAAACCATCCGTTCTACTCTCTCGACACTAAGGGCTTGCAAGACAATAAGCTACCGTATTGATCTTGCCGTTGGGCAGGAGGATTTCCGATACTTGCGGGATGCCGGATGCAAATGTTGTTGAATGGATTCGCGAAAAGTATACCGCATTGATCGGTGACCTCGATGAAAGGGGACGTCGAAGATGGGCGGCTGCCGAAGCGCGTTCGCTCGGACGCGGAGGAATCGCCGCGGTCGCCGCGGCGACTGGGATGTCGGATCGAACGATTCGCAACGGAATTGCCGAACTGGATGACCCCGAAGCCGCAGCGAGCAACCGACAGCGACGTCCAGGCGGAGGTCGCAAATCGAGGGAGGCCGAACAACCCGACTTGATTGACGCCTTGGAGCAACTGGTTGACGGAACTACTCGCGGCGATCCGATGTCTCCACTACGTTGGACCTGCAAGAGTACGCGAACACTTGCCAAGGAGTTGAACCGTCAGGGCTATGAGATCAGCAGCACGAAGGTCGGTGAGCTTCTGCGGTCTGCGGGCTACAGCTTGCAGGGCAATCGGAAGACGATCGAGGGCAAACAGCATCCTGACCGCGACAGTCAATTTCAACATATCTCCGATCGAGTCAAAGCTTACCAGCGGACCGGCCAGCCGGTCATTTCGGTCGATACGAAAAAGAACTGCACTTTAGGGGAAATCTTAGAAGATCGTGAAGTGGTCTTGCAACGAAAACGGCCCTCAGGGATTTAGGTGGTAACTACACAACACCAGTTCCCGGAGAGCCAAGGATGGCCAAGCGTAAACGTTCTCGAAAACCAACACAAGCTCGACATGGCAAGAAAGCGAAGCGTTCCCAACACGACAAACGGAAACGGCTCAATCAGCGCAATCAAAATCGGCGATCGACTCGCCAAGCCCAGGTACCGTTAGTTGGAGGCATCGCGAAGTTGGTCGCGGAGATGCAACGCCTACTCGATTCGCGGAGTGCGTTCCGACTGCCAATCATCATGGCGGGCGCCATGCTGGCGAAGTCGCGACGGACCGTCAGTAGCTGGTTTCGCTCTGCCGGCGTCCGTGATGATTGGGATTTCTTCTATGATCAACTTGCCGCGATTGGCCCAAAAGTTGCATCGCTGATGATACCGATCCTATCGAGCATCGTTGCCCGATTCGATCCGGGGCCTGATGGCTACTGGAAACTGGGCCTCGATGACAGCCCTACCAAACGTTACGGACGCTGTGTTGAAGGAGCCAACGTTCATCACAATCCCACACCCGGGCCAGCCGATGGACAGTGGCTTTATGGACACAACTGGGTCTGTCTGGCGATCTTGATTCGGCATCTATCTTGGGGCACCATCGCGCTGCCGATTCTCTCATCTCTCTACGTCCGAATGTGTGATGTCGATCAGTTGAGCGAGAAGTACGGTTGGGAATTTCGCACGAAACATGAACTAGCCGTCGAGTTGGTCAAGAAGCTGGTAGGCCACATCCGATGGTTGGGCTCTCTTGCAAAGATCTTGGTCGTCGCTGATGGTGCGTACGCGGCTCGGCCATTCCTGCTGCCGATGCAGGAATTGGGAGTGACCGTGGTCAGCCGACTGCGCAAAGATGCCAAGTTGTTTGACGTTCCGCAGGCGCGGAAGCCGGGTCAGCGTGGGCGTCCTCGAAAGTACGGCAAGAACCGGATCAGTCTTTCCAAGCGTGCTGGACACCGCAAGGGTTGGCAAGCCCTGGTCTATGAGCATCGCGGCCAGGAAGTGACCTGCTGCTACAAGAGCTTTGTTGCCACCAGCGAAATGGTCGGTGGCGAGATTCGGGTGGTATTGGTGACCCACAACGACGGTGGTTGGGCAGCATACTTCAGCACCGATACTGAGATGGACGCGCAAATGATTCTGGAAACAGTCGCGGATCGCTGGGCGATCGAAGAGCACTTCCACGATGTGAAAGAAGTATGGGGCGCTGGGCAGCAGCAAGTTCGCAACGTTTGGTCGAACATCGCTTGCTGGAACGTCTGCGGGTGGCTCTACACGCTTGTCGAACTGGAGTGTTGGGACAGATCAGCCGATGTGTTGGTGGACCGAAGCCAGCGTCCCTGGGACAATCCTGATCGACGGCCCTCTCACGCGGACCGTCGACGGTGGATTGCCGGTGAAATGCTGACCCAACGATTTTTCGTGGACATACCCAACCGATCCGAGAAGCGAAAAAGGAAAGCGATGTTCGACACAATCATGAACCTCGCGGGCTGACCGCTATCGTACCCTCACGCAACGATCACACCTAAGATTCCAATTCCAGAATGCTCATTCTGTATGTTCTCGCCTAAAGTGCAGAAAAGAAAGAACCGCTGGGGGTGCGGTCCGCTTGATGCGCGGTGAACACAGTGATTTTAGCGGTCTCCGCGGGGCATCAGGTCAGCGACAGTCGGTTTTGACTGAAGCCATTTCTCATACACTTTGCTCCAAATCTTGCTCAACAGAATACAACGAAGTGTCATGACTTGCTGGCCTCCTTCGCGATGCCATCGCATTCCCGAAAGCTTCATCCGTTCACTGACAATCTGCTTGCATGCCGATTCGACTACCCCGCTACCGATCGGGTAATTGTGGGTACGGGCATCTGCGTAATCCATGAATCGCTTGTACCGGCGAAGGTACTTCTCGGCTTTCTCTGCATCACTGGCGTGTGACGATTTGTAACCGTGTTCCGATTTCATCTTCGCGATCGAACGCAACACACGACCATGCCCGCCTGGTTCAAGCAGCAACGCTCGCGTTCGCGAAAGCCAGTCTGCTCGGGATTCTTTCTCGAGCTTCAGGGCATCAGCGATGATCGTCAGACGCTCGCTGGCATGGTAGTAATCAACGACACGCGTGATTTTGATTCGACTACCATCAACGAAAAATTTCCGAAGCACATTCTTCCAGTATGCGGTCTCGATTTTGCCGGCGTCGGTCACGTAAACGATTTCGGGAAGATCGTCGCCACACGCTTTTACCACCGCCGTCAGAAGTGAAGTCAAATCGCTTGAAAGTGTCTCCTGATTCGCTTCCGGTGTTCGTCCCAGATACACCGTGCCTAGCTTTTTGCCATCGCTCAAGACACTGATGCAAGCAACACCGGCCATTTCAAAGAAACTCCACGGAGCCAGGCCGAGGGCAACACCATCGCGACTGACCGAAAGGACGGCAGTGCCGCCACCAGAGCGTGCTTGTTCGATCAGTTCGGTCAACTTGGTTACCTGAGCTTCCTCGCGCAGCGGTTCCAGCGAGCAAGTAAGCGTCTGCGTCAGCTTGCGCAACTTCTCATTGCCGATCGAAACTCCAAACCGATCCCGAATCATCTCTCGCGTACGGCCTTGTGTGCTGCCAGCGGTAGCAAATTGCCTACCGATGAGGTTCGCCACCGCGGGCGTAAATCCGTGTTCAATTCCCAGCAGTTGCTCCAAAGGAAAGAGCAATTTGCCGTCACGCCCTTTGCGGTAACGAGCACGTTGAAACGAGATTTCGCCGAACGACGTCACAATGTTGCTCCGCAGGCTCTTGGCAGCCAATCGTCGGAAATTCTTGCCGTTGTGCTTCACTGTACCCGGCATCCGCTCGATTTCCGGTTCAAGGCTCGCAACAAGCCACCCGATGACTTTTCGAGCAAATTCCCGCACGCAGTTGGCCAGCCGATTCTCCAACGTAAACATTCTGGCCGCCGAGACGGCGCCGGACACAAAATCGCGGACCAATTCAACGACCTTGGAGGTCAATTCGGCAGCGAACTCGGTTACCGAATTTGAAATTTCTTTCTCTGCGATTGTGCGAACAAGGCTTCCTGCCTTAACTTGAGCATCCATGAGGTTTCCTTTTGAGCTGTCTGCCTGAGAACAAACAGTTTCCTTGAGGAAGCCTCTTTTTGTGTAGACCAATCACTCCGTCAGATCAGGCGCATTACGCAGATCACACCCACCGCTGGGAATGATGAAAAACGCGGGCCAGACGTACCGTAAGTCGGGTGACCCGGTCCGCGTAAAGACCCACGACTTCCCGGACAAAGAACTTGGGAAAGCGGTTCCCTATGGCGTCTACGATGTAACGCACAATGAGGCTGGAGTGTCGGTGGGGATCAGCCACGACACGGCTGAGTTTGCCATCGCGGCGATCCGCCGTTGGTGGAAGAAGATGGGGCGAAAGCGTCACGCCAAGGCGAAGCGATTGTTGATCACGGCGGACTGTGGTGGGAGCAACAGTCCGAGAACCAGATTGTGGCGTTGGGTACTGCAAAAGTTTGCCAACGAAACTGGCATGAAGATTGAACTGTGCCACTATCCGCCTGGGACCAGCAAATGGAACAAGATTGAACATCGATTGTTCTGTCACATCACCCGCAACTGGCAAGGCGTTCCGTTGGAAAGCCATGAGGTGGTTGTCAACTTGATTGGCGCGACCAGAACAGAAGAAGGTCTGGAAGTTCACGCGTGGCTTGATGAGTCCGAATATGAAAAGCGGAAGAGAGTCAGTGACGAACAGCTTTCGGAAGTAATCATCAAACGCGACAATTTTCATGGGGAATGGAACTACACGATCCTCCCCAATAAACCTACTAAGATTCGGTAATCAATTGTCTTGCAAGTCCTAAGTTTGTCACAACACTGCTCAAGCAGGACACTTCACGTGTCAGTTTGAAGGGGAAGCGGAAAAAGGCAGGATGGAACACCGAGTTTCTCGAAAAGCTCCTATTTGGAACTACTTTTTGATGCGATCGCCGTGGTCCGGCAACGCGGCTTCCATTTTGGCAAAGATCAAGACAGCAACCGGTTCGTTCAAAACCGTCACCGCATCGAAACTGCGGCCCGCATTCAAGAAATTCTTCGACGGAATCGCACAGCTTCGCAAAACACCCGATGAAACAGCAAAGGTTGCTCAAGCTGCAGTTCCAAGGGCGGGAGTTACTGGCGACCTAGCCCGCGGTTTACTACCCGTACTCAATAAAACGTGCTTCGTAGCCGGAACACCTATCCTTACGCCAGATGGTGAGAAGGAAATCGACGAACTCCAGGTCGGCGACCAAGTATTATCCCGAAGCGAAACCGACGCTCACGGAAACGTACGATCCCGCTCTGTTGAGAAAATTTTCGAGCTATCCGCGCCAATCCTTGAACTACGATTGGGTGGCCAGACAATTGAAACGACTGCGGAACACCCATTCTTTGTGGTGGAAAAGGGCTGGGTTCGAGCTAGTGAACTTGAGCAAGGCGACTTGCTCGTTGGCCATAACGATACGCTAACCGCCGTCGAGACGATTACAACGACCGACCGTCACGAGGCGGTTTACAACATCAGCGTAGCCGACGATCACACCTACTTCGTTGGTCGAGAAAGCTGGGGATTCTCGGTATGGGTTCACAACGCATACTCCATCCGTCGCGCTGTTGATGGAACTTGGGAAGTTCTGGACAATGTTGGCGATGTGGTTCGTTCAGGACTCAAGAGCGGCGACGAGGCCTACGCCATCGCCAGGAATGCTAATGGCTTAGCTGACGCGCTGAAGCGATTTCCAAATGCTAAGGCGATGGATATAAGAAGTGGCTTTAGGCCACCGGCCGGCGGCAGGGAATTCGCTGACCCAGACAAGCTCCGCACCCTCGGAAAATTCGACTGGGACAAACTAACTAAACCGATTATCGCTCGTCCGCTTCCAGACGGAACCTTCGAGATTCACCAAGGCATGACAAGAATCGAAGCCGCACTGCGGGCCGGAATTACTCACCTTCCAGTGGAGTTGATCCCATGAATCGTGTGTTAATGCTGCTGGAACTTGCACTTGTTGGCTGTCGAGACGCTTGCTACCGAAAAGCAAAGATGCGCGCGTCAGCCGAGCTCGAACTTGCAAGTTCCGTTCTCCACGCTCTCCTCAGAAAGCCGGACCAAAAAACAGACGAACTTGCCGCGTGTGTGGCTGAGTACGGAAAAATGGAAGACGAGATTGCAAATAATCGTTATGAGATATACAGCGGTATCTTGGCCAAACTCGATTCAGAAGATGTTGATCTTCCTTCAACCAAATCTTCCCCGAGATTCCAAGCGGTTTATTCAACAATCGCTACAGGAATCCACAACGTCCAGCAAGCTTTAACAGGTGAAGATTTTAGTCGTGGAGAGCTTGAAGCAGACCACATTCACAACCTGCCCAGCTTACTTGAGACACCGCATCAGCAGGCGTTTGATGACTATCTCAAAAGAGAACGACCATTCTACCTCTCGCGACTTGCCGAAGAATATGGTGAAGAGGTGGAGGAGAACGCTAAGAACGAATTTGAGAACCACTGGGAGGCAATGGCAAATGAGAGTTCATAGTTAAGCTCACGCGTTTAACAATTCTCTTCAGCGTATTGCCAAAAAATTCATCGCAATAATCGGCCGCAGCGGCTACCAACAAGCCTTCGATGGCTATGCTGCACCGGTCAAGGCGATCAAGAAGACGATCGACGCCGCTCGCCAGTACGGCCCCGTTGCCTTCCGAACGGCCTCCGATATGGCCCGACTCTTCTCGTCAGACTATCTCAATGCACTCGCTGACGGGAACCAATCGAACGTCGCCGGCCTAACCGCCAACTGGTACCGAACCGCATCACCGGAGACCCGGTTAGTGCTCGACATGGTCGATCCGGTGGTCAAGACGATCGTCAAGGAGCTCAACTCGCTGACGATCAAAGAAAAGGCGCACTTGATCGGTCGCGTCAACGGCCTGGTCACCTTCGAGGTGCTACTTTCGGTGGCCACCAGCGGCGCTGGTACTGCCATCAAAGCGGGCAAAGTGAGCGAATTCTTGTACGACATGTCCAAGTTCAAGTTCGTCACGAAATATGACAACACTGGCAAGATCACCGCGACGCTGCAGAAGTTCGCTGATAGACTGGCGGTTGTCCTCAATACACGAGTCTGTTTTGTCGCGGGAACGCTGGTGTCCACTGCAGAAGGTTTCAAGCCGATCGAAGAATTGAAAGTGGGCGATCTCGTCCTAACCCGCAACGAATTCGCCGACGGAGAAGAAACCGACAACGACTACCAACCGGTCACCGAGCTGATCACCACCCATCCAAGCGAATTGCTGAAACTCACGCTCAGCGATGGCAATTCTGAAGAAACACTCACCACCACTGCAAACCATCCCTTCTACTCACTCGACACCAAGAGCTTCATTCACGCCGACCAACTAGACGAGTCAAGTCGCGTCGCCTCAGCCGATGGCCAACCTCTGACGGTCACCGCGATTTCAAGGCGCGCGGCGTCCGAAGGAGAGACCTTCACCACCTACAACATCGAGGTCGCCGGTTCACACACCTACTTCGTCGGCCGCCAGCGCGCCTGGGTGCACAACACTTCAACCCCCTGCAAGGTTGCGATGAAGAGGTTCACCGATGTTCTCGATGAACTTGGGGAATCAGCCGACAAAACCAAAGCGGCTGAGGAAATGCTCGATCTGTTGCGCTCAATGGAAAAATCGGGCGACATTCCATCCGGCAGTGTTCCTCAACACTTCAACGATGCCCTTCGAGAACTCGCCAACCCCGGCCCGCCGATAACACCGCGGTTGACCGCGGATGAAGTCGCAAAATACTCGAAGCTTGAACCAGAGGATTTGGCGAGTCCAATAGTTCCCGGAGGTGGGTTACGCGCCCACGAAGGGATACGTTCGGTGTTTGGAAGGTTTACTCACACCATTAGTCGTCATATCGGCAAGACAGCTAGCGAGTTGAGGGCGAGGGGCATTAGACAAGCGTCTTCATTTCTCAATCGTGCCGAAGCCGAGAACTTCATCTCACAGGCGATAGCAGTCGAACGTCGAAACATTGACGACTTCATGCGGCAACCGCTTTCGTCTAGTCCAGCAGGTAACCGTTGGGTCAAAGATGTACCTTTGAACGCAGACATCGGAATTATTGTGACTCGGGGTGCTAGTGAAGTTACAAAAGGGCGAGGAGTTCGACTTGTCATTGACAAGGTTAGGAATGCTGCGGGGCAAGACTGGACAGTTGTTACGGCGTTTCCTATTCCATAGAGACGAATTTAACGAAATGAATATAAAAATGATTGATCCACAAGACTATCCACATCTGGTGGAGTTCATGTCAAAGTGCCTCTTTCAGGATGCCGCACCATCTTTTAGGGAGGCAATTAGTTCCTGGAAATTAACGGGAGTGGAATCTATTCAACAAGTGCGCATAGAGCTGACTTCATTGCTGGATGCAGGATTCGACGAAGAGAGCCTTGCTCAATTCGCTTGGAAGTATTGCGATTATATCGAAGGCGAAGGAGCTAGATCGACCTTGGAATTCATACGCGATGTCTTCCAAGATATGTAATCCGTAGTGCCGAAGAAATCATCTCAGCTCGCCTGTCCCTACCGAAAACCTGATCCGCTGGACAATTTTTCAGTCTGTTCTTTGACAAGTTGGTTGTTGACACGGTCGGTTGGCTCCAATCGGAGGGAAAACTTCGTCCTGGTGAGGCTTCTGCTGCAGTAGAACTACAGCAGGTAGTCGGTCGACTTGAACGCGCAACAACCGGCAAAGTCGATTTCGTCATAACAGCTGGAGTTCGCAAGGGGCAAACTGTCGACTTTTTCTTTACGGCTGACTCTCCGATAGCAATTGCAAATATGAACAAGTACTTTGCGAAGAACTGGCCCAAAGTGCAAAAAGGGTTGCTAGAGCATCTAAAAAAAGCAGACATTGTTCCCATGGATTTCCGCATTCTGGACCCATCGAATCAATCAGTCGTGCGGGTGCGATCCGCGTTATGCGCCTGATTTCGGCATGTGATTGCTATTCATAGAAAGAGGCTTCCTCAGGAAACTGGTTGTTACCACACAGCCCGTTCAAAAGGAAACCTCATGGATGTCCAAGTTAAGGCAGGAAGCCTTGTTCGTGCAATCACAGAAAGCGATGTTTCTCAGGCGGTTAATGGAATTGCTGGCGACTTGATCAACGCCATTGTCGAGGCGGTTTCGCAGTTCCTTTCCGATGGAGTTTCAGCCACTTCGATGTATGCACTTGAAAATCGCCTCGCCACCGAAGTTCGTCGTTCCGCCAATTCTGTTCTTCAGTGGCTTGTTTCCCAACTGGAACCGGAACTTGGTCAGATGCCCGGAACCATTGAGCACAACGGGCAGAACTATCGGCGGTTGGCGGACAAGACGTTGCGATCCCAGATCCTCACGCCGTTTGGTGAACTGTCCCTCGATCGCGCACGCTACCGCCGAGGACGCGATGGGAAAACGATCTTCCCGATCGAATTGCTGCTCGGAATCGAGAACGGGTTTACTCCCGCAGCCGCTGACATCGTCGGCAAGCAATTTGCGACCAGTGGAAGCACCCAGGGGCGCACTCGCGAAATGATCCAAGATCGCTTCGGTCTTTCGATCGGCAATGAGAAACTTCGGAAATTGACGGCAAATCTTGCAGCTTCTCTGGGGTCACTTCGTCAACAAGCCCAAGTCGCGAAATTGCTCGAATTGGTCAACGAAGTCCGCAAAAACGATCGAACCGCAGTGCTGTCGGTAAGTCGTGACGGTGTTTCTCTCGGCTTGGCTCCTTGGAGTTTCTTTGAGATGGCCGGTGTGGCGTGCATTAGCGTCATCGATCAGGGGAAGAAACTCGGAACGGTGTACTTGGGGCAGGCTCCTGAGTCGAATCAACACACACTCTCGAATGAATTGACATCGTTGCTGGCAGAAACCCTGAGAGCCTGCGGCAAAGACCTGCCCGAAGTGGTCTACGTCACAGACGCTGGCAAGATTGAAACCGCGTACTGGAAGAATGCTCTACGGAAGTTCTTCGTCGATGGTCGGCGAATCAAGATCACGCGGATTGTTGACTACTATCATGCAAGCGAGCGACTGACGACCATCGCGGATGCATTGCAAGTGGGCAAGTCTGAGCGTGCGGATTGGCTGTCACGTGCTCGTGGTCTTCTGCTGGAGCCGGGCGGTCATGGTCGGGTGCTGCGCTCGATCGCAAAGATGAGAGAGCTGCACGGCTACAAGAAGACCTTCGCTTCCGATGCCGACAAAGCCGAGAGGTACTTGCGTCGTTACAAGCGATTCATGGATTTCGCCTCGGCACGAGAGCGAGGTTACCCGATTGGCAGTGGCGTGGTGGAGTCAGCGTGTAAGCAGATTGTCAGCGAGCGGATGAAGCTCTCGGGGATGCGTTGGCACCGTGAAGGCGGCCAGCACGTCATGACGCTTCGCTGTATTCTGCTGAGCAAGATCTGGAGCAACGTGTATGAGAAATCGCTTCAGTCAAAACCGACTGTCGCTGACCTTATGCCCAGCACGAGTCGCTAGAATCATGGTGTTTGACGCGCATCAAGCGGACCGCACCCAGTCGTGCTGAAGTTTTTGCAGAGCCAACCTGAAGCACTGAGAGCAAGAGCGCTAATCATGGAGTAGTGAAATGTCGGGTTCAATTCACATTACAGAAAACCAAATTTGGTCCGTTGGATCCGTCGCCTTTTTGAATGTTGTGGAACGTACACGCCACCTGTCCCTACCGAAAACCTGATCCGCTGGACAGGTTTTCAGTTTGTTCTTTGACAAGTTGGTTGTTGAGGCGGTTGGTTGGCTCCCATGGGAGTGGAATTGCTGGTTGTTGCTGCGCGGTTTTGACGCCGCAGTGTCGAAAATCCGCCCGGTTCTCACCGTCCGCGCAGACGGTCAGACAGGCGTGATCCAAAGGGTTTGGTCCGACCACGGAAGTTGGACGCTAGGCTGCCCGGCGCGTGTAGCGATGATGCAAGCCGCCGAGATGTGGAATCGCCACCACTTCACCTCGATCGGGCGGTTCGGGGGCTCGTCCCTGTGGCGTGTCACCTCCCAGGCTTTGATGGACGCGGTGCTGGTTGTAGTAGCAAGCGTAGTCGCGAAGCCGGCGCATCAAGTGCCGCTGGCCCAGTACGATTATCTGATTCAAGCACTCGCGGCGAATCGATCCGATCACCCGTTCGCAGTAACCGTTTTGCCAAGGAGACTGACAATGAGGTGCAGGAATGCCTGCACCATTTGTCGTCCCGTCCACTCGGCGGTCGGGTTGGTGGTGACGTTGAAGTGCAGGATCTTCCTGGTGGCATGATGCCGCACCACGAAACTGTACAGGGTGCTGCCGTCAAGCGGCGCGGTGAGTTTCGATCATTGGCGGCAATGGCTGATCGGCGAGCTGCCCGCAGATCCACTGCGCGGCAGCGGCCGAGGCTCCGCCCTGGGCATATTGCCAACGCAATTGGTCCAGCTGCTGCAGCGTCTGCCGAAAGTAGTACTGGTCGCCGAGCATCGCGTCGATCGATTCGGTCAGAAAATCGACGGCCGGTGCGGTCGATCCGACCGAGACCATTTCGGGAAAAATTGTGCGGCCGGCCATCAGGTTCGGCAGAGTGATGCTGTTCAACCGGAGCACTGCCTTGCCGAACAGGTGCAACAGCCGTCCGACCCGATAGACCACCGCGGCCGGGGTCCGGCGGGCCATCAGTTCTAAGCTGACGCTGCCGCTGACCATCATCGCACAGCGGGCCGCTTCGATCACTTCGCTGGTTCGATCGACAAAAAACTCGATCGGGATTTTCGCGTCCTCTTCGGTCAACTGATCACGGCACCAGATGCATTGCCGATCACGATAGGAAGCGACCAGGAATCGAGCCCTGGGATGGCGGGGATGAAGCCGGCGCATCGCCTGGATCATCAATGGCCAATTACGATGCACCTCGTGGTCACGCGATCCCGGCAACACCGCCACCAACGGATCGCCGTCCTCTTGTACGTCCTGCAGCCGCGCCAACAACCGCCGATCCAACTCGTTGTCGCCGACGGCGTCAAAAAAAGGATGTCCGACAAAAGTGGTCGCGATTCCATGGCTGCGAAAGTATTCCTCCTCGATCGGCAGCACGGCGAGCACGTGGTCCACGTAGCGTCGCATCTTCTTCACTCGCCAACCGCCCCAGGCCCACAACTGTGGCGGGCAATAGTAGTACACCGGGATGCCATACTTCTTGGCTCGCCGAGCGATGTGCCAGTTGAATCCTGGAAAATCAACCAACACCACGGCATCGACTGCGCCGCCGCGAAAAATCTCCTCGGCCTGATCGGCAAAACGAAAGAACTGCCGAAGTTTGGGAAGCACTTCCAGCAACCCGACCACCGCATGGCCGGTCAGATCAAGATCCGGCCGGCATCCGGCATCGTTCATCTGCGGCCCGCCGAATCCGCGCACGCGAATCTCCGGCTGGACCGATTGGATCTCACGAATCAACCTAGCCGCATGCTGATCGCCACTCGGTTCGCCAACGGAAAAAAAGATCGTCTTGGGCATGACATGGGCTGGGGAGATCGACCGAAGCAAGGAACGTCTGTTAAGTAGGCAAGACCGGCTCAGGGGTCAACGTTACTTCGTGCTAGCAAAGCGAAAACAGTGCCGTCATGCTGGGCGGTAGCGAAACTCGCCAAGACGTCGCCAAGACTTTCGGTGAATCTCTGTCCCGCCGAAACTCTTGGCGAGTTTCGCTACGCTCGTGGTGGTTTCACCGTGATCGCTCGCTGTCCAGAAACGGAGAACTGGCCAACAAAAAAACGACCCGACGAGGTTTACCCTCGGCGGGTCGTTTTGGGTCACGTCTGAAAGGATTTCAGCACCAACGTCTGCTAAAAATTAGCGGACGTAAACGGCACTGGCCTGAATGACGCGACGCTTGGCGTTCAAGCTTGCGCTGGGGTCAACCACCGGTGCCGGGGGCATCGGAGCTGCTTCCATCGCCGGGGCGGCGGCGGGAGCTGCACATCCGCAAGCGGGAGCTTCGCAACCGCAAGCCGGTTCGCAGCACGAGGATTCGCAACCGCAGGCGGGTTCGCAGCAGCTGTCACAACCGCTGTCGCAGCAGCCCTTGTTGCAGCCGCCGAACAGTTTCGCCAGCAATCCGCCGCAGCCTCTCTTGGCACAGGGGTCACAGCAGCTGTCGCACGAAGAAACTTCGCATCCGCAAGCCGGCTCGCAGCACGAAGGAGCTTCGCAGCCACAGGCTGGTTCGCAGCACGAAGAGTCGCCGCATCCGCAAGCGGGTGCTTCGCAACCGCAAGCCGGTTCGCAGCAGCTGTCGCATCCGCCACAGCGGCTCTTCTTAGCAAACAGCTTCGAGAGCAGCCCGCCGCAGCTTTTTCGGCCGCAGGGGTCACAGCAGCTGTCGCACGAAGAAACTTCGCAACCACATGCGGGCTCGCAGCACGAAGGAGCACCACAAGCGGGTGCTTCACAGCCACAAGCCGGCTCGGCACAGCAAGCGTTCGATTCGCAACAGGCGGGTGCTTCGCAGCCACAGGCTGGTTCGGCACAGCAACCCGATGCTTCGCAGCCACAGGCCGGTTCGCAACACGAGGGTGCATCACATCCGGTGTCACAGCAGCTGCTGGCACTGCCGCAGCCCTTGACACCAAGCATTCGATCCAAAAGATCAAAACCGAAGCTCTGGCTACAGATGCTGCAACCGAGAACTAGGGCCATCGTCATAATTATCCGCTTCATTGGAGCCACGTCTCCCTTATCGCAATTTCGCGGTGTGTGATCGTGGTGATCGGCCACCTTGTCAGTCGCTTCCCCTGTCGCTCGGGCACGGGCGGTTGAGATGCATTCGTCGGACGAAGTCGCCGACGGGCACACCTCCACCACATCCTCGACAGGCACAAAACGGGTCGGGTGCGGACACCCGGCCCGCCGACTTCGTTCAGCTTGTCGACCCGTCATCCACCAAGGTGACAAGCACGATCGTGGATCAGGATTCGATACAAGGTGATTCCGAACACCAACGAGACTCGAACATCCAATGTAAGAGCCTCTGGGTCCGTCGCCCGTTGAAGTGATAGCAGCCACGAGCCGCTAGCTCCGATTTCGGGCGATTCTGTATCCGTATCGACCCCCAACGCCCGTTCGATCAATGTTCCAGCTGATTTTCGGCCTCTTGGCAGACTTTGCCGTTTAACGAAAATTTGCCGCTTGTAGCGACCCGATGCGATCCTCGGATTCTGCGCGTGGCACATTTGGATCGATCGGTATAAACTGCAGATTCTGCTAGCCAAATGCCCAAACTGGCGGTCATGGGAGCCGTGCGGCGGTTCTGGACCGCGTGCCCACTTGCCCACCAGGATCGGCCAGCCCATCGGTCGCTGCTGGCGGCCGACGTGACACCTACTTGGAGGGTGCCCTGCACAACGTGAGCGAAAAGTCGATCGAACAGGCGATTTCGGGAGCCGAGGTCGTCGACCTGACCTCCCTACCCGGCGTCGCGTGCCCCTGCGGCATCGCCCGCCGTGCCTTTGCCGACCGAGACGAAGTTCCCGGTACCGTTCACCTGACCCAGATCACCGCGGACGCGGCAACCCATTACCACAAGAATCACACCGAAGTGTACGTTGTGCTGGAATGCGACTCCGACGCAGCCATCGAACTGGACGGATGTCGACATCCGGTGCGTCCCAAGACCTGCGTGCTGATTCCACCCGGTGTGCGACACCGGGCCTGTGGCGAGATGACGGTGTTGATTCTCTGTACACCCAATTTTGATCCCACCGACGAGCACTTTGACTGACCACTGGCGGGCCGCACCGATCGGCAGCGGCTCCGAAATTCATCTCCTCGTCTGATTGTTCCCATCCCAATCTTCCCAAGGTTTTCCCGATGCACTTGAGTTTCAATCGTTGGCTTCCAGGCAGCGTCCTGCTGGCCGCGGCAGTTTCGGTGATGACTACTACTGCAACCACGGTGGCCCATGCAGCCGATTGGCCCTACTGGCGCGGCCCCAATTATGACGGAACTGCCGAGGCGTCCGGGCTTCCCGAAGATTGGGATCCGGAAGGAGGCGAAGGCAGCAACTTGCTGTGGAAGCGGGACGACATTGGCGGACCGTGCACGCCGATCGTGATGGGCGGCAAGCTTTACACCATCCAACGTTCCGATCCCGGAACGCCTCGCGAGGGCGAACGAGTTGTCTGTCTGGATGCCAAAACGGGCGAAACACTCTGGGAGAATCGGTACAACGTCTGGTTGTCGGACGTGCCGGCCGAACGAGTCGGTTGGAGCAGCGTCGTCGGTGATCCGGAAACCGGAAATGTGTACGCACTGGGCGCCTGCGACATTTTTCAGTGCATCGATGGCCAAACGGGAGAGACGCTCTGGAAGATTCCGCTTCACGAACAATTCGGGATGCTAAGTACCTATGGCGGGCGCACCAACTTTCCCATCGTTCACGAAGACCTGGTCATCATCAGTGGAATCATCATCAACTGGGGCGACCGCGCGAAACCGAATCATCGCCTGATCGCGATGGACAAAAAAACCGGCAAGGTGATTTGGTTCAGCGGCACCACCGACCTGCCTTTCGATACGACCTATTCAGCCCCCAGCCTGGTCACGATCGACGGCCAACGGCAACTGGTGATCGGCGCCGGCGACGGTCGCATCTGGGGATTTCAGCCGCGCACCGGCAAACCGCTGTGGAGCTATTCGCTTTCGCGCCGGGGAATTTTTGCCACACCCCTGGTGGTTGGAAACCGCGTTTTTGCCAGCCACAGCGAGGAGAATGTCGGCGATTTCAATAACGTGATGGGAGCTGTCGCCGGACTGAAGATCAGCGGCACTGGCGAGGCGACCAAGATGGAAGAACTGTGGAAACAGATGGAAGTCGTGGTCGGCTACAGCGAACCGGTGTTGATCGGCGATCGGCTGTACGTCGTCGATGACCGCTGCAAGATGTGGATCTTTGATGCCGAAACCGGCGCGCCCATCGTCGAACGTAAAGCGTTTGTCGGCAGCCGCCAGCGATCGGCGCTGTTGCATGCCGACGGCAAGATTTACGTGACCACCGAAAACGGCCGCTGGGCGATCGTCAAACCGACGGCGGCCGGTTTTGAAGTGCTCAGCAAGGGTCGCATTCGCGATACCGGTTTCGGCGGTTCGCCGATCGTCGCCGATGGCCGGTTGTACTTCCCCAGCACCACGGCGCTCTACTGCGTCGGCAAAGAAGGTGCCCAGCAGACACCGGTCGATATCGCGTCGATGGGCAAGGAACTTCCCGTCACCGACAACCCAGATGTCGCGCAGGTGCAAATCACACCGGGCGAAGCCCTATTGAAGCCGGGCGAAAAGCTGGAACTGTCGGTCAACGTCTACAACGCTCTGGGCCAGAAACTCGATGCACCGGCAAACGTCAGTTATCAGGTCGACGGTCCCGGCAGCATTGACGGATCGACCTTCATTGCCTCTGCCGACGCCGCCCATACCGCCGCCACCATCACCGCCAAGGTCGGCGACGTGACCGGCTTGACGCGAGTGCGAATCGTGCCGCCGCTGCCTTGGAAGTTCACCTTTGACCAATTGGACGACGCACCTCTGTCGTGGGTTGGTGCCCGGTATCGCCACGTGATTCGCGAAGTCGACGGATCGAACGTGCTGACCAAAGTCACCACCATTCCCAAGGGTGCTCGCAGCCGAGCCTGGATGGGGCACAGCGATCTTTCGGAGTACACGATCGCCGCCGATGTTCGCGGTGCCCGGATGAGCGATCAGTTGCCCGACATCGGCCTGACCGCCCATGGATACGTTTTGGATTTGATGGGCGAACACCAACAGCTGCAAATCCGATCTTGGTCGGCTCAGCTGCGAATGGCTTCCACCGTCGATTTCCCTTGGAAAGAAGACACCTGGTACCGAATGAAATTCCGAGTCGACTTGGAAAGCGAACCGCCTGCGTCGGTGGCCATCCTGCGGGGCAAGGTTTGGCCCAAAGGTCAGCCCGAACCGAAGGAATGGACCATCACGGCGCGCGACGAGTCGCCGAATCTCAATTCCAGCCCCGGACTTTACGGCAACGCCAAGGTCGCCGAGCTCTACTTGGACAACATCGAAGTCAAACCCAATTCCGAGCTGTAGTCGACGCCCAGTTGGACGGGATCGCTTCGCATCGCCGGCAGTATCATTGGCCTGCCCGCGATGCGGCAACGCGATCTGCCTGACAGCAACGTGTCGCCAGGACCTCACCTATCACCACACCACCATTTTCCGAACCACAACACTTCCCTCACCAATCACTTGATAGCCATGCGCAAAAATGAACTTTCGGCTTGGACTCTGATGTTCGGCGCCGTTCTGTTGGGCAGTATCGCCTCCGTGACGCTGGGCGGATGCAAACCGCCGACCGCCAGCAACATCGATGTCTCCACCGGCGAAATCACCGCCACCAGCAACCAAACCGCTTCGGCCGGCAACGTCACCACCAGCTTGTCGGAGTTCAGCAACGTGACCGCGGCTGCAAGCGCCGCTGTGGAAACACCGCTACAAGAAACGTTGGTCGCTGACTCGTCCAAAGATTCCACCGCGTTGGTTGCCGAATGGGCCGATGTCGAAGAGGTGATCGGTGCGGGCGGCGATTGGCCGCAGTGGGGCGGCACCCGCGAAAAGAACAACGTTCCCGGAGCGAAAAACCTGCCGCTGGAGTGGGATATCGGAAAATTCGATCGCAGGACTGGCGAGTGGGACAACGCCAAGGCGCTGAACATTCGCTGGTACTCCAACCTGGGCAGCCAGACTTACGGCAACCCGGTCGTTGCTGGCGGCACCGTTTTTGTCGGCACCAACAACGGTGCGGGACACTTGAAACGCTATCCGTCGCAGGTCGACCTCGGTTGCTTGCTGGCTTTTGATGAAAAAACGGGTGACTTCCTGTGGCAGCACAGCAGCGAAAAACTGATCACCGGCCGCGTTCACGATTGGCCGCTGCAAGGTATCTGTTGTGCGCCTTTGGTCGAGGGCGAACGTTTGTGGTTTGTCACCAGCCGCGGTGAAGTCCGCTGCCTGGACACCAAGGGATTCCACGACGGAGAAGATGACGGACCGCTTCAAAACGAACCGGCAAAGGTTGCCGACATCATGAGCAGCGGACCGTCAGCCGATCTTCATGCCAACACCCTTTCGGGACTCGCCGAAGGCGTGTTGATCGACGATGCCAAGCAGCTTCTTGGCGATGCGGGTGAAGAGGTCGAAGGCGACGTCCAAGTCGAAACGGTTACCGACGGAAAGGTTTGGAAGGCGACCGGCAAGTTTGGCGGTTCCCAGCGAACGCTGACGATTCGACAAGTCGGTCCGCGGATCATCTTCTTCAAAGAGTTGGGAGTCGACGACAAACGAGACGCCGACGTGATCTGGGTCTACGACATGATGAAGTCTTTGGGAATCAGCCAGCACAACATGTGTTCCTGCAGCGTCACCAGCTACGGAGACCTCTTGTTCGTCAACACCAGCAATGGCCTGGACGAATCTCATATCAACCTGCCCGCACCGTCAGCCCCGGCGTTCATCTGCATGGACAAAAACAGTGGAAAAGTGTTGTGGACCGATGCCTCGCCCGGTGCCAACATTCTTCACGGCCAATGGTCCAGCCCCGCGGTCGGCGTGTTGGGCGGTGTGCCGCAAGTCTTGTTTGCCGGCGGTGACGGAATTTTGTATAGCTTCCGAGCCGACGGCGGCCAGGACGGAAAGCCGGAACTGCTGTGGAAGTTCGACTGCAACCCCAAAACCTCCAAGTGGGTGCTGGGCGGCGAAGGAACTCGAAACAACTTGATCGCCACACCCGTTGCCTACGACGGGTTGGTCTACATCGCGGTCGGGCAGGACCCCGAACATGGTGAAGGCGAAGGTCACCTGTGGTGCATCGACCCGACCAAACGAGGCGATATTTCGCCGCAGTTGGCGATGAAGTTGGAAGGAGACGCCCGCAAGCCGATTCCGCACAAGCGAATTCAGGCGGTCGAACCCGAAAACGGTGAAATCGAAGTCGACAACCCGAATTCAGGCGTCGTCTGGCATTATGACATGGCCGACAGCAACAACGACGGCACCATCGACTTCGAAGAAGAAATGCATCGCAGCTGCGGAACGGTGGCGATCAAGGACGACGTGTTGTACATCGCCGACTTTTCCGGATTGGTTCATTGCCTGGATGCCAAGGGCACCAAGGACGGAAAACCGATCATCCACTTCACCTACGACATGTTGGCGCAAAGCTGGGGAAGCCCGCTGATCGCCGACGGACATGTTTTCATTGGCGACGAAGATGGTGACGTCTGTATCTTCGAATTCGGGAAGGACAACAACGAACCGATCGAGGAGATCAACATGGGTACCAGTGTTTACAGCACGCCGGTTGCCGCGAACGAAACGATCTTCATCAGCACCAAGGACAAACTGTTCGCCATCGGTTTGTCGGCTGAATAATCAAGTCGAAATCGTTCGCGAAGCGAAACCCTCTTCTGCTGCCTCTTTCTTCGTGTCTTTGTGCCTTCGTGTGGGCTTCCCAGAGCCCACCGATCACAAAGACACGCCCCGATCTTGAATGACGAAAACACTTTTGGACTGCGGCAATTGCGGACCCGATTTCGATACCATTCGAAAGATGGTGACCGCTCACTTCGGCGCATCGGTCATTCAGTCTCACGGAGCCGAAGACACACTTGATATTCTTCGCAGCCAGCAAGTCGATCTGGTCACGGTCAACCGCAAGTTGGATCGCGATTACTCCGACGGCTTGGAGGTGATCAAGGCGATCAAAGCCGATCCGGAAGTCGGCCGCGTGCCGGTGATGCTGGTGACCAACTACGAGGAGCATCAGTTGACGGCCATCGAGGCGGGTGGCGTGCGAGGTTTTGGTAAACTGTCGATCAACGAACCGTCAACGATCGAGGCGATCGAGCCTTATTTGGGCAGTGGAACATGCAATTACCGGGACTGATTCTGGTGGCCGTTTTGATCGGCTTGGCGGCAGGATGCTTGCTGGGAGCCCAACCCAGCGTCAACGGACAACTCGGTCGAAACGTCGCCCACCCGCTGCAGGCGTCGCTGATCTCCTTTGCTTCGGGAACAGCGATTCTCTTTGTGGTGACACTTTTCGCCGGCCAATTTCCACCCCGCTTCACCACGCCTCCGTCGCAGTTGCCGTGGTGGATTTGGGGAGGCGGAGCGATCGGGGTGGTGATGGTGACGACCTCGTTGATCTTGGTCCCGCGGGTCGGATCGCTGCCCTGGTTTGCCGCCGTGATGACTGGACAAACCGTCGCCGCGATCTGCCTGGACCATTTTGGCATGCTGGGCAATCCGCGAGCGGCCGCCTCGCCACTGCGAATCCTGGGTGCCTGCCTGTTGATCGCCGGGGTACTGGTGATCGTTCAAGCCAAAAGAATCGAACATCGCAAAAACGCCCAGGTCCTTCAGGCGACCGGTCAAACGAACGTGCAAGACCTTCCAGAAACCGGTCAAACGAACGTGCAAGGCCTCCTGGAAACCGGTCAAACGAACGAGCAAGACCTTCCGGACCCGTAGCCTTCTTGCCGGATGACGGACAGACTCGCTGCATGACAGCGTGGAAAACCTTAGCGTTGAAGTCACCCAGCGGAAGGATGCCGTCCGTTGACCATTATCGGTGATCGAATTTGCGGGCAAGATTGGGGGCTTAGGGCAGCGAAACTCGCCAAGAGTTTCAGCCGGACTGGGCTTTACCGAAAGTCTTGGCGACTTTCGCTACCGCCCAAGAAGCGATCTTTCCGAGTCAGCTTGCCTGCAGCCAAGATTGGGCAGCTCTGGCAACTACGGTTGAGGCGAATTTTGCGGGAAACTATGGTAGGACCTCTCCAAGCACGATCCATCCAGGGCAACGGGCGCGGGCATCACCAAGATTCCTCTGCTCCCCACCACCTGCTGAGGACATTTCCGAGTGCAGATGAAATACTGTCAAATCGATCAAATCACCTCGGTCCAACCGGGCGAAAAATTGACTGCCACGCGCACGCTGCGCGCCGAGGAAGAGTATCTGAACGATCACTTCCCTAACTTTCCTGTGATGCCTGGTGTGATGATGCTGGAGGCGCTTCATCAGGCGGCCGTATGGCTGATCCGCGTCAGCGACGACTTTGAGAGCCCGTTGGTATTGCTTCGAGAGGTCCGAGGTGTCAAGTTTGGCGACTTTTTAGCACCCGGCGAAACGCTAAAGCTGACGGTCGAAAAAGCCAAGGAAGAAGGAAACTTCACCACCATCAAAGCGAAGGCGACCAAGGAAGATCGCGTCACGGTGTCGGCTCGCCTGGTACTGGAACGTTGTGTCACCGGAGACAGCCAGCGGATTGGAACCGACGCCGAAGTTCGCCGGCTGGCAGAGGCTCAATTCCGAGAACTGTTTGGCGATCTCGCGGTCACCAACTGACGATCATTCAACCTACTGAAAAACTCACTTACCAAACCACCTGAAAAAGGGATTTCCCCATGGCACTTGCCCAAGAAGAAATATTTGAAAAGGTCCAGGAGGCACTGATGGAGGCGTTGGGAGTCGATGACGACGAAGTCAGCCCCGAAGCAACGTTGGTGGGCGATCTTGGCGCCGAATCGATTGACTTCCTCGACATCGTCTTCAAGCTGGAAAAAGCGTTCGACATCACCATCCCGCGCGAAGAACTCTCCCCCGAAGACATCTTGACCAACAGCCAATATGTGTTGGACGGGGTGGTCACTGCCGACGGCATGGCCGAACTGAAGCGACGGATGCCATGGGCTGACCTGGCCGAATTCGAGAAGAATCCGCGGGTTCAAGATTTCGGTAACCTGCTGACCGTCGGTGACCTCTGCAACTATGTTGGTAGCAAAGTGGGTTAGCGCCCGAATTGGCTGTGCAGCCTGTCGGCCGGTTCTCCGAACCGGCTACGTGAAGCGACCTTGGAAAAGTTGCCGACAGTCGATCGTCAGGACAGAATTTTCCGCCTCAATCACATGGCACCAGGTGACCCCCGGCGATGCGTTGGTTATGGGTTGATCGATTTACCGAATTCGTCAGTGGCAGTCACGCCCACGGCCTCAAGAACGTTTCGCTCGATGAGGAAGTTGTCGAACAATATTCTCCGGGTTTCCCGGTACTGCCGCCCACGTTGATCATCGAGGGGATGGCGCAGTTGGGCGGCATTTTGGTCGCCGAACATTTTGCGTTTGAAAAACGTGTGGTGTTGGCAAAAGTGGGAAAAGCAAAATTCCACGCCCCTGCACGCACCGGTGACCAGCTTCAATACATCGTCAAGCTCGACGCCGTGCAGGACAACGGCGCCACCGTGACCGGAACCAGCCACTGTGATGATCATCTGCAGGCTGAAATCGACCTGATGTTTGCCTTCCTGGAAGAGGGACGTTTCACCGACGGCCCGCTCTTCCGGCCCGGCGATCTGGGGTCCATGCTGCGAGTGATGAACTTTTTTCATGTGGCGGTCGACCAGAGCGGAAAACCGATCCCCATTTATGACAACCTTTGATTGTCGTTCCTTTTCAAAGAAAGCTGTATTCGATGCGTCGTCGTGTTGTTGTCACCGGAATTGGAATGATCAATCCGATGGGCCACGATCCCGCAACTGTTTGGGCGGGATTGAAAGAAGGACAAAGTGGCGTTGCCCCCACCACGTTGTTCGACGCCAGCGGATTTCCGACCAAGATCAGTGCCGAGGTCAAGAATTGGGACGTCACCGACGCGGGTGAGCCGGCCGAACGCTGGAAGGTTCGCGGCCGACACACCAAGTTCGCCGTCGGCGCGGCCAAGCAAGCGATGGCCGACGCGGGAGTGATCGATTCGATCACCGACCCGACGCGCTTTGGCATCTACATGGGCAGCGGCGAAGGCAACCAAGACTTCATGACCTTCAGCCGAATGATGTCGGCGGCATTGGAAGATGGCCAGTACGAAGCTTCCAAGTTCATCGCAGCGGGGCTGAAGTACCTCGATCCGGCCGCCGAACTGGAGCAGGAACCGAACATGCCGGCCGCCCACCTGGCAACCATGTTCAATGCCCAGGGTCCCAACCTGAATTGCCTGACCGCCTGCGCCGCCAGCAGCCAAGCAGTCGGCGAAGCGACCGAGATCATTCGCCGCGGTGACGCCGACGTGATGCTCGCCGGCGGCACCCACAGCATGATTCATCCGTTTGGCGTCACCGGCTTCAATCTGCTCACCGCCCTTAGCGAAAGCAACGACGAACCGACCAAGGCGAGCCGCCCGTTTGATCGTCTGCGCGACGGATTCGTCTTGGGCGAAGGATCGGCGGTGGTCATCCTGGAAGAACTCGAATCGGCCCAAGCGCGCGGTGCTAACATCTATGGCGAAGTCGCCGGTTACGGAACGACGGCCGATGCCTACCGCATCACCGACATTCCACCTGACGGCCACGGCGGGATTGCCGCAATGAGAATGGCGATCGCCGACGCTGGCTTGAATCCATCCGATATTCAGTACGTCAACGCCCATGGCACCAGCACCACCGTCAATGACAAGGTCGAAACCAAGGCGTGCAAAGAAGTATTCGGCGACGATGCTGCCAATATCCCCGTCAGCAGCACGAAAAGCATGATGGGGCACTTGATCGCGGCCGCCGGCGTGACCGAAATGATTGTCTGCTTGCTGAGCATTCGTGATTCTGTCTTGCCGCCAACCATCAATTACGAAAACCCCGATCCCGAGTGCGACTTGGACTATGTCCCCAACCAGGCGCGCCAAGCCGACGTACAATACGCGCTGAACAACAGTTTCGGCTTTGGCGGCCAGAACGTGACGCTATGCCTGAGCCGGTATGACGGGTGAGAACCGCGATGAGCGAATTTACGGAAGCTGAACTGGCGGCCTTTCTAGACGAAGCTCTCCCGGCTGGCCGATGCTCGGAACTGGAGCATCGGTTGCGAACCGATTCCGAACTGCGCAACCGATTGATCGAGGTTCGCGGTCGCGAGACAGCCGGCCTGCATACGATCGGTGCGATCTGGCGGCGAGCCCGTCTGTCATGCCCGACCCGGTCCGAACTGGGACAATATGTGCTGGGCACGTTGGAGAAAGAACCTCGCGACTACATCCAATTTCATCTGGACGAAATCGGCTGCCGGTACTGCCAAGCCAACCTCGCTGATCTTCAAAACGCTTCCCAGCAGGATGACCAACCGACCCAGCGTCGCAAACGCTACTTCCAAACCAGCGCCGGTTACCTCCGCAAGGATCAGTCGTAACGCGGCCGGCAGCACGCGAATCAATTCACCCACATTGTTGATTGACGCGTATAGAAGGGAAGGCTCCGACAAGTCGGAGCACTCCAAAGTGCGGTCGGCACATTCGTTCCAGGCTGCTACCCTGGCGTCACGAATAACCAGGGAACGATTCCATGAAACTCATCCACCACGGTGCCCACCAGGGCGTGACCGGTTCTTGTCATCAACTGAAATGGGACTCCAAACGAAGTCTGCTGGTCGATTGCGGCATCTTTCAAGGAGACGATGCCAGAAAACATCCCAATCCGGAAATCAACTTTTCGCTTGACGGAATCGAGTGTTTGCTGCTGACCCATGTTCACATCGATCACGCCGGACGGATTCCCTACCTGTTGGCCGCCGGCTTTGACGGGCCGATCTATTGCAGCCAACCAACGGCAAAGTTGCTGCCGCTGGTGATGGAAGACGCGCTGAAGATTGGCTTCACGCGGTCTCGGAATCTCATTCGAAAATTCCTTGGTCACGTCGGCAAACGGTTGCGTCCGCTGCCTTACAACACCTGGCACCCGATCGCCGACGGGGTCAACGTTCGCCTGCACACCGCCGGACATGTGCTTGGTTCCACTGTTTTTGAAGTCAAGTTGCCCGACGGCAAGGTCGTCGTTTTTTCCGGCGACGTTGGATCGGGAAACAATCCGCTGCTTCGCAAACCGAGTAGCCCTCCCCAAGCGGACTTGTTGGTTTTGGAAAGCACCTACGGGGACAAGCTTCATCCGACAAGCCAGGATCGCCAGCACGCTCTGGAAGAGGTGTTGCGAAAAACGCTCCGAGACAAAGGTGTCACGATCATCCCGGCATTCAGTTTGGGCAGGACGCAGGCGCTGTTGTACGAAATGAACGCCATCTTCGAACGGGTACAAAAAACGGAAGGCCGATCGTTGATGAAGCAAGTGGACGTGATCGTCGATTCGCCCCTGGCGTCACGATTCACCGAACTTTACAACGACATGCAGCAGTACTGGAGCGTCGAAGCGCAACATCAAATGCGGACCGACGACCAGCCGCTCGTTTTTGAAAACCTGACGACGGTCGGGGATCATCGCGAACACAAAGACACGTTGGAGTACTTGCATCAGCACAAACTGCCGGCAATCGTCATCGCCGGCAGCGGCATGTGTACCGGCGGCCGTGTCGTCAACTACTTGAAACGATTCATCGGCGATCCGAAGGCCGACATCATTTTTGTCGGCTACCAGGCGGGCGGCACGCCGGGGCATTACATCGCCCGCGGCAGCGATTGGGTACGACTGGACGGCCGCAAGTACGACATCGCCGCCGACATTCATCGCATTCGCGGCTATTCGGCTCACGGTGATCAAGCCGACTTGATCGGATTCGCTGAATCGATGCAACAGCCGCCGGGAGAAATTCGCCTGGTCCATGGGGAATACCAACCGAAACAAACGCTGGCCGAAAAACTGACCGAACGAGGCCACCGCGTCATCTAGCGAGAAACATTATTGCCTGTACCAACTCAACCTTGCGACGTGGTGATTGTCGGCGGCGGCCTGGCCGGATTGTCTTGCGCCGTGAAGCTGACCGAAGCAAATCGGTCGGTGCTGGTCCTGGAAGCAACCGATCGGATCGGTGGCCGAGTCCGTTCGGACGTCGTCGACGGTTTTACCCTCGACCACGGTTTCCAGGTACTGCTGACGGCTTACCCGGCGTGTCAAGAATTGCTTGACTACGACGCTCTGCGTTTACGGCGTTTTCAACCCGGTGCCTTGGTCCGATGCGGCGGAAAGTTTTCGACATTGTGTGATCCCTGGCGCCACCCCCAACACCTGCTGACAACGGTGCTAAGCCCGGTTGGATCGATCACCGACAAGATTCAAATCGCCAAAACTCGCCGCCGCTGCCGAACTGGTTCGCTGGACGAACTGTACCGTCGTCAGCAGACCGCCACGATCACCTACCTGCGTGAGAGCAACTTTTCCGACGCACTGATCGATTCTTTCTTTCGGCCGTTCATCGGAGGCGTGTTTTTGGACGAATCGCTGGAAACGCCCAGCCGAATGTTCGAATTCGTCTTTCGGATGTTTGCAGAGGGAGACGTCGCCGTTCCAGCCGACGGCATGGCCGCGATTGCTCGCCAATTGTCCGACCGGTTGCCGCGCGGCTGCTTGCGTCTGAAGTCGTCGGTCACCTCCTTGGATCAACACACTTTGACACTTTCGGATGGTGAACAGGTCACTGCCGACCATGTCGTCATCGCCACCGAAAGCGACGCAGCGGCTCGGCTGTTGAAAACCGATCCGTTGATCACGCAGTGGAACCAGGCCACTACCTTTTACTACGCCGCCAACCGCCCACCCGATTCGCGAAAGTGCCTGATGTTGCGCGGCGACGAATCAGGACCCGTTCAAACGGCGACGGTGTTAAGTAACGTCGCCCCGGAATACGCACCGGCGGGCCAATCCCTGATCTCCGTCAGCCTAGGTGTCGATGCGTCACCAACGACCGAGATAGAGGAAACCGACGCCCAGGTCCGCCGGCAACTCCGCAGCTGGTTTGGCAACGAAGTTTCGCAGTGGCGACGGCTGCGAGTCTATCGGATTCCCTTTGGCGTGCCGAAGCGAGATCTGGAACCGGTAGTGTTGCCGGTGGACGGCCCATCCTTGGGGCTTGCGCCAAACGTCTACGTCTGCGGCGATCATCGCGAGACCCCCAGTATCCAAGGTGCGATGAACAGCGGCATTCGCGCCGCCCGCGCGATCCTGGCCAAGTAGGCCGACTTGGGGACAAGTCGGCCTACATGGAATTTTTTTTGAAATCCTGGCCGATCGATGTCCTGAAGTCGGTCTTTGGTCCGTTCCTGAAGGAAGGTGCCTGATTTTTCGGGCCTATCGAAGTTGATGTCGCTACCTTCCCCACCTGACAGGATAGAAAAATGAAACGTTTGGGATTGATGATGGTGCTTGCGATGAGTGTTTTGACCGTCGAAGCACTGGCACAGCCGCCCAAGGCGGGCAAACCAGGCGCCGGCCAACGTGGACCTCGCGCCGCCCAGCAGGGCCAAAACCGGCAAGGAGCCCGCGATCCACAAAAAATGGCCACCATGATGCTGGAAAGGTTCGACAAAGATGGTGACCAGAAACTCGATTCGGCCGAACTCGTCGCGGCGCTGACTGCGATGCGACAACGTGGCGATCAGGCGGCGGCCGGACGTCGTGGCCAAGGCCCCGGCGGCGCAGGTCAAGGGAATCTGCGAAAACGACCGGGCGGCCAGCAGGGAAAACCTGGTCAGCAGCGAAAGAGGGGCAACGGAAATGCCGGTGGTGAGAAACCGAAACGTCCGCAAGACGATTCGGTTTAAACCGTCGGCCAGCTCTCCGCTCCTGGCTCGCGCGCGAAGCGATTTTGAAAAAATCGCCGACGGGCAGCAGCACTCCGGCTTTTTCGCGAAACCGAACCGCTGCTGCCGACGTTTCAATACCACGCAAAGTAAATTCACGTAGGCCGACTTGTCCCCAAGTCGGCGATCCTGGAATCCCAGCAGCAGAAAGTGGACACGTGATACTAATCCAAGGGCCGGTGATGCAAAGCAATCGCGTCTTCCTGATCATCGCGGCGGTGGCCGCTTTAAGCACCGCCGCAACTGGCGATCAACTGACACCTGAACAATCGAAGTTTTTTGAAACCAAGATTCGCCCGGTGTTGATCAAGGAATGTTATGGATGCCATTCCAACAAGTCGGGAAACGCGAAGGGCGGTTTGCGGCTTGATACTCGCCAGTTGACTCACATCGGCGGCAGCAGCGGCCCGGCGATCGTTCCAGGCGATTTGCAGGAAAGCCTGTTGTACAACGCGATCACTCACGAAGATTTTGTGATGCCGCCGAAGCGGAAATTACCGCCGGAGGTGATCGAGGATTTTCGCGTCTGGATCGAAATGGGCGCGCCCGATCCGCGTGAAACGAAAGTGACCGAAATCAAACCGACGATCACCGACGAAGACATTGAGAATGCCAAGGCAAATTTTTGGGCTTATCAGAAACCGGTCCAACCGCAGCCTCCGGAAGTTGACAACCGCTCTTGGGTCCAGACCGACATCGATCGCTTTGTTTTGGCCGAGCTTGAAAAATCGGGTTTGACGCCGGCCGGCGATGCGGAAGCCTACAAGGTTTTGCGGCGTCTTTGTTTTGACCTTGTCGGCTTGCCTCCCAACCCGCAGCAGATCGAATACTTCACCAAGAAATGGCGAGAAAGTCCCGAGGACGCCGTGGCGTTTGTCGTCGATCGCCTGCTCGAGAAAGACCAGTTTGGCGAACGTTGGGGAAGACACTGGCTGGATGTTGCCCGGTACGCCGAATCGACCGGTCGCGAAGTCAACATGACGTTCCCACACGCCTGGCGATACCGCGATTACGTCATCGATTCGTTCAACCAGGACAAGCCGTTCGATCGATTTGTGCAGGAACAGATCGCCGGCGACCTGCTGCCGGTGAAGACCGATGAGCAATGGTCCCAAAACCTGATTGCGACCGGATTCCTGGCGATGGGACCCAAGAATGTCAACGAACAGAATAACGTCCAGTTCCGCGCCGACCTGGTGGATGAACAGATCGATTCCACCACGCGAGTTTTCTTGGGCACGTCGGTCGCCTGCGCGCGATGCCACGACCACAAGTTTGATGCGATTCCGCAAACCGATTACTACGCTTTGGCCGGCATCTTTGGCGGTACCGAAACGTTCTTTGGAAACCCGCCTTCGGAATACGGCAACTTTCGCGGCGTCCAAGCTCGGCGTTTCAGCAGCCTGATTTTGTTGCCCGTCGACGATCCAAATCCGTTTGACAAACGTTATTCGCCCCAGGAACTCGCCAACTTGAGAAGCCAATTGACCGACACTCTTGCCCAGTCGGCTCAGGCGCGTCGTAATCGCACCTCGGGTAACTCGAACAACGCTCGAACCGCGCAACAACAACGGATTCGACTCAGCAATCAGCTGGCCGCGCTGTCGGCGAAACTTGCCGTCGTCGATTCCGACGGCAAGCCGCGTAGCTACTGCATGGGCGTGCAAGACCGCGATTCGTTCTCCGACGCACGGGTCCTGGTTCGTGGCGAGATCGACCAGCCCGGCCAGGTGGTGCCGCGAGGATTCCCGCAAGTATTGTGTGACGATTCCGTTTCGATCGATTCGCAGTCCAGCGGACGTTTGGAATTGGCCCGCTGGATCGGCAGCGACCAAAACCCGCTTACCGCCCGCGTGATGGTCAATCGAATTTGGCAACACATGATCGGTCAAGGCATCGTCACGTCGACGGAAAACTTTGGCGTCACCGGCCAGGCCCCCAGTCACCCGGAATTACTGGATCATCTGGCGGTACGGTTTGTCGAATCGAACTGGTCGGTCAAAACGATCGTTCGCGAAATCGCGACGTCGCACATCTATCGAATCAGTTCCAACCACGACGAAAAGAACTTTGAATACGATCCCGATAACGCGTTGATTTGGCGAGCGAACCCGAGGCGGCTGGATGCCGAAGCGATCCGCGACGCGATGCTGTCGATCGCCGGCGAAATCGACTTGGATCGACCGCGTGGTTCGGAGGTTGCCAAGGCAGGTTACCAGCGAGTGCGCGGCGGCGTGCTGGGGGATCCTCGCGAATTGGCCCGCAAAGCAATGGAACAAATGGCCGGGCGGGCGGGCCAGGCGCGACGTGGTGGACCGTTTACACCAGAACAAGCGAGGTCCGGTCGCGGTCGAGCAGGTTTTCGAGGCCCGTCAAACGCGGGCGGAAGACCTTTCATGAACCGTCCCGGCATGCAACGGCCCCCCTCTGCCCAAGCCTACCAGGAAGTCATCAACCGCGTTCAAAACCAGTTGGACATGCAGGACGCGAAGTTTCGAAGTATCTATCTGCCCATCGTTCGTGACGAAGTGCCCCATTCGATGGAAGTGTTTGATTTCGCCGATGCCAGCGCCGTGATCGGAACTCGCGAGGCTTCCAATACCGCCAGCCAGGCTCTTTACATGATGAACAATCCATTCGTCATCCAACAAAGTGACGCGTTTTCTAAACGTGTTGCCAAGGACAATGATCGAGTGGCGGATCAAGTGCGAACAGCGTTCTTGCTTGCCTACGGAAGACCTCCGACCAGCGGAGAGCGATCGGCCACCGCGGCTTTCTTCCAGTCGTTTGCGCCGACGACCAATTACCGCTCACGTGGAAACGAGACACTTTCGGCACTCTGCCAAAGTTTGTTTGCCTCGGCAGAGTTTCGTTACATCGATTGAGAAACCGATCCGCATTGACAAGATACAACCAACCATCTGAGGAAATGACCATGTTTTCACGTCGGCAAGTTCTGCAAAGCGCGTCGGCCGGATTCGGCTACCTGGCACTGGCCGGAATCAGCAGCGTTGCGTCGGCGGATCCGCAGGCGTCGGCCGGAAATCCGCTGGCACCCAAGGCACCCCATTTTCCGGCCAAGGCCAAGCGAGTCATCTTCTTGTGCATGCAGGGAGGCCCCTCGCACGTCGATACGTTTGATTACAAACCACAGCTCGCCAAGGATCACGGCAAGAGCGGTAAGTACGGTGGTTCGTTGCTCAAGTCGCCATGGGAATTTCGCCAGCGCGGCGAAAGCGGACTATGGATTTCCGATCTGTTTCCGAACGTTGCCGACCACGCCGATGACCTTTGTTTGATCCGTTCGATGCAGTGTGACCAACCGGTGCATCCCGGCGCAATGACCCAGATGCACACCGGGACTGCGCAGTTCATTCGTCCTTCGCTGGGTGCGTGGACGCTGTATGGCCTGGGTACCGAAAACGACAGCCTGCCCGGATTCGTGTCACTCAGTCCGCCGGCCGGCAGCGCGCGAAACTACGGCAGTTCGTTCCTGCCAGCGATTTACGGCGGTACCAAAGTGGGACGCGGCGGCCGGGTCGCAAGGTTTGCCCCCACCTCAGGCGGCCAATCGGTGCCGGATATCAAGAATCCCAAATTGTCGGACCGGCAACAACGCCGCCAACTCGATTTGATTCAATCGCTCAACCGCGAAAAGCTCAGGCGAGAAAAAGTTCAGCCCGGCGTCGAAGGAGTGATCGAATCGTACGAACTCGCTTTTCGAATGCAGGACACCATGCCGGCGCTGATGGATACTTCGCAGGAGAGTCAAGAGACGCTGGCAATGTACGGTGCTGACGGCGGCGACACGGCGGGTTTTGGAAGGCAGTGCCTGCTAGCGCGGCGGTTTATCGAAGCAGGGGTCCGATTTGTCGAAATCACTCACGGCAATTGGGATCAACACGTCAACCTTTCGACCGATCACAAGGTCAGAGCCGAAGCATGCGACCAACCGATTGCCGGTTTGCTGCAGGACTTGAAACAACGTGATTTGCTGAAAGATACGCTGGTGATTTGGGGCGGCGAATTTGGCCGAACTCCCGCTGCTCAAAACGGTGATGGCCGTAACCACAACAACAAGGGCTACACCACTTGGATGGCCGGCGGAGGAGTCAAAGGAGGCATCAGCTACGGCGCGACCGACGAACACGGATACGAAGCGGTCGAAAACAAGTGCCACATCCACGATTGGCACGCCACGATTTTGCATCTGCTTGGTCTAGACCACCAACAGCTGACTTATCGGTACGCCGGACGTGATTTCCGATTGACCGATGTGCACGGCAACGTGATGACCGATATTCTGGCATAGTCGTCGGCCAGTTCTCCGAACTGGCTACGCAACGCGACTTTGGAAAAGTCGCCGACGGTCAACTCCAACAACGATAAGGCCACGGTCCTTCGCCGCTCTGCTGCGGTGGCAGTTCCACGTAACCGCTGCTGTGACCAAGCGATACCAGGTCGCCAGAGCCTTGGCTGGTCACTACCGCCGCCGTGCCTTCGGATGTCAAACTGACCAACCTCAACCAATGAAGCGGGATCGTCTTATCTCCTCCGCCGACTAGCCGTACCCGTGGGCAGTGTGGAAGCCAATCGGTTTGGCCGTTCATTTTCGCCAGCAGCGATAGCCCGAATCGATGACAGCCAACGGTCGCACTGACCGGGTTGCCGGGCAACCCAAGAATCAACTTTCCCTCCTTCGTGGCCGCACCGAGGATCGGTTTACCGGGTCGAATCGGCAGCCCATGAAAGACGACTTCACCCCCGACACTGCGGATCACGTCGGGAACGTAGTCGTAATCGCCCATCGAAACGCCGCCAGTTAAAATCACCGCGTCCGATTCCCGCAACCGCTCCTCAAGCGTCTCGGTCAACAACTGCGGTTCGTCCCGGCAATGAGTGGCCTCGTCGATCCGAATCCAGGGACGTGACAACAGCGACGCGATCGCAAACCGGTTGCTGTTGCGAAGCTGCCAAGCTTCCGGCGGCTGGTCGTCGAACAGTCCAACCTCGTTTCCCGACGTGATGATGCTGACACCGACCCTGGCGAACACATCGGCGCTGTAAACACCGAAGTTGGCCATCGCGGCACAGGTCGCGGCGGTGACCTGTGTCCCGTGCCGCATCACCGTTTGCCCCTGCTGCGCATTCTCGCCACGCCGTCGAATGTGCTCGCCCTTTTCCGTGCGACGCGCAACATCGGACAGGCCAATCGAATCCACACGCTCCTCGGTATCCTCTCGCTTGATCACCACGTCGCTGCCTTCGGGAACGATCGCGCCGGTAAAAATTCGCACGGCACAGTGGGGCTGTAGCAGCGGCGGCGGAGCCCCCGGCGCGCTTTCGCCGATCACTGGGATCGGGTCATCGCGCTGCAAGTCGCCCATTCGAATGGCATAACCGTCCATTGCCGAAACGTCCGCGGCGGGGCTGTCGCGATCGGCGACCACGTCACGCGCTAACGTGCGTCCGGTCAGGTCGGTCACCGACGGTTCGACACCGACAGTTGCCAGCCGCTGGGCCAGGGCTGCGATCGCGTCGTCGGGATGCTGGAACTGAAATTTTTTGGAAACCATGACTTTGTCAGAAGCGATCTTCGGGAGTATTGATGTTGTGGCAAGCTTGCTGCGAAATCATCACCTCATCGTGATCGATCGATTCGATCCAGCGGCGCAAGCTACGATCTTCGGATTGGGCGACTGCCCGTAGTTCGATTCGCAAATGATTCGGATAAATCGCGACCAGCGGTTGAACGCGGTGCTGCTGTTGGCTGACGCCACACACCAGCCGGTCGGGATCGTTCAACCAACGCTCTTTGATCGCGATCAGCTGCTGTGGGGAAAGCAGCGGCATGTCGACGGGCGTCACCAGGCAGGCTGCGAAGCAGCCGCGGTGGGCAGCTTCCAGCGCGGTGACGATCCCCGCAATCGGGCCTCGCGAGCAAAGCGAATCTTCCATCGTTGGATAGTTCGATCGGTAGGGTCGATTGCCCGACAGCACGACCTGGTCGCAAACTTGGTCGGCGCGGGCCGCGGCATGTTCCAAAAAGCTGACGCCGCTGGAATGTTTCAACATCGCCTTGTCTTGGCCCATCCGAGAAGATCCTCCGCCGCACAACACAACGCCCAACAATTTCGGTTGGTCGCGATCAGACGTTTCGGATTCTTGCACCGACAAAGCTTGCTCACGACGATTGTTTTTCGGTAACGTCTTCGACCCAGGATCGCGCTCGCATCATGGCCGGAAAACCGATGGTCGGGGCCGACAACAAAGCGACGTGACGAAGCTCTCCCGGTGTACACCCTGCTTCGATCGCCTTGCGGCAATGTGAGTGAGCGGCGCCCTCCAATCCCGCACCGACCGAGATCGCGAGTTTTACCAAGGCCGCCTCTCGCGCTGAAAGAGGCCCGGCAAGACGAGTGGCCTGGCCAAACGATTCGTAGGCTTGCATCAGTTCAGGGTAATCTTGATGCATTTGTTGATAAGGCTTGGGAATCATGGGTTCCTCATAGAATACGTGCTTGCAAGGACAAACGTGGTGGATAAAAAGTCACGCGCGAGCACGCAACCTAGTTTTTGTGTTCGTAAGACTCAATCGCGTCAACCAGTGCGTCAATCGTGAATGGATTGGCTTCCACGGTGACTTGATGGCCCAGATCCTGCAAAGTTTGGGAAGTGACCGGGCTGAGGCTTGCGATACGAGTTTGCTTCAACGCATCGCCGAACAAGCGGACGGCGTTTGCCGCGCTGGCACTGCTGGTTGCGGTCACCCAATCGATTTTGCCGGCTCGAATCTTCGCGTCGATGTCGGGATCAGCTCGGTCAACGTCACGATGGGAGTAGGCGATCACTTCGGTGACCTCTCCACCGGCATCGCTCAACGCGTTGGCAAGCACATCGCTGCCGCGGCTGGCGCGAACCAGCAGGAATTTCTTTCCTGCAGCATCCGGTTTCAGCTGTCGAGCTAACGAATCGGCGCGATAATCGGGCGGTACCACGTCGGCCCGCAGATGGTATTGGGCAAGCGACTGGGCCGTCTTTTCACCCACGGCAGCGATTTTCACTCCCGCCAACTGTCTTGTGTCGTGCGTCCCACCGATCAATCGGTCCAGAAAAAACCGAACCCCGTTTCGGCTGCTGAAAGTGACAAAATCAAACTGGTCCAAACGATCGATCGCTTCATCCACGCTGCGGTAGTCTTCGGGCGGACCGATCTGAATCACGGGTTGAAGCAGCACGTTTGCGCCGCGTCGGCGCAGCGGTGCGGCCAAGGCTTCGGCTTGATCGGCGGGCCGGGTCACGAGAATCGTCCGCCCGTGCAGGGGGCGCTCCTGAATCCAATTCATCGTTTCAGCCAGCTGGGTGACGGGACCAAGAATGACGATGACCGGGGGCCGCAGCTTGCTGGCCGGAGTGAGCCGATCGGCGACTTCGTCCAATCGGCAATGAATCGTCTGCTGATCGGGGTGGCTGCAGCGACGAATCAAGGCGGCCGGAGTGTCGGCTGGCTTGCCGGCATCCAACAACGCCCGCGTCCAAGCACCGGCGGTGGTGACCCCCATGTAAATAACCAGCGTACCGGGAAAACTCGCCAGCGCACCCCAATCGATGGCCGATTGTTCCTTGTCGGGCATCTCGTGGCCGGTGACCAGGGCGACTGCCGAGGCCAGTTTTCGATGGGTGATCGGGATACCCGCGAAGGAACCTGCCGCCAGTGCCGCGGTGATTCCCGGCACAATCTCGAAGGGAATTCCCGCCTCCCGCAGCGCCTCGGCCTCCTCGGCGGTCCGTGCGAAAACGGCCGGATCTCCCCCCTTGAGCCGAGCGACGACGCGTCCTGACAGGGCCTGGCGGATCATTTCACGAGTGATCTCGTCCTGGCTCCAAATGCGACTTTGGCCGTGTTTTCCGACACAAATGTGCTCGGCATCCGCCGCGTGGGCCAGCAATTCGACGTTGCTGAGCCCGTCGTACAGGACCACGTCAACCCTGCCCAGCAGCTCGGCACCACGCAGCGTCAACAGGCCGGGATCCCCGGGGCCTGCACCGATCAGGTAAACCGTTCCGACCTTCTTTGCAGCACTCATCAAGAGCCATTTTGCGCTTTCGGCGGTGACTCTGGACAGCCGGCGGTCAGATCGCCATACTACGCGGCCCAAAACATACTCTTAGAACACCGTCTACCCGACGCCCAGTGAGCGTCAAAAAGTGAAGCATGCCCAACACTGAAAGTGCCAAAAAACGGCTCCGTCAAAACGACAAACGTCGCCGCCACAACCGTTCCCAGAAAAGTCAAATGCGCACCCAAATTCGCCGTGTCCGCGAAGCGGTCAAGGCAGGGGACGCAGAAAAGGCTCAGTCAGAATTTCGCCTCGCCACCAAGCGACTGGACCGAGCCGCCAGCAAGAACCTGATCCACAAAAACGCGGCAGCCCGAACCAAAAGCCGGCTCAGCAAGCTGGTCAAAACGACCGCCGGTTAGCGCCTCGTAGGCCGACTTGTCCCAAGTCGGAGAGCCACCTCTCAGGACACGGCTCCTTCTTTCGCTGCTTCCACCACCCTCCTTCAACCGGTCCAGCACTGCGAGAACACCTCGCCGCAATAGGGTGGTAGCGAGTAAATAACGCCGGGACGTCGCCAAAGTCCGTCATACCCACAAGGGTGCAGACACGCGCATCGGATTGGTTGCGCCTCAACGAACAGAGAGCCTTCTGTTGGTGGGTGACACTTTCTGAAACCTACACAATTGGTGGGTGGTACTTTCTGAAGTCGCTCTTTCCCGCTTTTGGTGGGTGGCACTTTCCTGCTTTCCTGGGTGGGTGGCACCTTTTGAAGTCAGGTGGCACCTTTTGAAGTCATTTTGAAGTCAGACTATTCAAATAAGCCCGGAGGGCTGACACAGGCTTTGCCGGCGGTGGGAACCGCCGGTTTGTCAGACACTCATCATCGGTAGCCACGAAGTGGCGACACAAATGACGCGAAAGCCGTCAAAGGGGCTTCAGCACAGAACAGCGATCTGAGTGAAATCGACTGATAGGCGTCGAGGCTATCCAACAGTGCTTTGTTTTACCGTGACCGGCTCAGTCATGCAAAACACGCGGCAACGCCGCGGTATCCGCTTGGCCAACTGCGCCCGGTCGATTCGGCAAACGCCGTCATCTCATCAGGGGAGCCGGCGCAGCAACTTCGGCCGAAGTAACGCTGGAAGTTCCATACCAGATCTCGCCACATCGATAGGTCGATGCCCAGGCGGGACAACAACGGTTGCAACGAGGGAGGCACTTGGGACGGCTCACTCTCGGCGGTCGGCTTGGCCGTCCAACGAAGCAGCCGTAAGTAGTCATCCAGGTTGATGCCGAGAAAGCCCTTGTTGCTTGCTCGCACGCCACCTCGGTGGACCTCCGGGTCTTCGGCTCTCTGTTTCAGACGCAGCGGTGCAAGCCATCCGTCACGTCGAATCTTCCGACCGGTCGGATTGCGTTTCTTGGCCCGACGTTGTTCACGTAACTGGTCCACCGGCGTGTCACGAGTCTCTTCGCCCCTTTGCTCGGTGGGTACCGGGATCAAGTCGAAAGCTGCTGAGGGTATCTCGTGTCCCTTCGCTCCCTTGATGCGGTCGTACGCCGAAGTGTGTTCGGACTGATCGGGGGTTTCCGCCATCGCCGCACGCACCGGATTGAGGTCGACATACATCGCGCAGGCCAGCAAACCAGCCTCGTCCACCAATCGCTGGGCCTTGAATCGTCCCTCCCAAAACCGGCCGGTGCATTCATCCTGCTTGTTGGCCATTCGGGCGATCGGTTCGCTCAATGCCCGCATGAACCAAGAGATATCGGCAAGACGCGAGCGGATTTCCTGCAGCCGCTCTTGGTCACGAACCAACGTTTTGACGTCGTTCTTCGTCGGTTCGCCCAGGTGTTCTTCGAGCCTACGTCCTGGAAAGACTTTCAGCCAACGAATCGCCACCTCTTCGTCGGTCCATGCGGAAACCACATCGGGCCGATTGCGAAGGATCAAGTGCATGTGGTTTGAGAGAACGGCATAGGTGAGCACATCGACGCCGAACACCGAGGCCAGAGCCTCCATCCGTCTACGGATCCACTCTCTGCGAAACCCAAAATCCTTCCCCGTCTCGCGATCCATTCCTGCTAGAAACGCACGTCGCACACATCTCTGCACGACATGAACAATCGAAACCTCATCGACCGCAAACTGCTCAGCCCGAAGCGCCCGCCCCATGATCACTGCCCCCATGAATCCCGGTTTGATTCACCAAATCTACCAGCGATCCTTCAAGACATCAAGCAATTGGTGGGTGGCACCTTTTGGGCTTTGGTGGGTGGCACCTTTTGGGGTGGTGATCCTTCAAGACATCAAGCAATTGGTGGGTGGCACCTTTTGGGGTGGTAGGTGGCACCTTTTAAGTGGGTGGGTGGCACCTTTTGGGAGATGGTGGGTGGCACTTTAAAAAGGGCGGTTACCAAACGAGGGCGGCGTCGCGGAGACGCTGTTTGGTTTCTTCCATCAAGGCGTCTTCTGCTGCTTCGGTGTCGGCGACGTAGGTGACGCTAAATCGTAGGTAGGCTCCGGCGTCGTCCCAAGGAACGGTAACGATACCTAGCTGCTCGATCAGGTGCCGAGTGGCATCTTCAGCCGCGGCGAACGACTCGCCCGATTCAGTTCCGCTGGGCGATTTGGTGTAGAGGAAGTAGGTTCCCCCGGGCATCTCGCAATCAAATCCACACTCGCGCAACGCGGCAACCAGCTTCTCAAGCCGACGACGGTACTTGGCGTTGATTCGGGCCGGAATGGAATCATCATCCAGGGCGGCAGCGGCAGCTTTTTGGGTGGCTATGAACTGACCGCTGTCGCTGTTGTCTTTGACGTCGGCAAAGGCGGAGACGATCCGCTGATGGCCGCAGACAAATCCCATCCGCCAGCCAATCATGTCATACCCTTTGCTCATCGAATGAACTTCGACGCCAACCTCCATGGCACCGGGCGTTTGCAGAAAGCTTCGCGGTTTTCCATCAAAGCTCAGCAGGATGTGTGCCGCGTCTTGCACGATCACGAATTCTTTTTCTTTCGCCAGCGCAATCACTTTCTCGTAGAACTCACTTGGCGCGGTGCGGCCAGTGGGCGAATTGGGATAGTTCAAAACCAGCAACTTGGTGCGGCGGTAGATGTCGTCCGGCACCGCATCCAGGTCGGGAAGAAAGTTGTTCTCGGGCAATAGCGGAAGCTTAAAGACCTCGCCTCCGTAATAACGGGTGTGAGTACCGGCAACGGGATAGCCGGGCACGGTCATCATCGTGATGTCGCCCGGATTGATGAAGCATGCCGGCAACATCGCGTAGGCAGGTTTGCTGCCGATGCAATGATTGATTTGGGTAGCCGGATCGAGCGAAACGCCGAAGTGTCGTGACATGAACCTGGCGGCCGCTTCTTTGTATTCCGTCACACCGTTGTCGGCGTAACCACGATTTTCGGTCTTGTTGATTTCCCGCGACATCACCTCGCGAACCGACGGATCGGCCATGTCATCGTTTTCACCGATTCCAAAGTCCAGCAGTTTGCGGTCAGGGTGCTGAGCCAAAGCGTTTCTTTTGGCCTGCTTGATTTTGGCAAACTTGTAGATCTCGGTGTCTTTTCCATAGTTCGCTCCTCCGATGCGGTCAGCAAACAACGATTGAAAATAGGGATCAGCGGCAGCTTCAGTATCTTTGGTGGCAGTCGACATGCTTAGGAGAGAGACGGCTGGAGGACGGAGATGTGGTCGAATCGATCGACCGCAGAACCAGCAGCGTAGTTTCCGGCGGGTCCATCAGGCAAGGGCTTGGCTCGATCACCCATCTTGCATGCCAGAGGAGACCTGGCGAGGAGCCCGCGGGTTCAGGGTGGGTTGTTCACTCATCATTTCTCTTTGAGCTCAGCTCGCTACAATTCTAGGCGAAATCACGTTGCCCACTCGAACCAACCGCTCATGGCTCCCGCTGAACCTCCTGCCGAAGTCGACGCGATGCGGGCGCAATACGAGGAATTGGCCGAACTGGCCGGTTCGCTTGCTCACGAGATCAAGAACCCGCTGTCGGTGATTCACATGAACATCGACCTGCTGAGTGAAGATCTGGGCGAGATCGATTCGCCGATCAGCCGCCGGTCGCAGGAGCGGGTCGATATCGTTCGCGGCCAGTGCGAGCGAATGGAGGCGTTGCTGCGAGATTTCCTGCGGTACGCGCGGCTGCGTGATATCGACCTGTTGCCAGGAAGTTTGAACGACCAGGTCGAGATCGTGTTGCGTGCCTACCAGGCCCAAGCAAATTCCAGCGGGATTGATATCGTCAGGTATCTCGATCCCGACCTGCCGGCAATTTTGTTGCACAGCGATTCGCTGCAAGCAGCATTGATGAACCTGGTCAAAAACGCGTTGGAGGCAATGGGCCCGGACGGCCGTTTGTCGGTTCGGACCTACACGACACGAACGGGAGTGGCGCTGGAGTTGATCGACACCGGCAGTGGAGTGGATGACAACACGGTGCTGCACATGTTCGAACCGTTCTACAGCACCAAGGAAGGCGGCTCGGGCCTAGGTTTGCCAACGGCGCGAAAGATCATCGAGGCGCATGGCGGCCGCATCAGCGTGCAAAGCGAGGTCGACGTGGGAACCAAGTTCGTGCTCGAATTCCCCGTTCCTAAACGACTTTCTTAGGGACCTGTCGCGCGCCAATGCAGGAAATCGATAGAAGCATTCGCCGACTTGGGACAAGTCGGCCTACGGTGGCTTAGAGCTGGATTGCTTGTTCTTCGCTGACCGTTTCGGGTTGACGTTCGCAAGCCGCGGTCATCTCCACTTGCACGGCCCAGCGCCCGTCGGCATCACCGGTGACGATCCAGTGAGGCTGAACACAAACGCTTTGATGGACCAGTTCGAATCCGCCTTCGCTTTGGCTGACCGTTTCAATGGGAAAGGCCCAGATGCCGCTGGACCGATCAAATTCCAATGCCACGTCGATGCCCAACCAGCGATCGGACAGGCTCAGAAACTTGGCATCGTGCAGATCCAGGTGCTGACCCAATTGGCCAAGTTGGTTGCCATCACCGTCGCTGAAGTATCGATCGTCGGCGCCGGCCGGCAACCCCGCGAAGTTCATTTCGATCGCGAAATGAAGCGGTTGTCCGGGGGGCAAATTTTCCAACAGATAAGTGATCGAAAGACGTTCGCTGCCAGCCACCATCGTGACCGCCTTGGTCAGCGTGATCGGAATTCCCCAAGCGTTGCCGTCGCGCCGCATCTGCACTTGCACGCGATCGGCGCCGCGACGCAGTTTGGTCTCGAAAGGCAACTCGACGAAATCACCGCGTTCGGTCGCCTCACCGCGAAGGACCGATTCAAGAGACGCTTCGTTGTCGTAAAAATGATCCATCAAGCTCTTGCGAGCGAATAAGTCATAGTGCAGACGCTGGTCGAGGTCCGACTGCTTGAAGACGACTCGATCGTGAATGCTTGCCACATCATCACCGCCGTCATTGGGCCCCGAAAGAACTTTGCGGTGATAGCTTTCGGGACGGCGCTGCAACGTCGCCAAAAGATTGTGGCTGATGCCCCGCACATCCAGCTCGTACATTCGCCCACCGCGGCCAGGTGCGATCCAGGCGCAGAGCCGATCGTTGCTCATTCGCACTTCTTGCAAACCGTCAAAGTTGTAATCGTCGGCGGTGGCCTGCACCGCCGATGCGTCCGTTCCGGTGGCTCGGTCCAACCGCGTATCGGCTTCGATCAGATGCGCGTAGACGGCGTTGCGAAGGTGAGGCAGATAAACGCCGCCAAACGCGCCATGCCAGTAGGGGCAATTGCACTGGCCGCGATACAGATGATCGCGAATCTGCGACAGTTCGCCGGCATCCACCCCCGCAGCCTCGGCTTCGGCCAGCCGGCTGCTGACGTGCATCATTCGGGCATACATCTCGTTGGTTTCGTCGTACTTGGTCTTGAAATTTCGCCAGTAGCCGCCGCGGACGAACGATTTCAAGTCGGCCCAGCGCGGATGATCCTCCATCGCGTGAACCACATCGTCAAACGTATCTTGCGCTTCGACCGGCAACGACCATTCGGTCATTTCGCGATAGCTGCAATCGGGCAGATAAACCTTTCCGGCAGGCGCCGCCTGGCGGGTCGCTTCGGCCAGCGTGACGGTGTGCAACCAATCCGCGTTTTCCGAGAGCGCATCGAAGAAGGTTCGCAGCCAACCATCGCCATAGACATGAGTCTTGGTGTCGGGCCAGGTACCGAACTTTTCACCATCGTCACCGAATGTCAGCACCGCACCAGGATGTTGCTGGGCAATCTCGCGGCAGTAGTCAATCGTTTCGGCAACCGGCCGAAACGGAATCGTGTACCGCAGCCGTTCGGATCCGGGAAAAATCCGCAGTACTCGTCCGTCATCTTCGGTCAGGTAGTAACTGGTCAGCTGGGAATCGGTCAGACCGGCGGCGCGGAAATGGAAATCATCCAACACCGTGTACTGGATTCCCGCATCCACGACGTCTCGGGCGAGCGACGATTCCCACACCCGTTCGGGAGTCCACATTCCCGCCGGTCGACAACCGAGATGTTGACCGAGCCAATGGGCGTAGGCTTCGATTTGGCCCACCCGATCGCGCGACGGCAGCATCGTCAAAATCGGTTCGTACTTCGGGCCGCCGATGATTTCGACGCGCTGCGTTTCCACCAACGCTCGTACTCGGTCCAGGTATTCAGGATGACGATCGGCCATCCACAGCAGCAGCGGTCCAGAAGTATGAAGCGAGATCTGCAGCCGCTCGTAAGGCTCGAAAACCTCCAAAAACGGCAGATAACTGTCCTGGTAGGCCTGCTCGAAGACACCATCGAAGTTTCCGATGGGCTGATGATTGTGCAAAACCAGGCACAGATGAACGTGTTGCGTCATTGTCTTGTGGATGTCGCAGTTGGGTTGACGGTTTGTCGCAAAGCCGATTCCATCTTCGCCGTCAGCTGCTGGGGCGGCCGTGAGTATTCGTTACGAAAGAGCGACCGATTGTATGCCCTGCGGTTGATCTTCCGAATGGTAGCGAAAATGGAATGACGCAGTTCAAATAAAAAATGCGGATGCCGGGGGCTGCCAGTCGTTACGGTTGTTGCCGACAACCTAATCGGACTGGACCGCGCAAAAGTCTTTATCGGCCGAAACGGTCGTCAAAGTCCACCTGATTTAGCAGGCCGATTCAGCGAAGGATCTGACGAGGATCCTCGGCGGCGACGCAGGCCCTGAATTTTTCCGCCGCGTCTTCCGGAAGCATCGGGTTGATCATGCACTGGCTGCTCCACTCGAAACCGGCCGTCTGAGTCAGTCGCGGGTAGATTTCCATCGACCAGTGGTAGGGATCGTGCCCACCCGGAGCGGTCGGCGGACGGGTATGCAGAAGTTGGTTGTAGGAGACGCCAGGATGCAGCTGCTCCAGCCACGAAACGACTCGCATGGCCAACCGTGAAACTTCCTCGATCGCCTCGTCGCTCAAGTCCTCGAAGCACGCCTGGTGGTCTTTGGTCGTCAGCCGAACCAACATCGGCAACCGGCTGGCAAAGGGGCAGTAGGCGATCAGCGAATCGGTTTGAGTGATGATCCGACGCTTCGATTTCAGTTCGGCACGAACCAGGTCGCATTGCAGGCAGCAGCCCGTTTTGGCGCGATGATGCCGCATGTTTTCGATCACACCGGCGACCAGTTTCGGCTGCCGATCGATCGCAATCAGCTGGCTGTGGCAGTGTCGCAGCGAAGCCCCCGCCTGGCCGCCGACATTTTTGAACACGCTGACGTACTGAACGTTGGGGACGCTGCGCCAGTATCGAATCCGGTCGCGGTAGGCTCGAAAAACAAGGTGGGCCTCGGCCACGTCCAATTCGGTCAAGGATTGAACGTGATTCGGCGATTCGATGATGACTTCGTGGCCGCCACCAATCGGCTGGCTGGGAAACATCAACGGATCACGCTGCGAACCGTGACCGGCGGTCTCCGAAGACCTGGAAGTCGATACCGCGGGAAACTTATTGGGCACCACCCGAACTGACCAGTTGTCAGTCGAATCACCCTTGGGCTGCGGATCGATTCGCGCCTGGTCTTCTTCGACAAGGCCGGTCCAGACCGCCGGCGGAGTGTTGGTTTCATGACCGCGGCAAAAAGGACAGTTCTCTTGGTCGCTGGTGACCATGTCGGTCACCTTGAACTCCGCCGGTCGTTGATCGCGATACGGAGCGAAAATCGTCCAGTCACCGGTGATTGGATCGAGCCTTGATTCCGCCCCGCCCCGGACACCACTTGTACTTGTGGGATCAGCAGAAGCGGGCAGCGATTTGGCGGCTTCGATCATCGGCGGCTCGTCTCACCAGATACGTGTTTGACATCGCTTGGAGGGCGCGAACTTTGGCGAGGAAATCGTACAACATTTACGATATTTTCCGAACCGAAACGAGCAAAAAAGCCCCTGTTTTCCGCCTATTTTGCGGAGGGTTGCCTTGTCGCCACTTTAAGGGCCAACGTTTTCTCGTAAAGGTCAACGTAGCGGCTGGCACTTTGCGTCCACGACCAGTCTTGGCCCATCCCCGTTTCGACAAGCTGAGCCCACTGGTCAGGATGATGGTAGCGCAGGCGGAGTGCCTGCCCGATCGCTTCGTCCAACGCTTCGGGCTGCTGGTCGGCCAGGTAGAAGCCGGTGGCGGTTTTGTTGGCCAGTGTTTCTTCGTCGCAGTGAACGACCGTGTTGGCCAGTCCTCCGGTCGGAGTGACGATCGGAACGGTCCCGTATCGCAGGCTATAAAGCTGGTTCAGCCCGCAGGGTTCGTAGTGGCTGGGCATCACAAACACATCCGCGCCCGCCTCGATCCGATGAGCCAGCGCATCGTGAAAGCCGACGTGCAGCGCGAACCGACGCGGATGCTGGGCCGCCAAACCACTCAATTCGTGTTCGTAACTCGCATCACCGCTGCCCAGCACGATCCACTGGGTGGGACGATTCTCTTCCAAGTGCCATCGAATCACCGGCAGGATCAAGTCCCATCCTTTTTGCTGTGCCAGGCGGCCCACCAAACCAATCATCGGAACCTCGTCGCTCTCCTCCAGCTGAAACTGCTGTTGAAGCGAACGTTTGTTTTCCGATTTTCCTTCCCGCCAGTTGTCGATGTCGTAACGAGCACTCAGCTTGACGTCGGTTTTGGGATTCCAAACCGATTTGTCGATTCCGTTGGTGATGCCGACCAGCCGGTCCGAGACAAATTCTAGGACCGATTCAAGGCCGCAGCCATGCTGGACCGTGCGGATCTCCTCGGCGTATTTCGGGCTGACCGTGGTGACCGCGTCCGACGCGATGATTCCAGTCTTGAGGAAGTTCAGTTGGTTGTGAAATTCAAAGGATTCTTGGTTGAAATGGCTCCAATCCAGGCCGGTCCAGGTGAACGCGGAACTGGGAAATTGCCCCTGGTAGGCCAGGTTGTGGATGGTCATCACGGTGGCGGCTCGCCGCATCCACGGCAGCGGTCGGGGGTCGGCAGCCATCAACGCGGGAATCAAGCCCGTTTGCCAGTCGTTGCAGTGGACGACGTCCACCGTCCATCCGATTCGGCAAACTGCTTGAATCGCGGCCCGGCAAAAAAAAGCAAACCTTTCCGCATTGTCTTGATAGTCCCCTGCCGAAGTGCCGTAGATCGCTTCACGATCAAAGTACTGCGGCTGGTCGATCAACCAAACGGGAACATCTCCCTCCGGCAACTGGCTCTTGAGCAATCGGCAGCCGATCAGTTTTTGATCGGTCATCGGAACTGCAAAGCTGATGTCGGTCGATTCGATCGGCTGCCCGCCATGTCGCACACTGCGAAAAGCGGGCATGATCACCGTCGCGCGGTGGCCCATGGCCGATACCCGCGCCGGCAAGGTCCCGCAGACATCGGCAAGGCCGCCAGTCTTGGCAAATGGAACCGCTTCCGAGGTGAGATAGACGATGTTCACTCTGTCACTCGATGTCGTGAATACATGGAGGCCGTTCTGACGAGGTCTTCTGGATTGTCGCTGCCGGTCCGAGTTTAGTCGTCTCTACCGCTTCCCACCACAACACGATTGGCCGAGCCATAGTAGAATCGAGACTGGCGGATCGAACGCAGACCCGGATCACGTGTTGCTTTTTTCTCTGACCCTTCGAATGGCATGTCGATCGCGCTGAGCGAGTTTTGGACGAGGCTGGTGGAAAGTGGCATCACGGATGCCGATGGTTGCAAACGCATTGCCGCCTCTTTCTGTGATGCCAACGGGGGCACGCCGCCCAGCGAGCCGGTTTCGCTCGCCAAATATCTCATCAAATCGGGGGAGATGACCGATTTTCAGGCGCGCGCGATCCTTGCCGCACGCGGTCTGCGCTTCGGTTCTTACGTGGTTCGTTCCGATTCTCCCCCAGCCCCCCTCAGTCGTTGGGTTTTCGTGCAAACGGTGGGAGACAGACGAACCGGCTTCCTGTTTCGAGCTCGTCCCGAACACCTTTCCGGAGGACGCGATCAGTGGCTTGCCGTCCACGCCGAGGTCACCTGCGAGTCGCTACAGCCGATCGAAGTGGGATCGCTGGAGCAAGAAACGACGGTTTTTTCGGAGCTGCCCAGCGGCCAAACCCTGGCGGATGCCAAGCAGGATTCCAACCGATCCAAAGCGTGCGAGATCGGCGTCGCCGTTGCCGATGCCCTGGCCGCATTGCATACCCGGTCTCTGATTCATGGGGCAGTCCGATTGGATCGTGTTTGGATCGGTGGCGATGGAAAGGCGTTTCTGCTTCGAGATCCGTCGGGACCGCCGCCCGGTCCGATGGCCGATGATTCCCACGGATGGCTCGACACGACCGAATCACCCGCAGCCTACTGCGCACCGGAACTCGCGGCCGGTGGCGCCTGCGACCAGGCCTCCGATATCTACGCCCTGGGCTGCCTGATCTACCGGTCGGCAACCGGCCGAATGCCGTTTCGGGCTGGTTCGACCAACGAGATGCTGGCGGCGCATGCCCAGGAAACGCCGCCGGAGTTGGTCGAAGCGGTCCAGAAGGGCGAAACGGGTGACCCGCTGTTTCGTGTCCTCGCCTTCGCGATGGCCAAAAATCCTTCGGCCCGGTTTGGCACGGCCCAGCAGTTTGCGGATGCGTTGCGAGCGACGTTGCCGTTGATCGCCGACGAAGCTCCGATTGCTACACCAGAACCAGATCGCGCGGCTAGCAAAGTGGAGCCGCCCCCGCCCACTTCGGTTGCCGCCAGTCGCAAGAAGGCTGCGACCGGGCAGGATTCCGGTTCGGCACCAAAATCGCCACCAGCTCCGCCGAAGAAAGAGCCGCCCCCCAAGCCGCCACGGGTGAAAGCCAAACCGAGTCCGCCACCGCCGCCGACCAAGCAGCAGCGTGGGGGCGATCGTGTTCAAACGAAAGACAATAAACCGGTTTCGCCAGGCGCGAAAAAGGAAGCGGTTTCCGCAAAACCGTCGACGAAGCAACCGAAGCCGACCGGTGAAACGAAAACGCCCGCTGTCGTCGATTCGCCACCGGTGAAACCGCCCGTCGCGCCGCCACCGGCCAGCGATATCGAGCCGGCTTCCGCGGAGAAAGCCGCGCCGCTACGGCGCCGCAAAAAAAAGAAAAAACGAGCCCCATTGATCTTGGGGGCCCTCTGCGTCCCCATCCTGTTGATGATGATCTTTTTAATCGTCGGCAACAACGGCGCCCCCGAGGAGGAGAAGCCTCGCTTTCGTCCCCCGATTCCCGATGTCATTCCGCCTGTGACCAATCGGCCAACGAACGAGAATAGCGGCCCGGTCAACGAGAACTCCGGCGGTGTCACCGGATACGAATTGGTGGACGACGAAAGGCTGCTTTGGGTGCCGCCCTACGGAACCGATTCCGATCAGGCTCCGCTGAATCTGCTACCTCCTGGACCCGGCGTGATCGTCTCGGCGCGGCTGGCCCAGTTGAGCCAGTCGCCGATTGGAAAAGAGGTGATCGATGCGCTGCCCGAACTGAGCGATTTGATCGAAAAGTCGGCATCCCGGTCCAAGGTCTCTTTGCAGTCGATCCAGCGTTGCAGCATCGCGCTTCATCCAGGCAAAGACGGCTGGCCCGACGTTTCGCTGGCGATCGAATTGACCCAGCCGCAACCGCTGTCGGAGCTGACCGAAAAGTGGAATGCGGCCCAATCCCGCACCACCAGCGGTGCAACCATTTACGCCGGCGATGAAATCGACGCCGACGCCTACTACATCGCTCCGGCAGACATCGACGACCAATCGAACGTGTCGCGATTCGCGGTCGGTTCCGTTGCTAAGATCAGCGAGGTGGCCGAAAATGAAGGGGGCGCGATACCGCTGCCCGTTTCGTCGCAGCGGCTGTGGAAAGGCACCAGCGCCGATGCCGACCTGGTGTTGCTGATCACACCCAATTTTTTGTTTGCCGATGCCAGGGCGATGTTGTTGTCGACTGCCCCTGAACTGGCCGATCCGCTGAAAGCAGTCTTGATTCCCGATGTCGCCGGCGCTTTGATGATCGCCGACGTCGCCGGCAACAACCTTTACACCGAAGTGCGGTTTGTCCCCAGCGGCGGCGTCAGTGAACCGGCCCTGCTAAAACGGCTGACCGAAACCATCGGTGGTTGGCCCGACTGGGCCGACGGGTTTCTGCTCGATTCCGTCCCCGATACGTCGTGGCGACTGCTGGGAACTCGGCTGCCGCAGATGATGGCTTTTGTATCGTCTCAAACGCGGTTTGGCGTTTCCGAAGGCAGTGCGGTCGCCAATGCCTATTTGCCCTCGCGAGCCGTGCCGCAGGTCTCACTCGCCCTGCTGCTGGCATTGAATACGCCGTCGGGCCAGCCGACGACCGTTGCCACCGCGCCGGCCACCAAGTCGTTGACGGTCGAGGAGATGCTCAATCGCAACATGACCGTTTCGTTTGACCAGGAATCTCTGGAGTTTGCCATCAACACGATTGTCGACGAATTCGCACGATCCCTTCCGGCCGGATCCACGATGCCGCCGGTGCGAATTGTCGGTGGTGATTTGGAAAAAGACGGAATCACTCAAAATCAGCAAATCAGTAATTTCTCGAAGACCGACCTGCCCCTACGGAAAGTGCTGACTGATCTGCTTCGCGAGGCCAATACGGATAAAACGGCAACCGGACCCAGCGATCCCCGGCAAACGCTGGTGTGGATCGTTGCCGACGATCCCCAGTCGCCCGGCAAAAAAGTCATTCTGGTGACAACCCGTGCCGCAGTGGCAGGCAACGATGCCTACGAACTGCCCCAGGAGTTCGTGGTGGTTCCGGCGGAATCCTAGCCCGGATTATTCGTGTAGGCCGGACCGGAGGTCGCAAAACGATGCCGTAACTGCGCGGGGCCGGTTCGTGCTTGCGCGCAGCGCGGGAGACGAAAAAACTTCCCGCAGGCGACCGAAGTTCCGGCACCATAAGGGTTTGCTTGTTACGTCCTACGATAGTCGTGAACGGGCCGACGATCCGCTCCTCCCCAAATCCTCTCAAAAACACTACGCTTGACCTGGGACCGATGCGGTTTCTGGGGGCAGTATTCGCGTCACCACGTGGGAAGCCGCCGCCATGTTTCAGCAACGTCTATCGTGTCGACAATGACCATCAATCTGGTTGTGCGGTTTGGGTGAGCCCGGTTGCGGCAGGATCGTGATTCCTGGGCAATCAGGGATTGAGTCACCCCCTATCGAATTACAATCGATCGCACCGAAAGACAGACGCACAGAAGGCTCGAGGTGAAAAACCGATGAGAATTGCAATGATCGGAACCGGCTACGTAGGGCTGGTGACCGGAACATGTTTTGCCGACAGTGGCAACGACGTTGTTTGTGTTGACATTGACGAAGAAAAGATCAAGGGGCTCCGTGAAGGACGAATTCCGATCTACGAACCCGGTTTGAAGGAACTGGTGCTTCGCAATAGCGAAAACGGGCAGTTGACTTTCACCACCGATTTGGCCGATGCGGTCAGTTCGGCCCAGGTCATCTACCTGGCAGTCGGAACTCCGCCGGCGGCCGACGGTTCCGCTGATTTGTCGGCTCTTCGCAACGTCGTCGATTCGTTGGCCGATCACCTGTCCGACGATGCGATCATTGTGACCAAAAGCACCGTGCCGGTCGGAACAAACCAGTGGATCTTCGATCGGCTGAATGAAAAATTGGGACGCGAAGTCGATGTGGCCAGCAATCCGGAATTCCTCAAAGAAGGTGCCGCCATCGAGGATTTCATGAAACCAGACCGGGTCGTCGTCGGCGTTCGCCGCCAGGAAGTGGCCGATGTTTTGCACGAGCTGTATCGACCATTTTTGCGTACCGACAAACCGTTTCTGCAAATGAGTCCGCAGTCGGCCGAACTGACCAAGTACGTCGCCAACTCGCTGCTGAGCACCAAGATTTCGTTCATCAACGAAATGGCAAACCTGTGCGAACGAATGGGAGGCGACATCAACGACGTCCGCCGCGGCATCGGGCATGACCAGCGAATCGGTTTCGCGTTTCTGTTTCCCGGCGTCGGTTACGGCGGCAGCTGTTTTCCCAAGGACGTGCGGGCCCTTGCCAGCATGGCTCGCCAATTGGGCTTGTCACCGCGGATCATGGATGCCGTGGAAGAAGTCAACCGTGATCAAAAGAAAGTATTGGTCCAGAAGATCGATGACCATTTTGGCGGCAACGTCGCCGGCAAACGATTTTCCGTCTGGGGTTTGGCGTTCAAGCCGCGCACTGACGATATTCGCGAGGCACCCGCGCTGACTCTGATCGATTACCTGCTGGAAAACGGTGCCGTGCCGCAGGTTCACGATCCCGAAGCGATCGAAAACATTCGCGATCTGTACGGCAATCAACTGATTTATTGCGAATCGGCAATGGACGCCCTCAATGGCGCCGATGCGTTGGCGATCAACACCGAGTGGAAGGTTTATCACAATCCCGACTTCTCGGAGATGCGAACACGTATGAATGGTCATGTCATCTTTGACGGACGCAATTTGTACGAACCGGACAGAATGGTTGACCAGGGATTCACCTACCACAGCATCGGGCGGCCGGTCGGAGTCGCCGAGGAAACCTCGGTTTCCGCCTGAACGACATTGGTTTTGCATCTTACGAATTCAATAGTGGTGATTCTGTTCCCATGCGAGTGATTGTTACTGGATCCAGCGGACTGATTGGATCGGCTGCCGTACGCCACTGGGACGACGCCGGTGACCAGGTTATCGGTGTCGATAACGACATGCGGGCCACCTTTTTCGGTCCCGATGGCAGCACCCGCTGGAACCAAAGTCGGCTGGAAGCGGAAACGAAAAACTTTCGCACCGAATCGATCGACATCCGAGATCGCGATCGAGTTCTTGATCTGTTCAAGAACGAACCTCCCGACTTGGTGGTTCACTGCGCGGCACAACCGTCACACGATCGGGCTGCGGCAATTCCCTTTCTTGATTTCGAGGTCAACGCCACCGGCACGCTGAATCTGCTGGAAGCAACCCGTCAATTCGCTCCCGATGCCGTGTTTTGCCACATGAGCACCAACAAGGTTTACGGCGACGCTCCCAATGAACTGCCACTACAGGAATTGGAAACCCGTTGGGAGTACGCGCGCAAGGAAAACTACGACGGCATCGACGAATCTTGTCGCATCGACCAGACGATGCATTCGTTGTTCGGCGCATCGAAAACGGCCGCCGATGTGTTGGCCCAGGAATACGGGAGGTACTTCGGACTGAAAACGGGTGTGTTTCGAGGCGGCTGCTTGACGGGCGCCAGTCACAGCGGCGTTGAACTGCACGGATTTCTCAGCTACCTGGTGCATGTCGCCGTCGCGAAAAAGCCCTATACCATTTTTGGCTACAAAGGAAAACAAGTGCGCGACCAGATCGAATGCAGCGACGTGGTCAAAGCATTCGAGGCGTTTGCAAGGAATCCCCGACCTGGCGAGGTTTACAATATCGGTGGCGGACGGCAAAACGCTGCCAGCGTATTGGAATGCATCGAGTTGATCGAAGAGCTGGGCGGACACCGAGTCGATTTCTCCCTGTCGGACGACAATCGCAAGGGAGACCATATCTGCTACATCAGCGACCTTGGCAAGCTGCGCCGGCACTACCCCGACTGGGATATTCGTGTCGACCTGCGCGAAATCATCTCCCAAATGATCGCCGCCGAGCAGCAGAAGCTCGGCAGCGGCGCCGCTTGATGGATTCTCGCCGGCCGGCTTTCCGCTCCTGGCTACGCGATGCGACTTTGGAAAAGTCGCCGACGGTCGGCCGGTTCTCCGCTCCCGGCTACGCGATGCGACTTCGGAAAAGTCGCCGACGGTTGTAACGGTTGCTCCGATCCTGAGCCCGCAGCGTCAACGATTAAGTGGCAAATCGGAAAGCTGCAGCTGACCTCCGTCGAATCTCTCCTCTTTCCGCGCCTCACATCTCTAGCGGCGCACTAGATTTCGTATGGGAAATCGTCTTTCTGCCCAACAAGCATTCCATGCCCGACGTTGATTTCATACCGATCAGTGTTGCAACGCTGCTTCCCAGCGAAGCCGTGGGGCTGAATCTGTATCAACAGGAACAGGACTCCGAGCGTCTGGTGCTTTATCGGGGCGAGGAATACCCGATCACGATCGATGATCTGAACCGGCTGCGCGGCCGCGGCGTTCACCGGCTGTACATCTCCAAGGATTCGCGAGCGGTCTACCAGAAATATCTCCGAAAGATCGCGATCAGCTCGGACTCTTCGTCCATTCCGCTGGCAGCCCGTTCCGGCGCGCTCAACGAAGTGGTCAGGGACGTGCTGCAATCGGCCTTCGCCAAAGGCGACGTCGACCAAACCGTCTCGGCAGCCGAAAAGCTGGGCCTGCTGGCCGCCGACATCGTCACCAAAGACGAATTCGCCGCCGGCGACCTGTTTCAAGTGCTGCATCACGACTACGGCACTTTCACTCATTCGGCAAACGTCGCTTTTTACTGTGGCATGTTAGCGGCGGAGCTTGGGCACGACCGCAAAGAAGTCGAACAGATCACCACCGGCGGGCTGCTGCACGATCTGGGCAAACTGGAAATCGACGAGCGAATTTTGTGCAAACCGGGACGATTGGATGAATGGGAATTTCGCGTGATCCGCGCTCATCCGTTGCTGGGGTTCCGAAAACTCGCTCACCGCAAAGACATGTCCGAAGGCCAATTGATGATGGCCTACCAGCACCACGAGCGACTGGACGGAAAGGGGTATCCGGTCGGCTGCGTCGAAGAAAACATTCACCCCTGGGCGAAGATCTGTGCCATCGTCGACGTATTCGAGGCATTGACTAGTCATCGTCCTTACCGAACACCGATGCCCCACAGCAAAGCGATTGCACTGCAGCAACGCGACTGCGGGACCGCGTTTGATCCGGAGATATTCGTATGTTGGAAGACGATTATTCAACGCGATTTGCAGAACTGATCGAGTCGATTGGCTTTGACATTGAGCTACCGATCGAATGGTCAGACTACTTTGAACAGCGCGGTGAAGTGGCCTCGTTTGTCGAGGACCAACGAACCAACCAGCGGCTGATGATTCGTACCCATGGACTGATGTGGTTCGATCAAAGCTTGCCGTTTCTGTCGCGGGAAGATCGCGTCTTCGGCGTTTACACGCGAGATTTCTCCCGGCTGGGATGTGGATTCTTGACTCCCTTTGAACTGTATCCGGAGGAACGGGTACGGATCATCCTGCCTACTTTCTGGGTCCAACTGCACGTGGTCCGAGCCCGCCGAATCACCAGCAAGTGCTACGAAATCGGAGCCAGCCTGCTGCACCGAAACGACCCCCACATGCGAGCCTTCATCCCGTCGACCGAAGCCGATTTGATCGCGCACTGACGTGTGCTATCGCCTCAACCGCATCACGCGGATGGGATGATCGTTGGAATCGGGAAGAGTGATGCTGAATTCGCGGTATTGCCAACCTCGCTGTTGAATCCAGTCTCGGAATTCATTAGCAATGATTCGATAGGGATCGCTTAGCAAGACCTGGCCGTCCACTTCCAAGTGTTGGCGAAGGCACTGATCGAGTTCAGGCCAGAGCGTACGAAGGTAGGTGACATCGCTGCCCAGGATCAACGGGAAAGGATCCGTGGACAATCGGTCGATGCCGAATCGCAATCGCCGTACCTGGCAACGATCGCGCAGCTTCCAGGTGCTTAGCCGAACCAGCAACAGCGGATCAGATACACCGTCGGTCAACACCACTTTTCCGCCGCGCAGCGCCGCCGCGAGTCCGGCATGGCCGGTGCCGCAGCCGAGTTCCAGCACGCGCCTGTCCTGCAGATCCAGCCGCTGCAAAAAACGATCCAATCCAGCCGCGGCTCGCCAGGTGGTTGCCCAGAACGGATCGATCACGCCTTGTTCACCGGCATCTTGCCGCCGGCAAGCGTCGATCAGCATTCCCTCCGGATCGGTCGCCACCGCTAAAGAACGTTGCTTGCCGGCGATTTCGACCGACTGCCAATGCCAACCGAATCTCGCGCTGGCCCGTCGCTGGAGCGAACTTAGCGCCGACTCGTCCGCCGTGTTGCTCACGATCACCTCCCTGCACCCTGCGGCTGCGTCACTCGGCAAGCCACTGGGCAACCTCGGCCGCGAAGTAGGTCAGGACACCGTCTGCGCCGGCCCGTTTGAACGCCAGCAGACTTTCCAACACCGTCTGTCGCCGATCCAGCCAGCCGTTGCCGGCAGCGGCCGACAACATCGCGTATTCGCCGCTGACTTGATACACAAACGTCGGCACGGCAAAGTGCGATTTGACTCGATGGACAATGTCCAGGTACGGCATGCCCGGTTTCACCATCACACTGTCGGCACCTTCGGCGATGTCAAGCGAAACCTCATGCAACGCCTCGTCACTTTGCGAGGGAGATTGCTGGTAGGTTTTTTTGCTGGCACCACCCAAACTGGACGAGGAACCGACCGCGTCACGAAACGGGCCATAGAAAGCGCTGGCGTACTTGGCAGCGTACGACATGATCTGCACGTTGTTCATTCCGGCACCGTCCAGAGCGCCACGGATCGCGCCCACTCGACCGTCCATCATGTCGCTGGGAGCGATGATGTCGCAGCCGGCATCCGCTTGGACGATCGTCTGTTGGCAAAGCACCTCGATTGTTTCGTCGTTGGCCACGTCGCCATCGCGAATCAGTCCGTCGTGCCCGTGGCTGCTGTAGGGATCCAGAGCCACGTCGCAGATGATCCCCAACTGATCGCCCACTTCTTGTTTGATCGATCGCACCGTTCGACAAACCAGGTTTTCAGGATTGACCGCTTCGCGAGCATCGTCCGTTTTCAGCGACGGGTCGGTGGCGGGGAAAATCGCGATCGCCGGAATCCCCAACTGGCACGCCTCAGCCGCGACGCGACAAATTTCGTCCGTGCCAATTCGATCGACTCCGGGCAGGCTATCCACACTCTGCCGACCGCTACCATCGAAAACAAACAGAGGCCAAATCAAATCGTTGGCGCAAAGGTGGTGCTCAGCCACCAAACGGCGCGACCAATCGTACCGCCGAACGCGACGCATTCGTGTGGCAGGATACGGCCCGCGTGAAAACTCTTGCATCTTCTTTCTCCCAGTCGAAACGGCTGCTGGCATCTTAGAAGCCGGCAGCCTCGCTTAGAAGCGGCCGGGGTAAATCGGAGCGGAAAAGCTGATACAATTGTTCGGTAGCCAACCGAAACCGGCTTCCCGTCAGGTTATGCCCCTTCGTTCAACTGGTCGCAGTTGTTCTTTCTCTCGCCCTCTCCCCTCCACTGGTTCCTGCTGATCCTATGAAACGTTCCTGTCTTGGTCATGCCACTAGCCGTATCCTCTGGGGTGTTGTGAGCCTGATGGTTACCGCTGGCGGCGGCCACTCGCTGGCTGACGACACCGCGAATTCCGATCAGATCTCAGTGCTGATCGTCGACGGGCAGAACAACCACCGCTGGCAGGAAACGACACCGCTGATCAAACAAATTTTGGAGGGCTGCGGAAAATTCCGCGTCGATGTCGCCACCTCACCTGCGAAGGGAGGCGACATGGCCTCCTTCAACCCAAAGTTTTCTGACTATGACGTCGTCGTGTCCAATTACAACGGCCAACCGTGGAACGAATCGAGCCAGACGGCGTTTGAAGAATACGTTTCCGGCGGCGGCGGTTTCGTCTGTGTTCATGCTGCTGACAATTCATTTCCGAAATGGCAGGCGTACAACCGCATGATCGGATTGGGCGGTTGGGGCGGACGGTCCGAGAAAGACGGTCCTTACGTGCGTTGGAAAGAAGACCAGAAAAAGTTCACTCGCGATCTGTCTCCCGGTCGAGGCGGTTCGCACGGAAAACGAGTGCCGTTTGTGGTGGTGGTTCGAGATTCGGAACATCCCATCACCCGTGGGTTGCCGGGGTCGTGGATGCAAACGGCCGACGAATTGTACGCCCAGCTGCGCGGACCGGCCGAAAACATGCACGTGCTGGCGACTGGACTCAGTAGCAAGGAAAGTGGCGGAAGCGGCGAACACGAACCGCTGCTGATGACCATCCAGTTTGGACAGGGACGCGTGTTTCATACCACGCTTGGTCACGACACCAAAGCGATGAACGGCGTCGCGTTTCAAGTGTCGCTGCAACGGGGAACACAGTGGGCCGCCAGCGGCGAGGTGACGTTGCCGCCGGTTGGCAGCGATGTGCTGACCGCCGACGCGCCGGCCGAAAGGGATCCCGCCGAAATCACTGCCGACACCACCATGAATGAACCGCCCGATATCGAGGCGGAGGGATGGGTGACGCTGTTCAACGGAGAAGATCTGACCGGCTGGACTCAGAAAAACGGCACCGCATCCTACCGTGTGGACGAGGGAGTGATCATCGGCAAGACGGCCGAGGGAAGCCCCAATTCGTTCATGTGCACCATCAAGGAATTCGGCGATTTTGAATTGACCTTCGAGGTCAATGATGACGTTGGCCTCAACAGCGGTGTCCAGATCCGTTCGGTCAGCACGCCCGACTACAAGAACGGCCGGGTGCACGGACCCCAAGTCGAAATCGAAACCGCTCCCGGAGAATCGGGATACATCTACAGCGAAGGAACCGGGCGAGGCTGGATCACCCAAACCCAGCCGATCAAAGATGCCTACAAGAACGGAACGTGGAATCGCTACCTGGTTCGCGCCAAAGGCGATCGGTTGCAAACTTGGGTCAACGGCCAGGCGATCGCCGACATTCGCGATTCCGATTCAAGTCAAAAAGGATTCATCGGCCTGCAAGTCCACGGGATCGAGAAAGGAACGGGACCGTTTGAAGTTCGCTGGCGAGACATTCGCATCCGGGAACTGAACTGATCGGCTACCAATGCCAGGTCACTTTGCGTACGTGTTCGGGAACGAAGTTGTCTTTGTAACTGCGGCGGGTCAGTAATTCCTCGCTGATCGCCCACAGCGTGACAAACCGCATCCAGACGTAGTACAGCGGCATCAAAGGAAAGACGGCACTGATCATCAAGATCCGCTTCTTGTCGTCGCAGTAGTACAGCAAGATCATCAGCTGCAACATTTCCATTGCCAGGTAAACGGCATAGAACAGCAGTAGTTGATAGTGCGCATACGGGTGCAGATGGAACAGGTAATAGACCAGGTATGCCAAAAACGCGTACTGCAACACGACGCTGTAGAGCCACCGATCCAAAATCATCACGAAATTGCTAAGTCGAAAATCGGCGCGAAAGGGATTCGCCATCTCGATGTGTTTTCGGCATTCCAGCGTGATCACTGCCCATTCCCAACGACGTCGCTGCTTGGACAGACGGCCCATCTGTTGCACCGGATTGGTGAAACACTGGGCGTAAGGTGCAAACACGATTTCGTAGCCGGACCGCCGCAGCCGCAACGTCAAATCGCCGTCCTCGCCCGGCCCGACGTCCCACGCACCGACCTGCAAGATCGCTTCGCGCCGGTACGCGCCGAAGGCGCCCGAAACGATTCCCAGAATGCCAAGCCGGCTAGTGAACATGCGACCCAAAAAAATGCAGCGGTAGTATTCGAGCGCCTGAACCCAGGTCAGCAAGTTGATGAAAGGTTTTCGTACCAGCACGGTACCGCTAACCGCGGCAACGTTGGGATCGACGAACGGTTGAACAATTTCCCAGATGGCGCCCTCGCCCAGGTGAGAATCGCTGTCGACACACACCAGGATCTCGGCATCGGTGAAAGGCAAAGCGGCGTTGAGCGCGCTACTTTTTCCGCCTCGCTCCGGTTTTCGCACCACCGTTATACCTGGATGGGTGCGAGCGAACTGGCAGGCGACTTCGGACATTCCGTCGGTGCTGCCGTCATCGACGACGACGATTTGCAGATCGGGATAAGAACCTGCCAGCGAGTCGAGTGTTTGTCTCAGCGAGTCGGCTTCGTTCAAACCCGCGACGATCGCGCAGCAACGCGGCTGGTGGCAAAATCGCCCTGCCTTGTCCTTGCCTAGCAGAAACCGCGCGACGTCTTCGCAGAAGTCCCACAGCCACACTGCGAAAGTTCCTACCGCGTAGCGCGGCGCGTCCAGCAGCAAGATCGGCGCCAGCAGCCACAGCAGTTCGGAAGTCCGCATTTCCGTCAGCCAACGTAACCAGTCCAGAATCATGGCGGCCGGCCTTGGCTAAGTCGCATAGAACGTGATGGGATCCAGCCGCTCGACATGATACGCATAAAGCATGCGTTCTTCGGCCTCTTCCATGCTGAAGCGATGATGGCAGCGATGACACATGGCGGCCATCGTGGGCTGGCCTCCCCGCGCGCCGCAGTCGTAGCATTCCACCGGGCCTTCGATGAATTCGTAGTCCGATCCGACAATCAAGTTGTTGGTTCGGCACTTGGGACATTGCAGTCCGTCGGTTGTCTCGAAATCACAGGCGCGGTCCACATGCGCGCACGCAAAGTGATGAATCAGCCGGTCCCGATGAATGCGGCCCGATCCGCAGACATGACAGCCGTTTCGCCAGGAAGGAATCGATCCGCAACGATCGCAAAGCAAGACTCGATCGACCAGGTATTGGCGAAGCACGCCCAGCCGGGTCCACTTCTTGAGCGTTTCTTCCGACCAACCGTAGACGAACGAAAGGGTGCGGGGATCGACGCGGGGGCGCAATTTGTCGGAAACCAAAACGTCTTCGGCCGAGCCGATGATCCAGCGTCCGCCAATCCGCAGCACACCATCGTCACTTTGCTGTTGCGAAGCGATTTGCAATGTTCCGAAGGCCCGTCCGCCAGTGGACGCCTCTGCCCCAACCACCACCGTGCGACAAGGCAAAGTGGTATCCGAATTCATCTTCAGTGAAATGCCGGTCGCCGAAACATCCTCGGTGATCGCTTCGGCCCATTGCAGGTCGCCCGGACCACCGTCCAGCAAAACGGGAACGACCGCGATCGGGTGACTCGATTCACGACGATTCAACAGACGGCGTTCACCCGAACCCGTCATCGATAGCGGCAACCCTGTCTCTGGCGGGGGGTCGATCGCGTTATCACTATCGTTGAGAGACAGATTCATGCTCGAGCGTTGATCGGAAGACGGGTGGAGACAATTGACAGGTCGTCGCGGAAGTGTCCTGATGCATTCCGGCGGGTGCCGGTCCGTCGGAACGGATGCTTGGTTTATCGGCGTTTTCCGCCTCGCGGTCTTGCTGGGAGGCAGCTGTCGTCGACGGCACCGATTCTGACGATGAAAACGATTTTGAAAGACGGCGAGCTTCGATTTCATCGGCGCCGTGCCACCATCGTTTCCATCGAATGAAAGTCGAGAGGTTTTCGGCTCGCGGAAGCCGCAATTGGCTGCCCAACTTCAGTGAACCTGCGGAGGTGTCGCCGTCGATCACGTGCAGGTAAATCGGCTGCAATGTTTCATCGCTCTGGTAGTACCGCGCCAGCGCAGCCGGCGCTTTCTGCATTTCCATCGCAACCCGATGAACCTGGCAAGCCACGTTGGCGTTGGCAGGATTGACGTTGACCGTCACCATGGTTCCAACCGGATAGTCTTCCGCCTTCGCTTGAGGCAGGTACAGCACCAATTCGGTGGAACCTTCCACCAACAGCTCGACCACCGGCATGGTCGGATCGGCGTACTCACCCGCAAATCGATGGGTGCGAACGATTCGGCCACCAGCCGGCGCCCGAACATCACCCTGCTGAATCAGCTTGCGAGTCCGTTGCAATTCCGCTTGCAGGTTTTCGATTCGAGCCAGCGTTGGGCGCACTCGGTCTTCCAGATCGAGTTCGATGGGAGATTCGTCCGATCGTTGCTTGAGAGCGCGTACCGCCTCGGTCAACTGCTCCACTCGCTTTTGCTGGCCGGCGAACTGAAACCGTAGCGATTCCAGTTGTTCGGAACTGGCGGCGCCCTCGCGGTGAATCGGTTCCAGCCGCTTCAATTGCACATTCAGGTCGGCCAGCCGCGATTGTTCCCACAGCAGTTCGCTCCACTTGTCGTAAAACTCGCTTTGAGAAAGTTTTCGAAGATCGCGGATCTTTTCTGCTTCCCATTTCAGCATCGCCAGTTCGCTGGCAAGTTGGGCCCGTTGCAACCGCAAGGAATCATCGATCTCCTCGATCTTTTGTCGCAATTCCAAGTTGTCGATTCGGACAATCAGGTCTCCGAATCGAACGTGGTCCCCCTCGCGAACGTGAATCGATTGAATGACGCCCGGCCAGGGGACAGCCAGTTCGATGCGTCGACCGACCACTTCTCCGTAAGCGGTGTACCGCAAGACCGCGTTGAACAACGTGACGCCGACCGCCGCCAACACGATCAAGAAAACCGACCCAACGAACAGCCGTCCTTTGGGCCGTTTCGGAAGCGGCGGTCCGCTGCGGACCTGGGGGTTGCGAATTGGTTTTTTCTTGCCCGCGGGATCGGCAGCGGTCGATTTTGCTGACGGTTTGGCGCCGGCACCGCCGGGAACGGGCCCCAGGTCAATCGATGCTGGTTTGGTCGCCGGGTAACCCAGAACGGGATCGCTGCTGGACATCGCCAACGGCTCCAACACACCTGCAGGCGCATCGAGTGCGTGGTCCGGTGGTGTCGGCGATTCGCTCATGCAAACGCGGCGCGGTGGGGTGGGGCTTTGAAATCGGCGCATTTTGCCGCCGACTTGTCTGTGGAAACTCTAGGTTAACCGTGTCGACGATGTGCATGACGATCGCGCAAACCTCGCTGTTTCACGGGCGGGGGGCCTTGGAAACCGCCCGGACATTCGGTGCAATCGTTACCAACGGAGCGTTCGGGTTGTAGCAAATACTCTGGTCGAAGCTATTGACTGGCATCTCCGCGTTTTGAAGCCCGCACCGGTCCTATCGCCTGTAAAGCGGTGTGTGCGGTTTGTGCCTGCCGTCGGCGGAGAATCAATCAGCACGCTGCTGGACAACCGTCGATGACGGCGACAAGGACCCAAGTGTTGCGTCACGAGGACGCGCACGTCGATTTTCTCTCTGCGAAATGATCTCATGGAAGAGTTACGTTGCAGTTTACGCGCTGCACGACGTCTCGCACTTGCCGCCGCAATCCAGTGTGTTTGCACCTGTGCCGTGGCGGACGATTCCGGCAAACCGGCTGGCTCCAGCGCCGGCAGCTTCCGGGCGCTCTTATCAAGCGGATGGCAAGACAGCAGCGTGAAAGCCGCACCGGCCAAGCCGTCTGCAGAGATCCTTCGGCCCCAGAAACAGCCGATCCAAGTGACTGAGCCGGCTACCAGTAACACCGCGCCGCGGCGGCTGGCGCAGAAGGAGTCGCTGCAGCAAACAGAACCGCAGCCACAGGTCTATTCCACCGTACCTTCCAAGTTCTCCGACTTGTTGAAGGACCAGCCGCCAGTGCTGAGCCCGCAGATCGTGCGTCCCAAAAAGGCGCCGCTGGCCGTAGCCCCCTTATCATCGCCAGTCGCCACCAGTTCTCCAAAGGCCTTGGACGTTCGTTCGACCGCACCAGCGACGAAGGTTACCGGACCGGCGATCGAGTCTGTACCGACAACAACGCCCACACCCAAGCCGACCATTCAAACGACTCCATCAAGTCTCGCGGAACTGATCAAGTCCGATGAAAGTCCAGCGAACGCCCAAAACCTTCAGGAAACGGGTATCGGAATTCCCGGCTTCAACTTCCCGCAAGGACCTGCTCCCAGCGTCAATCGTTTGTCGTTGGACGATCGACCGGCCAGCAGTGATCTCCTGGAAGAAAACGACGAAGGAAAAGTAACGGTTGCCGAATCGGCGAAACTTGAATTGCCGGAAGATCAGAATCAAGAAATCGCAGCCGATGCTTCGACGCCGCCAACATCCATTGCTGCCCCACAGCAAACTCCATTGGTTGACGTGGAAAGCACGATCGCATCCAAGTTGCCTGACCCGATACAGGATCGGGTTTCCGAGCCATCGGAAGCCAAGCCCGAAGCCAAGCAGCCGCTGCAACCGACGCCGCCGTCGATCGACGCGATCGCCGAAGTTCCCGTTCAGGCAGAACGGGAATATCAGCTTCGACCGTTGACCCAGGACGACACCGGCGAGGCGACCCTGCGCGAGGCGGCGTCGTTGACAGCCACGATTCATGCCTCCAGGCTGCAAGAATTGGCGCGGGAATCGTTACGAACTGCCCAACAGCGACTTCAGCGCGGCGCCATCCATTCGGCTCGCAGCTTTGCGACCGAGGCGCTTCGATCGATCGTCGCGATGCACGACGCGACTTCCGGTGGAACCGAGCACGGCAAGAGTCTGAAGACCGCATTGGATGCGATCCGCGAGTCCGAAGACTTCTGCGGTCGATTCGGGGCGATCGATCAGAATGCGCTGGAGCGGATGGTGGCTGTTCATGAAACCAGTGTGCTGAAAGAAGCAGACCTGAGCACGATTTCACCACTGCGAGCAACGGAGTTGTACCTGGCCGAAGCGCGTGAAAACTTGGTGACCGCATCTCGCAGCAGCCACGAGGCGAGCGACGCGTTGGTGCTGCTGGGCCGGATCGAAGGCCAAATGGCTGGCGGCTCCGATTCCCACGCCGCCGCAGTCTCGCTGACGATGCAGCGTGCTGCCGTCGAGGTCTTGCCCGACAATGCCGCCGCATTGCGAGAACTGGGTGCCACGCTGCTGGAACAGGGACTGGCCGAACAAGCGGCGTTTGTCCTAGAACGCAGTATCGAGATTCGGCCGACATCCCGGGCCTACCAACAGTTGCTCGATACCGCCCGGCGCCTTGGTGACGTGGAGACGGCGAAATGGTGCATCACTTCGCTTTCGGACATGAAGAAGTCCCACGTCATTCCGGTCACCCGGCTCGATCCCAAGCAGTTTGCGACCACCTACCAGCCGGCCGGCGCCACCACGTCGGTACCGGCGGCAGCGAAGAACCGGGCCACCACTGCCACTCAGCCACCCACAAAACAAACACCCATCATTAGCAAGGCACGATCGTGGTTTTCGTTCGGCCGTCGCATGTAGCCTTGAACCAACAAGCGTGATTCATTCACTCCCCTTCTACGAACCTTCCCACTGGACCGAATACGTCTAAGAAATGTGAGTATCCACCCATGCTGACTCAAAAATTCATCCGGGTTTGCCAAACATTGGCGCTGGTTCTATTCGTTGCCACACCCGTCTTACGGGGCGAAGACGACGATAGCGGTCCGACCACAAGTACCCATCGGCAGGCGCAACCGGAAAAGCTGTACGACGTTCCTGAGATCGCGCAAGTCGGCCACGGCGCCGTGGTGACCGAGTCGTGCAACTGCGGCCAATGTTTGCGATGCGTCAATCGCAGCGGCGATGGATTGATCGGCGGCACGGGTGTGAAGTGGGGAATTGGCCCGATCAATCATCCCCATGATTGCCAGTGCTGGCAGTGCCCCTACAACTCGCCTTTCTATTCCTATGGTCCGGGTGAATACGCCGGCCCAGCGCGTACGCCGCGCATCTACGAGTACCGGCTGCGCACCGGGGATACGATTCAATTGACGTTCCTGCTGACCGCATTGAAAACCGAGGGCAGCTACCGGTTGGTGGTGGGAGACGAGTTGCTGATCGAGTCGGAAGCCGATGAAGAATTGACTCGCGGTACGTTGGAAAAGGGACTGAAGATTCAACCCGACGGGACGATCACGTTGCGATTGATCGGCCAAGTACACGCGGCCGGCCAAACGGTACAACAGCTTCGCGAAGTACTGGAACGACGATACAAGCAGTTCTATCCCGAACCGGCAATCGATGTCACACCAGTCAACACCGGAACGGCGGCGCGACAAATTCGCGAAGCGATCAGCGGCGTGGGAGGTTTCGATCCACAGCAAACCGACCAGACGATCACTCCGTCGGGCGAAATTCGATTGCCCCGAATCGGCAGCATTCAAGCGCAGGGATTGACGCTGGACGAACTGAAACAGGAAATCAACCTTCGCTACGATGAAATCGTCGGCGGTTTGGAAATCGAACCCTCCTTGGCCCAGGAGGCGCCGCATCACTTTTACATTCTCGGCGAAGTCAACCAGCCCGGACGCTATGACATGGACACACCAACGACCGTGCTGGGCGCAATCGCGATGGGCGGCGGTCACGTGACTGGGGCCAACCTTCGCCAGGTGGTGGTGTTTCGCCGCGGCGAGAATTTTGAATTGCTCTCCACACTGCTTGACCTGCGGGGAGCGATTCTTGGTCGAACCGCTCACCCCTGCGACGAAATTTGGGTTCGCGACGGTGACGTGATCATCTTGCCAAGTGCCCCGATTCGGCTGTTCAACAACTTTGTCCGCCAGGTCTTCACCGAAGGTGTCTACGGTGTGATTCCGGTGCAAGCCGCCTACAACTTCGGAACAACCACCGTCCGATAGGCAGGCTTGGAAACAGCGTTTTCGCCGAATATCCGTCGTCCCGGCCGCCGAGGCGAGCCGGGAAAGAGGCGAAAAATGCTATTCTAGGAAGAGGTCTTCCAATTCGCCTCCTCTTCCCTCACCATGACCGACGCAACCACCATCGCCGACGAAGTCTTGCGAGAGATGCGGGGCGGTAGTGAAGAAGCGTTGGCGGAAGTCTTTTCGCACTATCGCCAACGATTGCGGCGGATCATCCGCTTTCGGCTCGATTTCCGACTAGCAGGACGAATCTCGGATTCCGATGTCCTGCAAGATACCTACATCGCCGCCGCCAAGCGTTTGAATCATTTTCGCGAAGCAGGCGAAATGCCCGCCTTCCTTTGGCTACGGCTGATTGCCGCTCAGCAACTGATCGACCTGCATCGGCAACATTTCCAGGCCGAGATGCGCGACGTCCGCAAAGAGGTATCGATTCAGCAGAACCAACCCTCGCCACACACCTCCATGGCCTTGGCCGCTCAGTTGGTTGGGCCGATGACGGCAGTCAGTGAGATCGTGGCCAGGGCCGAACGGATCGAACGCCTCGAAAAAACTCTGAACCAAATGGAACCGCTGGATCGCGAAGTGATCGCGCTGCGCCATTTCGAGGAGCTATCGAATATCGAAACCGCGAAAGTTCTGGGAATCGAAACATCGGCCGCCAGCAAACGCTACGTTCGAGCCATGGCGCGATTGTCGCAGCTGCTGTCTGACTTCGAGGCGTCCGAAAACGTGTGAACGAGTAGCGATGTCGTCAGCCAACCTTGATCAACAGGCACTCGATCGAATCGCCGAGGAGTTTTCCGAGTCGATTCGGCGCGGAGAGAAGCCGTCGATCGACGATTACGTCGCCAGGTATCGCGATCCTTCCGGCCAATTGCGCAGCCTGTTGAACTCGATCGCCATGATCGAAGGGATCAAGCAGGAAAGCGGGCGCTCCGGACCGAAGATTGCCGAACATCGTCTATCCATCCAACAGCTGGACGATTTTCGCATCGTCCGTGAAATCGGTCGCGGCGGCATGGGCGTCGTCTTGGAAGCAATCGATCAATCGCTCCATCGCCGCGTCGCCATCAAAGTGCTTCCGGAAAGCCTGGTGAACGATCCGCGCAACGTCGATCGCTTTCGTCGCGAATCGAAGGCGGCCGCTCGGCTTCGGCATCCGGGAATCGTTTCGGTTTTCGGCGTCGGGCAAGCTGCCGACTATCACTATTACGTGATGGATTTTATCGACGGGGTGAACTTGCGCCAGTGGCTTGACGGTGTCGCCGATAGCGCCGCGGAGTGGATGCCCACGCGTGACGGCGTGATCGCTGATTCGAGCGGCGGGTTGAACCTTCACGACACACGGCCGGGGACTGCCACCCCATCGACCGGCAGCGTCAACATCGCCAACATTCCTGATCGCGCCGACAGCGTCCCCTACCTTCGCTGGACAGCCGAGGTGGGCGTGATGATCTGTGATGCGTTGCATTACGCTCATTCGCAAGGCACGCTTCACCGCGACATCAAGCCGGCAAACCTGCTGATCGACCGCGGGGGCAACGTTTCGATCACCGACTTTGGATTAGCCAAGGTTGCCGAACATCAACCGGTCACTCGCACCGGCGACATCGTCGGCACCCCGCAATACATGGCGCCCGAATCGTTCGAGGGCCACTATGACGTCCGCAGCGAAACCTACGCGGTTGGGCTGACCCTGTACGAACTGGTAACGCTGCGACCGGCGATCACCGCCAAAACACCCGCGGAACTGATTCGCAGGGCATCCAGCGGCATATCGATCGCGCCACGAAAACTGAACGAAAAAATCCCCCGCGATCTGGAAACGATCATCTTGAAGTCGCTGACGGTCAGCCCCGGCGGACGCTACGCCAGTGCCGCCCAGTTGCGAGACGATTTGACCTGTTTCTTGCAAGACCTGCCGATCTCCGCCCGCCGCAGCAATTGGATCGTGCGTTCGGCGCGCTGGTCGCGCCGCGAGCCGATCGCCGCGTCGGCAATCCTGATCACCTTCGCCTCCCTTTTTGCCCTGGCCGTTGTCTCGGCAACCGCCTACCTGCAAACCAAATCGGCGCTTGGCGAAGCCGAACAGTCTGAACAGTCCGCGATCCGATCGCTCCAATTGCGCGAGAGCGCGCTTGCCGTTGCCAAACAGCAACGACAGCGTGCCGAAACCAATCTCGCCGTCGCGATCGAAGCGTTTGGAAAAATTCGCGAAGACGTTTGGCAACGAGGCATGATTCCCGATGCGGAAATTCTTGGCGAGGTTGCCGCGGCGGCGTCGGCTGACGTCAGTCCCGCCGACGCCGAAATCCTGCAATCGCTGCTCGGCTTCTTTGACCAGCTTGCCGACAACAATAGCAACGATTTGCGAGCCGAATCGGCCGCCGCTGGACGACATGCCGGTGACATCTACCAACGGCTCGGAAAACTGGACGAAGCCAACCAAGCCTATTCCGACGCCTTGAAGAGGTACCGATCACTCGCTGCCGAAAACCGGGACGACGGTGGTTTGATCATCGAACAAGCAAGAATTCTGAACGAACAAATCATCATCACCAGCCTGCAAGGACAAATTCAACAAGCGTCGATTTTGTATGACCAATCGATCGCCGCCTTGAAAGGTTCCCCCCAAGCGATGTCGTCTGCCGAAGGTCGGTTCGAGTACGCTCGTGCCCACGCTTTGTTTGCATCCAGTATCGCTCGCGCCGGCGTCGACGCGCCGGTCCGCCGGTTTCGCGCCGGCGGACGACTACCCAAACGGCCAGGAATATCCATTCGATCAGGCGAAGAAATCGTCGCCATCGGCGAAGCCATCGATGTGCTGGAGGAACTGGTACGGCAACATCCCGATGAAACGAAATACCATGTCGCGCTGGCCCGCGCTTTTCGAGACCGGTCCAAAGTCGCCGCCCGAGCCGGAATGCACGGCGAATCGGAAAAAGCGATCAAAACGTCGATCGATCTCTTCGAATCGTTGCTGGAAGAAAACAAGCGTTCCGATTCCATTCGATACGAACTGGCCAAAACTCTTTCCAGCTCCGAGGCACTCGGTTTCAACCAGATGCTTCGTATTCTGCGCGCCGACAAATTGAGCCAGGATTTGTTCGAGCAGGATCCGGATCTACCTCGCTACCAGGCGCTTCGAGCCCACGTGTTGGAAAAACAGGCGCTCTATCGCCGCCGACTGGGTGGCAAACACGAATTGGCCGAAAAAAATCTGGTCACCGCCCTGGACCTGTACGACTCATTGATCAAAAAATCACCCGACTTGATGCTGTACAGAACCAAAAAATCGCAGACGCTGGAGGCTTTTTCGGATCTGAAACTCGCCGCCGGTGACCGGCAAGCCGCCATCGGGTATCTCGATCAGGCAATCCGAGAAGTACAATCGGTGACCCGAACGTCCGACTCCTCGCCCATCGCTCGCCAACAGCTGCAAAGACAACGCCAGAAACTCAACCGGATTCGAAACCCGTGATACCGGCCGATCAAACGAACGTGCAAGATCTTCTGGAGACCGGACCGACCTGGTAACGAACTGCGGCAAGAGGTCCGAGAGAATTCGCCGCCCACTTTCAAGGCCCACCAGCATGCTTCCCCGAATCGTATCGTTGTTATCGTTGCTCATTCTTCCCTCCGCCCTGTCGGCAGATTCGCCGCCGCGGCCGATTCCTTTCCTCTTTGACACCGACATCGGAAACGACGTCGACGACGTGTTAGCACTGGGAATGATCCACGCACTTCAATCTCGTGGCGAGTGCGAGTTGTTGGCAGTGACCATCACCAAGGATCACGAATTGGCCGCCCCGTTTGCCGATGCGGTCAACACGTTTTATGGTCGCGGCGAGATTCCCATTGGCGTCTGCCGAAGCGGCGTCACTCCCGAAGCGGGCAAGTTCAACCTGCTTGCCGAGAAGAAAGATGGCGGACAGTACCGGTTTGCTCACGATTTGATCAGCGGAAAAAATGCTCCCGACGCGGTCACGGTGCTGCGAAAAGCGCTGGCCTCGGCCGAAGATGGCAGCGTTGTCGTCGCTCAAGTCGGCTTTTCCACCAACCTTGCCAACCTGCTCGGTTCGGCCGGTGACGATATCAGTCCACTGCCAGGCACCGATCTGGTGAAGAAAAAGGTGCGGCTGCTATCGATCATGGCAGGTGCGTTCAAACAGATCCCAGGCCGGGACGGCCAGCTGTACGATCACAAGGAATACAACATCATCAAAGACATTCCAGCGGCCAAGAAGATCGCCGCCGATTGGCCCACCCCGATTGTCTGGAGCGGTTTTGAAATCGGTATCGCGGTTCCTTACCCACACGAAAGTATCCAACAGGATTATGCCTACGTCGCACACCACCCACTTTCCGAAGCTTACATCGCCTACATTCCGCCGCCCCACAACCGGCCAACGTGGGATCTGACCAGCGTCTTGCAAGGTATCCGTCCGAATCGCGGTTACTTCGGTCTATCACCGGCCGGAACGGTTCACGTCACCGAGGATGGGCTGACAACTTTTCAGGAAGATCCATCGGGGAAACATCGCCACTTGACGCTGACCGACCAGCAGAAAATACGGGTCATCGAAACCTTGGTCGGTCTTTCCAGCCAGCCTCCGACAGCCCGTTAGAACGACATGACGTCTTCCCCGTCACCCATTGCCGTGCTCGGCTCGGTCAACATGGACCTGGTCATTCGCTGCGCCCATTTGCCCGCCCCCGGAGAAACGATCATCGGGCAAGCGTCATCGGAAGTTCCCGGCGGCAAGGGCGCCAACCAGGCGGTCGCTGCGGCACGGTCCGGCGGCGACGTGACAATGATTGGTCGAGTCGGAAATGATGCCTTTGCCGATCGTCTGCTCGATAACCTGCGCCGTGAATCGGTTGACATCGGGCCAGTGCAAAAAACCGATTCATGTCCCAGCGGCTTGGCAGTCGTGGCGGTCGAACAGAGCGGTGAGAATTCCATCGTGGTGGTGCCGGGCGCGAATGGCTGTGTCACTCCCGCCGACGTGATCGCCAGTGCAGCCGTGATCGAAAACGCCGATGTGCTTTTGCTCCAGCTGGAAATCCCGTTGGATGCTGTTCAGGCAGCCATGGAAATCGCACGCGCCCAAAGAACTCGCGTGGTGCTGAACACCGCTCCCATGCCCGAATCGTTTCCAAAATCGTTGCTGAAAGCCGACGTCATCTGCTGCAATCAAAGCGAAACCTCGTCGATCATCGGCCGGCCCGTGGCGTCGATCGACGATGCCCGGCAAGCAGCGCCGGAGATCCTTGCATCTGGTGCCGGCGCGGCAGTCATCACCCTGGGCAGCCAAGGCGCCGTCGTCGGTGATCGATCGGAAGTGGCGTCGATCCCGCCTATCGAAATCACAGCGGTCGACACCACCGCTGCCGGGGACGCGTTCACCGGCGCCATGGCCGTCCGGCTTGCCGAGGGACAACCTCTCGGCGAAGCGGCCCGATTCGCCTGTGCCGCCGGAGCCCTAGCCGCGACCCGCCACGGCGCTCAACCCAGCATGCCCACCCGAGAGGAAATCGAAGGCCGGCTGCAATAAACCTCAAAAGTGTCTCGTCCGCCTGAGGAAGATTGTCCTGCACTGCGGAGATGTATGCCGACGACATATCTATTGCGACCGCTTCGATTCGAGAACGCCTCCGCCCCAACCGCTCCCAGAATGGCACCAGCGAATCGGCCGATTTGCCATCCCGCACAAAGAGGATTGCGCCGCTGTCCAGATCCATCACTAGCGTCACGTATCGATGCCCTTTGCCAATGCAGATCTCATCGATTTTGATTGAACGGGAAAAGAATCTCATGATAGGGTAGAGAAAAGGATAAGGAGTGCCCGTGACCGTTTCCGACACACGGGCAAGAAGAAGGATTATTTCGGTTCAAATTCCTGCGTCGTACACCGCAGGTGCGTGTAAGCCTTCCGAAGAAGCTCGCTCATCCGAAGCAAGTCTTCTTCGCGTAGCATGTGCGTGTAGCACTTCTTGTCGTTTTCATCCCGATATGCTCGTTCGGGAAAAATCATCGGCGGGCTGTCTGTTGACGCCGCACTGACAAATGCTGTCACGGACAGATTGCCATCGTCGGCTCTCACGGCTGCCTTGGCAGTAGCAGTAAAAAGAATAAATTTCTGATGTTGCTATCACCTGATTTTCCGGCCGTTTTTCGTCCTTACTCATGTTGCGGTAAGGAGATAGGGCGGCGTGCCAAAACGAGGCCAACCGCTCAATTGGTCGCTGATCGTCAAAATCGCTTTGGCAATTGCTTGACCAGTCGAAGGTGGGCCATAGCATTGAAGTTGCTTGGTGGGGTTACAAGATACAAGCACTGCTCTTTGCCTCCGCTCGGCAAGCCAAACAACTTTTCAACTTATTCTTCGTTGTGGTGGGGAGCGATCCACGAGCAAACCGGCGTGGTTGCGTTGGTATTGCTGGTCGTTCCAGCGTCGATGCAATCGATGTTGAGCCGTGAACGCTTCTTACCCGATACGTTTGCCGGTGATGTTGCCGTCAATCGCGGCCGCCGGCAAATGAAGGCGGATAGGGGGGTGATGAAGATGACGAGCAACCGATGGCGATTACCGTGGGTTTTGGTGTGCCTGTTGATGTTGGTGGGCAATGTCGCTCAAAGCGACAATGGTCCGTATATCGATCCGGATGATGCGGTCCAACAAGCCAGCGACGACCCGTTTATTCATTGCTTCGGGCGTCACCCATGCCCCGGCGATGTGTCGTCGTCTTCCGGTCCCAGTGATTCGGGCTTTGGCGTGGGCGAAGGAGCCGGAACTGGTGGTTTCGGGGTGGGCGAAGGAGCGGGGACCGGCGGCGGGAAGTCCGGCGGCAGCGGTGCGGCACCCCCACCGAATCTTGCTGGGGCCAATCGAAGCTGCGTCACCTGCGGCGGTGGAATCAAGCCGGTGGCGGCGAAAACCGAAGCGATCCTTCACCACCCAGCATCAATCCACCGACATGCGATGTTTGCGAAGACTTCATCACTCCCACCGGTTCTTACATCGATGATTCCTTTCACAGCTACATTCACTGGGGCGTCGATGTGCCGCGTATTGCCACTTCGACATTGGAACTGAAACGCTTTCACCGCAGCCGCGAGTTCTTTGTTGCCGGCGGGCTTGGCCAGGGCGTGGTCACCAATTTCGATTTGCGGCTCAGGATGGATACCAATGCCTTCAACAGTGTTTACACCTATGACAGCCATGCACTCGGCGGTTCAGATCTGAATGGCCATACCTGGGCGTTTTTGACCGTGCCCTCGACCTCGGCCCGGTTCAACTTCCAGTGGGATGATGACAATATCTTGCTGCCCGATGAGCGGCAGCACGTTGATCGCGTCGAAATTCTCGATGATCAGATGGATCCGGCCGACGGTATCGAAGGGGTTGATACGAGCCTGAATTTCCCCGGAGCCAAATACGCCAAGGTCTACAATTTCGACGATAGCTGGTTTCTGTTTGAACTGATCCTGGCCGAAGCCGATTCCAGCTGGAATGTGCAAAACAATCATCCGCCCGACGGACGATTGATCGAAGCACGTAACGTCGATGGCACGGGCTACACGATCACCTACAAAACCTGGACGCAAACTGAGATTGATGCGTCACCCTCCAGGCAGTGGCAGATCGATACGGTGACCGACGCCCTGGGTAACACGTTGACCTTCACCTACAAGACGCAGCAGGAAGCGGGCAACTGGGTGATCAGCAAGGTGGCACTTCCCGGTAGTGGCGGCGATATTGAATATAGCTATGGCGGCGGTTTCCTGAGCGAAGTCGAGTATCCCGACCAGACGACCAGCACCTTCAGCTACGCGGCCGGACAAAACGGGCTGATCGAAATGTCGATTGACGATCTGGCCGCTCCGCCCATGCATCGGCACAAGAAGGTGAATTTGGTCGGTTCGGTGGCCACGGTCAACGGCACGGTGGTGCCGACCACCGTCGGCGTGGCCCGCGTGGTGCGTAACGGCGAAAATGAAGTGTCGTATTTCTCCTTCATTGAAGACGATTCGGAAACGTGGGATGTCTATGCCGCCGTCTATGAAGGAGCCGGCATGGTCAGGCCCGAACTCCACCTGCTCACTCAAAGCGGCACGACTTACACCATCCCCAAACGCTACTACAAGGATGGCTGGACGATCTCTTACGACCAGCAAGAGGAGAATTACGACATCACCGGCACGGTCGAATCCTCTTATGTCCGCTACGAAGGCAACATGACCGAATTGTTGCACGGCCGGCCCGATTCGGTGATCGACGAGCGGGACATTCAGCGAACGCATTCCTACGATACGCTCGGCAACCGGACAATGACGGTCTACGAAGACGATACGCTGGAAGCTTACTGTTACAACTCTCGCAACCAGGTGACTCGATACCGTGATCGCAACGGCAACGTGACGCTTTTCAGCTACGACAGCAAGGGCCGGCGAACCAAGGTGGAAGTCGGCTTGACCGATTCGACTTCCAACACGCCGACGATCGATCCCTATGGCTCGGTCACCTACGATCGCTGCGCGAGTGATGATGTACAAACGGCCGACTATGCCAAGATGGAGTGGCAGTATCATGCCTCCGGCAATGGTACCGACAAGCTTTCCAAAGTGATCGATTGGCTCGGCAACGAAACCGACTACGCCTATAACGGCGACGATTTGCTGAGCAAGATCACCGGCCCGGCCGACACCAGCGGCGGCACCCGCCCGGAAACTGAGTTCACCTACGATTCGCTCGGAAGGCTCAAAACGGTGACCGATCCGGCCGATCACGTCACCGAGTATTTTTACGATGGCCGCCACCGGCTGATCAGTACGCTCTACGACGATGGCAGCACTTTCAAGCGAGTCTATGGAACGACCGGCAATTCGACCGGGCTGCTGGTCAAGACGATCGATCGCATGGGCGTAGTGACGACCTATGAATATGACGATGCCGATCGGCTGACCAAGCGGGTCACGGCCGCGGCCCAGATGGATGGCACCACCGAAACGGCGACGCCGGAACTCGCTCTCACCGAGACCTGGGAATATCTCGACGGCACCAATAAACCGACCGAAAGCGTTCGGGCCGGTGCCAAAACCACTTACGTCTACGACTATCGTGGTCGCCGCGTCGAAACGACCGTTCATACCAGTAGCGGCGAATCGCTCACTAGCGAACTGACCTATGTCGACAACAAGCTCTTCAGCAGCGAAGACGCCTATGGCCGCAACACCTATTTCGCTTATGACGCCACCGACGGGCGGCTGATCCGCAGCGTCACCGGCACGACGACCGAATTTTCACTGGCCGATTTTGATGCGGTGATCAACAAGACACGCGACTTCACCGCCAATGCCGATTACCTCATCGCCGACACGGTGTTTGACGCCGTCGGCAACATCGAACGCACCCATGACGGCCGCAACATGGCCACCAAGCATGAATATGACAGCCGCAACCGGCAAACCGCCATCATTGCCGATGCCGACTATACGAATCGCTCAACACTATCGAATCTTTCAACCGCTCTGGCGCTGCGCACCGAAACCAACTATGACGATGGAAGCAACGTGACCGAAGTCCGCTCACCGCGTTACTTCGACTCAGGCGATAGCGGCGGCTATCAAAAGGCACGTCGGCAATGGACCTACACCGATCGCGGACTGGTGAAAACCCACGTCGAAGCTCCTGGCACGACCGAGGCGGCCACCGAGTCCTTTGTCTACGACCTGCTTGGCCGCCGCACCCAACACACCGACTTTGCCGGCAAGGTTTGGAAGACCCACCACGAGGATTGCTGCGGCCAAGTCACCGCCACAGAAAACCCGCTCGGTCACGGCACGATCGCCCGCAGTGATGCAGGTGGAAGAACGGTGCACCAGGCAACGATCGAAACCTATACTGCTCACACGGCGGCACTCGACAATCCGGTCGATGCCAAAACCTACCGGGAAGTGACCACGCATTACGATGGCAGGGGCCGGCCGGTGGCTCAAACAGTATGGCTGGCCGCTCGCGGCGTGGTCGATGCGGATGATCCGCCGATTGCCGGACTCGATAGTGTCTCCGCATCGCTTGGCCTGACCAACCAATATCTCTATGACGACAATTTGGCCGACGGTAGTGGGTTGGATGCAACCAGCGGCGGGCTGACGGCCAACCAGCTTGGTGGCGGCACCTACAGCGTCAATCTTTCCGATGCCTTGACCAAGCTAGCTGACACCGAAGCCAATGGCGGAGCGGGCATCAGCTTCAGCACCACCGCTCCAGGCAGTGCCCGCGTGACCATCAATGCCGAAGAGGAGTTGCGTTTCACGATTGCCGATGCTACCGGCCGCACCGTGATGACCGGCATCATCGAACCGCATGATGGAACCAACCCCAATGATTTGATCACTTGGCAATGCAGCAGCCACGACGCTACCACCAACCTCACCGGCTACGGCACTGTCTTGGTCACCAAGACCATCAACGCCCTCGGCAAGGTACGTCAACAACACACCGATGCCGCCGGCCGCACGATTCAACGCGTGGATGCACTCGGCAAGATCACTTCCTTTGAATACAACGCTGCCGGCAACCAGACCAAGATTCGTGATCCGAATAATGTCGGTCAGGATTGCACCTATGACGCGTTGGGTCGCGACCTGACTTGCACCGATACGGCCAGCGATGCCACCAGCAGCACGTATGACGCTGCCGGAAACAAGATCACCTCCACCGACGCCAAAAGCGAAACCACGACCTACGCGTTTGACGCCAGAGGCCGGCGAGTGAAGACCACCGACCGGCTGGCCGGGGAGACCGAATTCGCCTACACGGCCACCGGCCAGCTCTCCTCACTCACCGATGCCGAAGACGACGTTACTTCCTACACCTACAACGACGCCGGCGGCAAACTGACTGAAACCTATCCCGACCACACCGGCGGTACGCCCGGCCAGTCGACCTACGGCATCGTTACCTTCACGCGTGATCCGGCCGGGCGAACGCTTCGCAAACAAGATCAAGCAGGCGACACCGTCACCTACAACTATGACTTAGCTGGAAGGCTCACTTCCCGCGACTACCGCACGTCCGCCAACAGCCCATCGGGGACGATCGCCGATACCGACAGCTTCACCTACGATGATGCCGGGCGGATGCTCACCGCGGTCAGTGGCCGCTACAGCAACACGGTGACCTACACCTATGACGATGCCGGCCGCAAAGCGAGTGAAGCACTCACCATTGCCAGCGTCACCTACACCATCGATACCGCCTATGATGACGCCGGGCAAGTCGCCAGCTACACCTATCCCGACGGTACCGATGTCGACCGGACCTACACTGATCGCGGCCAGCTTGCCACGGTCAAGGTCGACAGCACCACCGTCGACACCCGAAGTTACGACAATGGCGGGCGAATGACCTCCAGCGTGTACAATAATGGGATCACAGCCACCCACGCCTACAACAGCGACAACACGCTGGCCAGCATCACTCACACGGGCGGCTCGATCGGCAACTACAGCTACGCGTGGGACGACAACAAAAACAAGACCTCCGAGACGATCACGGGAACGATGAGCGGTTACGGCTTCACCGTCGGATCAAGCGGCTATGATGACGAAGACCGCCTGGTCAACTGGGAGCGGGACGATACCAATCTCGACCAATCCTGGAGCCTGTCTTTGGTCGGCGACTGGAGCAGCATCACCGAGAACCTGTCCACCCAAAGCCGCACCCACGGAGCGGCCCACGAACTACTCACAGCTGCATCACAGTCGATCACCCATGACGTCAAAGGCAACATGACGTCTATTCCGGCTGTTCTCCGCAGTGGCTCCAACCCGCTTGCTCTTAGCTGGGACTTCGACAACCGGCTCACCGGAGCTGATGTCGACAATGACTCGGTCGACGATGTCACCTACGGCTATGACGCTTTGGGCCGGCGAGTCAAACGAGACGACGGCAACAATGTGACCATCTTCGTACAAAACGGCCAACAGACATTCCTCGACTATCCCTCCGGCACTGCCGCTACCAGCCCCACCTACTGCTACATCTATGCCAGCTACGTGGATGAGCCGATCATGCGGATCGGCCATACCGGTGGCGGTGAGCATTACTACCACCGCAACCAGCAGTACAGCATCGTGGCGTTTTCCGATCAAAACGGCAACGTCAAGGAACGCTACAGCTACACCGCCTACGGCGGGCTTGGCATCTACGACAACGGAGGAACAGCCAGAACGACCAGCAACTACGACAACCGCTACACCTACACCGGACGAGAGTGGGACGAGGAACTCGAACTCTACCACTACCGAGCACGGATGTATGATCCATTGACGGGGCGGTTTTTGGGACGTGATCCGATTGGTTACCGCGGAAGCCAGTGGTCGCTATTCGAGTACGCTAATGGATCGCCATTGACGCGTCTGGATCCTGCAGGCAAGAGTTGGGGAATCTTTGTGCAGGGTGCAATGCGAAGGGTTCTTAAACGCGGCGCATGTGGTAAGGATGAATTCCCGCTTCATATGCGATTTATGATTGAATACCATCGGCGACTGTCGCGAACTCCAATTTACCCGATGAACTCCGATGATCCTCGGCATCCCGATGCCGATCAGCCACCACAGCCAGACAACCATCCCCAGCCACAACCTCAGCCCGAGAAGGAGCGAAAGCCGGTTGGCATCGACATCGAAGAGGACGATGACGAAAAGGAGGACGTCTGGTGTCATTATGGTGAATGCGGAAAAACGGTGCTGAAGGTAAAGACTTGGGCGACTCATAATTGCGACAAATCGTGGAGCGAAGCAATCACGATTGGCAATGTGCCTGACGTTCTCACTAAACGCAAAAGGATGTGCAAATATAAATGCAAAAGCAACGCCGTCGATTGGGGTTATCCGGACATGTACCCCGGTACCGATCAAGGAAGGACAACCAGATCGATCGTAACGAAGGCTCGCTGCATCGTAACCGAATATGAACTTCCCTATTCACGCTTCTAGGTCATCTCATGCTTGCGGAGATTGGAACGATTGTTGAGATTGAACCGTGGGATGATCTTTATGTTCTCCGAGATGAAGACACCGCATATTCTGTTGTCGACAGGATCACGTTTCGTTTCAAAGTAGTTGATTGCTTAAAGGAGAACAGTCAACTAATTGGGCTTTCAGGTCCAGTGCTCGCAACTGAGGGCAATTTCGCTGGACTTGTCTGCAGCATAATCGTTCGCGCTACTGTTGAAGATTGGGGTCGACTGTCGAGATGCCCGGTAAGATACAAAATAGGGCCAGGCAAAGTTAGTCGCAATTTTAACTTCGACTTCAGGCATCCAGATGGAACATGCGTTGATGGTTTTCCCGTGTACTGCTGCATCGGTGAGGCGTCAGAATGCCATGATCGATAAAGAAAGAACAACATTGGAAGATGTGTTTTTACAAATGTGATCGGGCGATGGGAGCGAAAATCTTTGTTGTGGGTGCATGACATGGTTTGCTAGGTTTTGGCACGCCGCTGACGGAATCCTTGGAATCTCGTTCTTCGGCGAATCCAAAATTCGGCCTGATCATGTGTGTCGCTGAGGTCGTCGGCGATCAGTTGAAGTAGCGGTTCAAGGTGCTCGTCTCGCCAGAATTTCTCCGTTCCTTTGATGCGACAGTTGATTTGCTTCTGCGTTGATTCGACCAGCGAACTGGTGATCGGCAGCCCCGCTCGGCGATATTCATGGTATCTCATGCGAGAGGCGTTGTTGCTCAGGTAGGTGATCGCCCGAGCCAGTGATTCGTCCTGGCCACAATCATCGCTTTGGGAGACCAATCGCATCGCGTTGATCACAGCACTGACGTCCCCCGCCCACACCAAGCCGAGCCACTTCAGGTACGTCTCCCAGCCGTCCTCGACCGTCGCCGCGGTCGAGATCGCGGCACAGTACACGTAGCTCAGCGCGTGCATCAAATCGGTGATTGGGGTGTAGTGCGAGAAGTGACGCCCCCAAAGCGACCAGTTCACTTTCAAGCCATCAGCGATACAAGCCTTCGAGGGCGCCTTGTTGAAGCCCCGATGATAAGCTTCCGCCGCCATTGCCTCACCGAGATGATCGTAACCACGCCGAGTCGCCACCACCGTTTTCACTAGCGGTGGTCCACCACTCCAACGTTTGACCTCCTTGTTTTCGCGGTCGTCTGAACTGCACGGTGGATCGTCTGCTTTGACCGAAAAAAGGGGTCAGGAGCCGAATTGGCAGGATAGGTAACTTGACGACTACTGTCCCTTGCCACGGTCAAGGTCGACAGGTGTCAGGGTGGTACCGGCTCAATCAGGCGAATGGGCGGCTCTACCGGGGCTGGATCTCCCGGTTGCGTACCGAGTGTTTTTCGGTTGCACTTCTTGCCGACAAGCAAACTATCGCTCACCGTGTGGATAAACCCGACGCGGTTTACGGCTCGTTCACTTTGATCAACCGAGAATTGACGTGCTGCAGGTTGGTCGAATAGTCTTCGCCCAGAAACGCGGCGACTTGCAGCGAATCGATATCGACCGAGTTGGGTACGGCAAATCCGATCTCCGCTTCGCCCGATCCTGAAACGGCGACCACCTTGCGCTCGATGCGTTTGCTAGACTGTTTTTTATCCTTCGCGGCGGCCTTCAAAGTGACATGAAGTTTTTGCGCACCGAGTTCGGCGGGGACCTGGTGCTTCACGACCACTCGACAGGTCTCGCCGCGGCTGATCGATGCCGGCACGTTGATCGAGATTGCCCGGCGCAGCTTCGTTTCTGCCGCGGCCGACTTTTTTTGCGCCTCTTTGTTTTTCTTTTGCTTGGCCTCGCGGGCTTTCCTGAATCGTTCGTCCTCGGCAGCCATGTACTTTTCTCGCAGCGCCGCGTCCTCGATCGATGCCACCAGCGGTGCAACCGGGTCACCGGTCGCTTGAAGCGATGCGGCGAGCTGGCTTCGTAACGTCGCCAAGGTCGTTTGGTGATCCGGATGATTGGCCAGGTTCTGCAAACAATCGGGATCGTCGGCAACGTGGTACAGCTCTTCCAGAACGCGATGGTCAAACAACTGCAATCGCGCCGCGACTTCTGGCTCGCTGGCCGCCCGACGAACCATCTGGCGATAGGTCATCGTGCCGGTCGTGGCCGTGGCAAACTTGCGAACTCCGTCGGTCCACGGGTTGTAGAGGTACAAATAATCGCGAGTTTGAATGCCTCGCATCGGATGACGCGCCCGACCAGAATTTTCGTTGTACTGCAAGATCACAAAATCGCGATTGTCTTGTCGCTGCCCGCGAATGACCGGCGCGAACGATCGTCCATGGAGTTTTTCGGGCGACGGGTGTTCGTGCCCCATCACCTCCAACAACGTCGGCACCAAATCGACGGCCGAAACCATGTGCTGCTGGTCAATCGTTCCCGGCTTGGTCACCGACGGCCACCGAACGATCATCGGTGTATGTGTGCTGTGGTGATACAGTTGAGTCTTGGCGAACGGCAGCGGCATGCCGTGATCCGAAAAGAAGATCACGAACGTTCGGTCAGCCTGCCCCGATTCGTCCAGCGCCGTCATGATTTCCGCAAAACAATCATCGGCGCGGCGAACGGACGAATAGTAGTGGGCAAGCTCCTTTCGGATCACGTCATCTTCGGGCAAGAACCCTGGCACGGGAACTTCATCGGCAGCAAAAACTCGGCTCGGAACATGCTTGTCGGCAACCGTTTCGCCCCCTTTTCCCTGCGCGTAAAACGGCTTGTGAGGATCCGAGATGTTGATCATCAGGCAAAAAGGCTTGCCCGCCTGCTCGGCAAGCGCTATGCCTTTCCGCGCCGATTCCCCGTAACCTTTGGCATCCTTGACGTGATGCTTCTTCCCGTCGGCGCCCGTGTCCAACACTGCATCCCACGCGTAAGGGCTGTAGGGAGTCGAATGGCTGACCTTGCCGCGAATCGCCGCGAAGTAACCGGCGTCCTTCGCCAAGTCACACAGCACGGGGTAACTCGCCTGGCGGTTTTGGACAAATCCCTCCACCCCGTTGACGTGTGAAAACATTCCCGACCACATGATGTTGCGTCCCGGCATGCAGTTGCCGACCTGCACATGGGCGTGACGAAAACGCAGTGACTGACGAGCGAACGTGTCGATGTTGGGCGAGGTTCCTTCCAAAAGGCAGCCGAAAGCACCCAGCGAATCGGCGCTCATGTCGTCCACGGTGATGATCAACACGTTCGGCCGACTTTCATCGGCAGCGCGCACTACCGCACAGGGCAACATCACCAACAGCAAACAACCGAGGAAAAAACGATACAACATGACGGGTCTCTAATCAGTCGAGTGAAACAACGGGAGTGATCGCGGCATCGCAATTGTAAACCAAGCGAGGGAAACACTTCTATCAAAACAGTTCTCCATGAATGCCTTTTATTCGTGGTATGTGCTCGCCATCAAATGCCGCGTGTACGAGTAGGAGTAGGAGTACGAATGGGTGGAACGGCCACAGCTATTAACACACCCGCCGACGCGTCGTGCTACGATAGTGAATTCGATCCAGCACCATTTCGGGCCCTCCATCATGCAAACTTTGCGTCCTATTTCTGTTCGATGTGTTGCAGTCGCCTGCCTGTTTTTCGCGACAGTCCCCTGCCCTGGCCAAGATTCGGACCTTCCCTGGTTGGCCGGTTTCGCGAAGGTGGACGTCACGCCCACCGAACCGGTCCGAATGGCTGGCTACGGTAGCCGCGATCATCCCAGTGAAGGCATCGACACTCCCCTATACGTCCGCTGCGTCGCACTGCAGTCTCCGTCAGGTGACCAACCCGCCTCGCTGTTGCTTTCGGTCGACACGATCGGGCTACCTGGATCGATGACGCGGGATCTGGCTCAAGCGATTGAACAACAACATGGCACGCCGCGAGAAAAAATCGTTTTCTGCTGCACACACACGCACTGTGGTCCTGATCTGATCAGTGAGCTTTCCAACATCTTCAAGCGCGAACTGGGCGATGACGAGATCGCGGCCGGCCGCAGGTACAAGTCACAACTTCGACAAGGAATTCTCGATGCGGTCACAAAGTCGCTAGAAGATCTGGCGCCTGCCCGATTGGCCTATGCCGTGGGCAGCTGCGGCTTCGCGGCAAATCGACGAGTTTTGACCGATGGTCGCTGGAGCGGCTTTGGTGTCCAGCCCGATGGACCTGTCGATCATACCGTTCCTGTGCTTCGCATCACCGGTAGTGACGGAATCGTGCGCGGCATGCTGTACAACTACGCGTGCCATTGCACCACGCTGGGCGGTTCTCATTACCAGATCAATGCCGAATGGGCCGGGTACTGCAGCACGGCGCTCGAAAGCAAGTATTCAGATTCCGTCGCTTTGTGCACGATCGGGTGCGGGGCGGATGCGAATCCCGAACCGCGCGGAACGCTGGACGCCACCAAGGTACATGGCCGCACCCTTGCCGCCGAAGTGACAAGAATCATTGGCGGTGAGATGAAAACGGTTGACTCGCCGCTGATTCAGCGGATCGACTACGCCGGGCTGTCATTCGAACTACCAACGCCGGAAGAACTTGCCCAGCGAATTTCCAGCGACAACCCGCAAGCTCGGCGGCACGCTCAACAGCTACTGGAGACCTACGAGCGCGAAGGACGTCTGCCGGCCACCTATCCGGTCCCCATTCAAGCCTGGCAGTTCGGCGACCAGTTGACGATGATTTTCTTGGGTGGTGAAGTCGTCGTCGACTACGCGCTACGTCTCAAGAAGACACTGGATGACCCCGATCTTTGGGTCACGGCGTACGCCAATGACGTGCTGGGGTATATCTGCAGCGAGCGGATGCGCAGCGAAGGCGGCTACGAGTACGATCGCAGCGGTGTCTACTACGGCCTGCCCGGTCCATGGGCCGCGGGGACGGAGGACTTTTTGATCCGACGCGTCAAAGAGCTGGTCGACTCGCGTGGAAAATCGAAACCGCTGCCTCCCGACCAGGCTCTGCGCTCTTTCCAGGTTCACGATAGCGCGAAAATCGAGCTGGTCGCAGCCGAACCGCTGGTGCAAGATCCAATCAATATTGCCTTCGGTACCGACGGAGCACTTTGGGTGGTCGAAATGGGCGACTATCCCGAGGGAAAGCGCGGTGGCAATGTCAAAATTCTGACCGACACCGATGGCGATGGAACGTTCGATTCCGCCACGCTGTTTCTTTCGCAGTTGTCGTTTCCCACCGGAGTTCAACCGTGGCGTGACGGAGCCTTGATTGCCTCGGCGCCCAACATTCTGTGGGCTCGCGATACCGACGGCGACCGAAGGGCCGACCACGTGGAAAAACTGTATACCGGTTTTCGATTGGCCAATCCTCAACATCGGATCAGCGGATTCAGCTACGGACTCGATCATTCCCTGCACTGCAGCAGCGGCGACAACCTGGCCGAAATCACCAGCACCAAGACGGGTCAAACCATCAACGCGTCGGGCCGCGATGTCAAAATCTGGCCCGACGACGGAAGTTTCGTCACGGTCAGTGGGCGAACACAATACATTCGCAGCCGCAACGATTGGGGGCAGTGGTTTGGCAACGACAACTCGCGGCCGATGTATCACTTTCCGATTGACGATGCCTACCTGGCACGCAATCCCGCGGTTTCTTACCCGGCCAACACTCACCAACTGTTCAGCCCGGCGGTTGCCCCACCCGTTTTTCCGCTGACGTCGGTGACCGAAAGGTTCAATGATCTGTTCGCCGCCGGCCGATTCACCTCCGCCTGCAGCGCCATCGTTTTTCGCGCGTCGTCCTTCAAAAAACCGGACCAGGAAATCGCGTTCATTTGCGAACCGGTGCACAACCTGGTTCACCGCACGATCTTGGAAAAAGACGGGGCGACGTTTCGCGCCGTTCGATCGGAACAAGAACAACAGGCCGAATTCTTGGCGTCGACCGATCCTTGGTTTCGGCCGACTCGCGCGATCACCGGCCCCGATGGCGCTCTTTGGATCGTCGACATGTATCGCGAAACGATCGAACATCCGCAGTGGATTCCACAGGCCTGGCAACAACAACTTGATTTGCGCGCCGGTCACGATCGCGGACGCATCTACCGAATCTCCGCTGCCGACAAACAAGACCGACATTGGAAATCAGTCAAAGATGATTCAACCAAGCAACTGGTCGGGCGGCTGCAATCCGACAGTGGCATGTTGCGCGACATGGCACAGCGGCTGTTGATCGAGCGAAGCGACGACGCAGCGGTACCACTGCTACAAGAATTGGCGATCGACGCCAGCCAACCGCGAGCCCGCGTGCACGCACTTTCGATCCTGGCAGTGCTGGGGAAACTGAATCCCGAAACACTACAATCGGCTTTGCAGGACGATCATCCGGGCGTTTTGAACGTTGCAATCACCCTTTGTCAGTCACGAATCGACGACGATCCGCAAATCCTGCAGGCTTTGAAAAGGCTGGCTGAACATCCCGATCCAGCGGTCGCTTTACAAGTCGCCGTTGCCGCAGGTGAAACAAACGATTCCGCGGCCGCAGGAATTTTGGCGACCGTTGCAACGCGCCCCGACGTCGACCGCTGGATAGCCCGGGCAGTCGTTAGTTCGGCATCCAAACATGCCACCCCGGTTGCCACCGCATTGGTCGGGCAGCTCCGCAGCGGCCGCCGCTGGCCTGGCGGCATCGCCGAGGATCTACTCTCGCAATTGCTGGAGACAGCGGCCGCCGCCAAGGTCAATGTCCTACAGGAATTCGGTGACCTGCTTGCCGATGATCATGTCGACACAAAATCACGACTGCATCTTGCCTCCGTCCTCGCTCGGACCTCGAAATCGCGAAAGATTCCGCCGCAACAGATCTCACGGCAATTTGGCTCGGTTTACGACCTGGCGGTCGAAATGGCCAAAGATTCCGAATGTTCGGAGGAGCAGCGATGCAGCGCTCTGAAACTGGTCGGATTGGGAATCGGATCGGTCGCAGTCGAAAGAGAACTATTGGTTTCGCTGCTTTCGCCCGACACACCTCCGAAAGTCCAGCAGCAGGCAATCGACCGCCTGACTGAAACCGACACATCGGCCGCTGCGGATGTCCTGCTGCAACGTTGGCCGTCGATGTCGAATTCAGTGCGCGACCACTGCGCCAATCGTTTGCTCACCCGACGACCATGGACCGAATCATTGTTGTCCGCTCTGGAATCGGGCCAGGTCGGTGTGGCAGATTTGTCGGCCGCTGTTCGGCAACAGTTGGTCAAGAGCGGTTCGCGTTCGATGCGAGTTCGCGCCCAGAGACTGGTGAACATCTCCAGTTCCGCTCAGAAACATAAGATCATTCAAACGTATCTTGCTCGGTACAGTCACCAGCGAGATACGTCCGACGGGGCGGTACTGTTCAAAAAGCATTGCGCCGTCTGCCATCTGACCGATCCTCAAGGACGAGCGATCGGCGCTAGCCTGGCCAATCTTTCCAACCGCAGCGACCGTGCACTGACGGAAGCGGTTTTGGATCCGAATCGCGCCGTCGATCCAAAATATCAAAGTTATTTGATCGAAACCGACGACGGTCGTATCCTGTCAGGCGCAATCGAAGAGGAAGCGGGATCCAGCATCACCCTGGCCCACGCCGACGGCAAACGAACCGTCATCCGCCGCGGCGAGATCGTGTCGATGAAGAACTCCGGCGTCTCTTTGATGCCCGAAGGATTCGAAGAGATTTTACCCCCCAGCGCCCTTGCAAATGTGATTCAGTACATCCAGGAAAACGCAACCGGCAACGAGACCCAACCATGACGAAGCAAAAACCATCCCACCCACCCACCAACCTGGGCCGGCGTCAACTGTTGACTTATGCAGCGTTCGGCAGTGCCGCGATCGCCGCTTCGGGCGGGCGGCAATCTTCCGCCGCCGAGCAACAAGCGGCACCGCAACGCAAGTATTCGATGAAGAAGTCGATCAACCTTTGGGCCTTTCCCTACCCCGACAAGATGTCGCTGCGGCAATGTCTACAACTTGCCAAGGATGCCGGATTTGACGGAATCGAATTGAACTACGATCTGGACAGCGAACTGTCCCCCAAGTCGGGTACCAAAGAGTTTCAGAACATTCGGCGAATGGCTGACGAGATCGGAATCGCGATCAGCGGTGTCTGTTCATTCCTGTTCTGGCCCTACCCGCTGACCAGCAATGATCCGGCCGAACGAGCTCAAGGGATGGAGCTTGCCGCCAAGATGACGCAGGCAGCGCACGATCTGGGCACCGATAATCTGCTGGTCGTTCCCGGTGCGGTCCACATGCCGTGGCGAGAGGATCACGACCCAACGCCCAACGATGTTTGCGACCAGCGCGCTCGACAAGCGATCGGAAAACTGCTGCCGAAAGCCGAAAAGTTGAAGGTCCATTTGAATATGGAAAACATCTTCTTCAACGGCTTCCTGTTGTCACCGATGGAGATGGTCGATTTTGTCGACAGCTTTTCCAGCGAGTACGTGCAGGTTCACTTTGATACTGGCAACATCATGGAATACCAGTTTCCGGAACACTGGATCCCGATTCTTGGCAAAAGAATCAAAAACGTGCACCTCAAGGAATTCACCAAGAAGGGCACCGATCATTCGCTGGAAGCGTTTCGGCCACTGCTGGACGGAACCACCAACTGGCCAGCCGTTTTGGAGGCGTTTGACAAGGTTGGATACGACCAGTATTTGACGTTCGAATATTTCCATCCGTATCAACACTTCCCCGAAGCATTGATCTACCAGACAGCCGATTCGTTGGACCGAATGCTTGGCCTGAAGGCATGACTGTCGGCCGGTTCTCCGAACCGGCTTGCGCGACCGTTGCGATTTCGGAGAAATCGCCGACAATTCCTACCGAAACGGAATCAACGCCTGCACCATTTTGTCCGTGATCATCAGGTGGCGCATGTCTTCGGCGGTCGGCTCTTCCACTTGCAATAATTTGTACACCGCGTCGTGAACTTCGACCGGTACGCGGATCAACGTTGACCGTTCGCTGCTGCTGCTGTGGCGACTTCCGATGACTGCATTGGGCATCGGCTGCAAGATATTGTGCGGTGTCTCGAACCGAAAGAAAGGCTCGCCACCAAACGCCTTCAGGTCGTTCCTCAGCGAGCGGTACTTGGACTTGATCTTCTGATCCAGCTCCCATTTCCGCCGCGTTGCTTCGTCGCCGCCGCCCGTTGCTTCCTTGCTGGCCGCTTTGGAGATCAGAGTCACCATCGCGTCCACGCTGTGCTGGGTCAGCCGATCGTCGCCATAGACAACCGATGCTTCGCAGTAGCGATTGGAATTGTCGGGATTCAGCAGAAAGGTAGGCCGCTTGAAAGGGCGATCACCAAAATCAAGAGTGTGCTGCTTGTCGTAGATCACCTCATCACCGGCGGTGACGCGAAAGTGATGAACGCCCAGGTCGAGCCGGAATTTTTTGAACTTCCGTGACGAAATGGAGCCCATTTTCTTTCCGTCGATCTCGACAATGATTGTCTTCGGTCCGCCGTTATCGACGAAAACAAATCCTTCGGTCTGCTCCCCGCATCCGGGCAGATGAACCAAAAATGCAATGGCCAAGGCCAACAACAGGACGGATCGAATGCGGAACATGGCCGTATGGCTCTCCTGGCGAGTGAACTCGTTTTGCAATTTCTCCTTGAACGCTAGGTTGAAAGTACGCCCAGGCAGCAGAAAAACACCACGGTCACCCCCTCCAGCTACACCCACTGCCGATCGTAACGATTATGAGCAGCCAGCCCTCTCCTCACTCCTCACTCGTGTTCGAGGTGTTTTTTTAGAAACTCGAACGCCCGGCGATAGGCTGCGTCGATTTCCGCCACGTCGCCCCCTTGCAAGCCGTGCTCTCCTCCTTCGATGCCGAGCATCAGGTGATCGACGCCGTGCCTATCGAACTGCTCCGCCATCATCGCTGACTGCTCGTAAGGAACATCGGTATCCTTGGTGCCGTGAATCAAAGCGGTGGGCGGATAGTCGGCGTCAACATTCTTGACCGCCATGTAGGGAAAGAACTTCTCCGGTTCGGTCTTGGGATCCCAACCGCTTACCGCTTTGGGCCAGGTGCCGGTCTGCCGGCAAAATTGGTAGAAGGCACCGCCGTTACCGTCGCGCTGGCGCGAATCCGAAATCGGCTTTCCACTGACCTGCTTCCACGCCTGGTCATGCCCCAGCTTGATCTGATGATGTCGCCGATGCGGACTTGGCTCGGCGTACCACGGCCCGACCAGGTCGCCGTATCCCCATAAAGAAACCAGCACCTGTGGCCGAGGTTGAACTCGAAATCCAGCGGTCAGCGTCATGTACCCGCCCGCTGATCCGCCCGTCACGGCGATCCGTTGTGGATCGACTTGAAACAACTTTGGTCCGTCACGTCGCAGCCAAACAAACGCGTCTTCCAAATCGCTAATGATTTCCGGCAATTGGGTTTCCGGTGCCAGCCGATAGTCAAGGGAAACCAGAACGTAGCGATTCTGCTGAGCCATCTGGCGGACGCGGCCGCTGACCCCGGCCCGGTGGCCGTTGATCAACGCGCCGCCGTGAATCCATACCACCGCCGGCCGCACGCGGCCGCGGTTGAACGCATAGACGTCGGCTTTGATTTCCAAATCACCCACTCGTTTGTAAACGTAGGTGCGCGGCGTCTCTTGGGTCTGTGCCGGCAAAGGAGACGGCAACAGACCGAGCACGACGCAGAAAATCGAAAGCCTGATGATCACAGCGTTCTCGGCGGTCCACTTGCTATTTTTTCCGAAAGACACCGCTACAGCTCTGGATCCGCGCTTCGACGAATCACTTCCTCCCGTTCCACATCGCGGCGGATCGTCCGCGGTTCGCCTTCCCGACGCGAACTGGAAGGTCGGTCTCCGTCACGCCGAAAACCTTCGAAGCCTCGGCTGCCGGCGTCACCATCGCGGGTCGAGCGAAATCTACCTTTTTCGTACCAGTGGATGAACTCTCGCGCGGTCATCTTCCCGTCGGTGTTTGGATCGGCCTGTTGAAAGCGGCTTGCTTCCAGCTTCCGTCTTTCGGTATCACTTTCGCGCAGTCCTTCCTTCATGGCGTACCATTCGCTGAGCGTCACCACGCCATCCTTGTTCTTGTCGTAGGCTTGAAAAACCTTGCCGCTGCGCGACCTTTCCCAACCACGAGGAAGTTCGCCCGGATCACGTCGGTCCGAATCGGCGGAACGACGACGGTCGGTGGCGAGATCGCGAGCCGGATCGCCACCGCGAAAACGATCACCGTCGCGGGCGCGGCGAAGTTCAGCGATTTCGCGGCGGAGCTGTAAAATCATCCGATACAACGCCGCTTCTCTTTCGGTTGCCGGTCGGAAACTATCCTCGTCGTCGTCATCCTCATCACGGTCACCGCGGCGGTCCTCGCCCGCATCATCATCCTCGTCACCATCGTCGCGTCGACGTTCTTCATCTCCATCGCGATCAGCAATACGATTGAAACGAATCCTTCGTTCCCGCTGGACTTGTTCTTCCTCCTCTTCTTCGTCCGAGTCACGCTCGCGAACCCGAATTTCGCGCTGAACTCGCTGCAGAATTTGGCGTCCGCGTTGTTCTCGCTCTTCTCGTTCTTCCGCCTCTTCGTCCGATTCGGACTCCTCGTCGTGAACTCGCCGGCGGTTACGCGACTCGCGTCGTTCGCCTTCGTCGACTTCTTCCTCATCGTCATCATCATCGAAAGCGGCGACCAACCGAGTGCTATCCGATTCTACCAGCGCGCCGTCGACTTCGATCACATGACCGTCATCCGATCCGGCGGAGGCGGGAACGGGAATGCTTCCGATTCCAACCAGGCAAAAACAGGCAAGCAATGATCCCAGGATCGGTTTGATCAGGGTGGTGGGCATGAGACTCAAACTCCCGTTTGCAAGATGAAGTGCATGGACCGAAACGTAACCGACGGCGGGCTTGCCGACGGCAAACTGTGTTCCGGCTTGAACTGTGGATGCGACCAATGATGGAGCGACGGCGGCACCGGCAGTCTGCTGCGACTGCAACCACAGAACCAGCGCCACCGACAACGACACGCCGCGCAACGACAATCGACGCCGAAGCATCGCGCGACCTCGTTCCAATCGTCCTTTCAGCGAACCGATCGACCAACCGAGTTGATCGGCCGCCTCTTCGCGTGACTTGCCTTCGACGCAACACAGAAACAGCGGCAAGCGAAACTTCGCAGGCAGCCGGCTGAGTTCTTCGTCCAAGACAGACCGCTCATGATCCGCCGTGATCTGCGCCAAAGCTGGATGATTCTCCGACATGGCTTCGGCCTCGAAAGTGGTTTCACGCCGCTGATAGCGATCGGTTCGGGCTCGCAGCGCAATTCGCAGCGCCGTGGTGTGCAACCAGGCGGGTAAAGTGGACGCCTTTCGCAACGACGATGCCTTGCGAGCAAGCACCAAAAAAGTCGCCTGAAAAGCATCCTCGGCATCCTGCTGATCCGACAATATCCGGCGGCAAACCCCCATCACCAGATTGCCGTGGCGCTCGACGATTTTCGCAAACGCCAAGTCGTCTCGACTGGAAACAAACCGAAGCAATAACACCGCGTCCGATTCGGCGGCCGGGATGCCACACTCAGGCGGGCTGCCCAGCGAATCTGCGATCGTGAATTTCCGCGTCATCGGTCGTCCAAAAGCCCTGCAAAAAGAGCGGTCGACGGGTCATGAAATCGACCATCATCGTCACTATAAAAGAGACAGCCGCCGAAGGGGTGGCACGGTTTTTCGAAACGAAACAGAAAAATCGCCGAAATCCCGGCCCACCGCCTTTCACACTCCCCTGTTCCCCGCTCGCTTTCTGCCCTCCTTGGCGAGTTTGCTATCGCCCCTATTTCCGCAAACTGGCCTCACGGCGCTGACGAAACTCGGCTGAAAGGGTGATCGCTTTTTGACGGTCGGCCTCGTCGTAGTCCCAGAACTGCTGAACCACGTTTTCGCACTGCGGATAGTGCGACCCGTCGTCGCCCACTTCCTTCCGCAGCTGAGCGAATTGGGCCTTCAGACGATCGCGCACCACCGCGTGGGCAGGGTCGTCGTACAGGTTGTTCAACTCGTCCGGATCGTTCTGCAGGTCGTACAACTCCCACGCCGGCGGAGTCTGGTTTTTGCCTTGGTAGTCGCACCCGTAGAAGTAAATCAACTTGTGCGTTTTGGTGCGGATCGCCATCTCTCCCGGATTGTCGTGGTGAGCCATGTGCATCCAATAACGATAGTAGGCGGCTTGTTTCCAATCGTCGGGCTCTGCGCCCGTTTCACAGATGCTGCGGAAGGAGCGGCCTTGCACGGAACTGGGAATTTCCGCGTCAGCAAAATCGAGCATCAACGCGGGGAAGTCGACGTTTTCGACGATCGCATCACTGCGAATCCCCGCCGGAATGGTTTTCGGGTAGCGAACAATGAAAGGCATTCGCTGGGAATGGTCATACGCCCAACGCTTGTCCTGGTAATCTCTTTCGCCCAGCCAAAAGCCTTGATCGCCGGTGTAGATGATCACCGTGTTGTCGTACAGATTTTCGGACTTCAGATAATCGAACAATCGTTTCAGGTTGTCATCGACACCTTTGACGCAGCGAAGATATTTTTTCAAGTAAGCCTGGTAGGCGAGACGCTTGATTTGATCATCGGAAAGATTCGGATCGGCGTGGTCCCACTTGAATTCTTTGGGAAATTTCCGGGGCAGGTCGACCGCGTAAGATCGCCGCGGGTTGCGGCGGCCGATGGATGTTCCGATGTGTGGCACCAGTTCATCTTGGTAGCCACGAGTGGCGATCGATCCCCAAGTATCGGGCATCTGCCACAACGACTCCGGTTCGGGAACCTCGATGTCGGCCAGATAGCTATCGTAACGCGGTGCGCTTTCAAAGTAGTCGTGCGGCGCTTTGAACTGATGACAAACGAAAAAGGGTTTGTCGGGATCACGATGATTTTTGAACCAATCCAATGTCGAATCGGTGATGGCATCGGACGAATGCGAACCGGGATACTTGACCACGTTTTTCGGCCATGGTTTGTCACCCTGAACACGGAATTCCGTGTCGAAGTATTTCCCCTGTCCCGGCAGCACTTTGTAGTAGTCGAAATTGGGCGGAACCTTCAAGTGCCATTTGCCGATGATCGCCGTCTGATATCCAGCTTCGCGCATCGCGATCGGCAACACCTGTTTTTCCGGTTCGATACGCCCGCCCAAATCAAACACTCCGTTGATATGGTCGTATTGGCCAGTGATGATGCAGGCTCGTGAAGGCGTACAAATCGCGTTGGTACAAAACGCGTTGTCAAAACAGATTCCCTCGGCCGCCAACGTATCGATCGTCGGTGTCGGGTCGATCTCCTTCAGCAACGTTGCGTAAGCTCCAACCGCCTGTGCCGTGTGGTCGTCGGACATGATGAACAGAATGTTCGGACGATCAGCCGCGAAGGTGGTCGCGGAGACAAGAATCGCAGCAAGCAGTGCCGGCAACAATCGGTGCATGGGAAGGTCTCGTGCAGTGGGGTCAAAGATGAATCGGAAAGCCTATTTTGCAAATCGTCCGCGGGGAGATTTTATCACACGGAATCCTTTCAGCGTGACCCCTTCGCCGATCAGCCGTTCGGCTTGCAAACCCGGATTGCAAGGCGGCAAGTGACCGTCGGAGTAAACAACGCGCCACCAAGGAAGATCGGCGGAACGTGCCAGAACCGACCCGGCCGCGCGAGAAGCGCCGGGGTTGCCGGCTCGGGCAGCGATGTCCCCGAAACTGACCACTTCGCCCTCGGTGAGTTTTTCGACAGCGGCCTCGATGTTTCGTTGCAACGGCGTCGGTTCGGTGGAGGTCTTGACGCGTTTCATTTGGGGGGTGGGAAGAAAGTGAGGAGTGAGGAGTGAGGAGAAGTAAGGTGGGAGTGGGGGAGAATGGGAGATTGGGAGGGGGTGCGTTTGCCGACTTGGGACAAGTCGGCCTACTTGGGGTTGTTGCCGGCGATGAGGAAGGCGATTTCCATGGCTTGCTCGTAGTTCAATCTTGGGTCGACGTTGCTTTCGTAGGCTCGTGCTAGATCCGTGGGACTCAGCCCGCCCGCTCCGCCAATGCATTCGGTGACGTTGTTGCCGGTCAGTTCCAAGTGAATTCCGCCGACGATCGTTTGCTGGGCAGTGTGAATCGCGAACGACTCACGCACTTCGTCCAAGATCTGATCGAAGTGACGAGTCTTGACGCCGTCAGCGGTGGTGATGGTGTTGCCGTGCATCGGATCGATCGTCCACAAGACGGGATGGTCTAGCGATTTGACCTTTTCGATCAGGGGTGGCAAACAGTCGCCGATTCGCTGAGCTCCGAAACGACAGATCAAGGTCATTCGTCCCAGTTCGCGATGAGGATTCAATGCCTCCAACAGCTGTTCCAACATGTCGGGATCGCAGCCTGGCCCAATTTTTAATCCAACGGGATTCTTGATACCGCGAAAGTATTCCACGTGCGCACCATCCACGTCGCGAGTCCGATCACCGATCCATGGATAGTGGGTGCCCAAGTTGTACCAACCGTCACGGCGAATGCCCTGCCGAGTCAACGCTTGTTCGTAGGGCAACAACAACGCTTCATGCGAAGTATAAAAATCGACTCGCGACAAATCGGCCCGGGTGACGCCCCCGATCACGTCGATGAAGCGAAGGGAATCACCGATGCCTCGCACCATTTGGTGATAGTCGGCGGAACGGGACGATTGAGTGACGAAATCGAGTTCCCAGTTCTCAGGATGATGGATATCGGCAAACCCGCCTTCGGTCAGTGCTCGCAAGTAGTTCAACGTTTGGCTTGATCGTTCATAGGCACCCAGCAACAATTCGGGCCTGGCCTTACGATCCTCGGCAGTGAACGGGCTGCGGTTGACGCAATCGCCGCGGTACGACGGCAGCGTGACGCCGTCGCGCGTTTCGGTGGCCGCCGAACGCGGTTTCGCATACTGGCCCGCGATCCGACCGACTCGAATGACAGGCTTCTGCATTCCATAGACAAGCACCAGGCTCATCTGCAACAAAACCTTCAATTGCTTTTCGATCGGTTCGGACCGGCAGGCGCGAAAACTTTCGCTGCAATCACCTCCCTGCAGCACGAACGCGTTGCCCTGAGCGGCGAGGGCGAGTTGGCTTTTCAAACGCTCCACCTCCCAACTGGTGACCAGCGGAGGACGTCCTGCCAGAGTCTGAAGCACCTCTTGCAGGGCCGCGGGATCGTCGTAGGGGGGCTGTTGTAGAGCGGTTTTCTTCGTCCAAGACGAAGGCTCCCAATGGTTCATCAACATGGTCGGCTGGGGGATGATTTCTGTTTCGGCTGAACGGCTGAATTGTGGCGGTTTGTGTCGCGATGAATAGCGGTGGCGATTTCCAGTCGGAAAACACCGGTCTGCGGAAGGTCTTGCCTGTCCGTTGAACCGGGCACTTGGCACTGTTGCAAAACGAAACAGTTGTTCGATTTCGGTGTCACAGCGTTTTGGATTGGGGGCACCAAAACAAGCGAGAACCTCAGTCAATTCGGCGAATTGTCCGCACGGACCTCAATTTGGCACACTCTGTGCATCGTGGTGATCCACGAAGTTTCGCCTCCAACTTCTCATCGAGATCGCCGGTGGTCGCAACACCATCCTCCGTGTCGTCAGCCTGATGCCGCCAGAAACCGGCAAAGTGCCCCTGGGCTGATGGCACGTCGAGGATGGCTGCTGGTTTCGCCAGGGCGCTCTCCGACAACCAATCGTAGTCAAACTTTGAGAACTGAGAGATGAAACGGATCAATCTACCCAATATCGCGTTTGCGCTTCTGCCTCTTTTGCCAACGACGGCAGCCGATCTGGGGCGGAGCCAATCGGAGCCCGCCGCCACCGCAGTTAAAACCATCGGCCTCTTTGAGGCTCTCGATGCGGGGCAGATCGAGGCGAAGTTCATTCCCGTGGATGCCACCCGTGCCAACGTGTTGATCGCGAACCTGACCGACCGCGCCGTGCATCTGGAACTCCCCGAAGCAATCGCCGCAGTACCGGTGCTGGGCCAAGTGGGCGGGCAAGGTTTTGGCGGGCAATTCGGCGGGCAACAGTTTGGAGGGCAAGGAATGGGCCAAGCCGGAGGCGGCGGTTCTCAGGGTGTCGGCGGTGGATTCAATTCCGGAGGCAACCAGGGATTTGGCAACGGATTCATGGGCGGCCAACGAAACGGGATGGGAGGTCCCGGCGGGTTCATGCGGATTGCTCCTGAGAAGACTCGAAAGCTGAAAGCAACCACGGTCTGCCTGGAACATGGCAAGCCGGAACCGAATCCCCGCCTGGCCTACCGAATGATTCCGGTCGATCAGTTCACCAACGACAACCGGATCGCAACGTTGTGCGCGCGATTGGGACGAGGCGAGATCCCGCAGAATACTGCTCAAGCGGTGGCCTGGCATCTTGCCAACGGGCTCAGCTGGGAAGAGATCTCGAAGATCAACCGGATCGAATCGCGTTACCTGGGCAACATCCGAATGTTCCGGCCGGGTGAATTGAAAGCGGCCAAGAAAGCTGCCGAATCGATCAACGCGATGTTCCGTTCCGAATCGGAATCGTCATCTAGCCAGTGAGGAGTCGTTGGGAAATTCCGAGGTAGGCCGACTTGTCCCCAAGTCGGCGAGTACAGGATCACCGACTTGGGACAAGCCGGCCTACCGCGGCAATTTGAAGACACGCTCTCAATCGCCGTCGTTCAAGACTTCTTGCGCATCGACAAAACCGTCGCCGTTTCGATCCAGCTCACTGAACTGTTCCGCCGTGCCGAGGAACTCCCGCATCGAGATATCACCGTCTCGGTTGGTGTCCATGTGCAGAGCCCAGCGGGGCAGCGCGGCGGGCGGACCACTCTCTTGATGCAAAAAGCGAAAGGTCTGATTGTCCTGGGACGGATCGGCCCTGGCGATCTGCACCACGAACGAATCGGGAATGTCGGTGGCTTTCAAAGGCAGAGGGCGGTTTTGACGTAATCGTTCGCCCGCTGCCAAGATTTCTCGTTCGGTAAGCATCAAGTTGCGATCACGATCCAACCAAACGAACACTCCGTCAGGAAACTCAGCCGCCCTGCCTCGAACCTGTATCGACCAAATGGGCAACTTGTCTCGCCGCCCTTGATTGATTTCGCGGAAAGTCAGCTTGCCGTCTTCGTCTGTGTCGAGCTCTTCCAATGGAAACGTTTCCGCAGCGGCATCTGGAATTTCGTCTTCGTCCAGCGCGCCGTCCCCGTTGGCATCCAGCATCGAAAAGACATTGAAGGGAAGCTGGTTTTGGCCATTTCTGATGTCGATGGCCCGCGCCATCAACTGCAACGATCCCCCAAAGAGCGAAATCGAATCGAGCCGCTGACCTGGAGCGGTTCCTTGCATCGAAGTCTGGGCGGTTTCGTCCAGGTCTCGCACCAAAGTTCGACCGATCTCGGCCTCCAACTTCGCCGGCATCGACACGATTTCGATTTTGGGCTGTGCCGATTCGTCAGAGAACTGCACCAGCAACCTCAAATCAGCGGGCAATTCTCGTAGCAACTTGGCCTCTTCGCCGCTGATCGAACCGTCGCCGTTGGTATCCATTCCGGCATACAGATCGTTTTCAATCCCAAACGGCGCATTGCTGCCAAGGTTGTTGTCCAGCGCGTAGGAAACCATCGTCCAATCAACGTATCCTTCCAGATCCATCGCCACTTCGCCCCGCCGGTTGGTACGGCGACGGTTCCAGGCTGGATCATTGTCTGGCTGCGTGATTCCCGCTTCGGCAAGGTTGATGCATCGATCGGAGTTCTCATCCATTCTCATCAACGTTTCCGCGGCGGCGCTCAGCTCCGATTCGTCCAGCGAACCGTCGCTATCTTGGTCGATCGCTTGAAACAAGAGCGAATCGATTCGGTTCATCTCGCGATAGTGATCCGTTCCGAGCAATCGAAACGGCCCAGCGAAACCGGAATTGCGAAACAGAAACTTCGCAACCTCGTCCCGATCGGGCACCTTGTTTCGGTTGACGTCATAGCGGCGAATGATTTCCCGATACTGATTGCGGTTGATCGGCTGGTTTCGACCAAACTGGTCGGGATCTTCGCGAACAAGATCCAAGACCGCTTCCCATTCCAGCTTTTCGGATTCGTCGCCACGTGCTTGGGCCAGCACGGCATCGATTCGCTCATCAAACAACTCGTTCAGCGGTCGATCGTCGATACGAATGTCCAGATCGACCAGCAGATTTCCGGTGGTGGTCGGCAAAAACAGCCGAACAGCAGGTGGAGCCGCGGCGACCTGCTCGGCTGAGTCCTTCGGCTGATCGGCGGTCTGAGTGGACGTGTCGCCGTCAACATCTTCTGCTGAGCCTTCGCCAGAATCGGCAATCGGCTCGGATGCTGGCTCGGTCGGTTCGGTCGGCGTGTCTTCGGTTGTCGGTTGCGAAGTCGCCTCGGCTGCCGCCATATCGGGTTGCGTTAGTTCGACGTCACGATCATCCGTATCGAGATGCTGGTCGCGGGCGATTTCTGCCGCCGGTTGGCTGACATCTTCAGTGGGACCGGGCGAATCATCCTCGACCGGCGGCAGCGGTTTGGTCGCGATGCGATCCGATTTTCCGCAGCCGGTGATCCCGGCAAGCACCATCATGAAAACGGCGAAGACAATGCGACGGCTGTCCCACGTCATCAGCTCAGCACCTCCGAAACGACGCTGCCTTCTGCAATCGCGATCGGTCGACCTCCCTCGGCAATGTTCTCAGTCGACGGATCGACACCGAGTGCCTGACTGAGCGTGGCAAGGAGATCTTGTTCGTTCATTTTTCCGTCTTCGACTTCGGTGCCGCCCTTGCTGGTTGCGCCAAAAACTTGTCCGCCAGCCACGCCGCCACCGGCCAAGACGCAGGTGAACGCTTGGGGATAGTGATCGCGGCCGCCGTTGTTGTTGATCGTGGGAGTCCGCCCGAACTCTCCCGCCCACAAGATGGTTGTTTTCTCCAACAATCCACGTTCGGCCAACTCTGTCATCAACGTCGCCCAACCGGCATCCAGCCGCTCACTTAGCCGCTGAACTTGGGCAAAATTATCAGCGTGAGTGTCCCACTCCAGACCGTTGCCCAGCGTGACTTCGACCAGCGGCACGCCACGTTCAATCAGCCGCCTGGCCATCAAACAGCCTTGTCCAAAAGTCCCTCGCCCATAAGCCTCGCGGACCTTGTCGGGTTCTTCGGACAAATCAAACGCGTGGCGTGCATCACTGCCAAGCATTCGGATCGCCGCCTGGTAAACCGTATCGTGTGCCACAACATTTTCGGTCCCGCGCGACTTCAGGAAGTCGGCTTGCATGGATCGCCAGAGTTCCAAACGAGCGACCTGGCGGTCCGAGTTGATACTTTTTGCCCGCTCAAGAAAATCGACTCGCAGCTGAGCGAATCCGTTTTCGGGCGGCGCACCGGTTGCCGCGACGGAGGTGGCAGAATGCTTGGGTCCCAAGAATCCGGGACTGATAGAATTCCTGGCGAATGGACCTGGCGCGATGCTGACATAGTCGGGCAGTTCGGCACCTTCGGTCCCCAGCGCTTTGGAAAGCGAACAACCGATCGACGGATAGGCAACCGGACCGCCCGGCACGTGCCCGGTTCGCATCAATACCGTGCCACGTTCGTGATCCCCCTCCTTGGTGCTCATCCCGCGCAGGATCGCCATCGAATCGGCATGCCCGGCAAGCTTGGGCAGGTGCTCGCTGAATGATATCCCCGGCACACTGGTGGCCGCTTCCTTCAGCGGTCCGCCGTTCTTGTGCCCCGGCTTCATGTCAAACGTATCCAGCTGGCTGGGACCGCCCGACATCCACAACAAGACACAATGCCGACCGGCTTGGGCCGCTTTGGCCGCCGCGGCGATGGTCGGCAACCAACTGCTAGAGGCGGCACCGATCGTTCCCGCGGTCGCAAACTGCATCCACTCTCGGCGGCTCAGTCGATTTCCAATCATCGCTCACTCCCAACAGGAAACGGCCCCAATTCGGGAAATATATCTACGGACAAACGGCGCATTCGGCCGTGTTCAAAAGTATCCAAAGCATATCGGCGAAAGCCGCCGCCCTTTGCTGAGAGGATCCGGCGCCGGACAAGTGGGTAGCAAACTGAACCAATTCCGACTCGGTGGGCAATCGAGAAAGCGTGGCCAGAAACAACGTTTCGATCCGCTGAGCATCGTCAAAGAAAGGTGCATCGAGCGCGCCCAATAAAGCTCCTTGGTTTTCGTTGGTAGCCAACGATACTTCCGGGCCGTTCATCAAACCGAGTGCCTGCACCACGCCGTGCGGATAATCGCGAGGCGAGGTACCGGGTGCTTGCATGCGGGCAAGAAACTGCTGCCGTCTTGCCACATCGGGCGAGGGTCGATCGCCGGGAATCGCCGCGCTGCGTCGAAAAACGTTTTGCTGCAAGCTGTCATAGAACTGACGTGCCGTCAAAGTCTTGACATGCATCACGGCAAACGAATCGGCCGGCTGGCGATCTTCCGCCACGGCGCTGGTCCTCTGGTAGGCGTCGCTACTCGCGATGGCGGCATACAGATCTCTCAGGTTGAAGCGGCGCTGAACAAAGTAGGCCGACAAGTATTCCAGCAACTCCGGATGGCTGGGCTTGTTGTCGGCGTCCATTGCATCGACCGGGTCGACGATACCGCGTCCCATCAGTTGGGCCCAAGCTCGGTTGACCGCTGCCCGGGCAAAGTAGGGATTGTCGCGCGACGCCATCCAGATGGTCAGTTGCCGGCGACGATTGTTTCCCGGATCTTTTTCGGGCGGTTCGGCAATCCCCGGATAACGTGGCGACATGACATCGTCGGTGTCGGGCAAAGTGACCTCGCCGCCCGGCCGGTCCTCGATGATCGTTTGACCCGCCATCGGTCCGTCCGATTCTGCCAACTGGCCAAAGAACGCGGCGTACTGCCAAAAATCCTCTTGGGTCCATCGGTCCGAGGGATGGTTGTGGCACTGCGCACATTGCAACTGAAGACCCATGAAAATCTGCGACGTCGCGGCGGCGAGCTTTTCTGGCTCCAAGGAATAGGACGTATAAAAAATGGCCGGCCCGGTATTGCCCGCACCGCCAGCAGTCAAAAACCCACCGACGAAGTAATCGTAAGGAGTGTTGTCGCGAAATTGTTGCTGTAGCCAATCGTGGAGCGCCGCGACATTGTCACGCTGTTGCAACTGATTCTGTGCATCGGAGGGCAGCAGAATGTCGATCCATCGAGACGCCATGTGGTTGGCGTAACCAGGCGATCGCAGCAGCCGGTCGATCAACCGGGAACGCTTGTCATCACTCGTGTCCCGCAAAAATTGGCGGACCTCAAAAACGGGCGGCGCCACTCCAGCCAAGTCCAACCAAACACGACGACAAAACTCCGCATCATCGGCGATCGGGGCGGGCATGATTTGATCGCGCTGCCAGGCGGTTTCTAAATGACGGTCGATTTCGGCAGCAGCCGCATCGATCGATGTTTGATCTTCCGCCGGTGTGGAAACGGGAAAGATCGCCAAACCGAAGATAGTCCAAACGACAAGACACGTCCGAGACATGATCAACACCCAACCCCCGCCGACCGTTTCACCCAACGCCTACCTTCTGTTATATCACATCGCAGGCCGACTTGTCCCAAGTCGTTTTGGGAAGCCAGTTCGGAGAACTGGCCCACAGTCGGCGACTTCTCCGAAGTCGCTGCGCGTTGCCAGTTCGGAGAACTGGCCGACTGTCGGCGACTTCTCCGAAGTCGCTGCGCGATGCCAGTTCGGAGAACTGGCCGACGGTCCGAAGTCGCTGCGCGTTCCAGGCTCGGAGAACTGGCTGACGGTTACTTCGCTAGCAACGGTTTGATCTGGTCGGGAAGGTCAAAAACAGCGTCCTCCACCGGTTTGTTGTAGGTCACCGATCGCAGAATCATGTTGTACGTCGTCTTGAGCTTTTCGATGGAGGTCGAAAGGCGACCGGCAGACTTGATCTGATCGAAACTCTTGTAGTCGCCCATCACCGTGACGATTTCGACATTTCCGACCTCCGTCGTTTTGCGAGTGATCGTTTTTACCGGCAAGCCTGAGCGGATCGAAAAAAAGATTCGCTCCAATTCACCATCCTGCTTGCGAATCGCATCGACCTGATAACACTCCTCGCTGCCCACCAACTGCTTTCCGGCAGACTCGATGCTCTTGTAGAACGAATCGGGATCCACGTAGTTGCCCATGGTGACCGAATCGATCAACTGTCGAGTCTCCAGGTCACTCATCAACCGTGGACCGCCGGTCGGCGACAGCTCCCAACCACGCCCGCCGGTGACGCCCTGAATCGTTTTCACACCGCTGAAGTTTACGACCGCCTGCATCTCCCCTTTGCGGTAGTAGATCCGCACGTCACCGGTCAACTTGAGCTGGGGAACTTCGGCCTCGGCTTTCACGACGACCGTTTCGATCTTTTTCAAACGGTCTTCCCCACCAAGCACCTCGACACTCTTTGCAAACAGTTCTTTCCCGGTTGGCAGGCTGGTGTCTGTCTGGGCGATCGCTCGTTGTGCCGAACTCAATAACAATACGATCGCGACTGCGAAAAGGCGATTCATCATTGTCCCCGGCCGATTCTCTTGAGAAGCATGAAGAAAAGAGGCTTCCAAGAATAATCAAAAGCACCGCAAGGGACCGCGACTTTTCTTCACCTTTTCATCCAGGCACGGCGACCTCCATCAAGGCACGGCGAGCGAATCGACTTCCACCGTGGCTCCCGGTTCTCCGCTGAACACCATTTGCAGCGAAACGATCGTTCCAGCTGGGATTTCTTTGCTGGGCAACTTGAGCAACCATTTTCGCTGATGGTCACTTGCCGTCGTTCTGACCGAACCGAGTTCCCACAGTTCCTTCTTCCCTTTCAAGCGGGCAAGAACTTCCACCTTGACGTCGCTATCAGCCCGCATCGCTATCGAGATCGGATTTTGGTTCTTGGCCACGTCCGCTTGCAGTCCTTTGCGGACGATCGTGCCGGTGCCGTCACGGAGCACGAAATCGAGGTATCCCTGCCGGCCGGCGATGTTGCCCAGCCCGGCGGTTTGCGGCTGCCAACCCTCGGTTTGCCAACCGCCGCAGTCGAACGTAAACAACAGCTTGCCATCGTCGGGATCCCGCCCATTGATCTTCTCCCAGGCATCCGACAACCCGTCACCATCGCTGTCGGTTCGCACCACTTCGTATTCGGGGTTCACTGCCCTGCCCCACTTGTGATCCTGGGCCTGATACTTCAGCTCCTCCAGCGACTCCTCTCCCTCGCCGTGGTCCCCCTTGGCAAGCCAATCGTTCAGCAGTTGGCGATGGCGTTGGATTTCTTTGGCGTATTTCGGGTTGCCCACCAGGTTGTTCACCTGGCTTGGATCTTTCGCGACGTCGTAAAACTCCTCCGCAGGCCGCTCGCCAAAATAGATTTCGGTCAACTTCGGTGACAGCTTTCCGCTGGCGTAGAGTTCACGAAGGTTCAGGACGAAGTTTCGATTGTCGCGGTATTGCGGCTGCAAAAAGATCCGATCGGTCTTGTAGTTTCGGGTGTAGCGAAAACGATCGGTGCGAATCGTTCTCACTTGGTCGATGGTGTGATCCAGGCGGTCTTTCGCAGCCGCGACAAACGATCGCGGATGCAACTGGGCGTCAAACAAGTTTTGGCCTTCATACCAATCCGGCTTTTCGACACCGGCCCAAACCAGCGTGGTAGCGGACAGATCAAGCAAGTCGACCAGGTCGTCTCGAACGGACGTCGCCGGCACGTAAGGATCGGGCCCGGAGATGATCAGCGGAACGTGCAATCCTCCCTCGGTCGGCATCTGCTTGTGGCGCACCAGGTTGTTGGCGCCGTGGTCGCCAAAGTAGACCACGATCGTATGGTCGGCCAAACCAGATTCCTTCAAACCTGCCAGCACCGTTCCGATGAAGTCATCGTCTTTGCGAATCGCGTCGTAGTGTTGAGCGACCACTTCGCGATAGATCTGATTCTGCGGGTAGTCGGGTGGTACTGTCACGGTCGACGGATCCACTTTGCGATCTTCCGGAAAATTGTCCGTCTTGTTCTTGCCGCCCGCGGTTTGAATCTGCCCAAAGAAGGGCTGATTGTCCTTCAGCTTGTCCCAGGGAACGGGACTGCGAGATTTTTGTTCGTAGGAGTACGTCGCCTGCTGATCCCAAATGAAGTTGTAATCGGTCTTGCCGAGATTGAAGGTGAAGTAACCACTCTCTTTGACCAGTTGGGGCAGCAGCTTGATCCCCTTGGGCAAGTACAACTTCGCCGGCCCTCGCGAGGATCGATGCTCATGAGCATTGAAACGAATCTGGCTCTGTCCGCCCATCAGTGCCGAACGGCATGCCGAACAGACCGGGGCCGGCACAAAGGCTCGCGAAAATCGAACTCCCTTGGATGCCAGTGAATCGATGTTCGGCGTGGCGCCCTGGTTGGCGGAGTGGCCATAGCAACCCATCCACGGCGACGTGTCCTCGGCAAACAACCACAAAATGTTCGGGCGATCGGCGGCTCGGACTGTCAAACCGAGCCCACCAACGACGGTCAGCAGGATAGCGGCGGTGGTTCTCATCAGATTCGGCTTGTCGGGAGGCGAGTGGAATTGGTCAATCGAATTGCGTTAGCATAATCATCTGCGGCGGCGATGGCTGCGGCTGTCCGATACGTACCTCGTTTTTGGTGGATCTGATCATGTGCCGACCAATCTTCCTGCTGGTTCTGCTGCTATCGCTTGGTGGATCGTCGCGGGCCGAAGACTGGGCCGGTTTTTTGGGGCCTGACGGAACGGCCAAAAGCAGCGAAAAAACGGTGACTTCGTGGAGCGAAAGTGAAAACCTGCTGTGGAAATACGATTTGCCCGGCGCCGGCTCGTCCAGCCCCATCGTCGTCGGCGATCGAGTGTTCGTGACCTGCTATTCGATGGACGATTCGTCCGTGACTCGGCAAATCGTCTGCCTGGATAAAAATCGGGGCGAAAAACGATGGGTTCGCCAGGTCGCGGCTGACTATCGCGAGGATACGTTTGGCGGCTACATCACCGAACATGGTTACGCCAGCAATACTCCGATCAGCGACGGAAAACAGCTGTTCGTTTTCCTTGGCAAAGGTGGTGTTCATGCATTCGATTTGGAAGGCAACCAGCAGTGGAGAGCCGACGTCGGCAAAGAATCGAGCAATCGACGCTGGGGATCGGCAGCCAGCCCGGTGCTGTTTGAAGACAGCGTGATCGTGAACGCGGCGGAGGAAAGTCAATCGATTGTCGCCTTGGACAAGTCGACCGGAGAGGAAGTCTGGCGGCAGGAAGCTGGCATGCTGGAACTCGCTTACGGCACGCCGCGATTGGTTTCTCTGAAAAACGGCGATCAGGAATTGGTGATCGCCGTGGCGGAGGAGCTTTGGGCGATCAACCCCAAGTCGGGCAAGTTGAAATGGTACGCCGAGACACCGATGACCGGAAACGTTTCGCCCTCGGTCATCATCGATGGTGAGAGGATCTACAGTTTTGGCGGCTTTCGTTCATCGGGAAGCATCGCCGTCCGCGCCGGCGGAAAAGGTGACGTCACCGACACCCATACCCTGTGGACCAACCGCTCCAGTTCCTACGTCGCGACACCGCTGCTAAACAACGGCCGGCTGTATTGGATCGACGACCGGGGCATTGCCTACTGCACGTCGGCCGAAGATGGCGAAGTCGTCTATCGCCAGCGGGTGCAGAATCTGCAAAGTGGCCGGCCCGTTTATTCCTCACCGACATTGATCGGTGAACACATCTACGTGGTCACCCGCCGCAGTGGAACGATTGTCTATCGCCCCGGTGACGAGTTCCAACCGGTCGCCCAGAACGTGATTGCCGGCGACGAAACCGACTTCAACGCCTCTCCCGCTGTCTCGGACGGAAGAATCTATCTGCGCAGCAACCAAGCGCTCTATTGCATCGGCACCGGTTCGTAGGTCTTCTTTTCAGCGACGATTGGGCATCGGCGGTGCGTCTACCTATACTGATGCCGTTCCCGGCTTTGCCCAAAAAAGGGTCAGACCCTCTTTGGGCACCACCGTCATCACGGAAAATCACCGCCCTCCAAAGGGTCTGACCCCTTTTTTGGGCACGCGCGTGCGATTTTGGAAAAATCGCCGACTCATCCGACGTCTTGCACTGAGGTTCGACCATCCATGTTTTCCAAAATCATCACGATCGCCACCCTCTTGCTCGTTGCGATCCCCGCGACGTTTGCCGCTGAAAAACCGAACATCATCGTCATCATGGCCGATGACCTGGGCTATGGCGACGTCTCCTGCTACGGCGCGACCGCCTTCAAGACACCCCATATCGATCGCCTGGCAAGCGAAGGGCTGCAATTCACCAGCGGCTATTGCTCGGCATCGACCTGCACGCCAACCAGGTATTCCTTCCTGACTGGCACCTACGCGTTTCGGCGGGCAGGCACCGGCATCGCGCCGCCGAACAGCCCGGCGCTGATCCAACCCGGTACCGAAACTTTGCCGTCGCTGATGCAAAAAGCGGGTTACAAAACCGCCGTGGTCGGGAAGTGGCATCTTGGGCTGGGCGGACCCGACGGTCCCGATTGGAACGGAGAGCTGAAACCGGGACCGATGGATATCGGTTTCGATTACAACTTTTTGCTGCCGACGACCAACGACCGAGTTCCGCAGGTTTACGTCGAAGGCCATCGAGTGCTGAATCTTGATCCGAAAGATCCGTTGTGGGTGGGGATGAAAAAACCCAGCGACGATCATCCTACCGGGCTGACGCACCGCGACACGTTGAAGATGGATTGGTCGCACGGACACAATTCAACGATCCACAACGGAATCAGCCGAATCGGTTTTTACACCGGCGGCCATGCCGCCCGGTTCCGCGACGAAGACCTCGCCGACAAATGGGTCGAAAAATCGGTGCAGTGGATCGAGGGTCATCAGGACCAGCCGTTTTTCTTGTTCTTTGCTTCCCATGATCTGCACGTTCCGCGAATCGTTCACGAACGATTCCAAGGCGCCACGCCGCTGGGACCGCGAGCCGACGCGATTGTGCAGCTCGATTGGTGCGTCGGCGAAATCCTGAAAACACTCGACCGTCTGAAGCTGGCCGAGAAAACCCTGGTCGTCTTTTGCAGCGACAACGGGCCCGTTTTGGACGACGGATACAAAGATGACGCTATCGAAAAGATTGGCGACCACAAACCGGCGGGCCCCTTCCGAGGCGGCAAGTACAACGTGATGGAAGGAGGCACGCGTACGCCGCTGATCACGCGGTGGATCGGTCGCATCCCCGCTGGCCAGTCCGACGAAATGGTCTGCACCGTCGACCTTGCCGCCAGTTGCGCGGCGCTGGTTGATGTCCCGCTACCCGCCGACGGATGCCTGGACAGCATCGATGTCCTGGGAGCTCTGTTGGGCGAAAAAGGAGCCAAAGGGCGCGATCATTTGATTCAACAGGATAACGGTCGCGGCGGCAACTACGGTCTGCGAGTCGGCAAGTGGAAACTGCAGCGGCACGATTCCAAGAAGACCAATAACACCGAACTTCGGCTCAACCGCAGACCGATCGAACCGTTTTTGCTCTTCGATCTGGAAAAGGATCCCGGTGAACGCAACAACGTGATCGACCAACATCCCGATGTCGCCAAACGAATGAAGCGGAAGTTGGCCCAGTTGATCGAAGCAGGAAGAAGCCGCTAGTCGGTCAGTTCTCCGAACTGGTTTCGTAGCGATTTTGAACTGTCGGCCAGTTCTCCGAACTGGCTGCGTAGCAATTTTGAACTGTCGGCCAGTTCTCCGAACTGGCTGCGTAGCGATTTTGGATCGTCGGCCAGTTCTCCGAACTGGCTACGTAGCGATTTTGAACTGTCGGCCAGTTCTCCGAACTGGCTGCGTAGCAATTTTGAACTGTCGGCCAATTCTCCGAATTGGCTTCGTAGCGATTTTGGAAAAATCGCCGACATTAACCCTCCGCTTCCCCTTCGCGTTGGTCGGCGAGCACTCGTTGTGGCACCGAAACGCGACGATAACGGAATTCACGGAACAGCCATCCCAGGTTGACCGTGGCGATCGTCAATCCCAAAAAGGCGATCGCCAGGGCCAGCGTGATATCGAACCGGTTGTCAAAAGCTTCCACCAAAGTCCATGCCCAATCCAATGCTTCTAGCGGGGTGTAGTCGTAGGGCGGCGAACCGGTTACCAACACGGTCAAGATCAGCGGGGTGAAAGCTGCGCCCCCCATCACCACAGCCAACACCGCGATCGGCAGGACCAACGTTCGCCCGAGCCGATTGCTCAGCGGCATCACGATCAACCGGATCGTTCCCAGGTAGCCGGTCAGGTAACCGATGATGATGCAGGAAAAGGTAAACGAATCGGTTCGCGGATCGCGACCGTCGACCAGAACACCGAATGCGCCCATCACAAAGGCGCCCACACAGCCGCTGCTGATCGCAAAAACAAACCCTGTTCCCGGTCCGGGATTGAACCAGGTCAACAGCGACCTGCCGCCCAGCGTACTTGGCAATTGCCGCTGGACTCGCGGACTCAGCTCCGGCGATTCCCCAAGCATCAAAGTGCCCATCACCAACCAATAGCCACCGATCACCATGATGCCAAAGTTCAACACCTCCAGTTCTTCGTACCACAAGACAAGAAATACGATCGTGGCGATCCACAGCAGTTGTTGAGCAAACATCGTCCATCGCAGGGCAGTCGACCGATTTTCGGTCACCGGCGCGATTCGCGCCGCCGCCGCGCGTACAAAAATCGCCATGCACGAGCCGCCGACCACCAAGAAGATCACCGAAAAAATGATCACTTCGACCTGATCGCCCATCCTGGCGCTCAACACAACATCCAGGCAAAAGGCGGCGCAAAAGAATTCGCCAAAAACCAACACCGCCAAGACGGCCAACAAGGCGAGTGTCTGGCCGGCGCGATTGGGCGCCAGCGTCGCCAACATCAACGAAAAGGTCGTCAACAGCAGCGCGGTAAAAAAGACCGTTCCGATCAACAGGGCGATCGTCAGCAACGTCACCCCGCGCAGCAAATACGAAAACGCCAGGCAGGGCACGATCGCTGCAAAGTAAACCATCATCTGCAGCATCGCACTGTTCAGCTTGCCCATCACGATCCGCATCGCCGATAGCTGGGTGATGACAAGCATTTCGAAAGTATCGTCGTCGATCTCCGCCGCCAACGACCGATGCGCCGCCAGCGGGACCATGAAGATCAACGGAATCGCCAGCACAAAATAGTATCCCGCCAGCAACGTGTCCCCCGACGGCACGTAGTACACGTCGGGCGCATTGAACACGATTCCCAAAACGGTCCAGACGCAGGATGCAAAGAGCAGTAAGAAGAAAGTGGTGATGAACTGCCGACTCTTCAGCGACTGCCTCGCTTCCTTGATCAAAATCGGGTTCAGCCAACCGGTCACCTTCTCACCCAGGCGATCCATCCATCCCCAAATTCCCCGGTCTTCGGGATCGAGTGCCAGCGGATGATACTCCACCGTGGCGTCATCGCCCCCCAAAGAACCGGAGGCCGATTCCGGGGTCGTCGAACTGCTGCTCATTGCACGCGTCCTTTCGTGATTTGAAGGAACACGTCTTCCAGCGAATCGTCTCGCGGTGCGAACTCCAGCAGGTCAATCTTCGCCTCGACCAAAGACCGCAGCAGATCGATCTGATCGTTGTCTCCGCCGTCCAAAGCAAATCGGATCACTCCATCCTCGGGCACGATGTCGTGCACACATTCGACCTGCGACAGCAGCTGGGTGGCGTCGTCGTGCGATCCGGCAACGCGAATCACGATATCCCGCGTTTGCTTCAGCGTTTGACGGATTTCATTGACCGTACCGGTCGCCAGCAAGCGGCCCTGTTCGATGATTCCGACTCGATCACACATCTCCGCCAGTTCGGTCAAGATGTGGCTGCTGATCAGAATCGTTTTGTTATCGGCCGCCAAGGCACGAATGATGCGTCGCAATTCGATTCGCGCTCGGGGGTCCAATCCGGCCGCCGGTTCATCCAGGATCAAGACCGCGGGATCATGAATCAGCGCCCGCCCCAAGCACAACCGTTGACGCATACCCTTGCTCAATCCACGGATCGGCTTGTATGCCAGCGCTCGCAAACCGGTGAAGTCCATCACCCATCGCAATCGCTTGGTCCTTTCACGGCCAATCAATCCGTGTGAACGGGCAAAAAAATCAAGATACTCGGCGCAGTTCGTATCGGAGTACGTTCCAAAGCTGTCGGGCATGAAACCGAGTCGCCCGCGGACTCGATCGGGATCGTTGACCGAGGACAAACCTTCCACAAACGCCTCGCCGGCGGAAGGCAATTCCAACGTTGCCAAAATCCGCATGCTGGTCGTTTTACCGGCGCCGTTGGGACCGATGTATCCAAACACACTGCCTCGCGGCACCTCGAACGACACGTGGTCAACGGCACGGGTGGGACCAAAAGATCGACACAAGCTGCGCAGTTCGATGACCGGACCGTCCCAGGAACTTGCGATCACGGGAGTTCTCCCATCAAAACGTGCACGCTGCCCACCAACTTGGCATCTTTCACACCAAGTTGCGCGTCGACTGGAGCCGTCGCGACAAACGTGCCAGACGGAATGGCAGCGGACCATCTCTCCAACTGCGTCTCCAGCGCGCTAACGTTCATCCCCGCCGACGATCCGCCCCAACCACGATTGCGACTGAGCATCGGTACGTCGCCAAGGGGCGGCAAGACACCTTCATTCAACAGCAGCGGAACATCCGAAGCGCTAGCCGCAACCAGCTCCACCCGATTCCCCGACGCGATGCCATTGGCACTCCAATGACGCCCGCCGTGGTGAACCAACAATCGGTCAATCGTGTAGGGCAGGTGGTTGGTCACCTCCGCGCTGCCGGCAGTCATGTGAAACGTCAGAGACTGCGGCATTTCCTTGGGTTCGGTCACCAGGTACTGCACCTGGTTCCGCGGCGGCAGAAAACTGCCCGAAAATCGCTGCGAATCGGGGGCCACGACCATCTCGCCCTGTCGTGATGAATCGCTGTGTCGCCGATAGTAATGATGGGTCGCGGGCGAATAACGAACCGGATAAACCGCCGCCTTGCCATCGTATTGCAAGCCGTCGCTGCCGCGAAAAACGGCATAGTAGGTCTGCCGTGACTGCTGCGCCGCGTACCCGTTGCGAAGGTCCAACCAAGTGATCTGCCGGACCCGCGCCTGGGTCGCAGTCCCGTCGGACGCCAGTGCGTAGGCGAACAGGCTTGTCGTCACCGCCACTGCCAACAACGGCGCGAAAAAGTAAAGCAAATACAACCTGCCGCGACGACGAAACAAAAAATAACAAAACGGCCCGACCACGATCACAAACAACGTGTTCAAAAACACAAACGACTTGACCGGCGGCTGGCCCACCGATCCGATCAACCACATCCAGTAATTGTCGTTGCCCAAAGGAACATCGATCCCGCTGCGAGACACCCACTGAACCTGGCTGGTACCGTTGAGCCGCGCGACGGAGCTCCATAGCTGAAACGATCCGGGAAAAGGATCCTCCGAATCGATGACGACAACCTTTCCGGCGCCGAAGGAGCCAATCTTGATCTGCTTGGCCAATTCCGCCGCCGGGAGTTCGCCAACAAACGGATGTTTCGCCCCCTTCAGCTTGTTGTAGACCTGCTGGCGACTGGACATGTTTCGCTGGGAACGATTGGAATAGTGCTGTGACCTTTTGAAAACGCCGTTCCAAGTTTCGTAATAGAGTTCGGACGTGTCGTTGATCTTGCCCAGGTTCAACTGTTTGGCCACAGCGCCTTTGGCGATCAACCGTCTGCCGGACGGATTGCGAAGCGAACCACCATCCAGTGTCGAGCCACCTTCCGGTGGCGCATAAACCCACAGATTGCCGCCGGCGGCAACCCACTGCAACAACGCCTCGAAACCCTTTGAGTTTTCCTTCTCGATTCGACGCAGCACCGGATCGGCGGCAAGAATGATGTCAAGCTGTGAATAGCCGATCCAGCGATCGTGCAGCTTGCCTTCTTCGATCAGCCGAAACTGCACCCAGGCAGGCTGAACGTCTTGAGCCAGTCGATGCGCCTTGGTATGAGTAAGACGGGCGGTGCGGACGTCTTCCGGTATCGGCCCTTCTCCCAAAACCGTGACGAGCGTTCGCACGTCGGGAAATTTTTTCCACGGCGCATCCTGTTTGGAGGCGTCGGAGGGCACAAGGATTCCGACGGTGGAACGCTGCCTGGCGAAACGAGGACGAATCCCGTTCAAACGAAGCGATACGTTGCTGGTTTCGATCGCGCGGCCGTCTTCAATCAGGCTCAGCCGCACATCGCTCCAGGGATAGTAATGGGGTATGTAGACCACAAACCGATTTTGATTGGTGCCTTCCGGTAGCTTCAGCGAAGTTCGCAGGTCGAAATCAAGCTCGGTGTTGTAGTACTCGCGCGGACCGATGTTCACATCCAGGTAACGGTCGCGGTTGAATTGCTTTCCCAGCGGAGCAAAATTCAGATACATCGGCTGATATCCGTTTCCGCCGACCGCTTCGATTTCCACGGTCATGGTGAATCCCGCCTTGCCGGGACGCGCCGGTGCCGTGCCGATCTGTACCGTGTCCGCGACCAAGACCTGGGCCGCAAAAAGAACCAGCAGCAATACCAACGCTTGATGAATCGGCCGTTGCACTATGTTTCCTCCGTATGTCGGTCCGACGAACGAGCAGAGAATCGGAACGGCCGCAGCACCACTTCCACGATGACGGAAAAACAATTGGCAACGACAAACAACACGAAGTAGCCGACAAAACACCCCAAAATCGTGGCGATCACAGGAGCGGCGCACTTGGCCCAAAACTGATCGGCCACGATCGCCGCGCGAAAGGTGTACATCACCACCGCACTGACCGCGATCATGAATCCGAAGAATCGAATCGACGTTTGCGGCAACAGCCGCTCGGTCAGGGGCTTGGACTGAGTTTCCTGGTTCGACACGGCGGTGTTCTCAGTCGATGTTTCGTATTCGGATATCTTTGAACTCAACCCACATCGGCTTTCCCGCATGAAGCTGCAGGGCCAAAACACCTTCGCGAAGCGCCAGTTCGGGATGGTTGTCGGTAAAATCCATGATCAACCGACCGTTGAGAAAATGCTGCAGGTGATTTCCCTTGGCAAGGATCACGACGTCGTTCCAATCGTCGATTTTCATCAGCGATTTGAATTCGTCGGCCTGAATCAAACTGCCCTCGGCGACCTTTTTGCCGTCTGCATCCCAGCTGGCCTTTTCGCCGACCAGGCAAACACGTCCGCGACGGCCGCCTTCGTCGTAGATGAACCCGGAAACGTTGGGCAGTGTGTTTTCGTTGCGAATTTCGTGCTGATAACCGCGAACCACCCACTTGTTGCGAATCCGGTTGCCCTCGGTCACATGGCGAGATCGATATTGAATCCCTGAATTGTTGGTGGCGGCGGCACGAAACGAAAGCCGCAGCTCGAAATTTTTGGTCGTTCCGCCCTCCCAAATCAGAAAGGTGTTGCCGTTGGCCGCCTTTTCCTTCGTCGTTTCACCGTGAATGACACCATCTTTGACGCTCCAAAGCCGGGGATCCCCGTTCCATCCCGTCAGATCGGTGCCGTTGAAGATGCGTTTCATATCGGCTGGTTCGGCCGGCGCACTCTGTCCGTCTTCAGCAAAAGCGGGAATCAATAGCGTGGAGAGCCAAAGGGCGGTGAAGCAGCGAATCATGTTGAGACCATCAGGTAAAGGTGTCGGACGGGAAGCCAAAATTATGACTGACGTCCATTCGACACTCAAACCACTCCCGGCACAATTCACGTCGATCCGGGGCGCAAGAAATTCGATTCCTACAATCCCAGCACGTCGACTCCCTGCCGAAAGACGACGTCGACGGGAATCCCTTTTTCGCTCAGTCGATCCAGTTCCGCCTGCAACTCCGGCCCGATCACGCCCTTTTCGGTCACCAACTCGGTGGCACCGGCGTAGTCGCCGTCGCCCTGCAACTTCAACAACAATGAGGAAAGATCGGCGGTGGCCTTCCGGAATCGATCCACGTTGACGCGATACTTGCCGTCACTTTGTTTCTGGAAAGCGCCCGCATCGCGAAAGAAATTGAACCGAATCATGTTCGCTTTGCCATGAGCGCTGGAAGCGCCAAACCGAACACTGCGGAAAATACCGGCCATGAAAGTGACGTAAAAATCGTTCAGATCGGCTTCCATTTCGCCCCGCTGGTGCAACTGGTTGATCATGTGCAACCCCAGGATGTCCGCCTTGCCCTCCTCAATCGCGCCGGCATGCTCTTTCAGCGTGTTGCGTACCGTCCCCTTGCCGTTGATTGTGTTCTTGATGCCAAGTCCGTGTGCCACTTCGTGGAACATCGTGTTGCTAAAAAAGGCGTCAAACGTGATGTGCTTGCGTTGGTCATCGGCAATCAGCTGGTCGGCGATCGGCACCAAGATTTTGTCGAACTTGGCGCGCATCGCGTTTTTCAGCTGCAATCGCCGCGTTCCCTTCTGAAGCTGCACCTGTTCGTCGTTAGGCAGATTGATGGCGATCGTCTTGGACCCGGCATTGCAATCGCCGGCATAGTAAATCACATCGTAGGCGTTCAATTCGGTGTCGGTGCCCGGCTTTTCCTGCTTGTATGCCTCGGCAACCGGCAGCGTCGCCTGCAGCTGAGGCAGGAACTTGGAATACTTGGCCAAACGGCTGCTCCACTGTTTGTCCTTGACCAACACAAAACACTCGTGCGCTGTCTTGTATCCGTACAACTTGTCTTCGTAGTTTTCGATCGGGCCGATGACGACGTCGATGGTGTTGTCGTGCATGTCTAGCCAGGCCAAGTCGCTTGGCTGGTAGTCGTCGGTCACCAGCGCGCCTGCGCGCAACATCAAATACCGCCGCAAACCGGGATCTTCGGCAAGCCTGGCGGCGCGGCGCAGCAACTTGGCGGCCGCCTCCATTTCGGTAGCGAATTGCTCGCGATACGGAACAACCTTCAGCGCACCGTCGTCGTCACGGCGAAGGAACGTGTACAAGCTATCCTTGCCGGTAAGCTGGGCCGCCTCGAACTCCTCCTTGGTCATATCAGCGGGATAAAAATTCGCTCCGGCCGGCTTTTTACCGGCCGTTTTGATGAACGGACGATTGTTGTCGAGCCGATCCCACGGCCCGTAGTTGATCTTCGCAAAACGACGCAAGTCGCGATCTTCAATGGAGGCCAGAAGTTTCGTCTTGTCCCCATAAGCTTCGTACCAAAAGCATTCGTCCATGATCTGACCGGCACGAATCAGAATGGGAATCATCTTTTTCTGATTCTCACTCAGCTGACTGACGTCAGTGGTAAGCTTGACGCTGGCGTACTGGCCGATTCGCTGCTGGATGCTCACCGACGACTGGGCAAACGACACGTTGGCAAAGAAAACGGCAACGACCAGGCCAATCGGAGCAAATATTCGGACGCAAAGTTTTGACATGTTCGTTCAGCCGAAAGGGTATGTTGGTTCCACGAGCACCGGAGTGAGAAGATGATCTTGACCATCCTGATGCCAAAATCATAACCCGAAACGCCCACTGACGACTTCCGTTCCTTTTCTTGTGGAGATCACGATGACCGCTGTGAAGATTTTGGCCTTTGCCGGTAGCGCCAGAGCAGAATCGTACAACGTCCGCTTGCTGAATATTCTTGCCGAAGGAGCTCGTCAACGCGGTGCCCAGGTCACGGTGTTGGACATGCGAGACTACCCGCTGCCACTCTTCAATGAAGATCTGGAATCCGGCGGGCGACCGGAGAACGTGGCCAAGCTGAAGCGGCTGTTTTTGGAACATCACGGCCTGCTGATCGCGTCGCCCGAATACAACAGCAGTGTCACGCCGCTGCTGAAGAACACGATCGACTGGGTGTCGCGGCCCGATGAAGGAGAGCCAACTTTGGCGGCCTACCAGGGCAAAGTCGCCGGGATTGCGGCCGCCTCCCCCGGAGGTCTCGGCGGCCTTCGTGGATTGGTGCATTTACGAGCGATCTTGGGAAACATCGGCGTTACCGTGTTGCCCAAGCAGATCGCCATCGCCAAGGCTTACCAGGCGTTCGGTGACCAGGGAAACCTGGTCGATGAAAAACAACATGCCACGGTGCTGGGAATCGGAGCGGCCGTCGCCGATTTGACGGCCCGAATGCAGGCGGAGATTTGAGCGGCTCGCGGTTGTTTGCTGCCGCGCCGTGAAGGATACTGTCACTCCAAGCATGGACGCTGCTGTCGTAGGCCGACTGTCCAAAGTCGGCGATCCTGGAACTTCTCCAGCCGGCATCCTCCCCCCCCTCCCCAATCATTCACTTCCGCGATGAAACTACGTCTCGATCTTGCCATCTTGTTGTCACTTCTTCTGTTCCCCGCAGCCGCGCTGGCCGAAACGGTTCAAAACCAATTGACTCAAGCAGAAAAGCTGAGCGGTTGGAAATTGCTGTTTGACGGAAAATCGTTCGACGGCTGGCGAAACTATAAAAAGGACAGCATCTCCGATGGTTGGCAGATCACCGACGGTACGATCGTCCGAAACGGCAAAGGGGCCGGCGATATCATCAGCCAACAGAAGTTCGGAGCATTCGAGCTTTCGCTGGAATACATGATCAGCAAGGGTGGAAACAGCGGCGTGATGTTCCATGTCGTCGAAGGCGACGGTCCCCCCTGGCATTCGGGACCCGAAATTCAAGTTCAAGACAACGTCGATGGCCACGACCCGCAGAAAGCGGGGTGGCTCTACCAGCTTTTCCAGCCGGGAAAAGATGCTGGTTCGGACCAACCAATCGACGCCACACGGCCGGCCGGACAGTGGAATCAGCTTTACATTCGGATTGCCAAAGACCAATGCGAAGTCTGCATGAACGGCGTCCGCTACTACCGCTTCAAAATGGGCGACCGAGCCTGGAAGCAAAAAGTCGCGGCCAGCAAGTTCAACAAGTTTGACGGCTTCGGTTCAGCCGGCGAGGGTCACATCTGTTTGCAGGACCACGGCAACGAAGTCGCCTACCGGAACATCAAAGTTCGCCAGCTGGGCGACGACGGATCGGTTCCTCAACCGATCGACGCCAAACTTGGCTTGAAAGGTGTTCTTGCTTTTCCGAATCTGAAGTGGGATCAGTGGTCCGCGGTCGACGATTCGGGCAATCTTCGCGCACTTCGATTGATGGAACTGACACATGCCCAAGGTGACGATCGCTTGTTTGCGGCGTCACAGTACGGTGCCATCTGGGCATTCCAGAACCGCGCCGATGTCGAAAAGTCTCACCTGCTCCTGGACCTGCGCGGCAAAGTCTACGATTGGAAACGGCGCGGCGCCAATGAACAGGGGCTGCTCGGGTTGGCGATGCATCCCAACTTCCAATCCAACGGACACTTTTTCGTCTACTACTCGCACCCCAGCGAACCAAAATCGGTTTTGTCGCGATTCACCATGTCGGCCGACGATCCCAATCGAGCCGATCCGCAGTCGGAAAAGATTGTGATGGAAATCGAACAACCGTTTCAGAACCACAACGGCGGGTCGATCGAGTTCGGCCCCGACGGATACTTGTACATCGGATTGGGTGACGGCGGTTTCCGGAACGACCCGCTGGCTGGCGGACAAGATCTCTCCACCCTGCTGGGATCGATCCTCCGTATTGACGTGGACAAACCTGCAGGGGAAAAGAATTACTCCGTTCCCGCCGACAATCCGTTCGTCGACGTCGAAGGAGCCCAGGGTGAGATCTACGCCATTGGAATCCGCAACGCGTGGCGGATCGCTTTTGACAAGAAGTCGGGACGGCTATGGTGCGGCGATGTGGGACAAGAGCTGTGGGAAGAGGTCAACATCATTACCAAGGGCGGCAACTACGGTTGGAGCAATCGTGAAGGCTCCCATGCGTTCGGGAATCGCCAAAGCATTCCACAGGCAGGCGATCCGATCGACCCGGTCTGGGAATACGATCACCGCATCGGCCGATCCATCACCGGCGGCCGCGTTTATCAGAGTTCGCGGATGCCGCAGTTGACCGGCAAGTACCTGTACGCCGACTATGTCACCGGCACAGTCTGGGCACTCAGTTACGATCCGGCCTCCGGCAAGGCAACGCGCAACGAACAACTCTTGCCGGAAAGTATTCCGATTCTCGCATTTGGCGAAGACGCATCGGGCGAGGTTTACTACCTGACCGAAAGCGCCCGAGGCGAATGTATCTACCGATTTGATGCAAACTGATCGCATCCACTGATGAATCGCTGGCAACTGGAAATCGCGATTGCCGCTTCCGATTCACCGGAAGCGGCACACCTGATCGAACAGTTGTCTTATGAATTGAAAAGAGACTGTGCTGATCCGATTCATTTCGCGACCAGGAACAGTTCCGACTTGCTGCGCAGGATCAGCTCGTCACCCACCACTGCGGGTGAAGCCATGAAACCGTCGCCCAACTTGGTTTTCGCCAATTCTTCGTATTTGTCACCGGGTTTGATTGTCAAAATCTCTCCCTCGGTGCTGAACAGATAGATGCGGCCGCCGGCATGAATGGGCGACGCGGCAAACTCTCCGCCCGCTCGCCGCTGCCATACCAGTTCGCCCGTCTGGGGATCGCGAGCCGAAACGACCCCGTCATCGCTGTTCATGTAAAACAGCCCGTCGACCAACAGTTGAGAGGACTTTTTGGCGACCCCTTTTCGCCCCGACCAGGCGATGTGTGTGCCGGTCACGTCGCCGCTTCCTTCAGGTTTGACAGCGACCATCGCTCCCATGCCGTTGGTGATAAAAACCAACCCTTCGCCAAACAACGGCCGCGCCGAAGCGTTCATACCGTCATGGTAAACATGCCAAAGCGAATCGCCATTGGATGGATCGTAGGCGATGGTGGCAACCGCGCTCGGATAGATCAACTGCTTCTTTCCGCCAACGTCGATCACGTGGCCGGTACAGTAAGCCTTCATCCGGTCGCCATTGTCGGTGCCGTAGTCGATGTCACGCGTTTTTTTCCAGACGGTATCTCCCGTCTTCTTGTCTAGCGCGACCACGTACTGCACGTCAAAACCGTCGTAGGCAACAAACAACTTGCCGTCGTGCAAAATCGGCGACGACGCCGGCCCGCGATGATGATCGCAACGCAAATCGTCCCGCCGCCAAATCACTTCCGCGTTGGCCGTATCCAGACAGGCAGTCAGGTAGCTTCCGAAGTGAACGTAGACGCGGCCCGCTTCGATCACTGGCGTCGGCGTCGCATAGCTGTTCATCGCGTGACAAAACGCGGGAGATTCGTTTTCGATCAATACCTTGTCGTGAACGATATCGCCGCTACCGCGATCGACGCAGATCACCGACATTTTCTTGCCGTCTTCGGTAGCGGTTGTCAGCCAAACTTGATCGTCCCAGACCACGGGCGACGACCAGCCTTTCCCGTGAATCGCCGTCTTCCACTTCACCACCGCCTCGTCAATGGCGACGGGAAGGTCCGCATCGGGAGCCTGACCGTCACCGGAGGGCCCGCGATACTGGGACCAATTGTCGGCCGAAGCGGCGGCCGACAAAGCCAACATCCCAACCACTGCGATCGTGTTTCGCATGAACATCTAACCCAACAAAACTAGCGGTGTTGAAAAGGAACAACGCCTCAGCATCATAGGCTGGGGGCCTGGCCATCTCAACTCTCTTCGGCCGCCTGGTGGTCGCTCAGCGATTGCAGATCCGCGCGAGAATCCTCGTAGGTTTCGTGAAAGGCCAGCGCCCGTGGATCGGGCGATTGCCCCCAAATTTGACACGCATGGCGATACAGATCGGGCCACCAATTCCGATGCTCCGTCAACCCCTGGTCGCGGTACTGACGCCAGTGGCTCAGCACCTTGGACCAACAGCGGTCACCGTAGTCAAGCGCCTCGGAAAGGGACGCGAATTTTGGCACGTACCAACGGCGGCCGATTTGCGCGTGCAATACTTCGTCGGCCCAATCGAAATCCTGAAACAGCTCCGACAACCCATCCCCACTTTGCGAAGCGACTTCCCATTCGTATCGCTTGCCGTTGCGAGGCATCAATCCCTGTTCGATAAAGAACAACACACCGTGTCGCTCGCGGGCGTTGAGCTGCAAATTCAGATTTCGCGACCAGGTGAAATTGATTGGAATCTCCCGCCAATCGATTCCCTGGGCGACAAATCCGACCTCGCCCATCATCGCGTGACGAGCCTCGTCCCACAGCTGCCGCGACATTTCCTTGTGAAACTCCCACGGCTCGTCCTCGCGAAGTTCCACCAGAATGCTGGCCATCATCTCCGGAACATCCAGTTCACGAATCCGCTTGTAGTACATCATCAACGTCTTGTCGCGCGGCGAAAAATTTTCGTCGTACAAGAACGCTTCGGGGTTGACCCCGGCGTTGTAGGGATCTTGAAACCGTTGGTCGCGCTGTGGTTCCGACTGAAAGACGTACGGCTGCTTGCGGTGCCACGCCGGGGGAATCGATTCACTTTCCTGCTGCGTCCCATCCAGCTGTCCGGAGGCGGTCAAACAGAGGCGCAAGTGTTCCGTCCACGGCTCCATCTCCGTAGCGCGCTGCGAATCGACAAGACAATCGATCGCGGCCCGTCCGAAGGTCACCAGATCGCCCAACTCAAACTCCATCAGTTTCGCAACGCGAACGGTGGGAGCGTCAGCCAGCGGATGAGCGTCGTTTTTCAAACGGCTGCAAGAATCCAGAACCGCGGGCAGACAAACCTGGTAAACACCAGCCAGCAACTCTTCGGTCGAAGGCGCACCATCAACCTCGTCCAACAACCGCTCCAGCGCCCCGTGGGGAACCTTGTCCAAACCCAACGGGGGTTCGCGCATTTCGGCAACCCGCGTGCGAATCAAATCGACCTGCTCGGCAAGCAAGTAAGCATGATGGCTGTAGGCCATCTTCAATTCATAAATCGGCTCGCTCGTGATTCGCGCCGTCAACGTCTCATGAAGCCGCCGAAGCACATAGTGAAGTCGTTTGAGCCGATCAACACTCTGCTGCAAACTCCAATCACTGCGCACCGCGCGGTCCATCGAACAAACGCCCGCCAACTGCGGCAAACCAAGAAACGATTCTTCGCCGGTGAATTTCGTCGTCATCGTTCTGCCATCCCTTTCGATAGTATCGCCGTACTACTCCATCCACGCCTTCTAGCGCAGATTCTAACCTGAGGTCAAAGGCCCCGCACTTTGAGAGCGTTTGGCTAAGCCAAGAAGTTGTAGGCCGGCTTGTCCCAAGTCGGCGATCCTGTATTTGCCGACTTGGGGACAAGTCGGCCTACAGTGAACTGACGCCAGAGCAGAAGCTGATGAGTGACACCAAATTGAAGCTTGTGGCAATGTCCTGCTACTTTACCAGTGGATCGGTGGGAGCCGACTCTGGGGCGTCTGGTGTGCTGGTGGGATCGGACGGCGGGGCTTCGGCGGTCTTCCTTGCCTTTTCGATTTTCTCGAAGGTGTCGATGACGCTTTCCACGTCGTTCTTTTGGCCTCGCAGCACCATGATTCCCAGGTCGCTGATCGCCTCAATCTGCACGTCACCTTTCAGTTCTTTGTTCGGGGCAGTAACGGCTTCGGCCACCGACTTGAGTGAACCGTCGCCTGGTTGCTGGTTGCTTTGGTCCAGCCACGTCAGGTCCTCGCCGGCGAGCAAGTCTTCGATGCGGCGCTGGACAATTTTGTCCGCGATCTTGTCTCGTTGTTCCAGCCGCTGCCGAATCGTGTGCAACTGCCGAGAAGCCCGATCGATCTCAAAATGTTTTAGCGCCTTTCGTGCTTGAAACGCCTTTTGGACGTGACGCTGGACGTCGGAGCGAATCGCGTCGAGTTTCTTGGGGTCGGCATCTGGCTTCGCTCTCGATTCACGCCACTTTTGGGCAGCGGTGGCCGCGTTCCGTTCGGCTGCCTCGTATTCCCGACGAACCTCCCTTTCCCCTTTGGTAGGCGGAACATCAAGCAGACCACCAACAACTTCCAAGTCGCGAGCCTGAAGAAGATCAATACGTCGCTCGGCCGCTCGCACCTCAGGATGTTCTTTGCCGTACCTGTTTTGCAGTTGATAGTACTTCATACGTTCATCCATCAACTGCCGGGAGGCTTCGGCAAACGGTGTGTATTTTCCGTCGCCCGGCTCATCCAGTCTTTGTAGCAGTGACTCGATCACGGCCAAGTCAGCCTGGCGGCCGCGGGCAACAATCGAGTTGGTTCGCGGCTCGGCGGCTAGCGAGATTTTCCCTTCATCGAATCCCAATTCGCCAAGCACGCCAAGCAGGTGCACGGCATCGACACTTGTCAATTCAAAAATCTTCAACTCAAACGGCGCCGCGATGTCACCGCTTTCGCGAAGATCCTGTTCCTTTTGTCGCTGCTCTTCGCGATGGATGGCAGCGTGATCTTCCAGATCGTTGATGAAGTCTTCCACGTCGTTCATCAACGATCCGGGCACGCGGCCGTAGATCGTGTTGGTTGACGTGTTGGCTGAAAAGGTGACGGTTTCCAAAAACTGCTCGTTCATGATCGCCACCACTTCCTTGGCGACGGCATGTTTGAGCCTGAAGGCTAGAATCTCATCTTTGAAAGCAGATTGGCCATGCAAAGATGATGCAAAGATCAGGGCGACCAGTGTGACGGATAGAAAACGCATGGTTTGACTCTCTGTTGGTGAAGTTGCTGCTCGATTCAACGTGAATGTTCAGGACCAAGGTCGAAGGACTGTCTCGTCTCTTCTTCCAACAATTCGATCAGGATTCGGATCGATTCGATCGACGGTTCGGCGGTCCCGCTCCAGCTGGTATCCGTGGGTGAAGCGGATTGCTTTGATGGATCGGTCCCTTGAAGGTCTTGCGCGCTGGTTCGGCCTTCCCACCCCTGCGGCAAGACACCGGGTGGACTCACCGGCGGCTCCACGGCGAAAGGCTTCCGATCGTTGTCGCCTCCGGAGGGAGACGGTTGCCACATTGCCGCGATCAAACATCCGGCGATCAGCACGACTGCTCCGGCAACGGCAAGATGCCGCTTGGTCACCACCAACCGAGACGGATGACGCAGTTCTTTGGGCAGACTGACGTCGGGCGTTTGGACGTGCGCCAAACACTGCTGCAACACTTCGGCGACGCCAGCGGCCGATTGATAGCGATCATCGGGCGATTTAGCATGCAGTTTTTCCACCAACCGACACAGCCACGGCGGGATGTCGGGATTGATTTCGCGGATTGGCCGCGGCAACTGATCGGTGATTCTCCGCAAGATTCCATAGGACGTGTCGGCGCGAAACGGCGCACGCCCTGTACACATGCTGTAGATGACACTGCCAAGGCTAAACAGGTCACTGCGGCCATCGATCGGTTCGCCCCGAGCCTGTTCGGGAGACATGTATTGGGGTGTTCCCGCAAGAACGCCGCTATGAGTCAACGTGGCGTCATCGACAGCGCGGGCCAAACCAAAATCGGTGATCGAAACTCGTTCGACGCTTTCTTCCAACAGAATGTTGGCTGGTTTGATATCGCGATGAACCAGCCCCTGCGAATGCGCCGCCGCTAAACCCTCGACAATTTGCGAGGCGATGCGAAGGATTTCCGTCACCGTTAGCGGGCCTTCACAATCGATTCTGGCTTGCAACGACGATCCGCGAACGTAGGGCATCACCAGGTAGGGCAGGCTCGCGTTTCCTTCGCCGGCAGAAACACCGTGAATGGCAACCACGTTGGGATGCAAGACAGCCGCGGCAGCCTTGGCTTCTCGCTCGAACCGACGTTTCGCCGCTCCGCTGGACGCCAAGTGCGGAGCCATGACTTTGATGGCGATGGTACGATCAAGCGAACGATCGAGCGCCTTCAAAACAACTCCCATCCCGCCGGCGCCGATCACACCCGATACCTCGTACCCGCCCAGTCGACCTAACATCGTCGGATCATCGGTCGGGGCCAGCGAATCCAAGACGCTGCGAATCGACACCGGATAATCGCTCGATTCGTCGGGGCGATCTTCTTCTTCGCGCGAAAGCTCGAAACAGGAATCGGCGTCGTAGGGTTGCTTGCTCAGCAGCTTGCTTGTTTCATCGCATGCTTCCAGCGATTGCGTATCGATCGTCTGCCGGCAGCGATCGCAGTGATTCAAATGATCGATCAGCTGTCGCTCCTGATCATCATCGACTGCTCCACGAAGCAACGCATCCAGTAGCTGTGCGTCGCATGATTGCTGTGGTTGGTTGGTCACTGCAAATCCCCCTCGATCTTGGCGGCAACTTCGCGAAGCCGGGCCAGAATTCTGCACCGGGCGACATAGACCGACCCGATCGACTTGCCAAGCTGCCGTGCAACCGACGCGACACTGTCACCATCGATCACCGACATCGAAAAGATCTTCCACATCTGCTGGCTGACATCCTGCCGAACGATCTCCGCTGCGCGGCGATAGACTTCGCGCCGATGCTCCCATTCCATCGCCTTTTCCATCTCCCCATCGGGCTCCGGACATTCGCGCAGCAAGTTCATCAACGTCGTCCCGCCGCCGCCAACATCCTGAGGCTGCCGAGTCAACGCGTTGATCGTCGCATTCTTGGTCACGCGGCGAAGCCAGTGACGAAACCGCGCCCCTTGGCCGCTGCGCTGCCAGTTAGGAATCGCCGCGGCGACCGCCATCAACACTTGCTGAGCAAGGTCCTGAGCATCGGCATCCTGCAATCCTCGGCCGCGAGCCAGCCGATAGATCACCGGCCGATAAACCGCCGAGAACTCCTGCCACGCATCGCGATCTTGCGGGTCCTTCAGCCGCACCAGCAGACTATCGCGAGTATCGGGCATCTCAGACACAGTTGGTTCCTCCGCAAATAGAACACCTGCCACGAACCATTCTTACAAGAATTCTCGAAAATGTTTCCGGACACGGGAAAGGCCTCCCCGGTAGCACCGCCGCCATCACGGCCACTTCGCCATGACCCGTGCTGCCCAACGTGGCACCCCGATCGTCTACCATGATTGCCTAAAGCGTGTCTTCAAATGGTTGCTGTAGGCCGACTTGTCCCCAAGTCGGCGAATACAGGATCGCCGACTTGGGACAAGCCGGCCTACGATGGAATTTGAAGACACCCTCGATGCTCTTTCCGCCGCAACCGCAAGAGTCCCAACCGATGACGCCGTTCCCCTTCCCCCGCCCTGCCCTTGCCTGTTGCCTGTTGCTCCTTTCGGTCTGCGTTGCACAAGCGCAGCCCCTTCCCGGAACCGGCGCGCTGGTCGAGGAGCGGCCTTTGGATGTGGTGATGGTGGAAGGCATCGACCGGTTTGCGCTCCGCGAGATCGAACGGGCCCGGGAATCTCGCGCGTCGCTGTGGGATCGAGACCATTCCAGCGCGGAGGCCTACGCAAAAAGTATCGCCGCCAACCGCCAACGATTTCGCACGATCATCGGCGCGGTCGACCGCCGTGCCCCACCGACAGGTTTGCAATACATTGCCACGACCACCGAAGATTCGCTGGTCGCCGAAAACGAACGATTGTCGATTCACGCAGTCCGCTGGCCCGTACTCGCCGGAGTGACTGCCGAAGGTCTTTTGTTGAAACCCAAAGCGGAAATCGTGGCCCGCGTCGTCGCGATTCCCGATGCCGACTGGACACCCGAGATGATTTCGGGATTGGCCCAATGCGATACTTCCTTTGCACTCGATTTGGCAACCATGGGCTGCGAAGTCCTCGTTCCAACTTTGATCAATCGAGACGACACCCATTCGGCCAACCCCGAAATCGGCCGAAAGACCAATCAGACTCATCGCGAATTCGTTTACCGACAGGCGTTTGAACTCGGTCGCCACATCATCGGTTACGAAGTACAAAAGGTGTTGGCCGCGGTTGATCAATTCACCTTGCGCAACCAGCACGCCGAACAGGAATTGCCGATCGCCGTGATGGGGGTCAGCGAAGGCGGTTTGTTGGCCTTGTATGCCGGTGCCCTGGACGATCGAATCGACGAAGTGGTCGTCAGCGGCTACTTCGTTCGTCGCGAGGAAGTCTGGAAGGAACCGATTTACCGAAATGTTTGGCGTTTGCTTCACGAATTCGGCGATGCCGAAATCGCCAGCATGATCGCGCCGCGACATTTGCTGATCGAGGTCAGTCCGATGATCCAAGAATACGCTGGCCCGCCTCTTATGCGCGACGGTCGACGCGGCGCCGCTCCCGGAACCATCAGCCGGCCGGAGCGTGAATCAGTCATCGAAGAGTACTATCGCGCCAGCGAACATTGGACCCGGCTCGGCTTGTCCAAACGCATCGGCACGATCGGCAAAGACGGCGACCCGCCGCTGAATCCAACAGCGATCAAGCAGGCACTCGATTTCGCGCTTCCCGACGATGTTCCGCTGCGGACTTCCCAAGTCGATTCCGATCGACGCCAACAATTCTCGGCGGCCGACCGCCAACAACAGCAGCTTGCCGAACTTGTCCGATTCACTCAGCGGTTGCTTGCCCTGTGCCACCGCACTCGCGATCAGACCTTTTCGCAGGCCGACCGATCGTCCGTCGAGTCTTGGGTCGAATCGTCGGCAGACCTCCGCGATCACGTTCACCGTGAGTTGTTTGGCAAGCTGCCCACTCCCAGCATCGATCCCAATCCGCGCAGCCGACAAATACTGGATGAACCCCAATACGCCGGTTACGAAATCGCGCTGGATGTTTATCCCGATGTGATCGCTAGCGGAATCCTGCTGATGCCCAAAGACCTGCGGCCCAACGAGCGGCGACCGGTGGTGGTCTGCCAGCACGGACTGGAAGGAACGCCGATGGATACGATCAGCACCGATGCCAGGCCGTTTCGCGCCTACAAGTCGTTCAGTGCCGAATTGGTGAAGCGCGGATTCATCGTCTATGCACCGCAAAACCCCTATCGCGGACAGGACGCGTTTCGCACGTTGCAGCGCAAGTCCAATCCGTTGGGGCGATCGCTGTTCAGCTACATCATTCCCCAACACCTGGTCACGCTGCGGTGGCTTTCGAGCATCCCGCTGATCGATAAAGACCGTATCGGCTTTTACGGCCTTTCCTACGGCGGCAAGACCGCGGTACGAGTTCCGCCGATGCTGCCGCCGACCGAGACCGAACCAGGTTATTGCCTTTCGATTTGCAGCGCCGACTTCAATGAATGGGTTGCAAAGAACGCGTCGTACGATGCCCGTTTCAGCTACATCTGGACCGGCGAATACGAGATCTTCGAATGGAACATGGGCCACGTTGCCAACTATGCCGAACTTTCGATGCTGATGACGCCCCGTCCGTTCATGGTCGAACGCGGGCACGACGACGGTGTCGGGATCGACGAATGGGTTGCCTGGGAATACGCCAAGGTGCGCCGCCACTACAACAAGCTGGGAATCGGCGACAAAACCGAGATCGAGTTTTTTGACGGTCCGCACACCATCAATGGCAGAGGAACGTTCGATTTTCTGCACCGACACCTGAATTGGCCGCTTCGGCAACGATGACAAACCAAGCCGATCCCAGCCGCGCGTTTCTGGATCAGGTGCTCGCCCATCCCGAGGACGACGTGCCGCGGTTGATCTACGCCGACTTTCTGGAAGAACGGGGCGATCCGCGAGGTGAGTTCATCCGTTTGCAGTGCCAGCTGGATCAGATGGACGAATATGACCCGCACCGTCTCGATTTGAAGCACCGCTGCGACGAACTGTTATTCCACCACGGTGACGCTTGGGCAAGCGAGCTGAAGCAAGATGTTCGCAAAGCCGAATTCGCTCGAGGATTCATCGACAAAATCACGATCCGCGCCAGAGCATTTATCAAAGAGGGCGACAAACTGTACCGCTCGACACCGGTCAACTGGCTTCGCTTCAACTACATCAAGGGAGCCGGAGAAGCACTTGCCGCCACCGCCGCGCTGGCGCAGGTTCGATCGCTTGATTTGAGTGATCTGAAAATCCCCGACAACGACCTGATCGCGCTGCTGACATCACGCCACCTCCATCGCCTCGGGGCCCTCAACCTGACCCACTTTGAGACCTCGTTTGGCGAATCGGTGGGAACCGCGTTGGGCGAGATGCCTTCAGCAGAATCATTGCAACACCTGGAAATTCCCAGCGATCCTGAGTTTCTGCGAGCAGTCTGCGACTCCGATGGTTTTCCCAGTGTGGAACACCTGGCAGTCGTCAGCTCCAGCGGCGGAGGTAACTTCCGAAACCTGGGGCGTCTGAAAGTTCCCAAGCTTCAAAGCCTGAAAATCCGCGGCCCACAGACGGTCGCCGCGACCGAGTCGATTGCCAAGCTGCCAGTCGATCGCCTCCAGCGGCTCGACATGGATTCCACCCACGTCCCGGCAAAGGGGCTGGCGATTCTGGCCAAGCGGGGCGCTTTTGATCAGGTCACCAATCTTTCGCTAGCCGGCTGTGACTTGGGAGTCCGAGCGGCCGAAGCGATTTTTCAAGGACAACATCTGCAACACTGCAGATCGTTGAACCTGGCCTACAATTCGTATCCGTTTGTCCAGCAGCTGATTCAACATCAACCGGCAAGCGGACTGCGGCGTTTGCAACCGGGCCAATTGAATTCCGATCACTTGCGGATGATCGGTCAATCCGAAGTGCTGCAACAACTTGAGTTTTTGCGAATCGAAGGTTCTGATTTCCCCTTGGACTTGGCGCAACTGGCAGCTACTCCGCTTGGCAAGTCACTGCGCTGCTTGCATCTTTTCGAATGCAGATTGTCGACCGATTCGCGGCGACAACTTGCCGACAAAATGGAGTTCCCCAACGTCGTCAAACTCATCTTCGGCGGAGACGTGGACAACATCCACGATATTCTTACCAGCCAAGCCTTTCCCAACCTCCGGTCGCTTGAATTGGACAGCATGTACTTGCCCGGTCGTGTGCTGGCCACGATCGCCAAGAATTCAAATTTTTCCGAGCTACGCGAGATCTCGTACCGTTACAACCGCGTGTCAAGAAAGGAGATCGACGCCGTGATGAATTCCCCGCGGCTTCCCAAGTTGACCAAGCTGGTAGTGAGCGGATCAAGCGGATCGCTCAACCGCCAAAAGCTAATCGCCGACTACGGCTGGAAAGTACAGTCCTGATCACCGTCGGTTACCGCCATAGTTCTTCCCTTCCCAACACGCGTTTCGCACCGAAGGTGCAGTCATTTGCATAGCCCAGGGCGAGGTTTTGCGAGTTTTGCGAGCAATACCGCTGCCCTGGGACCACCTGCGCGGGCAACTCGATTCCCGACCGCTGCGAGCATGGCGGCTTTGCCGCCATGCTCGCAGCGGTCGGGAAGATGGCAGATGGTTACAAACCCCAGGGTAGAGTCAACGTTCGTAAAACTCACGTTGCCTCACCCTGGGCTATACAAAGTGCTGGGCCCTTGGCCCGAAGTGAAACTAGATGGGTAACACCAAGATAGAAACTCGTCAGTGATGTTGGTGGTCGCCGAAGAGCATGTGCTTTTTGTCGCCTTTGGCGTAGACGTAGGCGATCAAATCGAGGATCTCTTCGCGAGTCAGTTTATCGAGCAACCCTTTGGGCATCAGTGACACCGCCGACTTCTTGCGGCCAACCACCAGATCTTGCTCGATCACTGTCGGCTTGCCTTTGGCCAATGGGTTGATCACGACCTGAATTTCATCGTCAGTCTCTTTCATGATCATTCCGGTGATCAGCCTGCCGTCATCCAAGATCAAAGAAGTCGATTGGAACTTTTCTTCAATCTCCTTCGATGGTTCCAGAATGGCGCGAAGGATCGCGTCGGTGGTGTGTTTCTTGTCTTTCAGTTCGGCAAGGTCGGGGCCGAAGACGTTCCCTTCGCCGCTGAGTTTGTGACAAGCAGTGCAGCTTGCCACCTTGAAAAGTTCTTTGCCGACTTCCCACGAACGACCGTGCGGCAACTGCTTGACTTCGGCCGCTAGTTCATCGTAGGTCCAAGCGTGGCTGCGAGTATTCATTTTCAGCAATTCGTCTTGGATCGGCAGTTGGACTCGCGCCAAGTACTTCTCCTTGTTGGCTTGATACTCTTCCAGATTCTCGACCACGTAGAGCGCCCCGTACATTCGCCGCCAGTGTCCCGGATAGGTACAGACATAGGGATAAACTCCTGGTTCACTGGGAACGTCAAAGGCAAGCGACTGATTCTGCCCCGGCTGCAACAGCTTGCTGGCCAGCAGGATCTTGTCGGACTTGGGAATGAAGTGACGCGCCTCGGCGTCTTCGTCGCGCGCAGTTGCCTCGGCCGCCTCGCCGACTTCCTGCAGCGCTCCGGGCAGGACGATCGCGAAGTTGTGCGGCATCGCGTCGGTATTGCTGAACCGAAATTCAACCGGTTTGCCGGCCTGCACGGCGATCAATTCTTTGTCGTAAATCATGCGGTGAGAGACAGTACCGATCGCAATCACACGAACATCCAGATTGCTGAGGCGATCTTCCACCGATCGGGCCTGATCGGGTGACAGCCTGGTGGCGAGCGATTTTGTCAAGGCAATCGCGTCGGTCGCTGCCGCACCGGTTCGATATCGCGCCGGCATCTCGCTGAGATATCCAACCAGGTTGTCGACCAGGGGCCGAATGCGCCGATCGCTCCAGCCCTCTTCGGGGATCAAACGCAGCGCCTTGATGGCGGCGGGCCGGCTCCTTCCCTTGGCCACCAACGACGCCAGCGCGTTGAACTTGGATTGATCGTGTCCGGGAATCGACGCGAGTGCGCGAATCGCCACATCATGCAAAGTCTCACCGCCGCTGATCGCCAGGTTGTCGGCCGGAATCGGCTGCTTCTTGAAACCGGGTCCGCGCCAAGAAACTTTCAAGCCGTCGCCGCCGCCATTGTCGAAATAGGTGACGACCAACTTGTACGCACCGGGTGACAGATCGATCGACGCGTTCTTTTCGGACATGCCGTGCAGGCCGTCGTTGTTGATCAACAACCGGTCGTCCAAGTAGATGCGCGAACCGTCATCGGACGCGACATAGAACGTGTACTTGCCCGCCCTGGAAACAACCAAGTTGCCGGTGAAACGAAGAGCGAACCGATCGGAAACCTTTTTCTGAGGCACGTTCATCACGATCTGCGGAACGATGCCCGCCGCCTTCGGCTTCATTTTGTCAAGCGTTTCCATCGCCACGTTGCTGCCGCTGGGCTGAAAGTATTCAACCCGAATGCCCTGTTGGTGAATCTCCGAACCGACCGTTTCGGCTTCCAGATTCGAGGGCAAGTCGGAAATCAGTGGACGGACTTTCGCAAACAGCTGGTCACGAACGCTGGGGTCGACTGTGGGCACCGCATCCAGAAAATCTCGCAGGTTATCCTTGTTCTTCGAAGCGGCCAGGAACGCGTCATCCGGACCGGCAGCGGCGACCCAGGCGGCGTAACCGAGTCGCTTCAATTCGGGCGTTTCGCCATCGACGGCGATCGTTTCGATTCGATTGCGAACACGCTGTAGATTTTCAGGAGTCTGCCGGACGAGCAACTTGCCCAAACCGATCACGTTGCTTTGCGGGTCCTTGCGGGCCTCGGCAATCAGCTCCATCAAAACATCAAGCTGCTTTTTGCCCGTCTCGCTGGCCAGACCTTCCAGCGAACTGGCCAGATCCTCCAGCCTCGCATTCTTGCGGCTAAGAATCGCTCGATAGACCGCTTCGTCTTTTTCCATCTTCAGCAACTGGTCGATGCCGGCGCTCTGCAGCGCGTATGCCCGACCGGCGGGGCTGAGTTTCTGTCCCGACGCGACTGCTTCTGTGACGATCCTGTCGATGTCGATCACCTTCTTTGCGTAGTTGATGACCGTTTCCATTTCCGGATCCATGGGACGGATCGCTGCTTCGAAGACAACTTCATGGGGCGCGGCATCGGCAAATTCGACCGCCGACTTGACCGCTTCGGCGCGAACGAGCGCCGAGGAATCGCGGGCGGCCGCCGACAAAATCGGTTGCCAATCGAGATGTCTGACCCAGCCGGCCCAATGGCCCAGCGTGCGGATCGCCGCGGCACGAACGCGCGGCTGGTCCGCTTGAAAGGTCTTCTCGACCAGTTCAAAGTTCGGCACCTGATGCTCCTCGAACACCCACAGCGTCTCCAACAGCGCTTGCGCCTCGTCATGCTCCTTGGCCGCCGATTTCGGATCCAGGCGATCCGCAAACGCCTGCACCTGGGAAGCGATCTCATGCGTTTCCCGCGAACTCAGCTCCAAACGGGCGCGGTATCGCGTGCCGTTGTCACTGGCAAAAAAGTGCTCACACACTTCCGCAATCGGCTTGCCCTTCATCTTTGCCGGCTGGTGAAGCGGACGTCCTTTTTTGGTCACCCGGTAAATCCGCCCGTGCTCGTGATCGCGGTTGGGATCGCGCATGTTGTGTTGCATGTGTCCGATCAACACATTGTGCCAATCCGAAACGTAAAGCGCCCCATCGCCACCGACTTCGACGTCGCTGGGACGAAAATTCGGGTCCGAGGAATAAAGAATTGGCTCGATCTCGGTCGCCGTGATATCGGCACCGTTGTAATTCACTTTGTGCTGCAACACGCCCAGGAAAGTGATCGTGTTGCAGATCAAGAAATTACCTTCGTGCTCGTCACCGAAATGGCTACCAGACAACAGCCCGGTCGCGGCGACGGGCCGAACTCTTTTTTCGAACCATTTCTTGTTGCCAATCCCTTTGCCGAGGTTGACGTAACTTCCCGTGCCGCTGGTGCCGTCGTTGGCGAACTGAAATCCCCAGCGATCGAAGACGTCGCCATGAGGATTGGGACCGATCGGAAAATGAAACTCAAACTCGAAGGTTCGTGGATGAAATCGGTGAACGCCCGACGAACCACTGCGAAAAGTTTTGGTGGGCGTTTCAAAGTTTGCCACGTTGAAGATTCCCCGTGACCAATACATCCAACCATCGGGACCGATCACCACGGCATTGGCCGAATGATGCGTATCGGCACTGGAAACACCCTGCAACATGCGAATTTTCTGATCCGCCTTGTCGTCGCCATCCGTGTCTTTCAAGAACCAGATCTCCGGCGGTGCGGCGACCAACACGCCGCCGTTCCAAAATTCAAAACCGGTAACGCTGTTCAGCTCGTCGGCAAAAACGATCAGTTCATCCGCCACGCCGTTGCCATCTTCGTCCGGCAAAATCACGATCGCATCGCGGGCCGGTTCGGTCGGATTCCAGTGCGGGTACGATGGCCAAACCGAAGCCCACAGCCGGCTGTCGGTATCGACCGCCATCTGCACCGGATTGACCAGCCTGGGAAACATTTCTTCGGAAGCAAACAGGTTGACCTCCATGCCCGGATGGATCGTCATCTTTTCGATCGCTTCGGCGCCGCCGACGTAAGGCCAGGCGTCTTCTTCCAGCGGACCCGCTTTGTTCGTTTTGACGGCCAGTTCTTCAGGCAGGTTGTCGTCTCTGACCTCCAAGTCGCCTCCACCGGCAACCGCCCAAATGCGCTGGTCGCGATTGGTCGTCATCACGTCGAAAATCTCCATTTCCCGTTTCATCACATCGGCATTGGACTGGCCGTGCCAGTTCAACGTCGATCGGCCGCCGAAGACGTTGTAGCCGTCGACCACGCGGTAACGACTGAACCAGTGATAGTTCTTGTCCAACACTGCTTCGCGCAGTTTTGCCACGTCGGTGGGGATGGACTTGCCGGGAAACAGTTCCTTCAAAATCGTCTGGGCGACCGCCTTGTTGCCATGATCCAGCAAGTGGATTCCGTTCATCGTCAGCGGCCTGGTCGCGGCGGCGTACAGCTGGCCGGTCGGTTTGAACAAGTCCACAAAAGTCACTTCTTTGTCGCCGCAAACCTTCCGCATCACGTCGGTGTATTTGGCCAGATTGGCGTTGTTCTCGGTGCCGTCGGGCAAGTGCGGGCTATAAAGATTTTCGTGAGCGATTGGCGAAAAAACGACGATTCGCGGAGGCGACGATCCGTTGTATTGCTGCGATCGCATCGAATCGATCATCGCGGCAAAATCTTTTTCAAAGCCCGGCAATCCGTCGTCGCCGCGAAACGCTTCGTTGTATCCAAAGAAGCAAAAGACAACATCGGCCTGGCACTTGGCCATCCATTGATCAGGACTTCCAAAGTCCTTGGATCGCGGACGCGTTTTGACTTCGTCGCCCGCGAAACCCAAATTCCGGAACGTCAATTGATGATCGGGATGAAGCGCATGCAGATAGGTCTCCAACCAGGCGTGATGCTGCATCCGATCGGCCATGGTGTTGCCGATATAAACCACGTGATCTCCCTGCGCTAACTTCAGCGCCGGACCCTCCGCCACGGCAGTGGGAGCAAACAGCAAAGAAAACGCCAAGAGCAAGCCACCAGCTTGCGGGCCGAGCCAGTGAAGAAAACGATGATTCACGAGACCTGTATCCGAATCGAAAAAGGCGGGAAAAATTGGCAGGGAGGCGACATTGTAATCATGTTGGCGGCAGCCGGGACAGCGACTGTTTCGGGATCGCTTCACCCTGTCGGCGATTTCTCCGAAATCGCTTCGTGAGGATAACCAACACCCTCTGTCACCCCTCTGTCATCTTTTCGACCGCTTCCAACGCAACTTGACAGTTCTGGGGTGTAGACTGTCGCTTCGACGCAATCGATTCTTCGCTGCACCCAAGCTGGATCTCTGTCATGACTGTTTCTCCTCTGCGCGGTTTCCTCTCTTTTCTGCTCTCCGTTTCGCTGCTATCGAACCTGTCGGTCGCTCAGCAGATCACGGCGATCGCGGAGGGTTCGCTTGACATTCCCGCCACCGATGACGGACTCCCTGGCGCCGGCCCGATCCGCCGCGCCGATTGGTTCCAAAATGTTTGGCGAAAGCGGCGCACCACCTTCGCGGCCAATCGTCAGGAAAGCCACGGCGCGGTTGTGTTTTTGGGAGACTCGATCACCCAAGGCTGGCGCGATGATTTTCGCGGCGATTTTTCTGACATGACCGCAAGTGCCGCAAATCGTGGCATCAGCGGCGACACGACTCGCGGCATGTTGATTCGGTTGGACGAGGACGTGCTATCGCTCGATCCGGCCGGCGTGGTGATGTTGATGGGTACCAACGACTTGGAAGAGGGAGCCCAGCCGGCAACGATCGCGGGCAACGTCAAGCTAATCCTCGATGCGATCACCAACCACAACGACCAGGTCCCGATCATCCTTTGCCTGGTCTTTCCCAGTAGCGCCAGCAAGAGCCGTCCGGCTGACAAGATCAGCGAGCTCAATCGCCTCTATCGAGAACTTGCCAAAGGCAAATCGCAAATCACCGTCGTCGACACTTGGACTTTGTTTGCTGATGCAAAAGGTGATGCCAAGGTGGAAGAATTCCCCGATCTGCTTCATCCCAACGGTATTGGTTACGCCAAATGGAAAGGGGCGATCCGGCCGATCCTTGCCACGCTGGGATTCCTGGAAACCGGCGCGGACGATTTTGAGGTCGAACCAGGTTTCACCTCTCTATTCCATGGCAAAGACCTATCGGGCTGGGGATACCGCCCGACCAGCGAAAAAATGTTGCGTGGCAGAAACCGTTGGCTCAGCAACAACCCCAACGCGCCTGCCTGGCCGATCGTCGAAAAGGCGGTTGCCTTTGACGGCAAGACCGCCACCGACGACGGGCGTTACCGAGCGATTGGCGGACGATTGGTCGTCACAACCCCGCCCGAGGGCCGCAAGATTCAGCAACTTTGGACCACCGCGGATTTTTCAGGCAACTTCATCTTGAAACTAGAATTTCGGGCCACGCCAAACGCCGACAGCGGCGTCTTCCTCCGCGAACCCCAACTGCAATGCCGTGACTATCTGCTTGCCGGACCCTACAAAGAGCTGACGAAGTACCGGCCTCAACAATGGAACGAATTGGTCGTACGGGTTGAAAACGGAGTCGCCCACTGCACGTGCAACGGCGAGGTGATCGAAGAAGCGCTCAAAGTCCCCACCACCGGACCGATCGGGCTGGAAGGTGATCGCGGACAAGTTGAATACCGTCGGATTCGAATCAAACAGACTCCCTGAGATCTTCTTTGCGTTTATCGTGTTCAACGCGACGATCGTTTTCGGTCCGGACCTGTATCGAATTCTTGCCGTTCCCGTTGGAATCCTGTTGATTTTGATCTTCCTGAGACGGCATTCGTAGCGTTCTGCTGCCAAGACTGATTCACATCCGCGCTGGGTTCGACTAACTTCTCTCTTCAGGCAGCACTTGAACTAGGCGGTAACAAGTGAATCAAGGGAGCGATGCGCTCATGTGGAAACATCTTTTTTCTCGACGAAATCTACTTCTTACACTCTTCTTCGTCCTGATCGGCTTGGGCCACGCGGCACCGGCTCATGCACAAGCCGAGGCAGCGACGATCGACAAGGGCGACACCGCGTGGATTCTGGTGTCGACGGCGCTGGTGCTGATGATGACCATTCCGGCGCTGGCCCTTTTCTACGGAGGACTCGTTCGTACCAAAAACGTTTTGTCGGTATTGATGCAGTGCCTGGCACTGACCGGATTGATGACGATCGTTTGGGTGGTCTGCGGATACAGCCTGGCATTTGAATCGGCTGGATCTGAAAGCGTGAACAAGTTCATCGGCGGTTTTTCCAAGGTGATGATGAACGACGTGGACAGCGATGCGGTGTTCGTCACGGACAGTGAGTCGAACATCGGCATTCCCGAGATCCTCTTTGCTGCGTTTCAAATGACGTTTGCGATCATCACGCCGGCGCTGATGATCGGAGCGTTCGCCGAGCGGATGAAGTTTTCGGCGGTGTTGTTGTTTTCAACCGTTTGGCTGTTGATCGTTTATGTTCCGATCTGCCACATGACTTGGGGCGGCGGTTTGTATTCGGATTGGGAGGTCATGGACTTTGCCGGTGGGATCGTTGTCCATGTGACCGCCGGATTCGGCGCCTTGGTCGCCTGCATGATGATCGGTCCTCGATCGGGTTATCCCAACCACCTTGACCCGCCTCACAACATGACGATGACAGTGACCGGCACGGCGCTGTTGTGGGTAGGCTGGTTCGGATTCAACGCGGGCAGTGCGTTGGGCGCCAGCGGCCAGGCGGCGATGGCGTTGTTCGTCACCCACCTTTCCGCTTCCGTCGCGACGCTGGTCTGGATGGGAATCGAATGGGTGAAGCTCGGCAAACCGAGCGTGCTGGGCGCGGCAACCGGATCGATCGCGGGACTGGCGGCAATCACGCCTGCCTCCGGTTACGTCGGCCCGATTGGAGCCCTGGCGATCGGAGCCACTTCCGCCGTGCTGTGCTACCTCTTTGCCACCATGATCAAACAGAAAGTCGGCTACGACGATTCGCTGGACGTGTTCGGTGTGCACGGCGTGGGCGGCTTTCTTGGCACTGTCATGTGCGGAATCTTTGCCGCTTCGAGTCTCGGCGGCAGTGGCGGCAGCGATTACGACTATGCCGGCAAGGTGATGACGCAGTTGTCGGCGGCAGTGTCGGCGGCACTCTACACCATCGTGGCAACTTTTGTGATCCTGAAGATTGTTCAGCTAACCATCGGCATCCGCGTCGACGGAAACTCCGAAACCAGGGGGCTGGACCTGTCCGAACACGAAGAACGGGGATACATCCTGCACTGATTCACCGTTTTCACCGATTCCAGGCGGAGGGGTGCAGCGCGCATCTCTCCGGCTGGGCGGCTAGAATCGGACGATGATGATTTGTAACACGCTGGCGCAGCTGCGACTTGCCGGGACGGTTTTCCCGATCTGCGCAGAAGGAGGTCGTGATGAGATCGATGTCGATTGCTCTGGTTGGGTTGTTCGCTGTTCAAGGCTATCCCACATCAGCGGAGTCTCCCCAGCAGCAAAAGTGGCAACAACAATCGCCTCGGGACGAAATTCGCCCACAGTTTTCGATGTTGCCGGGGGAAGGTCCCGGGGGTGAAACGGCGCTGGTGATTTCCGCCGACGACCGCGAAGGACTTTCGGGTGCCTGGACAATGAAAGTTCCCGTCACCGGTGGTGATCACTATCGTTTTTCGGTGCTGCGGAAAACGTTCGACATCGATCTGCCGCGACGCGCCGCGATCGTGCGGATGATCTGGTTGAACCAAGAGGGCAGAAACGCAACGCGGGCCCAGCCCAGTTATGCGTCTTACCGGCCGGGTGAGCGGCCACGGGCTGAACCTGAATTTCCCGCCGACGTCGGCACGCAAAACGGCTGGACGACACTGGCCGGTGTGTACCGCGCGCCCCCTGACGCGACCACGGCTCGTCTGGAGTTGCACTTCCGCTGGGGGCCACCGAATTCGTCGGTTCGTTGGAGCCAGCCAATGCTGGAACCTGTTCCGGCGCCTCAACCGAGAACGGTACGACTTGCGACCGTTCATTACCAACCTCGCGACGGCAAGTCACCGAGCGAAAAATGTGAACAGTTCGCGCCGTTTGTCGCCGAGGCAGCGACCAAGGATGTCGACTTGATTGTCTTGCCGGAAACGCTGACCTATTACAGCAGCGGCGGGACTTACTCCGACGCGGCCGAACCGGTACCGGGGCCCTCGACAGACTACTTTGGCTCGCTGGCCAAGAAACACGATCTCTACATCGTTGCCGGTTTGCTGGAACGCGACGGACACTTGATCTACAACGTCGCGGTGCTGTTGGGTCCTGACGGACAGATCGTCGGCAAGTACCGCAAAGTCACTCTGCCGCGTGGCGAAATCGAAGGAGGCATCACGCCTGGCAGCGATTATCCGGTCTTCGAAACGCGGTTTGGAAAAGTCGGCATGATGATTTGTTACGACGGCTTCTTTCCCGAAGTTGCCCGCGAGTTGACTCATCGCGGCGCCGAAGTGATTGCCTGGCCCGTCTGGGGATGCAATCCGATGCTTGCCGCGGCACGAGCGTGCGAAAACCACGTCTATGTCATCAGCAGCACTTACACCGACACTTCCAGAAACTGGATGATCTCCGCCGTTTTCGATCATGATGGAAAGACGCTTGCCAAAGCGGAAACGTTTGGCAGCATCGCCATCGCCGAAGTCGACCTGGACAAAAAAATGTACTGGCATAGCTTGGGCGACTTCCAATCCCAAATCCAACGCCACCGTCCCGTCGTCGACGCGACACGGTAGGCCGGCTTGTCCCAAGTCGGCGCATCACCGATTTCTTTGCAGTACAGATTCGCCGACTTGGGACTGGTCGGCTCACGAGAAACGATCATGTCTCGCCCACCAAAGATTTGTCTGTTCAGCATCACGATGCTGCTCTGCCTGGCGCCGTCGATCTCGGTCCGAGGCGACGAAACGCCATCCCCTGAAATCAAGCTGGCAACCTTCGACATCGATTGCACGCCGCCGGTTGGCTTCATGATGGCGTACGATCGTGTCAAACGGATTGAGGAGTTGGGGCTGCGATGTCGCGGCGTCGTGATCAGCGGTGCCGGAAAACCGATCGTCTTGTGCGCTGTCGACTGGATCGGAATCGGCAACGCCGCGCACGACGAATTTCGTGATCGGCTTGCCAGCGCCGCGGGCACCATCCGACAGCGGGTCGCAGTGCACACGCTTCACCAACACGATGCCCCGCGCTGCGACTTCACTGCCGAACGTTTGCTGCACCAGGTGGGGGCAACCGACTTGGGAGCACACGACGGATCGTTCGCTCGCGAAGTGCTGAAGCGCCTTGATGCCGCGGTGCGAGAGGCGCTGCCCCGGTCCCAACCCGTAACGCATGCGGGATTCGGTTCGGCCACCGTGCAAGGCGTCGCCAGCAACCGTCGCGTTTTGGGCGATGACGGAAAAGTGATCGCGACCCGCTACACCACCACTCGCGATCCCAAACTTCGTGCGCTGCCCGATGGAGTTATCGACCCGATCGTCAGCACGCTTTCGTTTTGGAACGGCGAACAAGCGATCGCGGTGCTCAGCTACTACGCCTGCCATCCGCAGAGCTACTATCGCACTGGAATTCCAAGTCCCGATTTTCCCGGCATCGCGCGCTTCATTCGCGGCCAGGATGTTCCCAACGTGTTGCACGTTCATTTCAACGGCGCCGGCGGCAACATCGGAGCCGGCAAGTACAACGACGGGGCGAAAGAAAACCGCGTGATCCTTGCCAATCGTGTTGCCGACGGTATGAAGCAAGCCTTCGAAGCAACCGAGAAATTTCCGATCGCCGCCGCCGATATCGGGTGGAACGTCGCGCCGGTAGCACTGCCGCTGGGGAAACATCTCGACCGCAAGACCTTGGAAACCGGCCTGCCCGATTGGAACCCCGGCGACTATTGGGGCAGCCCGGAACAACTGGCGTGGGTGCTGCGATGCGAAAATGGCCACAAAATCGATCTCAGTTGCCTGCAGGTCGGTAACGTACGAATCGTTCACATGCCAGGCGAACTTTTTGTCGAATACCAATTGGCGGCCAAAGCCATGCGGCCTGATTTGAATGTGGCGATGGCGGCTTACGGTGATTACGGCCCCGGCTACATCGGCACCGAAATCGCGTACGGCCAAGGCGGATACGAAACTAGCGATCGGGCTTCGAAGGTCGCGCCGGGTGTGGAACGTGTTTTGATGGACGGAATGAAAAAGTTGCTAGGTGTTGCTCCATGAGATGGTGGATCGTTGTCGCCCTTTCCGCACTGGTCGCCTGTGGATACGGGGAAGATTTTTCTGACGAGTTGCCTCGCATTGCACCGACCGAACCGTCAGAAACGATCAAGAACTTTTCCGTTGCTGATGGTTTCCGCATCGAATTGGTTGCCAGCGAACCTTTGATCAGCAGCCCAGTGGCAATCGAGTGGGATGCCGACGGCCGAATGTACGTTTGCGAGATGCGCGGTTACAGCGAAGATCGCGACCAAAAACTTTCGTCCATCGGTCTGCTGGAAGATACCGATGGCGACGGTGTTTACGACCGCCGCAGCGACTTTGCCGAAGGACTTTTCTGGCCCACCGCAATTTTTCCGTTCGACGGCGGCTTGTTTGTCGGCGATGCGCCCGACCTGTTTTATTTCAAAGATACCGATGGTGACGGCAAGGCGGATACAAAGAAACGAGTGCTGACCGGTTTCGGCACTTCCAATGTCCAGGGCCTGATGAACTCGTTCCGCTGGGGATTGGACAACCGAATCCACGTTGCCTGCAGCAGCGTCGGCGGAATGATTCGCAGCGGCCAAGAAGGTGACGAATCGAAAGGAGTCAACGTCCGCGGAAGAGACATCGCCTTTGACCCGCGGACTTTTCAATTCGAGGTTACCAGCGGCGCTGCTCAGCACGGCATGTGCTTCGACGATTGGGGCAGGAAGTTCGTTTCCTCCAACAGCAATCACATCCAACAGGTGATGTACGAGGATCGTTACATCGCCCGAAATCGTTTTTTTAGTCCGCCGCCGGTGCGGATTTCTATCGCCGCCGACGGACCTCAAGCCGAAGTGTTTCGGACCAGCCCGGTCGAACCGTGGCGAATCGTACGAACACGATTGCGGGTCGCCGGCGCAGTGCCGGGACCGATCGAAGGGGGCGGACGGGCCGCCGGATATTTTACTGGCGCCACCGGAGTGACGATCTATCGCGGTGACGCCTGGCCAGAAAACTGGAAAGGTCACGCGATCATCGGTGACGTCGGCAGCAACCTGATTCACCGCAAACGATTGGACGCCAACGGGTTGGAGTTCATCGCCAAGCGGATCGATTTCGGCAGTGAGTTTGTTTCCTCGAGCGACATTTGGTTTCGCCCGGCGCAGTTTGCCAACGCGCCCGACGGATCACTGCACGTGATCGACGTATGCCGTGAAGTGATCGAACATCCCAAAAGTTTGCCGCCCGATATCAAAAAGCACTTGGACTTAACCTCCGGCCGTGACCGGGGGCGAATCTATCGAATCGTCCCCGACGACTTTCAACATCGCGCCACACCCAACATGACCGGATGGTCAATCGATTCGTTGGTCGGCGCGCTGGAACATTCCAATGCCTGGCACCGCGAAACGGCCGCGCGAGTTCTCTTTGAACGACAAGACACCTCGGCAATCGATCCACTGCGGCAGTTGGCCCAAAAAACTCCCTCACCGCTCGGCCGACTTCATGCACTTCACGCATTGGACGGATTGAATGCGCTGGATTCCGATACCGTGATGATCGGGCTGGGCGATTCGCATCCCCAAGTGCGGCGACATAGCATTGCACTCTGCGAACGGCTGCCGAATCAGAAGAACATCATCGATCGGCTGAAAGAAATGGTCGATGATGATTCGATCGAAGTGCGCTATCAACTGGCTTTTTCCGTCGGTTCGTTGGATACGCCGGCCCGCGCCCCGATTCTTTCCAAATTGATTCAAAGCGACGGTGGCGACCGCTGGATGCAAGCGGCCATACAAAGCTCACTCGGCAGCGGCGCCGGTCGCGTCTTCTCGACGATCGCTGCAGATTCAACATTCCGATCGACCGTTTCCAGCGATTTTTTACAGCAACTTGTCACTCAGATTGCCGCCCAAAACCGCCAGGAAGATATCTTGCAAGCCGTTCGCGCCTTGCACGAACTGCCGGAGGATGACGCGGTCTTTGCACTACCGTTGATGGGCACGCTGCTGAAGGGACGCACCCGCAAAGGAAGCCTGCTTGCAAAAATGTCGGCCGATGGCCGCTTGGATTCATTGGACGATTCGGTCGACAAAATGATTCGCACCGTCGCCAAGGTTGCCGCAAATGACACGATCGACATTTGGCAGCGGATCGAAGCGGTCGACTCGCTCTCCTATGGCAAGTTTGTCGTTGCCGGCCCAACGCTGATCGAATTGATCGACAACCGACAACCTCATCAACTGCAGCGATCGGCAATCGCAACGCTGGGTCGATTCAACCACACCGGCGTTGCCGGGCCGCTGATCGATGCCTGGAAAGGACTCAGCCCGCAACTTCGCGAAACGGCCAGCGAAGTGCTGCATGCGCGGCCCCAGCGCACCCTGGCACTGTTCGACGCGGTTGACTCCGGCGACCTTCCAGCCAGCAGCCTGACCGTCGCGCGGTTGCAACTTGCCGCCAAGAGCCAAAACGCGGAAGTGAAAAAGCGGGCCGCCGATTATTTGAACAAGGCAAACCTGGGCCGCCGTCGTGATGTGGTATCGAAGTACCAAAAATCGCTCGAGCTGGCGGGCGACTTGAAACGCGGACGGGCCATTTTCAAAAAACACTGCTCGGTCTGCCACAAAGTCGAAGGGGTGGGTCACGAGATCGGTCCCAACCTGGCCACCATCAAAACTCGCGGCGCCGAAACGATTTTGGTCAACGTGCTGGACCCCAATCGCGAAGTCAATCCGCAGTACCTGAACTACGTTGCTTTGACGATCGACGGCCGATCGGTCACGGGGATGATCGCCGCCGAAAGCGCAACCAGCATCACGCTGCGCCGTGCTGAAAATGCCAGCGATACTTTGCTTCGCGTCGACATCGATCGGCTACAAAGCACAGGCCTGTCGATCATGCCTGAAGGAATGGAAGAAACGATCAACCGACAAGCGATGGCCGACGTGATCACCTACCTGATGCAAGTCAACTGACCGGCGCGGCGGTGGCAGAATCTCAGAAGGATTTTTCGTGAAGATCGAACTTCTTTACGGTCGCGGCACGATCACGGCAAACCTGCCGCCCAATGCCGATGTCACCATCGTTCGCAAACCCGACATGCCGGTGCTGGCCGACCCTGGGGCGGCCGTCGATGCTGCGATCGCCTATCCGGTTGCCTCGCCGCCACTAGAACAGCTGGCGGCACAGGCATCTTCAGCCTGCATCGCCATTTGCGATATCACCCGTCCCGTTCCCAATCGGCTGTTCCTCAGACCGATGGTCGAAACGTTGGTCCGCGGCGGCGTTCCCCTGTCGGCTATCACGATTCTGATCGCAACGGGCCTGCATCGTCCCAACGACGGAGACGAATTTCGAGAACTCATCGGTGACGACTGGGTCTTGAAAAACGTCCGCATCGTCAATCACTTTGCCCGCAACGATGACGATCATGTCGATTTGGGAAGAACCAAAACGCGAGGCACGGTGGTGCGGATTGATCGCCGATTTACCGAGGCGGACATTCGCATTGCCACCGGGCTGGTCGAACCCCATTTCATGGCTGGCTATTCGGGCGGCAGGAAAGTGATCGCGCCTGGCTTGGCCCACGCCGAAACGATCACCACCTTCCACAGTGCCCGCTTCATGGCCGATCCCGCCGCGGCCAACTGCAATTTCGACGGCAACCCGTTGCACGAAGAACAGCTACAAATTGTCGAAATGCTTGGCGGCGCCTTGGCACTCAACACCGTGATTGATGAACAACGCAATGTTTCGTTTGTCAACTTCGGCGAAATCATCGACAGCCACCAGCAGGCGGTCGACTTTGTTCGCGACTACTGCGAAGTTTCCGTTCCCCGCCGATTCTGCACCGTCGTCACCTCCGCCGCCGGTTATCCGCTCGACAAAACCTACTACCAAACCATCAAAGGAATGGTCGGCGCGATGGACATTCTGGCACCCGGCGGCAACCTGATCATCGCATCGCAATGCAGCGAAGGAATGGGATCGGACGAATTCGTCGCCGCCCAAAAGCAGCTGATCGAAAACGGTCCCGATGCATTCTTGAAAAGGATCTCCGCCCAATCACACGCCGACATCGACCAGTGGCAAACTCAAATGCAAACCAAGCCGATGGCCATCGGGAACGTCCACCTCTACTCCGACGGACTCAGCAAGTCCGATCACGCCCAAACGGGAATCCACATGTCCCGATCACTCGAAACAACCATCCGCGCAAGCATCCAAAGCAGCAACGACCAAGCCATCGCCATCATCCCCGAAGGCCCCTACGTCGTACCGTTTTACCGTCCGGAATGATTTGGAAACGCAGATGCTTCCAATGAGCCGTCACCCTCTGGGCGGAGGACAGCCGTGGCATCAATTTCGGTCGACTCCAACTGGCAGAGAAGAGATGTCTCGATGCGCAGTGAGAAACCAGGCGAGTCCGGTGAATCTTTCTCGATACTTCGAAGCGATCTCATTCAATATGCTTGCTATTCGTACGTTTGCTGCAAACGCGTCACGTTTGTTCTGGCGAACTGGAACAACATGTTCTACACGATTTCCAATCTTGAAAACCGCGATCGTAATCACAGTTGCCGATCTGATTGCAGCGCGATCCACTGCTTCGGAGTGCCTGCCCTTTTTCAAAGACGACTCTCTTACGTCGTCAAGTAAATCCGCGTAGTACGCTTGCCCCTGTTCAAAAGAAAATCTCACGTTGTGGGTGATCGACTGGCTGGCCGCAGTCAGCAACTCATGAACCGCTCCATGGGTGCGGCTTTGGGTGGAAAGATTCTCGTGCCCCGGCCGGGCTTTCAGCCCTCAGCCCGCGCGGGAATCGCGTTGGAGAGTCCAATCAGTGCCGACGAGCGTGGTCAATCAATCGCTTCGATCATGCCATCCGCGCCCGCCAGTTTTCGGTTGAAAACCGAAAGCCGGGTCTGACCCCGGCGAAGTCTGACCCCGACGTGCGCGTGACCGGCCCGATCAACGCTGGCTCGCCGAACGAACAAAATTCAACACGCTGCTAGGCCACTTGGGTCAACGTAAACCGTTGGCCTACCGCGTGTGTATCGAAACAGATTTAATTCTTGTGAGACATATCCGATTGGATCTCTGGAGCATTCTCCAAATCAAGCTCCGCTTGGTTAAGGACTAGCCGAACCAGGGTTCGTCGTCAACTCCCTGAAAAAAGTAGTCGTCAGCCAGGACAAGGTAGTGATCGCAGTTTTCACATAGGATGCTGTCAGCCGACCTGGGAAGCGGATTTCGTTCTACATATTGCTTAACAAACACAAGTCTCTCGGTCAGATTGAACAACCGATTTTGTAGGAACTTTTTGAGATCAGGGTCGTGCTCCAGCTGCTGCGACAGCAGCGATTCATCACAAGCCAAACTACTCGCGGAAGGCGAAGCATGGGGTTTGAAAATGGGGTTTTGCGTTCCTGGGAACCTATCGAGCAAGTCGCGTGCCTTGCGAAGATAGCCGAGTTCCTCCGAGAGCTTATGGACTTGCGTCGTCTTAACCAGATTGAGCAAATCAGCCTTCGAAATCGATCTCCATACCGTTTGCCACTTGCAGAGAGGGCACTCCAACAGCACTTCGTTCCGATCCATCGTCGAAACATCGGGTACAAAGAGCGTCATTCGCTTCTCCGCATTCACTAAATCGAACGATTACCTGATGCAACCCGACTTCTACAACTGCGATTGGGCACTGTCACCTAGGCGAATTGGACAGCCTTTGAGCCACCAATAAACCTTGTCATCGAACAGATTGTTGTCGGGCCAAGTCCCCGTTTTTAAGCATTGCGCGTACTTCTCATCGCAACAGCGATTGTTTCGCCGCCATTCGTAATTGCACGTTGAAACGTAGGCAAACTCGCACACGGACATGCAGAGATTCTGATCCGGGGTTAGTGGTGGTCGTCTCGGATTGCGACGACCGAACAACTCCTCTTTGCACGTTCGTCGTCGGTATTTATTTGGGCCTATCTTTTTGACGCTGCGAAACTTCAGTTTACAGAATAGCATACAGATTCCTCCGGCGCGAGAAGTACAGTCCCAGTCGTTCTTGTCGGCGTCGCTGTAACACGCCGCAAGGCCGAGTTGGCAGCGGTTAAGTATCTGGCCAGGTTTTAGCGGCGGCGTCGGCGGAGGGGGTGGGGGCTCAAACGGATTCTTTAGCGGAGGCCATCCCGGTGCGAGAGGATTCTTTGGTTGATGCGGTTTCTTCTTTTTCCCGGGCGGGATTGGAACGTAGATTGGCTCTGTCTTTTTGCCTTCGGGGACTACCACGTACTCACGCCCGAGCGGATCAAGGAAGAGCGGGGCGTTGCTGCGCAGGAATTCATGCAAATTGTACGGACTTCCCGCATACCCAATCGGATCCCTCCCCAAAAACCGTCCACAGACTGGATCGTACATGCGGGCGCGGTAGTGGTAGAGTTCGAGTTCCTCATCCCACTCTCTTCCAGTGTAGGTGTAACGGTTGTCGTAGTTGCTTGACGATCTGGCCGTTCCTCCGTTGTCGTAGATACCAAGCCCGCCGTACGCGGTGTAGCTGTACCGTTCCTTCACGTTGCCGTTCTGGTCGGTCAGCGCAGTGATGCTGTATTGTTGGTTGCGGTGGTAGTAATGCTCACCGCCGCCAGTGTGTCCGATCCGCATGATCGGCTCATCGATGTAGCTGGCGTAAATGTAGCAGTAAGTGGGACTGGTGGCGGCAGTGCCGGAGGGGTAGTCGAGGAAGGTTTGCTGGCTGTTTTGCACGAAGACGGTGACATTGGTGCCGTCGTCTCGCTTGACTCGCCGGCCCAAAGCGTCATAGCCGTAGGTGACGTCGTCGACCGAGTCGTTGTCGACATCGGCCCCGGTGAGCCGGTTGTCAAAGTCCCAACTCAAGGCAAGCGGGTTCGAGCCGCTTCGGAGGACGGTCGGGATAGACGTCATGTTGCCTTTGACGTCATGGGTGATCGACTGTGATGCAGCTGTGAGTAGTTCGTGGGCCGCTCCGTGGGTGCGGCTTTGGGTGGACAGGTTCTCGGTGATGCTGCTCCAGTCGCCGACCAAAGACAGGCTCCAGGATTGATCGAGATTGGTATCGTCCCGCTCCCAGTTGACCAGGCGGTCTTCGTCGTCATAGCCGCTTGATCCGACGGTGAAGCCGTAACCGCTCATCGTTCCCGTGATCGTCTCGGAGGTCTTGTTTTTGTTGTCATCCCACGCGTAACTGTAATTGCCAACCGAGCCACCGGTATGGGTGATGCTGGCCAGCGTATTGTCGTTGTTATAGGCGTGGGTGGCCGTGATCCCATTATTGTACACGCTGGAGGTCATTCGCCCGCCATCGTCATAGCTTCTTGTGTCGACGGTGGTGCTGTCGACCTTGACCGTGGCGAGCTGACCGCGATCGGTGTAGGTCCGATCGACGTCCGTGCCGTCGGGGTAGGTGTAGCTGGTGACTTGCCCGGCGTCATCATAGGTGGTATCGATGGTGTAGGTGACGCTGGCAATGGTGAGTGCTTCGGACGCTTTGCGGCCGGCATCGTCATAGGTGTAGGTCACCGTGTTGCTGTATCGGCCACTGACCGCGGTGAGCATCCGCCCGGCATCATCGTAGGTGAAGGTGTCGGTATCGGCGATCGTCCCCGATGGGCTGTTGGCTGACGTGCGGTAGTCGCGGGACGTGAGCCGACCGGCAAGATCGTAATTGTAGGTGACGGTGTCGCCTGCTTGATCTTGTTTGCGAAGCGTTCGACCGGCCGGATCACGCGTGAAGGTAACGATGCCGTAGGTCGACTGGCCGGGCGTACCGCCGGTGTGGTCGGGATAGGTTTCGGTCGCTTTGCCGCCGGCGTCGTTGTAGGTGTAGGAAGTAACGTCGTCTTCGGCATCGGTGAGCGAAGAGAGCTGGCCGGTAGCCGTGTAGGCGAATTCGGTCTCCCCGGCCAGCCGGTCGGTGGCCTTCACTTGCCGGCCGCGCGCGTCAAACGCGTAGGTGGTGGTTTCGCTTTTGGCGTCGGTGGAGGTGATCTTATTGCCGGCGGCGTCATAGCTGCTGCTGGTGGCATCGCTGGCCGTGTCGGTGCAAGTCAGGTCGCGGCCCAACGCGTCATAGGTGCAATCCTGACCGACGCTGTTGGGATCGCGAACCTTGGTCTGGTTGCCGGCCGCGTTGTATTCAAAGGAAGTGATCTTGCCGAGTGCATCCACGCTTTGAATCGTGCGGCCGGCGGCATCGGTGTGTTGCTTGCGTACCTTGCCGAGGGCGTTGATGGTCTTGGTGACCAAGACAGTGCCGTAGCCGGTGAGGTTGGTGGTAGCGTCGTGGCTGCTGCATTGCCAAGTGATCAAATCATTGGGGTTGGTTCCATCATGCGGTTCAATGATGCCAGTCATCACGGTGCGGCCGGTAGCATCGGCAATCACAAACCTTAGCTCCTCTTCGGCATTGATGGTCACGCGGGCAGTGCCGGGGGCAGTCGTGCTGAAGCTGATGCCCGCTCCACCATTGGCTTCCGTATCAGCTAGCTTGGTCAGGGCATCGGAAAGATTGACGCTGTACGTGCCGCCGCCAAGCTGATTGGCGGTCAGTCCACCGCTGGTCGCATCCAAACCGCTTCCATCGGCCAGATTGTCGTCATAGAGATATTGGTCGGTCAGGCCAAGCGATGCGGAGACACTATCGAGTCCGGCAATCGGTGGATCATCGACATCGACCACACCGCGAGCGGTTAGCCAGGTGGTGCGAGCCACCGGCCGGCCCCTGCCATCGTAACGTGTGGTCACTTCGCGGTAGGTTTTGGCATCGACCGGGTTGCCCAACGCGGCCGTGTGAGCAGTATAGGTTTCGATCGTTGCCTGGTGCACCGTTCTTCCACCTGCATCACTGCGGGCGATCGTGCCGTGACCGAGTGGGTTTCTGTGGCGGTGACTTGGCCGCAGCAATCTTCGTGGTGGGTCTTCCAGACCTTGCCGGCAAAGTCGGTGTGCTCGGTTTTGCGGCCAAGCAGGTCATACACAAAGGATTCGGTGGCCGCCTCGGTCGTGCCAGGGGCTTCGACGTGGGTTTTCACCAGTCCGCGATCGGTGTAGGTCCACTGCCGGCGTGCTTTTTGATAGCCGCCGCTATCGCCTGAGTCGAAGTAACGCGGTGAGCGGACTTCGGTCACGTTGCTTCCATCGTCATAGTCGGTTTCGGTGCGCAGCGCCAGAGCGGTTGAAAGATTCGATAGTGTTGAGCGATTCGTATAGTCGGCATCGGCAATGATGGCGGTTTGCCGGTTGCGGCTGTCATATTCATGCTTGGTCGCCATGTTGCGGCCGTCATGGGTGCGTTCGACATTGCCCACCGCATCAAACACCGTATCGCTGATGAGGTAATCGGCATTGGCGGTGAAGTCGCGTGTTTTGTTGATCACCGCATCAAAATCGGCCAGTGAAAATTCGGTCGTCGTGCCGGTGACGCTGCGGATCAGCCGCCCGTCGGTGGCGTCATAGGCGAAATAGGTGTTGCGGCCGTGGGCGTCTTCGCTGCTGAAGAGCTTGTTGTCGACATAGGTCAGTTCGCTAGTGAGCGATTCGCCGCTACTGGTATGAACGGTCGTTTCGACGCGGCGACCGCGATAGTCGTAGACGTAGGTGGTTTTGGCACCGGCCCGAATGCTTGTCACCGGCTTATTGGTGCCGTCGAGATATTCCCAGCTTTCGGTGAGAGCGAGTTCCGGCGTCGCCGTTTCGGTGGTGCCATCCATCTGGGCCGCGGCGGAGACCCGCTTGGTCAGCCGGTCGGCATCGTCATATTCATAGGTCGTCACCACGCCCATGCGATCGATCGTCTTGACCAACAGCCCGGTCGAATTGCCGGTCGTTCCATAGACTCGCTTGAAAGTGCTGCCATCGTCGTAGAGCGTACTGATCAGCCGGTGGCGGCCATCGTAAAAATACTCGATGACGTGATCGGCCGGATCGGTCACCGTGTCGAGCCTTCCGAGCGAATCGTAAGTGAATTCGGTTTCCGGGCGGATGCCGCCGCTGGTGTCGGCCGGGCCGGTGATCTTGCTCAGCAAATCGTCGCCGTTATAGGCGTAGTCGGTTTCGTTACCGAGCCAATCGATCACCTTGGAAAGCTTGTCGGTACCATTGCCGGAGGCATGATACTGCCACTCCATCTTGGCATAGTCGGCCGTTTGCACATCGTCGCTCGCACAGCGATCGTAGGTGACCGAGCCGTAGGGATCGATCGTCGGCGTGTTGGAGGTCGAATCGGTCAAGCCGACTTCCACCTTGGTTCGTCGCCCCTTGCTGTCGTAGCTGGTCAGCGTCACGTTGCCGTTGCGATCACGGTATCGAGTCACCTGGTTGCGGGAGTTGTAACAATAGGCTTCCAGCGTATCGTCTTCGTAAACCGTCATTGTCCGGTTGCCGAGCGTATCGTAGCTGTGCGTTCGCTTGATGTCCCGCTCGTCGATCACTGAATCGGGCCGGCCATGCAAGAGTTCGGTCATGTTGCCTTCGTAGCGGACGTAAGAAGATTCCACCGTGCCGGTGACGTCGTAATTCTCCTCTTGCTGGTCGTAAGAAATCGTCCAGCCATCCTTGTAGTAGCGTTTGGGAATGGCGTAAGTCGTGCCGCTTTGAGTGAGCAGGTGGAGTTCGGGCCTGACCATGCCGGCTCCTTCATAGACGGCGGCATACACATCCCACGTTTCCGAATCGTCTTCAATGAAGGAGAAATACGACACTTCATTTTCGCCATTTCTCACCACGCGGGCCACGCCGACCGTGGTCGGCACCACCGTGCCGTTGACCGTGGCGACCGAGCCGACCAAATTCACCTTTTTGTGCCGATGCATGGGCGGAGCGGCCAGATCGTCAATCGACATTTCGATCAAACCGTTTTGTCCGGCTGCATAGCTGAAGGTGCTGGTCGTCTGGTCGGGATACTCCACCTCGCTCAGGAAACCGCCGCCGTAGCTGTATTCAATGTCGCCGCCACTTCCGGGAAGTGTCACCTTGCTGATCACCCAATTGCCCGCTTCCTGCTGCGTCTTGTAGGTGAAGGTCAACGTGTTCCCCAAGGCATCGGTCACCGTATCGATCTGCCACTGCCTGGAGGGTGACGCATCAATTTCGGTTTGCGTCCAGGTCTTGTAGGTGATCGTGTAGCCGGTGCCGTCGACATTGCGTGCTTCGATCAATCGTCCGTCGGGCGGATGATTGTTTTGCACATTCCAGCTGGAATCGGCTTCGGCCAGGATCAGCTCAAACAGAAACCAGCTATCGTCGAAATTGTAGACCTTGGCATACTTGGCTCCTGGGAAATTCAGGCTCGTATCAACCCCTTCGATACCGTCGGCCGGATCCATCTGATCATCGAGAATCTCGACGCGGTCGACATGCTGACGCTCATCGGGCAGCAAGATATTGTCGTCATCCCACTGGAAGTTGAACCGGGCCGAGGTCGAGGGCACGGTCAAAAACGCCCAGGTATGGCCATTCAGATCTGAACCGCCCAGCGCATGACTGTCATAGGTGTAAACACTGTTGAAGGCATTGGTATCCATCCTGAGCCGCAAATCGAAATTGGTGACCACGCCCTGGCCAAGCCCGCCGGCAACAAAGAACTCGCGGCTGCGGTGAAAGCGTTTGAGTTCCAATGTCGAAGTGGCAATACGAGGCACATCGACGCCCCAGTGGATGTAGCTGTGAAAGGAATCATCGATGTAAGAGCCGGTCTTGGTGACGAAGTCTTCGCAGACATCGCATGATCCAGGATTGATGCTGGGTGAGGAATCGCTTCGGTTCTCACCGCCACCGGCTTGATTCTCACCACCGCAAGTGACGCAGCTTCGATTGGCCCCAGCAAGATTCGGCGGCGGCGCCGCACCGCCGCCGCCGGACTTCTTACCGCCGGCCCCGGACCCTTCGCCAACGCCAAAGCCCGAATCACTGGGACCAGAAGACGACGACACATCGCCGGGGCATGGGTGACGCCCGAAGCAATGAATAAACGGGTCGTCGCTGGCTTGTTGGACCGCGTCATCAGGATCGATATACGGACCATTGTCGCTTTGAGCAATGTTCCTCATCCACATCACTAACGCGGCAAACATGAAACAACGCAGAGAAGAATTGTGCCGGATTGCCAGCAATCCAAGCATACACAGCCAAACCGTCCACCTACCCATCGCATTGGCCCTCACCGCGAAAGGAAAAGATCAGCCGAAAAGATTTGTTTGCCCCAACGTGCCCGATCGTGTTGATCTTGGAATCACCCCGAGACAAGCTTCTTCAACGATACGGCGGACAAGACACCCATCAATGAGAACAATTCGCACGTCTTTTCGATCTTCGAAATTTTTTCGAAGAGCACCTTTTGGCACATGAGCGCATGTTATTGCCACTACTGGAGTAACAACGAAAACCAGGACTGAAGACGTGACACCTGATCCGGTGTTGCAGGGAACTGCAAACCGCGACATGCACCCTTGCCAGGTCGCATTGGACACCTGGGCAGCAACCCAAAGGGGGACAGGTCAATGCCTAAACTGGAGAACCTGGTGATGTTCAGCTAGTTGCTCGTTGCTTTGGGCCAGCGGAGGAGAACTTGTTCGTCCTTTCCGAGCAATCGCAGATTGGCAATGGTTGCTTCGCCAGGCCCGTCGCCGATGTCGATTCGTAGTTGCTGAAGACGCTGTTCTTTTGCAATCTCGATGCTGAAGTCTTGCCAACTGGCGCTCGATTCGACCGGAAACTTCACTCGTTCACCTCGTGGCAGAATTATCTTTGGATCGGTCGTAAAAAAGACTTCACCATTGACTTTGGCTTTGCTCATGAGCTTGAACGCGACCCGATAGGGTCCATCCGGCAATCGGATTGCTCGCAAGTCGATCGCGATCCCCGGATCATCGCCGGTGAATTTCAACCGCAATTCGTTTTCGACAATCTGCATCTCCGTGTTCTTGCGAGCACGAATCTTGAGTGCTCGACCGGACGGCGCGGCGGCGGAGTTGCGTGTATTTTTTTTGCGAGCATAGTCATCGGGAGTTGTCGCCTCGAAATTCGTCCACTCGCGATGACGATGCGGCAAAACGGATTCCTTCACGGGAGTTCGCGAATTGGCCGGGGCATGCAGGACGTTCTTCGCCATGTCGTGCCACATGGCAATCATCGCCTTCAGTCGTTCGGGCTCCGCGCCGGCCAGGTTGTTTCGTTCCGAACGATCTTCGGCGACGTTGTAAAGCTCCCACTCGGCACTCTGAAAACTTACCAGTTTCCAATCGCCGTCTCGAAGGCCACGATCACTGGCAAACAGCAAATGAATGGGCGGACGTGTTTCGGTTGGCTTGCCTTCCAATGAAGGCTTCAATGACACGCCCGACACCGGACGAAGTTCGCGGCCTTCCCATGATCCGGGTATCCTGCTGTTGGTGACATCGGCCAACGTGGGCAGGACGTCGATCAGGTGAGCCGGCTGGTCGACAATCGAACCGTTGGCTAGCTTCAATCCTGCGGGCCAATGAACAATGGCCGGCGTCGCAATCCCGCCTTCAAACTGGTTTTGTTTGTAGTAACGGAAGGGACTATTCCTGGCCCACGCCCAACCGGTCGAATCGCCAAGAGAGTCATTGGCGTTCGTTGGTTCGATATCTAGTCTTGGTTTTCGGCGATCGTAGGGGCAAGCTCCGTTGTCAGAGACAAACAGGATCAGTGTGTTGTCAAGTTCGCCGTTCATCTCCAAATCGGCAACAAGCCGTCCAACTTCCTGATCCACTCGGTCAATCATCGCAGCCAACGTCGTCATCCGATTGGACTCGTAGTCCCGCTTCCATGTCTCCAGATCATTCCATGCCGGTATATGCTCTGGCCGGGAACTGGGTGTCAGCGAATCGGGCAGGATTCCCAACCGCTTCTGCTTCGCAATCCGCGCATCGCGAACGGCATCCCATCCGTGTTGGTACTTTCCTTTGTACTTCGCATAGTCTTCCGGCAACGCATGCAGCGGAGCGTGCGGCGCGTTGAACGCGATGTACAGGTACCACGGCTTGCCGGATTGCCGGGCCTGCCGGAGGAACTCCAACCCGAAATCGACATTGGCCACCGTGGTATAGAAATCTTTGTCGGGTACAGCCCACGCTTTTCCGTTCAGGCGAAACGTGTTGTCGCCGGAAAAGTAGTTGCAGGCCCCGCTAAGGTGGCCGAAATACTTCTGGAAGCCGAAGTCTGTCGGCTGCTTTTTCAAATGCCACTTGCCCGTCATCGCGGTGAAATAACCAGCATTACCGAGCACTTCCGCCGACGTCACTGCATGAGAGAGCGCGGTATCACCGGCGGCGATGCAATATTGCCCGGTCAACAACGAAACTCGCGACGAATGGCATTTCGCGGTGTTGTAGAACTGCGAGAACCGAGCACCATTTCTTGCCAGGGCGTCCAGATTTGGCGTGTCGATTTCGCCGCCATAACAACCAACGTCGGAGAACCCAAGGTCATCGACCATGATGACAACGACATTGGGACGCTCGGCGTGGCATGGATTGCAAATCAGCATCAAGCCGGGCAAGAAAAACAGGATCAGGCCCGGCAGTATTTGTCTCATGACTCTTTCTCATTTCCAACTATTCGAAACCTTGTTTCCAACGACCGAATTCATCGATAAGTCGTTTGGTTTGTTCCGGGTTTTGGTCGGCGAGGTTGTTGGCTTCGGCGATGTCGCGACGCAGGTGGTAGAGCTGCCATGGTTGGTCCGGTTTTTCTCGAACGATTTTCCAATCGCCCATTCGCAGCGCCGCGTGAGACCGAAAGGCAAAGTAAAGCGAGCGATGGGGACTTGGTCGGCCTTCCAACAAGACGGGCAGCGGATCTTTTCCGTCGAACTTTCGATCGGCCGGCAGTGTTGCTCCACTGAGCCGCGCGCAGGCTGTCATCAGATCGGGTGACCAAAGGGGCTGGTCTGACACGCTGCTGGCGGGAATCTGACCAGGCCACTTGGCGATTGCGGCTACGCGAATGCCTCCTTCCCAACAAGTCACTCCGCCATGCCGCAGCGGCTCGTTGGAACCAACGTCGATTCCTTTTCGCCCCAATCGAAAGGCGCCGTTGTCGGAATAGAAGAAAACAAACGTCTGTTCAGAAACGTCTGCTTCTTCCAACGAATCGAGCACACGGCCGATCGCTTCGTCGAGCGCTGTCACCACTGCCGCGTAACGGCGCCGCGGATCGGTTTCGTCGGGTGACAATCCGTAGACCTCGAAAGCTCGGTCGGGAGCCTGCCAAACATTCGGTTGCCCCGGCTGTTTGTTTTTGGCGTTCGGAAAATGGGGCGCGTTGAACGGCAGGTAACAGAACCAAGGTTCGGAACGCTTTGATCGGCGCGAAATGAACTCGATCGCGGCGTCGGCAAACAGATCGGTGGAGTAGGTACCGTCGGCGTCAAGTTCCGAAGTTGCTCGGTACAGATCGCGTTTGCCTTTGTAAATGTGATGGTAATAATCGATGTTGCCCGAAGCATGTCCGACGAATTCATCGAAACCTCGCTCGGTCGGCCGTGATCCCGGCGCGAATCCAATGTTCCATTTTCCGAAACATCCGGTCGCGTATCCCGCCTTTTTGACGACTTGGGGGATCAAAATCTCTTCGTGACGAAGCCCCACGCCATAGTTGCCTTCCAGACCGGGAAGCTGATTGACCAGCCCGTGACGATCAGCGACCCTTCCGGTCAACAGGCAGGCTCGCGATACCGTACAAGTGGACGAAGCGGTGTAGAAATCGGTCAGCCGCACACCTTCGCGGGCAAGCCGATCAAGCCGTGGGGTGAGAATCGTCGACTGGGGGTTGTAGCAGCGCAGATCCCCGTAACCAAGATTGTCGGCCGTGATGATCAGAATGTTGGGCCGATCGCCGGCGGCGGCCCCCGCCAACAAGACGACGGCCAGAAGCGAAACCAGCGCGGATACGACGAAGGACCTCATCCTTTAGAGACACCGTTTCAGAGTCATCAGCGCAAAAGCCGTTCCATAAGGTTGATGATAGTCGTAGAGCGGATAGTCCCACCACGAACCATCCTTTTCTTGCCGGTCAAGCATCAGCTTCGCCAACAGCGGCTTGTAAGGAGGCTGGTCCGCTTCGGGCAACTGCTCCAGACTCAGCGCCGCGTAATAGTGGCCGTAGTAGTAAAAGTATCCGGCGACCTGCATCCACGATTCATGCGGAATCGGCCGCTTCCTGCCGATATCCAACCAGCCGTTGCGGACGTACAGGCGGTACAACCAGTTCTTGACCACGTTGTCGGTGATCGTTTCGTCTCCCCAAGCCCGCAGTGCACAATTGCAACACTGCGTTCGTCCCAAGCTGCCGCCGGGACGATTGATGCCGCGCATCGCCTGGTACTTCAAGTACTCGCCGTAGACATAACTGAAGTCGCGTTTCCGTTGCCTGTTGGTCGCCGCGATCGCCCGGCGGACAACTCGATCGGGCGGCTTCAGACCAAGTTCTTTTGCTTCGTGTAGTGCGATCAACACCGTTCCGTTGACGAAGCTGATCGAACTGGACGTCGGCTGATTGCCTTGATACCGAAAGTCGTAGTATCCCCAACCGCCGTCGACCGATTCGTATCGCTTCAGCATGTCAAACTGCGAACGAATCATCTGGGCGATTTCATCTTGCTTGGACTGGTTGCCTTCATGCCGGTGGTGAAGGCGAACCAAGGCTTGAATGGAATAAGCGTGTCCCCAGACGTTGTAGATGGCGTCGCCGGTAGCACGCCGCAGCTGGCCCAAGTGATCCATCAACCACTTCTCCGCCCTGTCGATCGCGGCCGACGCGTCGGGATCATCCGGTGCGACTTCCAATAGCGCCGAAAGGCACAACGACGTGGTCGCTGCGCGAAAGGCGTGATGGGCGCCGGGAACGGGCGCGTAAATGTTCAGCCCCTTGGTTCTGGTCGCCGATCCCCATGAGCCGTTCGGATTCTGATCCTGCAACAAAAACTGCACTCCGCGGCGAATCGACTCGGTCAACTCCGTCCCGCTGGGCGCATCGATTTCCGGAAGCTCCGGCGGCTGGCTGAAATCCAACGGATCGGCCAACACACCACGACGACCGGTTGGATCAACCTCTTCCTGAGCAAATCCGGCCGGCATTTGCCAAATGCAAACCGACAACAGCAGCAACAACAATCGCATGGCAGTACGGCCCAAAGTTCGATGAAACCCAATCGGAAGCGAAAAACCTGATCCTGATTCGTGACGTTTCGGACTACTTCGCAGGAAACTCGATGCTGCAGCTCATTCCCGGCAAAATCGCAGGCCCAGCTGCCTTGGGAAGTTTTACCGACAGCACGCAGTCGTACTTGTTGCCGGCGTAAGGAACGGCCGAAACCGATTTGACGGTCGCCGAGATGTTGCGATCGGGATAAGCGGTTGCCTTGACTTTTCCCTTCGCACCAACGGTCACGTGCCGCAGATCCTTTTCTTGCAGATCGACACGAATCTGCAGCCGTCCGGGCTGGGCGATCGTCACCAAGACCTGTTTGCCGGTCACCGAAACACCTTCGTCCAAAGTGCTCGGTTTGTCACCAATCTTGCCACGGGCGAGTGTTCCGTGCATCACGATCCCTGCCTGTGGTGCCTGGATCACCAACTGTTTTCGTTCCTCTTGCAAACGTCTGAACTTCTCCTCTGCCTCCTTGAACTTGTCACGTTTCTGCTGCATTTCGATATCGCGTTTTTGTCGCGCCACGTTCAGATCGCGAGTCGCCTTGTCGTGGGCCAGTTGGGCACGAGTGAAGGCGTCCTGCTGTTCCGCCCGCGAACGAGGAATCGTCTGTCGAAGCGAACGCTCGGTGGAAATTTTCGTTCCCTTCAATCGAAACTGAGCATTTTCGACCGACTGTTTGGCCCGCTTCAAAACGATCTCTTCCGACTCCTCGGTCAGATCATCTTCTTTGTACATCTGTTCCAACTGAGTCAATTCCTCCATCGCATTGTCGAGCGATGCCTGGGAGTTTTTCAAGCTGAAGCGGGCCGATTCGATTTGGCGTTCGCGATCGACCTGAACATAGTTGTCGAAATCTTGCCTGGCCTTCTGGTGGTTACGATCGGCGGTAGCCTTTTCCAGTTTCTGTGTTTCTAAAAATTGGCGATACGCAAACTCCTCGTCTTTGAAGGTGAGTTCCGCCAGTCGATGGGCGGCGGTGGCGTCTCGGATCTGCTTGTCAACATCTTCGGTTTCAAACCAGACAACATTTTGGTCCTTGGTGACGGAAGTTCCGTGAGGCAAAATTTTCTTGATCTTCAGCGATTGGATTTCTTTGGTATCGGCCGACAACTTGTGAACATGGATTGCCTCAAAGACACCCGTGACGGTCACCATTTTTGGCTTCGCCTTTTCGGGCTTCGTATCGCTGGCCGACGCCTCCTCCTGGTCACCGCGCGTGGCCGAAACAGCGGAAACACAAAGTAGACACAAAAACAATCGAATAGGAAAAATAGGAAACTGCATTGGTGGCTCGACTGAGGTTGTGGATCGCGAAACAAATGCACGGGGCGTCGCTACCCGGGGCGACGCCAACGCACTCATGATGGCTGGAGTGGCCCGGCAAGTCCAGCATTTTGACTGGTCTTCTGGAGGTCTTGCGCATTTGTTCGACCGATGGAACGAAACCGTCGCACTCCTTGGCGCCGATCTCGCGATTCGTCCTATTATTGCCGTCCTTCTTTGACAACTCAGTGCCTGGTGTGGCGGAGCAGTGATTGGCCCACCGACAGAATGCAGAGGTTGCCCTATCCATGCCTGGCAAGCTGAAACCATCGGTATGCATCGACGCCGTCTTTGGTGAGCAGTCGCCCTCGGACGCGATCCAGCAGGTTCGCGATACGGGAATCGGCGCCTTCGAGTTTTGGGGATGGTGGGACAAAGATCTGGACGAGATCGAGTCGGCACGCGACCGTCACGGGATGCAGATTTCCGCATGCTGTACTAGATTCATCAGTCTCGTTGACCCGGCAACGCGAGCCGATTATCTGCGAGGTGTCGAAGAGTCGATTGCGGCTGCGAATCGATTGAATTGTGCGACCCTGATTTCTCAGGTGGGTGACTTTCGCCCCGGAATCAGTCGCGATGAACAGCATGCTTGCCTTGTTCAGGGACTTCGGGAAGCGGCCCCGCTGTTGGAAGCAGCCGGCATCACGCTCGTGATCGAGCCGCTGAACGAGTTGGTCGATCACGCCGGTTACTACCTGATCCGCAGTGACGAAGCGTTTCGGATCATCGACGAAGTCGGCAGCCCCGCGATCAAAGTCGTCTTCGACATCTACCACCAACAGATCAGCGAGGGACAGCTGATCCACAATATTACCAACCACATCGGCAAGATTGGCCACTTTCACGCTGCCGGTAATCCCGGTCGTCACGAACTGACGCGCGGCGAACTACACTATCCCTCGATCTTTGCGGCCATCGAAGCAGCAGGCTATGACGGCTACGTCGGCTTGGAGTATTGGCCGCTGGATGATCCGCAAGTGGGCCTGAAAGAAGTGGCCGGCTGGTTCTGAATCCTCCTTCCAAGAATCAACAGTACCATGCATCGCACCACGATCCTCCTGACTTTGATCGCCTGCCTGGCGCCGGTTTCCCAGGCGGCTGACAAGCCAAACATTGTTTACGTGCTGGCCGATGACCTGGGCTACGGCGATTTGTCTTGCTACGGGCAGAAGACGCTGCGGACGCCCCACCTGGACCAGATGGCAAGGGAGGGAATGAGGTTCACGCGGCACTATGCCGGCAGCACCGTTTGTGCGCCCAGCCGATGCGTCCTGCTGACCGGCAAACATATCGGTCACGCGAGTGTCCGCGGAAACGATTCTGGTTTGATTGGCGACGACGAATGGACGCTTGCCAAAATGCTGCGGGATGCCGGCTATCGCACCGGCTGCGTCGGCAAATGGGGTGTCGGCAATCCACCGCCGCTGGACGATCCGGGCCGAAACGGATTCGATTATTTCTACGGCTACGTGAACATGTTTCACGCTCACAACTTCTATCCGGAATTCATCGTACGAAACGGATCGAAGGTCAAACTACGAAACATCCTGGCTCCCAAATGGCGCCAGCCTTCCAGGGAAGGCCGCGAGGGCCGTGGGGTCGCGGCGACCAAGATCGATTATGTTCCCGACCTGGTCACCGCCGAGGCTCTCGCGTTCATCCAGCGAAACAAGTCCAAGCCGTTTTTTCTTTACTACGCGTTGAACGTTCCTCATGCCAACAACGAAGGGGGCAAGGATGGCATGGAAGTCCCCACGTTCGGCGAATTCGGATCGCGTGATTGGCCCAAACCCGAAAAAGGTTTCGCGTCGATGATCCGCAACATCGACCGTGACATGGGCAAGTTGTTTGCAAAACTGAAAGAGCTTGATCTCGATGAGAACACGATCGTGTTCTTTTCCAGCGACAACGGTCCTCATCAGGAAGGGGGTCACGTGATGGATTTCTTTGACTCCAACGGTGATCTGTTGGGCAAGAAACGAGACCTGTACGAAGGCGGCATTCGCGTTCCGCTGATCGCACGATGGCCCGGCAAGATCAAGGCCAATAGCGAATCGGATCACGTCAGCGGTTTTCAAGACATGATGCCGACGCTTGCTGAAATCGCCGGCAGCACGGTCGCAGCCACCGACGGCATCTCCTTCGTCCCCACGCTCCTTGGAAATTCATCGCGTCAAGAAAAGCATCCCCATCTCTATTGGGAATTCAAGGAACAAGGGGGCAAGCAAGCGGTCCTGAAAGACAACTGGAAAGCGGTGCGGCTGAATTGGTCTAAAAAACCTGACGGCCCGATCCAACTGTTTGATCTGGCAGCCGATCCGGGCGAAGAAAACGACGTCGCGGACCAGCACACCGCGACGGTTCGGATGATGAACGAAATCATGCAACGCGAGCACCTGCCGCAGTAGGCGGCAAACCGTTCCCTCCACCCCAACCCATCCTGGCGACTCCATTCCTGGCGATCCTTTGACCGAATCCGACGAAAATTCACCCCCGCCCAACCCGTATGAATCGTCGTCGGACGCTTCCGAGGAGCCAACCAAACCGCCTCGGCAGGCGGCAATGGTGTTCATCCTGATCACGTTGTTCATCGATATCCTGGGCATTGGAATCATCATTCCGGTCCTTCCGGAACTGGTCAAAGAATTGGTCGCGGTCGATCGGACGGGCGGCGCCTCGGAAGTCGACATCGCCCGAGCAGGTTTCTACGTTGGGGTGATCGGCGCCGCCTACGCGACGATGCAGTTCTTGTGCGCACCGATCATGGGTGCGCTTTCGGATCGGTTTGGGCGACGGCCGATCATCCTGGCATCCCTATTTGGGCTCGGCATCGATTTTCTGATTCAAGGATTCGCGCCCAACATCGTTTGGTTGTTTGTCGGTCGAATCTTCGCGGGGGTGATGGGGGCCAGTTTTACCACCGCCAATGCCTACATCGCAGACGTGTCCAGTCCCGAAAACCGCGCCCGCAATTTTGGCATGGTCGGCATGATGTTCGGGCTTGGATTCATCATCGGCCCGGCGTTGGGAGGCGTGCTCGGTGAACTCCACTTGCGTTTACCCTTCTTTGTCGCCGCCGGACTGGCCCTGGTGAATTGGCTTTACGGTTTCTTCGTGCTGCCCGAATCACTTTCGCCCGAAAACCGTAGCGGCTTTTCGCTGGCCAAGGCGAATCCGGTCGGAGCGTTGGTTCACTTGCGGAACTACCCGATCGTCGTCGGCCTGGCGACCGTGTTTGTCTGCACCTCGCTGGCACAGCGGGGGCTGGAAAACGTTTGGGTTTTGTACACCGGATTTCGCTACGACTGGGACAAACTGACCAACGGTTTTGCACTCGGCCTGGTCGGTTTGACCTCCGCGATTGTTCAAGGCGGTTTGGTTCGCCCCGTGACCGCTCGTTTTGGTGAACGGCGAACCGCCAAGATAGGCATCACCGTTTCAGCTTTGGCCTTTCTTGGTTACGGGCTTGCCAGCGAAGGGTGGATGATTCCGGCGATCATCATTTTCGGATCGTTGGGAGGACTGACCGGACCTGCGGTTCAAAGCATCGTGGCCGGCACGGTCAGCCCATCGGACCAGGGAAAGGTCCAGGGAGCGCTGACGTCACTGATGAGCCTGACCAACATCGTCGCGCCGCTGTTGTTTACGGCGGGCTTGTTCAGCTACTTCACTTCGCCCAAAGCGCTGATCGAACTTCCCGGAGCGCCCTTTCTGACCGGCAGCGTGTTGCTATTCCTGGCGCTGTTTGTGATCACGCGAGTCTTCAAACGTTTTCCGGGAAAAGAATCGTAGGCCGACTTGTCCCCAAGTCGGCGAATCCTGCACTACGGAATGACGGGACAGTACCCGGATGCGCGCGCCGACTTGGGGACAAGTCGGCCTACAAAATCCGGCCTAATTTGCTTCGACTCGGATCGTGCGGTGATCGATGTGTTCCTTTTTTGACATGTCGACTGAGCGTATTTCGATCAGGTGGGTGCCGGCGTTCAAATCGGTCGGCAACATACCTCGCCACATGTGTGGCGTCGGATGAGCACCGGGAAGTTCGGTCCAAGTCCGGTCCTTCAGCGCGGTCTCTCGGCTCTTTTCAGCGACAAAAGCTGGATCGGCGACTCGGATCTGTTCCATCTTTTTCCAGTCGCCGCGACGATCCATCCTCATCGAAACCTGCGAACGACTCGAACCGTTGAAAACATTGGCCGTCACGACCGTTGTTTTCAGATCGGCCTGCCGCACCGACTCCGGCGCATAGATGTGCATTTGGTAGTCGGCCGGACGGCTCGCCGCCCGAATCGACAGTGAATAACGGTCGCCGTCGAATTCCATGATGGAATAACCATTGGGTCCGCCATCGCTCATCGTGGCATGCGGGATACCTCTTTCGTCCTTCTTGCCGCGCCACCAGCTTCCACAAACGGTGACGTTGACGATGTGATGATGCTTTTCCGGCCCCATCCATCCATCTTCCTTGCCAATGAACCGGTGCTCCATGAAATGGGTATGAGCCGAAATGGAAACGGTCGCGGGCCTCTTTTCAATCAGCCGATAAAGTCCCTGCCGGTCCTTCATTTCACCCAGCGGAATGTGCATCAGCAGCACCACCAACTGGTCTTCCGGAATCATCGCCAGGTCGTTGCGAATGAACTGCATCTGCCGCTGGCCCAACCCACCGTGATAGTGCGCCTTTTTGCCGTCGTGGGCGCCGACCCAGGTCACGTTGTCCAGCACCAGGAAGTGGGTCGGACCGTAGTCAAACGAGTAGTACGACGGCCCGTAAATCCGTTCGAACGTTTCGTCACTTCCTTCGTCGTCGGCGGCATCCAAGTTCAAATCGTGGTTCCCGATCACGTTGTACCAGGGGATTCCAATTAGCGCGATCGCTTGATTGAGCGGTTCCATGATCGACAGGTCGTCGAAAACGATATCACCAAGAGTCACCCCGAACGCGGCGCCGTGCGCCTCTTCGGCAACGATCTGTTCGATCACGTCGTGCGCGATGTACTCGACTTCGGTGATATTCCTTGGCTGTGGATCACCGAACAGGATCGCTTTGAACTTTTCCGGTTCGTCCTGCCGGTGAAGAGGAAAATCGATCGATTTGGGCAGCGGCCCGGTAGGATCGACACCCGCAAATTTGAAATTGGCGGGTGAACCAGCCGGTTTGTGAATGTAAAAGAACTGCGGAAGATTGTTCTTGCCAAGCGGTACCTGCCAACCGCGAGGTTTGACCACAAAAACAATGTCATCATCATCCACCGTGATCTCGTAACGTCCCTGTGAATCGGTCTTGACCAGGTCCGCGCCATTGCTGACTCGGATGCCCGCGATCCCCGGTTCCTGATCATCACGCCGGCCGTTGCCGTTGCTGTCGTCAAAAACAACGCCGCGAGCAGTTTGAGTCGCCTTCGCCGCCGTTTCATAAGCAAGCAGCGAGCAGGGCAAAAGAACCAACAACAGCGTGAAGCAGGCAGTGAATGGTTGTCGACAATTCATCACAAAAACTGGGAGAAACAGAGAACGGGATCGCGTTTGCATTTCTAATGCTCACTCCTACTCCCACTCCTACTCCCACTCCTACTCGTACTCCTACTCGTACTCGTACTTTCGTCCGCGGGTGGTGGCGAGTACGAGTAGGAGTACGAGTAAGATTGCGAGCACGAGCACGAGCACGAGCACGAGTAAGAATACGAGAGGGTGTATGGGTATCAGGCACTATCGTACTCAATCAAACCTTCCGCTCCACAGTTGATTGCGGCTGGGGGGGACAATCGCGTCGGTGATGTTCGCGTTTCGGTAGAGCATTTGATGAATCTTTTCAGAAGACCCCGAAAAACCTTCATCTCGGCTGAAGTGCCATTCCCGGTCGACGGGCACCAACGTGGAGTCGATCGGCCAAGGATCCAGCGGCTGGTAACCGAGCGTGGCAACCAGCTTGGAGGAGTCGAGGGTAACATTTCCGGCTCGCGGCGGAATCGGCCCCGCCTCGATGCGCGGGCAACCTTGCAACAGTTTTGGGTCGTAGCCGCCCACCATGTTCACGATCTGCGCGATCTCAAACAGGCTTAACGATCGCGGTCCACCGGCATGGTAAGTCCCCACGATGGGTTGCTTCAGCAATCGATCGAACAATCGGTTCAGGCAATCGGTGTAGGACGGCGTGCGGACTTCGTCAAAGTAAAGCGTCGCCGGCTTGTTCTGCTTGAACCGCGAGGCAATCCAGTCGACCGCGCCGGCGTGCCCATTGAAGCTGATCCCCATCGGCAACGAGATCCGCAGAATGCACGCGTTGGGCTTCTTGGACTGAACGACATGTTCCGCCTCGACCATCTTGGCACCATACACCGTGACCGGATCGGGCGGATCCGATTCGACATAACATCCCTGTCCCTGTCCACTGAAAACGAGATCGATCGAAAGGTGGATCACTCGGGCGTCATACTTGACCGCGTTTTCCATCGTGTTCCGCGTCCCGATCACGTTTACGCGATGAGCCATCTGCGGATCGAGCTGGCATGATTTCAACCGACAGCTTCCACTACAGTTGATCACGCTGGCAAAGCGGTATTCCGCCCAAAGCCTTTCGATACCGCGTTGGTCTTCCAGATCGCACGCGATGACCCCCTCCCCCTTCAACGGCCACATCGACGTCTGCCGAATTCCAACGACCTGTTCACCGTATCTTTGGCGAAAAAAATGAAACGCGTTGTATCCGGGGACTCCAGCCAAACCGGTGATCAACAGCGGTAGTGGCGGATGGGATTCCAAGGTCAGACTGCAGGCAGCGAAAAGAGATTGACGGCGTCGGATGGGCCTAACGTAAGTACTCAAATCAGCGCCCTCAACCTCAAATTTGCACATTCAGGTGAATCGAAACAATCGTCACTCGCCCTCCGGCGGGACAAAAAACGCGAAAGGGCGAAACCGCAACAGGCTCCTAGAACTTAGCGGCCAATTTTGATGCCGCGTTTCAACACTCTGTGCCAGGAGCAGTGCTATGTTTGCGCAATCGATTCGAAAATCTCGAATCCTATTGCCGGGGGCTATCATCGCGTGTGCGGTTTTGTTCGTCCTTTCCCTTCGGCCCGCCTCTGCCGCTGGCCTGTTGGTCGCCGACGGCGGTTTCGGCGGAGTACTGGAAACGAAAGAACAAGACGTCCGCGTCACCATCAACAACTCGATTGCAGTCACGCAAATCGATCAAGTGTTTGTCAACACCGAGAACCGCCAGGTCGAAGCTTTGTACATCTTTCCCGTACCGCGTGAAGCGAGTGTTTCCAACTTCAGCATGTGGATCGGGGGCAAAGAAATGATCGGCGAAGTCGTCGAAAAAGAACGGGCGAAGCAGATCTATGAAAGTTACAAACAGCAGCGTCGTGACCCTGGATTGCTGGAACAAGTCGATTTCAAGCGATTCGAAATGAGGATCTTTCCGATTCCCGCCGGTGCCCAGCAGCGAGTTCGAATCGAGTACTACCAGCAGCTTCACATCGACCACGACTGGGCAACCTACGTCTATCCCTTGGCAACGGATGCTCGCGGCAAGCAGATCGATTCGCAGGTGCAGGGCCGATTCTCGATGATGGTCGATGTAAAAAGCGAAGTGCCAATCAAGGAGCTTCGCAGCGAATCACACTCCGACGACTTCGTCGTGGTCAGCCACCAGCCGAACTACGCACAAGCGGCGATGGAATTGACCGAGGGGGAACTTTCCCGAGACATCGTGATGGCGTTTCAAACCAAGCGGCCGCGCACCGGTTTGGATTTGATCACCAGTCATCCGGCAGGCGAAGCGGGCTACTTCATGATGACACTGACACCGGGCGACGACCTCGCCCGCACTGCCGAACCGATGGACTACGTGTTCCTGCTGGACATCTCCGGCAGCATGGCCCGCGACGACAAATTGCAGATCAGCCGGCAAAGCCTGACGGCGTTCATCGACTCGCTAGGCCCGGAAGACCGCTTCGATTGCCTGGCGTTCAACTTGGCGCCGGCGCCGTTGTTCCAAGAAATGCGATCGGCCGACAAGACCAATCTTGAAGAGGCCAAGAAGTTCTTCATGTCCCAGCGAGCGCGTGGCGGAACGGTGCTGCAACCTGCCCTTTCGGCCGCCTACGCCTATCGCGATGACGATCGGCCGCTGAACGTTGTCCTGCTTAGCGACGGCATGACCGAAGTGGGCGAACAGGCCGAACTGCTAAGCCTGATTCAAGCGCGACCCGCCGGCGTGCGCGTCTTTTGCATCGGTGTCGGCAACGAAGTCAATCGCCCCTTGCTGAATCAAATGGCCAACCAGGCCGGCGGATTGGCAGCGTTCGTTTCCACCGAAGACAGTTTTGGTCGTCAAGCGCACTTGATGCGGCAAAAACTGATTCGTCCCGCCATCGAAGATGTCAACGTTCGGTTCGAGGGCGGCAAGATCACCGAACTGGAACCGACCGAATTGGGTGACCTGTTTTACGGCACACCGCTTCGGCTGCTGGGCCGTTTTGATTCCGGCGGACCGGTCACCGTCACGTTGCGAGGCAAGGTTCAAGGCGCACCTTGGGAACAAACCGTCGACTTGAACTTTCCCGATACAGATGAAGGAAACAGCGAAATCGAACGAATGTGGGCTCAAAAACGTGTCGCCCGACTGCTGGGCAACGAACGCTCCGGAAAAGGAAACCATCGCGAAGAGATCGTCAGGTTGTGTGAAGGCTATTCCATCGTCTCACCCTACGCGTCGATGTTGGTACTGGAGAACGACGCCGAATACAAACGATGGAAAATTCAGCAAAGAAACGCCGTTCGTATCCAGCGTGATCGCAAGTCGCGCCAAGCGGTGCAACAGAAGTTGGCGGAGATGCGGCGAGGTGGCGAAAGCTTCCAGGTGAATCGTGCTGAAAAGCTCGTTTCGACGCCGGCAAAATCGCCCGCGCCCGCTGCACCCCAACCAAGCTCCGCTTCATCGCCAACAACAACACCTAACCCACCAGGCCGAGGTGTTGACCTGAGCATCGACCTGCCCGGTGGTGGTGGTGGCGGCGGAGCGATCGATCCGATCACTGCGATGTTAGCCCTGGGCACTGCCGGATCGGCTGCCGTGGCACATCATCGTCGTCGACGGAAAGCCAAGTAGTCTGGATCGATCTGATGTTGTTGTCCATTTTACGAACTTACCCGGTCACCCTCTTTGTTTCGTCGATGGCGTTGCTTTGTTGGGCGAACCCGACGGTGACCGAGTGGTTACAAACCGACTTCACCGCAATCGCTGGCGGACAGTGGTGGCGAACGTGGACCGGCCACCTGACCCATTACGATGGCAATCATCTGCTTTGGGACCTGCTGATGTTCGCTGGTCTGGGTGCTGCCTGCGAACGACGACACGGCGTCACTTTCGGCCCCGTGATGGTGGCCATGATGACTGTCATCTCTGCAGCGATCGCGAAGTATTGTCCGCAAATCGAGGTCTATCGTGGTTTGAGCGGCTTGGATACCGGGCTTTTTGTTTGGTTTGTCGCCGATCAATTCCGTGATTGTCGGCGAGACCAGCAGTGGCTCACCGCCGTGATCTGGTTGCTGCCCGGTGTGGGCCTGATCGGAAAACTGTTGTACGAAGCCGTGACCGGCCAAACTTTGTTCGTCAATTCGTCGGACTTCACGCCACTGGTCCAATCACATTTGGCCGGCGCGTTGGTCGGACTGCTGCTCAGTGTCGGAATCGATTGGACAAAAGGAACACCGCCGTCGTCACCTGCGACCGAGGCGTCCTCTACAATGGCATCATTGATTCCTCCGCCGAGAATTCGTGATGCTTCATCCAACCAAACCGCTATCGATCGCACTGGTCGTCCTTTCCACGCTGCTTGGCGGTTCCTCCGTTGCCGCTGATTGGCCTCAGGCACTTGGCAACAGCTTGCGATCGGGCAACTTTCCGGAGGTGCAACTCCCCTCGTCGGTGAACTTCGTCGCCGCGATTCCGACCACCGACGCGATCCTTGCCGCTCCCGTGGTTGCTGGCGGCAAGGTGTTTGTGATCGATGGTTCGGGCGTCTTGTTTGCCGTCGATACAAAAACCTTCGATGTGGTTTGGCGGTTCGCAACGGCCGGCGGCGCAGGCAACTGCAACAACGTTGCTTCCCCGGCCGTGATCGGCGATTTTGTACACGTTGGCACCATGGCGGGCCACTACTATGTGCTGGACCGCAATACCGGTTCGGTGATTCGAAAAATCGATTGCGGCGAACCGATCTTTGCTTCTCCAGCAGTCGGTCGCCAGCGAGTTTATTTTGCAACGTTGGGTGCGAAGGTTTATTCGGTTCGCCCCGATGGGGATCAAGTTTGGACTTGGGACTTCGTGAAAGAGGTCGTCGGCTTCGAAGGCGATCGCTGGAAAGGAGAAGACTGGTTGGCTTTTCGGGGTGACCGCGTTACCTGGCGAGATCACTTTGTATGTTCGCGGGATATCTGCTTGGTCGATCAAACGGTGGTGATGCCAGCCGGCGGACGGACCGTTTTTTTAGAAGATGCGGGCGACCATCCTCAACTGCGCGCTGTTGCGCAGATACCTGACTATGTTGGCAAGGAGTTTCCGGCAACCTTTGGCCAAAGCGCCGATGCCCAAGGCAATGTCTACGTCCAGTGGCATCGCCGCGACAACGCTGGCCGCGTGGAGATCATGCGTCTTGGCTCCTCGGATCAGAACGATACTTCATCCAAAGTCGAAACCAGCGTCGTTCCGGGTACAGAAACATCGATCGACCAACATGGCCTGTTGAGTTTTGCGTCGGTCAGCGTTCGTGGAAAAGATGTCTACCGCGTGCGGCCGGAACATGGCGCCGGATTGTGCCGGCACACCGTCGGCAGCCAGCAACCGCCGGTGGTGTTGTGCGATGCCGGGTCGATTTGCCCGCCGGTTCTGACCAGGGATCACGCTGTCTACGGCGGTCTTGACGGCAAACTGTACATCGTGCCGCTGGGCGACGGAAAAACGGTCTCACTTGCCACCCCTTTCGGATCTCCGATCACTGCATCGGTCGCGATCGCCGAAGATCAGATCTTTGTTCCTTGCGAGGATGGTTATCTGTACGTGGGTGGAAAGGCAGATCGGGCGCAAACCGACAAGACTGCCAGTCCGCATGCCGGTTTACCGGCCAAGGACCTTCAACTCTGGAAGATCCGCAGCCCGCTCACCGGCCCGTATGCCGATGACAAATACAACTGGTATACCAACTACGGCGACTTTGCCGGAACCAACGCGAACGACCAGGGATTGCAACCACCGCTAAGGATGCGTTGGGCCCGGCGTTTGGAAGGAACGGTCAAGCATTTGCCGGTATGCGGCGGCGGCCGGTTGTACATGCACACCGCCGAAGGCCAAGTCATCGCAGTGGAACAGGACACGGGCCGTTTGCTTTGGCGACGGTATTGGCCCGATGTGTACCTGTCATTCACCTCGCCCCTGTACGCCGACGGCAAGTTGATTGTGCCGCAGGCCGGGATCGAGCAATCGCGGATGCGTTGTCTGGACGCAGAAACCGGCAAACTGTTGTGGGAAGCGCCGTTTACTGGTTCGCCAAGTTGGAGCCGGCAGTTTCCACCGGTCGTGCACGGAAACGTCGCCATCTACGCATCCGGTTCGGGCGACTATGCGGCTCAGGGCACCGAAAAGCCGTTCACCTTCCGCGGCCAGCCTGTCGATCGGGGCGGGAAAGAAGTGATGAGCTGGATTTACTCCAACGACAACCCGTACTATCCCAGAAACCATCGTCCCCGAATTTGGGCTTGGGACTTGGAGACGGGCAACGTGGTTTGGGAAAAAGACTTTTCGCAGTACGGTCGAGGCGGCAACGACTGCGGCATCTGCATCTTGGACGGCAAGCTCTTTTACTCCGTTTTCTTCGGGTATGCCGAAAGTGCTCGCCGCCGTCGCGGATTGCCGGCGGAAAACAACGGCTTGACCGCCAGGTTGGATCCCGCGACGGGCGAAGTCGAGTGGCTGACGACCGACTACTACGTCACCTCCAAGTGTACGCTCAGTTCGCGCGACGGACGAATTTACATCGGCGGGTTCAATCGCGCCAAAGAAGGAACGGACGACCGCTTCGTTTGGTGCCTGGATGCCAAAGACGGATCGTTGGTTTGGAAGTCCGACGCGGTGACTTCGGCATTGAACGTCGTCACGGTGGGAGAGCAATTCATCTTTTCCAACGCGCTGCGGGGAAAGGGAAACATCTTTGACCGGCAGACCGGAAAAGTCAGCGGCAGCATCGGACACAACTACGCCTGCTGCCGTTTCACACTTTCCGAGCCCTACGTACTGGGAGCAAACATGGACATGATCGATCTGTCGGCCGACGGCAAATTGGTTTCGACAGGCCCGGCGATCGATTCGCGAGAATGTTTGGGCGCGGTCGTTTCCAACGGCCGAATTTTTTACATGTCACAAGCAAGCGGATTCGTGGTCTCGCAAACCTACGGCAAAGAATCAAAAAACTTGCCCGCCGTCTGGGAGCGATCACCGTCAACATCAAGCCGGTGATCGATCGGTAGGGACGGGTAGGCGGCAACTCGGCTGATGAAAAAGAAAGCACCGATGCGCGGGAAGCCACTTCCAGTCGTCAACCGTTGTGGGGACTGCACCGCATGCTGCACCGTGATCGCGATTGCCGAGCTACAGAAGGATGCTTATCAAGATTGCCCGCACCTGACACAGCGCGGGTGTGGTCAGTACTCTCAGCGTCCTCAAGTCTGCCGACGATTCGAGTGCATGTACCTTTCCGACGGCTGGGGTGACCGGCCCGGCGGCGAGGTGATGCGACCCGATCGCTGCGGTTTGTTGGTGTACGGTTTCCAAAGCGAACAGGGCGAGCCCGCAATAAGAATCTCGGAAGTGTTCCCCGGCGCGCTGCAACAGGAAGTCGGCAAGCAACTGGTCCCCAGCCTGCTTGAAAAGGGTTACGTCATCGCCATTCATCGCCAGGGTCAACCGCCTTATCTGATCAGGCAGCAAGTCCAGGGCGAATGATCGACGACGGAACCGGCTTCGTTTTCAGAAATGACGAAGTGATGGTAGGCTGAAGCATGGAACCTGCCCAAACACGAACAAACTTCGTTCGACTTGTAGGCCTGCAAGGGTGCGAAATGCCAAATGCCACCGAATCCCACCGTCACCTGTTGGCCGTCGCGATCATCTTCTCCCTTGCCCTTGAGTCTTCTTCTTCCGCTCAATCCTTCGTCCAACGAAGGAAAGTTCGTGTGACGGCTCCGACGACGATCGATTGGACTTACGCCGTGTCGGGCAAGAGCCATGCGGAAGTGCCAGAAGATCTTTTGCCGGAATACAAACCAACCGCACAACGTTTTGACCTGTACGCACCACGGGGCGCCGTCGCGGGAAAATTGCCGGTCATTTTGTTCATCTCGTTTCGCGACACTCCCATGGGCTGGGACCTCGTGGGGCCAACGTGCATGCGGGAAGGCGTGATCTACATTGGTCCCCACGGTGCCGGCAACTCCACGCCCAGTGCAGAGCGAATTCGCATCGCCCTGGATTGTCTTGACGAAGTGAGACGCAACTTTCCCATCGATCCCGACCGAACTTATCTCGCTGGATACTCCGGTGGTGGAACCATGGCGGCACAGATCGCGATGATGCTGCCCGAGTATTTCGGAGGAGTCATCGCCTCTAACATGGTTGTGCGGCCGCCGCCAACGCCGTGGCATCGAGACCGAATGATCCACCGGCTGAGCATCGCTTCGATTGTCGGTGAAAACGAAATGGCGGGGCTCGAAATGGCCCGAATCCAAACGCCGTTTTTGCAAAGCTTAGGAGTACGAGCCCGATGCCAAGTGCTTCCGCGGCGGGGGCACGCCGCACCACCGCCCCAAACATTCGATTCAGCGTTTCATTGGCTCGAACAAGCAGCCGCCGACCGACGAAGTAGCGCCGAGTCGCGGCCTGTTCTCCGGATTCAGGGCCGCGTTACCCGTGAAGAGTTTGCCGCGGCGGTACTGGATGACTGCAAGACGCTGCTAGAAGACACTTCGACAATCCGCTCGTCCCTGGGGATGCTCGACGAAATTCAAAGAAGGTGGTCCGATTTGCCTGTGGCGGAAGAAGCGGCTGCACTGCAACAGGAGTATGCCGCCCGCCAACAACAACCTTGGGTCGAAGAGGGACGAATCGAGCTCCTGCGTGAATCGCATTTTCTCGCTCAAACTTACGAATCGGCGGCACGGGCGCGATTTGGATTGACCAAAGCTCAACGAGCGGTGTATGCATTGAATGCGATTGGCAACTACACCATCATCACTCGTGAAACGACCGATGAAAACGAATCGAATGAAGCCCAACAGCGGATTAGTGATCTGCGCACGATTGCTGAAAACATCCCGATGAAAAGAAATTCAAAGCCAGCTCCTGCTCCATGATTTTCAGGATCGCCGACTAGTCGACCGAGACGACTTCCAGCCCGTTGATCACAGCCCAGAAGTTGCTGCCGCCCTGGTCTTGCAGACGAAGGTTCAGTTGTCCGTCATTGACCGTCGTGCGGTAGGTGTTGACCTCGAATTGCCAGGGGCCGGTCGTGACGGTATCGATCTGAACACCTTCCAAAAACACGCCCATTTGATCGTGAGAAATCAAGACTTCTCCCATCGTCACGGTCACGTCGTACTCGCCGTTGGGAAGATCCACCGCAAAAGTCGCGTCGTTCGTGTAGTTGACGTCGCGAGTCAACGGGTCGCCCCCACGATTGATCGAAAAGACCGAACCGGATTGCCAGCCATGTCCGACCGAAGCATCGTACGAGTCATTGTGAACGACGCGTGCGTAATCGGTTTCCAGTGGTGAGTCGGCCGTGCCGAAGTCAAAGCGACCGACGTATTGCGGCCCCGCTTGAAGTGTGAACGTCGTCTCGAATTGGTCGTCCGGCGCTTCGCCTCCGGTTCCGTCACCATCTTGATCCATCAAGTTCCCAGCAACGTCAGCGATATTCGGACCGATCACCAGACGATAGTCTCCCGGCGTGTTTTGGGAATCGAAAGTGATTTCAAAATCGCCGGGGGCCGTTTGATTGACGCCGGTGGGAGCGATCGGTCCGCTGGGACCTTCCAACACAGCGACGTCGTCGAGCGTAAAGCTGCTAGTCTGGATCGCTTCGCCAAACGAAACGGTGACCCGGTCGATCGGCCCGGCGATGTTTCCAGCGGTATCGGTCGAAACAACGACGGGGCTGGTGGTGTCGGGACCGACAAAGATGACATCCAATCCGTTGATCACCGTCCAAGCGTTGGCGCCGCCCAAGTCTAGCAGTCCAAGATTCAATTGCCCATCCGACACGCTGGTTCGATAAGTATTGACGGCATACTCCCAAGCGGCGGTGGTGACCGAATCGATTTGAACGCCCTCCAACAACACACCCATCTGGTCGCGGCCCACCAGGGCCTCGCCCATCGTCACGGTCACATCGTATTCGCCGTTGGGAAGATCGAGCGCGAAGACCGCATCCTTGGTGTAGTTCAAATCACGAGTCAGCGGATCGCCGCCACGATTGATCGAAAAGACCGAACCGGACTGCCAACCGTATCCGACCGAGGCGTTGTACGTGTCGTTGTGAACGATCCGCGTGTAGTCGGTTTCCAGTGGCGAATCGGCCGTGCCGAAATCAAAACGACCGACGTACTGCGGACCCGCCTCGAGCGTGAACGTCGTCTCGAATTCGTCCTCGCCCACTTCGCCTCCGGTTCCGTCACCATCTTGATCCATCAAGTTCCCGGCAACATCGGTGATGTTCGGACCGATCACCAAACGGTAGTCTCCCGCCGTGTTCTGGGAATCGAAAGTGATTTCAAAGTCGCCGGGGGCCGTTTGGTTGACACCGGTGGGAGCGATCGGTCCGCCCGGACCTTCCAACACGACGACGTCATCGATCGTAAAGCTGGCAGCCTGGATCGCTTCGCCAAACGACACCGTGATTCGATCGATCGGTCCCGTCACCGTGCCGGCCGCATCGGTCGAAACGACAACGGGACTGGTGGTGTCGGGACCGACAAAGATGACATCCAATCCGTTGATCACCGTCCAAGCGTTGGCGCCGCCCAAATCCAGCAGACCGAGGTTCAATTGCCCGTCAGCCACGCTGGTTCGATAAGTATTGACGGCGTACTCCCAAGCGGCGGTAGTGACCGAATCGACTTGAACTCCCTCCAACAACACGCCCATCTGGTCACGGCCCACCAGAGCCTCGCCCATCGTTACGGTCACATCGTATTCGCCGTTGGGAAGATCGAGCGCGAAGACCGCATCCTTGGTGTAGTTCAAATCACGAGTCAGCGGATCGCCGCCGCGATTGATCGAAAAGACCGTGCCCGACTGCCAACCGTATCCAACCGAGGCATCGTAGGTGTCGTTGTGAACGATCCGCGTGTAGTCGGTTTCCAGTGGCGAATCGGCCGTGCCGAAATCAAAACGACCGACGTACTGTGGACCTGTTTCGAGCGTGAACGTTGTCTCGAATTGGTCATCCGATGCTTCGCCTCCGGTTCCGTCACCATCTTGATCCATCAAGTTTCCGGCAACATCGGTGATGCTGGGGCCAACCACCAGGCGGTAGTCTCCCGGCGTGTTCTGGGAATCGAAAGTGATTTCAAAGTCGCCGGGTGCTATTTGGTTGACGCCTGTGGGAGTGATCGGTCCGCCCGGACCTTCCAACACGGCGACGTCACTGAGTGTAAAGCTGCTGGCCTGGATCGCTTCGCCAAACGAAACGGTGATTCGATCGATCGGTCCTGTTACCGTGCCGGCCGCGTCGGTGGAAACAACATGGGGACTGGTCACATCGGGCCCGGCAAAGACAACATCCAATCCATTGATCACCGCCCAAGCATTGCTGCCGCCCAAGTCTTAAAGTCCAAGGTTCAGTTGCCCGTCACTGACGCTGGTGCGATAGGTATTCGCGACAAACTGCCCGGCAGCGGTGGAGACAGAATCCATCTGCACACCTTCCAAAAACACTCCCATCAAGTCATGCGAAAGGATGTGTTCTCCGAGAGTGACAATCACGTCGTACTCACCGTTGGGCAAATCGACGGCAAAAGTCGCGTTGGCGGTGTAGTTGATGTCGGCGGTGAGCGGATCGCCACCACGATCGAGTGAAAAGACAGGACCGGTTTGCCACCCGTATCCCGACGCAGTGCTATACGTATCGCTGTGCACCACGCGTGTGTAGCCTGCCGCTACCGGCGAAATCGCAGTGCCAAAATCATACCGGGCAACCGCGTCGGCTTTGACAACCTGATGGTTGAACTCGTCGCCAGGAATTTCACCCCCTGTACCGTTTCCGTTCTGATCCATCTGGTTACCAAATCGGTCCAGAATACCGGGCGACACGATCAGATCGTACTGGCCCGCTTCGGACTGGATCGGAAAGGTCAAATCGAATTGTCGGCTATTCGATCCTGCCACCGGGTCGATCGACGTGATGCCGATATTACCTTGAGGACCGGAAAACTGAGCGATGTCCGCCAGCGTGAACGTCGACGCGTCGATCGACTCGTTGAACGAGATTCGCAGGCTGCTGAAGGGTTCCAAAACAAGTCCGTCAGGTTGGACATCGGCAATCTGCGGCCCGGTGGTATCGGGCTCTAGCGACGAAGCAAGATTGAGCCTTCCGCCGGTCACTGTGATCCCATCCAAAGCTTGAATCGGATCAGCAGACAGCAAGACTCGATCGACGATCTGCTGAGGGGTCAGTGATGGATCAAAGTCGCGTACCAGGCTGAGCGCCCCAGCGACATGGGGCGCCGCCATCGAGGTACCGCTGGAATTTCCGTAACCCCCGCCGGGCAGTGTGCTGAGAATGTCGACGCCGGGCGCGCCGACGTCGACGCTTGTGCTTCCGAAGTTGGAGAAGATCGCGATTTGATCGTTGCGATCGGTCGCGGCGACGGCAACGATGTTATCCAGGTCGTAACTGGCGGGGTAAAACGGCGTGGCGTCATTGTCGACGCCAAGGCCGATGAAATTGCCGTTTCCTGCCGCGGCAACAAAGATGTGCCCCTGGTCACGAGCGTCAGCGATCGCATCGTAAAGTGCTTGCGAGTAAGGATCGCCGCCCCACGAGTTGTTGGAGATCTGGGCGCCGTTATCGACCGCGTAGCGCACCGCGGCGATCGCATCACTGGTGCTACCCGAACCATCGGCACCCAGAAATTTCACCGCCATGATCTGCACGTCCCAGTTGACCCCGGCAACACCAACAGAGTTGTTGCCCCTGGCACCAATCGTCCCGGCGACATGCGTGCCGTGGTTGTGGTCGTCAAGAGGATCGCCGTCGTCGTTGAAAAAATCGTAGCCGTGAACGTCGTCCACGTAGCCGTTGTTGTCATTGTCGATCCCGTCGCCCGGAACCTCACCCGGATTGGTCCAGATGTTGGGCGCCAAATCGGGATGAAGGTAGTCAACGCCGGTATCGATGACGGCGACAACCGTGGAACCTGTGCCAGTTGACAAGTCCCAAGCTTCGGGCGCGTCGATGTCAGCGTCGGCAACACCGCCAAGCTGACCGGTGTTGTGCATGTCCCACTGATCGCCAAACAGCGCGTCATTCGGAACCGACGCGACCCGGACACGATAATCGGGTTCGGCGTACAACACGTTGGTGTCGTTTCGATAGGTTTGCAGCATCGATTCGATTGAAACACCCGGCTTCAATTCCAGTTGGTGCAAACCAAAGCCCAAAGGAACCGTTCCCGCGGTACGAGTCGGCCCGTACAGATCGGCAGTTTCGTGAATCGCGCCGGCTTCGGATCGAAAACGAACGATGATGCTGGATGCATCAAAGGAGGTCGGATCAACCTGTAACTGCGAAAAATCGAAGTTCGCCGCAGCGGCGGCAAGACATCGACGTTGCTCGAAACGTTCAACACGCAACACGCGCGCCCTGCGAGCACGTTTGGACCGAGCACTGCGTCGAATACGATTGCGAAAAGATTGGCCTAGCATACCGTGTTAGCCCTTTCAGAAAGTCGATCACTCGGATATCGGAGAAGATGCCGGTTGGGCAATGATTCCTGATCATGATCATTGGAGTTGATCATTCTGCGAGGGTCGACAATGCGGGTTTGCCCCGGTCCGGAGATACCACAAACAGGGTCCGGTTGTATCGATCGCAAAGAGTAGGCCGGCGGGGCAAAGAGCAACGAACGTGAAAAGGACGAGCCTTCGATCCGTCAGGAAGAACGCCCCGTCATCTGCTGAAACAGCTCTCGTTGCTCAATCAAAGCGGCGACCTTGTCGGTCGGGTTGGTGCGAGCTTCCAGCAAGATCCAGCCGCTGTAGTTCATCTTCACAAACAACTTCATGAGTTCTGGATAAGGATAGTCGCCGACATTCAGTTCGCGGATGTGGACGGTCGCGCCGAATCGATCCTTGACCAGGTTGAAATTGTGTTCCAAACCTTGACCTTGCAAATCGACGTCGTTGGAATTCCAGCAGACCGTGGCACCCGGATGATCCGCCACTTGAAAGATATCGCGGATCACCGGCAACTCGCTTGTACCGCGCCCGTGGACTTCAACGCGGATTTGTTGACCGAATCCCTCGCCGTACTGGGCGACCTGGTTCAGAGCTTTGCCAATCTGCTCGATCGTCTTTTCCTTCGCGACGCCTCCTGCAAACCCATTCGGTTTGACCTTCACACCAGTGCCGCCGCAATCGTGCATCAGTTCGACGTACTGTTTGGTCCATTCAATGTTCTGTTTCAGCTTGGCCGGATCGGCCTCGTGAAACTGAGCATTCGATCCGTAGCCGACCAGTTCGACCGAGCTGTCAGCAAACCGCTTGCGCACTTCCTCTCGCTCGGCCTTGGACAACGTTGGTTCCACTCCATGGTCATGCTGGGTCCGCAGCTCGACACCGGTGATGCCCGATTTTTCACAGGTATCGATCAGCGTGGGCAGGTCCATGTCCTTTCCCCACAGATAGGTCACCAATCCAAAATTCATCGATGCCGCCGCATCTTGAGCAAGTGTGATCGAAGCTGCGGAGGTCGCGGTAGCGGCAAAAGCAGCCGACTTCAAAAAATCGCGTCGGTGAAAATGATGCATGATCGTACTGCGCCTTTAGGTGTGACCCGAAACGAATGGAATACAGATCCTATCATACATACCGTACCCCAAAACGCCGTGCCAGCATGCTCGCTCCACACCAGTTGGAACGACATCTCGTCACTCAAGCTCCCACTCTCCTCTTCTCCCTCTCTCCCCCTCTTAAACGAGAGAGGGAGAAGAGGAGAGTGGGAGAAAGGGAGCCAAGGAAAAACGAGGACGTTGGCATTGTCCAGCCAATCACTCGGCTTCGTATTCGGGATTCGGCTTCATTGGATCGGCGCCAACTTCGCGGCGCCAGGCCTGCAACTTCGCATGCAATCGGGCTACCCTCGCCGGCTCGCTGTCGGCCAGATCGGTGGTCTCGCCAAGATCGGTGGCAAGGTTATAAAGCGATCGCCGGCCGGTTTCGAAGGATTCGATCAGTTTCCAGTCGCCGGCGCGAATCACGCCGGAGGGAAAACTCTGGGGGTGCTGATTGTAGTGTGGGTAATGCCAATAGATCGCTTCGCGATCGAGCCGGCCGCTGCCGGTCAAAACAGGAACCAGGTTTTCGCCGTCAAGATGTTGGTGGGGTCGCAGCCTCTGGCCGGTGGCGGCAAGAATCGTTGGGTAAAAATCGGTGCTGATCACAGGCTCGTGGGACACTGAACCGGGATCGACTTGGCCAGGCCAGCGAACGATCACCGGCACGCGAATTCCGCCTTCGTAGTTCGATCCCTTGTTCGCTCGCAGCGGCGAATTGTCGGTCGCCTTGGCGAAACCGCCGTTGTCACTGGTAAAAATCACCAGCGTCCGCTTGGCGATCCCCAGCTCGATCAACGTCGTCATCACTCGACCAACGCTGTCATCGACGCTTTCAACCATCGCGGCATACTTTGGATTGCCCTGTTGCTTCTCGCTGACAACCTGCTGGTACCGGGCGACCTTTTCGGGAATCCCTTGCAGCGGAGTGTGCACGGCGTAGTGCGAAAGCATCAGGAAGAAGGGGCTGTCGGCACTTTCGCGAATGAACTTCTCCGCTTCTTCGGCGAGCCGGTCGACAAGATAATCGCCCTCCTTTCCGGGTAGCGGCGATTCCTTGCGCAACTTTTTGCCGGTGGTGGGAATCTTCCAACTTCCCTCGAACGGATAAAAGTAGCTGCCCGGCGCGCCGTAATCGCGGCCGGCGACATTCAGATCAAAACCTTGATGCTCTGGGTAGTAGTACGTTTCCGTTCCCAAGTGCCATTTGCCCATGAACGCCGTGCAATAACCCGCCTCGCGCAGCGCCTCTGCGATCGTCACTTCCTCCAGCGGCAAATTCGACAAGTACCTCGCTTCGCGCAGCTTGTTTTTGGCGGGACTCCATCGCCCCGACGGCAACCATTGAGTCAGCAGCAATCGAGCCGGATACTTTCCGGTCATGATCGCTGCCCGTGTTGGCGAACAAACGTTGCAGGCCGCGTAACCGTCGGTGAACCGCATGCCTTCGTCGGCAAGACGATCGATGTTGGGTGTTCGGTAGTACTGGCTGCCGTAACAGCCGAGATCTCGCCAACCAAGATCGTCGATCAGGATCAAAACGACGTTGGTTTTCGGCTCATCGGCCCAACCTTGCGCAGCGGGTACCAGGGCCAGTACCGTTACCAAGATCCATTTGATTCGCATCATCTTTCTTTCCCACGTGTTACTTCACCCGTTTGTTTGTGCGTCCACGTGAAGGTTTCCGAATCGAAGCGAAACGCACTTTTGGTGGGAGCCGGATTGGCCCATCGCTTGGGGATCCAGCCTGCAAGTTCCTGCTTGATCGCCGAGTGTTTCTCACTGGCTGCCAGGTTGTTCCATTCATGTGGATCGGCCTGGTGGTCATACAGTTCCTCACCGCCATCGCGATAGCGAATGTAGCGGTAACGGTCCGAACGAACGGCGGCATTGCCACGCTGGAACTCGATCACGGCGGGACGATGCCACGAAGCGTTTGGGTTTCGAAGCAACGGACCAAGTGTGACGCCATCCAGGGGTGTGATTGCCTCCAGCCCTGCCAACTCAATCAACGTTGGGTACAAATCCAACAGGCTGACGGGACGATCACAGACACCCGGAGGCTTTCCGGGAACGACAACGATCAACGGTATTCGCGTCGCCTCCTCCCACAACGTTGACTTGTGCCAATGCTGCTTTTCACCAAGGTGCCAACCATGGTCTGACCAAAAGACGATGATCGTGTTTGTCGCATGCGGGCTGCCATCGAGCGCATCCAGAACGCGGCCAAGCTGATGATCGGCGTAGGTGATACTGGCAAGATAAGCCCGTATCGCATGTTTCCATTTGTCCGCTTTGGTGATCACCTGCAGATCGCTTCGCCGCGCTTGGGCAAATTTCAATCCTTCCGCCGGCAGATCATCAAGATCATCGTTGCGCACCTCTGGCAACACGACTTCGTCAACCGAATACAGATCAAAGTACTTCCGCGGGACATACCATGGCAGGTGAGGCCGAAAGAGTCCGCATGCCAAAAAGAACGGCTTTTCCTGTCTCTGCCGCAGGAAGTTGACGGCGTAGTCGGCGCTTCGTGAGTCGTCGTATTCCTGTTCGGCAATCCCCAGCGACCCCCAATCGTTTTCGTGACCGAGTCCGTCAAGGCCACTAAGCGGAAAGCCTTTCGGCGGGGGCCCCGATTTCGACCACGGATAGTTCAGCTTGACCCCTCGAAACCATGGATCGTTGCGAAAGGTTATCGGCAGGAAGTCGTCCCACTGATTGGGCGGATGGTTGCCGGCGGTGTGGTGAAAGATTTTTCCCGCGCCGACAACGCGGTAGCCATGATGACGGAAATGCACCGGTATCGTGATCACGCCCGGTAAATTGGGCAACCACCAGTGGCCATTGTCGTACAAACCGGTGGTCGATGGTCGCAGGCCGGTCATGATCGCCGCTCGCGACGGAGCGCACTTGGGTGACGGACAATGCGCAGCAGTGAACAGCATGCCACGACTGGCCAGGCGGTCGATGTTCGGCGTATGTACCGTTCCCTGGTAACCGCCCAGGCAGTTCACCCAGTCCTTCATGTCATCGACGGCAAGAAACAGAACGTTGGGCCGTTGTTCCGCGGTAGCGGTCAAACTAGTTGCCACCGCAAGCAGCATGCTCAGAAAAAGAAGGACCGCTCGTGCAGGTTTCATCGACCCAAATCCAATTCAGGGGTTTCGTCACCTTCGACTCACAAGCAAACTTGTGTTTGGAGATCGTCTGACTCGTACAACAGTACTCGCTGCGTCTGGCCAAGTCGACGGTTCCGCCAAGCCGAATTGCCTTGTCATCGCTTAAACGGTTCGAGATGTTTCCTTTCAAAAAATTGATCGTCGCCGCCCTGCTGCTATGGAAAAGCTCGTTTGCCGCTGCCGTCGATCACTCCGATGATATTGCCACCCTGGTCGATCGACTCGGACAGCAAGCGGTCGAATCGGGGCAGACGGTCGGTCTGAGCATTGCCGTTGCGCGTGAAGACGAGATTGTCTGCGCGGCAGGCTTCGGGCTTGCCAACGTGGAACTCAGCGTGCCGGCGACCCAAGAGACGGTCTTTCGAATCGGTTCGATTACCAAGGAGTTCACCGCCGCAGCGATCCTGCTGTTGGTGGAAGAAGGAAAAATCGATCTTGATGCGTCCCTGACCAGGTACCTGCCCGACTACCCAAAGCACGCAGCCGGCGTGACGATTCGTCATCTGCTACAGCACACCGCCGGGGTCAAGGACTTCACACGATTACCCGGTTATCGCCGGGAACGTCCCCTGGCAGTCTCTCCGCAGGAAGTCATGGAGCGGTTTCAACATCTTCCACTCGATTTCAAACCCGGCGAAAAACACAGCTATTGCAATTCAGGATATTTTTTGCTGGCCGTTGTCGTCGAAAAGGTATCGGGAAAACCGTTCCGTGACTTTGTGGAGCAACGTCTCTTCCGCCAACTCGAAATGGATCAGACGTTCTGTGATAACTCGGTCCAAATCATCCCCCATCGCGCCTTCGGTTACACACGGTGGGGTGGCCGGCTCCGAAACGCTCCCTTCATCCACATGAATCAGACCATTGGCGCCGGCAACATTGCTTCCACAGCAACCGACCTGATCACCTGGAAACGCGGACTGGTCAAACATCGACTGCTGACGAAGGAATCCATGGCCCTGATGACCGCCAAAGGCAAACTCAATAGTGGGAAATCCTTTCGTTACGGCTTCGGTGTCCGGCTGGAAACGCTCGATGGCCGCCAAGTCATACGACATGGCGGCGGCATTGCCGGATTCCGCGCCGACCTGGCCTACTATGTCGATGCTCAGATCACCATCGCAGTGCTGGCCAATAGCGACGGCATGAACACCAAAAAACTCTCCGACAAAATCGCCCGTTCGCTGCTGGATCCGCTCGATGGAAACCGATGACGAAAAGCCCAAGCATCTTCAACCGCCCGCCGGCTCTTCGTTCAAACGCTCGGTGATGTAATCCAACGAACGCTGAAACGCCTGTTCGATCAGTTTGCGATCACCGCCCCAAAGCCCGTGCCCGCCATTTTCGATGGTGATCAATTCGCATGGAACGCCAAGCTGCTGGAGCGCCGCTGCCATCGCCGTCGATTGTTCCACCGGAACATCCGGATCGGCCGTTCCGTGCAACAACATCGTGGGCGGAAAATCGGGCGTGAGATTTCGGATCGGACTGAGGGGAGCGAGCTTCTCTCGATCCGCCACGGGATCCAATCCAGCCACCGCGCTGACCCATTGGCCAGTTTGTTTGAGGTAAACAAAGAAAGTCGAACGGCCTCGGCCACTGGTCTGATCGGTGCTGGTGAGCACTTGATCGCCGACACCGGACCAGGCCACCTCTTTCTCAATCAGTTTTCCTTTGCGATAAGCATCGTTGGGCTTGGTTGTCCAATCGCCGTCCACGTCTCCGAAACCCCAGTACGAAACGATCGCGATAGGAGGTTGCTTGGTGGAAACACCGGCCATCAACGCCAGGTAGCCACCGGCCGACGCGCCGGCAACGACCATTCGCGACGGATCGGCGGCAAACAACTTCGGCCCTTGCTGGCGCACCCAGGCGATGCCGTCTCGTGTGTCCTGAACGATTTCCCCAAGCTTGGCTTGAGGGGCAAGCCGATAGTCGAAAGAGACCAGAACAAAACGCTGTTTCTTTGCCAGGTCCTGCAGCTGTTTGGGAACGGCCGTGCGGCTGCCCATGATCAGCGCTCCGCCATGCAGCCAAACCACCACCGGCCGGGCGACCCCATCATCGTGCCGGTACACATCGGCCTCGATCTTCAACTGGCCCACCGTTTTGTAAACAAACGTCTTTTTAGAAAACGTCTCACCAGTCTCCTCCGCCAAACCGGCCTGCACAGCAAGCAAAAGGAGTCCCGAAACGCAAAAGAACAATCTGGTTGACTGCGACAGTTTTCGGAGCGTCAAAATCATGAAATTCTTCTTGGGAGTGGCGTGAAGGAAGGGCGATCGGTGTCAGCCACATTTTACTATCGGCGTGCTCTCCAATCTCGCTGGCGCAGTACCCCGCGCCAGCGAACTCGGAGAGCACGCCGACCATCATTTTTCGCCGGAAACCGCCTCGGCAATGTTGTGCGAATGATCGCGAACGCGAGAGTAGGCGTTCAAGGTCGCCAGGAAGGCAACACTCACCTGAGGCGAGATTTTTTCGGTGGACAGATCGTCCAGATGTTTACGACGCAGCTGCTTGATCTGATTTCGCACTCGCTGTGACGTGGCGTTGGTTTCCGTCAGCACGTTGCGATTGGCCTGAACCAATCCTTCGTTAACGTCTTTCAGGTAGGCGGCGAGTTGCCGGTTGAGTTTGGCAAGATCATCGCGTTGATCGGTTGTGAAACGATGCCCATCACGGCGCAGCTTGCGATCAAACTTGTCCAGGTTCGCGATGTAATCGCTGATCGATTCGTACTCATCCGCCATCCGCAGTTGTCGCCGAGCTTCATCGGCCACCGAGTGGGGAACGTTGCCGGCCAGCAGATTGGTGACGAACTCGGTCACTTCATCTTGCATCGAATCGAGCACCTGTTCGCGCCTTTTCAGACGATCGGCCAAGGCGCGATCGGGGTCGTCCTGCTGCACAAGTTCGTGCAACCAATCAAGCATTTTTTGGCAACCGTCACCCATCTTTTCGATTTCTCGGCGAGATTGTTCGATCGCCAGCAAGGGTGTTTCCAGGATCCGGATGTCCAAGTCGGTCAGTCGCGGCTTTTCCTTGAACTCTTTCGATGGTACCAGTCGGTTCAGCATCCTCACGAACCAGGGCAACAGCGGAAGAAACATCACCGTGTTGGCAACGTTGAAGATCGTATGCGTTGCCGCGATCGCCGGAGTGGTATGGGGATAGGTTGTCTGGTCACCCTTGGTGACCGCCTCCGCGACATCACCACCAACCACCCACTGAATGAAATCGATGTACCAGGCGAAGATCAACGTGATCCAGAATACGCCGACAAGATTAAAAATGACGTGAAAGTAGGCGGCCCGGCGAGCGTTGGTTGTCGCTCCCAACGAGGCCAAGAAAGCCGTGATGGTCGTTCCAATGTTTTCACCCAACACCAGGGCGGCTGCCGTCTCGTAGGGAATCACTCCCTGATAAGCCAATGAAATCGTGATCCCAAGTGTTGCCGATGATGACTGCACCAGCGTCGTCAGCACGCATCCGGCCAACGCGCATTTCAGTACTCCCGCATAGGAATCGGCCTGGAACATCTGGAACCATGCTTCAAAATCGGGAGTCTCCTTGATGATCGCGCAGGCATCCTTCATCAGCTCCAAGCCAAAGAAGATCATTCCCACACCCATCACCGACATCGCCCAATACCGCCATCGGTCGCCCTTGGAAAACAGGTAGACGAACGCCGATACGCCCAGCAGCGGAAGGCCATACTTGCCGATCTTGAGAACCAGGATCCAACCGGTGATCGTGGTGCCGATGTTCGCGCCCATGATGATGCCGATGGCCTGTGCCAATTGCATCACGCCGCTATTGACGAACCCCACCACCATCACCGTGGTGATCGAACTCGACTGCACCACACAGGTGACAACGACGCCGCAGATCGTGGCGAAAAACCGGTTGTTGGTCACCGCGCCGATGATCCGCCGCAAGCTGCTTCCAGCAACCGCCTGCATTCCCTCGGACATGTTTTTCATACCGAGGAGGAATAGTCCTAGCCCCCCAACCAGCTCGTAGGTCAGCTGTACAAGTGCGGAAAGGTCCAAGGGGCTACCATCATCGTGTCTGGTTTCACAATTGTTAATTTTCTGTTAAGAACTCGGCATTCTACGGTGCCAGATTCAGAACGCAATGCCTGCGGCAAGTGATTCCACAGGGAGGGGAAAATGCAGTTGAGCAGATGGTCAGCCGGGGACTGGGCCATCTATCGCAAACCGAAGCGAAGCGTGTCGCCGGGCCGGAGAGCCCGCAATGTCGTCCCCGCCGCTCGCGGTGAAACGTACAACTACACCATCGACAAGTACTGGGTGGTACGCGAAGTGCTAGACGATGACCGCCTGCTGCTGCAAACCCGCCGCGGAAAACAACACGAAGTCTCCGTCGACGATCCGTTGCTGCGAAGACCACGTTTTTGGCAACGCTGGCTGTTTCGTCACCGGTTCGTCGCCGTAGAGGCTTCGATGAACGCTCCGTCACCAGATCAAGCCCCGTGAGCTTTGTGGCGCCACTTGGACTATTTTCAAGTAGAACGAAGCGGTGACCCGCACATCGAATCGAGACGCAAGAATCATCTTCCGCCAGCCAACGAGTTCCCCATGATTTCTTTCCTTGCTTCAACTCCGTGTCGAATCACGTTGCTGGTGTTTCTGCTGATCCAGCTCGCCACCGTATCGCTTGTTGTGGCCCAGCCACCTGCAGCCCAACAGACCAGCCGACCCAACATCGTGCTGATCATGGCTGACGATTTGGGGTTCGAGTGTATCGGTGCCAATGGAGGCACTTCCTACGACACACCCGTGCTGGACAAACTGGCCGGCCAAGGCGTTCGTTTCGAACATTGTTACTCGCAACCGATCTGCACTCCGTCGCGTGTCAAGCTGATGACGGGCATTTACAACGTCCGGAACTACGCGGAATTCGGTTTACTGGAAAGATCTCAAACAACCTTCGCCAACTTGTTGCGCGATGCGGGCTACGCGACTTGCATCGTTGGCAAGTGGCAACTTGGTAAAGATAAAACGCTTCCGGATCACTTTGGGTTTGACGAGCATTGTTTGTGGCAGCTACTGCGTCGGCCGAGTCGTTACCCAAGTCCCGGCATGGAAGTCAACGGAAAGATGGTCGACTATACACCCGGCTACGGACCCGACGTCGCCACGCAGTACGCGCTTCGTTTCATCCAGCAGAATCGCGACCAACCGTTCTTGCTTTACTACCCGATGATTCTGACGCATTGCCCGTTTGAACCGACTCCCGATTCGGCCGATTGGGATCCCAGCAGCAAAGGATCGAAAACCTACAAGGGCGATCCCAAATATTTTGGCGACATGGTCACCTACATGGACAAGCAGGTCGGCCGCATCCTGGAACAGTTGGACCGATCCGGCGTGCGCGACAACACGCTGGTCTTGTTCACCGGAGACAACGGTACGGACGAGCCGGTCGTGTCGATGATGCGCGGCCGCAAAGTGGCCGGCGCGAAGGGAAAAACAACCGATGGCGGCACACGAGTTCCCTTCATCGCCCATTGGCCAGGCAAAACGGCGAAAGGGAAAGTGTGCCATGACATCATCGATTTCGCCGATTTTCTTCCCACGATCTGCCAGACAACCGGAACGGAGATACCCGCGTCGCTGGGAATCGACGGACGAAGCTTTCTGCCGCAGTTGACCGGGCGCAAAGGAAACCCGCGCGAGTGGATCTACGTATGGTACGCCAGAAACGGAGGCTCCAAGGGGAAAGAGTTCACTCGCAACCAGCGTTACAAGCTGTATCGCAACGGCAACTTCTTTGACATCGAAAAGGACGTCCTGGAAAAGAACCCGCTTGACCGAAGTTCACTTTCCGCCGACGCCGGGGCAATCCACGACAAACTACAGGCGGCGCTCGATCAATACTCCGGCGCGCGGCCGGAAAAGTTTGCCAAGTGGGTCGAAAACAACAAGAAAAATAAGAATAACGGTAAGAGCGAGAAGTAGCCTTCAGTCGAGTGGTTTTTCCTCGAAGTCGGTGGGACTGACCCAGCCAGCGCGGACTTTTTCGCCCGCCATGTAGCGTTCGTAAAAACGATCGGTGATCGCGGCGGAATAAGGATAGCGGTCAAAGACATCGCCATTTCCAAACATCCTTGGATCGCCCTGCTCTTTCAGCTCGGCGACCATCCGATCTTGGAGCTTCGCTTTGATCGACGCGTGCTCGGCTGATTCGGCGAGATTGTCGACGCAGTCTGGATCGTCTTTCAAGTTGTACAGTTCCTCCGACGGACGTTTACCGAAACATAGATCCCAGAAGAGGGTGGTTTCGCCGCTGCGCCGTTTGGCCAACACGTCGGTCTTGGTCGGACTGCCGTCGCAATTCAGGTAACCGGTTTCGGGATTGCCTGCGGGCCAACGATCGACTTGATAGTTGCGCAGATACAGCCAATCACCCTGGCTGATCCCGCGGATTGGATAACCGCCCGCACTGGGCCGACCGATATCATGCCTCTCTTTGCCGACCAGGACGTGGTCGCGGTCTCCGTTGATGATGCCGGAACCAGACAACGAGAAAATGTCAAAGAGACTCCGGCCGGAAATCGGCTGCATGATCGGACCTTCTTGATCGATCTTGGCAGCATGAAGAAAAGTGGGCGCGAGATCGGTGAAGTTGACGAAATCATCAACGACTCGCCCAGATCCTTGAATGCCGTCGGGCCAACAGATCGCCAGCGGAATGTGATTGGAATCGGCATACGCCTGACCCTTGACTCGGGGAAACGGCATGCCGTGGTCGGACGTGGCAACAATCAACGTCTTCTCAAACTGCCCAGCCGCAACGATTGAATCGACGATCCGCGCCAGATGCGTGTCGTAGTGCTCCACCTCCACCGCATAGTCAAGCATGTCGTGACGAATCGTTTCGTTGTCGGGCCAATAGCCGGGAACTCGATCGATATCACTGAGTTTCTTGCCAAGCCGAACGCCCGATTTGAATTCGTATCCACGGTGCGGCTCGGTCGTACCGAACCAGAACACCCACGGTTTGCCGTCAGGAACTTCGTTCAAGAAATCTTGAAAGTTGGCAGCGTAATCGTTGCGAGAAATGCCCTTGGCTGGCGGAATCGCCTTGCGGTTCGAATAGGCTTTTCCGGTAATGGCGCGGCGCCTGCCGCTGGCGTCATCGGCGATTCCTGGCCCCCAACCTTTTCCGGTGTAACCGGCAACGTAACCTTCCGCCACCAGTCGTTCGACGTATCCGCCATACTTGGCCGGAAAAATGCACATGTGGTTTCCTGCTTCTTCGAGTTGCCACGAATAGCGGCCTGTCAAAATCGTCGCTCGCGAAGGTGCACATTTCGCGTTGGGAGTGTAAGCGTGCCGAAACAAAATCCCTTCCTTCGCAACGCGATCAAAACCTGGCGTTTCGACCCACTGGCAACCGTAAGCGCTGGCATGCCCGTACGACCAATCGTCAGCAATGGCCAACAAAATATTGGGCCGATCGTCAGCGGCAGCAGCAGAAACCATTGCCCAGATGGCGAGCGTCAAGCAGGCAAGTCGAATCAACATGATGATGGTTCCATCGAAAGGGATCGTCGAACATGTCTCAGTGTATCCCGCCGGGGACGCGGCGGAGCGCACCGGTCACTCCGGAAGATTCTCGGCGATACAAAAAAGATGCCTGTCGCCTCGCAAAAAGAGTTCTCGACCAACAATCGCGGCCGACGCACTGACCTTTTCGCCGATTTCGTTGATCGCCACGTTGCGGGGAATGTCCGAGTGGGCAATCACCTGGGTCACTCCCCGCAGATCGGTCACGTAAACATGGCCAGCGGCAGCAACGGGAGAGGCGTAGATGCTGCCAAGTGCTCCCAGACGCATTGCTCCCGGTGAATCTTCACCTGTTTTCGCAACCACCCGAGTCAATACATTCTGATAATGCGTCAGGTAGTACAGCGAACCGTGATACAGCAGTGGTGAAGGAACATAGGGAGTGCCACGGCTCTTGATCCAAAGCACATGGTCGCTATCTGTGACGTCGCCGCTGGCGCCGGCCAGATCGATCGCCATCAGCGCCCGTTTCTCGTAGCTGCTTCCCACGTAAACGACGCCGTCGTCAAAGACGGGGGTGGCAACGATGTTGGCCGACATTCCCCCGCATTGCCAAATCACGTCACCGGTTTTCAGATCGTATCCGCGAACGCGATCCGTACCACAAACAATCACCTGGTCGACATTGTCTTGCGAAACCACGATCGGCGAGCTCCACGAAGTAACCTCCTGCCGCTGCTTTCGCCATCGCGGTTGGCCGGTGTTTTTGTCCAGCGCGATCAAGAAGGATTGTTCTTCGTGATCCCAATTGACAATCAGCGTATCGCCGAACAGGGCCGGCGAACTTCCCTCGCCATGTCCATGCTTGCTGTGCATCAAGCCAAACTGTTTTTCCCAAACGACGTTTCCTTCGAAGTCCAAACAGAACAGCCCGTGTGACCCAAAAAAGGCAAACAGGTGCTTTCCATCTGTCACCGGCGAGGCGGACGCCAAGCTTGCCGTGTAGTGACCGCCCTCGTGAGGCACGGTTTCACGGACCGATTTCTGCCACACGACGGTACCGCGGCGACGATCGACGGCAATCACCAGGAACCGGTGTTTGCTGTCGACGGGCAAATTATCGTGCGCACCTGGCCGTCCGCTCCGGCGCGGTGTGAACTTCTCACCAACCGGCTGAGCCGCGGTCAAAAAGACACGGTCACCCCAGATGATCGGTGTGCTGTGTCCGCGTCCCGGAAGGGGTGTTTTCCAGCGGATGTTTTTGGTTTCGCTCCATTCGATCGGCGGATTCGCTTCCGGCGCAACGCCACTGCCAAGCGGCCCACGCCATTGAGGCCAGGCAGATTGCTGAGCGTCCAGCTTCCGCGCCGCACCGCCAACCAACAAGACGAGCAAAAGACACAACAATCGATCCATTGGAACTCTCGTGATCCGTGATATCGAAGGCAAAGAAAGAGCGGACACATTTTACCGTCGGCCAGCTCTCCGCTCCTGGCTACGAAGTCAGTCGGCCAGTTCTCCGCTCCTGGCTACGCGATGCGATTTCGGAGAAATCGCCGACGTGCAGGCGCGAACATGGCGGTAAAGCCCGAAGGGCTGACACAACTTCTGCCGGGGTCGCCAGGCCCCGGTGTGCAAGCACCGTTCATCAGTAGCCACGAAGTGGTGACACAAAGGAACCGGCTGAGTCAACATCTGCACCCTCCTCCTTTTTGTGTCGCCACTTCGTGGCTTGGATCACAAATTGGCTAGAAACCGGGGCCTGGCGACCCCGGCAAGGCCTGTACCAGCCCTTCGGGCCTCTTGGCTTAGCCGGACGCTCTCAAATGACCACACCTTCGGTGCGAAACAAGCGACACCGTCCAACACTCCACAAACAATCCGATTAGCGTGCCTGCACCCCCGGCTTCGACTCCGAGCTTTCCTCGGCCACCCACATTCGCAGGCCGGACAACGCATAAGCAACTGCCGTGGCCAGACAAATGAATCCAATCGAACTGAACAGCACTGCAAAACCAAACAGCTCTCCAATCCAACCCAGTACCGGTGCGCCGCCGATCGTACCGAGGTCCAACATCATCAACGCTAGTGCCGACCCGGTACCGCGAACTTCTCTGGGAAATTTTTCCAGAGTCAGCGACGTCATGGTGTGGAACATCAAACCATGCCCCGTACCGCTCAAGATTGCTGGAACGACAATCATCCATGGCCGCTGAGCGTCGACCAACCAGTAGCAAAACATCCCCACCGACATGAACAGCATGCCGACCAGCAGTACTTTTCGGGCCCCAATGCGATCGGGTACCTGGCGTGATGACAACCGCACGGTGATCCCCATTCCGGCATAGAAAAGGAAAAACAGTCCAATGACGGAAACGCCTTCGATCCGTAGCGCGGCTCGGTCGATGAAACTGGCGACAAAAATGAACGGCGCCGACATGCAGACGCCAAACGTCAAATCGACCATCACGATCGTTCCCGGCCAATACCGCCGCGTGACCGACAGGAACTCGCCGAGCCGAACTGGCGATCCCGCACCCTCGCTTTCAATCGGCCGAAGAAAGTAAAGGCCGATCGCGGGCAGTAAGTTGGCTGCCGCCGCTACCAAGAACAACATGGCGAAGTTCTCGCGAGTGCGTTCCAGCAGAAACAAGTCGCCCAGAAAGGGTCCGATCAGCATTCCCAGGAAACCGCCGATGCCAAAAATCCCAATCGCCTCCACGCGGCGATGGTCGGGAGAGGTTTGCGAGATGTAGGTCAATCCGCTGGCAAAAACGATCGCCGTCCCCAAAACGAGGGCAGATCGCAACACGTAGATCATCGGCCCAATGTCTTCCAAGGCCAAGTTGGCGATCGACGAGAGAGCAAAAACGACATAACCGACTGCCCACATCGCCCTGGCACCCAAACGGTTGATCCACTGCGCCATCCAGGGCCGAAACAACAACCCCAACAACGCTCCGGCGCCCATGATCGAACCGATCGTGGGCAGATCGCCGCCCAAAAACTCGATCCAACGAGCGTAATGTGCCATCAGCGTGTTGGCGCCCACAAAACACGTCTGGCTGACCAGCGCGATCACAAAGTTTCGGTCGTACAAATGATCCGCCGACGTGCTGGTCAAGATTGTTTCTCGCGCAGCAGATCCGATCGGCGCCGCTTGTACCGCTGCTTGGCTCGGCGATAAGCTCCCGCCTTGGAGAACTGGAAAACACTCATCGCAATGCCAGCGCAGACAAACAGCACCCCAAAGGCAGGAAACGCAAATTTGGCGACCGCGAACGGCCCGACATTGGGTGCTCCCGACGTGATGCCGATCGCCATCGCCGTCCAAAAGCATCCAAAAATGGTGATCACGATTCCGCCGCCGATCGCGCCGCCCTCGCTGGGAATGTGACGCCCGCCGTGCTTGTCGCTAACCAGGTAGTTCTCTCGCTCCAGCTCCCACTGGCGATCGAGCGACGCCACCTCGCCTTGCTCGCTCAAACGATCCACACGCTCACTCAGCTCTTCGGTCTGCTTGGTAAGCTGGTCCAACTGTTCGGTGAAGGTCACGTTGTCCTGACGACGAACGGCAAGCTGGGCGGAACAATGATTGCACGTCACGAAGTTCGCGGTCTGGGGAACTTCCAGCGGCGCACCACACGAATTGCAAGTCAGGCGTTCAAGCCTCATCACACACCCAAAATCTCTCGTCGGCGAACCAATCCGCTACATCATCTTCACTTCGAACCGATCACCGCGATCTCGGCTGCCGACGCCCAAGCCTTGCCGTTGACCTCCGCCAACACCGTGACGCGGACGTAGCGACCTCGAACCGGTTTTTCGCAATCAACGCTTTGCGCCGTACGCACTTTGCCGAACCTCGCCTTGGCCACCGGCTCCTCAAATCGGTCGGGCGAGTCGCTGACGCAAAACTCCGTTTCCGCGAACGCCCCGTTCCAACCTCCATCTTGACGAACAAGGTACCGAAAGCCGCGGATGTTGTAACTGGCCCCCAGATCGATCACCAAACGATGAGGATGCCGCGCCAGCTGCGGCGAAAATTGTGAATGCCACAGAGTCGTCGGGTCTCCGTCGACGGCATGGGCAGCGACTTTGGCGTTGCCGTCGTTCTCGCTACTGAAGGAGACGATTTTCATTTGGTCGGCGGGAATCCGGCCGGCAGTGGGAATGCGGTTGACCTTCTTCGACGCGGTTGGCGGACCGGCCGACCCCCATTTTGCCCGCCGGTCTTTCTCGTGATCGGTCCGCTGCGAAAAGGTACCCGGTTGAACCGGGGAGTGAGCTTCGGCAGCAAACGCCTTCATTTGCGCCAATATATCAGGGTGGTTTTCCGAAACATCGGTCGTCTCGCTGATATCTTTTTCTAGATCGTACAACTCCCAGTCGTTGTTCTTCTTAGGCTGAATCGCTTTCCAGTTGCCCATGCGGACGGCAACCTGCAAACCGAATTCCCAATAAAGAAGGCTGTGTTGGGCCTGCTTTCTGCCGACCACATCCTCGCCCAATAGTTCCGGCAAGATCGACATGCCATCGTTGGGCGGCGCGGTCGCTCCGGTCAGCTCCGCAATCGTCGGCAACATATCGGGTTGATAGAAGAGCAGATCGCTCACTTTTCCCGCCTTGATTCGCCCCGGCCACTGAACCAGAAACGGAATACGCAATCCACCCTCGTAAAGATTTCCCTTGCCGCCGCGGAATTCGACACCCGTTTTTGGGTTTAGATTCGGACCGAAGTATCCGCGTGGATAATCGTCGCTGCGAAATCGATCCTGACCGCCGTTGTCACCGGTGAAGAACACGATTGTGTTGTCTTCCAGGTCGAGCTCCTTGAGCAGATCCAATACCGTCCCCAGGTTGTTGTCGACCATGGTGACCATTGCCGCGTAGTTCTTGACGTCTTGCGGTAGCGCCGGGTCCTTGATCCACGAATCGTCACGATATTGCTGCCACGCCGGATCACTTGCGGGAATGTCGTACATTCCATGCGGCGGAGTGATCGGCAAATAGCAAAAGAAGGGACGGTCTTTGTTTTCGCGAATGAATTTCACCGCTTCATCCATGATCGCGTAATGCGAATAGGTCTCACCGCTGCGGCCTCCCTGGTTTCCCTTCAGCGCCACTTCTTCGCTATTGCGGATCAAGTAGGGCGGATAGAACGAGTGGGCGTGAACCTGGTCGTAGTAGCCGAAGAAGACATCGAAGCCATGTTTTTCGGGCACGCCGGTCGATCCTCGCCCGCCGGCGCCCCATTTGCCAAACCCTCCAGTCGCGTAACCTTTTTCCTTCAGCATCGACGCGATCGTCGGTTCGCCGGCGCGCAGCGGTGTTCCGCCATCGTTGGCCCGCACCGAAGCATGACCCATGTGCTTTCCGGTCATCAACGTACAACGCAGCGGAGCGCAAACCGGGGCGCCGGCCAGCGCCTGGGTGAACCGAATTCCATCTTGCGCCATTTGATCGATTCGCGGCGTATGAATCCGCTCATTGCCCATGTGCGCAAGTTCATAGTACGCCAATTCGTCCGACATGATGTAGACGATGTTGGGCGGTGTATCGGCGGCATCCAATTTTCCCGCGGCGCAAACGGCGACTGCGACGAAACACAAAAAAAGCTTGTTCATGAGAATTTGCAAACGCGTAGATGGGCGGAAAAGAAACGCTACTTCGATAGCGACCGAACCTTCACATCCTTGAACCAGACGACTTGTCCGTGATTCTGAAAACCGATCCTGCCGCTGCGCGGCAATTCCTTCAGCGCGGTCTTGAACTTGTTGGCGCTGCCGTCAGGGTTTTGGTTGGGCGTGTCCCAATCGTTGATGTTGGCGGAATTCACTTCCACTCCGTTGATGGAAAACTGGATGTTGGGACCTTTGCACTTCAGCGTCAAACGGTTCCACTGGCCAACCGGTTTGGCTGGATCGGCAGTAGCGGCCTGGCAATCGTAGAAGGCACCGTTGAGATTCTTGGGGTCTTTCTTTCCTTTGACCTTTTGAAATCCTTCGTTGTCCAACAATTGAATCTCGAACCCTCCCTGCACCGGATTGTCCTTGTCGGTACGGAAGAAGACGCCGCTGTTGGCCGTTTCGGAAAGCTTGTAGGACAACGACAACTCAAAATCGCTGTAGCTTTTTTTAGTCCAGATGTACCCTTTTCCCTTTAGCCGCTTGTTCCCCTGTTTGTCGGTGACCGTTTCCATCCGACAGGTCATCGCACCATCGGAATCGATCACCCAGCCGCCTTCCTGATACTCCCAGGCATCAAGATTCTTTCCGTCAAACAACGTTTCGTGTTCGCCCGAACAAGCGACCGGCGCAGCCATCAAAACCAACATGCCGGCGATCAAGGATCTGTTCATCGTCGTACTCTTTTTAGTGTGTGGATTGGGCAGTGAATTCATGGACCACTTTGCCGTGCACGTCGTGATGCCGAAAAGCGATCGTCGGCTGGCCTGAATCGTTCCGGGAAACTGAAACGCTCAAGAAGCCACCTTCCACTCGCAAGAACTTCTGCCACGGCGGCTGGACAGGGTTGCCGCCGGCGTGCACGTCGCTGGCCGGACCGCAAGAAAACTCCCGCAGTCCGCTCATGGGATCCACCGATAGGTATTGCCAATGCCGATCGCCGCAGCAAACGTAGAAGTTTTGCAGCTGATGTTCTTTGGTCCATGACCGAAAATGGTTGCCTTCGTGTGCGAAAGCTTCGTTGGCATGATTGTCGTTTTTACCCTTGGTTCGATCGGGACCGACAATCGGAGTGGGGCTGATCAGGACGCGGAAGTCGGCATCGCTGTTCAAAATCGACTGTTTCAGCCAGGCCAGTTGCTCTTTGCCCCAGATCGTCTTGCCAGGACCATCGGGCATCGTGTTGGGCGACCGGTACAGCCGTCCTTCGACCATCCAAACCTGCAAGTTCTTTCCCCAACGAACGGTGCGATAAGTCGAATCGCCCATCGGCACCTGCTCGCGATAGACCTGAAATCCCTGCTCGAAAGTCAGCGGGTTCATCCACGGCGCGTGCAGGGTCGGCCAGCCATCGTTGGCCCAGGAATCGTGATCATCGACTTCCCAATAACCGGGAACGTTGCGATGGAATTCGACATGACGAGGCAGGGAATACATCCGCTGCCAGTGGTAACGTGCGAGTTCCACCGTGCGTGCCCGCGGCGCCTCGCTGTCCAGGTAAACGGTGTCGCCGGTCGGTACCAGAAAATCGAGATCCAGTTTTTGCATCGCCGGGTAAATGTGGTAGCCGCCGCGATGATCCAAGTCCCAATAGGATTGGCCCGTGACCACCGCAAATCGAACATCCTGTGGCTTGTCCCTTGCTTCCGGTGTGCGAAAGCTGCCTTGATCGGACTTGGTACCACCGGAATCTCGCGCTTCGATACGAAGGCGATAGCGTGTTCCCGGCTGCAGATACTTGAAGTGAAACTGGTGAGTAAAATCGTTCTTGGCTTCGACAGGGATCCACTGGGAAGTCATCGGCGAGGATTCTTCACCCACAGCGTAAACAGTCGCTCGCACTTCGCCCGCCGCGCCCGGTGTCGCACCCTCGCGGTCTTCGACTTTGATCGGCGAGGGAACGTATTGGTCCTGTTTGGGCTGTTTCTTGCCGGGTTCACGGTAACCGTCCCAATTCCGCTGGGCATGTCGAGTGATTCGCGTCCACACGATTGCAGAAGTCTGAGTTACCTCGCCAACGCGAAACCCCATCGCCATTTCGGCAGCAAGTGATTCCGCCGCAAAGACAACGGGCAAAGAGACGACAAAAATCAACGCACAGAGTCGGGCTTTCACGTTCGTCACCAGTTCGGACAAGGGCGAAACGATGGGAGGGAATATTCTTGGCATCATCGTAGCTGGATCACCCCACGCCGTGGGCCGGAAACAAAGAAAGTCACCACCGTCGGCCAGTTCCCCGAACTGGCTTCGCGGGACTGTCGGCCAGTTCTCCGAACTGGCTTCGCCGGCGCGATTTCGGAGAAATCGCCGACTTTCGATGTCCTCTTGCTGAATCAACACCGAAATCGGGGCGAGCATCATCGGACACAACCTAGTTATACATCACCCGCCATCACACGACCCGTTGCTTCATCCGGTGGATACCGTCCAATTGCCTGAAGTGTTCTACGTTCCATTAGGCGTTCGGAGTGGTTGAAATCCAGAATGATTGCGGTTGTTTCCCCAATAGATGTCCGAGGCTCGATGACAACACCGTCTAAAATAAAGTGCTCGTACCAATGATCGGTGCGAGGGTTGAAGAACCGAGTGAATACACCAGTACTGGGCGCAATGGAGCCAATGTCTGTTCCTTTTGCGCGATTGCAAAAAGTACAGGCGTAACAAAGGTTGCCGGCGATAGTCGAACCACGATGCTTTTCTGCAATCACATGATCGACCTGACAACCAAGGAAAGTATCGGACTCACATAGCCGGTTGGCTCGTGATTCAACAAGTCGGCGAAGATCCACCGGAACATAGCTGGTCATTGCGAGCAGAGCGTACGCGCGCGAGCCTTTGCGAGTCTCATGAGATGTTCAAGCTTCATGTAGTGATCCAATTCCGACGATTCTTCCGCTGTCAAAGTGGACGTCTTTTCCTTGTGGATCAAATCGGCGACGTAATCCTTCGTTTGCTGTGACGGTTCAAAGTGCGCTACCGTAGCGGGCGTTGTACCGTTTGCAATGAATTCAACGATTTCGTCGTAAGCTCGAATCATAGAAGCATTGTATCACGAAGCACTCGACATGCCAGTGTTGCCGTCCCAACGCAGCCGACGGCGCAACACGGATTCGCGTTCCCCAAACAACCCTAACCTTCCGGCAGAGTCACTGGTGCTTGTGGCCAGGGGGTTTTTCCGGGTGGCCACTCTTTGGGTTGCTTTGCCCTCGCTTGATCGACAGCTTCGATCAACCAGTCGGGCGGATTCTTGTTTTCGTCGATGCCGTAGACGTAGGGAAGCGCCGGTGTCATCAGCAACGGCTTGTCACCCAGCGGCGGACGCTCCTTGTCGACCTTCGCAAGTCGTGCTTTCATCGAACGCACACGATCGGGATGGCTTGCCGCCACGTCGGTCGTTTCGCCTGGATCATGGATGATGTTGTAAAGCCGATCTCCCATCAACTTGAAGTCACCGCTGCGGATGGTCGGAATGCGAACGCTTCCGGTCACTTCGTAAACGATTTCTGTCCGCGGACTGGGGCGGCCGGCAAAAAGGGTACCGGTCATGTCGATGCTGTCCAACGGCCGGCTTTGCTGGAGGCTTCCGCCGGCAAGTTTGACAAACGTCGAAAAGAAATCGGTCACGTGCATCATGGCATCCGACTCACTTGCCGGCTGAAGACGTCCCGGCCAACGCATCAAGCAGGGAACGCGCACGCCTCCTTCGTAAGTCGTGTTTTTGGTACCGCGAAAAGGACGGTTGCTCTCTTCGGTCAATCCGCCGTTGTCGTTGGTACAGATCAGCAGTGTGTTGTCACGAAAACCGCCCGCATCAATCGCTTTCATGATTCGTCCCACCGCTTCGTCATAGCACTTCAGCGCCGCGTTCCTGGCACCAAACTTTTCCACGTGGCGTGGAACAATGTCGATCGGTCCGTGAACCGCATTAAAGGGAATGTAAATGAAAAACGGCTGGTCCTTCGATTGCATCGTGATCACCCGCTCCGCCTCCGCCGCAATCAAGTCGGTCGAATATCCCTGCTCGCGAATCGGTTGCTCGTTGCGATGCCAATCGTAGACGTGAAACGGCACCGGAGCGTTGTGTGGAATCATGTAAGTGTTGTAGTCGATCCCCCATGCATAGTGGCCATATTGATGCATGAATCCTTGTTGCATCGGCAGGTGTTCCTTCAGCCATTCGCCACAATGCCATTTGCCGATGATCGACGTGAAGTACCCCGCCTCCTGAAGCGCTTCGGCAACGGTACGCTCGGCGGTATCGAGCGCATGAATTCGACGCGTCGTTTCACCGTCGGCGTTTTTGGCCAGCGTCAGCCCCAACTTCTTCAGGTAGCTTGGCTTGCCAAAATCCTCGCTTCGCCAATCGCTCCAGGTTCGAAACGCATAGCGTCCGGTCAGCAGGGCGGCCCGCGTGGGAGCACAGACACTATGGGTGTAAAACTGCGTCAGTTTCACACCTTCGCCTGCGAGCCGGTCCATGTTGGGCGTCCATTCCCGATTACCGCCGTTGAATCCTGGCTGACCGTAACCCATGTCATCCGACAGGATCAGCACAATGTTTGGACGACTGCCGAGCACATCGTCGGCCGAGGCCCCATTGGTTGCTAGCGAACCGGTCGACCCAACACAAAACAGTGCAACCGCAAAGCAAAAAGCGTATTTCATAAGATTGGAAAGGAGGCTGGTGAAAGTGTCGTACCCCAAAAAGGGGTCTGACCCTTTGGAGGGCGGCGGTTTTCCTTGACGAATGTTGTGCCCGGAGAGGGTCAGAGCCCTTTTTAGGCAAAGCCGCCAGGCAGCAATTGTAACTCGATCAATCCCGCCCTGCGGCCGCCAATCTTCTCAAGGTAACCGCTACCGTTTGCCGATTTTGACAGGAGCGAATGTCGGTTCGTCACCGGTCGTACGTGCAAGACATCCAGGAGACAGGCCCCGGTGAAGTCCCAACGAGCCAGCATTGCGACTGACCTTGTTTCCTTCCCTTCGTGGAGCTGAGAAATGTGGTGGTTCGACGACGATCTGCCGACCGCCAGCAGCCAGATGGCTTCCGGTATCCGCTGCCCCATGCGGCCGGTCGACCATCAGCCGGCGGCAAGGCAACTGCGAGAACTGCGCGGCAGATTGGTGCTGTACGAAGCGGCAGCTCAGCAATATGTCGAAGAGATCGAATCGCTACGGTCGCGACAATCCGAAGTGATCGACAAAGCCCGGCAAGCCGCTGGGCGGCAGATCGCCGAAGCAAACCTGGCCCACGAAGGCGACATTGCGAACTTGATTGCGATCATCGCGTCGATCGAAGAAACGGCCGCGGAACGATCCGTCGAATTCAATCGAATGCGGTCGCGGCTGGCGCAGTGTGAATCCGACTTGGAGGAAAAAACGAAACGCCTTCAGCAGATCCAACAACAAACTCAACAGGACGCCCAGCGACACAACAACGAATTAGAACAGGCTCACGATGCGTCTCGCGGACGCGATGTGATCATCCGGCGACTTCGCTCGCAACTTGGCCGGCAAAACAACGATCACGACAAAAAACTGACTCTGATTCAGAATGCCCATGAGCAGACGATCAAGGAGACGCATCGGCAGCATGCGGCCGAAGTTTGTTTGCTCCGACAGGCATTGCTGGTTTCTCGTCAAGAAGCCGACGAACACGCCACGGCATCGTCCGACCTGAAGAAGGAGTTGCTCAAGCAATCCCAAGATCATGCCGGCCAGCTGGCTGATCTGCGCGTCCAACACACGACCGAAACACGTCGTTATGAAACCGCCCTTGAAGTTTCGGAACAGAAAGCGGCCGAAAGAGACGGCCTGAAGCAGCAGTTGATTGCTTCGGAAATACAAATCGGGCAACTGCAAACCGAGCTGGATACAGCTCAGGGTGATTCGACGAATCGCGCCGTTCAAATTCGCCACCTTGAATCGAATTTGGCAAAGCAAGCTGACGATCATCGGCGTGACTGCCAAGAGCTGCAGCGTCGGGCCGACGAGCGATTCGCGAGCGTCCAAGAAGGCTGCTCGGAAGAGACCAATCGAATGGTCGCTGAAAAGCAAAGCTTGGAGCGATCGTTGCAGGCTTCACAGCAACAACAGGCGGCGCTCCATAGCACGGTCGAGCAACTGAAACGCAAATGCGACGCTCAAGTTCAACAAATCACCAGGCTGACTCATGACCGTGTGACCAGCGATGCCTGCCGGGCCAAGCGAGAGCAATCCTACGAAACAGCCGCGACGGAGCTTCGCGGCGAAATCGATCGCCGCGACCAAATGATTCATGGTTTGCAAGTTGCATTGCAAACGGCCAGCCTCAAAGCAAATGAGCATCGAGCCGAGCACCACGACGATCAGCAACAAGTCCGACAAGCGGTCGAGGCAGTCGAGCAGCGAATGGAGCAATTGGAAGCCGAAGCGGAAAACAAATTCAGTCTGCTCGCCACAACCCGTCGTGAAAATGAGGAATTGTCAAACCAGTCTGCTCGCCTGGCCCAACAACACGCCCAGGAAATCGCCTCCCTGCATCGCTCTCTTCGCGATGCCAACGATCGGTGCAAACAGCTGGAAGAAGACTCGCGACAGTTGTCCGCCGACTCGCAAAAACGACAGTCGCTGCTGGCCGATGCCGAGCAACGGTCCGGACAATTGCTCAGCATGCAAAACAAGTTGCGTCACACCCTGCAGCAAAGACTTCATACCGAAATCGATCTGCGCCAGAGCGCCGAAACAAAGCTACGCCAAGTGCGGGAAGACAATACCGCCGTGCGAACTGAACTCGATCGAGTTCGCGCGGGCATTCAGAAGCTTGTGGAGCAAAACGATCTGCTTCGCGAAAGTTTTCAAGCCGCCAATCGCTGCGCCCAGTCTTCCGAGCATACGGTCGCCAGCTTGGAGCGTAACACAGACGCGTTGCGAGAACGCCTTCGCCAAGAAGCCACGGCGCGACGAAAAGCCCAATCGGCGCTGCGCAAACAGGCGGTGGGGGATCCGCGGGCTATGGTGCAGGAGACGTGGATCGAATTGGCAACCGACGAGCAAATTCAACGGCTGACTCGACGTCTCAAAGCGGTGGAAAAAATGCGAACGATCGAACGGCGACGCGCAGTCGATCAGATTCATCGTCACCGTAACCAGATCAACGATCTACAAAACCGCAGAGCGGCGTAGGATTCGTTCGGAAATAACTTCGTTGTTTGAATGACACCACCCGCAAGATCACCCTCCCTCTGGGAGGGTCGGACGCGGTAGCGGCCGGGGAGGGCATCGTGTGCGAACCCTCTCCAGGCCCTCTCCGGGCTCGAGAGCCCGACTCTCCCAGAGGGCCCAGAGGGAGAGTGTTGTCAAATGACGAAGTTATTTCCGAACAATTCCTAAAGTGGACTTTTGCACTTTTGGAGTGCTCCGACTTGTCGGAGTTTCTCTTGATTTCCGCCTTCATCAACAATGCGGGCGACTGCTCAAAGCCTTGCCGGGTTGAAAGGGGTCGTCGGAGCCTTTCCCGACGCGCGGGCGCGAAGTAACGGGCGCAGGCGATCGATCACCGCTTGTCCCAATTTGTCCGGATGGATTGCCAGGTTATGAAATTCCATCGGGTCGCTGTGGTGATCGTACAACTCAACACCCGCATCACCATCGGCCCATTCGGTGTAGCGCCAGCGGTCGGTGCGAATGCTGCAACCCATCACCGGTTTTGGCAATCGATCGTCAGCAGGCCGGAGAACTTGGGTCACCGCGTAGCCATCCCAAGGAGCGATCGGGTCGTCCAGCAAAGGCGTCAAGTCGCGTCCGTCCAATCCCGACGGCGAATCGATTTCCGCCAACGACGCAAGCGTGGGATAGATGTCCACGAATTCAACGATTCGTCGGCATGCCGTTCCGTTTCCGCCGACTCCCGGCGATCGAATGATCAGCGGCGCTCGCGCACCTTGCTCGAACAACGTCCGCTTCTGCCAGATTCCGTTGTGCTCGCCCAAGTGGTAGCCGTGATCACTCCAAAACACCACGATCGTCCTGTCGGCTAGCTGCAGTCGATCGAGCGCATCGAGCAAACGGCCGACCTGCGCGTCGACAAAAGAAACGCATGCGTAGTAGGCTTGAGTCGCGCCCAGAAGTACCGGCTGTTCCAAGTTGTAGTTGGGAACCGGACAATTGTGCGCGAAAGCGGCAGTGGGAATATCGTCTCGATCGCCTGCCGGGGCGTAGGGCAATCGCATCTGGTCGATCGGATACAGGTCAAAATACTTCTTGGGCGCGACGTAGGGTGTGTGAGGCCGAAAAAAACCGACACCCAAAAAGAAGGGTTCGTCCTGCTTCTGCTCCATCAGACGGATCGCTTCGGTGGCGATCATGCCGTCGGTTTGTTCCTGATCGCTACCTTCAGCCGCCAACCAGCTGAGCGCCGCGCTGATCTTGCGATGGGGCTCGGCATTGAAGATCAAATGCTCCTCCGCTTTATCGCGTCCTTTCGGATTGACGGTCTGATTCCATGAAGGCGGATCGTCAAAACCGTCGGTCCCAATCGAAGCGGGAACGTTGTAGTGATAAATCTTTCCGACTCGCGCCGAAAAATAGCCGGCACGCTGAAAAGCTTGGGGAAGGGTCACCACGTCGGGCACTTCGTCCCGAAAATGTCGGTCCAAGTCATAAACCTTGATCCGATCAGGGCGCAATCCTGTCATGATCGACGCGCGAGTCGGATTGCAAAGCGGAAGCTGATTGTAGGCTCGACCAAACCGCACACCCGTTGCGGCCAGCCGATCGATGTTCGGTGTTTTTGCGATCAGGTCCCCATAACAACCGAGCGCACAAGAAAGGTCGTCCACGGCAATGAACAGCACGTTGGGACGGCGGTCATCGGTTGGTTGGTTGTCTTGAACGCTCGTTCGACCAGCCTGCTGTGCCGACATTGAATTCCACAGCGACATCGATACCAGGATGATCGCAGGGATAAGGAGTAGCCGCTTCATGATGATCGGGCAAGTTTTCTTGGTGGATGGAGTGGTAAATCGATACGACAACGCCAGGTCGCCACAAAGGATTGCACGTTCGCTGGACCGCTAGAACCAACGATCATAACAACGCCGCTCGCAGTTCGCTGGGAACGTTCGGCGTCGCACCAGCCTGGCTGCAAACATATTCGGCGATTCGGCAGGCGGCGTGGTTGATCTCATCCAGCTCGACTCCCTGCAACATTCCCAGCGTGACCGCGGCGGTGAATGCATCGCCCGCGCCAACGGTGTCTTGGATTTCCACCGCCTGCGATTCCACTTCGCTGACCTCGTCCCCATAAACAAGAAGCCCGCCCCGCTGTCCACGGGTAACCGCGACCAATCGAAAACGAAAACGCTCGGCAAGCTGTTGTGCGCGCTGAATTTCCGATCCGTCGGTGTCATACATCTCGCACAGTTGCGTCAGTTCCTCGTCGTTCAACTTCAGCACATTGGCCAGTTTCAGCGACTGATCGATCTGCTGATCGTCGTAAAACGGCGGACGCAAATTGACATCGAAAACACGCAGCGACGATTCGGGCGTTGCTCGTAAGAACTGTTGGATCGTTTGGCGGGACTGCTCGCTGCGCTGGCCCAGCGTACCGAAGCAAACCGCGTCCACCTGGCCAGCCAACTCAAGCAATCGATCGGACCAGGGCAAATGATCCCAAGCGTTGTCGGGATGAAACTGGTAAGTCGGTTGGCCATGTCCGTCGATCGACACATCCACGGCGCCGGTTGGATGGTCCCGGCAAATCGAAACGTGCGAAACATCCAGACCGGCGGCTTTTAAGATTTCGATTGCCTGGTGACCCAGCGAATCGTCGCCAACCGCGCTGACCATCGACACATCGGCACCCAGTGCTGCGGCATGGTGGGCGAAGTTCGCTGGCGCACCGCCAAACTGTGCCCCATCGGGCAGCAAGTCCCAAAGGATCTCTCCAACGGCAGCGATCTTGGGCCGGTCGAACGAACGTTCAAGATCTCTGGTGAACCGGTGCATACAAGATCGTTTCTTGAAGGTAGGATTGAAGGTCGGATCCCTGAAACATCGTCTATCGGCCCAATCGCCGCCACAACCCTTGAAAAAACAAACATCCGGTCTCGCCGCGATCCGCACGTTTACTTAGGGTATCGGGAACCAGTCCGAACCGCCGGGCCGCACAGACCAACCGAAACAGGGAGTCCCCGCAGCCGTGCCGCAACCCATCCTTTACGAATCGCATTCGCACACGCCGCTGTGCAAACATGCGGTCGGCAACCCGATCGAGTACGCCGCAGTCGCGCAGCAGCGCGGACTACGGGGCCTGATTGTCACGTGTCACAACCCGATGCCCGATGGATTTTCAGCCGGCGTGCGAATGGGCGAAGACCAGTTTGACGAGTATGTCGACCTGGTTGCGGCGGCACGCGATCACTGGGCAGACCGCGTCGATGTTCGTTTGGGGCTGGAAGCCGACTACTTCGAAGGCCACGAATCCTACCTGGCCCGGCAACTTCAAAGTGCCCCCTTCCATTTCGTCCTCGGTTCAGTCCATCCGCAGATCGCCGAGTTTCGCGATCGGTATTGGCAGGAAGACGAAGTCGAAGTCCAACGCACCTATTTTCGATTGTTGGCGGTGGCGGCCGAAACGGGGCTGTTTGATTCGATTGCCCATCCCGACCTGATCAAGAATTTTACGTCGAGTCATTGGAATCCTGAAACGATTCTGCCCGACATCTGCAAGGCGTTAGACCGCATTGCCGCAACCGGCGTGGCAATGGAACTCAATACGTCCGGTATGAACAAGACGATCGCCGAAATGAATCCTTTTCCCGGCATGTTGGTTGAAATGCGTTCCCGTGACATTCCCGTCACCTTGGGCGCCGACGCGCATGATCCCTCCCGCGTTGGCGACGGTTATGAGGAAGCACTCAGCCTGCTTTCGCAATGCGGATACATGCAGGTGAGTCTTTTCTTGGATCGGCAGCGACACGATCTGGCGATTGACGAAGTGCTGGAATCGCTCCAGCAACACGCGGCGGCGTAAAACGTGCGGGCGCTTCGCGAGTCTCTCCGCGTCAAATTGACGCCCCAATTCCCCGCCGCTATAGTGCCGATCCTCGATGAGGAACAATGATGGCAACGACGGTGACAACAGAGGGCCGCTCCACCGGGTTCGGAGCGACTGAGCGGAAAGACAACTGGTGGATTGGTCCGCTGGCGACCGCCATGGGTTTGGGCGCATTTGGGGTCTACGCGACCTTTCGCGCGGTCTACAACGCCGAATACCATTTGGGCGTGGGAACCGGCGAAATGGAAAGCCACGCCTATCTTCTGTCCCCCTTTTACTCGCCGTTGATCGTCCTGCCGTTTCTGCCCAGCTGGTTCTCTCCCGCATTTTTGATTCTGTGGGCACCGGGTGGCTTTCGGCTAACCTGCTACTACTACCGCAAGGCCTACTATCGCGCGTTTCTGCTCGATCCGGTCGCCTGCGCGGTGGGCGAACCTCGGAATGAGTATTCGGGCGAACGGAAGCTGTTTTTGTTCCAAAATCTGCATCGCTACTTCTTGTACTTTGCGCTGATCTTCTTGGTGCTGCTGGCGATCGACGTGGTACTGGCCAGCCTCTGGCCGACCGACGGTGGTGGAAAGACTTTCGGAATCAGCATCGGAACATTGGTGCTGGCGGCGAATGTTACGCTGCTGACGCTTTACACCTGTTCGTGCCATTCGCTGCGACACTTGGTGGGAGGCAACGTCGATTGCTACTCGTGTGTCGCACTGGGATCGGCAAGACAAAAAGCGTGGAAGGGTGTCTCACTGCTGAATCGAAAGCACATGCTTTGGGCCTGGCTAAGTCTGTTCATGGTCGGTTTCGCGGACTTTTATGTGTGGATGGTTGCCAAGGGAGTGTTTGCCGACCCCGTTCTCTTTCAATTTTGACTCCCGCTGTCCCACCTGCTTTCCCCAAAACGCCACCGCAGTTTGAAACGCATTCATGAGCAAGTATCAAACCCACCAATACGACGTTGTCATCATCGGAGCGGGCGGAGCGGGATTACGAGCTGCGATTGAAGCGTCGGCGTCGGGAGCCAAAACGGCCTTGGTCTGCAAATCGCTGCTGGGAAAAGCCCACACGGTGATGGCCGAAGGGGGCGTCGCCGCGGCGCTGGCCAACTTGGATGACCGCGACAAATGGGAAGTCCACTTTCGTGACACGATGAAGGGCGGCAAGTATCTGAACCAGTGGCGGATGGCTCAACTGCACGCCCAAGAAGCTCCGCGACGAGTGCGTGAATTGGAAGAGTGGGGCGCGGTGTTTGACCGCACCAAGGATGGTCGTATTCTGCAGCGAAACTTCGGTGGACACAGCTACGCCCGACTGGCTCACGTCGGCGACCGAACCGGGCTGGAGCTGATCCGAACGCTGCAGGATCGCGGGGTGCACCAGGGCATCGACGTGTTCATGGAGTACACGATGCGCGCCCTGCTGCTGGATGGGGATCGCATCGCAGGCTGCTTCGGCTACGAACGAGAATCGGGCCGTTTTGTCGTTTTCCATACCAAGTCGATCGTGCTGGCAACCGGCGGGATCGGCAGGTGTTGGGAAGTCACCTCGAATTCGTGGGAATACACCGCCGATGGTCACGCGATGGCGATGTGGTCAGGTGCCGAATTGATTGACATGGAGTTCATTCAATTTCATCCCACCGGCATGGTGTGGCCGCCAAGCGTCAAAGGGACGTTGATCACCGAAGGTGTGCGCGGCGAAGGCGGCATCCTGAAAAACCGCGACGGCCAACGGTTCATGTTCGACAACGTGCCTGAGATGTTCCAAGGTGAGTACGCCGAAAGCGAAGACGAAGCCACTCAATGGGTCAATTCCGTGATCGCCGGCGAAAAACCTCAAGCCCGCCGGCCACCCGAATTGCTGACCCGCGACGTGGTCGCCCGGGCGATCCGTCGCGAGGTCAAAGCGGGACGCGGTTCGCCTCACGGCGGAGTGTTTCTTGACATTGCCTCGCGCCGCACCGCCGACGCGATCAAGAAAAAACTGCCCAGCATGTATCACCAGTTCAAAGAACTGGCCGACGTCGACATCACCACCGATCCGATGGAAGTCGGACCGACGTGCCACTACACCATGGGCGGAATTCGTGTCGATCCCGATACGCAGGAGACGTCGATCAAAGGACTGTACGCCTGCGGGGAAGTCGCCGGAGGCATGCACGGTTCCAATCGGCTGGGTGGAAATTCGCTCTCCGACCTGCTGGTGTTCGGAAAACGTGCCGGCGAGTTCGCGTCCAAAAGCGCCAAAGAAAACTCCCTCGCCGCAATCGACGATGGCGAGGTCGAATCGTTGGCCAAGCAGGCTCAGGCGCCGTTTGGTGACGGAGGCGAGAATCCTTTTGCTGTTCACGAAGACCTTCGCAACACGATGCAAAACCTGGTCGGAATCGTCCGCACCAAAAGCGACCTGGAAGAGGCAATCGACAAGATATCGGAACTTCGCCAGCGAGCCGGAAAGGTGACCGTGACTGGCAACATGCAGTTCAATCCCGGTTGGCACCTGGCCCTGGACCTGTGGAACATGTTGGACATCAGCGAAGTCGTCGCCCGCGCGGCGCTACGGCGAGAGGAAAGTCGCGGTGGCCATACCCGCGAAGATTTCCCCGATTCCGACGCCCAGTGGGGGAAGTTCAACCAGGTGGCTCGACAACGCGACGGCAAGATCGAAATTGAAAAAACACCCCTGCCGGAGATGCCGGACGAACTGAAAAAACTGATCGAAGATTAAGGACCACAGACGGCCTGTTTTTTCGAACTGGCCTGCGCAACCAAGGTGATTTCAGGAAAATCACCGACCCTCACCCACGACCTCCCCGACGGATTACCGCATGACCAACCAAGCAACATTGCGAGTTCAACGCGGCGACAAAGACCAAAACGAAATGGTCGAGTACAAAATCCCGCTGAATCCCGGCATGGTCGTGCTGGATGCGATCCACGCGATCCAGGCTCAGGAAGCACCCGATCTTGCCGTCCGCTGGAACTGCAAGGCGGGCAAGTGCGGTTCGTGCGGCGGAGAAGTCAACGGCAAACCGAGGTTGCTGTGCATGGATCGCATGGACAACTATCCGGAAGGCGAGCCGATCGAAGTGCGGCCAATGAAAACGTTTCCGGTGATCAAGGATCTGGCTACCGACGTTTCCTGGAACTACGAAGTCAACCAGACGATCCCCGCTTTCAAAATGAAGGAAACCGCCGAGGGCGAGGATCCGCGATTCAGCCAACAGGAGGCGGATCGTGTACAGGAGTTCCGCAAGTGCATTGAATGTTTTTTGTGCCAGAACGTTTGTCACGTGCTGAGGGAACACCAAAAACAACCTGAATTCGCTGGACCACGTTTTTTTGTTCGCTCGGCAAGCCTGGAAATGCATCCACTTGATACCGAAGATCGCGTAGGCTTATTGAAGGACGAAATGGGCCTGGGTTACTGCAACATCACCAAGTGCTGTACCGAGGTCTGTCCGGAGAGTATCACGATCACCGACAACGCGATCATCCCATTGAAAGAACGCGTGGTCGATGAGTTTTACGACCCGGTCAAGAAAGTCGTTCGCAAGCTGTTCGGGATCTCCAAGCCCAAAGAGAAGACAAGTTAGCCACCATCACTTCCGGATCCAGGCATGACGAATCTCAAACGCATCAGTTCCGATGGTATCGAAACGGCGTTGGACAAGGCGGACCACTATCGCCTGCTGAATGAACCGCTGCATGCCGAAAGCATCTGCCTGGACGTGTTGGAGGTCCAGCCGGAAAACCAACGAGCCATCGTCACGTTGCTGCTCGCCCTGACCGACCAGTTTCCCAGCAAGCTGTACACCGCTTTCCAACATGCCGAAAAATTGGTTCCACAGCTGACTTCCGATTACGACCGATACTACTACGAAGGAATCGTCAACGAACGCTGGGCAAGCACGCAGTTCGAACGAGGCACTGCGTCGAAAAGTCTGTCGATCTGGATCGGCAAGGCGATGAACTGTTACGAACAGGCCGAAAAGCTTTCCGACGGCGACACTCCCGACCCCATCCTTCGCTGGAATACTTGCGTGCGACTGCAAGACCAAATCGGCACGGCCCAACCCGCTCACGCACCGCTCACCCGTGACATGCACAGCGAATACGGCGACGACGTCCCACCCCGATAAAGAAGCACTTCCTGCTTTTCTTGGTGCTTGCCAGCACGCCTCCTGCGGTTCTGTTTATCATTGTCGGGAATCGCCCTCGTACTTTGACCGTCCAAGCAGGATCGACCAGGAGCCCGGACCATGAATTGCCGCTCGATTTTTCTCGCGTTCCCTCTGTTGCTGTGTTCAGCGTTTCCGGCATCAGCCGAAGAAAAACCGCAGCCGGTACGAATGGGTTGCGGCATCATGACATTCGACACCGTCCCCGGCTGGGGCCTTCGCCCCGATGGCAATTCCGCCCTGGGACCGACCCACGGCGCGGTGGTGATTGACAAAGAGGGCAACATCTACACCAGTGCCAACGCGGGTGTTTTCGTTTTCTCTCCCGATGGCAAGGTCATCCATTCCTACTTGGGCAAAGACTATTCCAACATCCATGACATGGAGATCCGCCAGGAAGAAGGTGGCGAATTCATCTACGGAGCTCGCAACAAAGACGCCGAAGGCATCAAGTTCGACGCTCACTCCGGAGAGATCGTACTCAGGCTGAAGTTTCCGGAAGAATCGGGGCTGGGGCCGACGAAGTTCAATCCCACCGCGATCACGGTCGCCGCCAATGGCGACATCTTTCTGTCCAACGGATACGCCAGCAACCACATTTTCAAGTACGACAAAACGGGAAAATATCTGATGCACTTCGGGTCGAAAGGCAACGGCTTGAAGCAATTCAACACAGCGCATGGAATGACGCTGGATACACGTTACGAAACTCCCCGACTGTTGATCTGTGACCGCAATCACCAACCCAAAGGACGGCTACTTCACTACGACCTGGACGGCAATTTCATCAGCGAAGTGATCACCGGGTTGGGAATGCCCACCTCGGTCTCGATTCAAGGCGACTACGTTTCCGTACCCGATTTGCACGGACGGGTGGTCATCCTAGACAAAAGCAACACCATCATGGCGGTACTGGGACACAATCCCGATCCAAAGAAACGAGCCAATTTCAACGTGCCTCAAGAGCAATGGATCGAAGGCATCTTCAGCGGTACCCACGGATCGTATTGGGACAAAGACGGCAACCTGTACGTTCAAGACTGGAACGTATCGGGCCGCATCATGAAACTGGTACGGGTTAAATAAACACAACGATGAGCAAGAGGTGGATTGGCTTTGCAGCTGTTTCCGTTTTGGCCGTGCTTGAAATCTGCTGTTCGGCCAGTGCTGCGGATCGTCCCAATGTTGTCGTCATCATGGCCGACGACCTGGGATGGATGGATTTGCATTGCCAGGGAAACGACAGTCTGGACACGCCGAACTTGGACCGATTGGCGTCGCAGGGGATGCGGTTCACCAGTGCTTATGCCGCGGCGCCGGTTTGCACTCCGACGCGGGCCGCGATGATGACCGGGCAGGCACCAGCGCGCCTGTCGATCACCAATCACGCTCCCGGAAACCCCGATCATGTTTCGAAAGAGACTCGTTTGAAGGGAGCCGACTGGAACACCTACTTGTCCCTGGACCATGTCACGATCGCCGAACACCTGAAAGGCGCCGGTTATGCAACGGGGTTCATTGGCAAGTGGCATCTGTCACATCGGCCCGGCAAAGATGAGCAGGGACCGCTTGAACCTCGGCTTCGTCCGGAGTTTCAAGGGTTCGACCTGAACATCGGCGGTTGCCGCTACGGTGGGCCACCCAGCTATTTCGAACCTTACAAAATTCCCAACATCACACCGCGGCGTGACGGAGATTACTTGCCGGAAAGGTTGGCCGATGAATCGATCGGATTCATCGAAAAGCATCGTGACGAACCTTTTTATTTATGTTTTTGGAACTACTCCGTCCACTACCCGATTCAGGCTCCCCAGCATCTGGTCGAAAAGTACAAGCAGCGGCAGGGAATTGATAACCCTGGTTACGCCGCCATGATCGAGGGAATGGATACGGCGATCGGGCGAGTGATGGATGCGATTGAAAAGATGGGTCTGGACGAAAAGACGTTGTTGATCTTCACTTCCGACAACGGCTCTTTGTTTGGGAACCATCCGCTTCGGCGCAACAAGGGTCACTTGTACGAAGGGGGCATCCGAGTGCCATGGATCGTGCGCTGGCCAGGCAAAGTACCGGCCGGTACGACTTGTGACACGCCAGTGATCACCACCGATACTTTTCCGACCATCTTGGAAGCGGTCGGTCTGTCGATCGATCCAAGTCGCCCTTGCGACGGCGAAAGCATCATGCCGCTGGTTCGACGTGGCGGCACGCTGAAACGCAATTCCATCTACTTCCACTATCCCAACTACGCGTTCCACAAGCAAAATCGTCTGGGCAGCGCCATCCGGCAGGGAAAGTACAAGCTGATCCGCTGGTACGATGACGATTCGGTCGAACTTTACGACCTGGACAGCGATATCGGCGAAAAAACAAACCTGGCCGATCGGCAACCAGAATTGGCCGAAAAACTGCGTCAAAAGCTGGAAAACTGGCTGCTGGAAACAGGTGCAAAAACGCCGGTCCTGGTGAAGTAAACGATCCAATCGAACGACGATCGGCTGGCCAGCGTAGGAATATTGACGTGGCGGACCGCTGGTTCCGCTACATTGGGTGGTAATCTTTTCTCTCGCTGAGTCAGAGGATCTGCCATGTCCAGCGAACACTATTCAGACAACTATTCCAGCTCGTCTCCTTCGCAAGTTCCCGCGGGCACACTTGCTCGGCTGCGAGACCAGGTCGTCGAAGCGGGTTTTCGACCTCGCCCGTTGCAAGACGAAACGGCCATGTTCATCTTGGTCAACGTCTTGGACATCTACATCACCTACATGTTGCTTGCTGTTGGCGGCAGCGAAGCCAATCCCGTCGCCCGATTCTTTCTTGACCGCTGGGGATTCGACGGCATGATCTTCTTCAAAATGATGATCATCGCCTTCTATTGCGTCGTGACGTTGGTGATCGCCGGCCATCATCTGGAACGAGCAAAATCGCTGCTGCGGTTTGGAACGGTCGTCGTCGCAGTGGTGGTGATCTACGGTTCGTGTCTGATGATGTTGCTGGAAGGCCAGAAAATTTTCAATCTGGTTCTGTGAGAACGTCAGCAACTTTTCCAAAGTTGCTTCGCAGCCAGGAGCGGAATACTGGCCGACAGTCGGCGACTTCTCCGAAGTCGCATCGTGGTTTGCGTTTTCGCTGAAATGTTCCGCGTGTTTCGCCCGTAGGACTCAGACGACCAAGCTGCTGCACGAAGCCAGGAGCGGAGAACTGACCGACTGCGTTTCATGGAAGCGGCACCTGGCTGGGCGACATCAGGTAGCCGAGCAGGTCTCGGACCTCGTCCGGCTTCATCACGTCCAACTGCTGATCGGGCATCATCGACAGCTTGGAATCACGAATCTCCAAGATTTCATCTCGCGCGATCGTCAACCGCTCGGTCGTGGTTCGCACTGTGATCGTGCGGTCGTTTTGGTCCATCAAAACACCATTCAAAATTCGCCCGTCTTCGGTCAAGACGATGGTCAACTGATAATTCTTGGAGACCGTCGCGCTGGGATCAACGATATTCTCCAGCAGGTAACTCAGATTATTTCGCTGGGATCCGGTCAGTACCGGCCCAACCAACTCGCCATCATCGAACAGCTTATGGCACTTCGCACACTGATGCTTGAAAAGAGCCCGACCTTGGGAAAGATCGGCACGAGCCAATACATCGGGTGTCAACGACTTGCGATAGGAGGCGATCTGGCGCTGCTTCTGCTCGGAAATCGTTTTCAATTCCGGCCACAACTTTTCGATCATTGCGTCGATCGAATCGTCTTGGAACAACTGCATTTGCCGAATTTGAAACGGAGACAACTGGTCGCGATCGATCGATCCCGCTTCGATTGCCGATAGCAACAAACGGCTGGAGGGCGGCCGGGAAACCAACGTCGCAATGGCTTGCTGCTTTGCCGGTTGATGAAAGTTGTCGTACTCCTCCAATAACAGCCGCGGTGTATCGGGATGATCGTAAGCCGCCAGCCCGCGAATGGCCGCCACATTGATGTACCGTGTCTTGAGAAGTTTTTGAAGCGTCGGGGCAAAGTTTTCGGCACGCGCCTCGACCAGCGATTGGATCGACCGCCGCCGCACATCCAACGGTGTTTTTGAATTCCTGACCAGATCGTGAAGCTCATCCAGTGCCCGGCCGCTGCCAAAAACCAGCGACAGATCTCTCACCAACTGCCGAACCTCCTCGTCGGCCACTTCGGCATACTTTGCCTCGACCGATTCCCAATTCTTGGGCGCCGTTGTCTTGCTCCATCCGCGCACCGCTTCGTGCATCCCACGCAGCACATCCCGGCTGATTGCCTGATTGCCACCGGCGCTGAGCAAACGAACGAGTGCTTCGACGGCTTGCGGCTGACGGTCGATTTCTTCGGTCAACCGCCGGGCGATGTGTTGGCGAACCAATGGCAATCGGCTCTCGGCAGCCAACGTGATGGCACTATCAGGAAAGGCCGCAACGGCGGGCTGGATTCCGTACCAAACGAAAAGCGGAAAATGTGAATCGTCTGCAAATTTTTCATGCCGCACTAGCCGCGTCGCCAATGGCCAAAGATCGCCATGCCCAATACGCCGCAATGCGGAAGCGAGAAAACTGAGCACCAGACCGGATGTTTCTTCGGCGGCAAGCTCTTCCAAAGCCTGGCGAGTCTGTAACGAAGGAGTGCCCTGATCGATCAACAGCTGCACCGCCCAAACACGCAGGTGTTCATTCGGTTCCTGCAATCGCTGCAGCAACCATGATTCGTTAGCGGCCCCAATCGAATACAACGCCCACATCGATCGAAGTCGGTGAACGGTATCGGAGGATGACTCAAACAGGTTCAACAAGTCCTCTTTCGCCGTTTGCAAATCGTCGCCCGCAACCGCTCGTTCCTGCAAAATCCGTCTTGCCTGTCGAGGAAACCAAACGTTGTTGTGTCGCATCAGCTTGACCAATTCCGGCGAGGAGAGTTCTTCAAGGTTGACGGCGCGTTTTTTAACCTCGCCGTAGGTGATCTTGAACAGTCGCCCCGATGTTCGATGGACTCCATCGTTCTCGTGGCATTCACCGATATCCGACCAATCGGCAATGATCACGCCACCATCCGGGCAGCAAGCCATTTCGATGCCGCGAAACCAAGGATCGGAGGATTTCAGGAAGTCGTTGTCGTGTTTACCGACGTAGGTAGCCCCGTGCCGCTGCAGCCGATCGACATTCATTCGCCGACCATGAAAATTAAACGTGAATAGTCGGCCGCGATATTCCCTCGGCCAATTGTCGCCACCGTAGATCATCATCCCCTGATGCGCGTGTCCGCCGCCCGCCTTGTCGGTCGCCGAAGTGACACCAGTTTTCTTGGTGGCACTCCAGTTTTCCTGATCGATGTCCCAGTGGTAGTGATCGGCTGTCTGCGGCAACAATTGATAAACATGCGGGTCAAAATGATCGCCATGCATGCGCTGGTAGTAGGCGCCCGGGACGACGTGCCAAAGATGGCCGATAACCGTATTGATAAAAAACAACTGTCCGTGCTGATCCCAATCCATCCCCCAAGGATTGGTGGTGCCGCGAACGACCACTTCAAAGACTCGCCGCGTTGGATGGAATCGCCAAATGGAGCAATTCAATTGCGTGCGATGTTCGGGCGGTGTTTCAGGCGTGCCGACCAGCGAGGTTGCTTGAATGCCATGCCGACCGTACAACCAGCCATCCGGTCCCCAACGCAAACCGTTGACAATGTTGTGGCGAATCCGGCCGCCGTTCCAACCGGTCAGCACAATTTCGGGCTCCCCGTCGGGAACATCATCTGCGTCTCGGTCAGGAATGAACAGCAGGTTCGGAGCAGCAAGTACCCAGACTCCGCCAAATCCAATCTCGACACTCGTTACTTTCTGTCCCTGGTCCCAAAACACGATCCGCTCGTCAAACTTTCCGTCGCCGTCGCTATCCTCGAAGATCAAGATGCGATCCCGCAACTTTTCAGTCTCGTAGTTGACTTTGCTTTCGGCGTAAGTGTAGTTCTCCACCACCCACAACCTGCCTCGCTGGTCGATCGTCATCGCGATCGGTTGCCTGACATCGGGTTCAGCCGCAAACAGGCTGGCCTGAAAACCATCGGGCAGCGACAGGGACCGGAGTGCCTGCTCGGGTGACCGAAGTGGTTCGGTGATCGGCTGGGTGTTGAACGCTTCGGGAAAATCGTCTCCACAAACGACATCGGCGCAGTGTGGATAGAAAACCAGCGCCGTAAGCACAACCAAAATCCAACGATGCATGACAGGCAAACTCCCGAAACAGACGACAAATCGGCTCGGTTATGATAACTGCTCTGCCAAGGCGGTCCCCACCGTAAATCACGACCGCGACGGTTGTGCTACGAAATCGCTCAAACCACGGCTCACGAATCTTCTTGGCGCCGCGCTGCGACGATCGCTTCCCCAGCATTTCGGCCCACCACCCAAAAGAGCGCCGGTCGGACCAGGAACTCGGCCGCCGTGCTGGTGATCAAACCGCCAATGATGACGGTGGCAATCGGATAGACAATTTCTTTTCCCGGCTCGCCGGCCGATAGCGCCAGCGGCAGCAATCCGATGCCGCTGGTCAGCGCGGTCATCAATACCGGCGCCAGTCGCTCCTGCCCACCACGAACCACCATCTGGCGAGTCCACGTTTCGCCGTGAAACTGTACCAGATGCACATAGTGATTCAGCAACAGAATCCCATTTCGGCTGGCGATCCCACACAACGAAATGAACCCCACGGTCGCAGCAACGGTGAGATTTTGCTGAGTGAAGTAGAGGGCGGCAACGGCACCGATAAACGCGGTCGGCAAGGCGACTAGCACTTGCAGAGCGAAATTCGCGTTGCGAAACAGGGTAAACAGCACCAAAAACATGCCGACAACCGCGATCAGTGACAGTACCGCCAATCGCCGAGTCGCCGATCGTTCACTTTCGAATTGTCCGCCATATTCCAAAAAGTAACCCTGTGGCAAATCGATCTTTTCCAAGCGCTGTTGGATATCGTTGACGACATCCACCACGCCGCGGCCTTTGACGTTCGCTTGCAGCACGATACGGCGTCGAACCTGTTCGCGTTTGATCGCGTTGGGCCCGGCGCTTTCGTAGATGTCGGCCACACTGTCAAGCGGAACCACGCCGCCGTCGGCCAAGTTGATCGCCAATCGCCGCAATTTCGACTCGTCTTCGCGAAACGGTTCATCCAATCGCACCACCAGATCAAACGTCCGTTGCCCGATCAATACTTGGCTAACCACCTGGCCGTTCATCGCCGTTTCGATCAGCTCCATCACCTCGGCCGGTCTCAAGCCGTATCGCATCAACGCTTCTCGATCGAGTTCAATTCGCAATTGCGGAATGTTCGTTTGCTGCTCGACCATTAGCTCCTTCAAGCCGTCGACGTCAGCAATTGCGGCTTCCATCTCTCGCGCCTTCTGACGCAACACGTCCAAATCGTCGCCAAACAATTTGATACCGATGTCCGCTTTGACACCGGAAAGCATGTGGCTGATCAGATGCTGGATCGGCTGTTCGGTATTGGAGACCACGCCCGGTATTTCCGCGATCACCTGGCGAACCTTGTCGATCGTTGCACCACGATCGGCCGTGGGATCGATTTCCAGCACCATCTCACTGACGTTGACACCTTCGGCATGTTCATCCAATTCGGCGCGTCCAGTCCGGCGAACGACCGTCACCACCTCGTCCAATTGCAGCAACTGCCTTTCGATATTCATACAGATCCGGTTGCTGGTCGCCAAAGACGTTCCCGGAGCCAGCAAAGCGTTGACCTGGATCGAACCTTCATTGAAGGGGGGCAAAAAAGCACGTTCCAATTGCATCAAAGCCATCGCGGCGAAAAGCACAATGACCGCGGTCACTCCCAAAACCGGCCCGGCGAACCGCATGCTGAATCCGATCATCACCGCGGCCATCGACTTCAACACGGAAAGAAACCTTCCCTCACTGGCATCTTCACCACCAAGAACCACTTCTGTCGCTTGAATCCCCAGCCAAACCAGCGGTGTTGCTGCTAACGTCAACCACAGCGGATCGATCGGCAACGAAAAACCACCCCCCACCAAATCGATCACCCTTGGCATGACCCAATAAAACAACAATCCCGAAATCCCCAGTGCCAGGATCGGCACGGCAACTTGCCAAGCCCGGCGCCCCACCAGCAACAACGAAGAAAGTACCGGTGTCACCGTCAGCGAAACGAGCAATGAGACCAGCAGCGAAACGATGTAGGCACCAGCCAGCGGCACAAAGATTTTGCCTTCCATTCCCTCCAGAGCAAAAATGGGAATGAACACCAACACGACAATCGCCGTGCCATAAACAATGGAACTGCGTATCTCGGAACTTGCCTCGTAGACGACCGATAGCGTCGATCGCGGTTGCTTCGCCTCGCGGTTTTCTTTCAACCGCCGAAGAATATTTTCGACGTCAACAATCGCATCATCGACCAACTCGCCAATCGCAACGGCCAATCCGCCCAGTGTCATCGTGTTGACCGACAATCCAAACAAGGCGAACACGCAAGCGGTTGCCAAGATCGACAACGGAATGGCGGTCAACGTGATGAAGGTGGTTCGAAAGTTCAGCAGGAATAAAAAGAGGATCACGACGACCAGCACGCCACCGTCGGCAAGCGCCTCGACCACATTTTCAATCGCCCGGTCGATGAAAGAACGCTGTGAGTAGACGTTGGCGATTCGAATGTCGTCGGGCAAAGTACCGCGCAAATCTTTCAGCGCCGCGGCGATTTCACGGTCGACCATTCGCGTGTCGGCATCCGGTTGTTTGTTGATCGTCAGCACAACGGCCTGGCCACCATCAACCCGGCCGGCATCAGTGCGAACAAATGCCGCCGACTCGCCCCGTTTTACCTGCGGTGCTTCTACGACCCGGGCCACCTGATCCAACGTGACCGGTCGTCCGTCGCGAATCGTCAACGTCACCTTCTGCAAATCTTCAATCGACGTCACACGGCCCAATCCGCGCACCAACAATTCGTTGGCGCCACGCTGATCCAGGTAACCGCCGGTTGCGTTCAAGTTCGCCTGTTCGACCGCGCCGCGCACATCGTGCATCGACAGCCCAAAATTGCGCAGCGAATCGGGGTCGACAAGGACTTGGAACTGCAGCCTTCCACCACCCATTGTGAAAACCTGCGACACACCCGGTATCGCCAGCAAACGTTGCCTCACGACCCAATCGGCCAGCGTGCGAACCTGCATTGGCGGCGTTTCCCCACCTTCGCTCCACATCCCGTACATCAGGATCTGGCCCATGATCGATGAAATCGGCGCCAACGTCGGACTGACTCCACTGGGCAGATCCTCGGCAACCAATTGCAGTCGCTCATTGACAATTTGACGATCGTTGTAAATGTCGGTGTTCCAATCGAACTCGACGTAGATCACCGAAATACCGCTGCCGCTACTGCTGCGTACCGTCATCACACCGGCGGCGCCGTTGAGCACCGTTTCCATCGGAAAGGTGATCAGCGCCTCGACCTCTTCGGGTGCCATTCCGGGCGCTTCGGTGATCACCACCACGCGAGGCCGATTCAGATTTGGGAAAACATCGATCGGCAGCTGCGAGGTCTGCCAGGCACCAATCCCCAACAACAACAATGCCATGCACAGCACGAGCAACCGGTTGCTCAGTGAAAAGCGAATGATTGGATCCATCGGTCAGCCAGCACTCCGTGGTCGCTGCTCGGGGCGGTAGCGATTTTGTATTCGATCGCCGTGTGTCAGTGACTGTGTCCGGCGTGAGGATCGATCGGCCCGGCGGCCTTGTTCTTCATCTCCATCTGCAATTGATGCGCTCCGGAGACAGCAATCTTCTCACCGCTGCGAAGCGACCCGTCGTTTCGGATCGCCACCCACAATGCATCTCGCGCCAGCACCCTCACGCGGCGGCGATCAAAATGGTCTCCGTGATCGACAAAGACATAGCGTTCGACACCTTCTTCGGCAACCGCATCCTTGGGCACCACGATGGTGTCGTCAAAACCTTGCAGCGGCACTCGCAATTGCAACCTCTGACCCGGCTTAAAACGCCAACTGATATAATGTTGCTGGCCGCGTTGTTCATCGCGTTCCACCTTGTTGTCCAACGGAACAAAAAACGGCAGCGCCCGTGATTCGATGCCGACTTCATTTCCGATGTACGAGATCGTCAGCCCATCCACGACGTCAGGACGCCGACCGGAAGAATCGAACACCGCTTGCAGAGGAAACCCAAACTTGGCGGCAGTCCGCAACGCGGCGCCATCTTTTTGAAAGGCATGACCCTCGATGAGCACTTTGCTGTAATCGGACAGCTGACCCAACGCGGCGCCCGCCGTCACCGATTGACCACGGTTGACATTCAGCGTCGTCACCAAAAACTCCGCTTCTACATGTTCGTGGGTATCCACCGCCGGTTCCGGCTGCGGCTTTCCATGGAAAGAAGCTTGATGCAACGGCGTTACCGGCGGCACTTCGCCCGCTGGCGGCAAGGGGTGTGAGTGTTCCGATTCGTGATGCAACGAGTTGTCCGCGTGTAGCGTCGGAGCATAGACCGTTACCTCGCGAACCAACTGGCGGCGGTCTTCGATTCCGGTGATTTGCTCCTCCGTCAACCCGTGCAACAACATTGCCTGCCGGAAGGCGCGCAGCTCAGCTCGCAAACGGTCGTACTCGTATTGACGTTCAATCAATGTCTTCCGAGCGACCGCGCCGCTTTGAGTGATACCGGTGAGACGCTTGATTTCGCGCTGTTCCACGTCGATACGACCCAATGCCGCCAGGAAATCCGATTGAGTTTTGACCAAATCCTGATGCGTCAATCGCAGTGTGAACAACGGCCTGCCACTTCGAATCAACTCGCCCCGCGAAACGTAAATCGCATTGACGACGCCCGTCAGCGGAGCGGTCACCAAAATATGCGTCCGGCCGGGCCAATCGACGATGGTTGCCGGCATCGAAACGTATTGGGTATAAGTCGAAGTCTTCACGGCTTGCGTTTCCAGGCCAATATTCCCTCGCGCTTGCTCGCTGATGTCGATTTCCTCTCCATGAGGCTGGCCGTGAGCGTGGCTGTGATCGCCGTGGTCGTGCCCATGGTCATCGGTACCCTCTGGCTCCTGTGAATCGGTGATCGGTGGCTCCGCCGCAATCCCCAAGCGACTACGAAGGCTGGGAAATGCCATTGCACCAATGGCAATCGTTAGCAACACCGCCACGACTGTCACAGCAAGGTTTCGCAACTTGGAACCCAAAACGGACGAATCAGCCATCTCCACCAACCTGAACAAGAAAAACGAACGCGCGGAAAACTCCCCGCAGTCCTCAGGTTAGCGAAACCCGAGAAAAAACACGATGCGAAACTGCTCGCCATCCACCCCCTTCCACAATCCATCGATGCGGGTAAAAAGCTTTCTTAGGCATGTGAAACCGTAACATGGCTTGGGCAAGTTGGGGCAGATGATGAATAACGAGCGGCGTAAGCGGCTGGAGGGAGTGCTGAAGCCTCTGATCCAGTTGGACGAGTTTTCGGCGGAACAGGCAAAGCAAAGATGTTCAACATCTGCACCGGCGTACGTCACGCGTACACTGGGGGAACTTGTCCGGGACGGAATTCTGCAACAGCTGGCCGGCCAACATGACGATCGCTATCGCTGGGTTACGCCACGAAGTCAATTTCGACCCGAACAATGGATCGACCGCCAGATCCACGGCACCCAGGTCAAGGAGACGCCGGTCCCGGAACGGCCGCGCGAACGCCTGCTGCGCCACGGTGCAGCTTCGCTACCGACGTCCGAGTTGCTCGCGATCCTGATTCGTGTTGGTGTGCCCAAGGAATCCGCGGTTGTTGGCGCACAAAAAATTGCCAACCGGTTCGCCAACGCCCTGGATGAACTATCGCGCTGTAGCCCTGCCGAACTCAAACAGATCAGTCCAGCTGCAACCCAGGCAAGCTACACTCAAATCATGGCCGGCATCGAGCTGGGGCGCCGAATCGCCAAGGTGGAATCGGGGAAACGACAATCCTGTTTCCGAATCACCAGCACACAAGAAGCGATTGATTTCTGTGAAAACGAATTCGCTCGACTAGCACACGATGGCGTTCAAGAAGAGTTTCACATCGTGACACTGGATACGAAACACAAGCCGATTCGTACACACTGCATCACCGTGGGAACCCTGGACGCCAGCCTGGTGCATCCGCGAGAAGTATTTCGTCCGGCGATTCGTGACGCCGCGTCCGCGATCATCCTGGTTCACAATCATCCCAGTGGCGAAGCGACCCCCAGTAGTGAAGATCGGCAAGTCACTCGTCAGCTTACCGAAGCAGGCAAATTGCTGGGCATCCAGGTGTTGGACCACATCATCGTCGCCAAAGGCCAAACGCTCAGCATCCGCGAAGATGGATAAACGTCCTCACTGCTCGTCCTCCAACGCTGCAGCTTCACTGGACAGCACGCAAAAACGCGGGCTTCGGCGAATCAGGTTCAACCAACTTGGCCCATCATCCCACACAAGTGCGACGTCGAGCCGAAACGGCGTACCCGGCGCGGTTTTGTCGGACCAACGTGGAATCTTGTTGGGACGTATCCCACAAATCCCGCTTGGCCGACTCAAAGTCGTAGGAAATCTGCTCATCCGCTACCGGCGCCTGCGGGGCAGCCGGAGAATCCTGCTGACGTAGCGACGCGCGAACCATCCGTTTGATTCGCGACATCCGTTCGATCGCATCGGTCACCACCTGGGTTGCCAAAGCCCGATCCTTCGCTTCAGCCAACTCGGCGACAGCCGCCAGTTCGGATTCCAACCGATTGAACTCCTCGCCGATCACCCGCTGGGCAATCGAATCCACCGATTCCGGCGAGCAGTCGTCGGCACCCTGTTCCCCACGAGTCACTCGCAGACTCACCGGAGCCTCGATTCCCAACTGGACCCGCCGTCGCGTCATGCCAAAGACACGGATCACCACTCCCAAAGACGGAAATTCAATCGATTCGTTCTCTTTGCGTGAAAGCACCAACATCACACGGCCCCCGTCAAAAAAGGTGAAATGCTCAGATTCTCGTAGGCCGACTTGTCCCAAGTCGGCGATCCTGGAATTCCCAACCAGAAGGCCCGAAGCATACATAAGTATTCAAGTGTACACAAGTGAATTTTCGTGCACTTTAGCGATTTCTGCCAATCTTTTGGGAGGCAGCCGGCGACTTCTCCGAAGTCGCTACGCTGCCAGTTCGGAGAACTGGCCGACTGGCAGAACCCGAAGCGAGAAAGCAAGACTCTCGTTACTTCAAATGCCAATCGTGGCCGTCGCTCAGTACGCTGGCGTTGATTGCGTGCAGCTTTTTCTTGAGCTGCTGGAGCAGCTTCGGTTTTTCGGTCGACAGATCGTGGGACTGGGATGGATCGTTTATTAGATCAAAGAGGCGATAGTCGGTGTAGCCGCCTGACTTGAGGATCGGGATCCACGATTCTTGGAACATGTTGTTGGTTGATAGTTCAAAGTCAGGATTGGCGACCAACGAATAATCACCATCGCGCATCGCCGCGATGGGCCGAGATTTCTGGAGATGCCAAAACAACGGTTGGTGCCGGTCGAAGTCGGCGGGTCGGCCAAGCAACAGTGGTGACAGGTCCGATCCATCGAGATGAACTCCGCCAGGTTTTTCCAGTCCCAGCAGCCCGCAAACCGTCGGCAGTACATCGACCAGTCCGGCGGGACGCGATTCCACTCGACCGGCTTGAATCTTTCCCGGCCAACAGAAAATTCCGGGAACACGGATTCCACCTTCCCAATTCATCCCTTTGCGGCCACGCAGAATGCCGGTTCGGTCGTCTCGATAGCTGCCGTTGTCGGAAGCATAAATGATCAACGTGTTTTCAGGCGACTCGATCTGCCGAAGCTTCGTTAACAGCCGCGCGACGGCGCGATCGGTGTTGTCAATCGTGGCTGAATAGATCGCCGCTTTGTCTTTCACTTTTCCATAACTCGATACGATCTCTTCGGGTGCCGCGACCGGTGCGTGCGGTTCATGAAACCAGACGTTCAAGAAAAAGGGAGCGTCTTGATCGCGGCCGCCCTCCAACCACGAAATCGCTTCATCGACGACAAGCTGGCAGGAATAACCCTCCAACTTTCCGACTTCCTTTCCGTTGCGAACGAAGTTGACCGGGTTGCGATGGCTGGGCGCCGCGTTGTTGGCGGTTGCAAACCAGTGATCGAACCCATGATCAGCCGGTGTCGGTTTGTTTCTATCTTTCGTCGGTAGGCCCAAATGCCACTTGCCGACGTGGGCGGTCGAATAACCGGCCGACTTGAGGACCTCCGCCAGTGTGACTTCACGCTGCAACAGATGCGAATGCTGACTGGCGTCGTGGATCCAGCTGTAAACGCCGGTACGAATGTGATGACGACCGGTCATCAACGTCGCTCGCGAGGGCGAGCAAACGGCGCAGCCGGAATAGAAATCGCTGAACCGTGTCCCTGACTCTGCCAGACCATCCAGCGACGGCGTTTTGACGGGACCGCCGTAGCAGCCGATGTCTTTGAAACCAAGATCGTCGGCAAGCAACATCACCACGTTGGGGCGATCGGCCGCCGGCAGGTTCCCGCAGCACAGCAGAACAAGGAAGCCCAAAAGTATCGGGTTTTTCATGATCATCATCACTCAATCGATGGTTTCAGTTTGCGTTTCCACTCGGGCCACTGTTGTTGTTGAAACTTTTTCAGCCGCTCGGGACGGTCGGCATCGGTGACGTTCCATAGAGCGATGCCGCCAGTAACCAGTGCCGCTTCGTCCGCGGGAAGGTGCGCCGCGAGACTTTTCTTTTGACCGACATGTTGTGGATTGTCCGCCAGGTTGTTCCATTCCTGAGGATCGCTGCTGTGATCGTACAGCTCCTCGCCGCCGTCAAAGTAGCGGATGTAGCGCCAGCGATCATCACGGACTGAGTAGTTGCCGCGGCCCCACGTCGTGATGGCAGGCTTCTCGATGGGAGTTTCCGGATCGTTCATCTGCGGCACCAGACTTTGACCGTCCACATAGTCGGGTGCGTTGATGCCAGCCAGGTCACCCAGAGTTCGATAAACGTTGATCAGCGAAACCGCTTCATCGCACCTGCGTCCCTGCGAGGCTTTCTGTCGAGGATCGAACAGCAGAAACGGAACTCGCGTCGACTCTTCCCAGAGCGAAAATTTTCGAAAGCTCCGTTTTTCGCCCTGGTGATAACCGTGATCTGACCACAAAACGATCACGGTGTTTTCGGCGTAACGGCTCTCTTGCAAAGCGTCCAGAACTCGACCGACGTTGTAATCGGCCCACGAGATGCAAGCCAAGTACGAACGGTGAACTTTCTGCCAGGCATCATCGCCACGAAATCGATAGTCGTCTTTCAAACTCGCCATCGTTCGACCGACCCACGGCACGTCGGCAAGATCATTTCGTCGGATCAACGGAGGCTTGATGCGATCGGCCTGCATGTCGAAGTATTCTTGCGGACAAACGAAGGCAAGATGAGGCTTGACGATTCCTACCGCCAAAAAGAACGGCTTGTCGTGATCACGTGAAAGGATTTCGACTCCATACGACGCAACTTGATAGTCGGGATGATGTTCCAGCGGACTGGTTGTGGGGCAAAACGCCATCTTGGTTGACTTGCCCTGCTGGTAACCGAGATCGGGTGCGTACATCAACTTCGCACCGCTCAGCTGGTGATAGTCGTCCCAATCGCCGTCGAGATGACGCGAGCCATGAAAAATCTTTCCTGCTCCGAACGCTCGGTATCCATGGTCACGAAAACAGCGAGGCAAACTGGTGTACTTGCCCAACACTTCGGCAGGAATCTTTTCATGATCGTAGAACGGGTACAAACCGGAGTGGAAAGGTTCAACACCGTAAAGCAAACCAAGCCGACAAGGCGAGCAAGCCGGAGCGATGCAGTGGGCATTGGTAAAGTTAACTCCACGGCGGGCGAGCCGATCCATGTTCGGCGTGATTGCTTGCGGATGCCCGCCAAGAAATCCCGTCCAATCATTCATGTCGTCAATGGCAATGAACAACACGTTGGGCCTGTCCGCCGCGGTCTGATCGGCGACGACCGACCCGTGGCCCATCAGCAGCAGCACGGCAGCGAAACATCCCCAGAAAATCCAATGTGTCATCACGATCACTTTCCACTTGAAAACAACTATCGGCGCACCGGTTTTCCGAAGCAGAACGTTCCAGTGCGTGGAAAAGGAAGATTATAGATCGATCTTCAGCCGAGAGAGCACGCAAGGAGTCGATGCCGGATTGCCGGCACGAATACCCGATGAGTACGAACTAGAGGCCATCAATCCAATCCGGAATCTGCACAACGGTAAGCGTTTGGCCGGCGGCGGCGGGGATGGCGGCCAGCTGTTTGCCGTCGGCCGAAATGTCGATCGTTTTGATATACAGAACGCCTCCCAAATCAAACTCTCCGATAGCGGTCTGCTTGTTGAGATCCCAAAGAGTTGCTTTACCTCGCCCTCCGGAAACCAAGCGATGTCCATCGGGATGAAACTGAACGGACCATTGAGTCTCGCGTTTGCTGTCTAGCTTGGCAATCTCCACCCTTTTCTCGGTGTCCCAGACCTCGATTTCGCGGCCGCTGCAAACTGCCAGCATTTTTCCGTCGTCCGAGAAAGCTGCGAAACGAGCAAAGCGACGTCCAAGCTGGTGTGACCCAACGACCTCAGCGGTCTTCAAATTGACAGAAACCAAAGTACTGCCATCGGTCGCCATTGCAGTCAAGCCCTGTTGTGGAACGAAGACTGCGATCACAGGTCTGGAAAAGGCCTTCCGCTTTTTCACCATTGATGTTCTTGCCGACAACGACTGCCAAAGCAGTTCTCCGCTATAGTCTCCTGAGACCAGGAAAGGAGCTGCTGAACTGAAAACGAGACACTGAACCGCCTTGTTCTGACCAGCAAGTGACATTCGATCCTGAAGCTGACCATCTTCGTCAAGCGACCAAAGGATCGTCGCGCCTCGATGTCCCGAGGCGGCGACATGCTTTCCGTCCGGCGAAACGGCTACCCGTGTGATCGGACCAAGCTCATCCAAATCTTCATCCACGTCCAGTTTTTCACCCGACTGCACACTCAGCACCATCAGCTTCTCGTCCATCTTGCCGGCAATCAGCCAACGCCCGTTGGGAGTGAACGCAAGCGATTCGATGGCCCAACCCATGTCGGGAAATCGCTGAATCACGTTTTGAGGCAGTGCTAAATCGGCAGAATCCTCCGTGCCCTCTTTTGATGCCAGCGTGTCAGTGAGAGGCACAGCGATTTTTCCTTGATCGGATGGATTCGGTGTCGCCACTTGATCCATGGACTTATGAATCGGATTGGTGGGCAACTTTGGCGATTCCTCCGCATCCTCGTTGGTTTCCAAAGGCATCGCATCGATACTGGGAACCACGGTCTCATCAGGCTCGGTTGAAGCCGCAGGTGGCGTGGGAGAGGGTACATAGCGATACAACTCCGATTGATCATTCTTGATATCGACTGCTTCGGCCGGCGATGCGTCGGAGTCGGCCGTTTGCTCGGAAGCGTTTTGAGTTTGCTCGGTTAGGTCAGCCGGTGCCTGGCTGCTGCCGATCGCCGGTGAGAAAAATGCCGCAAGATCGGCGCGTTCGCCGAACCTCCGATCGCCTGGCGATGTTTCCCCATCATCGACAGTGCCGATCATCACAGAGCCATACAAAAATGTGCCGCGCATTCCAACTGCCAGCCGATCACCAGGTTTCAGAACGGATTCCACCGACTTCTGGGCAACCTTCCATGCCAACTCCGCTAACGCTTCTTTTGCATCCTCGTCAAAGTTTCGGTACGAAGGCACGTGCACGACAAATGCACAGCGTCCATGATGGTATTCGCAATGAGTAATGAAATTGCCGTCACTGATCGAAAAACCCTCGTCGGCGGTAAACAGGAGATCGCGCATCTGTTTCATGTCCGTTGAGAATTCTCGCGCGAGCTGCTTTGCAGTTTCCGTGTTTCCAGTAGCAGCTCCCTCTGGCCCTGCGGTGATGATTTCGGACTCGGCAAACCGAAGCCGGTCACTGTCGCTGACCGGCGCAGACCGGTAGGCTCCTGGTGCGTTTTGCTGCTGGGCTCTGTCCGTACCTTCCAGAAAGCCCGGCCCCAAGAGCACCATGCCCGCGATCGAGACAAACGTCATGATGTAACCAAGAACAAGTCCACTGACGGCAATATCCCAGCCCCTCAGCCGCCCAGCAGAACCCTTGATCTTTGCCAGCGCGAAATGCCCGGAAACCACCGCTGCCAAAGCGGGGATGATGGAAAAAAAACAGGTACAGATCAACAACGGAGAAATGATCGCCGACACCAGACTTGTGATCGCCCATCCCGATGTCCTCGTCTCCGCCCTGGTCCATTGGCCCGACTGCTGAGGGCTTTGGCCCGACTGCTGAGGGCTTTGGCCCGACTGCTGAGGGCTCTCGTCAAATGCCGCCAGCAAACCATGTTCGCTTTCCAGCATCTCATTCGGCGCTGCCCGATCCAGCACAGCGGGATCAAAGCTGGAAGAACAGCGGAGGCAGACGATTTGTTCTCCCAGTGAATCAAGCGGAATGACCGGCAAAAAATAGAGGGTAAACCAGCGTCGACTTTTATAACGCTGATAGTTCTGAACCGACCGACACGCCGGACACTCAAACTCACCGTACTCCACGGGAGTCGTGGAAACTCGGGACCCAAAGATGATCATACTCGTGAAGCCTTCCGCAACCTTCCGGGCGATTTCGCGCTACTACATTGAACAACAGTGCTGATCCGACACGGATAGGAGCGGTCCACGACGGAATCAATAACATTGTGCCTCCCTAGCCCCGTTTGCACAGTGCACAGAGTTCTTCGTTACGAAAAACGAGGAAGGACGCCGGAAGAAGAAAGGTAACCACCAATAGCACTCGTTACACGAACAACGAAAATATGCGGATGCCAGGACCGGCCACGAATCCAACCTTAGGCCCTCCTTTCCTTTGCGCCTTCGCGGCTTTGCGCGAGATTCGTACAAGATGTCGCACGCAAGGACACGAAGATTTCAGGGTTTCTGTTCTCTTCATTCGCACTATTCGAGTGATTCGTGGTCAACTCTACGCGCGATAGTTCCTGCGAAATGCCGAGAAGTCGAATAGGTCGATGATCCCGTTTTCGTTGGAGTCGAATTGGCCGGCGAAGTCGGCCTCCCCGACTGCCGTTCCGTACGCTCTGCGAAACGCTGAAAAATCGAACAGGTCGACGACGTCGTTTCCGTTGTTGTCGCCAAACTTTCGGAAGAACGTGTCGGCCGGATGTTCGCCGAAAACGTGATTGTCGCCCGCACTACCGTCACCGTTTCCGTCCAGGTTCACCCCGAAGTAACTGACCAGCGAACCGTTGATCGTCAGCCGATAGTCACCGTCGGCCAGACTGCCGCCGGCGGTCACCGTAGGTCCAACGGCGAAGGTGAAATCGACAACCGTCTTTCCATCTTGTAGCGAAACAACGGGAATGTCGCCGGCGACTTCACCGGTATCACTGTTGATGAATTGGAACGGATCACCGCCGGCCGAATCGATGTCGACGATACGATCAAACGTTACTTTCACGCGGTCGATCGTCGATCGTTGAGATTCACCGTCGTTCAGGACAATGCTTTCGACGATGGGAGCGGAGACGATGTTGATTCGATAGTCTTCCACTTCACCATCGGCCGCCGATCCGGTCGGATCGAGGTTCCCTGCGGAACTGACTCGCACTCGCGCAAAGGTTTCACCAGTCACCAAGTCATCAGGCAACACGTAGTTCATCGTCTGTAGCGAATGACTGACGACGGCGCTGTCGAGAATCTTTTCCTCCCGACTCCACACGCCGTCTCGATCAAAGTCGATCCATGCATCGATTTTGGCGGAGAGCGCGTTTTCGAGCACGATGTTCACCGCGGCCACTTCCGCGTTGACATGAATCCCACCGAAGTGGACGCCGTCTTCGTCGTTGATCAGATCATTCGCATCGTCACCGTCGGCGCCGGCCGAAGCGATGCCGTCGGCCTCGGCATCGCGATTGGCGCCCAACCGGGGCCCGATCGCCACGTGATTGGCGCCGTTGTCGACTGCCGCGGTCGGATAGGGTGCCGGAGCGTCACCAAATTCGGCGCCAGCCGGCGGACCGTTGATCGCGACTTTGTAATCCTCCACTTCTCCCCCGACCGCCATCGCTTCGGGGCTGGCACTTCCGGTCTCACTCACCCGAACTCGCATGAAAGTTTCTCCGACCACAGCATCGGCGGGCACAACGACACTCAGATGGTTCAGACCGACCGTGACGGGTACCGCATCAAGCACCTTTTCGCCCGCGTCGTCCCAATCACCGTCGCCGTTGTAGTCCATCCATGCATCGACGATTCCGTCGCTGGAAGTTATCTCGATGAGCAAATCGGTGACACCGCCGACAACCAATGGGTCCAGCATCGTTACACCATCTTCGTCACTGGGCTGTGCAACTTCGCCCGCGTAGTAAACGTTGGTGTCATCACCCTGAGCGTCCGGATGAGCTTGCGTTCCCGCTTCAAGATCTCGCAATTGTCCCAGCACGGGCGACGATTCATTGCCGACGTGAATCGCGGTCGGATAAATCGACGGAGCATCCCCGAAGTCGCCATAAGTCGACAGCTCCGCAGCGGCCGCTGCACCATCGGTGGTAACCACGTGAATCGCGTCGACATCCACGCCGGAGATCCCGTATCGGCTAAAGTCGACCAGTTGTCGAAAATTTCCTGAAACGAAATCACTGACGTCTTCCTCCTGCGCCGAATGCCCTCCCTCGAAAGACGCAAATCCGCTGGTCGAAACTTGCAGTCGGCCACCAAAGTCGTCCGCAGCATCCACGTTTTCCGGTCCAGGCGTGGAGGTGACGTCGTTGTAGGACGTCGCCGTCAAACCTTCGTCCCTTCCCCTCAAACGAAACTCGTAGTTGCCCGTGGTGGTATGCAGAACGACGACGTCTCCTGGCGAAACGTTGTCGACCTGGCCAGCAATGGGAAGCAAATCCTGTTGTTCGATGGAAATCCCGAATCGGTTTTCGGCGATTGCATAAAGCGCGTCAATGTTGTTGTCAGCCAGATTGAACGACGTTGGATATTCAACAACGTCAAACTCTCCTGTGATCACGTCATAGGAAACGATTTCATGTTCATCAAACGCGTGACCGGGAACTTGCCCGATACCGGTGGTGGAAAAGTAATAACGACTTCCAAGCACCGACAGCGCGTCGATGTTTTCGTTGACCGTCTGCAACTGGAGTGTCGCGCCCGACAGCGCAAGTGAAAATTCGTGGCTCCCGTCTTCAAAAGTTCTCAGTCGGATCACGTCCGACGGTCCCACGTTGATCGGGGGCGCCGAAGTGCTGAGAAGCCGCCGCGAACTGCTCAGCGAGAACAGGTACTCGCCTGTCAAATCTGCAATTTGGGGAACAACCGCCGCCTTCACCTGAAATTGAAATGACTCTTCGCCCGGCGAATTGCTGTTGATCGTCACCGTTCCAAGCTTGTTTCCGATCGTGCCGGTGGGAGCTTGCAATTGAAAAGTCCTGGTGCCGCCGTTGGGTGACAACGTGGCACTGAACGAACCGCCGACGACCGTGAATCCGCCCGATGCGGCAACGGAATGAATGGTCAACGATTGGCTGCCCACGTTTTGAATCGTCACCGTCCTCCGAGCGGCGTTGGTCGATCCCTGTTCGACTTCGCCGAAATCGATCATGCCGTTTTGCAGGCTCGGCACGTCAATGTTGGGACCGGTCGGGGCGACCACTTGCCCGGTCAGGTTGACCGTCAAGGGATTTTCAAATCCATCGGGATCATTGCTGGGGAAGGAGAGCGTGCCAGTTTGAGCTCCCACCGACCCGCCAGTCATCTGCACGATCACTGGTACGCTGCTGCCGCCGGCGATCGATCTAGGAAAACTGGGGCTGACGATCGAAAAACCACTGGTCACCGTCGGCTGGCCCACGTTCAGGATTGCCGATCCGGTATTGCCCAGCACAATCGTTCTGACAACGCTTCCACCAGGATTGACCACGCCGAAATCGACCAACGTCGTCGATACTTTGATATCGGGAACCGGTTGAATGCCAACGTCTCCGGCTAACAACAAACGAAACGGATTCTCGTCCGAATCGTTGGTGGGAATCGAAAGGGTCGCGTTCTTGTCACCCAACCGCGACGTATTCATCCTCAGCGTGATTTGCAGGTCGTCACCAGCCGGCACGGTCGCTGGTAAAGGACTGCCGACAATCGAGAAATCGCTACTGGAAAGACTCGCAGCCCCCAATTGCAAAGGCGAATTACCCTCGTTGGCGATCGTCACCACCTGCTGAGACGCGGTGTTGATCACCGCCAATCCGAATGGAACGGTGGAACCCGATTCTCCAAAATCGCTGGTGATCTCGGCGACCGCGTCGACCACCGTCGCAGCCAAATCAAAGCTGTAAGGATTTTCATCCGAGTCATTGGTCGCTACCGAAAACGCACCCGTCTTGGGGCCCAATGAGGCGGTGTTCACTGCGATGGTGAACCGGTGCCTGCCACCCGGTGAGATGCTGGGAGGAAACGCCCCGGAAGTTAACGAAAAATCGCCCGTGACAACCGGATTGGAAAGCGTCAACGTGGCTTGGCCGACATTGACGATCTCAAACGAACGTTCGCTCGATGTGCCGATAACGACTTGACGAAAGTTGACGCTACCAACATCGTCGGCAATTTCATTTTGCGTGCCCGCGAAAACAACGGCTGCTTCCGGCGCGCCTTCGGACAAATGATAGACCACTAGCTGTTCATCACCGTCATTGGTTGTGAAGCTAAGCGGTCCGCTCTGGATACCAGCTGCATTGACGTTCAGCGTGATGGAAAAATTCTTCGACTGGCCCGCAGCAAGCGTGCCGGGAAATCCGTCAACGGTGTAACCAGTCGGCGGCGATGGATTGGAGAGGGTCAACGGGGCGTTCCCGGTATTGGTGACTGTAAAGCTCTGCGTCGATGCGAATTCACCAGGACCGTCATTGCCGAACCATAGATTCGCGTCGTGAAAAATCTCCAGCCCATCAGCACGGCGCACCGACAACTCCGAAAGCGACCAATTCCCACTAACGGGGCGATCCGATGGAAAACCATACAAGAATGTCTTCTCGAAATTTGGATCGCGGTTGGTGTCTTGATACCAGCGCATCAGCGGCCCTTCGGCGCGAGTCACCGCGGCGTCGGTGATTCCGTCCGCATCCCAGTCACCCGTTAGCACTTGATCACCGACAAGCCCAAAAATGTAAGGCGTGTTGTCGTGCCCCGAATCGTTGTTCAAGTCGTAATACCACTTCAAAAATCCGTTCTCTTCACGAACGATTCCCACGTTGGTCGTGCCGTCGCCGTCCCAGTCACCGGCGACCGGTTTGTCGGTAGGAAAACCGAAGGAAAAGAACTGGTCCACACCCGGATCGTTGTTGAAATCCTGGTACCAGGTCAGCAGCCCGTTTTCCGGGCGCACCACGGCTGCGTTGAAAGTCCCGTTGCCGTCCCAATCGCCCACCACCGGAATGTCACCGGTTAACCCGAAAAGAAAATCGATATCGGGTGTCGCATCGCCGTTGGTATCAAGATACCAGTGCAGGAAATTGCCTTCGCTGCGAACGATTCCCATGTCAGTCACGCCGTTGTTGTCCCAATCGCCGGTGACCGAAGCGACGTCGCTGACAATGCCATACAACCTGGTCATCTCCGCATCGGGATTCTGGTCCAGATCGAAGAACCAATCCTGAAAAAATCCACCGGGATTCGGTCGAACAACCGCCACATTGTCCGGGACGAAAGGCCGCCGCACATTCGCGGTCAAGTTGAACGCGTAGGTGGCGTTGCCTGGATCATCGGTAGAAAAGGAGATCGATCCGAGCTTGGAACCGATGGCAGCCGTATCCACGCCTATCTTGAATGACACCGTTCCATTGATCGGCACTGCCGCCGGAAAGGGATTGGAGACGAAATGAAACGGTCCGCTCAGCACGGGCGCGCTAACATCTAAAATCGCTTCGCCCGAATTGCGAATGGTGAACGTTTTCTGCAATGTTCCGCCCACTTCGACCGGGCCGAAGTTGAACGTTCCGCCGTCACTCACCTGATCGACCGATACTTCCGAAGCCCGTTCGACCAGGTTGTAAAAGATCAACTCTTCGTCACCATCGTTGGTTGTGAAGGTGATGGCGCCTTGTTGTTGGCCTGCTGCAGTAGGATTGAGGCGGATGCTGAAATTCTTGGCTGCACCACCAGCCAGGGACTGCGGGAAACCGACGGTGGAATAACCGGATGGCAGCGACGGAACGGACAAAGTCAGAGTACTGTTTCCTGTATTGCGAATGGTGAAGTTGCGGGTGTGGGGTGCTTCTCCCGCTCCGCCGTTGCCGAATTCGAAGGTCTGTTCACTGAAGATTTCCGGCCCGCCAGCAATCGAAACCTTGATCTCCGGCATCCGCCACTTGCCCGTTACCGGCGTGTCGGTGCTGAATCCAAACAAAAAGGTGTCTTCGGGAGAGGGATCGCGATTGGTGTCCTGGTACCAGCGCATCAAGTTGGAGTTCGGTTCTGGCGCCGTCGTGCCAGCATCGGTAATGCCGTTGCCGTCCCAGTCACCCGTCACCACGGTATGCGTGGTCAGCCCAAACAGGTAATCACCCGCTTCGTGAAACGGGTTGTTGTTGATGTCGTAGTACCAACGCAAAAAAGCGCCCTCTTCACGAGCGACGCCGACGTTGGTCGTTCCGTCTCCATCCCAGTCGCCCGTTACCGGCCGATCCGTCGGAAAACCGAACTGAAAGAACTGGTCGACGCCCGGATCGTTGTTGAAATCCTGGTACCAGGTCAGCAGCGGGCCTTCGGGCCGAACCACACCGGCATTGAACGTACCGTTGCCATCCCAATCGCCCGATACCGGTTTGTCGGTCGAAAGTCCAAACAAAAAATTGATTTCGGCGCCGGGATCACCATCGGTATCCAGCAGCCAACGCAAAAACGCACCGTCCTTGGTCACCACACCCAGGTCCGTTTTCTGGTCGCCATTCCAATCGCCGGTAACCACGTAATCGTGTGAATTCAGGCCAAACAGCCGCGTGATTTCGGCATCGGTATCTTGATCCAAATCGAGGTACCAATCGCGAAAACCGTCGGAATCTTGACGCGCCACGCCCGCCTGGTCAGCGGCCAACAGCATGCGTGTTTCCAGGGTTTCAATTCGACTTCTGCGACGACGGCTCGTTCGATTCTTTCTTTGCATTGCACCGATCCCTAAGTTGTGTCACGACTGAAAAAGGCAGCCGCGCTTAGCCAAACGGAACGGTCTTTTGAAGGTCTTGCACCACGGTTCGAGCGGTCGAACCGAGGTGCAAGACCTGTGCTTTGGAACCTATCCCAATGGCCAGCGATCAGCGCAGGAGCGGACAAAATCCCCCCGTCCCTTGCCTCAACGATTTGGCCTTCGACCTGGAAAATCTCAACCAAAACGCGGCTGACGCGTAAAAGGGCAGCCAACCCCGCAACCCGACGGAGAATTTTTCAAAAAAAGATGATTTCTTCCGCGGCAGCATCGCCCGGAAAAATGGTCGCGGTAGACCTCCGCAGGCCGGCTTGTCTCAAGTCGGCGATCCTGAAATTCGCCGACTTGGGACAAGCCGGCCTACATCTACAAAGAGAAGGCCCCGTTGTTTGAATGACGAAGTCCTTTCCGAACAATTGCTAATCCCACCACCAGTGATCGGTGTTTTGGGGACGGCTATCCGCGTGAGCTTTGCCGAGGTTTTCATCATCCATCATTCTTGCCAACGCCTTCTGGGCAACGATCGAAACGCCTCCGCCAGCTGGCGCGAACATCTTTCGCTGCTTCCAAAATACGTTGACCACGACCGGTGCACTACGCGGACTGTTCAGCTTCCGCACGGAGTAGAGCGTTTCATCCAGCAAGTCGGCCGCGTCCCACTTTGCTACCGCGTACCAGTCGTGCTGACGAATGTAGGCGGCCACGATCAAGTAGTCGATCATCTGACGGAGTTGTGCGTAGATGGGACTTGCACTGGCAATGTCGTTGTATCGCCGTGTGAAACTGGCTGCGAATGACTGTGCCGCCCGCGTCGGTTTCCGGCCAGAATCAGTGATCGTGCCATCGGGTAAGATATCTTTGTTCTCCGTTTGCAGCCGCACACCCTGTCCATCCATCTGCATCGCCATGCGATCAGGCGAAGCTCGTACGCCATCGTAATCGGGCGTGAACCACCAACGTTGAAGCGCGCTGTGCTGAACGTCCGTCAGCGCGGTTGCAAACGTTGTCATCCGCACCGGCGGTTGTTCCACACCCACTGCTATTCGCTTCATCCGGTAATCAGCTTCGATCATGACTTGAGCAAAATGAGTGTTGGCCGCGATCCCAAACACCTGGACATCAGCCATTCCCAAACTCTCTTGGACACCGCCGGCGACCCAACGGGCAACCTGGTCGCGCCGATGGTCGGGAACGACTTTCGGAATTTTTTTCTGAAACTGGCGCAACATGTTCAATCCGCCGGCGCGCGGATTGATCGTGCAACCGACAAAGCCACCGTTGTCCGAATCGGGCTGGTAGGCGCGCAGAGCAACCACAAGATCGGCCAATCGAAGCGCTGGACGTCCCGAGTGAATGCCAACCGCGCTACCACCCAAGTTGTCGATCCACGGCTCGGCAGGACCAGCAATCACGATGTCTCGTTCGTTGGGGTAACAGAAGATCGACGTGATTCGCGTCAATCCGGCCAGCTTCTGCATCACGTCGCTGGGATCTTGCCCGTTGCGAATCCGATCAACCACAGCGGTTTGCAATCGAACGAGGGACACTTTGCGAAACGGTGAAGGGCGTGCCAGGTCACCGGGGAGTTCCGCGCGGGCGGCGGCCAATCGCCTGGCGACCAACTGTCCCGTGGGATCCGTGTGCGTATTCAGCTGCAGTACCCCATCGGCATCAAACGAAACGCCAAAGGTCGGCAACTGAACCGTGGTCGCGATCGGGCGTGCAAAATTGTTGACGTCGTTCTCTTGTGCGAGCACCAAAGAAGCGAGTGAAGTTGCCAAACCCAGAATCAGCCAAGCGCGCATCGGAGACTCCATCAAAAGCGAGAGAAGAGTTTCGAGTCTACCAGGGAGGCGGTGTCAGGGGCGAGCAAAATGTCGGGCAACCAACGGAACACTGCCCTGAACGGGCTAATCGCCCCACTCTGTCCCGCCATGTTCAGTCACTTTGGCCTCAACTTCGCCACCGCTTCCTGTCGATATAAAAGCAGAGAGTAGGTTCGCGAGATTGCTTCGGATGTTCTAGGCACATGAATTCTACGCGCAAGCGGCCGGTTGGCTTGTCCATCAACAACCACCATGGAAAGAAGTCAGCATGCGGGCACTCCGATCCATCGCCTCTTGGATATTGGCGCTGGTGATACTATTGCTGCGGGCGACCTGTCGCGTTTCGGTCCACAACGATCCTCGTGAGAAACTGCGGGCCGCTGCCGAACCCTACGCTTATTCCGTCTTGCACGCGCACCAAGTCTCAGCGGCGATCAATCGTGAACCGGGCACTGCGGCGATGGTGTCTCAATCCGCCGACGGCGAATTGCTGCTACCCGGCTTCTGGGCGTTGGGCATCACGGCGATCCGTGGTTCTAATCGGAGACAGGGGCAGGACAAGGGGGGACGCAGTGCCCTGCATCAATTGGCCGCGCATGTCACCAGCGGATATCCGGCCATCTTGGCCGTTGACGGGCCGCGCGGGCCACGGAATCACGTTCGCAAGGGAATCGCAGTGCTATCGCGAGAGTCCTCCTCGGCAGTGCTCAATGTTGTTGTCGTACCATCGCGGCGATGGATTCTCAGCGGTACCTGGGACCGGCTCCAAATCCCTCTGCCCTTCTGTCGAATTGACGCTCACTTCGGTGAACCGCTGCGGCCGCGCGATGGGGAAACGGTGGAAGAGTACCGCCGTCGCATCCAAACATCGCTCAACGAACTGGAGGCGAAGTACGACGCGGATGAGAACGCGCGATCCGTCTCGAAACTCGATACCTAGCGTGTCCTATTCTTCTTCGATGCAATACAGATATTTTGCGCCGCGGAGGAACAATTGGTTGCCGGCCAGGGCAGCAGAGGCGTCGAATCGTTCATCTAGCTCGTTGGTTGCCAGCACTTTGAATTTCCGCAAGCGCTCCAGCACCAATGTCTTTCCGTTTCGACCAGTGATGTAGACGCGGCCTCTTCCGCCCACCGGCGATGCGTAGATGTTAGAGAGCTGGCCGATTCGTTTGGGACCAAAGGCGACATCTCCTGTCTTGGAATCGAGGCAAGTGAGAATCGACTGGTTGGATTGGTTGTAGTAGAGCAACCCGTCGTAAAGCAGTGGGGACGGGATGTAGGGGGTACCACCGTCTTTCGTCCAAAGGATCTTTTCGCTTTCGGAAATGTCTCCGGTCTCGGTCAACGGTATCGCCATCGCCGCATAGCCTTGGTAACCGCTCATGCAGATCACGTGGTCCCCATCCACCACCGGGCAGGGAATGACGTTTCCGGTTAAACCACTACACTGCCAAATGATCTCGGCCGATTCGAGGTCGTAGCTGCGGACGCGGTTGGATGCCGCGGTGACGACTTGCGTCTTGCCGCTGTGCTGAAGGACCCGTGGCGTGGCCCAGGCGTTGTCTTCGTCGCGCTGCTGCTTCCAAAGTGTGTTGCCCGTTTGGGCATTCAGGACTTCGATCGTGCTCTGTCCGGCGTGGTCGCGGACAATCACCAACTTGCCGTCATGAAACACGGGCGAGCAACCTTCGCCAAGGCTGGAACCCACCTTCGCTTCGCCAAGGTCCCGCTCCCAAAGCTTTTTCCCGTCGAGGTCATAGCAAAACAACCCCGCCGAACCGAACCAACAATACAGATGCTCTCCGTCGGTGGTTGGTGACGCCGATGCAAAATCGTTGTCGTTGTGCGCTCCCTCGTGAGGAATCTTGGTGGCGGCAACTTGGCGCCACAGTTCTTTCCCCGTACTTCGATCCAGACACAACACGACAAACGCGTGTTGAGCGTTGGGGCGTTTGATGTCAAAGAAGTTTGTTTTGGGCTGGTCCTCGGGATCGGGAATGGACGGGTCTTTCACCCCTGTGTTGATCGCCGTCAATACAAAGACCTTTTCACCCCAAACAATCGGCGTTGAAGTTCCCCGGCCCTCAATCGCGACCTTCCATTTGATGTTCTCGTCTTCGCTCCACTTGACCGGTGGATTCGCTGTACGTGAGACGCCCGTGGCATCGGGGCCTCGCCATTGATGCCAGTTTTCCGCGAAGGAGTCCCCCAAGGCGGACGTCTGCAAAAGGAACGAGAGCATGCACGCACAAAGAGCTGATTCGATTTTCATAGGTGTTTATCTTTGACAGTGGATGGTTAGTGTACGTCTTGCGACAGCTAGATCTGGAGCATGCCTGTGCTGGTCCCAAAACTTTCTGTCTCGATTCCGATGTTGTTCAGAAGGTTGACGAACAGATTGCACAAAGGAGTATTGTTCGATTCGTCATGGGCCACGTATCGCCCGTGAGCATATCCGCCACCGGCAAGGATGATTGGCAAATTGCTTGGGTCATGTGCATTCGCGTTGCCAAGATTGCTTCCCAGCAGCACAGGCGTTCGGTCGAGCAACCGTCCATCCGCTTCGGAAGATTGTTTCATCCGTGAAAGAAAATCGGCAAAGCACTTGAGTATTTCCGTTTCGATGATCTTGAGCTGCTTGATCTTCTCCGGGTCCTGCCCATGATGCGACAGGTTGTGATGCTCCGCAGTGACGCCGTTGATTTTTGGAACGACAAAGTGGTCCTGAATCACCATCGTGATCGCCCGCGATGAATCGGTTTGCAGAATCAGTGGAATGAGATTCAACAACGATCTCGCTCGACCGATCAAGTCGGCCGAATCTGCGATATCTTGCGGTGGTTGTTCGTCGACATGAGGTTTAGGCCGATCGAGCCACGCTTCGGCCTCCATCAACTCCGCTTCCGCGGCGCGAATGGCGTCGAAGTACGCATCCAACTGCCGACGATCGTTTACGCTCGTTTGTCGGTTGAGCGCTCGGGTCTGCTCGGCAACGCTGTCCAGGATGCTACGACCGTCGGCCAGGCTCTGGCGACGACGACGTAGCTCGTCCGGGCTGCCGTCAAGGAATAACTTCGCGAATAAAGTCGACGGCCGATCCTGGGCCGGAATCATCACGCCGTTGCTCGTGTACGACTGGCTCTTCTGCGTATTGCTACTGAGGGCGATCGACGGAAAGCGAGTCACATGTCCAAGCTTCTTGGCAGCGTACTGGTCGACCGAAACGGAATTCTTGAAGCCACCAAGCCCTGGATTTCGGGCCGCCGTCAGCCAAGTCATCTCGGTATCGTGAGGCTGTTTTCCATTTTGATCTGGATGGGACAGACCGGAGAACAATGTGAAGTCATCCCGGTGATCGTTCAACAATTCCAGGTACTCGGTGACTTCGTAGTCTTTTCCCGCAGTTTTGGGAAACAGGGATGGCGGATGAAGTCCCAGCGTGTTGCAAATCAGGACCATTCGGCTGGGCGGTGTCGCTACTTCACGACCGATGGCGGGATTCATCGATTCCAGAAACGGCAGCGCGATGGCGATCCCCGATGCCTTCAGTGCAGCACGACGAGAAAGGGAAGTGTGCATTAGCGGTTCCTAAAAATGCGGCTCGCGACGACTTGATGAATGAGACTCCGAAGCGGATAGCCATCGCTTCGAGTCGCCTGCAAGATTCTTTCGACTTCTTCACGATCGGAAAACTCGATTTCCCCACCGGTCGAAAAGGCAATCAGCTTTGACAGGACGTGACGGGCAACCTGCTCGGTCGACCTGCGCAAGTGTGTCTTGTACTGGCGAATGTCGTCAAACTCCAAGCCATCCGCCGTCACCCCCGATGTATCGACGGGAAGTCCCAATTCATAGTCCTTGTGCAGGAAACGAAGGCCAATGGCGATCTCTCGCTTGACACCTTTGCTGTTGCGGTAGCGATCGCGATAGTTGCCAATTGGGTCAAAACATTCTAAAGCAAACCCGGGTGGATCAATCTGACTGTGGCAGACGGCACAAGCTTCGACCGACTGATGCTTCTGAAGCGTCTCGCGGATGGTCGTTGCCCCGCGTGTATCGGGCTCGATCGCACCCGCACCTGGTGGCGGTGGATTCGGCGGCAGACCCAGCAGATTCGTCAGCACGAAATTGCCACGTTTGACGGGTGTGGTGACGGTGCCGTTTGCCGTCACCTTCGCAATCGACGCGTGCGTCAGGATGCCGCCACGGACGCTCGCCGGTTCAAGCTCGACCTTTTTCATCGCTTCGCCCTCCACGCCGGCGATGCCATAGTGTTCGGCCAGCCGGCGATTGAGAAACGTGAAGTCGGAATCGATTAGATTTTCGACGCTGAGGTTCTCGTCCATCAGATGTGAGAAAAATTGTCGAGTCTCCGCCAACATCGCTCGTCGCAACACGTCGTCGTACTCGGGATACAAGTGGGCATCGGGAGTCGTCGCATCGATCTGGTCAAGCTCCAACCATTGATCCAGAAACTCGTGGACAAAACGGTCGCACTTCGGATCGTCCAGCAAACGATCGACCTGGCTTGCCAGCGTTTCGGGGTCGGACAAACGGCCTTCGGCAGCAAGCCGGGCTAATTCGTCATCTGGAAGGCTTCGCCACAGAAAATAAGACAGTCGGCTGGCGAGCGCTATATCGTCCAACGTTCCAGCCTCGCCCGTCTGGAAAAGCAACTGGGGCGAAACCAAGATGGCTCGAAGGGGAATCCGAACGGAATCCACAAAATCGCGGCCCGCTTCCAGGCTGGGTCTGGCGAGCGATACCAGTGCTTCGATCTCCTGATCGTCGACCTCCCGACGGAAGGCCCTCGGAGCCAACTCCGTGACCATGGCTCGAACATGCTCGATCGGCGAATCCGAAAGGACTGCCTGGTAGGCTCGTCCCGACCGGCCGTTTTCGCTATTGGCTTTCCACTGAATTCCGGGAAACAGTTTTCGCGTGCGCTCGGGGGGCCAAACCGTTTCTAAGGGGCCTTCGACGGTGACACGGCGCACCTTGACCCCCTCGCCACCGAACGTACTTGCAGGTTGCCCGTTGTAGATCACACGACCATCAAGTGCGGGCTCCAATTCGTCGGCACTGACGTAGATGTAGTCGTCCGGGCGTAGGTAAGTGGTCGTGGCGAGATCTCGGTAGTCCGAACCGGCAAGATCCCAAGCTGCAAACAGCTCGCTTTCCCCCTGCTGGTCGTTCTGCCGTTTCAAACTCACCGTGATCGATGACCGCGGCTGGTATGCGGCAGCTTTGACCGTGATGCGATACTGCCCCGCCACCGGTGGCCTGAATCCGCTGGCGTCGGAACGAAACACGTAGTTCTCACCCCGGAAGGTGACCACGTCGTGATCCGTTTTGAAAATCGTACCACCGCCGCGACGAACCGGCCGATCGACCCACATTTGGATGTAGGGAGAATGGAAGTAGTCGATTTCCCGCTGCGCCATCGGTGGCTTGCTTCCCAGCTGAATCGCCTCGTCCAGCGCTAGATCCGCTGCCATCAACAGACCGCGAACGTGAACGCTGGACATTTCCTGGTTCGCCGCAACCACATCGAACGCTCCCGATTCGTTCTCTGGTGGAAGATGCTTCGCCAAGTCCCCCGCGATGCCAAGTAAATCGTGAAGCGTGTGCTCATATTCGCTGCGACTTAGTCGGCGCGAGGGAACTCGCCCGATGGTTTGCTGCAATCGTCGATTGGCCTGTTGGAGTTCGGCTTCGAGCAGCGAGAGTGCCGCGGACCAAGCTTCTCTACTGGGCTGAGATTCTGTGGAAGGAGGCATCTCACCACGCTGCACCCGATCAAAAACATGAACCCACTTTCGAAACGTCTCGTCGTCTTGGAGATCGTATCCCAGCGACGTGAAGTCGAGCCGAGTTTCCGTATTCGCATCGTGGCAGCCGATGCAGGATTCCTGAATGAAGGAGTCGATTTCGCCGCGAAGATCGGCCGCCATGATGACGCCCGAAAAGAATAAGGCCAGCGCGACGCCAATCACCGCTCGCACGTGGCGCAAGTCGCAACGAACATCATTCCGGGCAGCTGCCAATGTCATTTGCCCGCTCCATGGCGTGATTGCAGGAACGCCAGCAGATCGAAAATTTCCTCGACCGTGAACGTGTCCAACAGCCCTTCGGGCATGCTCGACACTTCGGCGACCCGCCGCTGTTCCACCGCAGACTTATCGATGGTTTCGATTTTGTCGGGCTTGAGCAGATTGGGCAGCATGCGAATCCGATCGTCAGTTTCTTCAATGACCAATCCAGTCAGCAGTCGCCCATCGTCAACCAAGATCATCTGCGTTGGATATTCCTTGTGAATTTCAGTCGACGGATTGACGATCTGCTGAAGCAGCTTGCTGCCTCGGAATCGCTTGGTAACCTCGGTCAAGTCCGGCCCGTACTTTGCTCCTTGTCCGCCAATCGTGTGGCACCTGCTGCAGGCCGCCTGCTCATAGATGGCCTTGCCGTTGTCGATCGATCGGTCGCCCAATTGATCGGCAGCGGAACCAAAATAGTGATGTTTCCACTTCTTGATGAAACGCCGCTCGGACATCGGGGCAATCTGCTCGTTGGCAACGTGGTGCAGAATCCGGACGAACATCCGTCCGTCATTCTTGCGTTCTGGGTTCGCTTGGCGGAACTCTTTCCACAATCGTCCAACACGCCCACGACGAGATTCGGGCAAGCGTGCCATGACCGCGTCGACGTAAGGTTGATGTTGCCGTGGAACGTAGGCTTCCGGCATCTCCATTCGATCGATTTTTGCCAACAGCGCCGAGTTGTCAGGGCGAGTTTTTGTCTTCGGGGCGGTTGCCAGATTGCCGATGTCATGGTTGCTGCCGTAGGTTTTGGCAACGAGTTGGATTCCGTCCGTTTCGGGCAAGGTATCGGGAAGCGAAAGTCGGATCACCGCTCCGACCCCACGTTCCATGTGCCTGGCAGGCCCGGACGTGCTGGTCCAAACGTTGCCTTCGTCGTCGAATTCGATCTCGCGCGTATAGGAAACACGCGTCGGCAATCGGAACTCGACCAGTTTTTCTGTCTTCGGATCAAAGCGATTGATCGTGTCGTTACCAGTTCCGCAGATCCAAACGATTCCCTTTTTGTCGACGTTCAACGCATAGGGAATTTGGTTTTCCGCGTCGGGCAATTCATAGACGGTCCACTCTTCGGTGTTCGGATTGAACTTGGCAAACACGCCCGAACCGAAGCCGGGAACCCAAACCATTCCATCGGGAGCGACATGCAAGCGTCTCGGACCGCGGAACGGTGGATTCCATTCCTTGATGTCGCCATCTTCTGCCTGGGGATCGATTCTGCCGATCCGATTCCCGTTCAGTTTGGAATACCAGATCATGCCGTCGACCGGCGAGTAGTCCAAACCATAGGGTGTGATCCCACGCGATTCGCCTCGTCCCGCACCAACAGCCTGACCAGCACTCAGCAGTTTGTACTCCTTGACGCGGTGCGTTTGCGGATGGATGGAAAAGCAAGAGTTGGAACCAGCATCGGTGTACCAAATCAACCCTTGAGGATCTTTCGGGTCGATTCGCAACGTGTGCGGATAGTTCCCACGTTTCTTGGGTGCCTCGGCACTGCTGTAGGTTTCAAACTTTTTCGTTTCGATGTCAAAGCGAACCATCTGGCCACTTGCGCACATCGTGGTCCAGAGACTGCCGTCGTTGGCGGTTTCGATCGAATGCGGTCCGTAGGTTCGTGGCGGAAATTTATACGTTGTTTGTGTTCCCGTGTCTGGATCCAAGGCGATCATGCGATGTTTGCTGATGTTGACCGCATAGACCTTCCCATCGCGACCAATTTCCAAATCATGAAACGAACCTTGCAGGGGTTTGTCCATTTCCCACATCGTGATCGTTGCCGCGGTGGCTAACCCCGTCGGTGCCGGCGGCGGAACGAAGGTCGGCCACCTATCGACGGCATTGTCTTTGTAGGTATTCATCAGGCGGCCGATAATCGTCTGTTGCGTGTGTCGGTACAGACCACCAAACCCATCCATCCGCCGTAGCATGGTTTCCCAATCGACCGGCTCCTCAGGCGTGCGGAAGCCAACTGTCCCAATTTGATGGCAGTAGGCACACATCATTTTGAAGTTCAGTCTGTCGCGAGGATTGTCGAAGGCGAGCATGCTGAAGGCACTGTTTGCCGGACGCTGTAATTCCAGTTCTTCACCGACTGCCCGCCGCGTCTGTATCACCAAGGCGTCGGTGCCAGCCGCCACACCACTGAACCACTCATCCGCAAGACCCATCAGCCGAGTGCGGATGCTATGGTCGACATGACGCAAGCCGGCGATCGAAAACGAGCCGTCTTGTTGAGTGAACACGGACGTCCATTTTCGATGTTCGTCATCGATCGCGGAAACCATGACACCTTCGATGCCGTCACCGGCAGAATCAACAACGCGCCCCCGAATGGATTTTGTATCGGGATGGGCTGCCGTCACACTTCCACCCAGAAGCAACAGGAAAAGCACTAGCGCCGTGGAGTTCATGAAGATTTTCGGTGTGCGCCAGGTTTGCCGAAAGTCTTGGCGACTTCCGCTACCGAAATGAAGGTTCATTCCAAATCTCCGGAGGTGTCCAATACGGTGGCTTTGGTTATCAACTCTCGAAATTTTTCATCCGGGACATCGGTGGTCGTCTGCAATAGCCGATGCAAACGATGGAGGTCCTTCTTATCGAGTTGAATCTTGCGATGCACTTTCGTGTTCATGACTTCTTGCAAACGGTCGACGGAAAACGACCGATTGCGAAGGGATGGAATCGGCGGTGTTGCTGTTGCTTGGCCAAGATCGGGCAAGTGATGACAGGCAAAGCAACGCCCCGAATGAAGCTCCTTGCCGCTTTCCAACGCGATTTTGAATCCCTCATAAGCCGGGCGATTCATTCCTGGTGGAAGCTTCACCAGGATTCTTCCTTCCTGGTTTGCCAATCGGCCCAGAATGCGACCGGCCAAATCATCTTGGCTCTCATCCGGTTCGGGCTTGGCGGGAATCCGATTGACATACAAAAACGCGTCGAAAGGGGAGCGGAAGGAGGACTTCAAGCGATGAACGCTCGTTTTGGTCTGGTCGCTTTCACCCGGTGCAGATTCGCTGGACGACCAATCGAACGCTTCTTGAAGTATATCCGAACCGAGATGCTGAAGCTTCGCCTTGAGGCGAGCGTGAACCACGGGCGATCGAACGGACAACTCCTGAGTCTGCGAGGGATCCGTTTCTAAGTCGTAGAGTTCGAACCTTGTGGTTCTCGATCGTTTGATCACAGGAATCCAGGACTCGTGGAACTGGTTCAACCGAATGAACTGCCCGCGAAGCTTCTCAGCGTCCGGATCGGAAAAACCTTCAAACAGTTGCTTCGCGAAGGTACTGCCTCGTGTTTCCTTTTCGAAAATCCCTTTGTTTCTTAGCAACGCTTCGATCTCTTGCTTCACGGCAGCGATCGCCTGCTGATCTCTCGGAACGCCACCGTCGCGGTAGGCGACCATCGAGTAACGTCCTTGGCGAATGGCGAATGCTGGTCCGGCAAGCGGCAACCCCCAAAACAACGGTTGGCTTCGCGTGACTTGTGTCGTCTGTCCGGTTAGCAGATCCGATAGATCGGCTCCATCCAGTCGTCTGGAAGGTGGGTCACAACCGATCAGTCCACAAATGGTTGGAACGAGATCGACCAGTCCCGCCGGCTCGCTGGTCACCGATCCTGCCGCAATGTGGCTGGGCCAATAAAAGATTCCGGGAACTCGAATTCCGCCCTCGTAATTCGATCCTTTGGTACCCCGCAGATGTCCAACGCGGTCTGGTCGATAGCTGCCGTTGTCCGACGCATAAATGATCAAGGTCTCTTCGGGATCATTTGTCTCGTGCAGCTTCTGAATCAAACGCTCAATCGCGCGGTCCGTGTTCGCGATCGTCGCGGAGTAGATTGCGGCAGGGTCTGATAGCTCTCCGTACTGCTCTACCAGTTCTGCCGGCGCGGCCAGCGGCGCATGGGGCTCATGAAACCAGACATTCAGAAAGAACGGCGCGTCCTTGTTGGATCGGCCATCGAGCCAGCCGATGGCTTCGTCAACCACCAGATCACACGCGTAACCTTCAAGCTGGCCAACGCGTTTTCCATTGCGAACGAAGTTGTTCGGATTCCGATGACTGGGCTGCGCGTTGTTGGCTGTTGCGAACCAATAATCAAATCCATGATCTGAGGGATCCGGCTTGTCCGGAAAAGATGACGAGGGCATCCCCAAATGCCACTTACCGAAATGGGCGGTCGCGTAATTTTTCGCTTTCAACAACTCTGCTAGCGTCACCTCGGCCTTGGGCAGATGGCAGCGTTGGCTGTAGTCGTTGATCCAGCTGTAAATACCGCACCGCAGATTGGTGCGTCCTGTTAGCAAAACGGCTCGTGAAGGCGAGCAAACGGCTGCTCCCGAATAGAAGTCGGTGAACCGCATCCCCTCGCTCGCCAGTCGATCCAAGGTTGGCGTTCGGACAGGCCCTCCATAGCAACCGATGTCTTTCCAACCCAGGTCGTCCGACAACAACACGACAACATTCGGAGGGTGCGTTTGACCCTGCGATATCTGCACTATCGATGAAGCCAGCAGCAACGCAATGACGATACGGCAGGCGGCCGCGGCTTTCGATTCGTTGCTCACTGTGTCCACTCCGTCAGTTCCGAAGCAACCTGGTCGTTCTGTTCACGATTCATGCGGTCTGGCATACGACGCTCAAAGCTCCTGGTCAACCACCTCGTGCGACGCGCGTGTTCCCAGCGCTCCCCAAAAGCCCATAGGGGATCAGCGTAAATCCGTTTCGATGGGGCCGAATGGACATTGGGGGGTGGGCATTGGAGTGGGAAGTGACAACCGTTTGCATGGTAACTGCCGGCAACACTGAGATTACCAAATTCATTCCAACCTTTTTCGTAGCACGACCGTCTCGGTCGTGACGGACGGTGGGGACCGCCGCGCTACGATGGAAACCTGTGTATGGAAGAATTTCTGATAGATTGTATCCCGGCCGGCGGTAAATGACTGCCGCGTTTCACTGTCGGCACGCTCTCTCTCCGAGCTTGCTGGCGGATTACCGGACGTCGCGAGCTCGGAGAGCACGCCGACAGCTCAAAGAGATGCCCATGAGACTGCGACTGATTCTTTCTGTCCTTTGTGCCGCCGTGGTTCAAAGCCTTCAATCCGCCGACTCGGTGATGCCCTACACGGCTGACACGGTTCCACAGAACGCCATCGATCTGTGGCAGGACGTCGATTTTCACAAAGATGCGCTGGATGTGAAGGTCATTCGGCAGTGGCGTGAAGACGGGATCGTGTGCCGTTACGTCATTTTCAAGGTCGGGACTTTCAAGGGCACTGACGCTCGCTGCGCAGCGTTTTACACCTTTCCGGAAGGTTTGAAAGACGGACCGGCTTTTGTTTGGGCGCATGGCGGAGGCCAGCGGGCAGATCGCGCGCGGGGGATGTATTTCGCGAAGCAAGGATTTGCCAGCATCGACATCAACTGGGGCGGCCGTGAAATGGTCGAGGGCATCAAGCCGAACACCGATTGGGGCAAGGTCGATCCCAGCCAGGGACCAAGCTTCTATCCCGGCGCGCTACGACCCAGTGTGAAGTTGAACCTGTTGCCCGATGAACACACGATTGACTCGGTCGTCAGTCCGCGGAATGGCAACTGGTATTTGCTCGCCTATGCGGGACGTCGTGCCATTACCTTTCTTCAGCAGCAACCCGAGGTGGATCCAGCGAAGATCGGTTTCACCGGTTATTCGATGGGCGGCAACATCACGTCGATGGTCGCCATCGACCCACGGCTCAAGGCGGTCATCCCGATGGTCGGCGGCTCCGGATTCATCATGGACGACTTTCCAGGGTTGCCCGACACCGGACGCGCCCGCGGCTTCAACAACATCGATCTCTACAACCGCACCATCGATGCTCGGGCCTACTGGCCGCACGTGAAATGTCCCGTTTTATTTCTCAGCGCTTCCGACGACTTTCATGCCGTTTTCGACAACGTCTACAAGTCGGCAAACCTGCTGCCCCACGACAACTGGCGCGCCAGCCAGCTGATGCACTTCAACCATCAATTGGGCCCCCAACAATGGGTCCTGGTGAACCGCTGGTTCGATCGCTACCTGAAGGGCCAACCTGGTAACCTGCCCAAAACAGTGAAGCCAACCTTTCAAGTGAACGCCTCTGGAGCATCCGCCCAATTCACCGTCCAACCGGACCGCGCCAAAGAGGTCGCCCAGCTCGACATTTACTACAGCCACGACCCCAATGCCCGCGCCCGGTTTTGGAACCAAGCCCGGGCCAAACGCGGGGGCAACACCTGGACGGCCGCGCTTCCCATTCGAGAGAACTTGCCGCTGTACGCCTTCGCCAACATCACCTATCCGTTGGCCAAGCCGGCCCAATCATTCCGCGGCGAAGCGACCACCTTCACGATCACTTCCGACGAAAGCGTCCACATTCCCGAAGTCGTCACGGCGGAGAGGCTCCGCGCGGGCGCTCGGCATATCCCTGTCTTTGAAGATTTCGAAAAGCACGGTCTCCGCGACTGGGCAACCACTCCGCAAGGGGGCATCTCCACTTACAAGTTCCAAGACCCAGCCCGCAAGACACCGGAGGCTGGCCATGCTCTCCGCATCACCGTCAACGTGCCCCGCCAGCAACTGAGCTACCGTTTCCGCATCGGCAAAAGAAAATTCCTCGCCGGTGTCAATGGTCCGCAGGAAACCTTTTTCGCAAATCGGAATCTCGACATCGGCGACCAGCAGCAGTTCCTTCTCCGCGCCTCCGATTTCGCCGAGCGGAACAAAAAAACGATGGCCGATTGGAACGAGATCAGCACGTTTCGCTTCGACATCTACGACGGTGCGGCGCGCACCAGCCTCCACTTCACCCAACCCGCCAACCTCAAGCTCATCTCCAAGATCGAGTGGATTCAAGAATGAGGTCCCCAAAAAGGTCCATCACGGTTTAGCGTGGGTATAGATCCAGGCCTCCGCAGTAGAAATAGATCGCTGTCTTGTAGTTTTCAACGTTGCGGTAGCCGCCAACTCGACGCTTGACCGCCTGAATCTTGCTGTTGATTCCCTCAGCTACCGCATTGGTGATTCCGTGAGTGTAGCAATAGGTGGTGCTGTCGACCTTGACCATGGCAAGGGACAGTAGTCGCCAAGTCACCTATCCTGCCAATTCGGCTCCTGACCCCTTTTTTTGGTCGGCCTCACTCTTGATCTATTGAGATGATCGTTCCGTCAAGTTCCAGCTTAACCAAAGCGTTTTCAGGATGTTGAGTTTCTGCAACAGAAGTTTCGTAGTCTGGATAAACCTGAATCAGAGCAGAACTCTCAAAAATAACTAAGTCTGGATCAGCATAAGCGTCGCGCCAATTGTACTTTTTTTCACAAGCACCGGCAGCTATCTGTAGAAGCTGCTTGTGTGAAACGCTTCGCGACCTCTCCGCGCATCCAATGACTAAGAAGCTCACAAGCACAACTGATTTCAGCAAATGGTTCATTTTTAGAATCTTGGGTTGAAATCGATTCCTGCTCTAGTGCAGTGAAATACCATTTTGTCTCGCGATTGCCGAAGATAGTCTTCGAGAACACTGGAATCACAATTCGCAATTCGTCGACATCTTCGTAAATTTGATTTCAGGCATGTGAAACTCGCCTTGCACGCGAGGCACTCGCTCTCATCATGGTCAGTTTTCGGTATCGTGGCAGGGTAGGTGTCTTGTCGGCTTGGATCACAGGTAACAGGATTGTTCAAAATGTGGTTGTTCTCGTGCTTCTTAATGCACTCATCGAGCAACTCCTTTGTTTTGTCTTTGATTGGGATGGTTGTTGGATTCCCAGTAATGTCCGGCTGGCCCGGTATTGAATCAGGTGGGAAGGCACATGGTACTGCCCGCCCATCGCAACAAATAACAAGACCAATAAGACCAGATTTCTTAATCTTTCCCGGATTGTTCTTCTTGAAGTCCTGGCAGCATTCCTTGTGACTTCGGAGCTTGCATAGCCCCTCTGGATCCGATCCCGTTGTCGGCGATTGTGCCAGGAATCCGTAAAGCAAGTTCCCATCCCCATACCCAATCGGATCTCTGGAGCAAAACCGCCCACTAATCGGATCGTACATCCGGGCACGGAAGTGATAGAGTTCAAGTTCCTCGTCCCACTCTCTCCCGGTGAAGGTGTAGCGGTTGTCGTAGTTGCTTGATGACCTTGCGACTCCACCGGGGTCGTAGATGCCAAGCCCGCCGTAGGCTGGCCTGACGAAAGGGTTTGTTTATAGGGAGGGTAGATAAAAAATTGGATTGGAAAACTGCCACGAACCTTCGCTATGGGATGAATATCAACAACATTCCACGGAAGGGACGTAGCAGTGACCAAATTATTCCGATCTTCTCCGGCTCAGTACAGATCAACCAACTACGAAACAAAACGAAATCTGATTAAAAGCCGTAACGCCCAACGAAACCGGGCCAAACGATTGCGACGAAAAGTGGAGCTCATGCAAGACCAACTCGATCATCTCCGTAGGCAGTTGGCCGAGGCCAAGGGGCAACTGGTCGAAGAACGCAAGATTGCCCAACTGCGCGAATCAGACGCCAAGCAAAATGATCATCGACAGAACTGTCCATTGAACTCCGAAATGCCCGTTGCGGGACACCAATTCACCGCTGCGATGATTGCTTTATCGATCAACTTGGCCAAACAAGTTGGCTTTCGTCCTGCACAACGGGCTTTGCAAACGATTTTTCACGCGTTGAATCTTCCTTGGAAAGTTCCTTCGCACGATTCGATTCGTCAGTGGACTTGCCGAGTCGGAGTGGGGCAACTGCAAGAGACCTTCCATCGCGACCAAGACGTCCTGTGGATGGCCGATCACTCCAGTCAGATCGGTACCGAGAAGGTGCTGCTGATCATCGGGATCGCCGTGGAGGATCTTCCTAAGCCGGGCACCACCCTCTGTTTGGATGACGTGAAAGTGTTGGCGATCGTGCCGGGAAGAACGTGGAAGAAAGCAGACGTAGCGGTGGAGTACAAGAAATTGTCGCAGCAAATTGGGGCTCCTCGCTATCTTTTGTGTGACGGAGCAATCGAGTTGCGGGAACCGGGGCAGCAACTGGAAAAAGACGGACGAAAAACGATTGTGTTGGGAGACTTCAAACACCATGCGGCCAACTTGCTGGAAAAACAGATCGGCCGCAGTGAGCGATTTCGAACCTTTCTCACGCAGGTCGGCTTGACCCGCAATCGGACACAACAAACCGAACTGAGTCACTTCACCCCGCCACCGTTGAAACAGAAATCTCGGTTCATGAATCTAGGCCCGCTGTTGAAGTGGGCGGCGATGGTCCTTCATCACCTGGGTGACCCGCAGAGCCAGTCACGAGCCGGGATTACCGCTGAGCGGATGCAAGAGAAGCTCGGTTGGTTGGAGCAGTACCGTGAGGAATTGCAACTCTGGGAAGCCAGCCAAGGGTTGATCGATGGGGCGCTGAGCTTCATTAACCTTGAAGGTTTGTCACGTGGAACGAGCTCTCGCTTGCGTTGGCACTTGAGACATTCGTTAGCAGCCCGGTGGTTGGGTCACGATCGCTTGAGGCTTTTGATGGCGCAGCTAATCCGCTTCGTTCGTGGTTCGGAACAACGACTGCAGCCGGGTCAGCGTGCTTGGTTGTCGACCGAGGTGTTGGAGTCGCTCTTTGGCCGTTTCAAGCGACTGGAAGGACAACACAGTAAAGGTGGATTCACCGGCCTGTTAGCGGCGCTACCTACGTTATGCAGCGCAGTGGATAGCAGTCTGGTACGTCAACGTCTTGGCGAAGTGGATACACCGGCCCTGAAATGTTGGATAGCGGCAACGCTGGGACAGACCCGAACGGCCCGCCGAACGGTGGCGTACCAGGAATCAATGCTCGCAACGCACGGGTAGTTTTAACAATGCACTTAACACCGATTCGTCAGGCCACCCAGAGGGTGCGGCTTTGGGTGGAAAGATTCTCGGTGATGCTGTTCCAGTCGCCGACCAGCGAAAGACTCCAGGAGTGGTCGAGATTGGTATCGTCTCGCTCCCAGTTGACCAAGCGGTCTTCGTCGTCATAGCCGCTCGTGCCGACGGTAAAGCCGTAACCGCTCATCGTTCCCGTGATGGTCTCGGAGGTCTTGTTTTTGTTGTCGTCCCACGCGTAGCTGTAATTGCCGACCGAGCCGCCCGTGTGGGTGATGCTGGCCAGCGTATTGTCGTTGTTGTAGGCGTGGGTGGCTGTGATCCCATTATTGTACACGCTACTGGTCATTCGCCCGCCATCGTCATAGCTTCTGGTGTCGACGGTGGTGCTGTCGACCTTGACCGTGGCAAGGGGCAGTAGTCGTCAAGTTACCTATCCTGCCAATTCGGCTCCTGACCCCTTTTTTTGGTTGCAGTAACTGGGAAAGTGCGCGATGCGAATCGGAAGACCGATGCGATCGGCCAATCGTTGAAGATCCCACTTGAAAAGATACTTCCCAGCTGGATTGCTGCCGCCACAGTCGCAGGTCAACAGGATCGATGTTGCGTGCGGGTATCGCTTCTTTCCCAAACGCTGCCAGAAGTTGCCAAAACTCTCGCAAGCGAACTCGCTTGTGTCGCGGGACAAACCCAGATTGAGGTGACCCAGATTCAAACGCTGGTCGTAGATCCCGTGAGGAATCAAAACGCCATCGGCCCAACTGGGGAAATCGTGATCAAACGCTTGAAAGGATGCGCTGCTGTAGGCACGCCCTTTGCGGTACAGCATTCCCAGGTGCTCCTTGGCCTTGGTGTCGATCGAAAACCAAGGATTCCCTTCCGCTTCGTACCGATGAATCAAGTCAGTGATGTGATCAAATTGTTCTTCACGATCGACGCTCTCCCCTCCAGCTACCGACTTGGCAATCTTTCGCAAGCGAACCCCTGCCTCGGCGAGCCAACTGGCGACCGTCTTTGCACAGACAGGTGTTCCCATTCGGGTCATTGCGTCGGCAAGTGCTGGCGGCTTGAGGTCGGTGAAGATGAGATCTTCTTCATCAGGGCTGCCGCCAACTCGGACAGTTAATTGGCTGATCAAGTTTTGTTCGGCTTGAGACTCCGATTCGATCTTTTTTTTCGACCGGCCCCCGGCCGGCGAATCCTGCCAGCGGCCGGGTCCTTGTCAAGCGAATCAAGTTCAGCTCGTCCTCGCTCAACTGTGTGTGCCGAGCAGCCAACAACACGACAAATCCAGGCAACTCCACCACGACCATGACGTTCTGCTTCGATTGCCACAAAACGCCTGCGGTCCTTCTCACTGAGCGAGTCGGCAAAATCCCGAACGCGAATTTCGATTTCGTCAGTCAGGGCTTCTCGATTGGTTTTGCTGGCCATCCGTGGCGTCCTTGGTGTGTAGACGGGTGTTTTGGTCCAAACAGTTTACCGGAACCGTCAAAACAAGGCGCCACTAAAAGATCAGTCGTTCCTTAGTGGATCATACATCCTTGCCCGGTAATGGTAGAGCTCCGCTGTCTCGTCCCACTCTCTTCCAGTGTAGGTGTAGCGGTTGTCGTAGTTGCTGGTCGTTCTTGCCGTTCCTCCGTTGTCGTAAATACCTAGCCCGCCATAGGCGGTGTAGCTGTAGCGTTCCTTGATGTTGCCGTTTTGATCGGAAAACGCCACGATGGAGTATTGCTGGTTGCGGTGATAGTAATGCTCACCGCCGCCGGTGTGGCCGATCCGCATGATCGGTTCATCCACGTAGCTGGCATAGATGTAGCAATAGGTCGGGCTGGTCGCCGCCGTCCCTAAGGCGTAGTCGAGGAAGGTTTGCTGACCGTTTTGCACGAAGACGGTGACGTTGGTGCCGTCGTCTCGCTTGACTCGCCGGCCTAGAGCATCATAGCCGTAAGTGACGTCATCGGTTGAGTCATTGTCGACATCGGCCCCGGCAAGCCGGTTGTCAAAGTCCCAACTCATGGCAAGCGGGTTTGAGCCGCTTCGGAGGACCGCTGGGATCGAGGTGACATTGCCCTTGACGTCGTGGGTGATCGACTGGCTGGCGGCCGTCAGCAATTCGTGGGCCGCCCCGTGCGTGCGGCTTTGGGTGGAAAGGGTGGAAAGATTCTCGGTGATGCTGTTCCAGTCGCCAACCAGCGAAAGATTCCAGGATTGATCGAGATTGGTATCGTCTCGCTCCCAATTGACCAGGCGGTCTTCGTCGTCATAGCCGCTTGATCCGACGGTGAAGCCGTAACCGCTCATCGTGCCGGTGATCGTCTCGGAGGTCTTGTTTTTGTTGTCGTCCCACGCGTAGCTGTAATTGCCGACCGAGCCACCCGTGTGGGTGATGCTGGCCAGCGTGTTGTCGTTGTTATAGGCGTGGGTGGCCGTGATCCCGTTATTGTACACGCTGGAGGTCATTCGCCCGCCATCGTCATAGCTTCTTGTGTCGACGGTGGTGCTGTCGACCTTGACCGTGGCAAGGGGCAGTAGTCGTCAAGTTACCTATCCTGCCAATTCGGCTCCTGACCCCTTTTTTTGGTTGACCCCTTTTTTTGGTTGACCCCTTTTTTTGGTTGACCCCTTTTTTTGGTTGACCCCTTTTTTTGGTTGACCCCTTTTTTTGGTTGACCCCTTTTTTTGGTTGACCCCTTTTTTTGGTTGACCCCTTTTTTTGGTTGACCCCTTTTTTTGGTTGACCCCTTTTTTTGGTTGACCCCTTTTTTTGGTTGACCCCTTTTTTTGGTTGACCCCTTTTTTTGGTTGACCCCTTTTTTTGGTCGCCGCTTCCATGCCACCGGCGGGTTTCAATCACCGACCCTCCATGCTCGGTCTGCCTACGGCGTTCTTTCGCGCTCGTGGGTGCGCTCGAAGGTGCGCGCGGCGGCATCGTGCCGGAGTGCGGCGGGCGTCGTCCCCGCCGGTTGCGCTCAATGCTGCGCGCGGCGTCGGCCGAGTGCCGATTGGGGTTTCGCGGGCAGTTATGTTCGGCTTGATGGAAACTCAACTCGCCCGCGTTTGTACCGTTGAAAACCGGAAACCAGGCCTGACCCCCGCGAAGGTTCCTGACCCCCGCGAAAGTTCCCCCCGCGAAGCGTTCCCTCGCGAATCCCGCGTCTGACCCCGGCGAAGCCTTCCTTTCGATGCATACACTTATCTTTTCTTCGCCAATAAAAGCAAACTGAAAACGATGGTGATGATGATCGTAACTGCCTTCCATAGAATCGCATTGAATCTCCAGTAGGAGTCTGGGTCGTACGGCACATAAACAACCTGCCCAAACTTTGCAACATCGAACGCCAACAAGACAACGATCAGACATCCCAACACGAGGAAAACAGTTGACGTCAGCCTTGCCGTAAAATTCGATTTCGCTGAGGCCGAGCCGCCACGAGATACCGGTGGAGGCACATATGGATTATGTCGCATTGTCGCAAACCTCCAGCGCCGCAATTTCCTCGGCATGCAGTCGACCGCGGCTCGCTTCGATCAAAGAGAAGTACTCTCGAACAATTTGCACCTCTTGAAAAGAGAATCTCTTGCACATCTCGCTGTAGTCCAGCTCACTCAGATGTGTCGCTGCCAGGATTACGCACACGTCGGCCTCAACTCTGTCTTCCAAGATGGCACGCAAGAAAACAAGCAGGAAATAGTCGACAACTCGATCGTTATAGCAGCAAAAAACTGAACTCGATTCTCTCGCCTGTACGGGACTTATCTCAAAGTCCGTTTGGTTGGCGAGAAAGTTCCCGACGTCTGAATCAATTTCGGGAAAGCTCTCCAGTATGTATGTGTTGGATGGCCTTTCTTTCGCAAGCCAGCACCGTTCTGCGTCTCGTTCCCACTGATTGATTCTCGCGGCTAAGTTCATGGGAAGGCCGGTGGAAATCTAACGCTGGTGAAACGCAATTGACAGGAAACGGAAACGCATGCATTCAATCTCGCTTGCTGTCGCCCAGCTAGATTTTTGTTCCAAGACGTATTGGGGTCGCCCATACCTGCTTGCACCCACATTCAGTGGATTTTCTTTTGCACCCAGTAAGCGCTGCCTGGACTTGTCGGATTTGCAACGCATGATTGGGACTTGGCATCCCTATGAAACATCTGTTTTGTAGTTGATTCCGGAACTTAACACATTTCTTTCCTCGCTGGATTCGAGTGCTAATTACTCCGCACTTTGGTCTCCGGTCTTGCAACGAGAATGGGCATGAGCAATCGATTTCGTCACACGCTCTTCGTTTATCACAGTAGTATTTGATTTTTATCCGAAGGTTCCGGTAGGCACCAAAATAGCAGGTGTGGTTTTCACAGATAACGTCGATTTCTAGCACCCTACCTAACCCCCATCCGCGGTAACACTTCGGAGCCTTCGGCCCAATGCCAACGCCACCGTGCGGCGCGCACCATTGATTTGCAAGCACTATCGCGCTTCCTGGACATGGAATTTGCGTTCTCATACCAGTCGGATCAATTCCGATCAGCGGAGTTGACGATACGTACTCAAATAGATTCCACATGCTGCCCTCGAACCCAATTGGATCTCTGGAGCAAAACCGCCCAGTAAACGGATCGTACATTCTGGCCCGGTAGTGGTAGAGTTCGAGTTCCTCGTCCCACTCTCTCCCGGTGTAGGTGTAACGGTTGTCGTAGTTGCTGGTCGTTCTGGCTGTTCCTCCATTGTCATAGATACCAAGCCCACCATAGGCGGTATAGCTGTAGCGTTCCTTGATGTTGCCGTTTTGATCGGAAAACGCCACGACGGAGTATTGCTGGTTGCGGTGGTAGTAATGCTCACCGCCGCCGGTGTGGCCGATCCGCATGATCGGCTCATCGACGTAGCTGGCATAGATGTAGCAGTAAGTCGGACTGGTAGCCGCAGTGCCGGAGGGATAGTCGAGGAATGTCTGTTGGCCGTTTTGCACGAAGATGGTGACGTTGGTGCCGTCGTCTCGCTTGACTCGCCGGCCCAAGGCGTCGTAGCCGTAAGTGACGTCGTCGGTTGAATCGTTGTCGACATCAGCTCCGGTGAGCCGGTTGTCGAAGTCCCAGCTGAGGGCAAGCGGGTTCGAGCCGCTGCGAAGCACGGCCGGAATCGACGTCATGTTGCCTTTGACGTCGTGGGTGATCGATTGGCTGGCTGCCGTCAGCAACTCATGAGCTGCCCCATGAGTGCGGCTTTGGGTGGACAGGTTCTCGGTGATGCTGTTCCAGTCACCGACCAGCGAAAGACTCCAGGATTGATCGAGATTGGTGTCGTCCCGCTCCCAGTTGACCAGGCGGTCTTCGTCATCATAGCCGCTTGATCCGACGGTGAAGCCGTAACCGCTCATCGTTCCCGTGATCGTCTCGGAGGTCTTGTTTTTGTTGTCGTCCCAGCCGTAGCTGTAATTGCCAACCGAGCCGCCCGTGTGAGTGATGCTGGCCAGGGTGTTGTCGTTGTTGTAGGCATGGGTGGCCGTGATCCCGTTATTGTACACGCTGGAGGTCATCCGGCCGCCGTTGTCATAGCTTCGGGTGTCGACGGTGGTGCTGTCGACCTTGATCGTGGCAAGCTGGCCGCGATCGGTGTAGCTGCGATCGACGTCGGTACCGTCGGGGTAGGTGTAGCTGGCGACTTGCCCGGCCTCATCATAGGCGGTATCGATGGTGTAGGTGACGCTGGCAATGGTGAGTGCTTCGGACGCTTTGCGGCCGGCATCGTCATAGGTGTAGGTGACGGTGTTGCTGTAGCGGCCGCTGACCGCCGTGAGTATCCGCCCGACATCGTCATAGGTGAAACTGTCCGTATCGGCGATCGTGCCCGATGGGCTGTTGGCGGCCGTCCGGTAGTCGCGGGAAGTGAGCCTTCCGGCCAGATCGTAGTTGTAGGTGACGGTATCGCCCGCTTGATCTTGTTTGCGAAGCGTTCGCCCGGCCGGATCACGCGTGAAGGTAACAATGCCGTAGCTCGCTTGGCCGGCCGTGCCGCCGGTATGATCGGGATAGGTTTCGGTCAGTTTGCCGCCGGCATCGTCATAGGTGTAAGAGGTGACGTCGTCTTCGGCGTCGGTGAGCGAGGAGAGCTGGCCGGTGGCGGTGTAGGCGAATTCAGTCTCCCCGGCCAGCCGGTCGGTAGTTTTCACTCGCCGGCCGCGCGCGTCAAACGCGTAAGTGGTGGTTTCACTCTTGGCGTCGGTGGAGGTGATCTTGTTGCCGGCAGCGTCATAGCTGCTGCTGGTGGCATCGCTGGCCGTATCGGTGCAGGTCAGATCGCGGCCCAACGCGTCATAGGTGCAATCCTCGCCGACATTGTTCGGATCGCGAACTTTGGTCTGGTTGCCGGCGGCGTTGTATTCAAAGGAGGTGATCTTGCCGAGTGCATCCACGCGTTGAATCGTGCGGCCGGCGGCGTCGGTGTGTTGCTTGCGTACCTTGCCGAGGGCATTGATGTTCTTGGTGACCAAGACAGTGCCGTAGCCGGTCAGGTTGGTGGTAGCGTCATAGCGGCGACAACTCCAACTCATCAAATCATTGGGGTTACTGCCGTCATGGGGCTCGATCACGCCGGTCATCACGGTGCGGCCGGTAGCATCGGCAATCGTGAAACGCAACTCCTCTTCGGCGTTGATCATGACGCGGGCACTGCCTGGAGCGGTCGTGCTGAAGCTGATGCCCGCTCCACCGTTGGCTTCGGTATCAGCCAGCTTAGTCAAAGCGTCGGAAAGATTGACGCTGTACGTACCGCCACCGAGTTGATTGGCGGTCAGACCACCGCTGGTCGCATCCAAACCACTTCCATCGGCCAAATTGTCGTCATAGAGATATTGTTCGGTCAGGCCAAGCGATGCAGAGACACTATCGAGTCCGGCAATCGGCGGATCATCCGCATCGACCACGCCGCGGGCGGTTAGCCAGGTGGTCCGAGCCACCGGCCGGCCCCTGCCATCGTAACGCGTGGTCACTTCCCGGTAGGTTTTGGCATCGACCGGATTGTCCAACGCGGCCGTGTGGGCACTATAGGTTTCGATCGTTGCCTGGTGCACCGTTCTTCCATTGGCATCCATGCGGGCGATCGTGCCGTGACCGAGCGGGTTTTCTGTGGCGGTGACTTGGCCGCAGCAATCTTCGTGGTGGCTTTTCCAGACCTTGCCGGCAAAGTCGGTGTGCTCGGTCTTGCGGCCAAGCAGGTCGTAGACAAAGGACTCGGTGGCCGCCTCGGTCGTGCCCGGAGCCTCCACATGGGTTTTGAGCAGTCCGCGATCGGTGTAGGTCCATTGCTGGCGAGCTTTCTGATAACCACCGCTATCGCCTGAGTCAAAGTAACGCGGCGAGCGACGTTCGGTCACGTTGCTCGCATCGTCATAGTCGGTTTCACTGCGAAGGGCCAAGGCGGTCGAAAGATTCGACAAGGTCGAGCGATTCGTGTAGTCGGCATCGGCAATGATGGCCGTGAGCCGGTTGCGGCTGTCATATTCATGCTTGGTCGCCATGTTGCGGCCGTCATGGGTGCGTTCGACATTGCCCACCGCATCAAAGACCGTGTCGGCGATGAGGTAATCGGCATTGGCGGTGAAGTCGCGTGTTTTGTTGATCACCGCATCAAAGTCGGCCAGTGAAAATTCGGTCGTCGTGCCGGTGACGCTGCGGATCAGCCGCCCGTCGGTGGCGTCGTAGGCGAAATAGGTGTTGCGGCCGTGGGCGTCTTCGCTGCTGAAGAGCTTGTTGTCGACATAGGTCAGTTCGCTAGTGAGCGATTCGCCGCTACTGGTATGGACGGTCGTTTCGACGCGGCGACCGCGATAGTCGTAGACGTAAGTGGTTTTGGCACCAGCCCGAACGCTTTCGGTCGGTTTATTGGTGCCGTCGAGATATTCCCAGGTCTCGGTGAGAGCGAGTTCCGGCGTCGCCGTTTCGGTGGTGCCATCCATCTGGGCCGCGGCCGTGACCCGTTTGGTCAGCCGATCGGCATCGTCATATTCATAGGTCGTGACCACGCCCATGCGGTCGATCGTCTTGACCAGCAGCCCGGTCGAATTGCCGGTCGTTCCATAGACTCGCTTGAAGGTGCTGCCGTCATCATAAAGCGTGCTGATCAGCCGGTGACGGCCATCGTAAAAATACTCGGTGACGTGATCGGCCGGATCGGTCACCGTTTCGAGCCTTCCAAGCGAATCGTAAGTGAATTCGGTTTCCGGGCGGGTGCCGCCGCTGGTGTCGGCCGGGCCGGTGATCTTGCTCAGCAAATCGTCGCCGTTATAGGCGTAGTCGGTTTCGTTGCCGAGCCAATCGATCACTTTGGAAAGCTTGTCGGTACCATTGCCGGAGGCATGGTACTGCCACTCCATCTTGGCATAGTCGGCCGTTTGTACATCATCACTCGCGCAGCGATCGTAGGTGACCGAGCCATAGGGATCGATCGTCGGCGTGTTGGAAGTCGAATCGGTCAAGCCGACTTCCACCTTGGTTCGCCGGCCCTTGCTGTCGTAGCTGAAAAGCGTCACGTTGCCGTTGCGATCACGGTATCGAGTCACCTGGTTGCGAGAGTTGTAACAGTAAGCTTCCAGCGTATCGTCTTCGTAGACCGTCATTGTCCGGTTGCCGAGCGTATCGTAGGAATGCGTTCGCTGAATGTCCCGCTCGTCGATCACCGAATCGGGCCGGCCGTGCAACAATTCGGTCATGTTGCCTTCATAGCGGACATAAGAGGATTCGACCGTGCCGGTGATGTCGTAATTCTCCTCTTGCTGGTCGTAAGAAATCGTCCAGCCATCCTTGTAGTAGCGTTTGGGGATGGTGTAAGTCGTGCCGCTTTGAGTGAGCAGGTGGAGTTCGGGCCTGACCATGCCGGCTCCTTCGTAGACGGCGGCATAGACATCCCACGTTTCCGAATCGTCTTCAATGAAGGAGAAATACGACACTTCATTTTCGCCGTTACGCACCACGCGGGCCACGCCGACGGTGGTCGGCACCACCGTACCGTTGACCGTGGCGACCGAACCGACCAGGTTCACCTTCTTGTGCCGATGCATCGGCGGAGCGGCCAGATCGTCGATCGACATTTCGATCAAACCGTTTTGTCCGGCCGCGTAGCTGAAGGTACTGGTCGTTTGATCGGGATACTCCACTTCGCTCAAAAAACCGCCGCCATAGCTGTATTCAATATCGCCGCCGCTACCGGGAAGCGTCACCTTGCTGATCACCCAATTGCCCGCTTCCTGCTGCGTCTTGTAGGTGAAGGTCAACGTGTTACCCAGGGCGTCGGTCACCGTATCGATCTGCCACTGCCTGGAGGGTGACGCATCAATCTCAGTTTGCGTCCAGGTTTTGTAGGTGATCGTGTAGCCCGTGCCATCGACGTTACGTGCTTCGATCAATCGTCCGTCGGGCGGATGATTGTTTTGCACATTCCAGCTGGAATCGGCTTCGGCCAGGATCAGTTCAAACAGAAACCAGCTATCGTCGAAATTGTAGACCTTGGCATACTTGGCTCCTGGGAAATTCAGGCTCGTATCAACCCCTTCGATACCGTCGGCCGGATCCATCTGATCATCGAGAATTTCGACACGGTCGACATGCTGACGCTCATCGGGCAGCAAGATATTGTCGTCATCCCACTGGAAGTTGAACCGGGCCGAGGTCGAGGGCACGGTCAAAAACGCCCAGGTATGGCCATTCAAATCCGATCCGCCCAGGGCATGACTGTCATAGGTGTAAACGCTGTTGAAGGCATTGGTATCCATCCTGAGCCGAAGATCGAAATTGGTGACCACGCCCTGGCCAAGCCCGCCGGCAACAAAGAACTCGCGGCTGCGGTGAAAGCGTTTCAGTTCCAATGTCGAAGTGGCAATACGCGGCACATCGACGCCCCAGTGAATGTAGCTGTGAAAGGAATCATCGATGTAAGAACCGGTGGGAGTGATGAAATCTTCGCAGACATCGCATGTCGGTGGATTGATGCTGGGTGGTGAAGGATCGCTACGGTTTTCGCCGCCACCGGCTTGATTCCCACCGCCGCAGGTGACGCAGCTTCGATTGGCCCCAGCAAGATTCGGCGGCGGCGCCGCACCGCTGCCGCCGGACTTCCCGCCGCCGGTCCCCGCTCCTTCGCCCACCCCGAAACCACCAGTTCCGGCTCCTTCGCCCACGCCGAAGCCCGAATCACTGGGCCCTGAAGACGACGACACATTGCCAGGGCATGGGTGACGTCCGAAGCAATGATTAAACGGGTCGTCGCTGGCTTGTTGGACCGCATCATCCGGATCGATATACGGACCATTGTCGCTTTGAGCGACATTGCCCACCAACATCAACAGGCACACCAAAACCCACGGTAATCGCCATCGGTTGCTCGTCATCTTCATCACCCCGCTATCCGCCTTCATTTGCCGGCGGCCGCGATTGACGGCAACATCACCGGCAAACGTATCGGGTAAGAAGCGTTCACGGCCCAACATCGATTGCATCGACGCTGGAACGACCAGCAATACCAACGCAACCACATCGGTTTGCTTGTAGATCGCCCCTCACCACAACGAAGAATAAGTTGAAAAGTCGTTTGGCTTGCCGAGCGGAGGCAAAGAGCAGTGCTTGTATCTTGTAACCCCCACCAAGCAACTTCAATGCTATGGCCCACCATCGATCGGTCAAGCAATTGTCAAAGCGATTTTGACGATCACCGACCAACTGAGCGGTTGGCCTCGTTTTGGCACACCGCCCTATCTCCTTACCGCAACATGAGTAAGGACGAAAAACGGGCCGGAAAATCAGGTGATAGCAACATCAAAATCGTTTTTCTTTTTTCGCCTGATACCAAGGCAGCCGTGACCACCCTGCAAGTCGCTACTTCACATCCGAACTCGCATTGCACGACTGTAGCGCGATACCAAGTGTCCAAACGGTGCGACTGCCCAACGATAGCTTGGGATTGGCTTTTCTAACTGTCTTCGGCAAACAGCGTTTTGATGGTTTCGGCGACTTGCTTGGGGTCGGCTCCTTCGATCTCTTCGTCGATGGATAGGAGCCAATCGATCGCTTCCTGGCGATGGTCCTGAGTCGCTTTGGGTGCTAGGGCCTGGTAGGCGGCTTTGGCAGCCAGGGAAGAAGTTGCGTCGGCGGGCATGGCGAAGGTGGCAAGTTTGTGAGCCAGCGAAAAGGGAAATTCATCGAATTTGTAGGAGCGATTTTTGGCGCTGTAGCGAACCACCAGCAGATCGTCGCCTGTTTCGACAATGATCACTCGGAACGAATCGGTCACTTGAAAATCGTTTCCGACCTTCAGAGACGCCACACCCCGCTCGATTCCGCCGCGATAGAAGGATGCCAGGTCGGCAAGTTCGTAAAGCGATTGGGCCCGCTCACGCTGCTCGTCGGTCAGCATCGATTCGGTCAGTTTTTCGGCCGCCGGTTTCATCTCTTTCCACTTCGCGGTTCGCAGCAACTGTTCCACTTGCTGAATCCGCTCTTCGCCCGCCGCCACCATCTCCTCTGTCATCTCGCTGGTCGGCGTGGTGGTCGCGGGCTGTACCGGCATCATCGCTTCGGTTTCGGTGGGCGGAGTCGGCGTCACCGGTGGTGGATTGTTCGAGGGTGTCTTGGTGGGTGGGTCGGCAGGTGGCGGCGAATCGGAATCTTGGGTCGGTGGTGGTGGGGGCACGTTGTCAGCCAGATTCCCCATCACCGGATCGTGTGGTTTCGGCGGTGTGTTGGGCGTGTCTTCGGAAGTGGTGGTTTGTTCGTTGATCTTGACCAGGTTTTCCGTTTCGGTTTCGCCCAACGAAATCGCGACACCCTCGTTGGATTGCACCAGCGAGATCTGTCCGTACTTCACGAGCATGAATCCGAGTCCGCCAATCAGCGCCAACATCCCGATTGCAAACGTTGCAAACACAAGCGTTCCCAATGTTGACTTGCGCCGCCGCCGGATGTTACGCGATGGTTTCTTCACCACGACCGAAGTCACCGGTTGCTCTGGGCTTGCTGGCGGAGCGGCAGCCTTGGGCGTACCGAACATTCCCGGCGGCATCGGCGGTGGGGTTTCACTGCCGGCGGAAACGTTCCCGGCTGGCAGTGGCGGAGCAGCGACTGCTGCCGGTTTGCTTGTCGCAGCGACAGGTGACAGCGGATCCGCAGGCGGCAGCACCGAAGCGAGCGGATCGGCGGTGGGCAAAACGGCGCCCAATGGATCCGAATTCCCGGGAGCCGTGGTGGTGGTGGCGACCGCCACGATTCCAAAGCGGGCATCCAGCTGAGCTTTCTTATCGGGATCGGCCAGTATCTGTTTTGCTTGTTGAACCAGCTTGGCTGCTTGATTCCAGATTTTGGGGTCGACCGTTTCTTTGGTTTCCTTCAAACGGTTGATCGTTTTCTTGACCGCGGCACTGATTTTGGCCGTGTCCTGTTCACCCACCTCCAGCCCGAAGATCTGGTACGCGTGCGGCTGTTTGGTTCCCTGGGGAATCGGCAGCAGGTCGTGAATCTTCAAAATGGCCATGGTGGAAGGTGGGATATTCGGCGAGCGCATTCTGTGATTTCGAATTCGGTCCCTTAGATAGACGCCCCAGGTGCGTCGATGGTTTCAGAAGATTGCACGAATCCCCGAATTTGGGCTGCCCATCAGAACGCCGGCGGATAACGTCTATTCTAACTCACCTTCGGTATTCGTCTCGGTGACCGTCGATCTTGGCAAATCAAGCAATCCACGGCAAACCAGATTTTCCACCACCTTGGCAGAATGGGCCAAACCCCCGGAAATCACGGCCGCATCGCCGCCGGTGACGACCATCCGATAATCCTGCTCGGTCACTCCCGCCTCCCGGCCATAATGCCTGGCCAATTGATCGATGCCGGCAGCCGTTCCCGCCTTGACTCCCAAGCGGATCGCGTCGGCGGTATTTTTTGCTGGCGCGACGAGTTGCCAGTCGTGATCGCACTGAATTTTCGGAAGCGCGTCGGTCCCGCTGGCAAGTGCCCTCAGCTGCATGGTGATACCAGGCAGGATCGCTCCACCGCAAAAGTCACCTTCGGCATCGACCCAATCGACAGTGATTGCCGAACCGGCATCGACAACGACCAACGAGCCGCCGAACCGCTTGTGCGCCGCGTACGCCCCCACCAGGCGATCGATGCCAAGACGATCGGGATGATCGATGCGCAATTGCATCGGAATATCACCCCGTGTGATCAATTGAATCGTGGCGGCTGAATCGGAGTCATCAATCGCCTGGTGAAGTTTTTCGGCGGCAGCCTGGTGAACACTCGCGATGCGCCAGAGGGCCGCTTGGTTGCCAGAGTGTTGTTGCACCCAGCCGACCGCTTTGCAGTGCCAATCGGGCTGGTCGATTTCAACGGTGTACTCTTGCAGCGAATAATCGTTCCAACCTTGCGATCCGCGCAGGCAGATCTTGACGGCGGAATTTCCCACATCGACAGCGACGATACGACCGCTCACGAAGCACCCTCGTCCGATGGTTCGTCTTCGTAGTCTTTCGGTTGATAGTCGTTTGACAAGGCGGCGGTGGGGCCGGCCAGGTGAGGCGGCAGGCGGCGGTTTTTCGATTTAGCGCGGTGGTCCTCTTCGCGCAGCGGTGTGGGCTCTTCACCAGCCGCCGTCATTTTTTCGCGGCGCTCGTCAACGCGACGCATGATTTCTGATTTCAGTTCTTGCAGACCTTCCCCTGTCACCGCGCTGATCAAGAACACAGTCTTGCCGGTGCTTTCGCCAAGTGCATCGCGGAGCGTTTGGGCGCCCTCCATCTCGCTCTTGGTGACCACCACGATCTCCTCGCGCTGGGCAAGGGAACTGTCGTACTCGGCAAGTTCCGATCGGATCGAACGATAGTTTTCAAGCGGATCGGTTTGGTCGACGGGGGAGGGTTCCACCAAGTGAACCAACAAGCCAGCCCGTTCCACATGCCGCAAGAACTCGTGACCCAAACCGATTCCGTCGCTTGCCCCTTCGATCAAGCCGGGAATGTCGGCGAGCACAAACGAGCGATCCGACCCGACATCGACGATGCCAAGATTGGGATGCTTGGTGGTAAACGGATAGTCGGCAATTTCCGGTCGAGCGCTGCTGATACGACTCAGCAGAGTACTTTTGCCCGCGTTTGGTTTACCGACCAGGCCGACGTCGGCGATCGAGCGGAGTTCCAAAATCACTTGCCGCACTTCACCCGGTTCACCCAGAGTTCGTTCGCGGGGAGTCTGGTTGGTGCTGCTTTTGAAATGGGCATTTCCCTTGCCCCCTTTGCCGCCTCGAACGACGACGAACTGATCACCGGGGCGAGTCAGATCCTTGATGACAAATCCTCGCTCGGCATCGATCACGGTCGTTCCGGGGGGGACAAGCAAACGTTCATCACGGCCGTTGCGTCCGTGTCGCATCGAACCTTGGCCGGGCTGGCCCTTGGGGGCGCGATACATCCGCCGGTTGGCAAAGGCAGCCAGGCTGTTGACCCCCAGCCGAGCTTCCAAAATGATGCTGGCGCCGTGACCGCCATCGCCGCCGTCGGGGCCACCGCGCGGTACATACTTTTCGCGGCGCATGCTGGTGCAGCCGTCCCCGCCTTTTCCGGCTTGCAGTTCGATCTGGACTCGGTCGACAAACATGGCGAGATCAATGACGGTGATGTTGGAGCGGAAGTTCGCCCCAATCGGTATGGGCAGATATCCCTGCAGGTTACAACAAAAAATGGCCGGCCCGCAGTCGGGGTCGGCCGCATCCGCCTTCTTTCAGCGTGAAAACTTGCCTGGAGGCGCACCATCGCTGAGGTAGCGAAACTCGCCAAGAGTTTCGGCGGTCGCGGTGAATGGCCGAAAGTCTTGGCAAGTTTCGCTACTCCGGCGGAGCGAGCCCGGACTATTCATGACCATCGTGGGCCGCAACAAGCAAACCCTTCCAGTGCCGGAACTTCGGTCGCCTGCGGGAAGTTTTTTCGTTTCCCGCGCTGCGCGCAAGCACGAACCGGCCCCGCGCAGTTACGGCATCGTTCTGCGACCTCCGGACCGGCCTACGCGAATGAACCGGGCTAGCGGAACAGCCAACGATAATCGAGTCGCTCTTCCAAGCCATACTTCTCCAGGATGTAAGCCTGCTGCTGTTCATCCTCGAAAGCGGGCACGCCGAAGCGAATGTGGTCCTCGGTTTGACGCATCGTGTCGCCGGGCCGATAGAAATTCAGCTGCAGCATCTTGCGGCGATAGGGTGCCTGGTCACCTTCGCCGTCTTGTTCAAACGCGTTGGTCAGACCATAGGCTTCCACCGAGAAAAAATCGAGGTTCGGGTCGACATCTTCCCAGGTCACGATTCCCCACACGCCCGGCGCGGAGCTGTCGCTGCTGTAAGGAACTTTGACCTTGGAGATTTCTACCGAATTGTGCAGCGGCGCCGTGATCTGTTCGCGAATCGCGATCTTCCGTTTCGCCGTCGGCAAGACACGGTCGACGTACTGTTTGCCCGTCAGATGATTGCTGAGCACAAACATCGGAAAGAAACGGCGGGTGTCGTAGTGAATTTCCTCCACCCGTTTGTAAATCGGAACTCCGGCGACCTGGTCCGCCGCCGGCCGCAAATCGCCGCCGCGGTACCGCACACGGTAGACCATGTACCACACCAGCTTTCGTTGCATCCTGCCGTTGGGTCGAGGCACGTCGATGTACATCTGCCGCAGCGGTTTGAACGACAATTCAAAGCAATAGATCTCGCGTCGCAAAATGACTTGCTTGGCCATTTCCACCAGTGTTCGACTGCGAGGATCGTAGTGGGGTTGTCCCGCGGGGTGCGATTCGCCGCCGTACTTGATTTCTGGATAGGCGTCCAACAACGACTGCAGCGTCTGCGGTCCGTCGAAGGTTTCCTTGGGATCGGGAGCCGGAGGAATCACGGTCACCACACCGGGAGCGAACTGAGTTTGTTCTTGGCTGGACGGATCCTTCCTTTTTTCGTTCTGCGCCGAAACGATGGTCGTGCCTAGCAGGCAGAAGGTTGCGGCGACAAGGAATCTTGCGAAGGGCATGATCGAACCGTTTTTTCTTTCCAAGAAGGGGACGGTGACCGGCGTTACGAGGGTCCGATGATTTCGGCAACCTAACGCAGATCACTTGCTGATTGTACTTCGATTTCGGCAGCGGCGCCGGATTGCCTGTCGCGATTGGCCCGGGCCGTTCTCGCTTGTGGGCCCTCGCCGTCAAGGGAAGTGGTCGATTGCAGCGTCGCTGCGGCAGCATCGGGCCAGTCGATCAGCCGCAGGGAACTGGCCAGTTGCAGGTCCGAGCCGGCGAATTCGGCGATGTTTTCTCCCTCCATCGTGAAGGTGGCCAGCAAGCGGCGGCCGGTATCGTCGGAAAAATGCATCAACACCCACTGGATCGGAACACCCTCGACGGCGCCGGCCGCGGTGATTCGCAACACCCGCAACCCGCTATCGGCCACCCGCTGATCGGCCTCCACCAACTCGCTGAGCTGCTGGCCCAAGGTCTGGCGGACATCTTGCTGGAACGCCTCCAACGTCCACTGATTACCGGGCGACAAACTGGCCAACGGGCGAACGTCGCACTGCGCGATGCTGCGATCGTTGTCGATCATTCGCATCATCGCCGCGCCGGGAACATCCTTCATCACTCGCCACTTCCGCGACATCAGCGCGCTAAAGCCGACCTGTTTGCTGGCCAGTTCCACGTAAAGCCGGTCTTGGGGAATCGGAGCGGTGATCGCCAGCGATCTGGGCTGCGCGGGCAAGGCGATTGGCTTGGCAAGCGGTTTGCGAAGCATCTTGATCGTTGCCTGGACATCAAATCCAGGTTCCGCCTTGCCGATCTCGCGAGTCTCGTGAATCGCCATCGCCAACCAGGTGCTCGTTCCCAACACGCGATCGAACGTCAGCTTGCCGATCAAACGAATCACCGTCGGTACGCCATCGACCGAACCATCGACTTTGCCTTGGAACTGAAACCGTGCTTCGGTTTGACCGATCGAAACCACCTCGGCCTGCACGTCGCTTGCCTCGACCGAAGCCAGGTTCAAGACCGACGTCAAAACATCTTCGGCCGGCTGGTAGGTGTTGCCAACCTTCACCGGCTGGTGGGGCAGCAGGCGATCGATTGCCACGCTTGACGTCGGGACTCGCAGCAGTTCCAGCTCCTGTTGGTGGAAATAGTCGTCCACCGCGTAGATCACTTCGGGAAGCGAATCGCGTCGCACGATGGTCTCCCGCACCGATTGCCTCAACTCACTGGTCAGCTGGCTGCGGTTCAGCGTGCCGGAGCTCTTTGCTTCGTGGTAGTAGCGCTCCGAGGCAGTGATCGCTGCGGAACCGGTTGCCCGGCGAAGTCGTTCCTCGTAGTCAAAAACCGCTTCGCTTTCGATGGGCAACTTCAGGCGGCTTTTCCGGGAGACCAGCGGATTGTCGGGAACATGGACGTTTCCCTTGGCGTCCATTTCGATGCGAATACGAAACAGATCATTTTCGCCGCTGGGACGGAGCATCACCTTGGCCGGATCGTTCGCACCGACGCCGCCGCCAGTGGCGGCGACAGCTGCGGTGGCGAGCAAAAAATGACGGCGGCCGACCGGGTGGTCGCTGTTGGGTCTCATCGATGTCACTTGCCGAGAGAGGAAAACCGAGAAAATGACGAGCTACCGGGCTCTTCTCTCTTTGATCGACTGACTTTCAGGATCGATTCACTCCAATTTCCCCCCAATTTCCAACGTTCCCGACGTAGCTGCACCAAAAAAAGAAGGAATTGAAAAAGACTGGCCGTCGAAGTGACCAATCTTGTCACGGCATGTGCCCATAGAAGTAACTGTCAGGTCGACGTTTCGATTCTCACAGAATGAAACAGTCGTCTCAAAGCAAGACAGTTTTTGTTTCAAAAAAATGGAAAAACTTACAGTCGAGGTGGACTTTTAGGGCTTTGGGCCTGACGCTGCTGCGTTTAAGAAAAGGAGGGAATAGGGACGCGTGAACGTTTTGCCACTGTTTCTTGTGCCAAGTGTGACAAATTTGTCTGAATTGGCCCAAGATTTCCAGGGAAGAGTCGTGGATCAGTTCGGGGACTGCCAATTCGCGGGAAAATTCGGTTTTACCAGCGGTCGTTTCGCATGGTGGAAAAACCATTCTTTCCGCGAACTTTGGCACGAATCGACTGGTCATTCCTAGAAACCACCGTACCACCACAGAAACTACCGCAGCCATTGACGCGTAGTAAGAGTACAGGCTGATGGCAAGGAGTCGTCAGTCGCTGCCGGCAGGCCTTCCGGAGCGGTTTACCGCTGGCGGGGAGTTCCGTCTGACAGCAATGAATCCATATCGCTCTACGGACAGAGGGATACCTGGGCAACTTTGATGCGACGAGTGAGCGATCCGCCGGGGTCGCAGGGAAAGGAGACACTCGAAGTATCTGCACTGGGAGAAGACGTCGATGCACGAAGATTATCGCGACGCCAAGATCAAGGAACTACGAGACCAACTGACTCGCTTCGCCCCGAAAGCGAAGAAGATCGAGCAGGCTGCGCTTGCCGAAAGACTTTATTCGGAAGTGGAAGCTGATCGTTCGTACGCATTCGACTATCTCTGTTTCCGAATCACCAACTATCGACCCGAAAAGCCGAGCCGTCACAGTGTCGCTTCGGCAGACTTGAAACATGACCTGCGGTTGCTGATCGAAGACTTGAGCGATTCGGCCGACATGGCGGTCCACGAGCTTTCCGAGCCGGTCCACACGGTGGACGAGTTGAGCAAGATGTTCAGTGTTTCGACCAAGACCATCAGCCGCTGGCGCGATTCGGGATTGGTCAGCCGCCGGTTGCTGTTCGGCGGTCGCAAGCGGGTCGGTTTCCTGCATAGCAGTGTGGAGCATTTTGTTTCCAACAACCGCGACAAGATCCGCCGGGGCGAACGATTCAGCCAGCTGACCGACGATGAAAAGAGCGAAATGATCGAACGCGCCCGGCAGCTGGTCGAAGGGGGCGCGAGCCTCTCGGAAGTGACTCGGCGGCTGGCCGATCAAATGAAACGAAGTCCCGAGACGATTCGTTACACGCTGAAGAATTTTGACACCGATCACAAATCGCTGGCGATTTTTCCCGATCATCGCGGTGCGCTGACCGAAGATGACAAGCGATCCGTTTTCAAGCTTTACGTGCACGGCGCGACCATTGCCCAGCTGTGCAAGCGTTTCAAGCGAACGCGCACCAGTATCCAACGGATCTTGTTGGAGATGCGTTTGGAGCAAGTCGCCGAGCTGCCTTTGGATTACATCTACAACGAAGACTTCGACGACGCCTCGCGCGAAGAAGAATACCTCGGTCCGATCCCCGAACCGGCGACCGCGCCGCGAAAGGTTCGTGTGCCGTCGGGCCTGCCCAGCTACTTGGCGGCACTGTACGACGTGCCCCTTTTGACTCGCGAACAGGAATACCACCTGTTCCGCAAAATGAATTACCTCAAGCACAAAGCCTCTCGGCTGCGTGAAAGCCTGGGCCAGGCGCAGGGTTCCAAGACCGCGATCATGGACGAGATCGACGATCTGTATGAATCGGCTGTCTTGGTGAAAAACAAGATCGTGCAAAGCAACTTGCGGCTGGTCGTTTCGATCGCCAAACGCCACGTTGCCAGCACCGACGATTTCTTTTCGTTGGTCAGTGACGGCAACATGTCGTTGATTCGCGCGGTCGAAAAATTCGATTACTCGCGAGGCAACAAGTTCAGCACTTATGCTTCGTGGGCGATCATGAAGAACTTCGCCCGAACGATTCCCAACGAATTCAAGCATCGGGACCGTTTCCGTACCACGACCGAGGAGCTTTTCCTTTCTCGTCAAGACGATCGGCTGGATCCCTATGCCGAAGAATCGGTCCATCGATCACGGCAACGGGAATTGTCCAAGATCCTCAACCGGCTGGACGAACGGGAGCAGAAGATCATCACGGCCCGTTTTGGGCTGGGTCGCGGCAACGAACCGTTGACGTTGAAAGAGGTCGGCGAGGAAATGGGCGTGACCAAAGAACGGATTCGCCAGCTGGAAGCCCGGGCCCTGACGAAGCTTCGCGAGGCGGCCGACGAGGCGAGAATCGATATCGATTTGGGATCGTGATTTTTCCGCCCAAAAAAGGGGGTCAGACCCTTTTTTTACCCACGTAGCCAAGGTTTCCGAATCGGTTTAGGTTGTGGGCGAGTTTCGTCACGTCGTCCACCCAAGCCTTCTTCCGATCATCATGGAAACACGTCCACTTGCCGATACGGGGCTGGAACTTTCCGTACTCTCCTTCGGGGCCTCGTCGATCGGTGCGGAGTTTCGTCCGATCGATGTCCCCGAAGCACTCCGCTGCGTCAAGGTCGCGCTCGATCGCGGCATGAACTATATCGACACGGCCGCTTATTACGGCCGCGGCATGAGCGAATTGATGTTGGGACGCGTCTTACCGGAGATCCCGCGCGACGCTTACATCTTGAGCACCAAGTTGGGCCGCTATGCCCCGCAACATTTTGACTTCAGCGCCCGACGAGTGTTGGAAAGTGTCGATATCTCGCTGGAGAGAATGGGTTTGGAGCACCTCGACATCGTCTTTTGTCACGACATCGAATTTGTCCCGCTGGATCAGATTGTCGAGGAAACGATCCCCGCGCTTCGCAAGGAAGTGCAAAAAGGAAAAGTTCGCTTCATCGGGGTGAGCGGTTATCCGATGAAGATCTTTCACGAAATGCTCGACCGGGCCGATCTGGATGTCATTCTGACTTACAACCACTACACGCTTCAAAATGACATGGCGCTGAGCCTGGTGGATCCGTGCAAGGAAAAAGGAGTGGGCTTGATCAACGCGGCTCCCTTTTCGGCACGGCTGCTGTCCAACGCAACTCTGCCCGAGTGGCACAAATCGACGCCGCCGGTGCGCGAGGTTGCCGCAAAGGCCGCCGCCCACTGCCGCGAAAAGGGAAGCGACATTGCCAAACTTGCGTTGCAATATTCGGTTGCCAACCCATCATTCGCTAGCTGCGTGACCGGATCGGCAAACCCGGAAAGGGTCTCGCAGTGGTGCGATTGGTTGGAAGAACCGATGGATGAACAACTGGTCGCGGAGGTGAAGGAGATCCTTCAACCGATTCACAACTGGGTCTATGCCGACGGATTGGACGAGAACGAAGATCCGGGTGCCCACCGGGTGGGAAGCTAGCACTTCAAAAAAACTCAAGAGACAACATGAAATCGTGCATCACCATCAGCCTGGTCGAAGAGGCTCGAGGCGGACCGTTCGTGCTTTGGGACGGTCTGCAAAAGTCGATCGCCTTCGCCGGCGAACTGGGATATGACGCCGTCGAAATCTTTGCACCCGGCGTCGACGTGATCGACGTCGACGCGGTCGGCAAAATTCTCGATGCGGCCGGCCTGAAGCTCGCCGCCCTGGGCACCGGAGCGGGTTGGGTCAAGCATCGCCTGCAGCTGGCCGATCCGGACGAAGGAAAACGAAAGCAGGCGCGAGATTTCGTTCGTTCGGTGATCGATTGCGCCGGCCAGTTTGGCGCCGCCGCGATCATCGGATCGATGCAGGGGCCCAGCGGCCACACCGGCGACCCCGAAACGGCTCGCGGATACCTCTGCGAAGCTCTGGAAGATGGCGGTGCCCACGCCAAGCAGTATGGTGTGCCGCTGATCTACGAACCGCTGAATCGTTACGAAACCAAGCAGTGTTGCACGGTCGCCGATGGCGTGCGGCTACTGGAATCTCTGTCGACCGACAATGTTCGCCTGCTGTGTGACCTGTTTCACATGAATATCGAGGAGGCGGACGTGGCCGAGGCGCTGTTGGCCGGTGGAAAGTGGGTGGGACACATCCACTTTGTCGACAGCAACCGCCGTCCGGTGGGATGCGGACACATGCAGTTTGGCCCGATCATCCAAGCCCTGCGAGATATCCAATACGACGGCTATCTCTGTGCCGAAGCGTTCCCCTATCCCGATCCTCACGAAGCCGCTCGCCAAACCATGCGGGCGTTTGAGTACTGGACGCAGAGTACGCGCGATTCGTAGGCCGACTTGGGACAAGTCGGCGCGCATCAAACAGCCGATAGCTTCTCTGAAGTCGAACAGGCTTGCGCGTAGCCAGTTCGGAGAACCAGCCGACGATCAGGTTCGCCGACTTGGGGACAAGTCGGCCTACTGGTCCCGTGTCTTGTCGATGATGTCGCGGATTCTCAGTCCGAACTTGTCGCCGATCTTGACTGTCTCACCTGTGGCGATCGGCTGCCCCCCTACCTCCAGCGTCAACGGCTCGTCGCAGTGGGCATCAAAGGTCAACATCGAACCTGGTACCAGGTTCACGATGTGATCCAACGCCACTCGCTTGCGAGCCAAAGTGACGCTAACGGGAGTGGTGATTGCCAGAACGGCACGTGAGTAGTCGTTTTGATGAATTTGGTCCATCGATCAACCGATTTCGGTAGGGTCGTCCTTGCCGATTTATCGGATGATTCATGGTGCGAAAATGCCCAGTTCTCCAACAATCCTTGAAATGGCCGACCGTAACGGCCGAATACGCCCGCTTAGGTGTGCTTTTTTAGACGTTTCCCCCCGACAGAGGGTGTAGAGTCCGAGAAGCCGTAGATACATTGGGCACAGCTCGGCCGGCGGGAGTATTTCGGCGGGGCTTGGATGAAAAACACCGATCTTTGAAATAGAAAGCGACGCAATGTGCTTACTGGCTGTGCAATACCGCCTAGTTCCCGAAAGTCCTATTTTGGTCGCGGCAAATCGCGAAGAGTACAAAGATCGGCCCAGCCTGACTCCCTCCATTCAATCGGGGAAACCGCGAGTTCTATGCGGAATTGACCAGAAAGCTGGCGGCACCTGGCTGGGGGTCAACCAAAACGGGCTATTTGTGGGGCTCTGCAACCGGGCAACGCCCACGCCGCTGTTTGGCCAGCGATCACGAGGGCTTTTGGCGCTGGACCTGCTCCGCTGCACCTCGGCCGCCAAAGCTTTGGAGAAGGCCCACAGCGAGTTTGCCAAGACGCGGTACGAGGGCTGCAACATCATCGTTGCCGACGCGAAAAACGGCTACGCCATCCATGCGGACGAGCGGCAGGAGGTGGTCGAGCTGGAAGATGGATTGAATATCATCGGGTCTCGCAACCTGAACGACCCCGAAGATCAGCGGGTCCAAATGGCTCGACGGCTTCTGACGCTGCAAACGCTTGATTCGCCCGTCAAATTCCTGGCGGTCGCCAGTCGAGTCTTCGCACGGGCTCCCGTTGGCCCCGGCCGGCCGAGCATGGTGGTCCGCAACGGCGACTACGGCACGGTCAGCAGCACGTTGATCGCGCTGGGAGTGAAGCCACGTGACGCGATCTACCAGTTCAGCAACGGTGCTCCCGATCAATCGAAGTACGAGGACTTTTCGCCGATGCTTCGCGATATCCTCAGCCGCGGTCTGCGTGAAGCACGCACCAAGGCGAAGGTACAGGGATAGGCTTGGTGGTTGGTCACAGCCAAAGATTCGGGTTTGGCAGTAGCGAAAGTCGCCAAGACTTTCGGCGATTCACGATGCGGCCGAAAGTCTTGGCGACTTTCGCTACTGTCCTTTCATTTTGTGCGATGCTATTCGCGTCGGGTTTGCCGGCAGCTGCCCAGCAACCCGCTTCGATCGAAGATTCGTTCGTCTACAAAACGGTCGGTGACCGGGCTCTTCGAATCGATTGGACGCGGCCTGCCGACTGGAAAGCGTCCGATCGTCGAGCGGCGGTCGTCTTTTTTCATGGTGGTGCCTGGGTTGGCGGCGCACCGGGGCAGTTTGCGGCCCACAGCGTCGAACTGGCCGATCGCGGCGTCGTTTCGTTTCGAGTCGAGTATCGATTGCTGGACCGCAAGGGCAACGACCCTCCGATCATCTGTACCGAAGATGTTTCCGATGCCTTCCGGCGGATTCGCTCCGATGCCGGCAAGTTGGGAATCGATCCGAAGCGAATGGCCGCCGGTGGCGGATCGGCCGGCGGCCACTTGGCGGCGTTCCTGGGGATGATGGATGACGCTGCCGTCGATGGCGTTTCGCGAAAACCGAATGCACTCTGCCTGTTCAACCCGGTTTATGACAACGGGCCGGGCGAGTGGGGAACGAAGCGAGTCGGAGACGATTTTCGGCTCTATTCGCCGGCACACAACATCACTTCCGATGATCCGCCGACGATCGTCTTTTTCGGAACCCATGATGCGCTGGTTCCTGTGTCGACCGCCGAGCGTTTTCGAGACAACATGAAAGCTGCCGGGGTGAGAAGCGAACTGCATCTTTATCAAGATCAGCCGCACGGTTTCTTCAACCGCAGCCGCGATGGCGGCAAGTACTACCGGCTGACGGTCGACCGCATGATGATCTTCCTCGATTCGCTGGGCTGGTCCGAATCGTAGCACGGCGGTCCCCGCCGTCCGTCACAACCGAGACGTGCTACAAAATCGGGCTCAGTCGCAGCCCGATCGACATCAACAGCAGCCCGGCCGCCACGTAGTCCGCCGATTGAATTCGATCGCTGGTCGCCGTCCGTCTCAGGTAGTCAATCAACCTGCCGGTGGGACATCCGAAACGGCAGTAGCCCATCGGTACGACCAACGCCGCGGCGAAAGTGAGCGCGGCCAGAACAAACGATCCCCTGCCGGCGATCCGAAACAGGTAGGCGTGAAACGGTTCCCACGATGACAGGTCGATTGCCGGCATCACACTAACAGCGATGTAGGCAACCACCAGGGTGAATCCCGGCAACCGTGATAGCCATCGGGTGACGAACCGCGAAGGATGAATCCGCCATTTCGCTTTCGCGGTCGGCTTGATCCACTGCTGCAGCGCCCCGTGGGGGCAAAGGTGATTGCAGTAGGGATTGCCTTTGGTCAGGGGCGGAACCAGCAGGGTCACCGCGGTGATCGCGGTCAATCCGGGAGCCAGTCGCCAAGCGACACCTTCGGCCGACCAACCCGCCACCAGCGCCAGCGACACCAGGTTGCCTGCCCACAACCCGATCGTCGCCCAGACGACCAACAACCAAATCCGACGAATCGCCCGTTGATGAAACAAACGCAACCGGCTTAGCAGCCCAGCCGCCAATAATACCGCGATGGTCGCGACGTCGGGCGGTGTCCAACGAACGGCGGCCCACCACTTGGGCGAGTTTTCGGTAGCCGACTGCTGCTGTACGGCAAGGGCCTGGCTTGCGGACGCCACGATCGTATCGGCGACCGCCAGGCTGGTCATCGTTGCTCCCGACACCCCTTCGATCCCCGCTTCTTCCGGGTCCAGCTGGGCAAGCTGGCCAAGCGATTGGTTTTCAAAGAGCGCCCAGAAACCTGCTTCGACACGTACGTAGTCGACGTAGGGTTCATTGTCGTAGGAGCGCCGCAAACGCACTGATTCGATTTTGTCTTCGGGTGTGACCTTGAAGAGCAGTTCCGTCGGCCCTTGGTAGCCAACGACGTCGTCGGCGAAAACTCCGCTGCGAATCACGCGGCCCAGCGGTCGACCTTGATCATCCAACAACACCGACACCGCGCCTTCTTGCCTGATCGACTTTGCATCCGGAAACCATTTTTCGACCTCCTGGACCGTGAGCGGGTCGGGGAAAACCAGCGACGGGCGATCGCCGCCGATTCGTTTCAAAACGCCTTCGGCCAAAGCCAGGCTGGTCAGCGTTGCGCCGGAAACGGCGTCGATTTTCGCATCGGCATCGGGACCGCCCCACTGCCAACCTTCGAATTGCCTCCGGAACGATTCGTCGGCGATCACTGCGTCGACATGCTCTTCGGTATCGGAGCTTTCCAGCAGCGCGACCGAAAGGATTTTCAGATCGTTATCCAGAACGATCGCCGCCTCGGTCGGCCCGCGATAACCAACGATCTGTTTCGCCGCGGGAAGCGTTCTAGCCGCCAGCGCGACCACTTTGTTTTCGGCGTCACGAACCGGCCACAATCCGTTGGAGTCCTGTTGCGGGTCGATTTGGACAGCCGACGGGACCGCACGGACCACTGTTTCCAGCGGCGGCGCGGCACTCCCGTCAGATATCGATTTGGCTGCCGGCGAAGGAATCGACAGCAGTAGCGCCGCAACCAAACCGAAGCGAAGGCAATGAACCAGCTTCGCCAGGCGGGGGCGCCGTTTCGTCAAACGGGTCGCAGGCTGCTTGTCGCTCACTTCACCTTCAGCAGCCGAACGGCGTCGACATGCACCGTTCCTCCGGCATCTTTGCAGGAGATGGTCACCACGACCTCCGAGCCAGCAGTGGCATCGATTTCATCCACCGTGATGACGTCGTCTTTCGACTTGGTCCGTTGATCCAGTCGATAAGACTTCTCCCGGTCACCCAGCCGGACCGCCACCGGCACCTGCGTGGCTCGGTTGGGGTGAGGCTGGCTGAACAACTGCAGGCTGTACTTTCCGCCTTGCTTCACTTTCAAAGTAAAAGTTGCAGTCGCGTCGCTGTCGGCTCCGGCGTACTGGTAACCGTAGCCGACATAGTTCCGCAGTCCCTGCCCCGACGTCCATTTGCCTGCCAACTTGGCCTCGCGATCATCCACCACGATACCCTCGATCGATTGAGGATCCTTGCCGTCGGGCGGACCATGCGGACCGGCAAGTTTCATTGCGTCGGCGGGAATCACAATCTCGGCCGACGGCGTACTGCGTCGGGCCTTGCCCGGCAGTTTCAGCAATTGCAACAGTTCGCCCAAGTGATCCTCGTAGACGTCTCGCGGCGAACAGTCGTGAATCGAGCAGATCGAAGCAGCTTTGCCGACCACTTCGCCCATCATTCCGCAAGTCTTCATCACTCGAACGGTACCCAGCGCCTCGTGAGTGACGCTGATGCAGCGACCCGCCATGAACAGGTTGTCGATGTTGCGACTGTAAAAACATCGGTAGGGAACGGGATAGCCATAGGAGCGGTCGACTCCCTTGCCGTGCACCGCTTTGGAGATGAACGGGTTGTCGGGATACGTCTTGGCGTACTGCTCCTTGGGATAGTGCAGGTCGATCGACCAGGTACTTGGCACGCAGCCGTCAGGAAAATCGCGTTTGGAAACGATGTCTTCTTCGGTCAGCACGACGTCGCCCATCAGACGTCGGCTTTCCCGCGGCCCGCCCACGAACGCGACCCAGGTCAGTTCGGCTGTCTTGTGATCGTTGGCGCCGTCACGATTCTTCATCGCATTGAAGGCACCGAAAACGGCGCGCAAATTCCAGTCCCGAATCGCCTCGGCGCCGCCAATGGCGTCCTTGTCAAAACCGCTTTCCCAAAACCACTGGCCGTGATGGTCGCGGGGGTAGGGAAAATCGGCCATCTTCAGGTCCAACGCCCACGGAGTTTCGGGGAACTCCGTTGGCCCTTCCCGCTCGGCCCACGCCCACATGTTGCTCATCCCCATCCGGCCGTCGGGAGTCATCTCGCGATCGGCATCGGCCCACGTTCCGATCCAGCCGTGGCCGGTGCAGTCAGCAAAGTAGTCTCCCACGATTCGCACCTCTGCCGATGTCTGCGTGTCGAGTGCTGTCACCGCGACGATCTTGGAACCCTCCGTTTCGACCGAGTGGGCGTGATGGTTCAGCAACAGGTCGATATTCGGTTCGGCGCGAACAATCTGTTCTTTCAATTCATCGCCGAATTCTTCGTAGGTTCCGGGCGATTTGGTTGCCTTGTCAGCAAACTCCTCGATGATCTCGCCGATCCTGGGGAACTTCCCGCGGCGAATGTTTCCCTTCGCCCAAACGCGAACTTCGCTGGAACCGTTGCCGCCCAACACGGGCCGGTCTTGCACCAGCGCCACCCGGCATCCCATTCGGGCCGCGGAGATCGCCGATCCCATGCCCGCATAGCCGCCGCCGATCACCACCAGATCGTATGGTCCGCGCGTCTGCGGCTCAGCGGGCAACCCGAGCTGCTTGCGACGCCAATCCGAAAGGACGTCGCCGGCCGGCGGAGGTTCTTGGTCCACGTCGGTCGTCAAGTAAATGCAATCGCAGCGCCCGTCAAAACCGGTTTGGTCGATCAACCGAATCGGGCAAGCGCCTTCTTCCAATTCGATCGTGCCGCCGTCGTGCCACGTCCACTGGGCACCCTTGGTCCCAAACGTTTCGGCTAGCGTCTTGCCGGCGATCGAAATTTGGAACTTTCCCGGTGACGGCTTGGCGTTCCACCGGGCGACCCAATCGATCGTTCGCACCCACACGCGGTATTGTCCAGCAGTGGGAACGCGAAACGTCGTCGTTGCATCGGCAACGGGACGCCCCAGCCCGTGGGCCAGCAAGTAGGGAGACCCCATCTGTTGAATGAATTGTGTGTCCAGTTTCCAGCCGCCGCGGTCGGCAAAACTTTCTGTTTCGACAAACACGTCGGCCGCTTCAGCACGCGGTGTTGTGATCAGCAGGGAAGCGACAAGGACAATCAGTATTGAAAAACGCACAGGCTCAATCTCGGATCGCGGAGGTCATCAAGGGACAGACATTCTACCAGAGTAAGTGGAGAAGATTTCGAGCACAAAAAAGCCCGAAATCTGCCGAACCGAGACTACTTCAAGCCGCGACGGCCGTGGTGATTGCGAATTTGATTCAGCAGGGCGAGGGCTGGCGGATGCGACTTTGTCAGCGCGACGATGCTGCTGGTCGAGACGGACCAAAACGAAGCGACCAGGCTGGGTTGCCCCCCGGCGGCGTGCAGGTCATTCAGCAACAGTGCCAGGACAGCCGGTTTCGCTTCGTTGGAATCGGCGATGCGAAGCGATTTTCCTCGAAAACGTTCTCGTACCGCGGCCTCGTCCGGATCGAGTCTCTCGTCGAGGATCGCAATTGGCGAGGGTGTTCTCAAACCGATCGCCAACCGGTAACGCAGACGCCCCAGGGCAATCGATCGGTTCTCTGCCTGGCTGCGCCGCTCGGTTGCCTCGCAAGTGATTCCGGTCGGTTGATGACAAAGAAATACGCCAGAGCTGGTCTTGTTTCGATGTTGCCCACCCGGTCCGCTGCGGCGTTGAGCTCGAAAATCGCATTGATCCAGCAACGTCGCTGCCTCCAGAAGCGCCGGATGGGGAGCAGTGACGCATCGCACCTCCATCAGCTGCGATCGATCGGGCAACTGTGGGGTAGGATCCGATGGTGAGGGATGGCGATCCGCCATAGGTTTATTGGTGGGGTTTGGGCGGCCGCTTCTCTTTTTGGCAATCAGCGGTGCTATTCGGCTTGCAAACAAAGAATGCTCTAATGTCATCGATCGGTCCACCCACAGCCCGAAATATCGCGACTGAGATGACGACATTGAACGAAGCCGAATCGAGTCCGCGCAAAATGCGCCAGATTGCGTCCCGCGATTCGTCCCGATCTGCCCACGATGGCGGCGACGGGCAATCGGCGACAAAGCGAGGCAGCTGGAAAGGGGTGTTCGCGTTTTTTGGGCTGCTGGGCATCGTGTTGATTGTCGCCGTCTGGGGCGGGCTGTTCGATCGCAAAACCCGCGCGCCCCAAGCTCCGACTCTTCGCGCGATCCCCGCTCGCTACGACGGCGACCGGGCGATGGGCTACTTGGTCCAACTTTGCGATCTGGGACCGCGCCCTTCCGGATCACCGGCCATGATTCGGCAACAGAAAATGTTGCAGCAGTTTTTCGTCAACCAGGGCGCTTCGGTGTCGATGCAGAGTTTTGAAATTCGGCATCCGGAAGATGGTTCGCCCGTTCCGATGTCCAACCTGATCGCGTCATGGCATCCGACGCGAAGCAAAAGATTCCTGTTGTGCGCACACTACGACACACGTCCTTATCCGGACCGCGATCGCGTCAACCGACGCGGCACGTTCATTGGTGCCAACGACGGTGCCAGCGGTACCGCCGCGCTGATGGAACTGTCTCATCAGCTATCGGATCTGCCAGCCGACGTTGGGATCGACATTGTTTTGTTTGACGGCGAAGAATTCGTCTGGCAGCAGGGACGAGACGATTACTTTCTAGGATCGACCTTCTTCGCGAAAAAATATGTCGCCACACCGCCGGAGGTTCCTTACCAGGCGGGCATTTTGTTGGACATGGTCGGTGATCGGGAATTGCAGATCTACTATGAACAAAACAGCCTGCTGTTTGCTCGCGATGTTGCCAAAAGCGTCTGGCGGACCGCGAACCGTTTGGGGGTGCGAGCGTTTGTGCCGCGCAGCCGATACAAGATCGACGATGACCACATCCCGCTCAATGAGATCGCCAAAATCCCCACCGTGGACGTGATCGACTTCGATTACCCGCGTCCCGGATTCGGAGCCCCGTCGTATTGGCATACCGAACAGGATGTGCCGGCCAATTGCAGCGGGCAATCACTCGCTGCGGTAGTATGGGTAGTGCACCAGTGGCTCAAGGAACAGTAGGTCTTTTGCTATGTTTGCCTCACACCTGATTCTGGGTGTTTCGCTGATCGGTTTCGCGTGGTGGTTGCACCAGACTGAAAAAAAAGGCTGGCCGAACGAAGCTCGCGATAGCGAACTGGACGAGCAGTATCTGAGCCGGCGACGGCGCACCCGGCGGAAGGTCAATTTCATTTTTGCCCTCTGTGGCGTGCTGGTGTTGATTGCCGGTGTCTCCGGCCCGCGGCTCTTCGTGGGCGCATGGATGTCGGTCACCGTGGCGCTGCTGACCGTGGTGGTGTTGGCCGCCATCGACGTCGTCCGGACCCAGCGGTATCACGGCAAGAAAGTCCCCGAATTGCGTCGCCGAATGCTGGACGGCGATGAGTGATGTGGAACGCATCCTTGTTCCTCCTTGTTCCCACGCTCCCGCGTGGGAACTCCGTCCCGCCGCTCCGCGGCGTTCCGGTTTGGTCCGCAGAGCGGACGGTTTGGGCGTTCCCACGCGGAGCGTGGGAGCGAGGAAAAGGATGAAGACCTCTTCTAGAACAACCAGCCGGATGGTTTGGGGCCGACTTTGAATGAGTCGTAGAAGACCTTTTGTTCTTCCGCTTCCAGTTGGCGATTGACCGCAAACTGAACGGTGGGATCCGATTCAAAGCTTGCCGGAGCGCAGCCGATGATGATGAAGCGGCCATCAATGTGATACGCCTCGACCATCATGTTGGGCACGAACAGGCTGCCGTCAAGTTTTCCTTTGATACCCTCGTATCCGTTTCGTTTGCTGGGTGTGCCACCTAGGAAATCGCCGCCGAGTTGTCGGCTGGCCTTTTTCCTCATCTGTTCGTTGTCGATTTCCCTGGTTCCGCCGTCCATCGCACCAAAGAAGAAGTACGAACCGGTCGCACTGCTTTCGACGACGGTAAGGTCATCGGCGATCACCGTTCGCAACTTGGTGTTGATTTTCTGCCCCTTGGGCACGAGCGTCACACAGCCTCGGTGGCCGACCGCTTGATAACCGGTGGGAGCGGAGGCTTGCAGTTTGACCAACGGGTCTTCTTGATCCCCCGATCCGCCACCTGAACCGGTAAGCATCACTCCGGCAACGACCATTCCGATCACCAACACACCGACGCCTGCCAGGGCGCCAACGACGGCGGCGGGGCTGAGCTTTTTGGGTGGCGGCGCTTGCTGGACCTGTGCTTGTTCTTGAGCTTCGCCGTTTTCGGCGGCGAGCGCTTCCAGCGGATCTCCAGGAATGGGCCCTTGGTACACTTCCATGTTCTCGGCGGCGACGGGGAACTGCGACACCGCGGTGACCGGCGAAGCGCTGGGATAGTTGATCCGAGCAAAATCAAAGCCCTCGTCATCGGGATCGAGCGACTGTGGGCTGGCCCCGGCGGCAACCGGTCTGGCAGCCGCCGGCTTGGCTGCCCGCGCTGGAACGATGCCATTGCATTTGGGGCATTTGACTTTTCCAGATGCCGGCGCCTGTTTCAGTTTGAGTGCCGTGCTGCAATGAGGACATTTCACCGTCAACATCGTCGGATTCCCAATGATTCGAGCAACTTGCGGGAACAGATCCCGAATGATTCTGTGGAAAAGACCAGTTTAACGAACCAGTCCCGAAAGAGCGAAACGTACCCCGAAAAACTGGAAAAGTCCTGGAAATTCCGGAGCCAACCCATCGCCCGCCACCAGCCCGACCAGCCGATCCGCCCACTTCCCGCCTGCGGTGACCTGAGTATCCTGTCAAGGCTTTTGTGTCCTCTCTCAAAACCACAAGGACGTCGATTCGGATGAGCACCGCAACCCTGCCACTTCGCAAAGAAGTCGAGCCAAAGGACTGTTGGGATCTGTCCAGCCTTTACGCGGACGATTCCTCGTGGGAAACCGATTTTTTGAAATTGGAAAAGCAGATTCCAACCTACGACTCGTTCAAGGGCCGATTGGGTGAATCGGCAGGTCTGCTTGCCGAGGCGCTTACTTTCGATACCGATTTTGACCGCGCCGCCGAACGACTTGGCTATTACGCGTTTCTGAAGACGACCGAGGACCAGGGCAACAGCGACTACCAGGGCATGAAAGCCCGCTATCAGAACCTTGCCGTTCGGGCCAGCCAGGCGGCCAGCTTCATGCGGCCGGAATTGCTGGCGATCGATCAAGATCGCATGTCGGAACTGATCGCCGATCCGGCTATCGCTCCCTTTCGTTTGCAGCTGGAGCGATTGGTGCGCTATCGGCCTCATACGCTGAGCGACAACGAGGAGCGGTTGTTGGCAATGCAAGGCGAGATGGCGGCGGCGGCGGGCAACGCCTTTCGACAACTCAACGACGCCGATTTGCGTTTCGGCGAAGTGGAGGATCACGAAGGTCGCAAGGTGGAATTGTCTCACGCCACGTTCGGTCAACTGCTGATCAGTCCCGACCGCGGTGTGCGGAGGCGAACTTTCGACCAGTACTACAAACAGTTTGCCGGTCATGAAAACACGCTCGCCGCCACCCTGTCAGGCAGCATTCAGCGCGATGTTTATTACGCTCAAGCACGGAACTACTCCAGCAGCCTGGACGCTGCGCTCTTTCCCGACAACGTGCCGGTCGAGGTTTATGACAACTTGATTTCAGCGGTCCGCGAGTCGCTTCCCAGCGTGCATCATTATTTGGATGTGCGGCGGCGAAAAATGGGTTTGCAGGAACTTCACCATTACGACACCTACGTTCCCATTCTCAGTGACATCGAAAAACGTCACGGCTGGGATCAGGCCGTCAACGTGATTCTGGAATCACTCGCCCCGCTGGGCAGCGAGTACGTGGGGGTTTTGGAAGAGGGCCTGCGGGGAAGGTGGGCCGATCGCTATCCGAATCGCGGCAAACAGAGCGGCGCGTTCAGCTGCGGTTCGTTCGACGGCGATCCGTACATCTTGATGAATTTCAAAGAAGAGGTGTTGAACGACGTCTTCACGCTCACCCACGAAGCGGGCCACTCGATGCACAGTTGGTATTCGGCCCGCAGCCAGCCGTTTCAATATTACAACTACACCATTTTCGTGGCCGAAGTCGCCAGCACCTTCAATGAACAGCTATTGACCGACCACCTGCTTGGTCAAGCGGCCGATGACAACGAACGCGCCTACCTGATCAACAACGAATTGGACAGCATCCGCGCGACGGTTGTTCGCCAAACGATGTTTGCCGAATTCGAGAAGCGAACTCACGAAATGGCCGAGTCGGGCGAGCCGCTGACGGTGAAGTCATTTCGAGCGGTGTATCGGGAATTGCTGGACGATTACTTCGGGCCCGATTTTGTCGTCGATGAGTCGCTGGAACTGGAATGCTTTCGCATTCCTCATTTCTACCGTGCTTTTTATGTCTACAAATACGCGACGGGGTTGAGTGCGGCGGTGGCACTTTCGCGGCGAGTGTTGGCCGGAGGCCAGCAAGAACTGGATGACTATCACGCGTTTCTCTCTGGCGGATGCAGCAAAGATCCGCTCGATCTGTTACGCGACGCCGGTGTCGACATGGCCAGCCCGCAGCCAGTCGCCACCACGCTGAAGCGGTTTGCCCAACTGACCGAAGAATTGGATCGTTTGCTGTAGCACTTTTTAGCCAGCTGTCCGGTTGCGACCACTGACGGAGACATCTCATGACCGCGGTCCGAATGGTTTTGACATGGTTGTTCTTTTCAACCTGCGGCACGCTGCTTGCCGACCAGATCGTTTACGTTTCTCTTTCGGGCGAGAACCGTATCGCGGTTTATCAGCTGGAGCCCTCCAGCGGTCGGTTGCTCGAATTGAGTGATGTTCAAACCGACGGCGGCCCTGGCGCGTTGTGTCTGCATCCCAGCGGAAAATACTTGCTCGCTTCGATCAAATCGGTGGGCAACCTGGCGAGTTTTCGGATTGTTGGCGATGGTTTGGAACAGATCGATCAAATTCCGGCCGGCGCGGACCCGTCGTTTCTGGCGACCGATCCATCCGGCAAGTTTCTAATCAGCGCCTACTATCGAGCCGGCAAGGTGATGGTTCATTCGATTGGCGACGACGGTCGCCTCGACCCACAACCGCTCCAGTCGATCGATACTGACGAAAAGGCGCATGGTGTGGTCTTCGATGCATCGGGGCGGTTTGTGTTCGTTCCTCATACCGGACCCAACGCCATCTTCCAGTTTCGGTTTGAACCGACCAGCGGACGGCTGATGCCGAATCGGCCTGCCAAGGTCCAGCGGCCACAGCAATCGGGACCGCGGCATCTATGGTTTCGGCCGGACGGAAAGTTCGCTTACGGCAGCGACGAACAAGGAAACAGCGTCACTGCCTATCAGTTTGATTCCCAAACGGGAACGCTGCTCCCGATGCAAACCGTTTCCACCCTTCCGGCCGATTTTGACCAGCGCAACAGCACGTCGGACATCGAAGTTCATCCCAGCGGCAAGTTCGTGTTCGTGGCCAATCGCGGACACGACAGCATCGCCCGATTCGCGATCGATTCCGATGGCAAGGTCAGCCATTTGGGAAATACTGCGACCGAAAAGACGACACGATCTTTCAACATCGACCGCGAAGGAAAGCTGATGATCGCGGCGGGTCAGAATTCCGATAGAATTGCCACCTTCAGAATTCGCAGCGATGGATCCCTCGATCGACTCGCCACGACCGCGGTCGGATCGAAACCCTGGTGGGTTTTGGTTGTGAATCGATAAAAATTCTCTTTCCCATCCTAATCATCATGACGGTTCTCACTTTCTGCGGCGCCGCGGGGACGGTGACCGGTTCTTGCTCGCACATCGATTCGCCGCCAGGAAGATTTTTGGTGGATTGCGGATTGTTTCAGGGCAACCGGACCACTCAGGAATTGAATCTGGGCGAATTTCCTTTCGATGCGGCGGCGGCAGAGTTTCTGATTTTGACGCACGCGCACATCGACCATAGTGGCCTGTTGCCGAAACTGGTACGAGCGGGATTCGAGGGAAAGATCTATGCAACCGAGGCGACCGCCGATTTGCTGGAGTTCATGATCCGGGATTCGGCCCACATTCAAGAATCGAACGCCGAGCGGCACAACAAGAAGCGCCAGCGGCGAGGACAGAAGCTTGTCGAACCGATCTACACCATCGCCGATGCCGACCGGACTTTGGAACTGATTCGGCCGGTCGGTTACGAAGAATGGTTCGAACCGAAACCGGGTGTGCGAGTGCGATATTGGAACGCCGGCCACCTGCTTGGATCGGCGTCGGCCGAAATCGAGATCGACCAGCAAGACGGCGGCAAGAAGCTCAGTCTGCTGTTTTCGGGTGACCTTGGCCCGGAAGAAAAGGTGTTTCATCCTGAACCCGACGCGCCGACCGGTTACGACTACATCATTTGTGAAAGCACCTACGGCGATCGCGAGCGTGAAGATTACACGTTAGAAAAGCGACGGGAAGCGATTCGTGATGAATTGGTTCGTGGTTTGTCGCGCGGCGGCAACGTGGTCATTCCCTCCTTTGCCGTCGAACGCAGTCAGGAATTGTTGCACGACATCGGCGTGTTGCTTTCTGCCGGCGAGATTCCCAATGCAACGGTCTACTTGGATTCGCCCTTGGCGAGGAAGGTCACCGAGGTTTTCATCCGTCACGCCGCGGCGATGGAAGATGTCGAAGTGAATGAGAGCGAATTGTTCCGCCACGAAAACTTTCGTCTCGTCCAAAGCGTGGACGAAAGCAAAGCGGTCAATCGTATCAAGGGGGGCGCGATCATCATTTCGGCCAGCGGCATGTGCAACGCGGGGCGCATCAAGCATCACCTTCGCAGCAACATCTGGCGGCCGGAGTCGACCATTCTGTTCGTCGGCTACCAGTCACCCGGAACACTCGGTCACATCATCACCAGCGGGGCCAAGGAGGTTCGGATTCACGGCAAGGATTGCAAAGTCCGAGCCGAGATTCGTCGGCTTGGCAACTATTCGGCTCACGCCGATCAAAGCGAGCTGATCGATTGGATTTTGGAGCGCGGACCGGCCGCCGGCGGCCTGTTCCTCAACCACGGAGACGATGACGCGAGAAACGAATTGCGGAACCTGTTGGCCAGCCGTGGTGTTGATGCCAGCCGGATTTTCATACCCCAGTTCGACGAAAGTTTTCGACTGGTTGCCGGCACGCCGGCGGAGTCAACGGGCAAGCCCGAACCACGAATTGACTCCGATTCGCTGCTGCGAGATTGGCACAACGAATACGCGGCGTTCATGTTGGAACTGGGAAATCGGCTGCAAGCGAGCGAAACGCCCACCGCACGTCGGCAGCTGATCGACCGCCTGAGGGCCGCTTTGGATCAATCGTAGGGATTGCAGCGAAAGTTCCCTTCGCGGCGGATTCGCAGGTCAAAAATTTTTCCAGCAAAATGTAAGATGGCTGCTGCGCGACCACACTAATAGCGTGGCGGTCTTCGTCGGATGTCTCGATCCGGGCTTCGGCGATACCGCGGCACGGCCGAAGTTGGATCGCGGATCCCAACCGCCGGAAAACTTGCCATGCCGAACGAGACCTGCACGGGCTTCGGTATAGGATAGGTTCAATCGCTGCCGGCACGCGCGCGACACGTGGCTGTCGGTGGCCAGGCGGGTGGTTCGTTGCGACTACCACCAAACCAATTGGGCCCGGTTAAAAACGAGTTGACTGGTTTGACGCGAATCGACGCCGAATCGTCCGAAGCATCTGTAACGCCGTATGCCGATGATCGGTTGCTGGTGGAACAATTGGTGCGCGGTGACGGCAAGGCGTGGCAGGTTTTCGTTCAAACTCACGGAAGGCTTGTTCGCTCGCGCGTTGCCGACGTCGCCTCGACGTTTGGGCGCAGTGAAGATGATTCGGCGATTGACGACGCGACGGCCGAAGTATTCGCGGCGCTGCTGGGCAACGATGCCGCCGCGCTGCGAGCGTTTGCGGGCAGGTCGTCACTGGGGACGTACGTGGCGGTCATCGCCACCCGCAGTGCCACCCGCGGCTTCGCCAGGAAAAGGCTGGTTGTCGCCTCGTCCGAAGCGGACCTTCACGAGGCCACTCGTGATGCATCGACCGACCCGGCCAGCGACCTGATTGACGCCGAACAACAGCAACGACTTCACCTGATGTTGCAGCGGCTGCCACCCAAACAACGAGATGTCGTCAGTTTGTTTCACTTACAAGGAAAGAGTTATTCAGACATCAGTAAACAGATGAACATGCCGATCGGGTCGATCGGACCCACCCTGCGCCGCGCCGAGGCGAAGCTTCGGCAGTGGTTGGAAAACGATTGATCCCATCCATTCAACCCTTCACAACAAGACCCTTTTTCGTGAACCGCCAAACGATCCTTGCCAGCATCAACCATCACCTCCGCGATAGCCTCGCGGAAACAGGCGAGGTACGTCCGCTTGGCGAAATCGTTCCCTCGGTGGCACAAGACATCCGCCGCGGAATCAACGTGGACGCATCGGCTGCCGCGACGCGGGTGATTCCCATTGAACAGGTGGCAGCTTTCGTCGATGGCCATTTGAGCGCTGACGAAGTACGCAACGTTTGCGAAGCGGCACTGACCGACAACAGCGTGCTGGCGGAATTGATTGCCGCGGTTCGGTCTCATCAACAGGCAGGCGATCAACTGCCGCCTCTTTCCGACGCCCTTTCGGCGCAGCTGATCGCGATGAGGTCCGAGTTGCCCGCGCCACCGGATCACTCCGACAGTTCGATCATTTTGCCTGAAAATGAGACGCTGCAACCGGCGGGCGCCGACACCGTCACACCTCCTTTGGAGGTTGTCTCGGCAACCAGCAGCAACGGTCGCCCACCGCGGCGAGTCCACCTTCGCCGCAATCCGATGATCACCGCAGCGGCCGTGATCGCTTTGGCGGCGACGATCTTGGGCATCATTTTTGTCGTCACCAGCCGCAACCAAGATCGGATGCCGCACGGCGAAGAGCTGGTCGAAAACGACACCGCACCCCAGGGACCTGATTCGCCCGACACGATCACGACGGACGACCCGCCGCAGCCGGCGATCGAACAGGGCAGCGACGATCAGCAACCGTCCATGATGGCCGTCGAATCGCAGCCACAGCAAACTCCCGAAACGATTGACGTGGTTCCAGCCCCGTCAGAAGATTTGCCCCAATCCGACGCGGTGGTTCGCGACGATACCACCACCGACCAAAAGCCGCCGTCGATTGAGGAGATTCCCAAACTTGACAACGCGATTCCCGATACGCCCGGCAGCAAACCTCCGCCCCGTTTGGCGGCGATGAGATGGACCGAAATCAGCGGACTCCTTGCCCAACAGACTCTGGACCCTGATTCGACCTCGGTGAGGCCCAGCTGGCAAAGTGTGCATGAAAAGTCGGCCAAGTTGGATCCTTCCGGCGGTACCGTGTCGCTGCGCACGATGCCGCTGTCGCGCGCCCAAGCCGAATTGCCCGAAGGGGGAAAAATCGTGTTGGCGGCCGACAGCGGAATCCTGGTCACCGCCGGCGGATCGCGAGCTTCGGTGATCATTGATTTGCATCACGGTTCGATCGCGATTGCCGATCTTCCCGACGGAACGGTGATCGCGATTCAAGGCGGCGACAAAATGATTGCCAGCCTGAAATGGACCGAAAAGGCGGCGGTCGTTTTGAATCGCGCCACCGGCGGCTTGCAAGTCCACATCAATCGAGGCACGATCGCGGTCAACAACCAGCCGCGGCAAGCCGAATCGATCAACGTGTCGGACAATCGGTCGGTGCAAACCATCGACAAGCCGAAACGGCTGCCCAATTGGGTCGATCGTCCCGTCGATTCGATAGGAATTCCCCGCACGATCCTGGCCCAAATCGCCGAAACCGACAACGTTTCCCGCACGCTGAATCAGCGGATCACCGAGATGGCCGCGATGCCGCAGCTGAGCGCCGGTGACAAGCGGACGTTGGCGACGTTGGCGCATTGGCATGCCGCGATGGCCGGTCCCAATCTATTCCGGCTCGCCAGTAGCCGGATTCCCGCCATGCGGTTGGCCGCGATGCGGCGCCTGGTAAGCATGCCCAAATCTGATCCGCGTTACATGCGAACCTGGATCACGATCGACCGCGCCGTTCCCAACAAGCAGCGCGTCGCCCAGATTCGACGTTGGTGTGAAATGGCCCGCGCCGGGTTGAAACCCAATCGGGCTCAAACCGAACAGATGATCGCCGGCCTGTCCGCCCAGGATGTGGCGGGCCGGGCCATGGCTGATTTCATGTTGCGGCAATTCTACGGAAACCTGGTGCCACAGTACGACCCAACCTGGACCGGTACCCGTCAACAGCGGGTCATCAACCTTTGGCGTCAAAAAGTCGGATTGCCGCCGTCGCGAAACGCGGCCGGCGCAGCCGCGCTCTCACCCAACGCCAACAACTGATGGCCGGCGATTTCTCCGAACCTTGCTTCGCTTCGTAGGCCGACTTGTCCCAAGTCGGCAAGCCTGGACGTCTGGCAGTTCAACCGCAACACAGTCATCTCTGGCCGACTATCGCTTCTTCCTCGCGCGATTGGGCCGTCCCGGATTATCATCCGCAGGCACTTTGTAGTGCTCGCGCAAACGAGTCAGTTCGGCCAGCATCTCGGACTGCACTTTGGTGTAGTCTTCGTGCGCATAAACACTGGTCAGTTCGTTGGGATCCTTCTGCAGGTCGAACAGTTCCCAATCGTCGATCTTTTCGCCTTCCAGTGCGTACAAATGCATCAACTTGTATCGACCGTTGGTGACACCGTAATGACGGGCCACGTTGTGGCCGCCCGGATTTTCGTAGTAGTGATAATAGAACGACGTTCGCCAATCGGCGGGCGTCTTCCCCTGAAAGATCGAAACGAGACTGCGGCCTTGCATGTCGCCGGGCACCGAAACGCCAGCCAAATCCAAAAAGGTCTCCGCAAAATCGAGATTGGAAACGATGTCGTCATTGACCGAACCTGGCTGGACCTTGCCGGGCCAACGTACTAGCAGCGGAGTCTTCAACGACTCCTCGTACATCCATCGTTTATCGAACCAGCCATGTTCGCCCAGGTACCAGCCCTGGTCGGATGAATAGATCACGACCGTATTGTCAGCCAGTCCGGCTTCGTCCAAGTAGCCGAGGACTTCGCCGATCCCGTCATCCACACTCTTGACGCATCGCAGGTAATCCTTGGTGTAACGCTGGTACTTCCATTGGATGATTTCTTTTTCGCTCATCTCGGAGCGTGCCTTCTGGAAAGCTTCATTCTTTGGTCCGTAGGCGGCATCCCAAACTTTTCGCTGCTGCTCGTTCATTGTGCCGTAGCCGGTCAGCTTCAAATCTCGATCATTCAAATGCTGTTTGATGGTCATCGTTTGCCGGCCGGCGGACCGGGTTCGGCCGGAGTAGTTGTCCCACAAGGTTTCCGGTTCGGGCAGCGTCACGTCGTCCAACCAATTCAGGTACTTCGGCCCCGGCATCCAATTGCGATGTGGCGCTTTGTGCTGATACATCACCATGAACGGTTTGTCGGGATCGCGATCCTGCTTCAACCAGTCGAGAGTTTTTTGGGTGATGATGTCGGTCGTGTATCCGGTATGCGACCGGGTCACCGGTTTGCCGTCACTGCCCGCGGTGATCATCGGCGGGTTGTAGTAGGGACCTTGGCCCTTGAGCACGTCGTAGTAGTCGTAGCCTTGGGGCGTGGTGGCCAAGTGCCACTTTCCGATGACGGCGGTTTGATAACCGGCGGATTGCAACAGTTTTGGAAAGGTCTGTTGATCACCGTTGAATTGATTTCCGTTGCGGATGAATCCGTTCAAGTGGCTGTATTTCCCGGTCTGGATCACGGCCCGGCTTGGCCCACAAATCGCGTTGGTGACGTAGCAGCGGCGAAATCGCATCCCCTCCTTGGCGATTCGATCCATGTTGGGCGTCGTGATTCGCGAAGGATCGTAGGCGCTGAGCGCCTGTTCGCAATGATCGTCCGTAAAAATGAAGACGATATTGGGACGCTTGTCGGCGGCGGTGGCAATCGACACCAGCATGCCGAAAATCAGGGCTCCAAAGGTCACTCGTTTCATCGCCAGAACTCTCTATAAAAATCGTTTGGATCGGGGAAGTGAAGGGGGCGGATCGGTCGGCAACAATCATAGCTGCTTTGCCAACCGTCGGCGATTTCGCCGAAATCGGTTCTCGGGCGGTAGCGAAAGCCGGCCGGCCCCGCGAAAGCTTTGCTGAAATTGACCTACCCAACTATGGTTGAGGGGGTCCACGATGATCACTCGTCTCGCCGTCCCCCCAAGAATCTCGAAGGATCCCACCTCCATGCACTGCACTACCGGCCGTTTCCTCTTTTTCCGCCTAGTCATCGGCCTCGCCGTGACGGCGGCAGCAGGCAACCTGCCCGCCCAAAACAAGAAGGGGCCCGCCCACACCGAGCCGCCAAAGAATGACCCGAACTTCAAGCTGCAAGGCGAGTTCGTCGGACCGGTCACGGTCGGCGAAAACGAGTACCAGCCGCTGGGGCTGCAGATTCGTCCCGTTGGTGGTGATCAATTTGAAGCGGTTTCGTTCATGGGCGGATTGCCGGGCGAGAAGAATCACAAGCCTCAGCCGGTCAAGATGATTGGACGCCGCTCGGGCGATTTCGTGATCCTCTCCGGCGGACCGTGGGCCATTTTCGTCGAACCCGATCATTGCCTGATCGTCGGTCGCGAGGGAAACAAGGTGGGGCGGCTGGACCGTGTGAAGCGTTCCAGCCCGACCATGGGCGCCGCACCGCCCAAAGGGGCAGTCGTGCTGTTCGATGGCAAGAATGTCGATCAGTTCTCCAACGCTACCATGACCAAAGATGGGTTGCTGATGGAAGGCGCCGATTTGAAACCGATGTTCCAAGACTTCGACCTGCACTTGGAGTTTCGATTGCCTTACATGCCGATCGCGCAGGGACAATCGCGGGCCAACAGCGGTGTTTATCTGCAGAGCCGATATGAGTGTCAGGTGCTCGATTCGTTCGCACAAGATCGAATGATCAACGGCCTGGGAGCGCTGTATCAGTTTCGCAAACCGGATGTGAATATGTGTTTGCCGCCGTTGGTTTGGCAAACCTACGACATTCATTTCACCGCCCCACGATGGGCAGCCGACGGTACGAAGCTGCGCGATGCACACGTCACGTCGTGGATCAACGGTGTCAAAGTGCAAAACAACGTTGCCCTTCCAAACAAAACCGGGGCCGGCAAACAGGAGGAACCGCTGTTGTTGCCCACCCGGTTGCAGAATCACGGTGATCCGGTCCGATTTCGAAACATCTGGGTGATCGACCGTGGGCTAACACCCGGTATCAAGTTTCCCGTTTATCCGACCAAACAGGAAATCGAGGCCAAGAAAAAACCGGCAGGTAAAGCGGTGAAGCCCAAGGAACCGCCGAAAGTGGAGAAGAAGCCGGAGCCAAAACCGAAACCAGCGAAAAAACCGGAGCCGGAGCAAAAGGCAGAGCCGGAAAAGAAGGCGGAGCCGACGGCTGATCGTCCAGCGAAAGAAACCAAGCCGGATGAGAAGGCGTGAATCTCGGCCGGTTCTCCGAACTGGCACACGCGCGTAGCGATTTCGGAGAAGTCGCCGACTGTCGGCCAGTTCTCCGAACTGGCACGTGCGCCCGAAGCGAATTTGGAAAATTCGCCGACTTACAGACGTCGCTTGAGCCAATCGGTTGCCCGGTCGGTCCAACTGCCGATGTTGGAACCGGGTCGATCGCGAGTGCCGTATCCGTGCCCGCCGTTTTCGTAAACATGCAGTTCAGCCGGTACGTTGTTCCGCTTCAAACCGGCGTAGTAGAGCACTGCGCCAAGCGACGTCGATCGGTCATCGTGGGTGTGAATGACGAAAGAGGTCGGCGTGTTCGCGGTGACTCGGATCTCCGACAACAAGGCATCGGTTTTTTCGTCGTAGATCCGCCAAGGATAGATCAGCATCGCGAAATCGGGACGAAACGATTGGCCGTCAATCGAGTCGATCTTTTCATACGCCGCCTCCTCGCTGGTGCACAACATGGCGCCGACTTGTCCTCCGGCCGAAAACGCCAACAACCCGATTCGCGTGGGATCGAGATTCCACCGGTCAGCGTTGGCGCGAATCCATCGCATCGCCCGCTGTGAGTCCTGCAACGGCCGTCGCCAGGCAGGTTCATCAGCCGCTTTGCGTTCGTTGGTTCGATAGTTCAACACGAACGATGTCACCCCCAGTCGGCCCAGCCACTCGGCTGCTTCCGATCCTTCCAAATCGGGCACCACCCTCGCAAAACCGCCACCCGGTAAGATCAACACCGCCACTCCGTTGGCTTCGGCAGTGGGCCGAAAAACCTTCATCGGCGGACGGGCGATTTTTTCAATCCGAGTGATCGGCGGGTGATCGGTCGCCCGCATCGGCAACATCGTTCCTGTGCTACGCAGAGATTCGCCAGGGGCGAGATCGGGCCAGACAAAGATCGCCGGAGAATCTTGGCCGTGGGATAGGCCAACCCACCCCAATGACACGATCGCGAAAAAGGCTGACATTCGCATGGCTGCGTCTCCAGTTTGTAGGATGCCAAAACACTTTAGCACGAATCCGGTCGATCGTAGGCCGACCGTCGGCCAGTTCTCCGAACTGGCACGCGCGCCCGAAGCGACTTCGGAGAAGTCGCCAACAGTCGGCCAGTTCTCCGAACTGGCACGTGCGCCCGAAGCGATTTCGGAGAAGTCGCCGACAGTCGGCCAGTTCTCCGAACTGGCACGCGCGCCCGAAGCGACTTCGGAGAAGTCGCCGACAGTCGGCCAGTTCTCCGAACTGGCACGTGCGCCCGAAGCGATTTCGGAGAAGTCGCCGACAGACTCACCGACTTGGGACGAGTCGGCCTACGAGTTAGAGTGTGACACTCTGTCCGGTACACGCTTTCCAACACGGTTTGACTTCTGATGATTCGAATTCCTTTGGCGATTGCTGTCTTGTTGCTGGCCGGCCGATTGGTCTGTGCTGCTCCGATCAACGTGATGTTCATTCTTTGTGATGACCATCGGTTTGATTGTCTCGGCGCCGCCGGACATCCCTTTCTGGAGACACCGCACCTGGACGCGATGGCTCGCGACGGCGCGATGCTGAGCCATGCCTACGTCACGACGTCGCTCTGTTCTCCCAGCCGAGCGTCGATATTGACTGGCCAATACGCTCACAATCACCGCGTCGTTGACAACTACCATCCGGTCGATCCGCAGTTGGTGTTCTTTCCGCAACATCTTCAACAAGCCGGATACGAGACCGCGTTCATCGGCAAGTGGCACATGGGCGGGCACATCGACGACCCGCAACGAGGTTTTGATCACTGGGTGGCATTCAAGGGCCAGGGCACGTATTGGCCTGACGGACACGGAACGACTCGCGAGGTTCCGCAGACGACCTACGACGGTTTCAACGTCAATGGCAAACGGGTGAAACAGCGAGGTTACATCACCGACGAACTGACCGACTACGCGTTGGACTGGCTGCGATCGCGAAAAGGTGATCGTCCTTTTTTCTTATATGTTAGTCACAAGGCAGTCCACGCTGACTTTGTTCCCGCCGATCGGCATCGCGGCAGATACGATCGTCAGCCGCTTCCCATTCGAACGCCTACCGTTGCCGAGATGGATGCCGGCAAGATGCCAATGTGGTTGCGCAATCAGCGCAACAGCCGCCATGGCGCCGACTTTGGCTACAACCTTCCCGACTTTTCACCGGAGGTTTACTATCGTCGTTACTGCGAATCGTTGTTGGCGGTCGATGAGAGTGTCGGTCGATTGCGAAAGTTTCTTGAGGACAGTGACCTGAAGGACAACACGTTGGTCATCTACATGGGCGACAACGGCTTTCAGTTCGGTGACCATGGATTGATCGATAAGCGAACTGCTTACGAGGCGAGCGCAAAGGTACCGTTATTGATGGTCGCACCCGGAAAAATTCCTGCTGGAAAGAAATTTGAAGGGTTGGTCGGCAACATCGACATCGCCGCGACTGTCTTGGAAGCGGCCTCGGCCAGGTCGCTGCCCGAATCGGACGGTGAAAGTTTCTGGTCGGCGCTCTGCCGCGGGGACGCTTCCCTCCTGAGCCGCAAACATTTGCTTTACGAGTATTACTGGGAACGCAATTACCCGCACACGCCGACGCTTCACGCCATCATCGGCGGACGTTGGAAATACATACGGGTTCACGGCTTGTGGGATCGTGACGAGTTCTATGATTTGCAGAATGACCCTGGCGAAATGAAGAATCTGATCGATTCGCCTCAACATGCCCAGCGGATTGATCGGATGAACAAGCAGCTGTGGCAGATGCTGTTTGACAGTGGCGGCCACGAGGTCCCACTGCTGGAAGACCGCGGCCCTCGGTTCCCCTGGCGGCATCCCGATCACGCGCCTCAAGCAGATTTTCCGAAGGAATACTTTCGGCGGACCGAAAAGGGATAGTCGGCGGTTTTTCCGAGATCGCTTTGGGCGCGTGCCAGTTCGGAGAACCGGCCGACTGTCGGCGACTTCTCCGAAGTCGCTTCGCGCGTGCCGGTTCGGAGAACCGGCCGACAGACTACATCGGTTGAACAACGACTGGTTGCGATTCGCTTTCGCCTTCAAAAATCTCGCAGCCGTCTCTTGCTGGCGGCTCCCACCCGATGCCGCAGGCCGGGCATCGGCCCAGATCGACTCTTACCAATGCATCGCAACCGTGACACGGTTGGCGAGCTGTTTTGGGATAAACCGAAATGACGGCCAATGCGGTGCCGATCCCCAGGAAAATGCTGCTCGCCGCCCAAGCCAACGTGGCGCGAGTCGAAAGGAAACGACGTCGGCAGACCAGGACCGTCAGCGTCACTGCCACCGCGGAATGCAACAACGTCAACCACAAAACGACCACTTGCACTCGCCGCGAAAACATCAACATAGGAAAACCGCCAAAAGCCTTCTGCCAGATCAAGTCGGCAGACGTGGTCGCCATCATCATCACCGGCGGGAACACCGAGCCCACCAAAGCGTTTGCATCGAGACGATCACTGGCTTGCCGATAGACGGCAAGCTGGCCACTGTCGGTGTTTGCTCCGCTCGCATCGAATCGGACGAAGCGGCTTTGCCCCGATTTGATCGTATCGATGATGACCGTTCCCGACGAATCGAAGTCGGCGATCGCAAGCGAGCCACCTGGGTGCTGGTCCAGTTTCAGCACACGCTGCCGGATCAATTCAACTTGAGGAAAACCGCCGGGCTTGTTGGGAAAACTTAGCAGCGTCTGTTTCGGATCGGTCGACTTCATTTGGTAAGAGGTGATCTCCTGGCCATGGTGAAGCCACACGATCGGCGGCCGCTGCTCTGTCGGTGGAATCAAGGCGGCCGAATTGATCGATTGCTCGGCCAACGTCCGCACGGAAACACCGTCGTCGCCTAACTGGTAGATCCCGCCGCGATCGACCAGCAGACCGTGCTCGGCTTGATTGGCGTTTGTCCAGTTGGTCCTGCCCATCAACCTCGCCGCGGCGATGCCGGGCGCGAGTCCGTCAAACCGCTCGCCATCGGAACCGATGCCGCTGCGCGTCAGGTATCCGCTCAACTGTGACGTCATGCGATCGTACAGCAGGTAATATCCATCGCGGTGATAAACCGCCCCGTACTTCCCAAATCGAGTGAACCCCCATTGATCGTAAGGATTCAAAATCGGCGGGTGCCACCAGTCTATGTTCGCCAGCGTGATCGGTGATTTGAGTTGCTGATCCGCATACGCCGCAGGCTTGGGGACGTCGACTGCCGGCGAATCATCGGAAAGGCGATCCGCAGGAGATGCATTCAAAATCTTTGTATCGTAGAGATGGATGTCGCGGTTGTACTCCCGCCGCACCACGGTGTTGTAGACATTGCCCTGGTCGTCCACCATCAACTGGGATTGAGCCATGTCATACAAATTGGGCTGCAACGCGGGAACATTGGTGACGAATGCCACTCCCGCTGCCGTCGCTATTGCCAGGCAGGCGACAACCAACAACACCGTCGCAGGTTGGAAACTTGAACAACGGTGGCTGACAGGCGGCCTGCGGGTCAGTTGGCAAAACGCATGGGAGGCGGAAAAGTACAGTAAGATCAGGATGGCGACGATCCCCGCGGTGCAGCTCCAAAGCACCATCCAGCTTGTTGCCGCTGTGACAGTGGCATAACCCATTGCAAACAGCCCAAGCGGGATGACCAGGGGGAAGATCCTGGTGCCAATCCATCGCGCCGGCCTGGAGATCGTCCAACAGACAGCTGGGTGAAATCCAAAGCAGGCGATGCCGACAATCACTCCTGTCAACAGCTGAATCGGTTCGCCGGGACGCGTCTGGGGCGCGACGGCGTCCAACCAAATCGCGGCGTAGATCAACGGGATTCCCAGGCTGATCCAATAGATTGCTGCCGCAACAATGGTTTTGGACAGATAGATTTTCTCGCGCGATATCGGTCTGCCGAACAGCAGTCCGCGAGTATCGGTCCGCGATTCGGGTAACGTTTGCAACACGCCGATCAGCCCCGCGGTGATCGATGCAGCGATTCCAACGAGACTGGCAATCTCGTCGCCGAATCCTTGCGAACCGGCGCCACGGTCGGGCATCGCCAACCACAACAACATCGAGAACACCACGATCGGAATCGGCAACCAGCGAACCGATTCACGCCATTCTTTCCAAAGCATCGTTTTCATCATCAGGACTCCGCGCGTCAGCGATCACGAACTGACCGGTTGAAGGAAAGACTTGTCGGCCCGGTTGCGTGAGAGATAGGCCAAGACAGCATCGTCCAGCGTCGTGGGAAGCGATTCCATTTCTTGCGCGCCCAACCTGGAGATCGCTGCCGTCGATTCGTCGTCTTGGTCGGCCACCGAAACGATCAACTGATCATAGATTTGTCGGGCTTCGATCAAGCCGCCGATCGCCGACACACCTTTGCGCTGCGTCAGCCGTTGGTCGCTGCCGCCATCGAACCGCAACGACCAACGAGACACACGCTGGCGAAAATCATCCAGCGTCGTGTCGACGGTCAACCGGCCGCCAGCCATCACCGCCACTCGGTCGGCTACCCGTTCCACGTCATCAATCAGATGGCTGCTCATCAACACCGTTCGATCGCCGGCCGACGCAAACTCCACCAGCGTTTCGTTCAACGCTCGCCGGCTTACCGGATCCAGCCCCAACGCCGGGTCGTCCAAGATCATCAATTCGGGTTGCGCCGCAAGTGTCGCGGCCAGCGATACGCCAGCCCGTTGGCCGCGGCTGAGCGTGCCGACGCGATCGGATAGATCAATGCCGAAGTGGCGGACGATCGAATCGAATTGCCGGGCGTCCCAAGCTGTATGGCCATTCGATTCGAATCGCGCCACCTCCCCCACCCGCATCCACGAATAAAGCGGATGCCCCTCGACCATGTATCCGATTCGGGCAAGATCCTCCGGCCGAAGCTCCTGGCTGTCGCGCGAAAGTGTTTGACAGCTGCCGCGAGTCGGGCAAAGCAAACCCATCATCATCCGCAGCGTGGTCGTCTTGCCGGCTCCGTTGAGTCCCAGCAAGGCAGTGACCTGGCCGACGGGCACTTCAAAATCAAGCTCTCGGACGACGGCCCGCGATCCAAAGAAACGGGTCAACCGCTGAGTAGAAATCGCTGGAGTCATTTCAAATCACCTCCTGAGCCGGCCGCCGCCGACGGGGGTTTTTCGGAAGGTCGAAGTTCTGCCAATCGTTTTTCGAGCGCCGCCAAGATCTCTTCGGACGTAAACCCCAACGTGATCGCTTCGGAAAGAAAAGGATCCATCACGCTGCGAAGCCGACGGCGACTTTCCGCTTTGGTGTAGATTTGACGCGGTGCGGCAACGAAATAGCCGCGTCCCTGCTGGCTTTCCAAGACACCATCGCGCACCAGCTGCGCGTAGGCTTTGGCGATCGTGTTGGGATTGACCACCAGCTCCCTGGCCAGCGCCCGAACACTCGGTACCGCGTCCCCCACGGCCAACCGCCCGGCGGCAACCTGGCCGCGAATCTGGTCGACCACCTGCCGAAAGATCGGCTGCGCGCCACCGGTAGAGATTTGAATCCGACTCATTTGGCCGCCCTAACTGTACTGCGTTATGTAGTACAGTAGGCAACAGCGACGACGGGGTCAAGGGATGGTCGGCAATTTTTCCAAGATTGCTACGCCCGCGTGCCGGTTCGGAGAACCGGCCGACAGACGCATTGAGTGGCCTGGCCGACGGGTGCGCTCGCCGACTTGGGGACAAGTCGGCCTACTGGAGCAGTTGGCGGATGCGGGCGACCAGTGCGGTGGGGTCGTCGTGGGTGTAATCGACCTCCTCCTTTTCTTGCGTCGCCAATACCTTGAGCTGACAACGGGACTGATCCCATTCATTGCCACCAGCGATCACGGCGACAGAGAAGCCGTGCGAGTCGGCGTAACGTAGCTGCGCACCCAGTTTTTTGGCGTCGGGATAGACTTCGGCGCCGATACCGGCACGGCGCAGGTTTGCCGCCAGGCGTAGATAATCGTCGCGGCGTGCCTGGTCAAAGTAAGCGACAAACACCGGCGCGGGCGTCGATGCGGTCGGCAGCAAACCGAGTTGTTCCATTGCCGCCAGCAACCGATCGAGTCCCAGCGAGGCGCCGATGCCGGGCAGATGTTGTTTGGTGTACAACCCGGCAAGATTGTCGTAACGACCACCGCTGCAAACGCTGCCGATGCCTGGCAAGTCGTCCAGCGTGGTTTCAAAGATCACGCCGGTGTAATAATCAAGGCCACGGGCGATCGAGACATCCACCTTCATTCGTTGCTGGGGAACTCCCGCCGCGAGTGCGCCTTCGAAGACGTCTCGCAGCCTTTCGATCCCTTCCGCCGCTTTCTGATTCCCGGCGGTGATTTCGGGAAGCTGCTGGAAAACCTCCGATGCTTCTCCATCGCATTCCGCCAGCTTCAACACACACCTGGCAGCCTCGGCGGTAACGTCGGCGGCCCGGCACATTTCATCAGCTGTCTTTTCAGCTCCGATCTTGCCGAGCTTGTCCAGAGTGCGAAGAATCGGCACGGCGCGGTCGGCCAGTCCCAACTGTTCCAGCAATCCATTCAAGATCGTGCGGTCGTTGATGCTGATGGTGAACCGATCGAAACCGATCGTTTCCAGCAACCGATCGATCACGGCGACCGCTTCGATATCGGCCAGGACTGACTCAGTGCCGATGGTGTCGAAGTCACATTGAACAAACTCGCGGTACCGGCCTGCTTGCGGGTTTTCGCCGCGCCAAACTGGCGCAATGTGATAACGTTTGAACGGCATTCCCAAGGCACCGGCATGTTGCGCGGCGAAACGAGCCAGGGGAACGGTCAAGTCAAACCGCATGCCGACATCGCGGCCACCGGCGTCTTGAAAGCGATAGATTTGGCGATCGGTTTCGTCGCTGCCCTTGCCGGTCAAGATCTCCAGATGTTCCAAAGTGGGCGTATCGATCGGTGCAAAACCGAAAGACCGAAAGACCTGGCGGGCCGTTTGCATCAATTGTTCGCGGGGAATCATCACCGCCGGCAGGTAGTCACGAAAACCTTTCAACGTGCGGGGTTGGATCAACGACATGAGTTTTCAAAATCCAAAGAGCAAGCGGAAACAGCAAGGAGCCCGCCGAATGTAGTTTTCCTCAAAGGGACGCGCCAGGAGCCATCAGGTTCATGGTCAAACCATCGGCAGGGAAGTCGGTTTGCGGCTGCGAATCGAGTCGTGATCGTTGATGCCCGGCGTCGGAAATTGAGGACCAAACATGGCGTCGGCATACTCGTCGATCTGCTCCGGCGTCTCGAAGTATTGCTCGTAACACCAATCGTCCTCGAACTCACACTCATCGGTCGTGTAAGCGCGGCAGATCGCCGGTCGAGTTTCGTAGATGCCGCAGCGATGATCATCTTGCAGATGTTTGCAGGTTGTATGAACCAGCAAGTACCACACGTCATCATCGACAAACAGGCTGGCGCGGTCATGCAGCAGGTACCAGCGCATGAAATCAAAATCTTTGCGCCCGACCGGTTCGTCGATCGGCAGGGCAAAATAGTGGCAACACTTGGCGGTGCAGTAGTCGCACAGGTTTGCCCCCTTGGGCACCTGGCTTCGACGTCGCTTGACCGGTTTGGCCGGTCCCGGCGGCAGACCAGTATGACTTGGTTTGACGGAAGATTTCGAGGGAGATTTCGTGACAGGCACCTGGCGATTCCTCGGTTTCGGGTCGGGAAGATCAGGATAGAAACTAGCAAAGCCAGTCGCGTTGTCACAGCTAGGGAGGACGAAACGAGATGATGCCGGGTCGGCAAGGAAGCCGCAGCGGCCAACAATGGGTTTCAACCGCACTTTTTGAGGAGCATTTTTCGTGGAAGTCGTCATCACCGCCCTGGGACCGGACAACGTCGGTCTGGCCGACCCGATCATCCACCACGTGACCGGCCGGGGGGCTCGAATCGCGGAAATCCAGATGTATGACCACGACGACGAACACCTGTTTGCGATGTTGTGCCGAATCGACATCGATTCCGCCGAATTCGATCCGTTGGTCGACGCCATGCAGCAGATCGGCCGGCACACCAAGTTGGCCATCCGAGTATGGAGCAGCGAACGCCGCGCCGCGCGACCTCGTTTGGCCGTTTGCTGCACCTTTGTCGATCACACCCCGCGCGCGGTACTGGCGGCGCTGGTCGACCAGACGATTGGGGCCGAAGCGGCAGTCGTCATCTCGAACCGAAAGAAACTCGCGCCGTTGGCCGATGAGTTTGACGTCCCCTTTCGAATGATCGGAGATGAGAATGGCGTGGCGGACGACGCCGCGATGGTGGCGACGTTGGATGAGTTCGATGTCGACTACGTGGTTCTGGCTCGTTACATGCGAATTCTGGCCCCATCAACCTGTTGGCAGTTTGCCGGTGGGCGGATCATCAACTTGCACCACGGATTGCTGCCCGGTTTTCCAGGTTTTCGCCCCTACCACGATGCCTACAACGCTCGGATGTTGACCTTTGGTGCGACCTGTCATTTCATCATTCCGGAACTGGATGCCGGCAATCAGACGATCAACCAGCGAACGTTCGCGGTCGCACCGGGAACACCGCTGGCCGATGTGATCCGCCAGGGCGAAATCGAGAACGAACCGCAGTGCCTGGTCGAAGGAGTGCGGCGAGTGGTCGACCGCGAGGTGTATTTGCACTTTCATCGCGTGGTCGCCAGAAAAGATTAGTCGGCCGGTTTTCCGCAATCGGCTGCGGACAACCACGGCGACCGAAATCCTTGGCCAGTTCCGCTACCACTCAACGATTCCGTTTGGCGATTCCGTATCGCCAAACAAATCCGACGGCGATGAACGACGCGCCAAGGAGAGTCCACCACTTGGGGAACTCGTAGGTGGGATGATGGCGCCAAGCCAGGAAGGTCCAGACCGGCACGGTGAGCGGTTCGATCAAGGTGATCAATGAGGCTTCATTGCTGTCGACTTCGCGCATCGCCCAGGCGAAGATCATGTAGGGAACGGCCAGCTGCAGGCTTCCGAACAAAAACAGCACCAGCCACTGAATCCCCTGCGGCATCGGCACGCGTCCGATCACCAGTGGCGCAAGCAGCAACACGCTGACGGAGTGATTGACGAATCCCAGCCAGGCGACGTTCACGCCTCGCATGTGACGCAGCGACAGGATCACGCCGGAATACATCAGTCCGGAAAGGAGCGCCAGGCCCACTGGTCCGGTGCTGGCGCCGCCGCCCCCGATCGAGGACTCCATGCTGACGATGATCGCGATGCCCAGCAGCGACCAACCCACCATCATCGTATCGCTGCGGCGGGGACGATCGCCCAGGCCCATCCATCCGGCCAGCGCCACCCATGCCGGGCCGACATACTGAAGCCAAATCGTGGTGGTTTCCGACCCCAGCACCATGGCCACCAAAAAGGTGTAGGTCATCGCGGTAAACGAAAGCGACATCGGGATCATCGCCAACCGAAAAGTGGGCTTGCGAACCAGCGGCAGCACCGCGAGCGCCGCGAAGACACTTCGCCAAAACGTCAGGGCGACACCGCGAGACTCTTCCGGCCACTGGTCAAACCAAGGTGACTTGGCAAAAAAGCCGCTGGTGCTCCATAGCAGCGCCGCCAGCACGATCAAAAACCGACTGCGGTCGCAGGCGGAAGTTCCATTCATTCCCTGGACCGCTTTGGGGGCTTATTCGTGACGCAGCGCTTCAATCGGATTCATCTTGGCGGCGCGGACGGCTGGATACAATCCGCTGACCAATCCCACCGCAACCGCGATCAACACGGCCAGCGGAATGGTCCAGTAGACGATCGACGGCTCGGCTTCACGAATGGCTTCGGGGAGCGCGGCAAACTGATCGGGCAAACCTTTGCGAACGCCCCAAATGGCTAGGTGATACATCGGCAGGCTTAAAAAGCCGATCAAGATGCCCATGATCGCGCCGGCGAAACTCAGCACAATGGTTTCCACCAGGAACTGCCGCGTGATGTCACCCCGTTTGGCACCCAGAGCGCGTCGAATTCCAATCTCTCGAGTCCTTTCGGTCACACTTGCCAACATGATGTTCATGATGCCGATGCCGCCGACCATCAACGAAATGCAAGCGATCAGAATACCGATCCCCAAGAACATCAATTCCATGTTGCGGGCCTGTTCCAACAATTCCAGCGGCACGACCACAGCGGTATCGTTCATTTCGGAGTGCGCGGGCGCCAGAATGTTTTCGATCATTGCCGCGGTGATGCGGACCTGGTCCTGAGATTTGGCCTGCAGCGTGATTTGGTTCAGCTCCATCATCTCGGCTTGGAACTGGCCGCTTCTGCGGGTGATGATCGTGTCGCCGATACGTTTTCGCAGCGTCCGCATCGGGATGTAGACATCGGACGAAAAGTCTTGCGAATCGAGCGAGCCACCGATTGCCGCGGAGGGATTGCGATGTTCCAGCACGCCGACAATTTTGTACTTGTCGGTGCTTTCGGGCACATTGACCCGTTTTCCCAGCGGCTCCTCGTACGGGAAAAGCCGCTCGGCGACGCCGGCCGAAACGACACAGACGGTGTCGGCCCTGATTTCATCGGCGTCGGAAAGAAACCGTCCTCCTCCCTCGCGGATCTTCAAATGATTGACGTCGGCGTAAGCGGGCGTGCATCCGACCAACCGGCCATCGACCACGCGGTCGCGATAGGTGAATTGACGACGAATTTCGCGAATCGGAATCGCTCGTTCGATCGTCGGGACGGTGCCCAAGATTTTGTCCAGGTCGCTGCGCAGCAAACCGTATTTGCTGACCCGCATCCCGGTCAACTTGTCGTCCGGCGGTTTTTGGCTCCGCACGATGATGGTGGTCGAACCAAGCGATTCGATCTGTTTTTGGACCTGATCGCTGGCACCTTGGCTGATCGCGGTCAACACGATCACCGCCCAGACACCGATCATGATGCCCAGCATCGTCAGACTGGTTCTTAGCGGGTGCAGCGCGAGGCTTTTGATCCCCAGCTTCCAAGTTCTCAGCCAAAGCATGCTTCTGTCGAACCTCGCCTATTCTCGCGCCTGCAGTTCGGCAACGGCTGCTTTTTGAGCCGCCCGGGCGGCGGCCCGCTTTTCTTCGCTGACCGATTCGTCGGTATGAAGCATGCCGTCTTTCAGCCGCACAATTCGTTTTGCGCGTTCGGCTACGTCGTCTTCGTGAGTCACCAGGATGATGGTACGGCCTTCGGCGTTCAGGGCGTCGAAGATCGCCAAAATCTCATCGGTCGTCATCGAGTCCAGGTTACCAGTCGGTTCATCCGCCAACACAAAGAACGGATCGTTCACCAAACTGCGTGCAATCGCCACGCGTTGCTGCTGGCCACCGGAAAGCTGACTGGGACGATGGTCCAAGCGATCCCCCAAACCGACGCGTTCGGCCAAAGTCACCGCGCGATCGCGTTCCTGCGAACCGAGCCTGCCCTGGTAGTAAAGGGGCACCTGAATGTTTTCCACCACACTTAGCTGTTGAATCAAGTTGTAGGACTGAAAGACAAAACCGATCCTTTCGCTGCGGATTTCGGCCAGCTGGTCGTCGGTCATCAGCGCGATGTCATCGTCGCCAAGCAGCAAGCTGCCGCTGGAAGGTTTATCCAGGCATCCCAACAAGTTCAGCAGCGTACTCTTGCCGCTTCCCGATGGCCCCATGATCGCCACGTAGTCGCCTTCGGGAACGTCAAAGGAGACGCCGCGCAGGGCGCGGACCGTTTCGCTTTTGAGGATGTAGTCCTTGGTAAGATCGCGAATGGAAGTCGCCATCCGAGGCGGGGACGGGCTGCTCGGCGTGGGAATTCCTGTTTGGCTTGCTGCTTCGGTCATGCTCACAATTACTGTCCACCACCACCAGACTGGAAACGTTTTCTGATCGCCGACATCAATTCGGCGCGAGTCACACTACCGTCCCCGTTTGCATCTGCCGCCCGCACCATCTCCTGTCGGGCCGGATCGATCGCGCTGATCTCTTCGGCCGAAAGTTTGCCGTCACCATCGCCGTCGTTGCGCTGAAAATTGCGGCTGACCATCTGCGAAACATCGGGCGTACCGCCGCCGCCAGGACCGCCTGCACCGCGCTGGCCACCGCCACCACCAGCGCCGCCGGGACCTCGACCACCGCCTCCTCCCGGTCCGCCGCCAAATCCACCTGCACCGCCCGGCCCGCCTGCTCCACCGGGCCTGCGGCCGCCACCGCCCTCGCGAGGACCGCCGCGCTGGCCTGGGCCGCCGCCACCCGGAGGTCCGCCCGCAAAAGCCTTCGCACCGGCCGGTGGTTCTTGACGGAGTTTTCGCATTTCGCTGTTGTCTTCCTGGGCGACGTCGGGCAGGTCCATCAGCGTCAGGTGGCTGCGCAAGTTCAATACCAACTTGTCGCCATCGGTAACTCCCTTGGTGATGCTGGCCATGGTGTCGTTGGTCGCGCCGATCTCGACCGGCAACGTCTCAAATTCACTGGGCCCGCGCTGAGCCAGGCAATACATCTTGCCGCCATGTTCGTACAAGCCTTGAATCGGAATCTGCAACGCGTTGTCCAGCTGTTCCACAAACACCTGCACCTCCGCCGTCATCCCGGTGCGAATGTTTTCCGGCGGGTCGATGATTTCGATGTAGGTGGCGTATTCCTTGATCGACGAACTGAAAAAGCTTCCCGGTTCGGCGTAACGATTGACCTTGATCACGCGCCCTTTCAACTGCAAACCGGGAATGGCATCGACCGAGATCCTTACCGGCATGCCTTCTTGGATCAACGTGATACGTGACTCGTTGACCTTCACCTTCACTTGCATTTGGGTCGGATCGGGCAGGCGAATGATCGCTTGCCGCTCGCGTACTGAAGCACCCGCTTCGACGACGAATTCCGCGCTGCCGCCGCGACTGCTGTAACGATTGGCGTGAACCACGATCCCGTCGGCCGGGGCGTGCATGATGCAATTTTCCAATTGCGTTTCGACGTCCTCCAGTTCTTGCTGTTCTTCCAACAACTCGCTCTCGAACGCGGCAAGCTTGGCTTTGGCCGAATCGATGTCGCTGTCGAATTGCACCAGCATCTTCTTTTTGGTCAGATCTTGCAGAACGCGAAGCCGGCTCTTTGCGGCGGCCAATGTGTTTTCGGCATTGGAAACCTTGAACTGCTCCGCTTCCAACTGCAACTTGTTCTGCACCCCTTTGGCCACCAACCGCTGGGCGCTTTCGACCAACAGCTGCGCTTGTCGGAGTTCTTGTTCGGCGACACCGATTTCCTTCAAGATGTCAGCCTCGGCTGTCTTGTAGACACCTTCGAGGTATTCTTCGCGAGCGATTTCGGCTTGTTGCACCAGCGCCTTTGCTGAGGCGACGTTGGCCTCGGCAGTGATCACCTGGATCCGTGATTCCTTCAACTCCTGCTCGATGGTGGATGAATCGAGTTCGACCAGCTTGTCCCCCTCTTTCACCTTGGTGCCTTCGTCGATCACCCACAGGATCGGCACTCCGGAGTACCCGCGAGACTCGACCTCGCAGATCACCTCGGTGTTGCTGCTGCTTTCGATTTCTCCTTGTTCGAGCACGATGTGGTCAAACGGCCCGCGACTGGCCACTTGCGTGATCAGCTCCCCTTCGGTGACCCCCTGTTTGCCTCCATAGATGAACTTGTAACCGATTGCGCCGATGACGCCGACCAAGATCAAACAAACCAACAGCCCACCCACGAAACCGCCTTGCCGGCGGCGGGGGTGGTCAATACGTCGAGTGCGGTTCATGAGCGGAAGGGGGGCGGGAGTTTTGATTTTGGAAGCGGAACCACTAGGGGATGAAACCAAAACCGGATCGAAAGGTTCCGAAGTCCGGATGGACGTAGCGGGGGTGGGGGCATTCGATTCCAGCCCAAAATTGCTGGTCGTGCGGCGTCAGCTACGATGCTTTATTCTACTCAAGTGTCAAAATAGCGGTCGGCACCGATTCGTAAATTTGCCGTTATCTTTTTGCCCAAATCGTTGGGCAATAGCGAAAATCGGGGGTTAATCTCAACCAGAACCCCCTGTTCCACCACCACACCGATTGCTTCGAGCCAACCGCGGTGCAAGTCAGAGATGGCCGACCTGGCCAGCGAAGGCGTATCGGCGCTTGCACCGTCGGCGTTTTTGACCGGTGCAAACGCCTCGCTGGGAAGCGCTTCGACGACAAACGCGTCTTTGGCCCAGGGCAGCATGTCGAAGATGAATCGCTCGAATTTGGTGGCGTTCGGCTCGGCCGGTTCGACTGGACGGCCCGACGAGTCGACGTGGGGTACCTTCTTGTTGGCCCGATGAAAGGGCAGCGAATCGGTCGACCGGGCCATCCGTTGCAGGAAACTCACATCCAGCACGTGCACCCCGATGTTTCCGGCCCACAGACGCAGACTCCCGTCGGCTTCGGTCGCCTCGGCAGCCGGCCGGGGCAGATCGCTGTATTCGATGATTTGGACTCGGCCATCGACGCTGACCACGTTTCCGACCCGCTCGGTCGGATAGCGTTTGCGAATCACGTGGGTCGTCATCTCGCTGCCAGACATCAAGTGGTGGCCCAGCAGTACCGGGTCGCACAGCGCGGCCAGCGGATTGTCGACCTGGATGTAGGAAAGATGTTTCAGCCCCCGCCGACGAGCATCGTCAAGACATCCGCTTCGGTCGAGCGCCGCGACGGTTCCGCCATGACCGTCGGGGCTGAGCGCCAACGAGTCTTTCTCTGCCAACAGCAATTTTCCGGTCGACGAATCGATCGCCGGCATCGTTCCCTGTCGGAAGATGCGCACGTCCTCCGGCTGCAGGCCCAGGTAGTCGTTGGCCTCGAAATAGGTCTTGGTTTCCTGGTCGGTCGCTTCGCTGGTCATCACGTACAGCGGCACGCGGACGCCGTAGCGATCACCGATCGCCACGAGACGGTCGGCAAAGATCTGAAAGAGCGTTCGCTGTGATACCGGGCCGATGGGAAACATTCCTTTGGGCCGATCAAAACCCAGCCTTGTCCCCTGTCCGCCGGCCACCAGAATCGCACCCACCTCGCCGGCCTGCAGCGACTGCTCGCCGCGCTGCAGCGCCTCCTTTGGCGACCAAGCCGCGCCGCTGCCGTCGGCGCGAACCGCCGGCGGGGCGATCGCCGCAGCGGCCATCGCGGCGAAGTCGATTTCCTTGTCTTCACCGGCCACCAGTTTGGCGATCTGATCGAATTCGATGTCGCGGATCTGTGATTCCAGCCGCTCGCGTTGCCGTTGGTTCAGCTGTGGCCAAAACTGCAACAGGTGTTCCTGGCCATAGGATTCAAGCAACGATTGCAAAGATTCGCAGGACATGAGCTTCCGTTTTCGATCCGCGGGAAAGTCAGCGGCGTTCGTGGAGAACAGCAGTGAAAAACCGGCCGGGCCTCAGTGGCGAAAGTGCCAGCCAGGATCATCATAACGTTGTTGGCGCAACTCGCGGATGCGGCTGTGTGGCAACGCGAACTGAGAATCTGGCTCCGCCCCGAACGCGGCTTGGATATCGGCCGCCACGCCTGCCGGATCGACCGGGATATTGGTGATGAACCCGCGGTGGTCCCTTCCCCGACGGTACTGCGGTTGGCGCGGCGCTTCTTTCAAGCAATCGGCAATCAGATCCAAATCGGCATCGTACAGGATCGTGCCGTGGTACAGCAGGCTTTGGCGGGCGATCCGCAAACTGTTTCCCGAACACTTGCAGTCCCGCCAGGTCAGGTCGCAAGTGCCTTGAAACGCGACTTCGGGCAATTGCTTTCGCACGGCGGCAAGGATTCGCTGCATCACGTATTGATGGGCAACGTCGATCTTTCGCAGTTGCGGATTTCGCTGCAGGTTCAATGCAATGCTATACATCAGGCAACCGGGTCCGCCAACGACCGACGCGCCGCCGCTGCAGCGGCGGATCACCGCGATTTCATTCGACTGGCAAAACGAATGATCGACTTCGACGTCCACTCGTGAAGCGCGGCCGACCACGACCACCGGAGAAGTGAATTCCCAAATCCTTAACGTTTCGCAGCCGTCGTCTTCGCCTGCGCCAAGCAACAACGCTTCGTCAAGCGCCAAGTGATCGGCCGGATCGGTTAACGAAGGGGCGATCGATCGTAAACACGGCTTTTCATTCATTCCGATCGCAGCGACTCCATCAACGGCATTCGCACAACGCGTCCGACCGCCGCCAACCCGGCCAACATGCCAAACAGAATGATGCCCAACACGATGGCCACCGGTTCGACGACCGGCGGCCGAAGATCGGCGACCAGCGCATGCGGCAACACCGCCAACACGGCGCAAATCGCGCCACAACCGATACCGGCAAGCAACAATGAAGTCGTTTCGCTCATCACCAGCAAAGCAAGACGTTTTCGGGTGAAGCCGATCGCTCGCAAAACGGCGAGTTCTTGTCGGCGCTCCAACACGCTGCGCAGCTGAGCAACAGCCAAACCGATCGTTCCCAGCAACAATCCTAGCGCACCCAAACTCTGAAAAGTGCGCAGGTAAGTGTTCTGGACCGCCAACAATCCCGACAACACGTCGCCCGTTTCGGAAATGTCCATGCCGATGTCCCCCAGCCGATTTTCCAGCGCGATCGCGATCGAATCACGGCGATCGTCCTGGCAGCCGATTAAGTAGAACTGGGAACCGCTGATGTTCTCGAACGCCTGCTCGAAGTTGTCGTTGCCGATCAACAGTTTTCCTTGCAGCAGAGAATTGGCCAGCAAGCCGACCACCTCAAAGTGCAACGGTTTGCCAGGTTCGTATTCCACCACTTTCTTTTCCCCCACGCCGCCGTACATCTGCAGGCTGTACATGGCGGTGTTTTGATCGAGGATGACCGGAATGGGATCGGACTCGCTGCCGGCCGCCGATCGGGCCAACAGCCGCCAGGGACTTTCATCTTCACCATGCGGCGCGGTGGCTGCCCAATCAAATCCGGGTAGCGGCGAATCACCGCCGTCAAACAGGTCGGCCATGGAGTCGGGGATGCCCAACACGGTCGGCCGAGTCGCCTGGTAAAGGTTGTTGCAACTGGCATCCTGGCCAGGCCGCAAGCGCATCGATATCAACTGGGCCCCCTCCAGAACATCGGCGTCGGGACCCAGCACTTCGGCCTGGACTTCGGGTCGGGACAAGTCCTGGTACAACGGCTGGGCCGATTGGCCGATCAGATCGAATCCTCCCGTTCCTTTTTCGGTCGGCTCCAAGCGAAAGGCCGATATCGCAATGATCAGGAACGAAGCGGTCGCCATCAACCCGATCGTCAACGTGCTGCGCAGCGGGTGACGCGAGGCGTTTTTTGCCGCCATCGATCGAATCGAGTAGCGGGCGGTTGCTCCATTCTGCGGCCCCGCAGTTGACGCGTTGTCGATCCGCCGCCCGCGGCGCAAACGAACATAGATTGCCAGCAAACCGGCAATCAACAGCAGCATGCCGCCGCCCACAAAGCCACCGGCGGCTGCCTGTCCGCCCGCGGCGGCACCCGCTCCGGCAACGATCAACGCCAACACCAATGTTGCGACTGCGCTGATCGGTAACAGACGACCGCGACCTCGCGCCGGCCCACCGCCGGCTTGGGAATCGATGTCGCGTCCGGAAAGCAGGCTCTGCGCATCGACTTTCATCAACGACCGAGCGGTCACGGTTAGGGTTAGTGCGGCGACCAGCCATCCCGATGCCGCTCCGATTACCAGACTTGCCGTGGTCCAATGAAACGTTAGGAAAGGAACGGTCACTGCGCCGACCCACCAGGATCGCAGCGCCCAAAGAACCGCATAGGCGTAACCAAAACCTCCAGCAAGGCCAAGGATCGCACCAATCACCGCCACCAAAAGCCCTTCGTTCCTGGCAAGTGTGGCGACTCGACGAGGCGGCCAACCGACCGCCAACAACGTTCCAAATTGCTTCAAACGTTCGACCAGTCCCAGCCGAAACAGCATCGCGATCAACATCACCGCGGCCAGGATCACGAAGAAGCTGAGCGCCAAAAAGAGCACGTCAAACGGCGTCGTTCCCCGCGAAGCCGTCAATTGCTGACTGCGAATGGGACGTACCGACCATCCCAAGTCCGCCAGTTTCGGCGATAGGGCCTTGGAAATTCGAGATCGCAGTGAATCGATGTCTTTGGCGGCGGTGATGTCGATCCGAAGGCTTGTCGTTTGGCCAAATCGGCTTCCGAACAATCGTCGACCATCAGCCAGAGGCATGAACGCCTTGGGAGTCAATCGGTATTGGTTCCAGTACAGGTCGTCTGGTTTGTTGATCTTTCGCTTCAGCTGAAAGGGCAAGTCCCAGTCGTTGATCGAATCCTGGTCGGTCACTCCCGGTACCGTTGGCGTCAGGTCGGGATCGTTGTAAATGGTGGGCGGGCGATCGAATATTGCCTCTTCTCGCCGCGTGTAGGGCGTGGCGGGTTCGGTGATCGCAGCGATGCCGGTCACCACGGCGTCAAAGTACCGCTCGATTTCCTTTCCGTTTTCGACTTCCGGTTCGTAATAGGCAACTCGTAGCGTCGTTCCCACTTCTGCCTGCAGGCGATCGGCAGTCCATTGATTGATCACCAGCGGTACCGCGTTTTTCGTCGCTTCGCCGTCGCGGCGACCGTAGTCCAACGGCAACGGGCCGGTGGAATCGATTGCTGAGACAGTACTGTAGGGAACCGACGCAACCACTTGGCCCGACTCATCCAGCCGCTCGATGGCGTTGGCCAGGTAGGTGTTGATCGGTGTGACTTTTTCCGCAGGCAATTCCTCGGTCACTCGATCGACGACCAATTCGGGCAGCAGCAGCTGGTCGCTGGTCAACGAATAGTAGTCGTAGATGATTTGCTGCTGTCCGCCCGGCGGTGTGAACGAACGTTGAATTCGATTCAGGCTCAAACCCAGATCTTCCAAACCGATTTGCAAATCATCATCGGTGATCTGGCGATCAAACAGCAGCATGTTGGCTTGACCTTCGCGCTGCAACACATCACCAATCGTGCCGCGGGCCATGAAGACGTTTTGAGGCGCCGCCTGGCTGGGCGAAAGCGCAAACCGTCCCAGTCCGCGGTCGGGCAGGATGTCCAGCACCTCCATTCTGGGCAAACCTTCCGTTTGAATGTCGCGCCGTCCCAACGGGCTGTCGGCCGGTACCGCTTGTTGGACCGGCAATCGAATCGTCACCAGGTCACCGACTTTGACGCCCAATTCTTTCGCCGCCGATTGATTCATCACCACGCCATCGTCATCGGGCAACTTGGACGGGCGGACGCCCGAAACATCCAGCTGCCAAAAACTGGGATCGCAACCGACGATTTGAATCGAACCGGCGCGGCGAACGCTTGCCATTCGAAGAAACTCTCGCAACGACAACCTGCCGTCACCATCCTGGTCAAAACGTTCGAGCAAAGAATCGGCGGAGTCGTCGTGATCCGACTCCATCGCTCGCTCCAGCTCGCTGTTATCAAGCAACGAATCGTGATTCGTGTCAGCATCCTCGAACCACTGGGCAGGGTCAGCCAATTTCAAGTGAGGATCCGATTCGACCACACCGCTGGCGAATAGGATCAACGGTACCGGTTCATCGGCGATGTGATCGGCGTCGAAAAACCTTCCCGGCATCACGGCCGATTCGGTCCTTCCCAAACGCTCGACGGTCAACCCGCGCAGGCTTCCCCGCATCGAATCGCCAACCAGAAGCGCTCCGGCGATCACCGCCGTCGCCGTGGCCACACCCAGGGCGACCGAGAAGGCAACGCGCCATCCGTGACGAATGGACGCCCATGTCATCCTGGTGATGCTCAGCTTTTGCTCTGGCATGTTGTCTTCTTTGGCCGAATGGAGGAAAGTCGGCCGGTTCTCCGAACCGGCAACGCGCTTCCCTCGTTCCCACGCTCCGCGTGGGAACGCACTCCTAGCCGCTCCGCGGCTTTTTGGTCCGCAGGAGCGGACCATCTGAGTTCCCACGCGGAGCGTGGGAACAAGGGGAGGGGGAAGCGACGTTGCGACTTTGGAAAAGTCACCGACTGTCTAGACGATACGGCGAATCGGGGCGGCCGACAATTGTCGAAACCGATTCGGCTCACTGGGGCAAAATCACCAGGCGGCCTTTCATGCCCGATCGCAGTCGTCGCAGCGGGTTTTTGACGGCGGCCCGCAAGCGGGCTTCGCCGGTGATCGGATTGAGTTCCGGAGAAACAAACTCGACGATCCCGGTCAGCTTTTGCGACTTCCCATCGATTTGTGAAGGAGAATTCGGAAAGAACTCGATCTTCCGCCCTTCCAATTCCGGCCCGTACTTTCGCCCGTCAACGAAACACTCCACGCGGATTGGGTCGAGCGAAATCACTCGCACGATTGGCTTGCCGGCATCGACCCATTCCCCCGGTTCGATGGCCACTTCCACGACTTTGCCCGACACGGTGGTGTGGATGGAGTGCTTTTCCACTTTCGCCGCGGCAATCTGCACTGCGGCTCGCTTTTCGATGGCCCTGGCGCGAGCCACATTCTGTTGATGCTGTGCCTGTTCGATCGCCAGGCGAGCTTGATCGATCACCAATCGTTGCTTTTCGATCTCCGTTTCGCTGACGGCTCCCGGAACACCCTCGTTGGTTTCCAGGCTCTGGTCGAGCTCCCGCTGACGAACTTCCAAGGTCCGCACGGCATAGCGAGCATCGACGTCGTTGTCACTTTCCAGCCGAGCCGCATCGTACGCTGCCTGGGCAGCTTCCAGTTCCGTTTTTGCCTGCTGGTCATCTAGCTTGGCAAGCAGATCATCGATCGTGACCTGATTCCCCTCCGAGACGGTGACCTCGGCAACGACTCCCGCGATCGGCGCAGCCACAAAGGCATTTTGAATGAGCGAAACCTGAGCCTCTTCGACGTGGATCGTTTCCTCCGCCGACAAACCGACGCCGCCAAGCAGCGCGACGCAAAGGGCGAATCGAAAACCAAACGCGGATTGTTGGGGAATACACATCGGCAACATCGAAAAAAGAGGGTTTCTACCGGAAATCTAGCAGCAGCGGGCGTTCCTACTCGTACTTGCGGCAAAATGTACGAGTACGAATATGAAGGCATTTGGACCCTAAGAATTAGTTCGGAAACAACTTCGTTGTTTGAATGACGTCGTTTTCAAGATCACTCTCCCTTCGGGAGGGTCGGACGCGGTAGCGGCCGGGGAGGGCATGGTGGGCAAACCCTCTCCGGGCCTGAGAGCCCGACTCTCCCGGAGGGAGAGTGTTGTCAAATGATGAAGTGATTTCCGAACCATTCCCAAAATGACAATAGACCGATCTGACCTCAGAACAATTCCCCGGCGGTTGTCTCCTCGGGCAACACTCAAAGCGAGACCGATTGGAACGATTAGAATGGTAACAACACCGCCGGTGAAAGGGATCCGATGCCCGATGTGAATCCGCTTGTTCTTGTCATTTCGACGGTCGAATCGGCCGCGGACGCCCAGCAGCTTGCCCAGGCGCTGGTCGATCAGTCGTTGGCGGCCTGTGTGCAGATCGACGGTCCGATCCAAAGCCACTATCGATGGGCGGGCAAGTTGGAATGTGCCCAAGAGTTCCGGTTGATGATCAAATCATCGCTTGCCGCCTGGCCGGCACTGAAACAAAAACTGGCCGCGCTGCATCCTTATGACGAACCGCAGATCATCATGATGAAAATCGACGACGCGGCCGACGGGTATCGCGACTGGGTAGTGGATCAGACAACTTAGCTTCGCGCTTAACCCGCCACCTTTTCCCAGAGTGGAAGACCGAGCGTGATCGCTCCGAGGATCGCGGCGCCGATCGACAGGACCAACACCGCGGCGGCGGCGGTGTCCAGGGAGTGACCGATTCGCGGGTCGTGCTGCGGATGCACGACTTTGACAATCGTTTCGATCGCCGTGTTGAACAGTTCCGCGGATAAAACCAACGTGATTGCGATGACCAAGACCGCCCAGCGCCACGGTTCCACCTTCAACCAGGCGGCAACCACGACCACGGCCGCCGCTACCGGAAGGTGAACCCAAAAGCTCTCTTGGCTTTTAATGGACTGTTGCAAACCGCGTAGCGCACAAGCGAACTTGGTGATCCAACGGCGGAGTTGGTTGGGTGTCATTCCAATCCCTCGACACCAGGGGGCGCGATGAGTTGACCGCCCAGGCTGCCGCGTCGCCGTGAGGGCCACAGTCGCGGTTCCACGGAGAATCCGACACTGGTGTTGTTGCGCCCTTCGTCAATGTTGACGCCCATCCGCAACAACAACGATTCGCCGATCCGCGTCAGCGCAATGGTCTGTCCGACGTTGCCTACCGATCCGAAGTCGTAGGTGGTGCCGGTCGACACGATCCATTTTTCGTTCAGGCGATAGTCAAGCGTGCTGCGCAGCACCGTGCTGCTGACCGGTCCTTCCAACGACAGCAGGCCGATGTAAGCGTCACCCAGGCCGGGACGGCTCGTGCGGAATCCGGCGCTGATCGATCGCAGGCCGTCGCGGAAGAAGTCAAAGTATCCGTCGCTGAGCAACGTCACTCGGTCGCCAATGTTGTACTTGACGTCGTAAGTCGCCGGCCCGATGGTCTCGCCAAAGTTGTCTCGATCCGACTTGGGAAAGAGCAACAGGTTCAAATCCAATTGCAGCAGATCGACGATTCGGTCGCGACCCGGGAGCCCGCGGTGGGTTTGCCAACGTTGGTTCAAGCCGAGCCGAAATTGTTGCAGGTCATCGGCAATCACGTCGGCGGGGCTGGCAACCAGTTGCTGAATTCCGTGTCGAAAGGCGTACGTTCGCGAGTCGAAGCGGCCGGGAAGGGGCGGGCCGCCAAAAGTGTCTTGGATGAATCGCCGCCGGAATTGTTCCTGAGAATTGTCGTCCAACGAATCGTACAGCGGCAATTCATTCAGATTGGTATCGCTGTCGGCATAAAAGTATTCAGCCGTCCATTCCATTTTGTGAGCCAGACCGCGGACGTTCAGCAGGCTGCTTTGCACGGCCGGATCGAATCGCCACATCTGCAGGCTGGCCCGCACACCAGCCTGGCCCAACAATCGCGTTAGCGAATCCCCGTCGATCGCCTCGCCGTAGTGAGCCGCTTCGCCCGAAACGTTGGGAACGAGCTTGAGTGGCCCGATGTTCATCGGCAGCGCCAATTCCTGGCGCGTCGCGGCCACCAATCCCTGCCTGTCGGCTTCGCCAGGTACGGGTGACTGGTTTGCCGCTTCGACCGGATTGTCCGGCGTGTCGGCAACATTCAATTTGGCATACCCGATCTTGTTGTGAGCCGACCAAGTCAACCAATCGGCCAAGATCGATTCGCCAAGTAGGTAATGCTGCAGCAGCGGCAGCTGCTCGTCTTCGGTAAAGAAATCATTGACTTGAATTTTTGCCGACAGGTCCACCAAGTGAGAGTGGTGGTAGTGCCGAAGCCGCAGAGCGGTGCGATGATCGACATCGCGATCCCATTCGTTCTCCAGGTATTGCTCCTGAAAGTTTCGGTCGCTGATCCAACCGATTTCCGCAATCAGTTCATAATCGCCGGGCAAGTAATGACGATGTCGCAACAGGGCTCGGCCGCGGGTTCGTGTTTCCGGAGTCAGCTTACGGCGATCGCGTCCGAGCGTGTCCAACCCGCGGTCGTCAATGATCCAGCCGTCGAAGTAACCGACCACCGGTCCGGGCACGCCAAGCAACGACGGGATTCGATAGTCCAACGTCGTGCCGATCGCCGGCCCGCGTTTGCTGAGATAATCCAGCGACAATTCCCACTCGACGCCGCGCGGCGCGTTCTCGATGCCGAAAATTTGAAAGACGTCGAAGTCCAGTCCGACCTGGTTGCCGAACACGTCGTCGTTCTTGACGTCGATGCCTGACACATAGAAGGCGGGTCGCTCCAGGCTGGTGGAAAACGTGGGCCAGTACAACAACGGCACTCCGCCAAAATAGACGAAGTTGTTGCTGCTTCTTACGAACGGTTCTCGATCGATCGCCGGCATTCCGGTGACGGGATCCGCCACCACACGTTCGCGATCGGTCAATTCCAGCTGCTGGCTCTGCAACCAATATCGCGGCACGCCCATACGGCTGCTGGTCACGGCGGCGTCAAAAGCGATGAAGTTGCCTTTGGAAACTTGTTGCAACACATCCGCCTTCAGCCGAACGATTCCCTGGAATTCGGGAATCGTCGTGATCGCTTCGGCATCCAGCACCATGCCGACTTCGGCCGAGACGTTGTAGTACATCGATTCGGCGTAAACGATCCGCTCACCCTGCCGAAAGACAATGTCGCCTTCCAGATAGAGTTCGCCCTGTGCTTGGGACAAATCGGCCGAGCCGTCGAACATGTTGGTCACCAGCGGCAACCAGCCGACGATCCTTTCGGCCGAAAGCGAAACGGTCCCCAGTTCCATCATTTCGCCACTTGGCAGCTGTGCGGTCACATCGCGAATCAACACCGTCACACCGCCGCGGGCCACGACGACGGTCTCTCCTGTCTCCGGCCGATTGATGGTCTCGAACACCGGCGGCATCGACGCACCGCGACCCAAGATCTCCACCGACCGCGTTCCTCCGCCGACGAAAAACCGAAACCCGTCGGTGGTCGCGCCGTCGGAAAAGGTGATCGGCGAGGGCTGCGACAGCGCCGGGTCGGGCGGCACTTCGATCGACTGCTGGAACTGCGCCTGCTGGACCGCACCCAAGTTTTGCACCGGCGCGGCACCAGAATCGGGAAGGTATTCCAGCAGCCGCGGGGTCTCTTTCGGGGCGCGCAAGTAACGAGGCGACAAAATTTTCGGTTCGTCCAAGGTACGAATCGTCATGGTCCGGGGACTCGTCGCGGTGTCACCCGCTGTAACGATCACCAAACGATTACGCACCTGGCCAATCGGCCCGTCCACCACCAGCAACACCGAATCGGCGACGATACGATGGCCGCCCTGTTGGACGACGCATCCCCCTTGCAGCAACGACGCGTCCGCATCGCCAATCTGCCAGCGATAAATCGAATCCCCACTGACTTCCAACGGATCGGGACTGATCTGCTGAGCTGTCGCGCTGCCAGAGAGCGAAAAAGTGAGCAGAAGTCCCCCCAGCAAGCGCGCAGCAGCAAACGCAAGCTTTGGCATTGTTTGCCAAATCCTGCTCACTGACGAATCAAAGGTGGCTTCCGTGCCGACCAAAGGCGCACATTCCCTCCGGTTATCGGACCGATGTTCCTTCAAAACTTTGAAGGGAGATTTCGCCGGAGTGTACGAATTCGTTTCCGCAGGTCACAAGCGAGATGTCCGCCCAAACAGGCCCGTGGAACACGGGAACCGACCGTGAAACTGGAAAAGCGATCAGTCTTTTGGGTTTTGTTCGGACAAGATTACTCTCCCTCCGGGCATTGGTATCTACACAAGTCAACAGACCCAACTTTACCATGGCTCCCCTCTCCCCCAAACTTGTTTGGGGGAGAGCGATGGTCTTGATCCACTAGCGTGTCTGCGTTTCCTGCGGCTGGGCCACGATGACGTCCGCCATCTGGCGAAAGACGTCGTCCAATCGGCGGCGAATCAGCGTCGACCAGACGTCATAACCGCGCGGGTTCAAATGAAGTTTGTCCTCAACGAACAACTCCGTCTGGGGTATGCCGTCGGGCGTTAAGTAGTGACTCGCCGTGGGAATGAAATAGGTGTGCGGCGTGCTGAGTGCGATTTCGCGAAGCCGGGCGTTGACCGCGCGAATCTTTTCCCAAACTGCCCAACGCTTTTCGGTCGGCGTCACCTCGATCAAAAACACGGGCGCGCCGGGCTGGTGCCGGTGTGAGACCCCGACGATGTGCCGCACAAGTTGCTCGACCTGATCGGGCGTATGGTCGGTCGGTTTTCCGGAAACGTCATTGCCGACAAACATCACCAGACCGCGATACTGATGAGGATGAATCAGCCGTTGTGCGTAGACCGCGACGTCGCTGAACTTCGCGCCGCCATATCCGCGGCGGATCGTTCGATAGGGCGACATGTCGATGTCGATCTCTTCCCACCGCCGAATGCTGCTGCTGCCGATGAACAGGACCGCATCGGCAGGATCGGATTGGACCTGATCGCGTGCTTCCAATTCGGTGATCGCTTTTTCCCAGCGCTCGGTGGCCGCTTGTCGGTAGGGAGCCAGGAAGTCGTCCACTTTAGCCGGCTGCTCCTGCGCCCCCGCCGGCAGCGCCCCACAAGCCAATAACCAAAAGAAAAACAAACAATGCCGATCGATCATGGATGCAGTTTCTCGTTGATGGGGACAAGAGCAGGTAGCTTGCCGCGCCGGCAGCACCTACCATCGTAGGTTAATCCGTAGGCCGACTTGTCCCAAGTCGGCAAAGCGCATCGGTCCACACAGCTCACTTTGCTCTTTCTTCTTCGATCCCTTTCCTTCCTCTGCTCACCCAACCCAATCCCAAAATGCACGGAAATCCTTTCCAACGACTGCTTGTCGTTCTCTCGCTTTGCCTGGCCACCGGCGCCCCCGCCCAATCGCCCGCCGACGAAAGCCTGCACCAACTGCTGGACGAAGTTTGGGACTTCGAGCTGGTTGAATCACCGATGCTTGCTACCAACGTGGGCGATCCGCGCGGGCAAGATCGTTTGGCTGACGATAGCTTGCAAGCGATCACTCATCGCGCGGAAGTGCGCCGCGATTTTTTGAAACGGTTGGCGAAGATTGATGCAAGCGATCTCTCACCGATGTCTCAAATCGATCACGAATTGTTGCGACTGCGTCTCGATGGGCAGCTTGCCGACATCCAGTTCAACAACCATTTGATGCCGATCAACAATCGTTCGGGATTCCATATCTCCTTTCCCGAACTGCCCCGATTGATGAATCCGAAGTCCGCCGAAGACTTCAAAAACTACGTCGCTCGCTTGAACGACTTCGGCCGTTACACCGATCAACAGATCGCGCTGCTTCGACAAGGAATCGAAGCCGGATTCACCCAGCCCGCCGTCATCATGCGCGGATCGGTCAGCCAGGCCGAAGCGCACATCGTGAAGGATCCGAGCCGATCGCTGCTGCTGACGAACATTTCTAAGGAAGTTCGCAACAAGCTGGGCGACCAAGCGTGGCAGCCGATCGAGGCCGAGATTCGCGGCGCGATCCAATCGAGTGTCGTTCCGGCCTATCAGAGGTTCGCAGATTTTTTGCGAGAGGAGTACTTGCCGGCATGCCGAGGTCCGATCGGCGCGTCGGCCCTTCCCAACGGCCGAACGTTTTATCGGGATCGGGTACGCCGCTTCACAACGATGGATCTTTCTCCGGATGAAATTCATCAGACGGGGCTGCGAGAAAACGCGCGGATCCGAAAAGAGATGGAATCGATTCGCCAGGCGGTCGGTTTCGAGGGTGATTTGGAAGCGTTTTTGAAACACCTGAGAACCAGCCCCAAGTTCTACGCCAAAACACCAGGGCAATTGATGCGGCATGTGGCGTTGATTTTGAAACGTGCCGATGGGCGTCTGCCAGAATTGTTCGGCAAACTACCCAGGACGCCGTACGGGATTCGTGAAGTACCAGCCTACGTGGCGCCACAGACGACCGCGGCCTACTATTGGCCTCCGTCGACCGATGGAAAACGAGCCGGATTTTACTACGTCAACACTTACAACCTTTCCTCTCGGCCGCTTTATCAGCTGGAGGCCCTGTCGCTTCATGAAGCCGTTCCGGGCCATCATCTGCAGTTGGCGTTGCAAGCGGAACTGACCGAGCTGCATCCGATTAGCCGCGAAAGCAGCATGACCGCCTTCATCGAAGGCTGGGCGCTCTACAGCGAGCGTCTTGGCAAGGAGATCGGGTTCTACCAAGACCCCTACCAAGACTTTGGCCGGCTGAGCATGGAAGCGTGGCGGGCCAGCCGGTTGGTGGTCGATACCGGGATCCATGCACTCGGTTGGACCCGGCAACAAGCGATCGATTACATGACCGAAAACACGGCGCTAAGCGAACACAATATCGTGGCGGAAGTGGATCGCTACATCGGCTGGCCCGGCCAGGCTTTGGCTTACAAAATGGGCGAGTTGGCGATATCAAGGCTTCGCGCCGACGCCGAAAAACAACTTGGCGACCGATTCGATGTCCGCGACTTTCACGATCGCGTGCTCGAAGCTGGATCGATTCCATTGCCGCTGCTGGAAAAGAGGATCCATCGTTGGATCGAATCGGTCCAAGCCAAATGAAGGGCTCTTGGCCGTCAATCTCGGTACAACGTTGAAAAGGGATAGATCCCTGACGAATGTCCGTCGCTGAAGGCGATGGCGTAAGCGTACGAACCGACCGGATTCATCGATTCGATTCTCAGTGGCTGCGCTTCGGCGGCGGACAAGACCGGCAGCATCATCGGTTTGTCCTCGGCCGGTTCCGCCTCCTGCCCACGTTTCTTTTCACGGCAGGTCGCGCAGGGGCAAGCCTTCCGCAGTTGGTCGGCGGTCCACTGACTCACACTGCCGTCGTTCCAACCGATCTGAATCGCCGATTCGCCTTCCCGCTTGATCGACAGCGGCGTCAAATCATTCGGCAGTGTTGTGCGCTCGGTCATTCATTCCTCCCCCGTCTTTTTTTTTCGTACTCGTACTCGTGCTTGTACTCGTACGAGTACGAAGAAAAACACATTTCCATTTACTCATCTCGGCGATCGATCCAGCGTTTTGCCTTGGCCTCGAACCGGGGCAGTTTGCCTTGGTCGACGCAGGTGACAGCGACTCGCATTGCCAATCGATCTCGAAACATCTCTTCCAACCGACGTGCTGTTTTTTCGTCGGTTTCGACTTCGACCGCAAGCTGATCCATTTCGTTGTGCCGCGTCGCAATCATACGAAATTCGGCGGTCGCATCGACCTGCCGCACAATCGCTTCGACGCTGCTGGGAAAAACATTGACGCCTCGAATCACCATCATGTCATCGGCTCGACCCAACACACCTCCCTCCAACCACAGAAACTTGCAGTCGTGGCCGTGCTTTCGAAAACCGCGCACGACATCGCCGGTTCGATATCGAATCGCCGGTCCGCCGTGGCGTCCCAGGTTGGTCAGCACCAACTCCGCCTCCTCCCCTTCGGCAGCCGGAGTTCCCTCGGGATGTTGATCGTCAAATCGCAGCAGTTCCGCAATGAACTCTGACTCGATCACGTGAAGGCCGCGGCCGTCGCTGCTGCCGACTCCCCAGGCCCCCACCTCGCTGGCACCGCTGTGGTCGATCACTCGCGCCCCCCAAGCCTGTTCGATACGGTCTCGCACTGCCGCGACGCTTCCTCCCGGTTCTCCGGCAACGATGATTCGCGTCACTGAGCTGCCTGCCAGATCGATTTGGCGGTCGGCGGCAACCGACGCGAGGTGAAGAGCGTAGGTCGGTGTACAGCAAACCACGCTGCAGCGATGATCGGAGATCAACTGCAGCCGCGCCTCGCTGGACATGCCGCCGCCTGGAACGACCATCGCGCCACGCTGCACCAAAGCGTCGTTGGCGGTCCAGAAACCGATGAAAGGTCCGAAAGAAAACGCCATCATCGCGACATCTTCGCAGGCGACTTTGGCCGCATCCAACACGTACGCCCAACAGTCCATCCACCACTGCCAATCTTCGTGGGTATCCAAGACCGGCATCGGCCATCCGCGAGTCCCGCTGGTCTGATGCAACCGAACGTATTGTTTCGGCGGTAATTCAAAAATACGTCCCGGCTGTCCGCGACGGCTGGCCAACAAATCACTCTTGTCGATCAGCGGGATTTGGTTCAGTTGATCCAGTGACTCTAGCGGCAGTTGGACGCCGGCCAATCGATCGGCATAAAATGATCGCGACCGGGCGATTGACAACAGTTCGTTCAAACGGCTCAGCTGGTGGGCCTGCAAAGAAGGTCCGGAAAGGTTTCGCAGGCGATCACGAGGGTTCGATTCCACGTTGGCAGATTCCAGGTTCGAAGTTGGCCCCCAGTTGTAGCGGAATTCGCCAAAAATTTCGGCCGTCAAGTTACCCACCGAAAGCCTTGGCGGCTTCCGCTACCGTTTTCAGACAAAGCCTAACCCATACTCTAACACGAGCTAGCCTCCTTCGGATGACCGAACCAGCTGAGCAAGCCGACGACCCCTTTCCGGTAGCGGGGCGAGTCGCAGCGATCGACTTTGGCACGGTGCGAATCGGGATCGCGGTATGTGATCCCGACCGAATTTTGGCCAGTCCGCTGGAAGTACACGCCGCGGAAAACTGGCGCGACGACGGCGACTATTATCGCGGCCTGATCAAGCAAGAACGCATCGAGGCATTTGTCGTCGGGCTGCCGATTCACTGCGACGGAGGCGAAAGTGCCAAGAGCATCGAGTGCCGCCAATTCGCTCGTTGGCTGGCCGCGGAAACGAAAATTCCCGTGCGGCTGTTTGACGAACGATTCACCACCGCCGATGCCCAAGCGCGAATGGCCGACGGCGGTTACAGCCGAGCCAAAAAGAAAAAGCGAGTCGATGCGGTCGCCGCGCTGGTGCTGTTGGAATCTTTCTTGGAAGCATGCCGATATCGAAACGACATTGCGGGCCAGAGCATCAACGAACCAGCCACCGGCGGTGATAGCCTCGGTTCATGAATCTTTGCCGGGACGCTGACCTTCGCGAGCAGTGGATCGCGCCATTTTCGCGGGCCGAGCGAATCGAACGACTCAGCAGCGCGTCGTCTCCGGTGTACTTGAAGATGGACGATACGGTCGTCAAGGACGAGGTGGTCGACTGGTTGCTTGGCGGGCTGGGCACAGACTGGTTCTTCTTCGATCGCGACCACGACTGCGTCTACGGCTGGTATTTGTCTTCCAACAGATGTTCCTGTGCCAAAACATCTTGAACATGGTGAGACGAAACCGATTCCGGCGTGGCTAGAGACGTTCGCCAACGATCCGCGACACTCGTTCTCAAGCGGTTTACAATGGCGCCATGAGCAACGTAACACGTCTACTGAACGAGCTGGATTCCCGTGATGCGAAACCAGCGGAACAGCTGCTGGCTTTGGTATATGAAGAACTGCGAAAGCTAGCAGCCGCGAAGCTGGCTGGCGGCAAGCCCTCGCCTACTCTGCAACCGACCATGCTGGTGCACGAGGCGTACATTCGCCTGGTCGGTCAGCAGCAGCCACAGCAGTGGAATGGCCGCGGTCATTTTTTCGGAGCGGCGGCGGAGGCGATGAGGAGGATCTTGGTCGAACATGCTCGCCGTCGTGGTAGCCTGAAACGGGGTGGAGGATTTCAACGGCAATGCCTGGATGAGGTCCAGCTGGAAGACGAATCCGATCTTGCAGATTTGCTCGCCTTGGACGAGGCACTGACGGAATTGGAGGAGTTGGCGCCCGAGAAGGCAAAACTTGTCAAACTCCGCTATTTTGCTGGCCTGACGACCCCCGAAGCGGCACAATCGCTCGGAGTGTCCCTGGCGACCGCCGAGCGTCATTGGAAATTTGCCCGGACATGGTTGTTCACCAGGCTCAGCGGGGAAACGCCGAAGTGATCGTGTGGGTTCGTTCACCAGGAAAAAAAGCCAGAAATGCGTGAGGGTCTGCGGGGCTAGTTTTCGCACTGAGATTGAAGCGGGGAATTCGCCCCGGTTCTTTCGAGTCCGCTGACCATTCAATCCAAGGGAAGCTCCATGCCATTTCCCGATCATGTTTCCCAGTTATTTGTCCAAGCCTTAAAGATTTCGGACGCTTCCGAGCGACAGGAATTTGTGCGTCAACACTGCTCGCAAGATCCCGCGATGGAAGCGGACCTGCTGCAGATGTTGCGCGTGCACGAGCAGGCAAGCGGATTTTTGTCCCAGTCTCCCCAAGCATGGAACGACCAGATGCGCGTCGGTCGGGAAAGTGTGCTGAAACGCATTGGTGATCACATCGGAGTGGCATTCGAGACCGACTCCCAAGATGGCAGCTTTTCGGAAACCGGCGAAGTGGACGCGGCAGAGGCGCGGGGCTCGCTCCATTGGCAAAGTACGGTGGGACGCTATCAGCTTCAGGGCGAAATCACCCGAGGAGGGATGGGCGCGATTCTGAAAGGACGCGACGTCGACCTCGGACGCAATCTGGCGATCAAAGTGCTGCTGGCCAATCACAGCGACGATCCGGCGATCGTCGAGCGGTTCATCGAAGAAGCGCAGATCGGCGGACAATTGCAGCATCCTGGGATCGCTCCGGTTTACGAGTTGGGCACGATGCCTGACCAACGACCGTTTTTCAGCATGAAATTGGTCAAAGGCCAAACGCTGGCCGCCCTGCTAAGCGATCGGAAAGCCTCGCAGGCGGATCGCAGTCGCTTCCTCGGCATCTTCGAACAGATCTGCCAGACAGTGGCCTACGCGCATAGTCGACGCGTGATTCATCGCGACCTGAAACCGGCCAACATCATGGTCGGTGCTTTTGGGGAAGTGCAGGTTATGGATTGGGGACTGGCCAAGGTTCTGAAGGTCGGCGGGATCGCTGACGAAAAACGGGCCCGCGACACCCAGCTGGGACAGAGTCTCATTCAAACCGTGCGCAGCGGATCGAATGCACCCCAGGGGCAGATCGGCACCCGGAAATCCCACGGCTCGTCCGGCGCCGCCGAAACCCATGCCGGCAGCGTGATGGGCACCCCCGCCTACATGCCGCCCGAGCAAGCCTTGGGCGAAGTCGATCGACTGGATGAACGCTGTGACGTCTTCGGGCTCGGCGCGATCCTGTGCGAAATTCTGACCGGACAGCCTCCGTATGTCGCCGAAGATTCGCAAGATCTGTTTCGGATGGCCGCCCGTGGCAAGATGGACCAGTGTCATGCGCGGCTCGACGACTGCGGTGCCGACCGGCAGTTGATCGACCTGGCCAAGCACTCCATCGAACCGGAGGTTGAAAATCGCATCCGCAGCGGCGGTGAGTTATCGAAGCAGTTGACCGATTACCTGCAGTCAGTGGAAACGCGACTTCGCGCTGCAGAAGTGGCCCGCGCTGCCGAGGCGACGAAGGCCATTGAGCAGCGCAAGCGTCGCCGCGTATCGACGGCGCTAGCCGCCAGTGTCGTACTTCTATTCGCCATGTGCGGAGCCGGATGGATTGGGATGCAAGTCCAAGCGGCGCAGCGGGCCGAAGCCGGCGAGGCTCGCCTGAGTGATCACGTCAATGACGCCAAGCTCCATCATGGTCTGGCGGAAAGTGAAAATCTTGAAGAGCGCGCCGCCGAACTTGAGAAAGCGATTGTCAGCGCCAAACAGGCGGCACAACTCGCCAACGGCGATGGCGTCTCCGCAAGATCGAGAAAAGAAGTCCAGCAGCTGTTGAAGAACCTGCAGGCCGATGCCAAGCAGGTGGAACAACAGCTCGCCCAGCGTTCGGAGGATCAACGCACCAAGGACCGTTTGGAATTCATTCGTCTCAGTGACGCTAGCGGCGGCACAAAGCTGGAGATTGACGAGGGATCCCAGCAGTTCGGCGAGTCCACTTCGCAGCAATATAAACAGGTGTTCGATGAAATTGGGATTTCCCTAGAAAACCTGCCCGACGACCGAGTTTCCAAACTGATTCGCGAGTCGGCTATTTCCTCGGACCTGATCGCGGGGTTAGACCATTGGTCTGCGTCAATCTCCCGTGCAACCCCCGACGAACTGATCAACGCTGCCTTGGGTGCAGGGAACTGGGAGATGGGAATCAAGGTGGCACGAGACGTCTTGCGTCGAGATCCAGACTTGGAGCTTGTCCACATGAGATTGGCCGTCATGTTGATCATGTCGGGAGATGAGGCGGGTTACCGAAAGGCGTGCCGTGACTTGCTTGACCAGATCCCCTATCCGAAAAACCATCGTGAATCGGGGCGAATCAGCAAGACCTGTTTGCTATTGCCGCAGAAGCAGTCGGGTGTCGACATCGACGAATTGCAGACCAAAGAACTGGAAATGGCGCTCGACGAAGGGGGAACTCACCCGTCGTTTCCGCGGTATGGATGGTGTACCCGGGCATTGATCGCTTATCGGGCGGGGGAGTGGAAGTCCTGCCAAGACTACTTGGAGAAATCTCACGCGTCGAACCCCAATCTCTACTGTAGGGCCCTGAGTGCCGTGATCGGCGCAATGGCCGACGAGCAGCTCGGTGATCATGATGCCGCCGAACAAAAGCTGAACCAGCTCGATGAGTTACTCAATGAGTTGCGGACAACACGACAGGTCTACATGGATGCCCTCATCCCGCTCTTGTTGCGGCGACAAGCTGTCGATCTGATTCGCGATGGAAAAGGCCAACTAACGTTCGATCAATGGGCCTCCAAGAATCCCGTTCGAGAAGACTTCGTGCTTGTCGAACAATCGAATCTCAGGGATCGGCTGATCAGGATTGCCAACCAAGTCGACGAGAACCAATGGAGAAAATCAGTTCGATCTGCCCTGTCTCGCCGTGACGAGTCAAAACTGGTGGATCTTGCCGGTGACGACAACATTGGTCAGCAGCCTCCCCAGTTAGCTGCGTGGCTGGCGACCGAATTGCGTGCTCTCGATCAACCGGATGAAGCGATCACCATCCTGACGAAGGCCAACGAGACCAGTCCCGGCGACTTCTGGATCAACTACGAACTCGCAAAATGCCTCTCGCTTCAAGGCAAAAGCGACATCGCCCTTGGCTTTGCTCGATCCGCGTTAGCGCTGCGCCCGACAAGCCTCGCAGCGCAGTGGCAATTGATCAGCGTGTTGGACGACAGTGGCCACCAGCAAGAGTCCAGTGAGCGATTTGAGCAACTGATCGCAAAAACGGAGTTTGACGAATCGGAGTACGAGGAGCTGTGTTGGGACCTTTTAGCGGACGGACGTTACGGCAAGGCAGTCACGATTGCAAAACATTGGATCAGCGAGACTCCGGAAAGCGCGACAGCGCACTACGCTTTGGCGCAATGTCGCGTGAGGGAGGACAACTTGGACGATGCCATTGAAGCAGTCAAGATGTCTGTTCAGTTGGATCCTACAGAGCCGAGGCACCATCACTTGTTGGGCTGGTGCCTTTTAGCCGCAAAGCGAGACGAAGAGGCTGAAGCCACCTATCGAAAACAGATTGAACTGGCCGAAGCGAAACCAGAATCGCGTCCTGAATACAATAACCTTGGTGTTGTTCTTGAACGCATGGACCGCCTTGAAGAGGCCGCGGAGATGTACCGGAAGGCAATTCAGAATGGTTCCACGAATTCCGTGGCGAACCTTCGGGGAGTGCTGACGACGCTTCAGAAACGCGATTACACGCCGGAAATCGGGCAGGAGTTGAGATCGTTGGCAACCGTTCAATCTCGTGTCAACCGCACGAGGATTGACCAGTATCTCGACGACTTAAAACGGAATCCTCGGGACACAGAAAAGAGACATTCTCTGATAGGGTTGTTGCTTGAGTTTGGGCGAAGCGAAGAAGCCGAGACCCAGTACGCGGCGTTATTGACGATCGATCCTGACAACGCCAGCATCCATTCAGAATTCGCCCAAATGCTGAGCCGTCTTCGCAAACCAGACGAAGCGCTGCTTCACGCTCGACGAGCCGCTGAACTCGACCCACAATCGGGCGATAACAAAATCACGCTGGCTCGCGTTCTCAAGTTCAAGGCGACTGGGGACCCGTCTACATCCACACGCAGTCCAGTGGGTGAGTTGACTGCCGAGCAAACAGAATTGATTGATGAAGCAATTGCTATTGTACAAGGAGAGTGGAAGGGCACTGAAAACGAGCGCTCACCAGCTTCTATCTTACTGGTCGATCTCCTTCGAAGGCGTGGTCGACTCGAGGAAGCCAGCGAAGTACTCGCCAAGACGAGAGCAGTCGGCGGACTTCGCTCACAGGTGCCAAATCGGGATTTGCAACGTCGAACGTCGATGCTTGCGAGCCGCTACTTGAGACAGCCCGCTGAATATCAGGACGACCTTGATGAGTTGCGGAAGAGCTTTGGCGTTCCCGGTGTCTCGCCGTACCTGGTCACCAAAGTCGTGAGCGCCACGTATGAACACAACGGTGACCATGAACAAGCGATCAAAGATCTCAAAGCTGCAACCTCCAGTACGAGGCACCCGGCCCTGAGCGAATTCTTAGCTTGGCTTCTTGCATTGCAACCGGTTCAAGACGGCGACTTCCCACATCTGAATGAAGCCCTCAAGCATGCACAGATCGCGCAGAACCACCTTGTTGCCGACAGTACCCGCAGAGGGCGGTTCGGCTCGATCATGGGCTACCGAACCAATCCCGAATCCAAATGGATGTTTTCGGGAAAGAACACGCTCGGCATGGTGCATTATCGCCGCGAAGAATATGACAAAGCGCTCACGGCGCTGAACGAATTCAACGACTTGGGATTCACCGAACCCAACAACTGGCTGTTTCTGGCAATGACGCACTGGCAGTTGGATAACAAAGAAGAAGCACAACAATGGTATGACAAAGCGAAGAAGTTCCTCGCGGATAATCCACCCTCCCGCGATGAAAAGCTGATTCTTGCCGAAACCGAAAAGCTGATGGGCAAGACGGCGGAGAACGAACAATGAACCAAGACGATGCTCATTTGGTCTCGCTCGTTCAGTCGGCAAGCCGCATTCAGTCTGCCGAGCAGCGTGAGAAGTTTTTGGATGAGTCATGCGGAAAACGTCCCGGACTGCGCACCCGGATGCAAGCCATCATCGATATCATGCCAGAGGAGGCGAAAGGTGATCCGCCGCCCGCACCTCATCGCACGAGCGAGCAGAGTGTTTTGGAGGTCCTTGCCGACAGCGTGCAAGCCCCCAGCGTCGTGTTGGATGACTCGATCGAGGGCGAATCAGAACCAATCGTTCAGCCGACTTCCATCGAGATTCCCAAAACGATCGAGTCCAGCCGCTTTCAGTTGCAAGGTGAAATCGCGCGCGGTGGCATGGGGGCGATCCTGAAAGGACGCGATGTCGATCTGGGACGCAACCTGGCGATCAAAGTCCTGTTGGATCAGCACAAAGACAAGCCACAGGTGATCCAGCGATTCATCGAAGAGGCCCAGATCGGCGGACAGTTGCAACACCCGGGCGTCGCCCCGGTGTATGAGATGGGGCAATTCGAAGACGGACGACCCTTCTTTACGATGAAGTTGGTCAGAGGAGACACGCTGGCCTTCATGCTCGCCGTGCGCAAGTCACTCGATCACGATCGGTCAAAGCTTTTGGGCATTTTCGAGCAGGTCTGTCAAACGATGGCCTACGCTCATAGCCGCGGAGTGATTCATCGTGACTTGAAGCCGGCAAATGTGATGGTCGGATCCTTCGGCGAAGTGCAAGTGATGGACTGGGGGCTGGCCAAGGTCCTGCCGGAGCCGGGTCAGCCGGTGCGACGGCAGCCAAAGCTCGATGCCACCGACGGAAAGAGTGTGATCGCGACGCTGCGCAGTGGCGGCAGCGACGCGCCGGTCCCACTGGGCACAGCCGGTTCATCTCCTTCGGAAACCCAATTGGGCAGCGCGCTCGGCACACCGGCCTACATGCCTCCCGAACAGGGCCTCGGCGAGGTCGAACGAATGGATCGTCGCTCGGATGTGTTCGGATTGGGCGCGATCCTGTGTGAAATCCTGACCGGAAAACCGCCCTATGTTGCCGATGATCTGCCGGCCCTGATGCGTTTGGTTGCTCGCGGCAACACGGACGAATGTTTCCAACGACTCGATCAGTGCGGAGCCGATCCCGAGCTCGTCGAACTCGCCAAGAATTGTTTGGCTTTTGATTTGGGCGACCGCCCGGCAGATGCCGGTGAGGTGGCTGACCGGGTCAAGGCCTATCTGGAATCGGTCGAGAATCAGATCAAAGAAGCTGAGATTCGACGCGCCGAGGAGGAGGCACGAACGGTAGAGGAACGAAAACGACTGCGCGTGATACTGGCACTCGCCACCATGGTGTTGCTGATGCTCGCAATCGGCGGTGGCGGATGGATGTGGAATCAGCAACAAAATGCCCAGCGGCGACGTTTCGCCACGCAAGAGTTTGATGCCATCATCAATCAAGCCAAGCTGCATCAGCGACGCGCCGAAAACTCGGATTTGAAGAACCGGCAGACGGAACTGGAACTCGCGATCCAGAACGCCCAGTCGGCGGTTACGTTGACCAGCAATCGCGACCTATCCAAACAGCGAGCCAGCGCTGCTCAAGAACTCCAAACACAACTGGAGGCGAACCTCAAGTCGGCTCAACTTGCCTGGCAACGGCAACAGCGAGACAAGTCTCTTCGCGATCAGTTGGAGCTGATTCGCGCCAGTGATGGCGGAACGAATCACTTTGCTGCCGAAGCCACCGGACATGGTGATCTATCTGACGTGATCAACGATGGCTACAAGGAAGTGTTTCAACAAGCTGGCATCGATTTTGATTCGCTTGTCGATTCATCCCTGCAAGATGCGATCGCCGGTTCATCCATTTGCGAGACTCTGGTTTGCTCGCTGGATCATTGGGCTGCCGCCACCCCACGCCAAGCCGGTGATGATCGAGATCGGTTGCTTCGAATCGCGCAGTCGGCGGACCCGAACCCATGGCGGAAACAGATCCGTACAGCGATCCAAGATGTCGACGGTGAGGCGGATGAGCAGCCATGGGAGTCGCTTTTCCAAAACGGTACCGCTCAAAATCAGCCGCCCGAAATCATTGCTTCGGCAGCTGCGATGCTACGTCGGGCCAGCAAGATAGAGCTTGCGATCGAACTCCTCACAAATTCTCTGCTGCGCCACCCGGCGGATTTTTGGCTCAACTACGAACAGGCGCGTTGCCATCAGGCGAAGATGAAAAACGCGGAAGCCATCCACTATGCTCGCGCTGCCTTTGCTGTCGCGCCCCAAAGCTCGGCAGGGAAATGGTTGCGGAACGCTTATCTCTCACCAGACAAAACTCAGGGCGCAGTCGCCCGATGAATTACTGAGTTTGCTCCGCCGCAACTTTCCGATCCGCTACGCCGCTTCTCCCGCCAGCGCGGACATCAGGTCGACGAATCGTTGCTCCGCTTCGCGTCGGCGGCGAATGCGTTCACCAACGCTCCAGCGTGACCGAATTCGCAACACTCGCCGCGAGATTTCGATGTCCGATGGCAGCGTCTCATTTTGAGCCGCTACCGTTGTTTCTGAGATATTTGGAGCACAAGTCGTCAACATCGTTGCATCCCTCCTGAATCATGATTCGTCGGGCTTTCCCGACTCTTGGGACGGCTTGTTCGGAAATCCTCCACAAGCCTTGTTTTCTGGTTTTGACCCATCTGGTCACTTCAGAGTTGCTTACGCAGCAACCGGTGTGCCAATCATCAAAACCGACAGGACCGGACGGGGGGAAGTTCACCCTGGAACTGAGAAAACGGTGGAAAACCCTCGTCCACTCGCTCCCAAAAACGACGCGAATCCCTGCCAAAAAGTCGCCTGAGGGGCCGAAAGAAGTGCCAGTTTGCCGGCGGAAGTTTTTTTGTTTTTTTAATCCGAGTCGTCGGCAGCAGCCCATTGCTCCGTTTCAAAACTTTGCAAATCTTGCAATCGACGCTCCGGCAGCAGCATCACCCACAGGCCTTCCGAAAAATCGCCGCGGATAGCATCGATCAGCCGCGTCCAGGTCTGTTGATTGCATTTCCCCTGCAATTCACCGTATTGGATCTGCCCCTGGGCGTCGTACAGCATCCCGTAGATCTGCTGCTGTCCCGAATCTCGAATCCAGACAAATGACCCATCTGGCTCGAAATGGAGCAGTTCCAGCTGCTGCAACCGCTCCGACGCTTCCTCAAAGCTCGTCTCAATGGGGCCTTTTTCAGGCCCATAGAGGTAAAGATGGAAAGGATTCATCGCCTGTGAAGCATTCCCCGGCACGGATGCAAAGGAGTTCAAACCTTCCAAAACTCCGTTGACGGCTTCTCGCCGGTTTTCTTAGCGTCCGCCGTGGAATCGTTCGATCGCCGCGGAGTTGATTCCTATCCATCGTATCCCATCCTGAATCGTCACGCATCCTAACGGGCCACCTCACTTGATTTCCCCCAGCGCATCACGGAAACGTCGACCGGCAACTTGGGTGGTCGCGTTTTGCGCAGTGGTCGCCATCGGCTGGTGCCCCACCTCATCGGCGCAGCAGCCGGCCGAGGATCAGTTGATCGAGCTGAATCTGGCAGGGTCCGTCAGCTTGACCGAGTTGGTCGAAGCGGTCTCCAAACAATTGGATGTGCGTTTTCTGTACAGCGCGGATTTGGCCAACCGCCAAGTCACTGTCTACACACCGGCAAAACTACCCAAGGAAGCGCTGCCGATTTTGCTGGGAAGTCTGTTGAAGGGTGAAAATTTGGCGATCGTCGAATCGGACGTTCCCGGCTGGAAGCGGATCATCGACGTTGCCGACATGGGGCCTTACGCCAGGCCGGGGGAAGCAGCCGAGGTGTTGGCGCGCGACGGGCCGGCCGCCGCAGTCACCCAGGTGATCGAAGTCAAAAACGCGGATGTGTCGAAGCTTTCTCAGACCATGCGCAGTTTTCTGTCCAAGAGTGCCAACTTCATCGCCCTGCCGGAAAACGGTTTGGTGATCGTCACCGACTACGCCCAGAACGTTCGAACGATGGTCGAACTTTTGAAGCTGGTCGACCAACCCAGAAGTGAAACGATTATCGATTTTTACGGCACCAAAAATCGTACTCCCGCCGCGTTGATTGAACAGGTCGATTCGCTGTTGCGCAAAGATCCCACTGCCGCCGGCGCGCTGGACGTCAAATTGTTCAACGACGCATCAGGAAAACGGGTGGTGGTTGCCGGCGAAGCCGATCGCGTCAGCCAGATCATGCGTCTGCTGCAGCAATTGGACACCGGTACTGATTTCATCACCCGCGCCTACCGGCTGCAAAACGTTGCGGCCGATCGGATGGACAGACTGGTTCGTGGCCTGGTCCGAAGCAATCAATCGGAATCGTCGATCGAAACGACGGTGGACGAAGACGGCAACATGTTGATCGTGCGGGCTCCGGCCGAGGTTCACCAGCAGATTGAAACGTTGATGAAAGAATTGGACCGGCCGGTCGATGCCGACGAAAGTCCGATTCAGTTTTACAAGCTTCGCAACGCCAGCGCGGTCGAAGTGCTCTATTCGCTGCTGGCGTTGCAGGAGGCTGCTGGTAGCGGCGCGGTCGCGGGGGCCGGCGGTCTGGGCTTTGGCGCCTTTGGTTCGCTGGGCGGATTGAACGTCGGCGGAGTCAATCCTGGTTTTGGAATCGGCGGCGGCCTCTATCCAACGGGCGGAATGGGCACCTTCCCCGGCATGAACGCGCAAACCCCTTCGACCACTCGGCTGCCGCTTGAAAACGGCAATGCGGATGACACCGCGCCGCCGTCGACAGGCATCAATCAAAACCGCGCACTCAGCCCGTTGATCGGTGGAGGTACACCTTTTGATGGCGGCGGAGTCGGCGGACTGGGAGCATTTGGCGGTTTCGGCGGTGCCCAAGTCGCTACCTTACCCGGTGGTGCGCGCGTGTCGGCCGATGTCGCGACCAACAGCTTGATCGTCTACGCGCCTTCCAACGTTCAACCGTTGTACGAAAAACTGATTCGTTCGCTGGACCAACGACGGCCTCAGGTGATGATCGAGGCGGAGATCGTGGCGGTCGACACCTCCGACAACTTTGCCCTCGGTGTCGAGGTCTCGATCGGAGACCGAACGGGCACCAAGCGGCTATTCAAATTCACCTCCTTTGGGCTCAGCGAAGTCGACCCTTCCAACGGGTTTTTGACCGTCAATCCGGCGCTCGGATTCAACGGTGTGCTGATCGATCCCGATGTGGCCGACGTGGTGGTCCAAGCGCTATCGCGGCATACTCGCAGCCGAGTCCTGGCGTCGCCGAAGATCTTGGTCAACGACAACCAGACGGGAACGCTGGAAAGTGTTGCCAGCGTGCCGTTTGCCAGCGTCAACACTTCGGTGCAAGTCGCCACCACCAGCCTGGGTGGCGACCAACAAGCCGGTACAATCATTACCGTCACACCCCACATCAACGAAGACGACCACCTTCAACTAGAATTCGATGTGGAGTTCAGTACCTTTGTGGGTGATGCTGGAGCGAACCTGCCGCCGCCGCGCCAGATCGACCGGGTCGGCAGCGTGGTCACGATTCCCGACGGCAAAACGGTGGTGGTCGGCGGGCTAAAACGGATCAACGAGAACGATACTTTCACGGGAGTCCCGTGGACCGAAAAGATCCCGATCCTGCGAGAATTGACCAGCCTGACCACGGCACAGGAAACGACGACCTCCTTTTTCCTTTTCATTCGACCAAAGATTTTGCGCGACTCGCGGTTCCGCGATCTGCGATACTTATCTGATATAGAAGTCCAAGACGCTGAAATTCCGGGAGACGATCCCGAAAGCGGTCCGATCCTGATCCCATGTCCGAAGCCACCCAGCCCAATCGTGAGGCACCCGACCAGCGTGCTGCACCGTTGATCGCCAGCGAGGATCGCCCCGATGGCGATGCCCGATCGGATGGTCGGCAAGAGCTACCGCAGGCCAGCGGGGATGAAGTGGCGCTGCTTGCCGAAGCGCTCGGTTCGGCTCCCCTTTCGGACCTGTCGTCGCTGCAGCCGGATCCCGATTTTTTGGCCCGCTTTTCGATTTCCTACGCCCGTTCGCATCGGGTGCTTGGTTTTCGCGATCGACAGAACTGTTTTGTCGTCGCCATCTGTGACCGCGATGGTTACGAGCATCTTGATATCGTCGGCCGTGCCTTGGGCCAGTCAGCCGATCCGATCCTGGCCACCGGAGCGGCGATCCAGTCGGCCATCAATGTGGCCTATGCCGATCGGTCCAGCCAAGCGCAACAAGTGATCGATTCGATCGACCGTGAAACCGTGCTCAGCGAGGTCGGCGCGCTTGCCTCTCGCGAAGACCTGCTGGATACCGAAGGCCGCGCTCCGATCATTCGACTGGTCAATCACTTATTGTTTGACGCCGTCAAAGCGGGCGCTTCCGACGTGCACATTCAACCTTACGAAGATCGGGTGGTGGTGCGGCAGCGCATCGACGGCGTGCTGTTTGATAGTTTTGAAATCCCCAAGGGGGTTCAGGAAGAGGTTCTCACCCGCGTCAAGGTGCTCGGCAAAATGAACATTGCCGAGAAGCGGTTGCCTCAGGACGGGCGGGCCACGGTGCAACTGGGGGACCGCACTGTCGACTTGCGAATCGCGTCGCTACCGACCAGCCACAACGAACGGATCGTGATTCGTTTGTTGGACAAAAGCGCGCGGCTGTACACGCTGGGTGAATTGGGCATGCCGCCGCACTACCTGGACGTCTTCAGCCAGTTGATCACTCGCGATCACGGCATGATCCTGGTCACCGGTCCGACCGGAAGCGGCAAAAGCACCACGCTTTACGGGGCGTTGCAGGAGATCAATTCGCACGACCTGAACGTGCTGACGTTGGAAGACCCGATCGAATACCAATTGGACGGGATCTCTCAAACACAAATCAACGAAAAGAAAGGGATGACGTTTGCATCGGGGATGCGAAGTGTTCTGCGTCAGGATCCCGACATCATCATGGTGGGCGAAATCCGTGATGATGAAACGGCGGTGATGGCAATCCAAGCTTCGCTGACCGGCCACCTTGTCTTCAGCACTTTGCACACCAACGACGCCGCCAGCGCCGTGACCAGGTTGTTGGACCTGGGCATCGAACCTTACCTGGTCAGCAGTTCGCTGGTGGCTTCCCTGGCACAGCGATTGGTCCGCCGGCTTTGCGAAGACTGCAAACAGCCCGACACCGCGCACTCCCACGACCTTCCCGTGCTGCCGCCGTCACTGATGTCCGAACAGGGGCTCCGTCTTGCCGATCTTTGCGGGGTTTACAAACCGTCCGGATGCCAGTCGTGCCGCGGCACCGGTTTTCGAGGCCGAGTTGGATTGTTTGAGTTGCTGGTCATCAATGATGCCTGCCGAGAGCTGGTGCAATCGCGCGGCAACGCCTCCCAAATTCGCCAGGCTGGATTGGCGGCGGGAATGCACTTGTTGGCGACCGATGGTCTGCTGAAGGTTCACCAGGGAATCACCACGTTGGATGAAGTATTGAGAGTAACGACACTATAGGATTTATTCGGAAATGACTTCGTTGTTTGAATGAGATCACCCTCCCTTCCGGGAGGGTCGGACGCGGTAGCGGCCTGAGAGCCCGACTCTGGGATGGTGAAAACTCGCTACGCGGCTGAAAAAAGTGTTTCGTTGGTCTTTGCCTGGGCGTATGCTCGGGTGCGACGGGATTGCGTCGAATTGGTTAGCCCCGAAGATCTTAACCAGGCTTTGACGTCTTTGTTTAAGACCTTCGTGAATCGCCCTCGGATCTTTGCCGCAGTGCACTCGTCAAACTGAGTCGCGAAGACCGCAAGCAAGCTCGTAAATGTTCCTCGACCGTGATTTCCTTGTAACGCCTTGAATCCCCCAAATCCGGATTCGAGCACTTCGGTGCTGCTGGGCAAGATGATGTCGGTGCAATCGAGCTTCTCAAGTTGAGCTTCGTTGTGCTGATAGAATGAGACAATTTGATCGCTAAATTGAAACGCCAACTCGTCCCGGACTTCACAATTCGATAGACGTTCTCGCAGGCTTTCACTGGCTCCGGCGAATACGCCTCGTTCGCTTGCCATCGTTAATGTTTCGCCAATCAAGCGACGGTACTGACACCACAGTTGCAAGTCGGCCTCGAACTGACTGATCCAGCCCAACTTCTCGACGATGCGTTCATGATTCGAGCAGGTCGTCTGGGTCAATTGGTTCTCAATCATCTTCGCCCAGTCGATCAATCGTCCAAAATCCATAAAACGGCCTTTCTCCTTCTTTCGAGGTGGCAAGAGATGCTCCAGTTCGGTCTGCTGAATCGCCGCAGTGGTCGTGCCCAGTTTGGCCGAAAACGCTTTCCATCGCTCGTCGCCACGAAGCAGTTTCTTCAGCAAATTGGCAACCTTGTGCTTGATGTCGTCGAGGTGGACTCCCGAAAAATCCTTGCTCTTTAGGCGGCGAACGCCTTCGTGCAACTCACACGCTCCGTCGCTGAGAACCGCCAGCGGTGTACCAAACTGCTCAGCGGTATCACTCAATTGTTTGGCCACTTCTTCTTTGTCGCGTGAGGACGTTGGTAAAACCGCAAGTGGCGTCATGTCTTGACGTCGCAGAGCGCGATCGTTTGGCAACTGGCTCCGGCGAATCCCCAGCACAACGAGCACAAACATTTTTCCTAACTGAACGCTGTGGTCGATCATCCACACCCAGTCGTCTGCTCGGGACGCTTCTTTGAGGATCGCAACGCCATTGCGACAGATCCAGTTTCGCACCGCATCTCTTGAGGGCACTTCGATTTGCAGGTGAAAGGTTTCGGCAAAGCACTCGATGACTTTGGGAACTGCTCGGACTCCAATCAGTAGGCTCAGTTGGCAGCAAAGACAGATCATTTCGGCACTGAATTGATGACCGGGCAAGTTTTTCCAATTTGGCAGGGAGTTGGCCGAGTGTGTGACCTGTCGGTCGAGACGCTGTTGAAGATTCTCAGTCAGATTTCGCAGCCGCGTCTGTTCCCGCTGAGCCTGCTTGAGTTGAAGGCGCGTCTCTTGAATCTCCTGTCGCAAACGCAATGCACGCGTTTTCCAGCGATTTCGAGAGAAGAACAACGACCGTGAGAGACATCGCCAAGGCGACTTGAAATGCTCGAGTGTTTTAGCGGATGATACGTGCACTGTTGCGCTCCTTCGCTTCGTGGGTTTAGACACAAAACGAATACGCTGGGGCGTAACAGTTTTAAAACATCAATTCTCCGTAAATCCCCTAAACCCCGGCGGTTTCACCATCCCAGCCCGACTCTCCCAGAGGAAGAGTGCTGTCGAATGACGAATCGGCATACGCTTCCATGGCAGTTTTTTCTTACACAGGCGTTGATCGCGATTCGACGACCGTCCGAGGCACGGTCGCCGCTGACACTCCGCGCCAGGCAAGAGACCAACTGCGTGGCGAAGGAGTCCGCGTTAAGAAGCTCGCCGAGTGTGTGACGAAATCGAGCCGCAGTTGGCTGCCAAAGCTCTCGCTTGCTTCCTCCAGCGCTCAGTGGGCGACTGCCGTTCACGAACTGGCGATGCTTCTGCATGCGGGCATCCCGATGCTCGATGCGCTCGATACGCTTGCCGAACAAAATCGCGGCGCCTTTCGAACGGCGATTCTGGGTGTCCGCGACCGAGTGGCGGCAGGTTCGTCGCTGGCCGAGGCGCTGGGCGATCGGCCCGACCTGTTCGACGCCGCGTCGGTCCACATGGTCGAGGTGGGCGAGAACTCCGGCACGCTCGACTCCGTTCTCGGACAACTTGCCGAGTTCAAACAAAAGCAGTTGGCCCTTCGCGACAGTGTCACCACGGCGATGGTTTATCCGGCGTTCTTGATCTGTTTTGGAACGGCGGCGGCGATTTTCTTGATGACTTCCGTTCTGCCGCCATTGTTGGAAAGTTTGCAGGAAACGCTCGACCGTTTGCCCTGGCCGACGATGGTTGCCAAAACCGTCAGCGACGCGCTGCTTGCCTACGGTTGGTTGCTGTTGATCGCTGGGGTCGCAGCGGTTTTCGCAATCACGCTGATGCTGCGAACCGAACGGGGCAAAGAAATCTGGCACCGCACCCTGTTGCGTTTACCATTGATCGGACCGATGGCGATCAAGCAGGGGGTGGCCCGGATTGCCATGATCATCGCCACCCTTTCGCGCAGCGGCGTCGAATTGACTCGCGCTGTCGAATTGGCCGAACGGTCGACGGGAAATGTGATCTTCAAGAAAGCCCTGCGCACCTGTGGCCAGCGGATCGCGGCGGGCGAAGAGTTCGCCGACGCGTTGGAACAAAGTGAAGCATTTCCGCCACTTGCCGTTCGAGTCTTTTCGGTCGGCCAACAATCGGGCACGCTGGACGAGATGCTGTTTCGCTTGGCCGACGATTACGACACACAAGTTGCCACGGCATCAGCCAGGCTGACAGCCTTGTTGGAACCGGCATTGATTCTGGTCCTTGCCGCCATGGTTGGTTTTTTGCTGTTGGCGACGATTTTGCCCATTCTGGAGGCGGGAAATGTCATGTGACGATCAAAGACGAACTTCTTGTTTCGCTGCTTCGACGCGCGGCCGTTTGGCCAACTGTGTCGTGCCACGACGACGGCGCGGTGCTTTTTCGTTGGTGGAATTGATCGTGGTGATGGTCATTCTTGGCATGTTGGCCGGACTGGTCGCGGTCCGTACCCGCGGGTATCTGATTTCGTCTCGGCAACACACCGCCAAGACTCAGATCGCTGAAATCGTCAAAGCGATCGAAACGTTTTATGCCGACCAGGGCCGCTACCCGACGACCGACGAAGGTCTCGAAATCCTGACCGAGGGAACGACGACGTGGCCGGACGGCTTTCTTCCCAAAGTTCCGCTCGATCCTTGGAAGAACGCCTACGAGTATGTCAGTCCCGGCAGCAATGAAGCGTTTGAAGTGATCTCCCTGGGAGCCGACGGACGGGAAGGGGGCGAGGGCGAGAATCAGGATTTTTCGAGTGAATCGCTGGACTCAAGCGATGCTTAGATGCAAACGATTTTTCGAACCGGATTGCGATGCGATTTCGGAGAAATCGCCGACAGTCGGCCAGTTCTCCGAACTGGCACACACGCCTTCGAGCGATGCGATTTCGGAGAAATCGCCGACGGTGCGGCGCGCTTTCACGCTGATCGAATTGGTCGTCGTGATGATCGTGCTGGCGTTGCTCTCCTCGTTGGTCGTCTTCTCGCTTCGCGGCACCATGGATCATCATCAGTTGAGCCGCGCGGTGGAGACGTTTGAAATTTTCGACGCCCGCGCCCGTCGAGACGCCCGCAGCGCCCAGGCACAGGTCCTGGCAACGATCGATCGCAATCGCGGCCGACTGACGGTGGGAGACCGCCGCGACGGCGCGACTTACCATCTGCCCCGCCAAGTGGAGATCGCGGAAATTCGACTGCGCCGCGGATCGGCCGTGGGCAGTAGCATGTCGATCGACGTCGGCCGCCAAGGACAAACTCCCACCTATGCAGTCTGTTTTCAACGCGGCAAAACGAGTCGCTGGTTGGTGGTACTTGGGCTCAGTGGCCAAGTGATCGCACTGGATGATCAAGAGGAGGTCGATGAGATTCTCTCGTTGTAAGCTCCGTCGCAAATCATCCAGTCCTCGGAAGGCTTTTCGCGCACATTCGACCGTTCCTTCCGGTTTCACCTTGATGGAAGTCGTGGTGGGATTGACCTTGATGGCCACGGTCCTTGTCGGTTCGTTGTTGTCTTTTTCGGCCCACCGTCGTCAGCTTCGCCGTGCCGATGCGAAAATCGCGGCGGTTGCTGTTGCCGACGACTTGCTCAGCCGGTTCATGGGCAGCCGTGAAGGTATCCCTCTTTTGGCTAACGGATCGATTGACAGTCATCCCACCTGGTACTGGCAAACGCAGCCGGTCGGGACGACAGCTCCGGCCGGAGTGCCGCTGCAAGTGATTCGTCTGCAAGTGATTGAAATCACGGCCAGCGGCGAACACCGGGTGCACACATCGGTCGATGTGGTCCGCCGGTCAAACATCGATACCGCTGGAGGCGTGTGATGGAAAGCCGAAAGCGAAGCGGGTTCACGTTGATCGAGTTGTTGGCATCGGCGGTCCTGGCAGCGATGATGACCGCGGCGCTGCTGAGTGTCGTTTGGTCGTCGGTTCGAGAAACCAATCAGCTTCGCCAGGCGGAAATCAACCGCTGGCCCGTGACGCAACTGGTTTCCCAAATGCGCCGTGACTTCTTGAATGCTCGCGGCATGGCGGTCACTGCCGACGGAGTATCATTGTATGGATTTCTTGGTCACGACCGTCGCGACGGCTCACCGACGCTTCGTGCCGGCGCGGTCCGTTACCAACCGGTTCGCGCCGCCGGCCGCATGATCCTGGTTCGACGGGCTTCCAGCGAGGATGGTGAAACCAGCCAACCGGTGTGGTTTGGTTTTGGAACGCTGCAAATCGAACCTCTGGAAGAAACCGATGCCGAGGATGCATTGTTGCATCAAGCGGTCACGGGAGGATTGCCGCCAGTACCGGGAAGTTTTCGAGTCACGATGTTGGCCGACAATGGCAAGGTCCTTTGGCGCGAGGTGATTCATCATCATGCCGGATAGCGTGCTGGACAAAAGATCGAAACCACAGCGGCGCGGGTATGTCCTGCTGGTCGTGTTGGCCGTGTCGGTGTTGGTCGTGACCGTGCTGGCGACACTTGCCAAAGTCAGCCTTCGGCGAGGATTGCAGGCCGCCGATGCACAGCGATCATTGCAGCAGAGATGGGGCGCGTTGACTTTGGAAAAGTCTCTGCTGTATCGCGCACCCAAAGTTTTTGAACTGCGTGAAAAGATAGCTGCCCAGCAAACACCCGGACTGCCGCCGACACCCTTCCTTCGCACCGCGGTCAGCATCGGTGGGGTTACCTTCGACATGTTGCTTGCCGACGAAGATGCCAAATTGAATCTCAACTCGTTGTACCACCACGCCGGGCAGCGGGAGGTAGAACAGGCGATCGCCAAAATCGCCGGGCCGGCATTCGCGATGGCCGCCGAGTTGACGCCGGTGACCCCGCCGCTACTGCTCAGCAGGCAGTCGCCGCGGCTGTTGGCAGGTCAAGACGAATCCGAAAACGAACGGGAAATCCCCGACGCGTTTCGCAGCTGGGGCGAGGTGTTTGATCTGGGGCGATTGCGGCGAGCGACCGGTATCGAGGCAGGCCTTCCAATCGCTACGACCGGTATAACCTGTTGGGGAAGCGGACAGTTGAACTTTCGACGAGCTTCGGACGATGCGATTCTGGCGGCTGCCGGCTCGGTGATTCAAGATGGAGGCGCCCGGCGAATGCTGCAGCGATACCGCAAAAACCCCACTTCCGCGCTCGGTGTGCTGATCGAAACGGAGGTCAACACACCGGCAAATCGCCGCCGCCTGCGAGGTCTGTTGTCCGAAACCAGTACCAATTTTTCCCTCTGGATTCACGCCTCGGCAAAAACAGGCAAGCCCTACCAACAGTTCATCGTGATGTCCCGCGACGACGAAGGAGTCACTCGTTATCAAAAGTTTGCATACTGATCCGAAAACCGATCTGATGGAGTGACCCGGCTCGTACCTCGACGGCTGAAACCATGGATATCGCGACGCAACAACGACTGCTTTCTTGCCTTGCGGGCACTTTTCTGCTCGGCACCATCGGGGCAGTCTATTGGTCGGCCGCGGCAATCGAACCAGCCGGTGTGGCCGGCAGGCCAGCCGGCAAGCAACCGGTGATCGGCGAGGAACCGGTTGTCAGCGCCCCACCGGCGGACAATACCCGCTTAGCCATGCCGCTGCGCGGGACACTTTATGATCCACCCGAGCCGAAACCGACTCCGCCGCCAACGGTCAAGGTTCAGCCCAAAACCACTCCGCCGCCCTCCAAACCCAAGTTGAACCTCACCTTGGTCGGCACGATCATCCAGTCCGATCAAAGCCTAGCCATCATCGCCGATGAATCGGGAAAGTTTGACGTCAAGGGAGTGGGCGAGCCGCTGGAACTGTCTCCGCTGGGAGTAAGGATTCAGAAAATCGAATCCGAACAAATCACGCTGCAGTATCAAGGCGACGAGTCAACGATTCGGCTGGAAAAGAAGAGCAGCGGTCCGAAAGGTGGCGGCGGCGGGCGGCGGGCAAACAACCGGAGACGCATCCCATGAGCCTGCCCGGTTGCGCGGTGATCGAACGATCGGGCGGTTGGCTGTTGGTCGTCGGTGACGAAACGGAAGAACTTGCGGCAGACGTCGAACCGTCTGAATTGGCGGTGTGCGCTGATCTGATGACCAAGCTGGCCGGAATGAAGAACCCCAGTTGCGTTCTGGCGCCCGATTCGACTTCCTGTTTCTTCGCAAAGCTTTCTCCCGATGACGACATCGACGTCCGCGATCGCGCCGCGCTGGCCTACGAGTTCGAGGATCATTTGCCGATCGACGCCGAATCGATGGTCGCCGATTTCACGGTCGTTCCTTCCGGCCAACCGCAAAAGCAAGTCGCCGCGATCGCCGTCCCCATCGATCGTTGGCACGCGATTGCCGAAGCATTGGAATCGGTCGGCATTCCGGTTCGCAGCATCGTACCCCGAGCAGTGCTAGCGGCGCGGGCGCTGGTCGAATCGGGTGAATTGGCCGACGATGCCGAACTGTTGTTGGTGGAAGGTGACCAGTGCGACGCAATCACGCTCCGCAGTCGCACGCTTGCCGCTTGGAAACATTTCCGTGTCGATCGGTCACAACTGCGGCGGTACAAGTTGCTTGACAGCACCGAAGAGGCGGGCGAAGTGGTGGTTGCCGGCGCCGATTTGAATCCGCGATCGATCATCTTGGACGCCTATCCCCGAGCCCGGCTGAACGGTGAAAACGCCAGCGACTTGGCCGTTCGTGGTGCCGCACTGCTGATCCATCATCCCTCCAGCCGCTGGTTCAACTTGCGTCGCGATGCGTTGGGACCGTCCGATCCATTGCGGGCGATCCAAAGTCAGCTTCGCCTACTTGGCCTGGCCGTTGCCGCATGTTTGCTGGCGTTGGCCGTCGGCGGCTGGTGGCGCACCCACCGAATCGAATCACAGATCACCACCGTCCAGGCAAAGCAACAACAGCTGTTCCGCGAAGCGTTCCCCGGTTCACGAGTTCCCGGAGCGATTCTGAGGCGCGTTCGCAGCGAACATGCCAAGGTGCTCGGTTCGCGAGGTGAAACATCCGAAGTCGACGTGCCGGTTTCGGCAACGATGGTACTTCGCGAGCTTTTGGGGGCATTGCCCAGCGAGGTTCGATTTCGGATCACTCACATCAAAATCGCCGACGGCCAAGTCGATCTCGATCTGCAGGTTCGCAATCCGGTTGATGCCGGCGCATTGGCAACGTCGCTCTCCTCCGCCGGCTTCGATGTCAAACCGCCCGGCACCACTCTGAAAGATGCTCGCACCTTCGAATCGCTGCTGGAAGCAACCTGGACTGCCCGAACCTTGGCGGACGACCCAAAAGCGACCGGTCAAACGGAAACGCAGGACCAAAGTCGGACTCGGCAGCCCGAATCGACCCTTTCGATTCACGCGCGAATCGGAGGACCGATCGGATGAACGACGCGGCAAAGCAGACGACTCGCCGGCGATGGCTCGTCACGTTGGCGCTGGGCATCCTTGGCGTTTACGCGATCCTGAGTGTGTTGGACGCCCGGTCGGCTTCCAGCCGGTTGGCCCAGGCGCAAGCCGATCTCGATGAAGTTTCACGGAAGCTGGGCGAGATCAATCGGCTCCGCCAGGCCCCCAAGGTGGCGGCGCTGCAGCTTGAATCGCCCGCCGAAATTGCCAACCGTGTCTCGGCCGCGCGGGAATCGGCCGGGTTGCCGCAGTCGAGCCTGCTGAAGGAACAACCGCTCGATCCAGCCAGAATCCAGCGCAGTGACTTCGAACTGCGTGCCACCAACGTCGAACTGTCGGCGGCGACGCTGCAGCAAATCATCACCTTCTGCGAAGCCTTGCGGGATGAGGAAACCGGCACCGTGGTTCGCGATATCACCCTGACCGAGCCGCAGAACGACAACCGCGGCGGGCAGGAAAAATGGGAAAGCCAGTTGGTCTTGACCCAGATGATTTTTTCTCCGAAAAGCCGGTGACGACTGTCGGTTGTTGTGCGCACACAGGCTTTGCGGATGACGCGAGCAAGAATCCTCCTGTTGAACCAATGTTTCACGGTCGCCCTGGCGACGGTGGTGCTGGCTGGCTGCGCGGTGTTGAAGGGTTCCAACGAGTCGATCATTCGTATTCAGGCTGCTCAGAATCCCGCCGAGGCGGCGCGGTTGACTTTGGTGGGAGTCAAGGCGCTTCATCACGGCGAGGTGGAACGGGCCGCCGACAAATTCACCGCCGCGATCGATGCCGACAAAACTTACGGCCCCGCCCACAACAATCTCGGCCTGCTGCATTACGAACAGGGTAACCTCTACCAGGCCGCGCTGGCGTTCGAACAGGCAATGGATCTGATGCCGCAAGACCCGGCGGTCTACTACAACATGGCATTGACGCTGGAGACCGCCGGACGAGTCTTTGAGGCGATGGATCTTTATTCCCAAGCGGTCGAAATGGATCCCGCCAATCCCAACTTCTTGGGCAACCTGGTCAGGCTGCGACTCCGGTTGGGAGAAGACGATCCCACGGTGGTGACGCAGTTGCAGGATTTGATCCTGATTGAAACGCGGCCCGACTGGCGCCGCTGGGCCGACCGTCAACTTTCGCTGACTTTCAATCCCACGTTGGACCGCGGTCCAGAGACACCCGAATTCGACACCCAAAGTGACGAAGATCGATCGGACGAAGAGGAGCGGCTGCGAAACAACATCATCGAGTTGACGCCGATCGATGATCCCGATTCGATCCGCTGGCAAAGGAACGAGATCCCGGCGCCCCCTCCCGACCTCTCCGCACCCCAAACGGAAGAGCTTCCCACTCCGCCCTCGGCACCCATTTCCGACGGCGGATCCCTCAACGACCTTCCGCCCAGCATCGACGTGCCCGAAGAGTGATTCTCCGTTAGTGTTTGCACAAGTTTCTCTGGCTCCCTCTCTCCTCTTCTCCCCCTCTTGTTCAAGTGGGGGAGTGGGGGAGAAGAGGAGAGAGGGAGCCAGAGAAGCGAGACACCGGAGCGGCTACAATCTTTGTATTCCCCCACGCTGAAGTTTTCTTGATGCACGGAATCTGCCATGATGCGCCTGCTGCTTGCGCCTGTTTTCCTTCTCGTTGTCCAGTTGGAAGTTCGCGCCCAGGAGTCCACTTCCGACCGACCTAACGTTCTGTTCATTGCTGTGGATGACTTGAACCATTGGATCGGTCATCTCGGTCGCAACCCTCAAACGATCACGCCCAACCTGGATCGTCTTGCCGCGATGGGTGTCAGCTTCTCTCATGCTTATTGCGCCGCGCCCGCCTGCAATCCTTCGCGCGCCGCGTTGATGGGTGGAATGCGACCGTTCACCACTGGCGTGTATCACAACTCGGACGACTATCGGCCGCACATCCACCCGCAGCAGACATTGAACTCGCATTTCCGAACCAACGGTTACCGCGTGGTCGGCGCCGGCAAGATCTATCACGGTACTTTTGGTCGACGATCCGAATGGGACGACTACGCCCAGAGAAAACCAGTGAAAAACGAGGGAGCCTACGTCAAAAAGGACTTCGGCGGAGTGCGTTGGGCGCAGCTCAAGGGTGATGATCAAGCGGTCGGCGACTACCACACGGTCTCCTACTGCATCGACCAACTGGCTGCCGATCACGACAAACCGTTCTTCATCGCTTGTGGCATTTTTCGGCCGCACATGCCCTGGTCGGTACCGAAAAAGTATTTTGACATGCACCCGCTGTCCGAAATCGAATTGCCTCCTCACACCGAGGGTGATTTGGACGACATTCCCGCCGAAGGTGTCAAAACTGCCAGACCGCAGGGCGATCACAAGAAAATCACCGACGCCGGTGCATGGAAGGAAGCGGTGCAAGCCTACCTGGCTTCGATCACCTACGCCGATGGCCAATTGGGACGATTGCTCGATGCGTTTGACCGATCGGACTATCGCGAAAACACGATCATTGTTTTGTGGGGCGATCACGGCTGGCATCTGGGCGAAAAACAACACTGGCGCAAATTTGCACTCTGGGAAGAAGCGACCCGGGCGCCGTTGATGTGGGTCGCACCCGGCGTCACGCCCAAAAACGCCATCTGCGATGCGACCGTCGATTTCATGAGCATCTACCCGACGCTTTGCCAGCTTGCCGGTCTGCCGATCCCCGACCACTGTGACGGAGTCAGCATCGTTCCGTTGCTGAAAGACCCGAAAGCGCCGTGGGACCGTCCCGCCATCACCACCCACGGCTACATGCGACACGCAGTGCGCACCAAAGAGTACCGCTACATCCGTTATCAGGACGGCAGCGAAGAACTCTATGACGAAACAGCCGATCCCTACGAATGGAAAAACCTGGCCGGCGACGCCAACTACTCGGGCACCATCGAAGGGCTCAAAAAGTGGCTACCCAAAAAGAACACTCCACCACACAAAAAATGATTCCGCCTCGCCTGGTGCAAAAGCGGCGGCATGTCAACACTTCCTAACCTGATTTCCTATTCGGTAGAACATGAGTCACCAATTGCATATTGAATCGCGAAGCGGTGAGGCGATTTCGCAGCAATCACTTACCGAGGCCGTATCGCGAGAGGATGAACTCCGCATGGCCTCTGGACCCGGCAATCCATTGGAGGACTGGGGGCACTTTGCAGATCGGGCTCCGTCTGTCGGCCGGTTCTCCGAACCGGCACGCTCGAAGCGACTTTGGAAAAGTCGCCGACGATCTGATTCGGAAGGCACCCTCTTACGGTTCTGGGCGAGCCGGTAAGTTGTCGTAGTCGCGGGCGCTTTGTCCGATCCAATAGGGCGAGGAACCCCAGAGCGGGACGGTGGGAAGCATTGCCTCCCACTGGCCAAGTGTTTGGAACAGCTGCTGAAACCGCTGGGTGTCGCTGGCGGCCAGATCGGTCTGCTCGGCAACGTCGCTTGCCGGACGAAACCATTGAGCCGGCCGATGAGTCAGTCGAATCAGTTTATCATCGCCACTGAGCACGGCCGCTTGGCCCTGCAACCGCCAAAACAGTGTCCTCGGACCGGCGGCAACTTCGCCTTGAAGTTGAGGCAGCACGTTGATTCCGTCGTAGGCTCCGAAAACTTCCAACATCCGCTTGCGATTCCGCCGGTCTTCATGGCTTCGGGGCTCGACCAGCGGCAATGGTTTGGCTTCGACGGCAGCCATGAACGAAGGCAACAAGTCCAAAGCGGAAATCGGCGCGTCGTGCCGAGTTTCCTTCGGCAACACTTGTGGCCACGACCAGATCATCGGCACGCGGACGCCACCTTCCTTCAAACATCCTTTCGCACCCGATAGTGGTCCGTTCCAACTCGCATTTCCCGTCGCCCCGCCGTTGTCGGAGAAGAAGACGATCAGCGTGTTGTCGAGTTGGCCGCTGTGCAGCAGGTAATTTCGCAAACGCCCCACGCCTCGATCGAGCGCGAACATCATCGCCGCGTAAATCTTTCGTTTGCGGTCGGTGATGTGGTCGAAATGGGCCAAGTCCGCTTCGGTTGCCTGCAGCGGTCCGTGAGGTGCGTTGTAAGACATGAACGCAAACCAGGGCTTCTGCGGATTTTCGCTGCGAGACTTTTTGATCCACCTCAGTCCTTCGTCCGTAAAGAAATCGGTCAGATAGGGACTCGACCACTCTTCCAGAGGCTGGCCGTTTCGCTGCAACGAGTGCTTGTTTGGTTGAGGAAAATAGTTGTGGCTGCCGCCCAGCATTCCGCAAAAGTGATCAAAACCTCGCTCATTGGGATGAAACCCTTCTCCCATTCCCTGGTGCCATTTTCCGATCAGCGCGGTGGCGTATCCGGCGGCGCGAAGGTGGTCGCCGAGTGTATGTTCGCCTGGCGGCAAACCGAGCAGCTCGGGCCGAGTCGCATAGTTTGCGGCCGATTTGTTCAAGTTCTCTTCGTACCCGAATCGGCGCGGGTCGCGTCCGGTCAACAGACCTGCGCGCGAAGGGGAACATACCGGACTGGCAACATACCCCCGGCTGCATAACACTCCCGAAGCTGCCAACGCATCCAGGTTGGGCGTGATCAGCTTTTTACTGCCCATGCAACCCATGTCGCCGAAGCCCATGTCGTCCGCCAACAGGATCATAATGTTAGGACGATCGGCCGCGCGGGCAGCAACCGCATGGATACCAAACGCTGTAACGAAGAGAATCAACAGAGTTTTCATGGATCGATCCGAAGGGGCGAGTAAAGTAGCCACTAGAGTCTACTCCAAACAATCTCCAGGCACTGACCGACCGCTTGAGCTTCTTCCACCTCGATGGCGAGCGTGAAATAGATCACCAGCAGCGGAAAAACGACCACCAACAGAAAACCAACTCCGAACAGCAAATAAAGCGGCGCCGCGATCAACAGCTTCAACCAGAACCCGACCGAAGCGATTTTCTCACGAGCAGCTGTTAAACCGGAGGTGATCGCTTCTTCGTTGTCGGCAACTTTTTCGGCCGCACTCAGAAGCTCCTTGGTCGTTTCGATTTCTTCGTCGGTGGGGATTCTTTCGTAGCTGTCGGGGACAAATCGACGGATCACGAATCGAATCAACCGATGCAGTGTTCGGTCGTAAAGCCACAACAGCAATCGGCCGATGATGCCCAGATCCGCAAAGAATGCATCTCGAACGATCGGATGAATCAGGTGGTCGTACACCTGGTTGACTAGAGCTCCGGGAGGCGGCAATTGCTGGTTTCCGCTGCGCAGTTTTCGCACATCCGAAGCAATGATCTCGGTCTCGTGCAGCGCCAAGTCGACAATCGACAGCATGCCGTCGGCACTGCGCCGGATGGCTTCGGCCAAACCAAACATCGCCCCGGTGCCCAATCCAGCAGGAACCACGTAGAACAACACCACGAAGAACACCCACAAGGGAAGTTTTGGGAAAAAGATCGCCGCGACCACCAATGCCAGCACCAGGCATCCAATCGCCGCCCAGCGGCCCACCTGGATCACTTTGTCACCGATGCTAAGAAAATCGGTGATCGAGGTGACCAGTTCGGGCGTACGGTATTTCGAAAAATCGATCGGTGACGCCGTCGTTTCTTCCACGGAATCGTTGTCATTCATAGCGTCGAAAAGCCTGCATGAATCGGTTGAAACGCCCGAACGCGCTGGCAGCAGTGCGAACGAAATCCTTGTAGGCCGACTTGTCCCAAGTCGGCGATCCTGGAGTTTTTTTGGATCGACTTGTCCCAAGTCGGCGATGCTGGAATTCTAGCCCATTGCAAAGTTCGCTGGCCGCCGGAGAACTTTTTGGCGTGACTGGTCCTCCACCTGCGTTCTAATGGAATGGTTCAAACAGCGCGCCTCGGATTTGACAGAAAGGATGGACGATGAAACCGATTCGATTGACATCTGCGGCGTTGGTCGGCAGCCTGATCACCATTTTCGTTTCCCTTCCAATTGGAATTGCAATGGGCGCAGAACCGGATGACAAGCATTTGGCCGCCGCCGGTGCCATTGCCGACGGCAGACTCAACGTCGATTCTCTGGTCGCCCAGCAGAATCAATTCACTGTCGATCTGTACCGGCAGTTGGCATCGGAGCCGGGTCAGAACGTTTTCTGCTCGCCACTGAACGTTTACGCGGCGCTAGCCTTAGTCGAACCTGGTGCGGCGGGAAGCACGGCGGCGGAACTACGGCGGCTGCTTTTTCCTCAAGCGCCGATCGCCCAAGAGCAGTTGCAAGGGTTGCAACGGGCACTGTGCGGTTCCAACCAACCGCAGGGATACGAATTGCGGCTGGGCGCGGCCGGTTGGTTTCAACAGCAGCTGAGTATCAAGGAGCCGTTCCGCCAGGCGCTGGCTGCGCGGGGGTTGTCGGAACCTTATCGCGAAGTCGACTTCGTCCAAGCTGGTGAAGCGGCGCGGGAGGAGATCAATCGCTGGGCCAGTGATCAAACCGGCGGCATGATCCCCAAGATTCTGGCCGAAGACGATATCGATCCGCTGACCCGATTTGTGCTCTGCAGCGCGATTTACTTTCAAGGGAAATGGTCAACGCCTTTTTCGCCCGATTCGACGCGTCCCGCTCCGTTTCGGCTTGCCGATGGCAAAGCAGTGCTGACGCCAATGATGTTTCAAACGGGTCGTGCCCTCTTTGCACAACACGAAGACTTCGCCATCGGCGCGCTCACTTACGGCGACAAGAAACCGCGAATGCAGATGTTGTTGATCGTGCCGAATGACCCCGACGGCTTGTCGGCGATCGAAGCGGAACTTTCGGCGGAAAGATTGGATCGTTGGGTCGCCAGTATGCGCCGCGCAGGGGAAGTTCGCATCGGCTTGCCGAAGTTTCAGATGCGAAATCGGTTTCAGCTCAAGGCCCCGCTGACTGCTCTGGGGGCTGGCGAAATGTTCCGCGACACTGCTGATTTTTCTAACATCACCGACGAGATCGATTTGTGGATTTCGAAAGTGATTCACGAAGCCGCGATCGAGGTGGACGAAGAAGGTACTGAGGCAGCCGCGGCCACGGCGGTCATCGGGATCACGCGTTCGTTGGCGCCGGAAAAACCAAAACGACTGGTCGCGGATCGTCCCTTTCTGTTTGCCATTCACGACCAACTCACTGGCGCCTACTTGTTTGTCGGAAGAATGGCCAATCCCAAGCTTTAGGAATGAGCGAGTCGTGTAGGCCGACTTGTCCCAAGTCGGCAAGCCTGTACTTCTGACGCCTCGACCGCTACGTCGGCGTGTTTTTCGAACTAGTAATTCGTTGCGAGCTCGGAGAGCACGCCGACTGCCTAGCCAAACTTCAGCCAGCAGACGATCGTCACGACTGCGACGCCGATCAAATTCAATGCCAGGCCTTCTCTTGCCATCATGCGAATGGTCAACTTTTCGCTGCTGAAAACGATCGCGTTGGGTGGCGTCGCGACGGGCAACATGAAGGCAAAACTGGCGCTGATCGTGGCCGGAACCATGATCAATGCCGGATCGACGTTGGCCGTCAAAGCAGCGACCGCCAAAATCGGCAACAACAGGTTCGCGGTGGCGGTATTGCTGGTCACTTCGGTCAAAAACGTCACCGCCAAACAGACGCATCCGATCATCACCACGACAGGAATGGCTGCCAGCCCGCCCAGGGAATCACCGACCAGTTGGCTCAGCCCAGACGATTCGAAGGCGGCGGCGATCGCGATGCCTCCGCCATACAGGATCAACACGCCCCAGGGAATTTTGGACGCGGTTTCCCAGGTCAACAGTGTTTCGCCATTGCCGTTGGGAATGAAGTGCATGGCAACGACCGCCAACATGGCAACCCAGGCGTCATTGGCGCCGGGAAGATCCAATAAGCCGCTCCAACCGCCGTAGGGTTCTTTTCGTGTGATCCACAAGGTGGCGGTGACGGCAAAGACGGCCAAAGTTCTCACCTCTTCGCTGCGCCATCGGCCCACACTTGGCAACTGCAATCCGCCTTCGGGCTTCAGGCCGCGGGTGAGCCACAAACCTGCGGTGGGCAGCATCACCAGGATGATCGGGATGGCCCAAGTCATCCACGTGGTGAACGAGGGCTCTTCGCGATGCGCGTTTTCAACAAACGCTCGCATGAAAACAAGATTGGGCGGAGTCCCGATGGGTGTTCCGATCCCGCCGATGCTGGCGGCGTAGGCGACCCCCAGCAGCAGGCAAGTGTGCAATCGCGGATTGGTCGATTTTTCCATCACCGCCGCGATGATGGGCAGCAACATCAACGTGGTCGCGGCGTTGGAGATCCACATGCTCAAAAAGGCCGATGCCGCCATGAACCCGAACACCAACCGCCGCCCACCCGAATCGCCTCCGAACGTTTTGACCATGTTCAACGCGATCCGGCGATGGGCACCGCTGCGCTGCATCGCCGTGGAAAGCATGAAACCGCCCATCATCAACAACACCAAAGGGTGGCCGTAAGCCTGGCCCACCTCTTCCTTGCTCAATACACCGACCAGTGGAAAGACGGCCAGCGGAATCATCGAGGTAGCTGGAATCGGTATCGGTTCAAAGATCCACCAAAACGCACACAACACCACGACCGCGGCCGTCCAGGCGATCGACGCCGTTTCGCCCGACAGATACAGACCCACACCGATCAGCGCGGCGGCGATGGGACCAAGGATCAGGATCCAGCGTTTCATGGAGTGCGGCTTGTAGCGTGCGTTGGCCGATTTTTTGACGTTTTTATCAGCCAAGCCGGACCTTACCTACCCCCAAAACGCTTTCTGGTAAGCTTGAAGTTCGTCGATTGCATCGTTGACTTCCAAGATCGCCGACTGGGGACAAGTCGGCCTGCGAAAACTTACAGTTGGCCGAAAGTGACTTCGAACCAAGACCTCGAATATCTCAAGTTGTTGTCGATTTTTCATTATGTGGCAGCCGGGCTCACGGCGGTGTTTGCGCTGCTGCCGATTTTTCATCTGGCGATCGGAATCGCGATCGTTTCGGGTGCTTTTGACGACCAATCGGGTGAAGCGCCACCGGAGTTTTTCGGCTGGATGTTTATCATCATACCCGGCATGATGATGGCGATCGGCTGGACATTCGCCATCCTGATAGCCATCGCAGGCCGCAAGCTATCTCGTCGCACCAGCTACACGTTTTGCCTGGTGATTGCCGGAATCGAGTGCCTGATGATGCCGTACGGCACCATCCTGGGTGTCTTCACCATCATTGTGTTGATGCGGCCGTCGGTCAAAGAATTGTTCGGAGTGGCGGTGGAACCCGACGAACTTGCTTGAGAGATCACTCACCTGTCAGCCACTGCCGAACGGTACTGGGATCGGGCAAATCACATTGCCGGAATTTGGTGATCCGCCCGTCGGAATCGTCGTACAACAGCATCGTGGCGGCCGAAAGATCGGATGCCATTGGCGTGTCGATCAGCGTGGAAGAATCGGTGGCGTTCATGCGGCCAAGAATCCGCAGTTCCAAGTCATGCTGCGAAGCGCGCGGCAACCACCGGGAAAGCGTCTCGGCGGAACCGCAAACCAGTACCGCAAAGATATTGGCGCTGGGACCGTCGCGAAGCAGATCTTGCAAAGCCGACGCGCCGCTGGCACCATCGGCTGCCGCATCGAGTGAAAAGTTGAACGATTCGTCTTGGCGGATATCGCGAAAGCGTTCCAGCGGATCGATGACGACCACGATCGGGTCGACGTTTTCGGCTTCGTCGCCACGATGCTTGATCAACTCGCTCAGTCCGATCAATTCGGCCTCGCAATTGCGCGGCCGAACGACACGAACGTTGATCCCCGCGTCGGTCAACCACGGCGCCAACGACGGTGCATCGTCGGCTCGATTGCCGTCCAGGTAAACCACCTGCAACTCGCTGTCTGACTTGGCCAACCCCGACAGCGCCGAAGCAAGGATCGCACCGCGCGATTCGGCCGGCGTGATCACCAGCACGTTGCGACCGGTGTTGCGAGACAACTCCAATCCCAGCGGCGGCCCGATTTCTACCGATTCACCCAGCAACCCGCAAATGCCGGACGCCCCTTCGCGATTGGCCACCGCGTCGGCCAGCAGATTGGTCCAGCGGCAGGGGCGGTTGCCTTCAAAGATCACCGGCGGCGACAACTCGGCGGCGTACGATTCGTCTCGCGCCGCGATCGCGCCAAGCATCTCGCGATGACGAGTGGACGAAAGCCAGGCCACCTGGAACGGCTGATTGCCCTCCACCAGGCCGCCGGCGTCGTTGTAGATCGCTTCGCCGGGGCGGCTGATCAGGCGGGCCGCGGTGTTGTCGTCGGCAAGGATCAACGCCGCGTCCGATTCGCTGCACTGCATCGCAATTCGCACTGCCATTTGACCCAACGTGGCGCGCGGCAACGAATAGGCGCCCGCTAGCGATTGGCTACTGAGGACGACGTGCATCCCGAACGACCGGCCTTGACGAACCAGCCGATCCAGCAGCATCGCGCAGTCGCCGGCCAACCGGTCGTCGCGCACAAAGAGCTCCTGAAACTCATCGATCACCAACATGATCCGCGGCAACGATTCTCCGGAAGCACGCCGGTATTCGGCAAGCTCCTGCACGCCGTGGGCGCGAAACTGCTCGCCGCGCTGTTGAAGTTCTTCGTCAAGCCGCTGCAAGACACTGCGGCCAAACTCTCGCTCGCTTTCGATTCCAATCACGCGGGCATGAGGCAGTCCGCTTTCGGCGTAGGGCTTGAACTCGACCCCTTTCTTGAAGTCCAGCAGATAGAAATGCATTTGATCGGGACGGTACCGGTGCGCACCGGAAGTGATGATCGAATGCAACAGTGTGCTCTTGCCCGAACCTGTTTTGCCGGCAATCAAAACGTGTTGCCGAACTCCCTCGCCCAGGTCAAGCAACAACGATCGATTGGCTCCCTGGCTGCCGATCGGGATGGCGATCTCATCGGCGGTCGATCCCTTTCCTTCGTCGGCTGCCGACAGAATGCTGTCCAACGGAATCTCGACGCGTGACGCCGCCACGGTGGCGGCGCCGATTTTTTCGATCAGCTCATTTCGCATGGCGACCGGCGGCAGCGGTGCCGGGACAAACGGCAATCCCTGCAACCCGTCCGATTCAAGCTGCCAATTGCTCTCGCCGTCGATCGACAACTGCAGCATCTTGTCACCGCCGGGAAGGGGCATGTCCGCCGGCCACTTTTTGGAAGAATCGCAAACCAAGATGGTGAAGATGCCACAGCGAAGGCCGCTTTCGATCAGCGCCCGCAAATGTTTGTAACCCTCGCGAGTCAAACCTTCCGGCAAGCCGACGCCGGCGACAGCGCGGTACGGTTCGGCCATCGATCCGGCCACCTGGTTGTAGTCCTCGATCCGTTCAAAACGATCTCGAAGACTGGACTGCAGGACGTCTTCCACGTGGTGGGCAAGTTCACCCAAACGGGCGTCGATCTTGCTGTCGGTCGTCCAAACTCGGTGGCCGACCATCGACGCGTCGTGGTCCGCCAGCGCCATGAAACTGGTGAAGTGTTGTCCTCGGCCCAGCGGATCGATCAGCGTCAACTTGGCACGAGTCGGCGCGGCACCTGAAATCAACCGCCAAAGAAGCTGATGCGCCACCTCAATCGCCGCCTCCATCTGCGAATGATGGGCATGAATGATGACGCCGCTGTGCAACCGTCGATGCAACACGACTGGCAGCGAATCGGGGATCTCCGCATCGGCCAATAGCTCCGACAGGTCCTCGGCATTGGGATGACCGTTGGAACCTTTTTCTCCATTTTCGGAGGCCGTTTTGCCATGCAGGACGTTACGCAGGCTTTCGTCAACGCGCAACCAGCCCAACGGTAAGAAATCGACATTCTCCGCGGCGCGGTTGTCTCCGGCGGCCACCTCTTCCCAACTGGGAAATCGGTCCAGAACTTGTCGATCGGTGGTGATGATCCGCTGCAGCCCGCGACTGGCACCCTCTTTCAACCGCGTAGAAAGGTATTGCAACTGGGCGTAGCGGTGGGCGGCACCCTGTTCGCGTTGTTGTTGCAACATCTGGTCGGTTTGTGCCAAGCTTTCGGTGATCTGTTGAGCCAAATGATCGGCCTTGGAACGCATCTCCGTTCCCACGCTGGCGAACTGCTCGGTGAATTTTTGATCGGCGGCTGCCAACCCGTCGACCAACTTCTGTCGCTGCTGCTCTTGTTGCAGCCTCAATTGCCGCTCCATGTCCAGCAGTTGTTCATCTTGCCAGCGATGGGTGGCTTCGATATGAGCATCTCGTCGCTGTATCAATTCGGCGGCCGAATCCTTGGCGGCGGTGGTGGAGATCTTTCGACCCGCCGCGGCACATTCCTCCGCTGCTTGGGCGATCCGTTCGACTTGCGGATAAAGCCGCCGAGTCATCTTTTTGAGCGGCCACAGCAAAATCGCGTAGACAATGAATCCGATCACGCCACAGACGATGGCGCCGGCGATCATCGTGATCCAGGGCGGCTGGGGACCGAAAAAGTAAGCGAGGATCGCCCAAATCGAAATCATCGCCGCGACACCCGCGGGCAGATAAAACGAGTCAACCGTTTTGTACGCCGCGCCGGTCTGCATCTCCTCCACAACCTTGTTGCATTTGCGGGTAAGCAGGTGGATCGAATCGATTGCCTGTTGGACCGATTCGGGAGCACCGATGCTCATGTCCTCTTCGGGTGTCTGAGCCGGCGGCACTTCGGGCAGCCGGTCAAGACGCCGAATGGTCAGCGCTCGCGCCCATTCCAGGCTGGCATGAACGTCGACCAGGCTTTCATCGATCTGCTTGATCTCTTTGCGATTGAGCAACCCTGGTTGGTTCTTGCGATTTTCGTACTGCTGCAGGACCGCCTGACGCCGCGCTTCGACTTTTCGTTCGATCGACGTTTTTTCTTCGGTCGCCTTGCGCCGAAACAGAGCCGACAACCGGGCCAGATCTTTGCGATTGTTGATCGCGGTGGCTTCATAGTTGCTGGTCAGCTTTTCTTCGGCCTTGTCCCATTCATCAAGCATCGCGCGGCGCCGCAGCCGACATTCATCCGTCTTCTGACTTCGCTTGTCGCCCAGTGCCGCCTCTTCCTGGGCACGTTCTTCGGCGTGCTTTCCCCGCAAAACTTGCTGCTGATCCAGGCAGCTGCGAAAACGATCGGCCAGGCCTTGAAGCAACCTTTTTTGACGCCGAGGATCGAACAGTCCGGCGGGGGCAACGGAGGAGTCTTTCATGGCAGAGGCGACGCAACGGGGAGAAGAACAAGAGAGTCGTTCTATTCTAACTCGTCAGAGGGGCGCTGATCATCTTTCAAGGCCTGATCGGCCTTGCGAACCGTGTCGCAAAATTCGTGCAGCGCCGCGGTGAATCGGTTCAAACTTGGGCCCAGCGTCGAAAGGTGCTCTTTTTCAAAACGGGCGCACTGTTCGTCCAGCCAATCTTCCCGAACCGCCATCCATAGCCTCGAGAACTCAACGAAATCTCGCCGCAGCCGATTCTCGCCGTCCGTGACGCGTCCAAGATTGAATGCCATCAGCTCACTCGTGGGAGGGGGAGAATTCGTCGGCCGACGATGGGAAGCCTCCCTATCAGGATAGTATCTCCCGCTCGGCGGACATACCGGCAGGCTGCGGAGGTGGTGACGAAACAACGATCGTCAATAGCGCTGGATGATCGCAACGATGAGTTCCGAGTCAAAAAACCGTTCATCGGCACTGGTCATCGGAAAAAGTCCGGCGACTCGAATGTCGGTCCGGCTGCTCAATTCAGCATGCAACATGATTGCCGCCAGCGTCTGATGGAAATCCTTTCGAGTGTTGCAGAACTCGAATTGGGTATTCCAGCCGCCTCCCGACAACGTCCCCGATAGGGTCTCGGCGCTGTTCAGTGAACCGGCGTAGTGCAACTCGGCCTGAACAGCCCAGCCGGTCACCAGCGGGTTGTCAGGATCGCGATGCAACCAATGCCCCAGTGACAAATCCACGTACAACGTGGTTTGATCATCAAGCTCGCCCAGAATTCGACCTCCGCCGGCGGCCGATTCTCTGAATTCAACTTCGTTGCCGCCGATCGGGATATCAAGCGTGGCAAAGGAAATGAAAAACGTCCGCCGGCTTTGGGTCTGTTTCAACCAACCGACAAAGGGCAAAAGATGCACGGCGTCGTTTTGAAACTCGAATGTTTGATCACCGACGGTAAAGAACGTATTGTCACCGGTGGGCACGGTGACGCCGGCCCCGATCGAAAAGGTATTGCGATCATCGCCGCCGAAACGGCGTTTGCCGATGATCCCCAAGTTTCCGACGTTGGCGTCGTCCGAGCCGAAACCGGCGTCGAATCCAGTATTGCCCGATGCGATCAGTGGCATCCGTAACTCAATCGACGCCAGCTTGTCGTGAAACGTTTTTTCAAATCCCAACAGATACTGATCGATGGAACGGTCGCGCCTGGCAAGCGGATACGACGAATAATCGTTCACCCTGGTGTCCAAGGCGTTGTCGTAGTGCTTGTAGATGGCGTAAGTCCGATCGCGCGGCAGCGGCGAGTTGTGCTCGCCGACGTTCATCCTGCCCAGTACCGGAAATTCCGCGGTCGCTTCGAGATTGAACAGGTCGTTGCTGACGAACAGCGTCCGTGTGCTGATGAACGGCCCACTCGTGTCGACCGCCTCGCCAGAACCCGAATCACCTTCATCGTCGTCTAAAAAGGAGGCGAAGTCGTCTTCATCGGCAGCGCTCGCCGGTGGGTCGTCCGCCTGATCGCCCGAGGCGTCTTGCAGGAAAGACGCGTAGGAATAGATGTCCGATGGAGATTGAGCCGACGCGGGTGAGGCTGCGATGATTGCGCAGATGCAGACGGTCGCGGCAAAGCGCAGGCGGACCGTCGCCGCAGTCGTGTTGCGTGGGGAGCAGATCATCCGAGCGCATCCTTCCTTGGTTGTGCGCTATCCTCCGTCGGCGACTTTCCTTGTCAGTGAGGTACCCGCCGTTATCTTCCGTTTCTCGGCTGCCCACCCCCAAAGGTGCAGTGTCGATCGAATCGATCACGTTGCCCGCGTTCTAACAACCATGACGGTTAGGTAAAGCTGCCTGCCCAGTGAATAGGTGAGTAGGCGGATAGGTGAATAGGCAGGCCACTGGTCCATCAAAAAACGCTCCGGCGCCGGTGGCGCTGGAGCGTTTGTAGCTTGGCAATTTTTGGGGCGTTCTGCTTACGCGTACGGATCGTGCTTGCCGGGAATGGGCACGGGGTACTTTCCGTCGGGACCGGGTTGGGTCGGCGGAATCGTATCAAGCGTGTAGTCGTCGATTCCGGGTGCCAGTTCCGTGCCGTCGGCAAGCAACTTGTCCCACTTGACGATCTTGCCCGAATAGCAGGCCTCGCGTCCGAGGATTGCGGTGAAGGTCGACTTCGCGCCGTATTCACCTTCGTTGTAGATATCGCCGCGCATCAGCGCTTCGATCATGTCGTGTTGCTCTTGTTGGTGGCCGTTGGGTTTTTCACCATCAAAAGCCCACTTCTTTTTGCCATCGATCGAACCGCTCGGATTCGCCGTTCCCTTGCTGCCGTGAACCGCTTCGCCGACGTAATTCCAGGCACCGCGAAGGTGTCGTCCCTGGCTGAACATCTTGGTTCCGTCGGGGAAGGTGTATTCACAGAAAGTGTGATCAAAGATCTGAGACTTGGTGGCGTCGCCGTCCATTCGCTGCTCGCGGCCGCCCATCCCGTTGCATTCCACCGGGTAAGCGCCCTTGACCCAGCAACCGACATCCAGGTTGTGGATGTGCTGCTCGCAGATTTGGTCGCCAGAGAGCCAATTGAAGTGGTACCAGTTGTGAGTTTGGAATGCCATTTCGGTATGTTCGGGCTCCCGGTTGCGATACCAGATGCCGCCGCCGTTCCAATAAACGCGTTGGCAGATGACGTCGCCGATCGCTCCGTCGTGAATCCGCTTGATCGTTTCCACATAACGAGGTTCGTGTCGGCGCTGCAAACCGATGGCGACCATCAGGTTCTTCTTCTTCGACTCTTCCACCGATGCGAGCACCCGGCGCACGCCGGTGGAATCGGAAGCGACCGGTTTTTCCATGAAGACATGTTTGCCCTTGCTGACCGCGTATTCAAACTGCTGCGGTTTGAATCCCGGCGGCGTGGCGATGATGACCAGGTCGCAATCGGAATCGACCACTTTCTTGTAGCCGTCCAGGCCGTCAAAAAACCGCTCGGTCGGAACGTCGACTTTTTCCTTGAACTTGTTCTGCAGTCCCTTGAGTTTCAACGAAGCGATCGCCGGAAACGGGTCGGCAACGGCTACCAATTTGGTGTTGCCCTTGGTGTTCATGATCTGTCCGGCTGCCGATGAACCGCGGCCTCCACAGCCGATCAGACCGAAGCGAATGGTGTCGCTTCCTTGAGCATGTGCGGTGCGAGCAATCGTGCTGGTCAGCGCTGCGCCGGCGGCAGCGGCCGTCGTGTTTTTCAGGAAGCTACGACGTGTCGTGTCGTTTGGCATCACTGGGATCCTCTATTGCAGGTGGGATTCGTTGGGAAGAGTTCTTAACTTACGGAAACAGAACCATACTTTCTTGGGAAGGTCGAATTGTAAACGCCCAGCGACAAAAGTGCAGCCGACCGGCCCCAAGACCAGCCAAAATGATCTTTTCAACGCCGATTTTCGGCTCTCTGCCCACCGCCCAAGAAGCGATTCGTCGGCGATTTCTCCGAAATCGCATCGCCCACAGCAACCGGCGGAGACCGACAGACGATCAGCCAATCGCCATCGCCGCAGCGACCACCGCTTTTGATTTTTTCAATCCCTCGACACAGACTTCCAGCGCATCCCGCTGCCAGTAATCGCGATTGAACAGCTCCAGCGAAAAGGTGCCCACAAAACCGTTGCCGATCAAACCGCGGATGATTTCCGGCAGCCGGCAGACGCCGTCGCCGGGAAAGACTCGATCGGCGTCCGAGATTTTTTCTCGCGGCGGATCGGCGGGATAATCGTTGATGTGAAAACAATGCATCCGCGACGCCTCGATCATGCCCAGCGATGCGAAATCGTTTCCACCTTTGTAGATGTGATAAAAATCGGGCAATACACAGGCGTCGGGATGTCCGGCACCGGCCGAAACGTAAGCCAGTTCGGCCAACTTGCTCAGCGTGGGAGAAAATCCCCACAGTTCCAATTGAGGCACCACCCCCATTTCGTCACCCACTTCCAACAGCGCCCGATAACGCTGGGCGATCACCGGCAGCGGCGGCGAGACACTCTTTCCGCTGTGCGCGCCGACCGGCGGTGCCGCCATGAGCGTGCCGCCGATGCCTTTGACCAGTTCCATGTCTCGACGAGCCTGCTGAAGTCCTTCGGCTCGCGCGGCATCATCGTCGACGATCCAGTTGGCAAAACCGATGGCGCTGTCGACGGTCAAACCGGCGTCGGCGATCTGCTTCTTCAAATCTTCCAGCTTACCGCCATCGGCGACGTAGGCCTCGATGTCGCGAATCCAAGGTTCGATGCCGTCATAGCCCGCCTTGGCAGCCACTTCGACTTGTTGATCGATCGGCAATTTCTGGCCTCGAATCGTGCTGGTATTCAGAGCGAAGCGAACGGGATGCGAATCGCCGCCACTTTCAGCGGCTTGCGATTGGTTCGATGGAAGCGAAGCGGCAGCAGTCATGGCAGTAGCGGCAACAAGGAGGTCACGGCGGTCAATCATCTGGATGGGGTCTCACGTGAAAACGGCAAAAGGTCGCCCACCAGATTAACACGATCGTCCCGGCATTGCTGTCGGCCGGCTCTCCGAGCCGGCTACGCAAGGCAAAACGTCGGCCTGCTCTCCGAGCCGGCTGGTGCGGGGCGATTCGTTGCGAGTTCGGAGAACTGGCCGACATTGCCCAAAGTAGCCTGATGAAATAGCCACAAAAAGCACCACAAGCCACAAAAACCTTTTCGTGCCTTTTTGTGTTTCTTGTGGCTATAAAATCGGCGCGCTGCGCGAGGCTCTCGACCGTTGCTGGCAAGGAGTACACCGAGGGAAGAGGTTGTCGCCTGCGGAGGTGCTACGCAAGGCGATTCGTTGCGAGTTCGGAGAACTCGCCGACACTACGGTGTTTTCAACCCCAGTTTTTCTCGGATCCAAGCGATGATCTCGGCCGCGTTCTCCGGTTTCCATTCTCTGCTCGAACCGACTGCGTCCGAGGTGAGTCCCCGTGAGGAGTCGCTGATCAGGGTGACGAATCTCTTGCGAAATTCTGACAGATTCAAATCGAGAAGCTGTTCGGGGATTTCCGCGGCATCGTCTCCATCGAGTTTCAATTGTTCCCAATGATCGACGTATTCTTGAATATCTTTCGTGAAACGTTTTTTTCCGGTTTCATGTTCAATCGACAGAGCGGATTGCCCCACATTCTTGCTGGTACGAATCATGCTCTTGATCAGTGAATGAAGCTCCAACATGCACCACCAAGATCGCCAGTACCTGTCACTGGTGAAGACCAAAACCAAATCGACATTCTGCGATCCCGCGTTCGCCACATACTCCGAGATATAGTCCCCCGGTTCCATCGATACTTTGTCTCTCAGCAGCCTCACACGTCCATCCATTTCATCACGCTTCAAAGCGTCGTAGATCGCGTCGACCGCTTCTTCGTAATACCCTTCCTTGTCAACCGGATCCCAAGCGTAGGAAAAGAAGACCGTTTTGGCGCCTTCGGCCAGGCAGTGATGTTGGTGGTCGTATGCGTGTTCCACCTCCTCCGGGTTGCCTTCGAAATCGGGCAACTGGGATTCCACGAACTGCTTCAGCGATCCGAACCGCTCCCCCACCGACTTGCCGGCGACGTCGATTTGGATTTTTCCGCCCAGTCCCGCCTGGGGATCATCCAGTTGGAATCGCAATACCGCCGACCAACGGTCGTCGCCGCGATTCCAGCGGTAACTCGATCCGTCGATGCGGCAAGCGTCCTTGGCATAGGTGCCGTCGTCACCGTAACGCTTGCACAACTTGCCCATGATCTGGAACCAATGCCCACGATGCAGCTTGGCGGACCGGACCTCGTCCGATTGGTCAACGTCGGACAGTTGAAATTCTTCAGGCATGCTGCCAGCGTCGGGCAGGTGGACCGGACTGATGTACTGGTCGGTTTCCCAGTGATACGAATGGCCCAGCCGAAAACAGGCACCGACCGATTCCATGAAAGACAAAATCAATCGTTGGTCCGATTCATCAAGCGGACCGCCGGACCAACACCAATCTTGCAACTGCTGGAAGGTGAATCGCCCCTGGGCGGCGATGAAGTTGTCGTAGATCGAAGAATCACTGTCCCGTTGCAGTGCCGTGTAAACCGCCTCCAACGCCCAGGCCTGGTCGACGATCACTCGTGACTGAAACAGTTCGGCGTTCCAGTACAGCCAACCGCTGTGAGTCAAAAAACGGAGCGTTCGCTGCAATCGCCGCTCGGTTAGAAATCCACCGTCGTTCCAATGTTGACGGAGTGAATCGTAGCGGGTGAATTTGTCTTTCTCTTTCCATTGTTCGGAGATCGCATGACGGAACTCATCGGCGAATTGATCAAGGGAAAGGCGAGCACGTTCGGCTTGCAGTTGGCCGGAGCTGCGTTGGTGGGCTGTCCGCGCGTCGGGCAACCATCGCTCGACCATGTTTTGGGCGATCTCCCAATAGGTAGGCACGACCGTTCCCTGAGTTTCGATGACGGTGTGAACCGCATCGCGAATCCATTCTTCCAGCTCCTCCCGCTCCTCCCGCTCGCCGGTGTCCGTTTCCGAATCGAGGACAAAGAGCGGAATGTCATCGGGAAGTTTCCCGGTATCGCGTTGAAGTTTCGCTCGCAGCTTTTCCTTCAGCCGATGGTTTGCTTTGTCATCATCGGGCGACCAGTCCTTGCCTTGGTGGGAACAGACGATGGCGATCAGAGGGTTGTGGTGAGGCGACTCGGTGCGGATGTAATCGAGCCAATATCGGATCGGGTACCAAACGTCCTGAAATCCGCCCTCGGCGTCCGGCTGACGACCATCTTGATCGGGATTCCAAACGATGACGAAGACCGAGCCGCGGCTGACGAACAGTCGGTGGGTGGAGTGATAGATCTCCTGGCCGCCAAAGTCCCACAGATGCAGATGGACTCTCAGCTTCCTGTTCGTCGTCGCATCGACTGCGTCGAAGTTGGGCCAATCCCAAAACTGCACGCCATGAGTCGAACCGGGATAGTCGCCGCCATCCTCCTTCTTGGCCGAACTGAGCCCGGGAATCAGGTTGAGCGCGAGTTTCGTTTTGCCGGCGCTGCCGTTGCCCAACAGCAACAATTTGCAGCGCCGTACGTCGCCGCTGCCGACCAGTTCGACCTCGTCCTGATACTCTCGTGTCTCGGCGGCAACATTCGTATGGGCCGTCGATCCATGTTCCGACGCCGGCGGTTGGAGCACTCCGCTACCGTACAAGAAAAGAGTCCTCGGTTTGCCGGCCCGATCGTCTTCGATCGTTTTGGGGAACGACGGCAACCGAAGCAGCGACCGGGTGAAAGCAAGATCCAGGTAGTCGAGGGCGGCCGGCAACGGAGGCAGCTCTTTTAGTGATTCAGCATTTCGCAGTCCCAATCGCCGTAAGGATACCGGCAGCGGATCGGTCCGGTATCTCAGCGCGCCGCAACCATTCAATTCCAACCGATCCAGACCCGCCGGCAATTCCGCTGGCAATTGTTCCAGCTGCGAACAACGGGAAAGGTCAAGATGTTTCAGGCGGGGCGCCTTGGCGATCAACGATTCGATCCACTCCGGATCGATCGACGCGCACCCGGCCAGCGACAATTCGGTCAAAGCTTCAAAGTAACCGTCGAGTGACGGGAGATTTTGGAGTTTCGGACAGTCTTCCAACACCAGCGATTGCAGCGTCAGCGGCAGCCAGTCGATCGTCTCCAGATCAGCCGACAGGCGGACCTCCAGCACCTGTTGCCGCGGAGACAATGCCGGCAACCGCACCAGATCGGTCGTCGACCAAAGAAAAAGATGAGTCAGGGCGGGAAAGTCGGTTTTCAGCAGCGGCAGTGAATCGACCGAGATCGTCGTCGCGTTCGAATCGGTCGGCGACTCGCCGACGATGATTTTTTCGACCCGCGGCCGACGGCCTTTCAGCGGCGAGAAATCGGGCTCTTCCGCCCGAACATCAATGACAAGTGAACTGCTCATAGCACCCCAACACTACTGACAAAAATCGTGTCTAAAAAATCGCACGCCGGCTGCGCCGTCGCTGTTCGCCTTCGGCTCCTCGTCCCTCGTCGCCACGGCTCACTGCTCCCGGCTAGCCGGCCTGTCTGACTGGCTGGAAATGATCGGGCTGCGAACCAGACAGACACGAAAGCCGACGTCCCAGAGGGAAATGCCGGCCCTGCCCCCGGAGCGAAACGCCGCGCGGCACCCGTCGGCCGAGCCGATCCAAGAACCACCGCGCACCAGGCGATACGGGTCGCCGCCCTGATCGCCGAACTCCTCGTTCAACCGAAACGTTTCTTCCACGGTGATTCCATCCCATCGTCGCCGGTAAGCCTCTTCATCCCAACGATCAAGACACCACTCCCACACGTTTCCGTGCAGATCATGAAGTCCGAAATCATTGGGACGTAATTTGCCGACCGGATGAGTTGAACTTGAAGTGTCGTCAAACCAGCCGGATTGGTGTAGTGCTGCCTCACCATCGCCGCTGTAGTACTCGGTGTCTGTTCCTGCTCGACAGGCATATTCCCAGTGCGCTTCGGTGGGAAGAGTCGCAAATCGGTGTTCGCTGGGAAATTGGTCATCAAATTTCTTCGTCAACCAATCGCAATATTCGCTGGCTTGACGCCAGGTCATGTTTTCGGCCGGATGATCTGGTTTCCCCTGGAAATGATTTTTGTGTTTGATTCCTTCGCTGCTTGTCCAGGCCGCGAATTGCGCTTGGGTGACGGGTGCCTGAGCCATCCAAAAATCTTCTTCGATGACGACTCCGTGGATCGGTTCTTCTCTCGTGAAATATCCACGACTGCCCATCAGGAAACCTTCTCGACATTCGGGAATCTGGACGAACGTCAAGGAGATGTTGTCATCGAGTTTGATGATGACTTGATCGACGGCTTGGACTACTCCGTTCACCACATTCTCGACAGTGTGATCAAAACAACCTGGGCCTTTGCGAGTTTTCCCGCTATCGGCCCAGGCTGTCATCCTAGGGATTCGTCCTTCCAACGATGGAAGGCGCAGGAAGCCGTGTTGCCCGACAAATCGATTGTCGTCCTGCGAACCAGACAGACTCGAAAGCCGATGTTCCTGAGGGAATTGCCGGCCCTGTTCCTGTTGCGATACGCCGTGCGGCACCTGTCGGCCGTGTTGTTCCATGAACCACCGCGCATCAGGCGATTCTTACGACTCCCAATCCAATGTAAACCTTGCAATTTCTCGCCGCCAGTCAATGTCATCCGCAATCGCGGCATGGGCGAACAGTGATTGACTTCGCTGCTGTAAGTCCAGTTCCGTGATTTCGCCGGCGGTGAACTTTCGTTCAATCCTATGGATCTTTCCACGCAACCTTTTTCGCCCCGAACGGTTCAGCCTCAGGCGGTTTGGGTAAACGACGAACCCAAGAAAAGGAAGTCCCATCTCACAACGATTCAATTGGCGGTTTGATGTTGCGCGCAACCCGATCAAATCCAGGAAATGATCCGTTTCTCGTAACACCTCAAGAAGCTCGCGATGCGTGCCCCAAAGGACCATGTCATCCATGTATCTGACGTAGCATGACACCTTCATGGTTTGCTTCATCCAGCGGTCGACCGTGTCCAGATAGAAATTCCCTAAATACTGGCTGGTCAATGATCCGATCGGAATGCCTTTGCCACTGTGGAAGCAGTACGAGTCGATCAAGCGATCAAACAAGGCGAGCAATCGCCGTTCGCGAAATCGCCGACACAACAACGCTCGGAGCCGATCGTGATCAATCGAATCGTAGAACTTCTCGATGTCGAGTTTCAAAAACCAGCGACCGGCGCGGGTCCATTTCTTCGCCTGTGAAATCGCCGCATGATGCCCTTTGCCGCGTCGACACGCGTAGCTGTGGTGGGAGGCGCCCCGTTCAAAAACAGGACCGACGGCGTGGATCATCGCATGATGGACAACACGATCACGAAAAACCGGCGCGTGAATGAGACGGGTTTTGTTGTCACGAACGAAAAATTCTCGGTAGGGTGAAAATCGATAGGTTCCTCGTCGAAGCTGATCAATGCTGAGCGCTATTTGCTCATCCGATTTGGCCAGGAACTCGCGGACTTCTCGACGATGACGCTTGCCTTGTGCTGCCCGCGCCATCGCGATGGCAAACGTTTTTCGGTCCGCGATTGAGTTAAATAAGCTACCGACTCGTTTCACTTTACATCACTCTTTGGCTCGACACTCTCAGAAACGTCTTTCAGCACTGAAATCACCTGCGAGCCATATTTTTCGATCCTCGACTTGCCCAAACCTGCTGTTTGGGCCAGCTCTTGCACCGTCTGCACATTTCGCTGCACGATATCCGCAAGCTGTGCGTTGGTGAAAACCGCGTAAACCGGAACTCCTTCCTCCCCCGCGATCGATTTTCTCAAGTCTCTCAGTCTGCTAAACACGGTGAACTGAGCCTCGGTGAGTTTCTCGCGGTAGTCGATTTTCGAACTCCCCGATTTCGCGGCCTGTTCCGCCACGTACTCGACAACAAAGACCAATGTTGGAGCTTCGTTGGCGCGAACGACTGATTGTTGCACCGACGTGATCCGATGATTGGAAAGGAACTTGTTCAGTTCATCGAGTTCTTGTTCGCATGGAATCGCGTATTGAAAGATTCGATACTGCATGGAGTCGCCTCACAATAAAAAAATATCGCGCGCCGGCTGCGCCGTCGCTGTTCGCCTTCGGCTCCTCGTCCCTCGTCGCCACGGCTCACTGCTCCCGGCTAGCCGGCCTGTCTGACTGGCTGGAAATGATCGGGCTGCGAACCAGACAGACCCGAAAGCCGACGAACCTGAGGGAAAAGCCGGCCCTGCCCCAGATGCGATACGCCGTGCGGCACCCGACGGCCGTGACGAGCCACGAACCACCGCGCAACAACCGATACGGGTCGCCGCCCTGATCGCCGAACTCCTCGTTCAACCGAAACGTTTCTTCCACGGTGATTCCATCCCATCGTCGCCGGTACACCTCTTTATCCCAACGATCAAGACACCACTCCCAAACGTTTCCATGCATGTCGTGAAGTCCAAAATCGTTGGGCCGTAATTTGCCGACCGGATGAGTTGAACTTGAAGTGTCGTCAAACCAGCCGGATTGGTGTAGTGCTGCCTCACCATCGCCGCTGTAGTACTCGGTGTCTGTTCCTGCTCGGCAGGCGTATTCCCAGTGCGCTTCGGTAGGAAGAGTCGCGAATCGGGGTTCGCTGGGAAATTGGTCATCAAATTTCTTCGTCAACCAATCGCAATATTCGCTGGCTTGATGCCAGGTCATGCTTTCGGCCGGATGATCTGGTTTCCCCTGGAAACGATTTTTGTGTTCGATTCCCTCGCTGCTTGTCCAGGCCGCGAATTGCGCTTGGGTGAGGGGTGTTTGAGCCATCCAGAAATCTTCTTCGATGACGACTCGGTGGATCGGTTCTTCCGTTGCGCGGTACCCCCGACTGCCCATCAAGAAACCTTCCGGGCAGGCGGGGATTGGAACAAACGTCATCGTCGTTTGTTCGTTGAGTCGGATGATGGCTTGATCGATGGCTTGGACTAATCCGTTCACTGTATTCTCGAACACCTACTGGGCAGTGGTTGGTCACAGATTGATATCAGGGTAGCGAAACTCGCCAAGAGTTTCGACGATCCACGCGCAGCCGAAACTCTTGGCGAGTTTCGCTACGGGGCAATGTAAACATCGACGTTTTCTGCTACCAGCAAGGTTGGGGTTGAGGCAGCGAGAATCGGGACTCGTTCTTCGGGCCAAAGGTCCGGCACTTTGTTTAGCCCAGGGTGAGGTTTTGCGAGTCTTGCGAGCAACGCCGCTACCCTGGGGCCACGGTCCGAGCAACACGATCCCACTGCCCGCGATTCATGGCGGCAAAGCCGCCATGAATCGCGGGCAGTGGGAAAAGGAGAGACGGTCGCTCACCCAGGGTAGCGTCAACGTTCGTCAAGCTCACGTTGCCTCACCCTGGGCTAAACAACGTGCCGGACCTTTGGCCCGAAGAGATTGTCTTCAGATGGTGGCTGATGGCAATGTAGGCCGGCTTGTCCCCAGTCGGCAAATGCAGGATCGCCGACTTGGGGACAAGTCGGCCTACAAGGGAACTTCATCCGATTTGCGCGCCGGTTGACTGGCTGGAAATGATCGGGCTGCGAGCCAGACAGACTCGAAAGCCGAGGAACCCGTAGGAATCTCCAGCCTCGAACCTGAGGCGATACGCGGAGCGGCACCCGTCGGCCGAGAAGTCCCAACAACCACCGCGCACCAAGCACCGTCTTCGATCACCAAACTCTCGGCTCAGACGGAACGTTTCTTCTGCCGTGATTCCTTCCCACCTTCGCCGATACGCGTGCTCTTCCCAAAGGTCAAGACACCACTCCCAGACGTTTCCGTGCATGTCATGAAGTCCGAAATCGTTGGGCCGTAATTTGCCGACCGGATGTGTCGATCCCGAATCCCAGTCGTCACCAAACCAGCCCACTTCGCGCAGCGCCGCTTCTCCGTCGCCGCTGTGGTATTCGGTGTCTGTTCCCGATCGACAGGCATATTCCCAATGCGCTTCGGTGGGAAGGGTGGCGAATCGATGTTCGCTGGGGAACTGTTCGCCGAACTGCTTTGTCAGCCAGTTGCAATAGGAGTTGGCTTGCAACCAAGTCATGCTTTCGGCCGGGTAGTTCGGTTTTCCTGGAAACCGGTTCTTGTGTGGGATTTCTTCGCTGCTTGTCCAGGCCATGAATTGCCCCTGGGTGATCGGTGTTTGAGCCATCCAAAAATCCTCTTCGATGACGATTCGGTGGATCGGTTCTTCCGATGCGTTGTACCCACGACTGCCCATCAGGAAACCATCCGGGCAGGCGGGGATTCGAACGAACGTCATCGTCGTATGTTCGTTGAGCCGGAGGGTGACTTGATCGATGGCTTGGACTAATCCGTTCACCGTATTCTCGAAAACATATTGGGCAGTGGGAAAATGAGAGGTGTTCGCTCACCCAGGGTAGCGTCAACGTTCGTCAAGCTCACGTTGCCTTACCCTGGGCTAAACAACGTGCCGGACCTCTGGCCCGAAGAGTTTGTCTTCAGATGGTGGCTGACAGCAGTGTAGGCCGGCTTGTCCCCAAGTCGGCAAGTACAGGATCGCCGACTTGGGGACAAGTCGGCCTACTAGGGATGGATTTTGACCATCACGACTTCGCTGTAGTCGTTGTGGAAGACGATGTCGTCCATGAAGCTGGTGATCAGCATCAGGCCGCGACATTGTTCGAGCTCGAACGATTCCGGAGTTCCCGGCGCGGGGGTCATCCGTGTCATTCGACCTGGCCCGTCGTGAGAAACCAACACCCGCGTGTCGTCGTTGCCGACCGAGATTTTGAGTTCCACTTTTCGCTCGGCGTAGGGCTGCGAATCGGCGCGGCCGCGAAGGTCGTCTTTGCCCGATTGTTCGCCCGCCAACATCCGGCTGACCACGGTGTCTTCGTCCTGCAGTTCCAGGTTGCCATAACAGATCGCGTTGAACAGCGCGCTGGCGATCGCCGTTCCCAAACGCACTCGATGGGTCGGGTTCATTCTTCCCGATGCGGCCAGCGATTGAACGACAAACAACGTTGCCGGTTCGATCGATCCGACATGGTTGTCCAACGTGAAGCTGTATTCGGGCTTGGTCAGCCGGCCGGAGAATTGGCTGTACAGACGATCGACCTCCGCCATTTTCACCGTGCGGGCCACGACGTTGGCCAGCAGGGTGCTGAGCGAATTTTTGGGGACGAAGTTGGCCGCGCCCAGTGCTAGCGCGTCGACCGCCAGCGATTCGGAACCTCGCGCGGTCACCACCACCGAGGGAAGTTGGGGATGATTTTCGGCAATCGACTGCACCAGCTCCAACCCGTTCATCTCCGGCATGCGAAGGTCGGTCACGAGCAGATCGGGACGAGCCGTTTCGACAGCGGCCAATGCTTCTTTGCCGTTGGGCACGCAATGGACGGTATGAGACGCTTCCTCCAGCAGCGAACGCATCAGCACGGTGTGCGTCGGACTGTCTTCGGCTAGCAGGATGACCGCCATTTATTCTGGTCGCTTGTCACTGGTGGGAAGTATGATCGGGGGAATCAAATTTAACGGATCTGTCACCACAAGTGGTAAGCCAGTGGAATCGCCGCCCGTCCTTTCCACGATCAACGGAATTCTCATGAACGACGCAAACCCGACATTTTACTTTCGCGCGATCTTGTTTGCTTGGGCAATGGTCATTGTACCGGTGTCATCGACGTCGCCGACGGCGTGGGGCGACGGGCCGGCGGACAATCTTCCCGATCAGGTGCGGCCGATTCCCCCGGCAGGCATCCAAATCCCCGACGCGACGGCCGAGGCGCTCGCCTGGCGATGCACGGCGATCAGGGCCGAGTGGAACGCGTTGTTGGAAGAGGCTGGCAAACAGGCCGATGCCAAGAAGACGCCGAAAGGCCGATCGGATGTTGCGCGTCTTCGATCGCTGACTGCCGAGATTTTGGTGTTTCCTCGCGCGGTCGAATTGGCGATCGAGTTTCATCAGTTTTATAAACCAGTCGACCCGGAGAAAGCATCGCGGTTGTTGGACGAAGCGAACCGGCGAATTCAAATCGTTCGCCGCGGCGGTGATTGGGGCGAAGTCGTTGGACTGGGCGATGGCAGTTCGCAGCGGTTGATCATCGGCGGTTATCGATCCAAGATCGATGGTTCGTATCAACCGTACGGCCTGGTGATTCCACCCGGTTTCGGCCGCTTCGACGTTCGGCCGCGGCGTTTGGATCTTTGGTTTCACGGCCGCGGCGAAACGCTCAGCGAAGTGGCCTTCCTGAGCAATCAAAGTACTTCGCCCGGCAGGTACACTCCGGCTGACACCTTTGTGCTGCATCCGTACGGCCGCTACAGCAACGCGTTCAAGTTTGCTGGCGAGATCGATGTGTTGGAAGTGCTCGATTACATCCGCTCGCGATTGCCGGTCGACGAAAATCGAATCGCCGTGCGCGGTTTTTCAATGGGCGGCGCGGCTTGCTGGCAGTTTGCGACCCACTATGCCGATCGCTGGTTCGCCGCCAATCCGGGTGCCGGTTTTTCGGAAACGCCCCAGTTCCTGACGGTGTTTCAAATGGAAGACGTGAGCAACACGCCCCTTTACCAAAAGAAACTTTGGCAGCTGTACGATTGCCCGCCCTGGGCCGGCAACCTGCAGCATTGTCCGATGGTCGCCTACAGCGGTGAAATCGATCGCCAAAAACAGGCGGCCGACGTGATGGAGGCGGCGCTGGAAGAACGAGGTATCGATTTGGTTCACATCATCGGACCGCAAACCGCCCACAAGATTCATCCACGATCGATGATCGAAATCGAAAGCCGAATGGCGGCCCTGGCACATTCGGCATCGGCCCGAGCTCCAATGCAAATCGATTTCACCACGGTGTCGCTGCGGTACCACAAGATGCATTGGATCGACGTGCAGGGATTGGGCGAACATTGGACACCGGCCAACGTCCAAGCGTCGATTCAACCACCGTCGACGATCGAAGTCGCGACAGACAACGTCACCGACCTGAGAATTCGATTCGATCCCGGTCAATGGCCCGGTTCCGGTAGCGGCCCGATCACCGTGAAGATTGGCGATGCGGTGATCGAAGGACCCGCCGTGGCTTCGGATCGTTCCTGGTCAGCCGACCTGACGCATGACGGTACCGGCTGGAAAATCGGCAGGCGAGGAAATTCGCTGCGCAAACGTCCTGGATTGCAAGGACCGATCGATGACGCGTTGATGGATTCGTTTTTGTTTGTGTTGCCGACCAGTCAAAGCGACGATCCGGCTGTGCAAGCCTGGATCGAATCGGAATCCGAACACGCGATGACACATTGGCGGAAACATTTTCGCGGCGACATTCGCTACGTGCTCGATTCCGAGTTGACTTTGCAGCAGATCTTATCGAACCATCTGATCCTGTTTGGCGACCATCAATCCAACCGGATCATCCAAAAGATCGCCGGCGATCTGCCGCTGCAGTGGGACGCACAAACGATCAAGATCGGAAGCGAGGAAGTTCCCAGCGGTGGCCACGTGCCGATCATGATCTATCCGAATCCGATGAACCCCGACCGCTACGTGGTGCTGAACAGCGGATTCACCTTCCGAGAATACGACTACCTCAACAACGCCCGCCAAACTCCCAAGCTGCCCGACTGGGCATTGGTCGACATCCGCGAAGGAGCAACCACTCAATCACCTGGCGTCATCCAAGCAGCCGGCTTCTTCGATGAAAGCTGGATGCCGTAGTGCGTGGAAGTAAAGAGTAACCACGAATAGCTCGAATAGCACGAATAGCACGAATAAGAAAAAAGTGTGTGAAGGCAAAGGAGCAACCACGAATCAGATCTTGCGTACTTTGGTTACCGCTGCGCCAGGGAAATGCCCCGCTCAGCGCAAACATTTTCCTATCCAAATCCTTTTTTCTTCATTCGTGTGATTCGAGCTATTCGTGGTCAACCTTCTTCTTGTGCGCTCCACTACCATCGGTTACGCCAACATCTGGTGCACGACGTTGCCGTGCACGTCGGTCAATCGAAAATCTCGTCCTTGGAATCGGAAGGTCAACTGGGTGTGATCGATGCCCAGCAGATGCAGAATCGTCGCTTGCAAATCGTGAACGTGAACTTTGCCGTCGGTGACGCCGAAACCTAGTTCGTCGGTCGCGCCGTAGCAGAACCCGCGTTTGATACCGGCGCCGGCAAGCCACACCGTAAAAGCGTCGATGTGATGATCGCGGCCGGTCGGCGTTCTTTCTTCGCCCATGGGCGTACGCCCGAATTCGCCACCCCAAATCACCAGCGTCTCGTCCAGCAATCCGGTTCGCTTCAAGTCTTTGATCAGCGCCGCCGACGCCTGGTCGACTTCCTTGGTGCGGGTCGGCAGTTCGCCGTCCAACGATTCGGCGCCGCCATGCTGATCCCAATTGGTGTGATACAGCTGAATGAACCTCACGCCCCGTTCCACCAATCGACGCGCCAGCAGTGCGTTGTTGGCAAACGATGCGGCCCCCGGCTGGGCACCATACATCTTCAACACATGTTCGGGCTCGCTGGAAAGATCCATCAGCTCCGGCGCGCTCGTTTGCATTCGATACGCCATTTCATAGGCGGCGATCCGCGTTTGGATTTCGGGGTCGCCGACCGTTTGAAAACGGGCTTGGTTCAGATCGGCAACGACGTCGGTAAACTCACCCTGAGCCTGCAAGTCGTAGTCGTCGGGACTTTTCAGATTCAAAATCGGATCGCCCTGTCCACGAAACGGGACCCCTTGGTGGCTGGTCGGCAAGAAACCGCTGGACCAGAGCGCCGATCCGCCGCGTGGACCGCGCGGACCTGATTGAAGCACGACAAAACCAGGCAGGTCTTCCGCCTGGTTGCCGATTCCGTAGGTCACCCACGACCCCATCGACGGCCGTCCCGGTTGCGGCGATCCGGTCTGCATGAACAGTTTTGCCGGGCCATGGTTGAACACGTCGGTCGTCATCCCTTTCAGGAAACAGACGTCGTCCACGATCTCGCGATGAAACGGCAGCAAGTCACTCAGCTGGGCACCACACTGTCCGTACCGGCCGAACTTCCGCCGCGGCCCTAGCAGAGTTTCGGTGCCTTTCAAGAACGCGAAACGACGATCCTTCATGAAACTTTCCGGTGGCGCCTGCCCAGAAAGCTCGGCCAGCTTCGGTTTGTGCTCGAACAACTCCAGCTGGCTGGGTCCGCCGGCCATGAACAGATAGATGACCGCTTTTGCTCGCGGCGCAAAATGGGTGGCCGCTCCGGCAGTGTCCGCTTGAAGCAGCGAAGCCAGTCCGATGCTTCCAACGCTCAAACCTGCCTCACCGAAAAAAGCGCGGCGAGTCGATTGTCGAAGCGGATGGTCGATGGCGAAGGACTTGCGGTTCATGGTTTTTGGTATTGGGGAAATCCGAAAGTTTTTGTGACGCTATTCTCGGGTCACGAATTCGTCCAGGTTCATCAACACTCGCGCGGCGGCGGCCCAGACCTTCGCTTCCTGATCGAATCGCTGCCGGGTTGCCTGGAGGTAGGCTGTTAGCCGGCGAACTTCTTCTTCACTGGGTGTCCGCGCGAAACAGAGCCGATAACCATGCGTGATTCGTTCTTCGTCGCTTCCGCCAGGAACCTCCTCACAAATCCGCCTGCCCAGTAGTTGGGAAAGTTCCAGCAGCGATTCCGAGTTGGCCATCGTCAGCGATTGAAGAGGCGTGTTCGATCGATCGCGGCAAGTGCAAACGGTGTTGAACTTGGGCACGTCAAAAGTGCTGAGCATCGGGTAAGGAGCGCTGCGATAGAAAAAGGTGTACATGCCGCGACGAAATCGATCCTCGCCCTGGCTTGTCTTCCAATTTTTCTTCCTCTGAGTGAACGCGTAAACTCCGTCGGGTTGCGGCGGAAAAACACTGGGGCCGCCAATCTTGTCGCTCAATGTTCCACTGACCGCCAAAGCAAGGTCGCGGACAATTTCCGCCTCCACCCGCAATCGCGACTGCCGGGCCAACAACAAATTGCGAGGGTCGATCGTTTGCAGATCGGGGCGAGCGTGTGAACTTTGACGGTACGTTGCCGACGACATGATCCATCTCAGCAAACTCTTGGTCGACCATCCGTCACGGATGAACTTAGCGGCCAAGTAGTCGAGCAGTTCGGGGTGAGTCGGCAGGGAACCCTGGATGCCGAAATCGTTTTCCGTCTCCACCAGTCCTCGCCCGAAAAGCCGCATCCAAATTCGATTGACTCGAACCCGCGCCGTCAAAGGATGTTCGGGGCTGACCAGCCATTTTGCCAGCGCCAACCGGTTTCGATTCGACGGATCATCCAGCGGCGGAAACACTTCGGGGACGTCGGGAGCAACTTCTTCGCCGCGCCGCAGGAAATCGCCACGCACCTGAATGTAGGCTTGGCGAGGTTTGCCGAGTTCCTGCAGCACCATCGTCGTGGGAATTTGCCGCTGAACCGTTTCGATTCTTTTGACCACTTTGTCCAACTGCGCGTCGATTTCGCGGAGGTGGGGATCCGATTGAATGAACGCTTTGTCGATTCGCCCCTGCTGTTCCTTGCTTCGCTTCTCTTTTGGTACCCCGATCAGTTTCGCGATCGCAGCGGGGCCGGGTCGATCGATCCACTCCTGGTCGGAGATGCTGATCCGATAGCGACCGATCGAATAATCCGGCTCGGAGTGAAACTGCATCTTGAACACCAACGCGTGGTCCGCTTCAACCTCCAGCGGTTCGGGCAGGACGAACCAGGCAACTCGATCGTGGTTCAATTCGCCTTCGGGGGCATTGTTGATTGCCCAGCCGGTATCGGACTTGCCGTCGATCGCCGCGGCGACTGCGAACTTCGGTTGTGAATGTTCGGCGGCAGCTTTCGAAAAACGAAGCTCGCGTCCGTCGCCGGTACGAAACCAGAACTCGGTGAGCACAAAATTGCCGTTGGCGGCTCGTCCCGGTCCGCGCTGGGGCAGGCTGTCGTCGGTCAGTACCTCCAGCTTGACCGAACGAACTTTGGTCAGCGGGCTCCGAGCGGTCGATTGGTACTCCTCCTTGGCCGCGCCCTTGCCGGCGACCAACAGCGACTTGTCCTCAAGAATTTTGAAGATCGATTGCCCGTCCGATTTTCCCGACAGGTCGAGCACGGTCCATGGAATCGAATCGGCTTGATCGGCGGCCTCCTGGGCCCGTTGGACGATCTCGGCTTCCCAGTCGGACTGACGTTCGGCGCGGCCATCGTCGCTAGCCAACTGTTGAGTCAACTGTTCCTTTTGCTGCTTCAATTCCTCCAGCTCGCGAGCCTGCTTGTCGGAGGGAACTTTCACCGTTGGAGTGACCGAATTTCGATCGGCGGTCGAATTGAAGAAAGCGTACAGTCCGTAGTAGTCGGCTTGGCTGAGCGGGTCGAATTTGTGGGCGTGACATTTGGCGCAGCCTACCGTCAAACCCATCCACACCAAACCGGTGGTGTCGACCCGATCCTTCACCTGTTCGTCGCGAAACTGATCCGCCTTCGTGCCGCCTTCGCTATTGATCAATGTGTTGCGATGAAAGCCGGTCGCGATGCGCTGATCAAGCGTCGCGCCTTCCAATAGATCTCCGGCGAGTTGTTCGATCGTGAATTGATCAAACGGCACGTCTTGGTTCAGTGCGTTGATCACCCAATCGCGATAAGGCCACATCGAACGTTCGTTGTCGTTGGTGTAGCCGTGCGAATCGGCGTACCTTGCCTGGTCCAGCCAATGGCGGCCCCAACGTTCGCCGAATCGTTTGCTGGTCAACAACCGGTCCACCATCCGGCGATACGCACCGGGACGAGGGTCGTTGACGAAGGCGTCGATCTCCGCAATCGTCGGCGGCAATCCCAGCAGGTCCAGCGAAACGCGTCGGATCAACGTCTGCCGATCGGCCTGGGGCGACGGCGTGATCCCTTGCTGGTGAAGGCGGCGATGAATGAAGGCATCGATCGGATTCTGTTTCCAGCGGGGCGGCGCGGCGGCATCGACGGCGGGAACGTCGTAGCGGCCCATCGGCTGAAACGACCAATGCTTGGCATAGGGAGCGCCCTGCTGAATCCACTTTTCCAACAAGGCGATTTCATGTTCGCTCAAACGATCGCCTTCGGGTGGCATCCGGCCGTCGTCATCGGTTTCCTTGACGCGGCGAATCAGTTCGCTTTCCACCGGATCGTGTTCCACCACGGCGGCGTATCCGCCCAGGTCGTCGATCGCACCCGATCGTGTATCAAGCCTCAGATCGGCCTCGCGCTGGTCTTCATCAGGACCGTGACATTGGAAGCAATGGTTCGATAGGATCGGACGAATATCACGGTTGAAGTCGACTTCGTCCGCCTGCTGGCCATCGGCGCCGCCCATCGCGGCAACCACCATGATCAGCGTACAGGAAAGGATAAATGTCGGCTTCGTCACAACTTTCACCGTGGATGAAGATTCAGAAGCCAACCATTGTAACCGCCTCCGGTGGCAGTTCACCGTAGGCCGACCTAGTTCCAGGCCGGCAAAGAGTTCAGGATTGCCGACTTGGGGCAAGTCGGCCTACCCATCCTTGATAGAATCGGCATCACGCGCATCGGATCCCGTTTTTTATCGAGCATTTCATGGTAGAGCAATTCAAGTCAAAATTGGCCAACGGTCAGAAGCTTTTCGGCACGATGGTGACGTTGCCCACGCCGGCGACCGCTGAAATTCTTGCCGAGATTGGATTCGATTGGCTGTTTGTCGATGCCGAACACGGTCCGCTGGAACTGAGCGACGTGCTTGCGATTCTGCAAGCGGTTGGCGACAAGGTGCCTTGTATTGTCCGCGTGCCCGAAGCGGCCGAGGTGCCGATCAAGAAGGTGCTTGATTTTGGCGCCGCCGGAGTGATCGTGCCGCTGGTCAATTCAGCCCAGCAAGCTCAAGACGTCGTTCGGTATGCGAAATACGCGCCACTGGGAACTCGTGGTGTGGGTTTGGCTCGAGCACACGGCTACGGATTGAAGTTCAACGACTACATCGAATCGGCAAACGATCAAACAGTCGTGATTGTTCAAGCCGAACACTCCCTGGCGGTCGACGATATCGAATCGATCGTCGCCGTGCCGGGGATCGATGCCGTGCTGATCGGTCCCTATGACCTGTCGGCGAGCCTTGGGAAAATGGGGCAGATCGAGGATCCGGTGGTGACCGGCGCGATCGATCGAGTCACTGAAGTATGCCAGGCAGCCGGGATGCCGCTGGGCTATTTCGGTGTGTCGGGCTCCGCAGTCCAGCCCTACGTCGAACGAGGTTACACGTTGATTGTCGCCGGAGTCGACACGTTGTTCTTGGGACAGGCGGCGGCGAGATTGCTATCGGAATTGAAAGCCAGCCACTAGCCGATCGGAGGCCGCAACCGAAAAAGTGATTGATCGGTTTCGTTCGACTTTCACATTTTTCGTACTCAGGCGAAGTGGTACTCGTACTCCTACTCGATCTCAATGTGACGTGCTCCCACCGAGTAGGAGTAGCACGAGTACCGGCGAAACGCCTGAGTACGAGTACGATCACAAAACACTGATGAAGACGTAAAAAAGAGAAAGCTCCGACAAGTCGGAGCACTCCAAAGGTGCGAAAGTCGAATTTAGCAGGCTGCAAACTTGATTTGAGGTGATCGCGCCGATTACCCTTGGTGCTGGACGTGACAACCGCTTTTTCCTTGACCAGGGAGCCGCCATGAAGAAAACCCTTTCCACTTTTTCCATCGCCATGACACTGATGATGTTTCATGGTGGATTTGTCCAAGCGGAGGTGAGCGTGGGTGACCAGGCACCAGAATTTGAACTCGTCGGAAGCGACGGAAAAACCTACACCAACAAAGACTTCACCGGCAAGAAAGTCGCGGTGATTGCCTGGTATCCCAAAGCGTTTACCGGTGGCTGAACGAAAGAATGCAAGTCGCTCCGTGAGAGCGGCGATGTGCTGAAACAGTTCAACGTGGCTTACTTTACCGCCAGCGTGGACAGCGTTGAAAAGAACACCGAATTCGCCAAGAGCCTGGACCTCGATTATCCCATCTTGAGCGACCCCAGCAAGAAAGTCGCCAAAGCCTTCGGCTGTCTGAATGACCGCGGCTTGTCCAATCGGTGGACGTACTACATCGGCATCGACAACAAAATCCTGTACGTCGACAAGAAAGTCAAAGCGGCCGAACACGGTAAATCGATCGCCGCAAAGCTGGAGGAACTGGGGGTCGAAAAGGCGAAGAAGAAAGAATAACCGCCGCGACCCGCCAGGCACCAACCACAACAGCTCTTCATCGGAAGATGAAGAGCTGTTTTCGTTGCTGATCTTCGTTTCGTTTCCTGCTAGGAATTGGTTTTCACGTCGGCCGAATCGGCAACGTTGACCCAGACGTGAACGTGCGGCGCGCCGCGATAGTGCCAGACGAAGGAGGGTCCTTCCAGCCGCCAGTTGTCCCACACGCCGTCTTTGCCAAGATCATGGTCGGTGTAGAAAGAAAGGTGGCAGGCGTCGAGTCCGCCTTGCGTTTTCAGGCATTGCATCGCTTCGTCTTGATCGCTTTGACGATACATTTCGGTCAGCGTTCGCAGCACCTTCTGCAGATGTTCGCGCTGGTCGGGCGACATGTCGGAAACGGGCAGTCCGGTCATGTTCCCTTTGGTACCTTTGAATGCCACGGCCTGTTCGCGCGGCGTTTTGGCGACCTTGGCCTGATTCTGCTGCTTGCCGTCCAACATTTTGTACAGATCGTTTGCGGCGATCGCTTGATTCCAAAAAACGTTGTCGGTGTGCTGCGGGTTTTCATTGAACTCCGGCGCGTGTCCGTAAAAGATCGGGCCGCCGAACGCGACGTGATCGGTGGAGTTTCCGTCGCACCGCAGCGTCATGTGTCGCCCGGTGATGACCATCTCGAACTTGCCGTCGCCCGGTTTGCCGAAGATGGCGATGGACTGCTCGTTGCCGAAACCACCGGCGTCATCTTCCAGCTGCTGGTAGTATCGCTCGTGCCAATCGGGATGGATGATTCCCTCGAACACGCTTTGAATCAAATCGCGTTGATCGTCGCTGTAGAAATTGGCGTTGATTTCCGGTTTGGTGATATTCCAATTGTTGGCAACAAACGTGCGCAGAAGCCCACGTTTTTTGTCCTGATGGTTCCAATCAAAGCAAATGGTTTTCTTTTGCTTTTCGCTGAGCGTTCCGTAGAGCTGCTGGACAAGCGATTCGGCACTCGCCGACGATTTCGCAGCAGCCTCAGCGGCGCAAGCCGCCGGTCCCAGCGCCGCGCCAGCAGTCAGGGCGGCAGCTGTCCCCGCGGTGGTTTCTAAAAATGCACGCCGGTTGATCGATCGACCCGTCATCCCAAGAGTTCCTTATTTCGTTTGTGTTTCTCGTTGAAAGCAGTTGTCCCAGCCAACCGCGAGAGGCTCAACCCATCATTGTACGCTCTGGCTGGTCGATGGGGGGAAGTCTTTCCGAAGGACTCTCTCTACACGGGTGCAGGCGCGAATCGGATGTTTGTCGAGTGTGTCGACGTCCGCGCCCCTTCGCGGCTTCGTGCCTTTGTGTGAGCTTCCTTGGCGGCCGGGGCTGCAAAAGGTCACACAAAGGCACCAAGACACGAAAACGAAGTTTTTCCTGCGGGCAGCGCTGACTACGCGATTCCTTCCAATTCGTATCCGGCGCGATAGGGTCGCGACAGGAAGGAATTGGCTTCGCTGTCGCCGACGATTTCTTCCTTGTCGTCATCCCAGTTCAGATCGCGGCCGAAGCGGGCGGAGATCCCGGCCAGGTGGCAGATGTTCAACATCTGCATGTGGGAATGAACGTCGGAGATCGGTTCTTTTCTCGTTCGAACGCAGTCCAGGAAATTCGCCCAGTGCGCTTTGCGTTCGTTGTCCTGCATCGGCAGACCTTTGTAGGCTTTGGCGATTGCGTCTTCGGGCAACGGATTGCCGGGCAGGTCCTCGACCGGTTTGCCGACCAGTTTCCGCCGATTGACGAAGATCCGTCCCCGGTCACCCTCGATCAATACACCGTTGTCGGTATCGTTGCGGATGATCATTTCGGTGCCGCCGGGATATTTGACGGTGAACAGAAACTTGGTGGCGGTGTTGTAGCGATCGGTCTGCACCGCAAACCCGTTCTTGAAATCGACCGGATGTTCGGCGGTACCACCGATCGAAAGGGGGCCGGCGGTTTGCCCGTTCAGCTTCAAAGCCCAGTTGCAAATATCAACGTGGTGCGCGCCCCAGTCGGTCAATTTTCCACCGGAGTATTCGTACCACCAACGGAATTCGTAGTGGCAATTGGTGTTGCCGCGACCTTTGCCGTTTTTGGGCGGCAGGTGCCGGTAGTCCACTTTGGGTGCCGGTCCCAACCAACGATCCCAATTCAACTCCGTCGGCACCTGCGCGACGGGAATCGCCGGACTGGAAGGCGCGCCGCCGATGGCAGCCTGCACTTTCCTGATCTTGCCGACGCGGCCTTCGGCGACCATCGCCATCGCTTTGACAAACAGGTGAAACGTGCTGCGCTGCTGGGTACCGACCTGCACGATTCGGCCCGTTTCTTTTTGCACCTTGCGAATCAGCTTGCCTTCGTCGATGGTCAGCGTCAGCGGTTTTTCGCAATACACATCCTTGCCGGCAAGCATCGCTTCGATCAGCGGCTTGGTGTGCCAGTGGTCGGGTGTGGCGACGTGAATCACATCGATGTCGTCGCGTTGCAGTAGTTCTTGATAGTCTTCATACAACTGCGCCTTGCCGCCGGACATGTCGTTGTTGGATCGTTGGGCACGGCCTTGGTCGACGTCGGAAATGGCGACCACGTCGACCCAATCTTTCGCCGCCCTCATGTTGCCGTTGGCCATCCCGCCGGCGCCGATCACACCCAACGTGATGCGATCGTTCTTGGATTGGATGTCGTCGGCAAGCGTCTTGGCTTGGGAAAAGAAATAGGGAACCGAAGCGGCAGTCCCGGCAGCCGCCGAAGTTTTCAGGAAGTCACGACGGTTGTTATGGTTGGACATCGAATACCTTTCGGGTTGGTGGTTGAGTCGGAGGGAATGGTCGAAGTGGATGGGTGGAGGTCCCCTAGTGTAGCTGCTGCGACCGTCACTTTTGCAAGGAACCTATTGGTCGGAATTCGGCGGCGACTTAGGTTTGACCAGGCAGTGGAAACCGACACAGGGTTCTTCCTGTTCGCGTTCATTTTCGGCCGCGTGCAGGATTTCTTGCACCTGCTTCATCCGCTGGGGATTGAGTGCCGCGGAGATCACTCGCTGCTGCCCGTCAGGCCCCAGCATGACGGTCGTGATCACGGCGACTGTGTCGGGGTGCTGAAGGGCGCCGATGATATGTTCGCCCACCTGCTGTTCCGCATTTTTGATGGTCGTCACAAATTGAGCCATCTGCGCTCGATCCACTTTTTCGGCCACCTTCACTTGCGATATTTGGCCGGGGGGAGCGTTGGGATCGGGCTGATTCGGATCGGGGGTGTTGCTCATGGTAAATCGGCCACGTGAGACAAGTGATTTCGGTCAGATTTGGCTCCAATCGTAGCAGCCAGCGGGGAGATGCCCAAACACCCCGGCCAGCGGCAGTTCGATGTAGGCCGGCTTGTCCCAAGTCGGCGATCCCGGAATCCCAACTCCCACCCCTGGAGGAATGCCCATTGCCCGTTCGCTAGCAAAGGCGTTTTGGCCTGCACTGAACATTGCTGTTGACTTGAAAAAGAAAGCATTGGATGACTGCATTTGGCGGGAGGGTACCCGCGTGGAATGATCGAGATGGTTTCGGATTTTGGGGAGCCTGTGCGACGTGTTGAAGACCTGGAAGCAATGGAAGCGGCAGCGTAAGGAACAGCGCCAACAACGGAAACTTGCTCATCCCAGCGGTTATCCGGTCGACATGAATCGTGACGTGGTGGAGACGATCATTCGCGTCAAAGATTACACGATGACGTCGGTCGACCGATTGAACGGGCTGTGCGAAGCGGTTCGTTACATCACCTCGGTCGGCATCGAGGGAGACGTGGTGGAATGTGGTGTTTGGCGCGGCGGCAGCATGATGGCGGTCGCGGAGATGTTGCAGAAGTTCGATGATTGCGATCGTAACCTCCACCTGTTCGATACCTTTAGCGGGATGAGCGGGCCGACCAGCAACGATGTTTCGGCGCACGGTGACACAGCCGAATCGTTGCTGAAGACCCAATCGAAGGACGATCCCACCTCGGTCTGGTGCGTTTCGCCGCTGGACGAAGTGCGCCAGCACATGCAATCGACGGGATACCCCGAACAACGAATTTTTTACTATCCGGGAATGGTCGAAGAAACGATTCCCGACGGCGCGCCCGACAAGATCGCACTGCTGAGACTCGATACCGATTGGTACGAATCGACTCGTCATGAAATGAATCATCTCTTCCCGCGACTGGCCGACGGCGGCGTGTTGATCATTGACGACTACGGCCATTGGGAAGGTGCTCGTCGTGCGGTCGATGAGTACTTTGCCGAACATGGCATCGGCATGATGCTGCATCGGTTGGACTACACCGGCCGAATCGGAATTCATCACCTGGGCATGGAACGGGCGAATCTTGGTGCCGGGCGTCCATCGCTACCAACCGCGAACCAAGTTCCGACTGCAAAGGGGCCTCTCAGTGACGTTGCCTAGCGATTCATTCACCAAGTTATTGAATGTTGGCTGCGGCCACTGTTACCACACCGACTGGACCAACATCGACTTGGTTGACCATGGGCCGGAAGTCCGCGGATACGACTTGCGGCAAGGACTTCCGTACGACGACGGATCGTTTGACGCGGTTTATCATTCGCACGTGTTGGAGCACCTTACTCCCGAAGAAGCTCGCGCGATGCTGGCTGAATGTTGCCGCGTGTTGCGGGTGGGCGGAGTGATGCGGGTGGTGGTTCCCGACTTGGAGGGAATCGCAACCGCCTATTTGCAGTCGGTCGAGGCAGCCGCCAGCGGTGACGCGGTTGCCAAAGCGAACCATCATTGGATGACGTTGGAACTGGTCGACCAGATGACGCGGCAGCGCGGCGGCGGCCAGATGGGTCGGGTGATGAACCATCCCGAAACGATCAATCGCGATTTCATCCGGACCAGAATCGGCGGCCAAATGGATGACGGTCCCAAAAATGGAATCAAGAAAACGCTGCGTCAGAGAGCATCTCGCACGTTGGCCGGATTCCGCAAACAACTCTCCCTGGCTGCCGTCACTTTATTCGACGGCAAAGTGGGACGAGCCGCCTACCGCGAAGGACGCTTTCGCCAATCGGGTGAAATCCATCGTTGGATGTACGACCGAGTCTCCTTGGCGATGCTGATGACGGACGTTGGCCTCCGGCAGGTCACGGTTTGTCAGGCAGATCAAAGCAGCATCACCGACTTTGACGGATATCAACTGGACCGAGTTGGAAGCGTGGCCCGAAAACCCGATTCGCTGTACATGGAAGGAAGACGGGCGGCGGCCGATCAGGCTCCGTTCGTTTCGCGGGCGTCCAACAAGGCGGCGTAAAGGTCGATGTAGTCTTTCGCTTCGCGGACATCGTGGTACTCCGCTTCGACCACTTCTCGAGCCATACGTCCCATCCTTTCGGCTTCGGGTCGGTTTTGAGCGAGCGATCGCAGTTGATCACCTAGACCGATGGCGTCGCCGCAGGGCGCAAGCAGGCCAGTCTTTCCCGGACGTACAAAGTCGGGGATGCCGCCGGCATCGAATCCGACAACTGGGGTACCACTGGCAAGCGCTTCCAATCCGGTCAGCGGCATGTTGTCCTCGGTCGACGGCAAAACAAAAACGTCGCAAGCCGAATAGATCAGCACGCGGCGGGCAACTTCTTTGACAAACCCCATCGACTTCAGTGGCGGCAGCGGCGCCCGAACTTCGGGCAACTTGCCGCCGCCAAGCACCAAGCCCTGGACGTGATCCAAGTCGGCCACGCGTTGCAGGGCCTCCATCAGCGGCGCCGCTCCCTTGCGCCGGTTTTCGATGTCGGCAGCGCCGAACGAAAAGAGGAACCCATCCGGATCCAGGCCCAATTGGGCGCGCGCTTTGGCTCGACCGACCGGCTGGTACTGGCTGAGCTTCAGGCCATAGGGGATGCATCGAAACGATCGGGCATGCTGAAAAACCGGGCTGCTCTGGGCCTGCTGCAACAACCATCGACTAGCGGCCACGACGTGCAAATTGACATCGGTGAGTGCTGCCTGCTTGATCTGATGAAACTGCCGGCTGATGTCGTCGGAATCAGGGCGGGGAAGCTGCGGACAGTTTCCGCAGCCGCTGCGGAATTGCTGGCAGTGATCGGCAAAATGACATCCGCCGGTAAACGGATTCATGTCGTGCAGCGTCCACACCACCGGCTGCTGGGGGGACAGCGAGCCGAAAAAGCTCCGATAGTCAATGAATTTGGCGACCCAGTGCAGGTGAATGATGTCGTCGGGCTGGCGGCGATGATTCGTCGGCGGCCACATCGTTCGGGGAGCACCGCGGGGTGAGGTAAAAATTTCGTTTCCTCGGGGGCGATTTCGCACCGTTCGTTTGAAACGGGAGCGATGAAGTCGAAACCGGAGGTAATCTGCCAGCCCGGACCAAGCCGACGCCGGCCACAGCGCGGGACAGATATCATCGGGCAACGGTCCCGATTTCAACCTTGGCGGATAGTACAACCGGCATCGCACCCCTTGCTGCTTGAGCCCTTGATGAAGCTGCTTGGCCGCGTTGGCGGCACCTCCGTCGAGCAGCCCGGTGAGCAAATTGACGTTCAACGATCACTCCATTTTTAGCAGCTTCCCGGCTTTGCCCAAAAAAGGGGGAAGCGGACAATGTATCAGACACCCCGTCATTGGCCTCGACGATCTTGGCGGCTGGCTGGTACATTGCCTGACTTGCCTAAATTTGGCGAGACCGATTGTTCACCGGGCCCTTTTACCCATTCTCGACTAGCTTGTAAGTGCGCTCACCGTGATCCTGATCCTCAAGAGCCAAGCCACGGATGAGCAGATCGAACACGTTTTGGAACGTGTCGAGGCGCTCGGCTTGCAGCATCATCTCAGCCGCGGCACTTACCGTACGATCGTCGGCATCATCGGTGATGAAGAAAAGCTGCGAGAGGAACCGCTTCGGGCGATCCCCGGTGTCGCGCAAGTGGTCCCGGTCCTTCCTCCCTACAAACTGGCCTCGCTGGATGCTCATCCCGAACCGAGCGTGATTGATGTTTCGGGAGTGAAAATAGGTGGCGGCAATCTTGGCATGATCGCCGGTCCGTGCAGCGTCGAAGATCGCGATCGCATGTTGCGGATTGGCGAAAGTGTTTGCCAGGCGGGTGCCAACCTGTTTCGCGGAGGCGCCTTCAAACCTCGCACCAGCCCCTATGCCTTTCAGGGACTTGGTGAAAAGGGACTCAAAATCTTGCGGGAAGTGGGCGATAAGTTCAGCATTCCAGTGGTCACCGAAGTGACCGATCCACGTTGCGTCGAACTGGTTTCCCAGTATGCCGACATGCTTCAAGTCGGCGCTCGCAACATGCAAAACTTTGTCTTGCTTTCGGAAGTCGGCAGGTCACGTCGGCCGGTGCTGCTGAAACGGGGGATGAGCGCCACGATCAAAGATCTGTTGATGAGCGCCGAGTATGTGTTGTCGAAGGGAAACGCCAACGTGGTGTTGTGCGAGCGGGGAATCAAAAGTTTTGATCCGGCGACTCGAAATCTGTTCGACGTGGCAGCAGTGCCGGTCGTTCGTTCGTTGACTCATCTGCCGATCATCGTCGACCCGTCCCATGCCACCGGCCGTCCCGATTGCATTCCGCCCTGTGCGATGGCTGGCCTGGCGGCTGGCGCTGACGGTGTTCACGTGGAAGTTCACGATTGTCCCGAAGAAGCAAAAAGCGACGGGCCTCAGGCGTTGTTGCCCGATCAATACCGTGAGCTGGCTGGCCAAATGAAGAAGCTTGCCCAGCTGCTTGGAAAAACAATTTCACCGCGTCCGGAGACCCTGGTTTGACTCGCCGAATGTTGATTGCTGGCAACTGGAAGATGAACACCCGCCGCGCCGCGGCATCAGAACTCGCTCGCGGTGTGGTCGCGGCAGCGGGCGATGAACCGACCGTGGACATCGCGCTGTGCCCACCCCATGTCTACTTGTCCGATGTCGCCGACGCCGTGGCTGGAACGCCGATCGAGCTTGGTGCACAAAATCTGTACGCCGCTGACGACGGCGCGTTCACTGGCGAGATCAACGCTGGGATGCTCAGCGACGTCGGTTGCCGTTACGTCATTCTTGGTCACAGTGAACGCCGCACGTTGATGGGCGAAACCGATGCCCAAGTCAACAAAAAACTGCACACGGCGCTGGCCGGCAATTTGATTCCGATCGTCTGTGTTGGCGAAACGCTGGAAGACCGCGAAGCGGGCCGAACCGAGAAAGTGGTCGAAACACAGCTACGGGGATCGTTGGCGGAATTGGATGAAGTGCGAGCGGCCGGAATCGTGATCGCCTACGAGCCCGTTTGGGCGATCGGCACCGGCAAAACCGCCACTCCCGAGCAGGCCGAAGAGGTTCACGCGTTCATCCGCAAGCTACTTGGCCAGCTGTTTACTGACGACGTGGCTGCCCAGATTCGGATCCAATACGGCGGCAGTGTCAAACCGGCCAACGCCAAGGAACTGATGGGCCAGACGAATATCGACGGGGCGTTGGTCGGCGGCGCCAGTTTAAAAGCGGACGATTTTGCTGGCATCATCGCCGCATCGTAAACAACACCACCGGCGTCCGCTTGGGTCGCCTTGGAAAAAACCACCACCGGAAATCATTTGGGAATGACAATGAGCTTTTTGTTTCTCGGAACGCTGGTCGGCGCGCTCCTTGGCTGGCTGATGGGTTTCCTTTCGGTCTTCTTGATCATGTTGATCCTGATTCAACGCGGCAAGGGAGGCGGATTGACCGGAGCCCTGGGCGGCCCCGGCGGCCAAAGTGCTTTCGGCAGCAAGGCGGGGGATACTTTCACCGTGATCACCATCGTGGTCGCAGCGCTGTGGGGATTCACTTGCGCCTTCACCATGTGGAAGGAAGGAACTCACGCCACCACGATCACCAACAAAGCCAACCTTACCGCTGGCCCCGATGACGATGCCGAAGACAACAGCACCAACTCGATTCAAATTCCACCGGCTGGCGGTGGCCTTGGACTCGGCAGCGGCAGCGATCAAGACGATTCGACGACGCCGTCGATGAGCCTGTCGCCGGCGGGCGGTCAGTCGGACGAGGCGACCGAAGGCACTGACACGGACTCGACCGACAGCGGCGATTCAGCCGATGGCAGCGCTTCGCCAGACGAAAGTGACGACTCGGACGATTCGGCCCCCTCCAACGATTCGGCCCCCTCCAACGATTCGGCCCCGTCCAACGATTCGGCCCCGTCCAACGATTCGGCCCCGTCCAACGATTCGGCCCCGTCCAACGATTCGGGCGATAACTAGCATCGCATGGCTCCAACATCCAGCAACGTGCGTAGCATGACCGGCCAAGGTCATGCGACGGGCGAGAGTGAATTCGGACGCGTTTCGGTGGAGCTGCGCACGGTCAACAACCGCGGCTTCAAATGCACGCAGCGGCTCAGCGACTCTCTTGCTTCTTTCGAGAATCGCATCGAGGCGCTGACCAGGTCCCTGATTCATCGCGGTACGGTTCATCTGTCGGTCTACTGGCGGCGCCCCAGCAGCGACAACCTGCCCAACATTGATACCGAGGTATTGAAGGCGTACTGCATGCGGCTGAAGGAGGTGCAGGATTCGGTCGGAAGCGCTGCCACATCGATCGATTTGTCGGCATTGATGACTTTGCCGGGAGTGATCGTCGCCTCGCGCGAAGATCGCCAAGACAGTGAACCACTTTGGGAGTTTGTTCGCGAAGTGATCACGGCGGCCATCGACAACCTCAACCAGATGCGGGCGATCGAAGGTGCTCACATGGCCGAGACGTTGCAGGAGGATTGCGTTCAGATTGGCGAGCGTTTGCAAGTGATCGCCCGGTTGGCACCGCGTGCGGTTGATGTCTACCGCAATCGATTGGAGACGAAAATTCGCCGGGTGCTTGAAGAGCGCCAGATGGAGGTCCAGACGGTCGATTTGCTCCGCGAAGTGCAGATCTATGCCGACCGCAGTGACGTCAGCGAGGAAATCACGCGGCTGGGCAGTCACCTAAAGATGTTCCTGGGCGTCTTGTCGGGCGACGGCGCCTCGCAGCGCGAACCGACCGGCCGGAAGCTTGACTTTGTGATTCAGGAGATGTTCCGCGAAACCAATACGATCGGCAGCAAAGCGGCCGACGCCGAAGTTTCGGCCGAAGTGGTGGAAATCAAATGTGCGATTGAACGAATGCGGGAACTTGTCCAGAATCTGGAATAGGTGGTGGCTTACTGTTCCGTGAGGTGATTTTTCCGGCCGCAAGAGGGGGGAGAGAGACCATGAGCACTGACCAGCGCGGACGCCTGATCATCATTTCAGGTCCCAGCGGTGCGGGAAAATCGACTGTCGTACGCCAGTTGATCGAGACGTGCGATCTGCCGCTCACTTTGAGTGTATCGGCAACCACTCGCCCGGCCCGGCCTGGCGAAGTGGACGGCCAGCACTACTTTTTCCTCTCGCATGACGAGTTTTCTCGGCGGCGCGACGAGGGAGCTTTTCTGGAATGCAAGGAGGTATTCAGCCAGGGACATTGGTATGGCACGCTCCGAGATCAGGTTGCCTCTGGCCTGACGGAGGGGAAGTGGGTTATTTTGGAGATCGATGTCCAGGGGGCATTGGCCGTTCTGGAGAATGAGCAATTCGATCCGATTACGCTGTTCATCGATCCCGGCGGGATGGAAGAACTCGAACGGCGGCTCCGATCGCGGGGCACCGAGACAGAAGAATCGATCACTCGCCGCCTGGAAACAGCGTGCGCGGAAATGCGATACATGCATCGATATCAGTATCAAATCATCAACGGCTCGGTGGAGACGGCGGTGGCCGAAATCTGCCAAATCTTGAGAGACCAAAAGGAAACACATTCATGCTCGAAGAGCTAAAAGAAGAAGAAATCGTCAACAAGGTCGGCGGTCGCTTCAAACTCAGCACGCTGATTCAAAAACGGCTGGTGCAGCTGAATCAAGGCAGCCGCGCTTTGGTCAACGTGGACACTCACGACAAGATGTCGATCGTCCTGCAGGAAATCATGCAGGATAAGATCGTGTTGAACATGGACAACGAAGTTCAAGCGGTGGCCGACTTGGACGCCACCATCGCTGCAGCGGAAGGTCCCGAGTTGGAAGCTTCGGATCTATGAACCAACAGGGGCGAGCGATTCTGCTTGCCGTCGGCGGCGGAATCTCCGCCTACAAATCCGCGATTCTGTGCAGCCGTCTTGTGCAAGACGGTTGTCACGTGCGCGCGGCAATGACCGCCGCGGCAACCGATTTTCTTGGCCCGGCAACCTTGGCTGCGCTTTCGGGCCGACCGGTGGCGATCGATTTGTTTGATCCGCACTATCCGCTTGGTGCCCACATTGAATTGGCCGAATCGTTGGACTTGATGATCGTCGCCCCGGCGACCGCCAACCTGATGGCCAAGTTCGCCGGTGGTGTCGCCGATGATCTGGTCAGCACCCTTTACTTGCAGGTCGCCTGTCCGGTTTTGCTGGCCCCGGCGATGAGCGGCACGATGTGGAATCAACCGTCGGTGCAGCGCAACGTGACGACATTGCGAGAAGACGGCTGCCACTTTGTTGGCCCCGACAGCGGTTGGCTCAGCTGCCGTGTTTCGGGCCAGGGGCGAATGGCCGATCCCGATCAGATCATCGAATCAGCGGGCGCGTTGATGGATGTGAAATAGGCTGCCGCCTCCGCTACTGCACATGCACTCTTTCATCTTGAACGGGCACCCTTTCAACTCGAACCGCTTTCCATGACCCTGACCGTATTCGGCCACCGAAATCCCGATACCGATGCAATCTGCAGCGCCCTGGCCTACGCCGATTTTTTGAGGCAAACGACGCGGCCCGATGCGATCGCCGCTTGCTGCGGCCCGCCCAATCAGCGTACCGAGTTCGCGCTGCACAAAGCGGAACTTGAACCTCCCAAGATTGTCATGGACATCCGTCCGGAGGTCGAAGACGTCTGCAATCGCCAACCGATTGTGGCTCGCCACAGCGACGTCTTTTTCGAAGTGTACCAGTTGATGAACGAGCACGAGGTGAGGGCGATTCCAGTGCTGGGCGATGACGATCAGATCGTCGGCATCGTCTCACTGCTGGACCTGCTGGAGCTGATTCTGCAAGGCGGCGTCGACCCGACTGGCTCTCGTCAGATCCGCAGCAATCTGAACAAGATCGCCACCGTCATCGGCGGCTCTTTTCAGCATGCGATCGAACCCGAAAGAAACGAAGACCTGGTCGTTACCGTGGGCGCGATGAGCGCAGGCGGATTCACGGAACGTTTGAAGGAGTTTCCCGCCGATCGGTTGTTGGTTGTCAGTGGTGACCGACCGACCATCCAACTGCCGGCCCTGGAAATGGGTGTTCGCGCCCTGGTGGTCACCGGCGGCTACCAGCTTTCCAGCGGACTGATCCAGCTTGCCGAGGCGCGCGGGGTGGCGGTGATCAACAGTCCTTTTGATACCGCTACCACCACACTGCGAATAAAATCGGCGCAGCTGATCGAATCGGTCATCGATTCCAACTTCATCACGCTGCCGGCGAAAATGCCGGTCGAATCGGTCAGGCCGCAAGTGTTTCGGTCGCCGCAAACGATCTTTCCGGTCGTCGACGGCGGCGAGTTGACCGGAGTGCTCAGCAAAAGTGATCTGGTCAACCCGCCGAAAGCAGAAATCGTGCTGGTCGACCACAACGAACTCTCTCAAGCCGTTCAAGGCGCCGAAGACGCCGACATTGTCGAAGTGTTGGATCATCATCGTTTGGGCGGTTCTTTGAAGTCGAACCACCCGATTCGATTCCACATGGAACCGGTCGGTTCCACCTGCACCCTGGTCGCGAGCATGTTTCAGCGGGCGCAAATTGATCCGTCGCCCGGAATCGCCCTGTGCATGGCGTCCGGGATGATCAGCGACACACTGTTTTTGCGCTCGCCGACCACCACCACCACCGATCGCGAGTTGCTGAAGTGGTTGCAACGGTTTTGCGATTTCGATTTGAAGGAGTATGCCGACGAATTCTTTGAAGTCGGTTCGGCGCTGCGATCTTGCACGCCCGACGAAGTGGTTTGCGAGGACTGCAAAGAGTTTGAAGAGACGGGGCGGCGGTTTTCGATTTCGCAGATCGAAGAGATCGGATTCGACCTGTTCTGGCAGCGAAAGGACGAATTGTCCGGCGCGCTGGAAGGACTTGCCGGCCAGCATCAACTTGAGTTTTCGGCATTGCTGGTGACCGACATCGCCAAAGGGGGCAGCCTGTTGCTGATGAGCCGCGAGCCGGAGGGTTGGGAAGAGATCAATTACCCACAACTGGAAGACAAACTCTACCAGCTGGATGAAGTCGTTAGCCGAAAGAAACAGCTTCTGCCGCTCATCATCCGCCTGCTCGAATCCACGCCAGCAGCGGCGAGGTAGGTTGTCGGCGATTTCGGAGAAATCGCCATTGCCCGCTGTCAACGACTCAGTAGACGCTGAAACTGCGCAGACTCATCATTCACGTTTGGATATCATTGCGAGTAGCCTTCTGCTGATTGCAGAGGCCGACAAACCGCAGTCCGAGGCGCAGATGATTCACCGTTTTCGAGTCCGAAATTTTAAAAGCATCATTGATGTCTCGGTGGAACTTCCACCGGTCACCGTTCTGGTCGGAAGGAGCGGTACCGGCAAATCCAATTTCGTGGATGCGATCCGGACATTGAGAGATATTCTGGCTTCATCCAATGCAACGCAGAATCTCCAGGAGCGGTGGGGACGGATTCGGCCCGTAGCGGCGGCAAAAAACGAAAACACTCACTTTGAGGTGGAGTTTTCGATTGAGGGAATCGCCGATCGATTCTTCTACGAATTGACGATACATCCAGTTGGACCGGCACATCCGCCGATGAAGGAAGCACTGCGATTAGGCGACAAACCTTTGTTTCACCAGGAGCAAGCGAAATGGATTGTCGAACCTCCGTTGATGGACGTTCCTCAACCTGGTCCTCCAGCTCTTGGACGCATTCCATCGATCTCGGAAGTTGTTGTCGCGTTTACCGCAATCACTTCCGGGATAGGCTGTTACATTTTTCCGGATAGTGTGCTTTCCGGCAATCGTTCACGCCAGAATCCTGAAGTGTCCGGACTTGATGATCAGGCTTTCAACTACCTTCACGTTTTGAAGGAGATCGCCAGCAACTTGCAGGACTTGCATATTCGCAAGAATATGGTCTCGGTGCTACAGCTGGTCAATTCCTCCGTTTCCTCGGTTGAATTGGACAGCATTCAGCACCCCAGTCACGTCGTCGTCGGCCACCAGATCAACGGAAAAACCCTCGCGCTTCAACTCGCTCAAGAATCGGACGGCTTTCGAAGGTTCTACGCACATTTGCTGGCTTTGTATCAGCGACCTCCGAAGCAAACTCTCCTGTTCGAGCATCCCGAAGATGGGATCCACCCCGGAGCACTTGCTCTGTTGGCGGAGGAGTTCAAATCGGCGGCTCAAGACAAACGCGGACAGATCGTGTTGACAACCCATAGCCCCAAACTGCTTGATCACTTTGAGGCGGATCAAATACGAGTGGTTGAGATGGACGGTTTTGCAACAAAAATAGGTCCCGTCTCGATGGAACAGCGAGAGGCGATTCGAGACAATCTTCTTGACGCGGGTGAGCTACTGACTGTCGATCCGGCTCGAACGGATTCGATTTCGGAGTCGGCGGGGGCATGAAACGAATCGTATTGTTCGTCGAAGGCGAGGGCGAAGCGAATGCCGTCCCACACCTCGTCGCAAAACTTCTGACCGAGCAAAGTGGTTGGGATGCGGTTTTTGTCGACCAACACCCATTTCGAGTGGGAGAAGTCAACAGGCTGGTAAAAGAAGACTATCGCGAGTGGAAACGGAAGATTGGGGCTAGCCTAAAACGCTCCGATGTTGGCGGGATTCTGTTGTTGCTTGATGGCGACATCAAACGAGTGGGAAACGCTCCGTTTTGCGCTGCAAATGTTGCTTGTGCGCTTGCGGAAGAGGCGAAGACCGTGGGTGGTGGTTCAACTTTTTCCGTTGCGATCGTGTTCGCCAGGCAAGAGTATGAATCATGGCTGATCGCGGGAATCGAGTCTCTCAAGGGTAAAACGTTTCCGGATGGACGCTTGTTTCCAGAAGATATCGTACCTCCCAGTGGCAACTTGGAAGAAAGCCCTCGCGATGCCAAGGGTTGGCTTCGTCAAGCCATTCCCGGCGGCTACAGACCAACACGCGACCAATCAACTCTGACTCAGTGGCTTGATCCACAAGCTGTAAGAGCACGCAAAATTCGTTCTTTCCACCGCTTGGATTCGGCAATTTCGGAGTTGATTTCAGCGATTCGTGAAGAGGATCATGTTGTGACACCGTCAGCGCTGAACCACGACTAGGAAAACGGGCCGGCGTTATTTCGCCAGGTCGACGGCGACGATTTCTTTGTCGTTGCGGGCGAAGGCGGTTCGGTTGGCGTAGGCGGGATGGCTCCAGACGACCGAACGGTTGAAACATTCACCCGTCGGCTCCAAGACATGAAATCGACCCAGGTTTTCGTAACCATCGGCAGTCAACCGAGCCATCTGCAAATCACCCGTCTCGCTCATCAAGAGATAACGATCGGTATCGGCAATGCGAGTGAGGAAGGCGGTTCCATGTTTGATGAACCGCTTTTCTCCCGGCTTGGTCGCTTCGAAGGTTGTCCACAATCGCGAACCATCTTTGCTGTTGACCGCGATCAGCGAACCGTCGTTGCAGTCGGTGCCGTAGATCACACCGTCGACAAACATCGGCGTACTGTTGGCGCAGTAAACGGCTCCCTTGGGTTCACCTCGCCAGCGCTCGGTGGCGGTGGGAGAGTTTTGGGAAAGTTCAATCAGAACCGCTTCTTTGTGAATGGAACTGGCAAACATCAAATTTCCCTCGACCACCGGTCGGGCGATCGACATGTCGTAGGAGGGTTTGAATGGGATATCCCAGTACTTCGATCCGTCAGCTGGATTCAAGCTTTCGATGGCGGTCGGATGAAAAATGATCAACTGACGCACACCGCCTGCTTCGATGATGCTGGGCGGGCAATATCCAGCTTTGGTGTCGAGCGTCTTCCAGCGGACCTTGCCAGTTTTTTTGTCGAAGGCGACCACACCCTGGCCCGCTCCGCCGACCATGCAGTAAAGCAAGTCACCGTCGACAAGCGGGTGAGCTGCGAAACCCCAAATCGGCACTTCGGCCGAAAAATCGTTTTTGAAATTGCGGCTCCAAACCTCCTGGCCGTCACTGACCTGTAGGCACTTCAGGTCGCCTTCGCTGCCCAGGATGTAAACGTGGTCTCCATCGACCGTCGGTGTGCAGCGAGGCCCAGCGGGATAAGAAATGCTGTAAGGGCAATCGTAGGAGTGCTGCCAAAGCGGATCACCTGTCGTCCAATCGAATGCGGTCAGGCGTTCTTTGCCACCCAGCTTGGCCCGCTGGCCGGGATTATTGAAGGCTTCGCCCGATTCCTTGAGGTAGTCAAACACGTAAACGCGACCGGCCGCGGCGGCGGGACCGGCGTATCCGCCGTGGATCGGTTTCCGCCACTTCACTTTCAGGCCCGAAGGTGACACCTCGTCGACGATTCCCGTTTCGCGGTAAACTCCGTCGCGCGCCGATCCCATCCAGCCGGACCAATCGTCGGCAACGGCGACCGAGGGGACCAGCAAGGCCGTGACGGCCCAAGCGAACCATGACTGAAAGAGAGAGCGGATGTGAATCTGAAGATGCATTGGTATCCCCGATGAAACTGATTCCGTTGGCACGGCCCCGTTGATCGCCCACACTCCGAATTCCAGGACCGCCGACTTGGGACAAACCGGCCTCCAAGAATACGGGTTGTGACGGGCACATCCAGCAGTATACGCAATGACTACCGCTGCTGCCGGGACATTTGTTTCCTTCGTCAATTCTTCAAAAACTAACGATGAATCCAAACCCGTCCGACAAACGAACGCTGGTGCTGATGCGGCACGCCAAGAGCGACTGGGGCGACGAAGCCCTTTCGGATCACGATCGCCCTTTGAATCCGCGCGGCCGGCGAGACGCTCCGCGGATGGCCGAGTGGTTGTCGGAGATCGATCTGATTCCCGATCTGATCCTCTCCTCGTCATCCGAGCGGACTCGACAGACTGTCGAATTGATGACGGCGCAGTGGCAGGGGCAACCGGCAGTTTCTTTCTGTGATGCACTGTACTTGCCGACGCCCGACACGATGTTGAAGGTTGCCGCCAGCGACGGTTGCGATGCGGAAGTGCTGATGATGGTTTCCCACAACCCGGCTACTGCTTACCTGGTCAGTGAACTCGCCGATCGAGCGATCGAAATGCCAACCGCCGCGATCGCTGTTTTTGAAGTCATGATCTCCGACTGGAGCAAGCTGCGGCGATCGACCCCAGCCAACCTGACTCAGTTCATGCGACCCAAAGCGTTATGACTCCTTCGCCCAACTTCCACTCGCTGGGAAAGCACGAATCTTTGTCATGACGCCTGCGTATTGGTGGATCGTTCTGCTGATGGTCCTGGTCGGTCATTTTGGACTGCACCTTTCGATTTACAATCGGATCAACGGATTCGGTTGGCCGCGGAAGCTGGTCAAAGCGATCGTGAAATTCTTTTTCGCCACCACCTGGGTCATTCCGGCACTGGTAGTGCTGTGCTGCGGAAGCGTGATCTCAAGCCTGCTGTCGGGTGATTCCGTGACGATCCCACTGGTGTTGCAGGTTTACGGCTGGCTCTGTATCGCCGCTTGGTTTCTGTTGGGGATTCCCTGGTTGTTGTGGCGGCCGATTTTCGGACTGGAATGGACGACCGCGCCGCGGGAGATCGAAATCGTCAACGTGGAACAAGCCGTCGGCCGACCGCTCGCGTTGACTCGGCAATGCAAATTTGAATCGCGGCTGCCGTTGAATCAGATCTTTCAACTGTCGATTGAACGGATTGCGCTTCCCGTGGTCGGATTGCCGGCGGAGTTGGACGGTTACCGAATTGCGCACCTGTCCGACATTCATTTGACCGGCGACGTCCATCCCGATTTTGTCAAGTATGCGATTGGGCGAGCCTCCAAGTGGCAACCCGACATGATGGCGCTCACTGGCGACATCATCGACAAACAACCCTGCGTGGATTGGCTGGTCGAAATGTTTTCCGAAGCGCGGGCCGCCGACGGCTGTTACTTTGTATTGGGAAACCACGATACTCGAATCGTCGATTCCTGGCAGACACGTGACGGCATGGACCGCGCGGGTTGGACCGATCTGGGCAGCCGCACTTTGCCGGTCATGCTGCGTGGAGTTCCCACGTTGCTGATCGGCAACGAACATCCTTGGTTCCAGCGGCCCGTGATCGGTCCGTCGGATGATGCAGAGCGGTTTCGATTGCTGCTGAGCCACAGTCCTGACCAACTCAGCTGGGCTCGCCGGCACCACGTGACGCTGATGCTGGCCGGGCACACTCACGGCGGACAGGGCCGATTGCCGTTGGCCGGACCGCTGCTGAGCCCCAGTTTTCACGGTAGCCGCTACGCTTCGGGCGACTTTTACAAAGCTCCAACAACGATGCACGTCACCCGCGGACTGGGCGGAGTTCACCTGATGCGAATCAACTGCCGACCAGAGCTGTCACTGCTAACGCTGCAATCGGCAAAGTGACTTGTTAAACCCGGTGTGCCGTCGGTCAATCTTGAAATTTCGCTGTCGCGTGAAGTACGATGAAATGGTTGCAGCGCATGACCGCGTAGAAAGACATTTTCATGAGTACTGGTTTGCACCTGACGGCGGGCGAATTCGATCGCATGGTCGAATGCGGTGCGTTTGATCATTTGAATCGCAAGATTGAACTGATCCGAGGAGAGCTTCGTGAAATGAATCCAGCTGGTCCGTTGCACGATGACTTGATCATGTACCTCACGGGTTGGTCGGCGCGTTCGACTTTGCCCGACGAGATTTCGGTGACGTCTCAAACAGGATTGGACCTTGCCGATTTGGATAGTCGTCCCGAACCCGACTTGTTGTGGGTGCGTGCCGGCCGCTATCGACACCGCCACCCTTCCGCAAAGGATGTTCGGCTGGCAATCGAAGTGTCGCACAGCAGCTTACAGGCCGATCTGCTGGAAAAGTCAGAGTTGTACGCCGAAGCCGGGATTGTCGAGTATTGGATCGTTGATGCTGCCGGCGCTTGCATCCGAGTGTTTCGAAATCCGCGGGAACGCGAGTATACCGATCAATCGATTGCGAATCGTGGCGACAAACTATCGCCACTGGCTATACCAGACGCCGTCCTTGATCTGAACGATTTGTTCGGAAGCGAACAAAGTACCTGATGCTGCCCCTTGTTTCCCTTGGCGTCTATCGGGTACCGGTGAGTACCGAATTTCTCTTCTTGTGGTATCGGAATCCGGGTACGAAGAAGCAGCCGGCTGCTACGATTCCGAAAATCAAGTGTGCCCAGGCGGGCCACAGTGCCATCAGGATCGATGCTGCCAACAGCGTTGCCGCTTGTAGGTAGAAGACTCCGTGCAGCATCCCTGCTTTGATGACAAACACCATGGCACTGATCACGCCCAACATCGGTGAGAGGCTCAACACTTTCATGTCCAGCCACCATTCCAGCGGAAACAGTAGCCCGATAGCGATCATGCTGGCGCCCCAGACATGGGCGATTTGGCGTTCGATGAAGGTCACCGGTCCCATGCGATGTCGCATCTTCCAGAAGACCGCCGCCCACGTGCCGAGTCCCACCGTCCAAACGGCCGCATAGACCCATCGCTGCGTGACGCCGATGTTGTGGTCCAAGTGCCATGTCAGCAGACAGGCAACCAGCAGAACCAACGAATGCCACATCCACAGCATTCCCCAATGCTCCAGCACCGCGGCATGATGGGTTTGTCGAAACACTCGTGCGACGACTTGGCTAAACTGTCCGCTGCGAGCCGAAACTTTTTCATCGGCCAGGTAGGCTTCCAAATCTGCCGCCAGCGACCCCGCGCTTTCATACCGCAGGTCAATCGGCTTCTGCATGCAGCGGATCACGATCATTTCCAGGTCTCGATCGAGACTTGGCCGCAGCGCTCGTGGCGGCGTGGGATCTTGTTCCACCACCAACATCACCAGTTCCATCGGTGATTCGGCAACGAAGGGTGGTCGGCCGGTCAAGGCGAAGTACAGAACACAACCGAGGCTGTAGACGTCGCTTGCCGGACCGACCAACGTGCGGCGCCCGCCCGCCTGTTCGGGAGACATGTAGGCGGGCGTTCCCAACAACACGCCGCTGCGAGTCAGATCGGCTTGCGTGCCGGTTTGTTTGGCCAGGCCGAAGTCGGTCACCAAAGGCGTACCATCGCTGGAAATCAGAATATTGCTCGGTTTCAAATCGCGATGCAGCACACCTTGCTGATGAGCAAAACTGATCGCTTCGGCTACCGCGGCAACCAATTGGGCCGCTTCGCGCTGCGGCAGCGGCCCGCCGGCGACCCGCTGCGCCAACGTCTCTCCGTCGACCAGCTGCATGCTGAAAAACGGCCGACCTTCGATATCGCCGACGTCGTACACCGGAACGATATTGGCGTGTTCCAATCGGGCCGTGGCCATCGCTTCGGCTAGAAATCGGTCCAGATCTGCGTCGCTTGCCAAGCGGCCTCGCAAGATCATCTTGACGGCGACTTCGCGATCCAAGCTGAGCTGACGAGCGCGAAACACCACACCCATTCCACCGCGACCGATTTCCTGGATCAATTCGTAGTCGCCGATGGTGGTGGGCAAATCCAAGCTTCGCCAGCGACCGGAGGAGTTTTGATGATCAACAATTCCCTCGTCGCGCGCCGTGCCGGCGGTGTCGGTCACCAGCACGGTGCCCCAAAGTTTGCGAAGTTCCTCGGCCAGGTCGGGATGTTCTCGGCAAACCGCGTTGAAATCGACCACCTCGCCCCGGCATACCGCATCGGTCAAATCGGCAAGGATGGTTGCCAAGCGGCGGTCTCGGTCGTTGCCATCGTCGCTCACGTTTCCTTCTCGCCAGCGCTATCCTGGCTGTCCTGTTCCCATTCGAAAAGCTCCTTCAGTTTCCGAAGTGCGCGCAGGTAACGCATGCTTGCCGCGGGCGGATTGACCGCCAGGACCTCGGCGATCTCCAGATTCGATAGATGCTCGTAGTGCCGCATCAAAATGATTTCTCGATCCTTTTCGCCCAGCCGCTCAATCGCCGCTTCGACCTTGGTTGCGATTTCGCGCTGAGTCGCCGCGGCGGCGGGCGTCAATTGGGGATCGCACAGTTGGGTCGCCAGTTCCATCGTCGACCGGTCGGGACCGCCGGCAACAGCCATCGGCTGTTCGCGATCCATGCTTCGCTTGGCGCTGACACGGTGCCGCCGGTAGGTATCGATGATGCGATCCCAAGCGATTTGGCGCAACCACAAGTGAAACGCCATGGCGGGGTCGTCCAGGTACCGATCCAGACGCCCACTGGCTTCGATCATCACATCCTGCACCACGTCGCTGACATCGACGCGTTGCTGGACTTTGCGATCGAGACGAAGTTCCACCAGGCGGCGAATCGGCGCCCGATGTTTTTCCAACAACCGATTGACCGCCTCGGTATCGCCTTGCCGGGCGGCCAGCAACAGGGTTTCGGTTTGATCATCTGATGGCCAAATCGACTTCGTCATCGGTTTCTCCGCACTACCATCATAGCAGCGTGGAAATAGCACCCCTCACTTCAGCTTGCGAATCTTGATGTTCTTGAATCGCACGGTCATGGCGGGTCCGCGATGCAGCTGCAATGCGATCACGCCGGCGGAGGAAGCTTTTCCGGTTTGCTTGTCGATCACTTCGGCCGTCATCGTTTCGTTGATGAAATGCTGCAGTTTGTTTCCGTCGGCAACGACGCGGAAGTCATTCCACTTGCCCGGATGAATGCCGGCGGCCAGCTGATCGGAATCGGCAAAACGTTTCTTCGATTTCTCGCCGTCTTTGTCAAAGGTCACCGATTCGCCCCGATTGGCCATGATGCCGCGTCCCAGCCTTTCCTCGTACAGGATGCCGGCAAACTTGTTGCCAAAATCGATGTCTGCCTGGTAACCGCCGACGATGAATTTTTCCTGATCCAGGACCTTGCTTCGATATTGGATTCCGGAGTTGCCCCCTTCGATTTTGAACTGGGCGGTCAATTCAAAGTTGTCCGGCTTGCCACCCTTCCAGATCAGAAAAGTGTTCGCGTCGATCGGTTTGTCATCGCTGGTTCGCCCGACGATTTCACCGTTCTCTGCCGACCAGAGATCTTTTCGGCCTTCCCATCCGGTCAAATCGCCGCCTCCATACAGCACAGTCACGTCGGCATCGCTGGGTTGATCCGCGGCGGCCACGGCGCAAACAAGACAAAACGTTAACGATACGGTGGAAGCGAATTTCATCGACAATGAACTCCATCAAGGAGGGATCGGTTGATCAAGCAGGGAAGGCGAACATCATAATTGATCACCACCGCAACGTCTCACGCGGTCCCGATCCCGTCGGGCGTGTTCCAGAAACCGCCGCGAGAGTGATCAAATTGCAGCTTGTTGCCTCGAAAATCGTCGTCAAAGCCGGCTGTGTCGTTCCAGACTTCGTGTCCGCCGACCCAGGTCGATACGGGCCATCCGGTGATCTGCCGGCCATCCCAAGGACTCCATCGGCTCTTGGTGTGTTGCTCGGCATCACGAATGGTTTTCTGCTTGTCCAGATTGACCAGGACCAGGTCGGCGTCGTAGCCCACCTCGATACGGCCCTTGCCGACGATTCCCCACACCCGCGCCGGGGCGTCGGACATCCAGGAGGCGATCTGGGGCAGCGTGCATCGCGATTGCACCGATTGATTCAACATCAATGCCAGGCTGTTTTCGACGGCGGGTAAACCGGAAGGACTTTCCGGATACGGTTTGGACTTTTCCTCCAACGTATGAGGCGCATGGTCGGTGGCGATCACTTGAACGGTACCGTCAAGGAGCGCCTGCCACAAACCGGCGTTGTCGGCTTCTGTTTTGATCGACGGATTCATCTGAATTCGGCTGCCCAACCGCGGATAGTCGTCGACGTTAAAAAAAAGATGGTGCGGACAGACCTCGGCGGTCACATAAGGCCCGGCATCGGCAATCAACGGCAATTCGGCTGCGGTGGAAACGTGCAGCACGTGAAATCGATGTTGATGCCGGCGGGCCAGATCGATCGACCGCCGAGTTGCGATGACCGCCGCCTGCTCGTCCCGAATTCGCGAATGGTCGGCAACGTCGCTGGTCCCCTGCCACTTCTGAGCGTTGGCGCGAACCGTTGCTTCATCCTCGCAGTGAGCGCAGATGGGCAGGGTCGTTTCGGCAAAAATTCGTTCCAGCGCTTCCTGCTGGTCGACCAACAGATTGCCGGTACTGCTGCCGATGAAGATTTTGATTCCAGGGACATCGGTCACCGTCGCCAACTCCGCGACGTTATCGGGTGTTGCACCGATGTAGAAACCGTAGTTGACCAGCGATTTTTTCGCCGCCAGCGATTCCTTCTCTCGCACGCCGGACCAGGTCACGGCGGGCGGCTTGGTGTTGGGCATCTCCAGGAATGACGTCACCCCACCGGCGGCGCAAGCCCGCGACGCACATTGGAGATCTTCCTTGTGAGTCAATCCCGGTTCGCGAAAGTGTACCTGGTCGTCGATCACTCCGGGCAATAGATGCAGCCGGTCACAATCAATCACTCGGTCGGAAGAAATGCCCGGACCGGCATCGATATCTAAAATCTTCCCATCGTCGATCAATACCGACGACGTTCGAACTGAATCGGGAAAAACAACTTGGGCGTTGCGAAAAAGCGTTCGTGTCATCGCGGTGAGGATACCGCGCCTGCCGGAGTGTGCAAACGCGGCACCCTACGCGTTCACTTTTCCTGCCTGCCGATCGCTCGGCGGAATTGGTCGAAGGCGTCGCGATGGGCGGCTGGTACCGGCCGACGATTTCCCGCATCGCGGACGGCCCTGAGACTGTCGGCCGATTCGCGAGTGTTTGTGGTCGCCCGGCCCGGCTTGCGCAGCCCCAGGCTTTTCAAAGCATCCTCGACGTCCTGGTTCTGGTCAGGACCTGCCGCTTGCTCCATTTGACGAACCCTTTGCCATCGCTGGCGAAATCGGCTCAAGTCCTCTTCGGTCCAATTCAACTTGTCCAGCAATTCGCGGTCAGGAGCATCTCGCGTTTGGTCCAAGTAATCCAACACCATGTCGGTTGCCTGCTTGGCGTAATCGAGGTCGACCGGATCGGGTGGCGTATCAACGTCACCCGGTTTGGCGATGCCCTCGCCACCGGCGCCCGATCCGTTGAAGTTTTGCGATGACTGTGAATCCTCCGAATCCGAGGGATCACCTTCGGGTGAAGGCGACTGAGAATCGGGCTTGGTGTTGGAAGGATCGCCTGACGATTCACCTTCGGTGGGGTCACTTTGCCGAGAACCGTCTTGTGGCTGTCGAGCTTCATCGCCTGGAGTGCCACGATCGCCGGAAGCGTCTCGGTCGCGGTTGCCGGAACCTTCTGCGCCTGACGGATCACTTTCACTTGACTGGTCACCGGCGCTTTCGGTTTCGGATTCAGTACCCTCTGCTCCCTCATCGCCCCTGTCGCCTTCCGAAGCGGATTCCGATTCGGACTGTTGAGAAGCCTGCGTGTCGGCGCCACTTGCCTGGTCGGACGACTCGCTTTCGGCACCGGACCGATTTTTCTCCGCTTCATCACCGCTGCGACTGTCGTTTTGATCACCGGTACCGGTCGAATCCGATGGTGGCTCGCCGGGATTTTGCTGGCTGGAATCGGATTCACCCGAATCACCGCGATCGGACGATTCGCCGGCCGGGCCGCGCTGTTGATTCCCATCGGGAGAACTTGGATCCTTGTTGTCGCCTTGATGGTCACCGCGAGGATCGCGATTGGCTTCACTACCGGAATCGCTGCCGCTTTCTTCCCCGCTGCCGGTACCACTTTTTTCTTGTGGAGAGGTGGAAGCATCTTTGGAACCAGATGATGACTGGTTTTCTTGAGGTCTTGCACCTTCGTTCGACTGGTCTTCTTGAGGTCTTGCACCTTCACCGGATTGGTTTTGTTGCTGGTCGTCGCCACTGGCTTGGGAAGTATCCGATGACGATCCCCCACTTTGATTTTTCTCTTTTTCTTTCTGCTCCAAGTGATCCTTGATCCGCTCGAATGCCTCGCCATCGTGTTGCGGAGCCTCGGATGACTGGTCTTGATTCTGGGATCCACTTTCACCGGTGGACGATCCACCACTACTGGAAGTCGTTTGATCGCCGGGATTGTTCGATTCGGGCTGTCCGCTGCCTCCTTCGGTTCCCTCTTGCTGTTGTGCTTGCGACTCGCCGCCACCCGGTGGATCGGACGATGCGGATTCGTTTTCCGACGGAGACTGGGAAGTGGATCCTTCACCTGGGTTGCTTCCACCCGATGAATCGTTGTTGCCCGGTGTCTCTTGCTGCGAGGATTCGCCTGTCGAATTGTCACCTTCGCCTTGGCCATCGGACTGATTGTCGCTATCCGATTTCTCACCTTGGCCCCCCGGTCCGCCACCCTCACTTGATTCCGACGACTCGGTGCCTTCGCCCGATCCGCCACCGCCACTTTGCTGCTTCGATGGTTCGCCTTCGGATGAACCGCCGGACGAATCTTCCTTCTCTTGGTCCTGAGACTCTTGTTGTTGCGAAGCGGAATCGGTCGTATCACTGCTGGAGTCGCTCGGTGGTGGCTCGACGATTCGCAGTTCCACGGGATCGGTCCGAGCGACGTTGGGCTCGACGGTAGGATCGTCGGCGACGTAACGATTGTCGGTGGCAACGGCAATCACTTGAACTCGGTCTCCGACCCGCAAACCCAGTTCGGCGGGACGAAAACCAAACTCGGAAACCTGATTTCCACTGGCGCCCTTCGGATCGCTCCACAACTTCGGCTGGGCGATCAATCGGCGGCCGTTGCGAATCTCCAGTTCCACCCGCCGGAGTCCGTAATCGGCGTCCAACGCATGCACTTCGATCGTCTGCTGTGAATCGAGAGGCACTTCCTGGGGCGACGTCTGTGGCACCACAATCGAGACTTCGGGGGGCAAGTCGGCGATCACTCGAATCGGGTAGATGATTGGATCAGGATTACTTTGACCAGCAGAGTCCCAAACTCGGACTCGATAGCTTTCCAGTTGAACCGCAGCCGATCGGCCTCGCGGACTGCGAACGGGAAAAGAGACCGTCAAGGTAGTTCCTGACGGGTCAATCTGCAGCTCTCTCGCACCGGCGGTCGGCGAAATCGATCCGCCCACCGGCCGAGGATTGAATTCGATTTTCGCTTTCGTCACGGCGCGATTGGTCGTCGCGCGAATCGTCACGGTGGTTCCGTCGGGGGCGGTGATCGCGCCGTTGCTGACCGTATGTGGCTGCTGCCCGGTGTAGGTAGGCGGTTGGTAGTGAACCGATTGCAAGGCAACCACCGGAACGTTTTGAACCTTCAACTGAAAAGGTCCCGCGGTCGCGTCACCGGCGGTGATGAAATAGGGGACGCTTTCCGAAACCGAATGCGCCAAGGCGATCTGACCCTGAAACCGACCGTGGTCGGCATCCCAGTCCATCGACGCCTCATGCTGCGCGGCTTCCGCCTCCCAACGGATCAGCGCCTGTTCGCCTTCCCTTAAACCATCGATCACCGCCGACACCTCGACCACGCGACCGGCGATGGCATCGGTATCGCCCGGTGTTACGTCGCGAATCGAAACGCGTCGCGGCGGATCGATCGATGCGAAAGGTGCCAGCAGCCGACCGGCCGATTGAAAGCTGTTTTTTGGCGAGATCACCGCGTAGGCAACCAGCAGCGCCAAGGCGGCCGATGCTGCGATCCACCACCGTAGGGTTCCGGTCGCCTCCTCGGGAAGCTGATCATGCGTGCGCAGTCTTCCAGCGGCCTGCGCGCCGATTGAATGGACGACTCGGCTCCGCAAACTTCCTTTGGTTCGATCATCGCGAAGCGTCACGTAACTGGTCAGCGCCTGACGTAGCGACGGCACATCGCGTTCCAACGAACGCGCGGCATATTCGGGCCGAACCGCACTGCGTAGAATGGGAACCACCCGGTAGACGATCGTCCAACCGACCCATCCTGCCAGGGCCACAAAGGCGATCAGCCGCATCAGGGTGCCGGCCGAGTAGAGCCATTGGTCGAAAGCGACCCATATCAACACGGCAAGGATCGCCACGATCACCATCCGCAATACCGCGCGGATCAATTCGGCCCACCACAGCGCGGAACAAGCCTCGTCAATCCGCTCGCGGATCAACGCGTCGACGTCTCCTTTGGCCGACTGGCCCGATCCTGCTGGTCGGACTCTGGCGGCGGGGGAGTTGGATGAGGCAGTGGACATGGCGAAAGTGGCCGAGATCGAAAAGGAAAAGACCCTACGCTATTGTAGCCTCGCGCCTGAGGCCTCGCGAAAACCGGCCTGGAGAGTTATCCGAAAAATACCGATTGCGATGCGAAAAACAACGCATCGAAGGCGTTAGGGGAATTGCGTCCAGGGGCAATTCACGCTTCACTGCTGTTGGATTCTCTTCGACAAAACATTTCGACCTGAAGGTTCGGGCCGGAATGAATCCATGGGCAGTTGATACAATCGGGTCTTTTCCAATGACCTCTCCTCGAATTTTTCTATAAACACAAATGAGATATGCATTCCGTTTGGCGGAATTACTTGGACATACCCCGGACCGTCGCAAGCGGCCGGGAACCATCAAGTCGATTGTGGAACATACCGGGCTGGATCGTCACCAGGTCGCTTCGTTGCTGAAGAACGAGGCGAAATACATTCCCCTGGATGCCCTGTCGCGGCTGTGTGATTACCTGATCGATCACGGTTATGCGACGGCCGATCAGCTTCCCGGTGCGCTGTTTGCTGTCAATGCCGAAAACTTTTGGGAATTGCTGGCGCGTCGCGGCGATATCGAGATCGTGTTGGGTATTCGCCAGAATCCGGATGCCGGATTGCCCGATGCCGCCACGGTCGTTGCCAGCGATGCGGTTTTGTTCGGCGAATTGCTCAACGGTGTTTCGACACTTGGTGGTGCGGCCAAGCATCACGGCAGCGCCGAGGGCGAAGAGGGCAAGGCACCCGACGTTCCCATGCCCGATCGACTGCAGCAAACTTTGGTTTGGAGTCCGGGAAAGGTCTCCCTGGAAGATGCGCGAACCCGCGCCTCGGAGGTTTTTGACGGCTTCGTCGACGCTCAGGGTGATCGTGGAATGGTTTGTATCGGCAGCGTCAAAAGCAATCCCGTGGTTGAGTTGATGTTCGCCGATGCTTTTGGGTGCACTCCTTTTGTGACCGAAGATGACGTCGATGACGTGTCGGCCCGTTCGTGCCCGTTCTTTTTGCGTTATCGCGAAAACGATCCGCAACCGGGCGGCGCATCGGCAGGCGTGCGGTTGAGCAAGAACGAGGATGCTCCCGAACCAGGTTTCTACTACGAGAAAGACGACGGGACTTGGGCCTACGCCGGCGGCAACGACAAAGATACCGCCTTGGTGTTCTATCTATTCCGCGAAGCACTGGGGCGACTGGACATGGTGCTCAGCGGTTTTTCCGGAAGAGCAACCCGGCTGCTCGCCAAGACGTTGGCGATTCGCGGCGAGGAGTTTTGGCCGCCAGTTTATGAACAAGACGGTGTCCAAATCGGCGCTTACCTGGTGCAGTACGACAACACCGATACCAAGCCAAGCCGCGACGATCTGCTCTACAATCCCGGCGGAGCCGCCGAGATCATGCCGCTGTCGCGCGAAGCGATCGCCAAGCGAATGGCGAAAAGGTAAGTAGGCCGACTTGTCCCCAAGTCGGCGATCCTGTATTTGCCGACTTGGGACACACCCATCACTCCGACAGCTTCCACTGCTCGTCAAAGAATCCGTCGGCAACCATCTTGCCGGCAAAGATTCCATCGTCTGCTTCATCCACTTTCATCACCGCCCAATCGGGCAGCATTGCGATCTGCCGCGAATTGCTGACGTTGGAGAATTCTCGGAACGTCATGCCGCTGTTGACAACCAGGTAACGGTTCGGGTTGCCCGGATTCGGGAAACAAAATACCGCGGCATGAACGCTGGGATCAAAAGTCTTGGTGCCGACTTGCAGTTTTTCGCTGGTCCATTTCACCGGAAATTCCGCCGCCACGTTGGCCAGGTACCGGTTGCTGCTAAAATCACCAAAACAAACCAGGTGACAGTTCTCGATCTGCTCTTCCGTCAACTCGGTATCGCGAACGACAGGGACGTTGCCGCGCATCAACCGCCGCCATCTCGATTGCGCGTATTCCAGTTCGCGATCGATCCATCGCTGCACCACGCCGTGCCGGGCTGGCCGGCTGGGAAGAACAAAAACAAATCGATCACAAAACGCGTCGTCAATTGGCCCCTGCAAACCGGGACGCTTTCGCGGCGCCGGATCGATCGCTTCGACCACGCTCCAGGTTTCGTCGCGTTTCAGTTCGCATTGAATTCCCGGTGCGACATCCCAATCTTCGATCGTTAAACTCTGGCCGTCAATTTTCAGCTGGGCATTCACCGGACGCTTCGGCCATCCGGAGGCACGAAAATCGACTTTCAATCGTGTCACTCCCTCGGTCGTCATTTCCAATTCATGATCACTGGTGATCCTGGCGCGAACTCGGCCGGGACTCCAATGCCGCCGCAATCCAAGGATCTGCAACCACCGCGCTTGGTTGTACCGCAGCGTGTAAGTGGTGAAATCGATTTCGCGGCGCGGCAGCTCCGTCGGCTCACCAGCCCACTGTGATATCTGCGAGTCGATTTTTTCGGCCGACTCCGGATCGATCTTGTGTCCCATTCCTTTGCCGATCACGTAGGGAAATTCGATGTTGCTTTGCTTGGCAACGGCAAAGACTCGGTCGGCGGCCTGCTTCTGTTTGTCGACCTCGCCGCTGTAGGCGACTGTACGAGTGTTTTGCAAATTGCTCACCCAGGGCAACACGTCGTACCAGTTCATCAACCGGCGGCGATTTTCGTCCAGCGCGAAGGGCGGCCCGCTCTCTTTCCAACCTTGATACTCGATCGTGTCAACAAAACCTGCTCCTGGATTGGCCGACAACCAGCGTCCCGGATCGTGCACAGCGAGGTGCCAACAACCGGCGCCTCCCATCGAAAAACCTCGAATCGATATCCGGTTTTCATCGATGTCGATCAAACCGCGAACATGTTCCATCGCTTCGTAAACATCCGTTTCGCCGGCAAATTTAAACGCGTTGCAATGTCGGCCAAACGGATGCAGCACGAACGTATCGGGCGGCGCGTACCGCCCGATCTTGGTCATCCGTTCCACGAGAAACGGAACCTCGGTTTTGGTGTCGCCACGGCCGTGAAGCCAAACGTCCAGCCGGTAACGAGTTTTCTGGGAAGGATCGAAGCCAGCCGGAACGACAAGTCCGTAAGGTTGCACGGAATCATCGATTCGGGAAACGAAACCGCCGACCAGCAATTGCGGTTCGTCAACCCGATCGGGTGAGAATCCCAACAGCGGAAGACCTCGCTTGCCGTCGCGGACACGACCGAGCCTGAGGCCGGCTTCTTTCAAGAGGGTTTCCGCGGCGCCGATCGCTTGCGGTTCTTTTCCAAAGAACAATTCCTGTTCCAAAGCCAGCCGCAGGGCGCGGTGAAGCACGTGAACATCGGCAAACCATCGATCGGTATCGGCAAGCTCGTTGGCCAGCCGCTCGACTTCGCTTTGCTGGCGATCGACCGATTCGGTCAGTTTGTTTCGAGACTGGGAACTGATTTTGATTCCGGTCGGTGGAAGCCGTTTGTATTGCTGCGCGGGTGCGGAACCGTAACCCAACAACAGACAACCCACCAACGCGACGATGAAACGCATCTTAGCGGTCTCCGGCAACGTCCAAAACTTCTTCCAACTTCATCACGCCATCGTAGATCGAACGCCCGACGATCGCTGCCGGCATGTTCATTTTGACCAGCCTGGCAACATCATCCAGTGTGGTGACGCCGCCGCTGGCCACCAACGGGATATCGGTCGCGGCCGCCATCGTCGCCAGCCCATCGAAATTCGGTCCCTGCATCATGCCGTCGCGGGAGATATCGGTGTAAATGATCGCGGCGATGTGTGACGTCCGCTGACGGAGGTCTGCGGCGAGTTCGATTGCTGGTGTTTCGCTGGTTTCCAACCAACCATCGGTTGCGACCATGCCGTCGCGGGCGTCGATACCCGCGGCCAGCTTGCCCGGATAGGCGTCCGCCATTTCGGCAAACCACTGGGGGCGTTTCAGCGCCGCCGAACCGACCACCAGTCGCGATAACCCCACGTCCAAAAGTTGCCGAATCGACGTTTCGTCTCGCACGCCGCCGCCCAGCTGACAGGCCAGTCCGGTGGCGGCGACAATTCTTTGCACCGCGGCGCGATTGGCAGTCGAATCGTCACCCTTGGCCGCGTCCAAGTCGACCAGGTGCAAGCGCTGCGCGCCCGAATCTTGCCAACGCTTTGCAAACTCGACCGGATCGTCTCCGAAGACGGTCTGACGATCGTAATCTCCCTGGCGAAGTCGAACCGGTTTCCCATGACGCAAATCAATCGCAGGCCATACTTCCAAGATGTCTCTCCTCGTGTCGTTTCTCTTTCCCAGTAGGCCGACTTGTCCCCAAATCGGCAAGTCTCCGCTTTTGCGCCCACCACCATCAAGGCGCAACCACGATCAACTTCTCCGCCACCTGTTCGCTAAGCACCGTTGTTCGACCGGCAACCGTCACGGTGGTGGTCGCGGCAAAGGGAGTATGTTCGACCACTTCGCCGACTGCCGACAATTCCAATCCCGAATCGGTCAAAAACCTCAAAAAATCGCCCGACTGATCCAAAACGCGAACCAGTCGGAACGATTGGCCAGCCGGCAATTCCGTCAACGCCTGGCCGACGGAGGTGTCGACCGTTCCGTCGCTGCGGGGAATCGGATCGCCATGCGGATCGGCTTGTGGGTATCCCAAGTGGGCATCGATTCGATCGATCAACCGATCGCTCACCGCGTGCTCCATGTGTTCGGCTTCTTCGTGAACTTCGTCCCACGGCAAGTCTAGAGTTTGTGATAGAAAAAGTTCGATCAGACGATGCCGCCGCAGCACTCGCAAGGCGAGTTTGACACCTCCGCCGGTCAATCGCACACCTTCATAGGGAGCGTATTCCACCAGGTCCGCATCGCGCAGCGTCTTCAGCATCGCGGTAACACTGCCGGGCGAAACCGATAACTTTTGAGCGATCGCTCCGGTGGCGACCACGCTACCCGACCCATGCCCGCCAAGCTGATAGATTGCTTTGACGTAGTTCTCGGTGGTGAGACTAGGCATCATGGACAAAGTTCTCCCAGCTCGCCGCTGATCACGACGCGAATCCCGCCAATTCGGCCGCGCGGCGGACGCGAGTGATTCCAATGATGTAGGCCGCTGTTCGCAGAGAAAGGTTGCGCTGCTGCGCCGATTGCCAAACGTGTTCAAAAGAATCGTTCATCGTGCGGTCCAATTCTTGTCGAACACGATCGAGCGTCCAGCGATAGTGTTGGCGATTCTGAACCCACTCGAAATAGCTGACTGTCACACCACCGGCATTGGCCAGGATGTCGGGCAAGACAGTGACACCGCGATCGTTCAAACGGGCATCGGCGGCGGGCTGAATCGGCCCATTGGCCGCTTCGATGATGACCTGCGCCTTGATCTGATCGACGTTTTCGGCGGTGATCACACCACCAATGGCTGCCGGAATCAAAACGCGAACGTCTTCCAATTCCAGCAGTGCATCGAGAGGCAATTTTTCACAGTGCTGGTATCCCTCCAACAAACCTTGTGGGTGATGCAGTGTGTGGCGAAGCAGGTCGGGAATGTTCAAGCCGTCCTTGTCGTAGTACGTTCCCGTGATATCGCTGACGGCCACCACCGGAAATTGGGATTCGTTCAGAAATTTGGCGGCGTGGGAACCGACGTTTCCGAATCCTTGAATGGCGACTGGCGAATCTTCGGCCTGGTATCCCAGTCTTTTGATCGTTTTGACAGTCAGCAAACCGACACCGCGCCCGGTTGCCTCTTCACGTCCCTTGGCACCGTACTCTTCCACCGGCTTTCCGGTGATCACAGCGGGATTGAACCCGTGGTACTTTTCCCACTGGTTGCGAAACCAAGCCATCACCCGGTGGTCCGTTCCCATGTCGGGCGCGGGAATGTCGGTGTCGGGCCCCACGATGTCGTGGATTTGGTCGACAAACGCCCGAGTCAACCGTTCCAATTCGCGCACGCTTAGTTTTGTCGGATCGACGCCGATCCCTCCCTTGGCGCCACCGTAAGGCAGATTGACCACGGCGTTTTTCCAAGTCATCAAGCTGGCTAGCGCACGCGTTTCGTCCAAATCGACGTCGGGATGATATCGCAAACCACCTTTCATCGGCCCACGATAGTGATCGTGCTGAACGCGAAACCCGACAAAGTTTGCCAAGCTTCCGTTGTCCCGTTCGATCGTCACTTGGACTTGAACTTCGCGGCGAGGCATCAACAGTGCTTCGCGCAAGTCCTCGTCAATGTTCAAGTGCTCGGCCGCCTGGTCGAAATAATGTTTGGTTGCTTCAAAGGCCCGCATCCGCATCCCCTTTCCCCGGTCAATGGTGTCCGCCAAGGATACCACGGTGATGACAGGGTGTGACTGGGGCGGATTCTCGTCGGCCGACTTGGGGACAAGGTCGGTCTGCGGTCAAGCCGAACGGCGACGTGGTGTTTGGGTGGACTCTTTGCGATCGCGCGGCACGAAGGGTATCGTCACCGGAATCGGCTCTGGGGTCGATTCCACCGCCACGATGGTCTGCCGAGATTCGAGTCGCTCGTTGCGCTGCCGAGTCCAGCGCTGTTCATCCTGGTAGACCTTCACCACGCGGTGGGTGATATCGACTTCGGCCGGCAAGTGTTCTTGGATCTTTCCAGTGCGTTGAAACTCTTCCAACAGCGCCGCCACCTCGGTCCGCTCGGCTCGTGAGCGGAACCATCCGGTCCAAAAACGTAGCGGTACGTCGATCGCGGCCAGGATCGTCGGAATCGCTAGCGAGACACGTGGCAGGGGCGACGCTCGGCCCGCTTCGGCGTCACCGGCGGCGCGTTCCAACACCCGCGCTAAACCGGTGATCGTCAGGCCGAATAACTCGGAAAGTGCCGCTTGGGCTTCGATACTCAATCCTTGCCGCGGATCTTGGGCAGCCGTGTCGGCCCAAAAGTGATCCAGCAACAGTTGTCGCTTGCGGTGAGCAAATCGGGCACCGTGCAACATCGCTTCGCCCAGCCAGCCGTGACGACAAGAGAGCTGAAACACCACTCGCATCTCATCGTCTTCCCAGCGGCGATAGATCGCGTCGTAGTTTTCTCGGATGCAGCATTCGATCGGGCGATGAAGCACGCGTTCTTTCTGACAGGTTTCGGTGTGCAGCGGCTGCATCACATCGGTGAAATAGTGGCTCAACACACCGGCCGCGTGCGCCGCGTCCGAAAACCGGTTGCTGCGCAGATATCGCTGCAAACGGTCGTACCAGCTGTGTGCGACTCGCGGAGCGCCGCCCCAATAGCCGTCGGTAACATGAATCACGTGATTTTGAAAATCACGAAATCGAATGTCCGGATCGATCGCGCCGGTCAAGTATCGGTCGTGATGCCGAGCGATCAAACGGGCCAGCCGTTTTCCGGCTGCGGTTTGCATCAGCGACAGTGCATCGATCGCAAAACGGTGATGCGTAGGGTGGCAGTGCGCACGTCGCAAAATGGTAAGCAGGGTACGCATGGTACTGGATCAAAGTTGGGATTTTCGCATTGTCAGGCTTTGCCGCGCCACTAAGCGGCTTGGCGAATTCGCGACAGTTCGGCGCTGACGTCCACGCGGTAAGCGGCCGCCTGCCGGGCCAACCGAGCGCGAAACATCGCTTCGCCATCGGAAAGGGTGCGAGCTTTCGTCAACCGGGCATCAAACTGGTCGACCTTCAGCGGCCGAAACTCGCAGTGCCCCGGTGGTGGCGATGATTGGCCGTAGATGGTTTGCAGCCGCCATTTGTGATCGGCCAGCGCGATTGCCAAGTAAACCGCGTAAAGTTCACTCGAATTCAGACCGGACAGATCCTGCAACGAATCGATGGGCATCGGTCGCATCCTTGCGCAAGGGAAAACGAATCCTCGATCAAAGCCTCACGGCGGTTTTATGCACCAAGCCAACCGTCCGTGGCAAGTTCAATCGCTGAGCAAATCCTAACGTGGTTTGGCACGGACGATATCACGCGTTTGGTTGACCAGCCGAAACACCTCTTCCGGCTTCGGATCGGGCGCCACTCGCGTGAAGTAATCTTCATCGATTCCAAGCAACCGCCTTCGCTGCCTGGAAACTCCCGGATCGGCATCCAGGAAGCCGTCGGCCATCTCGAAGTCGCGATCCCAAAGGACAGCATCGCTAAGATTCTCGATCAGCGTTTCCCACTCGTTGATTTCCACGCAGGATTCGGCTGGGATGGGGATGTCGTCCGGGAAGGGGCCGAAATCAAAGTCGAATCCGTCCTGCTGGTCGTGAGGCGTTCGGAAGACTGCTTGATGAGCCGCCAGCACCATTCCCCGCCAGGTCGGCAGGTCCTGCTGAGGCGCGCCGTCGGGAAACAGATCGATTTCGATTGCCACCTGGTCACGGATCTCCACGTACACCGCCGCCACAGTCGCTTCGGCAGCGGCCGACAGCGGTAGCGCCGATTCCGTCTTCGTCAGCAGGTGCCGCGCCACGTCGTGCAGCAATCCGACTCGCTGACACGCCGACAAGGAATCGTAGGCGGCGATCCCCGACTGGCAGTCGGCCGCCGAGGTATCCTCCAATGTGTCGTCCACGTGGATCAACAGCGCGTCGATCATCGTATCGATTGCAGTGCCCACCAACACTGCTTCCGCACCCCGCAACGTTCGGTCGCCTCGGCTGGTATGCCACATCCTGTTTAGCTCCCCCCCCAACTGCCTGCATCGCCAAGAAAAGATGACCGGACGCGCAGGAAAAAAATGTCAGCTTGAGATAAGTCGCCGACATGATAGTCACTTGACGTTGGCCTGTGCTTGATCAAATCCAAAAATTCGTTGGGCCGAGCACACAGTTTCGTGGTAGCGGGTCGGCCCACGGATTTCTAAGCGCAAGTGGCTGGGGCACTTACGTCAAAATCACGGCTGCGGCGGCAGGCGAGGTACCTGGTGAATCGCCGAAAGTCTTGGCGACTTTCGCTACCGCCAAACCCGAATCTTTGGCTGGGACAAACCACTAGGATGCTTGAGAAACGTTTTCGGCTGAATCGCGGGCTTCTTCTTCTCGCCGCACCGGTCGCACGCGGGGACGCTTGCGAACCACTTCTTCGCCCTCATCCAGGCGATCCAAATGGACATCCAATTGTGGGAATGGAATACCAATGTTCACGGCATCCAGCTGGCGTTTGACCTCGCCGGTCAGCGATTCGAGCATCGGCCAGTAATCGGCCGAGGCGACCCACATCCGCACTTTCCATTCCACGGCGCTGTCACCAAGATTGCTCAAAATGACGGCGGTTCCGCGGTCTTTACCCTGAATCGTTTGGCCGGCGAAGTTGGCCGCGGCTGCCTCCAAGGCGATGCGGGTGTCGCCGGTGTCGGCCGAGTAGTCGACACCGACCACCACTTCGATACGGCGATGGGGGTGATAACTGATGTTTTCGATGGTCCCGCCCGAAATGGCACTGTTGGGAACGATGATGCGACGATTGTCGGGCGTATCGAAGGTGGTGGTGAACAAATCGATCTCGTTCACCTTCCCGGTCACCCCGCCGGCGCTGACCACGTCACCCACTTTGAAGGGGCGAAATACCAACATCAACACGCCGGAGGCAAAGTTGCTGAGCGTTCCTTGAAAAGCCAAACCAACAGCAAAACCTGCTGCGGCAAGCATCGCCGCCAGTCCGCCCAGCGGGGCGCCCAGCTTCGACAAAACCGCGCCGACCACACCGAACATGATGCAGTAGAAAATCGCCTTGCCGACGAACTTTCCCAAAGTTTCATCGATCCGCCTGCATACCGGCCTGCTGATCACTCGCGAAACATACTTGGCCACCAAGTAGCCGATAAAAATCACGCCTAAACCGACAGCCGCGTACAACAGCGCCGGTCCGAGAAATTCGGTCGCATAGGCCGTCAACTGCGAGACGTTTCCCTGCGACACTTCCGCGATCACGGTTTCAGTCGCTTCCACAATTCCAGTGTTTGGAGTCTGCTCGGAACCTTCGGTTGTCACAACGGATTTCCTTGTTCAATCTTGATGAAAGAGGACGAAAGATCGCCCAGCCATGAATCAAGATCCCCCTATAGAACAACAGACACAGCGGCGTAAAGAGGAGCGGGGGCGTGAAACGAGAGAGAATGGTGGCGCCGTGGGGAGATGTTGCGCGCCGATAGGGAGAGGGTTTGCACACCATGCCCTCCCCGGCCGCTACCGCGTCCGACCCTCCCGCAGGGAGAGTGATTTTGCAAGTGACGTCATTCAAACAACGAAGTTGTTTCCGAACAATTCCTACGGGGTTGATTCGTTGCTATCAACTACTGCATCGGGATCGCTGTACTTGGCGGCGTCAAAGTGCTGGGAATAGGTCCCGAAATCGTTGAACGCATATTTTTTTGCCCAGCGATAGACGAAACTGCGTTCGGGAATTTCATCACCCGGTTGATATTGGCTTCGCCGTGGTGTGACGTCGCGTAGTTCTTCGATCACCTTGGAACGAACGGTCGTGTCGCGCGCGTCGTGCTTGTCGGCCAACTGGACCAACAAGTCGGGGCGTTCCATGATCACACAGCCTCGAGTGTGTTGCGCGGTCAGCTCGCGAAAGTCCTTCAAAAAACCAGATTCGTTGAAAGTTTGGGCCAGCGGCCGATCGTCGTGAATCGATTCGACCGCCAATTGGATCACCGGACACGGTTCGATGTCGCCCCAGGGACCCACGTGATGGGTAAAACCGGTTGCCGCCGGACAGAGCGCATTGCCGGCGTCGTCATGATACGCGTCGATCACAATGATCGGCTTGGTGGCGCGGGTATCGACGACAAATTGCCGAACGCGACGCTGCTGCTCGCTGGTCAAGGCGAGTTGCGGATTCGGTTCGGGGCCGACTGGCCGATAGATGTGATACCAGCAGTACATCACGCCCATGTCGATCAGACGGTCGACCCAACGGTCGGTGACCAGATCATCAATGTTGGTTTTGCAAACGCTGGTGCACACGCCGACCAACAGTTTGTGTTTCAGAGCGTTCTCCAGACCTTGCATGGTCTGATTCAGCACACCGTCGCGTCCCCGGCGCGTGTCGCTGATGATCTCGCTTCCCTCGACGCTGACAAGCGGGGTCACGTTTCCTAGTCGGCGAAGTTCCGCGGCAACCTCGTCGGTGATGAAATGGCCGTTGGTGAAGACTTGAAAGTAAACATCACGGTTGGCCTCAAAAATTTTCAACAGATCTTTGTGCATGAAGGGTTCCCCCCCCAGGATTCCAAAGAAACTGTTGCCCATCGCCTTGGCCTGGGCGATCGTTTTGTTGGCCGCGTCGACTTCGATTCGATGTTGCTTGGCGGCCACGTCGACCCAACACCCCTGACAGCGCAAATTGCAGCTGTTGATTACCGAAAGATAGAGAAACGGCGGAAAGAATTCGCCTCGCTTCAATCGGCGTTTGTGCTTGTGAACGCTCCACAGACCGCGGGCGCCCAATGTCCAAGCCGCTTTCCACAGCAACCTTTTGTCGGTTTCGGTAACCAATCGTCGGGCCAAACGAAAGTACATTGGCGGTTGCTTGGGGCGAAGCTTGAATTTTTCTGGGTTCAACGTGAATACTGAACATTATGTCAACAATCGCGTTCTTTTGCATCGGTCTCGGCTGATGACGCCTGGTAGGGACCCCTTTTCAGCGTCACGCGGCGGTTACATCGACCCTGGGATCAGGCAAAACCGCTGTTTTCATTGGCCAGCGCAATCGCGACACCGACCCTGCGACGATTGGCGCGTGCATACTTTTTTTGTTCGGTGATTGCTTTTGCACCACCGACATTGTTAGCATTCTCTCGGTCGTGGTGGTCGTTGGCTGGCATGACTGGCCTTCGGCTGCGGTAGGAAGCAAGTTTGGAGGCACTCACGACTTCTTCGAGTGCGGACAACTCGATTGGAGACATGCCCGGCGGGCGTCAAAACTCGCCGGGCTGTCGTTTCTACTCATTCTTTCTCGATGCCAGACGTCAGTGTGGGACAGTCGATTCCCACCACAATCGTGCGTCGCCGGGTGACCAGCGCTGGGGTAGTTCCATCGCGCCGAGCACATCGATGATCTCCTGGACCGAGGAGGGACGATCATCTGGGGCTTTCGACAGACACCGATAGACCAGGTCGTCCAGCTCTAGCGGAATCTCCGCCTCCATCTGCTCCGACGGTCTCTTGGGCGGAGCATGGATCACTTGCAGCAGGATCGTTGCCAGCGAATCACCTTGGATGTAGTCGTTGCCGGTCAGCAGGAAGTACGCGACGGCGCCCCACGCATAGATGTCCGATCGCGGGTCGTTGGTCGCGGCGTCGTTGAGTCGTTCTGGTGCGATGTAGCCGGGAGTGCCGGCCACCTGGTGCGTCGAGGTGATCTGCTGCGATTGCGGAGTTTCGATCGGTTTGACCAGCCCGAAGTCCAACACTTTGATCACGTCGAACTGGCCGCCATGCCGACACGCCATGATGTTGCCTGGCTTGAGGTCGCGATGCACCAGCCCGGCATCATGCGCCTCGCGCAGTGAGTAGCAAATCTGGTTCAGCAGAAAGGTCACTCGTTGTGGCGGAAGCGGCGATTGAAGTTTCACCAATTCAGAAAGGGAAAACCCGTCGATGTATTCCATGACGTAATAGAAGAGTCCCTCGGGTGTTCTGCCGTAGTCGTAAACACGAATCGTGTTGGGGTGTTCCAGCTTGCTGACTAGCCGCGCTTCGCGCTCAAACCGGGCAATGCTTTCTTGATCGATCAATTCGGGTTTCAGCAGCTTGACCGCGGTCGGTCGTTTCAACAACTCGTGTCGCGCTTTGAACACTTTCCCCATCCCGCCTTCGCCGATCTGTTTTTCCAGCACGTACTGGCCAAGTTTTTGATTGGCGCCAACTTGCTGTCGCACCCGGTGAACGGAGAAGTAGGAGAAGAGCGCGATCGCCAGGCAGACGGCAAACAAGGCGACGATCAACCAGGTTTCCCAAATCACGATCCTCATTCCCGGATCGGCTTCATCGATGTCCAATTCAGTGGCGATGCCGACCTCCAGGTCATCGATCCATCGCCACGCGCCGACCACTTCCACGCCCAGGTAGTTCCGGTAGCCGTCCAGGTCGTCGCCGTCGTTTCCGGAAGTGCAAAGCCGCGCCATCTTGGTTAGCGGTTTTGCCGCCAGCGGTTCGTCCATTTGGAAACCCGCCGTCAGGTCGCCGCCCGGGTCGCGGATATAGATCGAGCGAACGGAACTTGCCTCCGGCTGGTCGGAAAGCAACCCGATGGTCACCAGCTGATCTTTGAACCGGCTCTCGGTAAGCATCAATCCTTCGCGGTTGAAGACGTAGGTTTCACCCGACTGACCCAGCCGCAGCATCCGCAAGATCTGGCTTCCATATTCTTGCGACCGGTCGTCATGAACAAGCAGCGCCGCGATCGGCTGTCCCTTGGCGTCACGAATCGGCGTGATCGCTCCGGTATGAGGCTCTACCTCGGCGGATGGATCCAATCGCGAGATCGAACGGTCCTTGTCGAATTCATGCAGCCTCGTGTTGCCCTCGAATACCGACGCCAAGATACCGGCGCCCCAGGGCGTGGCGCTGTCGCCGATCCGGTCTTCGTCGACAAACGAATCGGCAATCAGAATGTGTCGCCGATCCCAGATCGTAAAACCGACCTGGTGGCCTGCAAAGGAATCGAGTTCTTCCTGAATCTGTTGATGAATCGGCGAATCGCGGAGCAACTCGAGCGAATCATCCGATTGGCTTGCCAACTGAACGAGCTCGCCCACGTGGGATTGCAACTTGTTGCTTCGGCCCCACGATTCGATCCGTTCGGTCTCGTGGTCCAACCACATTCGCAGCGCCATGACTTTGCCGTCGACGATCTCGTTGAGCGCCTCCCGGCGAAGCTCTTTTTGGTATTGAAGAACACCCAGGTTGCTGAAGTACGCCAACAGCGTCAGCACCACGCACGAGACCAAGGCGCCGATGGCAAGATGACCTTGGGGGCTGAGGTGCCTGGTGAGATTTGTGAATTCGGCCAGTCGTCCCGACCAGGACCGACTCGCTCTGTCCACCACGGTCGCTTGTGAAAGCTCCGCGATGGTCGTCGTTTGGGAAGAAAGGATGGTCTGGGAGTGATCGTGGGCCAGCAACGACTCCACTTCGTTTCGGAGTTGACGATCGTCCTTGCACTCGCGGGCAAGCAGCGTTTCTCGTTGGGGGGGATCGAGCTCCGCCGCCTCGACAAAGAGTGCCTTGATTCGGGCGTATCGTTCAGGCGTCACCAGTCCTCATCCTCGCTCCGCCGCTGGTTTCGCAGCACTTTAATTTTTTCTTTCGCCGTGACTCCGCTTCTATCACAAGCGTCTTAGCAAGAGGACAAGGGTAACCATCCATATTGACCAGCGCGCTACAGTTCCCCAAAAAAATTCACCTGGTGAGAAAATCAATGTCGAATCAATCGGTGTTCATCATCGATCCGGATCACGCCTCGCGGGAACAAGTGGAACGAGTCACGAAAGCGTTGAATGTTCCCGTCCAGTCATTTTCCAGCGCCGAGGCGTTTCTAAGATCGTTGCCTGACGACCCCGCCGGATGCCTGGTCACGGAATTCCGATTGTTAGGGATCAGCGGGGTCGAGCTTCAAGAGTCGCTTGTATCGAAACGTATCACGCTGCCGATCATTTTTGTGACCAGTCACGCCGAAACGTCGCTCACCGTACGCGCAATGAACAATGGTGCGATCACCGTTTTGGAAAAGCCGCTGAGCGAACAGGAACTTTGGGACGCCGCCAGCCGGGCGCTCTCCCGCGATCATACGATCCGTCGCATTGACGCCAGGCACAACGATCTTCGCCGCCGTCTGTCAGGGCTGACCCAGAAAGAATGGCACGTGGTGGACCTGATTCTAAAAGGGAAAACCAACAAAGCGATCGCGGCCGAATTGGATGTCAGCATCCGGACGATCGAGGCAAGACGGCATCAGATCTTCCGAAAGACATGCACCAATTCCATCGCCGAACTGGTCCGGATGGTGGTTTGCTCAGGACGGTGCGAAGAAGAGGAAGACTCACACCCCAGTCACATGGAAGCAGCGACGCGGCTAAACTAACGTCGGTTTCGAGATTTCTCCGATCACGTTGGTTGACCAGCCATGAACACTTCCCTTCGAGTTGTCGTTGTCGCGATTCTGGTATGCCTATCCGCTCCGGCCTTTGCCAAACCTAATATCATTTTGATCATGGCCGACGATATCGGCTACGAATGTTATGGGTGTTACGGAAGCGAGCAATATCGGACGCCCAACATCGATCGGATGGCCGCCGGTGGAATGAGATTCACCCATTGCTATTCGCAGCCGTTGTGCACGCCCAGCCGGGTGAAGATCATGACCGGCATTTCCAATGTCCGAAACTATGCCGCCTTCTCAGTACTCAATCGCGATCAACAAACCTTTGGTCATCTGCTCCGCAAAGCGGGCTACAAAACTTTCATTGGCGGAAAGTGGCAATTGCTTGGTGCCGAACATTATTCCAAGCAGTTCCGCGGCAAAGGCAGTTGGCCCAAAGCAATGGGGTTCGATCAATGTTGCCTGTGGCAAGTCGATCGGTTGGGTGACCGGTTCTGGAACCCGCTGCTTTACACCGACGACAAAAACCAACAGTTTTCCCCAGACGATTACGGTCCCGATATCGTCACCGATCAGATGATCGACTTCATTCGCCAGCATCGCGATGAAAACTTTTTCGTCTACTACCCGATGATCCTGGTTCACAGTCCTTTCCTGCCCACCCCCGACAGCCAATCGCGCGAAAGTAAGGACAAACAGCGGAACTTCGAGGACATGGTGCACCACATGGACAAAGTGATCGGTCGCATCGTCAACGCGACGGAGCAACTGGGGATCGCCGAAGAAACTCTGATCTTGGTCACCGGTGATAACGGTACCCACCAAACGATCAGGTCAAAATTGGGGCAGCGAATCATTCGCGGCGGCAAAGGAAAGACCACCGATGCGGGGACGCGAGTCGCATTGGTTGCCTACCAACCGGGCAGCGTTCCCGCCGGTGTCGTCAACAGCGACTTGATCGACTTCTCTGATTTTGTTCCGACGTTTCAGCAATTGGCTGGTGCGACGATCCCCGATGGCTTGGACGGCGTCAGCTTCGCACCGCAGTTGCATGGCAAGCCGGGTTCGCTGCGGCAGTGGATCTACTGCTATTACAACCCGCGACCCGAAAAGACCAAGCCGCAAGTGTTTGTCCGCGACCAGCGTTGGAAGTTGTACAGCGACGGCCGCTTCTACGACGTCGCCGGCGACCCGGAGGAAAAGTCGCCGATCGAGGAAAAGAACGCCGCCTGGAAAAAACTCTCCAAGGCGCTGGCCACGATGCCCGCCGAAGGCCAATCGTTACTGCAGTTCGCCCAGTAACAGGCCTTCCGAGAAGCGACCAAGATTCGTTCTTCGGGCCAAAGGCCCAGCACCTTTGCATAGCCCAGGGCGAGGCAACGTGAGGTGTTCCCAGGGCAGCGGTATTGCTCGCAAGACTCGCAAAACCTTGCCCTGGGCTAAGCAAATGACTGCACCTTCGGTGCGTAAGAAGGAGGTCCGACTGACAGTGAAATTAGGTGGGTGGCACCAAATTGAAAAACTCCGTTTCGCTACCAGACGGGATCTGCGGAATCCCAAGGCCGAGTCTCGTGCCGGCCCGCGAGATAGCTCGCACGAAGTCACAAAGACGGGGGGTGAACGACCGGGTCCCAGAAGAATAGAAAATGCGTAAAAATTCATTTCGTCTATTCGTGCACGCTTGCACGAAATGGTCGAATCGGCTATTTTGGGTGGTCGTCGTGTAGGCGAGGCACCCTTTCGTGGGGAGGTTTGAAAGCGATGAAGCTGCTCTCCGAAGCGTGCGATTACGGTTTGCGGGCCGTGGTTTGGATGGCTCAGCGACCGGCCGAACCGCACAAGGTCAAAGACATCGCGGCGGGAATCGAAGCGGCGCCCGGCTACCTGATCAAGGTGCTGCAGGAGCTATCCAAGGCGGGCATCCTGACGGCAAGACGCGGCAGTCAAGGCGGATACACTCTGCAGGCAGATCCGTCGACGCTGACGGCGCTGGATGTGATAGGCGCGATTGATCCGTTGGAACGAATCTCATCGTGCCCGCTGCTGATCGACTCTCATTCCACCGCTCTGTGCCCAATGCATCGTTGCATTGACGACGCGATGGCAAGCATCGAGGCGGTCTTTGGGCAGACCACCATCGCCGATGTGATCGCGAATGATCCGGCGTCACAACCAGTCTGTCAAAGATTGAAACTTCACGGCGTGCAAGCTGCGGGCAATTCCGGCCCCACCGCCGATCCCGTGGGAGGTTCCCGATGAATAAGTCCACCAACGAAACGGGTCCGACGACGGCGGCCGATTCCGCGCGGCAACCGGCAGCAGATCCGAAAGCTTTGCCTTCATCCGACCCGGTTTGTTACCGGATGCAACCAGCCAAGCAAATGTTGTCGATCGACGGATGCGTCCATGGTTGTCACGCTGCTCCGCAGGAAGGCCCCAACAAGATGCCTCCGTGTCTGTTGAGCGATCAGCAACATAGCGTCATCGATCTTGATCGTGTCAGCCGTGTGGCGTTGATGGTCACGCCTCAGCCCACTGGCGACGTGATCGACGAAGCATGGGAAGCGATCTCGACGATCCGAGTGATCTTGAAACAACAGCCGGTTCCGATGACGGTGACCATGCAAACGGTTTACGTCGCCAGCGCCGAAGAGATCGAATCGATTCGCCTTCTGTTCGATGCCTATTTCGGAGACCGCATGCCGGCGACCAGTTTCATCGTCCAACCTCCTTGTGGCGGTCAGCGATTGGCGATCGAAGCGTGGGCGCTGGGCGGTCCGGATGTGGACGTCCAGTTTCCTCGGCCCGACATCGTCACCATCGCCTACGACGAATTGCGATGGATTTACCTGGGGGGTATTTCGTCGCCTGCTGCAGAGACCTTGGTTCAAAAGGATCAAAACGAAAGCGGCGACACGTTGGCTTACGCGCAGGCCGAGCATTCCTTTCAAGAGCTCGCCGGTCGACTCGATTCGGTCGGCGCGACGATGAACGACATTCCCCGCATCTGGCTTTACCAGGGCGGAATCACCCAATCGGAAAGTGGTACGGAAAGATATCGCGAGTTGAATCGGGCCAGAACCGATTTTTTTCAGCAACAGCAGGCGGCGGGCCGAATGACGATTCACCGCGACGGCCACGCTTGTTATCCGGCCAGCACGGGAATCGGAACGGGTGGTGACGGTCTGACTCTTTGTTGTTTGGGTCTGCAAACCGATCGCGACGACGTACGACTGTTGCCGCTGGAGAACCCTCGGCAGACGTCCGCGTTCGATTACGCCCAGCGTTTTTCGATCAAGAGCCCCAAGTTTTCGCGGGCGATGGCGGTGGTGATTGGCGACTACGTGACAACCTGGGTATCGGGCACTGCCAGCATTCTTGATTCGGAAAGTGTTCACCTGGGTGACATCGAGAAGCAGACCGAACAGACGATCGACAACATTCAGCGGCTGATCAGTCCGGAAAATTTTCAGCGACATGGTCTGTCATCAGCCGGTGCCGAACTTGCCGATCTGGCCAAGGTCCGAGTCTACGTCAAACGAATCGAAGACTACCCGAAATGCCGTTCCGTTTGCGAGCGCCGGTTTGGCGACGTGCCGATCATTTACGCGCTGGCCGACATCTGTCGCCCGGAATTGCTTGTGGAGATTGAGGGAGTCACTTTCACGAACCTTTAGGAAAGGTACTGACCACCAAGGTGCATGATGTCCGCTCATCCTTTCGCACCGCAAGACTTTCGTGCCGTCCGGGTACGGAGCAGCCGTTCTAGCCGGCGGAAAGAGTCGTTTCATCCGCTGGCAGGATTCGCGTTCATCTGCTTTTCAGTCTTGTTGCTGGGCGGCCTGGCCTGGGCGTTGGTCAACCGTGACATGCCGGGATCGTCGTCCGATCAGCCGACCGGCGACGTGACCGCTGCGACGAGTCAGCCCAGCACACCGCCGGTCTCGCCATCGGCTGCTGACAACGGGGAACCGCAGCAGCCGCGATCGTTCACCGGCACGCCGATCCCGCTGAGCTTGGCGCCCCATTTGAAGGATTGGCCCGACTATGAATCTCGCTGGCACGAAGGGCTCTTCGAGAGTGACCTGCCGGTCCACGGTTACAACTCAATCGACGACCGAGTCTTTTTGAAATTGATCGAACTGGGGATCAAGCCCGCGAAACTTTGTTCGGATGAAACCTTCCTGCGCCGCATCTACATCGACGCGATTGGCACTCTTCCGACGGAGCAGGAAGCACGGGAGTTTCTCGACAGTCTTGACCCACGAAAGCGTTCCCTGTTGATCGACGCTCTGCTGGAGCGGCCGGAGTTTGCCGATTACTGGACGATGAAATGGTGCGATCTGCTGAGGGTCAAAGCGGAGTTTCCGATCAACCTGTGGCCGAACGCGGCGCAGGCCTATCACCGTTGGATTCACGAGGCGATCGAAAACGAATTGCCCTACGATCAGTTTGTCTACCAGTTGCTGACATCCTCCGGAAGCAACTTTCGCACACCGCAAGTCAATTTTTATCGCGCTCTGCAAAGCAAGGAACCGGAAGCGATCGCCAAAGTGGTCGCGCTGACCTTCCTGTGCGAGCGCGCCGAGCATTGGCCGGCCGATCGATTGGAGGGAATGGCTCGCTTTTTCAGCAAAGTCGGTTACAAGCCGACCGGAGAATGGAAAGAAGAGATCGTCTTCTTTGATTCGCGTCGGGGCAGCGATGACGGTCGACCTCGGCCGGTCATGGCTGTTTTTCCGACCGGTGCAAAAGTCGAAATCGCCGCCGAAGAAGACCCGCGAATCGTTTTCGCCGATTGGTTGATTGACGACAAGAATCCGTGGTTCGCCCGGGCGGTTGCCAACCGCATTTGGTGCTGGCTGGTCGGACGAGGAATTGTCGATCCGCCCGATGATGTGCGCCGTGATAACCCGGCGACGAACCTGCCGCTGCTGAATCATCTTGCCGAGGAGTTGATTGCTGCCGACTATGACTTGAAGCATCTGTATCGATTGATCTTCAACTCCACCACTTACCAGCTTTCCTGCATCCCGCAAACGGACGATCCACTCGGCGGCGAAAATTTTGCCTTCTATCATCCCCGCCGTCTGGATGCCGAGGTGTTGATCGATGCGATCTGCCAGATCACCGGAACGACCGAAACGTACATGAGCATCATTCCGGAACCGTTCACCTTCCTGCCGGAAAACCAGCGCGCCATCGCGCTTCCCGATGGCAGCATCACCAGCAGCTTTTTGGAGATGTTCGGACGCCCGCCTCGCGACACGGGAATGGAATCGGAGCGCAACAATCGCTTCACGGCGTCCCAGGCGCTTCATCTGCTGAACTCCAACCACATTCGAAACAAAATCAAGCAGGGACCGGGCACCCGCGATTTGCTCGGCCGGGCTCTCAATTCGGCGCAGACCGCCGAACTGCTTTACCTGGCGATTCTTTCGCGGCGGCCGACCGAGGGCGAAATGCACACCGCCAGCCAGCTTTGCCAGTACTCCGGCGGCGGCCGCGATTTGATTTGGACGTTGATCAATAGCGACGAGTTTTTGTTTCGACATTGAATGACAAACAGCATCGCCCGACCGATCGCCGGCGATGCAGGAGCGAGCAACGATGAACAAAACGCACCGACCACTACAAACGCGGCGACAATGGGCTCACACCGCCGCGTTGAACACCGCCGGCATGATGATCGCCTCGCGCCTCTGTTGGGCGCAATCGGCGCCGCCCCAAGACGCACCGCAAGCCAAGGCGAAAGCGGTGATTCAAGTTTGGTTGGCCGGCGGCCCGCCTCACACCGACATGTTCGATCCCAAGCCCGATTCGGGCAGCGACTACACCGGACCACTACGAGGCACTTGTCAGACCAACGTGACGGGAATCCAAATTGGCGAACTGCTGCCGGAGCTGGGCAAGATTGCCGACAAGTATTCGCTGGTCCGCAGCATGACCCATGGTCAAAACGGTCACGAAACCGCGTCGTACCTGACGCAGACTGGGCGAATGCCGGGCCGGTTGGTCTATCCGGCTGCCGGAGCGGTGGTGACCGCTTTCAAAGGTTTTCCGGATCCATCCGGCCAGGACGAAGAGAACCTGATTCCTCCCTACATCGTGCTCACCAGCCCACAAGGCCGATTTTCGGAAGCGGGGTTCTTGGGCATCAAGTACAAACCGTTCGCTACCGGTGGCGATCCGAATGCGGCACGGTTTGCCGTCGAGGGAATCATTGCCCCCGACTTGTCCAAAGAACAACAGCTGCAGCGCCGCGAACAGTTGAACGATCTCAACGCACTTCGCAAAGCGATCAGCGAAAGCCCTGCTCTGGTGACGGCCGAGGCGTCGCGGCAGCGCGCTTATGATCTGATCGTCGGTGACGCTGGCTCGGTTTTTGACTTGGACAAAGAGGGCCAGGAGACTCGCGATCGTTACGGGCGGACGAAGTTCGGGCAATCGTGCCTGGCGGCCCGCCGGTTGATCAGTGCCGGTGCGAAGTTTGTCACCATCAATCATGGCGGCTGGGACACTCACAAAGATCACTTCGCGTCGATGCGGCGAAAGTTGCCGGAACTCGATCGCGGCTTGGCATCACTGATCGCCGACCTGGATGATCGCGGCATGCTCGATTCGACGATCGTGTGGTGCATTGGTGAATTCGGTCGTACTCCCAAAGTCGCCGTGGAATCGCCGTGGAACGGCGGCCGCCATCATTTCGGTGCTGTCTTTTCCACCCTGGTTGCCGGCGGCGGGTTCAAGGGCGGACAGGTGGTCGGTGCGTCCGATGATCGGGGCGAACGGGTTCACGATCGTCCCGTCTATCCAGGTGACCTGATCGGGACGATGTACGAATTGCTGGGCATCGATCCGGAAGCAAGCCTGCCACATCCGATGGGCCAGTTCGTTCGCGCCACGCCCGGTGCCGACGAAGGAATGAAAAGTGGCGGCCGCCTGAAAGAAATCACATGAGCCATGATGTTGGATTGACCCGATGAACAGTCGCAAACTTTCCAAACTCGCCTGGTGGTCGATTGCAAGTCTGCTGGCCATCGCGCCCGCCGCCGCTTCGGCGCAAAACCGCGGTCGTGATCCTCATTTGGCCTACGCCTTTCCCGCCGGATGCCGGCAAGGGACGTCGTGCGAAATCGTTGTCGGCGGACAACACTTGAAGGAAGCCAACGAAGCCTACCTGGCGGGCGACGGCGTCGAAGTCGAAATCGTCGGCTGGTATCGCCCGATGACCGCCGGCCAATACAACAACCTTCGAATGGCCCTTCGCGAAGCGCGAGAGCGATTGATCCAGGAGCGGACGGCTCAGGGAATTGGCAACAAGCCGACCGAGGAGGAAGTCGCTTTGGAGGCTGGTTTGACGGCCGATCAATTGCGGGAAATGGAGATCTACCGCCAGCGCGACCGCGATCCGAAACGGCAACCCAACGACCAACTGGAAGAGGAAGTCACGCTCAAGTTGACCGTTGCCGAAGACGCGGAATTGGGAAAGCGCGAGTTGCGGTTTCTGACCGACGGCGCCATCTCCAATCCGATCTGGTTGCACATCGGCAGTTGGCAGGAAGTTTGCGAGAACGAACCGAACGATTCGCAGCCCGACGAGGTGATCGAATCGCTTCCGCTGGTGATCAATGGGCAAATCATGCCGGGCGATACCGATCGGTTTTCGTTTCGGGCCCGTCCGGGAATGCGGTTGGTGATCGAAGCGGCCGCCAGAGACGTGATTCCTTACCTGGCAGACGCAGTGCCCGGTTGGTTTCAAGCGGTGATGCGGCTGACCGATTCGTCAGGCAACGAAGTGGCCTTCGCCGATTCGTTTCATTTTCGCCAAGATCCGGTGATCTACTTCGAGGTTCCTCGTGACGACTGGTACACCATCGAGATCCGAGACTCGTTGTTTCGCGGCCGCGAAGATTTTGTGTATCGAATCACGCTGGGAGAAATTCCCTACGTCACCGGCATCTTTCCGTTGGGCGCCCGCGTCGAATCGGAGGCGACGATCCAGCTGAGCGGTTGGAACCTCACGCAGACTCGGCTGAACATCAAGACGATGTCGCGAAACGAGTATCGTCCCGTTCGCTGGTACACCGCGCCGCAAGGCAGCGGCACGTCGGTCCGTTTTCCGCTGCAGATCGACCATTGGCCGGAAGTGACCGACCAGGAACCGAACAACGACTTTTCCACCGCCCAAAAAATTTCGACACGAATGACGGTCAACGGGCGAATCGATCATCCGGGTGACAAAGATGTTTACTTGATCGACGGTGGCGGGCGGTTGGTTGCCGAGGTGCAGGCGCGGCGTTTGGGATCGCCGCTCGATTCGATGCTGACGTTGACCGACGCACAAGGCAACGAAATCGCTTTCAACGATGATCACAAGGACATGTCCCAGGCGCTGCAAACGCACCACGCCGATTCGCATTTGACCGCTTCTGTGCCAGCCCAAGGGAGCTACTACCTGCATGTCACTGATGCTCAGGCAAACGGCGGCCAGCCATTCAGCTATCGTCTTCGGCTGCGAGCCCCGCAGGCCGATTATGAACTTCGCGTCGTTCCCTCCAGCATCGTTGCCCGCGCCGGCCAGACCGTCGTGATCACCGTCTTTGCCCTGCGCAAAGACGGGTTCGACCAGGACATTGAACTGAGCCTGGTCGATCCTCCCCGCGGATTTCGGCTTGACGGTGGCCTGATCCCCGGCGATTCGGATCGAGTGCGAATGACTTTGAAAGTTCCACAGACCGCGCAGGCCGAATCGTTTGTATTGAAAATGGAAGGGGCGGCGCGACGCCGGATTCGAAGTCGTGCAACGATCGTGCGCCCCGCGATCCCCGCCGAAAACATGATGCAGGCTTTCATTTGGTACCACCTCGTTCCGGTGGAAAATTGGAACGTGATGGTCAGCGGCAAACCGGGCGCCAAGATGCCGGTGCAAGTGGTGGTTCCGCCGCCGGCGCCGATCCGATTACCGCGCGGCGGCAAGCTGTTGTTGAACGCCCTGCCGCTGTCATCGGGCACCAAAGTCGATCAATTGCACGCCGAGTTGAACGAGCCGCCCGAAGGAATTTCCGCTGCCTTTGTCATCGGACCCTCCGGCATTCCCGCCGTCGAACTGGCCACGACGGAAGAGGTCCCGCCTGGACTGCGCGGTAATCTTCTGCTGAGCGTTTACCGGGAATACACGCCCCAGCCCACGGAGTCCGATCCGGCACCACGGCCACGCCGAACCGACTACGGATATCTACCTGCGATTCCCTTTGAGGTTTCTCAGCGAAAGAGCACCCGATGACCGACCATGACTGAGTTCCAACATCTCTCGCTACGGAGGAGACGCCATGATTCGCTATCTCGCACTGATCAACCTGACCGACCAGGGAGTTCGCCAGGTGAGCCATTCCATCGACCGGGCCAGTTCGTTTGGCAGTGCTGTCGAAACGGCCGGCGGAAAACTGCTGTCCCAGTATTGGGCAGTGGGTGAAGCCGACGGCTGCGTCGTATTCGAAGTACCCGACGAACAGACCGGTGCTGCGCTGTTGTTGTCGTTGGCCAAAGACGGAAACGTTCGCACCCGCACCATGAGGTTGTACGACACCGAAGAATTCCGGCAAGTGCTCGCCAAGGTATGACCCCTTCCAAGTTGGCGAACCCAACTTTATCCCCAACCTCGTTCCCACGCTCCCGCGTGGGAACGCAATCCTGTCCGCTCCGCGGACCAAGAAGCTGGTAGCTGGGAAGCCGCGGAGCGGCATGGAAAGACGTTCCCACTCAAGAGCGTGGGAACGAGGACGAGAAAACCACCGCACCGCTCACGCAAGAATCTCTTCCACCACTCGGCCGCCGACGTCGGTCAGACTTTCTTTGCGGCCCTGATGAAAATAGGTCAGCGTTTCGTGATCCAAGCCCATGATGTGCAGGATCGTTGCATGCAGATCGTGCAAGTGAACTTTGTCTGTGACCGCCTCGAAACCGAACTCGTCGGTTTCGCCGTACGTCCTTCCACCTTGAACTCCGCCGCCGGCCAACCACATGCTGAATCCATACGGATTGTGGTTGCGGCCCGGCGCGTCTTTTCCTTCGCTGAACGGCATTCGGCCAAACTCGCCGCCCCACACCACCAGCGTTTCCTCCAGCATGCCGCGTTGGGCCAGGTCGGTCAGTAACGCTGCGATCGGCTGGTCCACCTCGGCTCCATGGCCGCCGTGGTTCTTTTCGATACTCTCGTGCGCGTCCCACGTTTCCTCCAGGTGACCGCCGCCGGAATAGAGTTGAATGAACCGGACACCCCGCTGGACCAACCGCCTGGCGATCAGGCAGTTGCGCCCATATTCGTCGGTCGGTTTCTTGCCAACACCGTACATCTGCAAAGTCTGGGCTGATTCCTTCGACAGATCCACTGCTTCGGGCGCCGCGGCTTGCATGCGATAGGCGAGTTCGTAACTGGCGATGCGAGCGGCAAGTTCCCGATCGCCGCCGCGCTTATCCAAGTGCCGATGATTGATCTCGGCCAGCAACTCGAGTTGTTGTCGCTGCGCCTTGGCCGTCATGTGCGGTGGACCTTTCAAGTCCAAAATCGGATCTCCCACTGGCCGAAACAGGGTCCCGGAGTAGTTTGCCGGCATGAAACCGCTGGACCAATTCGGTTGGCCACTGATCGGGCCGCCACGTTTGTCAAGAATGACAACGTAACCCGGCAAATTTTCGTTCTCGCTGCCCAGACCGTAAACGGCCCAACTACCCAGCGAAGGACGGCCAATCTGAGTTTTGCCGGTGTTCATCGCCACCAGCGCCGATCCGTGAGCATGACTGTCGGTGTGACAGGAATTCAACACACAGAGTTTGTCGGCGTGCTGGCGAACTTTGGGAAAGTAATCCGAAATCAATAGTCCGCTTTCACCACCGGGCCGGAACGGTCGCCACGCCGGTGTGAGATACCCGACCTTGCGTCCGCCCGAGTTGATGTAGTCCTTGCCGGCCGGAAGTTCCTTGCCCGCATGTTTTTGCAATTCCGGTTTATGGTCAAACGTATCCACCTGGGACGGAGCACCGTTCATCATCAGAAAGATACATGCCTTTGCCTGCGGAGCAGGTTGCGGTGATTTCGTATCGGCGACGGCGTGACGAGCAAAGAACTGGTCACCCGCCAACAATTCCGACAACGCAACTCCGGCGAACCCGGCCCCCATCTGCCAGATGAATTCTCGTCGGTTCCGACCACAAGGAAAAAATGACATGCGTTTCCACCTCATCGTAGGCCGACTTGTCCCAAGTCGGCGAATCTGTACCGTCGGCGACTTCTCCGAAGTCGCTTCGCGTAGCCAGTTGCGGAGAACTGGCCGACAATATTCGCCGACTTGGGACAAGTCGGCCTACGATGGAATCAATCCACGTAGAGGAATTCATTGGAGTTCATCAAAACGTGACACAGTGACGCTAGGGCCCAAACGTCCGCCGAAGGTTCCTGCGACGACGCAAAGGTCTTGGATTGGGTGGTGACGTGATTCATTGCCAGGTTCAATTCATCCTTTGTCGGCCGCCTGCCCAGAATTCGTGACCACACCATTTCAACCTGCTGGGCAAGCTGCGGCCTGTGGCTGATGATCTGGGCGGCAAGATGTTGTCCGCGCTGGTGAACAAAACGGTTATTCATCAGCGCCAGCGCTTGCGTGGGCACGGTGGTCACACTTCGTTGGCCGCACGAACCGGTCGCATCACACAGATCGAATACCGTCATCATCGGCGGCAACAAACCGCGTTTCATGAACATGTACAAACTGCGGCGGCGTTGTTTTTCGGGCGGCGAGGCCTTCCAGGCGGCTGATTTTCGAGACAATCCTTCCAAGGCTTCGGGGCTTAGTGTCGGTCGGAAACTTTCGCCGCCGATCGTCAATTCGAGTTCACCGGAAACGGCCAACATCGAATCGCGAATCGCCTCGGCATCCAAACGCCTTCGCGGGGCGTGCCAACAGAATCGGTTGGACGGATCCATTTGGAGGTACTGTTGATGCCTGGGATGCAACGACGATTGCTGCCAGGTTTGCGACGTGACCATCAACTTGTGCATCTGCTTCAGGCTGCCACCCCGCTTGATGAACTCCGCCGCCAGCCAGTCCAACAGTTGTGGATGCGTCGGCGGGTCAGCCAGAAATCCAAAATTGTTCGGCGTACGGACGATCGCCTGTCCAAAGTGATGTTGCCACAACCGATTGACCAAGACTCGTGGTGTCAACGGATGGCGCGGATCGGCAATCCAGCGGGCCAGTTGCAATCGCCGCCGGGAAGTGCGAGAGCCTTTCGGCGGAGGACCGAACGAACGCTCTAGCGTCGGAATCGACGATAGCGACGCGGCTGAAACTTGTTGCATCGGGCGGTGTCGTTCGCCACCACCGAGCACATGAAGAGGTGGCGGCTGGGGACCGATGTCGGTCCAGGCCAGAACGTCGGCGAACCCGACTTCTTCGGCAGTGGGTCCGCCGAGTAGTTTTCGATCGCGGGCACCGATCGGTCCGGCCCAAAATGCCGCAGCCATCCGGTAGTAGTCTTCCTGCAAGATAGGATCGAACTTGTGTGAATGGCAGCGGGCGCATTTGACGGTCAATCCAAGAAACGCCGACGCGGTGGTGTGGACCATGTCTTCCAACCGGTCGTACTGGTAATCCGCCGGATCATTGGGTTCGTCATTCCACGTTCCCAAACGCAGAAAGCCAGTCGCAATCACCGACTGTTCGTTGCGCCGATCAATTTCGTCGCCCGCAATCTGATGAACAATGAACTGGGCATAAGGCATATCACGGTTGAGTGCGTCGACGACCCAATCGCGATATTTCCAAGCGAACGGTTTCTCCTGATCCCGCTCGTACCCGCTGGTGTCGGCATAGCGGACCAGGTCCAACCAGTATCGGGTCCAACGTACGCCGTACTGGGGTGAAGCCAACAAACGATCGATCAACTTCTCAAACGCCTGGTCCGATTCATCGGCCACAAAAGCCTCGATTTGCTGCCGCGTCGGCGGCAGGCCGATCAAGTCGTAATACAATCTGCGAATCAGCGTCCTTCGATTGGCCGGCGGCGCCGCGGTCAGATCGTGATCGGACAGCCGCGCGGCGATGAAGGCATCGATGGGATGGTCGGGTTGCGGACCGTTCTTCAGCGTCGGAACGGGCGGCCGGACAATCGGTTGCAGCGACCACCAATCGCGACCGGCGCGGACATCGGTCGAACGTTCGAACCGGTCCAACTTTCGTCCCTTCGGCCATTTCGCCCCGGAAGCGATCCATCGCTGCAACAGCCCGATTTCCTCGGCAGGCAGCTTTTGGGATTGCCCCTTCTGCTCAGGCGGCATCTCACCCGCCTTCAACCGTTGCAGCAGGTAACTCTCATCGGGCGAATCGGTCTCGATCGCCTTTCCCGAATCGCCGCCGGCGACCAGGTTTTCACGCGTGGTCAACGTCAAACCACCCGATGCATCCGGTTGCTGGTGGCACTCCAAACATCGCGTGATCAGGATAGGAGCGACTTGGGTGTCGAAGTCGGGCGGGTCTTCATGGTGTCTTGCACCTTCGTTCGACCGGTCCTCCGCAAAGGCATTGCGCAGCGCCACCCCCAAAAGGAGCGTTCCAACAAGCATCAGCCGAACAACGATCACGATGGGTACTTTGCCGCGGGTCACAAGGATGGCAACCGATTATAGACCAGTGGTGCGGTGCGAATGATCGATGATCGCGGCGGTTGTTAGAATGGATCGCCCGGTGCAACCATCTTTTGGGTATTCAACACGCGTCAGTCCGAGTCCGGCGAATGAATTCGATCCATCGATCTGTATTGACCTTTGGCGTGGTGATTTTCCTGGGGGCCCTGGCAATCGCCCAGGACGGTAATCCCCACCCCAACGTATTGTTCATCGCGGTTGATGACCTGCGACCCTCGATCGGTTGCTATGGAGACAAGCACGCGGTCACCCCCAACATCGACCGGCTGGCAAAAAGAGGCGTGCAGTTCAATCGGGCCTATTGCCAGGTTGCGGTCTGCAATCCTTCGCGAGCCAGCCTGATGACGGGGCTGCGGCCAGACAAGCTAGGTGTTTGGACGCTGCCGATTCATTTTCGCGAAGCGATGCCCGACGCCGTGACGCTACCGCAATGGTTTCGATCCTTCGGCTACACCGCGGTCAGCCACGGCAAGATTTTTCACAACCCGACACCCGACCCACAATCGTGGAGCGAACCGATTCGGCCTTCGCCCCGTTTGCCCCCAGCTTACCCGCCAGGCACGCCGCAGCGAATTCGACAAACCCAGGCCAAGCTGCCCCCGAACGATTGGCGAAAAAACAACCTGCGCGGTCCCAGCACTGCCGCTCCGGATGTCGATGACAGCCAACTGATCGACGGCGCCAGGACGGCGATGGCGATCGAGGACATCAAGCGACTCGGCAAATCGAATCAGCCCTTCTTTTTGGCAATGGGCTACATTCGTCCGCACTTGGCTTGGATTGCGCCAGAGAAGTATTGGGACATGCACGATGAAAACGATCTGCCGGTGATCACCGATGGAAAAGTGACACCCAACACTCCACCGTACGCGCTGTCCAACAGCTACGAAATGACTCACTATGTCGATTTGATCGACTTTCCAAAACCTTGGGACGAGCAGCCGGTGTCCGATCAGGTCGCGCGTCACCTGATGCACGCTTATTATGCCAACGTGTCGTACATCGACGCACAAATTGGGCGGCTGTTGGACACAATTGACGAAGAAGGATTAGCCGAAAATACCATCATCGTGTTGTGGAGCGATCATGGCTGGAAGCTGGGAGAATTCAACGGTTGGGGCAAAATGACGAACTACGAAATCGATACCCGAGTGCCATTGATCATTGCGTCGCCCGATTTGGACACCGCCGGGCAACCGACCGAAGCTCTGGCTGAACTTCTTGATTTGTTTCCGACGTTGTGTGACCTGGCAGGAATCGAAACGCCCGACTTCGTGGACGGAAGCAGCCTGTTGCCCGCGCTGAAAGAGACGTCGGCGCAAGTGGACTCCGCCGCCTTCAGCCAATACTATCGCCGCCATCAGGATCGCGAGTACATGGGTTATGCGATGCGAACCGACTCGTACCGCTTTGTGGAGTGGCGTGAATTCGGCAGCGGTTCGGTAACCGCTCGCGAGTTGTACGATCACCGCAGCGACCCGTCGGAGTCGGTCAATCTTGCCGATTCGGCAGCTGGCGAAACGATCGACCGGCTGACTGCACAATTATTGAAATCCCATCCTCGCCAACCGCTGGTGATGACTCCCCCCGTTCATTCCAGTCCCAGCCGGAATCGTCAGCGAGCCGATATCATCTTTGCCAACCGTCACGAATCGAATCTAACCATTCACCCCATCACGCCGGCGGGCCGGCGAGGAAGATCCTGGAAGCTGCCGCCGGGCGAGGAGATCACGATCAAAGCCCGCATCGGCGGCGTCTATGTTGTCGAAAGTCATGATGGCAAAATTCATCAGATTCATTCACCATCGTTTCCACCGCGGACCATTGTTCTGGATTGATTTTTACGGGTATTCAACAATCCTTTCTGTTTGATCAACGGTTCCATCGTGAAATATCGTCAAGGTGATCGGCCGATTCAGGGCTACCAACTGATCCGCATCCTCGGCCGCGGCGGCTTTGGAGTGGTGTGGTTGGCCGAAGGCCCGGGCGGCGTGCGGGTGGCACTGAAAATCATCGACCTGACCAGGGGCCGGGGGCAGAAAGAACTGCGGGCCATCGGGCGAGTCAAATCGATTGTTCATCCCAACCTTGTTCCCATCCAAGGACTGTGGCTGACCGACCACCACGGCCGAGTCCTTGACGAAGACGAACGTGAATCGGTCGAAAGTTCGCTGAAGACCAAGGTGATCAGCAAGAACCACGAAACGGTGACCGACGATTCGTCCGAGGCAGAAACGGACGGGCCGGACGAACTGATCATTGCCATGGGGTTGTGCGAAAAGTCGTTACTTGACCGCCTGGCGGAATGCCAGAGCGACGGCATGGCGGGGATCCCGGCCAGCGAATTGATTGGGTACATGCAGGACGCGGCTCGTGGCATCGACTACCTGAACAGCAAATCACACGACCTTGGCCTGGGCGACGTCGGTATCCAACACGGCGACATCAAACCGGGCAACTTGATGATCGTCGGCGGTGCGGTTCAGGTTTGCGATTTCGGGCTCGCTCGGGTGCTCCGGGATTCCAGATCGACCACCATCGCTTACACACCTGCCTACGCGGCGCCGGAAACGATCACGCTGAACAAACCGAGCGTCGCGACCGATCAATACTCGTTGGCCGTGAGCTACCTGGAACTGCGGTGTGGCCGGCTTCCTTTCGAATCGGAATCGGCTTACTTGATCGCCAAGGTACACACCGAAGGCCAATTGGACCTTTCCGCGTTGCCGCAACCCGAACGCGAGGTGATTGCCAAAGCCGCTTCGGTTCAACCATGCAACCGGTACCGCAGTGCGACCAAAATGGTCGACGCATTGCGCGGCGCGATCGTGGGTGCGAAAGAATTCTTTCCGCTGCCATCGAGCGAGTTCGCCGAAGAGGTGCTGACCGACATCGCCGGAACACCTTCGACGAACTGGGGGGAAGCTCCCACACAGAGCGAACTGCCCGCCACGGTGACACAGGCAACACCACCGCTTCCGCAACAAGTTACCGGAGCGCAGCAAGTTACCAGGCAAGAAGCAAACAGCCGGTCCCCCAATCGCCTGAGGATTGCGATCGGCTTGACCCTGCTGATCGGAATCGCGATTGGATTGTTCCTTGCCGGGTCGCAAGGAAATCGTCCCGAACCACCTCCGCCCCTTCCTCCGCGAAGTGACGGTGAGCCGTACGATTCGGAGGATCTTCATCAGCAATTCTTGGCCATTCGAGATATCCTTGGCGACGGCGCGGAATTGGACGAAGTGCTCAGCCAACTGGACCGCCGGTTCAGCGAGCTGAAGGTAGAGGATTTCGACGATTCGCTGGAGCCGCAACAACGAACCGATTTGCGTGAAATCCAATCGCTGCTCCAATTCTTCGGCGCCCAGCCGACTGTCGAAGAGGCGGATAGGTGGGCCCAGCGGATACAGACCCGCGGAGCCGGACCGCGACTTTCAGGAATGGTCCGCGATTTTCTGGTCGATCTGCTTCATCTGCAGATCGAACAACTTCAGGAGTCGACGGGTGAACGCGACTCCGCAGATGAATAGAATGATTCCCCGCCTCGATCCGACAATTTCACATCACTCGGTCATTGCCATGAGAATCGAAAAACTGCTGGTTGGATGTTTCCTGATCGTCACCGCACACCATGTCAGTGCCGCCGATGATTGGCGAGTATGGCGTGGGCCCAACGCCAACGGGATTGCCGATGACCAAACACCTCCGACCGAGTGGGACGAAACAAAGAACATCATTTGGAAAGCGCCGGTGCCGGGCCGCGGCCATTCGTCACCGATCGTGGTGGACGATCGCGTGATCCTGACCACCGCTGATGAATCGGCGCAAGTGCAATCGGTGCTCTGTTATCATCGCGCTACCGGCAAACCGCTTTGGAAGGTCGACGTCAATCGCGGCGGATTCAATCCAAAGATTCACAACAAGAATACTCATGCCAGTCCAACCGCGGCTTCGGATGGCAAGAACGTCTTTGTGGTATTCAACAACAACCGCAGCGCCCAGCTGACGGCGCTGAGCGTTGACGGCGACAAGTTGTGGCAAAAAAATGCCGGCGGTTACCAACCGAAACAGTATCAGTTCGGGTACGCCCCGTCGCCGCTCCTTTACGGTTCGTCGGTGATCGTCTCTTCGGAGTTCGAATCGGGTGGTTTTCTAGCCGCGTTCGACAAATCGGGCCAACCAAAATGGCGACAAAAACGTCCGCCCAACAACAGTTACTCCTCCCCGATCGTCGGCAAGGTTGCCGGCCGAGAGCAGTTGTTGATCAGTGGTTGCAAGCAGGTTTCGGCATACGATCCAAGCAGCGGTCGACCGTTGTGGTCCGTTCCGGGGATCTGGACGGTGACCTGTGCCACCGTGGTCTGGAATGACGACCTGGTGTTTGCCAGTGGCGGTTACCCCGACAAGGGGACGATGGCGATCAGAGCCGATGGTTCGGCGCAAGTGGTTTGGCAAAACCGAGTCAAGTGTTACGAACAATCGATGTTGGTTCACGACAATCATCTTTATGGCATCGACGACGGCGGAATCGCCTATTGCTGGCGATGCAGCGACGGACGCGAGATGTGGAAGCAGCGGCTGGGGGGCAACGTCAGTTCCTCGCCGATTCTGGCAGGCGGAAACATCTATGTGTCCAACGAAGGTGGTACGACGTTCGTGTTCCGCGCCACGCCGCAAGCTTTTCAGCCGGTCGCGAAAAACCAGCTGGGCAGCGAATCGTTCGCAACACCCGCGTTCTGCGGAAACCAGATTTTTGCCCGCGTCGCCACCCGTCAATCGGGTCCGCGCCAAGAGTTCTTGTACTGCATCGGTAAATGAACTCGTAGGTCAGGTGGCTGGCAGCCGGCGCCGTTCACTGTCGGCCGACTGTCCCCAAGTCGGCAAATGCAGCATCGCCGACTTGAGACAAGCCGGCCTACGATGGAGTTTGATGACACCTTCGGAGCTACTTCGCCATGCACCGCAGAAAATTCTTTCGATCCGCTGGTACCGTGACGGTGGCAAGCCTGGCAACCGCGACCGGATTGGCGGACGAAGCCGCGAAGCAAAATTCTTCGCCAACCCAATCGTCGAAGGCCGAAAGAACCAGCGGCGATTGGTTTGATCCCCAAAAGTGCTGGCACTTCTTCGATCGCTGGCATTTCGATCACCTCGATCAATTGGTCCTGCGACAGGGCCGCGCCGAATTTCAGCCCGACGCCACCTACGTCGACGCGCCGATCGGCAGTCTGGCCGCCTGGCCAACCGTTTTTCGCGATCCCTCAAGCGAAAAATGGCGGATGATCTACTCGGCCGATTGGAAACCGTACACGATGATGATCGCCGAAAGCGATGATGGTCGAAGATGGCGTCCGAGCCCACAACCGGATGTCGTACCCGAAGGCGGAAAGATCGCTCCGCATCATCTCTTCACACTTGACGGCGGCAGTGGCGGTGCAGTCTATGTCGATCCCGTTGCTGGCGACGGATTTCCCTACAAAGTGTTTGTTCATTGCCAGGGACAACCGGCCTACCGGCGCGCGGTCGATGACCCCACGCACCGCTGGCACCACCTCGCGCGTCGTGTCGGGGCAAAGCGATACATCAACGACGAATTCACGTTGGTATCCCGCGACGCGGTTGATTGGCAGCCGCGTTTTGATCTGTCGTGGTCGCGCCCCGACTGGCATCCCGAACCGCCGATTTTTGGATTCTACAATCCTCTGACCCGGCAACACTCCATGACCGTCCGCCCGGGTTGGGGCGACCGCCGGCAGTGCTTGCAGACCACGTCGGACTTTCGTTCCTGGTCCGGTCCGCAGCTGTTGTTGCAACCAGACTTTGCCGACGAAGAATTGATGGAACTGTATGGCATGCCGGTGTTTCCCTACGGCGACGGTTTTGTCGGCCTGCTGTGGATCTTTCATTGTGAATCGGACCAGCCGACGCGCGGGTTCAACCGCTTCACCGGCCCGATCGATTGCCAGCTCGCTTTCAGCCACGACGGCCTGAGATTCTCGCGAGGATCGCGACAGCCGCTGATTGCGCTTGGCGAACCAGGCGAGCCCACTGGCGGAGCAATCGAACCCTCTTGTCTTGTCGAAACGGACCAGGAAATTCGGATCTACTCCTCGGCATCCAAAGTACACCACGGACGCGGCAGCCAAGCGGTCCGGCAAGGCATCACCGACGCCGCATCGATCACCCTTCACACGCTACGAAAAGACGGCTTGACCTACTTGGAAACCCAGGGCGATCAAGGGCGTCTGATCAGCAAACCACTCGTGCTGCTGCAGCCCCGGCTAAGCCTCAGTGCGGTGGCACCTATGGGTGAATTGAACGTGCAGCTGACTGACATGGAAAGCCGCCCGATCGAAGGTTTTACCTTTGACGATTCCAACCCTTTCGCCGCGGACGATTCGACCGACTTTGAAGTCACCTGGCGAGCAAGCCGGCTTGGCGAAATTGTGGGAAAGATCGTACGCGTCGAAGTGCGAATGCGTCACGCCCGCCTGCACGCAATTCGCGGCCATTTTCATTTCATCGACGCGCAAGACCGATCGCTGATCCAAGACAACCAGCCCATCGTTACCTAAGGAATTGTTCGGAAACAGCTTCGTTGTTTGAATGACGTCACTTGCAAAATCACTCTCCCTCCGGGCATTGGTATCTACACAAGTCATCGCGATTTTGTAAACCCGACTGGATGGGATAGAACTTCCGCCGTTGGAACGGCGACTACAGCTACGTTACGTGCAAATCGTGCAGCAACACATGAAATCTGCCAACAGAAACGCTGCTGGCCCCGCTTTGCTTGCTGGTGATTGCCAGTCTCAAAGCGCGACGCAGGCGGTTTGGCGATTCCTCAATAATCCGAAGATATCATTGTCGGATTTGGTGGAGCCGCTTCGGGAGGTGGGCCGCAAGAGGGCACATCAATCCGAGTCCGATTACGTCTTGCTGGCTCATGATTGGTGCAAGATCGACTACAAGAGCCATGAATCGAAAAAAGACTTGCGGCAAATTACCCACAAGAATGACATCGGCTACGAAATGTCGACCTCACTTTTGATTGACGCCGCTGATGGTGCCACGATTGCTCCGATGCAAATGCACTTGAAAACGTCTAACCGAGTCCATTCAACAGCCGAGAAGAAGCCTAAGCGAAATGCACATCGCCTGGATGAGCTAACGCCGACGATGCAGGAGTCCGGCCAGTGGGGGCTCCAGCGCAAGGTCGTCCATGTCATTGATCGAGAAGCAGACACGCTCGGGCGAATGCGACAATGGGACGATCAGGGCCATCTCTTTCTCGTTCGGTGTGATGATCGGCGAGTGAAATGGAACGACGAGTCGATTCTTCTCTCGGAGATCGCAGATCAGTTCGACTCGGAAATGCTCTTCGAACCAGCCGGTGACGCACTTCATCACGGGAAAACCGTCTCACAAGAAGTTGCTCAAACGGAAGTCGTCTTGCATCGTCCGCACAGCGAGGTCATTGATGGCGAGAAAACCTCTGTATCTGGACGCCCGTTGACGATTCGATTTGTCGTTACGCGACTTGTTGACGAGCAAGGCTTTATCGTTGCTCAGTGGATGCTATTGACGAACGTTTTTGATGACGCTGTTTCCACAATTCAGATTGCCTTGTGGTACTATTGGCGTTGGCGGATTGAAACGTACTTCAAGCTCCTCAAGAGCCATGGAATCGAGCTTGAGCAGTGGCAGCAACAAACCGGTGAAGCGATCGCCCGTCGGATATTGGTTGCTTCGATGGCCTGCGTTGTCGCGTTGGACCTTCAACAAGATGACTCGGAGCAAGCGTTGGAAAGTCGTAAAATCCTGGTGCGATTGAGCGGACGTCAGATGAAACATGGCTGCCTCAGCACCGCGCCAGCACTGCTAGCCGGCTTCATGGTTCTTCTGTCGGTTACCGACTTGCTGACCCAAGACGACATCGACATCGGAAAACTCAAGCGAATTGCAAAGAAGTCGGCAGCAGCCGGATTTGTGTAGATACCAATGCCCTCCGGGAGGGTCGGACGCGGTAGCGGCCGGGGAGGGCATGTTGGGCAAACCCTCTCCGGGCCTGAGAGCCCGACTCTGGGATGGTGAAAACTCGCTACGCGGCTGAAAAAAGTGTTTCGTTGGTCTTTGCCTGGGCGTATGCTCGGGTGCGACGGGATTGCGTCGAATTGGTTAGCCCCGAAGATCTTAACCAGGCTTTGACGTCTTTGTTTAAGACCTTCGTGAATCGCCCTCGGATCTTTGCCGCAGTGCACTCGTCAAACTGAGTCGCGAAGACCGCAAGCAAGCTCGTAAATGTTCCTCGACCGTGATTTCCTTGTAACGCCTTGAATCCCCCAAATCCGGATTCGAGCACTTCGGTGCTGCTGGGCAAGATGATGTCGGTGCAATCGAGCTTCTCAAGTTGAGCTTCGTTGTGCTGATAGAATGAGACAATTTGATCGCTAAATTGAAACGCCAACTCGTCCCGGACTTCACAATTCGATAGACGTTCTCGCAGGCTTTCACTGGCTCCGGCGAATACGCCTCGTTCGCTTGCCATCGTTAATGTTTCGCCAATCAAGCGACGGTACTGACACCACAGTTGCAAGTCGGCCTCGAACTGACTGATCCAGCCCAACTTCTCGACGATGCGTTCATGATTCGAGCAGGTCGTCTGGGTCAATTGGTTCTCAATCATCTTCGCCCAGTCGATCAATCGTCCAAAATCCATAAAACGGCCTTTCTCCTTCTTTCGAGGTGGCAAGAGATGCTCCAGTTCGGTCTGCTGAATCGCCGCAGTGGTCGTGCCCAGTTTGGCCGAAAACGCTTTCCATCGCTCGTCGCCACGAAGCAGTTTCTTCAGCAAATTGGCAACCTTGTGCTTGATGTCGTCGAGGTGGACTCCCGAAAAATCCTTGCTCTTTAGGCGGCGAACGCCTTCGTGCAACTCACACGCTCCGTCGCTGAGAACCGCCAGCGGTGTACCAAACTGCTCAGCGGTATCACTCAATTGTTTGGCCACTTCTTCTTTGTCGCGTGAGGACGTTGGTAAAACCGCAAGTGGCGTCATGTCTTGACGTCGCAGAGCGCGATCGTTTGGCAACTGGCTCCGGCGAATCCCCAGCACAACGAGCACAAACATTTTTCCTAACTGAACGCTGTGGTCGATCATCCACACCCAGTCGTCTGCTCGGGACGCTTCTTTGAGGATCGCAACGCCATTGCGACAGATCCAGTTTCGCACCGCATCTCTTGAGGGCACTTCGATTTGCAGGTGAAAGGTTTCGGCAAAGCACTCGATGACTTTGGGAACTGCTCGGACTCCAATCAGTAGGCTCAGTTGGCAGCAAAGACAGATCATTTCGGCACTGAATTGATGACCGGGCAAGTTTTTCCAATTTGGCAGGGAGTTGGCCGAGTGTGTGACCTGTCGGTCGAGACGCTGTTGAAGATTCTCAGTCAGATTTCGCAGCCGCGTCTGTTCCCGCTGAGCCTGCTTGAGTTGAAGGCGCGTCTCTTGAATCTCCTGTCGCAAACGCAATGCACGCGTTTTCCAGCGATTTCGAGAGAAGAACAACGACCGTGAGAGACATCGCCAAGGCGACTTGAAATGCTCGAGTGTTTTAGCGGATGATACGTGCACTGTTGCGCTCCTTCGCTTCGTGGGTTTAGACACAAAACGAATACGCTGGGGCGTAACAGTTTTAAAACATCAATTCTCCGTAAATCCCCTAAACCCCGGCGGTTTCACCATCCCAGCCCGACTCTCCCGGAGGGCCCGGAGGGAGAGTGTTGTCAAATGACGAAGTTATTTCCGAACAATTCCTAAACGTCGGCGAGCTCTCCGAGCTCGCTATTTTGGTCACCTTTCTCTTTCACGCCGAGAACATCGGACAACCTTCGTCTCTCAGATCGTTGGTGTGGGAGCGAAGTTCGATGCGGCCCTGTTCGTCGTAATCGACGATCCCCGATTCCACTTCGTCGGCAATCCGGTTCAGGAAGTCGTCGAGCGAATTGGCAATCACATTGCCTCCGTACGAGCTTGTTTCGACGACCTGCCCGGTGAGTGCATTGACGTGAACGGTGTGGGCATCCGCGCCCATCAGCGGCAACTGCAGCCGATGGTACGTCGCTGCCGTGTCTCGATAATTGAACCAATAGAACTCGCTCCAGCCGAACTCCAGGTGAAACTGATATCGCCGAAAAATTTCCGGCGGTTCGATGAACGGGGCGAGGCAAAGTAATCCGTCCTGCCAATCGGGTTGTCCCTGGTGCCGCTTCAACAACGCCGCAACATCGGCCGGCAGGATCAATCCCAGTTTGCTTTCCAGCGAAGTTCGACCTTCGTCTGTTAGCGGCGGAGAGAATCGGTTGGTCGGTTTCGGCGTGCGGGAAGCAAGGCCGTCGTGAAGTCGCTGCAACGCCTTTTCGACACGATTCGCCTCGTCCGGTTGATCGCGTCGCCCGCGGACTGCCGGAAGCAGCGGGACCAGCTTCTTCCCGGACTGCCACTCGAATGCCAACACAACGCTGCTAACGTGTTGTCGTAAATTCAACAACGCATCCCGCTTGGTCTTGCAGTTGACGATCGTGATGCACTGCACGTGGCTGAGTCCCTGCAACATCGACAAGTGCTCATCGGTGAGCTCCGATCCGATCAGAGTCAGATGCTGAAGTTTCTGCGAGGCCGACAGCGCCACCAAACAATCGGGGGCAAGCGTCGAGCGGAACGTGGCCACGCGCAGTTCCGGCAGATGTTCGAGCCACGAATAGTGTTCCTGCGCCAAGTGCCCGGCAGAGCACTCGATATACTCCGTCTTGTCCATCAATCCGACATGGCGGGCAAACGCTGCAGCAGTTTGTGCATCCGGGTTTTTGAAGTTGAACCCCAACAGCCAGCGCGGTTCGTCGGGTTTGTCGCTGGGAAATTTTTCCAGCGTCTGCGGTCCCGGCCATTCACTTTCGCCGTCGAGCCGTCGAATCTCGTTGATGAAATCTTGACTGGACATCATTGCTATTCCGAAAAAGGAGATGGTTCGGAATGATTGCGGCTCATTCCAAGTCGATCACCAGGTCGGACACCGATTCCGAGACGTTCAACGTCAGCGTTTTCCTCTCTCCGTCTGCCGATGGCAACCTGAAGCCGACCGAGCCAGGGAACAGCTGCGTGATTTCGAACCGCCCTTGAGGGTCGACATCAACGTGGAACGAAGTAACGGATGTATGCCCGTTTGCCTTACGGATGTTACTGTAACGCAAGTACGGTCGGCCGTGGCGGGTGGGAAGTTGACGAAGGTCCCCATGGATGACTCCCGAAATCACGATGGGTTCATGCAACGTGATCGGATCGAGCTGCTGGGCTGCCGGTCTGGCAATACGATTTCCGCCGATTGCACGACCGCACCGGGAACCGGCTGGCCTTGTGGATCCTGGACTTGGATGGTCGACGTGAATCCTGTCTCCAGGTTCAACTTCCCCAAATCAAGCGGAAGACGATTCAGTTGGAAGGGACCGTAACTGTGCTGCGCACCTTCATCCCACACGCCTCGATCGGGCGGAACATGTTGCGTATCGGTGGCAGCAAGTGCCGGCTCCAAAGTCAAACGCTCCGCGACGCTCCGTGGGCCGCCGCTATCACCAAGAACGGGTAACGGGATCGCCGGCGGCGTAACCAGTTTGACCAATACCAACAACCAAAGAGAATGGCGAAGAGCGGGCCGACGTTTGACCAGCGATAGGCGGCACACGATTGCAACAACCATTGCCAGGGCTGCAGCGACGATGATGTTCCAAAGGAGCAGTGGCAATGCTGATTCAATCATGGTTTTCTCACATTGGTTCTGTCGGGACCGATTGTCTTGTTGGCGTCGTGCAGCCGAAGCAACATCGCTCAGTCTTCTGTTTCTTCGATAATGCGGCGAATGGCGTTGCGATCCTTGCGTGACAACTTCGCGTGATCAACCAGCGCATGCAGCATCGGAGCAACCGCGCCATCGAAGTGGTCATTGACCAACTTTTGCAGCTCCTTTCCCACAAATTCCCCGCGGTCGACCTTCGCTGAGAAACGATGGGCGTACTCTGTCGTATCGACCTCCACAAAATCCTTTTCGATCAGCCGATCCAACAGACTCTTCACCGAAGCGTGCAGCGATCTGCGATATTCCCCGTACAAGACATCCACGATCTCCCGCACAGGAAGCGGCCCGCGCTGCCAAAGCACATCAAGAATCGAAAGTTCAGTCTCGGTAACATCGCTTTTCGACACGTCTCTTCTCCATCGCATTGGCTTGGTGTAAGGCAAGTTGCATGGCAGTCAAGCCCGAAAAGCGATGACGGTGATTCCGCTGAGAAAAGTCCTGTTGCGCGGCGACAGAAAATCGCGCGTCCTCGCCCTTCAGAGCGTGTCTTCAAATTCCTAGGTAGGCCGGCTTGTCTCAAGTCGGCGATCCTGTACTCGCCGACTTGGGGACAAGTCGGCCTACAATGAACTGCCGCCAGCAGCAAAGTGCCTGCCAGCCACATCACGAACTGGCCGGCGGACACAAAGCCGTTCACGGGTTTCTGACCGGCATCAAAAAGGAAGAGGCCGATGGATTTCCCGACAAGAACATCTCGCTTGATCAGGCCGCCGCCGAGAATGTCGGCAGCGCCACTCGGTTCGCGTCGATCAACACAGGGATCGGCGACGGGACGGACCTGTGCTGGACTCGGGCCGGAATTCGCGTGCCGCCGATCAACAATCCCGCCAACCTGTTTCGAGGTCTCTTTGTCAACTCGCCCCAAAGCGAACGCGAAGCGGAACGCGTGCGTTTGACACACCGGTCCAGTGTGCTTGACGCTCTGCGTGAATCCGCGGGCGCCTTGAACCGGACGCTCAACGCGGCAGATCGCAACAAGCTTGATCAGTACCTGACGTCGGTCCGTGATGTCGAGCAGCGATTGCAGATGTCAAAAGAGTGGATCGACCGCCCCAAACCGAAGTCGCCCATCGATGAGGTATTGAACGAGGAACGGAAACATATCGACGAAATGGCGTTGCTGTACGACCTGATGGCTCTAACGTCTACGTTAAAACGGATTGACCACCCTCGGAGCCCGATCATGATCCGCAAGATTCCCACACCGCTCGCAGTTCGTGGCAATTCCTCGCCGCGTCGAGTTGTCCAGCTTCGGTGATTTTCGGTTTGCGTTTCGCCGCTTCCGTTAATCGTTCCTGCGCGTTTTTGGTAGTCGCGAAGCGATGGTAGGTTGAAGCATGGGACGTTAGTCCCATGACTGAATTTCCTGAACAAACTAGTCGCGAAGTGACGACAGGAGGGGCAATATGTCGACTCATCATGGAATCTTATTGCACGTTGTGTTCTCAACGAAGTTCCGATTCAAGTGCATCTCCGAGAATTGGAGCGACGCTCAAGGCCAACTCGTCCCGTTGGATCAATGAGCGTCGCCTGGTGAACGCGAAGTTCTCATGGCAGCGGGGATACAGCGCATTTTCTGTCAGCGAATCGAAGGCTGCGACGGTTCGCAACTACATCGAGAACCAACGTGAACATCATCAGCGTCAGACATTCGAGGAAAAATATCTGGAGTTCTTGCGGCGCCATCGTATCAAGTTCGATCCGCGGTTCGTCTTCGAGCAAAAATCCATCGTTTGATGACCTGCCGTCGCTGCGCGACTCTTGAACAGCGCTCTTGAATATCCTCGGACTAGCGTCCGAGGCTTCCACATGCCACTGCTTCGCAGTTATGCGGCGACCCCGAACGCCAACACCGAACGCACTTTCAGCGATTCCTTCGTGAAGGCAATTGCATCGTTCGCCAGCACGAAGCCAAGGATGAAATGGCGGGTGGTGAAATCCACCGACGCGCGATAGCCCTCACGGTGCTTCGGTCATCGGGACCGCCTTGACTTTGGGTAATTTCTTCGAGATAGAAGCTTGTCCAGCCGACGCGAGTTTGTGTCTTTTACGATAAGCAGTTGCGAAGCAACGATATGCTATAGCATGGGACGCAAGTCCCATGTGGGGATTTCGTTGATTGCGGAAGTCGCGGAGCGACGACAGGGGCAGTTCGATGAGCGATACGTCTTTGCAGAAGAGATCGTCGCGTAGTTCCTGCCGTCGCTGCGCGACTCAATGTGTTTTGGCTATTTTGACCTCGGACTCGCGTCCGAGGCTAACGCCTACCATCGCTTCGCGATTCTGGAACTCACCGAAGATGCATCGGCCGAACGCTGCAAGCGTTCGGGCTTTCTGCAGGCGGTGAAAAAGACCGACGCGCCGGAGAGTGCCCCGGATTTGCCCCTCGCCTCTTTCGCATAGTAGGGCGTGATCGCCTTTTTCCGTCGGAAACCATAGGCCGTGGCTGTCAGGCTGACGTACGTGATCGACCTAGAGCGATTTATTCTCGTGATCGGGATCGCCTGAACTTGAGCCTAATCGATAACACAATCGATGATCTTATTCGCAACAACATCGCCGGTGGTAATACTCCGATCCGAGGTGGAGATTTGGATCGAGCAGGCATCACACCATCCGATGGCACTCGACACTGAAGCTTGCCCCATGACTGCCTACCGGATCACGTTTTTTCGGTGACCATAGCTTCGAATTCGTGGTCAATAGCCATCCCAAGCCAGCACCCCCGGCAGGATTCGAACCTGCGACACCTGCTTTAGGAAAGCAGTGCTCTATCCCCTGAGCTACGGGGGCTCGCCTGTGGCTGGCGATGGTGAATCTTACGTGCTTCGGTCTGGCGTGTGCAGCCCGCCGGCCCGCAGTCCGCTAGAGATGCGGACACTTCGGGCCGGGAAATGTTCGGCCAGGCGCTAGCAGAGCTGACAGCCTGAGCTACGGCTGCCCTTTCAACGCGGCTCGGATGGAGCGGGCGACTTGCTGGGCGAGTTTGGCCGAACCGGCGGGGCTGTAGTGGACGTTGGCTTCCTTTTGTTCGGCATGCTTGAGAGCAAATTCGTACAACGTATCGATCTGGATGCCGCCCACTTCGTCCATCGCTTTGGCGGCCGCTTCGTTGTAGCGTTTGGAATCCCCCACCACTCGGCCTTTGGCGCCTTCGGGAACCGGCGTCGTTTCGCACCAAATCACCGTCGCACCGGTCTTCTTCAGCCGCTTTGCGATTTTCTTCAGGTTGGCAACGTACTGATCGATCGGCACCTGCTGATGGCTGGAGTCCGCTTTCGGGTCGGCGAGATTTTCGTTGTTAGGACCCATGTACTTCAAATCATGAAGTCCAAAGTTGAAATGGATCACATCCCACTTTCGATCGCCCAACCAGTCTTCCAGCGATTCCAAACCTCGCGTGGTTGGACCACAATTGGTCCTGGGCCGCCAAACGTTCGCCTCGCCCGACAGTTCCTTTCGAGTCGCTAACATGTATCCGATCGAAATGGAATCACCGATCAACAACACGTGGGGCAGGTTGGGCTGGATTTCAGGCGGTTGGAACTGCGGCGGCACTTTTTTCGCTTGCCGTTTCTGCTTTGCCGCTGGTTGGTCTTGTCCGTGCACATCGGCACAGGCTCCACCTGCCAGCACGACCACCAAAACAGCGATCCACCGAATACCTGATTTTTTCTTGTTCATTTTTTACACCCGCCGAAAAAGCCAACGTGATTGATGCCTGACACAGAACTTCAAGCCACCTATCGTATTCTCGATGCGTCCGCGAATCGAGCCGCCGAGGGTCTGCGGTCGCTGGAAGAGTTCGCCAGGTTTGTGCTGAACGATGGCGGCGTGTCCGCAAAACTCAAGTCTGCTCGGCACGAACTGGCCGCCGCGATGGATCACTTTCCACGGTCGAAATTGCTTGCCGCCCGCGACACCGAAGGGGACGTTGGAACCGAGATTGCCGAGCCGCGGGAATGGGTGCGACACAATCTTTCCGATGTCCTGGCAGCCGCCACGTCGCGAACCGCCCAGTCGCTGCGGGTGCTGGAGGAGTATGGCAAGACCATCGACGCCCAAATGGCCGTCCGCGTCGAACAATTGCGATACCGCTGCTACACCCTCTTTGCGTCGTTGGAACTGGCCGCCCCGATCGCCCGGCGACAAAACCGACTGCGTCAGTCGCGGCTGTACGTGCTGATCGATGCCGGCGCCGACGAGGCCTCTTTTGCCGACTTTGTTCGCCTGCTGTTTGACCATGGTGTCGACGTGATTCAGCTACGTGACCGCCGGCAAAACGACCGGGTGTTGATTTCGCGAGCGAAGGTCGGCACCCAAATCGCCAGAGAGCGGGAAGGCCTGTTCATCGTCAACGACCGTGCCGATCTAGCGGTAGCCGCCGACGCCGATGGGGTGCATGTGGGGCAGGACGAACTGCCCGCGCCCGTGGCGCGGCAGATCGTCGGGCCGGACCGGCTTGTCGGTGTTTCCACTCACAACATCGATCAAGCGCTGCAAGCGGCTCGCGAGGGAGCCGACTACATCGGATGCGGACCGGTATTTGCCGGACGAACCAAAACGTTTGATCACTACGTGGGAACGGAATATCTGCGCGTTGTCGCCGATCGAATGGAGATTCCCGCTTTTGCGATTGGTGGAATCGACGCCGACAACGTATCGGGAGTCATCGCAGCGGGAATCGATCGCATCGCGGTGACCGGTGCCGTGCGTGACGCGGAAGATCCAGCCGCCGCGGCAACCAGGTTGAAAGAACTGCTTGTCTCTGCTCCTTCAGCACTGACTATTCCGGATTATTCACGACTATCGTAGGCCGCAACAAGCAAACCCTTACGGTGCCGGAACTTCGGTCGCCTGCGGGAAGTTTTTTCGTCTCCCGCGCTGCGCAAGCACGAACCGGCCCCGCGCAGTTACGGCATCGTTTTGCGACCTCCGGTCCAGCCTACACGAATCATTCGGGCTAGCGGTCGCCAGATTTAGCAAGCAGCTGGTCGGCAAGCAATTTGATCTGTTCGACGGCGCCGGGGCTGTAACCTTCCCAGACACCGGCAATCTTGCCTTGATCATCCACCAAGATCGATGTTGGATAAGCCACGGCGGGACGTTCCAACCTCTCCAATAAACTCATCCGCGTCGCACCGCGTGGATCAGCGTAAGCTGTCTGATTGGGGATGCCGGTGGAGTGAAAATACTCCTTCGTTTTGCTCCACAGGCCTTCAAAAGTTTCCTCCGGACTCGATTCGCAAGAGACCGATACAAACTGGAAACGCTCTTCCTCCTGCAGATCCAAGGTCATCAGCGACAAATGGGGATACTCCATTCGACACGGTCCGCACCAGGTACCCCAAAAATGAACGAGCGTCACGTTGCCGTCCGGACGAAGCTGAAGTGGCTCGGCCGCCTGTTCCTCCGACAGCAGCACCAGGTCCAACTCCGGCGCCGGTTTTCCTACCGCCGGACTGTTCTGGACGACCGAGGAAGGAAGAGCCGAGCGGACGATCAGGGCAACCGGAACCAGAAGAATGATCGGGATCAACAGCCACCAATGAAATCGGGCTGGCTGCACCGAATCGTCATCAGGCGGATCGTGCGGGTCGGTCGCGGTGTCGTTCAAGATTCTCTCGTGTTCGTAGGTCGGGAAAACCAAGTCTGTGGTCGCACACCACTTCATCGATTCCAATGAACCATACTATACCTATCCCAACCTTGAGAACGTATTCCAATCTCGGTGATGATTCACACGCAAGCGACTCGATTGATCCTCTTGCTGATAATGGCTGAAGCGGTGTCGACGTCCGCCATGGCTGATCACGGAGTGACGTCCTCCCAGCCGGTGTTTTTGAACGACTCGAGCCTCACCGAAAGCAGCGGGTTGGCTGTCTCATGGCGAAACAAAAACCGCTTCTGGACTCACAATGATTCCGGAGGAAAGCCGCGGCTTTACGCTTTCGATCACACGGGACAGAAGACGGGCCAGTGCCACTTGAAATCGGCCGATCACGATGACTGGGAAGACATGGCTTCCTTCACACAAGACGGGATCGCTCGGTTGTTGGTAGCCGACTGTGGTGACAACGACGCCAAGCGAGACTCGGTTTGCTTGTACTTGATCGACGAACCAGACACCGACCGGTCGACCGAAACAGGAAAGCTCCAAGAGCTTTCGATCACTTTCCCCGACGGCCCCCGCAACTGCGAAGCGGTGGCGGTTGACCCCCGGCGTGGGCAGATCGTGCTGGTCGCCAAGAGCCACCTGCCCTTTGCCGGTGTTTACGTCGTGGCGCTGCCGCCCCGCGCTACGGAATCGACAGGAAAAACGAAATCCGTCGCCTCGCGAATCGGCTCGGTCCCGATTCCGATGATCACTTCGATGGACATCGATCCAGCCAACGGGGACATCTGGCTGGTCAGCTACTTTCACGCGTTTCGGCTGGAGTGCCAGGACCGTGACGAACCGATTGGCCGGCAACTCACCCGTCTTGCTCCGCCGCAGGAATTGCCGCGTTGGAAGCAGATTGAGGCGGTAGCGGTCGACCGCGATTCGGCAATCTGGATCACCAGCGAAGGCTCGCCGGCCCCCCTGGGCCGGCTGAAATTCTCGTCCCAGGCCGTGAAATGACCTGTTCCTCCCCCGCTAGTGTGGATTCGCAGACATCCGCGTTTGGCAGCATAGGGTAGCGAAACTCGCCAAGAGTTTCGGCGGGAGCGAGATTCACCGAAAGTCTTGGCGACTTTCGCTACCGCCCAAGAAGCGATTTTTCACCCCCCAGCGCCTGTCGTTGGGGTTGCACTGTGGCGTATCGGGCAGCTACTTGACCATCATCCGGTTATCCCCCACGGTTCGAATTCCGATAATCGGGATCGACAACGGGGTGGCGAATTGACGCAGAACCCTTAGGCTGCCTAAGCTTTAGAGTTCCCTGATTCGACGGATCGAGATTTCGTAGGAAGATTGAAACCCAACTCTTGATGGGAGAGTGAAAACAATGAAGAAAATCGCTAGCTTTTTGGCCGTCCTGTTGGTGGCCGGGGCAACGGTTGTCGCTGGTGACGTCGATCTTGAAGGTGTCAAATGCGTGGTGGCACCCAAGAACGCAACGGCGGGCAAGTCGGCTGATTACAAGAAAGGAAAGGTCTATTTCTGCTGTGGTGGATGCGCCGGCAAGTTTGCAGCCGATTCCAAGAAGTACGCCGTCAAAGCCAATCATCAATTGGTTGCGACCAAGCAGTACGAGCAGAAGAAATGCCCGTTCAGCGGTGGTGATTTGAATGCCGATACCGCCGTGAAGGTGGCTGGAACCAAAGTCGCTTTCTGCTGCAACAACTGCAAAGGCAAAGTGGTCGCCGAGAAGGACGAAGCAAAACAGCTGAAGATGGTCTTCGCCGACAAGGCGTTCGCCAAAGCCTTCAAGAAGAAAAAATCGGACGACGAAAGCTAGGCTGCTGCCGCATCGCGTTACGAAGAGCAATCGGAACCGACCGCTTCCTGCAAAGGAAGACGGTCGGTTTTCATTTGGCCGTCGGCGATTTCTCCGAAATCGCTGCGCGTGCGCGCCGATGAGGCCATCGGCAGGAGGCCAGTCTGAACGACTTTGGATCAGTACGTTTGGGTCGTCCCAAGCGTTCTAATGGAAAGAGATCGGTCGCCTGGTCACTCCGCAGCCTTTCCGCCGTACGTTTCGATGAGTCCTCCAACCACAAGCTCCGCCAACGCCGCTCACACGCTGGCTCCTTCGGGCGACCGCGCAGGGCGACCGCGTTTTTTGGACGCGATCGATCTGCTTCGACGGGCGCGGTTGTACGCGGCGGATACTCAACGCGACCACTGGGATTTTGCAGTCGAATCAGCCGAATTGGAGAAGGCCGGTTTGACGGCAACCGATTTTCGTTGGTTGATCTGCAAAGGCTTCGTCCTGCATGGATCGGAATTGAACCAACCGGAATCGGACAGCCGCGTGTTTCGCCAGTGCAACGGACTGACGTTTGATGTTCACAGCTGTTTTGTGCTGACCGACAAGGGCCTTGAATTCGCCAATTCGATTCTCGATCCGACCGTTTCTCTTTGCGATGTGGCGGAGATCCGAAACGCGAGTTCAGCCGGAACGGTCGACGTTGCCACCGTCGACCATGGCAGCTTGGATCGACAACGTCCTCGTTGGGATTGCGACAGCCGAGAGCTGCGATACCAGGGACGGTTGGTCAAACAATTCAAAGTCCCATCGCCGAACCAAGAAATCGTGATCATGTCGTTTGAGGAAGAAGATTGGCCGACGTGCATCGACGATCCTTTACCCCATCATGGCGACCGCGATCCGAAACAACGCCTGCATGACACGATCCGCAGTCTGAATCGGAATCAAAAAAACCGCATGCTGCGATTCAAAGGAAACGGCACTGGCCAGGGCATCATTTGGGAACCGGTGCCGCAAGAGGGTTCGAAGTAGGTTGACCGGGCAGGCCCGGAGAGGGTTCGCGCATCATGCCCTCCCCGGCCGCTGCCGCGTCCGACCCTCCCGGAGGGGAGGGTGATTTCGCAGCTGGCCAGTTTGGAAAACTGGCCGACAGTCGCACATTGCCACCAGCATTCCGGCAAGTCACCCATAGAGCTTCCCTGCCGGCTTGCGTCATCGTACTGGGTCGGCAGCACGGAAAAACGCTGTGACCATCAGTTCGTCACGACGCGGACGCAATTCTTTGCATCCATCCCACTGAATGGTTGATGCAGCGTCAACGACCAACAGGAGTATCGCCGTGCCGATTCTTGCCGAGGAAACCTGTCTCTACCCAGACTCTCTGCTGGACGACTCGCCACGCCAAAGCGGCCAAGACTGGAGAAGTGGTGATCAGGCAGAGCCAGATGCGGACCGGCAATGGTGGTTGATCTATACGAAATCTCGCCAGGAAAAATCTCTGGCGCGACAACTGCTGAGCATGGGCATTCCGTTCTATCTTCCGCTGGTCCGCAAGGACAGCATGATCCGAGGTCGCCGAGTGCAATCGCACCTGCCTTTGTTCGGCGGTTACCTGTTTCTTTTTGCCGACGATTCGCAGCGCGTCGATTGCCTGGCCACCAATCGTGTTTCGCAGTTGCACCACGTGGGCGATCCGGAACAGCTTCATCGAGATCTGTGCCAAATCAACTGGCTGATCCGGTCGGATGCACCACTGACGCTCGAACGTCGGCTCTCTGCCGGCCAGCGGGTGCGAGTCCGAACGGGAGCTTTCAAGGGAATCTCCGGAACGCTGATCGCGCGGCGCGGTGATACCCGGTTGCTGGTCGCCGTCGACTTCATCGGCCAAGGAGTGTCGATGGAGATCGACGATTTTCAGCTGGAAGCCGAGTAGCGAAACTCGCCGAATGTCTTGGCGACTTTCGCGACCCAAGTTAACGGTTGGACAACGGCAGCGAGTTCAATGGAATTCGATTGACCGGAGCCGGATGCTGCTGGTCAAACACGTGTGCCGAAGGTTGAACGTACCGCGGCGGCTGAATTCGATTGACGGGAGCCGGCGCGTACTGGGGAACAGCAACTTGGCTGGGACCTGGAGATGCTTTGGCCGCATCCACCGCTGCCCGCGATTTGCGGACCAAGATAGGTTTGAACTGCGGCGTATCGCGAACCGTTTTCAAAACCGACTGGTCTTGTGGCGGCAGTGAAGCCGTCGGGGCAGGTGTCTGTTTCGGCTTCGGTTCGGCCTGAGTCTGCAGCACAAGGTTGTCGTCGACCTGAACTTCAATCGGGTTCGACTTCGGACGAACGATCTCCGCGGCTTCTTCCTCCTGCAGCAGCGTCACGCCGGCGGGAAGTGGAATTCGGCTCACCGGAACGAAGGACGGCGCGGGTGTCTCGGAAGCTTCCGGCTGGATCGATTCGGTCTGGTGTTGCAAAATCGACTCGGTCGGCTCGACCGTTTCTTCCTTCGCGTCGGAGAAATCAGAAGCCGTCGTATCGCTTCCACCGATCGGTGTTTCTTCCGTCGGATTCGAATCAGCCTCCGCCTGCTGCTCAGCCGGCGGATCTTGCAGCGGCTTGCCGACCGACGGCACGTCAAACGTTGGCACATCTTTGACGTCAACTTCAACCGGCTCTTCGATGGGAACTGTCTCCGCCACCAGATCGTCGGTGGTGATCGCTTGATAATCTTGGGCGTGAGGATACTGACCGGCGGCATCATACGCGGGGAACGTGTTGATGGGCTGCGGAGTCACGTCGGCGAATTCGGAAACCGCGTCCAGATACTCGGGTGTCGCGATTTCACCTTGGGCAATCGCCGCGTTGGTTCGCGGCAACTCGCTCTCGATCAACCCCGAAATGGTTGCCTGCTCGGCCGTTTTCGCGGCGGCACCCGGCTGACGATCGGCCGTCTCGATTGGCTGGAGGTTTCGGGCGGCGGGGGCGTTTTTCACAACCGCTCTGTCCAGCTGCTCGGTTGGTTCTTGATCTTGCAGTGGGGCCACGTTGCTTTCGTTGGACCTTGGCACGCGAACTTGATCGGGTGCCTTGGTTTCGGCCGGTGGCGGTGCGATTTCTTCGGCTGGCGGTGCGGTGACTTCTTCCGGTTCGGCTAGCGTTTCCTGATTGACACGATCGCTGTCGACCATTCCCTGCTGCCAGAATTCGGGATTGTTCGCGACCGATTCGGGCAGACATCCCCAGCCATCGGGGAACTGTCGCCAGCAAGTCGGTTCATACCCATAGTAGGCGGGGATTTTCATGCAGCGTGGGCACTTGTCGAATCCTTCCTTGGGAATGATCTGCCCACAATGGGGGCAGTGATAGTAGGAATCATTCTTGTGGTGGCTATCGGCTGCCTGTCCTGCCAAGGTGTGGTGACGTACGTAGTGCTTCAGGGAGACGCAGCCGACGCTGCTGCCTAGCATCACGATCATCGTTGCGGCGGACACCGAAGTCCAACGATTACGCTTTTGTTTGTGTCGTTGCATCTGTTGACCGTTTGATTGGTAACTCTGAAACACTTGTTTGTCGTTCGGTCGCTTGCGGATTGGTTGAATCGAATGCGACCGAGTCATTTATGGTCAGGTGGTACAGAGGCGGCACTGATTGCCGCTCCCGACCACGCGGCTGATTAAAATCCTGCGCCAAATCCTTGCGGGTTCCCGCCTCCCTTGAGCACCTTGCCAGAGAACCGCGTGACAGTTCCGACGCTCAGCAGAGAGAAGCCCATGATTCGCTCGAAGGGAGCGAACACTTTGGCAAGCTTGTTGTCCAACGCGACCATCTTGTCTTCGGATACGAACAATCGGTCACCCGGCATCAACTGAAAGTTGGTGTTGGCCGATCCGCATTCGGTGATCGCGTACCAGTCGACCGGCAGCACCTGGCAACCGCACTTGTCGCTTGATGGCCGCGCGATCCACATCTTTTTGGACGAAACCTGTTCCAATCCGTTGACTTGAGAAACCGCGTCCAGGACTGTGTCGTTGCCGGTGATCGGGTATCGGTAAACCGCGTCACCCAGTTCGGCACCCTGCATGATGATGTAGTACACCTTGCTGTTGTAACCGTACATGTTCACCGAAACGACCGGGTCCTCCAGGTATTGCGAGAGGTGTTGTTCGATCGCCCACTTGGCGTGCTCCAGCGTCAAACCGACAACCGATACGCTGCCGTAGCTGCCCAGAGTGACCGTGCCATCGGGTCCGACCAAGAACTGTCCCACCAGCCGCTGCGAGGCACCCAGTTCGGCAAGCGCGACCGCGACTTCCGGTTCTTTCAAGTAATCCTTCAGGTGAGCCTCGATCGCCTCTTGCGCTTGCGGCACGGTCAAGCCGGAAACCTGAACCACTCCGTAGGGAGCTCCCAGGTTGATCACTCCGCCCGGTTCGATGGGGTAAGCACCGCCGATCGGTCCTTCGGGCAGTGTGCCCAGCACGCGAACCGAAAGCACATCGAGTACCTTCAGGGCGTAAGGTGATTTGGGTACCGCGTGAACCGTTTCAATGTTCAAAATATCCGGCGGCTCAATCACGTATTCCGGAAGAACTGTTTTTGATAACTCGCGAGGCATGGCGGCGAGTTCTGGTGGCACCACGCTGCCGCGCGTCCCACTGTGCCGTGTCGTTTGACAGCCGGCGCTGCAGAGAACGACCACCGGCAAAAGAAAGTGCCAGAACGAATTTGATCTTCCGTGAATTCCAGGCATGGTCACATCCGTGATTCTTATTGAGCCCAATCTATCTGTATTCGTAAGTGTTTGGCTTCATCCATGGGCCAAACTGATGTTTACGATCGTTGCTCCCGCACCAGGCAATGCGGCAGCTCCCGCCTCCTTAGCCTCCGCAAGGAAGCGGTCCTAGCTCGCTTGTCTGATCGACCAACGTTCAAAACGATCGCACCAAAATCTCGTGAGCCGACACCGAGAACACGTCGCCGAGGTCGGAATTTGACGCTGGTTGGTGTGTTGGCTGCGGTAACGAATGGTGCAGATAGTCTGAATGGTCCGACTACCGAACTGATCCCGTTTATCGTCGGGGGTTTCCGTGATCATGTCGCAAAATGCCCGTTCCACCTCTGACTTCTCTGACTAAGGTGCCGGTGGTTCCCATGATTCGGGCCGTGCAGGTCCTTATCAATGGCCGGGTCAGTGAAACTTTGACGCCGACAAGAAGTGGCTGCCGGCGGTGAAATCACTACTTTCCCGCGGTAGGACCGGTATAATCGGAATAGGCACTCCGGCAGGGCGCCACAACGTCGTCACATTGCGCCGTTTGTACGCAGACCGAGGGTCGCAATGTCGATAAGGCTTCTGCGCCGCCCGCCGTCGACCGGTTGGGAAGGATTGCGTTCGTGGGAAGAAGAAAGATAGGGACAGGAACATGAAGAAACGATATTTCGTTTGGGGCCTGCTGGCAGCACTGCTGATCATTGGCTCAAGCAGTGAGGCGCAAGCCCAGCGTCCCGCACATTACTATCCGGCAAGACCCACCTTTAGTCCCTACCTGTTCTACCGGCAGTTCAATGCGACGGGCCTACCGAATTACTACACGCAAATTCGGCCCGCCAATCGGTTCTATCAAGAGTTTGTGGCTCGATCCCGCGCCGCACCACGCATTGAGGCTCGCCAAACTTTGATTGGCGAACGGCATGTCGCTGAGATCGTCGAGAACCAACTTCGACAGCGGGCGACCACCGGGATCGGTCAACCGTCGATTCCGGCGCAGTTCATGGACACGTCCCACTACTACCCGGCAACCCCAATTCGCCGCCGTTAGGGAAAGTGTCGAAAGACGTTACTGCTGTACCCGAATTTCGGGCTCAGGCGACGGTTGGTTTTGAAAGACCGGCAGTTTCGACTTCAGTTCCTGCCAGTAGTGCTGCATCTGCGCAGCGGGAAAATAGTCGGCGGCGTAGTAGCCGATACCGCCGATCGCGGCGACAAGGATGATCAACCGAAAGAGGCGTCGAACAAAAGTCCTCGCCCGCCTTCGCGATTCGAATCGAATCAACCCTCGCGTGGCGCGGGCGACCGCTTCATCACGAGTGTGCTGGTCCGATAGCTGTGTCGATTCGGCCAGCTCCTGTTCGTCGTCGGTCGCGGCGGCCTCGTCGGTCGGTTTGGCCGGCTGTGAAGCGTCGTCGTCGGAAGCGCGCAACTTCGTCGCGGAACCGTTTGTTCCTTTTTGATTTCGCGATTTGGTCGAAGTCTTACGAGCCAGTGTGAACCTCCCTATCGGCACTTCGGGGAGGGCACTGTGCACAACCCTCTCCGGGCCCCAGAGCCCGACTCTCCCAGAGGGAGAGTGAATTCAAATGACGAAGTTATCTCTGAACAGCTTCTTAGTGTACATCGCTTCCGCCGCGTTCCCAACGAACCGTGCCCGCAGCGTCAGCGTCTTTGCTGGCCGCGGTCCATCAGCTCCCGCAAGGCGACATGGATGAATACCAGGTGCATGTCTTCGGCGACCTGCATGTCGTCAATCGGAATATGGACGTTGCAATCGGCCAGGGCGTGGATGCGGCCGCCGTCATATCCGGTCAGGCAAAGGACCTTCGCGCCGACCTGCTTGGCATGCTGGATCGCTCGGACAACATTCTCCGAGTTTCCGCTGCCGGAGATGGCGACGAGCAAATCCTGCGGTTCCAGAATGGGACGAAGCTGCTCGACGAAGACGTCTTCGTAACAGGTATCGTTCGAGTAGGCCGAAAAGATACCCATGTTGTCGGCCAGCGAAACGCCGCGAAAGCGACGTCCCGAAGCGAGGTACAGGTTTTTGTTCCAATCGGTGATCGCGTGCTGTGCCGCCAGGGCGCTGCCGCCGTTTCCCAAGACGATCGTCTGTCGGTCGTTTTGCCAGGTTTGATCGATCAAATTGATCGCATCGTCCCAGTGCCCCTTGTCACATCGCTGAATCGTCTCGGTAAGGCGTTCCAGATAGCTTCCAAGGATGCTCATGGTCGTTGTCATCGTAGACTGCCAGGTCCGTTGCCAGGATCGTGTGTCGGTTGCCGTGTCTGCTGCAGGTGGTTGGCCTGCCCCGCCCGTTTAGCCAAGGGTACTTCGCCCGCGGGATGTGTCACGCCCTTTTCAGCGACGACAGATGCGAAATAGGGTCTTTAATATCAGCCACAGATCGAGCCGTAGTGAACATCGCTCGATATACTCCTTCGCCAGGGCAAGCTTATCCGGCAGAATCGTTGTGACGTACTCCTGTTCGGGATCGGAGGATTGGGAGAGTATTTCCGATTCGTCGCGATATTTGATCGAGGCCAGGTCGGTCAAACCGGGGCGGACCACCAGGATGCTCTCGAAATCTTCGCGATGCAATTCGACGTATTTCGGCACCTCCGGCCGCGGCCCCACCAGGCTCATGTCGCCCTTGAGGATGTTGATCAATTGCGGCAGTTCGTCCAGCTTGGTTTTTCTTAGCCAACGTCCCACGCCCGTGATTCGCGGATCCTTTCCCGCCGTCAATGGCGGACCCCGCCGGTCGGCATCGACCACCATGGTGCGGAACTTCAAGATTTCAAACGGCTGCATCTTTCGGCCCACTCGCAATTGACGAAAGAAGACGGGTCCCGGCGAGGTGAAACGGATCAGCGCCGCAATCATCAATAACAAAGGTGACAACAGGAACAGCCCGCCAAGGGATGCCGCCACATCCACACACCTCTTGACCGCAGCTTGCAAAGGCGACATTCGGCTCACTCGCTCGCGTTTGGCGTGGTGGTTGTTAAAGCTTGACTTCGCCGGCCGCATGTTGCCGGCAAAGCCTCACAACCGTCTCGACGACCCGGTTTTTTTCGATGTCGGTCATGCCCGGAAAAATCGGCAAACTGATCAGCCGGGACCAAACCTGCGTCGCCGTGGGACAATCGTTTCGATTCCAATTCAACGTTTCGGCGTAGTAGGGATGCAGATGCAAGGGTCGCCAATGAACTGAACAGCCGACACCGGCGGCCCGCAAATGTTCGATGAATTCGTTGCGATCGATGGTCAATCGATCCAGACACAATCGAATCGGGTACAGGTGCCAAGAATGGAGCCGATTTTCATCCCACGGCGGTAGTTCCAGCTGCCCAACGTCACGAAACGATTCGGCAAAGAACTCCGCGATCGACTCGCGCTCCGCTCGCATCGACGGGGCGCGGGCGAGTTGATGCAATCCAATCGCCGCGGCAACATCGGTCAGGTTGTACTTGTATCCGGGCGCGACGATGCGGTAGTCCCAGCTGGAACCGCCCTGAAATCGTTTCCAGGCGTCGTGGGACAACCCGTGCAACGACATCTGCCGCATCCGCGCCGCGACGTCCTGGTCGGCGGTGACCGCCATGCCGCCCTCACCGGTTGTCATGGTCTTGTTGGCATAAAACGAGTAGCAAGTCACGTCGGCAGTGTCTTCGCCACATCGTTGCCACGGCGAATCGGCATCGCTGCGAAAGGAAGCGGGGAAGGCGTGTGCCGCGTCTTCGACCATCCACAGTTGGTGGGATCTGGCAAAGTCAGCCAGGCGATTCATATCGAGCATCAAGCCGCCGACGTGAACTGGGATGATGCCCACCACCGGAACGTCGCTGCCGGCGATCTTCCGCTGAGCATCTTCCAGGTCGATGTTCAGCGTGACCGGGTCACAATCGACAAGGATCGGCACGGCGCCCTGATAGATCACGATTTCGGCAGTGGCGGCAAATGTCATGGTGGGAACCAAAACACCTTGGCCCCGTTTCAATCCCATCGCTTCGACGGCCAGGTGCAGCGCAGCGGTGCATGAATTGACGGCGACCGCGCATCGCGCCCCCACGCTGGACGCAAAATTTTGTTCGAACTGCTTCACTCGCGGCCCGGTGGTCAACCAACCCGATCGCAGGCACTGGGCAACTTCCTCGATCTCGGCTTCTGAAATGGACGGCCGAAAGAATGGAACGGCGGCATCGAGCGGCTGGGTTGCGGTTTCGTCTTGGTGATTCATGACGATTCGGTCTGCCGAAGGCGGAGGTTCAAGCGGACTGGATGACGATATTCAAAACCTGCTGCCACTGCGCCATCAACTGGCGGCGATCAAATCGTCGCTGCACCGACCGTTTCGCTTCGCCCGCCAAACTTTCTCGAAGCGGGTCGTTGGACAGCAGCGACTCGATCGCGCCGGCCCAGGCGTGCACGTCGTTGGGCGCATCGATGATCAATCCCGTCTTTCCGTGCTCGATCATTTCCGGAATCCCGCCGGTTCGCGCACCGATGGGACAAAGCCCCAGCGACATCATCTCGATCAGCGCCAGTGGGCAGTTTTCCCACCAAACGCTTGGCACCAGTCCCAGGCTGCAAGCTTGATAGACCTGGTTCAGTTCTTCCGGGTTGATCCATCCCAGCTGAATGTATTCGGCAGAATCATGGATGCGACCTCGCTCCTTCTTTTGACCACCGATGGTGACCAGCACGGTGTTCTTCTGGAACTGCCCCAGGGCAAGCGCGGCCTTGGCGATCTGCAGTCCCTTTTCGGGCGCACGGCCGACGTGCATCACCGCAACGTCATCTTCAGCCAGGCCGATGCGTTTTCGCACCGCGGCAATCACATCGGCCGATTCCGTTTTGAACTGAGACTGGTCGATCGTGTTGGGAATCACCCATACCGGCGGTGGAAACCGGTCACGGCAAACCAATTGAAAAAGGTCGTTGTAAATTGCCCTGGACGGAGCGACGATCGCGTCCGACGCGGCAACCGCGCGGGAGGCAAGCGATTCCTGCCCCAGCCGTGGCATCCCCTGCACCCAATAGACGATCCGTGATTTCGGCAGCAGTTGTCTGGCCTGAATCGCAACCGACATGGTGGCCGTGATGACAATCGTCTGGTCGTCCGCACTGTCGGCAAACGCCTGCAATCCTGACCGTGCGATCTGGTAGGGAATCGTCGATTCGACTCCTCGCCACGATCGCGCCCATCGTGTCAGCCGGCTATTGGCGACCCGACATCGGGCGCGGGCCGGAAAGGCCAAACTTGCTTGATGGCTGGCGACCCCTTCGATTTCGGACTTTCCGGGGCTGACCGCAATCACCTCGGTCGACGAATCGAACTGGGCAAGATGTTCGGCCAGCTGGGCAAGCAGCCGGGGCACGGCTCGCTTGGACTGCGTCGTTAGCGGTTGGTTTTCGTAAACGACAAGAATCTTTTTTGCGCGTAGCTTTTGCGACGGTGTCGTTTCGGTCGCGTTGCCGCGAGGATCATTCATGGTGGTAACGGCAGACATGCAATGCTGCTTTTGGAAATCGATGGTGTTGGCCCAGCGGGCCTGAAAGTGTTCTAACGGTTGGCTGGCAATAGGCTGCGCAGAAAGCCATCCAGCAGGGATGCGATGCGATCGCGATTGTAAGTGGTTTCGGCGGCACCGCGACCGTGACGGCCAAGTTGGCTGCGCAGGCCTTCGTCAGCTGCCAATCGGCCGAACGCTGCGTTCAGCGCCTCGGAGTCACCGGGCCGGACCGTCAAACCACACTTGGCCTGTTCAATTCGCCGCGCCGGTTCGCCATCGGCGACAAGCAGGATCGGCAGCGAGGAGGCCATCGCTTCGTAGATCTTGCTCGGCACTGCTCCCGGAATCGACATGCCAAGACTGATCACGGCTGCGTCGGCGGCGGCCAACAGCGCCGGCACTCGATCGCGTGGCTGGGCGGGGACGATCTTCACCCGATCGATCGATTCGTTGCGGATTCGCTGCTGCAGATGCTCGCGAGCCGGTCCGTCACCGATCAACACCAATCGTCCCGGAGAGTCACCGATCGATTTGGCAAGATCAAGTAGCTGATCCAGACCCTGGGCTAGTCCAAGCAGCCCCGCGAAAACGAAAATTGGCCCAGGCTGATCGCCCAACAAACTTCGCGCCTGATCATCCACTTTGTCGTCACCAAATCGACTGGGATCGACACCGTTGGTGATCACCTGGGTGCGCGTGCCTGGCGACCGCTGACGTACCGAAGCGATGATCTCGTCCGACTGGCCGGTGATCGCCACGGCCTCTCGATACGACCTCAACTCCAGTCTTTCCGCCATCCGCGTCGCCAATCCCGGCTTCACGACGCCCATCCGGATCGCCGATTCGGGCCACAGGTCACTGACGTTGAAAACGTAGGGGCATTGCCAGTGGCGGGACAGGTACCTTGCCGCGTAGGCGATGAAAAGCGGTGGCGATTCGACCAGCATCAAGTCGGGGCGGCTGCACAACTGCGGCCCAAAACGTTTGGCCGATCGGGCAAAAGAAAAGTAACAACGCAAACGTTTCACAAAGCCTTGTTTGGCGGTGTACAAGGGAACGCGAACGGTCCTGATGTTTCCCACCTGATGAACATGAGGCTGGCGGGGATCAAATTCGTCGAACACTTTTCCGGTCGGATAGTTGGGCAGCGCCGTGAGCGCTTCAACGCTCCATCCCCGATCGATCAGCCGCTGGCCCAGTTCGGACAATCTCGCCTGCGGTGCGCCCATTTCGGGAGGAAAATACTGAGTCAGAATGCATAGCTTCGGACGAGCCGGTGCATCAGCGGGCGGTGGCTGGACGATTTCCGCGGTGTCAGTGAGCGACATGTTGGGCCGCTCCTGTGTTTTCGCCACCATCTTTCAATGCCAGATTGATCACCGCTTTGAACTTGCCCGCCTTGGTCCGCGGGATCTCGGTGACCGGTTCGACCACCACTTCCACCGTGCCCATTCGCTGCATCACGCGTTGCTGAATGTCGCGGATGTCGGCTTCGTCAAAATCGTCGGTTGGCACAACCTTGACTCGAATCCGTGACAACGATTCCTGAATGACCTGGCCCTCACGAACGTGCGGTTGATCGACGAACACACCATGAAAGCGAACCATCCGCCGACCGTCGGGACCGACCAACACGTCCTCCAATCGGCCGATCACCTCTTTCAGCACCGGCATTTCACGCCCGCAAGCACACGGCTCGGTCGACCAGGCGGCGACATCGCCCACACGGTATCGAATGAACGGCTGGTAGTGCCTCATCAAACAAGTGGTGACGACCTCGCCCGGTTCACCCGGATCACAATGGGTTCCGTCGGGCCGCAAGATTTCGACCACCGAGACATCGGGGCTGACGTGCAGGCTGCCCGCTTCACACTCGCTCGCGAACACGCAATTTTCGACAGTGCTGTATTCTTCGTAGACTCGGCAGCCGAACGCTCGCTGCATCACTTCGCGCATTTCATCGGTCACTTTTTCACTGGTCGTCACCACGGCTTGCAGTGAACTGGGTACCGACAAGTTTTGCTCCAAAATCAGCTCGGCCAATAAATAAAACGAAACGGCATACCCGGTCAGCCACCGCGTGTTGTGTCGTCGCAGTGCATCGACGTATTGCTGGGCCGTGTCGGGCCGCAGATGGAACGCCGAAAAATAGACTTGCCGTTCGGCGCGGTTGTAACGATGAAAGGGCCCGCGACTGTGAGGATTTGGTTCGACGAAACGGCCGGAGAAGGTAGCGCGGGGCTGGCGGAAGGAAACTCCGGCCCAGCCGGCCGAGCGGACTTCGCGCAGCGCGCGTGCTTCGCGGACTTCCAGCCAACGCCAATGATTGTCGATGGGCGTGCCAGTCGAACCGCTTGTCCGCGACACCATTCGCCGTACCCAGGGACGCAGGTCCTTGCGAAAAAACCGGGTCACGTCGTCGCGCATCGGATCTTTTTCCAACAGCGGCAGTCCCGTCACATCGCCCGCCCTTGCCGCCGCCTTTTGTGACTCGTCCCAGCTGTCGCGGTAGTAAGGCACACGCAGGGCCTGCGGCAGAAACTCTTTCAGACGTTCTTGCTGCCACTGATGCCACTGCGCGGCGGTGAACCGATCACGCTGAGCGTACTCGTGCACCAGCCGCTGGAATCCGGGGCCGAAGCGGACCCACTTCCAGTAGACACCGTAGGCGCTGACTGCTGCGTGTTGCCCAAAGACAGGCAGTCGACTGTAGATTCGGTCTGCCAATCCCATCGCTACGTTTCATCCGTTTTTGGATCTCGATAAACCAGCAACTGGGATCTTGCCAGCGGGCGCCGGATCCACGTCGGAAACTTTGCGTCGACGCGGTGGGCCAGTCGACGATAGCGACGATTGAACGAACCGGCCGGAAGTAGACGATGAAACCGTTCGATGCTTCCTAGCGGATGCACGGCGACGTCGCCAAAGTACTTCGAGGCGACCTTCAGGTAATCTTTCCAATGGTTGCTGCGATCGGGGTGAGGATCACCCTTTTGCCACTGCTCGAAGGCGGCGCGGTTCAAGGAGCTGGGCCGCTTTCCCATCGGGATCATCCAACGAATCGCATCGAGCGTTTTGTTGTTTTCGGCAGGCTCGAAAAATCTCGCTTCGCCGTCATCGCGTAACAACTGGGCCGCCCTGGCCAGGTACTCGGCTTCCAATTCGTGGGTCAGGTGATGCAAGAATGCTTTGCCGATGATGAAATCGAACGACTTCGGCTCGAACGGCAAAGTGGTGAAATCGCCGGCCACCGCCTCGACGCGGTCACCCACCGAGTCGATTCGGGCCGCGGTCTCGTTGACCACGCGAGCACTTTCGCTGGAGATATCGACCGCCACCACGTGGGCACCCAGGTGCGCCATGGCAAGCGCGTTGACGCCGTCACCGCAGCCAAGTTCCAGAACTCGCCGGCCCGACAGACGATCCGCGAAACCACCCTGGTACAGTCCCACCCAGCTGGTGTCGGTCTTGACCGCGTCAATGAAAAAATCGTCAAAATCGGCAAACCGCTGCACGATCGAATCCCGATCGACGTCGCGATACGACTGGTCGTAATGAGCTTCGTTCTCACGAACGTTCTGCGTTGTATCCACCAATCGGGTCATAGAATTTTTCTCTTGGGCTCTCGAGCCCGGAGAGGGTTCGCACACCATGCCCTCCCCGGCCGCTACCGCGTCCGACCCTCCCGGAGGGAGGGTGATCTTGCCAGTGGTGTCATTCAAACAACGAAGTTATTTCCGAACAAATCCTAAGAACCAACTTAATCTCCAGTAGTCACTTGTCCATCTGCCGGGAAGCGACGTCCGAAAACAAGTTCAACCAATGCGGCAAAATGGCGTCCCAATCGAACTGGGAAGCGAATTGGCGGGCACCGACCGATAACTTGGCCGACAGCTCCCGATCGCCCAGCAACTGCCTTACCGAAGCCGCCATCGCCCGATGGTCCCTGGGCGGCACCAGCAACGCGTTTTCGCCATGAGTTGCCAGGTAGGGCACGCCGCCCACATCCGTGCTGACCACGCAAAGTCCGCATGCCATCGCTTCCAACAGGGTGACTGGCGTGTTGTCGACGTTGGTGGTGTTGATCATCACGTCGGCCCGGTCGAGATGTTCCGGTACCGCCTGTTTGGTGACGCCGCCGGTGAATTCAATCCGGTCCAGCACACCCAGCTGGCGAGCCACGTCTTGGGTGGCCTCGAAACTGCCGTCTTTCTTGTCGGGCCCGACCATCGTCAACTGGATGTCGGGAAAATCACCGGCGAGTTCGGCGATCACTCGCGGAGCATTCTCTGGATGGTAAACGTTGTGAAAACTGCGGACCCAAATCAAATTCGGTTTGACCTGGTTTCGGCAGCGATACTGATACCGATCCAAATGCAACGGATTGGGAAGCAACTGGATGTCGTCTCGAAAATCCTGCATGTGCTCCATCAGGTAATCCGACGGCGTGGTGACCACCGACGCGCCGCGGAACAAACGCTTGACCCGCCCCGGCCATTTGCGGGAATAGTTGGGCAGATTGCCACCCCGCAGCGTCAACACGTACGGCTTTCGTGCCGCCCGCAGCGCGTAGCAGGCCGCTTCGGCCAATCCAAACGCAAGCCCGCTGTAGACGTCCACGTTCGCCACGCGGTATTCGTGCCGCTTTCGCCAAACGGTCGAAACGATATCCATCAACCGCGGCGCGCGGGCTTTGCGGTCCGACGCGGTGGTGACTTTCAAACCCGCGCTGCGCAGTTTCTTGGCCAGGTCTTCACAGACGCTGAAGTTGCCGACGTGCGCCGAAAGAAAATTGCCGATCAACAGGACCGATTCGGGTTGGACACTGCTCATCGGGCCTCCAACATTTTTTCGTAGATGTTGATCCATTGCTCCATCACCTGTGCCGCACCAAATTGCTGCTCGACACGCCGGTTGAATTGGCAGCCAAGAGAATCACGCAGCTGTGGGTCGTCCAGCAGCGACAGGATCTGCGTGGCCATTTTCTCAGGCGAACCAGACGCCACTGTTCTTCCGGTTTCACCGACCACGTCGGCACACTGGCCCACCTCGGTCACCACCACCGGCAATCCCGCCGCGCCGTATTCCAGCAAAGAGACGGGCAATCCTTCCGACGTGGAACTCAACACACCGACGTCACAGCCCCGGAGGATTGCCGGAACGTCTTGTCGCTGACCCAGGATGGAGACGTTCGCTTCCAATCGGCCGGTTTGGAGCTGTTCTTTCACACGCGTAACGTAGGAGGAATCGGACAGACTGCCGACGAGTATCAGGTGCGCATCGGGCCGCCGGTCGGTGATCCGGGACATCGCTGCCAGGAGCGTCAGGTGATCTTTGACGGGTCTCAAGTTGGCAACACAAACGATTCGTGAGCCGGCGGTGCCAGGAAGCTTCGGCTCGGAAGTGTCGACAGTGTCGATCGATTCGACGAAGTTCGGCACACACCACACTCGGTCGCTGGGAAAGCGCAGTCGACGGCGCGACCAATCGGCTAGTGGGCGGCTGACCGCAACGATCCCGCCCACTCGGCGTACCAGCCACCGGTAAAGCCAAACGGAACGCTCTTTTCGTTCGTTGGTTCCGTAGTGATCGTGCCAGACGATTTTGGGAAAGGGCGACAGCCGCGAGACCAGGTTGGCGGTCACAATCGACGAACCGTGAGCATGCAGGATCTTGATGTCGTTGCTGCGAATGAAATCGGCCAGCCGACGAATCGCGCCAAGCTGAATCGTTCGCGTGCGGTCGAGCGACAACCGACCGACCTGCGGCGAAACGAGCCCTGAAAGGGGACCGTCACGACGCGTGGTGCACAGGAACGATCGATGTCCCTGGCTGGCCAGTTGATTGGCAATGTTGACCGCCACCCTTTCGGTTCCGCCCATGGCGAGCGTATCGACCAGGTGCATCACTCCGAGCTCTGCCATCAGACCACCACCTGTTGGCTGGCGGGATCGGGAGCGGAAGCATCCTGCAATCGGTGGGATGACGGGGCAGCCGAAACGGAGATCGGCACGCCCCAGCGCTGGCTGAGCAATTCCGCCAGTGCGTCGCGCAGCGTATCAAGCGAATAACGCTGTCCGAATTCGGCGGCCTGCTGCGAGGTTTGCCGGCGCAGTGATGGTGACGTCGCCAGCTTCTTCAGAACGTCGGTCAAGGCATCGACGTCGCCCGGTGGAATCGTAAAACCGCGCCCCTCGCCCAACATCCAGGGCACCAATCCGCGATCCGATCCAATGCACACCAAACCGCAGGCCATCGCTTCGGCAATCGCTTTGGGCCAGCCTTCGGTTTGCGATACCAACACCAGCACATCGGCAGTGTTGTAAAAATCAAAGACACGTTCAAACTCGACGCCGCCCGCAAAACGAACTCGATCGCCGATCCCTTTTTGCTGGGCAAGCTGCTGCAGCGAATCGCGTTCGGCTCCGTGGCCGACAATGTCGCAGCGGACATCGATTTCCGATTCGGCAAGTTTGGCGATCGATTCGATCAGCGCATCGATGTTTTTGGCTCGCGACAACCGGCCGACGTAAACGACCGAAAAGGGTTCGCCCGATTTGTCTCGCGACGCGATCTGTTTGGCCCGCGCGATCTGGTCCGGCGTCATCACGGAAGTGAAAAACGGAACCACGTGATCGGGTTGGTCGGGCCACTGGCCGTAAACGGTGACCACGCCGCGCCACCATCGCGAGGCCAGCAACCGGCGCTGCAATCGTACGCTCCGCGGCTCGCCGGGGTACCCGTTCCACTGGCCCGCATACTTGGCGACCAGCTTGTTGGAAAAGAGCGGCCCCAAGATCACTCCCAGCAACCCCAGGTTTCCGGGACAACGAACGTGAATTGCGTCGGCTTTCCACATCGCGATCGACAATCGCAGCACGATCCAAGGCAGCAGAAAAAGTTGGTGCAGCTTGGCACCAATCGTCTCTCCGCCCGACTTGGGAATCGGGCAAACATCCAGGTTATCGCGAGAAAAGGCGAGTGCGTCGCCGTCGGCTGGCCCGTCGACAAGCGGGGCGGCGATCACCACTTCTGGAAACAAATCGCACCAGACGTTCATCTCCCGCACGTACGGACCGTACGCGCAGATCGCGCCGCCGTGCCGGTGGTGCGACACATGAGTGACAACCAACAATCGCTTAACCGACGACACGCAGGTCTCCTGTGTCGATGATCGTTCCTTCCCGGACGCCGATAAACCTTAGCCCACAGTTTTCGGCCAGCTGGCGGTCGGACGGCGAATCACCAATCATGATCGACTGCGACAAGTCAATGTTCCACTTGTCGCGGGCAGCGTGGACCATGCCCGGTTTGGGTTTTCGACATTCACAAGCGTCGATTTCGTGAGGACAGGCGAACACGTCATCGATCGCGGCGCCGCGATCGGCCAGTTCGCGAACCATCCGATCGTGGATCGTACTCAGGTCATCCAGCGTCATCAGGCCCTTGGCGACGGCTCGTTGATTGGTAACCACGATGACCAGCAGATCGAGGGCATTGAACAACCGAATCCAATCGATCGTCGGGGTGATCCAACGGAAATCGTTCCAGCTGCAAACGTACTGGCCGTCCGGCTGTTTGACGTTGATCACGCCGTCGCGGTCAAGAAAGACACACCGTCGGGTCACCAGCGGTCTCCGTCGACAAAGATCACTTTGCTTCCTTCCGGTTCCATTCGGAAGGGGACTTCGATCAGATCCGCCAGCGCGCTGCGCAGCCGATTGTGCAGATGCGGTTCGCAGAAGAACAACACAAAACCGCCGTCGCCGGCACCCAGCAACTTGCCGCCCAGCGCCCCGGCGTCGATTCCGCGATTGTAGACATGATCGATCTCACCGTTGCTGATCGATGATTCCAACGTCTTTTTGGTCTCCCAGGCGTGATGCAGCAATCGTCCGAAGTGATTCAGATCGTTCCCGGTCGACAAGATGTCTCGCATCTCGTGAGCGATCTCGCACAACCGGCGAATCGCGGGGCGACGTTCGTCAGTGTTCGACTTCTGCTTTTCCAACACGGCTCCGGCGCGTCGGGTCTTGCCGGTAAAGAACAGCAGCAGCCGACGATTGAGTTCTTCCCACGTACCGCGGTTGCAGGGAACGGGATCGACAAACACGTTGCCGTCGGGTTGGAATTGAATGAACTTCAGTCCGCCGTGAGCCGCGATGTATTGGTCCTGTTTGCCAATCGGTTCTTTCAGGACGTTGATCTCCAAGTTGCACGCCTGCTGGGCCAATTGATTGGCCGTCACGACTCGTCCGTCCAGCACATGAAGCGCGTGCAACAACCCCACCGTAAAACTGCTTGACGAACCCATTCCGCTTTGGCCGGGCAAGTCGGCTACCGAAACAATCTCCAAACCCGTTTGGGTGCCAAGCAATTGGAGGCATTCACGAACAATCGGATGTTCGATGCGATCGACTTTGTCGACCTGTTCCGTCTTCGAATAGCTGACGCGGAATGTACCTCCAAAACGTTCCTTGACCGTCAGGTACATGTACTTGTCGATCGCCGTGGAAAGGACGGCCCCCGGTTCCTTGCAGTGAAACGCCTCCAAGTCGGAGCCACCGCCGGCAAAGCTGATTCGAAACGGTGTGCGAGTGATGATCATTTCAACAGGTGGGCAATGCGCTGAAGCCGCTCGGGGGTGCCAATGTCATAGAATCGCTGCGTGGTGACGAAACCCTTCAGCTCTCGACGACCGATCAAGTTTGGAAAAACCTGCTGTTCCAACGATACCTTGCCATGCGGTATTTCCTGGACCACTTCGCGCCGGAGTGCCAAGACCCCCGCTTCGACGTACCGCAAGTCGAGGTCATCAGGATTATCTTTATCGTAGTTGGTGACGAAGCCTTCCGGGTCGAGCGAAATGTTGTTGGTCACGCCGGTATCTTCCGCACGGTTGTCGTAGACCGTTACCACCCCCTGGGCGGGCGAGGCTGCTAGCATTTCTAGGACGTCGCCGTATTCGATCGGCAGATAAGAATCGCCATAGATCACCAGAAAAGAATCACTCAATAGCGGTCCGGCTTCCCGCAGCGCACCCCCGGTTCCCAGCGGCTGCTGCTCGCGGGAGTAACGAATGGACAGCCCGAAATTCGATCCGTCGCCAAAATATTCTTCGATCTGCTCGCCCAGGTATCCGGTCAACAACACGATGTCGGTGATCGACTGCTGGCGCAACAATCGCAATTGAAACTCCAGGTAGGGAGTTCCGCCGACCGGGACCATCGGTTTGGGAACCGTGATGGTCAACGGCCGCAACCGCGTGCCCAATCCGCCGGCCAAAATCACCGCTTGCAATTGTCGGCTCCCTTGATCGATCGAAGCGTGCTTTCGATGGCGTAGCGAATCGCTTGTTCCGAATTACGTTGTGCCTGCCAACCAAGTCGATTGATCGCGGTGACATCCAGCAAAAATCTCGGCACGTCGCCGGCCCATCCGCCCTCGGTTCCGGTGTAGTGAAAGTCGACGTCCGAAAGACCCATCGCCTCGACCACCAGTTCGGCGATCCGATCGACGGTGATCCAATCGCTGCAACCGAGATTGAAGATGCTTAGCGGATCCTGGGCGCGATCGACCGCATGCAGCATTGCTGCTACGCATTCATCACTTCGCAAATAGGATTTCGCCTGCTTTCCGTTGCCCAGGATTTGTAGCTGTGTCGGATCTTCCAGCAACTTGTGAGCAAAATCGGCGATCACCGTTCGGCCTCGTGCGCGAACTTTCGGACCGACGATGTTCGCAAAGCGAAAGATCCAACACTGCATGTCAAACAGATGTTGAAACGAATAAATCAGCCCTTCACAGGCCAGCTTGCTGGCGCCGTACAGTGAGATTGGTCGCGGAGCTTGTTGTTCGTCGATGGGCAACTTGTCACAAACACCGTAAACGGCCGACGTCGACGAAAAAGCAAGCCGCTTGATCCCATCGCGGCGCATCGTTTCCAACACCGCGTAGGTGGCAAGCGTGTTTTGACGCAGGTCTTTGTCGGTTGGATCACCGTCGGAAAACTTGACGTCGGGGTTGGCCGCCAAGTGATACACCATGTCGACCGAATCGATCGCCCGATCGAGCGCACTTGGATCCAGCAGGTCGCCTTCGATGAAGTGAAAGCGGTCATGATCCAGCAGCGGCTCGATGTGTTCTTTCCGACCGCTGCTGAGATTGTCCAGCACGACGACATCGTTGCCTTGCCGCACCAACTGCTCGGCCAGATCCGACCCGATGCAGCCGGCTCCACCGGTAATCAGTACCTTTTCGGTCATGGTATTGGAGTCGCAGGCCGGTGGTGGGAGGAGGAGCTGGAAGGGAACTGCGGTGCAGCCGACCGGTGGCGAATTTCGTTGGGAATTTCGTATCGATGATGCAGGTAGATGATGGTCGCCGCGACGATGAACCAAATTCCCTTGGACTGAAATTCGGTTGATATGAACGCGCAGCTAAGGATCACCGTCACCAAAATTCCGATCGGCATCGCGCCCCTTCGACGTTGCTTGATCCCAAAGTAGGCAAACGAGAAGACGAAGATCGAGAACAAAATGAATCCGGGGACTCCGTTTTCGGCAAGTGTTTTCAGCCATGCCGAATGTGCCGCTTTTTCCTGTCCCACCTGCCGGCTGTGCAGGTCGTCGACTTCCAGCCGTGCCCAGCTCTTCTTGTAACCGCCGGTACCGACGCCCAACGGATGCTTCAAAAACAGCCTCCACGCGCCGACCGCCAGGTCCGATCGGGCGCTGGTCCGCTGTGCGGCGGTGTAGTTGTTGTCCAGTAGTTTGTTGACGCGGCCGATGGATCGGTCAAGCAGTTGTGGAAAGAAATTCAGGATGAACAACACGCCGACCGCGGCGACCACCGCGAATTTGAAACGGCGCGAATTCGATCGAAGCGACGCCAGCACGTAAATCAGGCACGAACTGGCGACCAGCATCGAACCGCGGCTTCCCACCAAGACAATCCAGCAGAAATTGACCGCCAACAGTGCCAACAATGGCATCGTCATCGAACGACTCGAGCGGCGGACCGAACTGAGCGCGATGCACAGACTGAAAATACCGGTCAGGTAGACGTATCCGAGCGCGTTGGGATCAATGAAGTTGGGATCTCGGTAGTCGGGATCCAGGTACGCCAGTTCGTCCACGGACGAATAGCTCAGGTTCTCGGTATTGAACAAGAACGCAAAACCGGTCATCGCCGACATCAACCCAACGGTGATACCAAGCATGTACCAGACGTGTGGATATCGGCGGCATCGATAGAAATAAACCAACAACCCAAACACCGATACCAGGTTCATCATGTGCAAGATGCCCATCCGAATGGAGGGAGAAACAAGCATCTCGATCGCCAGCAGCAGCGTGAACCCTTGCAGCAGCCTGGTTTGAGGATCTTTTTGTCGAAGTTGAATCGGCAGCGCGATCAGGATCACCACGTACAACAAGTAGTTGAACGTGTTGTATCGCAGCAAACCGCCGGTCATCAGGTAGACCCGCATCAGGGAATCAAGCGAGCAGATGATGCCAATGCCCAACACGCCCAGCAAAGGCTTTTTCAATCCAATGATGGCCAATGCGAACCCGGCGGCGGTCAACACTCCCAAAATCGTTTTGAAACCGACCGCGAAACTGGTCATCCATAACAACGACAGCGCCAAACCGACATACAGTGCATGCCGGGTGGGCCGATCGAACTTGGGCGCAAGACCTCCGGCGGACCCGTCCAAACGACGGCCCGATGCCGCGGAAATCGGCTGGACCAGCGACCGGCGAATGTTCGTGGAGTTAGCAACCGTCGACATCAGCGTCAACCAAGCTCATCAGTGCGTGTCGAGACCGGAGGGGCGACGGAGCAGACAATCGGCAAAGAACTGGCAACGGCCGCGAATGAAGTTCCACCGCCGCGCCACCTGGCCAGGTCGCAGAAAAGTCAATCCCCTCAGCAACGTATCCATCCCGTAGGCGTACATGAAATAGACCGCGTCCTTGAAAGACCGGTCGGCCATGCAGCGACGATGAATGTCGTACGCGTTGTGGATTCCGGCATAAGCCATCATTCGCGTGTTCGGCCGCCCAGCCTGGTCGGGCAAGTGAAGCACGTGAGCCTTGCCGGCAAGCATCAATTTGCCGTGACGAGCCATTCGCAGGCTGACGTCCAGGTCCTCCCCAGTACTGTGTCCGCCAAAGTTTTCGTTGAACCTGACATTCTTCATCACCGCGGTTTTCCAGCTCATCGCACACCCGCTGAGCCAGTCGCCTTCGATCACATCGTCGGTCGGCGGCTGAAACACCCAGGGGATGGAAACACCCGACCTGGCATAGGCCCCCGGTTTCAAATGAGGAACGATGCGAAACAGCCGGCGAACTTTCCAAAGATTGGTCGGGCTTTTGAGGCCCTGCCGATCATGAGCGTTCACGCCCACCACCTGGTCACCATACTGACGGTGTACCCGGACCAATTCGTCAAGGCAGCCGGGCAACAACACGATGTCGTCGTCAAAAAAGACCATCAAGTCAGTGTCAACACACTCGACCGCGAAATTCCGCGAACAGGTCAACGTTTGATAGGCGCCGCGAACGTGGAAATAAAGCACCTCCTGGGCAAGTGCATCGATGTTCGGATAGTTCTCGATCGCCTGTTCCGTTTCATTGCCGGGACTGGCGTCCACGATCACCAAACGATCGGGCTTCTTCTCCTGAGTGGGCAGCGAATCCAAGAAACGCAAACATGATTCGGGCCGTTTGAAGGTGCAGATGCAAACGGTTATCCCTTCACGAAGAACCTCCGGCGGATGGGTGTACCGCGACGCATCGTCGCATCGAACACCATTGCGAAGGAAGGCGACAATGTCATCGCCGGCGGGCGTTGGGTTGTCCTCGTTGGTATCGTCCATTTTCAGTGCTGTCGGTTTCATGGTTGTGGTGATCGCGCCAGTGCTTCACCCCGTGCCGAAAATTGTTCCATGCACTGACTGTAGAACTGTTCGTTCTGTGTTCGAAGTTTGTCGATGGTGAACGACTCCGTCACCCGGCGGCGGCCGGCTTCGCCCAGTCGATTGGCGAGCTGTTGATCGGACAGCAGGCGGAGGATCGAACTGGCGATTTGATCGGGATCATCGGGATCGACCAAAAAACCCTCTTCGCCATGCTCGAGTAGTTCTTTGCCCGCACCGCGGCTGCTGGCGATCGTCGGGCAACCGCAACCCATCGCCTCCAACGGCGCCAGAGCGAACGCTTCGGCGTAGGAGGGAAAGATCGCCAAACCGGCGCGGCGAAGTGCTTGGAAAAGATCCTTGCGATCGAGATGCCCGTGGAATTTCACCCGCCCCTTCGCGGCGTCATCCAGCAAGGAAAGCAGATGTTCCTTCATCGTACCGCCGCCCCACGGTTGGTCTTTTCCGTAGATGTGAAGGAAAGCATCGTCGGATTGGGCTGCCACTTCGTTCCAAGCTCGAAACAGCGGAATGACCCCTTTCTTTTCGGTCAACGTTCCGGTGAAAACAACATCACGGGGATTGGCATCACGGCGATCGGCCACTTGCTGTGATTCAACCGGGTTGTAAAGGATCGCGTCGGGTCCGGAGGTCAAGCCAAACAGCTTTCGAGTTTTCTCGCCGGTGTACTTGCTGACCGAACACCAAAAATCGGCTCGCCGCAACGATGCCCGTTCTAGCCAGAAGTGGCGTTTCTTGATTTTGCCGCCGATCTCTGCGGCAAAGTAGCTTGCCGATCCATTGAGCCGGGCGACGACGGGAACGGGAAGTTTCGGCCAACCGGCGGCCCATCCGGCCCAGTCGGGCACCTCGACAATTTCACTTGCTCCCTGCCGGCACCAGGAGGCGATTTGACGGTACAGCCGGCGGCGGGCCAGCACCCAGCCGAAACGGACCGATGGTTCGCGGAACCGCCACACCTGAACCCCGTGATCCTCCTCGTAGTCGGGCGACGGGTAGTTCTTGTGATAGACACCTGCCACGCGGACCTGGTGCCCCGCAGCAACCAGGCCTCGAGCAAGCACTTGGGTGAAGGTGCCGATTCCGCCGTGTGGTCCAGGCGGATACTCGTTACAGACAAAGCAGACACGCATCAGGCAGCAATCGCATCGAGGGCGGCCAAGATCTTTTCGCTTGATCGTCCGATGGGCAGGTCCAGCTCCAACTCGACAAAATTTCGCCGCTGTTGTTGATCGAGCGTCGGATCTTTCAAGTAGGCGTTGACGTACTGGGCCAACTGCTCGGGGTTGTCGGCCAACCGCGCCGCGCCCAATTCGATCACCGGGCGATAGTGCTCGAATTGGTAGTAGTAGTCCTTCAGCGGAACGCCGAACGGCGGCGGATCGTTGGCATTGAATCCAACGTTCACCACCGGCTTGTCACGAATCGCAAAGTCCAATGTCATCGTTGAAGCGACATTGACGTTGACGTCCACGTACCGGGTCAGATTGGCGAGCAGTTGGACATCTTCGCGCGACGGAATCACCGACGCCCAATTGCCCGGTTGTGTTTGTACCCAGCGAGGTTGGCTGTAGATCAATTCAGGAAAATCACGACAGACATCGCCGTAGCGAATCCGTTCGTCGGCGCGTGTGACCGGCGCCGGCCGCAGCAGGACTTGAGGATTCCCCTCGATCCGCCGGTCGCGTACCAATTCCATCAAAATGCGAAGGTGATCCTGATCCTCGGGGGTCGTGCCGGGTTCGCCGCCGGAATAGCAGATCAACTTTCGCTTCGGATCGGCGCCAACCTGCTTGCAAAACTCTTCGTGCGACCAGATCAACGACTGGTCGGCGTAGGGATCGAATTGAGGCGTCCCGACGACATGAATATTTTCGGGGTCGACTTCCGGGTAGAACTGCAACAATTCTTCCCGCATGTGCCGGCTCCAAACCAGGTAGTGGTCGAAGCGGGTCGCGATCCGTCCTTTGCTGGTGATGTTGTCCCAACTGAAGATGAACGTCGCGGTGGGAATCCCCAATTGCCGTGCCGCCAGGACTGCCGGAACGAGTTCCAACGGTCGTTGATGCGAGCAGAACAGGACATTCGGCTGAAGCTCTTCAAACAACTCCTTGTATTGATCGACGGTCGACAAACGTTGTGCCGCCCGATCGTGCCACTGGCCCAGGCGTTGAATGTGCCGCGGGCTGGCGGAGACCCTTCCAAAAGCGCGTGCCGCGTGAGTCATCGCGCGAGTCCGTGTGCTGCCGCGCACCGGCAATTTCAACGCGTATCGCATTGCCATCGTGTCGTGAAGACGCAGATGGGCCTGCGAAAGTGACTTGCGCAGAAAGCAGACCATCGGCGCGTCGACATAAGGAATACAGCGGCGCCAATGAACGCGGGCGTCGAAACCGTTTTGATAAGTGTTCAGGTGCTCATCGGGGATATTGTGAAACGCAAAGATTTCACTCCGCTGGGAGGCGTGGGAGATAAACGAGCCGACGATGAAGTTGCGGATTCCTACGCCGTCGGGAAAGAACGCTGCGATCTTCATGTGCGCACTTCCGTGACTAGTTCCTGGTTTTGATAAGACTGGCGATCCTTTCATTTTGTAATGATCACGCGGCTGAGCAAGCGTTTTATTGGGAAACTGCCGGCGATCGCCCTGCTCAGGCGGCGGGGCAGCAGGCCTACAATCGTTTCCAGCAGCACAACCGGCCACAGCGGCAGGATGACGAGGCGGCCTTTGAACCAGAGGTAGGGCTGTGTCCGGGTGAAGCCGATCGACTTGCAGGCCCGGGCGATCTCGGTCGTGGTGTACTCTTTCAAGTGCAATCCGGTCGCCTCGCCCACCTCGAAGTAACGGGATACGTCGTGCGGACCCGACAGCGCGTTGGGGGTTCGGCAGATGTAGATCCCACCGGGCGCCAGCGCGTCGATAACGCTCTGCAGGTGGGCCAGCGCGTCGTCCGGATGCAGGTGTTCCAACAAGTCTTTGCTGTAGGTGACGTCGACGCTGCCCCGTTTGACCGGAATGTCACTTCCGTCGCTGAGCACCAACTCGCAATTGTCGGGACATCCCTGTCGCGTCATGATCTCCTCGGAGACGTCCACGGCATAAGCTTGCTTGACGAACCGGGCGACCCCGAACGTCAGGGCGCAATCGCCAGGACCGACTTCCAAAAAGGTACTGTCAGAATTGAGAAAACGTTTTAAGAAGGCGATCGTTTCTTTGACGCGAATGGCTCGTCCGTCACTGATTTTCCCCGTCACCAACGGATGGTGCGTCACGCGGCTAAACAGCTCGTCGTAAACTTCGGCGTACAACGTCGTACGCTCTTCCGAGGTCGAATCTCGCAGCCGCCGGGCGAGCGATTTTTCGATCTCGTAGTGCTCTTTGATCTGTTCCAATGTTCGGTCGTCCGCTCGTGTGGCGGTCTTCATCAATATTCCCCCTGACTCCCCGTATGGTCTCGCAATGGTCGGTTGGTTGCCCCGTCGTTGTCGGTGAAAGGTGAGCTGGATCTGCACCGTTTGTTAACGTGCCAGCTGCGTCGACGTACTCACCTAGGTCTTCGTGGCATCAACACCTTTGCCGCTTCGGCGTTGTCAGGAAGGCGAAAGTCCTTGGGCCGGTCAAATTGTTCGTGTCCCCAGGCAAGCTGGACGGTGGGGGAGGTGAACATACAGGTGTAAACAATCCGCTCGCCCGTCTGTGCCCAGCCACCTTTGTGGTAGCCATGCGTATCAGCAAAAACGATCGTGCCTCGCGGTCCGACCGCCGGAATCCAGCGATCGGAAGGAATCACTTCGGCCATCTGTTGGTCATTGCGGCGGCGAGAATTGGTTGTTTTGGAGATGTAGTCCGGTTCGTACTTCATGGAACCCTTGCTGTGGCTGCCGGCAGCGTAGTAAAGCGGCCCGTTTCCTTCGCCAACATCGGTCAGGTAGACGAAGACTTTCATGATGTAGTACGGGTCGTCCAAATCGCGATGCCACAGTTGAGACGACTGGGGCGCGGCTGTCGTCGTGAAGGTATGCCAGATGTTGAAGTAAGCAAGCCGAGTCAACATGCCGAAATAGGCGTTTGTGATCCGCAAGATCTCTTGCTGCAGCGCGAATCGAACGAAAACACTTTGCAGATCCAAGGTCGGGCACTCACCCAACAGGTATCGAACGTACGGTTTCCTGCCGCCGACCTGGCCGATGTCACTGGCATGCCGCCGGTCATCATCCAGCAGCGCGGCATCCGACTTTTCCAATTCGTCCACCGCGGCCACCAGTTCCTCAAACATCGACGCATCACCGAACAGCTCGCTGCACGATGTGATTGCCACACCGTGGCGATCGAGTGCCGTGACAATCTGGCCCGCCTGCTCCGACTGCTTCGGCTTGTCAAAACGGTGGCCAACGGTGGCGGAGAAGTTGGAGGCGTATCGCCAGGTGATTTCAGATTTTCGACTGGCTTTGGCGACCCGCCGAAGAATGCTGCGCATCGGATTGCTACTTTGGTGTGAATGTACGGACCCTTCGGCTCAACTGGTCGAGATCGATTTTTTCAGGTCCCAAGAATCCGCTCCGCTTTCACCCGGGCCGAACTGCCAATCGGCGCGTGGATTCATGACTGCTTCCACCGGGCTGCTATCCCCAAACACGTCCAACGGAAAGGGATCCGAAAAGTGTTTTGCCGATTCGGATTCGCCATCCAAAAACAGCTTGAACACGACCGAATACATTCCGGGGCTGAGCCAGAGCGGGGGAACTTCCACCGAGATCTGATATTGGCCCGCTTCGACGTCACCGATCCCCAGTTCGTCGGTCGTTTTGCCCAAACCGATCAGTTGCTGGCTTTTCATGTCATTGAACAGGCAAAGGATCCGAAAACCGCCGAGAGCTCGCGGGATCGTCATCGTCGTCGAAAATCTCAGCCTCTCACCTTGGTCGACCGAGTTGGTGGATCCATCATTCAGCTTGATGCGGCCAAAGATCGCCCGCGGATCGCGCGGCGCCGCTTCGTCGTCATCGCCGCCGAGTACGCCCAGTTCGGTGAAGTAACTTTGAATCACCGATTGGACGTCGCCCTGTTCGATCACCTGTCCGCTTCGCAGCAAGATGCCGCGATTGCACAGTGACCGGATGGCGGCCATGTTGTGACTGACAAACAGAACGGTGCGGCCTTCTTTGGCAACCGAATCCATCTTGCCCAGACACTTTTTCTGAAAAGAAGCGTCGCCGACGGCGAGCACTTCATCGACCAACAAAATTTCCGGTTCCAGATGAGCCGCGACGGCGAAAGCCAGCCGCAAGTACATGCCGCTGGAATATCGTTTGACCGGCGTGTCAACGAACCTTTCCACGCCAGCGAAATCGACAATCGCATCGAACTGGCGTTTGACCAGCGATCGCGGCATTCCCAAGATGGCGCCGTTGAGGAAGATGTTTTCGCGTCCTGAAAGTTCGGGATGAAACCCGGTGCCGACCTCCAGCAGCGAACCGACGCGGCCGCAGACGTCGACGTAGCCGACGGTCGGATCGGTGATTCGCGACAGGACTTTCAACAGTGTGCTTTTGCCGGCGCCGTTGGACCCGACGATACCGACCACGTCGCCTTGTTTCACCTCGAATGAGACATCCTGCAGCGCCCAGAAGGTGTCGTGCTGCTGACGGGGTGAGCGGAGTCCGCCTTTGACCGTTCCCACCGCGGAGGAGGAGAGGTTCATCAGCGATTCGCGCAGTGTGCCGTAAGCCTTTTGCTGCGCGCCGATCTTGTATTGTTTGCCGATTCCGACGGCGTGGATTGCGAGTTCGGGATTCATCATGAAATGCTTCGATTCACGCCTAGTTCAACGCGGCCAATCTGGTTTGACAAAGACCAAGATTGATCCACTGCCAGATGTAAAAACTGTTGTCGCTGGCACCCCGGCAGTAGCGGCTCCACTCTAGTCGAACGGCGGACGAATCGAACCACTGGCCGCCAAAACGGGCCAGAGCGGTTTCGATTTGCCCGTCAGCCCAGTCGCGAAGGTCCTCGCGGAGCCATTCTCGCTGGGGCGTCTGCAGGGGACGCTTGGGAGCTTCCACCACACCGCCGGGCAGCAGCCGGGAAACGATCTTCCGCAGCAGCCATTTTTGCGTTTCACCCCGAATTTTTCGATCCGCCGGTTGCCGCAGCGCCAGCTCGAACAGCCGATGATCCAAAAACGGCTCACGCAGCTCGGTGGAACAGCGCATCGAAACGCGGTCGTTGAACCGCAGCGCCCGCGGGATTTTCGTATAGCAGGCATCACGGTATTGCAGGTCGCGAAGCGGATCGCCAAACGGTTGCGGCGGTTGAAACGGTTCGGCTCGATCGCGAAATTCCGCCGTCAAACAATTCGGACGCGTCGCCCCTCCCTTGGCCGCCTGGACCGTGCCGACGTCCTTCGCTTTCGATTGCCCGCTCAACACCCGCCGGTAATATTCGTAACCGGCCCACTGTTCATCCAACCCTTGCCCGTCAAGCAACACGATCACGCCCAGCTCTCGCGCTCGCGCGAATAGCTGCGCGTAGGCCAGCGTCGGCATGCCGCCAAACGGTTCGTCCTGATGATCTTGAATGGACTGGGCCAGCTGCGGAACGGCTTCGGGACGCAGGGTGCATTCGATCGACGGATGCCGGGTGTGAGCGAGCATTTGCCGAACCCAGGGAGATTCGTCGTAGCGATCATCGCCGGTCACAAAGGTGAACGCTTTCACTTCGCTGTCGGCGCCTTGCAGCTGCTGAACCAAACCGAGTAGCGCCGATGAATCGAGTCCGCCACTTAGATTGACGCCGACGGGAACGTCGGAGCGAAAACGCAACTTGGTGCTTTCGGCCAACAATTCAAAATACTCGTCGGCCACTTCCGCTTCGGGCCGGCTATCAAAATCGGTTCCCACGCGCGCGGCCAGGTCGTACCAGCGGCGGATGGATGTCGATCCCGCTTGCCAGGTCAAACAATGACCGGCCGGCAACGATCGAACGTTTTGCCAGAACGTCCGCTGCCCATGTTCGTAGACTCCCAGTGCCAGGTAAGTGGCCCACGACGTGACGTCGGGTTCCATTTCGATACCGGCGGCGCGCAGACCACGCATTTCGCTGGCGATCACCAGTTGCCCACTGCGCGACGTGGCATGGTAAAACGGTTTGACGCCGAATCGATCACGGGCCGCAAACAACCGCTTTTCCTGTTGGTCCCAGATCGCCAACGCGAACATGCCGAGGAACCGGTCCAAACATGCTTCGCCCCACTGCAAAAAGGCAGCCAATGCGACTTCGGTATCGCTGCGACTTTGGTAAGGGTATTCGGAAAGCTGTTGGCGAAGTTCGACGTAGTTGTAGATCTCGCCATTGAACACAATCGTGTAACGCCCATCGGCGGACGTCATCGGTTGGGCGCCGGCGTCGCTCAGGTCGATGATGCTGAGCCGATTGTGAGCCAGCCCCGATGTTCCGCTGGGATCGAGGTAGATACCGTTTCCGTCGGGACCGCGATGGTGTTGGGCCGACACCATCGCTTCCAGATCGCCGCGGTTTACGACCGGACCGAAGATTCCTGCAATGCCGCACATAGTTTTTCTGCCAGGAAGATTTCAGTCTTTGCCATCGATTCGACGGTGCAGCCGCCAAGGTGGGGCGTGATGATCAAATTGGCATGCTCCTTGACATAACGCACCAATTCGCTGCCCTCCATTCCCGATGATCGTTCGTCGCACAGCACGTCCAGCGCCGCGCCGGCCAGACGTCCGCTGCGAAGGGAATCGAGTAGAGCGGTTTCGTCGACCAGTTCGCCGCGGGCGGTGTTGATCAGCCGGGCGCCCGGTTTCATTCGTGCAAACTGGTTCGGACCGAACATCCCGAAGGTCTCGTCGCACAGGTTCACGTGCAAGGAAACGATGTCCGATTGCTCAAGAAGCGAATCGAGCGAGACCATTTGGACGTTGTCGGGCAAGTCGTCCGGTTCACGCGGGTCGGTCGCCAAAAGCCGGACGTCAAACGCCGATAGGTACTTGGCAACCAACCTGCCCAGGCGGCCAAAGCCGACGATGCCGATCGTTTTCTCGTGCAACTCACCGCCGCGAAAGCGGTCGCGGTCCCAACCGCCGCCCAACACGTGATCGGTCGCCGCAGTCAGGTTGCGAATCGACGCCAACATCAAGCCGACCGCCAATTCGGCCGTGGCGCGCACCTCTTTCAGAAAATCGGTTTCGCCACGCAGTGAAATCACTTCAACGCCGCGGCGCCGAGCCAATGGCAGGTCGATGTGATTGAGTCCCGTCGTTGGCGTCGCAATAAAACGCAGACGATCGGCTGCTTCCAACACTTCGGCGTCGATTTTATGTCGCAGTCGGACCCACAGAACTTCGGCATCGGTCACCGACGCTAGCAGGCCGCTACGATCAAGATTGGCAAACGTGACTCGTCCCAACTGCTGCAGCCGCGATTGTGCCTGGGGCGAAAAGTGATCGGACTCGGTCACCAAAATATGCGGTTGGGTGGGACCGTTCATACGGCCGTCTCCTCCCACTGATCGGCGGATTCGATCAGCCACTGCGCCATCTTCAGATCGAAGGGACAATCGATGTTGCAAGCGCGATGCGGAGGAATCATCCAGGCGCGGCAATCTTCGCCTTTGAACGAGTTCCGTTCCATCAGCACCGACGTGCGGGTCAAGTAGATCGATCCCTCGCGAAGGTACAGCGGTTGAAGATCTTGTCGGCGCTGGCCCTCGAACTCTTCGGCAAAAGGCGGATCGACCACTCGTCCGCTGGCTTCGACGTACTTCATTCGCGCGGGATGTTTTTCGCCGACGTCGACAAACGAAATCACGGAATCGGCGCCGCTGCTGCGAAGCAGATCGATCGATCCGTCAATGTCGGCGGCGCGGCGGAGCGGGTTGGTCGGTTGCAACGTCAACACGGCATCAAACGAATCGCCCTGCTGTTGAACGAAACGCACGGCATGTTGGATCACCGGCAGCGAAGGTGTGTCGTCGCGGGCCAGTTCGTCGGGTCTGCGAAATGGCACTTCCAAACCGCACTTCCTGCCCACTTCGGCGATCTCGTCGTTTTCGGTCGTCAAAATCACTCGTGAAAGTTGCCCGGCGGCCAGCGCCGCTTCGGCCGTGTATTGAAGCAGCGGCTTTCCACAGAGTTCCGCGACGTTCTTACGAGCGATTCCCTTGGAACCGCCGCGGGCAATCACCACACCCAATACTCTGTCTACGGCGTGCACGTGTTGTCCGCTCCTGTCGACGGTTGGTCCGCCTGGTCTTGCACCAAAGTGGGGCGAGCCCCTTTTTGATCCCGCATCGAACCTTGATTGGTTTGATCGCACTGCTGGCCCGATGTCTCCTTTTCGCGGGCGGCATAGTCGAGCCGTTTTTGCACGTAGGGCGACAGCTGCGCCAGCGACTGGGCGATTCGACTGGAAACGTAACCGTCGCCGTACAATTGGCTGGGCGCGTATCGTCCGTGGGACAGCTGCGAAACGATCGCCGATTCGATCTTGCCCACCTCCGGGATGACATGCTTGACATGTTCGTCGGTCTCACGACCTTCTTGCCGATTGCCGACCAACACGACCGGCGTGCCAAAGAAACTGGCGTCGCGAACGAAGCTGCTGGAGTTGCCGATGGCGCAAGCCGCTCCCGCCAAAACTCGCAGGTAGTCTTCGGGCATCAGGTTGATCAGCGTGCGAAGCCAGTGAGGGCGAAGACGATCGCGGAAACTTCGGATCGATTTGCTAACGTGTCCCGAACCGGCGTCGATGTTTGGCCACAACAACATCGTCGGCATCGCCACCCGGTTGAGCGCCTCGAGCAACGAATCCATCTGGTCTCGTTCGCCGCCATATTCGGTCGTGGTCGGATGGAAGATCACCAACGAAAACGGCTCGCTCACATCGATCATCGCCCCGCTGCCCATCGAATTGATCAAGTCCTGGCAAATGCTGCGATCCAGCTGTCGCGCGATATCGCTGCTGGGACAACCGACACTCAGGATCGTATCGGGTTGTTCACCCATCCGAATCAGATAGTCGGCGGCCCGCTGAGTGCTGGGAAAATGGAACTGCGCAAACTTGCTGATGGCGTGCCGAGCGCTTTCGTCAATCGATCCCGATACCTCGCCCCCCTGGATGTGCGCGATGCACAAGTTCATGTAACCGGCGGCCATCGTTGCCGCGAGCGCTTCGTAGCGGTCGCCGATGATCAACACCACGTCGGGATCCAGTCGGCGAAACTCGCTGGCAAATTCCACCACGCCGAATCCAAGAGATTTGGCCATCGTGGTCGGATTGGACCCTTCCAATTCGATATAGATCTGCCCGTCGATCGTAAAACCGTCTTTTTCCACCACTCGAATCGGCAGATCGAACCGTTCCAGCACCATCGTTCCGGCAGCCAGAACTTGCAGTTCCAATTCCGGTTGATCGGCGATCGCCTGCATGACCGGTTTCAGCCGGCCGTAGTTGGCCCGGTCGACCAGCACCACACAGATCCGCCGCCGGCGTCGATTGTTGATTGCATTCACAGAATTTCTCATCACTTCCAGGCCAATTTGTCCCCCGGTCGGCAAATATCAGGATCGCCGACTTGGGACAAGCCGACCTACATGAACCCTCTCCGGGCTCGAGAGCCCGACTCTCCCAGAGGGCCCAGAGGGAGAGTGTTGTCAAATGACGAAGTTATTTCCGAACAATTCCTTCGCTTAGGGAAGGCCGACCGCCTTGACTGCACGGTGTTTTCGAATCAATACGATTGTAGTCGCGGTGATCGCGAGTGCCGCCATCCAAACCAGTCCGCGGCCGTACCTGACCCAATAAAATGCGAACTTGAAGAATTCGGACAGGTACAGCGTGAACCCTTCCTCGTGCTTCCACCAATTGCCCGCGTGGAAATGATCTGTCGGTGCTGAAACGAAGTAAACCCGGTTGATCTTCGGACCAAGCACTTTGGAAAACACCCAGCGGGTGCGGCGAGTGTGATATTGGTTGGTGACAACGCAAAAGGAGGTTTCGGGGTTTTCGTCCAGGAATCGGTTCAACGTCGCAGCTTCGTCAAAGGTCGACGCGCAGCGGCTGTCGATCGGTGTGATTTTGTTTTCGGGAACGCCGCAACGGACCAAAATGTCGACCAGTATTTCGTGTTTCTCAGGTGCCAGTGACTTGGATGATTTTTTGGAAGAAGTGATCATCACTCGGTCGGCTAATTTTTGCTGGTACAGATCGGCGACTTGGAAGGGACGGGTATTGCGATCGCCACTTAACAGCATCACATAGTCGGTCTTCTTCGGAGGTGTGCCGACGTCAAGCCAACCGCCCACGATCGGCAACGTTTGCTCTCGCGATACGTAGGCCAAGGCGAGCAGCGCGGCGACGATCCCCAGCAGCAGCAGCCGACGGGTGTATGGCTTATGACTTGATGCCGAAGGCACGATACATTCTCTGCCGGAAACGGGTCGATATCCTAGCCAGACCGACTAGTGTGCCTGCGATCCCTTCAGTCCGGGCTTCCAGACGTGTGCGTAGGGATCGTGATCGTCGACTTTGCTTTCACCATGAAACGTGACGAACGCTAACCGCAGGGTGTGGTTCAAAACTTGGGCGACTGCCGATCGGCTCTGCCACCACTGGTTTGCCGTCACACCCGGCGGATCGACCGCCGCCAATCGGTAGCGGTCGCCGCGCTGGACACCAAGCGATTGATCGATCACACGGCGATAGTAGCGACTCAGTGTCGACGTGGTGATCACCGAAACTTTCCAATCGGACTCGGCAACGCGCGGATCGAGCCGGCGAAACAATTCGTGGGGTGTCGCGGCATCCGTTTCGATCGTCACGATCTGGCTCGCTTCCACGCCGCGCACCATCAATTCATCGCGACCGGTATCGATGGCTCGCGGCATGGCGCCAATACGAACCGGCCGCACCGGCCTTGGTTCCACCAACAATACTTTCTCAGCCGCGCCTTCTTTCAGTCTTTCGGCCGCCAAGTCAAAACATTCGCCGTTGGGGGTAGCGATCATCGCGACGTTGCAATCGCCAGCCGGCTGATGGGCTACCAGAATTCCAAACGCGACGCGGAGAAGCGGTCGGTGGAATACCACCGATACAACCACAACCATCAGAACGAAAGCAAACGCTCGCTGCCGCCGGCCGGGCGATTGCGGCCCTTCGGAAGCCGCTTCGTGACCGGCTTCTGGATCGCTGGGATCAGATGGCATGGCTGTGGTGGCGATGATCTGAAAGAGAATCACTCGAGGTCTTCGTCACGCAGCGCCGTATTTGCCGCGATCGGATGTTTGACTTTGCGATCGAGTAGCTCGTGAAATCGCGAAGGCGGAATTCCAGTCCCCGGTTTCTTCATCGCCAGATGTTCCGGCCGCAGCACCGTGCCGGCAGGTATCGCCGTTCGGGCAACGATGCTTTTGCCGAATAGATCTCGCAGCGGCGCCAAATCGTCCGCCGCCGCGTCCTTGTCCACGGGATTTCGATTCATCGTTTCGATGAACCGAATTCCGCGGACCAATTCGGCAAGCTGCTCTGTCGTGACCGACGCGGGGACATCGGGGCCAAACGATTGGCGGCTCATGGTGATATGAACCTCCAGCACACTAGCACCAAGCGTCGCCGCGGCCAGCCCTGGAAAGATCGTGCCGGAGTGATCGGAAAGTCCGACCGGGCAGTCGTATCGCTGCCGCAACTGGGCCATGACATTCAAGCCGATCTTTTCGGGTGGGCAGGGATAGGCGGTGGTGCATTGCAAAACGGCGAAGGGAACGCCGGTTTTGCGAATCGATTCCACCGCCCGGTCGATCTCTTCAAGAGGATTCATTCCCGTCGACAACACGATCGGTAATCCGGTGGCGGCCATCTGCTGCAGCATCGGTAAATTGGTGACTTCGCCCGAAGCGACCTTCCACGCGGCGACGCCAACACGAGTCAGCAGGTCGGTTGCTTCCTCTGAAAAAGGCGAACTCAGAAAAGCGATTCCCCGCTCGTCGGCGTGTTGTTTCAAGCCATGCCACTGTGGCTCGGTAAACTCCATCCGCTGCCAATACTCAAAACGACTTTCGTCTTGTGGGCTGAACTTTACCCGCCAAGGTTCGCCCGGAGTCGATTCGGCGGCGGCGATATGGGTTTGAAACTTGACCGCGTCGGCTCCAGCCGCCGCCGCCGCGTCGATGTAGGCGTGCGCCGTTCCCAAGCTTCCGTCATGGGCCTGCGCCACCTCGGCGATCACCAGGCAGCGATCGGTCGACAGTTCCAATGCGCCGGGGCTAGACGACATCGGCGAACGACTTCTCCATGCGGCGGAAATAGAACGCGCCGGAAATCAGGATCGCCAGCGAAACCAACGTCGACACGGCGATCATCGGGCCGGGTGCCGGTGTTCGTGACTTCTTTTTTTCGCTGACCAAAGGCGCAAGCGACTCGAACTGCTGAGCACTGATTTCGATTTCCCGCGGCGATTCACCTTCGCTCGTGATGCGTTGGAAGTAACGGTCTCCCTGCTGGTGAACCGACAACTTCGTTTCCCCCTTGCCGGCAATCATCTGGCCCTGATCGGCCGGTGCTTCCTGATCGGCCAAGTCGGTTGCCGGAGGCTGCAGCAGGGCCCAGCGAAATCCTTCCACCACACCGACCATTGGATTGACGCCGTAGATCGTCCGGTAAGGTTCACTCAGCATGCTGCTGGGATAGGCGATCGGTGTCGCAAACATCCAAAATTGAACCAGGAACGGAACGGCATACCGCACGTCCCGGTAACGGACATTCATCGCCGACAACCACAGCCCGACGCCCAGCGAGGTGACAAAAGCCAATAGCAACAGCAGCGGCAACACGACCACTCGCCAGGTTGGAAAGATCCCGTAAAACAGCATCATCAACAACAGCACGGCAAAAGCGAGTGCGAAGTCGACCACGCCCGCGCAGACGTTGGAAATCGGCAGGGCCAACCGCGGAAAGTAAACCTTGCGAATCAGGTTCGATCCCTGCACAAGGCTGTTGGACGACATCGTCAGCGCGTTGGCAAAGAAGGTCCAGGGGACCAGCGCCGCGTAAGCAAAGATCGGATAGGGAATGTCATCCGACGGGATGCCGGCCAGTTTGCCAAAGAACAAACTGAACACCAACATCGTGAAAAACGGCTGGATGATCGCCCAGCTCGCTCCCAGCAGCGTCTGCTTGTAGCGAACCTTGATGTCCCGCCAAGTCAGGAAATAAAAGAGTTCGCGGTATTCCCACAACTCACTCAGACTTAGCGGTACCCAGCCGCGCGAGGGCTGGATCCGAATCGTCGGCATCGACGCCGGCGTTTCTTGGCTCTCTGCGGTCGCCATGGAACTACGACAATCCCTCGACCGCTAGCTGAGTTGGCGCCGGGTGATTGGCCGGCGGCGGAGTCCCGGCCGGCTTCTCTTGCGGAGTTCCTTGGGGGTGATAGTCGATTGCCAGTTCGACCAATTTTTCTCGGACCGCGTCATCGGTCGATTCCACCAACTCTCGCAGTTCGTCCAACGACTCGTCCAATTCCTCGCTGGCAAACGATTGGTGATAGGCAACGCGGAGCTTGGGATGCGGTGTCGACAGCATCTGTTCGCTGTCCATGTAAAGTTCTTCGTAAAGCTTTTCGCCGGGCCGCATGCCCACGAACTCGATTGGCACGTCATCGGTGGTCAGACCCGACAGGCGAATCAGGTCGTGGGCCAGATCAACGATCTTGACCTGTTCGCCCATGTCCAACACAAAGATTTCGCCTCCCTTGCCCATCGACGAAGCTTGCAGGACCAACTGCGATGCTTCGGGAATGGTCATGAAAAAGCGACACATGTCGGGATGCGTGATCGTGATCGGTCCGCCGCGGCGAATCTGTTCCTGAAAAATCGGCACCACGCTGCCGGCCGACGCCAGGACGTTTCCGAAGCGGACGACGACAAACTTGGTTTTTGAATTTTCCGAATGAGCCTGAACATACCGCTCGGCCAGCTGTTTGGAGATGCCCATGATGCTGGTCGGATTGACCGCTTTGTCGGTGGAGATCATCACGAACCGCTCGACGCCCGATTCGTGGCATAACGTCGCCAGGTCGGCCGTCGCGATCACGTTGTTCTTGGCGGCTTCGGAAGGATTCGCTTCCATCAGCGGTACGTGCTTGTGAGCCGCGGCATGGAATACGATTTCCGGCCGGTGGGTGGCAAACAACGACCTCATTCGATGCTGGTCGCAAACATCGGCGATGCAGGGCACACAGAAATCACCCAACCCCAGCCGCGTCATCTCCCGCTCAAACAAGAACAGGCTGTTTTCCGAGCGTTCTACCAAAATCAAACTGCTGGGGTTTGACTTGGCGATCTGACGGCAGATCTCTGAACCGATGCTGCCGCCGGCGCCGGTGACCATCACCCGTTTGCCCGACAACATCTTGCTAATCGCTTCGGAATCAAGTTCCACCGGGTCGCGCCGCAACAAGTCGTTGATGTTGACGTCGCGAATCTGCAGGCGAATCGATCCGTTGACCAATTCTTCGACTCGCGGAATCATCTTGACGCGAATTTCGGCTTCGCGACAACGCTGCATCAAATCGCGCAACCGGTCGCCGCTTAGGCTGTTGGAAATGATCAGCAGATCTTCCGCTTCGTGTTGCCGGGCATATTCGATGGCGTGATCGGGGCTGCCCAAAAACGGAATCCCGCCCAGCCGGCTGCCGTATCGCGATCGGTCCTCGTCCAAAAATCCGACCACCCGGAAATCGAGGTTTGGATGAGCGTGTATCTGACGCGCCAGTGATTCACCACCCTGAACCGCGCCGATCAACAAGGTCGGTTTGCGGCCTTGCAGCTTGATGGCCGGCCACCAAATTTCGCGGACCAATCGGCACGCGCTGCGAAGCCCGCCGACCAGCAAAACAGTGATCCCCCAATCCAGCAGCAGAACGGATCGCGGAATCTGGTAACTTTGCAAAAACAGGTAGTCGACAAACGCGATGATGATCGTCGACAACGTCGATACTCGAAGCAGCGCCGCAAGGTCGGCAAAGGTCACGTATCGCCACCAACCATGAAGGCCGCCGACGAAATGGAACATCACCAGCTTGAACGCCACGATCCACGGCAACGTCTTCCAGAAGATCACGCGGTCGGCCGGCGGTACCTCCATGTCAAACCGCAACCACAGCGCCGCCTGGTACGACAAAGCAAACAGAAAGACGTGCACCAATGCCAACACATAAGTTCGCTGTTGGTGTTTCCAACTCCAACGGGATGCGTTTGGATTCATGGCAGGATGTGCATCAATGGGTGATCAGTACTTCGGTACACCAACAGGGGCGCGAAGATTCGCTTTCGCTGCACGCAAACATGGGCAGGTCAAAACTTGGTGTCGAAAAACTTGGGTGGGCGAGGCAAATCGAGCGGGCAAAACAGGCGAGCTTTTGGGGGGCGATGATGGCGTCGTTTGGTCGTTGCCGGCGCGCGGACTTCGTCCATCTGGGTGACATGCAAACGGGCACCACATCGAGGGGGGTCAGCCTAGTTGCTAAAAACGGTGACGCAATCGGCAAGCTGCAACATTCGCCAGGATTCATAAGGATCGACCGAAAAAGGGTTGTCGGATCCGCCAACGAAACGAGCAAAGGTCTGTTTTCGCCCCCTACGGCTGATGATTTTTTTTCTGCAAATTTTCGGTTGGTCGGCGGGACGAATCCGCCCTCACTTGAGGCCTGCGCAATTCGCCCGACATCGCCCATCTCGGTTGCAGAATCGTCCAGAAATCGGCCGCCAACTGCTCCTCGACATAGCGGTAGGGAAGCCAACCGTAACCCTGCTGGCCCCAATCGGCGCCCCAGGAACTTCGTATTTGCAGCGCTCCCCGCGTCGAACCGGCTCGCAGGTCGTCATAACCGACCGCCACCACCGCTTGTCCGCCTTGGATCGAATCAAGTGTGGGCCGATAAGGAATGTCGCCACTAGCGGTTAGCGAGCTTGGTACCGGGAAGCCAAAGGCGACGGGAAAACCTGCCGCCAAGAAACAACGGACACTGTCCAGCGTCTCCCGGCCGTTTTGATTTCTCAGGTCCAAGCGAACGTAAACCATCGACCGGTAATCGCGCGAGTAAGCAAACAAAAAACTGCTGGGTTGATCGTCCAACTTGTCGACTTCGTAGGGCCAATGAGATTCCGGCGGAAAGCCGAACCAGGCGATTGCTTTGAAGACCGTTCGCAAATCGCATCCGCTGTCCCCGGTCACCCGCAGCAGCGAACGCGCCGTGTGGTAGACAAACATCCGCGACGGTTCGATCAAGTCGCCCCCGGTGCGGCGCTCGAAGTACTCCACCAAGGCCAAGCCGGCGTGTACCGACGAGGTGTTCATCGTGCCCTGATGACGCGTTTGCGGAAAATACTCGCGCAAACAGACACAATCGGGAATTGTGTCGCTTGTGACTTGGCCGACGTCTTCCATTCGATCCAACATCTGCTGGACGCGAGGATCATCGGGACAAAAGTCTCGAAAGTCGCCCAGCGATGGACGACAACCCAAGCTTGGCGGGTGGAAGGTCACGAAATCCGATTCACGATCGCCGACTATTCGTAAACGGGCGAATAGTCGTAGCTTCCGTAGGTGTAAGCGTAACTTCGCGTCGGCACGCCGTTGAATACCGCCCCCAGCGGCCGTGCTCCGGCTTTCAACAAACGTTCGTAGGCGATTCGTACTTGGCTTTCACGGCTGACGTTTCGCCTGGTACACAAAATCGCGGCATCGGCGGCCTTGGCCATCAACAGCGCCTCGGACGCTGACAAAATTGGCGGTGTGTCGATCACGATGTAGGGGTACTTTGGACGCAACTCGTCCAGAATTTCCTGCAGCGATTCGACGCTGATGATCTTGTGCGGACTGTGCCGCAGCCGGCCGGCTGGCAACAGGTGCAGGTGATCGCTCCAATCCTTGATGATCGCTTCGTCCAGCGTCGCGCGGCCGTCCAAGACCGAGGCAAATCCCCGCTTGTTGGAAACTTGAAAAATATGATGAACGTCGGGTGCGCGAAGATCACCGTCGATCAACAGCACCGGTTGGCCGGTCGATCGTCCGATGCTCACCGCCAGCTGCGAAGAGATGCTGGACTTGCCTTCGCTGTGAACCGCGCTGGCCACCGCCAACACCTGAACGTCCTGGTACTCTTCGGGCAACACCAATCCCACCCGCAGGCTGTCGATGCTCTCCTGAAACAGGTTCATCGCCTTGGAGGTCTGGCTGCTGATGGTTCGCATCCGCATCGGAATTCTGGCAACTTCGCCGACCACGTTGATCGAACTTTGGTGCGACAATTGATCGACATCGGAGATTCGGCGCACCGACAGTTCCCACAGCACGACCAGCCCGAACGGCAGACAGCCGCTACAGAAAACGGCCAGCACCAGGTTCTTCAGCGGCAAACTTTCCACCGGTCCGTTGGGCACTTCGGCCGGCTGCAGCAACGTCACACGGCCCGGTGCGCGCGATTCGGTGGTCAGCGCCATGGCCCGTTCGGCGATTCGATCGCGAACGCTCTCCTCGCGTGATAGTTCGGCTCGTTTGAATTCCAGTTCCAGCCACTGACCGCCCGTATCGCCGACCTCTTTCAGCTTCTGTTCGTATCGGCTGCGCAGCTTGCTCTCCAGTTCCGTCTGGGCAAGCAGTTGCTCTTTCAGATCATTCAAGCGGTCCTGCTGCTCCAGCAGCTCCATCGATTTGAGCTGCTGGACAATCAACGGCCTGGCGGTGTTGGCCATGTTGTCCAGACTACGCTCCAGCATCGTCACTTCGCGGGCCACGCGGCGGTAGGACGGATCGTCCTGGCCCTGCGCGGCAGCCATTTCCACTCGCTGCAACATCTCCTTCTTTTGAGCGATCATGGCTCGCAAGTTTTGGATCTCGACCGAATCGCTGATCGCCATTTCGACTTGCACGGCGGGAGGATCGACCTCCAGCTTGGCGATCGATTCCTCGATCGCTTTGATTCGGATCTCCAGCAAACTTCGCTCGTATTCCACGTCGCTGAGACTGTCACGCAGCGAATCCAACGTCGCGGTCACCTGCTTGCTGTCGGGAAGCCCGGTGATCGGATCGGGACCAATCAAATTCTTTTTGCCGATCTCGCGCATCTCATCCTTGAGGCTCAAAATTCTGTCGGCGCGAACTTGTTTTTCCTGATTCAGCAGTTCGAGCACGCGTTTGGTCTGTGATTCGTCGTCCCGCGATTTGATCGCCAGGTAGGCATCCAAAATCGCGTTGACAAGCGCGGCCGCGTTTTCGGGTTGGGGAGCGTCCAGATAGACGTAATACAATTCGCTGCTGCCGACTCGTTTGACCTGCACGCTATCGGAAAGCCAACCCACCGCGCCGTCCATCTCGCGTATCTCCGGCATGTTTGCCACGCGGTCAAGCGATACGACCTGTTCCATCACCAGTGGGCTGCGGATCAATTCGATCTGCGTTTCGGTGAACTCTTCCGGTTTGCTTTGCTGTTCGTTATTGGAATAGGCGATGTACGGGGTGTAGCTGGCGATCTTCATCACCGCCGTGGCGCGATAGACCGGCGTAAAGAACAGCATCACCAATGCCGCCGAAATGACCGCCAGCAGCACTGCCGAGGGAACGGTGATGTACCACCACTGCGTCAGCGCTCGAATCAAAAACCGTGGTGAAATGAACGATTCTTCCTCGGGCTGCTGCAACGGGTGAATCACCATCGGTGATGCAAGTTCGTGTGGATGCAGCGGCGCGAGTTCGCCGTTGATCGGTTTGGAACCGTTCTTGGTCGTCGCTATTCCGTGTTGGTCCAAAAGAGCTTTCTCCACGCGTTGTTGCGGGAAAAGTGGAATGATGCGGGCCAGCCACCCTGCGCGAGCGCCCTTTCCGCCCTCGATCAAGCGGAAAGATCAGCCGCTGGTGTGCTCCGGTTGATGACGTACACCGACCGGATGACCCGGTGTCATCGGGAGTCTGTCTCTGAATACACCTACTCAAAAATCAACAGATGTTGAGTCTTCCGAGGAGAATACGGAGCAACTTCCGGGAAAATGAGCGGCAGATTTAACGATTACTGCGCACTCCGTCCCTCTCGGTTGCAACCGAGGTCAAGTTTTCCAGACTTGGGTGTAGAATTCCATTTTCACAATCGCCAGTGGTTCCCTCAGCGACTAGCGGCATACTACCCCCCCGATGCGCCGTGTCAACTGCGACCACCCAATATCCGTAGCCCGTCGGCTCCCGTCGGCGATTTCTCCGAAATCGCTTCGCGGCAGCCAGTTCGGAGAACGGGCCGACAATCAAGCCAGTTCGGAGAACAGGCCGACGATTGGGCCGGTGAGTCTGAAAAGGGTGTACCATGGCGTTCCACCCCGTTTCCCGACTGGCGCCGTTGTGTCCGTGAAAATCCTTGCTCCTGTCGCGATTCTTTTCGTTGCCCTGGTCGTCGGCACCGTCGGTGCTGGCGAGCCCGCGCGGGCCTTCCTGGATGGTCTGCGAGCCCGCGGTTTTCACGATGTGGCGATCGACTACCTGGACAAAATGTCGACCAGTCCGCTTGCCCCAGTGGGTTTGAAAGAAACGGTTCTCTACGAAAAAGCGCTGACACTGATCGCGTCGTCTCGGCTGCAACGCGACCCCGAAGTGAGCATCCGATTTCTGGACGAAGCACAATCGCTGCTTCAACAGTTCGTCGCCGCCCACGAAAGCCATTCCAAAAGCAATTCGGCTCGCAGCCAATTGGGAAGCCTGATCTTCGAACGAGCGCGAATGAAGGTCGCTCAATCAAAGAAAGAGAACTCACCCGCACTGTTGGACGAGGCGCGGAAATTGTACGAGGAAGCGTTTGAAGTTTTCGGGCAACTGCAGGCGAAGGTAAGCGAAGAGCTCGATCTGATCCCAAAGGTGCTGGACACCAGGGATCGAAAGCAAGCACAGTTGGCCCAGCGTCGCAAGCAGCTTCGTGCCGACAATCTGCAAACCGAATTGTTGGCCGCCGCGATCCGTGAAGAAACGGCCGACACGCTGGCCGATGGCTCGGCAAAGAATATTCAATACCTGACCGAAGCGGCTTCGCTGTACGACAGCATCTACAAAAACTATCGCGGCCGGCTGGCAGGATTCTATGCACGGATGTACCAAGGCCGCTGCAATCAGCGAATGGGCAGACTGCGAGACGCGTTGGGATACTACGGCGAACTGCTCGACCAGCCCAACGAATCCGAAGGGATGTTTGATTTGAAAACGGAGACGTTGCGGCGAGCCATGGAATGCTGGTTGGCGCCGTCGCAGCGAAAGTACGTGGAAACGATCAAACGAGGCAACCAGTGGCTGGCGCTGGCACCGGCAAACAAAGATCGTGAATCGAATTGGCTGTCCATTCGGCTGAGCCTGGCCAGGGCGCTGAAGATGCAGGCGGACGCAGCCAAAAAAGAAGAACCACCCGACACACGAACGTTTCGAGAATCGATTGCCCAGGCGCTCCAACATGCCAAGTTCGTGGCCAGCGAAAGCGGCGAGCTCCAGGAACCAGCGCGGCAGTTGGTGACCAGCTTGGGCGGCGTTTCCGAAGCCGAAGTGGAAACGGAGCCAACGACTTTCGCCGAAGCACAGGTGGCGGGCAAAGAGGCGCTCGATGCGATCGAGCCGGCGCGGCGAGCAATCGAAACGGCCAAGGCGCAGTTGGCCGCGGAGAAAGATCCGGCTGCGAAAGAAGAATTGCAAAAACAGGCCGGCGAAGCCGAAGCGGAGTTCGAGCGCAACCGTCAGGACGCGATCGGCTACTACCGATTGGCGCTTCAATTGGCCGATCGTGACACGCCTCGCAGCGACGTCAATCTGGTTCGCTATTTCTTGTGCTACTTGTATTACTTGAAACAGGATTACTTCAACGCCGCTTTGGTTGGCGATTTCGTTTCGATGCGTTATCCCGACGCTGCCGGCGCCCGCCAGTGCGCACAGATTTCTCTCTCCTGCTACCTGATGATCTTCGACCGTGCCGATCCGGAGGATCGGCAGTTCGAGGTCGCTCGACTGGTCGCCGTTGCCAATCACATCGCCGACACCTGGCCCGGCACAGCCGATGCCGAGAATTCGTTGCATACACTGGTTCCCTACCTGGTCAATGCTGGCGAGTTTGATCATGCCGTTCACCTGACCCAGCGGATTCCCGAATCGTCGCCCAAACGCGGCCAGTCCGAATGGATCACCGGCCAGGCGATTTGGGGAGCCGCGGTGGCACTGTCGCAACAAATTCACCGCTGGGAATTGGAGGGCCCACCCGACCAGGTCGATCTGGCCGCAAAGAGGGCCGAGCTGGAAAAGATGCAGCAAACCGCTCGCGAGATGCTCGCGGCCGGTTACAAGCGTCTGCCTGAACAGCCGGAGATCACCACCTCCAACTCAACGGCGATGCTTTCGCTAGCACAGGCCCATCACGCCTCGTTGGATGACGCGTTGGCGATCGAGGTGCTGGAGCATGAGCAGCTGGGGCCGCTGGTGTTGGTCGATCAGAGTCACGCCGCCGTCCAAAACCCGGTGTTCATCGAAACGACCTATCGAACCGCGCTGGAAGCCTATGTCGCGCAGTTGGGAACTGGCGGCGAGGCGATGATGCAAAAGGCGGAGCGTGCGATGGGCGCGCTGCAAACGGCCGTCGCATCCGACCCGTCGGGACGGCAGCGAATGATCGCCGTCTATGTCAATCTGGCTCGCAGCGTGGAAGCGCAGATGAAGTCGGCCTCGCCCGATGCGCGACAAGAAATGGCGCAAGTCTTTGAAGCTTTCTTGAAACAACTTGCCGCCAAGGCAACCGATCCGGGAACGTTGAATTGGGTCGCCGAAACGTTTGCCGGAATCGGCGCCGGCTTTGACGACGGCAGCGGAATGTTGAGCGCCGACGCGAAGAAGTACTACGAAAACGCGATCGTCGCCTTTCGAAACATCTTGACCAGCGGATCCGTTCCCCCCAAAACCGCCACGCAAATTCGAGTGCGAATGGCGACTGTGATGGCAAAGATTCGTGACTACGCCAATGCGCTGGCGCTGCTGGAACAAGTGCTTGCCCAAAACCCCAACGCGATCAACGTTCAAGTCGAAGCGGCTCGGTTGTTGCAACAATGGGCAAAGGAAGATGCCAAGATGTATTCCGACGCGATCGCCGGGATCCGTTTGCCACAGTCCAACGTTTGGGGTTGGGGAAAGATTGCCACCGGGACTCTTCCCCACAAGGAATTCCGCGAAACGTTTTTCGAGGCGCGGTACGAATTGGCGCGATGCCAGTTGGAACTGGCGATGACCAAGCAAGGTGAAGAAAAGAAAAAGCTAATCGACAACGCCTGGCGAGACGCTTCCAGAACCAAACAACTTTATCCCACCCTGGGCGGTGCCGATTGGACTGCCAAATACAACCAATTGCTCAACCGCATCCTGGTCGCCCAGGGCAAAAAACCAACCGAAGTCACCAACATCGCTGTACCCGCCGAGTGACGCTCCATGAGAATCGTTTCCTTGATCTTTGTGTTTGTTCTGCTGATCGGCGGATCGTTTCGCCAGGCAGCCGCCCAGACCGACCAGATTTACGTCCGCGGCGGATCCTCCATCACGGGCAAGATCATCGCCTCCACTCCCGCGGAAATCGCCATCGACGTTCGCGGTAATCAGCGCAAAGTGAAGGTCAATGAGATACGCCGAGTCGTCTTTGCGGAGGATCCACCCGAATTGAATTCTGGCCGCGGCAAGGCGCTGGCAGGCAAAATCGAATCGGCATGGAACGATCTGAAACGGGTCGACCCGGCCGGTATTCAACGAGAAGTCGTCAAGCAGGACCTGCAGTTCTTCCTGGCTCTGTGCGAAGGAAAGATGGCGCTGACCGCCGGCGGCGACAAGGCCAAGGCTTCTCAGTCGATGCTTGCTTTCGTGCGAAAGGTGCCCAAGAGCTACCACTTTTACACCGCCGCAGAATTGCTTGGCGACCTGGCCGTGGCTCAGGGAGACTATCAGAACGCCGTCACCTACTACGGTGCGATCGCCAAGTCACCTTTTCCTGAATACAAAATGAGAGCGATGATCTCGCAGGCCCGCGCGCTGGTCGGACAAGGCGAGTTTGCCAAGGCGGAAACGGTCTTTGAAGGCGTCCTGTCCAACCCCTCCGACACGGTCGAAGCCAAACGACAAAAACTCTTTGCTCAAGTCGGCAAGGGTCGCTGCCTGGCCGAAACAAGTTCTCCCGAAGAAGGCATTTCGCTGATCGAAAAAGTCATTGCCGACAACGACCCGTCCGATGGAGAATTGTTCGGCCGCGCTTACAACGCTCAAGGCGATTGCTTGCTGAAAGCGGGGAAACCCAAAGACGCCTTGATTGCCTATTTGCACGTCGACGTGCTCTTCTATTCCCATCCCGACATCCACGCCGAATCGCTCTACCACCTCAGCAAACTATGGGCGGCGGCAAAAAAAGCAGATCGCGCCAGCGCCGCCAAAAACCTGCTCAACGATCGCTACTCAGGAAGCATCTGGGCAAACAAAGAGTAGAGAAAATTGCCGTAGCGAAACTCTTGGCGGGTTTCGCGACGAATCGATGCGATTTACAACTTCGGTGGCTTGATGGGATTGGCTACCTTGACGTAGGGAACGTGGTAATCGGGGCCGAGGTCGACTCCGAATCCCCGCCGCAGTTCCCACTCGGCGCGGGCCGACCAGGGCGAACCGGGATGGTTCTTTTGCACCTCGGCAAACAGCTTTTTGGCTCGTTCGATGTACGGTTTCGCATCTTCGGTGCGAATTTTTGGGACGGTGCGGATGTCCCAGTGAACGAGTTGCTTTTGGTTCCGCATCGGCGGCGCGGTCTTGGGCTGCCGAATGAAGTCGTCCAAGGCGACTCCGTATTCGTAAGTACGAGCCTGGTAGGCGACGAGCTGAGCGAGGATCAGATCGTAATTGGCTTGCCAGCGTGGATCGACTTCCTGCTCGCGAAGTTTCGCGCCGCCCAACAATCGTTTCTCTGCTTCGGCCATGTATTGCAAGTGCATCTTGGCCTTTGTTTGTTCTTGCCGAGTCTGTTCGATGAATTGTTGCGGGTTCAACGAGAACTCCATCCGTAATTCAACCGCTTTCTGGGCGCTCTTGTTGTGCGGATTCAAGTCCTGAATCACCTGCCAGATCAGCGTTCGCATTGGATATTGATCCCGATCGGCAAAGACTTCGATCCGTGCGCGGAGGTCGGGTCGATACGGCCGCAACGCTTCCATTTCGTACTTGTGTTTGTAAGCGCCGACCAAATTCGTTTCGACGCTGGGCAGCATGAAAAAGATGCCGTTGGTTTCGCGAGCCATTCGAGTCTGTTCGTAGGGTCCAAATCCGCTGCTGAACGCGTCGTGACGACGGCGGAATCCGTTGGTTTGCAACTGTTCGGGGAATCCCGTTTCGGGCCCGCGATCGATCTGCAACCAGTGGACTCGTTTGGTTTGCGGGTGCGGCCAACGAATGTAGGCAAACGGATAGCCGAACACCGATTCGCGACCGAGCACATAGATCTTGCACTTGGCAGCCCTGGCGATTCGGATCGCTTCTTCCAAGTAAGCGTCGTTGTTGGTGCGGTCACCACTTTCGTCGGTCACCAGGATCATCGCCATCTGCCGGCCGCGACGGGCAAGGTCTCGATAAGTATTGATGGTGGTTCCCACGGCGCCGCACATCATTTCTTTGCCGGTATCGTCGACCGGAACCGCGTCGATCGCCTTGCGAATGATTTCGCGATCCGCCGTCGGGTTGTGTTGCGTGTGGTCGACGAAATTTTCGCCGTAACTTGTCACCGCGGTCAGCAGCGCCTTGTTGTTGGTTCGCCCCAGCAGACCGAGTTGCTCGTAAACCGTTTCGATGCGGTCACGGATTTCCTTCTGATCATCCTTCATGCTGCCCGACTGGTCAAAACACCAGACCGCCAACACTGGTCCTTCATCCAGCATCCATACCAGTTCCTGTGCCAATCGGTCGAGCGCCTGCTGGTAACTGTCAACGATATCGCGAGCTTCCCCCTTCACTTCGCCGTCGGGAACTGCCTCGATCAACGAGATGGCATCGGGCATGCCGACCGTGGGAGCCTCGATTCGGATTTGCGATACATCGGCCTTGGCAACCAGAGTCTGGTCAAGCGTTGGCGCGTTGGCGGCTGCGGCGGCGCTGGCCGGCGCGGGTGCGGCGTTGAACAAAGCAATGTTTTCGATCACCACGTCGATCTCCGGATCGAGTTCGACCTCCACCGGCGGGTCTTCCACTTTTTCAGGAGGCGGCACGGCGATCATTCGCACCATCTCGGTCGTTTTGTCTTCCAGCGTGACCAGCGCCAAGACCAGCAGCACCAGCGTGTGCACCATCAGCGACACCGCGCCGGGCACCAGGCCCCGTACAGAATCGGTCCAAGTAGGTTCCACCTCGATGGCATCACTGCGCAGCGGAAGGTTCTTCAAAGGTTCTGTTTTGGTCGCATCACGTAACATCTCGATTCTCACTTTCACAGCCGGATCGGATCGGCAGAACTCTTCATTGTAGCCATTGTCGAGCACCAACACGACGATAAATCGGCACGAAGGAAAGATGGTTGTTCTGGTTTAGCGAAATTGATAAAAAGGACAATGCTCATGTCGCTTTTGCAAAACACCGTGGATCTGCTGGGACGTTTGATTTCGTTTCCCTCGGTCAGTTCTTCCAGCAATGCTGACATCTCTGATTTTGTCGGCGGGCAGTTGGAGGCTCTTGGTTTCTCCGTGGAGCGGACGGAGTACATCGATGGTGACCAACAGCAGAAGGTCAACTTGGTTGCTCGCCGTGATCCAAAACAGGGCGGGGGCGATTTCGATGGTGGGCTCGCCTACTTTTGCCACACCGACGTGGTGCCCGCCGACCGCTGGACCGGTCCCGATAGCGATCCGTTTGTCGGGGTGGTGGAAGGTGACAAGCTTTTCGGTCGCGGCTCGTGCGACATGAAAGGTTCGTTGGCAACCATGCTGGCTGCCGTTTCGCAGATCTCAGCGGCCGATCAATCCAAACCGATCTGGATCGTTTGCACGGCGGACGAGGAAGTTGGTTTTGAGGGTGCCAAGCATCTGGTGAAAGAATCCAACGCCTTTCGCCAGATCGTCCAATCGCAGCCGCTGGCAATCATCGGCGAACCGACTCGATTGTCGGTGGTTCACGCCCACAAAGGAATTGTCGGGTGCAGCATCACCAGCCGAGGCCGCGCTGCGCATAGTAGTACCACTGACGGCATCAATGCCAACGAAGCGATGGTGCCGATGCTGCGGAAATTGTTGGAGCTGAACCGCCGCACCAACGTCGACAGCAAGTATCACGACAGCCGTTTTGATCCACCGACGCTTTCCTGGAATTTCGGTGTCAGCGATCAATGCCGCGCGGTGAACATCACTCCGGAAAAGTCGGTGGCCTGGTTCAGCCTTCGGCCGATGCCGGAAATCGATGGGGAGGATCTGATTGCCGAGGCGCGCGAAACAGCAGAATCGCTCGGTCTGGAGTTCAAGCGATTCGCTGGCGGCGGTCCGATGTGGATCGATCCGCAGGCCGAGTTTCTGCAAGCGATGTGTCGCCTGGCAGGTGAGCCTGCCAAGACGGTTTGCTACGGAACCGACGGCGGCGAGTTTCACCAATTGCAGCAACGACTGGTCTGCGGTCCCGGCGATATCGCCCAGGCACACACCACCGACGAATGGATCGAACTGGCTCAAATCGAAGCCGGAATCGAATTCTTCGCTAATCTTCTCCGCCGCTGGTGCGTTTAATCGCCCATCGTAGGATAGGCAGCAGCTTGCCTGCATCAAAACATGGTTCTGGGCGACAGCCCTGGCAACTTTTGCAGCCTGTGTTGAGCTCGTTTGGATCTAGCGAACCGGAGTGTGGTCGTACCTCCCCAATCCATCGTTGGTCAGTCGCACCGTTTGGACACTTGGTATCGCGCTACAGTCGTGCAATGCGAGTTCGGATGTGAAGTAGCGACTTGCAGGGTGGTCACGGCTGCCTTGGTATCAGGCGAAAAAAGAAAAACGATTTTGATGTTGCTATCACCTGATTTCCCGGCCCGTTTTTCGTCCTTACTCATGTTGCGGCAAGGAGATAGGGCGGTGTGCCAAAACGAGGCCAACCGCTCAGTTGGTCGCTGATCGTCAAAATCGCCTTGACAATTGCTTGACCGGTCGAAGGTGGGCCATAGCATTGAAGTTGCTTGGTGGGGTTACAAGATACAAGCACTGCTCTTTGCCTCCGCTCGGCAAGCCAAACGACTTTTCAACTTATTCTTCGTTGTGGTGGGGAGCGATCCACGAGCAAACCGGCGTGGTTGCGTTGGTATTGCTGGTCGTTCCAGCGTCGATGCAATCGATGCTGGGCCGTGAACGCTTCTTACCCGATACGTTTGCCGGTGATGTTGCCGTCAATCGCGGCCGCCGGCAAATGAAGGCGGATAGGGGTGATGAAGATGACGAGCAACCGATGGCGATTACCGTGGGTTTTGGTGTGCCTGTTGATGTTGGTGGGCAATGTCGCTCAAAGCGACAATGGTCCGTATATCGATCCGGATGATGCGGTCCAACAAGCCAGCGGCAATCCGTTCGAGCATTGCTTCGGACGTCACCCATGCCCTGGCAATGTGTCGTCGTCTTCAGGGCCCAGTGATTCGGGCTTTGGCGTGGGCGAAGGAGCCGGAACTGGTGGTTTCGGGGTGGGAGAAGGAGCGGGGGCCGGCGGCAAGAAGTCCGGCGGCGGCGGTGCGGCACCCCCACCGAATCTTGCTGGGGCCAATCGAAGCTGCGTCACCTGCGGCGGTGGGAATCAAGCCGGTGGCGGCGAAAACCGAAGCGATCCTTCACCACCCAGCATCAATCCACCGACATGCGATGTCTGCGAAGATTTCATCACTCCCACCGGTTCTTACATCGATGATTCCTTTCACAGTTACATTCACTGGGGTGTCGATGTGCCGCGTATTGCCACCTCGACGCTGGAACTGAAACGCTTTCACCGCAGCCGCGAGTTCTTTGTTGCCGGCGGGCTTGGCCAGGGCGTGGTCACCAATTTTGATCTTCGGCTCAGGATGGATACGAATGCCTTCAACAGCGTTTACACCTATGACAGCCATGCACTCGGCGGTTCGGATCTGAATGGCGATACCTGGGCGTTTTTGACCGTGCCCTCGACCTCGGCCCGGTTCAACTTCCAGTGGGATGACGACAATATCTTGCTGCCCGATGAGCGGCAGCACGTTGATCGCGTCGAGATTCTCGATGATCAGATGGATCCGGCCGACGGTATCGAAGGGGTTGATACGAGCTTGAATTTCCCCGGAGCCAAATACGCCAAGGTCTACAATTTCGACGATAGCTGGTTTCTGTTTGAACTGATCCTGGCCGAAGCCGATTCCAGCTGGAATGTGCAAAACAATCATCCGCCCGACGGACGATTGATCGAAGCACGCAATGTCGACGGCACCGGCTACACGATCACCTACAAAACCTGGACGCAAACCGAGATTGATGCCTCGCCCTCCAGGCAATGGCAGATCGACACCGTCACCGATGCCCTGGGGAACACGCTGACCTTCACCTACAAGACGCAGCAGGAAGCGGGCAATTGGGTGATCAGCAAGGTGGCACTTCCCGGTAGTGGCGGCGATATTGAATACAGCTATGGCGGCGGTTTTTTGAGCGAGGTGGAGTATCCCGATCAGACGACCAGCACCTTTAGCTACGCGGCCGGACAAAACGGGCTGATCGAAATGTCGATTGACGATCTGGCCGCTCCGCCGATGCATCGGCACAAAAAGGTGAATCTGGTCGGCTCGGTCGCCACGGTCAACGGCACGGTGGTGCCGACCACGGTCGGCGTGGCCCGCGTGGTCAGGAACGGCGAGAACGAAGTGTCGTATTTCTCCTTCATCGAAGACGACTCGGAAACGTGGGATGTGTATGCCGCCGTCTATGAAGGAGCCGGCATGGTCAGGCCCGAACTCCACCTGCTTACTCAAAGCGTCACGACTTACACCATCCCCAAACGCTACTACAAGGATGGCTGGACGATTTCTTACGACCAGCAAGAGGAGAATTACGACATCACCGGCACGGTGGAATCCTCTTACGTCCGCTATGAAGGCAACATGACCGAATTGTTGCACGGCCGGCCCGATTCAGTGATCGACGAGCGGGACATTCAGCGAACGCACTCCTACGATACGCTCGGTAACCGAACGATGACGGTCTATGAGGACGATACGTTGGAAGCCTATTGTTACAACTCCCGCAACCAGGTGACTCGATACCGTGATCGCAACGGCAACGTGACGCTGACGACTTACGACAGCAAGGGGCGACGAACCAAGGTGGAAGTCGGCTTGACCGATTCGACCTCCAACACGCCGACGATCGACCCCTATGGCTCGGTCACCTACGATCGCTGTGCGAGTGATGATGTACAAACGGCCGACTATGCCAAGATGGAGTGGCAGTATCATGCCTCCGGCAATGGTACCGACAAGCTTTCCAAAGTGATCGATTGGCTCGGCAACGAAACCGACTACGCCTATAACGGCGACGATCTGCTGAGCAAGATCACCGGCCCGGCCGACACCTCCGGCGGCACGCGTCCGGAAACCGAATTCACTTACGATTCGCTCGGCAGGCTCGACACGGTGACCGATCCGGCCGATCACGTCACCGAGTATTTTTACGATGGCCGCCACCGGCTGATCAGTACGCTCTACGACGATGGCAGCACTTTCAAGAACGTCTATGGCACCACCGGTAATTCGACCGGGCTGCTGGTCAAGACGATCGATCGCATGGGCGTGGTCACGACCTATGAATATGACGATGCCGATCGGCTGACCAAACGGGTCACGGCCGCGGCCCAGATGGATGGCACCACCGAAACGGCGACACCGGAACTCGCTCTAACCGAAAGCTGGGAATATCTCGACGGCACCAATAAGCCGACCGAAAGCGTTCGGGCTGGTGCCAAAACCACTTACGTCTACGACTATCGCGGTCGCCGCGTCGAAACGACCGTCCATACCAGTAGCGGCGAATCGCTCACTAGCGAACTGACCTATGTCGACAACAAGCTCTTCAGCAGCGAAGACGCCTATGGCCGCAACACCTATTTCGCTTATGACGCCACCGACGGGCGGCTGATCCGCAGCGTCACCGGCACGACGACCGAGTTTTCACTGGCCGATTTTGATGCGGTGATCAACAAAACACGCGACTTCACCGCCAATGCCGATTATCTCATCGCCGACACGGTGTTTGACGCGGTGGGCAATGTCGAACGCATCCATGACGGCCGCAACATGGCGACCAAGCATGAATATGACAGCCGCAACCGGCAAACCGCCATCATTGCCGATGCCGACTATACGAATCGCTCAACACTATCGAACCTTTCAACCGCTCTGGCGCTGCGCACCGAAACCGACTATGACGATGGAAGCAACGTGACCGAAGTCCGCTCACCCCGTTACTTCGATTCAGGCGATAGCGGCGGCTACCAAAAGGCTCGCCAGCAGTGGACCTACACCGATCGCGGACTGGTGAAAACCCACGTCGAAGCTCCGGGCACCACCGAGGCGGCCACCGAGTCCTTTGTCTATGACCTGCTTGGCCGCCGCACCCAGCACACCGACTTTGCCGGCAAGGTCTGGAAAACCCACCACGAGGATTGCTGCGGCCAAGTCACCGCCACAGAAAACCCGCTCGGTCACGGCAGTATCAGCCGCAGTGATGCAGGTGGAAGAACGGTGCACCAGGCCACGATCGAAACCTATACTGCTCACACGGCGGCACTCGACAATCCGGTCGATGCCAAAACCTACCGGGAAGTGACCACACGTTACGATGGCAGGGGCCGACCGGTAGCTCGCACCACCTGGCTGACCGCTCGCGGCGTGGTCGATGTCGATGATCCGCCGATTGCCGGACTCGATAGTGTCTCTGCATCGCTTGGCCTGACCAACCAATATCTCTATGACGACAATTTGGCCGACGGCAGTGGGTTGGATGCAACCAGCGGCGGACTGACCGCCAACCAGCTCGGTGGCGGCACGTACAGCGTCAATCTTTCCGATGCCCTGACCAAGCTAGCTGATACCGAAGCCAACGGTGGAGCGGGCATCAGCTTCAGCACAATTGCTCCCGGCAGTGCCCGCGTGACCATCAATGCCGAAGAGGAGCTAAGGTTTGTGATTGCCGATGCTACCGGCCGCACCGTGATGACCGGCGTGATCGAGCCCCATGACGGCAGTAACCCCAATGATTTGATGAGTTGGAGTTGTCGCCGCTATGACGCTACCACCAACCTCACCGGCTACGGCACTGTCTTGGTCACCAAGAACATCAATGCCCTCGGCAAGGTGCGTCAACAGCACGCCGATGCCGCCGGCCGCGTCATCCAACGCGTGGATGCACTCGGCAAGATCACTTCCTTTGAGTACAACGCCGCCGGCAATCAGATCAAGATTCGTGATCCGAATAATTTCGGCGAGGACTGCACTTATGATGCGTTGGGCCGCGACCTGACTTGCACCGACACGGCCAGCGATGCCACCAGCAGCACCTATGACGCTGCCGGAAACAAGATCACCTCCACCGACGCCAAAAGCGAAACCACCACCTACGCGTTTGACGCCAGAGGCCGGCGAGTGAAAACTACCGACCGGCTGGCCGGGGAGACCGAATTCGCCTACACGGCTACCGGCCAGCTCTCCTCGCTCACCGATGCCGAAGACGACGTTACTTCCTACACCTACAACGACGCCGGCGGCAAACTGACTGAAACCTATCCCGACCACACCGGCGGTACGCCCGGCCAGTCGACCTACGGCATCGTTACCTTCACGCGTGATCCGGCCGGTCGAACGCTTAGCAAACAAGATCAAGCAGGCGACACCGTCACCTACAATTACGATCTTGCCGGTCGGCTCACGTCCCGCGACTACCGCACGTCAGCCAACAGCCCATCGGGGACGATCGCCGATACCGACACCTTCACCTATGACGCGGCCGGGCGGATGCTCACCGCGGTCAGTGGCCGCTACAGCAACACGGTCACCTACACCTATGACGATGCCGGCCGCAAAGCGTCCGAAGCACTCACCATCGCCAGCGTCACCTACACCATCGATACCGCCTATGATGACGCCGGGCAAGTCTCCAGCTATACCTATCCCGACGGTACCGACGTCGATCGCAGCTACACCGATCGTGGCCAGCTCGCCACGGTCAAGGTCGACAGCACCACCATCGACACAAGAAGCTATGACAATGGCGGGCGAATGACCTCCAGCGTGTACAATAATGGGATCACAGCCACCCACGCCTACAACAACGACAATACGCTGGCCAGCATCACTCACACGGGCGGCTCGATCGGCAATTACAGTTACGCGTGGGATGACAACAAAAACAAGACCTCCGAGACGATCACGGGAACGATGAGCGGTTACGGCTTCACCGTCGGATCAAGCGGCTATGACGACGAAGACCGCCTGGTCAACTGGGAGCGGGACGATACCAATCTCGATCAATCCTGGAGCCTGTCTTTGGTCGGCGACTGGAGCAGCATCACCGAGAATCTTTCCACTCAAAGCCGCACCCACGGAGCGGCCCACGAACTACTCACAGCTGCATCACAGTCGATCACCCACGACGTCAAAGGCAACATGACGTCGATCCCGGCTGTTCTCCGCAGTGGCTCCAACCCGCTTGCTCTTAGCTGGGACTTCGACAACCGGCTCACCGGGGCCGATGTCGACAACGACTCGGTCGACGACGTCACCTACGGCTATGACGCTTTGGGCCGGCGAGTCAAGCGAGACGACGGCACCAACGTCACCGTCTTCGTGCAAAACGGTCAGCAAACCTTCCTCGACTACCCCTCCGGCACGGCGGCGACCAGCCCGACCTATTGCTACATCTACGCCAGCTACATCGACGAACCGATCATGCGGATCGGCCATACCGGTGGCGGTGAGCATTACTACCACCGCAACCAGCAATACAGCATCATTGCCCTGACCGACCAAAACGGAAACGTCAAGGAACGCTACAGCTACACCGCCTACGGCGGGCTTGGCATCTACGACAACGGAGGAACGGCAAGAACGACCAGCAACTACGACAACCGTTACACCTACACAGGAAGAGAGTGGGACGAGGAACTCGAACTCTACCACTACCGTGCCCGGATGCACGATCCGCTTACTGGGCGGTTTTTGAGTAGGGATCCGATTGGATTTGAGGGCAGTTGGTGGAACGTCTATATGTACGTCAGTAATTCACCAGTTGATTCCGTCGATCCCAGCGGGCTTTGGGAGCCTCCGTTTCTGGACACCAACACAAATCCACCACGTCTACACGGGGAGATTCCGGATTCCGTTCCGAGGAATATGGGACGAGAAGAATTGTCCGCTTCGATCTGTGATGTCGAGCAAAGCATTCAAAGCAGAACTATTGACCAAGGACAGCAGATAGAGCGACGGCAAAGACAGCTAGAGCAGATGCGGGCAGCCGGGTACCCGGCCCATGAAATCGAAGCATTTGAAGCTGAGTCACGACGGCAGAATGAGCTTCACCGCAGGCGGATACGAGATGAAATGCGATGGCGGCGCCTACTCAACGATCGACTACGACAGATATCACGGTGTGGGCAAAGGGTTCTACGCTGCATCGCACCGGCCGCATTCATGATTCACATAGTGCCTGAGCTCTGGCATGTTTGGAGAGAGGGAGAATTACCGAACCCAAAGCCAGGAGATGTTATTATTATGCCCGGCGGAGGACCTTACATTGTTCCACCCCGGCCTGGTGATCCGGCGAGGGCTTGGAATTCGCCGGGGTAACAGTTTCGGAGATTGGATAAGTCCAAACTTTCATAAACCGCAGTGAACATGCCGATTTAAGACCAAAAATGAGCGAATTTATTCTTCGGTCGATAGCATCAGAAACACTTAATGCATTGGAGAGCAAGTCGAAAGAAGGCTTTGCTTCAATAGATCATGATTTGAGAATGCTTGTTGGTATGACACTGGCAAAATGGGATGTCGAAGTTGATTATTGCACCATTGTTGATTTGAGAGAGACGAGATCAGGATCTGAACGGCGTATTGACCTTCCTTTTCACATATGCCTATTTAGTTCCAAAGGGGCGTCCTGCGCCGTCACCATAGGCTATGTCTTTTTTAGCTTGTCTTCGGAATCCTCCGCGAACTATCGGATCGGCCTGTGCTCGAAGGGGGGGCTTGTGAAAAGATCTCTCGACACAATTCAGCATGAGTTCAGAGGAGTTGACGATTTCTTGCGTTCCGGGCTTCAGTGGTGTGTCAACAAAACAATCACGTTCGTTTGACGCGTTCCACTGAAGTGCGGTTGTCAGTACACCCCGCACGCAATATCGAATTTCTGGAAAACGTCCTATTTTCAGCATGATTTTGGTGCCATCGTCGTGGGTATTCGATACTTTCGCTGATTGTTGTTACGGTACCGGCTGCGTTGCTCTTTGCATTGGTCGCTTTGCAACGACCCGTTAGGAACGACTGATCTTTTAGTGGCGCCTTGTTTTGACGGTTCCGGTAAACTGTTTGGACCAAAACACCCGTCTACACACCAAGGACGCCACGGATGGCCAGCAAAACCAATCGAGAAGCCCTGACTGACGAAATCGAAATTCGCGTTCGGGATTTTGCCGACTCGCTCAGTGAGAAGGACCGCAGGCGTTTTGTGGCAATCGAAGCAGAACGTCATGGTCGTGGTGGAGTTGCCTGGATTTGTCGTGTTGTTGGCTGCTCGGCACACACAGTTGAGCGAGGACGAGCTGAACTTGATTCGCTTGACAAGGACCCGGCCGCTGGCAGGATTCGCCGGCCGGGGGCCGGTCGAAAAAAAAGATCGAATCGGAGTCTCAAGCCGAACAAAACTTGATCAGCCAATTAACTGTCCGAGTTGGCGGCAGCCCTGATGAAGAAGATCTCATCTTCACCGACCTCAAGCCGCCAGCACTTGCCGACGCAATGACCCGAATGGGAACACCTGTCTGTGCAAAGACGGTCGCCAGTTGGCTCGCCGAGGCAGGGGTTCGTTTGCGAAAGATTGCCAAGTCGGTAGCTGGAGGGGAGAGCGTCGATCGTGAAGAACAATTTGATCACATCACTGACTTGATTCATCGGTACGAAGCGGAAGGGAATCCTTGGTTTTCGATCGACACCAAGGCCAAGGAGCACCTGGGAATGCTGTACCGCAAAGGGCGTGCCTACAGCAGCGCATCCTTTCAAGCGTTTGATCACGATTTCCCCAGTTGGGCCGATGGCGTTTTGATTCCTCACGGGATCTACGACCAGCGTTTGAATCTGGGTCACCTCAATCTGGGTTTGTCCCGCGACACAAGCGAGTTCGCTTGCGAGAGTTTTGGCAACTTCTGGCAGCGTTTGGGAAAGAAGCGATACCCGCACGCAACATCGATCCTGTTGACCTGCGACTGTGGCGGCAGCAATCCAGCTGGGAAGTATCTTTTCAAGTGGGATCTTCAACGATTGGCCGATCGCATCGGTCTTCCGATTCGCATCGCGCACTTTCCCAGTTACTGCAGCAAGTACAACCCAATTGAGCGTCGATTCTTCCCTCACGTCAGCCGCGTCTGCGAAGGGATGCTCTTTGATTCGCTTGCCCGCGTAGTCGAACTGATGCGAAGAGCAACAACCCGAGGCGGTTTGCGAACAACGGTCCACGTGATGAAGAAGGTCTATCAAACAGGACGTGAGGCGACTGATTGGATGAAGTCGTCTCTGCGGATCAGTTATGATCGAATCGTTCCGCGTTGGAACTACATGCTCAAACCATCATGCGCCACTAATTGATTGCTCGTTCCTAAGTGTCGAGGCTTTGCGGCAGCGTCTTACGACAGAAGAACGCTGATAGGCGTGTCAGTTTGTTGCTGGTTGGGTGCGACGCGGCGCATGCACCCATCGCAACCGTCTGCTCAACCCCCCAGAGGGAGAGTGTTGTCGAATGACGAAGTTACGGCTGTCGAGCTATCTTGCCCCAGACTTTGTCCAGTTGTGAGTCGCGGCCGCATTTCCAGCGGTAGAATTTGTACTTGGTCGGATTCTTGATGTAGTAGTCTTGGTGATCGTCTTCGGCAGGATAAAAGGTTTTTTCTTTGACGATCTGTGTTTGAATCCGCTTGCCAAGTTCTTGTCGGACTTGTTCTTTTGATTTCAGCGCCAGTTCTTTTTGCTTTTCGGAGTGATAGAAGATGGCGGTTCGATACTGGTTTCCTTTGTCACAGAACTGACCGCCCGCCTGGGTCGGATCGACGTTGTGCCAGAAGAGTGTGAGCAGTTGCTGGTAGGAGACCACGTCGGGATCGAACTCGACTTGCATCGCTTCGGCATGACCCGTCCGTCCGGAGGAGACTTGTTTGTAGGTCGGATCCTTGACGCGGCCGCCGATGTAACCCGACGTGGTCGACTTGACGCCGTCGAGTTTGTCAAAGGGAGGTTCCATGCACCAGAAACAGCCCCCGGCAAAGGTGGCCAGGCCGACCGGTTTGTCCGTTTTCGATGGCGGTGCGTCGCCGGGCGGCGAGGGGGGATCTGCCGCAGCGGCGATCGCGAACATCGCCAGGGCGACCGATAGGACGCATCGGACCCGTGTGCTTGGATGAATGCGCATTCCAGCTGCTTTTTGTGAAGGGTGGGGAAGAGAGTGGGGAGTGAGGAGTAGAGAGTGGGAGTGGGGTTTAGTTTAGACGGTTGCTAGGGTTTTGGAGACGCGCCAGTCGACGAGGTGGATTTCGACTTTTCGCATGCCGCGAAATTCGTTGATCACTGGGCGGTAGGCAATTTCGATGGGGCTGTCGGAGTTGTTGAGGTCATCGCACCACTCGCCGGCGCTGAAGGCGACTGCTCGCACGACTTTGCCGCCTTGCCGAAGTTTTACGGTCAAGTGACGGTCGCCGCCTCCCATCCGCCGCGCCGGTTCGTCCAGCTGCACGTCGCGGCAGAACAGCACCGGGCGAGGATTGCCGGCTCCGAACGGCGCCAGCAGCTCCATCTGTTTGACCGTTTCCAGGTTCAGTTGAACAAACGGCGCTTCGGCGTCGATGGTGATTTCGGGAACGATGTCTTTGTCGGTCCATTGCCGCGCCACCGCTTCGCAAAAATCACCTCGAAAGGCGTCGATCTGCCGCTGGTCGATGGTGATTCCCGCCGCGGCTTTGTGACCGCCAAATCGCATCAACCGTTCACCACATTCTTCCAGAGCGCTGTAGAGATCGACTTCGGTGCCGCCGACTCTTCCCGAACCGACTGCTCCGGATCTTCCCGATGTATCCATCGAGATCACCAACACCGGTTTGGCATACTTGTCGGCAAGCCTTCCGGCAACCACGCCGATGACTCCTTGATGCCAGCCGACACCGGCCAGGACCAATGCGGGATCCGAATCGGGATCAAAGTCCGCCTTGGCTTGTTTTTGTGCCGCCAGGTAGACACTTCGCTGCAAACTATCGCGGCTGCTGTTGAGCTGGTTGATGTATTCCGCCAGCGCGGCGGCGCGTTCGCCGGCCGACGTGGTCAGCAGTTCCACCGCCAACTGGGCCTGACCGAGACGTCCGGCGGCGTTCAGCCGCGGCGCGATGTTGAAAGCGATGCTTTCGGTGTTCAAGGTGGTGACTTCGGTCAATTTGGTCAGCTTCATCAGCTCGACCAACCCTGGAATCGGCTCGGCGCGCAGCATGCGGAGCCCGTGTTCGACAAGGATTCGATTTTCGTCCAGAAGGGGAACGACGTCGGCAACCGTTCCGATTGCGGCAAGCGAAAGCGATTGCATCAAGTACTTGCGCAGCGGCTCGGAAACCTTCTTCGCGCCGCATACTTCCTGGCAGATCGCCCAGGCGAGTTTGAAGGCGACGCCGGCACCACACAGCTCGCCGAACGGATAGGCCGATCCGGGAAGCCGCGGATGGACGATCGCGTCGGCATCGGGAAGCTCTTTGCCGAACGTGTGATGGTCGGTGATGATCAGCTGGACGCCCAGTTCTTTGCACAGCTGGGCATGTTCGACGCTGGTGATCCCACAATCGACCGACACGATCACTTTCTTGCCACGTTGAGCCAGCTTTTCAATGGCGGCCCGATTGAGCCCGTAGCCGTCTTCCAGTCGATTGGGAACGTGGTAACTGACGTCCGCGCCCAGCAGCCGCAAGCCGTTGACCAGAATGGCGCTGCCGGTCATGCCGTCACAGTCATAGTCGCCGTAGATGACGATCGGCGTCTTGTTCCCAATCGCATCGACTAGCAGCTTGGTCGCATCGGGGACACCGGGAAGTTCCGTCGGGTCGCGCAGACCCATCAACTTGGTGTCCAGAAATCGACTTGCTTCCTCGGCATCGTAGACGCCGCGGCTGACCAGCAATTGAGCAACGAAGGGGGGCAGGCGGCTGGTCGAGATCAGTTGTTCGACGCGTGCGGCGTCATGTGGAATGATCCGCCATTGTCGCTGCATCCTTGGGCTCCCGCTTCCTTGCCAATACGCTCACCGGGAAAATCTCTTCGCGCTCCCGGCTTCCGCTGATGATCCGCCGGGACGGCGAAGATCGCCCGGCATCCTTGGGAACCGCCGATGGTTTATTTTTTCTTTTCGACGTGCCAAGTGTGTTTGCGAAGCCGCGGACTGTACTTCTTGACCCGTAGCTTTTCACCACCCGGTTTGCGTTTGAGGGTGTAGTTGTAGTCGCCGTTTTCCTCGCACACCAGGAATACGGTTTCAGCCTTTTTCTTTGCGCGGCCTGCCATCGTTTCTCTCTACGCTCCGGTCGGTTTTCGGTTTTCTGAAGCGACGATTATGCCAGGAATGGGCCCGTTTCGGCAAGACAGTCGGCGATTTCTCCGAAATTGGGGGTGCGGGCACGCCAGGGCCGACGATCAGTCGTCCATCACCGCTTCTTTGATGGCCGCCACCATGGCTCGGCGGCCCAGTGCTGCTGGGGTGACGCGGTCGACGTCCAAACCCATCGACCGGGCTAAATGGATGGCCAGATCGATATCCCGCACGCCGTGGTACTGGTTGGTCGGAGCATTTTCGACGTAAATCGTCTGGCTGTCGGTTCGAAATCCCGATTCGAAGGTGTCTTCCAGTTCATCGATCCAGGCCTCCGGTACCCCCGCCTCGCGGCAGGCTTGAACACTCCAGATCTCGTCACCGGTGCACTGGTTCAAAAGGGCGAGGGCGCGGTGGCGTGCAATCATCACGGGTGGTCTGCGATTCGTTCGGCTGGCCCCTGGAAGGTTCTTCGCATCCTAACGCGCGACGGTTTTAAAATCGAATCGAACGCCGAGGTGAAAGCCGACTCCTTGGGGCACGGAAAAGGCGCCGGTGATATCGCGGGCCTGGGTGACAAAATCGGTGACGGTGATCACTCCCAGACCGCCTTCGCGAGTGAGGTACAAGAAACAACTGCCCCGCTGCGAACGATACTGTTTTGTCTGGGCGTCGTAGTGCATCAACCAATCTTCAGCCGGGCGTCCTTCCGGCAGCTTCCCCTCTTTCAATCTCTTTTCCAGGTTCTTTGCGTCCAGCGGATCGATCTGCCAGATCTTCATTCCGATTCCGTGCAGTGCAAAAGGACTTTGTCCTTCCCCATCATCACGAGCGACGCACATCAGGTCGGCTCCCTTGCCGGCGGCCCACTTTTGTGCTGCGGCGATCGTCTGCGGTGAAGAATCTTCGCGAGGAAGATGTTTGGGCCACGCTGGGGTCAGTCCGGTGTCGATGTCCATGAAAAAGGTTTTGCCTCTTCCCTTGTTGCCGATCGGCGAAAGAACCCAGCCCCTGCTGGAGCGATCGATTTGGGCATCGGCGGTGATTTCCAATCCTCTCGGCGCCGTCGAATCGTCGAATTCAGCCAGCGCTGGCAGGTTCACTCGCCGATACTTTTCATCAACATCAAAATCTTGCCAATTCGCTTCCCACCACGTCTGCCATTTTTCGGCGACATTCTGATAGCGAGATTGTTGCAGGTGAAGACTGCGAGCGTCCTTGCTGCGATGCATCGAAAAAAGTTCCCCTTCGCCAAAGCCTTTGTCGGCCAGAGATTTCAAAGCGCCGAACACTTCACGGACCGGACGGCCGAAACTGAAATATTTTCCACCTCGCTTTTTGTCCAGGTCGTGCTGCTGCATGAAGGCGGCCAGATCGGCATCTTCGACAATCAACCCGTAATCGCTCATCGATGGTTGCAGCGTCTTCGGGATCGACCGAATCAGCACCGGTATGGCGCGGGGGTCGTCGATCGCGCGGAGGGCGAATGCGAGTCGCCGGATCATTCGCTGCTGGTCGGTCCGATCCAGTTCGTCACAGAGTGCCGGCACTGCTTCGCCACCGATTTCCACCAGGTCTCGCATCATCAGGCACCAGGTTTCGGTTTCGTCGACGGTGTGATTGAGCTTTCGAAAGTGGGCGATGATGGCCTGGATCCGGGGAGCGGTCGCCGCCGGCAGCGTCGCAAAGATCTTGCGAGCTTCCATCATTTTCTGTTCCGGTTGCTTCTGGACGTCCTGGGTCAGAACGCACTCGGTCGTTTCACCTTCGCGGACCACCACTGGCGGCTTTCTTCGCGTGTCCCAGCTCATCCGGTCGCAGTGCAAATTGGTTAGGTACGGGTAGTTGTCACCCGCAGCGACGCGAAGCCGAAATCGACCATCATCGTCGACGTGAGTCAGCCCATGTTGACCGGCGGGACGCGCCGGTCCGTACAGTCCCACGATGATCCGTTCGCCCCGCTTGGTGCGGGAGACAGGTTTCCCCGTTTCTGGGTGAACGATTCTGCCGGCCAGCCAGCCGCCGGCGCCGACAACGAACGGTTTCAGGTTTTGAACCGTTCCGGCGCGGCATTCCAAATCGGCGACCGCCGCCGCGACAACGTTTTTGTCCTCGACCATGACGTTGTAGTTGCCTTGGGGGACGGTGATCTGAAAACGGCCGTCGGCGCCGGTTCGAACGTGGCGATCGCCGCCACCGGTGGTCGGAGACGCGGTCACAACGATGTCCTTCTGCCCTGCGCCTGCCTTGTTTTGCACCACGCCGGTCAGCGTGCACCCTTTCGGGATTTTGAAGTCGGCAAAACCGGGCACGTTGTCGGCGAACAACTTGGTCTTCGGCAGACCGTCGCCAGTGACGTAGAACTCCAGCGATTTGAGTCCCTGTTTGTTCAGCTTCATGGCGATCGGCAGCCGATTCAGCTGAAACAGTCCCTCCGAATCGGTGACGGCGCTGCCAACCCCAATCACCTGGCCCGCTTCGTAGTGCGAGCGGGTCACTTTGGCGCCGGCGATGGGGTTGCCCGCCGCATCGATCACCCGGCCTTGCAGAGTGGTTTGTTCCGCATAAAAGCCAAATGGCATGCTGCCGCGATTGGGGTCGCGGAATCGGTAGATCCGTTGCACCAATACCGGATGGCCCGGTGCGTCGGCGACGATGAAATAGCTGAGCGGGTCGAGTCGGAGTTGTCGCGGCCATTCCAAACCTCCGAACGTGAATCGTCCCTCTTCGCCGGTGACCACGGCGTCAATCAACGTCGGCTCGCCGATCAATCCGCGGACGGCTACCAAGTGAACGTTCACACCTTCGATCACGTCGGCAGTACCAAGCACGTAACAGTGACCGGTGATCGAAAAGGTTTTTTCGCGGCTGGGTACACCGGTCGTCTCCTCAGCCGGTTCGTTTGGTGGGCTTTGCGCGATCGCGACCGCTGCAGTTGGCTGTGTCGCATCGGTCAATCCCAACAGCATCACCGCCGCCACGATCAATGCTCCGGCGATCGTTCTTTTCCTGCTGGCCGGGCGTTGATCGGCCAACCGTTCGATGCGCTGCGACAGATCGTTGCCGCCCCGTAGCAGCCCGATCAAACCTGGTGCCAACGGTGCCGGCTGCAGTTGCGCCGCCAGATCCAAAATGGTCTTGGCATAGGTGGAATCGGGATCGCCCAACCGCTGGATCACCATGTCGTCACACGCCGCTTCGCGAGCCGCCTTCATTTGACGAATCGTCCACCAGGCCAATGGATTGAACCAGTGCAGCAGCGAAGTCAAAGCGAAAATCCACTGCGTCCATACATCACCACGACACAGATGAGCCAGTTCGTGGGCAACGATGTATCGCTTGCGGCGAGTATCGAGAGATTCAAGGATCGATTCAGGAATCACGATCTTGGTTCGCCAAAGGCCAACGATGTAGGGGCTGATCGGTTCTGGCGTGACCAGCAACTCCGGTCGCCGACCGATGCTCAGCTTGTCGCAGGCCTCCTTCAGAGTTTGCTGCAAAGAAGGGTCGCTTGCCGGCCGGCAATGCGAAAGCCGACGCTGCAGGTTTTTCCATGCCGCCAACAATCGAACCAGGCAGAGGAAGCAGCCGGCCAACCAAACCATCGCCAGGACCGATGCCCACGAAATCGGTTGCCCGGGCGCGATGGGACCTTTTGGCAGAGGTTCGATCGGAGCCATCGGCGCTGCGGTCGATGGTTCGGCCGGCGGCGGCGACATCGTGGCGGCGGGTTCGATTGCCCTTTCCGCACCGGATGGGGCATGCTCGACGGCGAGTTTAAGCGGCGACGACGCCTTTTCATCGGCCGGCAACCATGGGTCGGTGACCGAAACGGGCGACTGCGGCGCGTTGGAAGAGGCGGTGGGAACAAGGTTGTACGGGCTCCAGGAAGCTGCCGGTGTGGCTAGCACCAGCAATCGAACCAACACCACCGACCAGAGCAGATATCGCCAACGTGGCTCGATCCGTTCGCCCAAGCTGCGAGTGATCACGACCACCACGCCAAGCAGAATCGCTGATTGCCAGGTCGCCCGCCAAATCAGGTCCAACCAAGGTTCTGACCACATCATCGCTTGGTCCCCTTTCTATGTTTGTCGCTGCCGTCCTTGGCGGCTAAGAGTTGGCGCAGCCGATCGATTTCTTCCGGGCTGAGCGACGTGTCTTCGACGAAGTGGGCAATCAGCGCACCAACGTCGCCCCCAAAGACTTTCGATGCAAACGATCGCGACTCGTGTCGAACACATTGCTGGCGACTGACCGCCGACCGATAGATGTACCGCGTGCCGTCGACGTCGTATTGAAGAGCCCCTTTTTCGACCAATCGCGACAAGAGCGTGCGGATGGTGCGATGATTCCACTGGCGAGTCTCGGCCAGCGCGGCGATCACGTCGCCGGCCGTCATCGGCTGGCCGTCCCAGACCACGGTCATCACATCCCATTCGGCATCGGAAATCTGAATCGACCGCGCCATCGAGCAAACCTCAAAAAAACGTCGTTTGACTACGGGTGTAGCCATAGGGTATCACATCTGTAGTCACGCGGCAAGCATTTTCTTCCTTCCATTTGGTGCCACCCACCTAATTTTCCATCCTTCACTTCAAATTGGTGCCACCCATCATCTAATTTGGTGCCACCCATCAACTTCGATTTTCAAATTGGTGCCACCCATCAACTTTGATTGTGGTGGCGGGAAAAGAAAAAAACGCTGTGGCGGCCCGATTGGAGTTGACGATTCTTGCCTGGTCCGCCACATTCTTCCTCCTTGCGGCCCGCTTTTTGCGCCGCAACACAAGTGGGAGAGATTGCCGCCGACCGGTCCGATCTTGGTGTGACACCAATGGAGGATCGCTGAGTTGGGACAGGTGAGCTCGCCAAACCACCCGACAACGAAGGTCGTGACCCGATGGGTAAAAAGTCCAAGCGATACCGCGCCGCTATTGAAAAGCAGCCCAAAACACCCCTCCCGCTCGCCGAGGCGGTTGAGGCTTTGAAGAAATACGATTCGACCAAGTTTGATCAGACGGTCGAAATTCACATGCGGTTGGGCGTCGATCCCAATCAGGCGGATCAGATCATTCGAGGTTCGTTGGTGTTGCCCAACGGGATCGGCAAAACTCAGCGAGTGGTTGTTTTTGCCAAAGGCGACGCGGCGACAGCGGCCGAAGAGGCGGGTGCCGATGAAGTGGGCCAGGAAGATTTGGCCAAGAAAATCAAAGACGGCTGGACCGATTTCGACGTTTGCATCGCGGCGCCCGACATGATGGGATTGGTCGGCCCGCTGGGTCGAGTCCTGGGGCCGCGAGGATTGATGCCCAGCCCGCGAGCCGGCACGGTGACGCCCGACGTCGGCAAGGTGGTCAGTGAGTACAAGGCCGGGAAAGTCGAATTCCGAAACGACAAGGGCGGCAACGTCCACGCGATGGTCGGCAAGATGAGTTTCGACACGCCCAAGTTGGTGGAAAACATCACCAGCTTCATGAGTTTCATCGACGGCATGAAGCCGCAAACGATCAAAGGCACCTACGTCAAAGGCATCGCGATTTGCGGCACGATGAGCCCCAGTGTGAGAGTTGCGATCTAGACCGTTTGGTGCGAATTCAGCGCTGAGAAGTGAACCAATCCGATGAGTAAATACGTCAAAGAACTCGTGACCCGCGACATCAAGCGGCGACTCGACGGTGTCGAAGATGCCGTCTTGGTCAGCTATGTGGGGATGGACGCCAACACCACCAACGAGCTTCGCGGCGAGTTGGAGGCGAAGGACATTCGCTTGCTGGTCGTCAAAAATTCGCTGGCCCGCCGGGCGACCGAAGGGACTTCGCTGGCTCCCGCCTTCGAAGGTGCCGGTGGACAGATTGGCGTCTGCTGGGGATCGACCGACTTTGTTTCGCTGGTCAAGGAAATTGTCAGTCTCGACAAAGACAAGGAAAAGTTCGAGAAATTCTCCGCCGACGGTGGCGTCATGGACGGAGAAAGGCTGGACGCCGACGGATTGAAGGCGGTCAGCAAGTGGCCCAGCCGTGAAGAACAAATCTCGATGTTGGTCGGCCAAATCCTCGGACCAGGATCGCAGCTATCCGGTGCGTTGCTGGGACCGGGCAAGATGCTGAACAGCCAGCTGAAACAAAAAGGCGAAGGCGACGAGTAGTCAGCCGTTACCGATTCACCCCCAACCCAAACAAATCACCAAAAATCGTATTTGAGGAACTAGAAAATGTCTGACGAAGCAGCTGTCGCAGAATTCAGCAACGAAGCGAAAGAAATGGGCGACAAGATCGCTGATATGACCCTCAAGCAAGCCAAAGAGCTGAGCGACTACCTGAAGGAGGTCCACGGTATCGAACCCGCCTCCGGTGGCGGCGCGGTCGTGATGGCTCCGACCGATGCGGCCGGACCTGCTGAAGAAGAGAAGACTGAGTTCGACGTGGTCTTGACCGGCTTTGGCGACAAGAAGCTGAATGTCGTGAAGGTGGTCAAGAACCTGACCGGCGCATCGCTGATGGAAGCCAAGAAGATGGTCGAAGGCGTTCCGGCGACTTTGAAGGAAGCCGCTTCCAAGGAAGACGCTGACAAGGTCAAGGCTGAAATCGAAGAAGCAGGCGGTACCGTCGAACTGAAATAGTTGGACGAAGTCGGCCTACACGACAGTGAACTGCCCGCCAGGGTTACCTCATGAAGGGCAGCGTGGGCATCGTCGCGATTCCCATTCCACTCGATACCGGCGGTAGCGCCTGGCCGCGAACATTGGGTGACAAGTTAGTCGATCGCAGTCCGCTCTGATTGGGCGAACGGCGAGGCGGATCGCTGGTCATTCGGCCCACTGTGCTGGCGGCGATCCCCGGAGAGGCCACGGCTGAACTTGCCAGCCGCGTTACCCGCTGGCCCATCGGAATCACCCGAGTGTTGGCTGCCAGCGGTCGCAGCCGCGACGCGATCGATTCGCTCGCCCCCGGAGGCGAAGCTCCCTGCGGAGCGACCCGGCCGACCGGCTCGTACTCCACTTTCTGATCGCGCTGCATCCGCACGATTCGTTGTGGCACGTCGACCGTTCGCTGCTCGGCAACCCACTCGGTGCGGGTCGTGGTCCGCTGGACCATATCATTGCGCCGCTCCCAATGAGTGCTCGGAACGTGATGGTAAGCGACGGTGGGTTGGCGGAACGGGTTCCAACGTCCGTGCACGCGAGGCTGCCATTTGTACTCGACCACCGGTGTGTAGTAGGTGCGAGTTTCCGGCCGGCTTTCGGTCACCGTTTGAGGCCGGTACACCGTTTGTTGCCGCGACTCGACTCGCGTTTCGACCACGGGGCGTTCCACAGTCTTGGTCACCGGCTGGTAAACGATTCCCGACACTGGGTCGGTCAGTAATCCGTTTGACTGTGCACCGGCGTCCGAGCTGAAGAACAAAGTCGCTGCCGCTATGATGGCGAAGCGAATCGCCCGGCAGACAACCTGAGAAAAGATCCGAACGTTCATGGCAATCCCTCGCCGCGTGACCGGATAGTTGGTTGTTAAACTCTTGGGGTGAAGCACACTAGCAGCGCAGACGCCGATTCGACGTGCGACACAGCCCAACATGCCTCAAGAGAATGTTCGGGCGTTCCCACCCTGCGATTTGAATGAAAACCGATGATTGAGCCAAAATTGATCGCGCTGCTGCGATGCCCCCTGTCGGGCAGCGAGCTGGTTTTGGCGGAAAAAACGCTGGTCGGGCGGGTCAACGACGAGATTGAAAAGGGGACGCTTCGCGATCGCGCCGACGGGCAGATCACTCAGGTGATCGACGGCGGGTTGGTGACGGCCGACCGGGGCCGGCTTTACCCGATTCGCGGCCAGATCCCGACCCTGATCGCCGACGAAGCGATTGAGCTGGGGCAGCTTGGGGAAGAGTTCCAACAGTAGCGAAAGTCGCCAAGACATTCGGCCATCCAGTGCGACCGCCGAAACTCTTGGCGAGTTTCGCTACGCCAGGATCGCCGGCGCCTACCATTCCTCGTTGTTGTCCGAACGTGGATCGCTGCACCATCGGTTGAGCGCCCGGATGACTTCGTCGCGACCGTTACCGTTGGTCCAGATCGAGTCGTCGACATCGAGACGAATTTCGTAATCTCCCTCGTGCATGCAATCGTCCTCGCCACAAAAATGAGGGACGTCGCTGATCCATACGATGCGATACAGCGGCACGTGCTTGTCATCAACTTTGACGATGGGAGAGTCCATAACGGTTTCGTCTTTCAGTGCTCGTGTTGTTTCAAAGCCACAATCCCATTCACAAGCTTTGACCAGTCGGGGTATTGGTGGCTTGTCGATGCGATTGGGTTCAGTCGTTCCCACCCAGTTGGCGACTTCGCTTCGCGGAAGCCTCCACCGCCTCCACCAACGCTCCTCGTAGTCCATTTTGTTCCAGCACCGCGATGGCGGCAATGGTTGTGCCGCCGGGCGAGGCCACGGCATCTTTCAGCTGGCCGGGATGACGGCCGGTTTCGGCGACCATTTGGGCGGTGCCCAGTACGGTTTGAGTGGCCAGCCGCATTGCCAACGGTCGCGGCAGCCCCGCCAACACGCCGCCGTCAGCAAGCGCCTCGATCACCAAACAAACGTAAGCCGGTCCCGATCCGCTCAGCCCCGTCACCGCGTCCATCTGCTTCTCTTCTACCTGGACTGCGAGCCCGACCGAATTCAACATCTTTTCCAGATCGGCGATGTCTTGCCCAGTCACGTCGGCGGCGACGCAAAAAGCGCTTGCCCCTGCGCCGACCAGGCAGGGGGTATTGGGCATCACTCGTATCACGCATTTGTGCCCGATCCAGCCGCAAAGAGAATCCAAGGCGATTCCTGCGGCAATCGAAACGACCAACTTGTCGTTCCAAAACTGACCGCGTTGCTTGCAGACGGCGGGAAGGATGTTGGGTTTGACAGCAAGCAACACCGTTTCCGCCTGCGAGACGGCGGCTGCCATGTCGTCCCCGACGACGATTCCCGGATGATGTTCGCTCCACCAGGCAAGGCAATCGGGGTCGGGGTCGACCAGGTGAACCTGCTGGGCCGTCACCAACTTCCCGGCCAACATGCCGCCCACCAGGGCGCGGCCCATTTGGCCCCCTCCGACAACGGCGAGTTTCGTCTTCATGTTCATACTTTTGTGCGGCGTGTAGTGTTCAGGATTCCGTGATCGGGCGGTGATCAGTGCCTGGTGGCCGGGCCTGCAAGCCGCCAATTCACGGCGTATTCACACCCCGATCAACCAAAGAGTGCACCTCGCGGTTTGCGTTTTCAGACGGATAGACCGTAGGTGCGGCAGCCGTCGGCGGCTTGCTGGGTCATTTTCCAGTAGTTGTCCATCGGGCGGCTATCACTAAGGTAGTCGCCGCGCAAACGCAGCAATGATTCTCCGCCGCTGGTCGACCAGAATTTCTCGCTGCCTTTGATGCGACGATTGATTTGTTTGACCGTGGATTCCATGATCGAGCTGGTCAGCGGATACCCTTTCTTACGGTATTCGGGGTAGTTCATACGGCCACGGTGATTCTGGTAATAAACACGGGCACGCCGGACAACCTCGCGACGATCACCTTCACTGGCATCTTGGGGAGGCATACCAAGTCGTTCTTGGTGTTCGTCAAGCTCCGCGATCACCGAATCAACCTTGCCCTGCCAAATGGCGGTTGCGAATCGACGATAGCATGTCCAGCTCTCCTCGGTCGTGGTAAAGATCGCTCGTGCCGCAGCCAAACTGTAAGACAACGCATGCATCAAATCCAAAATGCTGGTGAAGTTTGAGAACCACTCGCCCTGCATCTCTTCAATCGACGACGAACCGTCCGAGACGAAAACCTTCTCCGGAGCCTTGAAAAAGCCGGCGTACCATGCCGAGCTGGCCGCCAGCGGGCCAAACTCTTTCCAGCTCTTGCCGCTAGCAATGACTTCCTTTCGAAGCATTTCTGGACGCGACCAGGAAGGTTCTTGATCACCCTCGGGTTGGTCGCACTTCGCGTTTTCACCGGCTACCTTACCAATGTCGGCAAGCTTTTTGGCAATGCCGACATTTTGCAAAAAGTCCGGTAATTCCGGGGCCGGATCCACTGAATGCGTTTCGCCCTGCATCGAAAGCAGCACGGCAATCCGGCTTTCTTTCCAAAAGCTTTCTGTCGGAGAACTGTCTTCTTTGCGATCGAAGCGTTGGTAACGACCTCCGTCACTCATGACAACTGCCAGCGGTGGAGCCTCTTTATCCGCGGGCCCTTGGTGAAGTTGATTCGGAATCGACTTGGCGAGAAAGGCAGCGGTCAACCGGCGTGCCAACTCGCATCGGTTCTTACCGTTTCGAAGCGTTGTTCGACGCACGCGTTCGCTCTTGATTTCCAGCTCGGCAAGTTCCTTCAGATCACGGCTGGCTTGTTGGAAGCTTTGGCTGTTCGCTCCGGCGTAGACCATTTTCCGTTCCACTTTGGGGCTCATCGTTGTTTCGACACGCAGTCCCAATTCAGCAAGACGAGGGAAAAAAAGACCGGCGACACCGGCGACAGAAATAGCCTTCGGTAACCCACTCTACCTCGCCGTGAGTGGTCTGGATGATCATCGGTTCGTCATCGTCAGGCTCGTGTTTCCGTGGAACTGCCTTGCATTTGGGGCAACGAACACACTTCTCCTCCTCAGGCAAATCCTTGGCAGCCTGTTTGACAGCCATCGACGCGGCAAGGTCAGCGACGAAACCGGCTTCGGTTTCAAGTTCGTCAAAGGTCTTGGGAGTGCCGTCTGGACGGTACCTCCCTCCCGTGAGCTCGAGAATTTCTTTGGCAAGCTCTTCGGCTCGAGTACGATCCTGTGGTGAAATGGCCATCCTAGCCCTCGTGAATTACCGGTTTTGAACTGGAAAACTGAGATTCTCCCCCGGATCAAAATCTAACGCCATGCCAAACGCAAACCACGAGGTGCACTCTCAACCAAAACTGAACACGATCTTCAATTGACCCTACCAGCGGGCCACTCTAAATTGATCGGTTTTTCCGTTCCCGAAAAGCCGGTTGATTCGCGTTGGATCGCGAACAATCCCGCTCCGACCCCTCAAGATTTTTAGCATGCATTTGACCGACGCGGCCGGACCGGGAAGCACCGTAGGAGATTTCAGCGTGGATGAAGCGATCGCCAAAGCCAACACGCTGATCGAGGCGATGGGGTGGATCCGGCAATTTCGCGGGAAAACGACCGTCATCAAACTGGGTGGCAGCGTCCTGGACGACGAAGAGGCGCTGATGCACATCCTGCTGGATGTGATCTTCATGGAATCGGTCGGAATGAAGCCGGTGATCGTCCACGGCGGCGGCAAGGCGATCAGCCGAGCGATGGCCGAGGCGGGAATCGAGCCCCATTTTGTTCGTGGCCGCCGCGTGACCGACCAGCAGACGTTGGCCGTCGTCAAACGTGTTTTGGCGGGCGAGTTGAATGTCTTTTTGACTGAAGAGATCGAGCGGCTTGGCGGCCGGGCGATGAATCTGTCGCCGCATACCACCGGCGTTCTCTTCGGGGAGAAGCTGATCACCGAAGAGGGCGACGATCTGGGGTTTGTCGGACACGTGACGCGAGTCGATCGCGGCGTGATCGAAGGTCTTTCCTACACCGACCAGGTTCCCGTGATCCCGTCGATGTGCCAAGGAGACGATGGCGAGTTCTACAACGTCAACGCCGATACCGCGGCGATGGCGGTCGCCCAGTCCCTGGGTGCCGAAAAGCTCGTGTTCCTCTCCGACGTCAATGGTGTGCGGCGCGACAAGGATGATCCGTCCACCATCATTCATTCTCTCGATTCGCAGCAGGCGCGGCAGTTGATCGATGAAGGCGTGATTGCCTCGGGCATGATCCCCAAGGTGGAGGCGTGCCTGGAAACGCTTGGTCGCGGGGTCAGAAAGATTCACATCATTGACGGTCGGCTGCGGCATTCACTGTTGCTTGAAATATTCACGACCAAGGGTGTGGGTACCGAAATTCACCCGTCCTGAACGAAGGTCACCAAGGTGAACCTTTCGGGCAACCGGCGCCACTAGTTTCTTTTCCGATTCCGCAGGCAGTGAGATGAGTGATTCCGAACCGCTGGATGATGAGATGGCTGTGGCGGACGATCGGCCCGTTGGCGACAAGTCGGCCGACAGTGGAATTCGACGCAGCGACGCTGAAGGGCAGCCGTTGCTCGATGCGCTCGCCGGCCGGTCGTGCCTGATGGGATTTGGGTGTCGCCCGATCATCGAAGCGGTTCGATCGGCGGCGGACCGGTACCTGGGAGATGCCGCGGCGCTTCGAGATCAACCGGCTGGCGGCGATGACCAGTTGTTGCAGCAGTTCCAGGAAGTTTTGCGCGATTCGGACGCGGTGGCCGCGGAATCGATTTTTGTGAGTTCGTCGGCCGACATGGCTGCCGAGGTTTCGATCGATTTGGCGCGAACCTGGAAATCAGACACCGCCTATCGCACGATCACTCTGGTCGGCAGCGATCATGGTCGCACCGGGACTTGCCGAACAGCCAGCGGACGCCCCTGTTTGCATGATGGTTACGGACCGATGATGGCCGGATTCACGCACGTTCCCGCCGGTGATATCGATGCGATGCGCGGAAGTGTTGATCAGCAGACCGCTTGCATTTTGCTTTCGCCGATCGACCTGGCCGATTCTTGCCGTCAGCTGACAGCGGAATACTTGGCTGAAGTTCGCACGTTGTGTGACGACCACGATCTGGCCCTGATCTTCGATGAATCACGAATCGCTTTCGGGTCCTCCGGCAAGCCGTTTGCATTTTCCGCCATCGCTGACATATGCGCCGACGCCGTGATTCTTTCGGCGGGCCTGTTCGCGGGGCTGCCGGGCGGCATCGTTCTGGCGTCTGAGAAGTTGACTAACCAACCGGTGATCGACACCGCTGTTTATCCGATGCAGTTATCGGTGGCTTCGGCGACGTTGGATGCGATGACGGCCGGGGGTCTTCCCGAATCCGCTGACGAGGCGATGCGCCAGTTTGCTGTTGCCTTGGCTGAAGCGGTTGGCGGATTCGAGTTCGTCCGGGACGTTCATGTGTTGGGAACAACCATCGGGATCGAAACAGACATTGGTTCCGAAGAGGTCGTCGCCGCGGCGCGTGTTCACGCCGTTCGATTGGAGGCGGCAGGCGAGACAGCAGTGCGGCTGCAGTTGCCGCTGACAATCACCGACGATGACCGGTCGGAGTTACTGAGTCGTTTGGGCCAGTTGATGCAGCGGGTCGAACGCCAGGCTGCGGAAATGAGTGCATGATGCCACCGGGAAAAGAGTGTTGGAGGTATTTCGATGCAACATTTGCTGACTTTATTCGATATCACACCCGCAAACTTGCGGCGAATCCTGGCGACCGCTTCGGTATTGAAACGCCGGCTCGCCGCCGGCGATCGTCCCGACGTGTTGCAGCGACGCGTCTTGGCGTTGCTGTTTGAAAAACCAAGCTTGCGAACACGGGTCAGCTTCCAAACTGGGATCGCCCAACTGGGCGGATCGAGTCTGTTTCTGGGCGAGGACGTCGGTTGGGGAAAACGGGAATCGGCATCCGATTTCACGCAAGTGTTGGGGCAGTTTGTGGATGCCGTGGTTTGCCGCACCAAGGACCACCGCCGAGCCGAACAGTTGGCTGCGTTCAACGCGTTGCCAGTGATCAACGGTTTGACCGATCTTTGCCATCCCTGCCAGGCATTGGCCGACGTGCTGACGATTCAAGACGCGTTTGGCGACCTGGACGACAGGCATTTGGTGTTCGTGGGTGACGGCAACAATGTCGCCCATTCGCTCGCTTTGATCTGTGCCATGTTGGGGATGAAGTTCACGTTGGCTTGTCCCGACGGATACGAAATGGATTCACAGTGGGTGTCGCGCGTGCAATCGGAATATCCCGGCGCCGCGATCGAGCGTACCGCTGATGCGATGTCGGCCGTCGAAACCGCCGATGCGATTTACACCGATGTTTGGACCAGCATGGGGCAGGAGGCCGAATCGGCAGTTCGCAAAGAGGCTTTCGCCGATTACCAGGTCAACGGCGTGCTGATGGCCGCGGCGCCCTCCCACGCTAGGGTGCTGCATTGCCTGCCCGCGGTTCGAGGCGAAGAGATCACCGATGAAGTGATCGACGGCCCGCAGAGCGATGTGATCGTTCAAGCGGGCAATCGAATGCACGCTCAGAAAGGATTGCTGGTCTGGATGCTGAATCCGGAATGGATCGACGAAAACGTCGATTGAGCTGCCAAGCGAACGTGCAACGCCCTAGATTTGATATCCCTTTCCTCTCACCCGATCAGCCCATGCGTTCTTTCGACCAGCTTCGTGACGTCCAGATCCAACGTGGCTACCTGGAATCCAATCCGGCCAGCGTGTTGTATCGCTGCGGGCAGACCATCGTGCTCTGCACCGCTTCGCTAGAACCATCGGTGCCGCCGTGGTTGGAAGGCAAAGGGAAAGGGTGGGTGACGGCCGAATACAACATGCTTCCCGGCAGTACGAGCCCTCGCAAACGGCGCGAACGCGGCGGAAAAATCGATGGGCGTACCACCGAGATTCAACGTTTGATCGGCCGTTCGTTGAGGTCGATCATCGATCTGAAATTGCTTGGCGAAAACATGATCACGGTCGATTGCGACGTTTTACAGGCCGATGGCGGAACGCGGACCGCCTCGATCACCGGAGGCTTCATTGCTCTGGCCGACGCGGTGGCCGCGGCTGTGCCCGGATCGACGATCGGCAATGGTCCCCTGGTCGACTCCGTTGCCGCCATCAGCGCCGGATTGATCGACGGCAAAGTCAAATTGGATCTCGACTACGAATTGGATGTTGCCGCCGATGTCGACATGAATGTGATCATGACCGGCGGCGGCAGATTCGTTGAAATCCAGGGCACTGGCGAAGAAGCAACCTTCGACGACGATCAATTGGCCCAGCTGCTGCGGCTAGCCAAAAAAGGCATCCAAGAACTCACCCAACACCAAAAATCCGCCCTGAGTTCTAAGTAGGCCGTAACAAGCAAGCCCTTATGGTGCCGGAACTTCGGTCGCCTGTGGGAAGTTTTTTCGTCTCCCGCGCTGCGCGCAAGTACGAACAGGCTCTGCGCAGTTACGGCATCGTTTTGCGACCTCGGTCCGGCCTACATTCTACGTAGGCCGCATTCCCAAGAAACGCTACTTCTCTGGATTCGCGTACCAAACAACATTCTTGCTGCCGCGGCCGGCGATCAACAGATCCAAGTCGCCGTCGACATCCATATCGATCGCGCGAATGTCGTACGCTTCCTGGTTCTTTCCCACCACGTGCCGAGTGAACGAACCTTGCCCGTCGTTCTCGTACCAGGCGGCGATCTTGTCACCGAAGGCGCAGGTGGCCGCGTCGATATCGCCGTCGGCGTCCATGTCGATCACCAGCAGGCTGTGCGGTTCTTTGATCTGCGCATCAATGTCGTGTTGTTTCCAATCGGGAGCCTCAAACCAGATCACGCCACGACCGTGGCCGCGGGAAGCAACAAAATCGGTCTTCCCGTCTCCATTGACGTCGACCGGATGAATGTTGGTGGCGCCCGGCTGGTCGTCGGCAATCGGATGCTTCTTCCAGGCCGCTTCGACGTCGCCGCCCTGTTTCCACCATGCGAACCACTCGCCGGTGGACGTCGCTTGCGGGCCCCCTTTGGCACCGGTTGCCGCGTCGGTTCGGCCGTCGCCGTCCACATCGCCCACGCCCAGATAGTGAGTTAGACCGGGAGCATCGGAATCGGCAAAGATGAATCGGTGCCAACGCGGGGCATTCTTCACATTCTTGGGAACGCGATACCAGGCAAGCGATTCGGGAAACGGGGGTTTGGGCTGAGCACTGGTGGCAAGCAAGTCGGTTTTGCCGTCACCGTCGACGTCGCCTTGGATCAATCCGTGAATTCCGTGAACCTGGTCATCGACAAGCCGCCGGCGCCATCGCTGGGTCATCGGCTTGTCGGGTTGTTCCAGCCAAACGATCCATCCGGGGTTGTATCGTGCGCCGATGTAGTCCAGATCACCGTCACCGTCGACGTCAAAACATTCACTGTGGATGTAGGACTTGCCATCTTCGTGTTCATCCAGCACCACTTCTTTCCACTCGGGTGCGACGAACAGTCGAGTCTTATTGCCGCTGTCGGCGATCACATCGGGAAGTCCGTCGCCGGTGAAGTCGCCGGCAACCGCCGTCATCGTCTGCAACCCTTCGTGGACGACATGCTTCTGCCAGTCCTCCGCGGCAGACGAACCGACGGCCACCAGCGAAACGGGTAAGACCATCCAAGTGCAAGTACGAAAGAGATGATTGGACATGATCAAGAATCTCGTGGGTCTGCGAATCGATCGACGGCTTGTGAAGTACATTACTGCGATTGGCTGCCCGATGCTATTGTGGCGGCAAGTTTTTGTCCCGGAAGTTCTGAGGCGGTTTCTGCGGTTGAAATCTCCGAAATCGCTGAACCGCCCGACAATCGATGGCAAAGGGAATGGCGAAACTCTACTTCTACTACTCAGCAATGAACGCGGGAAAATCGACGATCCTGCTTCAATCCAGCTACAACTACCAAGAACGCGGGATGCGAACGCTGATTCTGTTGCCCGAAATCGACGTACGTGACGAAGCGGGCAAGGTGACTTCACGGATCGGCCTTGAAGCCGAAGCGGTGACTTTCAGCACCGCCGACAACTTGCTTTCGATATTCCGGCGACATCACGAGGAAAAGCCGCTGCATTGTGTCTTGGTTGACGAAGCCCAGTTCTTGACCAAGATCCAAGTGCGCCAGCTGAGTGACGTTTGCGACATCCACGACATTCCCGTTCTGACCTACGGACTGAGGACCGACTTCCAGGGAAACCTGTTCGAGGGAAGCGAGCATCTGCTGGCTTGGGCCGACAGCCTGACCGAGATCAAAACCATTTGTCACTGTGGCAGCAAAGCGACGATGGTGTTGAGGATCGATGCGGAGGGCAAAGCGATCAAGGATGGCCGGCAAGTGCAAATCGGTGGCAACGAGCGATACCTGTCGGTGTGCCGCCGCCATTTCAAAGCGGGCATGACCGAGCGGCGTGACGACGAACTACCTTTGATCGACAGCTGAGAAAAGCCAGCGACGACGGTTGGCACTATGAGTGGGGCAGACCCATAGTCTCCATCGCCACCGGCTGGATCGAAGGAATTCCCATGTTTGATTTGCTTCGGTACCAGCGCAGCTTGCAGCGAAGACGACTCCATCATTACTGCCTAGAAAATGATGTCTTCGTTCCCACCGCTCGCTGGCTGAAACCCAGCGAAATCAGAGTAATTCCGCTCACCAGTAATAAGGCCGGCTGCGTTACGCGAAAATTTCTAGCCTCCTCGCCCCACCGCGCAGCGGGGGCGAAGAGGCTAGATCTCAGCCCACCAGTGGGGCAATGTTTGCCAGCTGGACGTATTATCACTAACCTACTTCAGTTCATCCGATCTCTATTTCGGGGCCTTTTCAGTACGAATGAGCGATTTGAGTTCTCCATCGGCAGGCTCCTCGGGTTGGGAGACATCGATCGGCATGCTTCACGGCATGAAGTGTGGTGACTCGGATGGCTGGAAAAGATTTGTGCATCTGTACACTCCGCTGATTTACTCCTGGTGCCGCCGGGCGCACCTACAGGAAGCCGATGCTGCCGATGTCACTCAGGATGTATTCCGATGTGTCGCCGCGGGGGTCGACGGATTGAAGTTTGGCGGCCACGGAGACAGCTTTCGCGGCTGGTTATGGACGATCACTCGTCGCGAGCTGAGCAAGTTTTTTAAGAAGCGAACCACCGGCCCCGCCGCGATGGGCGGTTCCGGCGTTCAAGGCCTGCTCACCCAAGTTCCCGACTGGATCAACGACGATGAATGCCCGGTCGATCAATCGGCCGAGGCCGAGGTGGTGCGCCGGGCGGCCGAGCTGATTCGCCGCGATTTTGAAGAACACACTTGGCAGGCGTTTTGGTTGTCGGCCGTGGAAGATCTGTCGACTCCGGAAATCGTCAAACGACTGGACATGACTCCCAGCGCCGTGCGTCAAGCCAAATTTCGAGTGCTTGCCCGGCTGCGAGAGTTTGTCGGCTTCGTCTAAGCTAGATCGTAGGACAGATCCTGGCTTCGACAGACCGACCACTGGGGGCACCTTGATCCATGCCTGGCGAACATCAATGTGGATCGCCCGACATCATCAATTGTTTGCTCAACCAGTTGGCGAAGGTGGGCGGCGAACAATCGGCTCCCACAGTCTGCGCGATCTGCAAGAAATCGGAACGCGATCTGAATCGCGAACTACGTCTGGCCGGTCAACTGTTCAAGACCTCCGCGGAGAAATTGCCGGCGGCGGACATTCGCAGCATCGAGGCGGTTGAACAGCGAACGATCGAGGCGACTGCCGAATCGGTCGGTCCGCCGACAGATCCTTCCCACCGGACTTGCGACAAATCGGCGTCCGATTCCCACGAGCCCGGCGGACGGTTTACAGTCCTTCGCGATCTCGCCGAAAACGGCTTGGCGAAAATCTCCATCGCCAAAGATCGCGAGGTTCCCCGCTACGTTTCATTCAAAACGCTGTTGACCGAACATGCTGATTCGGCCAAAAGTCGTGTCCGCTTCCTTCGCGAAGCGAAGATCACCGGACGGCTTGAACATCCAGGTGTGCCGCCCGTTTACAGCTTGGGACGTTTGGCCGACGGCAGGCCCTACTATGTGACGCGGCTTGTCGAAGGGGAGAGCCTTGGCGAGGCGATTGTGCGATTGCATCAGCGCGGAAACCGTCAGCGTGAGTGGATGATGCAAGATCTTTTCCGTCGCTTTCTGTTTGTCTGCGATGCCGTTTCCTACGCGCACGTTCAAGGAATCGTGCACTGCGGGATCAAGCCTGACAGCATCTTGCTGGGTGATCATGGCGAAACGATGATTGTCGACTGGGGTTCGGCTACCTTCCTTGACCCGGACGAACCTGAATCGAGTCCCCCGTCACCCTCGCCGTTGCCGTCCGATGGGTCTGTGCGAGCCAGTGACGCGCCTCCAGGGGACCGGCGCGGAGTATCGGATTCATCGTTTGATGAACTTGCTTTCATGAGCCCCGAATTTGCCGGCGGCGATCGCGGCCAGCGAAGCCATCACTGTGACATCTTTGCTCTCGGTGCAACACTGCACGCGATCGCAACGGGCAAACCGCCCTATGATGATCACGCCCCCAAGTTGGCGCAGCGAGTCAAACGGGGCGAGATCGAAATCGCCGCTTCGATGCCGCCACCGTTGAAAGCGATTTGTCGTCGCGCGATGGAGCCAGTCGCACCCGATCGATACGGTTCAGCGGCCGAACTTGCCGATGACCTGGGCCGTTGGATGGCCGACCTGCCTGTTTCGGTTTACCAAGAAACCGCGATCGACCGCGCGAAGAGATGGTTGCGGAAGCTGACCAAACCGAGCTGATTTCACGCTAGCGAGAGCGAACAACGCATCACCATCAAACCCCCATTTTCTATCTTCTATTCACTATCCCCTATCGTCTATCACCTATTCACTACCGACCCGATTCCAACATTCCAATCACCGCCCATGCCGTACCCCAGTAGCTGGAAGTGGGTGTCGGTTTCTTCCTGGTGGACTTCTTGGTTCCCGGCACGTCCCAAGACCCGTTTTCCTTTTGAGTCGAGGTCAAGAATGCGACGGCACGATCGATGCTTGGGCCATCATCGGAACCATCGCCTGTCGCGGCGATTGCGTAAAGCGCCATTCCCGTTGCCAACGCGTCGCTTGTTTCCTTGCTGAGCCATCCCCACCCACCATCTTCTCGCTGACGATCAAGGAGTTGTTGGCGGTACTTGTCTGCCTGATCGTCGCCCAGTTCGACGGCCAGCAGCAACCGCGCGACCCACCATTCGGTCGATTCCGCTTCGGCACCCTGGTCGGCGAAAGCGAGTGCCGATTCAAAATCACGCGGCTCTTTGGCTTGTTTGGTAAGGGCAAGCAACGTCCAAAGCGCCGTCACCCGATGAGTTTCTTTGCTGGAGCGTTTCTGGGCGGGTAGCTGGCCACACGCTTTCCAGCTCGCGTCCTCTTGCTGGTTTTCGATCAAAGCGTCGGCAAAGGTGGTGCGCCAAGTTTCGTCGGCATTGCCGTCGATCGCTAACATCAACGCGGCCATGGTGTCGATGTTGGCCGCCAGTGTCTTGGCCACGTCCACATCTTCTTTCTGCGCCGGTTTGACAAAATGAACGGCCTGCGTCGACCAATCCTGCCACTGGTGTAGCTGCTTGGCATCGACTTCAAAACCATGCTGGCTCGCCGCCGACAGGCTCCACAGCATGTACGGCACCTGGTGGCACGAAACGCATCCTCGCTTTTCTATCCAGTCGACCCCTTCCCGCTGCAAGTAGGGGATGGAGGCGCGAACGGCAGCGCGGATGTTCGGTTCGGAGGCGATGGCAGCGGGGACACTTAGCAGCCACGACATCGCGACCATTGGCAGAATCAGCAAGCGTGGTGTTTTCATTTTGGCGATTATACCTCACGAACAAGTCGATCAAGGAGGTTAAACTTGGTGGCGATCCAATCATCCGCCAACGTGAACTGAGGGGTATCCCTTGTCGATCTCCGTCGTTGCTATTCAACAAACGCTTCTGCGTTACATACCCCTGCTGGTGTTGGTCGCGGCGATGTGCCCCGCCTCGGCCCAGCAGTCGACTTCGCTGAAATTCTCGGTTCATCCCGGTGTTCGGTTTTTGACGCCCACGTCGGCCGAATTGCGTTGGCAAACTTCGGTTGCCGGACAAGCGATGGTTGCTTTCGGTCCGACGCGGCAGCTGGGAACCGTGATTCGATCGGAAGGTTCGGGAACAAGCCACCGAGTGGTTTTGGCCGACCTTCGGCCGGGAACGAATTACTTCTACCGGTTCGGATTGAATCAAGACGGCAAGCGATGGCTGAGTCCTTTCTACGAATTGGAAGGGAGCATGAATTACATGCCGCCGGTCGTGGATTCCTCGGCATTGCCCCCCGGCGGGCAAAGATTGCTGGATCGGATCGACACCGGCGGTGGTTACGCCGTGGTGATCAGCGAATCGGTTGACCAGACGGCGGCTTGGGCCGAGGCGATCGCAGCCGGAACGATGATGACCGTTGTTGCCGCCTTGGATGACGAAACGAAGATTCAGTCGCTTCGCGAAAAGTGGTATCGCCAGCGGCGTTACGGAATTCGTTTGACGGCACAATCGGCCGACGACGTACCAGAGAGTTCCGCGAATTTGGTGCTCGGTTCGGCCGACGATTTGTCCAGGCATGCCAATCTGCGATCGCCGTCGGGAGCTTTCGTTTGTCTTGGCCCGACCGCGGAGCTACAGGGTGTGAAGTGGGCGCTCCTTTCCGATGATGTCGCGATCGGTGAAATGACTGGACAGCCGGAGCTGTCCGAATGGGGACATCAATACGGGTCGCCTGGCAACGGCTCCTTCGCGGGCGAAAGTCTGGGTGGCGTCGACCGTACCGGCGATTTGAAGGTCAAGTGGCTGGGACGGCCCGGCGCCGATTTTGGGATCGATCGCAATCCACGCATGCCTGCCCCATTGGCGATCGGTGGCCGATTGTTTCACCAGGGAATGAACCGAATGATCGCGCTGGACGCGTTCAACGGTGCGGTTCTTTGGTCGCTGGAAATCCCTGATTTGCGGCGAGTGAACATTCCACGCGATTGTGCAAATTGGTGCGCCGACCGCGATCATGTTTTCGCCGCCGTGAAAGATCGGCTGTGGGTCATCGACGCCGCTTCGGGCGAAATGCAACAGGCCTTTCAGCTTCCTCCCGACCATTCCGCAGGCCACCACTGGGGATTCGTCGCCGACGCGGGAGACGTGTTGGTGGCAACGGCAGTGAAGGAATCGAGTGCCTACGAAAGCTTTTGGGACAAGGCTTCCTGGTACGACGGCAAAGACGACGCGGCGACCGCCAAGGTTTGTGGAAGCGCCATCGCCGCCTACGACAAAAAGTATGGTGACGTTCGTTGGCAAAGACCGGTCGATGCGGTGGTTCATTCGACCATCACCATCGCAGGCGACCGTGTTTACTTTGTGGAAGTCGACGATCCGGCGCTAAAAGACGCGCCCACCGGAAAACTGACCAACAAGCAGATCTGGAAAAACGCGTCGGTCGTCTGCCTTGACCTGCAAAGCGGCCGCCAACTGTGGAAGGAACCGGTGCCGCCGCAGGACGACGCGTTGATCGTCAGTTTCGGAATCGGCGACCAGCAACAGTTCATTCTCGAAACATCCAGCAACCAGAAGTTTCACTTCACGTCGTTCGATCGACAGTCGGGAAAACAACGTTGGAGCAGGTCGATCGGTTGGCCTCACGATCATCACGGCGCGCACATGCAACATGCTGTTTTAATGAACGGCAAGTTGTATGTTCAACCTCACGTTTTGGACGCTGATGACGGAACCGTTTTACAGACGGGTACTTTGGGAAAACGTCGCGGTTGCGCAACACCGATCGGGGCCGGCGGGTCGATCATTTATCGCGGCGGTACAGGACCGTTGACGCTGTGGTCCCTGCGAGAGGACAAGCCGTCTGAGTTTGCGCGGCTGCGCCCCAGCTGTTGGCTCAGCACGATTCCCGCCCAAGGAATGCTCTTTTCACCCGAAGGCGGCGGCGGATGTTCGTGCGGCGGCTGGATGGAAACCTCGATCGGGTTTGCACCGGTGACCAAAGCGTCGACCGTCAAGGAGGAAGCGAAATGATCGCTTTACTTTCACCAGCACGATTGTTCGCCTGGATCGTCACCCTTGTTTGCGCCTGGCCGGCGATCGCGCAATCTTGGCCAACTTATCGTCATGACAATCGGCGCAGCGGTGTGACCGATGAAAGTTTGCACTTTCCGCTTGATCAACTTTGGCTGCGACGCTCCGAGCAACCGCCCCAAGCCGCCTGGACTGGCCCGGCCAAGTGGGACGCCTGGGCCGGCAACAGCGGGTTGCAGTCGATGAGAAATTTCGATCCCTGTTTCTACGTCACCGTGGTGAAGGATCGTCTGTACTTTGGCTCTTCGGTCGACGATGCGGTCCACTGTTTGGAAGCGACTTCCGGCAAAGAGATCTGGACGTTCTTTACCGCCGCGCCCGTTCGGTTTCCTCCCACCATCGCCGATGGTCTGGCCTATTTTGGCAGCGACGACGGCTACGTTTATTGCTGCGACGCGGAAACTGGCAAGTTGGTCTGGAAGAAACTCGCCGCTCCCGAAAACCGCCGCATCACCAGCAATCGAAAGATCATTTCACTTTGGCCGGTTCGCACCGGAGTGTTGGTTCACCACGGTAGAGCATGTTTTGCCAGTTCGCTCGTGCCCTGGGAGACCTCGCTGTTGTGGAACGTCGATGCCCAGACGGGCAGCGAGTCCGAGCCGCAATGTTATCGTCGTGAGGTCTCCGGTGTCACGCTGCAGGGAGCAATGCTCGCATCGAGCGATCGAATCTACGTTCCCCAGGGTCGAGCTCCGCCGTTGGCTTTTGACCTGGGTAGCGGCAAACCGTTGGGAGCATTCGGCGAAGCGGGCGGCGTGTTCTGTGTTTTGACCGAAGACGAAATGTTGTTGGCCGGACCGCAGCATCAGAAAGAAGCGAGCGATCAAATCCGGCTCGCCGACGGGCAATCCAAAAAACGTTTGGCGTCGCTAAGCGGGACCAACCGAATTCTCGTTTCTGGCCAAAACGCCTGGGTGCCGGTGGGCGGCAAACTGAAGATGCTCGACCGGTCGCTCTATGTCGCCGCACAAGCGGAAATGGACGTTGCCACAAAAGAGTTGAAGCGGCTCCGCGAGTCCAAACAGCCGACCGAAGCGGTGCAACAACAATTGGCAGCGGCTAAAAAGAAAAGCCAATCTGCCTGGCGCTGGGAAGTCGATTGCCCTCACCCGTCAGGATTCATCAAAGCGGGCGACGTGTTGTTGATTGGATCGAAAAACGAAGTGCGCGCCCACTGGTCGATCGACGGCAAGTTCATCTGGAAGACGCAAGTGGACGGGACCGCTCACGGTTTGGCGGTCGCCCAGGGAAAGCTCTTTGTCAGCACTGGGCTCGGTCACATCTACGCGTTTGGTTCGTCTAAAGGGCGCGAATAGGCGCTTCATGCTTGGACGGGTGCAGGCACGCCACAGGCAATCCCATTAACGTGCTTGTTCCCGCCGAAACTCTTGGCGAGTTGCGCTACCCTAAGACCCAGCTTGGACTCCAAGAAAAAACGCCGACAGGAAAATCCTGCCGGCGTCGCGCTTTTGCTTGTCGTTTTGAGGACCGTTAACGATTCGGATCGAAACCGGTTTGAGCGAGCTCTTCCTCTTCCTGAATGATGATGCGTGGTGTGACCATCAGCATCAGGCTGCGAGCATCGCGGCCGACCGAAACGTTGCGGAACAGCCGGCTGACGTAGGGAATCTTGCTGAGCATCGGCACGCCCCGTTCGGATCGGCCCTCGGCAAGACGCTTGATTCCACCCAGCAGAATCGTTCCGCCATCGGGCACGCTGACCGTGGTGCTGACCTGAGTGAAGGCGAACGTCGGCAGCTGAACCGTCGTTCCTTCGATGATGTCGTTGGTCGCCGTTTCATCGACTTCGTCGTTATCATCGATCACGCCGTCGCCGTTGGTGTCGCCGTTTTCATCGCGACTGCTGGTATTGGTCGTGCGGCGTCCTTCGTAGGTGAAGGTGTCGACATCGCCGATCTGGCTGAAGAACGGCACGAGCGTCAGACGCACGAATCGTTTGTCGTCGCTGACAATTCCTTGCACGTTCAACTGGGTGCCTTCGTTCAACACCACGATCACCGGTTGCTGGGCGACGGCAAAGTCACCGACGACCGGCGTGATGCTGGTCACAAACGGCCGCTGTGTGACGTCGCTGATCGTCGCGATCTGCCCGTCAAACAGGGTGACCTTGGGTGCCTGCATGATATTGTTCCGGTTGTCTCCCTGGGCAGCTTGCAGGAAGAAGAACGCCTCAATGTCGCTCAACATCGCAAAGCCGATGGTCGAAGCGGCACCGACGTCGAATCCACCGAACGGTGGCGTCGTTCCGAAGCTGCCGTTATCGAATCGGATGTCCAGGTCGGCGGTCGGCAGACCGTCGCCGCCAAGTCCGACGGTGACGGCGGGGCCGGCGTCGTCGGTGGGCAGCTGTTTCGTGTTGTCATCGAATTGCACGTTGAAATCGACGCCGATCTGCTCGAAGAACGAGTCGGACAGCGTGATGAAGCGGACTTCGATCGTGATCTGCAGGTTCTGCAGTGCCCGCAACGATTCCAGCAAGTCGGCGATCTGGTCGTGCACATCACTGGTGGTACTGATCACCAGCGACAGGTTTTGTGGATAGGGAGCCATCGTGCTCGGTCCGCCCAGTGCTTCCCAGGTGTCGGGCACCACGGTGGTCTGGATCAGATCGATCAACGATTGGAAGTCGGCAAATGCACCACCACCAGCCGCGTTTCCGGCCATCGGCGGATTGCTGGGCCCAAAACCTCCCTGGCTTCCCATCGGAGCGTACTGTCCCAACACGTTGGGATTGATGCTGCTGGGAGACATGGTTTTGGCCATGCCGTTGCCAAGGTCGGTCATCGACACCGGCATGATGTGCACATCGGTCTGCGGTGACGACATCTGGTAGGCCGCTCGAAGTGCGCCGGCCAACCCGTCCTCGTAACTGCTGGTGAAGTTCGGAATCGGCGTAACCAAATCGGTCACTCGATAGGTCTTGGGATAGACGTTGCTGCGTTTGGCTTCGATGCTGGTGATATTCAGCACGTCGTTTTCGATCGTGTACGTCAGCTGCAATTGTTTTTCCAGCAGCAAGTTCAACGCACTGCTCATCGCAATCGGTGTCGGCAGTTTCAGCGTCACGGGCGTGTCGGAGGTGACGCGAACGGTCGACAGTGCCGGTGTATCGAGCACGATCGGAACGCCGGTCGCTGCCGACAGGTCATCGATCACTTCACCCAGCGGCCGATTTTCGTACTTGACGTCGATCTCGGTCGACAGTTTTTGCTGGATCGCCTGTTCCCTGGCGCTCAACCGCGAATCACTCAAGTCGCTTCGCAGCCGCAGGCCCGATTTGGCGGCCCATTCTTCCGGATCGGAGAAGCTGATCTCGTTGTTGGGATCGAAATCGTTCGCCGAACGCTGAATGTCGATCATCGTGTCCAGGAATGCTACTCGACCCGCCTCGCGAACCTCTTCGTCCATCATGATCCGCGTTGCGGTGGTGCTCATGTGAGCCATTTGAGTCGCGGTCGGGTCACCCGGTTTCAGTTCGGCGACCTGTTTGGCGACCACCACTGCTTCGTGGTATCGTTTTTCTTGCATCAAGCTGTTGAAGGTGTCGACCAGTGCCGAAACTTCCGCATCGACCGTTGCCTGGCGGGCCTGTTCGGTCGCCATTTCGGTACGAATGGAATCGTTCTTGAGGTCGAGATTGATTTGAGCGCGGTTGGCGTCGTTGTACCGTTTTTGTTCGGCAATCGCTCGGTCAACCAACACGGCGATCGTTCGCCTCGATTCTTCGGCAATGTCCGATCCGTCCACACGGCGGCGCAACCTTTCCAGGTTGTCCAAAGTATTGAGCGGATCGCTCACCTTGGTTTCGTTTGCCTTGGCCAGTTCGGCGGTGACTTCGCGATAAAGCCGGCGAGTCTTCTCTTGAGCTTCCAATTCTGCTTTTTCGATCGCGGTCATTTCCGCGGGCGTCTTTCCGGTTGCCTCGGGTGTTCGTACCGGCTGCAGGAGAGTCAGTTTGTCCTTCAATTGATTGCGGACTGCCGGGTCGAGATCGGCTTCGTTCTTCCACGCCTCCAGGAAGAACTGACGAGCTCCTTTCTTGTCACCGCGCGACAAAGCCTCCAGGCCGTCGTAGTACATTCGATCGGCGTAGCTAAGCTGGCCGCCGGCCGGCAGTGGCTGTTCGTCTTGCACCTGTCGTACGGCGCCGGTCGCTTTCTGATCGGCGTCCGCGGCGAACAACATTTGGGCGATGACATTGGCTTCGTTTTTAGGAGCGGTTCCAACCGCTTGCTGGACCGGATTGACTCCGGGAACCTGTTGGCCCGACGTCAATGCGACGCCGCTGCGCCGAGCTGCCGATTCGGCGTCCAACAACAACTGCCAGACTCGCGGTTCGCCGGGAGCAAAATCCTTCTCAGGAACTTGCAACGATTGGGCTCGCTTGGCCAGAGTCAGTGCGGCTGCCGAGTCGCCGCGATCGAGTGCGGCGCGGCCGATGGCGATCAGTCGCAGCGCTTCGCGTTTGCGGGCAGCCGGGTCGACAGGAGCAGCCGGTGCGGCACCGATCGGCCGGGCGCCGGCAACATTTGGCAGGCGTTGCATCGACGACTGATCAAGCGGACGGGCAAGACCTCTTGGAGGCTGACCGGCTGGGGCAGCCGGGACGGACAACAGCGACGCATCGATTCCCGACGACACCAGTTGTTGCCGCAACGTGGCGACATCGGCTGCAATTCGAGAATCGGTGGGGGCAATGACCGACGCCTTGCGAAAGGCTTGCACCGCTGCCTGGTAGTCTTTTCTGGCGAGCGCCAAGCGGGCTTCGGCGACTAGCTGTTGGCCGGATGCTGGGGACGTGGTGGTCGGTTTGGCCGGCGTCTTCACGGCGGGCAAATTGAATTGTGCGGACACATCCGCCGAGGCGAGCAACAGCATGGTTGCGGCAAGGCTGGCCAAACGGTGGTGGTGCGCGATAGCGAGGCGGTTCAACGCGACTCTCCTTCTTCGCGGTGAGACTTCAAATAATGAACGACCAGCGTTTATTCGCTCCGGTCGCTTCGTCGGCAGCCGGAATCCTTGTTGACGGCATCGTATCCATCCTTGGCACGTGCGCTGAACAACGGGACATTACGTCCAGAGATTCCGGTTTGAGCCGGAAATAGTGAGTATTCGCCGGCGGTGTCAACAGCGATTGGTCAACATTTTTGGGATTCTTGAAAAGGACGATTTGCCCGCGAAGAATGAGCAAGTTTCACGCACCTTTTCCCGCCCCCTCCCAATCGTACTCGTACTCGTGCTCAGCGCCAGCGGTGCTCGTAATCGATCGCAGCATCTGAGGTCGGTTTTTAACAAATCGATTACGAGCACCGCTGACGCTGAGCACGAGCACGAAACGGGAAAGAAAGTTCCTACTCTTTCGGCCAGTCTTCTAGCAAGAACTTTTTCTTGACGTTGGCGGTGTGTTCGCTGTAGTGCCGATCCATTTGCCGCAGCAGTCCTCGTGGCGTCCAATTGCTGCCGGGCGCTTTCTTGTCCAGCGGCAGATCTTGCATCAGGTAGGCAAACCGCCGGGTGAAAGCCGAAACCCGTTCCAACTGCCGAGCCTCTTCCTGGCCGGTCCAATCGGCGTGCCGAGCGACGTAATCGGGCGGCATTTGCTTGGGGTTCAAGTTCATGACCGTGATCGCGGCATCCTGGTCAGCAAAGATCTGCGAAAAGAACAACAGCTCTCGACCCATCATGTGTTCCACATTCCAGCGCGGAGTGTGAGTGCCGTTGCTGGGGCGAAAGTTCAGTTGTTTGACCGATAGTTTTTTGAAGACTTGTTGCGATGCTTTGCAGGCTGCTTCCTTTTTTTCGATCAGCGAAGCGAGTTCCGGGGAGAGTTCTGGCGGTTGTCGCGACAGCGTCACGGATCGAGGTTTCACAGAACGGGGATCGCCGGCGCAAGCGGCAAACGTGTTTCCCGATGCCGATTGGCCTGCATTTGTTCCCACGACCACGGTCAAAGGCTGGTTCGATTTTCTTGCGGATCGCAGTTCGGCGATCCATTGGTCCCCTGGATTGTCGCCAGCGATAAGAACCACATCCGCATTCCGAATGGATGAATGGGCGGCGCGAGTTGTTCTGTCCGCGCCGGCAATGTTCAGGTAGGCGATTTTCAGCCCATCGACCTCCACCACGACATCGCTGGATCCGAAGGATCGAACATGGATTGCGTTTTTCGATCTTCCCGCTGAGGTTGTCCGAGGTTGCCAGGTGGGTTGGAGCTGGTTTGCCGGGCGGTCCAACAGATGATCAAGACCATCGGCGGGATCGGCAATGAACCGGTTTGGCGAGGCATCCGACTGGACCGACGAGGCAACGATATCGACTCCCTCCACATCGTCGGTTTCAAATTTCTCCGCGCTGATCACGATCGACAGATTCCACATCGATTCGATCTCGAAACCACCTTGCGGCAGGTGTCGAATCGCAACCGGGTCGCCGGGGTCTGCCAGGCACGCGGCCTTGGGCAAAAAAAGCAAGCCAGCCAACAACAGGGCCGCTGCGGATGTCCAGTTCTTCATCGTGATTCTCCGTGGTCCTCTGTTGATGATTCCACTGATCTTATTTGACTTAGCTCGGCGTAGCGATCCCTGGCCTGATCAGTGGGGCTGATCGCGAGGACTTGCTGGAGCATCAGGACCTGGTGGTCCCTTTCACGATCGTTTCCAAGCCGGATCGAGGCCGCGGTGACTTGCTGGCACACATCGTTCCAAAACAACGTCCAACATTGCCGCTGGTCTTCCGGAAGTATCCGTAGTGCATCACGATGACGAACGGCACCCAGCGCCGGTTCCAGCAACCATCGATCGGGCCGCGAATCGTCCCCTTTCCAAGCCGATTCGAAATCGTTTTGCGCCGCCTGCTTCCACCGCGACAGTTCGCCGGCCGCCAACCGTAGGGCATGGTCTCTGGCACGGTCCCAATGGCCCGCTTCGGTCATCAAAGTCACCGCGGTTGGCAGTGCATCGATTCGAGAGTACTCGGGGGAGCGGTCGAGCAACTTGATGTAACAATTTGCGGCCTCGTCATCCCGGCCTTTGCCGATCCAGGTGTTGGCGAGATCAAACAGAGCGTTGTCGTGTCTTGGGTCGATCTCCAGCGCTGTTGTCAGGTAGGGCATCGACTTGTCGAAATCACCCTGCTGCTGATATAGGAATCCCACCCAGCAGTGCATGTCGGCGTCACGCGGTCGGGCATCAAGGATCTGCTGGGCCCGTTGCATCGCTTCGGATCGACGATTGGATTGAAACAGAGCGTTCAGCAACATCCCGGGAACGGTTTTGTGATCGGGATCCAGTTGGAGAATGCGTTCATAGCTTTGGCTCGCTTCATCGAGCCTGCCGATCGCATACTGAGAGGCTGCCAGTTGCAGAAAGCTAGGCACCGATTCCTGAACTTCGATCGCGTTTTCAAGCCGCCGAATCGCTTTGTGGTGTTCCGATCGTTGATACAGGATGTTGACCAGGCGCGAGAGTGGATCTTGGTGAGCGGGATTGCGGCGGAGCATTTCCGTGTAGAGTCGTATCGCGTCCTCACGGCGGCCCGCTGTTTCGTACAGGTTGCCCAGTTCCAAAGAAACATTCGTGGACGCCTGACGCCCGACCGCCTCTTCCAGTAAACGGATTGCGTCGGCTTGTTGGTCCGAGTCGCGTAGGATTCTGGACAGGTTCAGCAAACTGTTTTGATGATCGGGATCGATTTCCAACGCACTTCGATAGACCTCGGCGGCGCTTTTCAAATCGTTGGCGCGAGAATAGAGGAAACCAAGCCAATCCACGAACCAGATCTCATCCGGCCATCTTTTCGCCAGTTTTTGCGTCAAGTCGATTGCTTCGGCCGACTTGCCGGCCCGATAGAGTTGACTCACCAGCGATTGGAGCACCGGTATGTCGTCAGGATTCGCTTTGACTAGCTCCCGAAGCGTCTCGACCGCCAGGTCATGGCGATCTTGTGCGGCGTAGGTGATCGCCAGCTGATGGGAACCGGAACTGCCGCCGCCGATTTCAATCGCCTGTTGGAACACGGCGATCGCTTCGTCGTGCCGCTTTTCGTTGCGCAACATCGTTCCCAGAGTCACCAGTGGCGAGAATTTTCCGGTGTTGGGCGTTGCCTTTTGAAGGACTTCGATGGCCAGCGGTGTTTGGCCGATCGCGTCGAGTTGCGCCGCCAAACCTGTTGCCGCCCAAAGCTTGCTGGCGTGGCTGGGCACCAAATCGTCAAACCGATCGATCCAATCTTCGCGACCTTCCTTCTGCAACACGATGGCCAGCGTGTGATAGGCCCAGCTGTGCCACGGCACCAATTCAATGGTGTCGACAGCCAACGTGATCGCTTCGTCGAACTGGCCTTCTTCGGCAAGCATGCGGGCCAGGTCTGATTTTGCCACCGCCAGCGTATCGGAAATCGAGATCGCTTTTCGCAACGAGGCAATCGCTTCCTCGCGCCGGCCGAGATAGTTCAGCGCGACCGCCATTTCGCGATGGGCAATCGCGTTGGATTGGCTGGTGGCGATCGCGGCCGCGTAGTAGTTGGTCGCGCGGTAGTAATCTTTGGGCTCATCCCACAAGTACGTTTGCCCCAACGTCATGTTCAACCAAAAGTCAGACGGTTGTTGTTCGTGCAGCCGAGTGAGCACGCGGCGCAGTACATCGCCGCGACTGGTGGAATCGAATTTCAAGCTTCGGCAGACCACCACGATCAGCGACGGAGGTTGTTGCTGGGCAGCATCGTCCTTCAATAGTTTCGATACTTCGTCGTAGTCACGATCAAGCAACGCATCCCAAAGCCGCAGCCGCCACTTGTCGGTGTCGGTCGATTGGAGGACCAGGTGAAGCCACGTTCGTTCGCCGCCGTTTTGGGAAACCGTCGATTCGAACCATACACCCAGGTGGACGATCAATTCTCTGCGAATCGCTTCGGGACGCTGGAGAATGAACTTGGAAAACTCTTCCGCCGTGGTTTCATTCCAATTGATCCCGTATTCCAGCACCGCCTCGCGGTACTCCTGCATCGCCGACTTCAGATCCCAGTCGTTGCTATGGCCCAGAACGGTCTGTCCCGATTCGAAGTAAGTCTTGGTAAACGAATCGAACAGCTTCCGATCTTTTTCCAGCTGAGCGAACTGATCGCTGGTCTGTCTCAATTCAGTCGCCAACTCACCGTCGACCGAACCGCTCTGGACCACCGCATTGGCGCGGGTGAGCTGGTCTCGGGTTCGCAGCCACACCGATTCATTGCCCGATGGATCTTGCAGCAGTTTGCCGAAGTCGGCGGAAATGTTGTTGAGTGACTCGGACAGTTCCTGGTCGCGGCTAGCGCGGCTGACGGTCTCTCGGATCCACAACCATCCCCCTCCGACCAACAACGCCGTGACAGCGCCCAGCACAGCAACGGCGGCGATCAGCTGACTGCGAAATCGGCGTCGTTCCGATTCGACCTTCGCTTTTTGTTCGGCCGCTTCCACCTCGGCCCGCCGAGCCCTTTCGGCCGACGATTGGACGTAGGATTCGACCGCCGCAGCGACCTCCCCCGCATCGCCAAGTCGACGATCCACTGGCGCCAGGCATTGGCGAGCGAGCGAAACAAGTTCCTCCGGAATCTTGGTTGTGTCGGCCAGTTCAAGAGCCGTCTGATCGGGCGAGATTTGGCGGGCGGCAATCGCTTCACGATGTTGCGCCGCGGTGTAGGGTGGCGATCCCGTCAAGATGCAGCACAGAATCGAACCCAAGCCGTAGACGTCGGCGCGCTGGTCGACTTGGGATCGATCTCCCCAGGCTTGTTCGGGGGACATGTAGCCGAGCGTTCCCAGCACTGTGCCCGTGGATGTCTCGCTACCCGAACCGGGCACGTCATCGCCGACCGATTCTTCGTCATCGCGGTCCAACGATTTGGCCAATCCCCAATCCATCACCTGAACTTCGCCAAAGGCGCCGACCATCACGTTGTGCGGTTTCAGATCGCGATGAATGATGCGGCGGCTGTGCGCGTAGGCAATCGTCTGAGAAACACTTTGAAAGATTTCGATGAAGTCGTCCAAGCGGTCCAGCGGAGAAGTTCGCCCGGTTAGCAGTTGGGCAAGGGTATCGCCGTTGACAAGTTTCATGCTGAAGAACGGATTGCCGTTGCCCAAACGGCCCACCTCCACCACCGGTGGAATGCCGGGATGTTGCAACGATCCGGTGATTTCCGCCTCGCCCTGAAACCGCTCGACCAGCGACATCTGGCCGGCCACGCGCGGCAGCAGGGTCTTGACCGCCAGTTCTCGTCGAAGGTTCCGATCGCGGACCTTCAAAACGCATCCCATGCCGCCACGGGCGATCTCCCCAATCAGTTCGTATCGATCGGGCAGTTGCAGCGAATCAATGAACTCCTCGCTGACCGGTCGTTTCCCTGCGGTGCGCGAACCGTGCGAGTAGGCTGCCGTGGGCGGGACCACCTGATCGACCAGCATCGGCACAGGCAGGTTCCAGGTTTGATCCTCCAGAGGACCGCTGGCTTGAGAAAACGATTCGCCAGCGGTCTGCGAAGTCATTTGCGAGCAGTGCTCGCAGTGCTGGAGGTGCAGCGAGATATTCCGCGACGCCGTCGGGTCGAGAGCGCCGGCGCGATAAGCCTCGATTTCTGCGGATGTCGGACAACGCGTCATGACTGCGTTTTTTGAATTCACTGTGGCAATCGAGCCACAATGATACAACGCGGCCGGCGCAGTTTCCTCTTTGCCAGTGACCGTCGGCGATTTCTCCGAAATCGCTACGTTTTTCGACGAGTTTCGTTACTTCGCATGCCAGTTTGGAAAACTGGCCGACGTTGAACTACTTGCTCAGGCGGCCACCTTCGCGCCGGCGGCATAGTAGTTGGCGATCGTGTCGACGACCCGATGCTGCTGAGCCTCGGTCAACGAGGGAAAAATCGGCAGATTCAACACTTCCTCGCTGGCTCGTTCGGTCTCGGTCAACCCATCACGATCGACTTGCAGGTAGGAAAAACATTCCTGCCGGTGCATCGGTACCGGATAGTAGATCTCGCTCCCCACGCCTCGTTCGGCAAGGTACGACCGCAGCGAATCGCGGCGACCCCCGGACACTCGAATCGCGTATTGGTTCCAAACGTGAAACGCGTTGGGATCTTGGGTCGGCAACGTGATCTTATCATCGGCGACCAGATGGGCATCCGACAGCAGGCGGTTGTATCGCGCGGCAATGGTCGATCGGGACTGGATCGCATCGGGCAGGTGCCGCAGCTTGATTCGAAGCACTGCGGCTTGAAAGGTGTCCAAGCGGCTGTTGATTCCGACGACTTGATGATAATAGCGAGGTCGCATTCCATGGCCGGCCAACAATCGCAAGCGATCCGCGGTCGACGCGTCTCCCGATGTCATCATGCCGCCGTCGCCCATCCCGCCAAGATTTTTGGTGGGATAAAAACTGAAGCAACCGACCAATCCCCAGCTGCCGGCGGGACGGGAATGATAGGCGGCACCAATTGATTGTGCCGCATCCTCGATGACCGGGATATCGCGATCGCCGGCGATTTGACAGATTCGATCGATCTCGGCGCACTGGCCGAACAGGTGCACTGGGATGATCGCCTTGGTGTTGGGGGTGATCGCCGCTTCGATCTTGTTCGGGTCGATATTGAAAGTATCAGCGCAGATATCGACGAAAATGGGTGTGGCTCCCAGACGCGTGACACAGCTGACCGAAGCAAAGAACGTGAAACTCGGCACGATCACTTCATCGCCCGGTCCGACGCCGAGTACCATCAGTGATAGCAATAGCGCGTCGCTGCCCGAAGCGCATCCCGCGGCGTTTTCGACTTGGCTGTAGGCGGCGATTTCTCGTTCCAATTCAGAAACATCGGGTCCGAACAGGAATCGCCCACTATCGACCACGGCGGTGAGAGCTTCGATGAACTCCTCACGATGAGGACGATTATCGCGGTTGATGTCAAGAAGCGGGACGTTGTCTGCGGGCGTTGTCATGGTCAACCTTCCGTGGTTGGACAAATGATATGGAAAAAGCCAGGGCCGTTTCATGCTGGCATTTGGCAGCTTTGGAATAGCTCCCCAAGCGACTTGGAGTCAAACCCAAACGGCGACAAATTGGTCTTGGTTTTCCGTCCGTCTTCGAAAATAGCGAAACTCGCCAAAAGTTTCGGCCGTGACGGAGATTCACTGCCCAAGGTGCAGGCACACTAATCGGATGAAATTGTCTGAGCACGCAAATCGGTAAAGGCGGTCCCAGGGCAGCGATATTGCTCGCAAGACTCGCAAAACCTCGCCCTGGGCTAAGCAAACGACTACACCTTCGGTGCGTAAGAAGGAGGTCCGACTGACACAAGCCCGGCCGTGTTACGATTGGCACCCGGGATGATTTTTTGCGGCGCTCCCTAACAAACCACCGTGACTCTCGTTGTCGTCAGTGAACTGCGTTTTCTCCTCTGTCACGACTATCGATGCCCCTGAACGCTTCTGAGTGGCCGGCCGAAGCCATCGATCGTCTCGTAGACCGCTACGAGCGACCGCTGCTGGCGTATGCCAATCGGATGTTGGGTGGCGACTGGCAGGGGGCCCAGGACGCGGTTCAGGAAACCTTCCTGCGGCTGTGTCGCGAAGATCGAAAAAAGGTCGAATCTCGCGTGGCCGCCTGGCTTTTTTCCGTCTGCCGAAGTCGAGTGATCGATATGCAACGAACCAATCACGCCACACCGATTGACTCCTCGCAGGTCTCGGTGGCCGACCCTGGACCCGGTGCGGAACAGGTGGCCAGCGATGCTGAAGACAAGATTCACCTGAACCAACTGGTGGGCAATCTTTCCCCGCGGCAACAAGAGGTGCTGCGGCTGAGGATGCAAGCCGGACTGAGCTATCGCGAGATCGCGGAGGTGACGGGGCTGACCATCGGCAACGTCGGTTTTCACCTGCACGAAGCAGTCCGCAATCTCCGTGATTCGTTAGCGGTCAGCTAGCCGCACCGCTGACAGAAAGGGCTGGCCCCTTTTGCACCTATCGCCCAATACGATGCAAACGAAGAGTTTTTGAGATGTCTGAATCCACTTGGAACGATCCGCGAATCACCGCTTATGTGCTGGACGAATTGCCGGCCGAAGATCGCCAGGCGTTTGAACGGGAGGTGGAATCGAGTGCCGAGCTGGCTGCCGCCGTGGAAGAGGCGCGCAGTGTGACCGGGCAATTGGCCCGGCTGTATGCTGCCGAACAGACGCCGCCGTTGGATACGCAAAGGCGCGAAGCGATCCGCACGGCCGATTCGGCCAAGGTCGATGTCGCTGGCGACGGCAAGTCGGTCTCTTCGGCAACCAATTCGAATCGCTGGCGAGTCACCATGACGGTGTTGGCGGCCGCCGCGGTAGTGATCTTGTTGGTTGGTGTCGCGCCGTGGCTGAATCAGAAAAAGCCCGATTTGACGGTGACACAAACTGTCGATCCGCCGGCCGTTGAATTGGCCACCGAGGCGACGCGGGATGAAGTTGTCGCGACAATCGATCCTGTGGCGGATGGTGTTCCGGAAGCGTCGATGGTATTGACCGATGGCGCGGGGCAGGTTGCCGATTCGCCGGAAATTGCGTCCGGCCTGTCATCGAAAGCATCCAGTCGATCAAGGGACGCGATCCCGATGGGTTCCGACGGAAACGCGGGCGACCTGAAGGTGCGCGGCAGTTTGACAGAGCCGGGTGAGGTGCAACGGGACAGCTCACGTGCCGCTCCGCCACCGGAATACTCGGCCAAGAAAATTGGATCGCTGTTCTCCCAGTCAGGACGTGCACCGATTCCACTCGAAAAGTCGGAAGGCCAGTCGCTGGCAGAGAACGCTCCGCAGCCGAATTCGCCCGATGCGAATGTGGAATTCTCTCGTTCAGCCCCCGCCAGTCGAGCCGTTCTGCAACAAGAACAGCCGCGCGAAGGATTCCGGAAGTTCAGCCAAGAATCAGAAGGGGAGATGAAGGGAATCAACGGTGTGCCAAACCGATACAGCGTCGATGGCGATTCGCCTGCCGCTCCGGCGCCCGTCAGCAGTCTTGATCTTCCGGGCATTTCAAGCCTAGCGGATGATTCTGATGGAGCAGTTGAATTGCAGAAGCAAACGCGGCGCCGTTCCCGGACGGCTGTCAATGGATCGGAGAGCGAAGTTCGTCTGCTTGAAGATTTCGAAGAACTTGCGGAATCGGAAGAAATGGTTCGACGTTCGGGCCCCGTCGGTGGCGGACTTGGCCCGACCAACGAAGCGGCGCCAATGGCTGCGGACGCCTACGGGGCCGACAACTTGGAGAGGAAACCGAGGCAGTTGGGCGAGGTCGCCTCGCGAACTCGCGGACGCGGCATCGGTCTGGGTTTTGGTGGCAGGGCTCAGGGCCAAAAGATGATGATGATGGAGATGGAAGAAGAGTTTGCGCGGCCGATCGACTCAGGACGCGGTCCGGGAATCGGCGGTGACCAATTCGATCCGATCACCGACAATCCGTTCCGGCGAGTCTCGGAACACCCGTTGAGCACTTTTTCGGTGGATGTCGATACCGCCAGCTACAGCAAGGTGCGCGACTTCCTGGTGCGTGCCAACCATCTGCCACGACCCGACGCGGTCCGTATTGAGGAGATGGTGAACTACTTTGAATACGATTACGAAGCTCCCCAGGCGGATGACAAGCATCCGTTTGCGGCGGCCGCCACCATCACGTCTTGTCCCTGGAACGGGCAGCACCGCCTGGCACGCATCTCGCTGAAAGGCAAGACGATGAACAAGGGGCAGCGGCCTCCTTGTAACCTGGTCTTCCTTCTGGACACCAGCGGATCGATGGACGCTCCCAACAAGTTGCCGCTGGTCAAACAGGGCATGCGAATGCTGCAGAAGCAGTTACGAGAAAAAGACCGGGTGGCGATCACGGTCTACGCCGGATCGGCCGGCCTGGTGCTCGGTTCGACTTCAGCAAAGAAGGAAAAGAAGATCGAAGCGGCGCTCAACCAACTCTCAGCCGGAGGCAGCACCAACGGCGGAGCGGGCATCGCGCTGGCCTACCAAACCGCTCGCGATCATTTCATCAGTGACGGCGTCAATCGAGTGATCCTTTGCACCGACGGTGACTTCAACGTCGGTACCACCGGCACGGACGAACTGGTTCGAATGGTGGAAAAAGAGGCCAAGGGCGGGATCTACTTGTCGGTTCTCGGTTTCGGTATGGGAAACCATAACGATGCGATGTTGGAACAGATCAGCGGTCGCGGCAACGGCAACTATGCCTTCATCGATACCGAAAGCGAAGCCCGCAAGGTGCTGGTGGACCAAACCAGCAGCACGTTGGTCACGATTGCCAAGAACGTCAAGATGCAGGTGGAATTCAATCCGGCGCACGTTTCGTCCTATCGTCTGATCGGTTACGAAAATCGCGTGTTGGCCAAGGAGGATTTCAATGACGACAAAAAGGACGCCGGAGAGATCGGTGCCGGACACGCCGTCACAGCACTTTATGAACTGGTGCCGGTCGACGTGGAAGCCGTTGCCGGTGCCCCCAAAGTGGACGAGCTGAAGTATCAAACCAAACCACAGCAAACGGCAGCGGCCGATAGCGACGAAACGATGACGTTGAAGCTTCGCTACCTGGGTCCGGACGACATTGTCGAACAAGGGGCCGAAAGTACGCTGGTCGAAGTTCCGGTCACCGACGACGGAGGCGACTTCGAGGATGCGGACACGGAGTTTCGATTCGCCGCGGCGGTCGCCGGATTCGGAATGAAGCTGCGACGCAGCCAGTATGCCGGCAGCTGGACCATGTCGGATGTGCTGAGAGTCGCCGAGTCGGCCGGCGGCAAAGACAAGTACGAACTGCGCGCCGAATTCGTCGACATCGTCCGCAAAGCAAGCGAGCTGATGGGCGAGGAGTAAGATCGTCGGCCCACCGTCGGCCAGTTCTCCGAACTGGCTACGAAAAACCATTTTGGCGCGCAGCGATTTCGGAGAAATCGCCGACGGTTATCTCACGATCGTTCCCGGTGTGGGTCTGGCGGTGGCGAACTGCTGCAGCGGAGGCAGGATCACATTCCGCTTGGCCGCCTCGAATCGGATTGCCCGTTCAAAAAACGGGAACGGAAAATAACGGTTTCTGGCGACCGCTTTCTGCTTGATGGCGACAATGAGTTTCGGGTCGAGCCTTCCACGTCGAATTTGCTGAACCAGGAACGCGATGTAGGCTCGTTGCTGTTGGCTGGTGGCGCGGAGCTGGTTGTTCAACTGCTCTTGCAGCGTGGCGATGCGATTGGGCGTTGCCGACAACACTCGCGGCGGTGTGATCTGAGCGCTGGCTGATTCGCAGAATCCGGCAAACGTCAGCAGCACAGTGGCAACGGCGATAAAGCGGCGCGACATGGCAAGTTTCCTTGGCGAGAGGAATTTTTATCTGTTTCGTTGGTTCATGAACCTTCCGATTACCAACCGTCGCGGTCGCCTGGCAAGGTGAGACCGTTCGAAACTCGACGCGTGAAACTCGGACCGGTCGTCAAAATGGGCGGCTTGCGTCGACGTTGTCGGCGCGATTCGACTCAGTCTGTCACGGTCGCACCGATTGTGTGTATCCCAGCCGCGGTGTGGTCGAAGAGATCTGATGAGTTTCCAGGATGGGACTCGATGAACACTGCAATCTTCCCTGGCCAAACCGCTGGCTATCGATTGTGGTCACCTACAAATCATTCACAATCGCTGCGGCAAGCGGCGTGACGTTCGGAAGGATTCGGCGATGAATCGTTGGCTATTGATTGGGTCGCTAGCAGGTCTCATGATCGCGTCGACCGGCTGTTTGCACCACAACACCCGCAGTGGATGCAGCACCTGCGCGAGCGGCGGTTGCGAAACCGGAGCATGCGGTGGCGGTTGCCAGAGCGGAGCGTTTGGCGGCGGATGCAACAACGGATCGTGCGGCCAAAGCTCTGGGGTACTGGGCAAGATCGGCACGATGTGCGGCATTTGCAGCGGCGGTTGCCGAACCGGTTGCGTCACCGGACCGATCGGCTGGCAACAGGGTGGGCTGAACTACAGCTCGCATTTGCAACCTGGATTGCTGGGACACAACGCCGCGGCAAACCTGAACGCTCGCCCGTTCACTCCTGGACCGCCCACCGCCCAAGTCGCAAATCCCTACTACACGATCCGCGGACCGCGCGACTTCCTGGCTGAAAACCCACCGTCGATCGGCCGCTAAAACGTCGGCCAGTTCTCCGAACTGGCTACGAAAAACCGTTCTGGCGCGCTGCGATTTCGGAGAAATCGCCGACTGTCGGCCAGTTTTCCGAACTGGCTTGTCCACGCCGCGGCGACTTTGGAAAAGTCGCTGACACCAAAACATCGCGACCAACGGGGCAAACCCCTCGTTGGTCGTTTGCGTTGGTGGACTCAGTTGGCGAAAACCACTGGTCAGCGAACCAGTTGCCCGTGACAATACTCTTCATGTGATGGGCTGCACCTTTTAACATTTCACCCGGGGGTATTCCGGTGGCATCTGACGTGCTTTTGAAAGAGCAACTCCCTGAGCTGACCGAGGAGATTGTCGCCACGTACACTCCCAGTGACGCGATCAATCATCTTGGCCACTGTGCGCTACCCAGTTACACGGTCGTGGCGGACATCCTGTTGGAGCTGAAGGACATTCTGTATCCGGGCTACCGCCGGAAAGTCGGCTTGCATCAGGGAAACATCCGCTATCACGTCGGCGGGTTGATCGATTCGCTTCACGATCAGCTGACCACCCAAATCGCGCGGGCACTGCGTCACGAAGATCGCGTTCAACAGAACCATCAAGACTGCGAGAGCGAGGTTGACTTCGAAGCCAAGGGGCAGGAGATGGCAATCGAGCTGCTCAAGCGGATTCCTGAGTTGCGGCGGACGTTGGCGACCGATGTGCAAGCTGCTTACGAGGGCGACCCCGCTTGCCAGACAACGGACGAGGTCGTTTTCTGCTATCCAGGATTCGAAGCGGTCACCGTCTACCGGATCGCCCACGAACTGGCGCTGCTGAACGTGCCCTTCATTCCCCGGATGATGACCGAGTGGGCTCACAAGCAGACCGGAATTGACATTCATCCCGGCGCTACCATCGGCGAGTACTTCTTCATCGATCACGGTACCGGCGTGGTGGTGGGTGAAACGTGCGAGATTGGCCAGCACGTGAAGCTTTACCAAGGTGTGACGCTGGGCGCACTCAGCTTTCCCACCGACGCCGACGGACAATTGATCCGCGGCAAGAAGCGTCATCCGACGATCGAGGACCGGGTGGTTGTTTACGCCAACGCGACCATTCTTGGCGGCCGAACGGTCATCGGTTGTGATTCGGTGATCGGGTCGAGTGTATGGATCACCAAGAGTGTCTCACCCAACACAACCGTGTTGTTGGAAAAGCCGCAGCTACGAGTGCGAGGCGGCGAGAGCGATGCGGAAGTGCTCGGACACGATCTGAATTTTCAGATTTAAGAGGACTTCTTTCAATGTAGGCCGGCTTGTCCCAAGTCGGCGATCCTGGAATTTGCCGACTACAAGTCGGTCACAGGTTTTCCGTCAATCCGATCCACGCTGGAGCGTGCGATGATCTGCTTGACGGATCTCGGCCAGTCGGGCCGTCAACCGCTGGACCGTTTCCGGTTTGTCGTGGTAGCGATTGGATGTTTCACCCAGGTCGTCGGCAAGGTTGTAAAGCTGGCCGGGCGGATCGCCTTCTTGGGGCAGGACTTTTTGAGGCTTGGAAAACCCACCGCTGCCCAGCGAGGTGATCAGTTTCCAATCGCCGACGCGAATGGTCATCGCGCCGCCACCGGAGCGAATCACCAATGCATCACGAATTGGTTTGTCGTCGGTTCCCAACAATGCCGGTGCAATGTCAAAACTGTCGGGGCCGGCACGGGATGGCAGCGGCTTGTCGATGATCGAGGCAAAGGTTGCCAACATGTCGGTGAAACAAACGGTTTGATCGCTGGTCGATCCGGCCGCGACTTTTCCCGGCCAACGAGCGATCAGCGGCATGCGATGGCCACATTCCCAAGCATCGGCCTTCATCCCCCGCAATCCGCCGGAACTGTCGTGGCCGAAACGCTTGACATCTTCTTCGTACCACACTGGTCCGTTGTCCGAAGAAAAGATCACCAGCGTTTCTTCCGACATCCCCGCTTTGTCCAGCGCCCGCAGCACTCGGCCGATCATGTGGTCGACCATCATCACAAAATCACCGTACATGCTCGCGCCGCTTTTGCCGCGAAAATCGGCCGACGGCAACCAGGGTGTGTGGGGGGCGGGATAGGCCAGGTACAACATCAACGGTTGATCTGCGGTCTTTGCGGCATGATCGTCGATCACTGCAATCGCTTCGTCAGTAAACCGCGGCAAGACATCTTTGAGATTCAAGTTCGGCGCGATTCCGCCCGCTCGCCAAAACTCGCCCTGAATCGGAGACCAACCTGCCGAGTTTCTCGCACCGATTTTGTCGGTTGGCGGTTCCACGGCGCGGTCGCCGCGAATGTAAAAGTAAGGAGGGATGTCGGTGGAGGCCCGGATTCCAAAGTAGGAATCAAAACCACAGTCGACCGGACCGCCGGGCAAAGGGTGTTCGTAACCTTGAGACTCGTCAAACCCCAGATGCCACTTGCCGACCATCGCAGTTCGATAGCCGGCCGATTTCAACAGCGACGCGATGGTCACTTCGCCCGATTCGATCAGCGGCTGTTTTCGCCAACGTGAGACGTCGATTCGAAACGGATACCGCCCCGTCAACAATCCGTAGCGAGACATATGGCACAGCGGGCCCGAAGCATGCGCGTCGGTAAATCGCATTCCGTCATGTGCGAGTGAGTCGATATTCGGAGTAGCAATTTTGGAATCGGAGTTGTAGCAACCGGGGTCACCGTAACCGAGATCATCGACCAGGATCAACACGATGTTCGGATGGTCGGCTGCAGCGGTACAAGCCAACGTGACGGCAAGAACGACACCAAAAAAAGAACGAGCTGAATACATCACAGAAACTTTGCAGGGCATCACGGGTGAGAGTCAGTCAAAGATTCTACCAGAACCAATCGTAGGCCGACTTGTCCCCAAGTCGGCGCGCATCATCTCCGCCCATCGAAGCGGCCAGCAATCGATCACTGATGCGAAATACCGCCGATTTGGGGACAAGTCGGCCTACAAAAATCCGCCGACCTGCGGGACAAGCCGGCGTGCGAAATTTTTCGGTGAATCTTAGAACAACCCGACGAAGAAGTCGTTGATCGTGTTGCCAACTCCCGGTAGCCAGCCGCTGTAGGTGTAGCTTTCGGCCGGTTGATGGCCGATCGCTCCGCCGCCGAACATCCGATTGACGGCACGGGTGGCGCCGTCGCCCATGTGGTTGGTCAGTCCGGACCAGCCCAGCATCGCAAAGATATCGGTCACGCCACCGACCTGCGCCGCCGGAGCGAGGTTCATGTTCGTCGCACCGCGACCGGGATTCATAAAGTTCATGTAGTCCAAAAATTGGGCATGCATGATCGGGCTGAATCCGTACCCGGTTTGGTTACCGGCGATGTAGGCGTTGACGTGCGGATTGAAGATCACTTGCTGAGCCACGGCGGACGACGCGGCGGGCAGGTGGGCGATGTCACCGAATCCGGCTCCGATCAAATGGTTTTGACGAAGATTCGATATCGGCAAACCGGTGCTCCAAACGCTGGCATTGGAGGCGGCAACATTGGCCAGCTGGTTGGTTCCGATCACGATCTCGTTCCACAGTGGCGTTTGTTGCGCATCGACGAAGGCGGCCTGAGTCTTGCCGGGAGCCAAGCTTGCCAGCAGCGAATCGGGCAGAATGCGAGTACCGGGCAGCAACTCCGAAGTCATCACGCTGACCCACGGCGTGTGGATCAGCCCGGCGGCGTGGCCCTGTTCGTGCTGAATGACCGTCATCAAATCAAATCGGTTCTGCCGAGCCAGATCGGGATGGATACCGACAATGGCGCTGACGCCGGTGAATTCAGCATGGTCCGTTGGTGTTGCATCGACGAACCATCCATGGCCGCCTGCGTCAGAATCGATCAAGATCACGGCGCTACCGTCGCTGCTGCCGATCGTCCACCCCAACGCTCGACCGGGAAGATCCGCGATGCGATATTCCACTTGCATCATGGAGGTATCCAATCCTGCGCGGCGCCAATTTTGTAGCGCGGCTGACGCCAATCGATTCAGTTGAGATTCGGAGAGCCCGGTGTGGGCGGCAGGTTTCGATGGCCCGTTGCTCCAGGACCAGTCGTAGACCGAGTTGTTACCGGCACCGGCGAAAAAGAAATCGTGCACTGTGCCGTCACCACGAATGGACTCGCTTGACCACCCGTCGCTGCCTCCCTGCAAAACGTCGTTCCCGTCGCCGCCGGCAAGGATATCCTGCCCCTGACCGCCGTAGATTCGGTCGTTCCCAGAACTCCCCAGCAACGCGTCGTTGTCTCGATTGCCCGAGAGCAGATCATCGCCCGATTGACCGTCCAAGTAGTCTCTTCCGTCGCCTCCGAACATTTGGTCTGCGTCATCGCCGCCGTACAGGAAGTCACGGCCGTCGTCGCCCGAGATCACATCGCGACCGGCCAGTCCATGCAACTGATCGTCGCCTCGACCACCTTCCAGAACGTCATTTCCCCAACCGCCATCGACGTGATCGTTGCCTCCGTCGCCGAAGATCTTGTCGTGATCGTTTTCACCGTACAGCGAGTCGTCTCCGCCGCCACCAAAAATTTGGTCGTTGCCGCTGCCGCCAAAGACAAGATCGTTTCCAACGCCGGCGACCACGATGTCGTTTCCGGCGGCTGCCCAAATCCGATCGTTTCCTGTGGCGCCGGCAATCACGTCATCGCCGTCGCCGCCGACCAAGTCATCGCTGCCCGATTCACCAAACAGCTGGTCGCGGCCGTCGCCTCCCCAGATACTGTCGTTGCCGGAGCCGCCGTCGAGACGATCGTCGCCAGTTCCGCCGCTCAGTTCGTCATGGCCGTCGCCGCCGACCAGACTATCGTTTCCCGATTCGGCCCAGGCGCGGTCGTTTCCGGGGCCGGCAAGGATCAGGTCGTCACCGCTGCCGGCGATCAAGTCATCGTTCCCACTACCGCCGATCAACACATCGTTGCCACCCTCGCCCCACATCAGGTCGCGACCTTCGCCGCCATCGATTTCGTCGTGTCCGTTGCCTCCGGCGATTTGATCGTTGCCGGTGCCTCCGACGATTCGGTCATTGCCATCGTGCGCCCACGCCAGCAGCGGAACGGATGACCCATGGATCAACGTGTCGTTGCCGGCGTAACCGTTGAAAACGACTCGGTGAACATCGGCCAATGGATACTCGCCGACGTGGGAGCCGGCTGGGGATGAAATCTCCGCTTGCAGCCGATCGCCGACCGTGCGGATTTCGGCGTGGTTGTCCGAATCGTCGCCGGTGACATAAAGCGTGTTTTCGGCCAACTGCAGCCCCGCCGCCATCAACCGACGATGCTCAAGCCTTTCGGGAGCCACCAGAAGTCGACGTCGGCGGCGGAAGCGGTTTTTCGATGATTGTGGGTCATATTTTCGGTTTTGCTGGCGGTTCATCACAACTGGCCTTGGGAAATTCGAGGGGACGGGGATGCCGTTTGCCCTCGAATAGCCGGGTCGCCCGACGCTGTGACGCGGAAAATCAGAAAAAGATCCAGATCAGGACTTGGACTTCAGCACCGGCGCGCACCAGTGGAGCAAATCGAGCTCCGCCAGTTCGGCTTCGACCGATGTGTGAGAATCGTCGCCGATCGCCTGCTGCACTTCTTTGATCAGAAGTTCGGCGAACCGACGCCGTGACCGCTGCAGTGTTTTTCGCGTCGCCTCCGGTGTCTGTGGCCGGTTCAATCTCTGTTGCAGGTACTCGGCCGCTTGCCCGGAATCACCCTGAGGGTTTTCGGCCCGCCAGTGAAGCAGCGTGTAGTACGGCTGCCCCGACTGCGATTCGTGCTCCTGCAGTCGCTGCCAGGTTCGCGACAAGTATTCTTCGCGACAACTGTCGTTGAAGGCACGATCAAAATCGTCTTCGTGATCCGGCTGCTGCAGGTTCGAATCGTAGGGCTGGGCACCGGCAAGCGGTCTGCGCTGCCGATGTTTACTGACCAATCGCACCAGCGTCACTTTCAAATAATCGCGAAAGCGTCCCCGCTGCGGATCGGCGTGACGAAAACCGCCGCGTACAAAAGCCAACGCGAATTCTTGAAACACTTCATCGGCAGCATGAACATCACCCAGCAGTTTCAGCAGGTATCGATAGATCGGTTGGGAGTATCGCGCCAACACTGCGTCCTGAGCTTGTCGAGCTGCGTCGGTATCACTTCCATGTGCCTGGAATACCTCGGTCCAGATGGTCGTGATACGGCTGATATGTTGGTCACCTGACATCGCAGCGGCAGCTAGAGAAACGAGACTCGGATGGTGGCACGCCGGCTACTTCGGCACCGTCGATTTGAAATGCGGATTCGATTCAATATCCGATTCCGATTCGGCCTGCCGCTCACCGATCGGCAAGTCAGCGGGTTCACTTGGCGGCAGATCGTTGAACTGTCCACTGGATTGCTCGGCTTGCTGTTGACGTTGTTTCCGTTGCAGTCGGTTGATTTTCCTACGCAATTCTTTGGCCTCGGATTCGACCTCTTGCAGCCGGTTTTGCAGCCGTTCAATGGAACGTTCCGGCCCACCCATCATTCGCTGCACCAGGTCCAGCAGGATCAGTGCTCGCAGCGTTTTGAGCGCCGTGCCGCGCAGCCGATACATCCGCGCGAATTTCGACAGCTGAGAGATACGAACCAATTTCGCGGCTCGCGAAGCGCGCAAAACTCGCAACGACCGCAAGAACGATATGAACGGCAGCAAGATGATCGCCAGGTCGATCCAATGTTTCTTGCAGTAATCCAGTTTCTTTTCCGCGATGGAAAACATCAGGATGAACTCGCCGGCAAACGCAAACCAGATGACTCCGGTACTGACGTGCAAGGAAAGACGCAGCCAGTCGTACCGGGCCACCTGGGTCTTCATGAAGAACTCGACGATCAACACAGGCATGATCAGCAGTGCGATCATGATCATGGGAATGCTGAAGTGACGTTCCAACCGGGCTCTCAGCCGTTTGTTGGCAGTTCGCCAACCCAATCCGGGCAACCAGAGTCGGTTGCCCATTTCGGGGCTTCGCGCGCACATTCGCAGCGAAGGGCAAATGCAAAACAACAAACCAAAGAAATGATACTTGCGTGTTTCGGAGTCCCAGCTGCGCGAAAGCCAATGAAAGACCGATTCGGCGATGATGATGGGCCAGATCAGCATCATCACCGCCAGCGTCAACGTCTGAAAACTGGATTGAACCAGAGATGAGTCCAATACTGCGGCGGTGGCCTGATCGGGTTCCAGGGAGCGGGCATTCTCGATCAACATCGGAACGTCCGCCCACAGCACCACCAAAACGGCTTGGCAAAACAGGAACACCAGCGACAACGAAAACATCAGCTTCGCTGTCCGCCCAGCGATCCATTGTCGAATGTCAAGCTGGTGAATTCGCATCTTCTCTCGGTGTTCGCCAGGAATGTTCCGTCGCCCGGTTGCCGGGATCGATTGTCGTCGTTTGCTAACCACCCCGCAAATGGTAGTGTTCGAGCCGTCGGCGACTCCTCCGAAGTCGCTTCGCATCTGAAAGGGTGGTGTTCGTTGGAACACCTTGTTCGCCCGCCAAAAACGACGCGTGAACTCCAGGAATAAGGCACAGGTGCGGCTTCCGCCGGGCGCATCGGCCCTCTCCGGGGCCTGAGGCCCGACTTTCTCGGCTGCGGGGGAGTGACTTTGGCGGGAGGCGGATTTTTTGGGGTTGGTATGCCAAGATAGTGGTTTGGGGAGCGAATGGGTGTCTGTCGCCGTCTCTTCTTGCCGATCCGCCGGGTAACACGATCATGGACAAGCTGAAATCGATCGCGCGAGCGTCCGTTCGTTGGGGCTGGTTTGGCCTGCTGGTTTTGGTCGCCTTTGGGTACCTGGCCTCCGGATTGTCCAGCCAGCCGGAGCAGCGCGTGGTGGTCGATGACCTTCCCAGGACCAATCCCGTATCCGACGGATCGATGGAACAGACTCTGTCGCTGGCCGATCGGCGGTGGGCCGATTCGCTCGCTGAGCAGGGGATGGAGCCTGCGGAGATCGCTGATTGGTTGACCGTTTGTCGCCGGATGTCTTTAGCGCTGGTCGGCAGCGGGCTGTCGCTGGAAGAGATTCGCCGATTGGAACAGTTTCCCGAAGCCGATCGCCAGCAAGCGCACCTGGAATCGCTGCTAGTCGATCCGCGGTTTCATCAATATTGGGCCGAACGCTGGTCCCGTTTTTTGGTGGGTACCGACGGAGGCCAATTCATCGTCTATCGCCGCCGCCGCTTTCGCATCTGGTTGAACGACGTGTTCGCGGCCAACCGGCCCTACGATCAAATCGTTCGCGACTTGATCACTGCCGAAGGATTGTGGACCGACCGGCCCGAAGTCAATTTCTTGACCGCCACCTTCGACAGCAATGACGGCCAACCCGATCCCGTGCGTTTGGCCGCCCGCACTTCGCGAGCGTTTCTGGGGTTGAGAATCGATTGCCTGCAATGTCACAACGATTTTCTTGGCAACGTCAACTTGGGCGACGTTGACGAACCACGAGAAGGAATGCAGACCGATTTTCATCGCCTGGCTGCTTTCTTTTCCAGTGCCAAGACGAACGGTTTGCAAGGCGTCAAGAGCGGGCAGGTGGAATACAACTACAAGTACCTGGATGACACCGAGGAAACAGCAGTCGAGCCGGGAGTGCCGTTCTTTCCACAGTTGCTGCCGGCCGACGGTGAACCACGACAGCGGTTGGCCGCCTGGGTCACCCACCCGGAAAACAAACAAGCAGCCCGCGCCGCCGTCAGCCATGTTTGGGCGCTGATGTTTGGCCGTCCTTTTGGCGAAGCAGTCGACAACCTGCCGCTCGACCAGCAGCACCATCCGATGATCGACGTGTTGGCCGATGACTTCGTCCAAAACGGCTACGACCTGCGGCGGTTGATTTCATTGATCGCGCGATCTTCCGCCTTCCGCGTCGACAGCCGAGCAGCCTTCCAGGTGACCAAAAAGCACGAGGATGCTTGCGCCGTCTTCCCGCTCGTGCGGCTGCGACCCGAACAGGTTGCCGGGTCCATTATCCAAGCCGCGCGGATCAAGAAGACCGACCGGCAATCTTCCCTCTTCCTGCAGCTGCAAACATTGGCGGGAACCAACGATTTTGTCACCAGTTACGGCGACATGGGCGAAGACGAATTCACCATCGATAACGTCACGATCACTCAGCGGTTGCTGATGATGAACGGGAACATGACGGGAGAACTGATCAATGCCAACCCGTTGCTCAACGCGACCGGGCACATCGACATGTTCTCACAAGATGACGGCCACGCGATCGAATTGGTTTACCTTTGCGCTTTGAACCGTTATCCGACAGCCGAAGAGAAACAGCATTTCGTTTCGCGAATGGAAGAAGCAGTCAATCGCAACGACGCGATCGAAGACATTTTCTGGGTACTGCTCAATAGCAGCGAACTGGCAACCAACCATTGAGCAAAATAGCGGGTGCGTTTCGCCGCACCTGCTGCTCTCGGCGAATCGAGGAAATCATGTTCTGCAATCGAAACGCACATCTTTCTCGCCGCACACTGTTGGGTGCCGGCGGTAGCGCGCTGATGATGTCGTCGCTTGCCCGCCACCTGGCTCGTGCTGACGAAGTCGGCGCCACCGATCCGGCGCGGCCCAAGAGCGTGATCCTGCTGTGGCTTCAGGGAGGGCCCAGCCAGTTGGAGACGTTTGATCCACATCCAGGCGGCCCCATCGGCGGCGATTCCAAGGCGATCGATACGTCGGTCAAGGGTCTTCGAATCTCCGACACGTTGCCGCAAACTGCGGCGCAAATGCACTTGGCATCGCTGGTGCGCACCGTGACCAGCAAAGAAGGCGATCACGAGCGAGCAGTCTATAACGTCAAAACCGGATATCGCCCCGATCCGACCCTGACTCATCCGTCGATCGGAGCGGTGCTATGTCACGCCGACGACGCAGGCGGCGATATTCCTCGTCACATCTCCATCGTGCCGGGACAATTGCCCGGCCGGGGCGGTTACCTGGGAGCCGCGTTCGATGCGTTCAAGATCGATGATCCTGCCGGTCCGGTGCGCGATATCAAACGGCCGATCGACCGAGATCGCTACGACCGCCGCATCGACGATCTGTACAACGTGGTGGAGAAAGAATTTCGCCGCGGCCGACTGGCCGACATGGAACGCAAACGGACGCTACACAAAACGGCAACCGATTCGGCGCTCAGGATGATGGACAGCGATCAACTTGGCGCGTTCGATGTCACCGAAGAACCGAAGCAGGTTTTGGATTCGTTCGGAGATAGTCCGTTCGGTCGCGGATGCCTGGCAGCCGCCAGGTTGATCGAGGTCGGCACGCGGTGTGTTGAGGTGACGCTGGGTGGCTGGGATTCTCATATCAACAATCATTCGTTGCAGTCCTCGGCCTGCGAAAAACTCGATCCAGCACTCGCCTCGTTGCTGACCCGGCTGGAAGAACGAGATTTGCTCGAATCGACCCTGGTGATCTGTGGCGGCGAATTCGGCCGCACTCCGCAGATCAATCCGGGCGGCGGCCGAGACCATTGGCCGCACGGGTTTTCCATCCTGATGGCCGGATGCGGCATTCGCCGCGGCGGCGTGCACGGCGAAACGGCGGCCGATCCGAAATTGCAGCGCGACCAGGAACTTCAAGACCTGACCGATCCAGTCACGATCGCCGATGTCCACGCCACCGCCCTTTCGGTGTTGGGCGTGGAATTTGACGAAGAGTTGGATACGCCGATCGGACGCCCGATCAGGCGAAGTGAAGGCGAGCCGATCGGTTCAATCGTTGGATAGTGTCTGGTGGGTGACCCGGGTTTCAAGGTGCGAACACGTTTCGTGAAACTGAAACTGCTTTCTCGATCGCAACCTGATCACAGCGGCCGTGGGAAACTGCTGTGATCAGGTCTGCGACGTTTTGCGAGTCTTGCGAGCAATATCGCCGCCCTGGGTCCACTGTAGGCCGACTTGTCCCCAAGTCGGCGATCCTGTACTCGCCGACTTGGGGACAAGTCGGCCTACAGAGGCTTCCCCAAAACGAAAAGCAAAAAACCTCCCTTGCCTATTTTTGACGCGTCGAGCTATTTCGTGGTTGCGGAGTATTCTTCCCAGGGAACCTTGGTGCAAAGGTTCTGGGAACGCACCGTTTACTCGCTAGCAAACCTCGACGCCTTCCATGCCCTTTCGCTCCCGCTCTGTCGATCGGTACCTGCATGCGGTGATGCATGCGCTGGTTTCCTTGATCGTGATCGGCTGCGGCACGACTCGCGAATACACCGCTACCGAGCAGTTGGTGATGAGCGACGCGGTCGATCGAAGTATCGGGAACATTGATTTTCGGCCGTTGGCGGGCCGCAAGGTTTATCTGGACACCAGCTATTTGCGTCACGTGAAGGGAGAGGGATTCGTCAACAGCGAGTATGTGACCAGCGCGCTGAGGCAGCAGATTGTTGCTTCTGGTTGTCTCATGCAAGACGCCAATCAAGACGCCGACGTCATCATCGAGGCCCGCATTGGAACGCTGGGATCGGACGACCATCGTGTAACTTTCGGTGTCCCCGAAAACAACTCGCTCTCCTCGGCCGCATCGTTGATTCCGGGGGCACCCAACATTCCCTCGATCCCCGAAATCGCGGTGGCTCGCCGCCAGGCGCGTGAGGCGGCGGCGAAGATCGCGGCATTTGCCTACGACCGTCAAACGAGGCGGCCGATCTGGCAATCGGGCGTCAATCATTCGCTGGCGACCGCACGGGATACCTGGGTGTTAGGTGTCGGACCGTTTCAAGGCGGTACGATTCGCGAACAAACGAAGTTGGCTGGCAGTAAGATTAAGTTTGGTGCCAAGAGTGCGACCGGTTCGCCGGCCCAGTTTTTTGATCGCCCGCCAGTCGACTACACTGCGGAAACCAGATTTCAGGAAGGGTGGCCGATCTTTGACCATGGTGGTGTCAGCCCCGACATGATCGGAGTTCCCGAATCGGAGATCGCGGAAGAGACTTCGGCCGCGGAGGAGGAAACTGAGATCGCGGATGCTTCCGAAGATAGCCTTCAACGCTGAGCCCACTTGTTGCCTGACGACCGCTACCAGTTGATTGACTTCGGTGACGGCCGCAAACTCGAATCGCTCGCTGGCCACATCGTCGATCGCCCCTCCCCGGCAGCCGATCGGTGCGGCAAGCGCGACCGGTCGGCGTGGCGCCGGGCCGATTCGTTCTTTGATCGCGATAACAAAACGTGGACCCACCATCGGCGCTGGCCCGATGACTTGTCGGTCGATTGCGGCCCCTTTCGAATGCCGCTGCGACCGACGCCGTTTGGCCACATCGGTCTGTTTCCCGAACAGGCGCCAAATTGGAAGTGGTTGGCTCGTCCTTCCAAGGCCAGCCAACCGGGGGCGCAGCAGGCAAACGCCCTGAACCTGTTTGCCTACACCGGCGCCAGCACGATGGCGATGGTGGCGGCCGGGTACGAAGTCGTCCACGTCGATGCCGCCAAAGCGAACGTCCAAGCGGCGCGTGCGGCCGCCCGGTTGAACGGTTGGGAGGAGCACCCGATTCGCTACATCGTGGACGACGCCGCGAAATTTGCCGCTCGCGAAATTCGCCGCAAGCGGCACTATCACGCCATCGTGCTGGACCCCCCCACCTACGGACACGGCCCCAAGGGCAAAACCTGGCGACTGGAGCGAGATCTTTGGCCGCTATTGGACGATTGCCTGGAATTGCTGGTGCCGGAGTCATTTCGGCTGCTGATCACCGGGCATTCCCAGGAAATCGACCAATCGGACCTGTGTAAGCACCTGGTCCAAAGCCGTTTCTTGAGTCAGGACGTCGGCATGTCCCGTTTGCGTATCGAATCTGGCCGGTCACAATTAACAGACACTTTTGGGCGATCGCTTGATGCGGGTTTCTCTGTCAGGGTCGAAACGATCGGCAGGCCCGTCGACTGATTGAATGAAAACGTGGTGGCGCACCTTTGCCAAGGTCAACAACATGAGTTCCCCCCGAGACGACGCCAATCGGCTGATTGCATCGATCGAGCGGTTTGACCGTGTGGTGGTCGCCTTTTCGGGTGGTGTCGACAGCAGCGTTGTCGTGGCGGCGGCGGCTCGTTCGCGATGCAGCAGCGTGCTGGCGGTTACCGCCGATTCACCCAGCGTGCCGCGCTGGCAACTGACGATGGCTCGACAGATCGCCGGCGAGGTCGGTGTCGATCACCAGATCGTTTCGACCGGCGAAGTGGAATTGGCGTCCTATCGTCAAAACGATCATCGCCGCTGTTTCCACTGCAAAGAAACGCTTTATCGGGAGCTGGCGTTGGTCGCGGGTCGGCACGCTGGCGCGACGATTCTGTCGGGCACCAACACGGACGACTTGTCGGACTATCGACCTGGGCTGGAAGCGGGGCGGAAGATGGAAGTGGTCACGCCCTTGGCCGACCTGGGCATGGGCAAAACCGAAGTGCGATCGGTCGCTGCCCACTTTGGTTTGTCCAATCAGTCGCTGCCCGCATCACCCTGTTTGGCAAGCCGGATTGCTTACGGCACCGAGGTCACGGCAGAGCGGTTGTCACGGGTCGAACGGGCGGAGGCTTGGTTGCGGCGGCGCGGATTTGACGATTTGAGGGTCCGCCTGCATGCCGGAGAACTGGCGCGAATCGAAGTTCCCCGTCACCAGCGAGGCAAGCTTTTAGAATTGGACGATTCAGGTGAGCTGACCACGGTGATGAAAGAATACGGATTTCAGTTTGTCACCATCGATTTACAGGGACTTCAAACGGGCAGCCTCAATCGATTGATCGCCATCGGGCCCTCACAAGCCGGCAAGCCGGGTCGCGTGCAGTCCTCCGAAGAGTATTCACCCGAAGAGGCATCGCATTGAATCCGCGTGAAGAATCGAACTCCCCCAAGTCGCCAGAAGATGGCTCGGATGCACCCACCGAGTTGACATCCGACCCCGAAAACACGCGTGCTGCTTCGGCCGACGGCGAACCGACCGTGGCGACCGAGAACCGTAGTCTGATCGGCCGTCGGATCGGCGATTTTCAGGTGCTTCGTAAGTTGGGGCGTGGCGGGATGGCCGACGTCTATGTCGCCCGCCAACTTTCCCTGGGACGGGACGTGGCGTTGAAAGTACTGAAAGCCGAGTACGCTCGCGACAAGGACTATGTCGAACGATTCCGCAGAGAAGCACGCGCGGCGGCAAAGCTGAATCATCCCAACATCGTGCAGGTCTACGATGTGGGCAGCATCGAGTCGAAGCACTACATGGCCCAGGAATTGGTCGACGGCGAAAACCTTCGCGAGATTCTTTCGCGGCAGGGCACACTGGATGCCGAGTCGGCGATGGAGGTGTTGATCGGTGTCGCTTCGGCGTTGGAGGTTGCCTCCGAAGCCGGGATCACTCACCGCGACATCAAGCCGGAAAATATCATGCGATCCTCTCGTGGGATCGTGAAAGTCGCCGACTTCGGTTTGGCTCGGTTGGGAGCCGATTCGGGCGCCTCTCGCGCGGACTTGACGCAAGCCGGTTTGACGTTGGGGACACCTCGCTACATGAGTCCCGAACAGGTGCAGGGGCGAGTTGCCGACGTTCGCAGCGATCTCTATTCGCTGGGCGTGACGATGTATCACCTGCTGGCGGGACGTCCCCCCTTTGAAGCCGACGATCCGTTGGCGCTTGCCGTGCTGCACCTGCACGAGACTCCCATGCCCCTGGACCGGGCTCGCGGGCGCAACGATAGCGGCAAAAATCCTGACCTTCCTGAATGGCTGATCGCAGTCGTCGGACGGTTGATGAACAAGTTGCCTCAGGACCGGTTTCAGTCGCCCGGTGAATTGCTCAACGCGATTCGCAACGAAGCTGCCGGATCGAACCTGGGTGGATTCGGTACCGTCGGAACGGCCGCCGCGACGATTCGTTTGCAACGCGTCACCGACGAGGCAAGGCAGGCTCGCCGTCGCCGGCGATGGCGGCTGGCTGCCGCTGTCTTGTTGCCGCTGGTCTGCGTCGCAGCCACCACCGCCGCCGCTTTGCAACGCCCAGTCAAAAGCGTTGGTGCCCTGTTGCGGCCCGACGAAGTGGCCGAAGCCGAAACCGTCCAAGAACAATTCCTGATCGCCATGTCGCGTGGCGACGAGGCAGGTTGGCTGGCGGTGATCAACTATTTTCCGAAGCAAGAAAACGCCACCAACGCTGCCTATCATGCCAAAGCGATGCTGCAACTGGCGTCGATGTTTGCTGCCGAAGCTCAGTGGAAGGATGCCGACCGCGTGCTCGCCGCGCTCCAGGATGATCCGACGGCCGACCGGCTTCATGTGGCGATCGCTCTGGCACGCCGCTGTTTCGTTTTGGACCAACTTGATAGCGGCCGATTGGCGACCGAGACCCGCCGCAAGCTCACCTCGCTTTACCAGGACCTGAAAAAAGACAATCCCCGCGCCGCCCAGATGTTCGACCGGATCATCCCGGAGGACGAACGGTTGCGGCTGAGCGCCGGGGAGGGCGGAAACGGCAACTGATCGCCGCCAGCCGATGACCCGGTATTCGGCCGTCGAAAATCGGCGAGCGAAGATCGTTTTTGTGCATTTGATTGCGTCCGGCTGGATCGTCGATTATCGTCGAAAACGTGTCACCATTTCCGGCTACCGACGGCAGCCATCGTCATTCAGGTTCTCCACCAATGCTTTATTTCATTCCCTGGGTTGTTTTGTTGCTGCTGGCGATCTTTGCCATTCCGGTTGCCGCCATGATGGAGAAACGAAAACTGCAATCCTCCTACGAAGGAAACGTGGGTGGCGGCGGCGACATGGATGACGAATCGCTGGAGCCAATGGAACCGCTGGATGACGACCAAGGTGGAGTTCTGGAAGAAGGCAACATCCAAGAGGGTGGCCAAGACCCGGACGATCCATTCGGAACCGGTGCGCCGGACGATTTCTCAGCGTTTGATGAAGAGTTCAAATAGGCTCTTGGTCGGCGATTTCTCCGAGATCGCACGCCGCCTTGCGTCGTTTCGCACGCGTGAACATCGGCACTCTCATTCCACGCCAACGTAGATGGCCACGTCATGGGGCGAAGCCGGATCGTGGATCTCAAAGTCGGCAACGAAAGACCGATTCAAATCAGCCTTCCAGATTTGCTGCCACGTCTCCATGATCGCTCGCGGCATTTCGCCCGAAGCGGCGTACCGAACGTAGTTGCCCGCAGGAATCGTGCGACGTGAAAAACCCTCCGGAGGTTCCGCATCGTCGGCGACGGCGCAGCCGAGAAAGAAAGTGTACGGCTGCGTGTGGTCGCCGTCGTACTCGCAGTACACCGCGATCAGATGGTTGTCTTTGCGCGCGGGGATTCCAGCGGACAATTTGTCCTGCACAAACCGCTGCCATATCTCGCCGATTTCCTTCGGCGCAGCGTTCGAGGTTCGAGCTTCGATACCGATCAGCGTTCGAGGCGGATGAGATTCGGTTTCCATTTTTTTCACCCGGTGTGGGGAGGGGGAGCTTCACCGATCAGCAATCAATCGTTTTCCGAAACTGACCACGTCGTCTTCGATGAAACCGATGCTCTGATAAAAGGCGACGGCTTCCACGTTGTCTTTGCGGATTTGAAGATTGATCTTCGGGCATCCGAACTGGCAAAGCTGTTATGCGACATATTCCATCAGCGTACGTCCATGACCGGCCCGTCGGTACGGAGGATCCACTGCCAGGTAGTTGACCCAGCCGCGGTGGCCGTCATAGCCAGCCATCACCGACGCCATGATTTGTTCGTCGACCAGTCCGACCAGAAACCAATCGGGTTGAACCGACAGTTTTCGTTGGATGTCTTTTTGAGGATCATTCCACCAGCGAGTCAAACCGGCGCGCTCCCACAACTGGATCACGGCCGCCTGGTCTGCATCTTGATACGGTCGAATCAGCATAGGATGGATTTCGCGTAAACCGAGTCTACTACTCCCGCCACGGCTTGGTAACATCGCCGCCGAGTCCAAAACCGGCCTGTCGCAAACCACCTTCAATCATCTCTTCGCCGACGTCAAATCGCAAGGCGAGTGCCGGTACAAACATACGAACCAAAACCAGTTGGTTCAGTCGCCGCGAGTAGCAAGGCAATAGTGTGAGCAAATCCCACGAGAGAACTCAGCTGAATCGTCTTCGTCGAGCCACGTTCGACTTCAACCCGCGTCGGTGATACGAACTTCAGCAGCGAAGCAGATGTCGAAAGCCGCTTCGGGTTGTTCAACCGCTGTCAGCTAGAAATCGATGCAACTCGCATCGGGTGTGCCAAGAAAGCTTGGGAAGGAGGAATGAGATGTAAACAACAACTTTGAAATCCTTCATCGGAACCTTGCGGGTGAGAATCCCGTCCAGTAGAGCCTGACTAGCAACTGGAAGCGAGTCTTGCGTGGTGTCGGGTGACCGGCCCTGCGAAGCGTAGACAGCGAGTCCGAAAGCCATGCTATTGAGCGTCGAAAGAGTGGATCGTGGGAGCCTCTGCCTTCCGATGACCAGGGGCCACGCTGCAGCACTTTATGGTCTGGTGCAAGCAGTCCTGCCGGCGTCAGTTGGAACATGGCAAACGGAGAATTGAGGTTCCCCAGGAACTTGGGAGATCCTGTTGTCTCCTCAGCGAAATCCCGGACGGAGATACCGGGTCAACAACTCCAGGCCTTGGCGGCTCACTCGTCCGCCAAGGAGCGAAAACAACGAGTGAACGTTGAGGTATCGCCAAGCGAAGGAAACGAAGTGCGGCGAGATGGACAGCAGGAAGTCATAGCGTCTTGATAGTACTGATGAAGCTGGCGAACTTCACCCCGTTGGAGCCAGTGGAGGGAAGCGAGACGTCGAATCATGGAACCGTTTTTGAGAAACACGACGAATGCCTCGAAATTCGAATACCGTGTCCACGAAACAGGAACGGATAGCAACGTTGGCGAAGCAGTCACCCGAGATGGCTTTCACTTCGCTCGCCTATCTGATGGACATCGATTGGTTAAAGGAAGCGTATAGACGTACTCGCAAGGACGGCGCAGTTGGCGTGGATGGAGTGACCGCGGAAGAATACGAACAGGATCTGGAGGGCAACCTCCGGAGCCTGCTCGACCGCGCGAAGTCTGGCACGTACAAGGCGCCTCCCGTGCGGCGTGTGCATATTCCCAAAGGCGGCTCTACTACTGAGACTCGTCCGCTCGGAATTCCCACTCTTGAGGACAAATGTCTTCAGCGTGCGGTGGTTATGCTGCTGGAACCGATTTACGAACAGGACTTCTTGGACTGCTCGTACGGCTTCCGGCCTGGCCAATCAGCACACGATGCGCTTGCATCGCTTCGTGACCAAACGATGCGCTGTCGGCCTAAGGGCGGCACAGTTTTGGAAGTCGATGTCCAGAAGTTTTTCGATAATCTGGATCACTCGCATCTCCGGCAGTTTCTTCGACTGAGGGTGCGTGATGGCGTGTTGCGACGTCTGATCGACAAGTGGCTCAAAGCGGGCGTGATGGAAGATGGTAACGTGAGTTACCCAGACTCCGGGTCGCCCCAAGGTGGTGTGATTTCACCTTTGATTTCGAACGTGTTTTTGCACTACGTGCTGGACCTGTGGTTCGAGAATGAAGTGAAACCGCGTCTTGCCGGTCCTGCCTTCCTCATCCGCTACGCGGATGATTTCACGATTGGGTTTCGCGATCAGCGTGACGCCGAACGTGTCATGGAAGTCATCCCGAAGCGATTTGGCAAATACGGTTTAACCGTCCATCCCACCAAGACGAAAATGATTCGGTTCCGCCCCCCTTCGTCTCGGACGAAGGACGACAATGGTCCGGATGATCGACCTGGTACGTTTGACTTTCTTGGCTTCACCCACTACTGGGCTGTGTCCTTGAAAGGCTACTGGGTGGTGAAGGTCAAGACCGCAGCCGATCGCTTTACTCGGGCTGTACGCAGCATCGACAAGTGGTGCCACGACAATCGTCACTTGCCGCTGGCTGAACAGCAACACAAGCTGAACCAGAAGCTACGTGGACACTATGGGTATTACGGGGTCACGGGTAATTCGGATGCGATGAAACGTTTCCACCACGAAGTCGAGAATCGGTGGCGTAAGTGGCTTAATCGCCGCAACGGCCGCCGCGCGATGCACTGGAGGAGATTCTGTTCTTTGCTCCGCCGTTACCCGCTTACTCCGGCTCGTGCTCTGCGTTCACAGCTTCTTCGCGCAGCAAAGCCGTGATTTGAGGAACCGTATGCGCTAATGCGCGCACGTACGGATCTGTGGGAGCCCTGGGTGAGCAATCACCCAGGGCCACCCGATTGCAGTTGGTTCGAGTCTGACTGATGTGCGGCAACGGAGTGGCTTGGCGCGTGCCAGCAATCGCTCGTCGCGGCGGAAGAAACGCTGCGTACGCGTCCCGATTTCGCCTAGCTTGAACGTTTGTTGGCGTTTTGATTTCCCGGATGGAAATTGGGGACTGTTATTGTACGGAAATGACAAATCTCTGATTCCAAAATTGAAATACAACAAGAAATGAACGTCTGCTGATCGCTCTTTCTCCCCTCGGTCTGCACGATCGAGGTGACGTGCGCACTTTCCTGCGAGACTGTGACCGAAGTAACTGAGGCACGAGGAAAGCCCAAGCTCTTGCATTCGTCGCGCACGTACCCGAACGGCTAATCCGATGCTGAAGTAGCGTTCCAAGAAAAACGAATTTTCTCTCGCCTCCAAAATCCCTAGTCATCTGTTTCTCAACCTACGGATAGAAGGTTGCGTCGCACCACTGATATACTACCCCGTGTTGGAGGGCGACGTTATGCAGTTCGCGATACTAGTTGAGCAGGTCGGTAATCACACCATTCGGGCCATCTGTCCGTTGCTGGGAATGGACGCGGAGGGTCCAACGCGAGAGGAAGCGATTCGAAGGCTGCGCGTTTCAATTGAAAAAAGAGCAAAGGGGTTTGTTGGGTGGAATCCGCATAGCATCGACGTGCCTAGTCTTTCCTCTACGCACCTGCTGCCGCAGGGCAACGCGGACGAAGTCCTCTTTCTGATCCCAACGAACCTATCTCGACCATTTTTTGTGCGCATCCTTCAAGAATGCGAGTCGGAATTCGAACGCGTTTTCGGGGACAGTCTACGAACTATACTCAGGTATGTACCGCGCGACGATGAAGAGTTCCGGACGGAGGAGGTTACACGTTTGCTGTGGCGGGAGTTCCGGGCAAGTCAGCGCATACGCCTCGTCGTCGTTGCCCCTACTGAGTCACGACGATTGACGAGAGAGGTTGCCCGCACGATCGGACAAGTTGACAAAACTATTCCAGTGATCGCGCTCACTCTGCCGTTCCGGGGCGTAGAGGCGTTTCGAGAATTTGGCGTTAGTCATCCTGCATGTCTTGTTTGTCATAGTGAACGTGGGACACAGGAATTGGGAAAGGCCGCCGCCCGAGAGTTCGGGCAGCGACGAAAATCCGCAAACGTTGTGTTGATTCGAGGCGCTCGTGGGAGAGCAGACTCGTATTCGAGGGTTCGGGGCTTCAAAGAAGGACTAAAATCCGCCGGCGTCAAGCATAGGCTGCTCAAGCTGGAGCCTCGTTTCTGTGATTGGAAGCGAGATCAAGCCGGCAAAGCGTTTCACGATTTGGTAGCGAAATGGCAAACCAGGATTGACATCGTGTTTGCCGCTAATGACGAAATGGCGCTCGGTGTTAGAGAAACGATTCTTAAGTCGGCTGACGCCACGAGCCGCCAGTGGATGGAAGAATGTCGTATCTACGGATTTGATGCTATTCCCGAAATGCTCAGCTTAGTCAACTGCGGTGACAGACATGTGCGGGGCACGGTTGAGCAACCGTCGAAGGAAATGGCGAATCAACTGGCGTATATGGTGCAGAATGTGCGCCGCGCGAATGCAAATCAATGGGCCGCGGAAAACGGTGGATTGAGAAGCGTGTTTGTGGATCCGATTTTGCATTTCGCGCCGAAGGCAGTGCAACGCGCGAGGAGCGAACTGCCACCTCCTCCATACGACGGCTCTGATCAGTGGCAATTGACATCAGCCGTGCCGAAGGAATTTGGGAGTAGGTTGACGCTAAAAAAGTACGCTCAAACGGCACGCCGTGATACGGATGAACATGGCGAGTATGGGATTCATGGTAAGAGGACAATCAGAAAGCTGCGCATTATTGACGGTAAAATCTATTGGTGGCTGGGCGAAACGACCAATGGACCCTGAGCCGGAAGATATCGGATAGAAAAATCTTTCCGTTTCTATTCCAAAACGCGCATCCGAATCCCTAGCCAAGGGACTGGCCACTGGGTGTCCTGAACACCTACGATTCACTGTGCGACCATTCATTTTTGGAAGGTCGCATGTTCTCATTCGAGGTAGAAATCATGGCGAACAAACTATCGCTCGATCCCATTCCAGCCAATTCAGAAGAGCTTGCGACAATTTTTGGGACCGTGTTTGAAGACGAGGAGCTTCTGCAGGCGGTTTACCAAATGCGTGAAGGCACGCCTGATTGGATGGTGCACGTCCGGAGACGCCTTATCACACTCATGCGCGAGGCGATTGGGCAAAATCAGATCCAATTGCGAATTGGCGAACTATCGGAGGAGATTCGCAATCTTGCAGTGAACATCAAGAGTTACCAAATCAAGATCGAACGTCGGGTTGCTGATCTTTTGCCGCCTGGCGACCTCAAAGAGCGGTTCGAATCAGAATACCCCGATGAAAAAAGGAAGATCGCTTCGTATGTAGCTGAAACGATCTTCTCACGGGACCGCCGATGCTTTCTACAAGCAAGTACGTTTATCCTGCACCTCGCAGAAGTGCTCAAAGACAACGGAAATGGAAAGGGAAGCGCCATACATACGAATAGCACCGTATTTCCTTGGCTCCTGCTGGGACGCGGTGCGAAGTACTTTGTGTATACGGTCTGCGGCCGGATTCACGATCCGCTCTGCTGCGGTTGGCTGTTTGGGGCCGACGATGATCACGCGACGGAATATGTCCGAAGCCTGTTTCATCGCGGCAAGGATCCCCTCGATTTGGCGATCGTAACGCCTCAACACATTACGCTGAATGGGAAGCTCTACTTTGCCAAGGAGGAAACGGCGGAATTGGTCGAATTGCTTGCGTCGGTTTCCAAGGAGCTGGTAGTCCTTAGTCCGCTGCAAAGAATTAGAAACTGTCGCGACGATTTGCGCAACAATGACCATATGTGGGCAGAGGTCGATTTGTCTGCGGTTCGAAGTGAGCTTGAGGGCGAAAATAACGTCGAGTGGATATTCTGTGGTGAAACAAGCAAAGGCGTTGAAAGTTCGAATGTGGAAATCGAACTCGCGAAGGTCGGGAATACTACTTTTCTTCCGTAGGATGGCGGATGCAAATTGGGGTTTCAGCCGACTTCCTGTTGACTTCAAAAACGTGGTCGTTCGACAGACCGAATGCAGCTTCATGCAGTCTTGTTCGCGCCGCATTTAGACAAGCCGCCTCGGATCGAGTGATCCGACAATTGCGTTCAGTGTTGACGACGGGCGCGGAAACGACGCCGTAGTCCCATCAACCCGTGGAACGGCGAGGTTGTTGGCGTCGAGCGGAAAACCACCGTTTTTCAGTTTGGTCTCGGCGTCGCCAAGCTGCTGAGGTCGCGCAGACCGATGGCACGAACAACCTCTTTTTCGTGAAGTCGGTTGCATCGTTCGCCAGCACGAAGCCGATGCGCAGATTGTCGTCGGCAAATACCACCGATGCTGCCTAGTACCTCACCCGGCTTCAATTGACGGGTAGGTTTGGGGCATTTTTCTGCGAGCTGTTTCGATTGTGAACGTCCAGTGAATCTTAGCTTCCAGTGCATTGCGATGCGACTCCCACGCAGCGATTTCTTGAGTCGTTATCGCTATGTCATCGATCCGGCGGTTGAGGCATTGACGGTTCATGATTCCGATTTCAATCTCTGCCATGTTGAGCCAGCTGGCATGCTTGGGCGTGTAGTGAAGGTCCAGTCGGTCCAAGATGCGTTTAGCTTCGGCAGGTGAAAATGTTGCGTACAAGCTCGCGCCAGTGTGGGTGTTGAGATTGTCCAGCACCAAGCGAATCTTCTCGGCATCCGGAAAGTGGACGTCGACCAATTCTTGGATCGAACGAGCCCAGTCTTGCATCGTGTGGCGAGCCGTCACGATGACATGACGCCAACCACGCAACGGCTCAACAGACATGAATTGGTTGCTCGTTCCGTGGCGCACATACTCGTAGTCCTGGCGACGCGGCTTACCAATCTCCAGCCTTGTCGGACAGGCCACCTCACCGATCAGTTGCTTGCTCGCTTCGTCCATACAAACGACTGGGAAACGCTGGTCATACGGCAATTCGTAGATGCTCAGAACATCTTCCATTCGCCAGGCAAACTCATGGTTGTTTTCTTTGGGGAAGCACCACGTCTTGACTACCCATGGTGCGATTCCCTTTTTTTGAGTGCCACGCGGACCGTTTCTTTGCCAACAGTATCAACACAATTCAAGGCGATCATCTGCTCGGCAATCATGGAAACGGTCCAGTGACTGCGTCCCTCTGGCGGGTCGCTGCGAGCAATTTCGATCATCTGTGATTCCACGTTGCCTTTGATCTTGATTTTTTCAGGTCGGGGCGGATGAGGTTTGCTGGAGATGGCTTGCTCGAGAGACTCGGTGACGAACTTCTTTCGCACACGTTCTACCGTGCGCAAGCCGCAACCGAGTGATTCAACGATTTCCGTATCGGCTTTGGCCGGTCCCTGTTCCCCTTCATCAGCCAGCAACAGGACTCGGGCGCGAACCAACTTTCGAGCAGCCGCTTTCCCTTTGGACACTAGCGAGACAAGAAACTCTCGCTCTTTGGACAGCAGTGTTACCCTGAACTTTCCCCTCAATAACGTATCGCTCATCGACCACTCCTTTGGCTGGAAAAGCCGGAGTAAAATCGAATCCCGAAAACCCGTCAATTCAAGATGGGCAAGGTACTAGCACCCAATTCGCATCGGTCTCCCGCACCGCTGGCATGCTGATCGATTTGTTGGACGCTGCGGGTTGATGTCCAGCCGACGCAGGTCGCGAGTCGGTAGCCAAAATTGGATAACGGCTGTCATTCAGCCACAACCGCTTGCTCATTCGATCAGCGCAATTCGGAGATCATTGCCATTGGATCGGCTGACAAAACCGGATGAGTTGGGAAATCGGCTTAGCGGCCAAAGCTGTTCCCTGCATGCAGCGGTTGACCCAATGACAACCCACATTGCCACCGGCACACTGCAAGTCACAGGCACTGGGCCGGATGTTGAACTGGCTGGTGAAGTTTATCAATGCGATTGTCCTTGCTTGCCTGTGGCTCGCCACGCGATTTCCCCTAACGAAAGGAGCAATAGATCGTCATCGCAGGAACCCCACTGCTTCTCAAGTTCCACGACCAAATTCTCGAGTTCGAGTGAATCACCGAGTCTCCAAATCTTCCATTGGGGATACCGACTGCGGTAGATCTCAATCAGTCGATCGTCGGGTGAGAATTGAAAACGTAAATCGAGTGGAAAGCCGAATGATTGACAAACAGTGCTGAGGAGCCATTCAACGTCATCGATACCTTCGGCATGCTCCTGCTCCCAAGTCGTCTTCTGCGAAACGCGATTGTTGTAGACGTTGGGCAAACGAGTGCGGAACATTAGATTGCTTTGAGCAGCGAGATTTCTGACGAAATTTGATTGCTGAGCCGTTCACCCGATTGCATAGTACCTCGTGAAATTCACGCGACTACAGCCCACCTGCTCCGGTCCATTCGTATGGGATGACATCGATCGACCATCCCTTCGAGTGATGCAATTTGAGGGCCTCTTGCTTTGCAGCCTACGGGGCCCTTCTTGTTTTTTAACAGTATTGCTGCCGTCGCGCCGCTATCGAAGTCACGTGGTTCCTAACTTCAACTTTGAGTCGCAAACAAGCCCGTGGTCCATGAACGATGATCAACGCATAACGAACCGCATGCATGTATACTGCTCCAAATGCAATCCAGCGACGAATCCAGACTGCGACCGAATAATGCGAGCCAGTTCGCAACGACCAACTGGAGTCTGGTACTTGCTGCAGGAAATTGCAACCTTGAAGAATCCAATGTCGCTCTCGAGAAGTTGTGCCGAGCCTACTGGCCGCCGCTCTATGCGTACGCCCGTCGCCGTGTGACGGACATCCACCAAGCCCAGGATTTGACCCAGGCTTTTTTTGAGCGGCTGCTGGAAAAGGAATACCTGGCCGATGCCGATCCCCAGCGAGGCCGTTTCCGTTCCTTCCTGATTACGGCATTCAAACGCTTCCTATCGAAAGAGCATGACAAGGTAAAGGCGCTTAAACGCGGTGGGGGACAGCAGACATTCACAGTCGATTTTGAGTCGCAAGACCGAAAGTGGGGTGAAGTACAAGACTCGCTGACGGCCGAACAAATCTACAAACGCCAGTGGGTGGTCACCTTACTCGATCGCGTCATGACGAGGTTACAGCGCGAAATGGAAAGGAGCGGCAAGGCTCAGCAGTTTCATCTTCTAAAGAGCTTCATCGGGGGAGCGGAATCGGCGAACTACGCCACGATTGCACCAGAGTTGGGTCTGAGCGAATCCGCGTCCAGAATGGCCGCCAGCCGCTTGCGCCGACGGTACCGCGAGCTGCTGCGGGTCGAAATTGCCGCGACGGTTGGGCCGCAGGAGGACATTGAAAGCGAAGTCCGGCAACTATTTGCCGCGTTTTCGGAATGAATTCCATTTTTCTTGTTGCGCAGTTCGCAGTTTCCGTAAGAACAAGTTGACGACCCAGGGAGCGACGATGGTGCAGCCAGAAAAATGCCAGACATGCGGAACGACGCTTCCGCCAGACGCCCCGGCGGGGGTGTGTCCTCGATGCTTGTTACAGGCAGGTCTGGCTGATTCGGAACATGAGACCGGCGACGATGGCACACGTACCAGCAACGCCAAGCAGAATCACGATCTGTTCGATGGACCTGCCACAGATTCCGAAGTGAGCCGGCCGGACGCATTTCCTTCGGTCGACACAAAGGTCCGCTATTTTGGCGACTACGAATTGCTGGACGAGATAGCTCGGGGTGGCATGGGCGTTGTTTTCCGCGCCCGCCAGACGCGTTTGAATCGGATGGTGGCCTTGAAAATGATTCTCAGCGGACGGTTGGCTACCGAGGCCGATGTGCGACGGTTTCAAACCGAAGCGGAATCGGCCGCGCAATTGGATCATTCAGGAATCGTGCCGGTCTTTGAAGTTGGCCAGCACGATGGGCATCACTTTTATTCCATGGCGCTCGTCGAAGGTGATTCACTTGCTGAGAAGATTGCAGAGCGGCCATTGACGCCGGCGGCAGCTGCGGAACTGTTGAAGAAGATTGCCGTTGCGGTAGCCTACGCACACGAAAAAGGCGTGATCCATCGTGATTTGAAACCTTCCAACGTACTGATCGACCAGGCCGGTGATCCGCGCGTGACCGATTTTGGTTTGGCGAAGAAAACCGCGGTGGAAAGCAGCCTGACGCGAAGCGGCCAGACGCTCGGCACTCCCAGCTTTATGGCTCCTGAACAGGCTTCTGGAAAAAGCGATCAAGTCAGCGAGTCGGCTGACATTTACGCGTTGGGAGCCATTCTGTTTTGCGCGCTCACCGGGCGCCCGCCGTTTGTGGCGGATACGGCGGCAAAGACGCTTTGGCAGCTCAGCCACGACGATCCTCCTTTTCCTCGGAAATTGAACGCCGACATCCCCGCAGACCTCGAAGCGATCTGCTTGAAGTGTCTCGAAAAGAGCCCCGCGCGTCGCTACGATTCCGCTTCCGATCTACACGATGATCTGTCGCGATTTCTGAATCATCAGTCGGTTCAGGCTCGGCGCGCAACCATGACCAGCCGAGCGCTGCGTTGGTCAAGGCGGAACCGTCGCAGCATCGTCATGGTGGTCGCTACTTCGGCGGCGGTGCTTTTGGCGGTGGCGGGAATTCAACGGGCCAGGAAGTGGTATGGCAGGTATCGGACAGGGCATGTTTCGATCAGCACCGCGAGTGGACCCACGGAGATCGGCCTCTATCGCCAGGGCAACTCAGCTCCAGAGCGGACTTTGACGGTCGCGACTGACGAAACGATTGAACTGCCTTCTGGGAACTACGAGATCTGGGTGGAACGCTACGGACAACGTTGGAGAGCCAACGTGCTTTCGCAACAGACTCTTCCGTTAAGTCTTCGGGATGACGACCGCCACGAGTACTCCCTGCGGACAGCCGGCTACTTGGCAAATGCGGAGCTTACCGTTCCCATTCGCCGCCAAGGGCGAACGGACTTATTGACAGAGGCTTCGTTACACGTCCAAGACGAAAATCAGCGCACGCTGGAGCTTCACCATGGCTGGAACGGTGATCGGCTTTGGGGCGTGGAGATTGCAAGTTGGGAAACCTGGCGTGAGACACATGCTGAAGATAAGTCGTCGTTTATTGACCTTGGCGGGGGAGCAATCACATCCGATATCGATGGCGATGGCGCAGCGGACATCGCTGCTCTCAAGGCGAATCACTACCTGGTGCTGTCCTCCGAAACGGGTGAAGTCATTCTCGATGCACCCATCGAGTACGAGAGCCGATTCAAACGTGCGAAGGTCTCATTCGGAGAGTTCATGGATGTCAACCAGGACGAGACGCTCGACGTCGTTCTCTGCATTGGCGGCGATTGGCTTGCTCTTGACGGACGTGATGGCCGTGAGATGTGGCGAACAACAATCAACGGGTCGATCAACCGCAGGTTTGGGGGGCGGTTAATTGCCAGCGCTAACAATGTGCCGATGCACATCCTGGGGGAAGGATTTCAGGGCGAATCCGGATTACTACGAATCTACTCGCTCTCCAGCGGTGAACTACTACGTGAATCTGAAATTAGAAGCGTTCAGCTTCAGCCTCTCGGGGTCGTCGACGGCGCTGAGGAGCCGCTCGTTGTAGTGATGCTTGACAAAGAGATTCAGGCCATCGGTGTTTTATCCGGTCAAGTTGCCTGGAGCGTTGCGGCTGAAGATTGGCAGGGGTTTTCCGTGCAAGATCAGTCGGCAGGCTTCACCAGGCGGGGCACGGTCGTGCTCGAAGACCTGACCGGCGACGGCGTGACGGATGTCGTGATGGCGGAAAGGCGAGTCGCTGGAACTCCGGCCATCGAGCTGATGATGATTGACGGACGAAAGGGCCAAACCCTGTGGCAATCTAAGCTGCAGGCCAGTGGACGGTTGTTGTCTTGGGCTCCTGCCGTGGACGGAGAGCCAGCATCGGAGCCCGGCAAAATCGGAAGACTGTTTTGCGTCGACGTTGAGACCGCACCAGACGCTGTCTTGAGCACGCTTCGCCTCAATTCCTTGAATCCGATGACGGGTGACATTCTCTGGAGAAGCAGTCTGCCGATGACGACCACACACGGAGCAGCTTTGCATCAATCGCTTGACAATTCTCGGTTGCCGGTCCTGCTGGTCGAGTCGGGAGGAGATCTCTACAAACGAAACCTGCTGCAGGTTGACAAAGAGACCGGCGCACCTGTGCGGCGAGTTTTGCTTGATCGAAGCACTCCCGTTCTGATGCTCGCTGACATGAATCAGGATGGTCTGGCGGATCTGCTGACCGGCGAACGAGTTGATTCGTCCGTGACCGGCGGGGTCGCGCGAGTCGACGTGTCTGTTTATCAGGGACGACCGCGTGAGTGTTGGCGGCGGCCTGTCGAGTCGTTTCCACTATCAGATGTTGATGGCGATGGCATCTCGGATTGCCTGGCTCTGGGAATTGCTCCCGCCGTGGTCTCGGGGGCTGATGGACAAACCCTCGAGCAGTATTCCGCGGTCCGCTACGAAGCAAGTCGAACCATGGTGACCACTGGAAGTAGTGATGGCGTCATTGCCCAACTTGCGGAAGAAGGCCACGGGGAACTCAGCACCTTCGTCAGGGCGATTGACGCCAGCAGCGGTGATGTGATCGCGGAAATAAACGACCACGTTGAGGGATACTGGGGACCGGCGGTATCCAGAAATTGGTCAAAGCTCTATTTCCCGGATCTTGATGCGGACGGACATCCCGAAATTGCCATCACAGGAAACAGACCTTGGCGTGTCTACGCGTCCAAGACGCGGAAGAGATTGCTCCTCGGAAGTGGTCTAACACGAACGGCAGACCCCCAGACACGTCCCGCCGCATTGATCGGCTACTTCAAGGGAAACGATGGCCGAGATCGGCTCATTGAAGTCGGTGCGGATACCCGCTACAGAAGAGAGATAACCGTCCGAGCCCTCGATGGGCAAGGACGTCGCGAATGGTCGAGTGGTTTGCAACTGAAAGACAGCTTCGAAGGAGATCCATCGACTGCCGGCGTGCGAACCGCTGACTTTGACGGTGATGGAATTGAGGATCTGATCATTGCGTGGGGCTCGAATCTTTGGATCTTGGAACAGGACACCGGAGGAGTGAAGTTGCACACCAATCGCATCGGCCAAATAGGAGCGTCCGCAGCCTTCATGGTGCGGACGAAAAACGGACTTCCTGTTCTTGCAGTTCCGTACCGGAAACTTATCTATCCCGACGGCAAAGTGGAAACCAATGCCTACGAAGATGTCATCAAGCATCCGGATCCCCGCGGTTCTGGCGAAATCTACGTGTGGATTCGAGACGACGGTCGAATCGTCGCTTTGGGACCGGATGGTACGACACATCTCTGGGAGCATCGACTTCCGAAAACCGGTCGGACAAAGGCACTCGGAAAATTCCTTCACGATGGCGATTGGAATGGCGCGGTCGTTGTCCGTCGAGGTTACGAACTGTTCGCCATGGATCTTCTCACGGGACGAAAGCTCTGGCGCAGCAGTATAAAGTCAAGCGATCCTCAGCGCATTCGATTGCTGCAGCGAAAACAATACTCCACGCCACTCATCCTGAGCTCTTCAGAGAATGTCACGGTGTGCCGTGAGACCCATCCCGTGGACAATCAGTGGAATTATCTGCTTCCCAGTCCGATTAGCGCTGAGTCCCCGAAAGCTCGCCGCGACCAACCGTCGTCCCAAAAATGAAAAGTCAACGAAATTCAAAGAAGGTCGCGATTTCGAATTGAATGGTAATTATGGCAAGTGATTCTTCGCCGGCACAAACTCAAACATATTCTTCCTCCTGGTCAGGGGTGAGCAAGGGAATCCTGGTCGGAGCTGTATCCATTCATGTGGTCCTGTTGATCTGCGCCTGGATCAAGGGTGCCATCCGGGGATCTGCCGGGGATCCCACTGAGGTGCTTCCGTGGGCGACCGAGGAGGCGGTCAAGCCAGGTCAACGACAATCTCTATGCCGCTCGAGTGAAAACCGACCGGCACCTCAGCCTTGAGTGTCGACGACGGCAAGAAGCATGTCGCTGAAGCAAGAATGATCCACGTGCTGAGACGATTCATAGCTGATCCTATTCTTCTTGTGAGACATCAACTATATGTGAAGCCTATCCGGCAGAAGCTCTTGCACGGCTGGTTGTTCCAATGAATTTGTTGACGCCCTCGGCTCTCCCTTCCCGAACTCGCCGAGGTTGCATCGGTTGAATGTACAACAGAATTGCGGTTCGTGACTTCGGGCAAACAGACCGACGCGATCTGGCACCTAGTTGGCTTCGGTGGATCACAACTCGGACGCATCCTCTTCGCGTAGTCCCCAGTTCAGCCAACCGCTTTAGTAAGGGGACTGGTTCGCCAACCATTCTAGTTGCGACAACGTCCATCACTCGATGGTGAGCGGTTGATTGACTGGGAAGTTGCCGGGGCGGTCGGCTTTTCTTAGTTGGACGTCGGATAGAAACCGTAGGTCCTTGAATTTGTCTTCGCGCAGTATGATCGGCTTGAGGAAGACGAATAGCGACGTTTGTTGCCAGTTGTCTCGCTGCAGACTTGAAAGGTCCTTGACGATCGGAATCAGTTCCAGGAACGGAATCGAATCGATTTCGTACGATTCATTCTTGGTCGTCAGACCTCCCACGATCACGGTATAGCCGTCCGGCACGGTGACTCGGCTGCGCACTTCGTTGGTTTGCCGAGGCGGCGGTACGCCGTCACTGCCAACGCCGGTAAACGAATTCAACGTCACGGTGTAGTCGAGCTGCAGGTAGTTGTCATCGCTGATCGTTGGTGTTGCGGTGATGGTGGTCCCCGCTTCGGCGAACCCCGCAAAGCTGGTTGTGGCAACGGTTTGAGAGGCGTTCACGCTGGTGAACGGGACTTCCAAGACGCTGGTCAACTGTCCTTCGGCATTGTCATTGACCAGGATTCTGGGCGCCGAAAGGACTCGCGCGCGGCGATGATTGGTGAGCGCTCGCACCACCACGTCGGCCGTTTCCGGATCGACCAGCGTTCCGTTGAAACCGACGCCCGGAATGATGCTGAGTGCGCCGGAGGCCGGATCGACCGTACTGAGCCCGTAGCTGGAAAAACTGAACAGTCGTTTGACACCGCTTCGGTCTCCTCCGGAGACTTCGACTCCCAGCGTGTAGTCATCCGAGGTGTCGATGATGACGATCTGCGCCTCGATCAACACTTGCGGCCTTCGCTGGTCAAGCGTTTCGATCAGGCTGGCGTAGATGCGCTGCACTTCCGGCGGCGCGACCACGATGATCGTGTTGGTATGAACATCGACGGTGACGTCGGCCGATCCAACCAGGTTTGCCGCCGGATCTTGTTCGGCCTGGTCGGCGCTGACGAGGTCTTCAGGGAAACCGCGATTGAACCCGATCTGCGGAGTCTCCAGCGTTGTCGTATCGAGGGCGTCCGAAAGGGGCATCGTCGCCGGATCGGTTGCATCGGCCGGTTCGCGAAATGCCGGCGGTGTGGCTGGAATCTGCACCGGCTGCGCTTCGCCGGGATACTGAAGCGACGGCAAGTTCGGACCGGGCACGGCGGCGTCGTTGGTGGTTCTCCGTCTTGGCGGCAGGGTCTGCCGCTGTGGCGAACTGGAGACGTTGCCGCCGATCCCGCGGATGGTCTCGACCAATTCTTGTGCTGGCACGTTCTTGATTTTGTAAAACCGCACCGGGCTCTGTCCCTCGGGCGCCTCTCGCGTGTCGAGCTGCCGTTGGGTTCGGTCGACGAGTTCCAACACTTCGGGCGTGGAACTGACGATCAGTACGTTGCCTTCCACCCGCGACTGGTAAGGCGGTCGGATCGGGCGGCCCTCGATGATCTCTCGAATCACCACATCCAGACGCTCAGCCGAGAAGAAGCGAAGTGTGAAGGCCCGTTGTTGAGTATCGAGTGCTTTGTCCAGCTGCGAGAGCAACTTGGTGGTTTGCGCGATCTCTGACGGTGTGCCGATCAGGATCAAACTGTTGGTTCGAGCGTCGACGGAGACTTCCAGCCCTCCCGCCGATTCCTCGCCCAAACCCATCGCCTTCTGGCGCGCTTGCAGAAGTTCTCGTAGCTGATTGGCCAACGCATCGACGGCAACGTTCTTTGCGGGAACGAACTGAATGTCGACTTGCGTTTGTTCCCCATCAAGAATCTGGATGAGTTGTTCGGCGCGGCGAATGTTGCGGGCGATATCGGTGACGATCAGCAACCTGCTGCGGTCCAGCGGAATCGCCGTTGCTCCCTGCGCGGACAAAAATGGCTGAAGGAGTTCCGCGGTTTTCGACGGCTGGCTTTCTCGTAACACGAAGATTCGTGTGAGCGGTACGGCAGCATCGACACCGGCCAGGTCTTCGTCTTTCTCGCTGGGCCGAGCAACCAGTGGAATCTGAGCGTTCGTCGTGATCCGCTTGAATCCCTCCCGGTTCGTATCGGTGACGACAAGACCCTCGTTGATCAACACCGTCTGCAAGATCTCCGGAAGACTTTCCGCCGGAATGGGATCGGGTGCAATCAGGTTCACTTTTTTTTGACGGATCGATTCGTCGTAGACAATTCGAACACCCAGTTGACGGGAGACGTAGTCGATGAATCCCGACAGCGGAACCTCCCCCTGCAAAAGCATCGTGCCTTCCGCGGGAGGGTCAGGGTCTTGCGCTACGGCGCTGGCCGCCCACACCAGCATCAAAACCAGCGAAATACCGCAACGTGGAATTGGTTGGCCGCAAATCATGGCGTGATCCCCTTTGGCATCACGATCGGACTTTCAAAGGACGCTGGCCGAACTTTTCCCGGCGGTCCACTGCCGCGATCGAACAGCTTGGCAGCTTGGGGCAAACGTGTCGGCCGGTCTTCCACAGGTCTTGCACGTTCGTTCGACCAGTTCGATTGGTCATCAGGCGACGGAGCATCTTCTCCCTCGTCATTGTTCGCAGGTGCAAGGATGCTGTTTGCCGGCAGAGGCAACTCCTCGATGTCCGTGGGAACAAGCACCCCATCGGGCACTTGGTCCATCGGCACCAATTGATCTCGAAGAGCCCCCGACATGTCTTGCTGTGGCGACGAATCGAACGATGGCGCGGATGAATCTTCGGCCGTTTCGCAATCAAGGCAACCGTCCCGGTACTTCGTGGCCCGCAACTCCTTGGCCCACTCCACCCACTCGCGACGACCATCGTGCATGATCAGTTCGTCAAGCAGATACGCAATTTCGTAGGGATCTGCATCTTGCTTGATTCTGGCCCGAACCAGGCTGGCGATCGCAACGGGATGATTCGATTGTCGGTTGTACGCTTCTTGGTAGATTTCCGCGGCACGATCCATCCGTTCGCCGGTTTCGTAGGCAAGTCCCTGGTTGATGATCGGTTCGACCAGTTCCGGCATCAGGTTGGCTGCGTATTCAAATTCCCAGGCGGCAAGGTAAAGCTGATGCCTTGCCAGGTAGATTTGCCCCAGATTGTTGTGAGCCGGGCCAAAGTTGACGTCCACTTCCAACGCTTCTCGAAACAGCTGTTCGGCCTTGGCCAGATTGCCGATCTCGAATGCTCTCAAACCCCGGCTGTTCAGGTGCTGTGCTCGCTGGTTGACGTCGGACGATACCGGCGGCTGGGTGGTGTAGGGAATGGCTTCGGTGGAATGCCGGCTTGTCAGTGAGTGACATCCAGACACACAGAGAGCCCATGCGGCAAACACCGCGGCGCGTATCCTTCGCCGTTGATGGGGAACCATGGATGTCAAACTGCGTATCCTGCCGCAGAATGGAATAGCCCGCGGTGTTGCCAGAATCCTTCTAGCGTACCGCTAACGGTTGGCACTTCTCGCAGCGTAGATCAATTGCGTCAAGGTCAGATCGGCGTTCCAACGTTCCACGGACTTGGCGTCTGAAGTGGTTTTTCGGTTTCGGCGCGATTGGGAATTGCTGTTGAATTGGATGGATGTGACCTTCGCGGAACCTCCTAGTTTCTCCACTTCCAAAGCAAGTTTGATGACCTGTTTTATCGTGACGCCTCGTAGCGAAGGGGAGATGTCTTTTCGTTGATAGTCCGTTCCATCGATTTGGATCGGAACGGGTTGCTGGATCGATGTGACCTGGCTTTCGGTGATACCGCAGTCCTGCGCCAATTGAATGATTCGCGATCCATCGATGGTCGAGTCTGCTTCACCCTCGTCCGCGACTGAGGCCATGTTTCGCAGCGATTCGATTTCGGAGGCAAGTTGTTGGCAAAGCTGTTGGTTATGACTGCTGTCGCGAAACGCGGCTTTGGCTTCGGAGAGATGCAGAAAGGACAAGACGATCGCCGCCAGCAACAGCGCCTCGCCTGCCAGCAACCACATCGCCGATCGTGTGAAACTCGGCAGCATCACTTCTTCTCCTTTTTCACAATCTCGATCTCCTCCAACCTCAGTGTCACTCCGTCCCCCGTCTTGGTGGCCGAAATGGGAGGCACATCCAATCCTGCGATTCGCATCCGATTGGCGATGACTTCCAATTCTTGGTACGACTTGGCGGTGCCGTTTATCAAAGCAAGTCGGTCAGGAAGAATTTCCATTTTGTCGATCACAAACCGGACATTTGGTGCTTTGGGCAACGCACTAAGAACTTTGTGCGTGATCGGAACGGCTGAAACGAGCTTCGGAATGTTCTGGTCGGAGAGGCCTCGGGTGCCGACCAGCCGGCGGTGCTCACTTTCCAGCCTGGAGACGATTCCGACTGGAATGGGTTCGCCGGGAAAGATTTTTTGAAACGCTTGCTCTTGGACCGCCACCATCTGGTCAGCTTTCTGTCGATACTGGTTGCTCCTCAGAAAGGCTGCGCCGACAATCGCAAGTTGAAGCAAAAACGCCGCGACCAGGAAGAGCCGCAATGACGATTCAATCGGCCGCAGAGGACGAGACGACTGAAGCGGTCCGCTGCGCAGATCGACCAAAGGATTGGAAGTGCCACGAACGATCCGCTGGCATTCCTGGGCTGCCGCATCGTCTCGATCGAGTGACACTTCGGTCGCCTGGAACGAATCGGGGAAACTTGCCGCCAGGCCAACTGGCCAATCGACCAGCAAGAAGTCCGCGCCGGCTTCCTCCCCTTGCATCGCTCGCAGAGTTTCGGCGATCGAATCGACATCCGACGTCGCCCAACGCCAATCGACCGGTTTGCCCCAAACCAACCGAATCAAATCGATCCCTTCCGCGGAGTGCCAGAGGACAAAATCGACCGAGCGCAGCGACAGCTGGCGACCCAGTGTTGCCAGTGCAAGCAAGACGGTTGGCGTGACGGCCGAAACGTACGCACCTTGCAGGTCAAGCCGGTCGACAGTCGCTTCATGGTCGCTGCCGTTGGTTGCCACGATCAGCGATCCCGATTGCGTGGCGATTTGGTCGACGGATAGATCATCGCCGTCGTAGGGAACCTCTTCTTCCAGATCGTAGACAAGCAGATTGCGACTGGATGAGGATTCCTCTCGCGATCGAAAGAAAGCCAGGCAATCCGAACTGCGCAGCGCAAGGACAACCCAGTCGCCATCGGTCACGGGCAGATCGGTTTGCTGGGATGGATCGAACACGTCCGTTGCGCCGTCCGACACGACCATCGCGCTGGTACTCAATTCGGTAGCCACAACTTCTGCCAGCTTGTTATTGGGGGACGGTCAATTCGGCGAACAGCGGATTTGCCATCACAAGAGTATGCTTTTCGCCGGCCAACTCGACGATCACTTGGCGGTCTTCGATGTCTGTCACCGCTGGTGATCCCGCGTGACCTTTCAGGATGTCGCCGGGCATCACCATCTGTTGTTTTCCGCCGATCTCAATCCAAGCACGCGCGTAGTCACCGTCGATCAACGTACCAACCAGCTTTGCGCTCAGCTGAATTCGCGGTTGCTTCGGTTTGGCAGCTTGCCTGGTTTCAGCCGGCTTTTCTTGAGCCGCCGGTTTGGGATCGACAAGGGGGTACTGCAAAGGTTTGGCCCAGACGAATTTGAAGTCGTTTTCATCAAAGACGCGTTCTTTCTTTTTCTCGCTTGATGATTGAATCGCCGTCAGTGGTCGCGGCATCGAAGAGGTGGGCGTTGCCTGCATGGGAAGCAACCAGGTAGCCGATCCAATTCCTGCACCGGTTGCGACGCACATGCAACTGGCAAGCAGCAGCAGCAATCGCTTGTTTCGATCGGTCATGTGTTTCACCCCTCAAGAACGCTGAAGGCATGCGGCTGTTGGATCAATACTCGTATCCGCGATGCTCCATCGAATCGCCACCTGTGTTCCATTCTACAAATAGCGACGGTGAGACACGACGATCAGACTGGCAGAATATCCAGACGGAGTGACACGTGCTGTCGGCGGCAAGCCATTGTGTGGCACGATTTGCCTGAGTCTCGCGCAGTCCGAGCGAGCGGATCAGCTGCCGCGCGGTCGGTGGCGGAACCTGGCGGCGCAGCTCGTGCAAAAGAGGGGGCGCAGTTCGCCCAAACAGCTGCCGCCAAAGTGCGTCGATCGTGTCGGCGTCACACTGCGTCACATTCAGCCGGCCGTCACCCCACAACGTCAGCCGCTGCGTGGCCGCCGCGATCACTCGCGGTGATTCGGTGGGATCTTGCGGACCACCCTCAAGCCACTGTTCCCAGCGAAGGTTCCCGGGAGTGTCGTCGTCGAAATCGACCGCTACCTGAATGTTGGATCGTCCCGTGATCAGCGGCCGGGTGACTTTATCCATTGCATCACCGCTGACGTCGTAAGAAAGATGAATCAAATTCAACTTCGCCGATTCGTCGGCCACGATCACCCGCCAAATCTGGCCGGCAAGCGTGACATCTTTCCACAGGAGGGAATCCGCAACGTCATCGCTGCGATCCGGGCGGTTGGAGCGAAGCAGGGTGGCGGCCGAATCGAGGGAGAATCGTCTCAAGCTGGTAACCGCCCAGCGATTTCTCATCTCCTGTTCTTCTTCGATCGCTACCGACGCCACTCGCATGCTGGTATTGGCTAGCCTTGACAGCAGCAGCGAGGCGACGGCGATCATCACCACCACCGTCAGTAGTACGTATCCGCATCGTCGTTTGGTTTTTGATGGTTGATGCATTAGCGGTTCACCAGATCGCGAAGGACAACTGGATGCTGATCATCGTCGCCCCAAACCCAGACACGAATTTGCGCGGGCACCGGGCCGGGGGCGGGCGGAAGTGGTTGAGGAAAGCCCAAACGATCAAGGCGCTCGACCGATAGCCTCGTCGGCCCGATCGCGATGACCGAGACGCGGTCACCGTCGATTCGCTCCAACACGGCTCGACCTGCACTGAGATCGGCGCAGCGATAACCGATTTGCCGTGAGCCGCCCGAATCGCCGTATTGCGGTGAGTCAGCCGTGATCCAGACAGTTTGATTGTTGCTCCACATCGCTTCGGCGGCGATAACATCGCGGCGCAGTAGTTCGATGAACCTCGCCGGCCAGACAGCCTGGTCGTAGTTTTCGGAAAGCCTGGTTTGCTTGGACAGGCCGCCGAGCACACCGACCAGCGCCCCGAGCAACATTGCCGACAGCGCGATTGCCACCATCAGTTCGACCAGGGTCATGGCGTTTCGACGCTTCCCGGTGGAAGCGGGGGATACCCGATTCATTGTGGCACCATCACCTCCGCCCAGGTGGTTGGGATTCGATCGCCCGCTGCGTCGACGGTCGTGACGGTCAACCGGATCACCGATCCCTGCTGAAACCCAGTTTGTCCGACTCGCCGCAGTTCGACCTGATACTCCGACCGAAAGCCTCGCACGTCGTCTTCCAAACCGTGATGCCCAAACTGCCCCACCGCCGGCAATCGCGAGCGGCGGACCGCTTCTGGAATGCGATCAGCCTGAAAGTTGGCGATCGACCAGCTTGCCAGGAAGTCGTCCAGCATGCGGACCGAGACACGTTTGCGCTCGGCTGCCTTCAGTTGCCGAAGATGCTGAGAGCTGCTGACCAGAATGACGGCCAACAGAGTCCCCATCAAAGTCAAGCCGGCAATCACTTCAACGAGGGTAATTCCTCTCGCGGTCGACGATCGCATCGATCGGCCCCCTCTCTTTGGTCAAGTAACTTTGTCCCGACATTCCCAGCACCAGCAGCCACGAGTTGTTTTCCGCTTTGGAACCGATTTCGACGGCGAATGTTCTCGATGTACCAAATCGATCGTAACGAACCGATCGCGCCGATTCGGATTGTTTTTCGGTACCGAGCACACGGACAAAGTGATGTCCTCTCGGCAATTGCACCATCGGAACCAAATCACGATCCCGGCTGTCGGTCACTCGCGCCGTGCTCGATTCAAGATCAAACACGATCCGGGCATCCTCTCCCGATCGGGCTCGCCGCCGCGCGGAAGCGTCCAGCATCTTCAGCTGAGAAATCGAATGTTGAAGCTGCGCATTTGCAAGCGGCAATCGAACCGCCACCACCGCCGCCGCAGACAGCAAGGCAATCAAGACGATCACCACCATCAACTCCACCAACGTAAATCCCCCGCGCCGTGATGCACCCGGAGGCACCAACGCAGATGGTGTTCGATGCGGGATCCAAACGGTCATGGTGTCATTCTATGCAACCGGAGGGCCATGGGGGCCATGGATTGTCGGCCAACGATCTCTCCCGCTGATCATTCATGGTCATGGATGGGTCAACGCCGTTTTGATCTTAGCGATTGGTTTTCGTCCAGAGCGAATCCGGGGTACAATGAGGATATGTCCACATCATGATGGACAAAACAACCAAGGAAGAAGTAAGACGTCGAGCGGAGGGGCGATGCGGATTTCGCTTTCAACGATCCACTTGTGCCACCATCTGGTCGATCAGATCGGACCGCAGTCGGCCGACGTCGTTGGTGTCGTCGACGTCGTCCGGTTTGAGGAACAGGTGGTCGGAATGATCCAGATCTTGGACGTACGACCAGCCGGCCGTCGTGATCGCTCGGCTCGCTCGTCGGCACTGGGTCTGAACGGCTGCATCGAGTTCCTCGTCTTGCCGACACCAATCTTGGGGACTGACGAGCGTTGATGACTCGTCGGCCAGCGCTTGAATGATTTCCGGGAAACTGTCGGCCGGTGTGACTGGCGGAACACGAATCGGACCATGATCACTCACCACCAGAGGCAGCCTCAGGTCACAGCTGCGCAGCGGTCCGGCGGCGTGGCCGACCCATCCGTTTTGTCCCAAACTCATTCCGCTGGTTCCCGCCAACACCAACAGGGGATCGTCGGCTTGAATCGACTGCAGCAACACTTCTAGCAACAAGTCGATCAAACGGACTTGGCAGCCATAAGTGCGCATCCAGGTGGTGACCAGGTCAGGGTGCGAACGATCATCAAGCTCCACCTGAGGTGGCCGGGCGGAATCAAAGATCAGTGGGATGGGTTGTTCGCAGCTGGCTGGGCTTGGCGTTGGCTCTTCCAGCAGTTCCGGCTCCTCGCTGGGCGCCATGTCGATCAACTCTTCCTCGTCAATCGGAAACAGGTCGCGCGGGGCATCCCATCGCTGGGAGAGGAAACGGCTGTGAAGCCACATCACGCTCCAAGGCCCCTGTTGATCCCGCTGGATCGCGGCAGAAACCAACTTGCCGAACTGCGTTTCATCGATCTCCGCCGCCGCATGGGTAGGGTCGGTTTGAATCGGGTCGACCAACAATGAATTGTCAAACGCCGTCTGCCGGTCAACCAGGCGATCGTCATCGGTAATCAACTCCACCGCACCATGGGCTCGCCACGGTCCGGCCCAGTCACAACCGGCCGGCTCCATCCACTGCCGGATCAATTCAACCGGCTGGTCGTTGGTGGCGATCCAGCGATCCCACACACATCCGCCGGCTGCAATGGCATCGATGGCAGCGGTGTCATTCCACGAAGAGCCGTAACAGCTAAGCGCCGACGTCGCCAACCCTTCCAGGGTAAGGATGATCAGCGGCCGGTCGAATTTTGGTTCAAGACCTCTCGCGGACTGGTCCCCCGAAGGTCTGGCACGTTCGTTCGACCGGTCAGGCATGGCGAATTAGCGGTTGAGACATATCGTCACAGATGCTTCGAGGGACGGGAAAGGACTGTCGCTGCCCAGCTAATATACACCGCCAGGATCGGTTGCTAAGATAGACCTCTCCCGCTCACACGTGCCTTCAGAAACTGTCGATGCAAGGGGGACGAGTGAGTTGTCACTGTTGATCCGTACGAGGAATTGAGATGAGAAAATTGACGTTCGCGTTCGCTGCCGCGTTCTGCATGTCGGTGCTTGGATTCACGGGATGTTCCGAGGAGAACCAAGTCATTGAAGCACCTGCTGCCGATACTCCGGATATCTCCGAAGAAAACCCCGATATGTACAACAAGAGCATGGCGGAATCGATGGGTCCGGGTGCCGGTTAAACCGGTCCTTCGTAACCCGACGCGTCAGCGAGCGACCTTATCAGGATTCTCTCGCTGACGCTTCGGGTTAACAGAGATGCAGCGCCGCGGAGTGAGCGGCGTTTGATTGTCCCGGTTTTATTCAACCGGGTTCATTGCACCGGGCGATACTGGTGCTGAGGGAATGCTTCGCCCTCTCCTTGGACGATCACGTACAGGGCGTTGGTGTCGAGCGCACCAATCTGATCGACCGAACCGTCTTGCCAGGTCACGGTGAGATCCGTCACTCGGTCGGCTTTTCCCAACCCTGCTCGCAAGATTCTTTCGTTGCTGCACAGGTATCCGTCACCAGCCAGCGACCACAGGGATCGCGTTCGTCCTTCACATTCGAATCGCACGACCGCGCCCACCGCGTCGCGACTGCTTCGTGTCCCGACCAGTTGGAACGCGATTCGATCGTTTTGGCGTTGGCAATCGTTGAGCAACAGGCGAACGGATTCGCGCATGTGAGTGATCATCACGTCGTTGTATCCGTCGCGATTGACGTCCACCGTCCAGAGGGCTCTGCCGACGTGCAGTGACGCGAAGTAATCGCCCCACGAATCATCATCCAGAAGTTGAAAGCTGCCGGTCGATCCGCGCCGAAAGATCTGCAGCGGTTGTTCGTACGGCATGGCTTCGGGATCGGGGAAATCACCGATATGGCCGTTGGTCACAATGATTTCATCCACACCGTCACTGTCCAAATCGATCGCCTCGGTACCGAAACCAACGACCATCAAGGTAGGACGTACCAGGCCGAGAGTATTGGTGGAATCGGTCCAGATCCCTGGGGAGACCTGTTCGTACAGCACGTTGTACTCTCGCCCGAAACCAGTGACGTAAAAATCAAGGTCGCCGTCGCCGTCAAAATCGCTGCTGGCAATTCCCATCGACGCCTGCGCCAGCGACCGGCCGTCCACCGCGACACCGCGAGCAGCCGCGCTTTCGTCCAGCCGCATCGTCTCCGCTTCGGCTCGGCGATAGAACTGATTGGCCGACATGTCATTGGCGATGTAAACAGCGGTGTTTTCACCATCCAAAGCACCGGTGACGATGCCAAGTCCGCGTCCGGGGGACGCTTTGGCTACCCAGTTCTCGGTCACATCTACCAGCCGGCCGTCGGCGGTGGCTTCAAAAAACTGGTCGTGATCGGCGGGAAACTCCAGTGGCGGACAGGGTCCAAGAATCCCTTCCTCATTGGGACAAGCTTTGTCGACAGCAGCGGCGGTGTCGCAGTAATTGGTCGTCAACAGATCGGCAATGCCGTCTTGTGTGATGTCAACGAATGCGCCGCAGGTGGTCCATTGTTGCGAGTCGCCGTCGGCCAATCGGTCAGTGCAATCGGTGAATGTTCCGTCGCCGTTGTTGGCCAACAGAACGTTCTTTCCCAAGTTCGCAAAGAACAGGTCGGGAAAACCGTCTTCGTTAAAATCGCCTACCGCGACCCCTTGGCCGTAAGAACGGTCTCCCACGCCCGCGCTGGTCGTGACTTTGACAAACTGCCTGCCGATGTTTCGCATCAACTGGTTGGGGATCGAATCGGTTTTCTGCATCGTCCCGCCAGCGCCCATCACCACGATGTCCGGCCGCCCGTCCAAGTCATAATCGATCGCGCCGCCACCGGCAGCAGTCGAACGGATTAGCGCCGTCAAACCGGACGGATCGGGATTGTTGTTGGCGCCGACCGATGCCAGCCCCCAGCGATCACTCTGCTCGCGCAGTCGAATGTGGTCGGTGGAAACTCTTTTCGGTTTCAACCTGGAACGAACCATGCGACCCGGTTTTGCACTTCCGGACGGAAGGGGAAGACCCGACAAGTCGATCGTCAGCGCCGGTTGGTCGCGCGTCGATTGCCAGTGATGATCTTCTTGAAGGCGCCGGATCACTCTTTCTCTCAGTTGCGGCAGGTTGCTTGAGAGATCGTTGGTCAACGTGGTTGCGATGGCCGACCAGGCTTCGGCTTCCCAAGCACGCCCCAGATTCAACAGCGACTCGGCGACTTCCGCTGCATGACGTTGGCTTTTCTGATCGCTGGTCACGAAATTGGAAAATCGCGAACGAAACTCCACCAACTTCGCAACACGTTGTTCCATCCTCTGTCGCTGGAGGTCCGTGATGGAGCCGGCAAACTCGCTGTCAGACCGACCAAGACGCTGTACGGCGCGCAGCAACCGTGTCCAAGCGGAGACGTTGTTGGGGTCGCGGCGAGTGGCTTCCCAGTAGGCTCGAGCCGCTTCGGCATGATGGTCACCGGCGGAAGACCAGTCGCCAAGAGTCAGCCAATGGTCCGGAAAATCACCGCTTTGCGACGGAGCGTTGTCGATCCAAGCGGGAAGTTCATCAAGGCGGCGCTGTTCCACCAAGGCTTGCCCATACAGGGCGTGAGCCGGTGAGAAATCGGGGTGACGTTCCAGGATTTCCTCCAACACCGCTGCCGCCTTCGCCGCGTCACGCTGTTCCAGCAACTTGAACGCTTCGGCATACCGGACGCGGTGGTCATCGGGATTGCGATCCATCACCTTTTGAGATGTCTGGCTCGAAAAACGGCGGACCGACGTGTCGGTCAAGCCGACCAACAGCGTCACATCGAACTGGCGATTTTGAATCAGTTTCAGCAGATGAGGCTGAATGCGATCGATCCGCTGAGCTTCCGCGAGGAATCCCACCAGAAAACGTCGCTGTGTGTCCTCCTCCGGGTTCCGCTGCAACGATTCTTCCAGCAGCTCGATGGCGCGATACAACTCGCCCACATCGATCAATGCTTGGACTGCAAACTCCACTCGACGAGCCGGTTGGAATTGGGCAGCCGACGCTGCGTCGACCAACATTTTGGCCGCTTCTCGTTTTCGATCGCAAAACGCCGCGACCTTGGCTGCGTCGGTGATCAAGTCTGCGTCGTTCGGATTGGCGATCAGCGCTTGCTGCGCAAAACGGTCGGCCGCCTGCCACTGGCCAGCGCTGATCGCTGCTTTCATCTGCGCCACCGGATCGTTCGAATTCGCTTGCGGCGGCAATGTAGGTTTGGAGCCGTCACTGCAACCGGCAGCGCACACAAGCAACGCCATCGACCATCGCATCAGGGACGAAGCGCTGTGGCCACGATCCAACAACGACATCATGAACCACGGAGACCGCAATCGATTTCGACCAACATCAACCATCCGAACATTTTGTCTGAAAGCTCATGCCGTTTTTCCATTCATCATGCAGACGTTACGTCTTAACGATAGTCATTGTGTCTTGAGTTTAGACTTTCTGTCTTAATTCAGTCGTTGTGTCTTTTGTGCAGACGTTGTGTCTGTATGCGTAAACGTGTTTGTTGATCGCTTCATTCCGGTGATATGGGCCGTTTCATCGATGGCGCGCGCAAGAGCAGTACGGAAGAATCTTTGTTGCTAGTGGCCGTTTCTGGTGCAAACGGCAACCGTGTTTGCTATTCTTACACGCTTCAAATCGTTTCGGTTTGTTTCTATTTGTTTCATTCTTCATTGAATCGGGAGATTGCACATGAAGCGAAGAATGCGGGCGGGTGGTTTCACGTTGGTGGAATTGCTCGTCGTCATCGCCATCATTGGTGTTCTGATCGGCCTGCTATTGCCGGCTGTTCAAGCGGCGCGCGAGGCGGCGCGGCGAATGAGTTGTAGTAACAATTTCAAGCAGATTGGATTGGCGTTACACAACTATCACTCTGCCTACAAACAGATTCCTGCCCAAGGGGGAGGTACAGGCACATCGAACCCGGCGACCGGCTGGTGGGTACTGTCGAACTCGTCGGACGAAGAATGCGTTAGCGCTCTGGTCGGTTTGACTCCGTTCATGGAACAGCAAGCTGTCTGGGAACACGTCGTCAATCCCAGCACTGAAACGGTCACCGGGGCGCCACCTCCGGCGAACACATTGTTGACCAATCCGCCGCGATGGCCGGCGATGGGACCAAGCCCGCGCAGCTTTAGCCGCAATCCCGGCTACGTTCCGTGGGCCACGCAAATCCCGACCTATCGCTGTCCTAGCGACCCTGGCACTGGTCTGCCCGCTTTGGGCCGAACCAACTATGCGGTCTGTATGGGCGATTCGTGCAGCCCCTGGTTTGTCAGCCACAAAAACGGTCTGACCCTGCAGCGCGGCAGCGAGTGGGGTGCACGGGCGGCCAAGTCGGTCAGCCGCGGTGTGTTCCGCGGACGTGAAACCGCCAAATTCCGGGATATCCTGGACGGGCTGGCCAACACCATCGCCATGGGTGAAATCATCACCGACTTGGGCGATCGCGACATCCGGTCGGCTGCCAGCTGGGACTCCGGCGGGGGCGGACACGATGTCAACGACAACCCGTCGCACTGCCAAGTATCTGGCGAGATCAATCCCGAGAAGCCAAGGATCTGGTGTGACGTTGGCGATACCGGTTGTACGCCTCCGGCCAACTTGACCATTGACAATCACGAATCGCGTGGTGCGAACTGGGCCAACTTCCGGTCGCAATGCACCGAGGTCTACACGATGCTGCCTCCGAATCGCGAGGTGTGTGTCGGTCAGTGGATTGATGCACCCGGTACGATGCCTCCCAGTAGCCACCATCAAGGCGGCGCTCACGTGTTGATGGCTGACGGAGCGGTCATTTTCATCACCGACTCGATCGAGGCGGGTAATTCTCAAGCCGGTGCCGTGCGGCTTGGACTGACCGGCGCACGATCACCCGGAAAGGAAAGCCCGTACGGTCTTTGGGGAGCGCTGGGAACGCGAGCTGCCAAAGAAGTGATCGAAGAAGAATTGAACCAGTAAAACGGTTTGGACCATCCGCGAAACCTCGCCCGCAGTCATGGGGGCGAGGTTTTTTTTATGGTTTGCCAAGGGTTTTGATCGATGCCCTGGTTGCCCCGCGAAGACGGATCATCGATTCAGGTCTCGACCGCTTCCTCATCGGACAGTTCATCCCAGAGCCAAGCCTTGGCAACGCCCCAATCTCGTTTGACCGTTGCCAATGAGATGTCCAGCGCTTCTGCAATCTCTTCATTGGTCATTCGACCAAAATACTTCATCTCCACCACTTGGGCTTTGCGGGCGTCAATTTCGGCAAACCGGTCCAGTGCCTCGTCCAGTGCCAGCAGTTCGTTTCGCCGCTGTTGATCGACGTACTCTGCTTCCTCCAGCGGGATTCGCTGGCGGTCTCCACCGCGGCTTTGTCGGCCCTTGGATCGGGCGTGGTCGATCAGCAGGTTCCGCATCGACTTGGCCGCATAGGCAAAAAACTGGCCACGGTTTTCTGCCGGCACAGCACGGTCGTCGAGCAGTTTGGCGGAGACCTCGTTGACCAGTGCTGTTGCGGTCAACGTATGGTTCTGGCGTTCGCCGGCCATCTTGCCGCCAGCCAGACGGCGCAAGTCATCATAAGCAGCCAAAATCAACTCGGCTCGGGCCTCCGGGTCGCCCGCTTCGATCGACTTGAGGATCTGTGTGATTTCTTGGGACGGATCGGACATGGTTCGCTTTCGATGGGTGGCAAGGTCACTTGATGTTGGTCGGGCGATGGCGGAACAGTCAATCGCATTTCGCAAAGGGGGAGTTTTTCGCGGGGGACACGCTTCCATTCTTACCAGGGGAGCGCCACCCGGCTCCAGAAAGGCTCATCAACGCAAAAAAAATAATGCTGTCGGTTGACTTTCTGGGCGCTAGCGAAAGTCGCCAAGGTTTTCGGTGAATCTCGCTCCTGCCGACACTCTTGGCGAGTTTCGCTACCCTAAGGAACGGTTCGGAAGTAACTTCGTCATTTGAATTCATTTTCCCTCTGGGTGCCCAGACCTGTCGAATGAACGCGTCCCGTGATCGTCGTGCGATTGAACTGCTCGATCAAGTGATCGAGATTCCGGACGATCAAGTGGCCTCGTTTCTTAGCGAAAAATGCGGGGACGACGTCGGACTTCGGCAGAAGATTGAATCGTTGATGGCGGCGATGGGGCGGTCGGGCGACTTTCTGCAATCGTCGCCCACGCTCCAGGCCACCGCAGCCTCCACGAGGTTAACCTCCGGTGACCTTCTCGCCGATCGATACCAGATTGTCGAAGTCATCGGCACTGGCGGGATGGGGGAAGTCTATCGTGCGATCGACACACGGCTGGATCGCGCCGTCGCACTCAAGCTGCTGAACTTGCCTAGCTCGCACAACCAGGAAATGCGTGATCGCTTCAATCGAGAAGTGAAATCGGTTGCTTCGCTCTCCGATGCCAACGTCGTCACGCTGTTTGACGTGGCCGCCGACGCCGATGGCGTTCAATTCGCCGTGATGGAATTGGTGGAGGGAAAAACTCTTCGTCAGTTGATCGTCGACGGTGTCGATTGTCGGTCTGCTGTAAAAATCGCCTGCGGTGTGGCGTCCGGGCTGACCGCTGCTCACGCACTGGAGATCATGCATCGCGACATCAAGCCAGAAAATATCATTGTCACCCCCAGTGGAAACCCAAAGATTCTCGATTTTGGGTTGGCCCGTCCCGAAGATGTTTCGCGAGATCAGGCATTGACCGTCAGTTCGGTAACCCCTGGAACGATTCCCTACATGTCGCCGGAACAGGCTCAGGGAAAGAGCTTGAACTGTTCCACCGATATCTTCTCGTTGGGCACGGTACTTTTCGAGTCGCTGACGGGGACCAACCCGTTTCGTGGTGAGACCGCGTTTGAGACCGCCGGGAAGGTGGTGCGCGCTAACCCGCCAGACCTGCGCGAGATCGATGAACGCGTTCCCAGCGAGCTGGAAGGACTCGTTCGTTCGATGCTTTCCTACGATACCGCCGCGCGTCCCACCGCCGCGCACATTGCCCAGCGACTGGTCGAACTGGTCGACCAAGTCCCGCCGGCGGCACCTGCTCCTTCTGCGTTGCCAGACGTTCCGTCAACGCAGTTCGCCGGGACGAAGCATCGTCGCAGGAGGCACTGGCAGCCGTCTGTGATCGTTTTGCCCTTTGATTTGTTTGGTGACGATCCAACGCTCGACGCCGTCAGCGACGGGCTCATTGAAAATCTGACGACGGTACTCACCCGTGTTCCGATGCTCTCGTTGACATCTCGCAGTTCAAGCTTTTCATTGAAGGGGCAAAGCCCCACCGCCGAAGAAGTGCGACAACGATTTGGCGTCGACTACATGATCGAAGGAAGCTTGCAACGATTTGGTGACGCGGTACGTGCAAACGTGCAGCTGATTCAAACGGAAACGAGTTTCCATCTGTGGGCGCAATCGTTTGATTGTCCGTACAACGACGAGATCGTCGCCAGTCTGCTGCGGAACGTACTCACCCGGCTCGAACCGCAGTTGTCGCGAGCGATCTTTAACGACTTGGGGGACGAAAGTGGACAGTGGAATAGCCGGCAACTTTTGATTCGTTCCATGAACCTACTGTCGCTGAAGGGCTGGCATCGAGATTCTTTTCGCGAAGTCGCTCAGATGCTGCGCAAGTCGATTGAATTGGAACCCGACTACGCGCTCTCTCACGCCCAGCTTGCCTTGATTCAGGGGCTCGGAAAACGAATGGGGTTGGTCGCTGATCCAGAACAGGCGATACGCGAAACGATCGAACATTCCGAGCGAGCGATGGACCTGGATGAGCTCGATTCCAATGTCCTGGGCCTGGCGGGCTGTGCGCTATCGGATATCGGGCAGACGAGCCGCGCCACTGCGCTGCTGAAAAACGCAATCGAGATCAATCCCGTCAACGCTCAGGCCCACGCCGCTCTGGGTACCACTCATCTCGCCACCGAAGACTACCCAGGCGCGATTCGACAACTGAAAAAGGGAATCGAGCTCAGCCCGGCAGATGGACGATTGGCGGTTTGGTATTCGACGTTGGCGATCGCCCATTTGCAATTGGGGCACACGCAGCAAGCGTTGGAAGCGGCCGAAATCGGTTGCCGATCGGACCGCAAAACCTACTTGCCTCGCGTGGTTCAGACGGCCGTTCACTTGGCACGCAGTGAGCAGACGCGAGCCCTGGATTCGCTGGGCGAAGCTCTGCGGATCAAGCCCGATCTGTCAAAAGACGAGATCTCTCACCTGGTCGGACGAAAATTCGGGATTGCGATTCGCAAACTGATGAAACAGCGGGACAAATCCAATTGACCACCGATTTGTTGAGCCTCTTTGTTGCTCGACGTCGCTGTTAGGGGTGAAGGGGCAGAGGAAACGCCCCGCAATACCCCGAACACGATCCCCGGAGACCGACTCATGTGCTTCCCAAATTCAGCCGGACCAATGCTGGCAACGCGTTCCTGCGATGACACGGGCATGGTTCATGGCAGCGATTTGACCGCGACAATCGACCTCTGGGAGACCGTTGTGACGGATATGACGGCGAGCATCCAATCGGTCGTGCTGGTGTCCAGCGGCAAAAACCCTACATCCATCGAGATCGAGTCTGACGGAGAACTCAAGATCGGACGCTCCAGCGATCTGAGCGGCTGCGTTGTGGCAGACAAAATGATGTCGCGCGAACACTTTTCGATCACTTGTCGAGCCGATCGCGTTGTGCTGCGAGATCTTGATTCCACCAACGGAACACGCCTCAACGGACACGTGGTCAAAGAAGCCAGCATCTACGATGGCGACGAAATCACCGCCGGCGCAACCACCTTTACCGTGCATTTACGATCCATGTAGGCCGGCTTGTCCCAAGTCGGCGATCCTGGAATTCGTTGACTTGGAGACAAGTCAGCCTACCAGTGGCGCACCTTCCTGGCACCGATGATGTTGGTGTGCAAAAATGACCGCGACGCCAAGAACCGGCCACTTCATCGGAACCCAAATCATGTCGCGCGAAGATGATTTGCAGTTGATGCACGAATACGTCCAAGATGCCGGACTGCGGCGGCACATGCTGGCGGTCGAAGCGACGATGCGCGCCTATGCGAACAAGTACGATGCCGAGGTGGACGTTTGGGGTACCGTTGGGCTGCTACATGATTTTGATTACCAGCGCTGGCCCAATCCTCCCGATCATCCGCTGAAGGGGTCGGAAATTTTGCGCCAGCGAGGCTACAGCGAAGAAATCATCTATGCGATCTTGTCTCACGCCGACTATCTGCAAGACGACTACCCGCGCAAGTCTCTGTTGGACAAGACGCTGTACGCTTGCGACGAATTGTGCGGGTTCATCGTCGCCTGTGCCTTGGTGCGGCCGACACGTTTGTGCGGTTTGAAGACCAAGAGCGTCAAGAAAAAAATGAAGCAAGCCAGCTTTGCCGCTGCGGTACCGCGCGAGGATCTGCTGCGCGGCGCGGAGGAGTTGGGCGTCGATTTCGACCAGCACACCCAGTTTTGTATCGACGCGTTGGAAAACGTCGCCGAGCAACTGGAGTTAGGCGGTGAAATGTCGTAGTGGCGGGAAGTGCTTTTGAATCGCTGTCCCGCCTAAGGTTGCCGGATCACTTCGATCGCGGAAATTGCCGCGGGCGCGTCGTTGTCTTGGGAAACCAATTCGACCGACAGGTTCCGATCGACCGTGATGTTGGTGAACTCTTTCACAACGGCGCGATTGGTTCCCGATTCGGACTCGATATCGATGTCGCGGGCGACCACGTTGCCCTGCAAACTCAAGTCAAATTTGCCGGGACGGTTGAACTTCGGTCCCGATGCCGCAGAACGATCGACGGCCAGGGCCGCGAAATGCAGCTTGACCGTGTACATCGACTTGGGATCCTCTTTGCCCAGTAGCGGAATCTCCAGCCGCGTCAGTCCTCGTGCGCCGGAGGTGTACAGCCAGGGCGTGTCGGTGTTTTCGATGTTGACCGAATCCGCGTTGCGGCTATACCAGCCGCCGCCCGATGAGATTTTTTGGTTCAGATTGAAAACGTACTCCAGCCGCTGGCGCGAACTGGGACGCGGATAACCAAACCATTCTCGTCCCGACTGGTCTTTGCGGTCACCCGGTGCGCCAAGATTGATGCCGATGCGTTTGACCGGTGTCGCCGGCCCGACCGCGCTGAAGATCCCCCAAGACCTGTTTTCGCTTTTGGGTTCCATGACCACGGTGGATGCAATCGAAAACTGGCAGACACAGCCGGCGCTCGCTTCGGGAATCATTACCAGGCCGTTTCCGGGGATGGCGTTGATCCAGCAACCGAGCCGTTGGCCCGAAAAATGTCGTGTGCCGCTGTCGTTGTACAAGTCGTAGTAGCCGATGAACCCGGAACGGAAGAACATCATGTTCGGTGTGGCGGTGATCACGCCGCAGTGATGGCCGGGACGGCTGAACCGCCAGGGAGACTCTTTGCCGGTGACCGGATGGGGGCGAGTTTTGGGTTTGCCGGTATGCAGATCGAACGCCCACGGTTCGGCGTAGATTTCATCCCCGATGACCGCCGGACGATTCATGTAGTTGGCGTTCTTGTTCCACAATTCGTCGCCGCTTTCCGAGTCCAGCACGACCAGCTTTCGCTTCTCGAATTGGCCCGAAAGAAACTGTTTCCAGTAGTGTCCGTTCGCGTTGGCTCCGCACAGCACGACATGTCCGTCGGCGTACATCAACGTCAAACTACCGCCTCCGGCGCTGACGTTGGTGGTATCGGTGACGTTGACTGGTTTTTCCCAGATTTTTTCACCGCTGCGCCGATCGATCGCGACCGCCATTCGCAAATCGAGCTGCTTCATTTCCTCTTCCGCTTTGCGGGCCGCTTCGCCGGTCAGCTTTTTCAGTTCGCCTTTGTCTCGCAAGTACAGCTGTTGGCGTTCTTCGGGGCTGATGGCGCTATCGATGAAGTAGACTCGGCGAGGGCCAACCGCGATGGTGGTGTGCAGGATGTTGTCGCCTCGGTAAGTCCACATTCGCTGACCCGTTCCGGTATCGATCGCAAAGATCGCATCGGTTTGGCTTTTGACCGTCAGACCGCGACGGCGCATGCGTGCTTCCAGCTCTTCGCGAATGGTGCTCGTTCCAAACAGTTGCCCATCGTCGTAAGCCAGGTAGGCCCAAGCGCGGGGCACACCGTCGGCAGGATCGGGCGTGGTGTACTGGGCCACGACTTCGCCGCTTGCCGCGTCCAGCGCCGTGCATTGGTTGTCGACAGCGGCGTACAGCACATCGTCGCTGGCCGCCAGGTTGTGAGTTTCGCGATTGTTGAAGACACCAGTCCGAATCGCCCCCGGATTCTCGTGATCCCACAGGAACGTTCCGTTGTAGGCATCGTAGGCCATCAGCCGATCGGTGCCTTGAATGAACATTCGCCCGTTGGTCGACAGCGGCGCGCCGGCTGCTTCGTGCCGATTGATCATCGCACTGGGACCGGGATCCCCGTACCACAGCACGCCCAAGCCGTCGCGTATCCGATGATCGTTGGTGTAAGAAGTGTTGGCGACATTGCCGTATTGGTGTGACCACTGGCCTGCGCCGGCCAACTTTCCGCGGCGGAGCATGGACCACGGTAACCCGGTGATCACTTCCCCTTCGTCTTGGTGATACAGTCCGGTCAGCCAGTTGGTGATCGCCTGGTCGCTCGCGGCGCTGGCGACTTTCGGTGCCGATTTTGGCCGGCCCAGGATAGCGACGCCGCCGCACGGTTTCAGATGCCGCGCGACGTCATCCGGTTGGCAGGGCAGTTGGCCGCCAACGAGCAGCGAATCGGAGACGATCAAGTTGGCAAAGTAATTGGAAAACGGTATTTGATCGAGCGGCGAGTGAACGATCGTCACGTCGGTAGCATGCACGCCCGCCCGTTGGAGTGCCCGACGTGATGCTGCCGCTTTGTCGGCATCCGGTTCGACACCGATCACATTCAGTTTGCTCGCCGCGGCAAGTTCGTAAGCCAGCCGACCCTGCTCGCTGCCCAGCACCAGGCAGTAACCGCTCCGCTGGCCGCTTTGCTCCAAAATCTCTTGGGCGACATCTTTGTAAAAGGCGGAGAGTTCATCCTCTGGAAACGGCGGCACGAATTTTTCGGGCCAGTGCTGCGCCAATTGCGGATCAGCATCTTTCGCACTCGCCAGAGCGTAGATACGGCCTTCGTCAGTGCTGACAGTTAGCAAGCCATCGCTGGCGGCAAGTCCGCGGACATTTCCATCGACGGTGTGTTGCCATACTGGTTTGCCGCTGGCACGATCGAGGGCGACGACTTTTCCCAATCCGCCGGCCAGGACTAGGTTCTCGGTTGCGATCAACGCATCATCAAAATCGCTGTCGAATTCCCAGATGATTCCAACCTCCGCGAATTCCTGCATCTTCTGCTTTGCTTCGGCAAGCTTTTTCGGATCGGATCGAAACTGGCGAGCCTTCAAAAACCACTTCTGTTTTTCCTGGCTGGCCTTGGCATGTTCATCACGATCAACGCACAAGATCTTTTCGCCAGTCATGATGTAGGCGCGGTCACCGGCAAGGACCATTTGACGGCCGATGATGTAGGATTCGCCCACGTCGCCGTTTCGCTGGTCCATCGCCAGAAAATGGTGGGGACCGCCAGCGTAAACCTGGCCGTTGCCCAACAACGCTTTGGTTCCCCCGACCACTCCACCGGCGTCGGTTCGCCACGAGTACTTCTCTTGAAAAATGATCTCCCCAGTCTGTTTGGAGATGGCAACCGGCAGAGACCTACCCGACGGCACAAAAAGATTCTCATCACCCGACAGCAGGTAACCTTGAGGCGAAAGATCGTTGCGGCCCGCGTTCTGTTCGCTGATGGTGTCGTTCCGCCAAATCACGTCGCCGGTGATTGCGTCGACAGCGCGCAGGTAAACCATTTCATGTGGAAACACGCCGGCGCCGAAGTAGGCCACCGATCCCTCCACCAACACACCCGTTCGTACCGGCCACCGCGAAATCATTTCGCCGCGAGACAGCAAACGATCATCTTTCGGACCGACTCGTGTTTTCCAAACGACTTCTCCATCGTCGGCTCGAAGACAATAGGCGACTCCGTCATCGCTGCCGAAGTAGACGTTGCCGTGGGCCAGCGTGGGAGCAAGTCGAATCGGTCCTTCGGTGTAATGGCTCCAGATCGGCTTTCCCGTTTCGGCGTCCACGCAATGCAGTTGATGGTCAACCGTGCTGCCGAAGTAAGCTCGCCGGCCGGAAAGGACGACCTGCAAAGCATCGTCAAAGTCGACGCGATGACGCATTTCGTGCCCTTCGATCGGCGCGCTGCGAGGCCCTTCCCAGGCTTGGATCGGTTTCGCTTGCGACTTGTAGGTCCAAGCCAATCGAAGCGGAAGCTGGAGGTTGGCGCTGGTGAAACCGGCGCGGTCGTTGCCGCCCAGGTAGGTGGGCCAATCGCCTTCTGAAGTTGTCGCGGTGATCGCCGTCAAGGCGACCACAAACAGCCTGACCAAACGCATCGCATGTATCCGATTCGAAGGGGGGAGGGAGGGGCGGGGAACCGGGAGTGGTTGAACCAGACAATATACTCGGAGTTGACGTGAGAAAGGTGTGGGGTGAATGCTGGGATTGTCGGCGATTTCTCCGAAATCGCATCGCACAAGCCGGTTCGGCAAACCGGCTGGTGGCCAGAGCCGAGTAAACTAAAGACGATGTCTGAACGTGCTGTGCACTCAAGGCGAGGAAAGAACAATGCCGACAAAAAAACTCTGTCGACCGCCACTGATCATTCTCACCGCCGTTGTCCTGTGTGCGGGTTGCCTTCCCAAGGCTGGCCCGAAGGAACTGGACGGTCCGCTTAGCGAAGTCGACGCCAACAAGCAGTTTACCAAGATGCGTCGGCTTTACGGTGCACGCTACACCAGCGAGTTGGAATGGAACGGAAAACCGTTTGTTGCTAACTGGGAATTGGGCACGCTGATGGAACGCACTCAACAGCTGCAAATCAAACCCAGTACCGAAGACTTTACTGTCACCGAACTTTGCATGGCCTTGGAAGTTGCTCTGAACGACTATGATCATTGCCCGTGGCATCCGGTGATCAACGACGCCATTTTGAGCGGGTTTCGGCGGTCGCTGCGAGCTCAAGGATCGGTCGCCGCCTACTCTGAGGATGCACCGCCGTACGGGATGAAAGTCTGGGTCAAGAACAACGGTTCGACGTGGTTTTGCCAGGTCAGAGGCTCCAATGCACTCAACCTTGAATAGACTTGGAGTTCTGATCTGATGATGACCGTGAAGTGCCCCAAGTGTGCGACGCTGTTGAAGTTTCAACCGCAGGCCAGCGCCGCGCGCATCAAGTGTCCCAAGTGCACGACCCTGTTGCAGGTACCGGGACAGGCGTCGAAGCCCGCGGCGCCGACGCAGACTAGGCCCGCGACCGCTAAGCCCAAGGCAACGGGTCAGCCGACGAAGGCCGGCCAGTCGAAAGCGGCTGCGAAAGCGACATCGAAAAGAAAACCTGCGGCAACACAGCCGGCCGCTTCCAAAAAACAGCCGCAGCAACGATCTGCTCCGCGACAAAAGGCGGCGCCGACCAACCCCGATCCGCTGGCGGCTCCGGCACCAGGTGGTTTTGATCTCGCCAACCTCGATTTGCCCGAACCTACTGCCGGTGGCGGATTCGCATCTCCAGGTGTTGATCCGCTAGCGACTCCTCCAGCCGGCGGCGGCGGGTTGCCTCCAGGATTGCCACCCGCGCCCGCTCAACCAACCTTACGACCCAGAGCAGTACCGGTAGCTGGGAAAAAGCCGGGACCGGCCAAGCCGAAAGGTCCAAGCAAACCGGGAGCTTCCAAAAAATCGAACAGCAAAGCCGTTCTCTGGATCGGTCTCGCCGCGGCAGGTCTTCTGTTGATGCTGACGGTAGGCGGTTTGGTGATTTACATGATGAGGCCATCGGAAACCACCGCGCAGCGATCGCCGGCTTCCGAAGAAGCTGCATCGTCGGAATCCACAGCCGAGGCATCTTCGGTTGCCGACGACACCAGTTCGTCACCCGACGCGGCGTCAGAAAACCAGCCACCGCCTGACGAACCGTCCAACACGCCTCCGCAGGAACAGCCGGATGGGGATGGGCCGAGCGATCAAGCACCATCGATCGCAGCATCCACCACCGACGCAAGCCAAGACACGGCAGAATCAGGTGGCGACTCGCCCGTCTCCACCGCCGCGGCCGGTGAGTTCACAAGCCATTCGGTCGGCGCGGTTTCGGCATCGTTTCCTCCAGGAAAAAAGTTAGAAGACTTACCGACCGGCATCGAAGCACACGCGGTCTACGGTGAAGCGACCAAATCGACCTTCTACATCGCGGTCGGCAAGGTCGATCCAGAAATCACCGACCAAGAAAAATTCATACCGCAAGTTGAACGGTTGGTGATGGCGGACATTTATCCTGGCGACCCCTGTCAACGGTCTGGCCAACAAGGCATCCAAGGCCGACTCAGCACTGGTCTGATTTATCCCAACATGGACCTGGAGATCTACCGGCGTGGCGAGGAGGTCATCATTATCGGTTGGGGCAGGCCCCAACACGAAGTCGACCTCTTCACACCACTGATCCTGCAAGGGAAAAAGCCGCCGGTCGAATTCGACCCGCAAGTGATGGAAGCCGAAAAGAAGAAATTCTTCGACTCAATTACGTTCTAGCCGTGCATTCTGCGGCACAAAATGTGCTGAACTGGCCTTTGCATTTTGACCAGGCGGTGGTACGCTGCTTTGACATCAGTGAGCCCACGGAGGGTGTTCATTGGTCGAAAAAGGTCGGACTGAATGAGATCGCTATCCAAAAGGTATGCGTGATCCGACCGACGAGAGTAATCCCTGAGCCAGGTTCTCAGCTTCTCGCTTCGGCGAACGATGTTTTTGCCGTCTACCGTGACTGATCGGTCGTGTCGACCGTTCTAGAAAGCGGCCCGCGTTGTTGGATAACGCATTTCTGTGACTTTCTTGTTGGTCCGGAAACCGAGCCAAAAGATTGGTGGAGGCGTCGGAGCCTCACGCATCAGTGCAGCCTCCGGCCAGCGCCGCACCACGAGACTTTCACCAGAACGAGGGGAGTGTAGTTATCGCCAAAGACAGAAACACATTTGCCAAGCAACAACGTGCCGTGGAAAAGAAACGGAAGGCCGACGAGAAAAGAAAACGCCGCAACGAGCGAAAAGCTGCGGCAGCCACATTGCCGTCACAGGAATCGGATTTGCTTGACGAAGAGACCACGCCGACAACAGACTCAAACACCGACGACACTTAGTCCGGATTAGCTCGCACCCAACCGAACCACGTGCCTGACAGTTCGCGCAAACGTGTTGCGCAAACCTGAATGGCACATTTATTTGGAAGAGAATCGAATGGAAAAAGGTACCATCAAACGCATCACTGACAAAGGATTTGGCTTCATTGCGTCACCCGACAACCGTAACGACCTGTTTTTTCACAGTTCCTCGGTGTCAGGTGTTGATTTCAACGAACTTCACGAAGGCCAACAAGTCACGTACACCGTCGGTCAGGGACCAAAAGGCCCCCGAGCCGAGAATGTTCAGCTGAGCAAAAGCTAGTGAAAGAGCGAGGTGCTTCCAGCGGGCAAGCAAATGGCCCGCGGAAGCCCTTTTTTGGGGCCCTCAACCGGCACGCAGCAAGTGTGCATGAACGTCCAGCTATCGCTAGCAGAGGAAGAGGATGAGCGAAGCGATCGCGAATTCTCGCTGCTTTTTAGGATGATAAACCTCGGGCCAAAGGCCCAGCACTTTGTTTAGCCCAGGGTAAGGCAACGTGAGTCTTGCGAACGTTGGCGCAACCCTGGGTCAGTGATCGTCTCCCACCTTCCTATTCCCTGCAAGCATGGCGGCTACGCCGCCATGCTTGCAGGGAATAGGAAACGCGTTGCTTGCGGACCGCGAACCCAGGGCAGCGGACTTGCTCGTCAGACTCGCAAAACCTCGCCCTGGGCTATGCAAAACGAATGCACCTTCGGTGCGTCTTTGTACGCCAAGAAATTCGATGAGGATGATGCGACGCTGAGAATTGGTAGTCGAACGTACACACCGTAGGCCGACTTGGGGACAAGTCGGCCTACATGAAGCTTTTAGGTCGGGATTGCTGGCAATGTGGTAGTGGATCGTGATAATGATCACCATCAAATCCATTTGGTTGAGGCAATCTCTGCTGTGGAATGGGCCCACAAGTCCGGTTCTGTGAGAGGCTCGGGGGAGCAATCCCCCGCGCCTACTCGGCAGGCGCGCGAGCCGGTGCGCAGTGGGAACGATGGAACAATTCCAAAGGTTGCGAATGCGAAACAGCCGCTTTTGATTATTCCAACTTTCGTGCCGTCTTTGGATGGAGTTGGCGGAGTTCGTCCATTAGCCGAGCAGACTGCCTGGTTTCGCCTGTCTGCAGTGACTGCTGGTATCGATGCTGCAAAAAGCGAAGGCGATCATGGGCGCGCAGGAGCAGATTGAGGTCCGCTCCGCACCGCCGGCATTGAAATTGCCACTTCTGCTGTGCTCGGCAGGCCGGGCAACGCAAACTCTGCTTTTCAGTGGAGCTGTTATCTGACATCAAACGGTTGGTTGGAGCTATTGGTTGACGTAGAACAACACGTCGTCCAATTCCTCACACAGTTCGGTCACAGTTTGAGGGTCATCTGCGGAGATGGCTTGTTGCAATCGTTCGATCAGGTCGGCGAGATCTTCAGCGTCCTCTCCGCTAACTTTTCCAACAACGGCCTGGGCTTTTCGCAATACGTTTCGCGCTACTGCCAGTTCCCCCTCGTCGCTTGGATCGTCCGCCGCGTTCCCTTGAGGCGCGGGGACAGCCTCATCGGGCTTGTCGGCTCTCCACTGCAGCACGCGATCATCATCGTCGACCGAAACAGCGTCCGCACCTTCAAACATTTGATTCAACCGCCCGACCGCTTTTTGAGCGTGCTGGGCCTGGAATTGATGGAGCGCGTTGTTGATCGTCAGTTCTTCGGCCTTGTCGTTGCCAAACTGCTTTGCCGTTACCTTCAGTGTTCCGCTGAGGGAAAGATCGAAGCGGACATTGATTTTGGATCGATCACCCGAGGGATCTTGAAGACGCAGTTTGAAACGGCCGATGGAGCAGTTTCGGTCCACCTGCTCATGTTCGCCTTGCAATACATGAATCTCGGCCGTTTCCTGTTCATCGTGCACCGCGCGGTAGGCCTGTTCATAACTGGCCGGCAGCGCGGAGCCGCGATGGATGATTGGTGAGGTCATCATCGTTGGGCCAAGCCAATTCAAGCCTGTCATCGCTTCGACGCCAAGTGTATGAGTCACCACGTCGACCAGCACGGGGCCAACCGTTTCACCGGCGATCATGGCGGCTTGTACCGCTGCCCCCAAAGCGACGGCCAAATCAGGATCCACGGCTCGACTGGGTTCCAATCCGAACTCGTCGCGCAGACGGTTTTCAACCAATGGGGTTCGAGTCGATCCGCCGACCAGCACCAGATCATCGATGCTGTTCTTGTTCAGTCCCGATTCGCGAACAGCTTCGTCAACGCACTCGATCGTGCGCTCGATCATCCCGGCAATCAACTCTTGGTATTGCCTTCGGGTGATGGTTGCCTCCAAGTTGAGTGGCCGGTCGTCTTTCTTGGCGATGAACTCTTCTGCGATCGTGACGGACTCTTCGGAAGACAACCTGCACTTGGCCGCCTCACACGCGCGAGCCAATCGCCAGCGCGTCGCGGCGTTCTTTCTTAGGTCGATTTCATGCTCGTCGTAGAAGGTATCCGCAATCTCTTTTAACAGCGCGGCGTCCAGATCATCGCCACCCAAGCTCGTATCGCCGCGGCTGCTGAGCACTTCGACCACACCGCCTTCGACACGGACGATGGAAACGTCGAACGTGCCACCACCGAAATCGTAAACGACAAGATGTTTGGGAGAATCGCTTCCGGCGTGATAGACCAGAGTCGCCGCGGTTGGTTCGTTGATGATTCGTTCGACGGTCAGTCCCGCTAACTCGCCCGCTTGCCGCGTCGCCTGTCGTTGGTTTTCGTCAAAGAATGCCGGCACGGTAATCACGGCTCGCGTCACCGGGGTCGACAAGACTTCGCTGGCGCGATCACGCAGCCGGCGCAAGATGATCGCGCTGATCTCCGGCGGAGTGAAACTCTGCTCGCCCATCTTGATGGGATCCATCGACCCCATCTGGCGTTTGACCGAGGCAGCGGTCGATTCCGGGAAGGCAACCAGCTGGTTTCTTGCCGCCTCTCCCACCAGCATTTTTCCCGCCGGATCGAGGCCCACGACCGATGGCATGATCGCTTTCCCCCGTTCGGTCAGGACTTGCGGTTGACCGTCGACAATCGCCGCGACAACGCTGTTGGTGGTTCCTAGGTCAATTCCGATGATCGGTGATGGATGGGTTGATGCTGTCATGGATTTGTTAACCGCTGGAGACATGGACTTCTGCGTATCGGATAATCGTTTCGCCCCACCGGTATGCCGGCGAAAGCTGGAATGTCACGTGACCACTGGGATAAACGTCGGATGCGACTGACTCGACCGCGTTCATCAAGCTGCTGTCGAAGGGTTCACCCGCCACATCAATCCGCTCCACACCCGCATCACGAATCAGCCGTGCAACACGTTCATGCAGTATCCGCAGCGCCGAAATGGTTGCAGGTGCCGACGTTGGTGACGAGGCGAACGATTGTTGTAATCGACGAGCCCACGAACGTACGAGCCATCGACGCAACAGGCCGGTATGTTTCAACTGAAGGTCAACCTGTTGCTTGAAATACTCAACCGCTTGATCTTGTTGCTGGTGAACCTGATCGTCTTGGCCGAGCGATCGAACTGCAATTTCAATGGTACGTGATAGTTGGTGGTCGATCTCCGCGAGCGTTTCACATAGCTGGCGGAAATCACCGGCGGCAAATTCGTCGGGTGACTCCGGCGCGCGGTTTTGCGGAACCTGATCGACCGATTGTTGAATGGTCTGCTGGAGTCGTTCAATCCGTTCGATTGCACCGGAGAGTTGGTCGGCAAGCTTGCGATCTTCGATTGACTGGGTTCGAAACTCGTGACGCATCGCTGTAAATGCTTCGATCACGTCAATCAATCCAAACGCCGGCTCGCTGGGCGGTGCATCAGTCGGTTGGTCACTCATCCTTCGTCCGTTGATTTCGCAGGCTCGGCCTGTCGATTCCCAAGGCTGAGCAACACTTCCGTGGGGATTCGGGGCGGATCCGATTCTTGTTGATCCAGCACAGCTCGCCACGTCTCCAATTCGGGCGCCGCGCGAAGCAGGCTTCTGGCAATCAACAACGGGTCCGAAGCAGCCTGGTAGGCGCGATGGATCTGCTGAAACTTCTCCGGTTCACTTTCCGGCGAGTGCTGTCGCACCAACTCCAGATAGCGAGCCCGAACTTCGTCGCCGGATGCCGTTGGGGGCACACCAAGAACGGCGAATGGATCGGTTTCCGCCTTGTTCATGGGAGGACGGCCGGTCATCGCTTCCTTCCTTTTTTGTTCTTCTTGCCTCGCTTCTTTGCCATCGGGTTTTTAGGCCGCTTGCTGCGGAATTCGAAATCTGGCGGCGGAGGCGCAGCCCGGGAACGTGGCGGAGGCGGTGGCTCAATGTTGGGAGAGAGATCTTGTGGAGGGCCAGATCGCGTCAACGGAGAATCATCCCACATGTCAAAACGGTCGATCCGCTCGTCCTCTTGATCGTCCTGTTCCCAGGGATGCGGCACGCCCAGCCGGTCTCGGACCTCGGTGCAATGTTGACAATCGCACTGGGGATCATAGTCGTTTGGATCGATGACTTCATCGTCATCATCATCTTTCTCGTCATCGAATCCAAACGCACCCGCACGGCTGAAGAGATCCGCAAATCCGCCGAGGTCGAACGCCGATGACTGTTTTTCCATTGTTTCTTCGGCGCGCTCGGCGATCGATGAATACCAGTAACGAAGGTAACCGTCAGGCTCTGTAGCGGCGGATTCTTTTAACTGTTGGACTTTAGCGATCTGCCGATCAAGTCCGGCAGCGAAGCTGCTACCAAGCGTGACATGGAGTTCAATGGCCGCCAGTCGCACGGCATCGCCACGTCGCCGTACAATCTCAGGGATTTTCACTTGGTAGTTGTACGCGAACGTTCGCTTTTCGGTGAGCCAAAAAACGGCCGCCCAGAATTCATCGTCGTCATCAATCTCATCGCCGAACAGCGGGCCGCACAGGCGAAGACGGCGGTTCAGTTCATCGGCGAACTTTCCACCGTGCATGCGGTAAGCGGGATAGAGTAATCCCGTTCGGTGAAGATCCAGGAAAAACTTTCCACAGGCAAGGAGTTGCTTGTCTGTCAGTTCCGACAAGTTCTTGACCGCATGATCGATCGGTTGCCGGAACAGTTTCAATTCTGCATTGGGAATGCGGAACCGCTGCGCTGCGCCCAACATCATCGCCGCGTCGACCAAATCGTAGCGATCGTCGCTACCCAATTGATCGCGTGCGGCTTGGCGCAAATTTTCATACTCGGTTTGTTCGCCCCCGCGCAAGGCCAGGGCGGCGCGCAGATAAGGCATCCAGCTTTTTGCCACCCAAGATGGCCACATCGATTCCGCGGCATCCAAGTGTTCAGCGACCTGGCCCAGCCATGCCTTGCGGCGGCCCAGTCGCATCGCTTCCAAAAGATGCCACTTCCAGCGAATGGCCCGGACTCGTGGGTCGGGGTGGCGAGAAGCGGCCAGCCACTCGACGTGTGGGGCGGCTGAATCGGTTTCTTCATTCTCCAGGTAGTAGTCGACCAACCAAAGTCGAGGCTCGATCGCATCGGGAACGCCAAGGCTCCACGCTTTCATCGCGGCTGGGATTTTCTTTTCAAACGGCTCACGCTCCGCCTTTCGTGCACGATCGTCCTCGGCATAAGAACGAATCCACTCGATGTAGTCCTGATGCGCTGCCGCCGATGCCGGGTACGCCTTGGTCGCCGCCTGGAAATGCTTTTTGATGCTGCGGCGGTCTTCTTCACCGAAATTCACGAACGAGAACATGCTGCCACGTTGGGGAACGATTTCGCGTTGCGCCAGCATCAGATGCACTTCGCTGGTCAGCGCCGCTCGCACGTTTTCGGTCAGTTGAGTGTTGGTCTGCAAATCCTTCAAATACCGATCGATCGACACTTGGGCGTCGCGCTCGCCATTGTCGAAACGATCGTGATACTGAAACGCCAGCAGCAAGTTTTTTGGATCATGAGCTGGCCCGGCAAGTTTCTTGGCGGCCACCTCGAAGATGTTGGCATAGTCTGTCTGAAACGCGCGCGACAGAGCCGCGCGATGTAAAGCGGCGACCAATTTCGGTTCGGTCCGACGGTTGTCAGTGGTGAACTCCATCAACCACCGCAACTTGATGGGGCCGATCCAATCCTCCTGTGAAACATCACCAGGACTATCTTCACGACGTGCCGTTTCGCGACGTGCTTCAGCAAGTGCCACTCGATCAAATCGCAAGCGTTGCACCAGCGCAACGCCGGGATGCAAGTTTGGATCAGCTACCGCTCCGGCATCCGTTGTGGCGGCTTGTGGTGTAGCCCCCAGCAATTTTTCAGCGATGCTTGCTGGGCGCCGCGCCGGATCCAACCGTTGCCACGAACGTTGTGCCCCATCGAAGTCGTCGTGATACCAGTCGATCAGGCCTCGAACGAACAGCCGCCAATCACTTCGTTGGCTTCGTCGAGGGATCGTGCTGACATGCCGCGCCGCCTCCGCATCCCGGCCCTCCGAAACGGCCGCCAAAGCATTGCGAATCGCGGCCACCTCCTCCGCCGCGTCGGTGGGCAGTTTTGCGAGCAACTTGTCGTCAAAAACTGCTTGATCTTCGAGCAGTTCGTCGGTGCAGGCTCGCGGCCGAACTCGGCTCACGCGCTTGCGTAGCCGTCCGGCTTCCCGTTCCTTGTTTGCCTCCGACCTTGGATTGCGGCGGCGCCGACGTTTGGACTTGATGTTTTTCGAACCAGCCATGGTGGGGATAAGATAACAGCTGACGATTATCTCGCCAAATGCCTGGCCGCCCAACGGAAGATTTCAGGCTTCTGCGGCCGGAGTCCGGCAAATACCGTGCACAGAGCGATGCAGGCGTTGGTCGTCGTTTTTGCTATCAGTGCGGCAGGTGAAGGCTGACGAGACGAGAGCGCACGCAAGAACAAAAAGTAGGGCTGGCAGGACTCGAACCCGCGACCTAGGGATTATGAGTCCCCAGCTCTAACCAACTGAGCTACAGCCCCGTAGCGATGATTTCTGGAGCGGTGTCTTCCAATTCGTAGGCTAGGTCTATTCTGGCAGTTGGCAATTCTGTTTCACCATCCTTCGCTTGACAATGTAGCCGACCTTTGTGTCCTTTGCCTCCCGCGGCATCTTTCTGGCCTCTTGGACGATCTGATCGCCGTGCTTCAGTCAGTGAACTGTCGTCGAAAGCCGATCACTGCTGAATCGAGATGCTGGTCCAGTGGCGACCAAATGAAGAAACAACGAGTCTGCCAGCACGGCTTTTGGCAAGAACTTGCAGGTCAGCTGATGCTTTCGGACGGTATCGTAAGGCCGTCGCGTTCTACCCACGATAGCCCGCGTTGCCAGGCGTAGAACACACCATCGAACATCACGACCAAAAAGTTTCGTAGCAATACATCGTAGCTCAGTAGAGCAACCTGTTTTTTTCGCGGAAGGTCCTCCACGTACACGCATGGAACCCGCAGATATTGCCCTCGTAAATCCGCAAACTCTAGGTCAATCGTGCCACAGTATCCGGATTGAGAGCCACCAACTCCCGATACTTCGATTCTCGGACTACTATCCCTATCCACTTCGATACCCGATGCCTCGGCAAGCGACATTGGAATGGTGGTGAGGAAGCAGCCTGTATCGAGAATAACTGGGCAAGCGTCGACCCCATCACGCACTTCATCGCTGGTCCCATACAGGCGGGCCATGACAGAGGGCTGGCGAGTGCATTCGACGGTCGAACCGTCCGAAGGCATGCCGAATTTCTTGATTCTGGAAATTCGAAATTGCGGAGTGTTGGGGATGGAAAGTTTCTCGAGTGGGTTCCCTTGCTGCTTGATTTCTCGCCTGATGTCTTCCAAAACATTGCTTAGATTCTCGCGACTTGAATCCTCCTTTTCGTGCCGCTTCTTCTTCTTCCCCATATCCGCTCAACACTGGTGCAAGATTCAATCATCGTCTGATGCCGCAAAGCGTGGGGGGGATTCTATCAGATTCGTAGATCTCTCGACAGGTTGTATGAAGAGGTGCTTTCGCAGGTCTTTGGTGAGGGTCCCCTCTTTCATAAGTTTTTCAATTTCTCGCTCTACTTCCTCATAAGTCTTGCCGTGAGTCAGTACATAAATGCTGAAGCGGCGTTCACCTTTCTCTTCACGAATTCGTTCAAAGAATGCCACGTATTGGCCATCGTATTCCTTTTCAAGCCGGCGACTTTCGTCCAGCACGTCCTGATCAAAGCGACTGCTGGCGACGGTTGATTCCGGCTGACGAATCTCCTTTTCTGTCGTTCCTTGGGAGGCAGGTGTTGAAACCCTGCTACGTTCCAGGATGCCATCGAAAATCATCGATTGAAAAAGGGACTCATTGACATCCGCTACATCACGTTTTGTGACTTTGACGCGGTGCCATTCTCGCTGGGAAGCAGAAAGTTCATCCCTCCAGCCTACGCTTACTTCTTGCATAGGTTCGAGGTCGGCTATACCGATCCCCAGTTTGTGCACGGCCTTTAGAACTTTGTGAACTTGGTCACGTCCTTCGTTGCGAATATGTTTCTTCGTCTGGCCGCCATCGCTAACTAAATCGACAAGTGCCTTGAGTTCCTCGGCTACTTTCCCGCCCAGTGTCGTCAGGGGTGTCGATGTCCCACAGATCAATGCCCAGGCAGTTTGGCAATCATGGACGAGTTCGCAAAGCTCGTCTCTCCCTGAGTCTTCGTCGGCGCGTTTCGTCGATTCTCGCACGAGCTCACGACGAAAGTTGTGAAGCAATACTTTGAACCTGCGGAGTTTTTCCAGATCGTTGAGCTCGGCGCTCGTTGCATTTTCCGTTCTCGGTAGAACGCCAGTGTTTCTTAGGAGAACGTAGTCCGAGTATCGATCGAATACGTTGGTACGATAGCGACTTTTGGAGGCTGCAATTGCAAATTTAAGTGATCGTTCAGCCGCCTCGGGGATAACAAACTGAAACCGATAGTCGCGTTTGAGGTCAGAAAACAATGCGTAGAAAAGACTTTTGCCGAGAAGCATGCGTGCGTTCTCGCAGATGTCTTTGTCGGCATGGAAGCAGCTTGCTTTTGCCAATTCGTGGACGGTATTGATAAGTACCTTGTTGGCTTCAGTTGGTTCTGCTGCGTATGAGATGAAGAGATCAATAGCCATGATGCATTCGCCCTGTCCTTAGCGATCAGTCTGATGTCAGTTTTCGTACCTTACGGAGCAACTGGTCATCGCTCAAGTTACGAAGAGCTGCCATCTTCTTGGGGCTCAACTCTGGGACAATCTGGTTGCGTATTTCACATGTTGTAAGTCGAAAGGGTTTTCTCATCAGGCGACGAATCACTTCAATCGTATCGATTGTTAGTTGTGAAAACTGGTGCGTGCCAGCATCGTCGGCGACTGAGTCGATCAAACCCAATTCCATCCATCTGTACACCGTAGGCCTGGAGACTCCTGTTTTTCTCGCTAGTTCACTAGCACCGAATGTCTCCTCAGGCACTACTCCTTGATTTCCTCTTTGCCGGGCCATCGGCAACTCCTTCCATCTCCAACCTGTCTCACTGTCCAAGACACCCTTGTCTCAGTGTCTAAGACACTATAGCAAGAGCGACAGTATGGAGTGAGCAGACCACGTGAACAAGCCTAGTTGGCAAGGAGTGCCAACAGGATGCCCCGGAAGTGTGTTTTGCCTTCTCGAATGGCCATCGTAGCCCTGGCTAATGACACGTTTGGGCTCACGAATTGCGACTGTGGGAAGAGTAAAGCCATCTCGAGAATACGTTTTCTGCCCCCCTTTATCGTGACGCAAATTCACCCTTTGTCAAGCAACATTTGCCTCTAACCAATGCGTCAGATTGACTCTCAATCCGCAGTGAATGTCCGCCACCTACGCGGTGAGATTGATACTTGTGGATTGAACAGTTTTCGGCATTTTTTTCCATCCGCAACATCAAAACTACTGATTCAATCCAAATCTCCGTTTGCAGATCTGAGTGTCAGTAGAGGTTGTGAAGAAAATGAAGAAGGGCCGGCGTCCCGACTCCAAACTTACCAATCGGAATCTTCGTCGTCTCTTGACTCCGCTCGCCAGATACGCCAGATCAGGACCAGCGTACAGATAGCGAAGGCGGCGAAGATGATCAGGGCGGTTTTCATCGTCCGCTAGAACGATGTGTTTGCCGCGATGTACCCAAATGGAGGAGCCGTTTTTGGGGCGAAGTTGCCGGTGATCGCCTTGGCGCCGTTGGCGTGATGACGATGGCGGCTAGGGGACCATGAGTTGATAACATCCGTACGCAAACACCGGCTGGAGATAGGTTTGACGCAGGTGAAGGTCTTCACCCACCAATGGATGCTCACTACTGGCAGGTTGGTCTACGTGCCAAAATTTTCGCGGAATCGAGAGAAGTCGACAAGCGTGATCTCGTTGTCTCCGTCGACGTCGAACTCGTCTCGATAGGCAGCATCACCGGCGGAGCTTCCAAAGGCGGCTCGGAGTGCCGCGAAGTCGACCAGATCAACGACCCCGTTTCCGCCGGCGTCGCCGAATTTGCGAAAGAACCCGTCGACGGCTGCGAAGGTGTAGTCGTCGCCCCCGATGCCATCGCCGCTTCCGTCCAGTGGTAAGCCGGCAAAGTGGATTCGCGATGCATCGACAACAAGACGGTAGCTGCCATCGATCAATGAACCGTTAGCTTCGACCGAGGTTCCCGGTACGAACGCGAAAGTGACGATTGTTTTGTGATCGATGACCGAAACCACCGGCTCATCGACAACGGCCGCGCCGGTTTCCGTATGAATGAACTGAAACGGATCCCCCGACGAATCGTCGATCGTCACCACTTTGTTGAAGGTGAGGGTTGCCGAAGTGACGTTGGAACGTTGCACATCCCCATGGTTCAGCTGCACGCTTTCGACTTGCGGCGCAACGGCCGCAACGATGGTAACCAGGTAGTCTTCGACTTCGCCGTCGGCGGCCAATCCCGTCGCAGCCAGGCCGCCGACGGAACTGACGCGGACACGGGCGTAGGTTTCACCGGAGAGGGCGTCAGGCGGGATCACAAAGTTGAATGTCTGCAGTCCCGGCCTGGCGATTGCGCTACGGAGGATTTGATCGGATGCGTCCCACGTTCCATCGCCGGCGAAGTCGAGCCAGGCGTCGATTCGCCCGCTGGTTGTTCCACCGAGTTCGATGTTGATTCCGGCCATCGGATCGCCCGCTTCGATGATTCCAAACATCACGCCGTCTTCGTCATCGAGCATGCCGATGTCATCTGCATCGGCGCTGTCGGAGTGCGATCCGTCCGTTTCAGAATCTCGGTTGGCGCCCAGTACCGGTCCGGTGGCGACGTGGCGAGCGCCGTCTTCGGCCAACAGCGTGGGGTAGGACTGGGAAGCATCGCCAAAATCGAGCGAGAGGTCCGGACCGTCCTGGCCAGTGACCGTCACGGTGACGGTCGCTGGATCGCTCTGTTCCCCGCTCGCATCGATGGCTCGATAGTCGAAGCGAACTTGGCGACTGCCGCCGCTGGGCAAATCGTCAAAGTCGCCGGCCGGGTCGAAGGTGAATCGGCCGTCACTGCCGAGGGTGACAACGCCCTCGGTCGGTTGGGCGACAATCGCGTAGAAAAGATTGGATGCGTCGTTGTCGTTGTCGATGTCGTCGCCTGAGAATGCGACCTCGGTCGAGGCGGCCGCATTGGTGGTGATCGCAATGTCGGCAGCCGTGGGCGGTTCGTTTTGTCCGGAGATGTCGATGGTCACAGTCGCCGTTTTTGATCCGCTCGCTCCCGTGGCGGTGTATTCAAAGCGATCGACAAGGACTTCGCGAGCAGCGAGTTGGCGGATGGTGGGAATGGTGCTTGGATCGTAGGTGAAACTTCCGTCGGCTTGGATCGAAACGGTTGCTCCCATGGCCGAAGTGGTATCTGACGTAGTGACGGTGGCCGCGTCGTGTTCGATCGCCGAAACGGTTTTGATGATGAAGGTGGCGAATTCCCGGGGTACCGTGATGGGAGTCACCGATTCGTGGCCAATCGGGCGCGGAGACGGCCGGGCGATCATCGGCACAGTCGCCGTGCCGCTGTGGTTGACACCTTGGCCGACCGGCGGGCCGCCAAGGTCCAGCACGTTGTAGATCTCATACGATGCACCGGCCGGTACCACGTTGGAAAGATCCAAATCGACGCTGCTGGAATCGTCCCAATTGAAAACGACCGCGTGGCCGCTTCCCGCTTCGTTTCGGTTGGGGGTGATGAAGATCTCCGTGCCGCTGGGATGATCGGCGATGGTGCTTTGTGTGTCCCAGCCGGTCGTTGACCGCCAATCCTGAAAGGTCCTGGGGACACCGTTGTATTTGAACGGTGTCGGCCGAGATTCGACATATTCGTTGTTGTTCCACACGTAATCGCCGGTCGAAACACCGGTGGGAGGCGTTCGTGATTCGAGAGTAAACCCTTCCATACCGCCCGCGTGGTTGCCGGCGAACGTGATCTTCTGGAAGGAGTTTCGAAAGAACAGATTGTCGTGGAAGTAATTGTCGGTAACCGTCAGGTCGGTACCGCCCGCATTGAATCCAAAACTCACGGTACCGAACGGGCCGGTATGGTAAGTCTGGTTGCCGGTGATCATCGCGCTTCGCAAAGGAGCGCCGCCGCCAATCAACAACGAGTCGCGGGCGTGGTAGTTTGCGCCTGCTGCGCCACCAGCATTGAAGATCACGTTGCCGTCGACGTGGTAGTTGTTCAAATCGGCCGCGGCACTGCCAAAGATTTGAATACCCAGCATGAACGGATTGAAAATGATGTTGTCGGTGATTCGTTTCAGGCCTTCGCTGTTTTGCGAATAGATACCGTGACCGTGTGGGTTTTTCGTTCCCAACCAACCGTTGTTGTAAATGATCGATCCGTAGATCTCGCCTCCTTCGCCCGATGACCAGAATCCGACTCCTTTGTTCAAATCATGAATCACCATGTTGATCAGCTTGATGTGATCGCCACGCACTTCGATTTGGCCGCGGCGAACATCTTCCGGCCACGAGCCAGAATAGGAGGATTGGCGCGAGGAAGGGTCGCTGGAAAGAATCTCGAACCCTTGAAAGTGCGTGTAGCCTCCTTCGATGTTGAAGTTGTTGTAGGTGGCCGGATTGGCATCGTACATGTCGATCTTGACGTGCTCGTTGCCGGTGGCGCGGACCAGGATCGGTTGCGAGGCAGTACCCACGAGCCTGCTGGTGAAGTTGCCGACGTAGGTTCCGCCGTGAAGGATGATGGTGTCGCCGGGTTGAATCGTAGACGGATGATCGAGTGCCGTCTGCAGATCCCACGGGTCGAGAGCCGATCCGTTGCCGGCGGGCGATCCGCTGGCGCTTACATGAAAGACCGTGCCGCTTGTCGATGGGCCAGCATCATTGGCCAGTAGGCCAGAAGCGGCTGGCACGTGCAGAGCCGTGTCGGCGTCGGTGACGTAAGTGTCATCGGTGATCGACAACGCCAACATTCGCCGCTGTTCCAGCAGCTCCATGCGAGGGCACCGGCGACGCTTCGAAAGGAGAGGGCCGGTTGAACGCATCTCCCATCTCCCTGGCTGTTGGAATCAAAAAGGAGATTGCCGGTTCAAGCGGCGGTGCCTGGTCGCGATTGCATGCCGATCTCCCGAGAACAGGAGGACATTGTAGAAGATTTAAGATAGATAAGACAAGCAAGCTGGGTTGAATGTAGGCCAGCTTGTGCCGAGTCAGCGATTCTGGTCGGCCAGTTCTCCGAACTGGCTGCGCATTGAGCTTGGGAAGGTGCGCGCCGACTTGGGACAAGTCGGCCTACACCGTTAGGGGTCGACGACTTCGGGGCTGGCGGGATTGGGGGGAATGACGGGATCACCGCTGTCGCCTGCACCGGCGACCACGCCGCCAAGGACGGAGGCTGCACCAATGCCGCCCAGTCCTCCTGCTGCCGCACCAGCACCTCCGGCTGCGCCCGCAGCACCGGCACCTCCGGCCAAACCCGCGCTGGCACCGGCTCCTGGGATTCCGCCGATCCCGGCAATTCCACCGGCCAAACCAGCAAAGCCATCGACAAATCCAGCCGGGGCGTTGTCGCTGGTTGCGATGACTTCGCCGCCGCTGGTGATCGGAATCACTTGAATGGCAAACTGGGAATCCGCATCATTGGCTTGGCTAACAAACTGGTAGCCGTCGCTGGAAACCATTCCCAATTCCGATTCATCCTTGTCCGTCAGTTCGAATCCAACCGAGGCGACGCCATCGCGGCCCACCGCCATCAAGGAGTAGATGCCCGGTTCCAGATTCGTAAAGTCAAAACGTCCGCGCCGGTCGGTCACATCGTGGCGAATCCTTTTGCCTTCGCGGAGCAGATACACGCGCGTGCGTTCGGACGGTTCCAAGCGATCGTCGCGATCGAACGCATCCAGCACTTCACCATGATCGGTGGCGGCGTAGATGTAGCCGACAACTCCGCTGCCCGATCGGGCGACGCGAAACATCTCGTTGCCTCGCGTTTGGACAATCACTTTTTCCACGGCCGGTTCGTGAATGAACAGTGGATCCAAATCGTAGTCGCTGGGCAAGTAACGGCGAACGGTATTGGCAAACACATCGACCGGCACCAGGGCGCACGAGATCTCGGCCACGTCGGGATAGAGTTCCGAGCCGGTGAATTCAGAATCCAAAACATGCATCGCATAGCAGGCACAGATTCCCTTGCCTTGAGCAGTCACCGCGTAAACGCCAGGTGCAACGCCACGGATGACCACGTCACCTTGCCGGTTGCTGCGGCCGCGATGGACCACTCCCTCTTTCCCGCGAAGGGTGATCACCGCATTTTGGACGGCTCGAACACCTCCGTCGACTTTCGGGACAACCACTTTCGCCTTGAACTCTCCGGGAGTGCTTGGGTGAACCCACTCGGTCACGGTCAGCCGAGGCAATCCCTGGCTGAACGCTTCGTTGTGATTTCCCAAACTGATCGAGCCAAGCAGCACGGCCACTATCAATAGTCGTTTCATCATCGAATCACCGAAAGACCAACAAAAAAATGGCTGCACTTCCAGCAGCCGAATGCCAAAATTGAAACTTCCCATCACCACGTGACACGACAACAACGCGTCATTTATACAATAGTCACCGTGGAATTCTGTTCAATCCACAAAAATACCGGGGAAACGCCTTGGGTGTGGACGACTCAATTCTAGCACCGGTCGCCGCCGTTCAAAATCGGGTGGATCGCCGCACCACCGGCAAGAATCATTCTGAAGACACCTCCTCCCGGACTCCTCCCGCGGCGGCCGCGGCCAGCAACAACAGCGAAAGAATGGCCCCACCGGCTGCTCCCCAACTGCCACCGCGAATCAGGTGTGTCGGGAGGTCGGGAGCGATCTGGACGCCGGGCGTGGCCGATCGAAGTACCGTCAGCCGAATTTCGGGCAAGGGCGGGGCGACCGACAGGTTGGTCAATCGGGAGGCGATTTGGTTGGCAAACTGCTGTTGGCGGTCCATCTCCGCCCGCAATTGTTTTTCTTGAGCCAGCAGCCTTTCTTGCTGAGCGAGCTGTTGGGCGGTTTCATCCAGCTGCGCCGAAACGTCATCAAGTTGATCTTGGACCAATTGTTTTTCGCTGCGCAGCGCACGGAGCAATTGATTGACTTGCTGGGCGAGGTCGTCGTCGGAATCGGACGAGGGTGGCTGCGGAGAGGGCGGTGAGGGGGCGGTTCGATTGGTTTCTTTTTGATCGACCGAATCAAGTGGCGGCAGGTCGTCGAGCTTGGCGCGGACCCGCGTCATTTTTTCTCGCACACTGCGGACCGTCGGGTGTCCCGAACCGAGCCTTTCCAACAACTTGTCCAACTCTTGTTGCAAAGGCTCTAGTTCGCGCTGAACACTCTGCTCCAGCCTGGCCCGCTCCTCCAGTCGCCGCTTTCGATCCATTTCGGCAATGATCTGAGCCGACGGTGCCGCCAATTCGGGAGCCGACGATTTTGCCGGCTCCGCGATGGGTTGTCCAAGAACGGTCAAGATACTTTCGACGGGTGCCCCGGCGGTGATCATCGTTTCGGCGCGGCGCAGATTGTTCGTCAGCTGGGTGAGTTGTTCTTGCAGTTGATCGGCTTCGGATTGCCATCGCTTCCACTGGGCAACAGCTGCTGAGATCAACGTTTCATCGTACTTGATCGCGCCACTGGGAATGTCCAGTTGTTTCAGTTCGCGATCAAGCTGCGTGAATCGACTTGTGACTTCGTCGCGAGCCTTCGTCAGGAGTTCGATCGATTCCTGCCACTGCGCCGAGTCGCCCGCTTGTGGCAGCGATCGCATGGCAGCTGCAAGCACCGCATCAACCACTTGCTGCGTCGAATTGGGAGTCGCGCCGCGGAATCGGACTTCATAGATTTCACCGCCGCTGGATTTGGTGGCACGCTGCACCGTCAAGTTGCCGTCAGTGGCGAGCGACTGGGCGACTTGTTGAGAATTCCGATTGGGCCACTCCGGCAGTTTCGCCAGACGTCCTTTCGAGGTTGCATCGGCTAACACTGAATCCGAAAGGATGATCAAGCTGTCATCGACGGTCGCGCTGTCGCCAGTCCGTTCCGATACCGGTTGGTTGGGCCGGTTGATTTGCACCGTCGCGCCGGCTTCAAAGATGGCGGGTGTTTTGACGTAAGAGAAGTAACCGATCCCCAGACCGACCAGGGTGCCGATTACCAACCAGGCGATGACAGCCAGCAGGCCGGCGGCGAAGTTTTTCTGTTTCACCATGTTCGTCTACGAAGCGGGGTGGGACTGAATGATGACGGGGTTTAGGTTATCTTGCGGCGAAGTCACCTGTCGGCATTTTTTTGTTGTCGCTGCCTCCATTGGCGGATTTTCTGCGTCGTTTCCGCTCCCGGATAGACCTCGGCGAGTCTTTCCAGCTGCTGCAAGCTGCGCCGATTGCCCCGGCGCAGCCTGGCTGCCTGGTCGATCAGGGATGCTGACGATTGGCCTGCTCGGTCATGCACCATGTCCAGTTCGACCAACAGAAACCTGGCGGAGTCGTCCAGCGGACCGAGCGCGAGTGCGACCGCCGCGTGGGCGCGGGCTGCCCGCCACCGCTGGATCTCCTGCGGTGGCAACATCAGTTCCTCGATGGGCCGCGATGTTTTGACGCCGTAGTACGCCTGTCGCACGGTTCGAGGCGAGACCCATCGTTGCAACTCTTCAGGAGTACCGAGTTGCTGATCGTACAAGTACCTTGCCCCCAATCGTCGCTGTTGGTCGATCAGCAGCTGAGCGAGCAGCAACCTGGCCGCCGAGTTTTTCGGTTGGCGCTGAACCAGCGATTCGAGCTGTTTGAGTCTTTCTTCGTAGCTTGGCAGTTCACCAACCGGTTGGCGCCGCTGGCTTTTGCGCAACAGTTCGCCTTGTTGAACGACCATGCCGACATACAGACGATCGGCGGCCAATGCTAATCCCAAAACCAAGGCGGCACACATGCCGATGCATCCTAACCATGGAAGCCGGCCCGGTCGTTCGTCTGCATCGCGACTATCTGGCGGCTTGGCAAGCCGATGGATGCCTCCGCAGATCACGGCAAACGTCAGCAGCAAAGGGGGTTGAAGGATCCCGTAGTCGAAACATTGTGTTACCACCATCGACGGCAAGACAAAAACTCCGGTGGTAATCAAAGCGAGTGCCAACTTCGTCTCTTCGTGCTCCAGTTCGGGTAACCGCCGGGCAATGCGGCGCAGGTCGCCGGCGACCCACAATAGACCGAGCGCGATCATCGGCAGTAGCCACAATCCGCCTTCGACCAACCATTCGACTTGCATGCCGTCGGCATGAGCAAACCATCGATCGCTACCGTGCTGTTGATAAGGCAAATGGGCAAAGCGATAAGTCCCCAAGCCGGCGCCGGCCGGAAAATATTCTTTCGCTGCCGCCAGCCCGTCTTTCCAATGTGACAAACGAGGATCCTTCTGAGCCTCGCCTTCGACCAGAGTTTGCAATCGAGCTTCGGCATGTTCCAACATTCCGGCACCGGCCAACACCAGCAGCGCGACCGAGACGATCACGATTGCGGTGACGATGAATCGTGTCTTCGGCACCACTCGAAGCGCTACCAGTGCCAGCGTGATCGATCCCACGACCAAGCCCATGAATCCGCCCCGCGATGCACTGCCCAGAATCCCCGCGACCATCACGACGATGACCAGCAAGCAGGCTGCCACGCGCCACTGCCGCAGCATCGATACAGGGTTGGTAGAAATTCGCAGGAAGCGGCTCACGATCCCGGCGGTTCTTTTCGATCCGCCCGGCGACGATGTTTCACCCGGTCGATTTTCTCCATTTCGCGGTAGAAAAACGTTGGGAACCAAATAGGCCAGAATTCCCAATCCACACCCGATGGTTAGGCACAGATAGCCGGCGCAGTTGTTGTTGTTGACAAACGGACCAAACGGACCGTCTGCGCCGATCGGCGCGATGATCAGCCGTTGGCGAAGTTCGATATTTTCGTCGCGCGCCAAACGCAGCGCGTCGGCGAGTCCAAAAAAAGCGAATACGCCTCCCGCCGTTGCCGTGGTTGTCAGAAACAACAATCCGGCACGCCACCTAGTGAAACAGATCGCGGCCAGCCAGCAGGTTGCGGCGAATGCTGCCGGGCCTGCCAGTGCCATTTGAGTGTACGAGGGCGCGACGCTGATCGATTGGTCGCGATTTTCAGGGCCAGGCGGAGACGCGGTTGCCGATTCCTGCCACACACTTTCGGGAATCCACTCTTGGTAAGCGGCTGCTGAACCGGGGGCAAACGTTTCTACCCAGGATGACGGAAGCGCGGCACATTGCAGTAGCCCGATCGCCCAAACCGCAAAGGCGATCACCGCGACCGCCGGCGGCTTGCATCGCGCCTGGCGATCCAGCAGACATGCGATCACGGCGATCGGAATCAGGCCGAGTGCGACCAGCGTCATCACCCATTTGGTCGATCGATAGCCGCCACCGAAATCCCAGGCGGTCCAAATCGCGGTTGCGGAAAGGGCGATCGCGATCACCAGCAACAAAACGAACGACAGCCGGTGCGAAACCGGCTCGGACAGCGGGCGGTTTTCTGAACCTGAATGTGGGTCGCCTGCCACCAATGTCCGCCTGTCTTCTCCGTGAAGTGATCTCAAACGCGTCGATTCATGCTACCTGAAATCACACCTTCGATGCGAGCACAGATCAGCGGTCAAGTGGAACCGCGATAGGCTTTGGAGACTTCTTCGGCGATCACGCGGACCCCTTCTCGCACATCTTCTTCGGGCATCGTGAAGGTCACTCGCAGACACTGATCGCGATGAGGCCAGGCTTCTTCGCCGACACCGAAGAAAAAGTAGTTTCCGGGAACCACCAGCACGCCACGTTCCTTGAGCCGCTCGTAGAGCTGGCGGGACGTGATCGGCAATCCCTCCAGCCATAGCCAAAGGAACAACGCCCCCTCGCTGCGATGAACGCGATAGGGAAGCGAATCGTCAAAGAACTCGTGAACCCAGCCGAGCGCCTGTCGCGATTTTTCACGATAGAAAGGTTGGACCACTTCGTTGCTCAAACGCAAGATCTCGCCACTTTCGACCAGCGGTTTCATGATCGCCTGGCCGACGTTGGTGTTGGACAGACCGACGATGGAAGTCATCGACGCCAGCGACTGGATCAAGTCGGGTGGTCCGACGACGATTCCCGTGCGCGTGCCCGGCAGCCCGATTTTCGACAGGCTGAGGGTCAGGATGATGTGGTCGTTCCAGGTCGGAGTCGCGGAGGTGAAAATGACGTTCGGAAAAGGTGCCCCGTAGGCGTTGTCGATGATCAGCGGAATGTCGTGCGATTGAGCCAGGTCGGACAGGTGGGCGATTTCTTCGTCGGTCAGCACGTTGCCGCTGGGGTTGGTTGGTCGCGACAGGCAGATCGCGGCGACATCGTCGGTCACCGCCAGATTTTCAAAGTCGACGCGGTATTTGAATTCATGTTCGGCAGTCTTTTCGATCTGCGGCTTGAAGGCTCGAAACATGTCGCCGCCGATCGATTGGTTGGCATAGCCGATGTATTCGGGTACCAGCGGCAACAGGATTTTTTTTTCTCGTCCGTCGGAAAATCGGCCCGCCAAAGCGTTGAAGAGAAAAAAGAAAGCGGTCTGACCGCCGACGGTGATTCCGATGTTTTCCGGTCCGATTTGCCAACCGAACTGGCGCTGAAAAAGACCGGCCAGCGCGGCGCGAAAAGCTAGATTTCCCGACGGCGGTTCGTAGTTGCCCACCATCTGTTCCAACTGGCCGGTGGCGCGGCTGATTTCATCGATCCTATGTCGCCACAGCGCGTCCATTTCCGGAATGTGCGCCGGTTGGCCGCCGCCCAGCATGCGTACATGCCCTTCGGATTTGGCAAGCGCCTGACCCAAATCATCCATCAGTTCGCCGATGCCGCTGCCACCACAAAGGCGCCGGCCGAACTCCGAAAACTCCCAGCTCATTGGACAAACTCCCGTCGGTTTTCAGGCATGGACAACGGTTTTTCCCAAAAAAGGGGTCTGACCCTTTGGAGGGCGGCTATTTTCTTTAACGATTGTTGTGCCCGGAGAGGGTCAGACCCCTTTTTTGGGCAAAACCATGGACAACAAAGCGAGGGAAAGGTTCGTAAATTTCGTAGGTGACTTCTCCGAAGTCACTTCGCGGCCAGGAGCGGAGAACTGGCCGACAATGTGCGCTACCCTTGTTCTTTCTCTTTGGCAAGATCTTTCAAGTCGCTCAGGTCGCGGGCGATGCGAAACAGCACGATGGCGGCTTCGAGGAACATTCGCAAATAGAGCAGTCCAAATCCAAAAAACAAGACCGTCATGCAATAGGTGATGACTCGGCCTAGGTTATCAGCCATGATCGTTGGCGGCTGAAATTGCCAGTCTCCTGGCGAGCGACCAGGAGTGCCAGTGCCGTCGGCGATCATCTCGCCGCTGCCCGCCTGGCTCTCCGCAGAAACGACGATGGGCTGGATCACGTAGACGACGGTCAGCACCAGCAGTGCCAGAATCGACAGCACGACGCAGGTTGCCCAAGTGATCTTGACGATCCAAGGAGTCACGAAGTAGCGAAATCGGAAATCAAACAAGGCGCCCAACGCGGCGCCCAAGGTCGCCGGCACGACCAACGTGTCTTTCCCACGCCCCAAACGCTGCGGGTGTTGGACTTCCAGGGATACTTCCGAAGTTGGGGCAGCGGCTTCCGGCAAATGGTTCTCGGCCGGCCGCTGTGATGGGCTGGTCGAACTCGGTCGCAAGGCCTTCGGTGAACCGGTCGACGGTGCTGGTTGCTTTGGCTGCTGTGGTTGCTGCGCCGGTGCTGGTTGCCCAGGTGCCTGTTGTGGACGGAGTGCTTCGGCAACGGGTCGAATCCGACCCGCCGGCAACCACTGTCCGGCGGTATGCGTTTCATGGCGCAGATGCGTGGCCGACACGATGTTGCCTGCCCGAGCTGCTTCGACCAAGGCGGCCATCGTGAACGGTCCGTGAACCTCGTCGCCGCCGTGGGTCAAGAACCAGCCTTGGGAAGCGTCGCTCATTCGTTTCGTCCGCCGTGATACTTGCTTTTCGGTGTGCAGAACTGATACTAACCACTTCGACCGCAGAACATCATAGCGGCGCAAACTTCGCAAGCGTCTCCCATCACCCAGAGTTTCTTATGGCCCGGCTGAGCTGTTTCATGTTGTGGATGTGCCTGGCAGCGCCGATCGCCAGCGGTCAGCAGGCCTTGTTGAAAGACCCGCAAAATACGGTGGAAACGAACCAAGCGGAGCAACCGTCACCACCACCGGACAAACCGGCCAGCGTCAAACCCGGAATCAACGATCGATTCCTGGATCCCGATCTGCAAGCGCAGGAGTGGATCGATCGGTTTGAGGTGGAAAGCCGGGAGGTATTTCACGCTCGTCGCGAAATCATTCGGCGGCTTGATCTTCAACCGGGACAATGTGTCGCCGACATCGGTGCCGGTACCGGGTTCTTTACATTGCTGATGGCAGATGCCGTCGGCGATCAGGGTTGGGCTTACGCCGTCGATATCTCGCCGCGGTTGGTCGAGCACATGGTCAAGCTTTTTGATCAGAAGTCGGTGGCAAACGTGACGACGGTGCTATGCAGCGACGATTCGGTATGCCTGCCTCCAGACTCCATAGACGTCGCTTTTCTATGCGACGTCTATCATCATTTCGAATACCCCGACCGAACGATGCAATCGATTCACCGGGCGATGCGTGAGGGCGGCCGTGTGGTGGTGATCGATTTCGAGCGAATCCCGGGCGTCTCGCGAGAATGGACGTTGGGTCACGTGCGGGCCGGCAAGCAAACGTTCATGGATGAAATTCAACAACAGGGGTTTGAACTGGTTGCCGAACGAAAGATCCCAGGCTTTCAGGAGAACTACTACCTTGAGTTCCGCAAGCGATGAGTGACGACGCCAGTTCGGAATCGGCGTCGCATCGCCCCTTGGATCTAGTGTCGGCAACCACGTTGGTGGCCGCCAGCATGATTGGCGCCGGCGTTTTTACCACCAGCGGATTCAGCTTGGCCGATTTGGGCACGCCGTGGTGGGTGATGGCGGCATGGGTCGTGGCCGGAGTGATCGCGATCTGCGGCGCGATCTGCTACGGAGCACTGGCGACTCAATTCACCGAATCGGGTGGCGAGTATCTTTTTCTGTCCCGAGCGCTGCACCCGGTTGCCGGAATGATGGCCGGCTGGGTCTCCCTGTTGGCCGGTTTTACCGGGGCCGCCGCGTTTGCCGCGACAACCTTTGCTCACTACTTGATGCCGCTGCTGCCTGAATCGTCGCAGTCGGTTTCTTATCTGCCGGCGATGATCGCATCGGTCGTGGTGCTGCTGGCCGCTGTGTTGCACACGATCGGGGTCAAACCGGGAGCTCGCGTTCAGGACACTGTGGTGGTGTTGAAGTTCCTGTTGATCGCCGCCTTTGTGGCGGTTGCCTTTTGGGCAGTGATGAAAGCCGACCAGCCGGCGCCGGCAGCCACTTCCGGCCAGATCGCTGCGGACTCCGATGCGCCCTGGATCGGTCTTCGTTTCGCCACCCAGTTGATGTGGATTTCGCTCAGCTTTAGCGGATTCAATGCCGCGGTCTACGTCGCCGGCGAAGTGAAGGATCCGGAGCGAAACGTGCGCCGCGCGATCCTGGGCGGCACTCTCCTGGTGACGATTGCCTACTTGTTGCTGAATGGGATTTTCGTCTTCGCCACGCCGCCGGAGGCGATCGCTGGCCAGAAGCAGGTCGCAACGATATCCGCCCAATCGATTGGCGGGCCAACGTTTGCGATCTTCGTGCGGTCGGTCATCCTGATCTGTCTGTTCACGTCGGTATCGGCCCAGATCATGGCGGGCCCACGGGTTTATTCAAAAATGGCCGACGATGGTTTTTTGCCGGCATGGTTGCGGTTCAAAAACCGGCCGCCTGCCAATGCCATCTGGTTGCAAGCGGTACTTGTGATCGTGGTCGTCTTTGTCGCTCAGCTGAAAGATTTGCTTGCCTATCTTGGCTTTACCCTTTCGGTCAGTGCCGCCCTGACGGCAAGTTTGTTGTTCTTCATTCGCCGCTCGCCCAGTACCATTCCTTGGTATCCGTTGCCGCCGGCCCTGTTCGTGGGCGGAACGTTGCTGACAGCCGGCATCGCCGCTTACCGAGACCCGATGCAGGCGATGGTCGGTCTGGCGACGATTGTGTTCGGCGCGATTCTTTACCCGTGGTACGCTCATCGTCATGCCGGAACTTCCTGATGTGATTTTGTATGTTCAGTCGCTCGATCGGCTGTTGTCCCATCATAAGATCCGCGATGTCCGCGTCCGCAGCCCATTCGTGATGCGGACGTTCGATCCGCCGGTCGAGGAGATGATCGGCTGCTCGGTCGCCGGCTTTTCACGAAGAGGAAAACGGATTGTCTGGCACTTGGAGGACGGCCCTTTCGTCATTGTTCACCCGATGATCGCCGGCCGCTTTCATTGGAAGAAATCGGGATACGCCGCTCGAGGCAAGAACGATCTGCTGGCGATCGATTTCGACGACGGCGTGATGGTGCTGACCGAAGCGGCGAAAAAGAAACGGGCCGGCGTCTGGTTGGTCAGGACGATGGAAGAAGTCGACGCCCAAGACCCCGGCGGAATCGACGTGCTCGTCAGCGATCTGTCCAGCTTTCAGTCTCAGCTTTGTTCGGCCAACCACACCCTCAAACGGGCGCTGGCCGATCCGCGACGTTTTGACGGCATCGGTAACGCCTATGGTGACGAGATACTGCACGCGGCGAAACTTTCGCCGCTGAAGCGGACCAACCAGTTGTCTGACGAAGAGATTCAGCGATTGTACGTGGCAGTCAAGGAAACGCTTACCATCTGGATCGAGCGTTTGCGAGAACAGACGGGCGACCGATTTCCGGAACGAGTCACCGCGTTGCGGCCCGAGATGGCAGTCCACGGCAAATTCAAAGAGGATTGCCCCGTCTGCGGCGCGCCGGTACAACGCATTCGTTACGCCGACAACGAATGCAACTATTGTCCAGGTTGTCAAACCGAAGGACGAATCTTATCCGACCGTTCGTTGGCTCGATTGCTCAAAGACGATTGGCCAAAAACGCTCGACGATCTGGAATGACAAAAGGTCCACGATCTCCATGCAGTGCTTCTTGGCAATCCGAGCGACCTGGTGGAGCTGACGAAACGGAAGGATTGAAGAGAAGCCATTCAGTAGGATCGGATGATCTCCCCACCCAGCATTTTCGGGTATCGGGAAGTCAGCATCTCGATGAACTTCAAGAATCATTCTTCCGCGTAACGACCGTTCCCTTTCGCCATACGCGCCCAACATCATTTGTGCCAGTGAACGACGCTGTCTCAGTGTTCCTCTGTTGAGGAAGGTTCAGCCGAATGAATGAACCGGGCCAGTAAACCAGCCAACATGCCTCCGAGAATGGGTGCAATCCAAAACAACCACAGCTGAGTGATTGCCCAGCCGCCGACTAGGAGTGCGGGGCCTGTGCTTCTTGCTGGATTCACCGACAGATTCGTGATGGGAATCCCAACCAAATGGACAAGGGTTAGCGTTAGCCCGATCGCGATGCCAGCGAAACCAGCAGGTGAATGCTTTGACGTAGCCCCCAATATCACCGTGAGAAACACGAACGTCAGCACAACCTCACCCACAAATCCAGCAACCATCGAATACTTACCTGGCGAGTGCTCGCCGTAACCGTTTGCGACACCCTCGAGTGTAGCTTTGGCGGTGTCCTCCGCTCCTTGAAGAATGAACAACAAACAGGCCGACGCAGCAACGGCGCCAAGGACTTGGCTTGCGACATAGCCTGGAACCTTGCTCGCGTCGAATCGACCTGCAGCCGTCAGGCCCGCCGTAACAGCCGGGTTCAAATGACAACCACTTACACCGCCAAATGCGTAGGCGCAGCCGAGTACTGTCAAGCCAAACGCCAGGGAAACACCCAGCAATCCAATCCCAATGTTCCCTGTGCCTTCCACAAGGAATGTCGCCGAGTAGACCGCAGCCCCACATCCACCGAAGACCAAAATGAATGTGCCGACGAACTCGGCTGTTAAAGCTCGTATGTCTCGCATCTTGCCGCTTTCGTTCTACGAGGTTTGATTTCTTGACGATTTTCTATTTCTTTGCCAGGGCGGACTTGACCAAGCCGACAATTGCCAACAAAACACCACCACCAGCACCACCCGAAGCGACACTTCCCAGGATGGCGGACAGGTCAAGTTCACCACTGGGGCCGGCACCGATGCCCAGCATGCCGAGTATTTGCCCTCCAAGTCCGCCACCGAGAATCCCGGCAATCGAATTGCCCAGGACTCCCAAATCGAGCTTCTTGACAAGTCGCCCAACAACATTGCCCCCAACGGCACCAGTGATCAGTTGAATAATGAGTGGCAAAATTTGCATCACACGCTCCGGAATTTGAAGTGACCTATTCCCATCGGTGAGTAACGCGAAGAATGTCAACGGAACCCGCAAGGCATTCCATGAGCCAGACCTCGACCAATGAACCGCAGGATACAGGACGATAAACATGAGTCTCTCACGGGCGATTCGAAGCGGTGACACTGAGCAAGTGCGAAGGTTGCTCCAGGCGGGTGCGGATTCAAACGCCATCGAGGAGGGCGAGCTACCGCTGGTGATTGCGATAGCAGAGCACCAGCAGGAGATCTTCAAAATGCTGCTGGAGTTCGGCGCGGATGTGCAAGGTGTCGATGATCGGGGCTTGACTCCGCTGGTTGCTGCCGTCGGCGCCGCAGAGCCAGAGATGCTACGAGAATTGCTGGATGCGGGAGCAAGGAATTTCGATACGGCTCCCGGATTTCCGAACCTGACGGCATTGATGTGGGCCTGCCAGGACAGACAGTTGGGCAGCGTCAAGGCATTGCTAGACGCAGGAGCCGATCCGCGCCAGGAGAACAAAACCGGCAAGTCGCCGCTGATCCTGTCGACGGGAGATCCGGACATCGTCTCTTTGCTGCTGCAACATGGTGTGGACCCGAACAGCCCGACATCTTCCGGTTCGCTCGCCATGCACAGCGCTTTAGCCAGCCGGCATGGGCGCAGCGTTCGTCTGCTGTTGCAAGCAGGCGCTGACCCAAACAAAACAGACCGCGACGGTTGCTGCCCACTGTTGGTCGCGGTTCGGCAGGGGCTCGCTCCGCCGGTTCGCTGGCTGCTCGAGGCCGGCGCCGATCCCAACGTTGTCTTTCGCGACGACGACAACTTCGATGTCAGGGTTTCAAAAGGCGCTACGGCGCTGATCTACGCAACGAGGTTGGGGCGACGGCGAATGGTCGAAGTCCTACTTGAGGCCGGAGCCGACTGGTCCATTCAGGACGATCGTGGGCAATCGGCTTACGACGCCGCTCTGGACGCCGGTCATGCAGACATCCTGAGGCTGCTTGACGCGGAGGCTGGAACCGCAGTGCCGAAACGCGAGATTACCAAGGAACAGTACTCCGCCATGCTGCTGCAGTCCGCCAAACGCGGAGACCTTCACACCGTTGAAACGGCACTTCGCAACGGAGCGGACTGCGAAGTTGCCGATGAGGGGCTCGATTTTGGGATGACTCCGCTGATGCACGCCTGCCGACGCGGCGACCAGTCGATCGTTGCTGAGCTGCTGGCCGCCGGTGCGCAGGTCCAGACTCACGAACAGTATCACGTCATGGCTGGGCAGGGATTCACCGCCTTGCATCACGCGGCAGAATCTGGGCACGCCGGCTGTTTGCAGCAACTGTTGGCAGCCGGCGCGGAGACGGAAGTGTTCGACGACGAAGGTTGCACACCCCTGATGCTAGCAGCCCGTGAAGGCCATCTCGCGGGCATCAAAGCACTCCTGAAAGCCGGTGCCAACCCGAATGCCGTTGGTCTGCCGGAAGACGACCTCGAGGATAACCTGGAGGATGAGGACGATTTCGACGAAGAGCTCGACGAAGCGGACGACTTCGACGATGACGATGAAGCAGACCTCGCTGACGATGATTTTGGATCCAAATCGGCATTGGGAATCGCGGCCGTCCATGGGCATACCGCTGTCGTCGAAGCCTTGCTTGCCGCAACCGACAGGCCGCCTCCCGCCGCACTGCTGGCTGCCACTGGTGCACTGCAGTCCGACATCGTGCGGCTGTTGCTGGATCACGGTTGCCCGCCGGACGAAGTGGATGAATCGGGCAGTGGTGCGCTGCATCTGCTGGGGCGATTCATGGCAACGATTCGTCTGTCGCGCACTGAAACGACAAGCATGGACCGGTCGAAAGGAGAGTGGTTCGACGAAGCGGAACGGCGGCAATTGGCAATCGCACAAATGCTGCTCGACGCAGGAGCTACTGTGGCGGCCACCGACCAGCGGGGTCGCACGCCGCTGATGCTTGCCGCCGCGGCTCAAACTGTCCTGACACGAGAAACCGTTCCGCATGATGGCGTTGAGTTTCACGATGCTTCGGAGTCCGATCCCTTTCCCTACCTGAAGTGGCTGTTGGACGCAGGAGCTGATCCGGTTGCACGGGACAATCGGGGCAATACGGCTCTGCATCATGCTTTCCGGCGGGGTTTCATGTCAGCTTCTTCCCCGAAGGTCATCGAATTACTGATTCAGTCTGGTGCTGAGGTCGACGCGGAGACCACCAGAGGCCAAACGCCATTGCTGCTGGCTGCGGCGAACAGCGATGTAGAGGGAATCAGCAATCTGTTGCGGCTGGGTGCGAACCCGAATCACCGCGACCGCCAAGGTCGATCGGCATTGCACTGTGCAGTCGAAGCTCACTGGCCGGAAGACGCGCTGCAGGTACTGCTACAGGCTGGCAGCGACCCGTCCATCGATGATGGCCGGGGGCAGACACCGCTCGATTTGGCCCGAGATCAATATGACGAACAAGCGGTGGCGCTGTTGGAGAAATCGGGCGGTTCCGAAACGCACGGGAAGGAACGCGAACTGGCGGACGCCATCGATAACAACGACCTGATTGCTGCTCGGCGACTGATCGATGACGGCGCCAGCATTCAATACGAAGTTCACGGCGAGAACGCGTTTGTCCGCGCCGTCCTCGAACATTCGGTTGAGTTGGTTGATGAAATGGTCCGTCTCCACGGCGCGGACGTGGCACAAACCAGCTCGCGCTTTGAGCAGGGTGAGCACAGCCAGGCACTGCACTATGCGGCGCGGCTTGACGAACCGCAGCTGCTGGAAAAGCTTTTGTATCTTGGTGCGTCGCCCAATGCTGCGAATGTCCGCGGCTGGACGCCAACCATCGTTGCGGCCTTCGCCCGCAAGCAACACAACGTCAACCTACTTACAGCGGCGGGCGGGACACTCAACGAGCTGGCCGATGATTTTCTGGAATTGTATTCCTTTGCCGAAAAATCAAAGTTGCCTGAGTATCTTGCTGCCGCTGAGCAACTGAGTGAGAAACTTGGAGAACCGAAGCCGCTGCCCTGGGCCGAAGGACTCGTTCACTGGGCCATCGATTCCGCTGACGAGGCAGAACAGATTTTCAGGCAGAATCCAAAGCTCAGCAAACAGCAGTCCCGCTGGCAGGCTCAACAGGAAAAACGTGAATCACTACTGACCCAATGGCAATCGGTGATGCGCAAGCTTGGAATGTTGCTGGTTGGCATCCAGAGCGGCCGGGGCATGTCACCCTCAGGCGACTTTCTGGGGCTCTTTCCCACAACCAATCCCTTTGCCTTGATCGCCACCATGGGCACCTATGGCAACGATGATGAACTGTCCTCGCCGCAGTTGGTACAGGCGCTGCGCAATCTGCACCAGCACGAGCCATTTGATTTGCTTAACGTGAAAAACGACGCTCTTGACATCACTTTTCGGTCGCTCGTTCGTTCACCCGAAAAGATTGCCGGAGAGCTCATTGCCATTTGCTCAGACCTCATCGACAGCTACGGCACCACGCAAAGACTTGCTGAGCACCTTCGAACTAGCCCCAAGATCCACTTTTGGTGGGATTAGTGCTCTTTCCACCATTCTTCAAAATTGTTCTGGGTTTTTGCACGAAAATGCAGATAGTCGCCGATCGCTCCGCCGATCGTAGTGGGCGATTCGATGTCATACAATCTCTTCCTCTACCCTACAGACTGTTTGTCAGGCAACCGAATCAGCACGCTGCGATCGGCGGAGCGATCGGCGACTATCACTACGGCAATGCAAGATATGATTGGCGAGTTGTTTGATTTCAATGCAGAACTAACGATCGACTCCCACTATCGTCCGCATTGGTCTCAAGCGGGTGCCATCGTATTTGTTACGTTTCGAACGAAAGACTCGGTATCTAAGGAAGTTCTAAAGCGGTGGCATCACGAAAGGGTAGCTTGGCTCAAACGAAACGGAGTTACGTTTCAGGGTGATCTCGATAATGCTCTTTCACAGCTGCCTTCAAAAGACGCTAACGCCTTTCGCAAGACGTTCAATCGACAGCGAGAAATGCATCTCGACGAATGTCACGGCAAGTGTGTTCTGCGAGAACCGAAGCTCTCGAAGATCGTGGCAGACTCACTGCTTCATTTTGATCGCGACCGCTACAACATGGGAGACTTTGTGGTCATGCCGAATCACGTCCACCTATTGGCAGCGTTTATGAGCGAGGAGGGCATGCGGAAACAATTTGACAGCTGGCTCCACTGGACAGCAACGCAGATCAATCGTGCCATCGGCAGCTCCGGTCATTTCTGGCAAGAGGAGCCTTTCGACCATCTGGTGCGCAGCAACGAACAATATGAGTACTTGCGTAGCTATATCCGTCAGAATCCAGCGAAGGCGCGGTTGTCAGAGGGTGAGTTCTACTACTACAGGGCATCGTAGCCTTTTGCTCCGCAAACGTTGCCTGTTGTGGCGCTACGATCGGCGGAGCGATCGGCGACTATCAGCTAACTTGCGACAGTCTTCAACCCATCGAAATACTCTCGCCAACTCTGATGCTCGCGACCGGCCGCAATCGCAAAGTGGCTTTTGTTGTTTGCTGCACCTTGGCAGATACCTTCATAGATTCCGGCGATCACATTACCGATGAATTCGCCAAGTTCTGCGATTCGTTCCTCACGATACTCCGCCGCGGACATGGACCGATACTGCAAGTCGGTGCCAAAGGTTTCGTTCAGGTAGTTGGCCAATCGTTGCTGGGTGATCGGTTCGCCGTGCAGGTTGTAGGTTTGGCCGTTGTGTTTTGATTCAGTCAGCACTTGCGCGTACGCGTAAGCCAGTTCAGGACGAGTCGTGTAGCCGCACTTTCCATCGCCGGCACAGTTCGCAATCTCGCCACGTTGTTTGTACTTCTCGATGTACTCGACATCAGGTTCGATGTAGATACCGTTGCGACCGATGACCCACTGAAGTTCGCTATTGCGGACATCTTGTTCCGTTTGACGGTTGCTCTGAATGATCGGGGAAAATGCCGTATTCTCCGCAGCACCTTGAACACTGGTGTAAACGATCTTGCCCACTCCAGTGTTCTTGGCCGCTTCGATCACATTGCGGTGCTGACCGACGCGTTTCTCCGGCGCATCCATTCCGGAAACGATTAGCAGAGTGTCGATTCCTTGCAGCGATTTCTCCAGCTCCCTGGGCGAGTCGTAGTCGCCCGGCCGAACTTCGATATCAAGCGATTCCGCTTTGCCGGGCGTTCGGGCCAACCCGATCACACAGTCCTTGCCGACAACCTCGATTGTGGCTTTGACGATTTCTGAACCAAGCTGACCGCTGGCTCCCGTGACTGCAATTCTTGTCAATGCATTCCCCAATATTTCGCATCAATCAGATACGGTATTCTCGCTTGTTGAGTGATCCGCGGGCAAGCCTCTTCTTTCGACTAAATGTAGTACTGCTCGTCGCGGAACAGGGCGGCGTTCTTTTCGGGGACCAATACCCACAACGTGTACACACCCAGCAATGTTCCAAAGGGAAAGTTCACCAAATTGATTGCGCCCAACAAGATGCCCCCGTAGCGCGACCACGGCCGCAGGTTCCACATTCCCCATCCCACGGCAAGTTCGGGGAGTGCAAGTAGCAAAAACACCAACGCTCCTGCAGCACCCCCGACGATGGAGAGCACACGAATAGCCTCTTCATCCTGTGACACAGCCCCCATGCTTGGCAAAAAGATCATGAGAAAGAGCGCCACAAGCGTGAAGAGCGCGCCAAAGGCGAGGTTGATCGCCGCCAGAATTCGGACGTGAGTTTCTACGGAGCCAAGTTCCGACTTCGAGTCACCTGGCGCCGAATCGATGCCTTGCTCTGTAGCGTCCTGTCCAGCCACTTGCTGTGGCTGATCTGGATCCTCGGAATCGGAGATCTTTTCGACTTCGACTTTCAAGTCACTTGCATGCTGATAGCGCTGGGGCAACTCCTTCTCCAAGGCCCGCATCACGATCTCATCAAGCCTCTTGTCAACTTCCGCCTTCTGCGATGGGGCAACAAACCTGCCCAATGGCAATTCGCCGGTCAGCAGTTCGTAGAAAACAACACCGAGGGAATAGATGTCAGCGCGATGATCGATCGTCGCTGACCCCTCCATCTGTTCGGGAGCCATGTACTTGAGCGTTCCCATCACTTGGTTGGTCGCCGTCAATTCTTGCTCGTGGTTGCTTTCGCCGATCAGCTTGGCCAAACCGAAATCGGCTATTTTTACTTGCCCACGAGCATCAATGAGAATGTTCTCGGGCTTGACGTCGCGATGCACAATGCCCAGGTCGTGCGCGTATTGCAGCGCTTCACAGATTTGGGGAACGATGCAGAGCGCCTGTGCTGGTTGCAGATCGCCGGCGGACATCAATTGCCGAAGATCCGTTCCGTCCACATACTCCATCACCAGATAAAACTGCCCGCCGACTTCCCCAAATTCATGAACGCCCACGATGTTTGGGTGATTCAGTTTGGCCAGCGCTTTAGCTTCTCGTTCGAAGCGATCGGCAAATCCGCCCACATCCGCCAATTCGGCCTTGATGACCTTGAGCGCTACCAGGCGGTCCAGGCTCTTCTGCTTCGCCTTGTAGACCGCCCCCATTCCGCCGTAGCCGAGCAATTCGAGGACTTCAAGTTGCGGCAGTTGCCGATTCAACTCCTCCGCCGTCGGAGGCTTGTACGAATCTTTGCCCTGGCCCGAATCGATGGTTGGATCCATTTCTCGCGTCCCAGACTGTAGTCCAACTTTTAACAGGCAATCGGGACAATGTCCCTGAAGCGAATCGTTGGGCAACTCGCAGCCGCATACCGCACAATTGGCCACAAGACGTACTCCGTAATCGATGTGACGAAACGTCTACATGTTACTTATCGTTCCGCATCGAGATGTTACAAGAATTTTTGGCCAGGTTGAGATTTGGCCATCGCTGGCTGCATCAAGATCAATCCTCGCCACGGATCGCCCGCCTCAGATGATTCAGTTCATCTTCCGATTCGGTCGGGTCTTCGAGCGTCTGGCCAACTTCGGCGATGAGCAGTTCTCGATATTGTGCCCGCATGCGGTGAACGGCGACCCGCAGGGCTCCGGAGGAGAGTTTCAGTCGGCCGGCAACCTCCTGATACCGATGATCGGCGGCGTCGGAGGTGAGAAAGACCTGTGCGTGTTCAAACAGGGCATCTTTTCCTTTGGCCACATAGAGATCGCGGAGTTGATCGAGGACACGGCCGAGCAATGTCAGCGCCCAGCGACGCTCGTACAACCGTTCCGCCGTCCAACGGTCCGCCGGCTCGGCCAAGTATCTCGTCTCGCCATCCGAAAAATCGAGCGAGAGCTTATTCAGCGTCCCACCACGTTTTGCCGCTGCCTGGTATCTCCTTTGGCTGGACAAAAAACGTTTGAACATGGTCAGCAAGTACGACCGAAATCGACCGCGCTGCGGGTCGGCCGATCGCAAGTACTGTTTGTCCAGAACTTCAGCAAAAAAGGCTTGCGTCGCGTCCTCCGCCGCCGGAGCGTTTTTTCCCCGGCGCCGCGCGTAGGCATAGAGCGGATACCAGTAGGTCTGGCACAGCGCGGCCAGTGCCGCGGCCGAATCAGGCGAAGACTTCTGGCCGGCCGCAAGCACAACGCTCCACTGAGTCGAACAAAATCGAGCGCGCCTCGTGTCAATGCTGCTGTCGGGATGCATGATTCCAAACAGCCTAACAGTGAAGTAGGGCCGGTTCCACCGGCCGGGAAGATTGCGGCCGGTGGAACCGGCCCTACTACTACTGCGCGACCCCAGGCTCTGATGTTTAACGCACCGGTGGTGCTGTCAGGATGCATCCCCGCACGTCTTCGATCACTGATCGCCAAAGTTGATCGAACTCGGCGTAGCTCAATCGTCGAAGACCAGGTGCTGGGATGTTGGGATCGACGAGCGAAACGAGTTTTCGATTTGGATCGATCCCGTTGACCACTACGGTGTGTCCGTTGGGAGGAACGAACGTGTCAATGATTACCGGACAACCGCGACGAAGGGATTGTTCGATCACTGCGATCCCTTCGGAGAAGCCTTCCGCATCGGTTTTGAAGTGCTGATTCTTCCAGGTCAATCCCGCGGTTTTTAATCCCGCCACCACGTCTTTGAAATACGTACCCGTGAACGACTTGTCGGTCGCGACGGAGTTGGCCAGTTGCTTCACTTTTTGAGGCGGGATCTTCATTCCGTACCGAAGCAGAACGATCGAGGCACTGGTGGGCGCGCACAGTCGTTCTTGCTGACGAATATGGGTGAGCGGCAAAAAGACGTACTTGCGCGGCTCGGCGGTTGGTGCGTTTGCATTCACCGATTTCCCGGCGTCGGGTTTCTTTTTCGCGGCAGCTTCGACCCTGGTGACAGTCCAATCGTGCTGAAAGATTCGATCGTCAAACGTGCCTCGACCGCGAAACCAGTACTTGGGAACCTGAAAAAACCTTGTCGTGTAGTCGCCCCAAAGTCCCGTATCGAATGTCAGATCGGTGTCGATGTGAAGCGTGACAAAGTTTCCGGCCTGGTTGCCGAAGAACTCAAGTTTCTGAGGTGTCGGATCATGCAATACCGCAGAAGAACCATCGACCGGAATCCAGCCAATCCCCTTGGCGTAAAACTCAGCAATCACGTGAAATTTGTCATCCCGTTTCTCTCCTGCCGTAGTTTCTGTCTTTGCCGATTTGGCCCAACGACCGACAAGAATTCGGGCGGGGATCGCTTCGCTACGGAGCACGGTGGCAAACAAGATCGATAGACCACCGCAATCGGTTCGGTTGGTTTGGCAGAGCCGCGATGCCGTTCGGTCTTGCTTGGGATCGTACATGTATTCATAGCTGTTGGTCATGGTCCGAAAAACACGATGTGCGAAGTCCATTTCACTTTCGCGCCTGGTGCGGCGGAGTTGGTGTTGTTCTTTCCAGGTTTTGAAACTGGCCGTGGTGTAGTCGAACGTTTGATCGGGCCGAAGATAATGGTCTCGTTCGCGTTGCGAGAGTTCTGCTGCTGGTGGGCTACGTTGACCTCGCGGCTTGAGCGTCCTGGAATAGAGCTGGACAGTCAGCTGGCAAGAATAGGATAGGGACGACTGCTGATCCGATGAGTTCACCGCCACTCGTGACCGCAGCAACGGTTGCTGCTGTGGTGATCGATCGCGAATCGTTTCGGACGGCAAACTCGGCTTTACCTCGATTCGTTGTTGGCCATCCAAGTTCGGTGGTTCGGGCGTAATGAAGACCCACGTGTCGACCTTCATGGAGGGAGTGGTGGTCTTGGCGGTCAACGTTCCCAAGATCCGTTGTGATTCAACCCGCGCGACATGCAATCGAGGGTTGGCAGGCCCGTCGATCTGCGGCAATTCCGAAATCGCCGTTTGTTGCTCCGGAGTCAGAGCCCCATGCTCCTCGGCCGTCGAACGGATTGCCGGCGAGAAGAACAGAAGAAACACGAGGCTTTTCAAGAATCGCCGACGTGGAGGCTCGCGCTTGTCAGACAACGAAGTCATTGTATACCGGCCGATGGTGTTTACGGTTTGGGGATGCTGAGGATTCGGTGATTTCCGCTGTCGATCACGTACAGGGTGTTGTGGTGAATGCAAACTCCGTGCGGACGCGAAAGTCGAATTCGATCGTCTCCGAATCCGCGGCCAAGGACGGTGGTTAGCCGCGACGTCTTGGGATCGTACTTACGAATGGCGCCGTTGAGGTCGTCGGCAATGAAGACGTTTCCGTCGGCGTCGGTGCAGAGATGTTTGGGAGCGCCCAATTGTGCCTGTAGCGCGGGGCCGTCGCGAAAGCCTTTCTCGCCCGTGCCGGCGACAGTGCGGATTTTGCCGTCGGTGTCGACCATTCGCAGTGCGTGCCCGCCACGTTCCAAGACATACAGGTTTCCATCGGCGTCGGATGCCGCGGCGCGAGGATCGACCAGCGGGCTGGAGGTCGCTTGGGAGCCGTCGCCTGGCACACCCTTGCGACCGTTGCCGGCAACGGTTTTGACGATGCCCGACTTCAGGTCCAGATTTCGCAGGCGGCGGTTTTTCAAGTCGACGATGTGCAACGTTTTTTTGTCGTGGCTTAGCGCGATGCACATCACGTAATTGAACGTTGCTTCCCTAGCGTCGCCGCCGTCACCCGAGAATCCTGCTTGCCCGGTACCGGCGATGGTATCGATGACGTTGTTGGAAAGGCGAATGCGGCGAACGCAATGATTCCAGCTGTCGGCGATCAGCAAACGATCGTCGTTGGTGACGGCGCAGTTGTGCATGCCGTTGAACGTTGCCGAAGCAGCCGGCCCGCCGTCGCCCGAATAAGATTGGCTGCCATCTCCGGCAAAAAGTGTTCGCTTGCCCGCCGAATCGATCCGGTGAACTCGACCGCCGCCAAGTTCGACAATGTACATGTTGCCTGCCGAATCGAAGTCGATCCCAAACGGATTTTTCAGCGGTCCGGAATCGCTGTCCCAATCACCCCCTTCGGCTGGCATCCGTCCGCCAATGACAAAACGGACTTGTGCTTCAGCTGATTGGCCGATCGCGCAGGCGACTAGCGACAAAGCCAGTGGAATCGAAAATCGCATCATCTTCAGAACCGTTTCTTCAGAAAGGAAGGGAAGTGCACCCAACAGGGCCGCACCGATGATAGTCAAGTCGCGTGGCCGTGGCATCCAGATCACTGTCGCCGGTTCGGCGCGTTCGGCCGGCTGAGTCGTCCGAATACCGATCGGTGTATACTGTCGGCCGGTTTTCTGAAACGGGCGCGCGATGCGATTTCGGAGAAATCGCTGACGAACTTCCTTTTGTTGCACTTCACCAGCCTGATGAACCAATCGATACGTGTCATCCTTTGTTTGCTGCTTGGTTTTTGTTCGCTGCGATTGGCAGCTCAGCAGGACGGCGATGCAGTTCAAGAAAATCACGATCCCGCTTTGGTGAAACAACTTTCGGAGGCAGCAGTCGCCGGTGGGAATCCTGCTCGCGGCGCCGTGGTTTACGCCGCTCCGACAAGTGCCTGTTTGTCGTGTCACAAGATTGGAAAGCATGGCGGCAGCGTCGGTCCCGATCTGAGCCAGATCGGTGTCAAACAGAAGCTGGACCACGTCGTCGAATCGGTGCTGTGGCCGAAGAAAGTGGTTGCCGATGAGTACAAAGCGATTGCCGTATTGACGATCGACGGTCAAATCATCCGCGGATACAAGACCAAAGAAACGGCTGAAACCCTGACGCTTCAGGATAGCGCGACGGGAAAAGAGATCGTGATCGCTGGCGATGAAATCGAAGATGTGCAGGAAATCGGATCGCTGATGCCCGATGGTTTGTTGGCGACACTTTCGTCCCAAGACGAGCGGGATTTGATCGCGTTTCTAGCAGACTTGGGAAAGCACGAATCGATCAGTCGCGAAGCGATTGACTCGTTGCTGTCTCATGCTCACGGTCATCATCCGGCGACCTTTGACGTGCCTCGAAAACCGCTCGATCCCGACGCCTGGCCCAGCTGGCAAGAGCACGTCAATCGTGATCGAGTCTACGATTTCTATGCCAAGCAAGCACGTCACTTTCGCGACACCGATCCGCGTCCGAATCTGGTTGAGGAGTTTCCGGGTTTGGACGGTGGCAGCTACGGCCACTGGGGGAATCAGTCCGATCCGATTTGGGCCGACGGCAGGTGGAACGATACCGATTTGGGCAGCCTGTTGTCGGGCGTATTTCGCGGCCCCCGCATCACGGTTGCTCGTGGTATTTGTGTTCGATTGGGCGAGGGAGAATCCGCGCTTTCGGCTTGTTTCAATCCCGATACGTTGGATTTCGAAAGAGTGTGGAGCGGTGGGTTCGTCAAGTTCACCACCGTTCGCGCCGGTTTCATGCAAGGTTTGAACCAGGACGGCCCGACGGTTGATATCGAAAAGCAGCCGCCAGCCTACGACGCTCGTTTGCCAAAACGATTTTTGGGAACCTACCGTCACGGAAAACGGGTGATCTTTGCCTATCGGGTTGGCGAGGTCGAATACCTGGATGCGGCGACTGTCCGCGACGGCAAGTTTCACCGGGTCGTTGCCCCGCGTGAAGAACATCCCGATCGCCATTTGCTTCAAGGCGGCGGCCGGCAATGGCCCGAAGTGATGGTGACGCGAGGGCACTTGGGAAAAGGTGCTCCCTATGCTGTCGACAAGATCGACTTGCCGGTCGACAACCCTTGGAAGGCGCTGTTGTATTGTGGCGGACACGACTTTCTTTCCGACGGCTCGGCGATCGTCTGCACCATGCAAGGCGATGTTTGGCGGGCAAGTGGTTTGCAGGGTCCACTGACGCAAGTTCGTTGGCAGCGAATTGCCTCCGGTTTGAATCAAGCCCTGGGCGTGGCGGTTCATGACGACCAGATCTTTGTGATCGGCCGCGACCAACTGACTCGGCTTCATGATCTTGATGGTGACGGCGAAACCGATTTTTACGAATGCTTTTCGCAAGCTTTGGAAACTTCGCCCGGCGGGCACGATTTCACCTGCGGGTTGTTTCGCGACGATCGAGGACGTTTCTATACGGTGTCGGGAAAGCAGGGAGTGATGCGGATTGCCGCCGATGGCCAAAGTGCCGAAGTGCTCGCCACGGGACTGAGGAACTCGGACGGCCTGGGCCTGTTGCCCGACGGGACTCTCACCGTTCCCAGCAGCGAGGGCGATTGGATGCCCGCTTCGATGATCGCCGTGATTCGTCCCGGCGGACCGGTGCTCAATCGGCTTGTTGGAAAATCGCCCGATTCGCGCGGCTTGCCGTTTTTGGGACGACCAGGAACGGGACGCAAGCAACCTCCCGAATTGCCGATGCTTTACCTGCCGCGAGGATTGGACAATTCCAGCGGCGGCCAGGTCTACGTCGATAGTGATAGATGGGGACCTGTCCGGGGACAGATGATTCATTTCTCCTACGGAGCGGGCAGGGCGTTTCTGCTGCTTCGCGATGAGTTTGATGGTTGGATTCAAGGCGCAGCCGTTCCAATCACCGGCGAGTTCGCTTCCGGGGCTCATCGCGGCAAGTTCAACCCGGTCGACGGCCAGTTGTATGTTTCCGGGATGGGCGGTTGGGGAACCTACACGACCGACGACGGCTGTTTTCAACGCGTGCGGTATACCGGCGACCGTTCCACCAGCCAAGAAAGCCAAGACCACGCGCAGTTACCGATTGGGTTTCACGTTCACGAAAACGGAATCGCAATCTCCTTTTCGCAACCGATCGATCGCAGGGTTGCCGAGCAGCCATCGGTGCACTTTGCCCAGGCTTGGAACTATCGTTACAGCGGCGCCTATGGATCACCGGAGTACTCATCGCGACAACTGGGGCTTCGCGGTCACGACGTGCTGACGATCGAATCGGCACACGTGTTGGATGATGGGCGAAAACTGTTCCTGCAGATCCCCGACCTGCAGCCGGTCAATCAGCTTCATCTCTTGGTGCAAACTTCTGCCGCCAAGTCACACGACCTGTTCATGACGGTGCATCGATTGGATCAACCTTTGCAGGATTTTCCCGGCTACGTTCGGCGTGACAAAGTGATTTTGCCGCACCCGATGCTTGCCGACATGGCCCGGCCCAAGGCAGCCGCCCGCAATCCTCATCGAAAAGCGATTCAGAACGCTCGTGCGATCACGATCAAAGCGGCAAAGAACTTGATGTTCGACACCGCCGAATGGAAAGTCCGGGCGGGCGAGCCGATTCGTTTGACCTTTGAAAATCCCGATGCGGTGCCACACAACTGGGCGCTGCTTCGCCCGGGGACGCTGCGTTCGGTCGGAGAGATGACGAACCGTTTGATCGCCGATCCCGAAGCCGCGGCAAGGCACTACATTCCCAAAACCGACGATGTGATCGCCTACACCGACGTCGTGGAACCTTACTCCAAGTTCACCATCTATTTTTCCGCACCCCAAAAACCGGGACGGTATCCCTACCTTTGCACGTTTCCCGGCCATTGGATGGTGATGAACGGTACGATGGTGGTCACCCCGTAGCGAGTGATCCAAGCCGCGCCGCCATTTCCCGCCTACACTGTCGCCCGATGAAATCGCTTCCGCCAGGAGTCTGCCCGATGAGAACCGCCTCTGTGACCTGTTTGGTGGCCGCTTGTTTTTTCGCGTGTCACTGCTGGGCCCAAGATCACTCGGTCGTGTTGAACGTCCAAGATGCCGATTCGCATCGCCCGATTCCGGCTCGCGTTTATCTGGTGGATGAAGCGGGCAAACACTATTTTTTTGAGACGTCTGCCGCCGACGGATCGGCGGTCCGATATGAAAAACAAAATTGGATCAACAAGCAATCGATTGAATATCACACGACCGTTTCGGCGCACCCTTGCCGCGCCACCGTTCCGCCCGGCAAGTACACGTTGACCGTCCAACGGGGCAAGGCTTACAGAACCTGGCAGCAGGATTTGGAGGTCGCCGCCGATACCGCTTTGACCGTCCCCTTGAAACGTTGGATCGACATGGCGGCGCGGGGATGGTACTCCGGCGATACCCACATCCACCGCACGCTGGAAGAAATCGGCAACGTCGTGTTGGCCGAGGATTTGAACGTTGTCTTTCCGCTGACCAACTGGGTCACGATCGCCGACACGCCCCCTTCGGCGGGCAACAAAAACCTCAGCGGCAACATTCCCGATCACCTGCTGGTCATCGATGACCAGCATGTCGTTTGGCCTCGCAATACCGAGTATGAGATCTTCACGGTCGGTGGAGAACGGCACACACTGGGTGCGCTGTTCGTGTTGGGCCACGCCGGTGCGCTTCAGCAGACTGTGCCTCCTTGGGCACAGGTGATCGAGGCGGCCCGAAAAGCGGACCCGGACGTGTTGTTTGACATGGACAAACTCGCTTGGCCGTTTGCGATGTTGTTGCCGACGATCGCGCCCGATGCGACTTACGAACTCGCCAACAACCACATGTGGCGTACCGAATTCGCGTTTCGTGACTGGTACACACCGACGCCCAATTTCATTCAACCGCCTTTTGGAGCAAAGGAGGGAGGCGAAAGGGAGTGGATCGAGTTCACTTGGGGGATGTATTACGCGCTTTTGGATTGCGGATTCCAAATGCCGCCGTCAGCCGGGACAGCCAACGGCGTTCATCCGGTACCAGCCGGGTTTGGTCGCGTCTACGTTCATCTGCCCGATGGTTTTGACTACCAGAGTTGGCGAAAAGGACTGCAGGCGGGACGCTCCTTTGTGACAACCGGCCCGATGTTGTTTGCCACCGCAGGTGGCCATGATCCCGGACACCAGTTTCGTTTTTCAGGTGACCAATCGACGGAGATTCCTATTCACTTGGAAATCCTTTCCGAGCAACCGCTGACCTTTGGTGAAGTGGTGATCAACGGGCGTCCTCAACATCTATTGCGAGTCCAAAACAAGCGGACCGAATCGGGAGCGTATCGCAATGTCATCGATCAAAAAATCAAACCGACGCGGAGTGGCTGGTTTGCGGTTCGGTTTTGGGAAGATCGCGACGGCGGTCGAGTTCGATTTGCACATTCGGCACCCTGGTACGTGCAGATCGATGATCAACCGGTTCGCCCCCGCGATGAAGAAAAGCAGTACTTGATTCGCCGCATTCAGGATGAAATGCAGCGCAGCCGTGGTGTCGTTTCCCAGCAGGGCATGGCCGAGTACCAGCAAGCGTTGGAAATGTATCGTGCCTTGCCGGTTCATGACGATTCGGCCCACGTTCAACGCAATGCTCGACCGCTGGTCGATTCATCCGACCGCGATCGCTGGTTGAAAAGCATGATTTTGCACCATCGATTCACTCCTCACGAAGTACGACAGGCCACCGGGATGTCGATCGAAGAAGCGACGTCGATGGTCAATGGTTTGTTGCCGGTGTCTGCGGATTCCGCCGATCAACCATCCGAACTGCTGGTCACCCCTTATCCCGGCGGCCGACATCCTCGGCGAGGCTTCTTGGACGGCGCGATCGATCCCCAGCGTGATACCAAGATCAGCGTTTTTCCACCTTGGAAAGATGGCGGATACGCGGTCGTCGATGTGCCCGAAGCGATCTTTTCCAACCTCGGTCTGACCTACCTGGCTCATCAACACATTCCAACCATTTGGACCGAGCAGGGGATCGAATTGGAAAAGCTGGAATGGAAAGAGCGGGACGGGGGCTGGGAATTTCAGCGCCGGTTGCCAAACAACATTGTATTCGGCAGTCGAGTTGCCAAGCGTCAAGATGCCGTCGATATGGAAATGTGGTTGACCAACGGAACCGACCAGCCGCTATCCGGACTGCGATCGCAAGTCTGCGTGATGATGAAGGGTCTGACTGGATTCAACGCCCAACGTCCTCGTCGGCAAATCGTTCGCGAACCGTTCGTCGCTGTCAAAGCCGATGGTGCCGATCGCTGGATCATCACCGCCTGGAAACCGATCAAACGAGCCTGGACCAACCCGCCGGTTCCCTGCATCCATTCCGACCCGATCTTCCCGGACTGCGCCCCTGGACAGACGGTCAAGGTGAGCGGAGGCTTGTGGTTCTACGAAGGAAACGACGTCGAAGCGGAAATCGATCGGCTGGCCAAACAGGAATGATCGCCGCCGTTTTATTTGATTCGCAACGTTCCGCCAACCATGTCGCGCGATACCGCTATCGGATGAGCCAACCATGAATTGTGAGCCGCTAACAGGATTGATTGCCGCCACCGCGACGCCGCTGCACGATGATGGCGGTTTGAATCGAGATGCGATCGGTCCGATGGTCGATCGTTTGATCGAATCGGGAGTTCAGGGGCTGTACGTTTGCGGCAGTACCGGCGAAGGCATGTCGTTGACCTGTCAGGAACGCAAAGCGGTGGTGGAAGCGACAATCGCCGCGGCGGCGGGCCGAGTACCGGTGATTGTGCAGGTCGGTCATAACTGTCTGTCCGACGCCCGCGACCTGGCTGCCCATGCTGCCGGTGCCGGCGCCGACGCGGTTTCGGCAACTTGTCCGTCGTACTTCCAAGTTGCCGATGCGGCAGTGTTGGCTGATTGCATGTCGCAAGTTGCCGCCGGCGCACCCGAATTGCCTTTTTACTACTACCACATCCCCGCTTTGACCGGTTCACAGATCGATGTGCTTGAGTTCTTGCAGCGCGGCGACGACACGATCTCCAACCTGGTTGGAATGAAGTACACCACGACGCTGTTGCACGAGTTTCAAAGTTGCCAGGCGCTGGATGATCATCGGTTCGACATTTTGTGGGGCTGTGACGAAATGCTGTTGGCCGGATTGGCCACCGGTGCTCGCGGCGCAGTCGGCAGCACCTACAACATTGCCGCACCGTTGTATGTTCAAATCATGGACGCCTTTGCCGGCGGCGATTTGGGTACCGCCCGGAAATTGCAGCTTCGGTCGGTTTCGATGATTGAACACATGAAAGCTTATTCCTTTCACGCTGCGTTGAAACAGGTGATGGGCATGTTGGGCATGCCGGTAGGTCCATGCCGCCTGCCTCTCTCGCGGCTTTCCGACGCCGAAGTGGCTTCGTTGCACCAGCGTTTGAAACGGATCGGGTTTTTTCAGTGGTGTGGCCACCCCAGTGATGGAACACCAGCATGATCGGTCCAGGACGGTTTCGGTTGTTCGGTCTGTTTCAAGCCAGCGGTGGTCGTCAAATCACCTGGACGCTTGCGATACTGGCTGTGTTGATTGCTGGTGCGGTTGATTCTGCTGGCGAAGAGCTGTTGCAATGGAGTGAGTTGCCGTCGCTGCCTGACGAGCTTGGTGTCGCCGGTCCTTTCGCGGGAATTCACAACGACGCGCTGATCGTGGCGGGCGGAGCAAACTTTCCAAAGCCAGTTTGGGACAATGAAAAGCAGTGGCACGATTCGATCCACGTGTTGGTTCGTTCCGACAGCGACCGTTACGAATGGAAAGATGGTGGGAAGTTGCCCAGACCCGTCGCCTACGGTGCCGCCGTTTCGACCGACCAGGGAGTGATCTGCATCGGCGGCAACGACTCTCGGCAAACTTTTGCCGATGTCTTTCTATTGGCCTACGACCGAGATTCGGAAAGTGTCGCGATCAGGGAAATGCCTTCGCTACCGGCGCCCTGCGCTTTCGCTTCGGCAGCGATTGTTGGACAGCGGGTTTTCCTGATCGGCGGACAACGTGACCTGTCACTCGAATCGGCGACCGCCGATTTTTGGTCGCTCGATCTGTCCAAGAAAGATGAACCCTCCTGGGATTGGCAACAACATGATCCGATGCCGGGGCCGACGCGGGCGCTGCACATCGCCGCGGCGCAGCACAACGGTTTTCACGACAGCATCTATGTGATCAGCGGACGTCGGCAGGAAGGTCAACAGACGCAGTTTTTGAAGGACGTCTGGGAGTACACGCCGCAAACGGATCGTTGGCGAAGACGCAGTGACGCACCCCAATGTGTGATGGCGGGCGTGGGCATCGGTTACGGACAAAGCCACCTGTTTGTTTTGAGCGGCGCGGACGGTTCCTTCTGGGGTCGCGAAAACGAGCTTTTGGACGACCATCCGGGATTTCCTAAGAAGGCGTACGCCTATCACACCATCACCGACACTTGGACGTCGGCGGGAGCGACGCCGCGAAACCACGTCACCACGGTTGCAGTTCGTTGGGACGACGCGATCATCGTGCCCAGCGGTGAAGTGCGGCCGCGAGTTCGATCGCCCAAGGTTTGGAAGGTCACGCCGACATCGACAACGCACGATTTCGGATCGATCAACTACGTGGTGCTGTTTGCCTACCTGGCGGCGATTGTCGGTGTGGGCGTCTACTTTGCCGGCAGAAACAAGAACACCGACGATTACTTTCGAGGTGGGAAAAGTATTCCGTGGTGGGCAGCTGGTTGCAGTATTTTCGCCACCATGCTCAGTTCGTTGACTTATACCGGCGTGCCGTCCAAGGCGTACGCCCAAGATTTCGTTTACGCCATCGGCAACTTCATAATTCCCGTGGTGGCGATCGCCGCGGTGTTCGTGGCACTGCCCTTTTATCGGCGGATCGATGCGACCAGCGCGTACGAGTACCTGGAAAAACGTTTCAGCCGCACGGTGCGTCTGTTCGGCAGCGCCAGCTTCACGCTGTTTCATATTTTTCGGATGGCGGTGGTGATGTCGTTGACCGGATTAGCACTCGCCGTGGCAACGCCCCTGACGCCGACGCAATCGGTGTTGTTGATGGGGGTGTTGAGCATCATCTACTGCACGATGGGCGGTATCGAGGCGGTGATCTGGACCGACACGATTCAGACCATTGTCTTGATGGGCGGCGCGATCGTGGCGATTTTCGTACTGATGTCCGGCATCGACGGCGGTATGAGCGGTTTTTTCTCCGAAGCCGCCAGCGCCGACAAGTTCCGACTGGCGAATCTCCATTGGGATGCCGCCAGCAGCCAGGTTGCTCTATGGGTCATCCTTGTCGGTGGCATTGGGCAGAACATCTCGTCTTACACCGCGGATCAGGCGGTGGTCCAGCGTTACATGACGACCGAAACGCAGAAGTTGGCGGCCCGTTCGATTTGGACCAACGCGGTGTTGACCATTCCTGCGACGTTGATTTTTTTTGGCATCGGCGCAGCCCTGTTCGCCTTCTATCGATCACATCCTGAAAAGTTGGATCCGACGATCACGACCGACCAGGTGTTTCCGTTGTTCATTGCTCGCGAAATGCCAGTCGGGTTGTCGGGATTGATCGTGGCGGGAGTTTTTGCGGCGGCTCAGTCAACGGTATCGACCAGCATGAATTCGACCGCCACCACGATCGTGACCGATTTCCTGCGACCGTTTCGAGTTTGTCGAAGCGAGCAGGGTTATCTTCGTGCCGCGCGGCTGTTCACTTTCGCCATCGGAGTGGCGGGAACACTGATTGGGTTGTTGTTCGTGAATCCCGATATCAAGTCGCTATTTGACCAGTTTTTGATGGTGATCGGAGTGTTCATGGGAGTGCTGGGAGGATTGTTCGTTTTGGGCGCGCTGACTCGCCGAGCCAATAGCGTCGGCGCACTCGTTGGGGCGACGATCGGGGCCACCGTGATGATCTGCCTGTGGAAGTTCAGGCTCGTCAACGGGTACCTGTTCACGGCGGTCGGCATCACGTCCTGTTTCGTGACCGGGTATTTGGCGAGCCTCGTGATACCGGCTGAGAAAACCGATTTAGCCGGGCTGACGGTCTACACACTCCCACCTTCACAAAGTTCGTAGGCCGACTTGTCCCAAGTCGGCGCGGGCAATTGCGACCCTCAAAAGAACGGGCTTGCCGACTTGGGACAAGTCGGCCTACTTGATTGTCATGAATACTGATCGACAACGCGAACTTTTCTCGATCTACCGGCGCGGTCTGCTGGATGACACGTTGCCTTTTTGGATCTCTCACTGCGTTGACCGCCGCTACGGCGGGTTCACGATGGCGGTGGATCGTGACGGTTCGATTTTGGATACCGACAAAGGTGTTTGGCAACAATGCAGGTTCACCTGGCTGTTGGGAGAACTGTACAACAACTTGGAGCCGCGGCAGGAGTGGTTGGATCTTGCCGCCCACGGTATCGACTTCATCGAGAAACACTGCTTCGACTCCGCCGACGGCCGAATGTGGTTCCATGTCACTCGCGAAGGGCGGCCGATTCGCAAACGCCGATATGCATTCAGCGAAAGTTTTGCGGCAATCGCGCTGGGAGAATTCGCCAAGGCGACCGACAGCCAAGAATACGCCGAGAAAGCACATCAAACGTTTCAGCGGTTCATCGACCATCACCTCGATCCTCAAGGTGTCACGCCGAAATTTGCCGACACGCGCCCGACTCGCGGAATCGGCTTCCCCATGATCACGATCGCCACCGCCCAAGAGCTTCGCGAATCGATCGGCTGGCAGGAAGCCGACGGTTGGATTGATCGTGGCATCGATGAGATTCGGCGATTCCACGTCAAGGAGGACATTCAATGTGTGATGGAAACGGTGGGGCCGGCTGGCGAAATGATCGACCACTTCGACGGCCGAACTTTGAATCCCGGACACGCGATCGAAGCGGCCTGGTTCATCCTATGGGAAGGGATGCACCGAGGCGACGGCGAAACGATCTCGCTAGGCTGCAAAATGCTCGATTGGATGTGGCAGCGCGGCTGGGACGAGGAGTTTGGCGGGATTTTGTACTTTGTCGACGTCAAAGGACTGCCGGTGCAAGAGTACTGGCATGACATGAAGTTCTGGTGGCCGCAGAACGAGGCGATCATCGCAACGTTGCTCGCCCACCAGTTGACGGACGATGACAAGTACGCCGATTGGCATGCCAAGATCCATGATTGGACGTACCAACACTTTCCCGATCCCGAACACGGCGAATGGTATGGATACCTGCATCGCGACGGACGCATCAGCAGCCGTCTGAAAGGGAACCTCTGGAAGGGGCCTTTTCATTTGCCCCGCATGCAATGGATCTGCAGCCGCCTGCTAGAGGAAGCTTAACCGTCGGCGATTTCTCCGAAATCGCATGCGTTCGTACCAGCCAGTTCGGAGAACTGGCCGACGATCACTACGCGAGCCAGCGCTGAAGAAACTCCGTCAACACTGCCGTCTGTTTCGACAGATATTCGCCGGCGCCTTGGGTGATTTCCGGCGGCGACTGAACGAAAGGTGCGTCTTGCTTTCCCTTTTCGGACGCGGCAAGAAAGATCTTGATCGTCCTGGCGTTGGCTTCCAGGTGAAACTGAAATCCGAAAACACGATTGTCGATACTGAAGCCCTGGTTTCGGCATGCCTTCGATTCAAACAATCGCGTGGCGCCGTCGGGGATGCCGAAAGTGTCCTCGTGCCATTGCAAGACCGTCATCCGGTCGGGAAAAACATCGGCAGTGATGTTGGGTTGGTTGACCTCCAATCGATCGATGGTGTGCCAACCGATTTCAGGTTGTTCGTTCCGTCGCACATTGGCTCCCAGCGCCGAAGCAAGCATCTGCGAACCGAGGCAGATCGCAAAGACTTTGCGGCCACTGTCGACGTAGCGCCGAATCAATTCTTGCTCCGGGGCGACCCAGGTGGGCAAGTCGGGCGATGTCAACGAGATTGCACCGCCAAATAACATCAATCCATCGGCGTCGGCGGCCTGCGGGATCGCAGCGCCACGGTCAACGCGGATGGTTTGCACCCGATGTTCGGGACGATCGATCACGTCGTTGACCGCCGCGGCTGAATCACCGGCGCTGTGTTGAATGACCAGGATATTCACGATCACGAACCCTTCTGCCAACGTTGAACACGATCCAAACGATTTTGTATCGCCAACTGCCCGGCACGGGCAATCGAGTGGCCGTCACTCGGCTGAAGTTGCAGCAGCTGTTTGGCAAGTTTGGCAGCTTTGCCGCTTCCTTCAAACCGGTCGAGAAAATCGCGGCACTCCTGGTCAGCTATGGCCAGCCCCAGTTCGATCGACAGTTCTTTCAACAATTCCAGCAGCTTGGAAAGGTCTTTGGGTGGCGGCCCGTCACTTTGCCGGAGCGCCGATTGCAGAGAATGCTGGATCACAACCGCGTGCAACTCGGAGGCCCTGGCGACCTCGCCCAACGCCTTGGCGAGTCGCGATGGTTTGGCGTCGGCCGAAATCAGTCGAGCCAACACGGGCCCGATCGAATCGCTGCCGATTCGTCCGTCGTCGATCGCGTTGATTGCAATGTCGATTGCCAACCCATGTTCGCCCGGCTCCTTGGCTGACAAGCCGAGGCACAGCAACAGCGATCCCATTTCATGTAGTGGTGTATCGGGATCCAACAGTGGCACCAGAAATTCTTTGTTGCACCATTCCGCTTCCCACCAGTCCAGATTGTGGTGCAGGGCGCGGGTACCGCAGGCAAAATACGATTCACGGGCCTGCGGCCAAATCGTTGCTTGCCAACGGGTTGTGCCGGGTGAATGGGCGCTAATTGGATTCACTTTGTCCGTCATTCCCAGTACGAAGCAGCCACCGATCGAAACGGGACGCTCTGTAGGCGCGGGTGTGCTGACAAGTTCCAGCAGTGAATACGATGTCGTTCCGCGTTTTTCTGACTTGAAGGTGTATTCGATCTTTGCCGCCACGGCGCCATCGGGTTCGCGTCCCTTGAATGACCGAAGTACCAGCGGATCATCCCGCCAGGGAGCTCTTGCGCGGGCGGCGGCAAACCACAACGGCGCCGAATTGCCAATCTTCACCCGCTTGCCGCCCAGTGCGTACTTGATTGCTTGTTTCCACTGGCCGGTCGTGGTTCCCAGTCGTTTTAAAGCCGCAGCGCGATTGTCGGGTGCCAGTCGCAGCAGCGAAAGGCAAACGTCGTCGATGTCAGGTTCCGCGGCTTTCCAATCATTGACTCGTTCGACCAGGCGATGGGGGCAGATCCAGGCACCGGCGTGAGTCGGCGCGCTCAACAGCGGCGCGGCTGATTGTTTCGATGCCCGTACCGCGATGTTTCGTGTCCGACGAGCCAACAGTGCCATTGGCGAACGTTGTTCGGGCAGGATGTAACTTCGCTCTCTTGGACCGAAATCAAACACAAGACTGCTTCGACCGGACTTTTTTTGCACGCATCCCTCTAGAACCTCGCCGGTGATCCAGGCGTGGATCAGGCTGCACAAGTCGGCCGTGGGATCGAAGGTGGAAAAGGGTGGCGCCGATCGCTTCAGTAACGTGACGCACCTTTTCTTCAGCGGGCCGGTTCGCTCGGCAAAATCATCGGGACGCTGGTCGCAAAGCCGCGAGATCCCGTCCAGAACCTGCTCGTTTTCATCCGTCTGGGAGCTGTCTTCGATCACACGTGCGCACAGGTCAATCAAGTCGTCAAGCTGTGTGATCGGTTCGATCCTCGACTCGGAACTCAATCGGGGAATGTCCATCCCGTGAAAGCTGGTCGCCGGTATCGACGGATGCCCCTTTTCCATCGCCTCGACCAATGCGGTCAGGCCTGCAAGTTTCGTCAGGTTTGGATCGAGCGATTTCGGTAGCCGGGTGTCGATCTTGGGAGAGTTTGGCTTCGGCCTTGTTTTTTTCTTCTTGGCAGCTCCAGCGTCACCTTCTAACCAACCGCCAATTCGCGGTTTGATTGACGCCGCCACCAACGGGAGATGTTCGTCAACGGCAGCGGCAAGTTTTCTCTCGTTGGGGTTGCCCAGCTTTTCGATCAAGCCGAATGCTTGCGACTGTACTTCGGTGTCTTCGTGAGCCAGTGCGACCAGCGAAGTTTGAGCGACCAGCTTCCCGATTTTCGGCGCCGCGGTCGATAAACGCTCCAGCAATTTGAGCGCTCGTTTGACGATGCCCTTCTGACGGCTCTGCAACACCGGCGTGATTCCGGTCACCAGGGTTTTGGGATCGTAGGGCGAAGTTTTGTGAAGCCGTTCCACCTCTTTGAAGGACCAGGAGACAACCGGAGCGGCCGAACATCGCAGCAAGCTCAGATAACGGTCGCGGCGGTCACTGCGTTCTTGTTCGTTCAATTCCAACGCGTCGTGCATTCTCTGAAACCACTTTGCCCGAAAGTGATTGAAGTCGCGCTGAAGGGCATCCAACGTATTGTCAATCAATCGATCACGTGAAATGTGGCCCGATTGAGCCAGCTTGCATAGCGTCAATCCCCAGCTTGATTTGTCTCGCCAACCGTCGCATAGACTCAGGCTTTGTTGGGAGTTGCCGTCGTACTCGAACAGTTTCCAAACATCATGCTCCAGCAGCTCCGGATCCTTCAGCAGTTCCTTGCTCAGGTCCGCCACGTCGTCACGCCGCCAGCCTCCCAGGGCAGAGATCATTGCCACGTAGTACTCCGGAACATCGGGTTTGGCACAAAGCTTTGCCTGGACCAGCCGATGAACCAGCGACCAATGGCTGGCATTGGTTTTCGCCCAGCTGTCAATCCAATCGGGCCGCCGTTCGTTCAGGATCGCGAACATCGTATCTTCGTCGGGCATGCCCCAAACGCCGAATCGTTTCAATTCCGCCGCGGTACAAACGTTGGGCAGGGCGACCGCCATGATTTTCCGTTCTGGATTCACGGCGTAAACGTTTTCTTGGAGCTGAACGATTCGATCGAGACTTTTCATCCGTCGCAGACAACAGGGAGCCAGTTTGCGCCGCTCGCTTTCGGGCATACCCTTGAAGAATCGCATGCACTTCTTGGCATCTCCTGACTCCAAGATCTTCATCAGTTTCTCTTCAGTCATCGAAGTCTTCCGTCACGATCTGAGCCGCCAAGATGTGTTTGCAGGGCCCGCGCGAGTCGCGATGTTTGGAAAACCACGGGCAGGTGCACTTGGCGCTTTCTTGAGACAATCGGACTCGGTGCTTGACGTTTCCACTTTGCACGTACACTTCGACATGATCCTCCGTCCGATTGCCAATCTGGACAGCGTTGGCGCCGACAAGTTCGCGGGCGCTCGTTAGCCGCGGCTGTAATTTTTCGATCAGATCAAGATCAAACGGCAGTTCCCGGTGAAAATAGGCCGATTCGCCGAGGTCGTAGCCGACCAAACCGCGCGTCGCCAAAACACTCAGCGCGGTGTTCAATTGATCGGTACTGAGATGAAGGCGCCGGGAGAGCCGGTCGATGTCGACCACGCTGTCCCACTGAAGCGCAGCCCGGACTTTGGGCAGATTCTTTTGCCACGTCTTGGCGGCGGTTGCCTCCAACACCTGCCCTTCGCCCGAAAAACCTCGCCAGACTTCGGGACTGACCACCAGATGAAAGCGGCAGTCTTCCCAGTCCAGTTCCCAAGCCGACGCGCCGGTGATGTTGTCGGTGAAGATGCGAAGTCGTTTGGCCTGTTGTGAGAGGCTTTCCAATACACGCAGCCGCTGCAGGCCGCCGACTTTGACGGCGCGGTTGGATTTTGCTTGGGTGATTCGAAGCCCGCGACCCGATGGGACGATCCAAGTTGGATGGCGATGCGTTTTCATACGAGGAAGCGAGCGAAGGAATCGGCGGGCTTCCAAGGCGGAGATGTCGTGGACAAGCTGCATGCGGCTTTGGCACGCTTGTACTTCGACCAATCCCCGCAGCCAGCGAAGCGGCAGTTTGACTCGTTTTTCAACAACGGTGTCCGACTCGGATTCAATCGCCACACCCTCTGTTCCGACCGATAGCGTGACATCGTCACCGTCACGAAGCTTGGTGAGTGCGAAGAGCATCGGTGGGTTGAAGTCGACGTTGGTCGTTCCCCGTCCAAGGCCAAAGGCGTCTCCGCGGATCGCCGCCGGCAAAAAATCGATCCTCGCGTACACACCGCAACAACCCGAAAAACCTTCGAAACGCAAACGGTCGTCGTTGCAGGTCACCACCGGATCGGCCAGCGCGACGATCTTTTCCAACATCGCCGCGGGAACGTGATATCGCGCCTGGACGATGTGCATCAAGCCGCGCAGCAGTTCGGCGGCGCGACCGGCGTTTTGTAGTTGTCCCTGGAAAAAATAGGGATGGGTCTGGCGATCGGTGCAGGTTGCCAGACGCAGCGTGCGGTCCGTTTCGACCAGCGCTGACGGATACAGATATCGGTAGTTCTGATACAGAGCTGCGCCCGCCAACGGATCTATCCTTTCGCATCACCGTGGTTGTTTCGACTCAAGGTACCCACTGTACCGGTCGGCTGACATCGCTTTCTCACCACACCCGCTCTCTCTTTCCACTAGAATTGCGGTGTCCGGCAAGCAAGATGTTTTGAACTCCATGATACCCAAGTCCCTCCTGCCACTGTTGGCCATTCTTCTTGTCGCGGCACCCGTTGCCGGCGATGATGCTTCGTTTGAAGAAGTGGCAGCGATCTTCGCAAAGCACTGTGTGCGGTGCCACAACGACGTTGACCGCCAGGGCGGGTTTTCACTCGAATCGGCCGATGCGTTTTTCGACAGTGGGTATGTCCAGCCAGGCGATCCTTCCAGCCAGTTGCTTGACGAGGTTCGCCCTCGGGACGGTCGCCGACCGAACATGCCCAAGAAGGCCGAGCCGCTGTCTTCGAGCCAGCTGGACGCGATGGAGCGTTGGATTCAGTCGGGCGCCCCATGGCCGGACGGCGTGCAGATTGAAGAAAAAGTCAGCGACTTTGATTGGTGGTCCCTGCAACCGATTCGCCGGCCGCCCGTTCCCGATATCGATGATGATTGGCGGCGCACTGACATCGATGCATTCATTCTTGCGAAACTTCGCGACCAGGGGCTTTCGCACTCCGGTCCAGCAGATCGTCGGACGTTGATTCGTCGGTTGACCTACGATTTGATCGGGCTGCCTCCCACGCCCGAAGAAGTCGAGGCGTTTCTTCACGATCCCGATCCCGATGCTTACCAAAATCTGGTCGATCGATTGCTCCAGTCCAAGCACTACGGAGAGCGATGGGCGAGGCATTGGTTGGACGTGGTGAAGTACGCCGACACTTGCGGTTATGACAAGGACAAACTTCGCGCCAATGCTTGGCCCTACCGCGATTACGTGATTCGCTCGTTCAACAACGACAAGCCGTATGCCCGGTTCGTGCAAGAACAAATCGCTGGTGATGTTTTGTTTCCGGGTGACCCCGACGGAATTTTGGGATTGGGGTTCATCGCTGCTGGTCCGTGGGACTTCATCGGCCACGTCGAAGTGCCCGAATCCAAGATCGACGGCAAGGTCGCGCGAAATCTGGATCGCGATGAAATGGTGTCCAACACGCTGAACACGTTTTGCAGCGTCACCATCCAATGCGCTCGCTGTCACCATCATAAGTTTGACCCTTTTACCCAAGAACATTACTACAGCCTGCAAGCGATCTTTGCCGCCGTCGACCGCGCCGAACGCCCTTACGACCTGGACGCTGAAATCATCAACCGACGCAACGAATTGGAACGCCGCCGCGGTGGTTTGCAGGTTGACAAAAAGGCGATCCAGCAGGAAATCCAAGATGCGGGCGGGCCGGAGTTGGCCAAGCTTGAAAAGGAAATCAAGCAGCTTCGCGACAAAGTTTCGATCAGCAAGGAACCCGCTTTCGGTTACCACAGCTCGATCGTCGGCCGCCCCGACGTGGTGAAATGGGTCGAAGTTGATTTGGGTCGCGAAGTCGAAATTGCCAAGGTCGTTCTTCGTCCTTGTCACGATGATTTTGGCGGCATCGGATCGGGGTTTGGGTTTCCGGTTCGCTTTCGAGTGGACGTGGGCACGGATGAGATTTCCGATCGCGCGTCGCGGCAATGGCGGTTGGCCGATTTCTCCAAGCAAGACTTTGCTAATCCGGGACTTTCACCTGTCGAGCTGGATGGTAAGAGCCGAACCGCAAGATACGTTCGCGTGACTGCCACCAAACTGGCGATGCGGAGTAACGATTACATTTTTGCGCTGGCGGAATTGGAGGTCTTCGATGCCGACGGAAACAACGTGGCTGGCGGCGCCAAAGTGATTTCGCAGGATTCCATCGAAGCGCCGGTGCGATGGAGTCGCAAGAACCTGACCGATGGGATTTGGGCTCGACCTGGTGATCCGGTAGCAGCCGATCGACTGGCCGCCGAGGAAAAACGACGGTCCGAGATTTTGGCCAAAATCGAAACGGAAGATCGCCGACAACGTTTGAATCAGATTGACCAACAGATTCAAGAAATCGAGCGGGAACTCAAGGCACTTCCGTCTGGAAAAATGGTTTACGCCGCCGCCACCACTTTCAAACCGCAAGGCAATTTCAAACCGACCGACGGCAAACTGCGAGCCATTCATCTTCTGCATCGCGGTAGTATTCAGCTGCTGGGTGATGTTGTCGGGCCGGGGGTGTTGCCACTAAGTGCTGATGCGAATTGGAAGTTGCCGGCTGAATCGAATGAAGGTCAACGTCGCGCACAACTGGCAAAGTGGCTGACCGACCGAGATCATCCTTTGGTATGGCGTTCGATTGTCAATCGAGTTTGGCAATACCACTTCGGTGCCGGACTGGTGGAAACACCGAACGACTTTGGTCGAATGGGGGCTCAACCGACTCACCCACAACTGCTCGATTGGCTTGCCGCCGAGTTCCGGGACGGTGACCAGTCGTTGAAGCAGCTGCACAAGTTGATCGTTACCAGTAGCGTCTATCGCCAGTCGTCGAAGTTCAACCGCTCTGCGGCAGCGATCGACGGCAGCAATCGGTTTTTGTGGCGGATGAACCGCAGGCGGCTGGAGGCTGAAGAGATTCGTGATTCCATCCTTGCCGTTGCCGGTCGTTTGGATCGAAAGATGGGCGGGCCGGGATTCTATCTGTTCAAACTGGAACGGACGGAACACTCGCCGCACTACGAATATCACAAGTTTGATCCGGCCGATCCGGCGTCTCATCGGCGAAGCGTCTACCGATTTGTCGTTCGCTCTCAGCCCGACCCGTTCATGACGACGCTCGATTGTGCCGATTCGTCTCAAAGTACGCCAACCAGGGACGAAACACTGACGTCGCTGCAAGCGTTGTCGCTGTTGAACAATCGATTCAACCTAACGATGGCAAAAAGTTTTGCAGATCGCTTGCAAAATGATTCAGATGATCTACGAGGGCAAATCGACTGGGCGATGATGCTGGTCACCAGCCGGCCGCCGACTGAGGATGAACGTGATGAATTGGCTGCCCATGCGAAGAAGCACGGATTGAAAAATCTGTGTCGAATGTTGTTCAACCTCAGCGAGTTTGTTTTCTTGGACTGAAGCGAAAGCCAGACCATGTTCAACCGGCGTGACCCTTCTTCCTCCTCCTCGTTCCCACGCTCCGCGTGGGAACGCACTTTTTTCCGCTCCGCGGACCACAACCATCAAGCCGCGGAGCGGCCGCCGGGACGTTCCCACGCGGAGCGTGGGAACGAGGAAGGAATGTTCCCTCGGCGTGATTTGCTAACGACGAGCGCTACCGGCTTCGGCGGCCTGGCGTTGGCGATGATGTTGCGCGAGGAAAGTGGCGCCGGCGACGCCGTGGGGCAAGGGGGTGTTTTGAAAGTCCTTCACCATCCGTCCAAGGCACGTCGCGTGGTGCAGTTGTTCATGGGCGGTGCGGCCAGCCACCTTGATCTTTGGGATTACAAGCCGGCGCTGGAAAAACATCACGGCGAGGAGTCCGATTTTGGGGAGCATGTCGAGGCGTTTCAAAACGGACTCGGTCCCTGGATGAAATCACCGTTTTCGTTCGCGCCTTATGGCCAGTGTGGCAAGATGATCAGCGACGTGGTCGCGCCGCTGGGCCAGTGCGTTGACGATATCGCGTTTGTCCACAACCTGGTCGGCAAGACGGGAGTCCATTCGCAGGCGACCTACTTGCAGGCAACCGGGTTTCAGCGACCTGGATTTCCTGGCATGGGAGCTTGGATCAGCTACGGACTGGGAGCGATCAACGAAAATTTGCCGACCTTTGTGGTCCTGCCGGATCATCGTGGATTTGCCAGTAACGGCCCCAAAAATTGGGGTTCCGCTTTCCTGCCGGCAAGTTGCCAGGGAACGGCGATTTTTCCTCAACGCGAAAACCCGATCGAAGATCTATTGCCCCAAGCCGACTACGTCACTGCCGAGGGTGATCGCGACGGTTTGAAGATGCTTGGCCGGTTCAATCAACGCTACCAGCAGCAGCGCGTCGGCGACAGTCGTTTGGAGGCGAGGATTCGATCGTATGAGCTGGCGGCGAAAATGCAATTGAGCGCACCCGAAGCGCTCGATCTTTCCGACGAACCCCAACACATCATGAAAATGTACGGACTCGATCGTTTGGGGGCGAAGTACCCGGAGACGATCAACCCGGCCGAGGAAGCCGAGTATTTTGGTCGAAAGTGTTTGATTGCCCGTCGTTTGCTCGAAAGGGGTGTGCGGTTCGTACAAATCTGGTCGGGAAATGACAACAGCTTTCCACGCCGCAATTGGGACAGCCACGAAGACATCGCCCGAGACCACGGGCCGCTAGCCAAAGGAATGGCGGTGGGGACATCGGCGCTGTTGAAAGACCTCAAGCAGCGCGGATTGCTGAAAGATACGATCGTGCTTTGGACCACCGAATTCGGCCGCATGCCCAGCACTCAAGGCAGCAAAGGACGCGATCACAATCCGTACGTGTTTACCAATTGGTTGTGTGGCGGCGGAATCAAAGCGGGCGTCACTCACGGCCTTTCCGACCAGTGGGGATACAAGCCGCTGGATCGAGACAATCCAACGCAGGTTTACGATATCCACGCGACGATCTTGCATTTGTTGGGGATCGATCACGAACAGCTGACCGTTCGGCACAACGGAATCGATCGTCGCTTGACCGACGTTCACGGTCACGTCATCCACGAAATCGTTGCCTAACCGTCGGCCAATTCTCCGAATTGGCTTCGCGAAATTGAGTGGCAAATCAATGGCACCTAACGAACTGTCGATCCGGCCGAGTGCGTTTTGTTCCTGTGCCTATTCGTGCTCGTGCTCGACTACAAAATGCCGCGAGCACGAGCACGAGTACGAGTACGAGTACGAATAAGAGTACAAATAAGAGTACGAATAAGAGTAGGAACGGCGACTTTTTCCTCCCAACTAGAACGTGCACCATGACTCGAACCGAATCACCAGGAACTCAATCACCGGCCAGCAGGCGCCCTTTGCGAATGGCGCTGATCGGCGGTGGTGGGGCAGGATTCATTGGCAAGGTGCATGCGACGGCGGCGACGCTGGATCGCCAAGCCGAGTTGGTTGCCGGAGCGCTCTCCTCCGATCCTCAACGATCCAAATCGGCCGCCGCCGAGTTCGGAATCTCGGACTCGCGAGCTTACCGGTCCTACCAGGAACTTCTCGAACAAGAGCAACAACTTCCGGAAGACCAACGTGTCGATTTCGTTTCGATCGCCACACCCAATCACACCCATTGTGAAATCGCGGTGGCGGCGATGAAGGCGGGGTTCCACGTGGTTTGTGACAAGCCGATGACCACCAACCTGGAAGACGCCGATACGATGGTGCAAACCGTTCGGCAAACGGGGCGCGTTTTTGCACTGACGCACAACTATTCGGGTTATCCGATGATGCGGCAAGCACGCGACATGATCCGCGGCGGCGAGCTGGGTGACTTGATCGCCGTTCGGGCAACCTACGTTCAAGGATGGATGCACGGCATGAAGCCAGGTGCGAAGCTCGATCGCGGTGCTTGGAAATCCGATCCTCAAAGGAACGGTCGCGCCGGTTCTTTGGGCGACGTCGGCACGCACGCTTTTCATCTCGCTTGCTTCGTTTCAGGGCTAGAGCCGCAGTCGCTGCTGTGCCGGATGGATTCGTATTCCGATCATCACCAGCTGGACGATTACGGCCACGCCATGATCCGTTTCGATCAGGGAGCAACGGGGCTGGTCACCTGGAGCCAGGTTACTCACGGCCGGCTGAACGATCTGTCGATCGAAATCGACGGCACGAAAGCCGCGCTCACTTGGCGACAAGAAGAACCAAATCAGTTGTTTCTGAGGGCTCTTGGGCAGCCCACCCAAATCTATGAACGAAACCCGAATGCCGGATACTCCACCCCGGCATCGGTTGCCGCGTGTCGACTTCCCGGTGGGCATCCGGAAGCCTTCTTCGAGGCGTTCGCCAACGTTTATCGCGACGCCTTCGCCGACATGAGGCGACATTCCGCGGGCGAAACCATTGACTCCAGCAAAACTCTTTACCCCAGCGTGCATGGCGGCCATGATGGAGTCCGATTCATGACCCGCTGCCTGGAAAGCAATGATTGCCAGTCCGCTTGGCAATCCTGGTGAAGTAAATTCGTGATGGGGCCAAAAAAGGGGTCAGACCCTTTGGAGGGCGGCGATTTTCCTTGACGATTGTTGTGCCCAAAGAGGGCCTGACCCTTTTTTTGGAAAAGCCCCGTTACCCGTAGAAAATCATGGCTGGTCCAAAACAACGACGATCACGACTGCAGATTTCGCTTCGCATGATGCTGGTGATCGTGACGGCTGCCTGCATTGCCCTTGCCTATGACCAGCGATTTCGGCGACAGCATCAAGCGGCAGACTACCTTGCCGAGGCCGCCGGTGCGAAGATCACCTACTATCGATCGCCGGTTGGATGGCTGCCAGGGATTGGCGACAAGTTGCGCGACGTCCAAGCGGTTGATCTGTCGCATTGCCGCGTCGATTCGGATTCGGTGAAGCTCCTGTTGCACTTTCCCAGACTCCAGCGTTTGTATTTGGCGCGAACCAACGTGGACGACAAGGATCTTGCCGTCGTCGCAGAGCTTCGGCACTTGGAACGACTTGCCCTGTGGCATACAAAAATCACCGACCGCGGAGTGGCAAAACTTGTTTCGCTAAAAAAGTTACAGGTGTTGGATGCTCATGGTACGTCGCTGACGGAAAACTCACTTGAATCGCTGTCGAAGTTGAAACGGCTGCGCGAAGTGAAATACGACTTCAATCAATTCTCCGATCGAGGACTCGGTTTTCTGCCCGCCATGCCAAACAGGCCGCTGGGCGAGTTGTGGTGTCGCAGCGCCACCGACGCCGGAATACAGTCCCTTGGCCAGATCGACAGCAAACATTATCGAATCACTCGGCTGCTGGGCTCCGACATCAGTGACGCCGCCCTGCTGAAGCTCGCACCCGATGGGCAGACGTTGCCCGTCGGGCCTGTGTTGCATGTTCGCGATTGTCCTGCTACCGATCGTCTTCTGGATGCATTGCCGTGGGATAGGCTGACGGACGTTCGTTTCAGCGAAACAAAAGTGACCTTCGACGCCGTCGCGGAAATTGTCGGCGATCGGATGGGGGTGCTGGTTATCGGTGAAAACGGATACGAGCTAGCGGAAGGCCGGGACTGGGAATCGAGTCGCTGTTTTGCTCCGACCGGTTTGAGCATTTGGATGGATGGAGATCCTACCCAGTTGACATCCCAGCAGATTGCCAAGCTGAAAAATCTGCAAGGAGTGGTCCTGGCTCGCCAACAATCGGCTGGTGATTTGTTGGTGCATTTGGCGCAGCACCCCGGCCTAACGCACTTCAAGATGACGTCGGTTCCAACTGGGACAGCGGTGATCGAGCAAATCTCCGATTGGAAAGGTCTTCGGTACGCCTACATCAGTTGCTGCAATCCACCAACGGCGTTTGACATTCGTCCGCTCGCCAAATTGGAACAATTGCGATGGCTGCTGTTCACTTGTACCCCGTTTGGAGACGACGGTTTCGAGACGCTAGGGAAAATGAGTCAGCTTCGCGTGCTTCGAATGACCTCCGCGGATAAGGTTCAAGGCCCTGGCTTGAAGCATCTGCGAAACTTGCAACATCTTGAACGTTTCAAAATTCAAAGCCGCGCGAATTGGGATGCCTCGTTTGACCATTTGATGGCGCTCCAACACGTCAAGCGGATTGAACTGATCGACGTAAAAATGAGCGACGCGAACCTGAAGGCGTTCAATGATCGACGCGGATGGGAACATGATACCTGGCAGTAGTCACAAGGAGGCCGACTTGTCTCAAGTCGGCGATTTTGCCCCTTCGAGAATTCAAGTTCGCGCACCGATTGGAGGCAAATCGCCCTACCAACTATGAACAAGTTGATGATCACACCGCTCGCGCTGCTTGCCACAAGCGCGACCTTATCGGCCGCCGAAATCGATTTCACCGCAGAGGTGATGCCGATTTTTCGCGAACATTGCCTGGAGTGCCATGGTGTCGATCAGCAGGAATCCAACCTCCGACTCGATTCGATGGAAGGGGCGCTTGCCGGTGGCGATTCGGGCGAACGAGTCATCGTTCCCGGAAATTCCCAAGCCAGCTACTTGCTGGAACTCGTTCGCAGTGACGACGAAGCGCATCGCATGCCGCCCGACGGATCGCGGCTGTCGCCGCGGCAAGTCGAAGTGTTGGCAAAGTGGATCGATGATCGTAGCGCGTGGGACGCGGCGCAAAGGGCGGTGTCACAGCGCGGCAGCGATCATTGGTCGCTTCAGCCGCTGGTGTGTCCGCCCGTTCCACCCTCGGATTCGACCAGCCCCATCGACGCCTTCATTCTCCGAAAGCTCCGCGCCGCCGGGCTTTCCATGTCACCCCGCGCGCCCAAGCGACGATTGATTCGCCGGTTGTACCTGGTGATGCACGGGCTTCCGCCGACCCCCGAACAGGTTCAAGCGTTCGTGGAAGACGACCGCGACGGGGCTTGGGAGCGTTTGGTCGATGATGTTTTGTCGAGTCCGCGGTACGGTGAACGGCTGGCGATGCATTGGTTGGACCTGGTTCGATTCGGCGAAACACACGGATTCGAGACGAACCGAGAACGACAGGGTGCTTGGCGGTACCGGGACTGGGTGATCGGTTCGTTCAACGATGACCGCGGTTACGACGACTTCATTGTTCAGCAGCTTGCCGGCGATCAAACGGGCGAAGATCTGGGTACCGGTTTTCTTGTTGCAGGTCCTCACGATTTGGTGAAGGGGAAAGATCCGAAGCTCGGTTTGATTCAGCGACAAGACGAACTTGCCGACATGATCAACGCTACCGGAACAGCGTTCATGGGACTCACGCTCGGCTGTGCCCGCTGCCACAATCACAAGTTCGATCCGGTAACCCAAACCGATTACTACTCCATGCAGGCCGTGTTCGCCGGCGTTCACCATGATCAGCGGAAGTTGCCGGATAGCGAACCACAACAGCAAAGGCTGGCCGATATCCATCGACAGATCGACTCGCTTCGGTCGAGTTTAGCAAAGTTCCATACCGACAAACAAATTTCGCCCGGCCAACCGAACCGGCCGCCGGTCAATGCCAAACACAATGTCGAAGAGATCACGCCGGTTCAAGCGAAGTTCGTGCGAATGACGGTCACCGCGACCAATCAGTCGCAGCCTTGTATCGACGAGCTGGAGATTTTCTCCGCGGAACAGAACGTCGCCCTGGCTAGCGCGGGGGCGAAAGCAACTTCCGGTGGTGACTTTGTTCACCCGTTGCACAAGTTGCCACAGATCCATGACGGTCGCTACGGAAACTCGCGCAGCTGGATCGCCAAACAGCGCGTCGGCGGCTGGGTCCAAATCGAATTGCCGCAAGTCACCAAGATCAACCGGATCAAATGGGGACGCGATCGGCAAGGAAAGTACAAAGATCGGTTGGCCACGCAGTATGATTTCCAAGTGTCGATCGATGGCGCGCAGTGGACGACCGTTGCCAGTTCGGCCGATCGGATTCCAGCGAAGAGTACCCGCAAAGAACAGCCAAAATACAGTTTTGATTTGTTTCCGGCCGATCAGGCAGAGCGGGGACGACACCAACTCGACCAGCTACGGCAGTTGGAGGCGGAACAGAAGAAATTGCAGGCTGGAACGCTTGCCTACATCGGGACCTTTTCGCAGCCCGGTCCCACGCATCGGTTGTATCGAGGCGAGCCGGAAGCGAAACGAGAAGAGGTATCGCCCGGTGTGATCGCCGCGATCGGTTCGCTGACTCTGGAGAAAGATTCGCTGGAGAGGCAGAGACGATTGGCACTGGCGAATTGGATCGCCAGTCCCGATCATCCGCTGACGGCTCGTGTGATGGTCAACCGTTTGTGGCATTACCATTTCGGAACCGGGATTGTTGAAACGCCCAGCGATTTCGGACGCAACGGGCAGGCGCCGACGCACCCGGAACTGCTCGATTGGTTGGCGGCCGAGTTCATTGACAGTCGGTGGTCGATCAAGCATCTACAACGTTTGATCTTGTCGTCCGATGCCTGGCAACAGGACAGTCGCGGCGACGTCGATTCCATTCAGGTCGACGCGGGATCAAGATTACTGTGGCGATTTCCGCCTCGACGTTTGGAGGCCGAAGGGATTCGAGACTGTGTGTTGGCCGCCAGCGGAAAGCTCGATCGAAAAATGGGTGGCCAAGGCTTCAGTGCCTTCGAGGTGGAGATGGAAAACGTGCGTCACTACCATCCGAAAAAGGAGTATGGGCCGGAAGATTGGCGGCGGATGATTTACATGACCAAGGTTCGACAAGAACGAGACGCGGTGTTCGGAGTTTTTGATTGTCCCGATGGCAGCCAGGTGACTCCAAAACGCAGTCGCAGCACGACACCGCTGCAAGCGCTGAACTTGATGAATAGTCGCTTCATCATGCAGCAGGCAGAATTCATGGCCCAGCGGCTTCGATCCGAAACGGAACTGGTCGCCGAGCAAATCCGGCTTGCCTACGAATTGTGTTTCGGCCGATTGCCGGACCAGCAGGAGTTGGCCGCTTCCGCCCGATTCATCGATCAGCATGGTCTGGTTCAATTCAGTCGAGTTCTGTTCAACGCAAACGAGTTCCTTTTTATTCCCTAATTCGACATTCCTTTATTTCGCCTCCACCATTCGCCGTTACCCCCGATGACAAAGCAGCACTACCACCGTCGCCACTTCTTCGGCCACGCCGCCACTGGGCTTGGTGGTATCGCGCTTGCATCGCTGCTTGACGGCGACGGATTGCTTGCCCGTGACAAGGAACCGATGCGGCCGGAAGTCGATCCGTCGCGACCCTTTGCACCGCGCCCGCCTCATTTTACCGCCAGAGCAAAAAACGTTTTGGTCATCTTTTGCAGCGGCGCTTGCAGCCAGATCGATACGTTCGATTACAAGCCGGAATTGATCAAGCGCCACGGTCAGCCAATGCCGGGCGCCGAGAGCCTGGTCACGTTCCAAGGAGGGCAGGGCAATCTGACCAAGAGTCCGTGGCAATTCAAACCACGCGGCGAAAGCGGCAAGATGGTTTCGGAGCTTGTTCCGATGTTGGGCGAGCTGGCTGACGAAATGTGTTTCATTCATTCGTTGACCGGCAAGACCAACACGCATGGCCCGGGCGAAAATTTGATGTCGACCGGTTTCACCCTGGACGGCTTTCCCAGCATGGGCGCGTGGGCGACGTGGGCATTGGGCACGGAAAATCAAGAGCTTCCGGCGTACGTCGCTATTCCGGATCCACGCGGGACGCCGCAGTCCAGCGTCAACAACTGGGGCCCCGGTTTTCTGCCGGCCGCTTTTCAGGGCACCGATTTCAATGCTTCCAAGCCGCTGAGAAATTTGCAGTCCCCGCCCGGAGTCAGCGCGTCGACCGACAAAGCGGCGCGAGACTTTTTGCAATCGATGAACGAAAAACATCGAGCCGAGTATCCGGGTGACACCGAATTGGCCGCGCGGATTTCAAGCTACCAATTGGCTGCGCGAATGCAATGGAGCGTTCCCCAGGTTGCCGATCTATCGACTGAATCGCAGCACACGCTGCGGATGTACGGAGCCGATGATCCGTCGAACCGTTTGCGATCCGATTACGCAAAGAACTGCATTCTTGCCAGGCGCCTGGTCGAAAGTGGCGTCCGTTTTGTGCAGTTGTTCAACGGTGCCTACCAAACAGGCGGCAAAGGGGTCAGCAACTGGGATGGCCACAAACACTTGCAGCAGCAGTACAGCAAGCATGGGCCGGTGCTCGACCAGCCGACCGCCGCGCTCTTGAGAGATCTCAAACAACGTGGTTTGTTAAACGAGACGCTGGTGGTTTGGTGTACGGAATTTGGGCGAATGCCAACCTTTCAAGCTGGCGCCAGCGGGCGAGATCATAATCCCGACGGGTTCACGGCGTGGCTTGCCGGCGCGGGAGTCAACGCACCTTTTACCTACGGCGCGACCGACCAGTTCGGCTACAAAGCGGTGCAGGATGTGACAACCATTTACGATTTGCACGCCACCATTCTGCATCTGCTGGGTCTCGATCACGAGCGACTGACCTATTATCACAACGGCATCCAACGCCGACTCACCGACGTTCACGGTCGCGTGATCGAAGAGATTTTGGCGTGACCGCTAGGACTGGGCGCAGACGTGATCGCATTTTGTCGGCGCGGGAGGTAAAGTAGGGAAACGGCTTCGAAGGCCTGGCTCACCCCTTTCCCACCTGGTAAACGCAGCGCCTGCCGATGATGTGCGCTTCTTTCATCCGCTTGTTGGCCACAGTTGTCGCCGCCACCGTTTGTTTGCCCGCAATCGCGGACGACACCACCGCTTCCGACAAGCTCTTTTTGACCGAAGTCCGACCGCTGCTGGCCGAAAAATGTTTTGAGTGTCACGGTCCCGATGTCCAAGAGGGTGATTTGAGACTCGATTTCCGCGAGGGAGCGGTCCGAGAACTCGATTCCGGAAATCGAGCGATTGTGCCGGGTGACGCGGGTGACAGTGAATTGATTCACCGCATCGCGTCCGACGATCCCGACCAGCGGATGCCGCCCGATGGCCAGCCGCTGAGCAGTCAGCAGATCGAATCGTTCAAAAAGTGGATCGCCGATTCGGCACCGTACGTCAAGCATTGGGCCTACGCTGCGATCGATGCTACCGTGCCGGAAGTGAAAGACAAATCATGGGTGGCAAACCCGATTGATTGTTTCGTGTTGTCGCGTTTGGAATCACTTGGCATCGCGCCCTCTCCCCAGGCCGATCGATACACGTTGGTCAAACGTCTTCACTACGACTTGATCGGGCTGCCGCCATCGCCTGAACTGGTGGATCGTTTCGTTTCCGATACTTCCCCGGACGCTTATCGGATTCTTGTCGATTCGCTTTTGGATTCGCCGCATTTTGGCGAGCGATGGGGCCGACACTGGCTGGACAAGGCTCGTTACGCCGATTCGGACGGATATGAAAAAGACAAACCGCGTCTGCAGGCCTGGCGTTACCGCGATTGGGTCGTCGATGCGGTCAACGACGACATGCCGATCGATCAGTTCACGATCCAGCAACTGGCCGGCGACCTGCTGCCCGATGCCACCGATCGACAGCGGCTTGCCACGGCCTTTCACCGTCAAACGTTGACCAATACCGAGGGCGGAGTCGATCAAGAACAGTTTCGCGTCGATGCGGTTTTTGATCGAACCGAAACGACCGGCGCCGTTTGGCTTGGATTGACCATCGGCTGCGCGCGATGCCACAGCCACAAATACGATGCGATATCACAAGAGGAGTATTACCGACTCTTTGCGTTCTTCAACAACGGCGAAGAAACCAATTTGAAGTGGCCGACATCCGATTCGCAATCGGATGTGCAAGTCCGCGTCCTCTCTTCCCGCTCGCCGCGCCGGGACACCAAGATGTTTGAACGAGGTGACTTCCTGAGCCCCAAGCAGAGTGTTGCCGCTGGCGGCTTGTCGGTGCTGCCTGTCATCAGCGGTCGGAACCAGCAGAATCTCGATCGGCTCGACCTGGCTCGTTGGCTGACAGACCCGTCGAATCCGTTGACGCCGCGTGTGTTGGCCAATCACGTTTGGTCGCACCTGTTCGGTGAAGGCCTGGTCCGCACGATGAACGACTTTGGTGTCCGCGGCCAACCGCCCAGCCACCCACGGTTGTTGGATTGGCTGGGTCAGCAGTATCGGCGGCTTGGTTGGAGCCGCAAGCGATTGATTCGATCGATCGTATTGAGTTCAAGCTACCGGCAAGCTTCTTTCCATCGGCCAGAACTGCTCGACGTCGATCCCCAGAACTTGTTGCTCGCCCGGCAGAACCGTTTTCGAGTCTCCGCCGAAGTGGTTCGCGATGTCTGCTTGTCGGCGTCGGGTCTGCTCTCTGAAAAGGTGGGCGGGCCGAGTGTTTTTCCGCCCCTTCCGGCCGATGTCGCCGCGCTGAGCTACGCGAACAATTTCAAGTGGAAAACAAGCGGTGGTGAAGATCGATATCGCCGCGGGATGTACACCTTTTTCAAGCGAACCGCGCCTCACCCCAATCTGGTTGCCTTCGATTGTCCCGATTCAAACACGACCGCTGTTGGCCGACGAATATCCAACACGCCGCTGCAAGCGCTAACGATCTTGAACAACGAGGTTTACGTGGAAGCGGCGCAGGCTCTGGCTATGCGCATGATGGCGACCGACCAGGAGGAGGCCGAATCAGCCGATCGTCATCGAATCGAACGGCTCCTGCGTCTTTGCGTTGCTCGGCCGCCGACCGATTTCGAGGTTCGTCGTTTTCAATCTTTGCTGGACCGCTCACGAGCGTGGTATGCTCGAAACAATGACGCTGCGAAGCAATTGGCTTTGCGGCACCGGCGCGCAGAGATCGGCCCTGGCGAAGCGGCGGCATGGATCGCGGTCGCACGCGTTGCTTTGAACCTGGATGAATTGATCACGCGGGAATAACCCGTTTTCGTTCCGCCTGTCGCGCCTTGGCGCAACACCTCCATCAGACCGTCATGAATCGAGACTTCCTCCGCCAGACCGTCCAATCGCGACGCAGTTTTTTGAATACCTCCGCAAGCGAAATTGGGGCAGTGGCGTTGGCTGAGATGTTGCGCCAAGATGCAGCGGCCAACGACGATCTAGTCTCCTCGCCGCTGTCGCCCAAGCAGCCTCATTTCGCCGCCAAGGCCAAACGTTGCATTTTCATCTTCATGGCTGGCGCTCCTTCGCAAATCGATCTGTTCGACCCCAAGCCGAGGTTGAATGAACTTCACGGTCAGCAGCTACCCAAATCGATGACCGAAAACGTGCGGTTCGCCTTCATCAAGAAGGATACGGCGACATTGATGGGTTCCAAGCGTACCTATCAACAGTACGGCGAAAGCGGAATGGTGTTTTCTGACTTACTGCCGCAGCTTGGTTCGTGCGCCGACGACCTGCTGATGATCCGATCGTTGCACACCGACCAGTTCAATCATCATCCCGGCCAACTGATGATGCAGTGCGGTCGCGGAACCTTCGGTTTGCCGACGATGGGTTCTTGGCTGACTTACGGTTTGGGCAGCGAGTCGCAAAACCTGCCCGGTTACGTGGTTCTGACCAGCGGCCGCGGTAGCAGCGGCGGTGCAACGTTGTGGCAGTCAGGGTTTCTGCCCAGCACCTATGCTGGCGTTCGATTTCGCGATCAAGGCGAACCGGTACTGAACTTGAGCAATCCGGCGGGCTTGCCGCCCCAATTGCAACGCGCCGGGCTCGATACGCTTCGCGATGTCAACAAAGCTCGATACGATCTGGTGGGTGATCCGGAAATCGCCAGCCGCATCAGCAGCTACGAACTCGCGTTTCGAATGCAGATGGCGGCTCCCGAATTGATCGATCTGTCGGACGAATCACAATCGACGCTCGACCTGTACGGCGTCGATCGAAAAGACCCCGAAGGTGGAGGCCGCGGAAAGCAGGGCGAGACCGCCAAGAGCTTTGCCAGAAACTGCTTGCTTGCCCGGCGAATGGTCGAACGCGGCGTACGCTTCGTCAACATTGTTTATGCGTCATGGGATCACCACAGCAATCTTGACAAGGAACTGACCTACAACTCCACGGTCGTCGACCAGCCGATCGCGGCGCTGATCAAGGATCTCAAGAGCCGTGGGCTGCTGGATGAAACGTTGGTTGTGTGGGGAACCGAGTTTGGTCGTACGCCGCTGGGCGAAAATCGCAACGGTCGAGTTAAAAACACTGGGCGCGACCATCATCCTTACAGTTTCACCATGTTGATGTCGGGCGGCGGGATGCGCGGCGGGCTGACTTACGGAAAGAGTGATGAAATCGGTTGGGGCATCGACGAACATCCGGTTCATGTGAATGACTTGCACGCCACCATGTTGCATTGTTTTGGGCTCGATCATCAAAAACTGACCGCCCGGTTTCAGGGACGCGACTTTCGGCTTACCGATGTTGGCGGCCGAGTCGTCACCGACTGGTTGGCATAGTCGCCTGCCGTTTTCTCCTACCGTAGCCAGATGTAAACATGACTCAGCCCTCCCTGATCCGCTGCCACACGATTGCATGGTCGGTCGTGTTGTTGATGGCCGGAATCGCCACGGCGCAAGACACGCACCGGTTGCAGATCAACGTCGACGATGCTGCCGGCAATCCACTGCCGTGTCGGATCCATCTCAGCGACGCTGGCGGCAAGCCAATTCGGGCACCGGGCCAACCATTTTGGCGCGATCATTTTGTCTGTGATGGTCGAGTCGCCGTCGACGTTCCTGCGGGAAGTTATCGCTACGAGATTGAACGTGGTCCCGAACACGGCAGACAATCGGGAAGCGTCACCGTTTCACCCGATTCGGCCAATGAACTCAGCGTCAATCTCACGAGAATCGCCAACCTGCGGCAATCGGGATGGTACAGCGGCGATCTTCATGTTCATCGACCCGTCGAAGAGGTCGAATTGTTGATGCGAGCGGAAGATTTGGACATCGCGCCGGTCATCACCTGGTGGAACAACCGTAACTCCTGGAAAGATCAACCTGTACCCGCCGAGTTGACTCGCCGGTTCGATGGCCATCGCATATACAACGTGATGGCCGGAGAAGACGAACGCGAAGGGGGCGCGTTGTTGTTCTTTGGGTTAGACCGGCCGCTTGACATTGCCGGCGCGTCTCGCGAGTTTCCCTCGCCGATGCAGTTCGTTGCTGACGCCAAACGACGAAACCCCGATGTCTGGATCGACATCGAAAAACCTTTCTGGTGGGATGTCCCACTGTGGGTGGCAAGTGGCCAGATGCAGTCGATTGGGATCGCCAACAACCACATGTGTCGCAGCCGAATGTTGGTCAATGAAGCGTGGGGTCGGCCGCGAGACATCGAACGTTTGCCCGATCCGCGCGGCAACGGATTTTGGACCCAAGAGATCTACTATCACTTGCTTGACGCCGGACTGAGGTTACCGCCGTCGGCCGGCAGTGCTTCGGGAGTTTTGCCCAACCCGGTGGGATACAACCGGGTCTACGTGCATTTGGACGACGATCAGCCATTCGATCGATCCTCCTGGTTCCAAGCACTTTCGCAGGGTCGGAGTTTTGTTACCAACGGTCCGTTGCTTGTCGTTCGCGCAGGCGGCAAGCTACCCGGTCATCGATTCAAAATCGCCGATGACAAAGCCATTCCTATCCAACTGGATGTGACGCTCACCAGCCTGGACCGAATCTCACACATCGAAGTGGTTCAAAACGGCGCCGTCACCAAGCGAGTCCCTTGTGGTGGCACTTCGTCACAAGCTTTCAACGTCACCATGAACATCTCCGCCGACGGGGCAGGCTGGTTTTTAGTACGAACGATCGCGGAGGTCGACCACACCTTTCGCTTTGCCTCCACCGCCCCTTGGTTTGTGGAAACCGAAGCGGTCAAGCATCGCATCAGCCGTCGTTCGGCCCAATTCTTCCTCGACTGGACCCGTCAGCGAATCGGCCGAGTCCAAGCCAAGGTCACCGACCCCGAGCGTCTCCGCCGCGTCCTACGTCACCACGAACAAGCCGAAGCCTACTGGCAGCAGCGGCTCACCACCGCCAATGCCCCGTGAGTGGTAATCCACGCAACCAGTGGAAAAACGGCCCTGGGAAGGGCTCGGACAAGCTGCTAAAATAACGAACCTGCGGCGAGGCAAACCTGTCCAAAACACCGCAGAACGCACCCGTGGCACAATTGGATAGCGCATCGGTCTTCGGAACCGAGGGTTGCAGGTTCGAATCCTGCCGGGTGTGCTCTTACCACGTAAGGACTTACGTCAATTCGACATCTTCTAAAATGGACTCTGTCCGAGAAGTTGTCCGAAAACTTCTGACTGGAAAAACGATCTCGCGACGGTGGCAGCCGACGCGAGACCGCGAAGCGAACCTTTCAGTCGCCTCTGAGTGTTTCCATTCCCTGGATTCGATTGGAGGGTTCGCACAATGCCTCATTTTCCAAAGCCGTTTTTCAAAAAGGCCCGCCGCGTCTGGTACGTCGAGATTGACCGCAAGCAAATCAATCTCGGCCCAGACAAAGACGAAGCCTTTCGTCAGTACCATCAGTTAATGGGACAACCTCGCCCAAAGCCGGTGACGCCGGAATCGTTGGTCGCCATCATCGATGTATTCCTGGAGTGGGTTCATCGAAACCGAGCAGAGGCCACCTACGAGTGGTACCGCTATCGCCTGCAACGGTTTGTAGACAAGTATCCGAGTCTGCGTGTGTCCGCGATTCGGCCATTCCACGTTGAACAGTGGGTCGATGACTACGACTTCTCTATCACGTCGCGACGCAACTACATGCGAACCATCAAGCGGTGCCTGAGCTGGGCGAAGAAGCAAGGACTGATCAGCGACGATCCGTTGATCAACTTGGAGGTGCCAAGTGCTGATCGGAAGGAAGTGTATGTCCCACCAGACGAGTTTGAGCGATTGCTGAAATTCGTGCCTGATCCACGTTTCCAAGATCTCTTGCTCACTACGTACCACACGGGATGTAGACCGCAGGAGTCGCTTCGAGTTGTCGCTACATACGTTGACCTGAAGAACGCTCGATGGGTATTTCCTCAGAAAGAATCGAAAGGAAAACGATCGCCAAGAATCATTTACCTGAACGGAGTAGCTTTGGAAATTTCGACGCGACTGCTCGCTGAATACCCACAAGGCGTTCTCTTTCGCAACGCTCGTGGCAACCCTTGGACGACGGAAGCCGTCAACTGCGCGTTTGATCGCATTCAGAATCGAATGGGAAAAGCAGTATTGAAATCCGAGGGGAGGGGGCCACGCGAAAAGGAAATCAAAGCGTTCATCAGAACGCTTTCTCCAACCAAACGAGAAAGGGGAGTAGTGCGGCCGAAGCGACCAGCGGAATTGAGAGAAGAAGCGAAAAGGAAGCTGTTTCAAAAAATGGCGAAATCCGTTGTACAGCGATACTCGCTCTACGCACTTCGTCACTCGTGGGCTACAAACGCGTTGAAACGTGGAGTCGATCCGCTTACGGTAGCCTTGCTGATGGGGCATAAGGATCCCTCGATGCTTGCACGCGTATATCAACATCTCTCGCACAGCCCCGACCATATGCGTCAACAAGCAATCCGGGCTGCTGGTTAACGAACTTGAATATGTTTCAGCCGCGGACGCTGCTTCCGCGGCTCTATCTGGGACGAATTCTGCGAGCGACAATCTGCAAGATACGCATCGACATCTTCACGACGGAATCGGATCGAGCCACGTCCAGTCCCGATCCGATAAACCGCTAATTCTCCCCGTTCGACGAGTTGGTAGATGAGGCTGGGGGAAACGCTCAGCCAGTCCGAGACTTCAGAGACGGTTAGCAAACGCAGTTCATCAGGCAGGCTCGACATGATCCTGCCTCGACTCATCTTGTGCCTGCAACGCATTCGGGTCTGCCATCCAAGGTGGCCTTTGACAAACTGCGTCCAGTGCGACACCACCGCACCTTGGACATCGTACTGCCCGGAATGGTGCGAACCACTTCGCGGTGCAACAGGCGCAAGTCATGTACCACCAGCTAGTATTGTCACCGTCTCTATCAATCATGTTTCCCATTGTCACAGTTGCCCCTAACTCAGAGAATTTCTCCTGCGACTATCGCGTACGTGGCTTGAGATCCGTGCTCTCGTCCATAACTGGTTACTATCTCTCGTCCGTTTTTTCTGCCGCAGTTTGCCGTTCGGCGCCTCTAATTTGAAATCCATCGTCGGTTTTGACGAAACTGTCACTTTCAAGTGACTCTCTCAGTCGAAGGGCGAGCCCACGCTTTGATCGTCCATCTTTCTGTAGCTTGGCTTCAACTACGTCTCGAATCTCTTCTTCGCGAAGCACGCCATGCTGTTGAAGCGCGGCCTCGATAATTGATGTAACGTCTTGTTTGGTAGCCGCTTGCTTCTTCCCGTTCTTTCGTTCAGATTTTGGTCCGATCAAACACGTTTTTGCACCGCGGATCTGTTTTAGCTCCGAACGAAGGCTTTGCAGCTGTTCTGCGATTGCGTGTTCCTTTGCGACCAGTTTTTCTTCTGCTTCGCTAAGTACATCGACAAAGCGTTGAACGTTTAGAACGGAGTTCTCTTCGTTCGGCATGCTTTTACTCCTAGCTGAAATCCAATCCTGAACTGGGCCACGACATGAACTGTCCGCGCCATTTGCGAACAAGTTTGCGCGAGAAAATGATCAAAGCAAGTATTTGCAATCCGAGTCACGCTTAATCAGAACTTCTTGGAGCACATGAACCCTAGCCGTGGCAAAATCCGGTACTGCGTTTGTCGTCGTTCAATATGCTTCTGGGTCAATGGACAATTCGTTAGACAGAATTTCTTTCGAAAAAATATTCGGCTGCAATCGACTTCCTGCTCTCAAACAGTGAGATGGCGATGAACTGCAAGATGGTTTGAGGCTGTTGGCCAAGCAACTTTTTCAATCATTCAGAACAGGTGACGGCAAAGCCGAAGACATGAGGAAAACCACCGGTAAACCGAGTGGACGCCTCAACGGATGGAGAGCGGTCCAAACCAGAGAACAGGTTTAGGCCTGTTGGGTAACCCAGCGTTCGAGAAGTTGACAGCTAACCGAAGTAGCCGGGCAGAATCCCAAATGCTCAACCTTTCCTTGCCAACGACTTTGCCAAAGGATCCGGAAATCGTTGGCATCAAGTATCACAAATCCGAGACGATTTCAAATTCTTGACACGCGACAGCGTGCAGCCTACATTGGCAGATGACAGTTAACCGAAGTCTGTTGGATCACTCTTTTGTTCCCGCCCGTTAGCATGCTCTTCTTGCTACTGTGGATGCACATTTGGGAATCCATTCAGGACCTTCAGCTCGTTAGTCACGATCCTCGCCTGCTCTCTGGTCGGATCCGTAGCTTCGTTCGCTAGGCCCACAGCTTCAGAAGTATCGATGGCACGATCCATACAAGATGGGTTGTTGTCTTTTCGTACCGACGAAGGGTCAAAATGAATGAACTACTACCATATTCCTATTCCTTTGATGATTTCAGGACTAGCGAGTACTTTGGCGGTCTTAGAACCTGGCTCCGCCCCACCCGTTGTCTGACCTTCGACCATGTTGCTCGCCTCTTCCGATGGCGGCTGAGTAGACGATCACTTCGTGGGTTTCTAAATGAAGCTGCGAACGCTGATCGTCAAATTCAAGAGGTCGTTGGAGATGAGAGTGAGTACCCACATCATTCCGCGAGATTCCTTGCGAAGTTTAAGACTCCAGCTCTTCACATTCCTGGGCTCAGTTTATCTGATCCCATTCTTCAACTAACTTCGCATCAACTGGAGTCGCCGACAGCAAGCGGAGTCGACTGGATGCAAGTAGTAGAACAACTACGTGCACGTATTCCCGAAAGTGGAGGCGAGATTCGAGAAACCACCTTCTACTGCATGCGAGACTCGGTGAGGCATTTCACTGCTCCAGATTTCTCGCTTCACGGAAATCTGCTCGACGAGTTCTTGCCGCTGCTTCGCGAACACGATGTGGTGAAAGTAAGCCGTGAGCAATTGATCCGTATTCTCGGCCAAACTGAATTTCTCCTAACGCAAAATGCTCGTGTGTTCGTCCACGAAGCGTATTTGCAAGATTTGGAGCAGAAACAGTGGGTTACGGATCAAACACTCTATGACGATGGCTTTATCAGTGAAGCTGAAGATCCCGACGAATCCCACTTCGCTAGGTATGTACGTTATGGCGTGCCACATGCTTGTAGATGCTTCCCGCGAGGATTCCCCAAAAACAGGGAAGACCTAGAGGCTCGGATCGCGAGGAATGCGACAGGAGAACAAGAAGTGGAAACGAAGATGACCTTCGTTGGTGTTCTCTCCGCCGAGCTACTTGCATCACTATGCGATTCCCTGCGGGATCGTGCGAAAGAATCTCGTCGACTCAACTACGAATTCTATTGAGTCGTCAATTCCGACCGATCAGTCTCCGCGGTGACTTCGTCGTATTTCACGGCCAGTCTCCCAGCCGGTCGTCGGCACCCACCCCATAGCAACAACCGTCACCCATTCGGATGTTCCATAGAAACGGCGGGCTGTGAGCAAAAGCACCGTAATTCACGGTTTTCAGTCCAGAGTCCGACGATGAACCGTTCCCAAGTTTTTCTGACACAAGGTCCGACAACTTCGCCGACATCGTCTTGGACAAAACGTGACGAAGAGATTTTGTATGCCATGAGCACACAGGTTCGCATTTTCACCGAAGAACAACTCATCTCCACTTACTGGAAGCCAGGAAGCGATCCTGGGCGAAAGAGAGTCGCCCTGCTTCGAAAGGCAGGTTTGCTCAATAGGCACCGGGTGCAAGTCAACACCCTCCCTCAAATGCGAGAGCCCGTTCTGAGATGGCGTCCAGGTGAGCCTGTGCCACGAAACGAAGAGGAGATCTCGTACAAGCTTTGTAGCCGCTGGACAAAAGTGACTAGCTCAACGGTTGTCTACGTGGCCTCACAAAAGACCGCGAACCTATTTGGCAGAACAAGTCGTTACCAAGGTCTTCCTGGTGCACTTGAGATCGCTCACGACCTTTGTCTGACTGAGATCTTTTGCAACTACCGGCGAGCAAATCCGGAATTGATTTCAAAGTGGATGGGTGAGGACGCCATTCCAAAACGCCACGGCGTGAAAGCCCCCGACGCTTGGCTTCTCGAAGGAGACGGCCAACCAATTCGTCTTATTGAGCAGGGAGGACACTACTCCGCGATGAGAATTGCCGAGTCGCTAGGGTACGCCGTAAACGAACTGAATGTGGAGTTTGAGCTGTGGTAAAGAACGGAAAAAGAAATACACGAATCAGGATCGGCGAGAGGGATGAGCATGTTCTCGAGCACATCAATCTTCACACCATCAGCACCAAGGAAGCTCTTCGCAAACTTCCTTGTTTCGATGGAGCGTCCAAAGACTCCGTGGCAACGCTCTACCGGAGGTTGACTGACGGTGGATATATCGATTCAGAATCGCTCTATGGTCAGCGTCGCTACATGTTTCTCACCAAACGTGGGCTTGATGCGATCGCTGCAAAGCACAGAAAGGAAAGTGGCGAGCCTCTTTCTATGGGTCCACTGTCATCAGGCGCTTTCAAAAGGCCACCAATGGGCGCTTTCGCTCAGCCACCAACCCCCCAAGCATTTCTTTTCGCACCAGGTCCCTACGCCAGTCATTTACGGGATTTGGTGTGAAAAGAAATGCGGGGCGTCCCCCAAAAGGTGGAAAGGCCAAAGCGCCTATCGCTGGCTGAGATTCAGCGCTCGGTGACATCAGAGCTACCTCACTCTCACTACAGATCACTCGCCATCGGACTTTGGTGGGTTCGGATTCCTGATCAACCACCACTATCCACTTACGCTTCGCGAACGCAATCGACGACATCATTTAGCACTGCCAAAGATGCCCGGAACGTTCTTTCAGACCCCGCCGGCAATCCTGAAATTCCCGTCTGAGGAAAGGAAGATGAATGAGAAACAGCTCTCACGACCTTCTAGTGACAATCGTAAATCCGCAATTGAAGAGCAACCAACTGCACCACCAGTCGCCTCCAGCATTGCAGACGCGTTCGCAAAGGCAAATCAAGAACAGGAAGACAGGTTTAATGAACAGAGGGCTGTGGCCAAGAAACGCAACTCGAAGAAACGCGGCAAGAAGCGATGACCACTACTCAATCACTGACCACGCTACCGCCTTCCTATGGCTATGGACTGGACTTCTTCTCACGTCAGCGATTTGTTGCTCTGCAAGCCAAGCATGACTGCAACATTACATTTGAGAACAACAACTCCCCTTCAGGAGCAGATGATCAATGACCGACGGTAAACGATCAATCGACGACAAGAAGAAGCAACAGCAAAAAAAGCAAACGCCTTCGGCAAGTGTCGAGCTAGCTAAGCGCCAGCAACAAATGCAGGCTCAGCTAAATGCGATTGGTCGCCGGATGGATCAGAAAAAATCCAACTGGAGTAGCGTGCTAATCATCGCACTTGGCCTATTCGCTGGCTGCCTAACGATTGCTGCAGTGGTTTCGCGTCAATCAAAGTCCGCAACTCTCAGTGCAACTCTGAATGCGATGGAGCGTCAGGCGATTGGTGATGTCGTCACCATCGAATCAATCAACCGTGCTGAAATTCAAGCTCACCTGATGAGAATTGCAACTGTCGATGCACAGCTCAACACAATTGAAAACGAAGCAGGGCTCTTGGTATCCACCACCACAGAGTTGCTCCACAATGAAACTGGCAAGCGAATCGCCTCCGATGAAGCATTCGTTGAGAGATTCAAGGTATTGAAGCGTCAGGCTTCCTTACTTGAAGATGCTTCGCTAGCACCTTTTCGCACACGGCTAAAATCATTCGAAGCTCCGCTTCGCGAAGCTCTCGCCAACGCAACTCGGTTCAATCCAAAGGAAGCTTCAACAGATCGACTAGCGGAACTAGAGAAAGAGGTCTTCGCGTACCGAGAACGATTCGGCGATGTGCTTGAGGATCTTAATTCGGTCCTCGCTGCGGCCCAGGACCTGTCATCAGGCGCTTTCAAAAGGCCACCAATGGGCGCTTTCGCTCAGCCACCAACCCCCCAAGCATTTCTTTTCGCACCAGGTCCCTACGCCAGTCATTTACGGGATTTGGTGTGAAAAGAAATGCGGGGCGTCCCCCAAAAGGTGGAAAGGCCAAAGCGCCTATCGCTGGCTGAGATTCAGCGCTCGGTGACACAGGACCTGAAGCCGTCACCTGAGACTCTCGAATTCGTGATTCATTCCCAGCGCTTTGAAAAGATGGATCGGATCGCAGACGTCATCCGGCGCCGGGAGGAGATTGAAGACGAAACTAAGCTACTTAGAGAAGAAGAGAGTCTCCGCAAGGAAAAGGAGAAACTTCGTTCAGTCAGGTTGGAGCAAGAGAAAGAACAGCAGGAGAAGGAGCAGGCCCGCGTATTGCATTCCTCTAGGATCAGAACCACTGATGGACTCAGACGTGCGATCGCGGATCTCAACAGCACGACGTCTGGTGAAAGAAAAGCACGCTACTTGATCCAACAGGGCTGGCCTTTCATCGCTGGTCCCGTTCCAAACGCCGCCTTTGACGATGATGAACACGAATTCTGGACTAAGAGCAAGACATCCAAAGCGCAAACGGCAGTCCTTTGGCAGGAAGAGCTTCTGGTCAGGTTCTACTACGATCAAGACGATGCAGCTGAACTATTTCTTCACTGGTACATGGTCCATGTTGCTGATGTCCAGTCCTTCAAGGGGATTTGTCCAAAAACCTTAACCGCAGTTGTTGCGGCCATGCGTCCCGCGATCGAAGCCGTTTTCAGACACTACCCGTCCGCTTTCGTCACTGGTTCCAAACCACAACAGGCACTCAGAGACCCGTATGACTACAGGTCAAACATTGCCCGGTCTTATCCGGAAGCCACACTGAAGATTTACTCGTGGCTTCCACTAATCGAACGAACTGCACTGCCTGCTTATCAGCTCCGCTCGCACGCCTTGTATGAGAGAGCAAACCGTTATGATGCACGCATCAAGGACGACCTTTCTCTGATGGAACTAAGGCTCGCCAACCTATACGCCACGTATAACAAACAGCGCCTTAGAGACGAATACTGGGCGAAGGAAAAAGACCCTAACTACTCGCCTCCAAAACGGATGGCGACTCAACACCAAAAAGCACGGTCATTTCCAGTTGCCTCAGCCGACTACGATCCCTTCGCGAATGATTCGCTTGCACGAGATCCCTTTGCAGGCATGTGATCAATCACACCTCCTGCATTCTTGCTCCTTCTCAACTTGGTTGTTCACGTACACCAATCCCGTTCGGATTGGTTTGGCTCATTGTGTCGCTTGAGCCCTAAAACATCGCGGCACAGGCAGACTGCCATTCTTCACTTCACTTCGTTTCATCAAGTGCTTCTCGTTGATGGCTTGTCCATCAATGGGGGGAATTAGATGAAACAACGTCCCTTTCCAGTGATCTACCCCAGGTCGTATCTGGCGAGGGCTTTTCGATGGGAGATTACCGTTATGGCAATCTTTAACAGAAAGAAGAAGAAAGCGAAGAAGAAGCCTGATGACTTTGTCACAGTTGGACAAACAGAAGCTGGGATTTACTTGCCCAAACACCACGGTGATTGGGCAAAGTTCCAGTTCAATCGTGTTGTCTATCTGCATGGCAAGAAGCAGGTGTTCCGAAGTTTTGCTCCGGATCACCTACACACGTTGATGCTGCTGCTTCGAGACACAGCAATCTGGTACTTGGACAAAGGGAGGCTACCCCGGTGGCTGAACGATGAACTGGTAGCAATTGCCGAAACTCTAGCAGCGGCCCACGTTGCTGTTGGCGAGGCGAGGCAGGTTCATTTTGTTCCTCCAAGCGATCGCCCTTCTAAGAAATAGGCATTCTGCCGGACAGGTTCTCAGGGTCCTCCTGAGACCTGTCTTTTTTCTTGTATCACGAGCTCGATTCGTAGTGCAAGAAACGAATCCCTCACGGATTCATTTGGCTCACTGCTCACCGAGCCCAAAAACATGAGCGGAACCCCAGTGTATCACCGAAGACCTGTCATCTCTCCGAAGGTTTTGAAAAGCACATTTCCATCACACTGCAATTGCAGATGCTGAACGAATTCTGCTCTCAGGTTTTGCCTTTTCAGGCAGTTCCCTGGCGCGACAGCCAGGTTTTACCAACGCAAAACAAGGAGGAATTATGCAACCAATTATGGACATTGAACTAGTAGCAACGATTGCGATTCTTGTGGTTGTCTCAGTCGTGGTCTCTGACGGGCTCAAGTTGCTGACTCGACTATTGGATTGGCTTATCCATGGCGAGCCGCTTTTTGAGGAAGACGGCATCCCGATAAGGCTCTGCAAGAAACTTGTCCGCGCGGTAGCGTGGGTGAGCTACGCAGCGCTTATCTACGGTGCATCGTATCTCGCATTTACGTGATGTCACCAACCCCGTTCAGTCGCATTTAGACTGGGCGGGGTTTCTTTTTTCCAGCGTTTGCTTCGGGGCTTTGTCCATGGTACGTCTATGCATATGGGCAAAAGCTTACTCGCGTACGAACTGTCTTACTGGCCAAGTGACATCATCACGGAGACGTACGAGCTCTTCCTCAAGTGTGAGACACCAGCTGATGCATTGGTAACCATCTATCTCTTCTGCCTCGCTCTTGCAGTCGCCGTCGCCATCATTCACAACACCTATGTCGCAGCTGGAATCTATGAACCGTTTTTCCAGGTTTCAGACCTGATCGTTTCCGATCTGTTTCTCTTTCAACGTTCGACGTGAACAATCAGATCTACGCTCGTGAGTTCAAAGGGGGAGGGGTCTCCAGAATCTGCTAAACAAAGCACTCTGTTTCCAGCGGTTGAGCTCCTGGGTCAATTGACCTGGTTTTCCGGTTGTCCGTGCTTCTTATCCCTTCACCGATGCCCCCATTCGCTACGCAAGCTACGCCCACCGGTGAGGGTCATGCGGATGAAGGGAACGAAGCACTCGCAAACTTGAGTAGTGATCTTTTCTTTGATTTCAGTTACAAGACTGTGCTACTATCGATCTATGGCAAAGTCTGACAAAGAACTTGGTCTCTTTCATCGGTTCATTGGCCGCCACCTTGCGAATGGCGATTCAATTTCACCCGACGACGCATTGCGAGCCTGGAAGGCACAGGCTGATTCATTGCTGTCCATTCAACGAGGACTTGATGACGTTGCTACCGGCCGAACGACGCCGTGGAGAGAATTTGATCGAGAGTTTCGAAAGAAAAACGACATCCCGCAAGATTGATGGGATTTCAAGTCGATTTCTCAATCGAAGCAAAGCAGAACATCGCCGAAATTTATCACTGGATTTGCGAACGCTCGGTGCAGGGTGCAGATCGGTGGTATCAAGAACTTCTCGCCGCAGTCGAATCTCTTGAGATGGCAAGCTCCGTTCCAGGTCACGTGGCTCCCGAGTCAGAAGAGTTTCCGATCGAGGTACGTCACTCTGTGTTTAAGGTGCCTCGCGGGCGCCCGTATCGCATTGTGTTTCAGGTAGAGGAGGGGAGGATTCAAGTTCTCTCAGTGCGTGGAAAAGGAATGAAGTACGTTGAGCCGATAGAACATTGATCCCGGTTGCTGTGACGATTCGAGACAAGGAGAAGTGACAGCAAGCCATTGTCGTGCTACTTGCGATTGGTCGTGATTTTGGTTTTCGACTGACGAGGTTTCACATGGCAATGAAGTTTGATCCGGGCCAACTCGGAATAACACCAGGGGCTCAAGAGGCGATCCCAAGTGAAGAGGTCCAGGCAGCGTTTAACAGACACGTGCAAGGCGATTGGGGAGACACTTGCGACGATGACAGCGCCCAGAACGAATGGGCACTAAAGAATGACGCTCGGTTGTTGTCGGTTTACACGTCGGAGTCCGGCGAAACATTTTGGATCATCACAGAAGCTGATCGTTCATCAACTACGATCCTTCTGCCGAGCGAATATTGAATAGGTTTTTGTCTACGACCCAAGTTGCTCTAGCGATTGCCGCTGGAGCGACACGTTTCCCATCATTGGCAATGAGTTGCATCGAGAACTGTACATTGCCAGAAAAATGTGCTATTGATCGCAGTAGTATAGAGACTGCACTTTAGGCGAGAACATACAGAATGAGCATTCTGGAATTGAAATCTTAGGTGTGATCGTTGCGTGAGGGTACGATAGCGGTCAGCCCGCGAGGCTCATGAGTGTGTCGAACATCGCTTTCCTTTTTCGCTTCTCGGATCGGTTGGGTATGTCCACGAAAAATCGTTGGGTCAGCATTTCACCGGCAACCCACCGTCGATGGTCCGCGTGAGAGGGCCGTCGATCAGGATTGTCCCAGGGACGATGGCTTCGGTCCACCAACACATGGGCTGATCTGTCCCAACACTCCAGTTCGACAAGCGTGTAGAGCCACCCGCAGACGTTCCAGCAAGCGATGTTCGACCAAACGTTGCGAACTTGCTGCTGCCCAGCGCCCCATACTTCTTTCACATCGTGGAAGTGCTCTTCGATCGCCCAGCGATCCGCGGCTGTTTCCAGAATCATTTGCGCGTCCATCTCAGTATCGGTGCTGAAGTATGCTGCCCAACCACCGTCGTTGTGGGTCACCAATACCACCCGAATCTCGCCACCGACCATTTCGCTGGTGGCAACAAAGCTCTTGTAGCGGCAGGTCACTTCCTGGCCGCGATGCTCATAGACCAGGGCTTGCCAACCCTTGCGGTGTCCAGCACGCTTGGAAAGACTGATCCGGTTCTTGCCGTACTTTCGAGGACGCCCACGCTGACCCGGCTTCCGCGCCTGCGGAACGTCAAACAACTTGGCATCTTTGCGCAGTCGGCTGACCACGGTCACTCCCAATTCCTGCATCGGCAGCAGGAATGGCCGAGCCGCGTACGCACCATCAGCGACGACCAAGATCTTTGCAAGAGAGCCCAACCATCGGATGTGGCCTACCAGCTTCTTGACCAACTCGACGGCTAGTTCATGTTTCGTGCGAAATTCCCAACCGTACTTCTCGCTCAACTGATCGACATCACACATTCGGACGTAGAGAGATGAGAGAATCGGCAGCGCGATGGTGCCCCAAGATAGATGCCGAATCAAGATCGCCAGACAGACCCAGTTGTGTCCATAAAGCCACTGTCCATCGGCTGGCCCGGGTGTGGGATTGTGATGAACGTTGGCTCCTTCAACACAGCGTCCGTAACGTTTGGTAGGGCTGTCATCGAGGCCCAGTTTCCAGTAGCCATCAGGCCCCGGATCGAATCGGGCAACGATGCTCGATAGGATCGGTATCATCAGCGATGCAACTTTTGGGCCAATCGCGGCAAGTTGATCATAGAAGAAATCCCAATCATCACGGACGCCGGCAGAGCGAAACCAGCTACTGACGGTCCGTCGCGACTTCGCCAGCATGGCGCCCGCCATGATGATTGGCAGTCGGAACGCACTCCGCGAATCGAGTAGGCGTTGCATCTCCGCGACCAACTTCGCGATGCCTCCAACTAACGGTACCTGGGCTTGGCGAGTCGATCGCCGATTTTGATTGCGCTGATTGAGCCGTTTCCGTTTGTCGTGTTGGGAACGCTTCGCTTTCTTGCCATGTCGAGCTTGTGTTGGTTTTCGAGAACGTTTACGCTTGGCCATCCTTGGCTCTCCGGGAACTGGTGTTGTGTAGTTACCACCTAAATCCCTGAGGGCCGTTTTCGTTGCAAGACCACTTCACGATCTTCTAAGATTTCCCCTAAAGTGCAGATAGAGAGAAAGTGCAGCGAAACTCAAAGGAGGTCGTATGGAATTTGAAGAACTAATCAACGGGGCACGAGTACTTCAGTACGCCGAACTGGAATGCCACGGTGCGACCTATCCGGCATTACTGATGCGAAGCCCGGCGGGCGTTTGTTTCCATTTGGTGTGCGAGCAGGTTGCACACTATCGGGAGCAGCAATGCGGCACGACCCACACTCATACGGAGCCGGCAGCATTCGATCTGCGGTACGCACCCAACCTGCCGTTTTCGGGACTGAAGCTAGTCAAGTAATCTATAGATGCAGCTTGAAGCCATTGCGTTTCCCACACCTGCCCACAGTGAAGCTCTGGGGCCTTCACTGTGGACAGCTATGGAAAACACTCCTTCCAGATTAGTGCCAGCAGATAAAAAAAGGTAGCGACTGTGTATACGTGATCTGAGACCCTCGGATAGGCTCTTAGAATCGCAGCTGAGTCCAAATTTGAACTGGGAATCGACTAGGTGATAAGATATGAAGGCCGGGAATGATTCGTTTCTTGAAACGCACTCCTATTTCCATCCGTACACTGCAATGATTCCTACCTTCGGCACGGCGGACTGTAGTAAAAAAATGCCTTCTAGAACCTGCATATCTCGATGACTCAAATCCGACTCGCAGGGTTGCTGGACTTCCCGCTTTCTGATGACCTGATGTTCCTACCTGAATGCCCTTATCCAATCGGTGAGGGGCGATTCAGCTGGGTGGGTGTGCAGCATGGGTACGAATCGGCAACCGGAAGTCTCAACCTCTGTGACCTAACCAGTGGAGACCAACGAAGTTTTGAACTTCCTGGTCGTCCGGGCTTTGCATTTCCGTGCGAGGCGACTGGTCGTTTTGTTATCGGCTGTGAAAGGTCGGTGGGTTTCTTTGACATCGAAAACGGGAGTTGGCGTCCGTTTATTGATGGGATCGATAGCGATGTAGAAAACACCATCATCAATGCAGGGTTGGTGTACGAGGACAACCTGATTTTTGGAACGAAGGACCTAGAATTCGCCACAATGAAAGCAGGTCTGTATTTGTTTCGTGGTAGCGACCAAAAGTTAATTCGTCTTCGCGACGACCAAGTCTGTAGCAATGGCAAGGCGATGATTAGCAATGCAGACGGTTGTCGATTGCTTGATATCGATTCGCCCACGCGCAAAGTGGTCAGCTACCAGATCGACATTGCTGCCGGCATTTTGGGACCACCCGAAGTCGTGCTGGATCTAACTTCAGATCCGGCCGTACCCGACGGTGCAATTCTTACTCCTGACCGTAGCGGACTTATCGTGTCGATGTTTCGGCCTGAAGCAGCCGAATATGGCGAGACGCGACTTTACGATCTAAGTACTGGCCAACTTCGATGCGTCTGGCAAACCCCTGGTTCGCCCCAGAACACCTGTCCTGCTTTGGTTCGCCACGATGGAACGATAAAGCTCATCATCACGACAGCGAAAGAGCACATGAGCAGTGAGGATCAACGGAAGTGCCCGAACGCTGGCCGACTGTTCGTTGCCGAAACCGATTTTTCCGATCTCGGCGACAAACTAGCGCCGGTTTTCGTTGATTCGTTGAGTAAGAACCATGAGTCGAATTCGGCGTCGACCGAAAATCCCGAGAGCTTTATAGGAGAAGATGATTCGGAACTAGGTCCTCCTAACTTACTAATTGCGTACGACGCTCGACACGTTACACCAGCTGAATACGCCGCCGTTGTCAAAGCGCTCGGTGATATTGTTCGCGCTGAGGGTGGTGCTGGACTCGTCCATGTTCGCAATGAAGGCTACGACCTCGCAAGAATCGAGGAGTTGGTGCCCGTATGAGCGACCAAACGCAGAATCAGCCAACGGATCCAGATTCAGCGCCGATCGAGGTCAGCACGCTTGCGGTCAAGGTGAAGGGACGCACGTCACATCAAAGCTATGCGCCACCTGAAAACACGGCGGAACTTTGGGGTCGTTTGAGAAAGCACGTTCTCACATTGGCGGAAATGACAGTGTTGGTTCCCGTTACCGTTGTCGTTGGTGCCGTGAATCTTGTCGGTGGTGCTTGTAGCGTTTTCACACGACCTCCGCGCGAAGATTTTGAAGTCGAGGCAGAAAAGGTTGAAGGAAAACGGCGAGAGGAATCTTCAAAGCCACAAAGCAATGTTGTCCCTGACCCAAGTGGGCCGCAGGAGCAAACATCCGAGATCGAAATCGCGTTGAAGTCTGCCCAGTCCTTGTTGGACCAATTTCGCGAGAGGGGATTGCAAGTTGGATTCCGCAAGCTGCCCAACGGGAAGGTCGCGCTGATTATCGTGCCACCGGATGAGTTCAATGCGACCGAAGAGCTGCTAGAACACAAGTCAATACCAAAACTTGCTACTCAGCAATCGCTGGATGGTGACGCGACATCGCTTGACAGATCGGTTGCGGAATTGGACTTGACCCTGCAAGCATTAGGAGCCCTTCACAAACTTCAGATAAGCACGGTGCGTCAACTAGTTGGACTAAGTGCCGCCGATTTGTTGGAGATTGATGGATTTGGCGAGTTATCGCTTGAAGCCGTGCGTCGTGAACTATTAACACTTGGGTTGCACCTAGACGGTGATTAGCCGCACGTATAAGGTCAGCTCCTGGTCGGCGTCATTTAATGTCGTTTCGGACAAGTGGTTGTCGCTGTACAGTATCCGTTTACTACAGTTGCTGGTTTTGACCGATAACCTTTCTTATCAGTCAATCATTGCGTGCAATCGGTCACCCGCACTCACTGTTTAGCGGCAATTAGTTTTGCCGTTCCGCGACAATTAGAACTCCCGGGTTGAGGCGGCTTAGCGTTGAGTTTCACGCTGGCGTTTCTCATCCCAGCGACAATTAGAATTCCCGTCTCAGGGGTCTTCTTTCAACATCGCAAAATCCCGATCTTTACGGAGTTTGCGATGGTCACGGATGGACAAGTCAAAGAATTGCGGCGACTGCTCGATCAAGGCAAGACGCTCGCCGCGGCAGCAAGGATGACTGAAATGACGGAGAAGACAGCACGACACTATCGCGATGACGATTCGCTGCCATCGCAGCGAAAGAAAGCTCGTACGTATCGAACGCGAGTCGATCCCTTTGCCGACGTTTGGCATGAGGTACAGTCCAAGCTCGAAGACGAACCACGGCTGAAAGCCAAGACGCTCTTCGATTGGCTGCAGCAGCAGTATCCCGGCAAGTTTCCCGATTCGACACGGCGTACCTTCGAGCGGCGAATAGCCAAGTGGCGAAGCTTGCACGGCCCCGCCAAAACAGTCTTCTTTGCCCAACAGCATCATGCCGGCACTCTGGCCGCGAGCGATTTCACAGTCTGTAACGAACTGGGGGTGAAGATCGCCGGAGCGCGGTTCGATCACACACTATTCCATTGCGTGCTGACTTACAGCAACGTCGAATCCGTTTCCCTGTGCTTCTCGGAATCTTTCGAGGCACTCAGTGAAGGGATTCAAAAAGCGTTTTGGGAATTCGGCGGTGTGCCTCAGCGGCATCGAACCGATTCGCTCAGCGCGGCAGTGCGAAATCACTCCAGTCGTAAGACGCTCACCGACCGCTATGCCGCGCTGATGGATCATTACCGCTGCCAAGGAGAACGCACCAATGCCAGATGCGCCAACGAAAATGGAGACGTGGAATCATCCCACGGCCACTTGAAGGATCGAATCGACCAGGCCTTATTGCTCCGTGGAAGTCGCGAATTCGCCAGCCGCGAAGACTACATGTCGTTCGTTGAGCAGCTCATCGCCCGCGCCAATGCCAATCGCCGCGATCGCTTCCTCGCCGAGCAAGCGTCACTGGGAAGATTGCCAGAGCATCGGCTCGACACGGATGACTTTCTGACCGACATCGGTGTCAGCAAGAGTAGCACCATCCAGGTACGCACCAATACCTATTCTGTGCCAAGCCGGTTAATCGGACGGAAGGTCGACGTGCGAATCGGTGCCGAGCAGATCGTCGTCACGCACCAAGGCCAACACATCCAAACGATGGGCAGAATCTTCGGCAAGAAGGGAAAGAATATCAACTATCGCCACATCATCGACTCACTCGTTCGCAAGCCGGGCGCCTTTGCCAATTACCAGTACCGCGAAGAGATGTTTCCGACCAGTCAGTTTCGGATCGCCTATGACATCCTGCGTGAGGCTCACAGCGAACGAGTGGCCGACAAGATCTACGTCCAGATTCTCGAGATTGCCGCTCGTGAAAGCGAAGAGGCTGTCATTGATGCATTGCGACTGACGATCGCATCAGGCGAGCAGATCAGTGTCGACCGGATTGGCGCATTGGTCGCCGACGCAGTCAATCTTCCAGCGGCGACCGATTTGGAGGTCGAGCTGCCTGACCTGACCGATTTCGATTCCTTACTTCACTCGTTCGACAAGGAGAGTCCGTGCGATGACCAAACCGACCACCAAGAAACCTCGAGCCACCGAAGTTGCGGTGGATCGAACAGCGCGACTGACCGACCAGTTTCGCGAACTTCGGCTGCCGAGCTTTCGGGATCATTTCCAACAGTCGGCGACGCGAGCGGCGACGGAGAATCTCAGCCACCTGGACTACCTTTCGGAGCTGACGACGCTCGAATGCGAGGCACGAAGGGAAGGTCGCATCCGGCGTTTGATGAAACGGTCGAAACTGCCGCTGGAGAAGAACTGGGAATCGTTCGATCTCAAACGATTACCGCTGGCCGTGAGGCGGCAGCTGGAAACTCTGCGCGACGGCTCGTTCTTGGATCGTCGCGAGAACGTTCTGTTGTTCGGCAAGCCGGGCTCGGGAAAAAGTCACGCCTTATGCGGATTGGCCGAACAACTAATCTTCCGGGGACACAGCATGTTGTTCACGACTTGCAGCCTGCTGGTTCAGCAACTGTTGATCGCCAAGCGGGACCTGCGACTGCCGAGATTCATCAAACAGCTCTCGACCTTCGAGGGATTGATCATCGACGACTTGGGGTATGTGCAACAGAGCCGGGAGGAGATGGAAGTGCTGTTCACGCTGCTGGCCGAACGCTACGAACGAGGAAGCGTGCTGCTGACGAGCAACCTGGCCTTCAGCAAGTGGGATCAAATCTTCAAAGATGCAATGACGACCGCAGCGGCGATCGACCGCTTGGTCCATCACAGTGTGATCATCGAGCTGAACGTGCCCAGTTACCGAGTGGAGACGGCAAAGAAAACCAAATCGACATCGAGCAAAACCACAAAGTCGAATTCATGACAGGGAATTCTAATTGTCGCTAAAGAGGAAAACTAATCGCCGCCGAACACTCACTTCACATTGCGGACTTACGCAACCTTCTTTTCGATTTCTTCGACTTGATTTCGCAGAGCCAAGTACTCGTGTTCACGAGCTTCGTCACGTTTGAAGAGTTGGTCGATGCTCGACTGAATTTCATCAAATCTCTGATCCATTTTGGTTTCGAGCCCATCGATACGTTCTTCAATGGGCTTCAAGAGAGTCGCGATCTTTCCAATGTCTTCATCAGTAAGTGTCATACGGCATTCGTGCCAGAAACCAAAATTGGAGTCAAGGTTGCAGTGGACAATGTCGCGAATCAGTCGTCAAGGAAAAGGGTGCCTCCATCCTTTGTCGGCAAGCTGATGAACTCTGGTGGTTGGCTGGTGAGACGTCCGTCGCTTGCTCGATACGTTGCCGTAATCGAGACTGTTATCTCTGTATCGGTCACGCGACAAATTTCTACTGACTCCACAGGCTTCTTTTTTCCGTATCGTGTTTTGTTGAATCCCAACACGGTGTCGCCAGCATACAGCCTTCTTTCATCGTCGAACAAATCTCGCATGCGTGGCATGTATCACAGAAGTTTTGAATTGTCACGCGTCATTCGCAAAATCAACCGATTCGTTTTCTTATCAGTCGAGATTGGAGCCAGGCTGAGCGGGGTCTTGGCCCAGGAACGCGCACGGAAGGCGCACGCACTTCCCTATTTTGCCAGCTCCTCTCCGAAGAGCACCTCGACCTCTGCGATCTCGCCGTTTGCGATGGACAGCCGAAACATGATCGCTAGGACTGTCATCAGGCGCTTTAAAACCAGCCACTTATGGGCGCTTCAAAACCGGCCATTTTGAGTCTGGATTACTTGTTTGAAGACTTCTGATCTTGTTCTTCGGCTTTCGAGCCGATGGGCGCTTTGGCTGGTTTTGAACCTTTTCCATTTTTCCTCGACCCGGTGGGCGCTTTGGCTGGTTTTGAATCGCTCCCGCGATCTCGCAGTCGGTAGCTCTTGCCCGTGATCGTGAAGATTTGCGAGTGATGCAGGAACCGATCCAGGATGGCGGTTGCGGTCGGAACGTCCCCCAGCAATTTGCCCCAATCTTCTAGCGGTCTATTCGACGTCATCATCGTGCTGCGCGTTTCGTAGCGACGCATCACGATCTCGAACAGAAATTCGCCACTGCGTTTGGGCAACTGCTTCATCCCGAAGTCATCGATGATCAACAGGTCCGGCTTCAAGTATCGGTTCATCACTCGCTCATGTCCCTCCATCGCTTCATCGTGTAAGAAGTCTCGCACGACGTCGAAGATGCTTCGGTACAGAACCAAGTTGCCAAGCTTGATCAACTGATAGCCCAGCGCTTGGACGATATGACTTTTTCCAGTTCCGGGCGCGCCGCACAGCAACACGTCGCGGGCTTCGCGAATGAAGTGTCCTCTTGCCAGTTCAAACACATCCTTCTGCTTAATCGATGGGTTGAAAGACCAGTCAAAATCCTCCAATGTTTTCAAGTCCCGAAACCCGGCTGCCTTGATGCGCCGAGCCAACTGACGTTCCCCGCGCACAAGCATCTCGTCTTGCAACACCAGTTCCAGAAACTCTGAATGAGTGAGATGATTGCTCTGCGCTTCATGCAAGCGAACCTCCAGCGTCTGAGCCAATCCCGAAAGACGCAGCTTCTTGAGAGTTGATAGTAACGATTCATTCATAGCTTGGCCTCCTTGCCAAAGTGAACGCGGACAACATCTCCGTAGTCCGATAGGTTACGGATGATTGGATGGTCTTCAAGAAACTCGAACTGTTCTTGGTCGGGGCCGGCATGCTTGATCAGTTTGCGAATCGTTGCCAATCGGTATTCGCCGTAGGAGTGCGCCGTCCGGCAAGCTTGTTCAATCGACTCACTGGAATGTTTGCCCGAGAGATTCAGCAGCCCTTGCAGAACACGCACTGATTGCACACCGCGAGCGGCCACCAGGGCGCGCGACCAGGCACGCGTTTGGGGCCCAATGATGCCGACTTTTTGAAGCAACCACTCGGTGCCACGCTCCACCACACTGATCTTTTCCGAGGCGATGTGCTGGCTGAGCGTACTGAACTTCCCCTGGGCTGCTCTGGCGTGCGTGCAGATCGGTTTCATCGAATCGCTGTAGATACGCACCAGATGCGAGTTCCAGCGAACCCACACTTCGCGACCCAGGTACTCAGGTGGAACACTGTAGTAGGACTTGTCGACGGCGACATGTCCATCGCGACTGACGATCCGTTGGCCTTCTTTGAAACTTGGGAAACGTTCGGCCGGCAGTTCCCCTAACGCACTGCGTTCTTCCTCCTGAAACATCTTTAGCACTTGACGCTTGGTCGTGCCGTGAAGTCGAGTGTCGGCGACCGTCCGTTCCCAGTGTTGCAGATGATCGTTCTGCTTTTCTAAGCTCTCGAAGGAGCGGCCCTTGAGCGCGTTCTCTTGGACATAGTCGACGCCCCGTTCCACTTTGCCTTTATGCCGCGGCATGCGTGGCCTGGTCGGCAACAGAACCGTGCCGTAATGCTCGCAGAACGACTGCAGCTTGGGATTGAGTTCGGGATCGTACCAGTCGGCTTTGAGAACGGCTGCTTTCAGGTTGTCCGGAACCAGCGTCTTGGGAACGCCGCCGAAGTGCATGAAGGCATTCTCAAGACACTGAATGAAGTTGTCGGTGGTTTGCCGATAAACGACCTCGCTGTAAGCCTTGCGTGAGTAACTCAGGACAACGCGAATCACGTGCGTCTTGCGACGTCGCCCCTCGCTGTCAACGATCCTTGCACCAGTGCCAAAGTCGATTTGCGCCTCTTCGCCTGGTGCCACTTCGATACGCCGAAACGGGAGCGGCTGAGCCCGCTTGAGTTTGGCGACGTATCGGCGAACGCTGTGATACTGGGCGGTGAATCCGTGATCGCCAACCAGATCTTGAAAGATCCTCTGCGCCGAAAGACCCTGTTCGAGCTTGGCCAGAATCAGCTCATGGAACTGAGCACATTGGCTTCGCGACCCGATGGGCGCTTTGGCTGGTTTTGAATCGTCGCCAGGATGCTCAGACCCGATGGGCGCTTTGGCTGGTTTTGAATCATCCGAGCCGATGGGCGCTTTGGCCGGTTTTGCCTGCTCTTGCAGGTACTTGGCCACCGACTCTCGGTTGATGCCAAGTTCCCTGGCGATCCGTCGTTGGGACCACCCCTGTTCGTGCAAAGGGGTGCGATCCGCGTTATGCGCCTGATTTCGGCATGTGATTGCTATTCATAGAAAGAGGCTTCCTCAGGAAACTGGTTGTTCTCACACAGCCCGTTCAAAAGGAAACCTCATGGATGTTCAAGTTAAGGCAGGGAGCCTCGTTCGTGCAATCACAGAAAACGCTGTTTCTCAGGCGGTTGAGGAAATTGCTGGGGACGTGATCCCTGGCATTGCCGAAGCGGTTTCGCTGTTCCTTGCCGATGGGGTTTCGGCCACTTCGATGTATGCCCTTGAAAATCGTCTCGCCAGCGAAGTTCGTCGGTTCGCCAATTCCGTTCTTCAGTGGCTTATTTCCCAGCTGGAACCGGAACTTGATCAGATGCCCGGGACCGTTGAGCACAACGGGCAAAACTATCGGCGGCTGGCGGACAAGACGTCGCGATCCCAAATCGTCACGCCGTTTGGTGAACTCACCCTCGATCGCGCACGCTACCGCCGAGGACGCGATGGGAAAACGATCTTCCCGATCGAATTGCTGCTCGGAATCGAGAACGGGTTTACTCCCGCAGCCGCTGACATCGTCGGAAAGCAGTTTGCGACCAGTGGAAGCACCCAGGGACGCACTCGCGAAATGATCCAAGATCGGTTCGGTCATTCGATCGGCAATGAGAAACTTCGGAAATTGACGGCAAATCTCGCAGCTTCTCTTGGGTCACTTCGCCAAGAAGCCCAAGTCGCGAAATTGCTCCAATGGATCAACGAAGTTCGCAAAAAAGATCGGACGGCAGTGCTGTCGGTTAGTCGTGACGGTGTTTCTCTCGGCTTGGCTCCTTGGAGTTTCTTTGAGATGGCCGCTGTGGCGTGCATTAGCGTCATCGATCAGGGGAAGAAACTCGGAACGGTGTACTTGGGGCAGGCTCCTGAGTCGAATCAACACACTCTCTCGAACGAATTGACATTGTTGCTGAGAGAAACCCTGAGGGCCTGCGGCAAAGACTTGCCCGAGGTGGTCTACGTCACAGACGCTGGCAAGATTGAAACCGCGTATTGGAAGAACGCTCTGCGGAAGTTCTTCGTCGATGGTCGGCGAATCAAGATCACGCGGATTGTTGATTACTATCATGCAAGCGAGCGACTGACGACCATCGCGGATGCATTGCAAGTGGGCAAGTCTGAGCGTGCGGATTGGCTGTCACGTGCTCGCGGTCTTCTGCTGGAACCAGGCGGTCATGGTCGGGTGCTGCGATCGATCGCAAAGATGAGAGAGTTGCACGGCTACAAGAAGACCTTCGTTTCCGATGCTGAGAAAGCCTCGGCACGAGAGCGAGGTTACCCGATTGGCAGCGGTGTGGTGGAGTCAGCGTGCAAGCAGATTGTCAGCGAGCGAATGAAGCTCTCGGGGATGCGTTGGCACCGCGAAGGCGGCCAGCACGTCATGACGCTTCGCTGTATTTTGCTGAGCAAGATCTGGAGCAACGTGTATGAGACATGGCTCCAGTCAAAACCGACTGTCGCTGACCTTATGCCCTGCAATAGCCGCTAGGATCACGGTGCTCGACGCGCATCAAGCGGACCGCACCCGTGCAAAGTCTTAATTGACAACACCTTAGCCACCTGTAGTTGATTCGCCATGCAGTTCGTTTCCTTGCTCCGGAGTGAGCAGGGAAACGTACACGGACGACTCAAAAGTGGCTGGTTTTCAAGCGCTCATTGGTGGCTGGTTTTGGGCGCTCGGCGACACTAGGACCACTGTCCTTCCACTGGTCACACACGTAAGTGAATCCTCACCGTAGATGATCGTCTCCCCCTTGGTCTCATTCCATGTGATGATCGGGTCAAACGATGTCTCCGCAGACCGAGTCATTTTCGAAAACACTCGGTCTCTGAAACTCAGAAAGCTTGATTCCTTGCCTAATTCCGGAATCAACAATTCGCCGGATTGCCCGCGAATCCGACATTTGGGGGTAGAAGCAAACACTGCGTGTTTCGGATCGTCGAAAGTCTCGGGGTCTATCCAGAGTGCCAGCAGTCTCGACACAACGTCGTCATTGCTGATGCGAAGCTCGTCAAATGTGACTTGGCGTCCCCTGGTGGAGAACAGCTCAGAGAGATTGTGAAGCAGAGACGGATCAACGCACCGTGACCCTTCTGCCTTCTGAATCACGCGCAGACTCCACCCCGCGAGAGCGGCTAAGTCCTTTTGTCGCAAATCACATTCGTGTCGCAACCGCCGTACCAGGGCACCGTTGCAGCGCACCGATCGTTCGACGGCAGCCTTTCGCGGACTCAACACGAACCAACCTACAGCGAAACTCAACGATTAGAATGAAGCATTTGCCCCTGATAGATAAAGACAAACGACCTCACAACGTGACAGAAAGAATTCGAGATTCTCGTCAGAGTGATGCTCTACCGGATCGTGACGATCAATCGCGATACGCAACAACACTTTTGCTCCGCTTCCTCAGCGGCGAAGAAGACGCTCTCGGCGACCTATTTGAGCAGTTCACTTCAAGGCACAGGGCAGCAGCCGAACGAGCCGTACATTGCTCCCCCATCCGTGATCGTGACGGCGATGACGTACTTCAATCCTTGTTCTTCTACCTGCTGAAAAGTGCTCGCCAAGGAAAGTATCGCGAACTGACAGACACGGAGAGCTTCGAAAAAATCGTCTTTGCGATTCTGAAGAAGAAGCTGCGTGATGCCATCGATCGCGAAACGCGCTTGAAACGCGGTTCAGGACAAGTTGTCAACATGTCGGCACTTGAGCCCAACCTGGTGGACCAATTCGATTACCGTCAATCCGAAGCTTCCGTTAGGGCATCGATTGACGAGATTAAGTCAGCAATATCCTCCCCGCGCACTCGAGAGATAGCGGAGCTGACTTTGATGGGTTATGGCCGTAGCGAGATTGCCCAGCACTTGGGTATTCAGGTTAGATCGGTATATCGTCGTCTGGAGACGGCGCGACTCGAATTGCGTGAAGCGTTTGACGTCTGAGGTCGCAAAATGCAGGTGTCGTCATTTCACAATGTTGCTCGCTTGTCGGTTGCTGATAACAACCTCGTCAATGAGCTCATCGATCGATTCGAGGAAAGTCGTTCCGATGAGGAGCCATCGATCGAAGAGGTTTTGTTGCAAGCGCCCGAAAACGTTCGTGCGCAGCTCTTGTACGAATTGCTTCTCATTGAGTTGGCTCGCGTTGGCGGCTTAAGAGAATCAATGAACCGGCAACGTTTGATCGACCGGTTCCACGCGCACACGGACGCTGTCGTCGCGGCACTCACCGATCACAAGACAAATCAGTCCTACGTCCCGCAAGTCGATCGGAACGGCGTTTCCAGCAAGAGCAGTCGTCCCGAAATCCCCGGCTTCGAAATCGTAAAGAGTCTTGGCGAAGGAGGCATGGGCAAGGTTTGGTTGGCTCAGCAATTTAGTCCGGTAAAGCGAACTGTCGCCATCAAGGTGATCAAACGCGGAATGGACAGCCATGAAATCGTTTCGCGGTTTGATGCTGAAGCTCAGGCGATAGCAAGGCTGGATCACAGAGGGATCGCCACGATTCACGATCGTGGTTTTGCTGAGGACGGCCGACCGTACTTTACGATGCAGTTCATTGATGGATTGCCCATCACAGACCATTGCCGTGAAAACCACCTTTCGATCAACGACAAACTCAATCTTTTTCTCGCGGTCTGTGATGCAGTTTTTCATGCTCATCAGCGAGGAATTATTCACCGTGACCTGAAACCGTCGAATCTTCTTGTGAGCAATCGCGAAGACGAACCTTCGGTTGTTGTTATCGATTTCGGATTGGCGAAGGCAATACAGGGTGAGAGGCTCACGAGTCAAACGCTTTATACGGGCCACGGTCAGGTGATGGGAACAATTCACTACATGAGCCCTGAGCAAGCGAGTGGCGATGCTGATATTGACACGCGAACGGACGTCTATTCGCTCGGCGTCGTTCTCTATGAGATCCTCACTGGCCAGAACCCGCTCGACGTATCACTATCTGACCAAGAAAACACTTCGGCTGTTCTCAACTGGATTTGCAATTCAACACCCGCGAAGCCAAGCTCAAAACTGGCGTCCAGGTCAACTGTGCGAGCTGAGGATGCGGATACTCGAGAAGACGTCGAGAGGATGAGGCTTGCACTCAAGGTCGATCTTGACTGGATTGTCATGAAGGCACTTGAGAAGGATCGAACTCGTCGCTACGAGTCTGTGCATGCGTTTGCGGAAGATATTCGACGCTATCTCAAAGGTGACCCAGTCGAGGCGTGTCCCCCGTCGCGCGGTTATCGCTTCCGGAAGTTTATCAACCGCAATGCTGGAGTTGTAACTGCGTTTACAGCAATTGCCGCAGTGCTTGTCGTTGGAGCGGGCGTCTCAACCTACTTTGCCGTGGCGTACAGACATTCAGCAGGAATTGCCAAAAGCGAAAAGAAAGCCGCGGAAATTGCTGCCGAAAAATCGCGCTGGCAAACGTACGCCGCCAAGATCATGCGTGCGGATTCCGAATGGGCACGTGGCGACGGAGAAACTGCCATCCGTGTACTTGAAAGCACAGAGCCTTCCTTCCGAAGCTGGGAGTATGGTTTTCTGCGAAACGCAATGTCGGCTCATCAGCTGTCATCATTCTTTCCCAACAAACGCTCGATGGGTGACATCGTGGTGACGGCCGAGGGGCGGCGCATGTTCACAGTCGGAGCTGACTCAAGGGTTGGCATATGGGGAATGCGAGAATTTGTACATCGTCCGTTTGAACTTGAGAGGATGTTGCCCCTAGCATCACGACTTGCCAACCAAATCCTCGTAACACATGACGAGCGGACGCTGATTTACGCAACACAAACCAATGAGGTTGGTTGGCTCAATCTGCGTACGGATTCAGAGGAGCACTCTGTTAAGTTTGATGAACCCGTGCACGCAATTTTGATGCATCCGAACGATCAACTATTCGTTGTGGCGACGGGAAGGACTCTGCGCGTATTTAATGTTGATGATCCGCAGTTTTCTAAGCCAACGACCATCGATTTCCCGTTCTTGCTTTGGGACGTCGCGTTTTCGCCGGACGGGAGAAAGCTAGCTGTCGGTGGACGAGAATTGCTGCTCTACGACGTGCACGTACAAGATGGACCGACCCTAACCGTCTCAAACGTTGCAAGTGCGAAGGTTCCTCGTCGCGCGGTTGTTTCTCTTTCATTTAGTCCCGATGGACGAAGCATTGCGTGCGGTGATAACAGAGGGATTCTTGGGCTTCGCAGTGCCGATGACTTGTCAGTTCGGTTTGAAACGCAAGCCCACGCAGACGACATTCGTTCGATTTGCTTTAGCCACGATGGTTCCCAACTTTTAACCGGGAGCGCTGACAAGACAGCAATCGTTTGGGACGCAACCGACGGATCGATTCGCGTTCCGCTAAAGGGCCACTTTGACGATGTTACCGGGGCTACATTTCTTGCAGACGATCGCGTTGCGACGGTGTCACTTGATACCAGCATTCGATTCTGGATTCTCACCCCAAAGCCCATCGTCCAGGAGATCGGCGGGCATATTCATGCCGTGTCGTGCGTCAGTGTGTCACCAGACCAAACGCTTCTTGCAAGCGCGGATTCGCACAGCAATGTACGTATCCACTCGCTAAGGGAAAACCTGCTCGTGCGAAACCTGAGCCATCCCAAGCCAGTTTCTTTTTCGTCATTGGCTTTTGATCCTCGTGGCGAGCGACTTGCCGTTTCGAGCGGGCATCAGATTTTCGTCTGGGACGTCGAAACTGGCGAGCAACTACAGACTCTTTCCAAACACACTGACAATGTCTTATCCGTCTGCTTCAGCCACGACGGAACAAGGCTTGCCACAGCCGGTCGCGACCACACAACCATGATTTGGGATACTGCAACTTGGAAACCATGGACGTTTGATTTCAAGCATCCTGATGTGGTGCGTGAGGTAAGATTTGTCGGAGGATCCAGTCAGTTGATTACCGCCTGCGATGACTCAATCGTACGTGTTTGCAACGTGCAATCTGGAGCTGTCGCCAAACTACATGGCCACGAAAACATCGTGATGGACGTAAACTGCTCACCAGAAAGCAGGCGAATCGCGAGCGGTGGTAAAGATGGCTTGGTCTGCATCTGGGATTTGGACACGTATGAGTTGGTTCACAAGCTTGATACTCGGATGAAGGCCGTAAATAAAGTTGCGTTCAACAATATCGGCGACCGGCTTGCGACAGTAGGCCAGAATGGATCAGTGAGACTTTGGAGCGTCGTATCGGGTGAAGAACTGCTGACGATTAAGGCCAGCGCTGAGCCAATTCAGTGGGTCGAATTCACGCCTGACGGGAACACAATTGTCACCGGCGGAAATGACAACCATGTGAGAGTTTGGCGTTCTGCGCCAGGCCAGCTCCCATAGTCTCTTTTCGCGTGAATAACGCGTGCGTTTTCCGTGCGCCTTGTTGAGCATCTTCTGTCGGTACACTGCGACACCGGTACCAGTGCGCGAATTCCTTGGTCGTGCCCTGTTCTCAGTCCACTCGGACATTCCTTCGCACGACAAATGCCGGTATTGCATTCATGCCATCAAGAAAGAAGAAACGCGTAGCTCCCCGGAAACGTAGAGCGATGCTTGAGTCCTTAGAAGCGCGGCTCATGCTTGCTGCGGACTATCGCAATCCAGCAAATCCCTGGGATGTAAACCAGGACTTGAACATCACTGCGTTGGACGCATTGCAAGTGATCAACGAGGCAGGTCGACGCGAGTCACCGGTGTTAGATGCGCGACCCGATGAATCCACAGAAGGTTTTTGGGACGTTACCGGCGATGACATGATCACCGCACTCGATGCACTCCGTGTCATCAACTTCCTAGGGCGAAACGAGGGCGAGCCCGTTCCGAAGATTCAGGAGGGGCGATTCGATCGCGAATTCTCTTTTCCAATCACCGTTGGAGAAGAGACAGGCACAAGGAATTACCGATTTGAAATTCACGCGGACTTCGACACCACAGACGATGTTGCTGCACTCAATGATGTCTTCAACGTGTACATCGTTAGCCCGGAGGACAAGTCCCAAACGCTCGTGGATGCAGGTACCAACGGCGAACCTGTATTCAGCCTGGTTGGCGGAAGTCCCCGCATCAAACCAGGGATAAGTCGATTTGACGGATCGGGCGTCGAAATTGATCTGACTGGGATCGTTGGCACTGACACCGCCGAGATTCTCTTTCAATATCTAAACACCGATTCCGACGATGGCGGAAGCGTAACCGTTCGGCCGATCTCAAATTCCATCGTTGATGATTCATTGTCAACAGAGTCAACCAAACTTCCTGAGCCAACAGTTGTAGCGCCCGGTGTTCCAAATGATCCGTCATCGTTTGAACCATTCGCTGACGTTCAACTTACTTTCAGCGACGTGCGATACAACTCGATCAGCGGGTTGTTCGAGGCAGAACTTGAGCTACAAGCAGGCGAAACGTCGACCGGCCGAAACGTAGCGATCGTAATTCCGAATCTTCCTGCTGGAGTTGAACTCCTAAACCGGTCGGGCGTAAATTCGGCCGGCGATCCGTATGTCAACGTGAGGCCCGCCATTCAATCAGGTGGCTTGGCACGTGGACTCCGCTCGCAACGAATTCATCTACAATTCAGCAATCCACAGAGTTTGCCGATCGATCTTCAGGCCGATGTTTACACCGCTGGCGAAAACACGGCGCCAGACCTGCCAACGATTGGGCCGCTGTCGGTGATGCCGGGCGAACGACTTGACGTTGTCCTGCCTCAAACGGACCAAGATGGGGATAACGTCGAATACTCAATTCGTTCCGATGCCCCACTTCCAAATGGCGTGATTGGGGCGAACAAGGTTTTGACGTTTTCGCCAAGACCAGGCCAGGAAGGAATCTACGAGTTTTCTGTCGTAGCTTCAGACGGGACAGACTCATCCTCACAGACAGTCTCTTTAGAGGTAGTTTCTGATCCGCTTAGTACTACGAGGTACGCAGGAACAGTTCGCAACACCAACGACGTACCGCTAGCGGGGCTTCGGCTAACAATCGGAGATCTCGAAGTTTTTTCTGATGTCGATGGCAAATTCCTCTTCGAGACTGCTGGCGACTTTCCCTCGGGGTCAATTGAGATTCACGGCGACGCCTTCAACAGCGACGATCCGTATCCATACATGAAGAAGAAGCTCTCTTTCTTCTTAGACGAGAATCCCATCTCAGGGGCACTCAACTCCGTCCATCGTGTCATCTACTTGCCAATTCTTGACACAAGCACAACCGTTCCCGTCGAAGCCAACGCCGAAACGGTTGTCACGAACTCGGAGTTGCCGGACGCAGAGCTTGTGATCGCTCAGGGGGCAGCTGTTGACGTTAATGGAACGCCGCTGACGGGACGAATCGGGTTTATGGAGGTACCAGCCAATCGGACACCGAGAGATTTACCTCCGGAACTGCTCCCCAATCCAATCTACGCAATCTACACCACGGAAATGAACGGAGCAGAGTTTGAGGTTCCAGCTCAACTGACCGTTCCAAACAAGTCGGGCTATGCCCCCGGGACAGAACTCGACCTTTGGGAAGTCGATGCGGTCTCTCAGCGATTCGAAGTGTTCGGAACGGGAAGAGTCAGTGACGATGGCTCCGTTATTGAGCCAGTCTCCGGAGGAACGCTTAGCGCCATTGGCGGAAACAACGGAGCCAATTGGCGCGTCTATGTTTTGAGGCCCGGGCCGTTTCGATTCGAAGCAGACGATTTGACCTGCGGTTGCGGGAAACCCACGCAGAGCTTTTCATCCGAGGTCGAGTTAAACTCCGGTGCCCTACTGGAGTCCCACGACCTTGTTACCTACCAGTCGGCTGGGGAAACTCGCGGTCTAACGCTACGATACGACTCACTTCGAGCATCTCCGTCGAAGATTGTTAGATTCAGCTATCCAGTCGTAAACCAACTCATTGACCTAAGCCAGGGCGGTAGTGCTCCACCTCCGATCAGTTTCATTTCTGCGAGTGTGTCCGTTGATGCTAACGGAATCGATACCGCCATTGGGGTGAGAAACGAATCTATCGGCCGTGGAAGTACGAATGAATGGCATCTTCCCGAGATTGAGAATGGCCAGCACGTTTCCGCAAGCGTGAACATTCCATTGGGTAACCATGAGACCGGGTTGTACGACTACGGGGTCGACGTTGGACTCTACCAAGGAAGTGACATTGACGTAGTCTCCGGCGTTTCGCAAGGGACGAGAAACACGCTGGCTACGGTAAACCAAGTAGACAGCCCATTTGGCGCGGGCTGGAGCCTATCCGGATTACAGCGCGTTGTTGAGAAACCGATCAATGAGCGCACTCGGTTTTCAGGCGCTGCTCTCTTAGTTGATGGTGATGGATCAGACATTGTGTTTCGCAAAAGCGAATTATCTTCTGACTACCAGTCACCCATCGGTGATTTTTCGGTTTTGGAGAAGTTAGCAGACGGGACGTTTCGACGTACGATGAAGGATCAGACGGTCTATCAATTCGACGAACGAGGCAACATCAGCTCAGTCACTGATCGTAATGGAAACGCCACCGAATACATGTATTCCGCCGAAGGTCGGCTAGATGGCATCAGGGATCCGGCCGGACTCGTTACGTCCTTCGTTTACAACGGGCATCATGTTTCACAGATCATCGACCCAGCCGGGAGAGTGACAAAGCTGGAGCATGATGAAAACGGTGATTTGAAGCGAATCACCGATCCGGACGACACTTCTCGTTACTGGGACTACGACGCCCGGCATCGCATGATTGGCGAGACGATCAAAAGAGGATTTACAGAGACCACCATCTACGACCAATACTCCGGCCGAGTCATCGCTGGAACAAGAGCAGATGGGTCTGAAGTCCATCTGTCGTCCGAAGAGTTCACAAACTTAGATGGGGTCACTGTTTCCAACGACCTACCAGAATCAGACACTACCCAATACATAGATTCCAACGGAAACCTTCAAAACTTCCGTCTGAGTGAAACTGGGTTGGTAACGACGGTAGCTGATGAGATGGGAATCCATGAAATACTAGAACGCAATGACGACGGGCTTGTATCGAGTCGCACTGACGCAAGAGCCTTTACAACTTCGTTCGTCTACGACACTCGCGGTAATGTTCTGGAAATCGCCGATGAGATATCAGGCGGGATTTCTGTCGGTACCGTCGAATGGATTGGGGCAAGCGGCGATTGGCACGACGCAGACAATTGGAGTACGGGTGCGGTGCCTGGCCCCAGTGACACAGTGATCATTGATGTCGATGATGCAAACACTACGGTAACGATTCAGGCGGAGCCTGTTGTCATCTATCGAGTTGTCTCCGATGCAAACTTCACGATCGATGGCGCATCGCTTACGACGAGCGGTCCAACGAGATTCGACGGTCTTTTGGACATCAGGAATGATGCAACACTATCGACGCTGGGAACAGCAATCACAGCCAACAGCGAGGTAAAGATTGACGCCAGCAACTTAGACGCGTCCAGAGGCGGGCTCTTCAACTTCCCTACGCTCACGGCTTTTGAAAACAACCGGTTGTCACTGGCAGGTACGAGCAGATTTTCTGCTGGTTTGCTCGAGAGCATCGATGATTCGCAGTTTCATCTCTCCGCTGGTGCAACGTTCGCGATTCCTCCAAGAATCACCGAGTATTCCGCCGATCCCAACTTACACGCCGGGCTCGGAGCATTTATTCCATTCCAGGCCGAAGGCGAAGGAACTCGTCTCGATTTGTCGTCAATCGCGAGCTTTGAAGGTGGACATTATCTCGACGACATGCTGATATCAGCGACCAATGGTGGCGAAATCGATCTGTCAGGATTGAAAACCGTTTCCACTAACGCAGCCGGCTTCTTCACAGGCAATCTCGTTTTTAAGACGGAAAATGGTGGTTCGATTGATCTCAGCTCCGTAGAGTCGCTAAATGGAGACTTCAACGGCCTTGGTATTCAACTCGACTTCGATGGCACGCAGTATGTTCTGCCAGAACTGCAAACTGCCAGCAAATTGCGTTTGAACCTTCCACCGGGTTTCAATCTCGACTTGCCAAAACTAACGCGGCTCAACGTGAGTTCCGAGATACCGGTGATCGCGAACCAATCTGTCAACGCGCCATTGTTGACCGAACTGTTAGACACGAAAGTCACGTTGGATGGTACGGGAACACTCACGACTGGAATACTGGATTCAATCGATGATTCCCAGTTTCACCTCTCCGGCGGTGCGACGTTCGCTATTCCTGCGGGCATCACTTCGTACTCAGCAGACCCTGACCTGCACTCCGGTCTCGCCTATGTTCCATTCCAGGTCGAGGGCGAAGGTACGCGTCTCGATCTGTCACCACTGACTGTTTTTGAGGGAGGCCACTACCTCGACGACATTTTGATCTCGGCGGCCGATGGAGGCGAAATAGAACTATCGGGATTGACGACGGTTACAACGAACGGAGCCGGGTTCTCCACAGATAACGTCATATTCAGATCGGAAAATGGTGGGTCGATTGATATCAGTTCCGTTGAGTCATTGAACGGGAATTTTAATGGCCTAGGTATCCTGCTCGACTTTGCTGGCGCTCAGCATACATTGCCAGAATTGCAGACCGCCAGCAAATTGCGTCTGAGCCTACCGCCGAACTTCAATCTTGACTTGCCGAAACTAACGAGCCTCTCTGGAGGCTCCGAGCTTCCGGGTACGGAAAGGCGGTCTATCAACGCACCGTTACTTACGGAATTGCTCGACACCAGGGTAACACTTGACGGAACAGGAGATCTGACGACCGGCGTTCTAACGGCCATCGATGATAGCCAGTTCATACTTTCAGATGGAGCGACGTATACGCTTCCCTCAACGATAACGTCGTATTCGACCGATCCTGCATTGCACAAGAGCTTCAGTCCGCTACCCGTTTTTACTGTCAACGGCGAGGGCACTCGACTAGATCTATCATCCTTGCAGTCAATAGATGCGGCACACTCCTTCTCCGATGTTGTTGTGTCAGCAACAAATGGTGGAGAGATCGATCTGTCTGGCTTGACGACCGTAACAACCGACGCGGCGGGTGACGATGATGCAGACCTCGTGTTTCGAACGGCCTCCGGTGGCGCGATTGACCTGACTTCCGTTGAGTCATTCGACACACACAAAGACGGCTTAGGAGTTCGCCTCGATTTTGACACTGACCAGTACATACTGCCGGAGTTGCAACGAGCCACAAAGCTACGTTTGCCGAACTTGGAGAGCTACCAGGTGAGTTTGCCAAAACTAACGTTTCTAGACGGCGCGAGTCTCCCAGTTACAGGCAACCGAGTCTTCTCTGCGCCACGTCTGACGGAGTTGCTAGACACTGATGTCACACTTGATGGCACGGGAGATTTGACAACAGGTATCTTGACTGCGATCGATGATAGCCAGTTCGCACTTTCAGGAGGTGCGATATATACGCTTCCCTCAACGATAACGTCGTATTCGACCGACCCGGCGTTGCACAGGAGCTTTAGCGCGATACCTATCTTCACCGTTGATGGCGAGGGCACTCGGCTAGACCTTTCATCCTTGCATTCGATTGAAGCGACACACTCCTTCTCAGACGTCGTTGTTTCGGCAACAAACGGTGGCGAGATCAATCTGTCTGGCTTGACGACCGTAACGACCGGTGCAGCGGGTGATGATGATGCAAGCCTGGTGTTTCGAAGCGAGTCAGGTGGTTCAATCGACCTGAGTTCGGTCGAGTCGCTAAGCCCAAACCGTAATGGCTTGGGGATTTCAATTGAATCGTTCGGTTCCACGACACTGGGGAACCCTTCTCTTGATCGAACAACAATACGCGTTGATGATTCTGGCGCGTTAACCGGAAACACAATCACTATTGCCGGTGGGAATGAAGCCACTGCTTCAGGAACGGTTGTTGCTGACTTCATCGTTGCAGGCACGCTGTCAGTTCCCGCCGATACGACCCTGAACGTAGCTGAATCCTTGACGCAGCAATCTAGCTCAACGCTTGCCGTTCAATTGGGAGCGATGGTACCGCCCCAAGGGATTGTAGCTGTTGATGGTGAAGCAAACCTTGCCGGCACGTTGAGCGTTGTTATTGATGCTTCGTTCAAGCCATCCGTTGGCGATCGACACGTACTACTTTCGTACGACTCAAGACTGGGTGATTTTGATTCAGTTGTTGGACTGGACTCCGTTGACGGACTTGAGTTTACGCTGCACACGCTTGGTAATCGCATTGAGGTCGAAGTCACTTCGGTTCCCTCTGGCGTCCTGGGTGAATTGGTTGAGGTCCCTGGTTTCGCTGCCGATGCATCAGCGAACGCTGGGTCCGAAGACAATATTGGCGCCATGACCGAGTCGACCGATGGTGAGTCAGCCGATACGCCTTCTCCGCGACCAAAACGGTTCACCTACGAACCACTCTTTAACCAAATGACCAGCGAGACCGACGAGCTTGGTCGGTTGACTTTTTATGAAACTGATCCGAACAACGGCAACGTGACCATGGTTTCGCGTGTGATCGGAAAATTGGATGACACCGAGAACGGTGAGAACAATGACTTGGTCACGACGATGACCTACGGAGACTTTGGCTTGCTGGATTTGCATACCGATGAACTTGGCCGCGTGACGGATTACGACTACGACCCTCTCGGCAGGTTGGTGAAGATTACCTACGCGGTTGGAACAAACGACGAGGCTTTCGAAGAATTCGAGTACGACGGCGCGGGCAATCAGACCGCTGTCATTGATGAAAACGGGAATCGAACGGAGTTCGCTTTCGATGATCTGAATCGGCTAACGAGAATTGTTGAGCCAGATCCGGACGGTGACGGTCCCCTCACCTCGCCTGTCACGATCTTCACCTACGATGCAGCAGGCAACCTTGAGACAACGACAGACGCCGAACAAAGCACGATTGCCAACACATACGATCCGCTTGATCGGCTTGAAACAACGACGGATGAACAGAGCAATGTGACGCGATACGGATATGATCACGTTGGCAATCTAACGAGTGTTACCGATCCGCTTCAGCATGAAACCACGTACGAATACGACGCTCGAAATCGGCTGAGATCGACGACCGATCCGGATGGCGGGATAACGACGTACGAGTACGACCCGGACGACAATCTCGTTGCTCTTATTGATCCAGTTGGAAACAGGACACAGTTTCGCTATGACGCGAGAGACAGGCTGATCACTGAAGTCGATCCGCTGGGAAAAGGCACGCTGGGTGCGGTCCGCTTGATGCGCGGTGAACACAGTGATTTTAGCGGTCTCCGCGGGGCATCAGGTCAGCGACAGTCGGTTTTGACTGAAGCCATTTCTCATACACTTTGCTCCAAATCTTGCTCAACAGAATACAACGAAGTGTCATGACTTGCTGGCCTCCTTCGCGATGCCATCGCATTCCCGAAAGCTTCATCCGTTCACTGACAATCTGCTTGCATGCCGATTCGACTACCCCGCTACCGATCGGGTAATTGTGGGTACGGGCATCTGCGTAATCCATGAATCGCTTGTACCGGCGAAGGTACTTCTCGGCTTTCTCTGCATCACTGGCGTGTGACGATTTGTAACCGTGTTCCGATTTCATCTTCGCGATCGAACGCAACACACGACCATGCCCGCCTGGTTCAAGCAGCAACGCTCGCGTTCGCGAAAGCCAGTCTGCTCGGGATTCTTTCTCGAGCTTCAGGGCATCAGCGATGATCGTCAGACGCTCGCTGGCATGGTAGTAATCAACGACACGCGTGATTTTGATTCGACTACCATCAACGAAAAATTTCCGAAGCACATTCTTCCAGTATGCGGTCTCGATTTTGCCGGCGTCGGTCACGTAAACGATTTCGGGAAGATCGTCGCCACACGCTTTTACCACCGCCGTCAGAAGTGAAGTCAAATCGCTTGAAAGTGTCTCCTGATTCGCTTCCGGTGTTCGTCCCAGATACACCGTGCCTAGCTTTTTGCCATCGCTCAAGACACTGATGCAAGCAACACCGGCCATTTCAAAGAAACTCCACGGAGCCAGGCCGAGGGCAACACCATCGCGACTGACCGAAAGGACGGCAGTGCCGCCACCAGAGCGTGCTTGTTCGATCAGTTCGGTCAACTTGGTTACCTGAGCTTCCTCGCGCAGCGGTTCCAGCGAGCAAGTAAGCGTCTGCGTCAGCTTGCGCAACTTCTCATTGCCGATCGAAACTCCAAACCGATCCCGAATCATCTCTCGCGTACGGCCTTGTGTGCTGCCAGCGGTAGCAAATTGCCTACCGATGAGGTTCGCCACCGCGGGCGTAAATCCGTGTTCAATTCCCAGCAGTTGCTCCAAAGGAAAGAGCAATTTGCCGTCACGCCCTTTGCGGTAACGAGCACGTTGAAACGAGATTTCGCCGAACGACGTCACAATGTTGCTCCGCAGGCTCTTGGCAGCCAATCGTCGGAAATTCTTGCCGTTGTGCTTCACTGTACCCGGCATCCGCTCGATTTCCGGTTCAAGGCTCGCAACAAGCCACCCGATGACTTTTCGAGCAAATTCCCGCACGCAGTTGGCCAGCCGATTCTCCAACGTAAACATTCTGGCCGCCGAGACGGCGCCGGACACAAAATCGCGGACCAATTCAACGACCTTGGAGGTCAATTCGGCAGCGAACTCGGTTACCGAATTTGAAATTTCTTTCTCTGCGATTGTGCGAACAAGGCTTCCTGCCTTAACTTGAGCATCCATGAGGTTTCCTTTTGAGCTGTCTGCCTGAGAACAAACAGTTTCCTTGAGGAAGCCTCTTTTTGTGTAGACCAATCACTCCGTCAGATCAGGCGCATTACGCAGATCACACCCGGCACGCTTTATGAATACGACTCGGTCGACAATCTAATTCGCAAGACGGATCGCAATGGGCGAATCACAAACTTTGGCTATGACGACGTTGATCGACTCATAACTGAAACTTGGGTTGATGCGGATGGAACGACAGTTGTCAATACGATCAGCTACGCATACGACGATGCCAGCAATTTGAAGAGCGTGAACGATGTCTATTCATCGCTTGCGTTTGAGTACGACCATCGCGACCGCGTGGCGAGTGTTGACAACGCTGGTACGCCAGATGTCCCGAACGTGGTACTTTCTTACGACCACGACGGCGTTGGGAATGTTTTGTCGGTAACCGACACAATCGATGGAGTTGTGGGGGCAAGAACCAGCTACGCTTTCGATCCGCTAAATCGCGTTGAAGCGATCCAGCAGTCAGGCAGTGGCACTTCAGACAAGCTGGTCGACTTCGTTTACAACCAGATCGGTCAATATGACTCGGTCAGCCGGTACGAAAGTCTCGATCGAACTGGGCCATCGGTTGTCACTAGATACGAATACGACAGCCTTAACCGAATCAAACGCATTTCGCACGATGGCCATCAAGGCAACATCGCCTTCTACAACTACCAATACGATGCAGCAAGCCGAATCGAGCAGATTGAAAGCATCGATGGCATCGCGACCTACTCCTACGACGATCGCGATCAACTTCGTCGTGCCGATTACTCAAACGAGGCGCTCACCGACGAATTCTATACGTACGACGCAAACGGAAATCGCAAGTCGTCCTACCGACACGGTGAAGGTTATGAAACAGGTGCGGCCAATCGCCTGACCAACGATGGCACGTTCACCTACGAACATGATGATGAAGGTAACCTGGTACTGCGAACCGCCGAAGATGGTTCAACAAGACGATTCGCCTACGACCATCGTCAACGGCTCACGAGTGTGGTCGACTTTGGTGCAACCGGTACGCAAATACAGCGCGTAGAATTCGCTTACGATTCTTTGGGGCGTCGAATCTCGAAAACGGTGGTGAAAGGAAGTGTGGATCAGAACTCAACACATTTCATTTACGACGGCGACGGTGTAATACTTGATTTTATTGGTGACTCCTTGGCTGTGAGGTATCTGCACGGTGTTGGCATTGATGAAGTGCTCGCTCAAGATCCATCATCGAAAGAAAACCAATGGCATCTGACCGACCATCTTGGCACGACACGCGACCTCGTTGAATTGAATGGTGAGATAGCCCAACATCCTCAATACGATGCCTATGGAAATGTCCGGGTGCGATCCGCGTTATGCGCCTGATTTCGGCATGTGATTGCTATTCATAGAAAGAGGCTTCCTCAGGAAACTGGTTGTTACCACACAGCCCGTTCAAAAGGAAACCTCATGGATGTCCAAGTTAAGGCAGGAAGCCTTGTTCGTGCAATCACAGAAAGCGATGTTTCTCAGGCGGTTAATGGAATTGCTGGCGACTTGATCAACGCCATTGTCGAGGCGGTTTCGCAGTTCCTTTCCGATGGAGTTTCAGCCACTTCGATGTATGCACTTGAAAATCGCCTCGCCACCGAAGTTCGTCGTTCCGCCAATTCTGTTCTTCAGTGGCTTGTTTCCCAACTGGAACCGGAACTTGGTCAGATGCCCGGAACCATTGAGCACAACGGGCAGAACTATCGGCGGTTGGCGGACAAGACGTTGCGATCCCAGATCCTCACGCCGTTTGGTGAACTGTCCCTCGATCGCGCACGCTACCGCCGAGGACGCGATGGGAAAACGATCTTCCCGATCGAATTGCTGCTCGGAATCGAGAACGGGTTTACTCCCGCAGCCGCTGACATCGTCGGCAAGCAATTTGCGACCAGTGGAAGCACCCAGGGGCGCACTCGCGAAATGATCCAAGATCGCTTCGGTCTTTCGATCGGCAATGAGAAACTTCGGAAATTGACGGCAAATCTTGCAGCTTCTCTGGGGTCACTTCGTCAACAAGCCCAAGTCGCGAAATTGCTCGAATTGGTCAACGAAGTCCGCAAAAACGATCGAACCGCAGTGCTGTCGGTAAGTCGTGACGGTGTTTCTCTCGGCTTGGCTCCTTGGAGTTTCTTTGAGATGGCCGGTGTGGCGTGCATTAGCGTCATCGATCAGGGGAAGAAACTCGGAACGGTGTACTTGGGGCAGGCTCCTGAGTCGAATCAACACACACTCTCGAATGAATTGACATCGTTGCTGGCAGAAACCCTGAGAGCCTGCGGCAAAGACCTGCCCGAAGTGGTCTACGTCACAGACGCTGGCAAGATTGAAACCGCGTACTGGAAGAATGCTCTACGGAAGTTCTTCGTCGATGGTCGGCGAATCAAGATCACGCGGATTGTTGACTACTATCATGCAAGCGAGCGACTGACGACCATCGCGGATGCATTGCAAGTGGGCAAGTCTGAGCGTGCGGATTGGCTGTCACGTGCTCGTGGTCTTCTGCTGGAGCCGGGCGGTCATGGTCGGGTGCTGCGCTCGATCGCAAAGATGAGAGAGCTGCACGGCTACAAGAAGACCTTCGCTTCCGATGCCGACAAAGCCGAGAGGTACTTGCGTCGTTACAAGCGATTCATGGATTTCGCCTCGGCACGAGAGCGAGGTTACCCGATTGGCAGTGGCGTGGTGGAGTCAGCGTGTAAGCAGATTGTCAGCGAGCGGATGAAGCTCTCGGGGATGCGTTGGCACCGTGAAGGCGGCCAGCACGTCATGACGCTTCGCTGTATTCTGCTGAGCAAGATCTGGAGCAACGTGTATGAGAAATCGCTTCAGTCAAAACCGACTGTCGCTGACCTTATGCCCAGCACGAGTCGCTAGAATCATGGTGTTTGACGCGCATCAAGCGGACCGCACCCAAATGTCCTGGACCCACCGGAATCGCTTCTGACCCGATACTTGTTTACTGGTCGCGAGCACGACGTGGAAACCGACCTGTATTACTACCGCGCTCGATTCTACGACGCAAAACGTGGGACGTTTCTTTCGGAGGATTCTGTAGGATTCAGTTTGGGCGAGAATAATCACTACGCATATGTTGGCAATAGCCCAACTTATCTACGAGACCCATCAGGGTTCAGTCCATATCTCGTCTGCCGACCGTTCGGAGGGGATTCCAAGTGGTTGGATCATTGCTTCGTAGTCACAAACTCGAACGGCCCCGGTAGTGGCGATGTGCATTCCTATGGTCAGCAAAACAACGGAAACCTTGGGCCTGTTGATCAACAAACAACCGGAACGCTTCAAGCAGATCGGGACGCATGGAACCGAGCAAATTCGGATCGTAACGTAGATTACAAAAAGATCCCCGCAAGCGATGGAGATGTAAGGCGCGCCGTTCGAGACTTAAAAGCTAACCAAGACTATTCCGCGACGGGAATCGGCGGTGCAAACAGCAACTCCGCGGCTCGTGCAATCGCAGATCGTGCCGCCGGAACACCCATTCCATTGCCAGGGAAACGCCTAAAGCTTGGTCAAAGCAGTTTTGACGAACTTGAGTTCAAGGTTCGCGCAAGGTTGTGCGGCCCTCAGATCTGAGTCTAGAACAGAAACTCTAGTCCTTCTCCGCCAAGCAAATACAGATTCACCGAAATGCAAACCAGCGACAATGCCATCGCATGCAGGGACTTTGGTTTACAGAAGGCTAACAGCAGTGCCACGAATGCGAGAAGCAATGGAAACAAAAGGAAGATAGCATTTTCGCCCAACACTATGAAAGGAATCTGTTCATCAGGCAATGACCCGCGTATCGCGGGTTTTGACACTACTGCGAGTGTCTGGAATATCGAGAAAACGTTTAACATGTAGCTTAAGTTGGTCGTTTTTCTTTCTGCATACTTGGCGATCACTTCATTCACCTTGCTCACCCTATCACAATTTGCTGTGATTTGATTCTATCACAAGATCTGGGAATGCGCAACTTGGTCGCCTGATTTCATACCACCACTTTCCGAGCGGTGACCATAGCTCAACCACCGTGTTGGGGCGATACACTGGCACTGAGTAGGACTTCATTGGAAACGATTCTTTGGAAACCAGAGCCAGCCCTCGACTACGACGGTTGCGGTTCACCAAGGCGCGCAATCCGGCAACTTGGCGACGGACTGGAGCGTAAGGCTCAAAAGGCAGTTCGTAAAAAAGTTGCGTCAACTCTTCTGCCGAACGTCGACACGACAGCCCGTCAAACATTGCCTTGAGTTCTTTGTAGTGCTCCCAGTCGATTTGAACATGGGAGCGGAGTCGAGGTCTAGCTATCCCCTCGCGTGTCCGTCCTTCTGGCCTCCGGCTGATTGAGTAGTTGCAAACGCGAATCGGTGTTTCCTCCACCAAACGCCACGGTTCCGTTTGTTTCTTGCCATTGGTCGCCAAGAGTACAAACCTTCGCCCCAGCCGAAGGTATTGCACGTTCGCAAGGCCGAGCTTTTTTCGCCGCCAGCGTGTCGTCTCCGAAATGTCGATGCCGTGCTTGTTCAGCAGCTTTGCATCAATATCTACGACGGACTTACCCACCGGAATATCACCCTGGACAAACCAGCGGTAGCCCTTCGTCAGGTAAACCACTGCGATTTGCTGAACGAATCCCTTCACCGACGTTGCTTCACAAATGTAGCCCATTTCAATCATCCAAAAGTGGGGCCCGTTCATCGGCACGGGCCCACCAAAGCCGAAAACAATCGAAAAAACGGAACGCCTCCTGCGTGCAATCCAAAAGAAACCGCGTCGGAAATCCGCCGCGAAAACCATATTCTTATTGAATGCTTTGCAATTCATAATGCCTTTCAGGCATTGATGAACTGCTCCGCATCTTTTCCTTTCTTGAGTACAAAACCACACTTTTGAACCGGCCCTTTGGCACCTCCTTCCGGAGGCGCCTCGGGGCCGTTTCTTTTGGCTCCTCCCGGAGCCTCTCTTCTTACAACATGGTCGAGTAAACTCGACCGTCCGTCAGTCCTTTCGTCGTTGCTCTCCGAGGCACCACCCACGGATCAGTCACAAACGGGACACGACTGCCTTGCCGTGCACCAACGAGTTCGTTGATGTAGCCGCCTTCGCGACCATCACCGCTGAATCACACGAAACGGTGATTCACTTTCTACTCAGACCACACTCCCAGTCTTGAGAATTTTTTCCGAAGAACACCTTTGGCTGCCAAGCCGTGGCACCGGTGACTATTCCGGCATCTCAAGACCTTCCCGCGTTAGTTGTTGTCTTCACCTCTTTGCTCCCGTCGCTAGCTCAATTCTGAGCAGACACCGCAGCCGTATGTGAAGCGTTCCCGCTTCCATACTTTCACTTGGCCAGTGGCCAAGCATTTCAGGGGACCGAACATGGAAGCATCCCCTTACCGACCGACTACGGGTTTTCGCAGTTTGGCACCGGCTTCAAAGAGATTCACTGGCAAGCGAAGGCATTCACCTACGCCTTTCATGGTTGAGCTATTCACCGCCTTGTTTCCAAGGACGCCGAGTTGGCAAACCCGGTCTGGCCTGTCGCCAGGCTCAGAGCTCCCCACGCCAGCTAGGTTGGCGAAGTCAAAGACTCTCACCGCCCCTAGGCAGGATTAGCATGCCGAAGTTGGCAGCTTGCTCCGTTTGGATTGCTCACAAACGGGATTACACCTGCTTTGAACAACAACGGCTCTTCACTCCAAAAGAGAGAAGAGTCTTTCCGCGTCGCCCACGCTGAACTCCCATCATGGGCCATCGAGTCGAATACCAGGATTACTCCACAAGAACTCACTCCGATACAAATGGAGTGAGCTCTTTTGTGGGATTACTCTGGTAAGCCCTCGTCGAGCTGGACAAGCTACTCTCGCAGCGTCCAGCTCTACGGACCGATGACGGTATGCGCTGCCGCATACACTTTGAAGGGCAGTCAACTCCCCTCCCCTTTCACTTGGTTGGTAGCCAAGCTATCCGGGTGTCATCGTCTGCAAGAAGATTTTTTCACTGCACGCCGGTACTTCTGGCTAAATCATCTTTCAGTGTCGGCGTGTACCGTACAGGGCGCCAGCAGGGAGTACGTTTTCGGACTTGTACACAGGAAAATTGGATGGGAGGTAACAAAGTCAAACGGCTACGTCTGTTACAGCAAGGTGATCACACAGAACGCCGCTGGTGTCATTTCGCGATCTTCATTTTGCCAAGAATCACCTCTTTGAGTTCCTCTTCGTTATCGACAATTTCGATGTCATCATTGTCGAACAGCGACAACACAGCGTCGACGCTGGCTCGAATGAACGTGTTGCGCGTGATGATCTCCGATGTCTTCACCTTCGGTGAACCTTCGCTGCGGGCGCGCGACTTCTTTTGCATCAGCACTTCCGCGAGTTTCGCGGTTCGGTCCAGTTGCCACGCAGTGTAGTACATGTGCCTGCGAATCAAGTCTTTTGTTTTTGACACTCTGGGGTGTGTTTCCACGGGAGGTGGCTGTGTCACCAATGCGGGACGAGGAGGCGGAACGGAGTTTCGTTCGCGTGACAAACTTCGCTTCGACTTTTCTGTCGCCGCGTTTTCAAGATAGGTGTTGACGTTGGGCACGGGCGGAGTCTTGGCCGGCTTCGCCTTTTGCTTCGGTTGCATCAAGGGCGAGTCCTGGATCCCCTGGTTCTTTTTGCGACCGACTAGATTAGCCACGGCTTCCTGCAGTCTGTTTGGTTACCTGGGTCATCAAGTCGATTCGCCGCAAAAACTCCTCGGCAAGATGCGTGAAGAGGCGACAGTGCCCATGGTTCGGCCGATACTCAAAAATCGTTTGCCCTTGATTGGCTCCTTCCGGGATGTTCACAGCCAAGGGAATTTGAGTGGTAAACAGGCCCCCTCCCCCGTCGGCCCCGAATGTTTCGATCAGATGATCCTTCACGGCCTTCGCCAAGTTTGTGCCAACCCTTGTTCCCGACAACAGCACACCGATGAGCAGCAGCGGTAAATTCATCTTCTCAATGCAGTAGGAAGCGTAGTCGACTAACTCATCCATCGCGTCGAGCGAGTCTGAATCGGGGTACACGGGAATCAGCAACCAATCGGACGCATAAAGTGAACAAGTCAAGTGAAATCCCATGCGCGGAGGGGTATCGATCAAGACGTGGTCAAAGCCCTGGTTGGCTAGGCTTGCCAGAGATTGATTCAAATGCACCAGCCTCGCACGTTCGTGTTCTTCTGCTGTGATCTGGGCCTGTTGGGATTGGGGCAACTGATAGTACTCACCACGAATCAGGTCACCAACGTGCTCCAGTGCATCCACAGCCGGACATAACCAAAGCTTGCCATCGAATTTCGGATGGCAAACCGCAATCTCGGTCATTGGGGTACCGTTGGTGATCGCATCGAGGCTTGAAAAGAAGTCCTGGGAACCATCTTCGGGAAACTCGAATCCGAGCCGCTTGGAGGCGTTCTTTTGTGGATCGAGGTCAACGACAAGAGTTTTCTTTCCGAGTTTGGCTAGCGCCGCAGCCATGTTCACCGTAGTTGCCGTTTTGGCGACACCGCCCTTTCGTAATGCAATGGTTGTCACATCCATGATTGCCCCCGTCGTTATTACCCCTTCTGGTTCCATACACGACAGCAGTGCATCCGACAAGAAAAAAATGGCCCAGTGGCCCGATGGCTCGCTCACCCCTTGGCCCAAAGAGCCACTGGCCCAATGGCGCATTGGCCCCCTGGGCCAGTGGCCCTTTTTCGACAGCACGATTTGGTTTGCCAGGCCGCGACCGACGATGGCCAACCCACCCACATCTTGAATTCAGTTGGAGGTGGTCGCTTCGTTCGTTTGTTCGATGGAAGATTCTCTCGTAAGCACCCGGAATCACAGGCTCAAAGAGTATTGGCCCAAAGGTCTGCCTTGGGGGATCCCACTGGGCCAGTGGGCCACTGGCCCAGTGGGATCACGATTTTTTCGTTGCCGTAGCCAGGAGGCTGTGTACAAGTGGTCAACGATGATTAACGAGAAATAACAAGGAGGTAGGGACGACAGGCAACCACGAACGTCAAAAGAAAAGACCCGGTCACTCGCGGCAACGAATGATCGGGTCTTAGAAGTCCAAATGATTCACAGCTGCGCCAAGAGGCTTGGACACTGCTAACCGATCCGAGCTTACCAAACCGTCGCGCGCTGTCAATCATTATTCTTAGACTGTGTACTTGTGTCGTTTGGCACGGCCAATCAGCGAGGGCCAATGGGGTTTCTGCGTCTCGAAAAGAAAGGCGATGGCGAGCAGATTTCGAGGAGGGTACGTCTTACTGTCGGTGGGAACAATCAGTAGTTTGCTATGGCGAAGGCGAGTAGGGGAGCTCTCTGCTGCCGGGCTGAGGGTCTATCTTTCGCTGCACGAGATGCAGCATCGCCGCTGCGATTCACATCGAAAACCGCAGTTTTTAATGCGCGAAATCTGCGACCTTACTGGACTCAAAGAACGTTCTATCAGCGCCGGTCTGAGAGAACTGAGGCCATTTGTATTCTTTGATCAACAACGAATCGAATTTCTGAGTCACTTCGACGGGCGGGCAGGGGAGATGGTGGCCGAGTTGGGAACGTCCAAAGATAGACTCGTCCCTGTCCCCCGTCGACTGCTAAAAGCACTGGCAGGCCATCGAAAACCTTCAGAGGTGATTGCTTCCCTGGTGATGGCAGCTCGTTGTTTGTTTGTCAAAAACGGCTGTATCACCAACTACGGGTTTGTCAAAGCTGGCTGGATAGCAGAGGTGTTCGGTATCGCCAAGCGAACCGTTTTCTCTGCCACAGCTTGGCTGCGGTCATTGAGGCTGTTGAGACGACGCAATGTGCATTGGCGGGTTAGAAACAAGTTTGGCCAGTGCTACGAAATCCTTACCGGACGAGGAAAGAAACGACAACGAAGACGCGAATCTGCACCCCCATGGAAAAACAAGAGAACTATTTCCTATGGAAATACCAAAACTGGTGTTTCTATTGGAAAGATTGCTCCAGGTGACCTGAAAAGAGTTTCCAGTGTGAAGATTCTCTACGAGCAAGCCTGTGGGCTTGGCTGGATGAAGCCTTCCGAAGCGAACTTCCTCAACGTTGTGGCTGCCGCGGTGCGCGCAACCACGCTGGGAAGGAACCCGGCCGGGATGTTCGTACAACTGATTCGACGAGGACTGTGGGAATTCATTACTGCGGAACAGGAGAGGAGGGCTCTCAGAGCAGTGAAAAAATGGAGGACCAAGCAACGCTTTCAACCGTCCCGCGTTCCAAGCGGCTGCCTATCGGCTCCAGCCTCGCGGGCAACGGCGTCGAGATGGTTTGCTGTTGCCTGCGATCGATTCCTATCAGACTGTTCAATCTTTTCTTTGATCTTGTTCAGGTAGCTGTGCTACTATCGATCCATGGCACAATCTGACAAAGAACTCGAATTGTTCCACCGCTTCATCGGGCGACAACTCACAAACGGAGGTACCTCCATTTCGCCTGACGAGGCCTTGCGAGCTTGGAAAGAACAGACTGAATCTCTGCTGTCCATTCAGCGAGGGCTCGATGACGTGGCGGCTGGGCGAACAACGCCATGGAAAGAATTCGATCGAGAGTTTCGTAAGAAGAACAAGATTCCACTCGATTGATGGAATTCCGAGTCGAGTTTTCAGCCGAAGCGAAGTCGAATATCGCAGAGATTTATCGGTGGATTCGCGAGCGATCGGTACAGGGTGCCGATCGTTGGTATCAAGAACTGCTAGATGCCGTTGCATCCCTTGAGTTCGCCAACTCCATTCCAGGTTCGATCGCTCCAGAATCAAACGAATTCCAGGTGGAGATGCGTCACTTGGTTTTCAAGGTACCTCGCGGCCGACCCTACCGTATCGTCTTTCAGGTAGAGAAGGGGAAGATCCACGTAATCTCAGTACGCGGAAAGGGCATGAACTACGTCGAGCCAACCCAGCATTGAAATCCTCGATTTGGTGAGGGCGCTGTGTTGCAAATTGTGACAGTGATGCTCTGCAATCGAGATCTCAACGCAGAATTTTCGCCGCAGGTTTTGAATCCTTTGCGCAACCGTGGTAGTTCAAGACCGAGCGCCAATTTGCGGCGAGAATGTTTTGAAAAACTCGAATAGGAGCAATGCGATGAGCAAACCAGTTCACGAAATCAGACTCGGTTCGATCAAGGTTGCCATCTGGGCCAACGACACCGAACGAGGAAAGCAGTACAACGTCACGCCAAGCCGACTCTACAAAGAGGGGGACGAATGGAGGAGTTCGAATTCCTTCGGTCGTGACGATCTGTTGCTGCTGTCCAAGGTTGTCGGCATGGCCCACACGTGGATCTTCGAAAACGCGGACTAGAGGTTAAACCCGTCGTCAACGAGCGTTGTCCCGACGAGAGGCGGGCACCGCGTCGGCACGATCGTGCCACGTGGGAGCCTGCCTCTGGGCACTTGACGTCAGCACGTCGACACCCAATGCGGCGCTCGACAGAATTTTCTTGTCGTGAGTTTGAAGGCGTCGTATGGTTCATCAATGATCAAGAAAGCTAGCCGTGAATCGACCAGTCCCTGGGAGGTCTTGCACGTTCGTTCGACCGGTCGAACGCTCCTAAACGGTCGTTTTCTCACCGCAGCTTTGCTGGGATCGCTGACTGTTGCCTTGGTGAGTGTCTTTGCAGGCATGCCGGAGCAGATTTCAGTTCTCGGAGTCATTGTTAGCAGCGTTTTTGGCCTTCAGCTCGCCTATTTGGAGTATGCACTGGAGAGAGATCGGCATCAGGCAACTCTGCTGGGTGCCTTGGGGCTGAGAAGAGAATTGGTGGTTCATCCGGAGTTTTTGTCGATCTATCACCGCATCGCGCTTTCACTCGGTACACTCGCTAGTAGTGAGAACGCGACATTGCAGTTCCAGGCATTGTCGCGATTGATTGAATTGGACTCCAAGATCAGTGAAATGGCCGACGGCAAGCTCGTCTTTGAACGAACCGAAACTTGGCGAACTGTCTACGAGCAGCTGTTGCGCAAACCGGAAGTAAAGCAGTACCGATCCGTCGCATGGTTTCGCACAGCTGAATATTGGCAAGACACACCCGGCAAGCAAAGTCTTGAGCTCAACTGCGAGTTGGCAAAGGACGGGCTGTTGGTTCATCGCACAGTCATTGTGCCCGAATCGCTATGGACAGCTGATTCCAATCTGCCGGGTCCTCCCGTTTCCGAGTGGATCGAGCATCAGCACGTCCACGGAATCCTGGTCCGCCTTGTCCGCGAATCGGACATTCGCGATGAACCCGACCTGCTTGTCGATTTTGGGCTTTACGGTGACGTAGCCGTCGGTTTTCAAATCGTGGACAAAAACGGCCGAACCTCACGATTCGAGATTGATTACCGCGCCAGCGAGCGACAAGCGGCCCAGCGGATTTGGGAGCGTCTGAACTTATTTGCAACTTCGTATCCCGATCTGCTGGATCGGGAACAGAAACTTCCGTAAGCTCTCAGGGTACGGAGAGTAACAATGACCATTGTTCACTATCTCGACTCAGCCCGTCTGGGCCCTCATGACGCCTACCGCCCGCGATCGGCACCGGGATCTTGTCGAGTTCGCAGGAAAAAATGCCGCGTCCGCCGAGATGGACCGACTGATTTTTCAAGGGGGAGCCCATTGGCCGGTTGATCTGCAAGCTGAGTTCCCGCAATTGGCGTCGTTTCCGGGAGTGCATCAACTCCGGGACAAGCTGAAGTTGCAGTTGGGTTGCGAGCAGTGGCAGTCCATTCTTTTTGGGTCTTCATCCGACTCCCATATTCGAATCGCGGCACTGCTGCTCTTCGGTCCCTGCGAACGCGTCCTCACCACCGATCTTTCGTGGCCCGTTTATCGGAAAGTCCTGCAAGATTTTGCCAAGGGGTTTGGCCGTGAGCTGGTCGTACTGCCGATTCGCAGGTTCATTGAAGATGATCGTCCGACGATCAACGACGTCAGTTTGTACGTTGCCAACAAGTTCGTGCAGCACGGCTGCGATGGACTGTTCTTGACGGCGTTGAGCCACGATGGGGTCTGCTTTCCCGCAGCTTCCGTTACTGAATCTATCCGTGAGAAATCGGAATTGTTCTTTTCGGTGATCGATGGGGCTCAAGAATATGCTCAGGTCGAGCATGGGGCCTCGGTGATCGCTTCCGACCTCTATCTCACCAGTAGCCACAAGTGGTTGGGCGGCTATTTTCCACTCTCCCTTGCCGTTTACGGACGTCAGCGGTCTGCATCGCGGATCGAGCACATTGTTGCCGAGCTACTTGAATCAAGTTCCATTGACGACCCTTTGCTTCGCCTCGCTTGGCGGGCAATATCAGGCATTGACGTGGCATCACAATCGACTGCAAACGTTGCCGCCTTGTTTTCCTGTGACGGGGCGTTGGATGATCTGCACTCAGAAATTCAGCAAACGGGTGCGCCACCACGTCCGATCGATCATGCAGATATTTCCTTTGTCCTATCACAGCTAGAAAACACGATCTGGACGGTAAAAGAACTACCAGAGGCGTACCACTCGAGGACGGTTTTGCTGGAGGGTAGGGGGCTTTCACCATCAATCGACGGCACGGTCATTCGCAATGCTTTCGCAGAATGCGGGCTCGCGGTAACAGCTTACGACACGGGGCAAATCCGCCTTTCTATTCCTCGCGACAACTGGACCAGCGAGTCCCAGGAAGACGTTGGACGCCGCGTCCCGTCAAGCAACAAGCTTGCTGCTTCAATAGCACACAAGTTTGCCTGACGTGACACCGCGTGGTTCCCTTTGGGAATCAACGAACAGGAACTGTCGCTACCGACATCGGCTATACAGTGGCAATGGTCCCAAGCAACCAGGAAGACGTTTCCGGTTGCGCCCGCTCATCGTCGGATGCCGTGCTGCCTTGTCTTTTTTGAGGCTTTGTGTCATCGATGCAAACGTGACAGCGTTTGACGCCAGATAGCAGGAGAGATTGACAATGAAGGCGAGGAAATGAATCGAAGCTTGAACTCCATGGCGACCGCTATCGGCGAAGCCGAGAAGCGACTGGCCAGGG